>NZ_JAHLJF010000001.1:2195532-2362094 GCF_018887255.1 Methylosinus sp. KRF6 | reverse complement strand
GCGATGACCGGCTTTGGGCCGAAAAAGCCCCTTGTCCATAACGGATACTCTAGCGGATCGCCGCGGCGCGCAAAAAGCCGCCCAGCGAAACGCTCAGCCTAGCCGAGCTTTCCGCAGGGCGCCAGATCGGTGCGCGGGACAGGGAGTCGGGTGAATGCCGAAAGTGTGTGCGCACCCTCCCCTTTAGGGGGAGGGTCGGACCGCGAAGCGGCCCGGGGTGGGGTTCCCCGGCGAAGATTCGGGGCGTCACCCCCTCCCGAGCGCCTGCGGCGCTCGACCTCCCCCCTCGAGGGGGAGGTGGAAAACGCCTTTCCGGGCGTGCCGCTTCTCGTTCCGCCCGATGAAACGGATGCGACCGAACTCAGAAGGGCAGCGGGCCGGTGATCGACACGCGCACGGCCGGCGGCTCCATCGGCTTGAAATGACGGCCCATCACGCCGACCGAGCAGACATTGCTCGGCGCGACGCCCGCCTTGCACAGGCCATAGAGCGGATCGGAGGGGATCAGCGATCCATAGCCATAGGTGATCATGTCGGAGCGCGAATTAGTGACGTTGAAAGCGTCTGCCTGAATGCTCCAGCCATTGTCGAAGCGATAGCCGGCGCGAAGGTTGAGCGTGCCGGTCGCCGGCGATTTGAAGGCGCCGTCCTCGGTCAGCGGGCGCTCGCCGAGATAGCGATAGCGCAGCGCCGCGAAGGGGCCTGTCGCCTCGCCCACTTCGATCTGGCCCATGGCGACGATGTTGGGCGAATCGGGAATGTAATTGCCGGGGGCGTTGCCGACATAGGTTCCGTAGCCGATCGCGTCGGGCGAGAGAAGATCGATCCAGGCGAGCGCCTGCTGCTGATCGACGCCGCGGAAGCGCGCATGAGACAGCGACACGCTGCCCTCCATCCGCAGCCAGGAGGCGGGCGTGTAGTGGTTGATGATCTCTATGCCGTAGCGCCGGCTCGGCCGGCCGAAGGAGGTGCTGCCGGAATCGCCCTCGAACTGATTTTCCGAATCATTGTTCAGCCACCAGAGGGCGACCGAGGATTCGAGCCCTTCCAGCAGGCGCGTGGTCCGCACGCCGATCTCGGCGCCGCGCTGCTTCACCAGCAGCGGGATGGTCGCCACCGACGAGCCGTCGGCCGGGCTCAGCCGGGTCACGGTTCCGCGCACGTCGGTCGAATGCAGTCCCTCGCCGAAATTGAGGAAGAGCTCCGTCTGCTCGAAGGGGCCGATAACGACGCCGACCTTCGGGCTCCCCATCGTCGCCGATTTGGAGCCGCTGTTCCAAGGGCCGGTCCAGATCGGAGCGCCATTCTCGTCCTTGGGCGCGGAGAGTGGGTCTTGGAGGCTGCCGACGCTGGCGGCGAAATAATCGAAGCGCACGCCGCCGGTGGCGCGCAGCCAGGGCGTGAAGCGAACAGTGGTGTCGGTCCAAAGGCCGACGCTGCCTTCCGCCACATGGCTGTTGGTGATCGTGTCATAGGGCTGGCGCCGCCAGCTGTCCTGGAGGCCGAGACGAATATTGTCGTAGCGGCTCTCGAGGCCGATGCGCGATTCGATCGGCAGGCCGGCGAGCTCGTATTTATAGGCGTGCTGCGCGTTGACGCCGAGCACTGTGCGCCGGTCGAACTGGCGGAACTGGTCGCCGAGGTCGGGATGCGAGAGGAAATAGGTGAAGTTGTTGTAGAGATCGAGCGTCGAGCGGATGGCGTAGGCTTCCACGCGCGAGGAATGCGCGCCTTCCGTCTGGCTCCAGCGCGCCGAGAGGCTGAAGCGCGAAGCGTCGCCGCCGTCCGTGCTGTCGACATTGCCCCAGAGCGGCATGATCCCGCCATAGACGGCGCGCGAGGGGATCTGGTCGGTGGAGAACCAGCGGTTGGCGTAGGCCATAGCGGTGATGGAGACGCCGTCCTCCTGCGTGCCGCGCGACCAGCGCAGCACCGAATTGATCTTGCGCATCTCGTCGGGCCGCGTCCACGGGCCGTTGTATATGCTGGATTCGATGGCGGTGAGCAGATTGCCGCCATTCACCTCGAAGCTCTTGGCGCCGAGCAGGCGGCCATAGGCGAAGCTGCCGCCCGTCGCCCGGAAGAAGCCGTGATCGAGCTTGTCGATATATTGCATATCGACCGAGCCGGCCGAGGAGAAGTCGCCCTTGTCGGCGTAATAAGGGCCCTTGCGGCCGACGACGGAGGAGAGCAGCTCCGGGATCAGGAAATTGGCGTCCGCATAGCCCTGGCCATGGCCGTGGGTGCGCATATTGATCGGCATTCCGTCCAGCGTCAGCGAGAAATCAGTGCCGTGGTCGAGCTGGAAGCCGCGCAGAAAATACTGGTTCGCCTTGCCCTCGCCGCTGTGCTGCGTGACCGAGAGGCCGGGCACGATCTCGAGCGCCTCGCCCGGACGCGCGAAGGGAACGGCGTTGACCTGCTGGCCGCTGAAGACGGTCTCGCTGGCCGCCTCGACCCTCACCTTCGCCTTTTGCGCGTCTTCCGCGCGCGCGGCGGCCGCCGCCGGAGTCGCGGCCGCGATCGGCGCGCCGATGTCTATGTCCGGCAAGCTCTCCTGCGCGACGGCGTCCGCGCCGAAAAGCGCGACCGCCAGGGCCAATGCGGAAATTTCGCCAACTCGCCAGCCGGTCATCGCAGCTCCCCCGTATGATTTTTTTATTATCAGATCATACGAACGTAGCTGTGGCAACGACCCACCTACGGATTTGCCCGAAGCGTTGCATTTGTGTCACAGGCCTCAGGCGTGGCTATGGCCGTGGTGCGGTTTCGGCGCCGAGGCGCTCTCGGGCGAATGCGCCTCTGCCGGCGCGACGACGAGCTGGCCGTAGCGCACGCCGCGCTCGCCGATCACATGCTGGGCGAAATGCTCGACCTCCGACTTTGCGCCGCGCAGCAGCGAGACCTCGAGGCAGGTCTCGGCGTCGACATGCACATGCAGGGCGGCGATGGAGAGATCGGCGTGGCTGTGATGGTCGTGCATCAGCCGCTTCGACAATTGCCGCGTCTCATGGTCGTAGAGATAGACGAGCGCGCCGATGCAGGGGCGATCGCTGTCGTCGAGCTTCGGCTGCTTCATGAGGCCGGCGCGCACGAGATCGCGCACCGCCTCCGATCGATTCTGATGCCCGCCGGCTTCCATATATTTGTCGAGAGCGGCCATGAGATCGTCGTCTATGGTCATGGTGACACGCTGCATATCGGACGCTCCCCCGCGCGGCGGCCCTGCATTCCAATGAAAAGCTTCGGCCGCATGTCGTTGATTTTACCCGTTCGGGAGCGGCCCCGCAATCGCGCGCGGGCCGAGCGGCGCGCGGTCTTGTCCATTTTCGCGGCGTCGGGCATTGTCGCGGCCCCGCCATTCAGGCTTGTCCCGGAGTCTTTCGAAAATGAGCTGGTCGTCGAAATGCTTGCCGCTCGTCGTCGCCGCATTGCTCGCATCGCTCGCGCCGGCCTTCGCCCATACGGCGGACATCTCCACCGCCAAGATCACGCCCGAGAAAGATCGTTCCTATCAGATCGATGTCGGCTTTCTGGCGACCGATCTCGAGCGCATCTTCTCGCAGACCATGGCGGAGCGCGTCGGCGTCGAGCTGTCGCAGCCGGGCGTGCTGGAGACGCAGATCGGCAAGCTCGTTCAGCGCCGCGTCTCCATGCATGACGCCGAGGGACACGCCTGCGCCGGCCGCGTCGATTACGCCGGAGAGGACCCCGCCAATGCGGACAGCGCATTGGTGAAGCTGAAATTCGACTGCTCCGGCGTCGCCGGCCAGATTTTCTACGACGCAAAGGAGCTGCTGGCCGTCGCCGGCTCCAAGGCCAAGCATCTCGTGACGCTGACCGGCGAAAACGCCGGCGAGACCATGCTCTATCCCGCCGATCCGCCGCTCGATCTGTCGAAGCCGTTGGAGACGGTCTGGCAGCTGATGTGGAAATTCGTGCAGGCCGGCGTCGAACATATTCTGACCGGCTACGATCATGTCTGCTTTCTGATCGCCATTCTTCTATGGGCGACGCGCGTCTGGCCGGTGGTGAAGATCGTCACCGCCTTCACCGTTTCCCATTCGATCACGCTGTCGCTGGCGGCGCTCGACATTGTGACGCTGCCCTCGCAATGGGTGGAGGCGGCGATCGCCGCCTCGATCATCTATGTCGCAGTCGAGAACTTTTTCTCGCGCCGCGTCGACGGGCGCTGGCGCGACACATTTCTCTTCGGCTTCATCCATGGCTTCGGCTTCGCCAGCAGCTTGAAGGAGCTCGGCGTGCCGGCGAACGCCGTGCTGCCGGCGCTCGCCTCCTTCAACATCGGCGTGGAGCTCGGACAAGTGGCGATCGTGCTGGTCTTCGTGCCGGCGCTGCTCTTTATCGACAAGCAGACCGGCGGCAAGCGCAGCCCGCGGCTCGTCTATGCGCTGTCGGCGGCAATCGCGCTGCTCGGCGCCTATTGGCTGCTGGAGCGCGTCGGCGCGCTCGACTTGGTGCTCGTGCATCTCGGCCATTCGGCCTGAGCGCTGCGGGAGCGCGGCGGCTTTCGTGCGGCCGCGCTCCGTCGAATGGGCGTCGCTCGCCCGGGTCATTTGGTGACGATGAAGGACCCGAGAATGCCGCCGAGCAGCGCGCCGATGATCACCGTCCCGATCGCGGCGGGGAAACCGACGACGCCGGCGCCCATGATCGCGCCGAGCACGGCCCCGACTCCTCCGAAAATATAGGCGTTCCGCGACATCAGGCGGTCGACTTGATCTTCTTCGGCCATGGTACTCTCCGTTGTTCTCTATCGCTGGCCCTTGGACCAAGGGCTGGCTCCGCATGTCTCTAGCTAGCGCGCGCCGCGCGGCGGCAAGGGCGGGCCGCGTGACGCCCCGCGAAATCGCCGCATGTTTCGATTAGGATGAGGCCTATGACACCGGATGATCTCGTCTCGCGCCTCCTCTATCGGGACGGGCTGATGCTCGTCGTCGACAAGCCCGCCGGCCTGCCCGTGCATCGCGGCCCCAAGGGCGGCGAGAATCTGGAGGATCATTTCGACGCTCTGCGCTTCGGCCTGCCGCGCGCGCCGGCGCTCGCGCATCGGCTCGATCGCGACACTTCCGGCTGCCTCGTGCTCGGCCGCCACCGCAAGGCGCTGGAGCGGCTCGGCAGACTGTTTCACGACGGGCGCATCGAGAAGACCTATTGGGCGATCGTCGAAGGCGCGCCTTCGGAGGAGGAGGGCCATATCGACATTGCGCTAGGCCGGCTCGATTCGACGCGCGGCTGGTGGATGCGTCCCGATCCGCTGGGCCTGCCGGCGCAGACGGATTGGCGCGTGCTCGGCCGCGCCCGCGACGCGCAGGGCAATGACCTCGCCTTCCTCGAGTTGAAGCCGCAGACCGGCCGCACGCATCAGCTGCGCGTGCATTGCCAGGCGATGGGCTGGCCCATGCTCGGCGATCCCGTCTATGGCCATGGCAAGCGCGAAGGCGCGCCGCCGCTGCATCTTCATGCGCGCGAGATCGACATTCCGATGCGCGAGAACAAGGAGCGCATCGTCGTGCGCGCCCCGGCGCCCGCGCATATGCGCGAGGCGCTGGCGCTCTGCGGATGGCGCGTGGAGGCGGAGTGATATTTCTCCCTCTCCCCGCGCGAGCGGGGAGAGGGCCGGGGTGAGGGGCTCGGGGCGTTTTCCGTTTGTGGCTCATGCTCTGGCCCCTCATCCTCACCTTCTCCCCGCGAGCGGGGAGAAGGAAGGCGGCGGAGGCCGCGCAAATCTATCCGGGGGCGCGCATGACCACGCCGGTTCGCATCTGCTTTTTCGGCGACAGCCTCGTCAATGGAACCGGCGACGACGATGGTCTCGGCTGGGTGGGGCGGCTCGTCTCGCGGGAGCGCCGGGGCGGGCGGGACGTCACCGCCTATAATCTCGGCATCCGCCGCGACACCAGCGCCGACATCGCGGCGCGTTGGCGCGAGGAGGCGCGGCGCCGTCTGCCGCGAGACTGCGACGCGCGTCTGCTGTTTTCCTTCGGCGCCAATGATTGCGTGGAGGAAGCGGGCCGCGCGCGCGTTCCGCTCGAGGAGACGCTCGCTCATGCGCAGGAAATATTGCGCGAGGCGGCGACGCTCGCGCCCGTTTTGATGGTCGGCCCGTTTCTGCCGGACGTGGCGCGCATCGATCGCCTGTGTCCGCAATTGCAGCGGCTCTGCGCCGAGCAGCGCATTCCCTATATCGAGACGCGCGGCTTCGCCGCGCATTGCGGCGTGCTTTTGAGCGAGGCGGCCGCCGGCGACGGCGCCCACCCCAATAGCGGCGGCTATGCGGCGCTGGCCGATTTCATCGGCGCGGCGCCGCAATGGCGCGCTTGGCTCGACGGCGCGCTCATGTCCGCCAAGGATGCGCCGGCAGATCGCTGACGCCGACGACGGCGACGCCGGCCTGCGCGACGGCGTGGTCATTCTCCACCGAGCTGCCGCTCACGCCGATGGCGCCGACCAGCACGCCGTCCTCGTCGACGATGGGCAGGCCGCCGGGAAAGGTGATGAGCCCGTCATTGGAATGCTCTATGCCGAAGAGCGGGCCGCCCGGCTGCGACAGCTTGCCGATCTCGCCGGTCGGCATTCCGAAGAAGACGGCCGTCTTCGCCTTCTTGATCGCAATGTCGATGCTGCCGACCCAGGCGTCGTCCATGCGATAGAAGGCTTTCAGATCGGCGCCGGAATCGACGACGGCGATGCACATTTTCGTGCCGAGCTCGGCGGCGCGCTTGCGCGCGGCGGTGATGGCGGCCTCCGCCGCGGCGATATTGACATGCATGGGGACTCTCCTCGTCGCGCGAGCGCCGCGACACCACACAAATGGCTACGCCGAAGTCCCTTTCAAGTCCGTCATCTCTGCGCGATCGGCGCCGGCTGTGTCACAATGTCGCGCTCCGCCGGCCATTTGACCCGATAGGCGAGGCGCAGCTCTTTCGTCTCGCCGGGCTTGGCGTCGAAGCTCCAGGCCATCACGCCGCGCTTGTCCGCCACCTGCTTCGTCGTGGGCGCGGTGGTCTGTGGCAGCGTCTCCACCGTAATGGCCGTGTTTTCGGAAAAAGGCGTTCGATCGACCACCGTCACCGGGACGACGAAATCATGCAGATTGCGTATAGTCGTCTTGAAGTCGCGCGTCTCATATTTGGTCTGGCCGAACCAGCTCGGCTCGATTTCGACGCGCTTGACCGGCGCGCGCGTCACCTTGATCTTGTCGTCGGCGCCGAAGCCGAGCTCGACCGCCTCGCCGGGCGCGACGAAAGCGATGCGGCTCTGCCCGACATGAACGCCGTCGCGCTGCACGGCGACGGAGCCTGGCAGCAGCGGCGCGTCCTCCTCATTGACGATGCGCGCCTCGAGAAAGGCGGTTGGATCCTGCGCCGGCGCGATATGCGCGGCGAGCGTCGGCTCGACGCGGCGCGACGAGAGAATGAAGCTCTTCGAGCTTCCGTCGCCGGGGACGCCGACGCGGCCCGCGATGTTGAAGCTGGCCTGATAGGCGTTGGATTCGAGCGTCGCCGTCTGCTGTTCCAAGGGGACGGGCGCGGGCGCCGAAGCCCTGGCGTCGGCTCTGCGCAATTGGCGCTCGGGCGCTGCGGCGACCGGAGCGGCGAGCTTTTCCGCATAGAGAACGGGCGGCTCGTAGAAGCCGACGCGCTGCGGCTGCACATCCGGCGCCGATGCGCCGCGATGCGCGCGCGTCGTCGAGACGGAGAGCGCGACGTCGCTCCAATCCTCGCCCGTGTTCTGCGTCACCGCGGCGCGACGGGTGAGCTCGATCTGCGGCTTGCCGTCCTTGCCGCCGGTGTCGAGCCGCGCGTCATAGGCGGGCCGCCAAGAGGCGCCGGAGACGAGATAGGTGAGCGTCAATCGCAGCTTTCCGCCGCTCGCCGATTCCACGGCGATCGCGACCTCGCGCGCCGGGCGCTGCATTTTGCGTTCGCCGCCTCCCGCTTCGAGCGCATGAATCTCATCGTCGAGATCCTTGGCCCTGGCGCGCGCCGTGCGTAATTCTTCGCCGGTCTTGGCGAGCGCGGCGCCGATCGTCTCGAAAGCGGCGTTCCATTCGCCGATCGCGAGAGGGCGCGCCTCGGGCCCGAGCTTCTCCGGCCCGGCCTGTGAATAGCGCGTGATCATCGCCTGCTTGCCGGCGAGCGCATCCAGCGTCGCCTGCAGGCTCTCGCGCGCCCGGCGCAATTGCTTCAGCTTGATCTCGATCGCCGTATCCGGCGCGCGCGCATCCGCCGGAGCGAATCGCGTCTCGACGGCGCCGATCGTCACGCGGCCATTCGCCTCGCCGGAGACGCGCAGCGAATCGGCGTCGAGCGCGGCGGGCAGGTTCTCGAGCACGATGGTCGAAGCCCCCGCGGGAAGATCGATCGTCGCTCTGCGCGTCACCGTCGCGGCGTCGGGATGGACGACGACGCCTTCGACCGCCGAGGCCGCCTCGATGATCGTCTCCTTCGCCCATGCGGAGGACAGCGCGATCGATGATACGCAAACGAGAGCGGAAACACGAAGCCGCATGGGGCCGCCTCCTCGAGGAAAGACGGCGCCATCCGGCCCGATGCTTATGTCCTTTTCGCGGCGGAGCCGGCGCTTCGGCCGGAGACGTTCTGTTTCTCGGCTTTATTTCTCGGCTCTGGCGACCGGCGCGGGCCGGTCGGTCAGCGTGCGCAGAAAGGCGACGATGGCGTCGATTTCGCCCTCGTCGAGCCGCGGCGTTTCGCCCGGCTTGCGATCATAGGGAACTTCCTTGACGTTCACATTGTCGTGGAACTTTTGCGGCAGATCGTCGTATTTCGCGGTCGCGCCGTTCTTTTTCGGATACCAGCGCGCAGGGTCGGTGTCGCGCGTCGCATAATAGGCGACGACATCGCGCAGGCTGGCGAAGACGCCATTGTGCAGATAGGGCCCGGTCACGGCGACATTGCGCAAGCTCGGCGCCTTGAACTGGCCGCAGAGACTGTCGATGTCGAAGCCTTTCGGCGCGATCTTCGCGAGGCCCTCGCGCTTGCAGAGGCCGAGATCGACAAAGGCCGGGTCTTTGTTGTCGGGAATGGCGGCGTTGCGCGGCGCGCCCAGCGCGTCATAGCTGAAATCGGTGAACAGCCAGTCTTGCGGCCGGCGCGATTTCTCCTCGCCGACATGGCAGGCGAGGCAATTGCCCTTGTTCTTGTCCTTGAACAGAGCGAAGCCCTTTGCTTCTTCAGCGGTCAATTTCTCGCGGCCGCGCAGAGCATCGTCGAATTTGGACGAGAAGGGATGAAAGCGCGCGCTGCTCTCATAGGCGGCGACGGCGCGCGCCAATTTATCGAAAGCGGCGTCGCTGTCGAAAATCTTCGCGCCATAGACGCGCCGCGCGAGATCGGCATAGGCGCCGGATTTGATCTTCTCGACGACGGCGGCTCTCGACGGATTGTTCATCTCGCGCGGATTGAGCAGCGGCCCTTCCACTTGCGCAGCCAGATCATCCGCGCGTCCGTCCCAGAATTGGCCGCCGGCGGGAACGAGCTCGGTCGCGCCGGTCTCCTCGTCCTCCTTCTTCATGAAATGAAAGCGCGGGCTGAAGGAGACGTAGGCGAGCGACGGCGTCTTGCGCGTTCCGAGCGCATCCGGCCGGCTGCCGCGCGCCAGCGCCGCGACGGGCGAGCCGTTATTGCCTTGAAACGCCTTGGCGGGATCGTGGCAGGAGGCGCAGGAGAGGCCGGCGGGCTCGGACAGGCTCTTGTCCTCGAAAATCCGCTTGCCCAGCAGCTCGCGCGGCGTGAGGCCGGCTTCATCGGCCGCCCGCGCGTCGCTCGTCGTCGATTCGAAGCTCGCCGCCGGCGCGGCCGCCGCGAGCAGAAAGAAAAAGGCGCGCGACACTATCGAGAGGCGCGATCGAATGGCGAGCGCCATTGAGAGTCTCCAATCGGGAGAGCGGACTCTCCGAATGAGCGAGGCGCGCGAAATCTAGTGAAGAAGCGCTAATTCCGTCAAACTCAATAGATTGGATCGGTTCCAAACAATGCTCTCGCCGCTTCAGCCGCGCGGGGGCTCCGGCTGAGCGACGAAGAGCAGGATGAGGCCGAGCGAGCCGATGAATCGAAAGGCCGGCTGCTGGAAGTTCCAATCAATGGAACGCCACATCTGGAACCATTCGCCGCCGATGATCATGAAGCCGAAAAAATAGAGCGCGAAGCCGAGCGCGAGCCCGCCAATGGCCCATTGTTTCGCCGTTTCGAAGCGCGCCGCATCGGCCTTTCGTGCGCCAAAAAGCCGCAGCGCGCCATAGAGGCAGAGCGCCCCATAGGCGAGCTCCGTCGCGATGATTCCGGCATAGAGCAGCCGCTGCAGCGTGTCGGAGAGAATGGCGCGGCTCATCAGCGCGGCGTCGGCGTGAGTCGTGTCCATGGAGACGACATGACGAAGGACATCGAAATTCGTGCCATAATCGAAAATATTGCCGAGCCCGGTGACGAGGCCGAGCAGGCCGGCGCAGGCGGTGAGCAGGATCTTGGCGATGCGGGCGATCATGCGTGGGTCCTCCCCGGAGTCGATTCCGATCTATGTCCCGCCGATGACGCGGACGAGGCGGCGAGGGCGATGATCGCGACAGTGGCGCAAATTCTTTTCATTTTCGTCTTTCTCCTGCTGCTCCTCGGCGCGCTGCTCGTCGTCTCCGACGCCGGCGCGCGGCGCGTCTTTCGTATCGCGCTGCATCGGCGGGTCGCGCGTCTGCGGCCGCCGCGCTACGCCATTGTCGGCGACAGTCTCGCGGCGCAATGCGATTGGCGCTTGCTCCGTCGGAGGCCCTTCGACGTGCTGCGCCTCTGCCTCGGCGGCGCGACTCTGAAGGATATAGGCGCGCAAATCGTCGAGGCGCGCATGATGGGCGCGCGCTGCTTCATCATCGACGGCGGCTTGAACGATCTTCTTTTCGACGCGGCGCCGCTCGCGCAGATCGACCATGACTTCCGCGCGCTGCTGCGCCGCCTGCCGGAGGATGCGCGCGGCGTTCTGATGCTCGCGCCCCATGTCGCCGACGCTGCGCAGGCTCCGCGCATAGACGAGATCAATGCGCTGATGCGCGCGCTCGCCGAAGCGCGCGGGCTCGCGGTCGTCGATCTCGCGCCGCAGCTCTCGCAAAACGGCGCGCGGCGGCCCGAGATGACCGATGACGGCCTGCATTTCTCGCCGCTCGCCGCGCAGCTATGGGTGCAGGCGGCGCGAGAGCGCCTTCTTCGCGATGGGCTCGCCTGAGCGCGGCGCGCCCTATGTAACGCGGCGCGGGCGCAATTCCACCGGCGCTCGCGCTCACGCCAAAGCGCGAAGGAGGTCGTAAAAATGGGTCTCTTCAATTTCTGGAACAACTCGAAGAGCGGCGACAAGATCGACAAGAATGCGCCGTCGCCCAAGGGCGCGACCGAGAACGCCGCCGCGCCCGCCGATGAATTGAAGAAGGAGATCGAGAACAAGGGTCTCGACGCCTCCAAGATCGAAATCTCGGTCGAGGGCGACAAGGTGAAGCTCGGCGGCAAGGCGGCCTCCACCAGCGACGCCGAGAAGATCGTGCTCGCCGTCGGCAACACCAAGGGCGTCTCGCAGGTCGAGAGCAATATCGTCGTCGGCAAGCAGGAGACCGAATCGCTCTTCTACAAGGTGCGCCAGGGCGACACGCTGTGGAAGATCGCCGAGACGCAATATGGCCAGGGCAAGGGCGGAAAATACGAGGAGATTTTCGCCGCCAATCGGCCGCTGCTCTCCGACCCCGACAAGATCTATCCGGGCCAGGTGCTGCGCATTCCCAAGGCCCAAGGCGCCGCCGGCCAGGCCTGATCTCTGTCGCGCGGCCTCCTTCGGGAGGCCGCGTCATGCGGGAAAAATAGGGATGCGCGCGCGGGAGCTATTCTCGAAATCGCGCGCGATATCGAAAACGAATTGCCTCGCAAAGGCGCGCGTCACATATTCTGCGCCGTATAAGATCATCCGTCATCGAGGCGAAGAGTTGAACCTCCATACTGTGTGTCGCGCGACGCTCATCGCCGTGATATTGCCGCTTGCTGCGAGCGCGTTGGCGGATAGTCTCCCGCAGCGTCGGCCCGGCTTCTGGCGCATAAAGACCATATCGCCGGAAGTGGGATTGCAGTCGCATGACGTTTGCATCGAGGCGGGCGACGGCCTGCTCGGCGCTCCGCAGGACAATTGCACGAAGCCGACGGTCGAATCCGCGCAAGGCGGCGAGGTCATCGTCACCTTCTCCTGCGATCTCCATGGCGCGCGCGAAGTGACGAGCCTCTTGTTCACCGGCGATTTCTCGAGCTGGTATCGCGCGCAATCGAAGACGACGCTCACGCAAAAGAGCGGCGTCACGCGCGAGCGCTCGGGCTTCACCATAGACGCGAAATATCTTCGCTCGGAATGTCCGCAGCCCTGAGGCGTCACTGCTTCGGCGCGAGGCCGACGATATAGGCGGCGAGCGAGTCGATCTCGTCCGGCGTGAGGATGAGATTGGGCATGTTGCGATGCGAGCTGCGCAGAAAGACCTTGATCGCCAGCTCCGTCGTCGAGGACATGCGCGCGACATCAACGAAGCTCGGCGCCTTGGAGGCTTCGTCCTTGGCCGGCGTCTTGTCGTCTATGCGGTGACATTCGACGCAGAGCGAGGCGGCGAGGCGTCGCCCGGCCGTCGGATCGCTCAATTGCGCGGCCGCGGGCGCCGCGACGGCTATGGAAGCGACTAATGCAAAAATCATCGGCGTCGGGCAAATCATGTCGCAGCTCCTCTATATGGTGAAATCGCTCCGCTTGAAGATCGACGCCAGCGTGATTCCCTTTTCGGCGAGCTTTTCCGCAGCGCCTTCCTCACGGTCGATCACCACCAGCGCGCGCGTCGCTTTCGCCTCTGGATGCTCTTCCGTCATGCCGGCGATGGCCTCCAATATAGAGCCGCCCGTCGTCGCCACATCGTCCACGATCAGCGATTCGCCGCCCTTGGGCACATAGCCGTCGATGCGCTCCTTGGCGCCATGGCCCTTGGCCTCTTTGCGCACGAAGAAAGCTTCGACCGGCGCGCCTTTGGGAAAGCTCACCGCGGCGATGGCCGCCACCATGGGCACGGCGCCCACGGCAAGGCCGCCGACGCCTTTTATTCCCTGCGCCCTCATATAGTCGACGACGATATCGGCGATGAGATGCGCGCCCTCCGGCAGCATGGTCGTCTGGCGCAGCTGGAAGAGATAATTGCTCTTGCGGCCCGAGGAGAGCGTGAAATCGCCGCGCAGCAGCGAATGCGTGTCGATCAGCCGATGCAGCCGCCCCCAGCGCGGATCGGCGGGATCGAGAACGGCGTCGGGACGGGAAGCGCGCAAATCGCTCATTGGCTGTCGAAACTCCGCTGTCGATAGAAGAACGGCGCCTTGCGCCGGCTCGCGTCCCTTACGCCGAGGAACTCGCGGACTTCAAGCCGGTTCCTTCCCTCGGCCCGCGCCGGCGCGGGAGGCGGGGCGAAAAATGCGAGCGGAACAAAAAAAGAACTTGGCGAAGAGAACAAATGCGATACAATCTGCCCATCCGATCTTCGCGTCCGATACCGGTCCGATCCTCACAAGTCTTTCACCGCTCTTTCGCTTCAGGGCCGCATCTCGCGTTGCGCCTGCCGCCCGCCCCGTGCCAGAAGGAATCATCGCCGTGAGCCAAGCCAATCTCCGCCTCGTGGAAGGAACATCCGTGGACAAGACCAAGGCGCTGGACGCCGCTTTGTCGCAGATCGAGCGGGCCTTCGGCAAAGGCTCGATCATGCGGCTCGGCAAGAATCAAAAGGCCGTCGAGATCGAGACGATCTCCACCGGCTCGCTCGGGCTCGACATCGCGCTCGGCGTCGGCGGAATGCCGCGTGGCCGCATCGTCGAGATTTATGGGCCGGAATCTTCGGGCAAGACCACTCTGGCGCTGCATGTGATCGCCGAGGCGCAGAAGAAGGGCGGCGTCTGCGCCTTCGTCGACGCCGAACATGCGCTCGATCCGGTCTACGCCCGCAAGCTCGGCGTCAATCTCGAGGAGCTGCTGATCTCCCAGCCCGATACGGGCGAGCAGGCGCTGGAGATCACCGACACGCTGGTGCGCTCCGGCGCGGTGGATGTGCTCATCATCGATTCGGTCGCCGCGCTGACGCCGCGCGCCGAGATCGAGGGGGAGATGGGCGAGGTGCAGCCCGGCCTGCAGGCCCGCCTGATGAGCCAGGCGCTGCGCAAGCTCACCGCCTCCATCTCGCGCTCCAACACGCTCGTCATCTTCATCAATCAGATCCGCATGAAGATCGGGGTCATGTATGGCTCGCCGGAGACGACCACGGGCGGCAACGCCTTGAAGTTCTACGCTTCCGTGCGTCTCGACATTCGCCGCATCGGCTCCATCAAGGACCGCGACGAGGTCACTGGCAACCAGACCCGCGTGAAGGTGGTCAAGAATAAGGTGGCCCCGCCTTTCAAGCAGGTCGAGTTCGACATCATGTATGGCGAGGGCGTCTCCAAGGTCGGCGAGTTGATCGACCTCGGCGTGAAGGCCGGCGTCGTCGAGAAGTCCGGCGCCTGGTTCTCCTACGACAGCCAGCGACTCGGCCAAGGCCGCGAGAACGCCAAGACCTTTCTCAAGCAGAACAAAGAGGCGGCCGAGCGGATCGAGCAGGCGATCCGCGAAAATTCCGGCCTCATCGCCGAGCGCATTCTCGACGCCGGCGGCGAGGGCGAGGGCGACGGCGCCGAGGACTGATCGCAGACAGCGAACGCCCACCCTCCCCTTCAGGGGGAGGGTCGGACGGCGCAGCCGTCCGGGGTGGGGTGACAGCACGAAGACTTCCGAAGCGTCATCCCCTTCCGCGAGCCGCGCCGCCTGTTCCACTTCGCGGACAAATGCTCTAGAAGGGCTCGGTTCGCGCCGGGCCTTTTCCTTTTCCCTGCGACGGTTACGGCCGAGCGCGCGTTCGATGGCTTTTCGAGCCGAACAAGCGGGCGACAAGAACCGATATGAGTGGCGTCAACCAGATCCGTTCGACCTTCCTCGACTATTTCTCGCGCAATGGACACGAGAAGGTCGCATCCTCGCCGCTCGTCCCGCAGAACGACCCCACGCTGATGTTCACCAACGCCGGCATGGTGCAGTTCAAGAATGTCTTCACCGGCTTCGAGAAGCGCCATTACGCGCGCGCCACCACCGCGCAAAAATGTATGCGCGCCGGCGGCAAGCACAATGATCTCGACAATGTCGGCTATACGGCGCGGCATCTGACCTTTTTCGAGATGCTCGGCAATTTCTCTTTCGGCGATTATTTCAAGGAAGGCGCCATAGAACTCGCCTGGAATTTCGTCTCCCGCGAGCTGGCCCTGCCGCGCGAAAAGCTGCTGGTCACCGTCTATCACGACGATGACGAAGCCTTTTCGCTGTGGAAAAAGATCGCCGGCTTTTCTGACGATCGCATCATCCGCATTCCCACCGCAGATAATTTCTGGAGCATGGGCGACGTCGGCCCCTGCGGCCCTTGCTCCGAGATTTTCTTCGATCAGGGCGACAGCGTCGCCGGCGGCCCGCCCGGCAGCCCGGACGAAGATGGCGATCGGTTCCTGGAGTTCTGGAACCTCGTCTTCATGCAATATGAGCAGACCGCGCCGGGCGAGCGCGCGCCGCTGCCGCGTCCCTCCATCGACACGGGCATGGGCCTCGAGCGAATCGCCGCGCTGCTGCAGGGCGTGCAATCGGTCTTCGAGGTCGATCTCTTCCGGCGCCTCATCGGCGCCGTCGCGGAGGCGACAAGCGTCGATTCCGCCGGACCGCAGGCGGCGAGCCACCGCGTCATCGCCGATCATCTGCGCGCCTCGGCCTTTCTCGTCGCCGATGGCGTGACGCCTTCGAATGAGGGCCGCGGCTATGTGCTGCGCCGAATCATGCGCCGCGCCATGCGCCATGCGCAGCTTCTCGGCGCCGCCGAGCCTTTGATGCATCGCCTCGTCGGCGAGCTGGTTTCCGAAATGGGCCTCGCCTATCCCGAGCTGACCCGCGCCGAAAGCCTCATTCGCGACACTCTGCTGACCGAGGAGACGCGTTTCCGCCAGACTCTCGTGCGCGGCCTCTCGATCCTCGACGAGGAGAGCGCCTCGCTCACGGCCGGCGCGAGCTTCTCCGGCGAAACGGCGTTCAAGCTCTACGACACTTACGGCTTTCCGCTCGATCTCACCGAGGATGCGCTGCGACCGCGCGGCATCGTCGTCGACAAGGCCGCTTTCGAGACCGCCATGGAGCGCCAGCGCGCCGAGGCGCGCAAGGCCTGGGCCGGCTCTGGCGAGACGGCGACCGAGGCCGTCTGGTTCGCGCTCGAGGAGCGTCTCGGCGCGACCGAGTTTCTCGGCTATGATCGGGAAAAGTCCGAGGGCCAGATCGTCGCCCTTCTCCACGAAGGGGCGGAGACCTTCCGGCTCGAGACCGGCGCGCGCGGCGCCGTGCTGCTCAATCAGACGCCCTTCTATGCGGAGTCCGGCGGCCAGATCGGAGACATCGGCGTGATGCGCGCCAAGGGCGTGCGCTTTCGCGTCACCAACACGCAAAAGAAGGTTCACGGCCTCTTCGTTCACGAGGGCGTGGTGGAGGAGGGCGCGCTCACGCCTGGTCTCGCGCTCGAGCTCGAGGTCGAGCACGCTCGCCGCAACGCCGTGCGCGCCAATCATTCGGCGACGCATATTCTGCACGAGGCGCTGCGCCGCGTGCTCGGCGATCATGTCGCGCAAAAGGGCTCGCTCGTCGCGCCGGATCGGCTGCGCTTCGACTTCACCCATCCCAAGCCATTGACCGAGGAAGAGATCGCCGCCGTCGAGCAGATCGCCAACGAAGTGGTGCAGGACAACGCCCCGGTCGAGACCCGGCTGATGGGCCAGGACGAGGCCATTCGTTCCGGCGCCCGCGCTTTGTTCGGCGAAAAATATGGCGACGAGGTGCGCGTCGTCGCCATGGGCCATGCGGCCGTCGACGCCGATCGCGCCTTTTCCGTCGAACTCTGCGGCGGCACGCATGTGCGTCGCACCGGCGACATCGGCCTCATCAGCGTCGTCTCGCAGGGCGCGGTCGCCTCGGGCGTGCGCCGCATCGAGGCGAAGACGGCGGAAGGCGCCCGCGCGCAGCTCGTCTCCGAGGCCAAGGCGCTGCGCGAGATCGCGGCTCTCGTTCGCGCCTCCGTCGAGGAAGCCCCGGCGCGGCTGGCCAGCCTCATCGAGGAGCGCAAGACTTTGGAGCGCGAGCTCGCCGACGCCAAGCGCAAGCTCGCCATGGGCGGCGGCGGCAATGGCGCGGCGGAGCCTGTTCGCGACGTCGCTGGAATCAAGCTGTTCGCCAAAGCCGTCGGCGGCATAGACGCGAAGGATTTGAAGTCCCTCGTCGACGAGGCCAAGAAGACGATCGGCTCCGGCGTCGTCGCCATCGCCAACGCCTCCACGGACGGCAAGGCCGGAGTTGTCGTCGGCGTCACCGCCGATCTCACCGCCCGCTTCAACGCCATCGATCTGGTGCGCGCCGCTTCCGAGAAGCTCGGCGGCAAGGGCGGAGGAGGGCGGCCCGATCTCGCCCAGGCCGGCGGTCCCGACGCTTCTGCGCTCGATGCGGCGCTCGCGGCGGTCGAGGAGACGCTCCGCCAAAAGGCCTCGCAGTGAAGCCGAGGGCGATCGCGCCGGCGTCACTCGTCTCCTAAATATTTTCCCGCAGCGCAATCGCGAGTCGGACGCCATATAATCGGCTGGCGGCGCGCCGGCCGACGTCGTCCCATCGTAAGAGGCCGCGCGACGTTCGGTCGCGCGCTCGAGCGCTAAAAACGCCGGAGCGCGAGCCTTACATCACGATCTCGGGGCCATGGTCGGTTGGTTACCCGAGCGGAGGAGCGCCCATGCATGAGAAAATCCTCATTCCCCTCGATTTGACAGAGCCGGAGCTGACGCGCCTCGCGCTCGACGAAGCGCTCGCATTGGCCAAAGGCCAGGCGCAGCCCGAACTTCGCCTCGTCAATGTGCAATCTCTCGTGCCGGTGGCGTTTCTCGATTACATCCCGCCGAATTTCGACGAGGAATTGCGCACCGCGGCGGAGCAGGAAATCGCCGATGTCGCCGCCAAGCTCGACTATCCCAAGAACAAGGTGACGACAGTGGTGCGTTTCGGCGCCATCTATCCGGAGGTGCTCGCGGAAGCGCAAGAGTGGGGCGCCGATCTCATCGTGCTCGGCTCGCATCGGCCGGCGATGTCGACCTATCTTCTCGGCTCCAACGCCAAGACGATCGTGCGCCACGCCAAATGCTCGGTGCTGGTGGTGCGGCGCTGAGCGCGCCGGCCGCCTTTCAGTTCTTTCTCTCTTCCTTGGCGCGCAGCCGGTCCCGCACGCAGTCGCGGATATAGGCGCGCAGGCTCCCTCGCTCGACGCCGCGCGCCGCCGCCTCTTGGCGGCATTGCTGGCGCTCGACGCGGGTCGAGACGCGGCCGAAATAGCAGCGACCCAAAAAAGCTTCGCGCTCGGGGCCGCCGAGGCCGCGCTCATTGGCGCGTCCCTGGCAGGCGTGGCGAATGCGTCGCGCCTCGAATTTGGTCAGGCGCTTGCGCGCTTGCGCCGGCTGCGCCGATTTTCCGGCGAGCGCCGGCGGGGCGGCGGGCTCGAAGGTCGGTGGCCTGTCGGGGCCGTTGGCGGCGGAGGCCGCAGGCGCGAGCGCCATCATAGAGAGAACGCAGGCCAAAAGAACCCGAAGTCCCGCACAGCGCGCGGCGCGGGAGTCCGAAACGGATTTCATTCCCTGCGTCCGACGAGGGGAGGGGGCTGCGGCGAGCGTGCGCATGGAAATTCTAGCCATTTCGATCCGGGCGAATTCCGCGGCGGCGGAACAGGTCATGCGCGCCGAGCACATCGCGCGGCATGACGCGATCCGCTATGCGTCGCTGCTCGACGGACAGAGAGGCGAAGAAGCTCGTTTCGGCGTCGGCGAGCGCGCGTAAATTCTCCACATGGCGGCTCAGACGATCGGCGCGCGCGCGGAGCGGCTCGCCGGGATCGCGCGGCGCGCCCTCCCGATTGCGGTCGATCGCGGCGGCGACGATGGCGGCGTCGCGGTCCCGAACCACGACATGCAATTGCTCCGCGAAAGTGGAGAACAGCCGGTCCTGCTCACCCGAGAGACGCAGAGCGAGCCGCCATTCGTCCATATGGCTCTCGAGCGGGCTGCGGCGCGCGACAAAGGGATTTTCCGCCACACGGTTGAGCGGCTCGGCGATCGGCGCGTCGCAGACGACGAAGGCGAGAAAGCTCGCCGCCAAGGCAATTGCAAAGCGCAGCAACATCGTCGTCGAACCCCGATGGAAACCCGGCTCGAGTTCTTACGCCGCCTTTGAGACCGAACCATGGCCGCCGCCGTGATTTCCCCCGCCGCCGCCGAGGCGAGCCCGTTAACGACGAATAGGGCTCCGGCGTTAACGAATGGGCCCCGCGAGAGCAGGCGCGGCGCCTCGAACGATCCGCGGCGGCCCCTCGGGCGGCCATCGATATCGCATATTTTCAATAGCATACCGAAAATACCGCGAAATTTCGCCTATTTTGGTCGCAATTCGTTATACTTACGAAAAAACCCATAAAATCTAAACGTGTTCGCTGAAAAACTGAGCTATCTACTTACGGAGCGGGCAAAACAATAAATCTATTCTCGTCTTCACATCGGGGAGACGACGAGAATGTTGCGTAGAGTGGCGAGACTGACGATGAGCGCGGCGCTGGCCGGCGCATTCTCCTTCTGGGGAGCGCCTGCGCGCGCAGCCTCCGAGCCCCTGCTCCATGCGGCTCTCGGAGCCGAGACCAGCGTCCCATACGGATGGCTGGACTTTTGTCATCGCTATCGCGGCGAATGCGACGTCGACGCCTCCGCTCCGCGCGATATCGATCTCACCGCCAAGGCCTACAAGGACCTCCAGCGCATCAACGCGAAGGTCAATCACGCGATCGAGCCCGTCTCCGACATGGAGCATTGGGGCGTCGTCGATCGCTGGGACTATCCCACCGACGGCAAGGGCGATTGCGAGGATTATGCGCTGATGAAGCGCCGTCTGCTGGTCGAACTCGGCTATCCGCGCGCCGCGCTGCTGATGACGGTGGTCAAGGAGAAGAATGGCGACGGTCACGCGATTCTGACCGTCAAGACCAATCGCGGCGAGTTCGTCCTCGACAATATGAACGACGCCGTGCGCCCTTGGACCAACACGCCCTATCGTTTCGTCAAGCGGCAGTCGCAGCTCGATCAGAATGTCTGGGTGGCGATCGACGATCCGAACGCGCCCCGCTTCGCCGCGCGCTGAGCCGGCGGTCGGCGCGCCCCTGCGAAGGGCGCGCCGGGACGGTCAGATCGCCTCCAGCCCTTTCGCATAGCGCTCGGCGTTCTCGACATAATGCTTCGCCGATTCGAGATTGCGCGCCAGCGCGCCCTCGTCGAGCGTGCGCACGACGCGGGCCGGCGAGCCGACGATCAGGCTGTTGTCCGGGAATTCCTTGTTTTCCGTCACCAGCGAATTGGCCCCGACGAGGCAGTTGCGGCCGATTTTCGCGCCATTGAGGATCGTCGCGCCCATGCCGACGAGGCTCGCCTCGCCGATGACGCAGCTGTGCAGAATGACGCCATGGCCGATGGTGCAATCGGCGCCGATGGTCAGCGGAAAGCCCATATCCGTATGGAAAATGCAGTTGTCCTGGACATTGGTGCGGGCGCCGACGGCAATCCATTCATTGTCGCCGCGCAGCACGCAGCCGAACCATATGTTGGCGTCTTCGTCGAGCTGCACGCGGCCGATGATCCGAGCGTCCGGCGCGACCCAAAAACGGCCGGAAGCCGGCACGCGCGGCGCGACGCCGTCGAGCTTGTAGAGCGGCATGATCCTCGTCTCCCGCGCCCCTTTCGGCGACGTCTCGGAGAGACGCGCAGGGGCTTCGCCGGACTTTCTAGAGTTTTTGCCGCGAAGAGGAAACCGCGTTATGGGTCGGTTTGAATGGTCATTTCCGTGATCGACGTCGCAAGGAGCGTCAACAGCTCCTGGCGGTTCGACGAGCGCATCCTATCGATCACTGTAATTTCCATCACGTTTCATCCATCGTGTCCGGCATAGGTCGCGCTTGGCCGTTCCCGCGTCGCGCCATGTATGGACATTAGTGAGGTACAAGAGGCGCAAAGAACTCAAAGGCCTCGTGAAAGAGCGGATGCCAGTCTCGATCAAGCGGCAAATCGATCGGATGCCAGAAGAATGAGAAAGTATGACCGTGGTCGTCCTCAGCCTTATGTTGCCAAGTGTCGGGTAGGCCAGAAGAACGAAAATGGAAGAAATGCCACAGCTGACGATCAGCTCCGATCTGGTGTTGTCCGAGGTACATCAATGGCGACTGAATGGTCAGTCCGCTTTCTTCTCGCAACTCGCGCTCGGCAGCTTCGACCGGCGTCTCTCCTGTTTCGATCGTTCCCTTCACGAACTGCTTCCCAGCCGAAGGATGCACAAAGGCAAGGACTTCCAGCCCGCACTCAAACATTCGGATCACGACGAGGCACACTTTTTCCACTTGGTACATCGAGCAACAATGCCTTCCCAATGCAGCAAATGGGGCGTAAGTAGTGTCCGGCGGTGCGGTCCGAATTTTCGGAGCCCTATTGATTACCGGAATCCTACCCTCATAATCGCTATTCTTTAAAGGGGCCGCCGAGCAAAATTCGCGCCGTGCGAAGGCAATTTTATGCAGGTATTTTTTAGCGCGGAGGAGTGCTGGTATGGCGACACATGGGCGTGAGGAACTTCAGTGCGTTGGCCGCAGGGTCCAGGCGCGCGCGCACGCCTCGCTCATGTCCGATACGAAATGGCGGAAAGTGTTTTCGGAACTCAACAAGCCCGAGTGGCGGCTGGAATATTGCATCGTGAAATTTATCGACGTTACCGAAGAAAAAAGGGTCTATTTCCCGATAGGCTTATGGTCCCCGCGTCCTTGGGTCGACATCTTTGGCTTCGGCCCGATACCTTTGCGCTCCATCGAATGGATGCTTGTTCCCCGTATAGCGAAATATAAGCGGGGCAATCCTGGCGTTCCCGATGGAGAAATCGAGCAAGACGTCGAGGCAATCATGAATGCGATCGATGGGTTTGGAAAATATCCAGTCCAACTCACAGAACGAGGTTTATTGATCATGGGACACGTGACAGAGACACATTCTCGTTGAATGTAGAGTTACGCGTTGCCGAATGGGGACGTCTCGCCAGGAGCGCGCATTCTGAGGCAAACCGTCGAACGACTGGGATCGACCCGACGCAGAGAGGCGGCGAATGAGTGAGCCCCCGATGCCAGAGCAAGAATGCCGAAGCGCGTTCAAGCTCTACAGCGAGGACGGGAAACGAGCAGCCGACGTGCTGGAGTTCCGCAACGGCGAAACATATCTCGACGAGCAGGAATGGGTCGAAGGGACCACATTCAAGAACAGGCATTCCGGTAGGTTGGTAGGTCCGTTCGCTTCGCCAGCGGATGCGGAAAAATTCATAGTGGCTACGCCCTGGTTCCGCGGTAGCCGAGCATAGGCCTCCGCTTCTCACCCCATCTGAGACCTTCAGGTCAGCAAAGGTGCGTGACGGCTTTGGGTCATGACGTGAAATTCAAACTGACCCACTACCGGCGAGCGCGAGCGGCGCCGGCGAAAATGGGCTAAGCTTCGCGAATCTTCCGCGCTCCTCTTTCCAAAGACCCATGCGTCTCTTCGTCCTCGTTCTCGTCCTTCTCGCTCTCGCGCTGGGGCTTCTCGGCGCAGGCGCCTTTCGCCTCCTGAGAAGAGCCGACGAGGCCGCGCCGGCCGTCGTCGCCGCCAGCCTCGGCGATGCGCGCTTCGTCTATTCGCCGGCCCACGCGCGCGACGAGTCGACGCGCTATGGCGGGGCGGTCGATCGTCTTTCCTTCATCGCCGTGGCTCCCGATTTCGCCCCGCCGCCAAAGCCGAGCCTCGATCCGCGCCGGCGCGCGGCCGAGGAGCTCGATCCGATGCGCGTCTTCGTCACGCTCGCGCCGCGCGAGGAGGCGCTCGATCCGGCCGAGCGGCCGTCGCGTCTCTATGCGCGCTTTCTGGAGAGCGAGGTCTGGAGCGGGCCGGGCGGCCTCGTCCTGCGGCGCTTCGAGGCCGGCTCGCCCTATGAGCTCGAGCAGCTCTATCTCGCGCCGCCGGACGGGCGCGCGTTCTTCGCGCGCTGCCCGCGTCGGGACGCCGGCTTTCTCGGCTCGGCCCCCTGCATCTGGGCGCTGCGCCGGAAGACCGTGGATGTGGAGGCGCGCTTTTCCGCGCCGCTGCTGCGCGATTGGGAGGAGCTGGCGAAGGGCCTGCGCGCCTTTCTGGCCTCGATCGACGGCGCGTCCCCGCGGCCGCGCTGAGCGCTGTCAGAAATCGTCGAGGTCGAAGTCGAGAATGGCGATCTGCAGCGTGTAGCTCGTCTGCTTGGCGTCGTCGGCGGAGATGACGCCGAGAAAATCTTCGCCGCTGTTGAGCTCCACCGAATCGGTCTTGCGGCCGCGCGGGGCGATGGTGAGCTTGTCGTTCTCGAACAGCTTGCGCAGATAGGATTGCAGCGTCTCGCGCCCGACCGGGAGCTTCATGCCGAAGGCGAAGGAGCGGTCGCCGTCCTCGTCGTCCACCATGATGGAGGCGATCTTGCGTTCGCCGAGATGAACGGCGGCGTCCTCGGGATTTTTGGGATCGGCGGTCACGCGAATCCCGTCGTTGCCGAGCGACTGGCGCAAGAAGGCCTGCAGCTTACGCAGCTCGATCTTGTCCAATTCCGGTTCCCCCGCTTCACGCGCCTCTTGCCGAGCGCCTCGCCGTCGTCTCGCGGCCTGCTGCCTGTGCCATGAATCGCCGCCGCGCCGCAAGAGGGCGCGGGCGCTCGTCTCCGCTCGCTCGTCTCCGCTCGCTCGTCTCCGCTCGCCCATCTCCGCTCGAACGAAAAAGCCCGGCGCGCGCTGCGCCGGGCCTGTCGAAAATCTCGCCTCGCTCGCTCGGTCACTCGCCCGCGGCTTTGAGGCGCTTGTTGCATTCGCTCCAATATTTCGGCCATGTGGCCTTGGGATTGGCCTTCAGCAGCTCGGCCTTCTTCGCCTTCCATTCGGCGCCGCATTTCTTCTGGCGCGCGGCCTGGGCGGCCTTGCCTTCGGCGGCGGGCTTCGCCGCGGGAGCGGCGGTCGTTGGGGCCGGAGCCGGAGCCGGCGTCGGAGCGGGAGCCGTTTCTGCCGGGGCCGGGGCATGAGTGGGAGCCGGGGCGGGAGCCGGCTCGGGAGCGGCGGCGGCCGGAGCGGGCGCGGGGGCCGGGGCCGGGGCCGGAGCGGGAGCAGGCGCTGCGGCCGGCGCGGCTTCGGCGGGCTGCTCGGCGAGGCGGGCGCGGCAGGCCTTCAGAAAGTCCTGCCAGCTCTGTCCCTTCAGCTCGTTGGCGGCCTTGACGGCTTGATATTGCGCGCCGCATTCCTTCAAAATATTCGCCTGCGCTTTCGCTTCACCCGCGGCGACGGCGAGGCCGAGTGCGAGGGCGCCGGCGGCTGCGTAAGAGACGAGACGGATCGACATCAAATTTCTCCTTGGTGAGCGCCGTCGCCGATGAAGAGTCGTCGGCGCAAACGGCTCCCGACGGCCGCACTGCGAGCACGGCCTGTGCCAATTGTCTTGCATCGACGCATGGGCCGCAAGCTCGCCGCGACCGCAATGAGAATGTTATGAAACGCTCTTTCGGCAAAGATGGCGCGCGTAGGGCGCGAGGGAAGGGGCGATGGCCGCTGAAAGAGAAAATCCACGCGCGTGGCGCGACGCTGTGGCGCTTCGCCATCCAGATGGCGTTTTGCGTTGTCCCTGGGCCGGTTACGATCCGCTCTATGTCGCCTATCACGACGACGAATGGGGCCGGCCGGAGCGCGATTCGCGCGCTCTGTATGAAAAGCTGATCCTCGATGGCTTCCAGGCGGGCCTCTCCTGGATTTCCATTCTGCGCCGTAGAGAAGGCTTTCGCGCCGCTTTCGAGGGCTTCGATCCGCAGGCGATCGCGCGCTTCGACGCCGCGCGCGTCGAAACTTTGATGCAAAATCAGGCAATCATCCGAAATCGCGCCAAGATCGAAGGCGCCATCGCCTCCGCGCGCGCCTATTTGGAGATAGAGGAGCGCCTGGGCTTTTCCGATTATCTCTGGGATTTCGTCGATGGCGTTCCGATCGTCAACCGCCCGCGCACGACGGCCGACGTGCCGACGCAGACCGACATATCGCGCCGCCTCGCCAAGGATTTGAAGTCGCGCGGCTTCGCCTTCTGCGGCCCGACCATCGTCTACGCCTTCATGCAGGCGGTCGGCATGGTCGACGACCATCTGGCGGAGTGCCACAGATGCGCGGCGTGAAGGCGGGCAAGGCGGAGGTCGCCCCCCGCGCCTGGCAGCGTATGCTCTCCGGCCGGCGGCTCGATCTGCTCGATCCTTCGCCGCTCGATGTGGAAATCGAGGATATCGCCCACGGCCTCGCCCGCGTCGCCCGCTGGAACGGTCAGACGCGCGGCCCACATATATTTTCGGTCGCCCAGCACAGCCTGCTCGTCGAGGCGATCGCCTGCGCGCTGTCGCCAGGGCTCGGGCGCGAGGGGCGGCTGTTCATGCTGCTCCATGACGCGCCGGAATATGTGATCGGCGACATGATCTCCCCCTTCAAAGCCGTCATCGGCGACACATACAAGAGCGTGGAGAAACGCATTCTGACGGCGATCCTGCTGCGCTTCTCATTGCCGGCGGAGCCGGACGCCGCACTGATGCGCCTTTCCAAAAGGGCGGATCGCGCCTCGGCTTTTTTCGAGGCGATCGGATTGGCCGGCTTTACACGCGCGGAAGCCGAGCGCATCTTCGGCCGGCCGGCGCTCGGCCCCGACGCTTTCCTGCAAGCGTTGGAGCCGATTTCGGTCGAGACCGCGCAGCAGCGTTTTCTGGCGCGCTTCGCCGCGATCGAGCGAGGCGAGGCGCGCAGTGTCGAGGGTGAGGCGTCGAAGTGACACAGAGAAGGTGAGAGATGGCGCACCTCTATGTCTGCTCGCTCACGAAGGTCGTCGACACGGTGCGCGCCAGCGGCGCGCGCTCGCTCATCACCATTCTCACCGCCGGCGCCTCGCTGGCGCGGCCGAGCGAAATCATTCCCGAGCGCCATTTGCGCCTCGCCGTCTCCGACATAGAGGCGGATCAGGAGGGCCATGTGCTCGCCAATTGCGCGCATATTCAGAGCCTGCTCGATTTCGCCGGCGCATGGGACCGGCGCGAGCCGCTGGTCATTCATTGCTATGCCGGCGTCAGCCGCTCGCCGGCCGCGGCCTTCATTCTCGCCTGCGCGCTCGCGCCGCAGCGGGCCGAGACGGAACTCGCGCGCGAATTGCGCCGCGCCTCGCCCACCGCCACGCCCAATCGCCGTCTCGTCGCTCTGGCCGATCGCCTTCTCTCGCGCGAGGGGCGCATGACGGCGGCGATCGCCGAGATCGGCCGCGGCGCCGATTGCTACGAGGGGGCGCCCTTCGCGCTCGAGCTCGCCTGACGCACAGGAGATGATGAGCTTCGAACATCTGCGCGCGATGGAGGGACCGCTGCCGGTGGGGATCGGCCTCACCGCCGCGATCGTCGCGGCGCTGGAGGACGAGCCGCTCATCCTCACGGTCGCCGCCACGGGCGAGGACGCCCGCGCCGCTCTGCCGTCCGGCCCTTTCGATCCGGTGCGTCACCGCACTTTCGAGATCGGCCTGCGCGCCTGGGTCGCCGAGCAGACCGGCGTGACGCTCGGCTATGTCGAGCAACTCTATACTTTCGGCGATCGCGGCCGCCACGCCCGCGCCGGCGACCGCGATCCGCATGTGGTCTCGGTCGGCTATCTCGCCTTGACCCGCATCGCCGAGGGCGCGAGCGAAATTCGCGGCTTTCGCAGCTGGTATGAATTCTTCCCCTGGGAGGATTGGCGCGGCGGGCGTCCCGAACTGATGGAGAAAGCCATTTTGCCGGGCCTCTCGGCCTGGGTGGAGGAGGCGCCGGATGCGCTCTCCTCTTCCGGCCTGCGGCGGCGGGACCGCGTCAATCTCCTGTTCCGGCCGCAGGGCCGTGGTCTCGACGAGGAGAATGCGCTCGAACGTTATGAGCTGCTCTATGAGGCCGGACTCGTCGAGGAGGCCTGGCGCGACGGCCGCGAGGCGGCGCTGAGGCGCGGCGTGAAGCCGCCGCCGCTCGGCGCGTCCATGCAGCACGATCATCGGCGCATTCTCGCCACCGCAATGGGCCGGCTGCGCGCCAAGATGAAATATCGCCCGGTGATTTTCGAGCTGATGCCGCCGGCCTTCACCCTCACCGAGCTGCAACGGACAGTAGAGGCGATCGCCGGCCGTCATCTGCACAAGCAGAATTTCCGCCGTCTCGTGGAAACCTCCGCCGCCGTCGAGCCGACCGGGGAGATGTCGCTGAAGACGGGCGGCCGCCCCGCGGCGCTTTTTCATTTTCGCCGCAATGTCTTGCAAGAACGTCCTGCGCCCGGCCTCAGGGTCGGCATAAGAGGATGATCCGGCGGTTAAGAGACTATTCACCCTGTCATGGTGAATTTTCTCTTGTCGGACGTCTGTAGAGCGTAGGGGTGTTGTTTGGGTTATCTGTCGCCGCCGCCTGCTCCGGCGCCGGTCGTCGTCTACAAGGATGTGGGCGGTCTCGTCTCGGAGTATCAGGCGCAAACGGAAATCTATCGCCGCGAGGGTCGCGAGGTTCGTCTGCACGAATGCCGGTCGGCCTGCACAATGGCGCTCAGCCTTCCGAATGTCTGTGTCTATCCGGATTCGCAGGTCAAATTCCATTTGGCCTATAATGCGATCGACCATCAGACCGACGCCGGCGTCTCCGCCGAGCTCTTCAATTACTATCCCGCGGCGGTGCGCGAGCGGCTCGGCTATCTCACCCGCCAATATCGGGTTCTCTCCGGCAGAGAGCTGATTTCGCTCGGTATTCGCAATTGCAACGGCGGCGGCCAGACGATGATCGCCGCCGCCGGCCGCAGCCGCCGCGGCGCGCAGACGATCGCCTCGGCGACGCCGGCCTCCGATCCGCTCGGCGATCTCGCGCAAAAGGTGCGCGGCGCGGTGTCGCAGGCTTTCGCCGATCCCACATCGCCGCCGCAGGGGCCGATCCGCCTCGCCCTCGCCGAGCGCGATCGGCTCGCCGCGATCGGCTCCGTCGACGCCATGCCGACGGCCTCCATCCGCTCCAATGGCGCCGCGCCGCTCGAGGCGCCCGAGCCGCCCCGCCGCCCGCCATCGGCCGCCTTCACCAGCGGCGACGCACAAAAGTCGCCCGAACCGGCGCCGCTCATCCCCGGCGGCTACCCGATTCTGGCTACGGGCGCTTTCGTCCCGCCGCTCGTCGGCGGCGCAGCACATTGACTTTTAACGGAAGCTCGACATTGTGTCGTAAAGGCGGCCGGGCAATTTTTCGCCATTTTGTCGAAATAGCGTCCTCGATCTCACGGTCGAGACCGATTCGCCCGTGTCGAAGGGAGGCCGCGTCCAGCCGCGCCGAGTCCGCGGCGAGACATGCGCCGCCGAGACGTGGCGACGGTAGGACGAAGCCGCGATCGATCCGTGGATCGGTCGCCCGTGCGTTCGGCGCTCGCGTCTCGCAATTCAATTCGTCGGGCTGTCTCGCCCGCCGACCAGCGGAAAGAAGAGAGTTTTGGACGATCGGCGGGAAGGCGCGCCTCTCCTCTCACGACGGTCTATCGCGCGGCTCATGAGCGCCGCGGCGGCGCTGATCGCGGCGCTGGCTCCGTCCTTCACCGAAGACGCGGTCGCCAATGGCGACACGCGCACGCTCTATCTCTTCCACAGCCACACCAAAGAGCAGATCGCCGCGACTTATCTGGTCAATGGCCGCTACGACTCGGCGGTTCTCGAGCAGTTGAACTGGTTCCTGCGCGACTGGCGCCGCGACGAGCCGACCAAAATGGACCCGCGCCTCTTCGATGTCGTATGGGAGGCCTATCGGCAGGCCGGGGCGACCGAGCCGGTCCATGTCGTCTCCGCCTATCGCTCGCCGGAGACCAACTCCATGCTGCGCCGCCGCTCCCGCGCCGTGGCGAAACATTCGCAGCACATGCTCGGCAAGGCGATGGACACCACCATGCCGGGCATGTCCATGGAGCAGATCCGCGAGATCGGAATGCGGATGCAGCGCGGCGGCGTCGGCTATTATCCGACCGCCGGCACGCCTTTCGTGCATCTCGACGTCGGCGGCGTCCGCTCCTGGCCGCGTATGAGCTACGACCAGCTCGCGCGCCTGTTTCCGGACGGCAAGACCGTGCATCTGCCGACCAACAACCAGCCGCTCGCGCGCTATGAGGAGGCCAAGGCCGAGATCGAGGCGCGCGGCAACGGCGCCTATGTGCCGGCCGTCCAGCGCCAGAGCAAGGGTCTCTTCGCCATGCTGTTCGGCGGCGGCGAGGAGGACGAGGACAGCGGCGTCGCCACGGCTCCGCCGCCGACGGCGCGCAAGCAATGGGCGTCGCTGGCGCCGCGCCGCTCCGCCGGCGCCTCCGAGGAGGAGGAGAGCCTCGAGGCCGCGGCGCCGAGCCGTCGCGAGCCGGAGCGCATCGTCGCGGCCGAGCGCAATTTGCCGCGCGGCGAGACGCAGCTGAGCGCCGGCCCGGCCGATCCGCCCGCCGTCTCGCGCACCGCCGAGCGGCAAAAGCCGGTGACGACGGCCTCGCTCGCGATATCCGCCGAGGAAGCGCGGATCGAGGCGAAGCTCGACGCGGCCCTCGCCGCACCCCTGCCGCCGCGGCGTCCGATGTTCCTCGCCCTCGCCGGCGCGCCCCTGCCGCCGTCGCGTCCGAGCGAATTCGCCGCTCTGGCGAGTGTCGCAGCCGCGCCGCCGGCCCGCCGCGCCGTGGGCGCCATCGCCAGCCTCGTCGATCTCGGCCCCGCCAGCCTGCGCGGCGGCGTCATCGAGGAGGCGCGCAGCGCCCCGCCGCCGCCGGCCGCGCATCCGGCGCCGTCGTCTGCGCCGACGTCTTCGACTTTCAAGTCTTCGGCTCCTCTCGAGCCTTCGCCTTCCAAGCCGGAGCCGCTGCTCGCCTATGCGCCGTCCGCCGCGCGATCGCTTCCTTATGGAAGCGAATTCGCCGGCTCCGAACTGCGCCTTCCCGCCGCCAGACCGGCCCCGATCGCCAAGCCCGCGGCGGCGAAAGTGGAACTGGTGCCGGCGCGGCTGGACCGCTCCAATTTCCGTGCGCTGACGACCGCGGTCTCGGCGAGCCGGCTGCCGGGCGGCACGGCGCTCGGAGCCACTTTCGCCGCGCCGCGCTCGGCCGCCCGCGCCGATGCGGGATTATTCGCGCCCTCGGCATCGAGCGGACAGGCGCAGGCTTTCGCCGGCCAAACGGCGATTCTGCCGACGGACCGCTTCGTTTCGACGCGCTGAGCCGCCGCTCGCTTTCGTGAAACGGAGGAGGGTCGGCGCAGACCGCTGAATCAGTCCTTTATCTCGGTCTGAATGGTGAAGATGTCATAAGGGGGCGTCGCCTCCCCATTGGCGTAGGGCTCGGCCTCGCCGACCGCGCCATCGGGCGCGACCGAGCGGCGGACGACGCCGGCGACCGGCCCGCCATAGACCTGGATCGCGATCGAAACCTCCTCGGCCAGCGCATTGGAGAGCGCGGTCGTGGGGCCGGTCTTGGAGAGCCGCGCTTCGACCGCGCCTTTCTCCAATGCGTGCGCGTCTTCGGCCCCGCCGGGCAGGCGCCGCGCCACCGCGCCGCGCAAGACGCCGGCGATTTCCCAGACCCCCGGTTGCTCCAGCGACAGGCCGGCGCCGCCGGCGAGCACCGAGGCGACGACGGCGAAGCGCTCCTCGCCATCGCTGTAGAGCTGGAATTGCCGCCCGCGCCCCGGCAGAGCCTCGGCGAAAACCGCCGGCAGGCAATCGTCGCTGGCGACGAGGCGGGTCATCAGATCGCGGCCGATGAGAAGAATCTCCCGCTCGCTGTCGGCGAGCTCGACCATCGACTGAATATCCCAGATGAATCGTTTGAGCGCCGGCGGAACCGGCCCTCTCTCGGTCGCGTTTGTGGTCATGCTCGTAAAAATGCAAGCGTCGCGCCATGGCCGCGCGACAGGCTGGCGCCGCAATTGATGGAGTCTGACGTCGCGAGGCCTTCGGAGACGGAGCGGGGCGGTGATCAAAGACTATATTCCGGAGCTGAGCGAGGTGCGCATGGTGCGTCGCGCGCCGGAACGGCCTTTCGCGCTCAATGGCGCCGACGCCCGCTATGTCGAAGCCTGCCTGCGCGATTTCGAGGCGGCTTTCGGCCTCGACGCCTATCCGGGCGTTCCGTTCGAGCAAATTCCGGGGCGCGCGCTGATCGGCGACTTGATCGACTGGTGGCGCGGCATGGACCCGGAGGGCGAGGCGCAGCAGAACGCGCATTCCCGCTTGCCCGGCGCGATCCGCCTGCTCGATACGGTGTCGGCGTTGATGGAGGAGCTGTCCCATCGTCGCGCCGGGGAGAGCTGAGCGCGCGACGTTCAATTCTGTCGGTTAGCGGACAATTCTTGACGACTGCGCGCGAGGTGCGCCGGCGCGCGCTCCACCCTCCCCTTCAGGGGGAGGGTCGGCCGGCGACAGCCGGACGAGGTGGGGTTCAACGGCAAGACTCGGGCGGTCACCCCTGATGCCGCGCAACTGATCAGGTCCACCGGCTTCAGCATGGCGCCGACGATCGCCGATCGCGCGCTCATCATGGTCGATCGTTTCAGCCGAGATGTCGTCGATGGCGAAATCTACGTCGTCTCGCTCGGCGACGAGGTAAGGATAAAACGAGTTCATAAGGCCATTTCCGGGAAAATCACGTTGGAGTCTGATAATGACGATAAGCGTCTATTCCCGGATGAAGAATTGAGCCCGGCCGACTCCATGCAATTGCGGGTGCGCGGTCGGGCGTTTTGGACGGAGAAGGAATTATGAAGCGTGTTTTCGTGCTGATCGCCTATTTTCTTTTCACCTTTCCGGCCGTCGCTGATAGTTTCTCGCCCGACGAAAAGGCGCTGACGAAGATGGCCGCGACGCTGGCTTACGGAGAGTCGAGGTGTCCTCATCTCGAGGGCAACACGCCGTCTTTGGCGTTGATGGCGACTTCACGAAGGGTCTCGCCAGACGATTGGCGAAAAGGCGGACGCCTGCGCGGCTTGCTCGAAGCGAATATTCAGCTCGTGAAGGCCGAGTTCGACTCCACGGACGACAAAATCTTCTGTCTCGGTCTCGAGGCCGCTTTCGGCCCGAATGGCGTGAAGGCGCCTGGAGCCATGCGGAGAAAGTGACCTCGCATGCGCTCTATTCTGCCGCGGTGCGTTCGGCGGCGTCCTAACCGTGCCCCCAGCCCCGCCCGGCTTCTGCGGCTGCGGAGCGGCGCGGGCGGGACTGTTGCTTCGTTCCGTTCCGGAATTCCCACCCGCGAAGTGCGAGCAACGCGTCTGCTGCTGTTCTTGGAGGCTCGTATCGAAACAGGAAGCCTCGTCGCTGCTTGCCGAAGGCAAGGTGATCAAGGGTCCCGTGGTGGATGACTAATTGCGGCGTCGCCTCCGGAAGAAGTTGCCGGCGGCGGGCAGTTCTTTTCCGCTTCGTGGAACGTCTCGCGGTCGAAGGACGTGTCTGGCCAGGGGGAAAGTTAGCCCTACCGCCCGCGCCAGGGGAACGACACTCAATCCGTTGATGTAACGGCATTAATTCGCTGCATTGACGCCTTCGCGGGAACTTTCCCGCCATGGGAAAGTTCCGCGCCGCTGCGGGCTTGATTTTATCCGTCGCTCCGATCGGCGCAGAGGAGCGATTTTGCGGGAGAACAAGGGCTCGAGGGCGCTTGGAAAGCCTCTCGAAGGGCTTTCAATGCCGCCGCCGATCCTCTAATTTCAAGTGTCCGGATGCCGCACCAGTTGCCCCGCCAGCCGCCTTGGAAAGTCGTTGATTTCCTTGGCAACCCGCGAAATTCCGCAGAATTCCGGTCGATCCCGGTTACTCCGGTTCTATGTGTCTACTAACACCCCCCTCCCGCTCGCCTTCGGCGATCGACCTCCCCCCTCGAGGGGGAGGTGCGAGCGGCCCTTTCTACTCAGGCTTCTACAGTTTTATTCGGCGGCTCGAGGCGCCGGCTGCAGAGCGTCGCGCAGCAGCAGCGCGATATGGCGGGCCTTGCGGCCGCTGCCATGCTCGATCTGGTGGCGGCACGAAAAACCATTGGCGATCAGCGGCGCGTCGGGCGCAGCGTCGCGCATCGCCGGCAGCAGAGACAGCTCCGCCATTTTCATCGAGGTCTCGTAATGCTCGGCCTCGAGCCCGAAGCTGCCGGCCATGCCGCAGCAGCTCGTCTCGACGATGTCGAAGGTAAAGCCCGGAATCCAGCCGAGCACTTTCTTCGTCGCCTTCATCACGCCGAAGGCCTTCTGATGGCAATGGCCATGCACGACCGCCTTGGGCAGATCGAGCGGCTTCAACGAAAGGCGCAGGCCCTTGTTTTGATATTCGCGGGCCAGAAACTCCTCGAGCAGATAGAGCTGCTTGCCGAGATCGCCGACCTCCGGCCCGAGCCCGAGACTATAGAGCTCGTCGCGCAGCGACAGAAGGCAGGAGGGCTCGAGGCCGATGATCGGCGTTTTGGCGGCGATCTCGTCGCGGAAGGCGGCGAGCACGCGCTCCGCCTCGCCACGGGCCTTTTTCACCATTCCGGTGGTCAGATAAGTGCGGCCGCAGCAGAGCGGACGGTCCGGCTCCGCGTCGGTCGCCGCCGGCTCGGCGATGCGCACACTATAGCCGGCATGTTCCAGCACTTCGACGGCGGCTTCGGCCACATGCGGGTCGAAGTGATGGCAGAAAGTATCGACGAAGAGGATCACCTCGCCGCGCGCCCCGGCGCTCGCCGCCGCCGGGGCGGAGCGGGCGAAAGCCGCGGGGGCCGGCTCGGGAATGGGACGGCGGGCGGTGACGCCGATCCATTTTTCCGCGAGCTTGGAGAGAAGGCGCGAGTGATTGCGCAGGCGAATGGCGAAGCGCAGCAGAGCGCGATGGCGGCCCGTCCATTCCGGCACGCCGCCGAACAGGCGCAGGCGCTTGGGCACGCCGACGATCTCGTGACGCTGGGCGAGATATTCGGTCTTGATCAGCGTCATATCGACGGCGCTGGGACATTCCTTCTTGCAGGCCTTGCAGGAGACGCAGAGATCCATCGCTTCGTCGAGGCGCGGATCGGCGAAAGCGCGCTCGTCGCTGCCGTCATTGAGCGCGGCCTTGAAGGCGGCGACGCGCGCCTCGGTGGAATGCTTGACTTCGCCGGTGACGCGATAGCTCGGGCACATGACGCCCTTGGCGGTCTTCTGACAATCGCGGCTGTGCATACACACGGCCACCGCCTTGGCGTAATTGCCGCCGGTGGCCGGAATGCCGGAATAGGCGTCGCCGATTCCATAGGTGTCGTAAGCCGACCAGTCGAGAAATGTCTTCATGCCGCCCGTTTCCTCGGGCGGCATGGAAGCAATATTTGCGCCGTCAGCCGGCGGCTTGCGCCTCTTCCGCCGGAGCGGCGGCCAACTGCTCGGCGGGCTGCTCTTGCTGCTGCTGCTCTTGCTCCTGCGCCGCGGGCTTGCGGCCATAGGTGACGATCCAGAGCCCGGCGCGGATCTGCTCGATCGCCTCATAGCCGGCGCGCGTGAAATAGGTCTCCAGCTCCTGCGGCGTCGAGGTCTTGCTGATCTGCGCCGGCCGTTCGAAGGGCGGCACAGCGCAATGTTCCTCGAAGAATTTCCAGCCGAGATCGGAGGTGATGTCCACATTGTCGACGAGCATACGTCCGCCCGGCCGCAGAATGCGGAAGCCTTCCTTGATGTAGCTGTAGCGATCCCATTCCTCGAGATGCATGAAGACGACCGTGCTGTAGACGACGTCGACCGAAGCGTCCGGCACATTGGCGAGGTCGAAACCGCTGGTCGGGATCGTGCGCACATTGTCGAAAGCGGCGAGGCGCTGGCGAATATGGCCGAGCATATTCTCGGCGACGTCGACGCCGATCCATTCCTTGCAGATCGGCGCGAGCGCGGCGCCGACGCGGCCGACGCCGGCGCCGATCTCCAGCACCACATCGTCCGGGCCTATGCCGACATAGGACTGCAGCATCTCGCGCGTGCCCTCGCCCATCTGGCGATAGACCTCTTCGTCCGTATAGCCGCTGACCGCCATTTTGGCGTCGTCCTGCGAGACCGAGACGGAATTCCAGATCGTCTTGTATTGGCTGCGATTGAGCTTGACGTGCTCGACGGGCAGCGGCTCGTTCTTCAACCCGACCAGGGAGCGGAGCGCGCGCGTGAGGCGTTTGCCGAGGGGGAGCTGCTTGGTCTTGTCCTGAATGCTCATGCCATTCCTCTATACGAGTCGCGTCCTCTATGAGAGGCGCGCCATTCCTCTGTGACGCGACGCCCGCTGGCGGCGCCCTCGTCGGGGGCGGGCGGCGGATGAAAGAGCAGGGCCCCGCCGCGCCGCGAGACGTCGTCAGCCTTCGGCGGGACGCCGTCTGGCGAAGACAGAAAATGTCGGAAGCGTGTTGCCCGCGGTTCCAATGATGTCGTCCAGCACGGTGATCTCTTCATAGCCGAGCGCGCGGAGCGCAGCGAGAACATCGTTCCTGTGCATCCAATTCGGGAAATCCATCGATCCTCCGCAAAAGGCCACGCTCCGATCGCCATAGCCGCGCGCATAGAGCCGCATGTCGAGACCTTCGAAACGCTGCGTCGCGCTCGGGGCGAGCCTGTCGTCGTCGACGATCACGGTCCAAAGATAGATCGCGTCGGCGCGCTCCGACATGGCGCGCAGCAGCCGCAGCGGATCGCGCATGTGATAGAGCACGCCGCTCGCGACGATGAGATCATAGCGCGTCTCGGTCTGCTCGAGCCATTGCACGAAATCGCCGAGATAGAAGCGCGCATTGGGAAAATCGAGGATTTCCCGCGCCACCAGACATTTGAGGAAGGCGAGCCGGTTCGCCTCCACGGCGTCGACATGGGCGCCGGCCTTCGCGAGCATATAAGTGTGCGAGGCCTCCAGCGGGCCGAGCTCGAGCACCGCGCGGCCGGAAAGATCGCCGAAACGTTCCATGGCCCAAGTGATGCGCGGATCGTCGAAGGTCGGCAGCTTTCCGGCGGAAAGGCCATATTCGACCGGAAAATGGCAGCTCCAACCCGGAATTGCGTCGACGGCGTTCTGGAACGACGGCGCGCGCGTCTCATCCCCTGAAAACAGATCTGTGACCGGAGCCTCCTCTGAGCGGGGGCGCGGTCTGAACCAATCTCGTCCTATCAATGCGAAAACCTCGCCTTTCGAATCCTGGCCGCGCCGGAGCCCCTAGCACATATTCGGCGACGGCGCTCGTCCGTGCGCCGCCGCGCTCCGGGGCGCCGTTCTCGCGGCGCTGCGTCTTGCAGCGCGGCTTGCGCCCGCGCCCGGCTCCCCCCATGTTGACGGCGACTTTCCGCCCCCCTCGGAGCCCTCATGCTGCAAGCCGCTCTGGACGCCGCCCGTCAAATCTTCTCGCCGCCGTTCCGCAATGTTCTGTTCAAGAGCCTCGGCCTGACTTTCGTCCTGCTGGCGCTCGCCTGGACCGGGCTGGACAAGGTCGCGCTCTCTTTCCTCACCGTCGACAATTATTGGTTGCGAACGATCGTCACTTTCGCGACCGGCGCGGGGCTCGTCTTCGGGCTCGCCTTTCTCATCGCGCCGATTTCCATTCTCGTGGCGGGATTTTTCCTCGACGATCTCGCCGATGTGGTGGAGGAGGAAATCGATCCGCTCGGGCCGCGCGGGCGTCCGCTGCCGCCCGGCCAGGCGATGATCATGGCGCTGCGCTTCGCGTTGGTCTCGGCGGGCGTAAATCTCGTCGCCCTGCTGCTGCTGCTCGTGCCGGGCGTCAACGCCATCGTCTTCGTGCTGGCCAACGCCTATTTGTTCGGGCGGGAGTATTTCGCCTTCGCCGCGACGCGCTATTGCTCGCTGGAGGAAGCCCGCGAGCTGACGCGCCGCCATGCGACGACCCTTTTTCTCGCGGGATTGTTCATCGCCGGCTTCGTCGCCGTGCCGGGGCTCAACCTGTTCACGCCCTTGTTCGGCGTGGCCTTCATGGTGCGGATGCACAAGACGCTCGCCGCCCGCGCCATGGCGCGAGCGAGCTGAGCGTCTTTGGTCCCGGCGCGTTTTAAAAGCCGAGCGGCGCCCGCTTCGGCTTTAAACGCGCTTTGCCGCTCAAGCCAGCCGCTGCGCCTGATATTGGCCGGTCTTGCGATAGCGATAGAGATAGGACGGAACGATCGCCTCGATCGCCGTCGGGGCGATCCCCAGGCCCTCGAGCGTCAGCCCGGCGGCCTCGGCCTGCGCGGAGACGACATTGTCGTGGCGCAGCAGCTCCACCTGATCGACGGTCGTCGTTAGCAGGCTGGGGAAAAGGCCGAGCGAGAGGCTGTGCAGCGTCTGCGTGACGCGCGCGATCATCGCTCCGGTCGCGAAGGACAGCGGCAGGATTTTGACGTCGCGCTCGGTGATCTTCAGCGCATATTCGACGATGGCGCGGAAAGTCTTCACCTCCGGCCCGCCGAGCTCATAGGTCGCGCCGGCCTGGGCGCGGCCGTCCACGGCCAGCGCCACCGCCTGCGCCACGTCGCCGACATAGACGGGCTGGAAGCGCGTCGCCTCGCCGATGACGGGCTCGACCGGCAGATAGCGCGCCAGAGCGCCGAATCGGTTGAAGAACTGATCTTCCGGGCCGAAGACGACGGAAGGACGCAGAATCACCGCGCCGGGGAAGGCGGCGCGAATCGCCTCCTCGCCCTCCGCCTTGGTGCGGGCGTAGACGGAGCTGGAATTCTTGTCCGCGCCTATGGCCGAGACATGGACGAGATGCTTCGCGCCCGCCGCGACGGCGGCCTCGGCGATGGTCTTCGCGCCCTGCGCGTGCAGAGCGGAGAATTTCTGCTTGCCGCCCTCGGCCAGCACGCCGACCAGATTGACGACGGCCTCGGCCCCGCGCACGGCGGCGGCGACGGAGGCGGGATTGCGCAGATTGGCCTGCACCGGGAAAATCTGCCCCACCTTGCCCAGAGGCTGCAGGAAAAAGGCGAGGTCCGGCCGCCGGCAGGCGACGCGCACGCGCCAGCCGTCGCGCGCCAGGGCCGCCACCACATGGCGCCCGATGAATCCCGACCCGCCGAACACCGTCACGATCCGCCCGGCATCCTTCACATCTGCGCTCATTCTTCGCCCCACGCCGATTCTCTCGGAGCGCTCGAAAATATCGCTCCGTTTCGGGCGGATGCTCTAGCGCGATTTGGGCGGAAAGGAAATGCGCCGCGCGAGCGTGACCGAAGCATGACGAGCGCCATTGACAAGCAGAGCGTCCGCCTCGTAAGAGAGCCGCGTTGCCCAGGTGGCGGAATTGGTAGACGCGCTGGTTTCAGGTACCAGTGGTGAAAGCCGTGGAGGTTCGAGTCCTCTCCTGGGCACCAAATCGAGACATCGGCATTGGCTGATGTCCGAGTTCGGCGCCTCCCCCGTGAAGAGCGCTGTTTCATTCCCATAATCGAGATCGATAATCGGCGCGCTTGCAAGAGAGGCGTCGCGGGCTCAGAACCGGACGGCGCCGCGCGGCCTGCTTCGCGGGCGGGCTTTTCCGGGGACATATCATGCGACGCGCTCTCTCTGCCTTTCTCGCGCTGCTGGCTCTCGCGCTTCTCTACGCCGGCTACGCCTTTCTCTCGCTGCGCCAGCTCGAGGCCGGCGTGAGAGCGGGCGACGCTGCGGCCATTTCGGACCATGTCGATTTCCCCGCCGTGCGCGCCTCGATCAAGGAGCAGCTGGGAACCGTCGTGATGTCGCGTGCGCTGGGGGAGACCGACAAGAGCCGCAACGCCGGCGCGCGGCTGGGCGCCGGCCTGCTGGCGGCGCTCGGTCCCGCGCTCATCGACACGGCGGTGGACCGATTCGTCTCGCCGTCCACCATCGGCGCCCTGCTGGCGCGGCGCGCCTCCGCGCCCCAGCCCGGTCCGGAGCCCGAAGGCGGCGCCGAAGCCGGCGGGACGAAGGAGCTCGATCTGAGGCGCTTCGCCGATCGTTTCGAGCTCGTGTCGCCGACGCGGTTTCGCATCACCCACAAGGATGGCGTCGCCATCGTCTTCGCTCTCACCGATTGGACGTGGAAGGTCGCCGATATTCGCATTCCGCCGGAGAGTCTGAAAAAGATCATGCGTCCGGATGCGGGCGAGCGCCCGTGATCTCTCCATGAAAGGCTCTCCTCGCCTTTCCATCGCGGGCTTGCACGCCGGTCTCGTTTCGGCGGGTCGCATTCCCGATTGACGCGGGCGGGCGTCGCGTTAAGAGCTTTCTTCATGACGAAGACGCACAAGGGCGCCGCGCTGCTCGGGCAGAAGACGGCGCTGCCCAATTCGCCGGACGAGGCCGAGCTCGACCTCGTCGCCAATCCGCATCCGGGCGAGACCTATCTCGTCCGCTTTGTCGCGCCGGAATTCACCTCGCTCTGCCCGGTGACCGGCCAGCCGGATTTCGCGCATATCGTCATCGATTACGCGCCGATGGAATGGCTCGTCGAATCGAAATCGCTGAAGCTCTATCTCGGCAGCTATCGCAATCACGGCGCCTTCCACGAGGATTGCACCATCCGCATCGCCAAGGATCTGGTGGCGGCGATGACGCCGCGCTGGCTGCGCATCGGCGGCTATTGGTATCCGCGCGGCGGCATTCCGATCGACGTCTTCTGGCAGACGGGCGAGCCGCCTGCGGGACTCTGGCTGCCGGATCAGGGCGTGCCGCCCTATCGCGGGCGGGGCTGATCGCTCTATCGCAGCGCCTTCGCCAGCCGATCGAAGGCTAAAAGCGCCTCGAGCAGCGCCGGCAGATCGCGCAGCGCGATCATATTCGGCCCGTCGGAGACGGCGCTGTCGGGATCTGGATGCGTCTCGATGAAGAGGCCGGCGACGCCCACCGCCACAGCCGCCCGCGCCAGCACGGGGACGAAGCGCCGCTCGCCGCCGGAGGCCGCGCCGAGCCCGCCCGGCTGCTGCACGGAATGGGTGGCGTCGAAAATGACCGGGACGCCGGTCGTCTCGGCGAGAATGGGCAGCGCGCGCATGTCGGAGACGAGGGCGTTATAGCCGAAGCTGGTTCCGCGCTCGGTCGCCAGCGCGCCGGCGGCGCCCTCGGTGCGCAGCTTGTCTATGGCGTGGCGCATGTCCCAGGGCGCGAGAAACTGGCCCTTCTTCACATTGACGACGCGCCCTGTGCGCGCCGCCGCCGCGAGGAGATCGGTCTGGCGGCAGAGGAAGGCGGGGATTTGCAGAATATCCGCCACTTCGGCGACAGGCGCGCATTGCGCGGCCTCATGGACGTCGGTGAGGACGGGAAGGCCGAAGCGTTCCTTGATCTCGGCGAAGATCGGCAGAGAGGCGGAAAGGCCGAGGCCGCGCCCCGAGGCGCCCGAGCTGCGATTGGCCTTGTCGAAGGAGGCTTTGAAGACGACGCCGATTTGCAGCCGAGCGGCCAGCTCGGCCAGAGCCTGCGCAATTTCGAGGCCCTGCGCGCGGCTCTCCAGCGCGCAGGGGCCGGCGATGAGGGCGAGCGGCAGATGATTGCCGAAGGTCACGCGGCGCAAAGGCGCGCCGACCGTGACTGTGGAGAAATCCGCCGCCGCTTTGCTCATTCGCGGGAGCTTATCACTCGCGCCCGCGGGATCGAAGCGCGTCGCGTCATTCGGCGCTGGAGGGTGCGGCGAGAGTCGCCCATGTCTGCGCGATCGTGACCTCGTAAGGCGTCGTCGGCCGACCGATCAGCGCCCTGAGCTGGAGGCCATTGTCGAACAGCGCGCCCTTCGCCGCGCCGGCGTCGGAATCGGCGAGCAGAGCGGCGAATCCGTCCGGCAGGCCGGCGCCGACGAGAGCGGCGGCGAAATCGGCCTCGGGCAGGTTCTGATAGTCGATCTTCCGCCCCGCGGCCTCGCCGATCGCGGCGGCGAATTGCCCGAGCGTATAGGCGTCGTCTCCGGCCAGTTCATAGACGCGGCCGGCGTGATCTTCGCCCGTCAGCACGGCGGCCGCGGCCTCGGCGTAATCGGCGCGGGCGGCGGAGGCGATCCGGCCCTCGCCGGCGCAGCCGATGAAGACGCCATGCGCCAGCGCCGGGGCGATGGAGGCGGCGTAATTCTCCGTATACCAGCCGTTGCGCAGCAGCACGAAAGGCGTTCCCGAGGCGCGCAGGATCGCCTCCGTCTCGCGATGCTCCTGCGCCAGCGCCAGCGGCGAGACATCGGCGCGCAGCAGGCTCGTATAGGCGATGAGTCCGACGCCGGCCCGCGTCGCCGCCTCTATGACATTGCGATGCTGAGCCGTTCGCTGGCCGATCTCGCTCGAGGAGATCAGCAGCAGCCGATCGACGCCCGCGAAGGCCGGGGCCAGCGTCTCCGGGCGGGAATAATCGGCGATGCGCAGCTCCACGCCGAGGGCGGCGAGATCGCGGGCGGCGTCGCTGTCGGTCCGGCGCACGCCGGCGACGATGCGCGTCGCCGGAACGCTTCGCGGCAGTGCGCCTATGACGAGCCGGCCGAGCTGGCCGGTCGCGCCGGTGACGAAAATGCGCGGCTGAGCAGGGGAAGTCATGACAGCGTTCCTTTCGGGTTCGTTTCTGATACAAGGTCTCTAACCGAGACCGAAGAGCCCGTGAAGGAGGCAGTTTTTTGGGACCAGGCGACGCCGAGGGAACCATCGCCAATGCGCGGGAGGAGCTCGCGCGTAAATTCGACGCATGGCGAGAGGTGGCGCTGGATGCGAGCCGCTGTCCGGTGCGCGATGTGCTGGATCGCGTCGGCGACAAATGGACGACGCTGATTTTGATGGCGCTGGCCGGCGGGCCGCAGCGCTTCGGCGCGCTCAGCCGCGCGGCGCCCGATATTTCCAAGCGCATGTTGACGCAGACGTTGCGCACTCTGGAGCGGGACGGGCTGGTCGCGCGCCGCGTCTATCCCACCAAGCCGCCGAGCGTGGATTATCGGCTGACGCCGCTCGGCGTCGCCATGATGGAGCCGCTCGCCGCGCTCATTCGCTGGGCGGAGCAGAGCCATTCGGCGATCGTCGCGGCGCGGCGGCGCTTCGACGAAGGTCCGGCCGAAGAGAGCGCGGCGTGAGCCGGGCGCGCGTCAGTCCGGCGCGCGTCAGTCCTCTCGGGCCTCGGTCGGGGTCACTTTCAGCACGGTGATGCGATTGCGCATCTTGCGCAGCACCTCGAAGCGGAAACCGTGGAAGTTGAACACTTGCCCCGCCTCGGGAATGGCCGCGGCCTCATGGATGACGAGGCCGGCGATCGTCGTCGCCTCCTCGTCGGGCAGGCTCCACTCCATCACGCGATTGAGGTCGCGTAGCGGCACTGCGCCGTCGACGAGCACCGAGCCGTCCGGCTGCTGCCGCACGCCCTGCATTGCGAGATCATGCTCGTCGCGAATGTCGCCGACGATCTCCTCGAGAATGTCCTCGAGCGTGACGAGGCCCATCACCTCGCCATATTCGTCGACGACCAGCGCGAAATGCGTCTTGCGCTTCAAAAACGCTTCGAGCTGATCCTCGAGCGTCGTCGATTCCGGCACGAACCAGGGCTCGAGCGCTATGTCGTCTATATCGAGCTGGGAGAAATCCGCCTTTGCCGCATCGAGCGCGCGCAGCAGGTCCTTGGAGTGGATGACGCCGATGAAATTATCCGGCCGGTCGCGCCACAAGGGCATACGCGTGAAAGGCGAGGCGAGCACTTCGCGCACGATCTGCTCGGGAGGAAGATCGGCGTCGATGGTGCGCATTTTGGTGCGATGGATCATCACATCGGCGACATGCAGCACCTGAAGATCGAGCACGCCGCCGAACATGTCGCGCCAATTGCGCTCGACGGTTCCTTCCTCGTGCATGATGTCGACGGCGCTCTTGAGCTCGTCATAGGGCGAGAGCAGCGTGCGGCCATGGCCGATCTCGACGCCGACGAGCTTCAGCACGCCGCGCACGAAGGCCTCCACCGCAAAGAGCAGCGGGCCGAAGACGGCGACGAAGACGCCGATGACGCGCGCGACGCGCAGCGACAGCCGATCAGGATGGTTGATCGCCACGGTCTTGGGCAGCACTTCGGCGAAGACCAGCAGCAGCGCCGTCATGATGATGGTGGCGTAGACGGCGCCGCTCTCGCCGGTGAGATAGACGAGCACGCTGGTGGTGAAGGCCGAGCCGCCGATATTGACCAGAGTGGAGCCGAGAAGCAGCGCCGCGATCATGCGGTTGCGCTGGCGCAGCAGACGATTGACCAGCGCCGCGCGATGGTCGCCCTCCTTCTCCAGCGCGTGCATATGCGCATGGGACGCCGCTGTCAGCGCCGTCTCGGAGGCCGAGAAGAAGGCCGAGAGAAGCACGCACAGCAATACGACTAGTGTCGCGACCCAGATGTCGACATTCTCCAGGCCCGCTTCCGCTCCGCCGTGCATGACGCCCCTATTCGCGCGCGATTTCGTCTTTGAGGAAACTGCGCAGTTGGTCCACGTCTATGCCCTTCTCGACGAAGGAGCGTCCGATGCCGCGCGCGAGAATGAAGGTGAGCGCGCCTTTCTCGACCTTCTTGTCCTGGAACATGGCGTCGAGCATGGCGTCGGCGTCGTCGCGCCAGCCGGAAATATCGCGAATGCGGGTCGGCAGGCCGACGCGGGTCAGATGGCGGCCGACGCGTTCGGCGTCCTGCTGGCTGCAGAGGCCGAGCCGCGCCGAGAAGCGGAAGGCGCAGACGAGGCCGATGGCGACGCCCTCGCCATGGACGAGGCGCTCGCCGTCGTAATGCACGAGCCGCTCCAGCGCATGGCCGAAAGTATGGCCGAGATTGAGCAGCGCGCGGTCGCCCTGCTCGGTCTCGTCGCGGGCGACGATCTTGGCCTTGGAGCGGCAGCTCACCGAGATCGCCTCCACGCGCGCGGCGCGGTCGGCGAAGACGGCGGAAGCGTTGTTCTCCAGCCATTCGAAGAAGAAGGCGTCGTCGATGAGTCCGTATTTGACCACTTCGGCGTAGCCGGCGCGGAACTCGCGCAGCGGCAGCGTCGCCAGGGCGTCGACATCGGCCAGCACCAGCGCGGGCTGATAGAAGGCGCCGACGAGATTCTTGCCTTGCGGCGTGTTGATGCCGGTCTTGCCGCCGACGGAGGAGTCGACCTGCGCCAGCAGCGTGGTCGGAACCTGCACGAAGCGGGAGCCGCGCCGCACGCTCGCCGCCGCGAAGCCGGCGAGGTCGCCGACAACGCCGCCGCCGAGCGCCAGCACCACATCGCGCCGTTCGATGCGCGCCTCGAGAATCTCCTCACAGACGCGCTGGAAGACCGGGAAGGATTTGGACGCCTCGCCCGGCTCGACGACGATGGAGACAGTGCGAATGCCGCTTTTCTCGAGGCTCTGGCGCAGCACGGGCAATTGCAGCCGGGCGACATTGGCGTCGGTGACGACGGCGCAGGCCGCGCCCGGCGCGATGCGGGCGAGATGCTCGCCCGCCTGCTCCAGCAGCCCGGCGCCGATGATGATGTCATAGGCGCGGCCGCCGAGCCCCACTTCGACAGTCTGCGGCTCGACGGGGGCGGGCGGCGTTCGTGACGTCATGAATCGATCGAATCCTCGTGTAGTCGCGCTCTCCGGCGCGCCATGCGCCCATGCGAGCAGCGCCGCGATCGTCTCTTCGACCATCACCTCATGGGGTACGTCGCGGGAGAGCACGGCGATGTCGGCCTGGCGATAGACGGGATAGCGCTCGTCCATCAGCCGGCGCAATACGGCGGCGGGGTCGCTGGTCTGCAACAGCGGGCGGTCGCCCTTGCGGCGCACGCGGCGCAGCAGAACCTCATGAGCGGCGTCGAACCACAGCGAGACGCCGCGCTCCTTCACGCGGTTGCGCGTGGTCTCGTCCATGAAGGCGCCGCCGCCGGTCGCCAGCACGCAGGGCTCGCCGGCGAGCAGCCGGGCGATGACGCGGCGCTCGCAGTCGCGGAAATGCGCCTCGCCATATTTGGCGAAAATATCGGGGATCGACATTCCCGCCGCGGCGGCGACGATCTCGGCGTCGGCGTCCTTGAACGGCAGGCCGAGGCGCTGCGCCAGACGCTGGCCGATGGAGGTCTTACCGGAGCCCATCATGCCGACCAGCACGAGCGAGCGGCCGAGCAGTGCGCCGCGAATGGCGCGCGCGCTGTCAGCGGGCGGAGTCTGTCCGCCCGGCCGCGCCGCATGGCCGCCGATCGCCTGCACTTTGCTCATGAGGAGTAATCTACACCGCGCCGCCAGGAAATTCAGCCCCCATTTGCTCATGGGGGCAGCAGCGGCTCGAGAAAACGGCGGATGAAACCGAGCATTCGCGGCTCGGCGAGCTCGGCGCGCCGCGCGACCATGCGCACGCCAGCCAGCTCCGGCTTTTTCTGCGAGGCGATATAGGAGTTTACGCGCATTTCCAGCTCTGCGGCGGACAGCGGCGATTGCGCGATTCTCATGCAGGCGACGCGCGGCCCGGCGTAGACGATGGTCCAATCGGGCGAAAGCCGCGCCTCCTGCGGCGCAATGCCGGTTTCTTCCTCCAGCTCGCGCAGCAGATTGGCCTCGAGATCGACCATGCCGTCGCGCAGATCGCTCGGATCCGGCGTGCCGGCGGGAAAATAGATCGCGCCGGCGGCGGAATGATCCGCCCCCATCTCGCCGAGCAGAAAGGCGCCGTCGGCCGAGCGCAACGCCGGCATGGAGAAGCAATTGTAGACGCCGGCGTCCGGAAAGCCGAAATCCCGCCAGGCGAGGAAACGCGAGAAGCGCGTCTCGAAGAATTTGACGCCGAGCGCCGTCTCGCCGCGCGAGACGCTGTGCGCGAGCAGCACGGGGCCGTCATAGAGCGCCGGCACGGCGGCGCGGCGCTCGGCCCAATGCGCGTCGATCTCCGCGCCGCGCAGCCGGTCGAAGGCCCAGTCATGCGGCTCGAGGACGCAATGCAGGGCCGAGACGCCGACGATCTCGACTTCGCCGCTCATAGATCCAGATCTCCGCGCTGCACTTCCACCGCATGGCCCGCCACTGTGACGGCGACGAGCGCGCCCGCCTCGATTCGCGAGCCGAGGATGATGCGGGAGGGGCGGCCCATGGCGTAGCCCTGCTCGATGACGAATTCATGCTCGCCGTCCTCGGGCGCCTCGAAGGCGTGGGCGACTCCGGCGAAGGCCGCCGCCGCCGCGCCGGTCGCCGGGTCCTCGCCTATGCCGACGCCATTGGCGAACATTCGGGCCGCGACCGCGCTCGCCGGCTCTACTGTCTCACTCGTGTAGAGATAGGCGCCGATGCGCTCGCCCAGCAGCGCGGCGAAGGCGGCTGGGTCCGGCCGCGCGCGATCCAGCGCCGCGCGCGAGCGGATCGGAACGAAGACGAGCTCCACGCCCGCGGAGAAGGTCGACGGCGCGTGACGGCCGAAACCGATCTCCTCGCTTTCGAGGCCGAGCGCTTTGGCGAGCGGCGCCGGCTCCGGCGACCATGCGCCGCGAACCGGCAGGCGCGGCGCCGTGAAGCGCGCGAGAATGGCGCGCGAGGCGTCCCTCACCACATCGCAGCGGACGAGGCCGATCTCCTCCTCGAGCGCGATGACGATTCCATTGCGCGTCAGCATCTCGGGCGCGCGCTGCGTCGCCAGCAGGATCGCCGCGCCGATCGTCGGATGGCCGGCGAAGGGCAATTCGCGCAGCGGCGTGAAGATGCGCAGCCGCGCGGTATTGATGGAATCGCGTGGCTCCAGAACGAAGACCGTCTCGCTCAGATTGAACTCGCAGGCGATGGTCTGCATCGTCGCGCTGTCGAGCCCGTCCGCGCCGAGCACGACGGCGAGCGGATTGCCGGCAAAGCGCGTGTTCGTGAACACGTCGAGCGTGGAGAAGCGCAATCGCATGGTGCTGACGCAGGCTCGCTCAAGGCCAGGGCGGATCGCCCTGAATGGAGAGGATGGTGATCGAATCGCGGAACTCGATCAATTCGACGATGAGGCCATTCTCGAAGCGTATGAAATCGGCGAGATCGACGCGGCCCTCGAGGCCTGTGCCGCGATGGCGCCAGCGGATGCTGCGCCGCATCGCGACGCCGTCGGAGTCGATGATGACATCGTCGATCTGCTGCTCAGATTGAGCGAAATCGATATTGATCGCGCGCAATATATTCAGCAGCGCGTCGACGCCGAAATGGCGGCCGGCATAGGGGATGCGGGATTTGTCGCCGACGAATTCGCAGACGACGTCCTGCGCGCAGAAGTCCCGGACGACGCCGAAATCGCCGTTTTCGGCGGGCTGCCGCGCAAGCAGCTCGACGCGGCGCCGGATTTCGTCGCGATCGAGCCCGGGCGGAGGGCGAGAGAAAAAATCTTCGCTATTCGTCATGCAACGCCTCGATCCGCGATTATCGGGCCGCGATTATCGGGGCCGAGGATCGTCCCGCTCGATCAGCGCCTCGGCGGCGGAGCGTCCCCAGCTGTGATAGTCGAGATATTCGAACATCTCGACCACCTTCCCGTTCCGCCAGTACAGGAAATGCGCCATGTCCAGCGTCGCCGTGCGGCCGGAGTTGCGATGGCGCCAGGAGTTGCGCCATCGCACCGATGATTTCGGCCCATCGACGAGGATCGCCAGCACCTCGCCGCCGAGCGGCTCGTAATTGACGTCGGTCAGCCGAATATTCTCCTTGAACGCGTCGCGGCCATGGAGAACGCCCGGAAGAAACAGGCCTTCCTTGGTGCCGTGATAGCGCACGACGACATCGCGTGCGAAGTAGCGCATCATCTCGTCGATCCGGCCCGACATGCGCAGGCGCGTGATCTCGAAGACGTTGCGTCTCAATTCGCGACGATGCTCTTCGTCAGGCTCGTCGATTTTCGGCTGCATCGCGCTTCCCCGTCATGAGGGCGGCCGTCTCTCCGCGCCTCTTTCGACGATGCGTTCGATCCGAGCTGGGCGTCGTGATCGTCTCCTTTAGAAAAAAGGATCAGTTGCGGTCCTTGTCGACCAGCCGGTTCTTGCCGATCCAGGGCATCATGCCGCGCAGGCGTCCGCCGACTTCCTCGATCGGATGAGCGGCGTTGCGGGCGCGGGTGGCCTTGAAGGACGTCTGGCTGACCTTGTTCTCGAGCATCCAGTCGCGGGTGAACTTGCCGGACTGAATATCTTCGAGCACGCGCTTCATCTCGGCCTTGGTGTCCTTGGTGATGATGCGCGGACCGGTGACATATTCGCCATATTCGGCCGTGTTGGAGACCGAATAATTCATATTGGCGATGCCGCCCTCATAGATGAGGTCGACGATCAGCTTCACCTCGTGCAGGCACTCGAAATAGGCCATTTCCGGCGCATAGCCGGCCTCGACCAGCGTCTCGAAGCCATTGCGGATCAGCTCGACGAGGCCGCCGCAGAGCACGACCTGCTCGCCGAAGAGATCGGTCTCGCATTCCTCGCGGAAGGTGGTCTCGATGATGCCGGCGCGGCCGCCGCCGATCGCCGAGGCGTAGGAGAGGCCGAGCTCGAGCGCATTGCCGGAGGCGTTCTGATGCACGGCGATGAGGCAGGGGACGCCGCCGCCCTTCAGATATTCGCCGCGAACCGTGTGGCCGGGGCCCTTGGGCGCGACCATGATGATGTCGAGATCGGCGCGCGGCTCGATGAGATTGAAGTGTATGTTGAGGCCATGGGCGAAGAACAGCGCCGCGCCGGATTTGAGATTCGGCGCGAGCTCGGCGGCGTAGATCTCGCCCTGCAGCTCGTCCGGCGTCAGCATCATGACGACATCGGCCCATTTGGCCGCCTCGGCGACTTCCATCACCTTGACGCCGGCGCCCTCGGCCTTCTTGGCGGAGGCGGAGCCCTTGCGCAGCGCGACCGCGACCTCGCCGACGCCCGAATCCTTGAGGTTCAGGACATGGGCGTGGCCCTGGCTGCCATAGCCCACCACAGCGACCTTCTTGCCCTTGATCAGATTGATGTCGGCATCCCGATCGTAATAGACGCGCATATTCTCGCTTTCCCCCACAGGACGACAGAGCCGTCGTTCGGCTTCAAGAGTTCCTCGACCGCCGGGCGGTCCCGGAGGCCTGTCTTTCCAGCTTGATTTTACATTGTTTTTCCGTCGGCTCGGGAAGACGGTCGAGGCGACGGGCAATTCCGCGGGACCTTTCTACGCGCCCATGGCGTGAAGGTCAAAATCTCGAGGATCGCCCGATCAGATCGGGTCCGGCCCGCGCGAGATCGCCGCGACGCCGGTGCGCGAGACCTCGACGAGCCCGATCGGGCGCATCAGATCGACGAATTCATCGATTTTATTCGGCTTTCCGGTCAGCTCGAAGATGAAGCTCTCGGTCGTGGCGTCGACGACGCGGGCGCGGAAGGCCTCGGCCAGCTGCAGCGCGGCGTTGCGCTCCTCGCCCTTGCCCCTCACCTTGACCATGGCCAGCTCGCGCTCGAGCGAGCGGGCGGAGACGGTGAGATCGGTGACCTTGTGAACCGGCACCAGCCGCTCGAGCTGATGCTGAATCTGCTCGATCGTCTCCGGCGTGCCGGAGGTAACGACGGTGATGCGCGAGAGATGCTCGCCATGGGCGACCTCCGCCACCGTCAGGCTCTCGATATTATAGCCGCGGCCCGAGAACAGGCCGACGACGCGCGCCAGCACGCCCGGCTCATTGTCGACCAGCACGGCGAGCGTATGCGTCTCCACATTGGAGCGCGACGTCGGCGAGGAATAGGGCGAGGGCGGGGAGAGGGGAGCGTTCATGTGTCCGTTTCCAGCGAATAGCGAGTAGCGAGTAGCGAATAGTCGACGCAGGAGCAGCTCTATTCGCTACTCGCTATCTCGCTATTCGCGCTCGTCTCACACCAGCATCTTGCCCTTTTCGTCGATGATCGAGCCGAGCTCGATTCCGGCGTCGTCGGAGAGGTCGGCGAGCAGCATGTCGTTATGCGCCTTGCCCGAGGGGATCATCGGGAAGCAATTCTCGCCCTTCTCGACGAGGCAGTCGAAGATCACCGGCCCGTCATAGTCGATCATCTCCTGGATCGCGCGATCGAGATCGGCGGGGTCGGAGCAGCGAATGCCCTTGGCGCCGAAGGCCTCCGCGAGCTTCACGAAATCGGGCAGCGCCTCCGAATAGGAGTGCGAGTAGCGTCCGCCGTGCAGCAGTTCCTGCCACTGGCGCACCATGCCCATATATTCATTGTTGAGGATGAACACCTTGACCGGCAGGCGATATTGGATCGCCGTCGACATTTCCTGAATGTTCATCAGAATGGACGCCTCGCCGGCGATGTCGACGACCAGCGATTTGGGATGCGCGAGCTGCGCGCCGATCGCCGCCGGCAGGCCATAGCCCATGGTGCCGAGCCCGCCGGAAGTCATCCAGCGATTGGGCTCGTCGAAATGATAATGCTGCGCGGCCCACATCTGATGCTGGCCGACCTCGGTGGTGATGTAAGGATCGCGATCCTTGGTCAGCGCATAGAGACGCTGCACGGCGTATTGCGGCTTGATGACCTTGTCGGAATTGCGGAAGGCCAGCGACTTGCGGTCGCGCCATTCGTCGATCTTCTTCCACCAGGCGTCGAGCGGCTGCTTCTCGGCGTGCATCGCCTCGGCGCGCCAGATGCGCACCATGCTCTCCAGCACATGGCCGCAATCGCCGACGATCGGCAGATCGACCTTCACATTCTTATTGATCGAGGAGCGATCGATATCGATGTGGATTTTCTTCGAGCCGGGTGAGAAGGCGTCGAGCCTTCCGGTGATGCGATCGTCGAAACGCGAGCCGACGGCGATCATCAGATCGCAGTCGTGCATGGCGTTATTGGCCTCGAAAGTGCCGTGCATTCCCAGCATTCCGAGCCAGTTCGGCCCGGAGCCCGGATAGGCGCCGAGGCCCATCAGCGTGGAGGTGATCGGGAAGCCGGTCAGCGAGACCAATTCGCGCAGCAGCGTCGAGGCCGCCGGGCCGGAATTGATGACGCCGCCGCCCGTGTAGAAGATCGGCCGCTTGGCGGCGGCCATCATCTTCACCGCGCGGCGAATGGCGTCCGTGTCGGCGTCGAGCTTGGGCTGATAGGTCTTGTGATGCACATTGCGCGGACCCGTATAGGTCCCGGAGGCGAATTGCACATCCTTCGGAATATCGATGACCACTGGCCCGGGCCGCCCGCTGGAGGCGACATAGAAGGCCTCGTGCAGGATGCGCGGCAGATCGGCGATATTCTTCACCAGATAATTATGCTTGGTGCAGTGGCGCGTGATGCCGACCGTGTCGCATTCCTGAAAAGCGTCGGAGCCGATGAGATGCGTCGGCACCTGGCCGGTGATGCAGACCAGCGGAATGGAGTCCATCAGCGCATCGGTGAGGCCGGTGATGGTGTTGGTGGCGCCGGGGCCGGAGGTGACGAGCAGCACGCCCGGCTTGCCGGAGGAGCGGGCGTAGCCCTCCGCCGCATGGGCCGCGCCCTGCTCGTGGCGCACGAGAATATGCCGCACCTTCTCCTGGTGGAAGAGAACGTCGTAGATCGGAAGGACGGCGCCGCCGGGATAGCCGAAAAGCACTTCGACGCCCTGATCCTTCAGGGCCTCGACCACCATTTCCGCTCCGGTCATTTGCTTCGCCATTCTCTCCAGCTCCGCTTTCCTCGACCCTCGAGACATAGGACCGCGCGGGCGCGTCCCCATAGGCAATAAAAAAGGCCCCCTGGAGGGCCTCGGATAAGCGCCAGCGGCGGAAGCTCGGGATCAGACCCGCTCCGTCTCCAGCGCCCTGCCTACGAGAAGAATGCCCTTCACGGCCCGCTCCAGGTGAAATACCGGATCAGACGTTACGGGAGACGACCGCAGGGGTCAAGGCGATTCCGCGGGCAAAGAGGCGATCGGCGCGCGCGCCGGTCTCCTGAGCTTGGCCGGCGCGGCGAATTCGTGTACGCTTCCGTCGCCCCCCACCAGAACGAGTCGAAGATGAAGCGCTTTTTCGAATCCTTCCTGTTCCTGTCGCGCTGGCTGCTCGCGCCCTTCTTCGTCATGCTGGCGGTGGGGCTCTTGGAGCTGCTCTATAAAGCCGGCGTTCATCTCTTCGAGGCGACGGCGCATCTCGTCACCGCCACCGAATCCAATATGACGCTGCTGGTGCTCGATCTCATCGACATGACGCTCACCGGCGCGCTGGTGGTGACGGTCATGCTGTCGGTCTATGAGAATTTCGTCTCCAAGGTCGATACGGACAGCCAGCCCGGCTGGCCGGACTGGATGGGCTCGATCGATTTCTCCGAGCTGAAGCTGAAGCTGCTCTCGACCATCGTCGCCATCTCGGCGATCAAGCTGCTCGAAGCCTTCATGGACGTGCCGCATATGAACGACCGGGATCTGTATTTCTATCTCGGCATTCATCTGACCTTCGTCGTCTCGACGCTGGCCTTCGCTCTGTCGGAGCGCCTCGCCGGCGGCCATGGGACCAATAACGGCGAGCAGGGCCATTGACGGCGGAGCCGGAAGAGAGGCTCAGCGTTTCTTCACGAATTCCGTGCGCAGCACCAATCCTTTGATGGTGTCGTGCCGGCAGTCGATCTCTTCCGGATCGTCGGTGAGGCGGATCGAGCGAATCACCGTGCCCTGCTTCAACGTCTGATTGGCGCCCTTCACCTTCAGATCCTTGATGAGGGTCACGGAATCGCCGTCGGCGAGCGCATTGCCGGCCGAATCCTTCACGACTTTCGCCTGCGCCGCCACCGCGGCGAGCTGCGACGCCGGGACCCATTCGCCGCTCGCTTCGTCATAGACATAGTCTTCGTCGTCGGCCACGCGAACCTCTTTTCGATTGAACGCCGCGCGCGAGAGCCGCGCATCGGGATGCGCTCTCTTAGGCGACCGCGCCGTCCCGGCGCAAGGTGGAGCGGAGCGATGCGTTTCTCGAGGGGCGCGACGCTTCTAGAATCTACGGCCGGGCGGCGCGAGCGCGCATTTCATCACGGCGATGACGCCGCCATCGTCATATTTCAGCGTGCCGGCGGCTGTGTCGAGCAGGTTGCGAATATGCTGGTCTCGGCATTTGCCGCTCGCGGCGACGCAGATTCGGTCCTGTCCGAAGCTCACCGCATCCTTGTCGACGCTGACCGCATAAGTGACTTTTTGCGTGTCGCTGGAGCCACTCGCGCCGGAGACATAGCTATCGCCATCGCGATATTCCTCGGCGACGCCATCCTCCCAAATGAGCTGCACGAAGCGCCGGCCGGTGTCGATGTCGATCGCGACCGTTCGACCGGTGCGCCCGCAATCGAGATGAATTTCCGAGGCGAGGGCGTGCGGCGCGAGCAGCAGCGCTAGGGCCGCGAGGGCGTAGAGTCTGGCTTTCATTCCATGTCCCGCAATGCGCGCGTGGCGCGGCCTCGTCAATTTCTCGGCAAAGAGGAGCGCATCTCGTCGCAGGCGCGCAATTGCGCCTCGGTCGCGGACCAATAGGAGATTTCGCAAAGGGCCTGATAGCGGCTGGCGACGAAGATGGACCACAGAAAGTAGCCGAAGCCGGCGACGCCCAGCGCGAGCAGCATGTTGCGACTGAAAGCGTTCATGATCGCCCTTCCGCGCCGATCCGGCGTGACGTCCCCGCCGCCTCGATCCTGGCGCTTGCGCAGGACCGGGTCAAGCGCGTGGCGGCTTCGGCGGGCCGCGGCGCGCCCAATGCGCTCGACCCGAACCTGCCTCAGAGCCACTGATGATGCAATTGAGATCCCGCTGATCGGCGGCTGTCGCAAGGGGAGAAATGCCGGAGCTTATTGCGCGGCGTCGAGCTGCGGCCGTAAGGGGATCAGCGCCACCATAAACTGCGACAATTCTCGTGAGACCTCCGGGTCGCGCTTCAGATCGACGAGGCTGCGCGGCGCGGGGATCGCTCGGCCGTGCTCGACAGCGACATCCACCCAGAGCGTCAGCGCTTCGGCGGCGTTGGCCATCGCCTCGTCGAGACTATCGCCCGCGGAGATGCAGCCGGGCAGATCGGGAAACCAGACCCCGACTGCCTTTCCCTCTTCCTCTTCGACGATGGCGACGTAATGGGTCATCGAGCTCATTCAGTCTCTGGGCCAGCCGGCTGCCTTGTAGATCGTCCAGACGAGACCTTGGCCGAGGTCTTTCTTTAGATGCGGCAGGGGGATTATGGCGCCGGTTTTCGGATTTCGAAAGACATGGTGCGATCCCGTGACGCGGACCAACACCCAGCCTTCCTTTTCGAGACGGCGTTTGATGTCGCGGCTATTGGTGAACATGAGGCGCCTTCGAAGATCATCGATGGCGACCTATTGATTACATCGGAACGAATAGAGCAAGTAGCCTTCGGTTTTTTACTTAGGTCTTTAATTTGATGGGAGCGGGGCGGCCGCAGGGAGGAGACGGCCGCCCCGGCCGGACGCTCAGAAGAAGCCGAGCTTGTCCGGGCTATAGCTGACGAGCAGATTCTTCGTCTGCTGGTAGTGATCGAGCATCATGCGATGATTCTCGCGGCCGATGCCGGACTGCTTGTAGCCGCCGAAGGCCGCATGGGCCGGATAGGCGTGATAGCAATTGGTCCAGACGCGTCCCGCCTGCACGGCGCGGCCGACGCGATAGGCGCGGTTGACGTCGCGCGTCCACACGCCGGCGCCGAGGCCGAAGATCGTGTCATTGGCGATCGCCACCGCTTCTTCGTCGGTGTCGAACACCGTCACCGAGACGACGGGTCCGAAGATCTCCTCCTGGAACACGCGCATCTTATTGTTGCCGGCGAGCACTGTGGGCTTCACATAATAGCCGCCGGAAAGATCGCCGCCGAGTTCGGCGCGGCCCCCGCCGATCAATATGTCCGCGCCTTCCTTCTGGCCGATGTCGATATAGCCGAGGATTTTTTCCATCTGCTCCTTGGAGGCCTGCGCGCCGATCATCGTCTTGGCGTCGAGCGGATCGCCCTGCACGATGGCGCCGACGCGCTTCACCGCCTTCTCGATGAATTTGTCATAGATGCTTCGCTGCACCAGGGCGCGGCTGGGGCAGGTGCATACTTCGCCCTGATTGAGCGCGAACATGGCGAAGCCTTCGAGCGCCTTGTCGAGAAAAGCGTCGTCCTCCGCCGCCACATCGGCAAAGAAGATGTTGGGCGATTTGCCGCCGAGCTCCAATGTCGCGGGGATGAGATTGCGCGCGGCATATTCGCCGATCAGCCGTCCCGTGCTGGTCTCGCCGGTGAAGGCGATCTTGGCGATGCGCGGCGAGGAGGCGAGCGGCTTGCCGGCCTCGAGGCCGAAGCCGTTGACGATATTGACGACGCCCGCCGGCAGAAGATCGCCGACGATCTCCGCCCATACGAGTATCGAGGCGGGCGTCTGCTCGGCCGGCTTCAGCACCACGCAATTGCCGGCGGCGAGCGCCGGGGCCAGCTTCCACGCCGCCATCAGCAAGGGAAAATTCCACGGAATGATCTGCCCGACGACGCCGAGCGGCTCGTGGAAATGATAGGCGACCGTGTCGTGGTCGAGCTCCGATATGCCGCCTTCCTGCGCGCGGATCGCGGAGGCGAAATAGCGGAAATGATCGATGGCGAGCGGAACGTCCGCCGCGGTCGTCTCGCGGATCGGCTTGCCATTGTCCCAGCTCTCGGCTTCCGCCAGCGCCGCGAGATTTTGCTCCATGCGATCGGCGACCGCGTTGAGAACGCGCGCGCGTTCACCGACGCTGGTTCTGCCCCAGGCGTCCTTGGCGGCATGGGCGGCGTCGAGCGCGATTTCTATGTCGGTCTCGTCGGAGCGCGCAACCTCGCAGAGAATCTGTCCGTTGACCGGCGTCACATTCTCGAAATAGCGGCCGGCGCGCGGAGCGACCCAGCGGCCGCCGATGAAATTCTCATAGCGCGCCTTGAATTTGGGCGTAGCGGAGCGGAGGAATTCGGGCCTCGTCATGACGTTTCCCCTTGACTGTTTCACGCGCCTTTGCGGCGTCGGGGGGAAATCATCCGCCCGCGCGGCCGGCTGCGCCAGTGGGGGAAACGCAGGAATGGCCTCGAGGTGTCGCAGATTTGCGACAGTCGGGACGGAATCTAATGTCCCTGCGACAATCCGAGCCGGCCGAGCTTGCGGTGCAGCGTGGCGCGGCTGACGCCGAGCAGGCGCGCGGCGGCGGTGACATTGCCATTGGCGCGGGCGAGGGCGCGGCGAATGGCGCCGCGCTCGGCGTCTTCCAGCTCGGCGTTTTGCAGCGTGGCCTCCGCCTCGCCGCCGCCGGCGAGAAGATCGGCGGCGGGAAGCTGCGAGGCTATGCGCGCGTCGGTGACGCCGAGCTCGAGCCGCGCCGCGCGTGTCGCGCCGATGACGAGATCGTGCCGATCGACGGCGAGCAAGGCCGCGCCGCGCTCGGAGGGCGCCGTCAATATGCGCGCGCCGGCGAAGGCCTCGCGGAAATGCGCGGCCTCGATCGCCCGCGCGGCCTCCGCGACAGCGACGGCGACGAGCGCGACCACGCCGCTGGGGAGAGATTCGCGGCTGCTGGAGACGTCGAGGGCGGCGGCGAGCCGCCCCTCATGATCGTAGATCGGCGCCGCGGCGCAGCTCAGCCCCGTGTTGCGCGTGTGGAAATGCTGATCGCGATGAATGGTCAGCGCGCGGCCTTCGGCGAGGCAGGCGCCGATCGCGTTGGTGCCCTCGCGCGCCTCGCTCCAGACGGCGCCCGGACGCAGGCCGCGCGCGTCGAAATCCGGCGCATCCGACTCGGCGCTGCGCCGCTCGAGCGGCACGCCCTCGATATTGCTGAGCAATGTGCAGCAGCCGAGCTCGGCGACAGCCGCGAACAGGCGATCGAGCGGCTTGCGCGCCGCGCGCAGCAGCGGCGCGAGCCGCTCCCGCGCGTCCTGGAGCGCCGCCGCTTCGATCAAATCCGGCGCGCGGCGCGCATCCGGGTCGAGCCCATGCAGCGTGACGCAGCGCCGCCATGAAGCGGCGACCGCCGAGGCCGCGGGCGCCGCATCGTCATCGACGACCGAGCGGACCCGGTCGATATGGCTCACCTCGCGCCGTTCCATTCCTGGCTCTCCCATGGGAGGACGGGTCAGCATAGCGCGGCGCGCGGATGCTTTCACCTCCCTTGCGTCCGCTCGGCGCCCTGCGCGAATGCAGCTTTCGACCGACAAGCGTGTCCAGCCGAAGTGGACGCCGGTTCGGCGTTGGAAACGCGTCAAAACAAAGGACTAGAGTCTGGTAGGCGAGGCGCGAACCGTGACCGCCGCGGCGCGGCGCGGTTTGTCGCGCCCATGGGCATTATGCGTAGGGTTTACCGAAATGTTTACTATATTGATTCATAATTCCCTTCCGTAGCCGGTGAAGCTCACGTCAGTCGAACGAAAAGATTCGACGTGTCGACCGCGTAAATACTTCAGCTGTAGTTACGTAGAGCGGACAAAAAACCGCCAAATTGTAACTTCAGTTTCTCGAACGCTCGGGGTCTGAGAGTTGATCCTCGTTCTGGGCGCGGGTGGCGTAGTCGATCGGCTTCACATGAAGCTCTCCGACAGTGTGCGTAACGGAAGTGTTTCCGAAAGTGGGGGTGGATGCGTAAGAATCCCGGTGAACGATCCTTGCTCAATTCATTGTCGCGCCGTGAAATATCTCGCCGCCTTTTGATCTCGACTCTGTTCGTCGCAGGCGCCCTCACAGTGGGCGGTCTCGCGGGTCTCGCCATGCGCAGCGCGGAGGAGACCGCCGCGCCATCGGCTGCCGCGTTCGAGATCGACTCCCCCGCCGAGACGACGGCCTCGATCGAGGCGCCGTCCTTCTCCATTCCCTTCGGCGTGCTGGTCGGCGATCTGCGCTCGCATGTCGCGCCCAAGACGGTAGTCGCCGCGCTGGAGACGCCCCATTCTTCGCCGTCGCCTTTGGCCGCGACGCCGGCTCCACCCGCCGCGCAGCGGATCGCGGAGGAGGAGGCGGACAGCGCGCCGCTGCCGCCGCCGCGTCCTTCCGAATTCGGCCTGCGCGTGCACATGCCCATCATCCGCAGCGCGCGAAAGACGGCCTCCGCGCCGGCGCCGGAAGAGGATAGCCGCTCCTTTTTCGAGAAGGTCTTCGGTCCCTTACGGCCGACTGGCGAGGCGCTCGCCTATGCGGCGCCGGAGATGGGGCTGTTCGACGGCCTCCGCAATGTGACGCGCGGCAATCCGACGGCGGCTTATGACAATCAGACGGCCGTCTACGACATCAGCGGACATACGGTCTATCTGCCGGACGGCACGCGTCTCGAGGCGCATTCGGGCCTCGGCGACAAATTCGACGATCCGCGTTTCGCGCATGTGCGGATGCGTGGCGTCACGCCGCCGCATACTTACGATCTCACCTTCCGCGAGCGCCCGTTTCATGGCGTGCGCGCGATCAGGCTGACGCCGATCGGCGGCGAGGGCGCCATCTTCGGCCGCGCCGGCCTGCTCGCGCATACCTACATGCTCGGTCCGCGCGGCGATTCCAACGGCTGCGTGTCGTTCAAGAATTACGCCGCCTTCCTGCGCGCCTTCGAGCGCGGCGAGATCAAGCGCCTCGTCGTCGTCGGCAAGCTGTGAGCGTTCCCGCTCGAAGCAATCGTTCCCGAGGAAGCAATGGTTCTTTCCTCCTGATGCGAAGGACTGCGACCCTTCCCCCTCATGCCGAGGAGGTCGCGCAGCGGCCGTCTCGAAGCACGAGGGGGAACTCCTATTGGGCCGCATGTGAAATTTCCCACATGCTTTAGAGACGTGGCCCGCTCGCCGCTCCTCGGCATCGATCGTTTTCGGTTTTCACAATCACAATCCCTTCGGCTCGTCGAATGCCGGTAGCTTGCGGCAGCCGAGCGCGCCATATTCCTCGACGCGCTTGCGCGCTCCCGGCGTGCCGCGCCGCGGCGGATCGAGCGCGATCCAGGAAAACAGCGTGAAGGCCGCGTCGCAGGGCTTGCCCACGGCGACATAGGCGTTGGCGAGATCGACGAACACGCGCTCATGCACTTTGGCGCGATCGTGGAACAATTCGATCGTCGTCTTATATTCGCCGATCGCGGCGTCATAGCGTTTGGCCGCGAACAGCGCCCTCGCGCGCAGATAATGAAAATCCGCATAGATCGGCTGTTCGGAGATCAGCGCGTCGGCGATCTTCAACGCGGTGTCGGCGTCGCCGATGCGCAGGAACAATTCGCCGGCGCGGCCTTTCTCCATGGCGCTGTCCGGGCAGGCCGCGGCAAAGCCGCCAAAGCTTCGCGCCGCGACGCGCTCCTCTCCTTCGGCGATCAGCGCCTCGGCGAGAGCCGTGATCGCGCGCTTGTCGCAGGGCTCGCGCAGCAGCTTGGCGAGCTGCGTCGAGATTTTCGGAGAGGCGACCAGCCGCGCGCGCAGCGGCTCCATCTCCAGCCGGGCGTAGACGGGCGCAAATTCGTCGGCCGGGGTCGGCGCGCCGACGGCGTTCGCGGCCGTATAGGCCTCGCGGCGCAAAAAATCGCCGAACTCGGGCGCGACGACGACAGCGAGGCCGAGAGCCCCGGCGACCGCCGCGACCACGCCGATCCAGAGTCGGCTCTTTTCCGGCGAAGGCGGCGGGGCGATGCGGTCCCCGCGATCGATCTCCATGGTCCGATCCCAAAATGTGCGCGTCGACAATAATGACGAAAACTAGACGAAGATCGCGGCGAAAGCGCGTCCGGCGTTTCCCTCGCTTCACACCTCCCCCAAAATCTCCTCCAGCGCGGCGTCCAGCGCCTCGGGCTCCGGCTCCTCTATCGTCGCGCTCTGCGTGAAGATCAGCGCGCAGCGCACATTTTTGTGCGGATAGAGCCGCCGCGCGGCGGCGCGATAGACGGCGAGCTGCCGCAATTGCGCCGGCGTCGCCGGATGGCGCGGCGCGCCGGTCTTGAAATCGGCGACGATGACGTCGGTTTCCGTCTCGGCGAGGCGATCGATGCGGCCGCAAATGGCGATCTCGCCGCGTGGGCTGTCGAGCCGGGCGACGATCTCCACCTCCGGCGCCGAGCCCGGACCGAATAAAGGCGCGAGCGAGCCATGGCCGATCACCGCGAGCACGGCGGAAACCAGCGCCTTGCGTTGCGCGGCGTCGAGCGGGGCGGCGCGCAGCTCCAGAAAGCGCAGCGCCGCCTCGGTGCGCCGCTCCGGCGGCGTGTCCGGCAGGCGTTGCAGCAGCGCATGGGTGAGCCGTCCGACCAGCAGCCGCTCGCGGTCACTCCGCGTCGGCGCGGCGGAATTCTCCTCGCCGGCGAAAGGATCGGCGGCCGCCAGCGCGGTGGCCGGCCGCAGGGGCGGGGCCGGCGCGCGCTCCTCCGGCGCCGGCGCGCGCGCGTAAAGCGGGACGATGGTCGCCGTGGCTTCTCGCGTCTCGTTCGCCGCCGTCGCGCCATGCGCCGCATCGCCATAGCGCAAAATCTGCTTCGTCTCGTCGAGCGGGTCCGGCGCGCTGTCGCAGGCGGGCTCGAGGGCGTTGCGGATCGCGTCGTACCAGCAGCCGGCGCCGCGTCCCGCCGGCCCATGGAAGCCGCCGACATAGAGCCGCTCTTCGGCGCGCGTCAGCGCCACATAGAGCAGCCTGCGATGCTCCTCCCGCGCCGCCTCGCGTAGCGCCTCGCGCGCGCTGGCGACGGCGGGCGGATCGGCGGCCATATTGCTGGACCAGACCAGCGCCGCGCCATCTTCCTCGCCGAGCCGGAAGATCTTCGGATCATGCCGGCCGGAGGGGCCGCCGCAAGTGTCCGGCAAAAAGACGATCTTCGCCTCCAGCCCTTTGGAGGCGTGCACGGTCATCACGCGCACGGCGTCGCCGGCCGCCTCCATGTCGCGCTTGACGGAGAGCTGCAGGCTCTCGACTCCCGCGAGAAATCCGGCGAGGCCCTGCGCCTGCTCGCGCTCGAAGGAGAGCGCGAGGCGCAAAAATTCGTCGATCGCGTCATTGGCCTCCTGGCCGAGCCGCCCGACCAGCCTCTCGCGCCCGCCGCCGGCGCTGAGAATATGGCTGTAGAAATCGAATGGCGCGCGCGTGCGCGCCTCGCGCGCCCAAGCGTCTACCCGCGCCGCCGCCTCTCTATGCGCCGGCTCCGGCGAGGCGGCGAGCGCATCGATGAGCGCGCCTTCGCGCTTGGGCGCGAGGGCGATGAGATCATCATCGGTGAAGCCGAAGAGCGGCGATTTCAGCAGCGTCGCCAAAGTGAGGTCGTCCTCGCGCAGCAGCGCGACGCGGCCGAGCGCGACGAGGTCCATGACTGCGATGTGGCCGGAGAGATCGAGACGATCGGCGCCGGCGACGGGAATCGCCTCCGCCTTCAGCGCGCGAATGACGCCCTCGAAAAAAGCGTCGCGCTTGCGCACGAGGATCATCACATCGCCGGGCCGCACGGGGCGCATCGCGCCCTTGTCCTCGACGCATTCGCCATTTTGCGGCGCGAGCAGCGCCTTCACCTTGCGTGCGATCTTGCGCGCGAGCCGCGCCGGCGGACCGGCCTCGTTCACATAATCGAGCGGCAGGCGCCAATCCGGCGGCGTCTCCGCGCCCGCGGACGCCTCTGGCTCCCAGATTTCGACGAGACCCGGAACATCGGTCTTCCAGGCCTCGTGCAATGGCGCGGGCTCGTCGCGGTCCGCAGCGAGGCCGCGTCTGTTCTCCTCGACGGAGAAGACGATATCCACCGCGCCCAGCACTTGCGGCGAGGAGCGGAAGGAGCGCGTCAGCCGCACCGTCTCGAAGCCGAGCTCGGCGTCGCGGAAACGGCGCGCGAAATCGCGGCGCATGGCGTCGAATTTCTCCGGCGCGGCGCCTTGAAAGGAGAAGATCGACTGCTTCTCGTCGCCCACGGCGAAGAAGGTGCGGATGCGCTGCGTGGCGCCGGCGCCGGCGCAGAATTCATCGGCGAGCGCGGCCAATATGTCCCATTGCGCCGCGCTCGTGTCCTGCGCCTCGTCGACGAGAATATGATCGATGCGCGAATCGAGCTTGTAGAGCACCCAGGAGGGGCTCGAGCTTTGAAACAGCCGGCGCGTGCGCTCGATGAGATCGTCGAAATCGAAGAGGCCGCGATTGCTCTTCATCCGCTCATAGGCGGAGAGAATGGCGTCGCCGATCCGCGCCAGCGCCATGGAGCGATCGAAAGCGGCGGCAGCCTTGCGCTTTTCCACCAGCGCGACGAGCCGATCGCGCTCATCCTCGAGCCGCGCCAGCAATGCGGGCTGCTGCTTTTGCAGTGCGGCCGAGATCATCTTCTGCTTGCCGAGCCCGCGCGGCTCGCCGTCCTTCTTGAAGAAGACCGACAAGTATTCCTCGACACATGCCGAGCGCTGGTCATTAGCGCCGCCGGCCAGCCCAGCAGCGATCATCAATTGCGCGCCGAGCTTCCCATCATTCGCGCCGCCGCCGCGCAGCGCCTGCGTGATTCCCGGCCAGTCACGAGGCGAAAGCCCGCCTTCGATAATCTCCCGCTCCACCGCCTCGAGCGTTTCGCCCTCGCGCAGCCCTAAGCGCTCGCGCAGCAGCTCCGCATAATCGCCGGACGACAGATTGCGATGCGCGGCCCTATGGCCGAGCAATTCCGCGATCAACTCGTCGAAGCCCCCGCCCGAGCAGAGCCGCGACACCGTCTCAAGCGCCGCGCGCAATTCGCCTTCGTCCAGCACGGCGCGGGCGAGCGTCTGCCGTCGCGCGCGCTCCAACAGCTCGGCGCGCTCCAAATCGTCGAGCACGCGGAAGGACGCCGCGACATTGGCCTCGAAGGGAAAGAGATGCAGAATCCTTTCGCAAAAGGCGTGGATGGTCTGAATTTTCAGCCCGCCGGGCGTCTCCACCGTGCGCGCGAACAGGCGCCGCGCGAAGACCAGCTCCGCGCGCGACGGCTGCGGCGCGCCGGTGGCGAGAATGGCGGCGGTCAGCGCCTCATCGTCGAGCAGCGCCCAGCCGGCGAGAATATCGAAAATGCGCGCCGCCATATTGGCGGCCGCGGCCTTTGTGTAAGTGAGGCAGAGAATGCGCGAAGGCGGAGCGCCGGCCAGCAGCAGCCGCACCACGCGCTGTGAGAGAACATGCGTTTTGCCCGAGCCCGCATGGGCCGCGACCCAGGCCGATTGCGCGGGATCGGAAGCGGCGCGCTGCCGCTCCCGCGTGTCCTTGGCGATGGGGCGTCTGTCGCTCATCCAATTTCCATTCGGAGCGAAGGAAAGCGCTCTACGGCGATGTCTTCTCTATGTTCTCGGCCACCACCTCGTCGATCATGCTGTCGAGATCGGTCGCCTTCGTCTCCTTGGCGAAGAGGAGCGCGACGATCGTCGAGGCGCCGAGCACGGCGAGATAGAGGCCGACCGATTCCGCTCCGTAATTTTGCGCGATCCATGTCGCCACAAAGGGCGTCAGCGCCGCGCCGAGTATGGAGGCGAGATTATAGGAGACGCCCGAGCCCGTATAGCGCGTGTTGGTGGGGAAGAGTTCCGGCAATATGGCCGACATAGGCCCGAAGGTGAGGCCCATCAGCGACATGCCGATGCTGAGGAAAACCAGAATGAGCCCGCGATTGGCGCTCTCGCCCGTGCCGATGAGATCCTTGGATAGGAAGAAGCGGAAGGAGAGGCCGAACAGCACAATGCCGGTCGTCACGATCAGCAGCAGCTTGCGGCGTCCGATCCTGTCGGCGAGATGCCCAGAGACGGGGATGAAGCCGGCGAAGAACAGCACGGATATGAGCTGCAGCACGAGGAAATCGCGATAGCCTATGCCGAGATTGCCGAGCGCGACCTTGCCTATGCCGTAGGAGAGAATCCACGTCGTCATCAGATAGAAGAGACCATAGGTCGCGACCATGATGAAAGTGCCGAGCAGGAGCTCTTTCGCATTGTTGCGAAACACATGGGCGAGCGGCGATTTCAATTTCTCGCCGCGCTCCAAGGCGCGGGCGAAGACCGGCGTCTCATGCAGCTTCAAGCGCACATAGAGGCCGAGTGTGACCAGCAGAATGGAGAGCAGAAAGGGCAGCCGCCAGCCCCAGGCGAGGAAATGCTCGTCCGGCGTCGCGCGCGTGGAATCGAAAGCGAAGAGAATGGTGAGCGTCAGAAAGAATCCATTGGCGAGAATGAATCCGAAAGGCGCGCCGAGCTGCGGCCACATCGCCGCCCAGGCGCGCTTGCCCTTATCGGCGGTCTCGGTGGCGAGCAGCGCCGCGCCGGACCATTCGCCGCCGAGGCCGACGCCCTGGCTGAAACGGAAAATGGTGAGCAGGACCGGCGCGAACAGGCCGATCTGATGATAGGTGGGCAGAAGGCCGATGGCGAAAGTGGCGAGGCCCATCAGTAGCAGCGAGCCGACCAGCGTCGCTTTTCGCCCGACGCGATCGCCGAAATGGCCGAAGAGCACGGAGCCGATCGGTCGCGCGACAAAGGCGACGCCGAATGTCGCCATGGAGGCGAGCAGCGCCGCGCTGCCCGCGCCGGCCGGGAAGAACAAGAGCGGAAACACCGACACGGCGGCGGTGGCGTAGATGTAGAAGTCGAAGAATTCGATCGTCGTGCCGACGAGGCTCGCGAAGATGATGCGATTTCTGTAGCTTTTATCCGACCCTTCGAGAGCCATTTCAAATTCCTCGCCCCTGTCCGAATGCAGCGCGTCGATCCGGCGTTTGCGAGGATCGAAGGCCGTTTCGGGAAACCATACAAGAAATGTAGTTTGACCGCTATCGAAGGCGGTCGCCGCCCCCGGCTCCGATCTTTTGCTTAGCGAGACGTGAATCTTCGGCTGCGTGGCGTCGTCTCGAAGCGGGAAGAATGGCACGAGAGGTGGACAAAGCCCGTCCGAATCGGGGGCGGCGGAAATGGGCGGCCGATTCCTTTCCGAAGCGTCAAAAAGTGTGGTGGAGGCTTCGTGTCTTCGATGGCGCAGGAAGCTGCGCCGATAGGCTTAGCGGAAAGTGAATCCCATGCCCGTTTCCGCCGTCCCGAAGTGAGAGCGGCGGCACGAGACGCGCACAAACCACGTCCGAATCGGGAGCGCTGAAAAACGGCGGCCGATTCCTTTCCGAAGCGTCAATCAGCGAGGTGAGGCTTCGTGAACGCCGCGCCTCGGCGCGCGACCACGCCGCTCGCTCACCGTGGCGGCGCGGCCTGCCGGGCCTCTCAGGGCAGCGTGCGGAAGAAAAGGCCCCTGACCCGGCCGTCGGGGGCGAGGTCGATGCGCCATTCGGTCTCGTTTTTTTCGAATTGCGCGCGATAGACGTCCCAGCCGTCCACGCCGACGCCGACGAAGCGAATCTCCCCGAGCGCGCCTTTCGCCGAGAGCTCCTCCGCGACCGCCTCCGCTCGCTCGCGCGCCAATGTGGCGAGCGGCTCCGTCATGCGCGCGGCGTCGATCTCTCCACGCCGGGCTTCGTCGATCGTTCGGCGGATCGCTTCTTCGCTGTCCGGCTGCGGCCGATTATCATGGATTCTGCGCGTCAGCTCATCCGCTGCGCGCTGGGCCTCCGTTTCATCGATCCGCCGCGCGACCAGCTCGACGCCGTTCTGATGGATCGTCAGCGCATTCACTGATTGGTCGCTGTCTATGGAAAAGACGAGCTGAGCCGGGACGACCTTGAGAAAGAACTCGGTCTCGCTTTCTGGAAAAACCTCATAGGCGGCCTGCCCGGTGACTTGACTGAAGAGCCGGTCGCCGACGCGCGTGATCGTGATCCCGCCCCCGATGGCGTCGAAGCGATAGGCGCCGACATAGCGATCGTAGATTTCTGGATTTACGGGCGTCGTCTTGCGCGGGCGCGCCTGCTCGTAGCGGCGCTGCGCGATCAGGTCGAGCGATGTCTGCGTCATGGTCGTCTCCTTTGCGAGCGTTATGAGTTCGTCGAGCGAGAGCGTCCCGCCCGTGGAGAGCTTCGTTCGGGCGGCGCCGACGAGCGCCAGCTTCTCGCCGATGCGCTGGCGCTGTTCGGTGAGCGCCGACTGCTGCATTTCCAGAGTTCGGTCGAGATCGACCGCGCGCCCCTCGAGCAGCGCGGCGATGCGTGAGAGGCTGAGGCCGAAGCGCTTTAGAGCGAGCACCTCGTGAAGGCGGGCGATCTCCTTTTCCCCGTACAGCCGCCAGCCCTTCGCCGAACGGGCCGGCGTCAGCAAGCCGCGCTGCTCATAGGTTCTGAGACCACGAATGGTGACGCCGATGCGCTCCGCGCATTCCGCCGCAGTCAGCAACACGTCTTTGCGCCTCGACTCTCTCACTGGACGAGCCCTCCTGTTCCTCAGGGTCTAATCTATGACCCAAGGGACGGCGCAAGCGTCATTTTGCGACCTCGGAAGCGGCGCGGAGTGACGCCCCGTGTCTGGCGTCGCCGCCGCGCGCAAGGCGCGGGATGTCGCGTCGATAGGCTCAGCGAAAAGTGAATGCGCCGCCGCCTCCGCCGTCTCGAAAGTGGAATTGCGGCACGAGACGTGGATAAACCCTGTCCGAATCGGGAGCGCCGAAAATGGGCCGTCGATTCCTTGCCGAAGCGTCAATCATCATGGTGAATGGCTTGTAAACGCCGAATCTTCGCGGCTCGGCGCGTCGCCGCCTTCACAGGCTTAGCGAGTGGTGAATCGTCGGCCTCCTCGCTCCGTCCCGAAAGTGGAATTGCGGCACGAGAGGCGCACAAACCCTGTCCGAATCGGGGGTGCCGAAAAAGGGGCGGCGATTCCTTGCCGAAGCGTCAATCATCATGGTGAAGGCTTCGTAAATGCGGTGTCTTCGTGGCTCGGCTCGTCACCGCCTTCATAGGCTTAGCGACGGGTGAATCGTCGGCCTCTTCGCGCCGTCCCGAAAGTGGAATTGCGGTACGAGACGCGCACAAACCCTGTCCGAATCGGGAGCGTCGAAAATAGGCTGTCGATTCCTTGCCGAAGCGTCAATCTTCATGGCGAAGGCTTCGTAAACGCGGTGTCTTCGCGGCTCGGCGCGTCGTCGCCTTCACAGGCTTAGCGAGTGGTGAATCGTCGGCCTCTTCGCGCGGTCCCGAAAGTGGAATTGCGGCACGAGACGGGCACAAACCCCGTCCGAATCGGGAGCGTCGAAAATCGGCGGCCGATTCCTTGCCGAAGCGTCAAAGAACAGGATGAACGCTTCGTGACTTCGCGGTGAAGCGTCACTCCTCGCCGCCGCCGCCCTCGCGCGACCATTCCTTCACCCGTGCGAGATGGTCGTAGTCGCTGTAGCGCGAGGCGAACTCCACCCATGGCCGCGAGGGATAAGGCGTGTCGGCGAGACGAAACTGATTCAGCAGCACGAAGAGATTGGCGCGATGCTCGGCGACGACGTCGCCGAAACTCTTGTCTTTGAATTTCAGCCATTGCGTCTCGCCGCCGGTCTTGCCGCCGAGCCGCACATAGGCGGCGCCGGCGACGCGCGGCGCGCCGATGGAGTCGAAGGAGCCGGCCTCGATCATCGCCGCCTCCAATGTCAGCTGCGGCGAGAAGCCCGCGCCGACTTGTGAGGCGGTCGGCGGATTGCCGGTCTTATAGTCGAAGACGAAAGCTTCACCGCTCGCGTCCACCTCTATGCGATCGGCGACGCAGGAGAGGGTGAAGACGCTGCCGTCGGCGAGCGTCAGCTTCCATCCGGCGCCTTTCTCTATGAAAATCTCGCGCGCCTGCTCGCGGCGTTCACGCTCGAAAGCGAGCGCATGATCGAGGCCGGCTTCTATGCGCGGCCAATCGAAGGCGAGGAAGGACGGATCATCCAAGAACTCGCCGAGCTCGGCGCGCGCGATCTCGACGAGAAGCGCGCGCGCGTCTTCGGGCAGTGGGCCTTTGGGATGCGCCTCCTGGAATTTCGCCAGCGCCGCATGGATCGCGACGCCGATCTCGCGCACGCCCTTGGGCGCACCGAGCGGCGGCAAGGGCGGCAGGCGCAGAATAGATTCGGCGAAGACGGAATAGGGGTCGCGGCGCAGCTTTTCGATGCGCGTGACGCTGAGCCGCGTCGGCCGCAGCTCCACGGGCGGGCGCGGCAGCGGGCGCGAGATGGCGCGAATCTCCTGCGGGCGATCCAGCGCGGCGGCGAGCGCGCATTTTTCATCGCCGCGCGCTTTGCAGGCGGCAAAGGCCTCGCCCGAGAGCGCCGCCAATCGCGCGATGAGGCGCGACACCACGGTCGGCGCGCCGTTGCGCTTTTTCGCGCGGCTGATGACGACCTTGGCCGCGCCGAATGCCATGGCGAAATCATGCGCCGTCTGGCCGATGCGGCGCTCCGGCGGCGAGAGGCCCAATTGCCGGCGCATGGCGCGATTGAGAAAGGCGCCGGATTCGGCTTGTGGCGGCCAGATCGTCTCGTCGAGCCCGGCGAGCAGCACGAGATCGGCGTCGAGCAGGCGCGCTTCCAGCAGCCCGAGAATCTTGAGGCGCGGATGCGCGCGGCGCGGGCTCGGCGCGCTCGCCTCGAAGGCGAGGCGATCGAAGAAAGAGGCATAGCCGGCGACGTCGAAGACGAGCGCGCTATCTGAGGCCTCCAGCGCGTCGAAGAGCTGCAGCAATTGCTCGACGCCCTCGCCCGCGGGCTCCGCGCCGGCGATTCGCTCCAACGCCAGCGCATGGGCGCGCGCCCGCTCGCCGAGGCGCGCCTCCGGCGTGAGCGCGGCGAGGGGAAGAAGCGCTTCATCGAGGCGGGCGAGGAGGTCGTCGATCGCGCGCCAATCCTCTTCGCTGATGCGCTTCAGCGCTGGATGGGCGTGCGTCTCTTCGGCGCGCCGGCGCGCCGGCGTGGCCATTGCGGCGAAGGAGCCGCCGCTCTCGACATTGCGCAGCACGGCGATCTCGACGAGCGGAGCGAGGCGCTCGATCTCCGCACGCTCGAGACCAAGGCGCGTCAGCGGATGGGCGAGAAGCGCGGCGGCGTCGATGGCCGAGGCGCCGTCCTCCGCCGTGGCGGCGACGAGCCGGGCCAGCGCGCCGATCGGCGTCGCGCCGATCGGGCGGCCGGCCGAATCGTCTACCTCCACGCCCCAGCGCGCCAGCTCGGCGCAGACGCGGCGGGCGATGTCGCGATCGGGCGTGATCAGCGCCGCCGTGCGGCCCGGCGTCTCCAGCGCCTCGCGCATGGAAAGGGCGAGGGCCAGCGCCTCCTCACGCTCGTCCGCCGCCTCGATGAAGGAGACGCCGGCGAGCGCATTCGCGAAGCCCTCGGCCGCGGCGGCGCGGAAGTCGCGCCAATAATCGGTGCAATCGGCGGGGCGCAGCGCCTCGGCCAGCAGCCGCGTCCGCGCCTGCAGCACGGGCGGAGCGAAGCCGATGGGGAGGACCTCCTCGCGCGTGACGCCCAGAGTGGAGAGGAGACGCTTCAGCAAAGTCTGCGGATGGGTGAAGCTCGGCTCGTCGCGCTCATTCTCGCCATCGTCGCCGACGCGGCGCCAGGCGGCTTCGTCCAGCTCGAGATCGAGGCCGGGCAGAATCACCGCCCCGCGCTCCAGCCGGGCGATCGCCGCCAAAAGGCGCGCCGTCGCCGGATGCGCGCCGGTAGAGCCGAGCGCGATCACCGGGCCGCGCGCGCCGCCGCGCTCGAGATGCGCGATCTGCGCCTCGATCAGCGCCGTCTGTCGCGCGGCGCGGTCGATGAGGCCGCGGGTAGAGAGAATATTCGGCCAATCCTCGAGCGCGATTTTCAGAAAATTGGCGGTGATCGCGAAGAAGCGGTCATAGGCCTCCTCGGCGAGGCCGGCGAGCGCGCCGGCGCTGAGCTTCTCGATCGCGAATTCGTCGATCAGCCGCGCCAGCTCGCCGGAGAGCGCATAGGCGCTGGCAGGGGAAGGGGCGATCAGCAGCATTTCGCGCGGGTCGTGCTCGACAGCGCCGGTCGAATCGATGGAGACGATGGCGTGGCGCAGCGCGCGCGCCCATTGCAGCACCAGCTCGGCTAGAATCAGCCGGCGGTCGAGCTCTTCGATCGCCGGCGCCAGCGCCAGCTCCAGCGTCGCCTCGCCCGAATCGAGATCGGCGTGGAACAGCGCCGAGGCCTCCTGCTCGTCGAGATCGCCGAGCGGCAATATGCGCGGCAGCAGCGCCGCCGGCGCCTCGATCGCGGTGGAGAATTGCGCCGCCAGCGCCCGCGCGGCGCGCTGAGTCGGCACATAGATCGTGGTGGCGGCCAGAGCCAGCGGGCCGCTCTCGCGCGAGAGGCCGGGGATGATCGCGCCATCCAGCAGCGCGCGCGTGAAGGCGCCGAGAAAGGAGGCGCCAGGGGCTATGGAAAATACGTAGCGAGGCGCCATTTTCCTACTCGGCGGGTGGAAAGAAAGCATGAGCGGAGCAATTCACACCTGAATTCTGTGTATTGCGCGTGATTGCGGAATTGAAACCCGCTGGAAGAGGAGAATACTCCGGGGCGGCGACCGTGGCGATGGTTTGGCGGTGCGCCGGCTTTTTCGAGAGCGAATAGGTTTCGAGGGAACTCGCCGATGGACCGATCGTCGAGCGATTCGCACGCCGAGCTCCGAGAGACTTCTGCGACGACGCGGCCTTCCCGCCGCGCCGCGGGGGGCGGGGACGATTTGCGCCACGCCGAGGCGGCGCGGCTGGAGGCCGTCCTCGCATGTCTGTCGGACGCTGTCTTGTCGATCGACGACAAGGGCGTGGTGGTCGGCGTCAATGGCGCCGCGGGCGCGCTGTTTCGCTGCTCCGCCGAGACGCTGCTCGGCCGGGAGGCGGCGCATTTGTTGCCTGGAAGCGGTCTCGCGGCGGGGGAGCGGCGATCGGACGGTCTCGCTCTGCGCCCCGATGGCTCGACCTTCCCCATTTCCCTCGCCGTCAATGAGACGCGCGGCGCCGTCCGCCAGCGCATCGCCGTCATTCGCGATCTCACCGAGGAGCGCGCCGCCGAGGCGCTGCTCTGTGAGCTGCGCTCGGAGCTCGCCTATGCCGGACGGCTCGCCGCAATGGGCGAGCTGGCCGCCGCGCTGGCGCATGAGATCAACCAGCCCTTTTCCGCCATCGCCACTTATGTCCGCACCGCGCGCTGGCTGCTGCAGCGTAAGCCCAAGCAGAGCGGCGAGGTCGAGGATATTCTCGACAAGGCCGGGGCGCAGGCGATGCGCGCCGGCGATATCGTGCGCCGCTTGCGCGAGTTCGTCACGCGCGGCGAATCGGTGAAGACGGTGCAGAGCCTCAGCGCTCTGGTCGAGGAGGCGAAATCGCTGGGCGTCGCCAGCGCGCGCCAGGTCGGCGCGCAGATCAGCGTCGCCGCCAAGGCCGAGAATGACGAGGTTCTCGCCGATCGCGTGCAGATCCAGCAGGTCATCGTCAATCTCATGCGCAACGCCGTCGAGGCGATGGACGGCGCGCCGCGGCGCGAGCTGTCGCTCTCCACCTCGGCGGCCGACGGCTATGCGCGGCTCGACGTGGCCGACACCGGCCATGGTCTGAAGGACGGCGCCGGCGCGCTGTTTCAGCCCTTCCGCAGCAGCAAGGCGAGCGGAATGGGCATAGGGCTTTCGATTTCCCGCTCCATTGTCGAGGCGCATGGCGGACGCATTTGGGCCGAGCCCAATCCGCGCGGCGGCGCGATTTTCAGCTTCACGCTTCCTCTCGCGGAAAGGGCCAGCCTATGAGACCAGCGCCGCTCGTGCACCTCGTGGACGATGATCCGGCGATCCGCGACGCGTTGACGCTGATGTTCCGCTCGCGCGGCTTTCGCTCGCGCGCCTATCGCGCGGCGGAGGAATGTCTCGCCGAGGCGGGGCCGAAGACATCGGGCTGCATCGTCGCCGATATGCGGCTGCCGGATATGTCCGGCGTCGAGCTGACGCGGCGCCTGCGCGCCTACGGGGCGACGCCTCCCGTCGTCATCATCACGGCTTGCGCCGGCGCCTCTCTCGCGGTGGAGGCGATGGCGGCCGGCGCCAGCGATCTCTTGGAAAAGCCCTTCGACGACGAGGCGCTGCTCGCCTCCGTGCGGCGCGCGCTGGCGGCGCGGCGCGGCGAAGGCGACATAGACGCCGAGACTCGCGCCGTTCTCGCGCGCTTCGGCGCGCTGAGCGAGGATGAGCGCCGCGTGCTGGCCGGCGTCGCCAAAGGCCGGCCGAGCCGCGACATAGCCGAAGGGCTCGGCCTCGAATTGCGCGCAGTGGAGCTGCACCGCGCCAATATCATGGCCAAGGCCAATATCGGCACGCTGGTCGAGCTGGCGCGGCTCTCGGTGATCGCCGCCAGCGTCAAGGCGAGCGAGGGACGCGAGCCTAATCCGCCGCTGCGGCGCCGCCGTTCAAATCCTCGGGGCGCGGCTGCAGCATGATGTTGTAGCCGGCGTCGACGAGGTGAATCTCGCCGGTCACGCCGCCCGACAGCTCCGACAGGAAATAGAGCGCCGAGCCGCCGATCTCGTCCAGCGTGATCATGCGGCGCAGCGGCGCATGGGCCTTTTGAAACGCGCCCATCGCGCGCGCGCCGGTGATGCCGGCGCCGGCCATTGTGCGGACGGGGCCGGGCGAGATGGCGTTCACGCGAATGCCGCGCGCGCCATAATCGGCCGCGAGATAGCGGACGGAGGAATCGAGCGCCGCCTTGGCGACGCCCATGACGTTGTAATTGGGCATCACATGCGTGCCGCCGCCGAAGGAGACGGTGAGCATGGTCCCGCCATTCTTCATCATCGCCGCGGCGCGTTTCGCCGCCTCGGTGAAGGAGAAGCAGGAGATGACCATGGTGCGGATGAAATTCTCGCGCGATGTGTCCGCGTAGAGGCCTTTCAGCTCGCTCTTGTCGGAATAGGCTAGCGAATGGACCAGAAAATCCAGCTCGCCCCATTCCTCCTGCAGCCGCGCGAAGACGGAATCGAGGGACGCGACATCTTCCACATCGCAGGGGATCACCAGATTGGAGCCGAGCTCCTCGGCGATCGGGCGGACGCGCTTGCCGAGCGCCTCGCCCTGATAGGTGAAGGCGAGCGAGGCGCCGTGCCGCGCCAGCGCTCGCGCTATGCCATAGGCGATGGAATGATCATTCGCGACTCCCATGACAAGGCCGCGTTTGCCCTGCATGAGGCCCGTTGAAACCGTCATCTTCGATTGGTCCTATTCTCGTCAGGCGTCCGGGTGCTTGAACACCAGCGACGCATTGGTGCCGCCGAAACCGAAGGAGTTGGAGAGCACGGCGCGCAGAGCGACATTGTCGCGCCGCTCGCGCAGGATCGGCATATCGGCGAATTCGGGATCGAGCTCTTCGATATTGGCGCTCTCGCAGATGAAGCCGTTCTGCATCATCAGCAGCGAATAGATCGCCTCCTGCACGCCGGTCGCGCCGAGCGAATGGCCGGTCAGCGATTTCGTCGCCGAGATCGGCGGGCATTTCTCGCCGCGGCCGAAGACCTCGCGGATCGCCTCGATCTCTTTCAGATCGCCGACCGGAGTCGAGGTGGCGTGCGGATTGATGTAGTCGATCGGCGTCTTCACGCCGGCGAGCGCCTGGCGCATGCAACGCATCGCGCCCTCGCCGGAAGGGGCGACCATGTCATGGCCGTCCGAGGTCGCGCCATAGCCGGCGATCTCGGCGTAGATCTTCGCGCCGCGCGCCTTGGCCCGCTCATATTCCTCGAGCACCAGCACGCCGGCGCCGCCGGCGATGACGAAGCCGTCGCGATTCTTGTCATAGGCGCGCGAGGCGGTGGCCGGGCGGTCGTTATAGGAGGAGGACATGGCGCCCATGGCGTCGAACAGCACGGAGAGCTCCCATTCGAGCTCCTCGCAGCCGCCGGCGAACATAATGTCCTGCTTGCCCCATTGGATCATCTCATAGGCGTTGCCGACGCAATGATTCGACGTCGCGCAGGCCGAGGAGATGGAATAGTTCACGCCCTTGATCTTGAACCAGGTGGCGAGCGTCGCCGAGGCGGTGGAGGACATGGCCTTGGGCACGGCGAAGGGGCCGACCTTCTTCGGCCCCTTGCTGCGGGCGATATCGGCCGATTCGACGACCACTTTGGTCGAAGGGCCGCCCGAGCCCATGATGATGCCGGTGCGCTCATTGGAAATCTCGTCCGGCGCGAGGCCGGAGTCGAGGATCGCCTGATCCATGGCGACATGATTCCAGGCCGTGCCCATGGCGTGGAAGCGCATGGCGCGCCGGTCGAGGAGGGTGGACGGGTCGAGAGTCGGCGCGCCATGCACCTGGCAGCGGAAGCCGAGCTCGGCATATTTGTCCGCCTTGACGATGCCGGATTTCGCCTCATGCAGAGAGGAGACGACTTCCTGCGTATTGTTGCCGATGGACGAAACGACGCCCATGCCGGTCACGACCACTCTTCTCATGTCCAAACTCCCTCGCGCCGGCGGGCTCGGTCGTCCCGTCTGGTTATGGCGGCGTCTCGCGCGCCCCGATCGGCGTTCCGTCAGGCCGTCACGCGGCTTCGGGCTTGGCGAGACCGACCTTCAGGTCTTTCGCTTCGTAAATACGTTCGCCGTCCACCTCCACCCAGCCATCGGCGATGCCGAGGACGAGCTTGGATTTGAACACGCGCTTGAAATCGACGCCGTAGCGGACGAGCTTATTGTGCGGCCGCACCTGGCCGCTGAATTTCACCTCGCCGACGCCGAGCGCCATGCCGCGGCCGGGCAGATCCAGCCAGCCCAGAAAAAAGCCGGTGAGCTGCCACAGCGAATCGACGCCCAGGCACCCCGGCATCACCGGATTGCCCTTGAAATGGCAATCGAAGAACCAGAGGCTCGGATTAATGTCCAGCTCGGCGCGCACATAGCCTTTGCCATGCGCGCCGCCCTCTTCGAAAATTTCTGTGATTCGGTCGAACATGAGCATGGGCGGCAGCGGAAGCTGCGCATTGCCGGGACCGAACAGCTCCTCCCGCGCGCAGGCGAGCAGATCCTCATATCCGAATGACGAGCGCCGTTCGCTCATGATGTTCCTTTTTGCGTCTTCGACGTGACGATTCCCGGTCGCGCCGCCGGCCGGAAGCCGCATTCGTTAACATAGGCGCCGGCCGGGTCAAAGGGGGCGAGCCGCTCGTTATACGCCGGCGAGGAAAAAGTTGTCTCTATGCCCGAGCTTCCCTATTGTAAGCGAAGAGACACATTGCCGGGCGGGAATGAGAGGCGAATGACGGTCGAGCGAGCCATGGTCGATGCGACGGAGCGGGTCGACGCCTTGCGGCGGCTGCGCAGCCGGCTGATGGCCGCCGGAATGCGGCCGACGCGCCAGCGCGTCGCGCTGGGCGGCCTGCTGTTCGGCAAGGGCGACCGCCATGTGACGGCCGAGAAGCTTTTCGAGGAGGCGCTGGCCGCCGATCTGCCGGTCTCGCTCGCCACCGTCTACAACACATTGCATCAATTCACCGATGTCGGCCTCTTGCGCGAGATCGCGGTCGATGGCGCGCGCATCTATTTCGACACCAATGTGTCGGAGCATCATCATTTTCTGCTCGACGGCGAAGGGCTGGTCGACATTCCCGGCGCCCATGTCGACGTCGCCAGCCTGCCGGCCCCGCCCGCGGGCATGAGGATCGCCCGAGTCGATGTGGTGGTCCGCCTGTGCAAGGACGAGGACTGAGGTCCGGCTTTATCCTCCCGAGCGCCTGCGGCGCTCGATCACTCGATCTTCTCCCCCGGATAGACGCCCCACAGGCCCTCCTGCTTCACATAGGCGTCGAAGCCCTCGCCCGAGACGCGGCACCAGGAGCCGTCGCAGCGACGCAGGCTGGCGACGACGCCGGGCGAGAGTTTCGCCACCGGCGTCGTTCTATCGCTGGCGTAGGCGAGGATCGGCTCCTTCTTCCAGGGCGCGACGAGGGCGGTGCGGCGGCCCGAGAGCAGCGAATGCAGCACCCAGCCCTCGGTTCCCTCCGAATCGCGAATTTTCCGCCAAATCTCGAATTCCGCGGTGATTTCAACCGGAAGGCCGGCGCGCTCGAACACCCAGAGCGTCGGGTGCTCCTTGCTCGGGCCCTCGTGCAGATTGACGCGGTCCGATTTGAGGCTGACATAACGCGGCAGCGGCAGGCCGGACGCCGAGCCGGTCTGCTGCTGCGCGCCGGCCTTCGCCGCCGCGCCGACGAGCAGTGCGACGATAATGAAACGGACCGCGGCGGCCGCGCATCTTCGGCTCGGAAGGGGCTTTTCGTCCATTTCTACTCTTCTCCCCGAAGACGCCTCTCGCAGCTGCGAACGACGCCTCGTCTTGTCTTTGTCCCGCCATCTGCTAGGAAGTTCGATAGGAAAGGGGCGTGGGCGGCGAAACGCTCTTTTCATCCATCGTCGTTAAGACATGGTTGAAGAGACGCAAAGCCGCCCCGAGGCGCGATCGGCGGAACGGCTCCCTCGGGCGCCGGACAGATCGGTCGATCCATGCGGGAGGACGAAGGGGAAGATGGCGAAAAAGAAGCCGCTCGTCGTGGTGACACGTCGGCTCCCCGAGGTGATCGAAACCCGCATGTGCGAGCTGTTCGACACGCGCCTCAATGTGAGCGACCGGCCGGCGACTCACGAGGAGCTTGTCGAGGCCGTCCGCACGGCGGATGTGCTGGTGCCGACGATCACCGACCGCATCGATTCCGGCCTCATCGGCCAGGCCGGCGACCAGTTGAAGCTCATCGCCAATTTCGGCAATGGCGTCGACCACATTGACGTCGCCTCGGCGCTGCGCCGCTCGATCACCGTCACCAATACGCCCGGCGTCCTCACCGAGGACACGGCCGATCTCACAATGGGCCTCATCCTGGCCGTGGCGCGCCGCCTCGTCGAGGGAGCCCGCACCATTCCAGACGGCTCCTGGGGCGGCTGGTCGCCCACTTGGATGCTCGGCCATCGCATCACCGGCAAGCGCCTCGGCATTGTCGGCATGGGCCGCATCGGCCAGGCGCTGGCCCGTCGCGCCAGCGCTTTCGGCCTCTCCATCCATTATCACAACCGCCGCCGCCTGCCGGTCGAGATCGAGGACCAGCTCGAGGCGACCTATTGGGAATCGCTCGACCAGATGCTGGCGCGCATCGACATTCTGTCGATCCACTGCCCGCATACGCCGGCGACCTATCATCTGCTCTCCGCCCGCAGGCTCAAGCAGCTGCGCCCGCACGCCATCATCGTGAACACCGCCCGCGGCGAGATCGTGGACGAGAATGCGCTGATCCGAATGCTGGAGGCCGATGAGATTTCCGGCGCGGGCCTCGACGTCTTCGAGCACGAGCCGGCTGTCTCGCCCAAGCTCGTCAAGCTCGCCAAGGCGGGCAAGGTGACGCTACTGCCGCATATGGGCTCGGCCACCAATGAGGGCCGCGTCGACATGGGCGAGAAGGTCATCATCAACATCAAGACCTTCATGGACGGGCACCGCCCGCCCGATCGCGTTCTGCCCAGCATGTTGTGAGGGCGCGTTTCCGCTTCTCGCTCGCGCGCGTCGGAGATTTCCGGCGCTTTTCCGTTCAGAAAAAAACCACAAGACGCGCGCCATATCTCCTGAAGCGATTCGCGAAGGGATCGTTCTCGAAAAGGATCGAAGGATGAGACGAATTCTGACCGCGCTCCGGATGCCGACGGCGCTTCTGGTCGGCCTCGCCGCCTGCGGCCCCGTGCTGGCCAAGGGCAAGCCGGCGCAAAAGGAGAAGGAGCAGCAGGAGGCGACGGCGCAGGAGCCGCCGCCGAACTATAAGCCCTTCCCACATAATTATATTTTCAATCTCAAGGACATAAACGGCAAGGCTCCGCCCGCCGACATTTGGATTCGCATCGACACGACGATGCGCGGCTCGGGCTTTTCCGGCTGCAAATCCTGGTCCGGCGTTTTCGTGGTCGGCGGCAATCGGCTCGGGCCCAAGGCCATGCCCGCCGTCGCCGACGCCAAATGCGATCCCGCATTGCAGGCGATCGAGCGCGATTTCTGGCAGGTGATGCTCTCCGGCCCCTATTGGGACACGCAGGGCTCGGACCTCATCCTCAAGGGCGCCAAGGGCGGCGTGCTGCGCTTCACCCGTTCGCTCTGATCCGTTCGGGGCTCGAGCCCGGCGAGGATCGCGCAATGCTCGAGGTTCTCGCGGTCTCCGGCTATCGTTCGCTGCGGGAGCTGATCCTCCCGCTCGCGCCGCTCAATGTCGTGACGGGCGCCAACGGCAGCGGAAAATCCAGCCTCTATCGCGCTCTGCGCCTTCTCGCCGACACCGCCCGCGGCCGGCTGGTGAGCTCGCTCGCGCGGGAGGGCGGCATTCAGTCCACCCTCTGGGCCGGGCCGGAGCAGATCGGCCGGGCCGTGCGCGCCGGCCGCTATCCGGTGCAAGGGCTTGCGCGCAAGGGGCCGGTGCAATTGCGGCTCGGCTTCGGCGCCGCCGATCTCTCCTACGCCGTCGATCTTGGTTTTCCCCCGCCCGGCCTCAGCACATCGGCTTTCTTGCTCGACCCTGCGATCAAGCGGGAATGCGTCTGGTCTGGGCCTTTGTTCCGGCCCTCTGCTCTGCTCGTCGATCGCCACGGGCCGGGACTCAGGGCCGTGGACGAGAGCGGCGCCTGGCGCGTGATTCCGACGCCGATCGCGGATTTCGAGAGCATGATGACGGAATTCTCCGATCCGCGCGCCGCGCCGGAGATGATTTCCGTGCGCCGAAAGCTGCAGTCCTGGCGCTTCTATGATTGTCTGCGCACGGATGTGGAGGCGCCCTGCCGAAGACCGCAGGTCGGCACGCATACGCCCATCCTCGCCGACGACGGCGCGGACATCGCCGCCGCGTTGCAGACCATTCTCGAGATCGGCGACGCCGAAGGGCTCGCGCGGGCCGTGGACGACGCTTTTCCCGGCGCCGCCATAGAGATTGAAACGCGCGATGGCTGGTTCGAGCTCGCCATGCGCCAGCACGGGCTGCTGCGGCCGTTGAAAGCGGCGGAACTCTCCGACGGAACCTTGCGCTATCTGATGCTGATCGCTGCGCTGCTGACGCCGCGTCCGCCGGAGCTGCTGGCGTTGGACGAGCCCGAGGCGAGCCTGCATCCCGATCTCATTCCCGCTCTGGCGCGGCTCATCGCCGCCGCGGCGCAGAAGTCGCAGATCGTCGTGGTGACGCATTGCCGCGAGCTGGCCGATCTGCTCGTCAGCGAGCCGGAGTCGCACGCGATCGAGCTGACCAAGGATTTCGGCGAAACGCGCCTCGCCGGCGAGGCCTTCCGGCCGCGCTGGGAATGGCCGAAGCGTTGACGCGCGTCAGCTCACCTTTTCTTCTTCCTGCGCCTTGGCGGAGAGGCGCTTCACGCGCTGCCAGAAGGCCCAGGCGCCGAAGATGACGAAGGGCATGGCGGCGGCCGCCGCCTCCTCGCCGGTGAAGCCGAAGGGCAGGTAGCCGGCGTCCTTCACGCCCTTGAAGAAATAGAGCGAGAGGCCGGCGACATAATAGCTGAGCGCGGCGATGGAGAGGCCGCCGACCAGCTTTTGCAGGCGCATCTGCAACCGCGCGCGGCGATTCATATCGTCGAGCAGATCGCGGTTCTGCTGCTCCATCTCGAAAGTGATGCCGGTGCGCATCAGATCAGTGGCGCGCTCCACCTGCCGGGCGAGACGGGCCTGCCGCGTCTCGAAGGCGTTGCAGGTCTCGATCGCCGGATCGAGCCGCGCGCTGAAGAAGGCCGAGATGGTGGTGTATTGGCTCTCCTTCGCCTCCTGGATGAGATTGAGGCGATTCTTGACGATGGCGTGATAGGCGCGGCTCGCGCCGAAGCGGAAGGCCGTGCGCGTCGACAGCGCCTCGCTCTGCGCCAGAAGGTCGCTGAGGCGTTTCAGCAGATCGCGGCTGGTGCGCATGTCCTGCGTCCGGCTCAGCGCCTGGGTGATGTCGGAGATTTCGCGCTCCATGGCGCGCAGCTCCGGCCCGGCCTCGCGCGCTTCGGGCAGGCCGAGCAGCGCCATCGTGCGATAGGTCTCGATTTCCAGCACGCGCTGGATCAGCCGCCCGATCTCCAGCGCGCCGACGGCGTTGGCCTTCACCAATAGGCGCGTGAAGCCGAAGGCGTCCGGCGCGAAATCGGTCATCACATGCGCCGCGCCCTTGGCCGCGCGGATCACGCAGAGGCTCTGCGAATTGAACAAATTGACGAAGGGCTCGTGCGAATGGCCGCTCTCGATCGCCGATAGATGCGCGGCGACGATCAGCCGGCCGGGAGGACGAAAGGCGATCTCGCCGGTTCCGATCGGATCGGGATGGGTGAAGGGATCGCCGGCGTCTTTCTCGGTCGACCAGGTGTAGGTGGTGAATTCCGTATGCTGCTCCCAGCGCAGTCGCCAATCGCCGATCGAGAGGCGCTGGAATTTGGCGTCATCCGGGCGCGGAACCAGCATATGGGCGCGGCAGAGATCGGCGAGAGCGGCGCGGTCGGCCCTGGCCTCCTCCTCATTGGTGGCGAAGGCGAAATGATAGACGCGCTGCGGCAGGGTGATCGGCAGGAACGGCCGCGCGTGCAATTCTGCGAGAACCGCGGCGCGGGCTTCGTGCTCGACGAAGCGTCCGACGATGGGCGCGCCGCTCTCCTGGTCTGACGCCATGCTCTTTGCTCTCTCGTCTCGTTTTGCTCTTCCCGGCGAGCTAGGTCCTCGCCGAATCGCTCTCGAGGATAGCGAGCGAGCCTGCCTCGGGAATGTGACAAAACGAGCGAAAAGGCGAGGCGTCGCCGCCTCGCCGTCAGCTGCGTCTGTCAGCGGTGATGAAAGCCGCCGCCATGGAAGCCGCCGCCACCGAAGCCGCCATGATGAAAGCCGCCACCGAAGCCGCCATGATGGAATCCGCCGCCGAATCCGCCATGATGGAATCCGCCGCCGAATCCGCCGACGCGGTGGAATCCGCCCCCGCCGAATCCGCCGATATAATGGGGACGATAGCCCCAGCCGCCGCCATAGCGGGGGCGATAGCCCCAGCCGCCGCCATAGACGACCGGGCCGCCGCCCCATCCATAGCCGGAATAGTAAGGATAGGGGTAGGGATAGCCGTAATCGTAGGGATAGGCGTAACTGGGCGCGTAGGCTCCGGCCGCGATCAGGCCGGTGGCCGCCGAGGTGACGACCGCCGCCGCCGGATCATAGCCATAGCGATAATAACGCAGCGCATGACGTCGATGCAGAGGCCGACGATGATGTGTGTAGCGCACGTAATGGCGATGCGGATAGCGGCTGTAATGGACCGCCTCGATCGCGCCGGGCGGGGAGACGACCGATTTGCCGGCGACGCTGGTGACGCCGGCGAGCGCGTCTCCCGAGGACATTATGATAGCGAAGGTCACGCCGATCGCGGCGAAAAAGCCGGATTTCCATGAGTTGTGCATTTTCTCCTCCTTACTGCGACGCAAAAGCATTTTGTATCAGGGCTCGAATTTCAGCTCTTTGGCGAAATGCGTCAGGCGGGCGGCGACGCGGGCGCGCACGCGCGTCGCGGTCGCCGGAAACTCTTCCAATATGCGCAGGAACAGCGCGCGGGTGATTTTGAGAATTGTCGCCGGCTCGCGCGCTATGGCGGTCGCCGGGCGCGTCGTCTCGGTGATGAGCGCGGTCTCGCCGATCAGCGCGAAGGGCCGCAGCACGCGCTCGGCGGGACGGCCGTCATCATGCTTCTCGAGGGCGATGGAGCCATTGGTCAGAATGAAGCCGCCGTCGGAGGGCTCGCCGCGGCGAAACAGCGCGTCGCCGGCGCGCAGCAGTTTGGTCTCGGCGCTGAATGTCAGAAGGCGCAGCGCCTCGATCTCGAAATCCTCGAATAGAGGAATGCGTCTCAGATTGGCGATGTCGTCGTCGAGAGCCATGTCTCGGATGCTTTCTTCGGGGCGTCTCGCCGGGCGTGGTCAGCGCGCGCGGGAGAAGACCAATCGATAGCCGTTCTTTTCGGTGAGAAGAAGGCGGGCTTCGGTCGGGTCGGTTTCGATCTTGCGCCGCAGCCGGCTGACGTGAGTCTCCAGCGTGCGCGTCGTCACGGTCGGATGATAGCCCCAAACCTCGCGCAACAACATGTCTTTCGTCACTACCGCGCCTCCAGCCGCCGCGAGGCGCGTCAGTATCTCCGCCTCTTTCTCGGTGAGCGGCACGCGCCGGTCGGCGACGCCCGAGAGCTCGAAGGCGCCCGGCCGATAGCGATAGGCGCCGATGGCGACGATCGGATGCGCCGGCTCCTCGGCTCCCGCCCGCAGCCGTGCGAGAAGATGGGCGAACCGGAAGGGCCGCGCGATATAGTCGGAAGTGTGCGGCGCCATAGGGTCGCCGGGCGCGCCGATGAGGAGGACGGTTCCGGGGAAGTTTTCGCGGGCCGAGCGCGCGAAGGCCTCGCCGATCGTGGCGTCGACGAGCAGAAGATCGCAACCGCCCGCAGAGAGCAGTCGCGTCGCCTCCTCGGCGGAGGCGGCGGACGCGACCGTGAATTCGGGATAGCGGGCTAGCTGCTCGGCGAGAGACGCGCGCAAGCCCGCCGCCGCGAGCAGCAATATGGCGCGCTTTTGCGGCGTCGGCGCTCCGGTCATGGCTCTATGATCGGCCAAGGGTGCGCGCCGTTCAAGGCGCAGGGCGAGGTGGAGAGAGGGATGAGCCAGGGTTTTTCCCGCCATCGCGGCGGGGTCACGGCGCTGAAGGTCGCGCGGCGGATCGGCGGACGGGAGCATGAGGGCCGGCTGATCGCGGGCGATCTCATGCTGCCCTGCGCGCTCGGCCGCTCCGGGATCACGCGCCGCAAGCGCGAGGGCGATGGCGCGACGCCGGCGGGAAGCCATGAGCTGCTCTATGTCTATCTACGGCGCGGCCGGGCTGCGACTCCGCGCTCCGTCGCCGCGCGCTTCCTCCGTCCGGACGATCTGTGGTGCGACGACGCCCGGTCCTTTCTCTATAACCGGCCGTTGCGTGGGAAGACGCCGCTCGGTCATGAGCGGCTCTGGCGGTCCGATCGGCTCTATGATGTCGTCGGCGTGCTCGACTACAACATCCGCCCGCGCGTGCTGGGGCGCGGCAGCGCCATTTTCTTCCATATAGCGACGGAGACGCTGGGGCCGACGGCGGGCTGCGTGGCGCTGCGGGCGCGCGATATGGCGCGGCTGCTGCCGCGTCTCGCCGCCGGTGTCCGCATTGTCGTCGATTAAGGCTTCGAATAGTCGCGCTCGCCCATAATGGCCGAGCCGATGCGGACATGCGTGGCGCCGAGCTGAATGGCGAGCTCGTAATCCGAGCTCATGCCCATGGAGAGCTCTTTCAGCCCGTTGCGGGCGGCGATCTCGGCGAGCAGGGCGAAATGCGGCGAGGCCTGCTCGCCGACCGGAGGCACGCACATCAGCCCGGCGATCTCCAGCCCATGCTTCTCGCGGCACTCGGCGATGAAGGCGTCGGCCTCATGCGGCAGGACGCCGGCCTTTTGCGGCTCCGCCCCGGTGTTGACTTGCACCAGCAGGCGCAGGCGTTTGCCTTGGCGGCGCATTTCCTCGGCCAGCGCCTCGGCGATCTTGGGCCGATCGACGCTCTCTATGACGTCGAAGGTCTCGACCGCCTCGCGTGTCTTATTGGATTGCAGCGGGCCGATGAGATGCAGCTCGACGCCGGAGAAGCGCTGGCGCAGCTCGCCCCATTTGGCGCGCGCCTCCCGCACTTTGTTCTCGCCATAGACGCGATGGCCGGCCTCGAGCAGCGGAACCGCGGCCTCTGCCGGAAAGGTCTTGGTGACGCAGACGAGGGTGATCTCGGCCGGATCGCGGCCGCAATCGCGGGCGCGCAGCGCGATGGCGTCCTTGGCGGCGTTCAGCCGATCGACGACGATCATGGGAGATGCGGCCTCAGCGGACGAATTTCAAAATAGTGAAAATGGCCCCGATGAGAACCAGATTGAAGCCGAACACCCACCGGAGAATATCCGTCTTGGACTGAGAGACTTCCAGCTTCAGGCGTCCTTCCACCTCGATGAGTTCTCGCTTCAAGCGCCCTTCGACTTCGGCGAGGTCGCGCTTCAGCAATTCCATGTCGTGCCGAACCTCGCCGACGTCCGCCTTTGTGGCCACGCTCTCGGAGAACGCCGTCTCCAACGCCTCGGCGGAGGCGCGCGCCTGCTCAGGCGAGAAGCCGCCGCGGGTGAGGCGATCGATATAGGCGAGGGGGTTGAAGAGCACTTGCGCCGACATGGCCCGGATATAGCACGCGCACTGCTTCCCGGCGAGAGGCGCCTTTGACAAGCCCCGCCCCGCCCGGCATTACAGGCGAAACTCCACAATTCGATCAGGACCGCTCGGACCCATGAGACCAGAACGCTACGACTTCGCCGCGGCCGAGCCCAAATGGCGAAAGATTTGGGACGAGCGGCAGGTTTTCACCTCCGGCGATACGACGAAGCCGAAATATTACGTGCTCGAAATGTTCCCCTATCCGTCGGGGCGCATTCATGTCGGCCATGTGCGCAATTATTCCATGGGCGACGTCATCGCCCGCTACAAGCGCGCCAAGGGCTTCGACGTGCTGCATCCCATGGGCTGGGACGCTTTCGGCCTGCCGGCGGAGAACGCCGCGCAGCAGAGCGGCTCGCATCCGGCGACCTGGACCTACGCCAATATCGCGAGCATGCGGACGCAGCTGAAATCCATGGGCCTGTCGCTCGACTGGTCGCGCGAGATCGCCACTTGCGACCCCGCCTATTACAAGCATCAGCAGAAGCTGTTCCTGGATTTCCTCGCCGGCGGCCTCGTCGACCGCAAACAGTCCAAGGTGAATTGGGACCCGGTGGACATGACCGTGCTCGCCAATGAGCAGGTCGTCGACGGGCGCGGCTGGCGCTCCGGCGCGCTGGTCGAGCAGCGCGAGCTGACGCAATGGTTCCTGCGCATCGGCAAATACGCCGATGATCTTCTCACCTCGCTGGACACGCTCGATCGCTGGCCGGAGAAGGTGCGGCTGATGCAGCGCAATTGGATCGGCCGCTCGGAAGGGCTGCTGGCGCGCTTCGCCATCGCCGGCGATCCGATGGGCGAGATCGAGGTCTTCACCACGCGGCCGGACACTTTGTTCGGCGCGAAATTCGTCGCGCTGGCGCCCGACCATCCGGTCGCGCGCGCGACCGCGGCGAAGGACCCGGCGCTCGCCGCTTTCGCCGAGGAATGCCGTCATATCGGCACGTCGGTGGCGGCGATCGAGACCGCCGAGAAGAAGGGCTATGACACGGGCCTGCGCGTCGTCCATCCCTTCGATCCCTCTTGGACGCTGCCCGTCTATGTCGCCAATTTCATCCTGATGGATTACGGCACGGGCGCGATCTTCGGCTGCCCGGCGCATGACCAGCGCGACCTCGATTTCGCCAATGCTTACGGCCTCGGCGCGACGCCGGTCGTCTGCCCGGAGGGCGTCGATCCTGCGACTCTCATCGTCAGTGAGACGGCTTTCGACGGCGAGGGACGGCTCGTCAATTCGCGCTTTCTCGACGGGCTCACCGTCGCAGAGGCGAAGGAGGAGGTCGCCAAGCGCCTCGAGACCGCGCAACTGCACGGCCGTCCGCAGGGCGAGCGCAAGATCAATTACAAGCTGCGCGATTGGGGCATTTCGCGGCAGCGCTATTGGGGCTGTCCGATCCCCATCATTCATTGCCCGGATTGCGGCGTCGTGCCCGTGCCGGACGCCGATCTTCCCGTGAAGCTGCCGGAGGATGTGACCTTCGACAGACCGGGCAATCCGCTCGACCATCATCCGACATGGAAGACTGTCGCCTGTCCGAAATGCGGAGCCGCCGCGCGGCGCGAAACCGACACGATGGACACTTTCGTCGATTCGTCCTGGTATTACGCGCGCTTCACCGATCCGCACAATGAGTCGGCGCCCGCCGCGCCAGAGCAGCTCGCGCGCTGGCTGCCGGTGGATCAGTACATTGGCGGCATTGAGCACGCGATTCTGCATCTGCTCTATTCGCGCTTCTTCTCGCGCGCCATTCGCGACACGGGCCATGGCGGCGTCGCCGAGCCTTTCGCCGGCCTCTTCACCCAGGGCATGGTGGTGCATGAGACCTATCGCGCCGCCTCCGGCAAATGGGTCGCGCCCAGCGAGCTGCGTTTCGAGACCGGCGACAAGGGCCGCCGCGCTTTCCTCATCGAGGGGGGCGAGGAGGTCGCGATCGGCGCGATCGAGAAAATGTCCAAGTCGAAGCGCAACACGGTCGATCCGGACGACATTATCGCCAGCTATGGGGCCGATACGGCGCGGCTCTTCGTGCTCTCCGATTCGCCGCCCGATCGCGATGTCGTGTGGACGGAGGAGGGCGTGCAGGGCGCCTGGCGCTTCGTGCAGCGCGTCTATCGTCTGGCCGGCGAGCTCGCCAATGCCGCGGCGCCTATCGGCGCCGGCGCGCCGGCCGAGTTCGGCGCGGCGGCGCTCGATGTGCGCAAGGCGACGCATCGCACCATCGCCGCCGTCGGCGACAATATCGAGCGCCTGCGCTTCAACACGGCGATCGCCCGCATTCGCGAATACGCCAATGAGCTGACCGCGGCGCTCGACAAGGTGGAGACGGTTCCGGTCTCCGCTGATCTCGCCTTCGCTTTCCGCGAGGCGGCGGATGTGTTCGTGCAGCTGATCGCGCCGATGACGCCGCATGTGGCGGAGGAGTGCTGGAGCGATCTCGGCCATTCCGAGATCGTCTCGCTGGCTCCTTGGCCGGAGGCCGATCCTACTCTCGTCGCGCAGGACATGATAAGCTTGCCGGTGCAGGTGAACGGCAAGAAGCGTGCGGAGATTCTCGTGGCCCATGACGCCGATGAGGCGACGATCCGCGAGGACGCGCTGGCGCAGGAGGCCGTGCTGCGCGCCATGGAAGGCAAGCCGTTGAAGAAATTCATTCTCGTTCCCAAGAGGATCGTCAATGTGGTCGTTTGAACGGCGGCGCGCTCTGTCCCCTTCCGAATCGGGCCGAGGGGCGTTTCCACCTCCCCCTGGAGGGGGGAGGTCGATCGCCGCAGGCGAGCGGGAGGGGGTGACGCCCGAGTCTCGGAAGCGACTCCACCCCGGACCACTTTGCGGTCCGACCCTCCCCCTGAAGCGGAGGGTGAGGCGCACCCTTTCCGGCGTTGGCCCGGCTGTCTTCGGCGTTTTCGCCGCTCTGGCGCTCTCGGCCTGCACAGTGCAGCCGCTCTATGGCCCCATCGGGACCGACGCCCCGCTGACGGCGGAGCTTCATGCGGTCGCGGTCGATCCGATCCCGGACCGCATCGGCCATTATGTCCGCAACGAGCTGATCTTCGCCCTGAACGGCACAGGCTCGGACGAGCCGCCGCGCTATCGGCTCATGGTCGCGCTGAAGGAGCGTGTGCAGACGCCGATCCTCGACACTGTCACCGGCCGCGCGACATCGGCGACCGTGATCGTCGACGCCGAATATAAGCTCATCAATATCGCCGACGAGCAGGTCATCACCAAAGGCGTCGCTTTCGGCGTCGCCAGCTATGATCGTTTCAGCAATCGTCTCGCCAATGTGCGCGCCGCGCGCGACGGCGAGATTCGCGACGCCAAAGTCATAGCGGATATGATCCGGACGCGGGTGGCGACGGCGTTGTCGAAGTGAGAGAGAATAGCGAGTAGAGCTACTCGCTACTCGCCGTTACCCGAGCGCCCATGACCGCCATCAAGACCCGCGACGCCGAGCGCTTCGTGAAGGCGCCGCCGGCCAATGTCTTCATGTTCTTGCTCCATGGCGCCGATGCCGGCCTCGTGCGCGAGCGCGCGCTCGCCATTGTCGCGCAGCGCGTCGACGATCGGCATGATCCGTTTCAATGCGTGGAGATGAGCGGCGACGCGGTCGCGGCCGATCCGCTGTCGCTGCTCGACGAAGCCAATACGATTCCGCTGTTCGGCGGCAGGCGCGCGATCATCGTCGAGACGGGCGGCAAATCCATTGTCTCGCCGCTCGAGCAATTGCTCGCCGCGCCGCCTGTGGATTGCGCCATCGTGCTCACGGCCGGCGCGCTGAAGCGCGATGCGCCGCTGCGCAAGCTGATCGAGCCGTCCAAGATCGCCGCGGCGATCGAGTGCAATCCAGACGATGAGCAGGATTTGCATGCGCTGATCGACAACAGCCTGCGCGAGGCGGGCTTTTCCGTCACGCCGGAAGCGCGGCTGCTGCTGCAGGCGGCGCTCGGCGAGGATCGCCGCATGAGCCGTTCCGAGCTCGCCAAGCTGATGCTCTATAAGCATGGCGCGAGCGCGATCGAGGCCGGCGATGTCGAGGATATCGTCGCGCATGCCTCCAATATCGCCTCCGATCGCTTGGTGCTGGACGCTTTCTCGGGGCAGGCCGACGCCGCTGGCGAAGCCTTCGACAGAGCGGTCGCCGGCGGCGGCGACGCCGGGCAGCTATTGAACGGCGCGCTGCGCTACGCGATGGCGCTGCATCGCGCGCGGCTCACCGTGGATCGCGAGGGACGGCCGGATTTCGGCATCACCATTTTGATGCGCAGCGGTTTCGGCTTCTCGCAGCGGCCGCAGCTCGAGCAGCATTTGCGTATCTGGTCCGCGGCGAAAGTGGCGGCGCTGCTGCCGGCCTTGCGCGACGCCAATCATCGCGCCCGCGCCAATGCCGCTCTGGCGGAGATGGAGGCAGGCCGCGCGCTGTTGCGCATAGCGAGTCAGGCCGGGCGGCGCTGAGCGCCCTCTCCCCCGCTTGCGCGGGAGAGGGGCGCTCGTCGCCTCAATGCGCGAGCGCTTTGACGATCTGCTCCACGGTCTTTTTCGCGTCGCCGAACAGCATCATCGTATTGGGGCGGAAGAACAGCTCATTCTCGACGCCGGCATAGCCGGAGCCCATGCCGCGCTTCAGGAACAGAACCGTCTTCGCCTTCTCGACATCGAGGATCGGCATGCCATAGATCGGCGATTGCGGATCGGTCTTGGCGGAAGGATTGGTCACGTCGTTCGCGCCGATGACGAAGGCGACATCCGCCTGGGCGAATTCGGAATTTATGTCCTCGAGCTCGAAGACCTCGTCATAGGGAACATTGGCCTCGGCGAGCAGCACATTCATATGGCCGGGCATACGGCCGGCGACGGGATGAATGGCGTATTTCACCTCGACGCCTTCCTTTTTCAGAAGGTCCGCCATCTCGCGCAGCGCGTGCTGCGCCTGCGCCACCGCCATTCCATAGCCCGGCACGATGATGATCTTGCCGGCGTTCTGCATGATGTAGGCGGCGTCTTCAGCCGAGCCTTGCTTGACCGGGCGCTTCTCCACCGCGCCCGTCGCCGCCGCCGTCTCGCCGCCGAAGCCGCCGAGAATGACGGAGACGAAGGAGCGGTTCATCCCCTTGCACATGATGTACGAGAGGATGGCGCCCGAGGAGCCGACCAGCGCGCCGGTGATGATGAGCGCGAGATTGCCGAGCGTGAAGCCGATGCCTGCCGCCGCCCAGCCCGAATAGGAATTGAGCATGGACACGACGACCGGCATATCGGCGCCGCCGATCGGAATGATGAGCGTCACGCCGAGCACGAAAGCGACGAGAATGATGAGAAACAGCCAGAAGCCGCTCTCCGTCGTCGCGAACAGGACGGTGAAGCCGAGCAGCGCCAGCCCCAGCAGAATATTGATCGTGTGACGCTCGGCGAGCAGGATCGGCTTGCCGCTCATCTTTTCGGCGAGCTTCATATAAGCGATGATCGAGCCGGAGAATGTGATCGCGCCGATCGCCGCGCCGAGCGACATTTCGAAGAGGCTTCCGCCTTCGATGTGGCCGGGCGCGCCTATGCCGAAAGCCTGCGGCGCATTGAAAGCAGCGCCCGCTACGAGAACTGCGGCGAGGCCGACGAAGGAATGGAACAAGGCGACGAGCTGCGGCATTTCCGTCATCAGCACGGTGCGCGCCTGCCACGCCCCGATTCCGCCGCCAATGGCGACGCCCGACAACATGAACAAAATTCCGCTGAAGCTCGGCGCGCGCAGCAGCAGCGTCGTCACCACGGCGACGCCCATGCCGATCATGCCGTAGAGATTGCCCTGTCGCGACGTCGCCGGCGAGGACAGGCCGCGCAGCGCCAGAATGAACAAAATTCCGGCGGCGAGATAGAGAAGGACCGCGAGATTGCCGCTCATGGCTCAGCCCTTCTTCTTGTACATCGACAGCATACGTTCGGTGACCATGAAGCCGCCGAAAATATTCACGCTGACGAGGCCGAGCGCGACGAAGCCGAACCATTGCGCCCACCACGCGCCGCCGCTGGCGTCGGCGTTTGGGTCGACGCCGACCGCGAGCAGCGCGCCGACGACGATGACGGAGGAGATGGCGTTGGTGACGGACATCAGCGGCGTGTGCAGCGCCGGCGTCACCGACCAGACGACATAATAGCCGACGAAAACCGCCAGCGCGAAAATCGCGAGGCGGAAGACGACCGGATCGACGCCGCCGGTGAGGCCGTGCGAGGAGGCCGCCGCCGCCACTTGCGCCAGCTGGTCGGAATAGGATTGCGCCTGATCGGCGAGCTGGCGCGTCGCCTCGGCTGCGCGGCGAGCCGTTTCGAGCATTTGCTGAGTCGTGTCGGATGCCATGTGCCAACGCCCTTTCTTCGCTCGGCCCTCACGGGGCCGGCGTGATCAAGCCGCAAATCGCGAATCGATGACGGCGCCGTCGCGGGTGAGGGCCGTCGCCTTCACCAATTCGTCGTTCCAATCGATGGCCAGAGTCTTCGTCTCTTTGGAGATGAGAGTCTCGACGAAGGCGAGCAGGTTTTTTGCGTAGAGGCTGGAGGCCGTCGCCGGCAGGCGGCCGGCGAGATTGACCGCGCCGACGATCTTCACGCCATTGTCGATGATCGTTTCGCCGGGCTTGGTCAGCTCGCAATTGCCGCCACGCTCGGCGGCGAGATCGATGATGACCGAGCCGGCGCGCATGGAGCGCGCCGCCGCCGCCGAGATGAGCACGGGCGCTGGCCGGCCCGGAATCAGCGCCGTCGTGACGACGATATCCTGCTTGGCGATATGCGCCGCGACCAGCTCCGCCTGCGCGGCTTGGTATTCCGGCGACATTTCCTTGGCGTAGCCGCCGGAGGTCTCGGCCTGGCGGAATTCGTCATTCTCGACGGCGATGAATTTCGCGCCGAGCGACTCGACTTGCTCCTTGGTGGCGGGCCGCACATCGGTGGCGGAGACGATGCCGCCGAGTCGGCGCGCGGTGGCGATCGCCTGCAGGCCGGCGACGCCGACGCCCATGATGAAGATTTTGGCGGCCGGAACCGTGCCCGCCGCAGTCATCATCATCGGAATGGCGCGGCTATATTCCGCCGCGGCGTCGATGACGGCGCGATAGCCGGCGATATTGGCCTGGGAGGAGAGAACGTCCATCACCTGCGCGCGGGTGATGCGCGGCATGAATTCCATGGCGAAGAGCGTCGCGCCGGTCTGGGCGAGGGCGGCGAGCTCTTTCTCATGTCCGAAAGGATCGGCGATGGCGACGATTGCGGCGCCGCGCGCTATGCCGGACAGCTCGCCCGGCGCCGGTCGGCGCACGCGCAGCACCACCTCGGCATTGTCGGAGGCGGCTGCTGCGCTCGGCGCTATGGCGGCGCCGGCGGCGGCGTAATCGGCGTCGGAGAAGCCGGATATGGCTCCGGCGCCCGATTGGACCACGACTTCCGCGCCGAGGTTCTCGAGCTTCTTGACGGTTTCCGGCGTCGCGGCGACGCGCGTCTCGTTTTTGTCAGTCTCGGCTTGAACAGCAATGCGCATTGACGAAACTCCATTTTGCGGAGAATCGGTTTCGCGTGGCCGGATGGCCGCGCGGTTCGCATTCGGTCAGAAACTGTAGAGAGGACCCGTGGAGCGGCGCATCGGCGATCGACGCGCCGGGTCTTCAGCGCGCGAGGAAGAAATACAGCAGAAGCAGCGTGACGACGCTGGCCGCCGTTCCCACCTTCAGCAGCGTCAGAAAGCCGTTATAGGTGGCGAGATGCTCCGCAATGTCTGACGAAGCCTCGTGATGATGGTCGGCCATTTCTCTCCCCTCGCGCTCTTGCGTTTCGGCTCGCCCGTCGAGGGGCGAAGCAGTGTGATGCTAGACGAGCGCGCTCGATCCTGCAATGTCGCAATCGTCGCGGTTTTGTCCACGCATTCGACAAAAAAGCCCCGGATCGCTCCGGGGCTTCTTTATTTCCTGTCTCGGATGGAGATCAGAAATCCATGCCGCCCATGCCGCCGCCGGGCGGCAGAGCCGGGCCGCTGTCCTTCTTCGGCTGCTCGGTGATCGTCGCCTCGGTGGTGACGATGAGCGCCGCGACGGAAGCCGCGTCCTGCAGAGCCGTGCGGACGACCTTGGTCGGGTCGATGATGCCGAGCTTCACCAGATCGCCATATTCGCCGGACTGAGCGTCATAGCCGAAGCTGTAGTCCGTGGCCTCGAGCAGCTTGCCGACCACGACCGCGCCGTCGCCGCCGGCGTTGTCGACGATCTGACGGGCCGGAGCCTGGATCGCCTTGCGGACGATCTCGACGCCGGTCTTCTGGTCGGAATTGGCGACCTTGACGTCGCCGAGCACGGCGATGGCGCGCAGCAGGGCGACGCCGCCGCCGGGCGAGATGCCTTCCTGCACCGCGGCGCGGGTGGCGTTCAGCGCATCGTCGACGCGGTCCTTCTTCTCCTTCACCTCGACCTCGGTCGCGCCGCCGACGCGGATCACCGCGACGCCGCCCGCGAGCTTGGCGAGACGCTCCTGCAGCTTCTCACGGTCGTAGTCCGAAGTGACTTCCTCGACCTGAGCCTTGATCTGAGCGACGCGGGCCTCGATGTCCTTCTTCTCGCCGGCGCCGTCGATGATCGTCGTGTTCTCCTTGTCGATGCGGATGCGCTTGGCGCGGCCGAGCAAGGGAAGCGTGACGTTCTCGAGCTTGATGCCGAGATCCTCGGAGACGACCTGGCCGCCGGTGAGGATGGCGATGTCCTCGAGCTGCGCCTTGCGACGATCGCCGAAGCCCGGGGCCTTCACGGCCGCGATCTTCAGGCCGCCGCGCAGCTTGTTGACGACGAGCGTGGCCAGAGCCTCGCCCTCGACATCCTCGGCGATGATGAGCAGCGGCTTGCCGGTCTGCACGACGGCCTCGAGGATCGGCAGCAGCGGCTGCAGCGTCGACAGCTTCTTCTCGTGGATGAGGATGTAGGGGTCCTCGAGCTCCGCGACGAGACGCTCGGCGTTGGTGATGAAATAGGGGGAAAGATAGCCGCGGTCGAACTGCAGGCCTTCGACGATGACGGTCTCGGAGTCGAGGCTCTTGGCCTCTTCCACCGTGATCACGCCCTCATTGCCGACCTTCTGCACCGCCTTGGCGATCTCCTGGCCGATGAAGCTGTCGCCATTGGCCGAGATGGTGCCGACCTGGGCGATCTCGTCGTTGGAGGTGACTTTCTTGGAATTCTTCTTGAGGTCGGCGACGACCGCCTCGACGGCGAGGTCGATGCCGCGCTTCAGATCCTGCGGGTTGAGGCCGGCCGCGACGGCCTTGGCGCCTTCCTTGGCGATGGCCGCGGCGAGCACGGTCGCCGTCGTGGTGCCGTCGCCGGCGAGGTCGTTCTGCTTGGAGGCGACCTCACGAACGAGCTGCGCGCCGAGATTCTCGAACTTGTCGGCGAGCTCGATCTCCTTGGCGACGGTGACGCCGTCCTTGGTGATGCGGGGAGCGCCGAAGCTCTTCTCGATGACGACGTTGCGGCCCTTGGGGCCGAGAGTGACCTTCACCGCATTGGCGAGGATTTCGACGCCGCGCAGGATACGGTCGCGGGCGTCGGAGGAAAAACGAATGTCCTTGGCTGCCATTTTCGTTCGGCTCCGTTGAAGAGAATAAGGTGCGAGGGTCTAGCGGCTCAGGCGATCACGCCCAGAATGTCGCTTTCCTTCATGATGAGGAGATCTTCACCGTCGATCTTGACCTCGGTGCCGGACCATTTGCCGAACAGCACGCGGTCGCCTTCCTTCACGTCGAGGGCGACGAGCTTGCCGCTCTCGTCGCGGGCGCCCGGGCCGACGGCGATGATCTTGCCCTCGGCGGGCTTCTCTTTCGCGGTGTCCGGAATGATGATGCCGCCTTTGGTCTTGTCTTCGCCTTCGAGGCGCTTGACCACGACGCGGTCGTGGAGGGGACGGAACGCCATGTCGTCTTCCTTCGTTGCTGCCCGGCCGGAGCGCGCGGGCGAAAGATTGAATAAAATGCCTATTAGCACTCAAAGAGGGCGAGTGCCAGCAGGCTGGTCGAGACATAGGAAGGGGCCCCCTCGCCTGTCAAGTGCGGGCCGCGCCGAAATCGGGCGCCAAAGTCGCAATTGCATAAATTTGTGTCTTGTCCTGCCTTTTATTCTCTCGTCGCGGCCGAATTCGGGCAATGTCCGGCGCCGGAGCGGGAGTGTTCCGCGAAGTTCTGCGGGCCTCGCCGCGTCGCCGCGCGCCGCGCGATAGGCCCGTGCTTCGGCATATGATTTGCTTGCTCGCGAGGCATGACAATGGACGCCGTGGAATCGACAAAGACCGCATTCGACGTCATCGGAGGACAGGATGCGATCGACCGTCTCGTCGAGACGTTCTACCGCAATATGGACGAGCTGCCGCAGGCGCGTGACATTCGCGCGATTCATGCTGCGGATCTCGGCCCCACCAAGGCGGTTCTGAAGCTCTATCTGGCCGAATGGCTGGGCGGACCGAAGAGCTATTCGGAACAGCGGGGACATCCTCGGTTGCGGATGCGTCACATGGGTTTCGCGATCGGCCCTGCCGAGCGCGATGCATGGATGGCCTGCATGACTGGCGCGCTCGATGAGGTGGTCGATGATGTGAGACTGCGTGACTCCCTGAAGCAGAACTTCGCCAAATTGGCGGATTGGCTACGTAACGATCCGGATAATCAACATGACAAGCATCACTGAAACGGCGTTTGCGACTTTGGAAGAGCAGAAGCGGCTGCTCAGCCCGGTTCACAAGGGACCGACCGAGAAGGCGGGGCGCTTCGGCTTCCGCGGCAAGCTCGCCCTGAAATTCGCCCAACAGTTCGCCGATGAGGCGCGCCCGCCGGAACTCTGCTCCGATCAGGTCATTGCGGTGGCGGAAGCCGGCAAGCCCACCTTCGACTTCTTCGCGCAGTGGGTCCTCTCCTTCGAGCATCTCGGAAACGTCGCCGAAGTGCTGAAGGGACTGCTCAGCCCGGAAGGCAAATATTTCATCTTCGCCAACAATATCGATCTGCTCAGCAAATATCAGGTCGAGATCGACGGCATCAACTTCTATGTGCTGCCGATCGACGAATCGACAGTCTACAACGAACTGCTCGAGCTGTTCTACATAGAGAAGAACGATCTCAAGAAAGCCACGACCGCCGGCAAGATCGACGCCGTCGCCAATGCGGGCATCGCCTTCGACCAGACTTTCGAGAAGATCACCTTCGAGAAGGGCCTGGAAGTGATGGGTCCGGTGCGCAACCGCAACGAGAATCGCCCGGTCTGACGCGACCGGACATCACGGTTTCGATCACGCAATCCAGGGGCTGTTTCGGCTCTGGATTGCTTTTTTGGGGGGGACCGACGCTTCTGCCGCGGCCATGGGCGGTCCGCTGGCCGACGCAGATGGTCAGTCGCCTTCCAGCCGCGCTTTTGCGCAGGCGCGGACCAGCTCGTCCTCGTCATCGAGGAAAGCGGGCAGCAATTCCGCCGCGCATCGCTCCGCGACGGTGAAGCGAATGCGCAGATCCTCGTCTTTGCTCATCGCCACGAGGCGGTCCTCGGGCAGCCGCTCGGCGACGACGAGGCGGACGAGCGGCTCCGGATCCTTGATCAGGAGATGCAGCTTGTCCAACGGGATACGGCGGGCCACCCAGCGCCGGACTTCCGGATCTTCGTCATGGACGGCGATGGTGAGCAATTCCGGGGCTATGCGTCGAACCACATGAATGCGGACCAGATAATCCGGATCCGAATACATGGCGAGCAGCGCGGCGCCCTCCAGCCGATTGGCGATGACGATGCGCACGCGCGGCTCTGGATCATGCGCGAGATGCGCGATGCGCGCGGCGGGGAGGCGCGACGCCACAGTCGCGCGGACCTCCGGCTCAGGATCGTCGAGTAGAGGCGGCAGCCGCAGGACCGAGGCGTAACGAGCCGCGCGCGCGCGCACCTCGAAATAGGCGTGATCCAGATAGGAATCAGCCAGTTGCGGATGCCCGCGAAAGAAAAGATCGACGCGTTTCGCGCGTCGATCGCGCACGCAGGCCGAGCCCTTGCGGCACAAGCCTTCGAGATTGAGCGCCACATGGGAGCATTCCCTGCAGCGAATGGGACGTCCGCGCCAGTCGAGCGGATCGTCGCTGATTCTCTCTGGTTCTGCGGCCATTGGGAGCCGTCTTCTTTCGTGGAATCAAAACTTCTTTACAGGGATATCATATTTTTGCAGCGCATAGCCGATTTGCCGGGGGGTGAGCCCGAGAAGCCGAGCCGCTTTGGCCTTCACCCAGCCGGCTTGTTCCATGGCCTCGATCAGCTTGTCCCGATCGGAACGATGATCCGTCTCGATGACGGTGCAGTTCTCGGCGCCGGGACAGGCGGCAGGTTGCGCCGGGGCGACGGGAGCCTCCGGCTCCTCGACGACAGGCGCCCGCGCGACCGCGGGCCGCGCGGGCGGCGGCGGAGCCTGCGGCTTGGACACGATCGGCAAAGGCGTGAAGCTCGGCGGATGGAGCCCGCCGATCGAGGTTTCACGCGAGCCGTTCCAGAGCACGGAGGACAGGCAGCCGTCGTTGCGACAGGAGAAATCCTTGTCTACGATCGCGTCGTTGCGCGCCAGCGTCGCAGTGCGATAGACGCAATTCTCGAGCTCCCGAATATTGCCCGGGAAGCTGCATTCATTGAGCACTTCCATCGCCGACTCGGAAAGCGTCAGATGGACATTCTGCTCATTATTGAAGCGGCGCAGGAATTCATTGGCGAGCGGCGCGAGATCGCCCCTTCGCTCGCGGAGCGGCGGCAGGAAAATCGGCACCACGCTGATCCGATAGTAGAGATCGGCGCGGAATTCGCCCTTCTGCACCGCTTCCTCGAGATTGCGGTTGGTGGCGCAGACGAAGCGCACATCGACCTTCATCGTCCGCGTGCCGCCGACGCGCTCGAATTCGCCTTCCTGCAGCACGCGCAGCAGCTTCGCCTGGAATGCGGGCGTGATGTCGCCGATCTCGTCCAGGAACAGAGTGCCGCCGTCGGCGAGCTCGAAGCGGCCTTTGCGCAAGGCGGCGGCGCCGGTGAAGGCGCCTCGCTCATGCCCGAAAAGCTCGGATTCCAGAACGCTTTCGGGCAGGGCCGCGCAATTCAGCTTGACGAAGGGCCTGCTCTGCCGTGGCGAGAGATTGTGGATCGCCGCCGCGAACAGCTCTTTGCCAGTGCCGGACTCGCCCCGCAGCAGCACGGTCGATTTGGCTTTCGCGACCACCCGAATCTTCTCGACGACCGCTCTGACCGCCGGGCTGTCGCCGACGATTCCTTTTATGCCTTCCAGCCGCGCCTCCACATGCGCGACCCGGTCGCCCTTCTCGAGCCTGGCCTTCTCCTGCATCAGCCGATCGCGATCACGGGCGATCAGCTTGTGGAGCCGAAGCGTCTGGCCCACCAGATTGGCGATCATTGTCAGGAAGCGGACGTCGTGATCGAAGCGCACGGATGAGCGGTCGCTATAAACGCGATCGACCGTCAATGTGCCGACGACGGAGTCGCCTTCCTTGATCGGAACGCCGATCAGCGAAAAGGGCTGCCCATCCGTCGGACCCCATTCGGAGAGATCCGTGCCCTCGAACAGCGGCGAGGCCATGACATTCTCGACCACCAGCGGCATTTTGGTCGCGACGATCTGGCCGACCGCGCGCTCGGGAAGATGCTCGAAGAATTTCTTGGCGTTTCCTTCGCTCCAGCCCGATCCGACGACCACTTCCGGGTCCCCATGTGAATCGAGCAGAGCGATGAGGCCGTGCCGCATGTCGAGAAAGCTCGACAGCAGCGCCAGCACCCCCGCCAGCGTTTTCTCGAGCCGGTTGGGCGAGGCCAACAGTTTCGAAATTTCGTAGATTCCGACGAGAGCAGATTCGCTCGGGTCGAACGCGCGAGCCTGAGCCGTGTTCATGCTGCTTCCAGCTTCGTATCCCATCGACGTGCCTGACGTTCCGCGGGAATCGATAGTTCACTGTGGAATGATTAGCAACTAACGTGCCGTTGCTGTGACGTCTTCTGGGCAGACTCGCGGCGGACGACGAGCCTGCGCCGCTCGATTCAGGCAACGCCTTGCGCTAGCTCGTAAATCACTGTCCAGCCGACGTATCCTTTGGGGTCGAGCACTTTCAAAATATCCAGATTTTCCATCGCCTTCGGCTTATTGCCGCGCTTGAGCTGGATGAAGCTCAACGCCTTCAAAGTGTACAATGCGAAGCGCTCCGGCGAGCCCGGCGCCGTTTCTTTCAGCGGCCAGCTATGCGGATCGAGCGGCCAGCCGCATTGGCGCAGCGCTTCCTCGAGGCCCTGATTCGCGACGATCCAGGCGATTTCCAGATTGCCCATATAAGTATGAATTTTATAGAGGCAGTAATAGGCGGGCAGCTCGTGCGGAGACAGCTCGAGCGCCTCTCGAAACAATTCGTCCGCGCGCGCCTTGTCGCTTCGATAGGCGAGGACGCCCTTCTGCAAGAGTTCATTGACGGCCGGCGACAATTCGCCGAAGTCCACGAGGTCGGATTCGCGAGTGAGATCGTTCATGCCGCGCCCGCAGGCAAATGTCGCGCCAATCGCGCGCCTCGCCAATCGACCGCTCGGCCCCACGGCGTGACGCGAAACCGCGGCGGCCGGGAACGTCGCGCGGACGCCGGAAGCCGGACAAGTGATCCCGAGCGGCATAGTGTCGCGTTAACGACAGCCTGCTGAGGCGCTTTCCGACATGTGTCGGTATTTGGACAGGTTCCAAACAAACGGTTTTTGTCTCATAGTTTCAATCAGCTAATCCGGCGTTGAGGCATGGCACGCTTGTTGCGAACCTCGGGCCCGGACACCGCTTCCGCGACAGCGCCGGCGCAATGGCAGACGGATATGTCGCGACTGCGTTCCGCAAGGGTTTGAAACTCTTCAAATCGTGAGGAACCGAACATGGAATCTCTTTCTACCGAAACCGCCGCGGTCGGCGGGGCTGAATCGATCGACGACGTGATGCAGAAGATCGCCGAGCACAAGGGCTGCGGCACCTCAGGCGGTTCCGGCAAGGCGAGCTGCGGCTCGGGCGCCGGCGAGAACGACCTGCCGCAGGAAATCTGGGACAAGGTCAAGAATCATCCTTGCTACAGCGAGGAAGCCCATCACCACTATGCGCGTATGCATGTCGCGGTCGCGCCGGCGTGCAACATTCAGTGCAACTACTGCAATCGCAAATATGATTGCGCCAACGAGTCGCGCCCTGGCGTCGTCTCCGAGAAGCTGACGCCCGAGCAGGCCTCCAAGAAGGTTCTGGCCGTCGCGTCGACGATCCCGCAGATGACCGTTCTCGGCATCGCCGGCCCGGGCGACCCGCTCGCCAATCCGGAGAAGACCTTCAAGACCTTCGAGCTGATCGCCGCGACTGCGCCGGACATCAAGCTCTGCCTGTCGACGAATGGTCTCGCTCTGCCGGAGCATGTCGACACGATCGCCAAGTTCAATGTCGATCACGTCACCATCACCATCAACATGGTCGATCCGGACGTCGGCGCGCAGATCTATCCCTGGATCTACTACAACCATAAGCGCATCTACGGCCGCGAGGCCGCCGAGATTCTGACGCAGCATCAGATGCGCGGCCTCGAGATGCTGACCGAGCGCGGCATTCTGTGCAAGGTCAACTCGGTCATGATCCCGGGCATCAACGACAAGCATCTCGTCGAGGTGAACCGGGCGGTGAAGTCGCGCGGGGCGTTCCTGCACAACATCATGCCGCTCATCTCGTCCCCCGAGCACGGCACCGTGTTCGGCCTCAACGGCCAGCGCGGCCCGACGGCTCAGGAGCTGAAGGCGCTGCAGGACAGCTGCGAAGGCGAGATGAACATGATGCGCCATTGCCGCCAGTGCCGCGCCGACGCGGTCGGGCTGCTCGGCGAGGATCGCAGCGCCGAGTTCACGACCGACAAGATCATGGCCATGGAAGTGACCTATGATCTCGAGAGCCGCAAGGCTTATCAGACGAAGGTCGAGGAAGAGCGCCTGAAGGTCGCCGCCGCCAAGAACGCCGAGCTGGCGACGCTCGCCGGCGAGGACAATGTCGACATCAAGATCCTGATCGCCGTGGCGACCAAGGGCTCTGGCCGCGTCAACGAGCACTTCGGCCACGCCAAGGAGTTCCAGATCTACGAGCTCAGCACCTCTGGCGCGAAGTTCGTCGGTCATCGCCGTGTCGACCTGTATTGCCAGGGCGGCTATGGCGAGGAGGACAGCCTCGACACGATCATCCGCGCGATCAATGATTGCACGGCGGTGTTCGTCGCCAAGATCGGCGGCTGCCCGAAGAACGATCTGGTCAAGGCCGGCATCGATCCGGTCGATGAATTCGCCTTCGAGTTCATCGAGCAATCGGCGATCACCTACTTCAAGCGCTATCTCGACAAGGTGAAGAGCGGCGAGATCGAGCACAAGGAGCGTGGCGACGCGACCATCCGTCAGGGCGCCTTCATCACGGCCTGACACCGAAGCGATAGACATTCGCCAACATCGAAGCACGAGCCGCGTTGCGGCCCGTGCTTCGATCGAAGCGCCGAATGAGCGGAAAATTCGAGTTATCGAAGGTCTGCGATTCTCGAACTCAATGACGGCTCGATGGAGGAGCAAGCAGATGACCTATAAGATCGTTGCTTCGCAATGCACGTCCTGCTCGGCGTGCGAAGCTGAATGCCCCAATGTGGCGATTTCCGAGAAGAACGGAACCTTCGTCATCAACCCGAAGAAGTGCACCGAGTGCATCGGCTATTTCGACGTGCCGCAATGCGTCGCCGTGTGCCCGGTCGACGACACCTGCGTCATCGACACGTCGCTGCCGCGTTATCAGGCTGCCGGGGGCGCGGCATGAACATTCAATTCACTCCCGCCGCGGAGAAGTTCATCCGTCGCCTCGTCATGTTCGACGGCGGTCCGGGCTATGGTCTGAGCCTCTATGTTTCTCCCGGCGGCTGCTCGGGCATGAGCGCGGAATTCTCCGTCCAGCCGGCGCCGCGTGAGGGCGAGCAGGCGTTCGACTTCCCGAACTTCAAGCTGTTTCTGCCTGCGCAGAGCCGCTTGCTGCTCGATGGCGTGACGATCGACTTCAAGGAGACGGCCACCTCCACCGGCTTTTCCTTCATCGATCCCAAGGCGAAGGCCTGCGGGTGCTCCTCGACGACGCAGACGGTCGTCGAGCTGCCGGAGCTCCCCGTGGCGTGAGTGGATAGGAACGCTTCATGTTGAACGGAGATGGCGCTCTACGCAATGAGGCCTTCGATACGGGAGACGAGATTCTCTCTTCCCCTGTCTTCGGCGCTGGATTGCCGGCGGAAGCCGAGCGTCATCTCCGCGAAGCGGCGCTTTCCTACCATCTCGGCGATGTCGCGGAACAGCACTTGTTCGAGGCGCGTCGCCTGGCTCCGACCCATGTGGCGGTGCTGATCGGGCTCTACCGGTTCTATTTTTACAAGAATCGTCTCGAGGACACGCTCGAGATCGCAAAGACATGCCTCACCCGTGCGGCGATCGACAATTCCTTGCCTCTCGACTGGCGCGAGGTGAGAAAGGGCGACGCCGACTTCGCCAATTACGAGGCCGTGCTGCCGCGTTTCTTCATGTTCGTGCTCAAAGGCTACGCCTATCTGCAGATGCGCATGGGCGAGCATGAAGAAGGGCGAGAGGCCGCGCAAAAGCTCCTCGAGCTCGACCCGACCGACAAGGTCGGCGCCACTTTGCTGCTCACCGTTCTCGCGCAACGGGAGGCCGAAGATGTCGACTGACGAGATCGACGAAGCCGTCGACTGGCTCGGCGTCCCTGTCGAATGCGCCGGATGTCCCCATGAGGAGCTCTTGGCCGAGGGGCGCTGCAAGCCGCTTCGCGCCTGCGTATTCGACCGCTATGCGCGTCGGATCGACCGCTTCTTCGACTGGAATCCGGAACTGGCGCGCCACTATATCGCGCATCCCTATTTCGAAGTGCGCGCCTGGGCCGCCAAGGCCGTGGAGATTTTTCTCCTTCCAGCGCTTTTGGACGATCCCGAAGAGACCGTTCGCTGGGCCGCGGCCCGGCGGCTTCCCGATCGCTATCTTCTCAAGCTTCGCAATGATCCGCACCGGGAGGTGCGCATCCGTGTCGCGCATCGGTTGGATCCCATCGATCTTCTGCCGATGATCGAGGATCGAGACTATTATGTTCGCCAAGTCGTCGCTCGTCGCATCTCGCCGGATCTCCTCGTGCTGATGATCGACGACGCCGAAGTCGAGGTCAGGCGCGTCGTGGCGGAGCGCATCGCGCCGCAAGCGCTGAAGCGCATGACGACCGACGCGGATGCGAGCGTTCGCTTCGAGGCGACGCAGCGGCTCGAGGTCGCGCAGCTTCCCGATCTCATCGGCGATTCGGACTGGCGCGTGCGCTATGAGGTGGCGCGCCGCGCCCCTCTCGCAGACATTCGACCGCTTCTCTCCGACGAGGATCCGATCGTGCAGGAAACCGCGGCGGCGCGTCTTGGCGCGACGCCGGATCCGTCTGGCAAGAAGGCTTTCGAGCGCAACCACAGCCACATCGAGGAACGGATATGAGCAATATCAACCGTGACGACGGCGCCGTCGAGCTCAACGACCCGCCCGCCTTCAATTATGGCGAAAAGGTCAAGTCGAAAAAGGTCGTGCGGAACGACGGAACTTTCCCCGGCAAGGATGTCGGCGAGATTCTCGTCAAAAAGGGCGAAATCGGCTACGTCTCGAGCATCGGCACATTTTTGCAGCAATTCTACATCTACGGCGTCGAGTTCGTGGAGACCGGCTATAAGGTCGGAATGCGCAAAAAGGAGCTCGAGCCCGTCGAGGTGGTGACCCAAGAGGCGGCTCAATGATCAAATATGACTGGGGTATGCGGGTGCGCGCCACTGTCGATCTCTTCAACGACGGTTCGCATCCGGGTCATGAGCCCGAGGCGCTTCTCGTCAAAGCCGGCGATCCGGGCGAAATCGTCCAGATCGGCCAGCATGTCGAGAGCGACACGCCGGTCTATATCGTCGAATTCGGCGGCAAGACCGTGATCGGCTGTTTCGAAGAGGAGATCGAGCCGGTCTGATCGGCGATTTTTCACACGACTCGCGGTATGAACATTGCTAAACGACTAGGGTCAATCTAACAGCGAGGCGCAGTGTGAAAGTCATGATCCGCAGAGGTTCCGACGGCATTCTTTCGGCCTATGTGCCGAAGAAGGATCTCGAAGAGCCGATCGTCGAACAGGAGAGCCCTCAATTGTGGGGCGGCACGGTGACGCTCGCCAATGGTTGGGTGCTTCAGCTGCCGGAGATGGCGGCGGAGACGTCGCTTCCGATCACGGTCGAAGCCAAGAAAATAAGTGGAGACTGACAAATGCCGATCGCGACCGAGCAACTCGAGGCGATCGACGCGACGCTCGCGACGGCGGCCGCCGATCATGCGGCCGTTTCCGCTCTGAGGCAAGTCGCTCCGGGCCTTACGGCGATAAGATGCGATAAGGCGGACATGCAGGATGAGACGCCGTTCCGCACCTACGAAAACTGCGACTTGTTTTTGATCGACGCGCGCGAGCATTGCGTCAAGATCACCGCAGACCCCTCTATCGCCACTGGATTGGTGGTTGCCCCGAAAAGGTGAGCGACAATGAAGACGTCCGTTCTGCCGATGAATGATCCGGACCTCGCCCAGAGCGATCTGGACGCGGTCGTCGAGACGATTACTTCGCCGCGGCTGTCGTCGGGCCCGAAGGTCGAGGAGTTCGAGGCGGAATTCGCGGCTTATCTCGGCCGCAAACATGCGATCGCGGTCTCCAGCGGCACGATCGGTCTGTTGCTCACCCTGCGCGCCTATGGAATCGGGCCCGGCGACGAAGTCGTCGCCTCGGCTCATTCTTTCCGTGAGACGACGCACGCCATTGCGCTGTGTGGCGCTCGTCCTGTTTTCGCGGACATAGATTATTGGGCCGGCACTCTCGCGCCCGAGAAGGCGGAAGCGGTCATCACAGACAAGACCAAGGCGATCGTCGCCGGCAACACCAACGGCCATCCCGCGCCATGGGAGCCGCTTCGCCAATTGGCCGAGGCGAAGAAGGTCGTGCTCATTGAAGACTCCACCGAGGCGATCGGATCTATCTACAAGGGCAAGCTCGTCGGCTCGTTCGGCGATTGTTCGATATTCGACTTCTCTCAGCCCGGCGTTATCGCCTGCGGCGAAGGCGGGATGATCGTCACCGATGACGACGATCGCGCTTCGGCGATCCGCAATTTGCGCAGCCGTCGCGTCGCAGAGCGGTCTTCCGTCGTCCTGGGCGCCTATCCTCCCATGCAGGCGGCGATGAGCGACATTACCGCAGCGCTCGGGCTCGCCCAATTTCGACGGCTGGAGCTGCTTCTCGCGCGTCGCACGCGCGTCGAGCGCTGGTTCTACCAATATGTGAAATCCTTCGAAGGGATCAAAGATCCTTTTATCGCGCCGGATGTCGACGAGGTTCACTGGTTCCTCTATGTCGTGCACCTCGGCACGCGCTTCTCGCGGTCCAGTCGCGATCAGATCATCGAAGATCTGCAGACCGAAAAGATCGACGCTTCCGCTTATTCGCATCCTCTGCATTTGCAGCGCTATTATTTCGATCTCGGCTACCGCCGCGGCAATTTTTTCGTGACCGAGAAAGTCGCCGACCGTGCGGTGGCTCTCCCGTTCCATGCGCATTTGACGGAAAACCAAGTCGCTTTCATCGTCGGCACGATGAAAGACGCCTCGATCAATGTCGGCGCAGGCACGGCCATTTATCTGTGATCCCGGCGCCGGCCGGCGGCCGGCGCCGATCCTTGCTCGAAATCATTGTCGATAAACGGACGTGTCTGCGTCGCGAGTGGTCCGCAGCATTCCCGGCTCGCGATCGAAACTGTCCAATATCGTGAGTTTGCGCGCGTTTTTCGACGCGAGGCGCAGACATGCGCCGCGCCTAGCACGAAGTTTAGAGTGGTTCGAAACTTGCTGGGCGAATGCTGTGAGGACCTTTGGCAAGGAGGAGTGAACGACATGCCGGTACTGACCATTCTGCCGTCGGGCAAGACCATCGAAGTTGAGCCGGGCAGCAGACTCCTGGACGCAATTTTGAAAGCGGAAGAAAAAATCCAAAGCAAATGCGGTGGCGAGGCCAAATGCGGCACCTGCCACTTGTTCGTCCAGGAAGGAAGGAAGAGCCTGTCGAAGACGACCCGCGCCGAAAACGAGCAGTTGGACACGATCGTCGGCGTGGGCTCGAAATCACGTCTCGCTTGCCAAGCCAATTTCGGAACCGAGAACGTCACGGTCGAGCTGCTCGGCTTCGACTCGGGTCGCTGAGAACCGGAGGGGAATCAAGATGAGCGACAAATCCGTCATCATTCATGTCCGCTTTTACAATGACGGCTCCGTGCAGGAGATCGGCGAGCGTCCCGCGAGCCTTTCCAGCCAGGAGTGGTTCACCAAGCTGACCAACGCCTACGCAATGGACTACATGGCGCTGTCGGGCGGTCGCGGCGCCTTCAAGCTGACGCCCGAAGAGCTCGACGTCGCCAAGAGCGCCACGCTTCAGTGACAGAGCAGGCAATCCGGGTTCGACGAGAGGAGAAACACAAGTGCTGAGCGCAATCAAAACGGGGTTTGAGCGAGGCCTCGTGATACCCTATCTCGGACCCGGCGTGCTGACGCTGGCGACAGGCGGGAACCCGGTTCCCGCTTCGCCCGAGGAACTGGTCGTGCAGCTGACCAAGGCCGCGACCGTTCCGCATAAAATCCGCAACAACCTCACCGCTGCGGCTCAATACATAGAGAACTTCAAGCATCGCAAGACCATCTCCGCCGCGATGAAGAAGGCGTTCGAGATCTCGCCGGAGCCGAGCGTCCTGCACAATTGGATCGCCGAGCAGCCGAGCCTGCCGCTGGTCGTCAACGCCTGGTACGACGATCTGCAGCAGAAGGCGCTGGCGGGGCGCAAGAGCTGGGGCATTGTGCAAGGCGTGTCGCAGGCCGAACATTTCGGCTATTGGGTGAATTATTTCCGACCCGACTCGTCGCTCGTGCCCAATAAGGAATTCCACCGCGACGGCTCGGGCGCCAAAGCTCCCGCCGAGGCGCCCGAAGAAACCTTGTCGTGGGAAACGCTGCTCTATCAGCCGATCGGTTCAGTGACGCCGGCGGCGAATTTCGTGATCTCTGACTCCGATTATGTCGAGGTCCTGACAGAGATCGACATTCAGACGCCGATTCCAGAGGCCGTTCAGTCGATCCGAAAAGGTCGCGGCTTTCTCTTCCTCGGTTGCCGTTTCACGACACAGCTCGAGCGCAATTTCGCCCGGCAGATCATGAAGCGTTCTTCCGACCAGCATTGGGCGGTGATCGAAGGCCCGCTGACCAAAAACGAGGCGAAGTTCCTCGCCGAGCAGAACATCACGCGAATTGAGACGCCGCTGGCCGAATTCGTCGCGAGCCTCACCGGGCAGGCGATCGTCGCCTCCAGCGCCGACGCGGCCGCTTGAACCGCGCGCGCATCGGCGCGGACCAAGTCAAATTCAGGAACCGAAAATGCTCGAAGACCTTCCAGTCGTATTCAAGTACCATGTGTTCACGTGCTTTCAGCAACGGCCGCCGGGACACCCGCGCGGCAGCTGCACGACGTCCGGCGCGAAGCCGCTATGGGATCGGCTGCAGGCGAAGCTCGGCGCGCAGCCTCTGCCCGACGTCTCCATGACGGCGACAGGATGTCTCGGCTTTTGCCGCGCCGGTCCTCTGATGGTCGTCTATCCGCAAGGCGTCTGGTACGCGCCGCGCACGCCCGAGGACATCGATGAAATCGTCCAATCGCATTTCATCGACGGCAATCCCGTCGAGCGGCTGATCATCGTGCCGCAGGTCTGACGCTGACGTAGTGACAATACGAAAACGCCCGCGATCGCCGCGGGCGTTTTTCATTTGTGAACCGCGCGAAATGGGCGCCGACGACAAAAAGGCCGGAGTCAGCGCTCCGGCCTCGATAGACTTACGCATGTATTCGTCGAATGTCAGAGAACGGTCAACGGAATGGCGACTCCTTGCCGACGACCGAGAAGAACGTCCACTTTCTGCCGCACGAACTCGACCGTCAGCGGCTTCACGATATAGCCATGGGCGCCGGCCGCCTGGCTCTCCTTGCCGAAGCCGTTCTGCAGCGAGTCCACGATCACCAGAACTTTGACGCCGGGAATCCGCTGCGGAATTTCCTTCAATATCGGAAGCCCCGCCGTCTTCACGACATTTTCCGACAAAATCAAGAGATCGGGCTTTGCCGACGCCGCCTTGTCGAAGGCGAAATCGAGGCTTCCGACCTCATGGGTCTCGTATTCATCGTGCAGCATGAACTGAAGCGCCGCCCGAATGATCTCGTCGTCGTCGACGACGAAAATGCGCTTGTTTTCGACCGCCCTGGACGTTTCGACGCCGATTTGCATCTCGTCTGCTCCGTAGTTGACTGCCCGCTTTCTAAGCAATCGCTATGCCGTGCGACAGTCGACAATCGCGACAGCGCTCGTCCGATTCTTACAATAGTTCCGAACGAGCCTGTCGCCTAAATGCCCTTCGTCCGATTCCGCGCATCACTGTCGGCTTTGACACACCCCCGATCGACGGCGCGTGCGCTGTCGATACCTGATTGAGATTAAATAATTATAAGGCGATTTCGAGGGCTGGCACGCTGCTTGCGAGACAGGGCCCGCAAGGCGAGTGGCTGCGGATTGGGCGGCCCCGATCACCAAGGGGGCGATCAAGCAACCGGCGCCGGGCTCGGTCGGACGAAACGACTTCGGCCTGCGCGCCGTGCGCGCCGATCGCAATGAAACGGTATCTTAAGGAGACAGAAATGTCAGAACTTCGACAGATCGCGTTCTACGGCAAGGGCGGTATTGGCAAGTCCACGACCTCCCAGAACACTCTCGCGGCTCTCGCTCAGACGGGCAAGAAGATCCTGATCGTCGGCTGCGACCCCAAGGCCGACTCGACCCGTCTGATCCTGCACGCCAAGGCCCAGGACACCATCCTGTCGCTCGCGGCTGAGGCTGGCTCGGTCGAGGACCTCGAGATCGAAGACGTCATGAAGATCGGCTTCGAGGACATCCGTTGCGTCGAGTCCGGTGGTCCGGAGCCGGGCGTCGGCTGCGCCGGCCGCGGCGTCATCACCTCGATCAACTTCCTCGAGGAGCAGGGCGCTTATGACGGCGTCGACTACGTCTCCTACGACGTGCTCGGCGACGTGGTTTGCGGCGGCTTCGCGATGCCGATCCGTGAGAACAAGGCTCAGGAAATCTACATCGTCATGTCCGGCGAGATGATGGCCATGTATGCGGCCAACAACATCTCCAAGGGCATTCTGAAATACGCCAACTCCGGCGGCGTGCGCCTGGGCGGGCTGGTCTGCAACGAGCGCCAGACCGACAAGGAGTACGAGCTGGCCGAGTCCCTCGCCAAGAAGCTCGGCACCCAGCTGATCTACTTCGTGCCGCGCGACAATATCGTTCAGCACGCCGAGCTGCGCCGCATGACGGTCGTCGAGTACGCTCCCGACTCCACGCAGGCCGGCCATTACCGCAACCTGGCCAACAAGGTCCATGCGAACAAGGGCAACGGCATCATTCCGACCCCGATCACCATGGACGAGCTCGAAGACCTCCTCATGGAGCACGGCATCATGAAGGCGGTCGACGAGTCGCAGGTCGGCAAGACCGCCGCGGACCTCGCCGCGATCGCGTAATCCGTTTGAAAGCTTGCGGCCCGGCCTCGCACGGGGCCGGGCCGATCTTTCAGACACTGACTAATCAGAAAGGGATGGCGTCATGAGCCTGGCTCAACCCGAATCCATCGAAGACCTCAAGGCGCGCAATAAGGCGCTGATCAAAGAGGTTCTCGAAGTTTATCCTGAAAAGACCGCCAAGCGCCGCGCGAAGCACCTCGGCACGTTCGAGGACGGCAAGCCGGATTGCGGCGTGAAGTCCAACATCAAGTCGATCCCCGGCGTGATGACGATCCGTGGCTGCGCTTACGCCGGTTCGAAGGGCGTCGTGTGGGGCCCGATCAAGGACATGATCCACATCAGCCACGGCCCGGTCGGCTGCGGTCAGTATTCCTGGGCGTCTCGCCGCAACTACTACATCGGCGTGACGGGCATCGACACTTTCGGCACGATGCAGTTCACCTCGGACTTCCAGGAAAAGGACATCGTGTTCGGCGGCGACAAGAAGCTCGCCAAGCTGATCGACGAAATCCAGGAGCTGTTCCCCCTCAACAAGGGCATCTCTGTCCAGTCCGAGTGCCCGATCGGCCTCATCGGCGACGACATCGAGGCTGTCTCCAAGGCCAAGACCAAGGAGTACAACGGCCATACGATCGTTCCGGTTCGCTGCGAAGGCTTCCGTGGCGTGTCGCAGTCGCTCGGCCACCATCTGGCCAATGACGCGATCCGCGACTGGGTGTTCGACAAGATGGAGGGCAAGCCCGCTCTCTTCGAAGCGACGCCTTACGACGTTGCGATCATCGGCGACTACAACATCGGCGGCGACGCCTGGTCTTCGCGCATTCTGCTCGAGGAAATGGGCCTCCGCGTCGTTGCGCAGTGGTCGGGTGACGGCACGATCGCCGAGCTCGAGGCGACCCCTCGCGCGAAGCTCAATGTGCTGCACTGCTACCGCTCGATGAACTACATCTCCCGTCACATGGAAGAAAAGTACGGGGTTCCGTGGGTCGAGTACAACTTCTTTGGTCCGTCGAAGATCGAAGAGTCGCTGCGCAAGATCGCCAGCCACTTCGACGACAAGATCAAGGAAGGCGCCGAGCGCGTCATCGCCAAATATCGTCCGCTGATGGACGCGGTGATCGCCAAGTACCGTCCGCGCCTCGAAGGCAAGAAGGTCATGCTGTTCGTCGGCGGTCTCCGCCCGCGTCACGTGATCGGCGCCTATGAGGATCTCGGCATGGAGATCGTCGGCACCGGCTATGAGTTCGGCCACAACGACGATTATCAGCGCACGACTCACTATGTGAAGGACGGCACGCTGATCTATGACGACGTGACCGGCTACGAGTTCGAGAAGTTCGTCGAGAAGATCCAGCCCGACCTGGTCGGCTCCGGCATCAAGGAAAAGTACGTCTTCCAGAAGATGGGCGTTCCTTTCCGCCAGATGCACAGCTGGGACTACTCCGGCCCGTATCACGGCTATGACGGCTTCGCGATCTTCGCTCGCGACATGGACATGGCGATCAACTCGCCGGTCTGGAAATTCGCCAAGGCGCCGTGGGCGGCTTGATCGACTGAGTTGCAAACGCTCTCTTCGCGAACGGGGTCTTCCCCGTTCGCGTTGAAGAGACCGAGGCCGGGTCGCCGCCTCGGTCCGAGAGAGCGGGCGCTCGCGGACAACGAGGGGAATCGACATGCCACAGAATGCAGATAACGTTCTCGACCATTTCAACCTATTCCGTCAGCCGGAATATCTCGAGATGTTCGAGAAGAAGAAGAAAGAGTTCGAGAATCATCACCCCGACGCCGAGGTCGAGCGCGTTCGCGAGTGGGCCAAGACGAAAGAGTATCAGGAGAAGAACTTCGCTCGCGAGGCTCTGACCGTCAATCCGGCGAAGGCCTGCCAGCCGCTCGGCGCGGTGTTCGCCTCCCTCGGCTTCGAGAGCACGATTCCCTTCGTGCACGGCTCGCAGGGCTGCGTGGCCTATTATCGCTCGCACTTCTCGCGTCACTTCAAGGAGCCGACCTCTTGTGTCTCCTCCTCGATGACCGAAGACGCGGCGGTGTTCGGCGGCCTCAACAACATGATCGACGGCCTCGCCAACACCTACAATATGTATAAGCCGAAGATGATCTCCGTCTCCACCACCTGCATGGCGGAAGTCATCGGCGACGACCTCAACGCCTTCATCAAGACGTCGAAGGAAAAGGGTTCGGTTCCGGCCGATTACGACGTTCCCTTCGCTCACACCCCGGCCTTCGTCGGCAGCCACGTCACCGGCTACGACAATGTCATGAAGGGCATGGTCGAGCATTTCTGGAACGGCAAAGCCGGCACGGCGCCGAAGCTCGAGCGCGTCCCGAACGAGAAGATCAACTTCATCGGCGGCTTCGACGGCTATGTCGTCGGCAATATCCGCGAAGTGAAGCGCATGTTCGACTCCATGGGCGTCGAATATACGATCTTCGGCGACCCGAGCGACGTGTGGGATACGCCCACCGACGGCGAGTTCCGCATGTATGACGGCGGCACCACGCTGGAGGACGCCGCCAATGCGATCCACGCCAAGGCGACCTTCTCGATGCAGCATTTCTCCACGGAGAAGACGCTGCCTCTGATCGCCGAGAGCGGCCAGGAAACCTATTCCTTCCATCATCCGATCGGCGTTCGCGCGACCGATGAATTTTTGATGAAGGTTTCCGAGGTCACTGGCAAGCCGATCTCCAAGGAGCTGACCCGCGAGCGCGGCCGTCTCGTCGACGCGATCGCCGATTCCTCGGCCCATCTGCACGGCAAGCGTTTCGCCATCTACGGCGATCCGGATCTGTGCTACGGCCTCGCGGCCTTCCTGATGGAGCTGGGCGCCGAGCCGATCACCGTGCTGGCCTCCAATGGCGGCAAGGTGTGGGAAGAGAAGATGAACGCTCTCTTCGCCAGCTCTCCCTTCGGCAAGAATTGCAAGGCCTATCCCGGCAAGGATCTGTGGCACATGCGTTCGTTGCTGTTCACGGAGCCGGTGGACTTCCTGATCGGCAACACCTACGGCAAGTATCTCGAGCGCGACACCGGCACGCCGCTGATCCGCATCGGCTTCCCGGTCTTCGATCGCCACCACTATCACCGCTATCCGGTGTGGGGCTATCAGGGCGGCCTGAACGTCCTGGTGTGGCTGCTCGACAAAGTCTTCGACGAGATCGATCGCAACACCAACGTCGTCGCGAAGTCGGACTACAGCTTCGACATTATTCGCTGACATTCACGAGCTTCCGCCGGGCCGCAATCGACCCGGCGGAACAACGAGAGCCTGATCCGTCGGGTCGATCGCCGCGCTGGCGCAATGCGTGCGCAGAGTGGGAGGCGATGGCCGTTGCAGGAGGCGCGGATGAGCACGCTGGCCGCAAAAGTTCAAGAAGTTTTCAACGAGCCCGGTTGCGACAAGAACAAGGGCAAATCCGAGAAAGAGCGAAAAAAGGGCTGCACGAAGCAATTGGCGCCGGGCGCCGCAGCCGGTGGATGCGCTTTCGACGGCGCCAAGATCGCTCTACAGCCCATCACCGACGTCGCCCATCTCGTTCATGGACCCATCGCCTGCGAAGGCAACTCCTGGGACAATCGCGGAGCCAAGACTTCGGGCTCCAGCCTCTACCGCACCGGTTTCACGACCGATATCGGCGAGACCGACGTCGTCTTCGGCGGTGAGAAGCGCCTCTACAAATCGATCAAGGAGATCATCGACAAATACGATCCGCCGGCGGTCTTCGTCTATCAGACCTGCGTTCCGGCGATGATCGGCGATGATATCGACGCCGTCTGCAAGGCCGCTGCGAAGAAATTCAACAAGCCCGTTATCCCGGTGAACTCGCCCGGCTTCGTGGGGCCGAAGAATCTCGGCAATAAGCTCGCGGGCGAGGCGATCCTCGAACATGTGATCGGGACGCAGGAGCCGGAATATACGACTCCTTACGATATCAACATCATCGGCGAATATAATCTCGCCGGCGAGTTGTGGCAGGTGAAACCTCTGCTCGACGAGCTCGGCATTCGTATCCTGTCCTGCATTTCCGGCGACGGCAAATACAATGAGGTCGCCTATTCCCATCGCGCCAAAGCGTCGATGATGGTGTGCTCCAAAGCGATGATCAACGTCGCTCGCAAGATGGAGGAACGCTACGACATTCCCTTCTTCGAAGGGTCTTTCTACGGCATCGGCGATATGAGCGATTCGCTTCGCGAGATCGCGCGCCTGCTCGTCGAGCGCGGCGCCCCCGCGGAGCTGAAGGATCGCACCGACGCGCTCATCGAGCGTGAGGAAGCGCGCGCCTGGGCGCGCATCGCTCCCTATAAGGAGCGCCTCACAGGCAAAAAGGTTCTGCTCATCACGGGCGGCGTCAAATCCTGGTCTGTCGTCGCCGCTCTGCAGGAAGCCGGCATGGAGCTCGTCGGCACCAGCGTCAAGAAGTCCACCAAGGAGGACAAGGAGCGCATCAAGGAACTGATGGGTCAGGACGCCCATATGATCGACGATATGACGCCGCGCGAAATGTATAAAATGCTCAAAGACGCGCAGGCGGATATCATGTTGTCGGGCGGCCGCTCGCAGTTCATCGCGCTGAAGGCGAAGATGCCCTGGCTCGACATCAACCAGGAGCGTCATCACGCCTATGCCGGCTATGAAGGGATGGTCGAGCTCGTGCACGAGATCGACAAGGCGCTCTTCAATCCGGTTTGGGAGCAGGTCCGCCGCCCGCCGCCGTGGCAGGAGAAGACCTGGGAAGAGCGAGCGAACGAGGCCATCGCCGCCGAGGTGGCCGAGCTCGCCGCCGATCCGGTCAAGGCCGAGCAGGTGCGTCGCGAAAAGCGCGTCTGCAAATGCCACAGCGTGAATGTCGGCGCCCTCGAGGACGCGATCGCCGCCGGTTCTTTGACGACGGTCGATGCGCTGGCGGAGGCGACCCGCGCCGGCACGGGTTGCGGCGGATGTCGCGACACTTTGGAGCAGATGATCGAGGCAGCCAACGCCGGTGGCGCGGTTCCTGCATCGAAAGCCGCGTGAGGCGCTCCGATGGCTAGAGTCGAAGTTTCCAAAAAGGCCTGCGCGGTCAATCCATTGAAGATGAGCCAGCCGATCGGCGGCGCGCTCGCCTTCATGGGCGTGCAGGGATGTATGCCGCTGCTGCACGGATCACAAGGCTGCACATCTTTTGGGCTGGTGCTGTTCGTTCGGCATTTTCGCGAAGCCATTCCGCTCCAGACCACTGCGATGAGCGAGGTGGCGACGGTTCTCGGCGGGTTGGAAAATGTCGAAGAGGCGATCGTCAATATCGCCAAACGGGCGAAGCCTGAAATCATCGGCATTTGCTCGACCGGCGTGACAGAGACCAAAGGCGACGACGTCGACGGCTATATTCAGCTCGTGCGCCAGCGTCACCCCGAGCTCGATCACATGGGAATTGTCTATGTATCGACGCCGGATTTCAAAGACGCGTTTCAAGACGGCTGGGGCAAGGCGGTCGCCAAGCTGATCGAGGTTTTCGTTCCTGCGAGCGAGGCGCCGGTTCAAAGAGCGCCTCAGCGAGTCAATGTTTTGCCGGGCTGTCATCTCACCCCCGGCGACATAGACGAATTGCGCGACATCATCGAGAGCTTCGGGCTGGAGCCGACGTTTCTCCCAGATCTCTCCGGGTCGTTGGATGGGCATCTGCCGGAAGATTTCACGCCGACGACGCTCGGCGGCACATCGCGCGACGCTATGGCCGCTATGGGATCCGCCGCGTGGACGATCGCGGTCGGCGAGCAGATGCGTCTGGCGGCGACGACGTTGGAGCGACGGAACGGCGTTCCGTTCGTGTTGTTCGATCGTCTTACCGGTCTCGCGCCCAATGACGAGCTGATCGGCTTCTTGTCGAAAATCAGCGGGCGGCCGGTTCCTCAAAAATACAAACGGCAGCGTGGCCAGCTCGTCGACGCGATGCTCGATGGGCATTTCCATTTCGGCGGAAAGAAAGTGACGATCGGCGCCGAGCCGGATCTTTTGTTCGCGATCGGCTCCTGGCTGACGGAGATGGGCGCGCATCTGCAAGGCGCTGTGACGACCACCCATTCGCCGGTGTTGGAGAAGCTCGCGATCGAAGAGGTTCTCATCGGCGATCTGGAGGATCTCGAGAATAGGTCGAAAGGCGCCGATCTCATGATGACGCATTCGCACGGGCGCCAGGCGTCCGAGCGCTTGGGGGTGCCGCTCTTTCGGCTCGGGCTGCCGACTTTCGATCGATTGGGGGCGGGGCACGAGCTGACAGTTGGTTATAGAGGCACCCGAACGCTCATCTTCAACATCGGCAATATGTTCATCTCGCAGGCGCATGAGCCCGATCCGGACACATGGCGCCGGGATGACGAAAACGTCACGCATTTCGGCGACGAGCATAAACCCGAGCTCGTTCAAATCACCGCGATGGCCTGACCACGAGGAGGCAGTATGAAAGTCGCATTCGCCACGCAAGACCTCGTAAGAGTCGACGCCCATTTCGGCTGGGCGAAGAATATCGCTCTCTATGAACTCACCGCCGAGGGTTACAGCTTCATCGAAGCGATCGAATTCCAGGGCGATCTGCAGGAAGACGGCAACGAGGACAAGCTCGCGCCGAAACTCGATGCGATCAAGGACTGCGCGATATTGTACGTCGCCGCGATCGGCGGCTCCGGGGCCGCCCGCGTCGTGGCGTCCGGCATACACCCGATGAAGGTTCCGCAGCCCGAGAATATTGTCGATCTGCTGGAGAAGCTCAAGGTGGTTCTGCAGGGCGCGCCGCCGCCGTGGTTGCGCAAGGTCATGACGAAGGGCCAGGAAAGAACCTTCGATTTCGAGGAAGAGGCTGCAAATGGCTGAGACGGAGACGATTACGGCGAATGACGCGGCTGAGAGCGTCTTCATCAAGGAACTCATCAAGCAGTGGCGTGCGCAGGATACACACGGCACCTGGGAGAACAAGAAAGACCTCGATCTCATCAAGCCCTACATCGTCGATAAGGAAGCCCGTAAGGCGCTGCCGCTGATCGGCGATCCGGATCCCGAGATTCTTTGGCGCGTCGAGCTTTTCTACAACGCGGTCGCGCTTTCGATCGAGCGCGCGACGGGCGTCATGGTGCAGCCGATGATCAAGATGAGCCACGAGGGCTTTGGTCGCCAAGTGCTCATCGCAGGTCGCCTCATCGTCGTGAACAAGCAGCTGCGCGACGTTCATCGTTTCGGCTTCGACTCGTTGGAGAAGCTCTCCGACGAAGGCACGAAACTCGTGACCGCCGGAGTCGAGATGATCGAGAAGTTCCCGGAAGTCGCGCGTTATTGATATCGAAGGAGAGAAAAAATGAGCTCCGTCGACGAACTGAAGGCCGAGATCAAGAAGCTCTCGGCCAAGGCGACGAATATGAAAATGAATCTGCACGATCTCTCGGAAGAGCTGCCGATCAATTGGGGCACGATTCTCACGATCGCGCAGGACACCTATGACGCGTATGCGGCTCTCGAAGCCGCGCGCCAGAAACTCAAGGATTTGGAGACGGCGTGATGGGGGCGTTCAAAACCAGAGGCGGCGCCGATTGGACGCCGTCCTATTTGACCAATATCAATCCGGCGACATGCATCGGCTGCGGGCGATGCTTCAAAGTGTGTCCGCAGGACGTCATGGCGCTCTACGGCGTCGATGCGGAAGGAACGATCCTCGGGATCGTAACCGACGACGACGATGACGATTTCGACGGCGAGCTCAACCGCAAGATCATGAAGGTCGAGCGCGAGCAGGATTGTATCGGGTGCTCGGCGTGCTCGAAGGTCTGTCCGAAGGACTGCCAGACGCACGTTCCCGTCGACCAGCTGGTCGGCTGAACCGATGGCCTTTCTCTCCGAAGATCGCCGATCGGAGAGCGGGCTCCGGCCGCCGAAGCCGGATCCGGCGGACATTTACGTGCGGTTACGGTCGCGTCCGAGTGATTTCGGACGCGACGATCCTTTCACGGCGCATGTCTTCTGCTGTGTGCTCGCGCTCGGCGTGAGCGAAGCCGAGGGCCGGCCCGGCGCGCTCGGGCAATCGCTGGCGCTGGGAAGGGCCGAACTCGAACATCTGATCGATCGGTGGGCGCCCGAAGCGCGCGCCATGGTCGATCTTTCTATGGAAGCCGAGATGGTCGGCCTGGATGACGAGGAAGACCAGATCCGCCAGCTTCTGCGGAGATTTAAGGGTGACGCGTCCGAAGAGACGAGCTGGTTGGCCTCCATATTGACCAAACGCGCGATGTCGCCCCGTCATTTATGGCAGGACCTCGGTCTGACCAAGCGCGACGAGCTCGGCCGTTTGATGCGAGAGCGCTTTCCCGGCCTCGCCGAGCGCAATGTCGATCACATGAAATGGAAGAAATTTTTCTATCGCTCTTTGTGCGAGATGGAAGGTTTCGTGCTCTGCGCGGCGCCGACCTGCCGTGAATGCGGCGATTTTCACGATTGCTTCGGCGATGAGACCGGCGAGAGCGCTCTGGCCCGGCTATCGCGCGCCAAGCCTTCCGACTCCTGACTGTCTCGAGTTTTACTCCCATTCGACGCCGCCCGAGCGATCGTTTCGGGCGGATTTCTGCGTATTTCGAAGCAGAATCGCCATCCATGTCGGAACTCTGACATTGTGGGAATGCGAACAGCCATCGGCCCCCCAAATCGACTGATTCACGATAGCAATCCATTTTGGCATAGCGGTTGCTTTCCTCACCACGGGTGATTTTCCGGGAAGAGGTTAAGCAAATGATCGAACTCACAGACAACGCCCTGAACGCGGTGCGTTCGGCAATTGCGGGCGCCGGGCAGGAAGTCGAGGGGCTGCGGATCATGGTCGAGGCCGGGGGGTGCGCCGGTTTCCAATACACCATGGGTCTCGTCAACGAATCCAATCCCGCGGACCATGTGTTCGAGCGCGATGGCGTCAAAGTGTTCGTGGAGGAGGGCTCGTTGGCCTATCTCGACGGGACGCGCGTCGATTTCGTCACCGGGCTCGAGGGTTCGGGATTCACTTTCGAGAACCCACAGGCGAAGTCGAGCTGTTCCTGCGGCAAATCTTTCGGTTGATCGTCTTCGGGAGAGCCGCGATGTGGGAATATTCCGACAAGGTCATGGAGCATTTCTTCGATCCGAAGAATGCGGGCGTCCTCGACGGAGCCAATGCGATCGGCGAGGTCGGGGCCCTGGCTTGCGGGGACGCGCTCAAGCTGATGCTCCATATAGACCGTGTGACGGAGATCGTTCTCGAAGCCAAGTTCCAAACCTATGGCTGCGGTTCGGCGATCGCCTCGTCCTCGGCTCTGACCGAACTCGTGATCGGCAAGACGCTCGAGCAGGCGGGCGCGATCAGCAATCGGGACATCGCGGATTTCCTCGGCGGCCTGCCGCCCGAAAAAATGCATTGCGCGGTCATGGGTCATGAGGCGCTTCAGGCTGCGATCGCGAATTTTCGCGGCGAAACGCGGCGGCCGATGCGTGAAGACGCGCCGCTGGTGTGCAAATGCCATGGGATCGACGCCGTCGTCATCGAGCGCGCGATCAGGGACAATGGGCTGTCGACCGTCGAGCAGGTGAGCGCGCACACGAAAGCGGGAACCGGCTGCACGACCTGTTACGAGCAGATCGAGGACATTCTGCTGCGCGTGACGTCGGAGGTCGCCGCGGCCGCCGCGGTCGCCGTGGAGGCCGCAGAAAGCGCTCGCGCCGAAAAAGCGGCGACGTCGGCGCCGAGGGCGGAAGTCGCCGCCTCTCGCGCGGGCTCGGTCAATCTGTTCACCGCGCCGGTGCGATCGGCGCCCGCGCCCGCGGCGACGGTGCGTCCGGGCGCTTCTGTTCGGCCCCCGGCCGGGGCGTCGCCTTTGTCGCCGGCTTCTCCTCTGCCGCCGCCCTCTGCGGGCATGACCAATTTGAAGAAGATTCGGCTGATCGAAGAGACGATCGAAGATCTCCGCGTCTATCTCCGCAAGGACGGCGGCGACTGCGAGCTGATCGACGTCGACGGCTCCAATGTGCTCGTCAGCCTCACAGGGGCTTGCGTCGGCTGTCAAATGGCGAGCGTCACCGTGTCGGGAATCCAAGAGCGGCTCATCGCCAAATTGGGCGTGCCCGTTCGCGTGATTCCCGTCGGGCGCAACGCTCACTGAGGAGTTCGTCATGAAGGCGATTTATCTCGACAATAATGCGACGACCCGAGTCGATCCGCTCGTGGTGGAGGCGATGCTGCCCTTCTTCACGGAGCATTTCGGCAATGCGTCTTCCGCTCATTCTTTCGGCGCCGAGGTGGGGACGGCGGTGAAGGCGGCGCGGCAGCAGCTCCAGCAGCTGCTGGGCGCAGCGCATGATCACGAGATCATCTACACCTCCGGCGGCACGGAGAGCGACAACGCCGCGATCCTCTCCGCGCTGGAGGCGTTGCCGGATCGCAATGAGATCGTGACCTCCAAAGTCGAGCATCCTGCCATTCTCTCGCTGTGCGAGCATCTCGAGAAGATCGGGCGCGCCAAGGTGCATTTCATCGGCGTCGACAAGTCCGGCCAGCTCGATATCGAAGCCTATCGCGCAGCTCTGTCCGACAAGGTGGCGATCGTTTCGCTGATGTGGGCGAACAATGAGACGGGCACGATTTTTCCGGTCGAAGGGCTCGCGGAGATCGCCAAGGAGCATGGCGCGCTGTTTCATACGGATGCGGTTCAGGCCGCTGGCAAGACGCCGATTTCTCTCAAGGACAGTGCGATCGACATGCTGTCGCTCTCCGGCCACAAGCTGCACGGGCCGAAGGGAATCGGCGCGCTCTATGTGAAAAAAGGCGCGCGTTTCAAGCCGCTCATCCGAGGCGGCCATCAGGAGCGCGCCCGTCGCGGCGGAACGGAGAATGTGCCGGCGATCATAGGTCTCGGCAAGGCGGCGGAACTCGCGCTTCAGAACATGGCGGATGAGCAGGGCCGCGTTCGCGAATTGCGGGATCGCCTGGAAAAGGCGGTTCTGCAACGCATTCCCAATTGCATCGTCAACGGCGATCGGCACGATCGTTTGCCGAACACGTCGAATTTGGCGTTCGAATATGTCGAGAGCGAAGCGATCCTGCTGCATCTCAATCGCGGCGGCGTCGCCGCTTCGTCGGGCTCGGCCTGCACATCGGGGTCGATGGAGCCGAGCCATGTGCTGAAAGCGATGGAGATTCCCGAGGCGGCGCTGCATGGCGCGGTGCGCTTCTCCTTCTCGCGGGACAATGCCGCAGAGGATGTCGATCGCGTGATCGAGGCGCTGCCCGGCATCGTCGAGAAGCTGCGCGAAATGTCGCCCTTCTGGGCGGAGGCCGAGAAGAAGACCTACGACTCCAAGCAAGTGTTTGCGTGAAGGCGCGATTCCCGTGAACAGCGATCAACCCCGCATCTTCATCAACGACACGACGCTGCGCGATGGCGAGCAGGCGCCGGGCGTCGCCTTCACAGGGGCGGAAAAGCTCGCGATCGCGCGGGCGCTGGCGAGCCTCGGCGTCGATGAGATCGAAGCGGGGACGCCGGCCATGGGGCGCGACGAGATCGAGGCGATCGCCGCCATAGCGGCGGACGGCTTGCCTTGCCGCGTCATGGCCTGGTGTCGGCTGAGCGAAAGCGACGTCGACGCCGCGGTCGCCGCCAATGTCTCGCATGTGAACGTCTCGTCGCCAATGTCGCGATTGCAGATCGGCGTGAAGCTCTCGACCGATGTCGAAGGCGCCGCGGCGCGCGTCGAGCGCGTCGTCGCCTATGCGCGATCCAAGGGGCTGACTGTCGCTCTCGGCGGCGAGGATTCCTCGCGCGCCGATCCGCGCGACATCGGCCGGATCGCCCGTGCGGCGGCCGCGGCTGGGGCGACGCGGTTTCGCTTCGCGGACACGCTCGGCACGCTCGATCCTTTCGCGACCTACGAGTCGATTCGTCGCGTGCGCGAGGAGACGGATCTGCCGATCGAATTTCACGGCCATGACGATGTCGGCCTCGCCACCGCCAACACGCTCGCCGCAGTGCGCGGCGGCGCGACCCATGCGTCGGTCACCATGCTCGGTCTCGGCGAGCGCGCCGGCAATGCCGCGCTGGAGGAGGTCGCCGTCGCGCTCGGCCATGTCGCACACGGGCGCACGAATGTCGATCTCAAGCGCCTGCAGGGCGTCGCTCGGCTGGTCGCCGCAGCGGCGCGCCGCAAGATCGGGCGCGCCAAGGCGATCGTCGGCTCCGACATATTCACGCATGAATCGGGCATTCACGTCGCCGCGCTGATGAAGGATGTGCGCACCTATCAGGGGCTCGATCCCTCGCGGCTCGGACGACGGCATCGCATCGTCATCGCCAAACATTCGGGCTTGAGCGCCATTCAGAAGAAATGCGCCGAGATCGGCGTCGATCTCGATCGCGATACGGCGGCGCGGCTCCTCGATCATGTGAAGCGTCGCGCTCTGGACCAGAAGAGGCCGGTCAATCGCGGCGAATTCATCCGCCTCGTCGATCGGGCGCAGGCCGAGGCCGCCCTGGCGGCGCGGCACGACGTCGGAGGCGTGTCATGAGCCCCGTTTCGATCGTCGCGACGCCGAGCGTCGCGGCCAGCAAGAGCCTTTTCGCGCTGATCCGCGAGGACGTCGGCTGCGTCGCACAGCGCGATCCGGCGGCCCGCAGCACTTTGGAAGTCGTGCTGCTCTATCCGGGCGTTCACGCTCTGATATGGCATCGCATCGCCAATCGCTTGTGGCGCGGCGGCCATAAATTCGCGGCGCGGGCGCTGTCGTGGTTCGGCCGTCTCGTCACCAATATCGACATTCATCCGGGCGCGACGATCGGCGTGCGTTTCTTCATCGATCATGGCGCGGGCGTGGTGATCGGCGAAACGGCGACCATAGGCGATGATGTGACGATGTATCATGGCGTCACGCTCGGCGGCACTTCCTGGTCGGTCGGCCGTCGGCATCCGACGGTGGGCGACGGCGTGCTGATCGGGGCCGGAGCGAAAATTCTCGGCCCGATCAGCGTCGGTCCGCGCGCGCGCATCGGCGCCAATTCCGTCGTCATCGAGGATGTTCCGCCAGAAATGACGGTGGTCGGCATTCCGGGGCGTGTGGTGCGAGAGCAGCGTCGCCGATCGGGAGCGGACGGGCGCATCGACCTCGAGCACCACCTCATTCCCGATCCGGTCGGAGATGCGATTTCCGTGCTCATCGACCGCATCGATTTTCTCGAAGCGCGGCTCGCGCATCTGCAAGTGCGCGTCAGCGAAGGCTCCCATCGGCAAGTCGGAGACAACAAGCCATGAGCATATTGGACGATCTGCGCAAATTGTCGGCGGCCGAGGAATTCTTCGACCTTCTCGGCGTCGAATACGACCCCAACATCGTGCGACACTCGAGGCTGCATATCCTGCGACGCATGGGCGAGTATCTTCACAAGGCGGCGCCCGAGGGCGCGTCCGACGACGAGGTGCGCGAAGCCTGCCGCGAGTTTCTCGCGAAGGCCTATCAGGATTTCACGAAATCCTCGCCGATCGAAGAACGGCTTTTCAAAGTGCACAAGGACGCGGTAAAGCCGAAAGAGGAGCCGAAGAAGCCCTTCGTGCCGCTCAGCACGGTCACCACGTCGAACGGATGACAATCGAACGATAGGTCGGGATGGCGAGAGGAAGAATCTCATGAAGATACTGGTCTGCATCAAGCAAGTTCCCGACAGCGCCCAAATCCGCGTGCATCCGGTCACCAACACGATCATGCGCCAGGGCGTGCCGACGATCATCAATCCTTATGATCTCTTCTCGCTGGAAGAGGCGTTGAAGCTGCGCGACAAATTCGGCGGCGAGGTCACGACACTGACCATGGGGCCTCCCATGGCCGCCGATGCGCTGCGCAAGACGCTGGCGATCGGCGCCGATCGCGCCATTCTGCTCACCGATCGCTTCTTCGCCGGCGCCGACACTCTGGCGACCACCTATGCGCTCGCGCAGGCGATCAACAAGATTCAGAAGTCCTGGGGCGATCTCGATCTCGTCTTCACCGGCAAGCAGACGATCGACGGCGACACGGCGCAGGTCGGTCCGGGTGTGGCGAAGCGTCTCAACCTTCTGCAATTGACTTATGTCTCCAAAATCGTGGAAGCCGATGAGGAGAAGCGCGAGGTCGTGATCGAGCGTCGCGCGGAAGGCGGCACGCAAGTCCTCAAGACGAAAATGCCCTGCCTCATCGCCATGCTCGAGGGCACGAACGAAGTGCGTCGTGGCTCCATCTCGGATTCGCTGCGCGCCGCGCGCGCCGAGATCATCACCTGGAGCGCGAAGGACGCCGAGATCGAAGACCTCGGCAAATGCGGACTGAAAGGATCGCCGACGATCGTGAAGAAGGTCTTCGCTCCTCCGGTGCGGACCGATCGCGCCGCCTTCGTGGAGCCGGGCAAGAACGCCGGCGAGTCCGCCGACGCGCTGATCGAGGCGATCTTCAAGCGCCATACGGCGCTCGAGGAAGACATGACGAAATTGGCCAGTGGGTTCTAAAGGAGAAGCGCAAATGTCCGACAAGCCCGCCCCCGCCGCGCCGCAGCAGAGCCGCGCCAGCGCGAAAAAGGAGCTCCCGGAGCATTTCCGCGGCTACAAGCACGTCTGGGTGTTCGTCGAGCTGGAGCGCGGCGAGGTGCATCCGGTGTCCTGGGAGCTGCTCGGCGCCGGCCGCAAGCTCGCGGATCAGCTGAAGGTCGATCTCGCCGCCGTGGTGCTCGGCGCGCCGGGCGAGGCGACGCGCAAGGCCGTCAACGAATCCTTCTTCTATGGGGCCGATCTCGCTTATCTCGTCGAGGATCCGATCCTCGGCGATTATCGCAACGAGCCCTATTCCAAGGCGGTGACGCAGCTCGTCAACACGCATAAGCCGGAGATATTGCTGCTCGGCGCGACGACGCTCGGCCGCGATCTCGCCGGCTCGGTGGCGACGACTCTGCTCACCGGCCTCACCGCCGATTGCACCGAGCTCGCGGTCGACGCCGACGGCTCGCTGGCCGCGACGCGTCCGACCTTCGGCGGTTCGCTGCTCTGCACGATCTATACGTTGAACTATCGGCCGCAGATGGCGACGGTGCGTCCGCGCCAATTGCCGACGCCGTCGCGCGACGAATCGCGCTCCGGCCGCGTGATCGAGTTCAAGGCCGAGCTCGACGAAGAGACGATCATCACCAAGCTGCTGAAGTTCATCCCCGACCGCGAGTCGGCCAAGAGCAATCTCGCTTTCGCCGATGTCGTCGTCGCCGGCGGGCTCGGCCTGCAGAGCGCGGAGAATTATCAGCTCGTGCGCAATCTCGCCTCTGTGCTCGGCGCGGAATTCGGCGGCTCGCGTCCTCTGGTGCAGAAGGGCTGGATCACCTCCGATCGTCAGATCGGCCAGACCGGCAAATCGATCCGTCCCAAGCTCTATATCGCCGCCGGCATTTCCGGCGCGATCCAGCATCGCGTGGGCGTCGAAGGCGCCGATTGCATCGTCGCGATCAACACCGACAAGAATGCGCCGATCTTCGACTTCGCGCATATCGGCATAGTGACCGACGCCATTCGTCTGCTTCCGGCGCTGACGGAAGCTTTCCGCAAACGTCTCTCGCCCGAGAACGCAGACCGGCTCGCCGGCTAACCCGAGGAGATCATCATGATCGAAGAGAAATTCGACGCGATCGTCATCGGGGCCGGCATGGCCGGCAACGCCGCCGCCTATACGATGGCCTCGCGCGGCTTGAACGTTCTGCAGCTGGAGCGCGGCGAATACGCCGGCTCCAAGAATGTGCAGGGCGGCATTCTCTATGCGGACATGCTGGAGAAGATCATTCCCGATTTCCGCGAGGAGGCTCCGCTGGAGCGCCATCTCATCGAGCAGCGCTTCTGGATGATGACCGATCGCTCGCATACGGGGATGCAATATCGTTCGGACGACTTCAACGAGGAGAAGCCGAACCGCTACACCATCATCCGCTCGCAATTCGACCGCTGGTTCAACAAGCAGGTGCAGGCCGCGGGCGCGATCGTCATCAGCGAGACGACGGTCACAGAGCTCGTCAGCGACGCCTATGGCAAGGTGATCGGCGTGCGCACGGATCGCGCCGGCGGCACTGTCTTCGCCGATGTCGTCGTGCTGGCGGAAGGCGTCAACGGCCTGCTCGGCGCGCGCGCGGGGCTGCGTCCGACGCCCAAGCCCGAGCATGTCGCGCTCGCCGTCAAGGAAATGCACTTCCTGCCGCGCGAGACGATCGAGGCGCGTTTCAATCTGCATGGCGACGAAGGCGTCGTGATCGAGGCCGCCGGCACCATCTCCAAGGGGATGACCGGCATGGGCTTCGTCTACACGAACAAAGAGAGCATTTCTGTCGGGATGGGCTGCCTCGTGTCGGATTTCGCCGAAAATGACGAAACTCCGTACGGAATGCTCGAAGTGTTCAAGAAGCATCCGTCGATCGCGCCGCTGCTCGAGGGCTCGGAAGTGAAGGAATATGCCGCGCATCTCATTCCCGAGGGCGGCTACAACACGATTCCCGAGCTGTTCGGCGATGGCTGGGTCGTCGTCGGCGACGCCGCGCAGCTCAACAACGCCATCCATAGAGAAGGCTCGAATCTTGCTATGACGTCCGGCAGGCTCGCGGGCGAGGCGATTTTCCAAGTGAAGTCCCGCCGCGATCCGATGACGAAGCAGAATCTGGCGCTCTACAAGAAACTCCTCGATGACAGCTTCGTCATGAAGGATTTGAAGAAATACAAGGATATGCCGGCGTTGCTGCATACGCAGGCGCAGAATTTCTTCCTCACCTATCCGACGCTCGTGTCGAAGGCGATGGAGAATTTCCTACGCGTCGACGGCACGCCGAAGCTCGAGAAGGAAAAGGCGTCGGTCCGCGCTTTCCGTGAGAAGCGCTCGCTGACGGGATTGTTCGGAGATGCATGGCGTCTGGCGCGCGCCTGGCGCTGAGAGGAGGAATCGCGATGTCGACGCAAGCTGCGCGAGTCGAGGAGAAGCTGTTCCAGAACCGCTATCTCGTCGACCAAGGAAAACCCCATATCGTCGTGCAACCGCACACCACGCCATCCAAGAATCTCTTGGCGATGACGAAGGTCTGTCCGGCGGGCTGCTATGAGCAGAACGCTTCCGGTCAGGTCGAGATCACGCCGGACGGCTGTCTCGAATGCGGCACATGTCGCGTCCTCTGCGAGCCGCAGGGCGACATCGTGTGGAATTATCCGCGCGGCGGCTATGGCGTGCTGTTCAAATTCGGCTGATCGTGAGACCGACGCGCCGCGTGTCGGCGCGTCGGAAAGTAGACGCGAGGATGTTCGATGACGGTCGCGCAATTGATCGAATTGCTGAAGGACATGCCGAGCGAAGCCGTGGTGATCCTCGAGGGAGACGGAGCCTTGGCCCGTCTCGTCGGGGTGAATTTGGAAAAGAGCGTTATGGCGGGACTGCCGGACGAGGTCGTCCTGTCCACCGATTGCGAAGAATGAGGCCGCCCCGAGCGGGGCGCGACCGACCGACGCAGCAGCTCGTAGCCGGCGAGGCTTGACGGGCGCGCGTTTCGATCTCATCTTTTATTCGTCTCGATGATCTTCGCGGGAGAGGCCGGCGCGCGCGCCGGAGCCGAAGGCGCAACCGCCCCGGAAACGCTCAGGCAAAAGGACCGCGAGGAAAGAGACACTCTGGAAAGCGGCGCGGCCTATCCGCGCCCACCGAAGGGCGTAACCTGCGCAGCAGGGAAATCTCTCAGGTCTCCAGACAGAGGGGGCGCGAGCCGGGCGGAGAAATCCGCCCAATGCGGAACGCCGTCTGTCGGGAGCGCCCTTTGAGCGAAAGCTTCGCCCCTCGCATTCCCACACCGCTGGAGAAGACGCCGCTCGATGCGCTGCATCGTCGTCTCGGCGCGCGCATGGCTCCCTTCGCCGGATATGAGCTGCCGCTGCATTATCCGTCCGGCGTCGTCGCGGAACATTTGCATACGCGCGATAAGGCCAGCCTGTTCGACGTCTCCCACATGGGGCAGGCGATCCTCTCCGGCCGCGGCGCCGCGGAAAAGATCGAGGCTCTGGTTCCCGCCGATGTGAGGGATCTCGCGCCGGAGCGCACACGCTACAGCCAGCTCCTCGCCGAGGACGGCGGCGTGTTCGACGATCTGATGATCACGCGCCTCCCTGGGCGCGACGAGCGATTGCTGCTCGTCGTCAACGCCGCAGCGAAGCGACAGGATTTCGACTTTTTGCGGCAGGAGCTGCCCGAGCTCGGCCTCGCCGTGCTCGCCGGCCGAGCCCTGATCGCATTGCAGGGGCCGCGCGCCGCCGCCGCGATCGCGACGCTTCTCCCGAATGTCGCAGAATTGCCCTTCATGGCGTGGCGCGCCGCGGAGTTTCGCGGCGCCGGGCTCTTCGTCTCGCGCTCGGGCTATACGGGCGAGGACGGTTTTGAAATCTCCGTGCCCGACCATCTCGCCGAGCCCTTTGCGGAGGCTCTGCTGGCGCATCCCGACGTCGCGCCCGCCGGCCTCGCGGCGCGCGATTCGTTGCGGCTCGAGGCGGGCTTCTGCCTCTATGGCCATGATCTCGACGTGACGACCGATCCGGTCGAGGCAGGGCTCGCCTGGTCCATCGGCAAGCGCCGGCGCGAGCAGGTCGGCTTTCCCGGTTATGAGCGCATCCGCGCTGCTTTGATCGAGGGGCCCGCGCGCAAGCGCGTCGGCCTTCTTCCTCGAGGCCGCGCCCCTTTGCGCGAAGGCGCGACCTTGGCGGCCCCGGACGGACGAATCGTCGGGCGCCTCACCTCGGGCGGCTATTCGCCGACGCTCTCGCGTCCGATCGCCATGGGCTATGTCGAGACGCCCTTCGCCACGCCCGGCGTCATGCTGGAGAGCCGGCTTCGCGGCAATCTGGTCGCGGTCGAGGTCACGTCCCTGCCTTTCGTCCCCCATCGCTATTTTCGCGGCCCTGCCGGAAAGGACAGATCATGAGCGGCGAACGCTACACCAAGGATCATGATTTCGTGCGCGTCGAGGATGATGTCGCCTTTGTCGGAATCACCGATTTCGCGCAGTCGCAGCTCGGCGACATCGTCTATGTCGAGCTGCCTCTGCCGGGAAGGCGCGTCGCCAAGGGCGAGCAGCTGGCGACGATCGAGAGCGTCAAAGCGGCGAGCGAAGTCTATGCGCCGATTTCCGGCGCGGTGCTGGAGGTCAATGAGCGGCTCGTAACCTCGCCCGATCTCGTGAACAAGGAGCCGCTCGGCGAAGGCTGGCTGCTGACCTTGCGCGTCGCCGACGCCGCCGAGCTCGAGGAGCTGATGGACGAAGACGCTTATCGCGCCTTTGTCGAAGGCGAGGGATGAGCCATGCGCTATCTGCCATTGACGAAAGCCGACCGCGCAGAGATGCGCGCGGCGATCGGCGTCGATCATGTCGACGCGCTCTACGCGGATGTGCCGAAGGAACTGCGGCTCGAAGGGCTGCTCGATCTCCCGCGCGCAAAATCGGAGATGGAGGTGGAGCGTCTGCTCTCCGCCATGTCGAAGCGCAATCTCTCGGCCGCGAGCGCGCCTTTCTTCATCGGCGCCGGCGCCTATCGCCATCATATTCCCGCGAGCGTCGATCATCTGATCCAGCGCTCGGAGTTTCTGACCAGCTACACGCCCTATCAGCCGGAGATATCGCAGGGCACGTTGCAATATCTCTTCGAGTTCCAGACCCAGGTCGCCATGCTCACCGGCATGGAGATCGCCAATGCGTCGATGTATGACGGCTCCACCGCCTGCGCCGAGGCAGCGCTGATGGCGCATCGAATCACCAAGCGGCGCAAGGCCGTGCTCTCCGGCGGTCTGCATCCACATTATGCGCAGACGCTTCAGACGATCTCGCATTTCGCTGGCGACGAGATCGTCGCTCTCGCGCCGGATGTCTTCGCGCGTGAAGATTTCGCCGCGGCGATCGACGATAGCGTCTCCTGCGTCATCGTGCAGACGCCGGATGTCTTCGGCAATCTGCGCGATCTCACGCCCATCGCCGAAGCCTGCCATCGTCACGGCGCTCTGCTCGTCGCCGTCTTCACCGAGGCGGTCTCGCTCGGCCTGCTGACGCCCCCCGGCGAGATGGGCGCGGATATCGTCGTCGGCGAAGGCCAGTCGCTCGGCAATCCGCTCTCCTTCGGCGGCCCTTATCTCGGCTTGTTCGCGACGCGGCAGTCCTATTTGCGCCAGACGCCGGGACGCCTCATCGGCGAGACGGTCGATGCGGATGGGCGCCGCGGCTATGTCGCGACGCTCTCGGCGCGCGAGCAGCATATTCGCCGCGACAAGGCGACGTCCAACATCTGCACCAACTCCAATCTCTGCGCGCTCGCCTTCAGCATTCATCTGAGCCTGCTCGGAGAAGCGGGCCTGCGCCGTCTCGCACGCGCAAATCATGCGAGCGCCGTGGATCTCGTCGACCGGCTCGCGGAGGTTCGCGGCGTCGAGACGCTGAATGAGAGCTTCTTCAACGAATTCACGCTGCGCGTTCCATGCGACGCCGCGCGGCTCGTCGAGGATATGGCGGAGGTGGGCGTGCTCGCGGGCGTTCCCGTCTCGCGACTGCTGCCGGATGCGGGGCTCGATGATCTCCTCATCGTCGCCAGCACAGAGGTCGATACGGCGGAAGATCGCGAGGCTTTCGTCGCGGCAATGAGAGGAGCGATTTGATGCTCGATCATCCGGAAGAAGCCACTTTCGAGACCTTCTCGAAAAATCGCGGGCTCGATCAGGAGGAGCCGCCCATCTTCGAGATCGGCCGCACGGATACGAGCGGCGTCGACATAGAAGAGCCGGCGCATTTGGAGCCGCGTCTCGGCGCGCTCGAGCGCAAAGGGCCGATCGGCCTGCCCGGCCTCTCCGAGCCGGAGGCGATGCGGCATTATGTGCGTCTGTCGCGCAAGAATTATTCGATCGACGCCGGCCTCTATCCGCTCGGCTCCTGCACGATGAAGCATAATCCGCGTCTCGATGAGAAAATGGCGCGGCTCGAGGGTTTCGCCGATCTGCATCCGCTGCAGCCGCAATCGACCGCGCAAGGTGCGCTGGCGCTGATGGAGGAGTTGTCGCGCTTTCTGCTGACGCTCACCGGAATGAGCGCCATAGCGCTCTCGCCGAAAGCCGGCGCGCATGGCGAGCTCTGCGGACTCATGGCCATAGAGGCGGCGCTGGAAGCGCGCGGCGAAGCGGCGACACGCAAGGCGGTTCTCATTCCGCAATCGGCGCATGGCACAAATCCGGCGAGCGCCGCTCTGCTCGGCTTTCAGCCGCGCGTGATCGAGGCGGGCGCCGATGGCGTGGTGAGCGAGGAGGCCGTCGCCAGAGCGCTCGGCCCCGATGTCGCGGCGATCATGCTCACCAATCCCAATACGTGCGGCTTGTTCGAGCGCAATATCGTCGCCATTGCGCGGCGCGTGCATGAGGCGGGCGGCTATTTCTATTGCGACGGCGCCAATTTCAACGCCATAGCCGGGATCGCGCGGCCCGGCGACATGGGCGTCGACGCCATGCATCTCAATCTGCACAAGACCTTCTCGACGCCGCATGGCGGCGGCGGGCCGGGCTCTGGTCCTGTCGTCTTTTCCGAACGTCTCGCGCCTTTCGCGCCGGTTCCGTTCCTGCTGCGCGAGGGCGAGACATTGCGTCTCGTCGAACATGCGCGCGGAACGCGGAGCTTCGGCCGGCTCGCGGCCTTTCATGGACAATTCGGGACCTTCGTGCGCGCGCTCGCCTATAGTCTGTCGCATGGCGCCGACGGGCTCGCGCAGGCGTCGCGCGACGCCGTGCTCTCGGCCAATTATCTGCGCGCGGCGTTGCGCGACGTGATGACGCAGCCATTCGGCGATCGCGCCTGTATGCACGAAGTTCTGTTCGACGACGCTTTCCTCGAGGGCACGGGCGTCTCGACTCTCGATTTCGCCAAGGCGATGATCGACGAGGGCTATCATCCGATGACGATCTATTTCCCGCTCGTCGTTCACGGCGCCATGCTGATCGAGCCGACCGAATCGGAGTCGAAACGCTCGCTCGATCTCTTCGTCGCGACATTGCGCAGCCTCGTCGCTGCGGCGAAGCGCGGCGAGACGCGGCGCTTCACGCAGGCGCCGCGCTACGCCCCGCGGCGCCGTCTCGACGAGACCGCCGCCGCGCGCAAGCCGAGGCTGTGCTGGAGCGCCGCTCGATCCTCGGAGCGGGTCGAAGCTTCCCTCACGGGGCGATCGGGCGAATGAGAATCGGCGCCTGGTAAGGCGTTTCCACCTCCCCCTCGAGGGGCAATCGAATGCACACATCCTCCCCACCCCGCGACGTCTCGGCCAGGACGGCTGCGCGACGGCAAAAATAGGATTATCATCTGCCCGCGCCGAAGCGCCCGGCGCCTCGCGGCGGCGGGGGAGGAGGGGCGGTTCGGGACGCTCCGGCCCCTTCGGCCGCAGCGCTATGAGATATGTGTCGGTTCCGGAGCGTCCCGAAACGCGGCTTTGCCTTCTCGTCGACGTCCCGAGGCGCATTCAGACCCGCGAATCCTGGGCTTTCGCATTCAAGATCCGATCGCTTCCGAAGGCTTGGGCTCACGGAACGGCTCTCGCTCTTCCCTATGGACGGGAGAGAAACGCCGTTCCGGCGACGCGCCGCCTGTCCATGGACGGGGGTCGCCGTCCCGGATGGAGCCGGCCCCCGCCCGCGTTCCCTGACCCGAGAAACGCGCCCTTGCGTCGACGGGAGCGAGGAAGAGATAGGAATATTTTCAGTACATGTCAAGGTCGGGTGAGAGACTATCGGATGCTCACATCCTCCTCGCCTCACGGCGTCCTGGCCGGGCTCATCCCGGCCACCCATGTGGCGCACTTTCGGCGCTCGCCCGATCGCCATGGCTTCCCTCCGCCTCGCTCTGGACATGGCGCGGCTTCCGAACCAAAGTGAGCCGGCTCCCGCATCGCACGAGCCTTGGACGCCGCCTTGTCTTCCGCGCCTTCTTTCATCGTCGCCCGCGATCCGCTCGCCCCGCCGCCGGGGCTCGAGGGGGCTGTCGTCGCCATCGGCAATTTCGACGGGCTGCACCGCGGCCATCGCGGCGTCATCGCCCATGCGCAGGCTCTGGCGCAAAAGCTCGGCAAGCCCTGCGCTCTGCTCACTTTCGAGCCGCATCCGGCCGATTGCTTCGCCGGAAAATCGGTCATATTCCGCCTCACCCCGCCGGACGCCAAGGCCGCGATGCTCGCCCGCCTCGGCCTGGATGGAATGGTGATCCTCACTTTCGACAAGGACTTCGCCGCGCGCCCGCCGCGAGAGTTCACCGAGGAGATTCTCCACAAGAGGCTCGGCGTCTCGGCGGCGGTGGCGGGCTATGATTTCTGCTTCGGCGCCATGCGCGCCGGCAATCCCGCGTTTCTGCGCGCCGAGGGCGATCGGCTGGGCTTTACCGTCGAGATCGTGCCGCGAATCACGCAGGACGAGGCCGGCAGCCTCGAGGCGGTCTCCTCCACCGCGACGCGCGAGGCGCTCGCCGCCGGCGATGTCGCGCTGGCGGCGAAGCTGCTCGGCCATCCCTATTTCGTCGAGGGCGTCGTCGGGCGAGGCCGCCGGCTCGGCCGCACGCTGGGCTTTCCGACCGCCAATATCGCGCTCGATCCTTCGAGCAAGCTGCGCCACGGCATTTACGCGGTGACGCTGGAGGCGGACGGCATGCTGCGCGAGGGCGTCGCCAATTTCGGCCGCCGGCCGACGGTGGAGGCCGAGGGCGCGCCCCTGCTCGAGGTCTTCGTCTTCGATTTCGACGGCGATCTCTATGGCAAGACGGTGGAGGTCGCCTTCATCGGCTTCATCCGCGGCGAGGCGAAATTCGATTCGCTCGACGCGCTCACCGCGCAAATGCGCGCGGATGCGGCGAAGGCGCGGGAGATTCTTTCTCTGAGACAAACAGCCCCCTCATCCTGAGGCGCTTTTTGCGCAGCAAAAAGCCTCGAAGGATGCTCCAGAAGGCGGGGCGTCCGACCCTTCGAGACGCCGGCTCCTCAGTATGAGGGGCCGATCCATTTCATCCGAGCAGAGCGGCGAGAATCGTCTCGAATTCTTGCGAGAGCGGACCGATCGCGGCCGGTTTGCCAGCGCGGGCGTACCAATAGCCGGCGTTGCCGAGATCGCCTTCCGCGCGATGCAGAAAGGCGTGCACCCACATGGCGTTCGCCTCGCTGGAGCTGTCGACGCATTTATGCGCCGCGCCCCAATCTCCTCTGGCGTTTTTCCACAGAGCGAGCAGCGGCGGCGAGAGGGCGGGGGGCGTCTCTGCGGCGAGGGAGGCGTGGAATTGGGCTGGGGTCATGGCGCCGACGCGGGCTCGTGATGGCGCTCTCGCGTCAGAGCGGAAGGCGCCTTCGGAAAGGCGGTGAACGCCAGGATACATGCGGCGGTTCCGCAAGCGGCGATAGCGGCGATCATCGGTAGAGCCGCGCCATTGGCCGTCGCGCCGACGATGAAGGAGGCGAATGTTCCGGCGCCGAACTGAAGCGCTCCCAGCAGGGCCGACGCCGTGCCGGAGATCGCGCCATAGGATTCGAGCGCCATGACGCTGCAAATGGGCATGACGACAGCCCTGGCGGCGATGATGACGAAGAGCGACGCTGCGAGCACAGCGAAACTCGCGCCGCCGGCCATATCGACCGCCGCCAGCGAGACGGCCGTCGCGGCATAGACCGCGACGGACGCGCGCACGATCGTTTGCGGCTGGAAACGGCCCATCAGCCACGGCGCGGTCTGCGCGGCCGCCATCAGGCCGATGGAATTGACGGCGAAGACAGCGCTATAGGCGGCGGGCGTCAGGCCATGCAGCGAAATGAAGACGAAGGAGGAGCCGGCGAGATAGGCGAAAAATCCAGCCTGCGAGAATGCCGTCACCGCCACATAAGGGAGAAAGCGGCGGCTGGCGAGAAGATGCGCGTAGTTTCGCGCGGCGTCGAGCGGGCGGCTGGCGGCGCGAAGCTCTTCCATGCGGGTCTCCGGCAAGGCGATCCACACCAGGACGAGATCGGCGACGCCGAACAGCGCCAGCGCGCCGAACAGAGCCTGCCATGGCGCGACGGCGATGATCGCCGAGCCCAACAGAGGCGCGAGAATCGGCGCGACGCCGAGGACGAGCATCATCATCGCGATGAGCTTGGCGGCCGTCTGCCCCGTGTACAGGTCGCGCACGATGGCGAGGCCCATCACCATGCCGGCCGAGCCGCCGAGCCCATGGATGAAGCGCCAGGCGGCGAGCTGCTCTGCCGTCGTGGCGGTGATGCTGCCGATGGAGCCGACAACGAACAAGAAGAGCCCGGCGTAGATGACCGGCTTGCGGCCGATGGAGTCGGAGATCGGGCCGTAGAAGAGCTGGCCGATCATGAGACCGGCGAAGAAGGACATGAGGCTGAACTGCACCTGTCCTTCGCCGACATTCAGACTCGCCGCGATCTGCGGCATGGCCGGCAGATACATATCGATCGACAACGGCCCAAGAGCGCCGAGAGCCCCGAGAATGGGCGCTATGCGCCTGGAAGATGTGTCTTGCATGAGTGGAGTTTCACCTCTTCGCTCGGCGCGCGTTGCGTCCGCGCCGAGTTCGAAGGCTCGAGGAATGGATCGAGCCGAAGCTTTGGAATGGCAGACCGTTAGTGTTTAGAGCGATCTAAGATATATCTTTATATCGGCAGGGGTCAAGCCTTTCATTCCAGCCCCCTACCGCGGCGCCCCGAACGCCTGCTATCTCTCCAACATGACCCTCATCTACAAGCTCCTCCCCGCTTCCCTCTGGCGTGAGGCCGAGGCGGCGGGCGTTTTCGCCGGCGCCGGGATCGATCTTGCCGACGGCTACATTCATTTCTCGACCGGCGCGCAGGTCGAGGAGACGGCGGCGCGCTATTTCAACGGCGTCGCCGATCTTCTGCTCGTCGCCGTGGAGGCGGAGCCGCTCGGCGACGCGCTGAAATGGGAGCCCTCGCGCGGCGGCGATCTCTTCCCCCATCTCTATGGAACGCTGCCCGTCGCCGGCGTCGCCAAAGTGACGGCCTTGCCGATGCGCGCGGATGGCGGCCATGATTTCGCGGGGCGTCTCGAATGATCGAGGTTCTTTTCGGCGATCTCGCCACCTCGCTGTTTCGCCGTCTGCCGCCGGAGACGGCGCATCAGGCGACGATCGTCGCTCTGCAGCTGATGCCGGCGCCGAAGCCGCCGCGCGACGATCCGCGCCTCGCGGTGCGCGCCTTCGGCCTCGATTTTCCCAATCCGATCGGCCTCGCCGCCGGCTTCGACAAGAACGCCGAGGTTCCCGACGCCATGCTGGCCATGGGCTTCGGCTTCGCCGAGGTCGGCACGCTGACTCCGCGACCGCAGGCCGGCAACGCCCGCCCGCGCGTGTTTCGGCTGGCGGAGGATCGCGGAATCGTCAATCGCTACGGCTTCAACAATGTCGGCCATACGCTCGCCTATGAGCGGCTGCTGGCGCGGCGCTCGCGCGGCGGAATCGTCGGCGTCAACATCGGCGCCAATAAGGACGCCGCCGACCGCATCGCCGATTATGAGCGCGGCATTGCGGTCTTCTCCGAGCTGGCGAGCTATTTCACCGTCAACGTCTCCTCGCCCAACACGCCGGGCCTGCGCGATCTGCAGGAGAAGAACGCACTTTCCGAGCTTTTGGTGCGCGTTCTCTCGGCGCGAGAGCGAGCGCGGCGCCGGCGCCCCGTTCTGTTGAAGATCGCGCCGGATCTCTCGCTCGAGCAACTCGACGATGTGGTGGGCGTCGCCCGGGCGCGGGAGATCGACGGAATGATCGTCTCCAACACGACGTTGGCGCGGCCGCAGACTTTGGCATCGCCTTTCGCGAGAGAGGCGGGCGGCCTCTCGGGCGCGCCGCTCTTCGATCTCTCGACGAAAATGCTCGCCGAGACGTTTCTGCGCGTCGAGGGGCAGTTTCCGCTCATCGGCGTCGGCGGCGTCGATTCGGCCGCGGCGGCGCTCGCCAAGATCGAGGCGGGGGCGAGCCTGGTGCAGCTCTATAGCGCGCTGGTCTATGAGGGGCCGGGGCTGGTGCAGCGCATCAAGAGCGGAATTTTGGAGGCGCTGGAGCGCGAGGGCGAGACGCTGGCGGCGCTCGTCGGACGGCGGGCGCGCGGATAGGGTCGGGGAGGGCCGCTCAATAGACGGAGCGGCCGACCGGCGCGCGCGCGGGCGCGCGCAGGGCGCCGTCGGCGCCGATCTCGACGATCGGGCAGGAATAGGGATGCGAGGGCTCGAAGGCGGGCGCCTCCTCGCCGGCGCGGTGGACGGCGACGCAGGCGAGAAGCGCGCCGCTGGTCAGCAAGCCGGCGGCGTCGAGCTCGGACATGACCGCGCGCGGCGCGACGAGGCGGACCGGGCCGATGGCGTCGAGCGTGGCGAGGAAAGCGGCGCCGTCGAAGGGCGCGAGGAAATGCAGCGCCGCGCCGGAGAGCAGCGCGGCGAGCGGTCCCGCGACGAGCCCGCCGATCGACCCCGGCGAGACCAGCGACAGCAGCGGCGCCGAGCCATTGACATGCGCTTTGGCGATGAGGCCGAGGCTGGCGGAAATGAGCCCCGCCTGCTCGTAGAAATGCGGCGCGCCATATTGGTCGAGCGCGCCGAGCAGCACTTTCTTGGCGGGCGCGGCGCGCGTCGCCGCAAGAGAATCATTCTCGCTGTGCGAGCGCGGGCCGAAATCGACGGCGCCGTCTATGGTTCCGTCGAGTGAGCCGATGAGCCTTATCGAAGGCGCTTGCGAGGCGACGCCGAAGACCAGCTCCTCGAGGCTCTCGCCGCCGATCGAGGCCGGCGCGATGAGCGCCGCGGCGGCGACGGCGCGCGCGCCCGCCGCCAGCGCGCCGATCGAGAGTCCGAGCGGCGCTGCGACGGGCTCGAGGCCGGCGGAGATGATTCCGATGAGCGCGACCAGCGTCGCCATATTCGGCGCGGCGAAGAGCATGATGCGCTCGCCGGGCTGAAAATCGAAGCTGCGCAGATCGGCGCGAAAGGCGGCGACGCGCCGGTCGAATTCGGCGTGGTCGATCTCCGCGCCGCTCGCGGCGTCGGCGGCGGCGAGACGCGCGGGGCGCAGCCGCGCCGCGCCGGCGATCAGCGCGTCGAGACCGAACATGGTCAGCGGATGCGCGCGCGTGAGCGTGCGGCCGGAATTGTCGGCGAGAGTCACGGCTCCGTCCTCCACCATGTCTCGAGCGTGGCGCCAAACAAGGGAGAGTAGCGGGGCAATTTCGACGGCCTCGCGATTTTCGTCGAATGAGCGATCCATTGCGTCGAAGAGTGATAGAGCGGCACGATGTAGAAACCGGATAGCAGCGCGCGGTCGTAGGCGCGCACGGCGGCGACGAAATCCTCGCGCCCGCGGGCGGACAGCAGCGCTCTTATGAGAGCGTCTATCGCCGCAGAGGAGGCTCCGGCGAGATTATAGGAGCCTTCTTGCGCGGCGCTTGCGGAGCCCCAGCGCATCCGCTGCTCGTTTCCAGGCGCGGCCGAGGCGGTCCAGGTCCCGAACATCATGTCGAAATCGAATTTTTGCCGGCGCCGCTGATATTGCACCTCGTCCACGAGGCGCACGCTCGCCGCGACGCCGATACGCTGCAGCGAGGCGGCGAAGAACAGCGCCAGCCGCTCCTGATCGCGATTGGCGACCATGATCTCGAAGGAGAGCGGATCGCCGTTCTTCGCAAGCCGATTGTCGACGAGCCTGTAGCCGGCCTCGCCGAGCAGCTCCAGCGCGCGGCGGGCGGGCTCGCGATCACGGCCGGTGCCGTCATGGACGGGCGGGCGCCAGCGTCCTTCCAGAATGTCCTCGCGCACCGCGCCGGGGAAGGGGGCGAGCAGCGCGCGCTCCGCCTCGCTGGCCGGGCGGCCCGTGGAGGCGAGCTCCGATTCGTCGAAGAAGCTCTTGGTGCGCGTGTAGAGGCCGGAATAGAGATTGGCGTTGATCCATTCGAAATCGAACATCAGGCCCAGCGCCTCGCGCAGCCGCGCGTCCTGGAACATGGGCCGCCGCGTGTTGAAGACGAAGCCCTCCATGCCCTTGGGGCCGGGGCTCGGCAGCGTCTCCACGGCGACGCGCCCGTCGCGCACGGCCGGGAAGTCGTAGCCGCTCGCCCAGCGCGTGGTGCTCGACTCCTCGCGATAATCGACGACGCCGGCCTTGAAGGCCTCGAACAGCGAATTGGCGTCGCGGAAATAATTGACGTCGATCTGATCGAAATTATAGAGCCCGCGCTGCATGGGGATATCCTTGCCCCAGTAGTTCGGGTCGCGCTTCAGCACGAGCCGTGCGCCAGGCTCGACATCCTCGACCATATAGGGGCCGGAGCCGATCGGCGGCTTCAAAGTCGCATCTGTGAAATGCTCGACATCTGTGGCGTGCTTGGGCAGCACGGGTAGAAAGCCGAGGATCAACGGCAGCTCGCGATCATCGGCGCCGGTGAGATCGAAGCCGATCGTCTGCGCGTCCGGCGTCTCGACGCGCTTCACCAGCCCATAGGCGCTGCGCTGCTGCGGACGGCCCTTGGCCTTCAGCAGCTCGAAGGAGAAGCGCACATCCGCCGAGGTGAGCGGCGCGCCATCGGAGAAGCGGGCGCGCGGATCGAGACGAAAGGTCACATGCTCGCGCGAATCATCGACCTCGATCGAGCGCGCGAGCACGCCATAGACGGTGAAGGGCTCGTCGAGCGAGCGCGCCATCAGCCGCTGAATGACATTGCCCTCGAGACCCTGCGCGGTGGAGCCGGCCTTGAGGTTGAAGGGATTGAGGCTGTCGAAGGCGCCCTGCAGGCCGATTCGCAGCCGTCCGCCCGGCTTGGCCTGCGGATCGGCATAGGGAAGATGGTCGAAATCGGGCGGCAGAGCCGGCTCGCCATGCATTGCGAGGCCATGGCTCTCGGCCGCAAAGGCCATTGCGCCTTGCGCCCCTGCGAAGAACAAGGGGAAAAGCGTAGCGAGAACTGCGGCGCGAATCGCTCGAATCGTCATGGGCAGACCATATTTCAGGGCGGGCGGACCGGGACAAGACGTCTCCGACGAACTCGGGATAATCACATATGTTCTTGGAAATACGAGGGCTGCACAGGCTTGGGCGTTCCGTTTTCGCGTTTCCCGAGCTTTCGCTCGAGCTGCGATGCGCCCGCTGGAATTCGGCGCGTCGATTTTGTATGAGGCTAGCCGTCTACCTTTCGCCCCGTCCCAGGGCGAAGACCGAGGACGGGGAGGTAAGAGGCTCTTTCCTCGCGGCGAATGACGCCCCGTGCGCCCACTCGATCGTGCACTACTCGAAAGGACGACTTATGCCAATTCAATTTCCGCGGATCTTCGCTGCGGTTCTGACGGGGGCCCTCCTCGTTACGGCGGGCGTGGCGCAGGCTCAGCAAAAGCCGCCGGCTCACAAGCCCGCCGCTCCGGCTCCGGCTCCGGCCCCTGCGCCCGCTCCGGCGCAGCAGCCGGCTCAGCAACAGCAGCAGCCTCAGGGGCCGATCAAGGCCGATCTCGTCCCCGTGCAGCCGGAATGGACCAAGGTCTGCGGCGCGGACCAGCAGTCGAAGAAGGAAATCTGCTACACGACGCGCGATTTCGGCGCTCAGGCCGACCAGCCGTTGCTGGCGCTCGCGGTCTATGACCCCAAGGGCGACGATTCCAAGATCATCCGTCTGCTGCTGCCGCCGGGCCTGCTGCTGAAGCCGGGCTTCCGCTTCGCCGTCGGCGCCGGCGCGCTCGAGGCCGGCGAGTTCGAAATCTGCTTCCCCAATGGCTGCTTCGCGCAGGCCAAGGTCAAGACGGCGCTCATCGACCAGATGAAGAAGGCCGACAAAATGACCATAGTGGTCAAGAACCAGGTCAATAATGAAGTGACCTTCCTTCTGCCGCTGTCGGGCTTCGGCAAGTCCTATGACGGCCCGCCCGTCGATCCGAAGGTGCTCGAGGAGCAGCAGAAGAAGCTGCAGGAAGAGCTGCAGAAGAAAGCCGACGAAGAGCGCAAGAAGCTCGAGAGCCAGCAGAAGCCGGCCGCGCCCGCCGGGAAGTGACATATGCGGACACCGGCGTTTCGATCTCCCGATGGGGCGAGCGCCGGGGTTCGTCCTCCTCGGACAATTTGCGAGGAGCGAGCGACGAGACGATCCAGGGGCCGCCTCGCGGCTCTGGATCGCTCTGCTCGCAATGACGGAGCTGGATCGAATTCGTCGTCATTCCCGCGGGCGGAGCCGATCGGGAGTCGTCTCTCTCAGTGCCGCTTGACCGATTTCACGCGATAATAGCCGTCGGGCGCCCGCTCGAATGTCTCCTCGACCTGCGGATGCCGCACCGGATCGCCGGAGTTGTCGGGAATGAGATTCTGCTCCGAGACATAGGCGACATATTCCGTCTCCGAATTCTCGGCGAACAAATGATAGAAGGGCTGGTCCTTGCGCGGCCGGACTTCCTCCGGAATGGACAGCCACCATTCTTCGGTATTGGCGAATTCCGGGTCGACGTCGTAGATCACGCCGCGAAACGGATAGCGGCGATGCTTGACGACCTGCCCGATCGCGAATTTGGCGCTACATTCTCTCGTCATAGGATCGACGCCGTTGTTACGCTTCACACCGTTCGAAACGGTAGCGCAGCGCCGCGGCTCGCGTCAACGGCGGAACGCGCGGGCGGCGAACCGCCCGCGCGAGGAGATCAGAAGCCGTAGATCGCCGCGAATTCCGGATCATTGGCGGCGACCTGGCGAGCGAGGTCGACGACGACCTTGCATTGCTTCCAGGTGGCGTCGTCCTGCATTCGGCCGTCGATCATCACCGCGCCGGCGCCATCCGGCATCGATTCGAGAACGCGCAGGGCGAAGGCCACTTCCACGGGATCTGGTGAGAAGACGCGCTTGGCGATGGCGATCTGCGTCGGATGCAGCGACCAGGCGCCCGCGCAGCCGAGCAGGAAGGCGTTGCGGAACTGCGACTCGCAGGCCGGCGAATCCGAGAAATCGCCGAAGGGGCCGTAAAAGGCCTTGATGCCCGCCGAGGCGCAGGCGTCGACCATTTTCGCGATGGTGTAATGCCACAAATCCTGCTGATAGGCGGCGCGCAGGCCCTGGCCCGGATCGGCGTCGGCGAGCACGCGATAGTCCGGATGGCCGCCGCCGACGCGCGTCGTCTTCATCGCGCGCGAGGCCGCGAGATCGGCCGGGCCGAGGCTTATGCCATGCATACGCGGGCTCGCCGCGGCGATGGCGTCGACATTCTTCACGCCCTCGGCGGTCTCCAGAATGGCGTGAATGAGAATGGGTTTGGTCACGCCATTGCGCGCTTCGAGCTGGGCGAGCAGCTGATCGAGATAATGAATGTCCCAGGGGCCCTCCACCTTGGGCAGCATCACCACGTCGAGCTTATTGCCGACGGCCGCCACGATCTCGATGAGATCGTCGAGAATCCAGGGCGAGTTCAGCGAATTGATGCGGGTCCAAAGGCCCGTGGAGCCGAAATCCGTGGACTTGGCCATTTCGATGAAGCCTTTGCGCGCCGCCTCCTTGGCGTCGGCGGGAATGGCGTCCTCGAGATTGCCGAGCACCACGTCCACTTGGCGGGCGAGCTCCGGCACTTTGGCGCGCAGCTTCTCCAAATGCGGCGGAACGAAATGGATCATCCGCTCGACCTTGACCGGAAGCTCGCGCAGCGGCGCCGGCGCGCCGATCGCGAGCGGACGGTAGAATTGATTGGGAAGTTTCATCGTGCGGCTCTTTCTCGTATGGGAGTGGCCGCAGCGATAGCCGGTCTTTTCGGTCGAGGGAATAGGGGGCGCGTCGCGCATGGTCCGATCTCGCGAGGGGAGGCGGATGGCGAGGCTTTCGCCTTAATTTCATTGAATGCTAATTTTCTTCTACATGACACAATCTGCGCTTGACGCGGCGATGGAGCGCCATTAGGTTCCGCCCACTTTCGACAGGCCGTAAGTTCATGTCGTCGCAAGCGCCGCGCTCGCGATCCTTCGAACTTATACGCTGTCGGCCTCACCTGAGACTGCCACGCAGTTGGTAATCATGAGGCGCGCGAGCGTCTCCCAGGAAGGCACGATCCCGGAAACGGGGTCCTCTGCATGAGGAGCGCCTTGGGCCGAAGGGCCGAGGGCGCTCGGCTCGCTTGCGTTCTCGCGAACGTCTGCGGGCGAACGATTATTCGCCAATTCGCCGGGCGCACGAACACATGCGCCTGATCTGGAGCGAAGGAACTGGAATGCCGACGATCAGCCAGTTGATCCGCAAGCCGCGGCAACCGAAGACCTACCGCGAGAAGTCCCGCCATCTCGGGGCCTGCCCCCAGAAGCGCGGCGTCTGCACGCGCGTCTATACGACGACGCCGAAGAAGCCGAACTCGGCTCTCCGCAAGGTCGCCAAGGTGCGCCTGACCAATGGCTTCGAGGTCATCGGCTACATCCCCGGCGAAGGCCATAACCTCCAAGAGCACTCGGTGGTCATGATCCGCGGCGGCCGCGTGAAGGACCTTCCCGGCGTGCGCTATCACATTCTGCGCGGCGTGCTCGACACGCAGGGCGTCAAGGACCGCAAGCAGCGCCGTTCGAAATACGGCGCGAAGCGTCCGAAGTAAGGAGCGAGACAGATGTCGCGTCGCCATCGCGCCGAGAAGCGGGAAATCATCGAGGACGCCAAGTTCGGCGATTCCGTCGTCACCAAGTTCATGAACTCGATCATGTACGACGGCAAGAAGTCGGTCGCCGAGGCGATCGTCTACGGAGCCTTCGACATCATCGAGGCCAAGGCCAAGAGCGATCCTCTGCAGGTGTTCAAATCGGCGCTCGAGAATGTCGCGCCGGCGATCGAGGTTCGTTCGCGGCGCGTCGGCGGCGCCACCTATCAGGTGCCGGTCGAGGTTCGCAACGAGCGCCGTCAGGCGCTGGCGATCCGCTGGATCATCACGGCGGCGCGCGCCCGCAACGACAAGACGATGGTCGATCGTCTTTCGGCGGAGCTGCTCGACGCCTCCAACAACCGCGGCAATGCGGTGAAGAAGCGCGAGGACACGCACCGCATGGCGGAAGCGAACCGCGCCTTCTCGCACTATCGCTGGTAACCCTTTTCGTCGCCCTCTGATCGAGGACATCTCAAATGCCCCGTAGCCATCCCATCGAAGACTATCGCAACTTCGGCATCATGGCCCACATCGACGCGGGCAAGACGACGACGACCGAGCGTATTCTGTACTACTCCGGCAAGAGCCATAAGATCGGCGAGGTGCATGAAGGCGCCGCGACGATGGATTGGATGGAGCAGGAGCAGGAGCGCGGCATCACCATCACCTCGGCCGCGACGACGACCTTCTGGAACGGCAAGCGCCTGAACATCATCGACACGCCCGGCCACGTCGACTTCACCATCGAGGTGGAGCGCTCGCTGCGCGTGCTCGACGGCGCCGTCTGCGTTCTCGACGGCAATCAGGGCGTCGAGCCGCAGACCGAGACGGTGTGGCGTCAGGCCGACAAATATGCGGTTCCGCGCGTCGTCTTCGTCAATAAGATGGACAAGATCGGCGCCGATTTCTATCGCTGCGTCGACGATATCGTCACCAAGGTCGGCGGCAAGCCGGTCTGCTTGCAGCTGCCGATCGGCGCCGAGAATAATTTCAAGGGCGTTGTCGATCTCGTCCGCATGAAGGCGGTGGTCTGGGACGACGAGGGTCTCGGCGCGAAATATCATGACGAGGATATCCCGGCCGATCTCGTCGAGAAGGCGAAAGAGTATCGCACCACGCTGATCGAGGCGGCGGTCGAGCTCGACGACGACGCCATGGCCGCCTATCTCGACGGCCAGGAGCCGAGCGAGGAGACGCTGAAGAAGCTCGTCCGCAAGGCTGTTCGTTATACCGCCTTCCATCCGGTGTTCTGCGGCTCGGCCTTCAAGAACAAGGGCGTGCAGCCTCTGCTCGACGCGGTCGTCGACTATCTGCCGTCGCCCGTCGATCGCGAGGCGATCAAGGGCGTCGACATGAACACCGGCGACGAGCTCGTGCGCAATCCGTCCGACAGCGAGCCTTTCTCCATGCTCGCCTTCAAGATCATGGACGATCCTTTCGTCGGCACGATCACCTTCTGCCGCGTCTATTCCGGCAAGATCGAGTCGGGCACGACCGTGCTCAACTCGACCAAGGACAAGAAAGAGCGCGTCGGCCGCATGTTGCTGATGCACGCCAATAATCGCGAGGATATCAAGGAAGCCTATGCGGGCGACATCGTCGCTCTCGCCGGCCTCAAGGAGACCCGCACCGGCGACACGCTCTGCGACACTCTGAAGCCTGCGATTCTGGAGCGCATGGAGTTCCCGGAGCCGGTCATCGAGATCGCCATCGAGCCGAAGTCCAAGGCCGATCAGGAGAAGCTCGGCATCGCGCTCCAGAAGCTCGCCGCCGAGGATCCGTCCTTCCGCGTCTCGACCGATCAGGAGAGCGGCCAGACCATTCTGAAGGGAATGGGCGAGCTGCATCTCGACATCAAGGTCGATATTCTGAAGCGCACCTATAAGGTCGACGCTAATATCGGCGCCCCGCAGGTCGCCTATCGCGAGCGGCTGACGAAGCGCGTCGAGATCGACTACACGCATAAGAAGCAGACCGGCGGCACCGGCCAGTTCGCCCGTGTCATCATCATTTTCGAGCCGAACGAGCCCGGCGCCGGCAATGCCTTCGAGTCGAAGATCGTCGGCGGCTCGGTGCCGAAGGAATATATCCCCGGCGTCGAGAAGGGCATCAACAGCGTGATGGGATCCGGCATTCTCGCGGGCTTCCCCGTCGTCGACGTCAAGGCGACTCTGATCGACGGCGGCTTCCACGACGTCGACTCGTCGGTGCTGGCCTTCGAAATCGCTTCGCGCGCCGCCTTCCGCGACGCGCTGCAGAAGGGCGGCTCGGTGCTGCTCGAGCCGATCATGAAGGTCGAGGTGGTGACGCCCGAGGAATATACGGGCTCGGTCATCGGCGACATCAACTCGCGGCGCGGGCAGATCCAGGGTCAGGACATGCGCGGCAATGCGGTCGTCGTCGATGCGATGGTGCCGCTCGCCAATATGTTCGGCTATGTCAATCAGCTGCGTTCCTTCACCCAGGGACGCGCGAACTACACGATGCAATTCGATCACTACGACCAGGTCCCCGAGGCGGAGTCGAAGAAGGTTCAGGCCAAATACGCCTGATCGTCTCAACGTCGCGGAATCAGTCTTCTCTAAGGAGTGTGGCCATGGCCAAGGAAAAATTCTCACGCACGAAGCCGCATTGCAACATCGGCACGATCGGTCACGTGGACCATGGCAAGACGTCGCTGACGGCGGCGATCACCAAGGTTCTGGCCGAGACGGGCGGCGCGACCTTCACGGCCTATGACCAGATCGACAAGGCCCCGGAAGAGCGCGCCCGCGGCATCACCATCTCGACGGCGCACGTCGAGTATGAGACCGCCAATCGCCATTACGCCCATGTCGACTGCCCCGGCCACGCCGATTATGTGAAGAACATGATCACCGGCGCCGCGCAGATGGACGGCGCCATCCTCGTCGTCTCCGCCGCCGACGGCCCGATGCCGCAGACCCGCGAGCACATCCTGCTCGCCCGCCAGGTCGGCGTGCCGGCGCTCGTCGTGTTCCTGAACAAGGTCGACATGGTCGACGATCCGGAGCTGCTCGAGCTCGTCGAGCTCGAGGTTCGCGAACTGCTGTCGAAATACGAGTTCCCCGGCGACGATATTCCGATCACCAAGGGCTCGGCCCTGGCGGCGCTCGAGAACAAGACCCCCGAGATCGGCCATGACGCGATCCTGAAGCTGATGCAGACTGTCGACGAATACATCCCGCAGCCGGAGCGCCCGAAGGATCAGCCCTTCCTGATGCCGGTCGAGGACGTGTTCTCGATCTCGGGCCGCGGCACGGTGGTGACGGGCCGCGTCGAGCGCGGCATTGTCAAGGTCGGCGAGGAAGTCGAGATCGTCGGCATTCGCCCGACGGTGAAGACGACTGTGACCGGCGTCGAAATGTTCCGCAAGCTGCTCGATCAGGGCGAGGCGGGCGACAATATCGGCGCGCTGCTGCGCGGCACCAAGCGCGAGGACGTGGAGCGCGGTCAGGTTCTGTCGAAGCCCGGCTCGGTGAAGCCGCACACCAAGTTCAAGGCGGAAGCCTATATTCTGACGAAGGAAGAGGGTGGCCGTCATACGCCGTTCTTCACCAACTATCGTCCGCAGTTCTACTTCCGCACGACGGATGTGACCGGCATTGTGACGCTGCCCGAGGGCGTCGAGATGGTGATGCCGGGCGATAATGTGGCGATGGAGGTGAACCTCATCGTTCCGATCGCCATGGAGGAGAAGCTGCGCTTCGCCATCCGCGAAGGCGGCCGCACCGTCGGCGCCGGCGTCGTCGCCTCGATCATCGAATAAGGAATTTGGACCGCGGGGCGTCTCGCCTCGCATTCGTAGAAACGGCCTGCGAGCCTTCACGGCTCGCGGCCCAGAGCGCGCCGCGGCTCGCGGTCCAAGAGGAAGACGCTGATGAACGGACAGAATATCCGGATTCGCCTCAAGGCGTTCGATCACCGGATTCTCGATACGTCGACGAAAGAGATCGTCTCCACCGCCAAGCGCACGGGCGCTCAGGTGCGCGGTCCGATCCCGCTGCCGACCAAGATCGAGAAGTTCACGGTGAACCGCTCGCCGCACATCGACAAGAAATCGCGTGAGCAGTTCGAGATCAGGACTCACAAGCGCGTGCTCGATATCGTCGATCCGACCCCGCAAACCGTGGACGCGCTGATGAAGCTCGACCTCGCCGCCGGCGTCGACGTCGAAATCAAGCTCTAAAGAACAGAAATGAACCGGGCGCCTCTCGCCAGTAGAGCGATGCGCCTTTCGAAGGAAGAGATCATGCGGTCTGGCGTCATCGCGCAAAAGGTCGGAATGACCCGCGTCTTCACCGAAGCGGGCGAGCATGTGCCGGTCACGGTGCTGAAGCTCGACGGCTGCCAAGTCGTCGCCCATCGGACCATGGAGCAGAACGGCTACACCGCCGTGCAGCTCGGCATCGGCCGCGCCAAGGTGAAGAACGTCTCCAAGGCCGAGCGCGGCCGCTTCGCCGTCGCCAAGGTCGAGCCGAAGCTCAAGCTCGCCGAGTTTCGCGTCGCGGAGACGGAGCTGCTTCCCGTCGGCGCCGAGATCACGGCCGATCATTTCGTCGTCGGCCAATTCGTCGACGTGACCGGCACGACGATCGGCAAGGGTTTCGCCGGCCCGATGAAGCGTTGGAACTTCGGCGGTCTGCGCGCCACCCACGGCGTGTCGGTGTCGCATCGCTCGCATGGTTCGACCGGCGGTCGTCAGGACCCCGGCAAGACCTTCAAGAACAAGAAAATGGCCGGCCATATGGGCGTCGACCGCGTGACCACGCAGAATTTGCGGGTCGTGCAGACCGATGTCGAGCGCGGCCTGCTGCTGGTCGAGGGCTCCGTGCCCGGACATGCCGGCGGCTGGATTTTTGTGCGCGACGCGGTGAAGCGGGCGCTGCCGGCCGAGGCGCCGCAGCCCGGCAAATATCGTCTGGCGGAAGCTCCCGCCGCGCAAGAAGACAAGAAGGAGGACTGAGCCGTGGTGCAGATCAGCGTCACGTCGTACGACGGCCAGGAAGCCGGCTCGATCGAGCTGGCGGACGAGATTTTCGGGCTCGAACCGCGCCAGGATCTCATCTTCCGCATGATCCGCTGGCAGCTCGCCAAGCGGCGCGCCGGCACCCATGCGGTGAAGAACCGCGCCGACATCGCCCGCACCGGCAAGAAGCTGCACAAGCAGAAGGGCACGGGCGGCGCTCGTCACGGATCGCGGCGCGCGCCGCAATTCATCGGCGGCGGCCGCGCCTTCGGTCCGGTGGTGCGCAGTCATGAGCACGATCTGCCCAAGAAGGTGCGCGTCCTCGCTCTGAAGCACGCGCTCTCAGCCAAGGCCAAGGATGGGGCGATCGTCATTTGGGAGAACGCCGATCTGGCCGAGCCCCGGACGAAGCTGTTGAAAGCCGGTTTCGACAAGACCGGGCTCTCGAGCGCGCTCATCATCGACGGCGCCGAGCCGCAGGTGAATTTCGCGCTGGCGGCTCGCAATCTGCCGCGGATCGACGTGCTGCCGGTCCAGGGCGTCAACGTCTACGACATTCTGCGCCGTGAGAAGCTCGTGCTCACCCGCGCCGCGGTCGATGCGCTGGAGGCGCGCCTGAAATGAGCAAGGATGTGCGCCATTACGACGTGATCGTCTCCCCGGTCATCACCGAGAAGGCGACGATCGCTTCGGAGCAGAACAAAGTGGTCTTCAATGTCGCCAAGACCGCCACCAAGCCGCAGATCAAGGCGGCGGTGGAAGGCTTGTTCGACGTGAAGGTCGAGGCCGTCAACACGCTGCTGCGCAAGGGCAAGCTGCGCGCCTTCAAGGGCGTGCGCGGCCGCCAGTCGGATGTGAAGAAGGCGGTCGTCACGCTGGCCGAAGGCCATAAGATCGACGTGACGACGGGACTCTAAAGGCAGGCTCGAGGACAAAACCATGGCGCTGAAGACATTCAAGCCGGTCACGCCGAGCCTTCGCCAGCTCGTCATCGTCGACCGTAGCGGTCTCCACAAGGGCAAGCCCGTCAAAACCCTGACCGAGGGCAAGACGTCCAAGGGCGGCCGCAACAATAACGGCCGCGTGACCGTGCGCTTCCGCGGCGGCGGCCACAAGCAGGCCTATCGCCTCGTCGACTTCAAGCGTCGCAAGCTCGATGTCGTCGGCAAGGTGGAGCGGATCGAATATGATCCGAACCGCACGGCCTTCATCGCGCTCATCCGTTATGCGGATGACGAGCTGTCCTACATTCTCGCGCCGCAGCGTCTTGCGGTCGGCGACGAGGTGGTGTCGGGCGCCCAGGTCGACGTGAAGCCCGGCAACGCCATGCCGATCGGCAATATCCCGGTCGGCACGATCGTCCACAATGTCGAGATCAAGATCGGCAAGGGTGGCGCGATCGCGCGCTCGGCGGGCAATTACGCGCAGATCGTCGGCCGCGATCAGGGCTATGTGATCCTTCGCCTGAACTCGGGCGAGCAGCGCCTCGTTCATGGTCAGTGCTTCGCGACCATCGGCGCGGTGTCGAATCCGGATCACATGAACATCTCGCTCGGCAAGGCGGGTCGTTCGCGCTGGCTCGGCCGTCGCCCGCACAATCGCGGCGTCACCATGAACCCGGTCGACCATCCGCACGGCGGCGGCGAAGGCCGCACCTCGGGCGGCCGTCATCCGGTCACGCCCTGGGGCAAGCCGACCAAGGGCAAGAAGACCCGCACGAACAAGAAGACCGACAAATTCATCGTGTCCTCGCGGCACGCCAAGAAGAAGAAGGGCTGATCCATGGCTCGCTCTATCTGGAAAGGCCCGTTCGTCGACGGCTATCTGCTGAAGAAGGCGGAGACCGCGCGCGCCTCGGGACGCAACGACATCATCAAGATCTGGAGCCGCCGCTCCACCATTCTGCCGCAGTTCGTGGGTCTCACCTTCGGCGTGCACAATGGCCACAAGCATGTGCCCGTGTCGGTCAGCGAAGACATGATCGGGCACAAGTTCGGCGAATTCTCTCCGACGCGCACCTTCCATGGTCATGCGGCGGACAAGAAGTCGAAGAGGGGCTGACGAACATGTCCAAGCCGAGCAATCCGCGCGCGCTGGCCGACAATGAGGCGAAAGCCGTCGCCAACACGCTGCGCGTCTCCCCGCAGAAGCTCAATCTTCTGGCGCAGCTCATCCGCGGCAAGAAGGTCGATCGCGCTCTCGCCGATCTCGAATTCTCGCGTAAGCGCATCGCTCACGAGGTCAAGAAGACCCTGGAGAGCGCCATCGCCAACGCCGAGAACAATCACGGTCTCGACGTCGACGATCTGATCGTCGCGCAGGCCTTCGTCGGCAAGTCGCTGGTGATGCGGCGCTTCGCGGCGCGCGCCCGTGGCCGCTCGAGCCGCATCGAGAAGCCGTTCGCGAATCTGACGATCATCGTCCGCGAAGTCGAAACGCCGGCGAAAGCCTAAAGGGAGCCAACGATGGGTCAGAAGGTCAATCCGATCGGGCTGCGCCTCGGCGTCAACCGCACCTGGGATTCGCGCTGGTTCGCGAGCAAGGGCGAATACGCCAAGCTGCTGCACGAGGATCTCGCCATTCGCGCCGCGGTGACGAAAAATCTCAAGCAGGCTGCGGTGTCGCGCATCATCATCGAACGCCCGCACAAGAAGTGCCGCGTGACCATCCACTCGGCTCGTCCGGGCGTGGTCATCGGCAAGAAGGGCGCGGATATCGACAAGATCCGCAAGCTGGTCGGCAAGCTCACCGGCAGCGAAGTGGTGATCAACATCGTCGAGGTGCGCAAGCCCGAGGTCGAGGCGACGCTGGTCGCCGATTCGATCGCGCAGCAGCTCGAGCGCCGCGTCGCCTTCCGCCGCGCGATGAAGCGCGCCGTGCAGTCGGCGATTCGCCTCGGAGCGCAGGGCATTCGCATCAATTGCTCGGGCCGTCTCGGCGGCGCGGAGATCGCGCGCCTGGAATGGTATCGCGAGGGCCGCGTGCCGCTGCATACGCTGCGCGCCGACGTCGACTATGGCGTCGCCACCGCGCATACGGCTTACGGCGCTTGCGGCATCAAGGTCTGGATCTTCAAGGGCGAGATCCTCGAGCATGATCCGATGGCGCAGGACAAGCGTCTGGCCGAGCAGGCCGCCGGCGGCGGTGAGCGCGAACATCATGGCGAGCGTCGCCGTCGCGAGCCGCGCGAGCCGCGCGACGCGGCCTAATTTCGAGAGTTCGACATCATGTTGCAACCCAAACGCACCAGGTTCCGCAAGGCCTTCAAAGGCCGCATTCACGGAAACGCCAAGGGCGGCTTTTCGCTGAATTTCGGGCAGTTCGGCCTCAAGGCTCTCGAGCCGGAGCGCATCACCGCGCGCCAGATCGAGGCGGCCCGCCGCGCCATGACGCGCCATATGAAGCGCGCCGGCCGCGTCTGGATCCGCATCTTCCCCGATGTGCCGGTCTCCAAAAAGCCGACCGAAGTGCGCATGGGTAAGGGCAAGGGCGCGCCGGAACTCTGGGCCGTGCGCGTCGCCCCGGGCCGCATCATGTTCGAGGTCGACGGCGTCTCCGGCGAGCTCGCGCGTGAGGCGCTGACGCTCGCCGCTGCGAAGCTGCCGATCAAGACGCGCTTCATCGAACGCATCGCCGAGTGAGGATTGCGACCATGAGCACGAACAAGCAACGCGTCTCCGATCTTCGCGCGCTCTCTCTCGATCTGCTGGACGAGGAAGTGCTGAAGCTGAAGAAAGAGCAGTTCAATCTGCGCTTTCAGCGCGCGACGGGACAGCTCGAGAACACGGCGCGCGTGCGCGTCGTTCGCCGCGACATCGCCCGCGCCAAATCCATCGCCGCGCAGAAGCGCGCTGAACAACAGAGTTGAGAGAGCGCCAATGCCGAAGCGAATTCTTCAGGGCGTCGTCGTCAGCGACAAGCAGAACAAGACGGTGGTCGTGAAGGTGGAGCGCCGCTTCACCCATCCGCTGTTCAAGAAGACCGTTCGTCGCACGAAAAATTATCATGCGCATGACGAAGCGCAGACTTTCAAGGTCGGCGACGAGGTCACGATCGAGGAGACGGCTCCGATTTCGCGGCTGAAGCGCTGGCGAGTGGTCGAAGCCGCCGACAAGGCCTGAGGCCACAAGAGACGAGACGAGTGGAATGGTTTTCTCGGACGAAGTCGGGGAACCGAAACCAGACCGAGACGAAAGGCGGGTTGAGCCATGATACAGATGCAGACAAATCTCGATGTCGCCGATAATTCTGGCGCCCGCCGCGTCATGTGCATCAAGGTGCTGGGCGGCTCCAAGCGCAAATACGCCGGGGTCGGCGACATTATCGTCGTCTCGATCAAAGAGGCGATTCCTCGCGGTCGCGTGAAAAAGGGCGACGTGCTCAAGGCGGTCGTCGTGCGCACGGCCAAGGACATCAAGCGCGCCGACGGCTCGGTGATCCGCTTCGATTCCAACGCAGCGGTTCTGATCAACAATCAGAAGGAGCCGATCGGCACGCGCATCTTCGGACCCGTGCCGCGCGAGCTGCGCGCCAAGAACCATATGAAGATCATCTCGCTCGCGCCGGAGGTGCTGTAATGGCCGCGAAAATCAAGAAAGGCGACAAGGTCGTCGTTCTCACCGGCCGCGACAAGGGCCGCTCGGGTCAGGTGATTCAGGTGCTGCCGACCGAAGGTCGCGCCGTTGTCGAGGGCGTCAATCTCGTCAAGCGCCATCAACGTCAGACGCGCACGCAGGAAGCGGGCATCGTCACCAAGCCGGCGGCGCTCGACCTCTCCAACATCGCGATCGCCGATCCCAAGGACGGCAAGCCGACGCGCGTCGGTTTCAAGACTCTCGATGACGGCCGCAAGGTCCGCATCGCCAAGCGTTCCGGAGAACAGATCGATGGCTGAGGAAAAGAAGCCGAAAGCCGCCAAGGCTCCGAAGGCGGAAGGCGAGGCCAAGAAGGCCGGCAAGTCGAAATCCGCTCCCTCCGCGGCGTCGCATGACGGCGAGGGACGTTCCGCCGGACCGAAGACGCTTCCCGAGGGACCCTATGAGGTCCGGCTGAAAAAGCACTATGAGGAAGTGGTTCGCGCCAAGCTCATGGAAGAGTTCGGCTATAAGAACGCTTTCGAGGTGCCGGCGATCGAGAAGATCGTGCTGAACATGGGCGTCGGCGAGGCGGTCAACGACAGCAAGAAGGTGACGGCCGCGGCCGGCGACCTCGCGCTGATCGCCGGCCAGAAGCCGGTGGTGACGCGCGCCCGCAAGGCGATCTCGACCTTCAAGGTCCGCGAGAACATGCCGATCGGCGCCAAGGTCACGCTGCGCAAGACGCGCATGTATGAATTTCTGGACCGCCTGATCACGATCGCGCTGCCGCGCGTTCGCGACTTCCGTGGCCTCAATCCCAAGTCCTTCGACGGACGCGGCTCCTACGCCCTCGGCATCAAGGAGCATATCGTGTTTCCCGAGATCGACTATGACAAGGCCGAGTCGATCCTCGGCATGGACGTCATCGTCGTGACGACGGCGAAGACGGACGACGAGGCGCGCGCGCTCCTGCGCGCGTTCAATTTCCCGTTCCGGCAGTGAGACGATAAGTCTCAAACGCGGAAACCGAAGGCATAGAAAATGGCCAAGAAGAGTTCGATCGAGACCAACAAGCGCAGGGCGAAGCTCGCCAAGGCCTATGCCGGCCGCCGCGAGCGGCTGAAGGCGAAGGCGAATGACGAGGCGTTGACGGCGGAAGAGCGGTTCGAGGCGCGCCTCAAGCTCGCCGAGCTGCCGCGCAATTCCGCGGCGATTCGCATTCGCAATCGCTGCGAGGTTTCGGGACGTCCGCGCGCTTTCTATCGCAAGCTGAAGCTGTCGCGCGTGGCTCTGCGCGAGCTCGGCTCGCGCGGCCTCATCCCCGGTCTCGTGAAGTCCAGCTGGTAAGGGAGAGAGCGAATGTCGATCAGCGATCCGTTGGGCGATCTGCTCACCCGTATCCGCAATGCGCAGATGCGCCGCAAGGACAAGGTCCAGACGCCGGGCTCGCGCCTGCGCGGCCATGTTCTCGACGTGCTGAAGGAAGAAGGCTACATCCGCGGCTACACGACCACGGATTTCGGCAATGGCCGCACCGAGTTCGAGATCGAGCTGAAATATTTCGACGGCGAGCCGGTCATCAAGACGATCGAGCGCGTCTCGCGTCCGGGCCGCCGGGTCTATGCGGGCGTCGATAAGACGCCGCGCGTGGCCAATGGCCTCGGCATCACCATCGTGTCGACGCCCAAGGGCGTCATGGCCGATCACAAGGCCCGCGAGAACAATGTCGGCGGCGAGGTGCTTGCCAAGGTCTTCTGACCGAGGCTCGCAGGAATTGGGATAGGACTTCAACCATGTCTCGTATCGGCAAGAAGCCCGTCATCGTGCCGGCCGGCGTGACCGCGAAGGTCGACGGCCAGCTCGTCCAGGTGAAGGGCGCGAAGGGCGAGCTGCAGTTCCGGGTTCCCGACGATGTCGCGGTGACTCAGGACGGCAATTCGATCAAGGTCGACCCGCGCTCGAGCAGCAAGCGCGCTCGCGCTCTGTGGGGCACGTCGCGCGCTCAGGTGAATAATCTGGTGATCGGCGTCACCAGCGGCTTCGAGAAGAAGCTCGAGATCAACGGCGTCGGTTATCGCGCCGCGGTCGCCGGCAAGAATCTGCAGCTCGCGCTCGGCTATTCGCACGACGTGAACTATCCGATCCCGGCCGGCATAGCGATCGTGACGCCCAAGCCGACGGAGATCACCATCTCCGGCGTCGACAAGCGTCAGGTCGGTCAGGTCGCCGCGGAGATTCGTGCGTTGCGCGGCCCCGAGCCCTATAAGGGCAAGGGCGTGAAATACGCCGGCGAATTCATCTTCCGCAAGGAAGGCAAGAAGAAGTAAGGACGCGAGCCATGGCAAAGGACGTAAATGCAGCCGCCCGGCGCAAGGCCCGGGTCCGTCGGAGCATTCGCGCGCGCGCCTATGGCCGCCCGCGTCTGTCGGTGTTCCGCTCTTCAGAGCAGATCTATGCGCAGATCATCGACGACGAGAAGGGCGTGACCATCGTCTCCGCCTCGACGCTCGAGAAGGCCAATCGCGAGACGCTGAAGACGGGCGCCAACAAGGAAGCGGCGCATCTCGTCGGCAAGCAGATCGCGGAGCGTGCCGTCGCCCAGGGTATCACGGAAGTGGTGTTCGATCGCGGCGCCTATATCTATCACGGCCGCGTGCAGGCGCTGGCCGAGGGCGCCCGCGAGGGCGGCCTGCAGTTTTAAAACCCTTCTCCTGCTCTGCGGGAGAAGGTGTCGCCGCCATAGGGCGTTTGCAAGACGCCCGTCTTTCGGCGGCGACGGACGAGGGCCGTTGCGACTTGGTCGGAAAAAGGGCGCGGGCCCTCACCCGACCTCGCTTCGCGAGGCCACCCTCTCCCGCAGGCGAGAGAGGGAAAAGGACCCCAAGCGAGCGGCGATATTGCCGCGTAAGTGACGGAAGAGAAAATGGCTCGTGAACCTGAAGGCGGCCGCGGCCGCGACCGGGATCGGGACGATCGCGACAATGAGTTCGTGGATCGTCTGGTCCATATCAACCGCGTCGCCAAAGTGGTGAAGGGCGGTCGGCGTTTCGGCTTCGCCGCGCTCGTCGTCGTCGGCGATCAGAAAGGCCGCGTCGGCTATGGCCACGGCAAGGCGCGCGAAGTGCCGGAAGCGATCCGCAAGGCCACGGAAGCCGCCAAGCGCGCGCTGATCCGCGTGCCGCTGCGCGAAGGCCGCACGCTGCATCACGACGTCAACGGCCGCCATGGCGCGGGCCGCGTCGTGCTGCGCGCCGCGCCTCCCGGCACCGGCATCATCGCCGGCGGCCCGATGCGCGCCGTGTTCGAGACGCTCGGGGTTCACGACGTCGTGGCCAAGAGCCAGGGCTCGTCGAATCCCTACAACATGATCCGCGCGACGTTCGACGCGCTCGAGCGCGAGGATTCGCCGCGTTCGGTCGCGGCGCGCCGTTCTCTCAAGGTTTCCGCGCTTCAGGCGCGCCGTCAGGGCGCCGAGGCCGAAGCCGTCGACGCCTGAGGGGAGGGCTTGCGATGAGCGAGAAGAAGATTACCATCGAGCAGACCGGCAGCGCGACCGGCCGTCCGGATCGTCAGCGTAGGACGCTGACGGGCCTCGGCCTCACCCGCATCGGCCGTCGTCGCACGCTCGAGGACACGCCCGCCGTGCGCGGGATGATCGCGAAAGTCGCGCATCTCGTCAAAATCGTCGACGAGAAGTGAGGGCCGGGACAATGGTGAAGCTCAACGATCTCTCCGACAATCCCGGCGCCAGCAAGAACCGTATGCGCGTCGGCCGCGGCATCGGCTCCGGCAAGGGCAAGACCGCGGGTCGCGGCGTCAAGGGTCAAAAAGCCCGCACTGGCGTCGCTGTGAAAGGCTTCGAGGGCGGCCAGATGCCGCTGCATCGTCGTCTGCCGAAGCGCGGTTTCTACAACCCCTTCTCGACCGACTATAATGAGGTCAATCTCGGCCGCATTCAGCAGGCTGTGGAGGCCGGGAAGCTCGACGCCGCCACTCCGGTCACGCTCGAGACGCTGATCGCCGCCGGCGTGATCTCCAAGCCGCGCGACGGCGTGAAGATCCTCGGCAATGGCAAGCTGGAGGCGAAGCTCGCGTTCGAGGTCGCGGCCGCTTCGAAATCGGCGCTGGCTGCGATCGAGGCCGTCGGCGGCTCGATCAAGCTGCTCGTCGTGGCGGAAGAGCCCGCCTCGGCCTGAGGCGCGGCGCGGCTCGCGCGCCGCGGGAAGAGCGAACGATAAATCGAGGCGGCGTATTTTGCCGCCTCGAAGTTAGTCGTATCGACCAAAAAACTGGCGATCCGCCCATCCGTCGTGATACGGAGTCGCCTGTTCGAGCCGGCGAAAAGAGGCTAGACTTTTTTTTCGCCGACATCGTGCGATAGACATGCGCCGGGTCCGGCCCCTTCGACAGGGCTTGGCCGAAAACGGAGCGCGGCGTCGCGGCGGGCAGCGCTGCGTCGCTTCGACGCTCGCTTAAAAGAAACCGCGCGGCGCGCGACGAGGGAGCCTCGCCCATGGCATCGGCAGCCGAACAGCTTGCGGCCAACGTCAATTTTTCCGCTTTCAGCAAGGCGGACGAGCTCAAGAAACGCATCTGGTTCACGCTCGGCGCGCTGATCGTCTATCGTCTCGGCACTTATGTGCCGTTGCCGGGCATCGACCCGGACGCCTTCGCCAAGAGCTTCTTCGGCCAGTCGAAGGGCGTGCTCGAGCTGTTCAACATGTTCGCCGGCGGCGCGGTTCAGCGCAGCGCGATCTTCGCGCTGAACATCATGCCCTATATCTCCGCCTCCATTATCATTCAGCTGCTGACGACGGTCATTCCCTCGCTCGAGCAGGTGAAGAAGGAGGGTGAGCAGGGCCGCAAGGTCCTCAATCAATATACGCGCTATCTCACCGTCATTCTGGCGACCTTCCAGGCCTATGGCATGGCCATCGGCCTCGAGGGGCAGCAGGGCGTCGTCACCGAGCCGGGGCTGTTCTTCCGCCTCACAACCGTCGTCACTCTGGTCGGCGGCACCATGTTCCTGATGTGGCTGGGCGAGCAGATCACCTCGCGCGGCATCGGCAACGGCTCCTCGCTGATCATCTTCGCGGGCATTGTCGCGGCCTTTCCGGCCGCGGTTCTGAGCACGCTCGAGCTCGGCAAGCAGGGCGCGATTTCGACCGGAATCATCCTCGGCGTGATAGCCATGTCCTTCTTCGTCATCGCCTTCATAGTCTATATGGAGCGAGCGCAGAGGCGATTGCTGATCACCTATCCGAAACGCCAGCACGGCAATCGCGTCTATGAGGGCCAGACGTCCTTCCTGCCGCTCAAGCTCAACACCGCCGGCGTCATTCCGCCGATCTTCGCCTCCTCGCTGCTGCTGCTGCCGACGACGATCGCGAATTTTTATCAGACGCAGGGCACGGACAATATTTTTGCGACCATCTCGGCCTATTTCGGGCACGGACGGCCGCTCTACATGCTGTCCTATGTCGGGCTGATCGTCTTCTTCGCCTTCTTTTACACGGCCATCGTCTTCAATCCGACGGAGACGGCGGACAATCTCAAGAAGCATGGCGGCTTCATCCCCGGCATTCGTCCCGGCGAGCGGACGTCGAAATTCATCGACGACGTGCTGATGCGCATCACCGTGCTCGGCGCCGCTTATCTCGCGGTGATCTGCCTGCTGCCGGAGATGCTGATCTCCTACGCCAATCTGCCCTTCTATTTCGGCGGCACCTCGCTGCTCATCGTGGTGAGCGTGACGATGGATACGGTGGCGCAGATCCACGGTCATCTCCAGGCTCATCAATATGAGGGCCTGATCCGTAAGACGAAGCTACGCGGGCGACGCAAATGAGGCTGGTTCTGCTCGGACCGCCGGGCGCGGGCAAGGGCACGCAATCGGCTCGGCTGGTCGCGAAATATGCGATCCCTCAGCTTTCGACCGGCGACATGCTGCGCGCCGCCGTCGAGGCCAGGACGCCGATCGGCCTCGAGGCCAAGGAGATCATGGATCGCGGCGCGCTGGTGCCCGACGCTGTCGTCGTCGGCATCATCGGTCAGCGCATCAAGGAGAAGGACGCCGCCAAGGGCTTCATTCTCGATGGTTTCCCGCGCACCGTGGCGCAGGCGCAGGCCTTGGACGATCTGCTCGTTCGCGAGGGGCTGAAGCTCGACGCCGTCATCGAGCTCAGCGTCGACGAGAATGCGCTGCTCGCGCGTATGCAGAATAGAGTCGACGAGACGCGGGCGCGCGGCGGCGACGTTCGGGCGGACGACAATCCGCAAGCGTTCAAGACGCGTCTCGACGCCTATCGGACGCAGACAGCGCCCGTTTCGCATTATTACGCCGGCAAAGGCGAGCTGAAACAGGTGGACGGCATGGCGCCGGTCGACGCAGTCAGCGTCGCGATCGAGCAAGCTCTGACGCGCTGAGCTCGGGCCCGTCCTTCGTTATCTTCGTGGTCGCGGAAGCCGCGAAGACCAGAAGGGCGCCTCTTTGGGAACTGCGTCGACGGCGGAGCGCGGCGACGCAGCCGACGTCGCGTCACTCGCAATCGAGCTTGCGCCCGCGCAAATGGCAGCGCAGCAGCGGCGCCGCATGGGCGTCGTAATTGGTGACGATCCATTCGCCTTCCCCGCGCTCGAAGATCGCAAAGCCGAATTTGGCGGCGATCCCGCGGCCGTGCTCGACTGTGGCCTCGCCGATCGTCGCGCCATCGAAACGGTCTGGAATATGCGGATCCATCGCCGTGCCGCCGACGCCGACGACGAATTGCGCCGGCCGATCGTCACGAAAGCCGATGGCTTCGAAGGCGTGCAGATGACCCGATAGTATCGCTCGAACATTCGCCGGCAGCGTGTCGTGAGCGGCGGCGGCCAGCGTCTCGTTGACGCCGAGAGTCTCGCCGAGCCGCGAGCGGAACAGCGAAAATATCGGCTTGTGAAACGCATACCAGACGGGGCCGGGAACATTCTTCGCGACGGCGAGCTGCGTGCGCAGAAAGGCCGCCTGCTCGCCGACGACGGTTCGTTCCTCCGCCTCTGTCGTGTCGAGGATGAACAACGTCGGATCGTCGATGTCGACGCGATAGGCCGGCTCGCGTTCGGCGCATTTCGCGTCTTCCGCCGGCGGCAGCGGCGACAAGGCGCGGGTCCATCCTTCGCCGGCGCGCTTGCATATCTCGTGATTGCCTCGGACCATCGCCCAGGGGGCGGCGCGCAGCAGAGCGGCGCCGGGGTCGAAGAAATCGGCTTTCCACGTCTCCCAATTGTCGCCATGCGGCGAGCCGGCGCAGCCCTTCATTCCCGGCGGACAGGCGCTTTCGCGATAGTGATAGTCTCCGACATGGATGACGAGATCGGGCGCGAATTCGGCGGCTATATCCGCCGTGAGGCGAAAGGGCCAGGCGCGGATCGAATTGCAGTCCTGTAGAAATATGCCTTTGAGCCGGCAGCCGGTGTCGCCGAACACGAGAATCCTGTCCACGCGGGCCGGGGGCGGGGCCAATGGCGCGCCGTCTATGGCGAGGCTTTTCGCGCCTTTCGGCACATCCACCGCGCAAATGACGATGGGGAAACCTTCGCCCGCTCGGGCGCGCGGCGTCATTGCGACAGGGCGTCCGTCGATCTCTGCGCTCGGACAGGCGTCGGTCTGCGTGATGGCGCGGGCCTGCCAGCCGCGGGTCGTCGCTTGCAGCCAGCGGTAGGAATCGCCGGCGCGCGCTGGCTCGACCCATGACAAAAAGGCGAGCGCGAGGCCGGGCATGACCAGCATTTTTGTAGCGAGTCCGCGAGCCGCGACGAAAATGTGGGATTTATAGGGATTTGCGTCGATAGGTGTCATCTTTTCGCCGGTTTCCGAAAGTTGTCTCGGGCTCGGCTGCTGCGAATCGCGCGTCGTGTTTTGACGAATTCGCCGCGGGCCGGGCGCCTCGCATGGGCTCACACGGGGGAAGGGACACTCCATGAAGAAGATTTTGGTTCTGGCGGCGGCGTTGGCCATGGCCGCGCCGCTCGCCGGCTGCAATACGCCCGGCGAACGCGCCGCGGGCGGCGCCCTCATCGGCGGCGCGGGCGGAGCGGCGATCGGCGCCGCGGCCTCCGGCGGCCGCGCGGGCGGCACGCTGGCAGGCGCGGCGATCGGCGCGGCGACCGGCGCCGTCGTCGGCGCGGCGACCGCCCCGCCGCAGCGATGCGCCCGCTGGGGCTGGGATTATTACGGCAATCGCGTCTGCGTCGCCTATTACAATTACTGAATGAGAAAGGACGCGGAGCTGCGCGCTTCGCGTCCACTGTTTTTGTGCGGTCGTGTCCGGCGGCCTCAATGCGCCGCCGCGAGGCCGAGCGCGCCGCGCAGCTCGGCGCGAGCCGCCGCCACCTCTTTTTGATAGCTCGGATCGAGCTCCATGATCGCGTGGACGGCATAGGCGACGAGCCGCGCCGCCGCCACATCGCTCGGGAAATGCACGCCGCAGACGAGACGATTATGGCCGTAAGCCTCCGCCCGCGCGAGAATTTCGTCGCGTCGCTCGGGCGCTATGTCGATCAGCGCCAGACCCATCAGATAGCCGACGGTCGTGTGGCCGCTCGGATAGGAATCGTCCTTCGTCTTGGTCTTGCAGACCGGATGCAGCGTCTTGTCGACATTATAGGGTCGGATGCGACGGAACGCCTCCTTGGCGGCGCCCGTATTGGCCGATTCGTCCGCCTTCAGCCGCGCGCCCAGCGCCGCCACCGCCGGCAAATTCTCCTTGCTGAATTTTTCACCGAAGACGGTTTTGAACAGGAAGATCGTCTGGTTCTCGTCATCGGCCTGGGCGCTCGCGACCTGCTCGGCCGTTCGCACGCTTTCGATGCGATGCAATTCGGCGAGCTCGGCGTCGCTCGTCGCGGAATGCGGCGCGGGCGGCGTGGGGAGTATCGCGAGAGGATGGCTCTGTTCCGGCGTGACGAAGCCCTCCCGCGCGGCGGCTGGCGCGCAGAGCAGGGCGAGAAGGATGATCGTCGCGGCTGTCGTCTTCATTCGAGCGGGTTCCGGCGGCCGTCATTGCATGTCGCGCGCGATCGCGGGGCCGCCCGGCCGCGCGCTCGGGTCGGAGCTTTCTAGCCGAAATTTCGTTTCGGCGCGATGACGGCGCGCGGCTTTCCATCGAGCGGCCGCGCGCGGACGAGCCTCGCGACGGCGGTCGTCGGAATGAGCCGGACGCGGCGTCAGATGATCGGCAGGAACAGATCGGTGATCGTCTCATGCTCCGGCGCATCGGGATAAAAGCCGATCCGCTGGCAGAACAGCGGAAAATCGCGCGGCTCTTCGCCGCTCGCCGGCAGCCAGTCGCGATAGAGGAAGAGCGCCGGCCGTTCCAGATTCTCGCTGGAGCCGATGACGCGCAGAACCGCGCAACGTCCGCCCGGCAGCAGCCCGGCGGTCACGCCGAGCGCATTGGCCTCTATCGGGCGATTTGTGGCGGCGCAGAGGTCGAGGCGAAACTCTTCCAGCGGCGTTGTGCGCGGGTCGCAGGGAAAGGTCGTGAATGTCGCGGCGATCTCGCGGCCGAGCCCCGCGGCTCTGCGCCAGTCGATGAAGCGCCGCACCGTCTCATAGACTCGGCCCGGATCGCCTCTATGGGTCAGAATGGCGACGGGCGTCGCGGGAAACTCTCTCACGGTCACATCGTTCAGAGAATAGGTCATCTTCGCGCTCCTGACACGGTCCAGCGGCTCCAAGGCCGCGAGCCACGACTCCCAATCGGGAGATTTGCGGAAGGCCGAAGGCGCCTGCCCGACGCATTCCCGAAAGGCGCGGGCGAAAGCGTCCGGCGCCTCATAGCCGGCGTCGAGCGCGATTTCCGTCACATTGGCGTCGTGGCGAAAGGCCAGCCGATAGGAGGCCCGCTTCATGCGGGCGAGCTGGACATAGCGATGCGCCGACATGCCGAAAGTCGCGCCGAACTGCCGGTGGAAATGATGTTTCGAGAAAGCCGCAACGCCGCTGAGAATGTCGAGGCTCAGATTTTCGTCGAGATGCCGATCGATATGATCCAGCACGCGCCGCATCCGGGCCTGATAATTCTCGAGCGCCGTCTTCGTCATCGTTTCCTCCGTGGCGCTCTCTTCTTGGAGCGCGCCGCGCCGGCGCGCTCGACCGATCTTGCTGTCTCGCGAGCAATTTTTTTCTCGAGGATGAAACGCGAGACAGGCGATCCTCGAATGTCACGCTGCGGCGTAGGGCGTTCTCCTATGAGGGGAAGACGGGCGGGTCCGCGCCCGTGCGCCGATTTGCGGAGAACAGGTCATGAAGTTCGTCAAAATCGTTCTGCTCTTTCTCGTCTTCGCGGCCTCCTCGGGGCTGGCGCGCGCCGAGACCCCGACGGCGCCGCGCTATAAAGCGGTCGCTTTCGATTTTTTCGTGCTCTTCGACGCCAATTCTGTCGTTCCGGCGGTCGAGGCCGCCTTTCCCGGCAAAGGCGCGGAATTCACGAAGCTCTGGCGCGCCAAGCAGTTCGAATATTGCTTCTTGCGCTCGCTCACCGGCCGCCACGCAGATTTCTTCGAGGTGACGGGCGACGCGCTCGCTTTTGCGGCGCAGGCGATGAAGCTCGATCTTCCGCCGGAAAAGCGCGAGCGCCTCATGAACGCCTATCTGACGCTCGGCCCCTGGCCGGATACGCTGGACGCGTTGCGCCGGCTCAAAGCCGCGGGCGTGCGCATCGTCACACTGGCGAATTTCAGCGGTAGAATGTTGCAGGCCAATGCGGAGCGCGCCGGCCTCGCCGGCTATTTCGAGGAATTGTTGAGCACGGAGGTCAATAAGACCTTCAAGCCCGATCCTGCGGCCTATGCGCTGGGCCCGCAGCGGCTGAAGCTCGCCAAGGAGGAGATTCTCTTCGCCGCTTTCGGCGGCTGGGACGCCTATGGGGCCAAGGCCTTCGGCTATCCGACCATTTGGGTGAACCGCTTCGGCCTGCCGGCGGAAAAACTCGGCGTCACGCCGGATGCGGTCGCGTCGGATATGAAAGGGCTGCTGGAGCTGGTTCTGGGCCGTTCGTGAGGCTCAGGCGATCTTTGCATAGACCGCGTCTATGCGCGCGCCCCGATCCGCGCCGGCGACGACGGCGAGCGTCAAGCCGCTCGCCTCGGCCTCGGAGCGCGCCAGAGCCTCCAGCCGGCGCGCCTCGGCCTCATTGGGCGCGAAGGCGAAGCCGGTCGGTCCCCAGGACGTCTGGCCGAGGCCGGCCGCGCCGGCGTCCGCCAGCCGCGCCAGCAGCCTCTCGACCGCGGCGCTGGTGAAGCGCCGCCCACCCTGCGCCGGCGCGAAATAATCCCCGACGATCGCCTGAATCGCGGCGATGGCCGCGCCGAAAGCGGCGAAATTTCTTTCCGCCACGGCGGGCAGCGCCTGCATCAGCACCAGTCGGCACAATCGCCCGGCGTTCTCCTCCGACAGCGGCGGCAGCTCTGCGAAGGCCTTGCGCTCCGCGGCGCCGTGCAGGCCGATCGAGCCCGGGTCGGAGACGAGCAGAATGCGCCACTCCTCGGGAAAGGCGAGGCGGGAGACGATCGGCGGAGTCGTCGTCTCGGCGCCGCGGCCGCCATCGACCACGAGACCGCCGCGCGTGAACAGCCCCGCCCCGAGGCCGGAGCGGGCGCCGCGTTGCAAAAGGGCGGCGTCCGCCTCCACATCCTGCGGCAGATCTTCGATGCGGCGCAGCGCGGCGCCGATGGCCAGCGCGAGCTGCGTGCCGGAGCCGAGACCCGAATGGGGAGGAATCGCCCGCTCGATCGCCAGACGATAGCGCTTGCCGGGCGCGAGCGCGGCGCCCGCCTTCTCGAGCAGAGCGAGGGCGCGTTCGGCGTCCGGACCGAAAGCCTCCATCTTTTCCGCGGGCCGCAGCGTCAGCCGCGTCGCCGGCGCGTCTATGGAGAGGCCGAGCCCGCCGAATTTGCGGCCGAGCGCACCATTCATGTCCAGGAAGCCGAGATGCAATCTCGCCGCGGCGACGACGCTCACGCTGATCGGCATGGAGCCTCATTTTCGGACTTTACGCGGAATATCCGCTATATCTCGCTTCCCGGCGCGGTTTCACGCCGGCGTCGACGGGGCGCGCGCATATTCGTCTAGGCCGAGTAAGGCGCCGCGCGCGCGAAGGCAAGAGCCCGTCTGAAGGGGAGCCCGTTTGGAGAACTCCTCCGGGCGAGCGAGAGAGGGGGATGTCATGGCCGCCGAGGAGCGCAGCTATTCGCAAGAAGAGATCACCGCCAGGCTCGCCGCCGAGCTGCCGCATTGGCGGTTCGAGAACGGCTGGATTCGCCGCAAATACAAGACTCATGGCTGGAAAGGCACGCTGATGGTCGTCAATACGGTCGGCCATCTCGCCGAGGCCGCCTGGCACCATCCCGATATCGCCGCTTCCTACGCTTTTGTCGAAGTGAAGCTGATGACCCATACGGCCAAGGGCGTGACCGACAAGGATTTCGCGCTCGCCCACAAGATCGAGGAGGTCGTCTGCTGGCGTCCGGGCGAAGAGGGCGGCGCGCTCGAGGGAACGCCCGAGACCGACCAGCGCTTCGCCTATATCAAATACGACTGATCGAGACACGATCTACTGGAGACGAGAGTGACGACGACGATAGAATCGTCGCGCGAGCGGTTCTTTTCGCTCGTCGCGGCGCGGCCGGTCATCATGGGCATCGTCAATGTGACGCCCGATTCCTTTTCCGACGGCGGCCGCTTCTTTTCGCCCGAGGCGGCGCTGGCGCAGGCCAAGAAGCTCGCCGAAGAGGGCGCCGATATCGTCGATGTCGGGGCCGAATCGACGCGGCCGGGCCATACGCCCCTGACGGCGGAGGAGGAGTGGGCGCGGCTCGAGCCGTTGTTGCGAGCCCTCGTGTCGCAATGCGGCGTTCCCGTCTCGATCGATACTTATAAGGCGCAGACGGCGCGCCGCGCGCTCGCGGCCGGCGTCACGATCGTGAACGATATCTGGGGTTTGCAGCGCGATCCCGATATGGCCCCGGCGGTCGCCGAGGCCGGCGCGGGCGTCGTCGCCATGCATAATCGCGCCGAGGTCGCGCCACAGATCGACATCGTCGCCGACATGCTCGGCTTTTTCGAGCGGTCGCTGGAGATAGCGGCCGCGGCGGGCGTGCCCGAATCCCGCGTGATTCTCGACCCCGGCGTCGGCTTCGGCAAGACGCGGGAGCAGGATTTCGAGGCTCTGCGCGCGGTTCCGCAGCTCATGCGATTCGGGCGGCCGGTGCTGATCGGCGTGTCGCGGAAGCGCCTCTTCGGCGCGCTGCTCGGCGCCGAGGTCGATGCGCGCCTCATCGCCACAGTGGCGGCCAATCTCATCGCGGCGATGAATGGCGCGCGGATTTTCCGTGTCCATGACGCCGCCGAGCACAGAGCGGCCTTCGCCGTGCTCGACACTCTGACACAGGGAAAAGGACGCCTATGACGACGGTCGAGACGAGAGTCGGCTTTGGTTTGGGCAGCAATCTCGGCGACCGGCCGGCCAATATAAGGCGGGCGATCGCATTGATCGGGGAGCGCGGAATCGCTCGTCTCGACGCTGTCTCCCGCCTCTATCGAACGCCGCCCTGGGGAGATGTCGATCAGGGCGATTTCGCCAACGCCTGCGCGCTCGGCTGGACCAGCCTGTCGCCCTATGAGCTTCTGGCCGCGGTCAAGACCATAGAGGCCGATATGGGCCGCACGCCGACGCGGCGTTGGGGGCCGCGGCTCATCGATGTCGACATTCTGTTTTTCGGCGATCACACAATGGACGATCCGGAACTCACCTTGCCGCATAAGGAGCTGTTCGCGCGAGCGTTCGTGCTGAAGCCGCTGGCCGAGATCGGCGGCGATCTGACGCTCGACGGCGTGTCGGTGGCGCAGGCCGCCGCCGAGGTCGTCGCGGATGGGATCGGAATCTGGGAGGAAAAGTCCACCAACCCCCGATGAGCTATGACGCCACAGTCCGAAGAGGTGGTGATATGGTCCATATGGGCGGGGGTCGATAAGGGGATCGAAAATACCGCATAAGCTACTGATAAAAAATAATATATAGATTCATAGAAAATTTCTATCAATGCGCTTATGGGTAGGTATATGGCTCACTTATCCGGGGCCGTGCCTGCCCTAAAAACTTTTTGTGACCATTCAATAGACTGACATAACCCACCCTATTGGATATTGTCATTAGGCAGCGGAACGGAAATGGTTGCGGCTCG
>NZ_JAHLJF010000001.1:2113150-2195432 GCF_018887255.1 Methylosinus sp. KRF6 | reverse complement strand
GTATCAACCGCCGGGACTCAACTCGCCGCTGGATGAAACTTCGGGGGCACGTCAGTCGATCCAGCGGCCGCCGGATTTCAGCACATGCACGATGCCGCTGATGACCCGGCGATCGTCGACCCGAGCCTTGCCGCGCGTGTCGGTCGGAAGATACGGGGCGATCTTCGAGAACTGGATGTCCGTCAGCCAGAAACGATCGGGAATCATCGGCGCCTCCTTTCGGAAGCCGTGAATCACAACGCGTTCAAAACGCCAAGCTGTTTATGGGTCTGGACCCTAGCACCCCGCCGAGACGAGGGTGCCGCAGCGAGATGCGAGTTTCCACAGCAGTGTAGTCCGGCCTCGTGAATACGGACGTCGATAGCACGAACGCCTTCGCTCGGCTTTGAGCCTGTCAAGGTCGAGGCATGATATCAAATTGTTAGACCTGCACGTTATTGGAACCCAATAATGGCGAGCCTTGCCCCAGAACGGTCTGGACGAGCAGACTGCGATCCAGGCGTCCGTTTCGGGCCTCGCATGAGGTTTCCGGCACCAGCAAACAAGCGTGGCATGCCGCGCCTTGTAGCGGGTAGTCCTCGTTTCCACGGGCCTGTTCCGCGCAGACTGGGTCGTTGGAGCACAGCGAAAGGCGGCTTGCCGCTCTAGCTAGGAGCGCACCGATGTCGTGCGCACGTTCGCTCAGGCCGCCTAAAGTGCCCTGACCGCCCGCGGCGGACGTATAGATGAGAATGCCGAAGCGATCGGGTTGGGCTGCGCCGCTGGAATAGACTCTCTCCTTGAGAGAGGAGAGCGGGTAACCGCATTCGAGCGCGAGTTCCGCCATGAGCGCATGCGAAAGGGAGTGAAGCGCCCAATAGGCCTCGCCGAGATGCTTTGGCGGTCGGCCGAAGCGCTGAGCGTCTTTGTCCTCGCGGTGGCGGAGCTGATCCGAGATGTCTTTCGTCTCGGGGCGCTCCCGCCACTCGTTGATGAACGGGGCGGAAATATGAAGGAAAATCCCTTCGCCGAATTGCTCGACGGCCGGGAGCCATTCGACGCTTCTGGCGAGATCCGCGCAATCGACGTTGAGCTGAATTTCCTCGAGCTCGCATTCGCCAGCCGTCGGCGGCGGGTCGAGCCGCGTGAAACCATAGAGGCAGATAACCTCGCGCAGCCGATGCACCTTGACGACATTCTGAAGGAACGCGTCCCAAGGGGCTGTGAGGCCGAGGCTGTCGCGCGGAAGCGTCTCGCCATAGAGGTGCGAGCCGGCCTCCGGTCGACCGAGCACGGGAGCGCCGGAGGCGAGAAGATCGAATTCGGGGATCTTAGGATTGTCGACGTGTCCCGCCTCGACGGCGTCTCCGGCTTCGAGGGCGCTCATGATCTCGGCGTCGGAAAAGTCTTTGAACGCCTCCTTCGTCTGCGGGATCGTCCGCAAGACCTGCAAGAAATTCGGCAGGACCCGAATGCCGTCGATCGTCGACCGATGTTCGGCGATCGTCTGCCGCACGCGGTCGTCGGATTTAATCAGCGAGATCAGGTTCACAGTCTGTGCGAAATAAGTATTGGTCGCGGATCGTGGTAGTAGATGCAGGCTTTCCTCGCACTTTTCTTCGGCGGTGCGGCGCGGCGTCAGCCAGGGGCTCTGGCAAGTGCAGCCGCCGAGAAATTTCGGCTTATAGAGATCGGCCAGCGTTACCGAGGCGCCGCAAGTGCAGCGCACCGAAATGTCAGAGGGATCGGAGCTGACTCCCCGTTCGACCCAGAACATTGGCTTGCGGCAACTGTGGTCGCCGTTGCGATGCGCCAGCCGGCGCCAGTCGATATCCTGGAGATGCCCCCTCGCGCAGGCGCCAACGAAGCGGATCGGGTTGACCTGGGATTTCTGGGAGTCGCCCCTGTAGCTCAGCTTGCCGAGGCTGTTCACGGTCAGGTCTGCGAACTCGACGATTCGCCTGCGCTTTTCCGTCGTCGGCGCTTGGCCGTCGCCCTTGTCGCCATCGGCGTCGTCGACGACGAACCATGTCGGAAACAGCCGTACCTCGACGCCGGGCGCATTGGCGTCGCGTCGTTCCTCGTCGAACACCGGAGGCTGGCGCAAACCCTGAAAGCTCGAGCTCAGCTTTCCGCCGAGCTGTTGCCGCAAGAGCGCGACGAGACGCTCCTCCTCGATCGGACGCCAACTCGGCCCGAAACGCCAATCCTGTAGGCCTCCCACCACGACTGCATGCTCGGGAAGGTCGAGCATGGCGCCGGGACCATAGGTCAGCAGGAGCTGGCTGAACGTCTGCGTAACATCTGTCATTTTGCGTTCGCGGTCATAAAGGGAGAGCCGTCCGGCGATCTCAGCTTCATTAGGGAAACAGGCTCGGTGTCGCGCATCGAGCGCGCGGCGACGAACCATTCGCGCTCGGGCTCCATATTGGGTTGCCGCTCGAACGGCGCTTGCAGCAGACGGCGGACCGCTTCCTCATTCGCATAGGCGAAATCGCCGCCGTTCGCGGTCAGTCGATCGGCGAAGCGCGCCCATGCGTCGCGGAGCTCGTCGAGGCGCGCGAGGCAAATTTGCAGCGCGTTCTCATCCTGTCCGGCCGTTCGCATCTTTCCCTCGAGCGCATCGCGAACGCGTTGATAGGCGCCGGCGTTGCCGGCGATGCGCGCGGCCGCTTCATTGGGGGTGAGATCGGGCTCGACATGCCGCGCGGCCGCCACGAGCATCGCGGCCAAAGCGCGATCGAGCGCGCGCGGCGCGAAGGGCGTGACGCTCGTCGCCTCCACGGCGCGGTAGAAGCTCATATGGAAGGAGCGGAACTGCTCATAATGCGTTCGGTCGCGCGGCTTGTGGATGTTCAGCAGGGTGACGACGAGGCCCGGCTTCAGGAATTCGCGCCCGACGCGCGAGGTGGCCTGAATATACTCCGCCGCCGTCTTCGGCTGTCCCTGGACGACCATCAGACCGAGCCGACCAATATCGAGACCGACCGAGATCATATTGGTCGCGAGCGCCACATCGACGGCGTTCTTGTCGCGCGCCGGATAGCCGAGGCGCTTGCGGGCTTCGGACACTTGGTCCGTGCTGTAGCGCGAGGTGAGCTCCTGGATTTCGCGCAGCGTGCGGTCAGAGAAAGGCGCGCCGATCGGCTCGCGGCGGATGCGGCTGCGGCCGTAGGAGGTTAGATGCGCGCGCACCTCATCGTCGACGATGCGGCGCGCGCCGCCGAGCTCCCGCAGGGCGTTGAAATAGCAGAGAGCCGTCAGATAGGGGTCGGCCGGATCGTCGACGCCGCCAGAAGACAGAGCCGCGGCGCCGGCGAGCAGAGTCTGCAAGCTGCGCAGGAAGACAAGCTTGGGGCCACGCCCCGGCGAGGCGACGCCGAGATAGAGGCGCGAGGGCGTTTCCCGATCCGCCTTGGCGAAGAAAGAGTCGCCGCGCTGGACGCCCGGCGGCGGAAAGATCGCCGTTCGGTCGCGGCCGAAGAGATTGCGGATTTGCGCTTCGGCGCGGCGGACCGTCGCGGTCGATGCGACGATTTTCGGCCCGCGCCTCTCGCCATTGATCTGCCGCGAGGCGAGCAGATCGAAGGCCGTCTCATAGAGCCCGGCGATGGTGCCGAGCGGACCCGAAATGAGATGCAGCTCGTCCTGGATGATGAGGTCGATCGGACGCAATTCGCAGCCGATCGGCCGACCGCCACGAGGCTCGTCGGCGCCGTAGAAGCCGAGCTCGTCGCGCCGCTCGACATGGCCGAAAAACGCGCCGGTGCGGCCCTCCCAGGGCACATTGGCGAATTTGTCGACCGTCGCGATCATGAAGGCCGGCAGGCGACGGTAGATCTCTTCGTCGACGACGACGACCGGCAGGCGCGTATCGGAAAATGCGCAATCCTCGTTATGGCAATAGATGTCGAGCCGTTGCGGCGTCGAGGCGTTCGGATGGAGCCGGAAGCTGTCCTTGTTGAAATCCGTTCCGCACCAGGGGCAGGATTTCAGCGGCGCCGGCGCCGGGCCGCGCCCTTTGCGGTGCTCGTCGAGCCAGAACACCGCCGTGCCGGGCTTGCGGTTTCTGGCCGCGCCGAGCCGGTTCGGCGTCGCGGCGGAGCCGACCCACAGACCAATCTCGATCTCCCAATCGCCGAGCCGCTTGCGCTCCTTGCGCTCCAATTCCAGCGCGCAGACGAGTCCGGCGGCGCGCTGGAGCTGATCGAGCGTCAGCAGCCGCAGCGTGTAACGCATAACCACCGACAGTCCGGCTCCTTCATAGCCGGGATTGGCGAGCCGGCGGCGGGCGATGGCGAAGGCGGCGAGGCCGAGATAGGCCTCGGTCTTGCCGCCGCCGGTCGGAAAGAACAGAAGATCGACGATCGCGCGATCTTCATGGGTCGGATCGACCAGCCCGTCGAGATTGAGCAGGATGAAGGCGAGCTGGAACAGGCGCCAGCTCGGCTCCTTCGGCGACTTGCCTTCGGCGATGGCGCGGCGCCGATTGGAGAGCGCCATGGCGCGATTCATGACGCCGAAGGCCTCGCGGCTCATCGCGTCTTTTTTCAGCAAGGCGATGCCGGCCTCGATGCGCCGGCGCGCGGTCTCTATTCCGGCGAGGCAGGTTTGCGCCGTCTCGCGCCGCCGCACGCCGTCGAGTGGGCCGACGAGCGCCGCTTGGCTTTTCGCCCAGCGCGCATATTCGGCCGGCAAAGCGGCGAGCGCGGCGTCGAGGGCGGCGATATCTTCGGCCGCCTCGGCCAGTCTCTCCATGCCGCGCTCGACGCCGGCGAGGGGAATGTCCGAGCCGAGCTTCTCCACCTCCTGCGTCGGCAGCGGATTGGTGAAGACGCTGGTGACGCGCCCCTCGACGGCCGGCGCCCAATCGCCCGAGCTATTGTGGCCGACGGCGTAGGAATAGACGTCGCAATAATGGAGATCGGCAAGACGCTCGTCGGGATCTTGCGCATCATAGGAGGCGCGGTCGTCACGCGGCTCGAAGCCTCCGGCGAAATCGAGCTGCAATCTCGCCTGGAAGCAGAAGGCGACATCGCCGAAACGGCTGAGCGTCCGCGCGCGCTTGTTGACGAGGAAGACCGAGACGGCCAGCAGCTCGCGCCTCACCCCGTCTATGCCGGCCGTCGCCGTCTCGCGGACGGAAACGACGAGCTCGAGACCGCCCCCCGGCGCCATGGGCGCGGCGCTGTCCGGCACAATGACGCTCACCGCCTCGTCGCCGGCTCGGATCGGCAGCGTCAGCCGCTCCTCGCGGGGGATGCGCCGCCAATCGACCTCATTGGCGGCGGGAAATCTGGGCTTCTCGCCCTTCGCCTCGGCGCTTTCCCGCGCGGCGGGGAGGAAGACGGCGTCGTCGAGCCGCGGCTCGGTCACATAGTCGCCCCAGGTCACGCGGACCTGCAATTCCTTCGCGTCGCGCGGCAGCAGCACGGTGAGGCCGAGCGACGAGGCGGCGAAGGAGCGCACCGGCGGCCGCTCGGAGCCGGCGCTGTCCTCGGAGCCGGCTCCTCCGGGCGCGCCGACCTCCATGCCCTCGCTGCCGCGCTGCGCCTCGAGTCGCAATTCGGCGCTCTCCTCCTCCGAGGCCTCCGATTCTGGGGCTCTCGCCGTGGGAGCGTCGCGGCGCGGGCCGAGATAGCCGGTGAGATACCAGGTCGAGGGATTGACGCCGGAGAGAATTTCGCGCGCGAGATCGGGGTCGAGATCGGGATGCGGGCCAACGAGATCGCGGCGCAGAAGCTCGATGAGACGATCCCGCGCCTCGACCGGAGAGCCCGGCTTCGGCAGGTCGGAAAGACGATCTTTCGGCGGGACTTCGGAGGCGGCGGGAGACGGGAAAGCGATTTCGTTCATTTCATAAATCCGAACCGGCCGGGACTGTATCATTCGGCCACGAGCGCGCAAACGGCGCGCGCTTCGAGAAGATCACGACAGATCGAGAACATCCTGCGCTTCGTCCGCCTCCTCGGCGGAGCGGCGCGCGCCGCGCTCGGGCGCGAGGCCGGCGGCGACCTCCTCGGCGTGGCGCTCGGCGTTCAGCGCCAGCAGGCGGGCGAGCACGCGGTCGCGCTGCTCGGCCGGCCAGAAATAGCGGTTCTGATAGGTGTGGTCGTCCTCGGTCTCCTCGGTCAGGAACTCAGGGCGCAACTCCTCGGCGAGATCGTCCCAGCCATAGGCGCGCAGCACGGCGCGATCCATCTCGTCATGCAGCTCACGCAGACGACGGATCGGCTCGCCGCGCTCGTCCGCTTTGTGGAAGCGATTGTAGGTCTTGGTCATCCCCTCATCGGCCGCGATCATCAGCGCGGCGCGATGGTCGTGATAGGCTTGGCCGATCGCTTCGAGCGCTGCGTCGGTCTCATAGCCTTGTGGAAAAGGGAAGGTTTCGAAGCAGTCAGACGGTGTATACCGGAGATCGTCCTTCATCGAGGATGCGAAGAACCGCGCCCAAATTTCATGGACACGGGATTGAAGGACGCAGAACCGGCTTCGCAGATTGGACGCGATGATACAGACAGTGTTCGAGAACACAACATTTGTTTGCCAAAACCGGAATGCCATGTGAGGGGACGCGGCATAAGCGCAAACGATCACATCAGCATTCGAACGAATTTTTCTGTACATGGAACTCTTACGATAAGCGAATTGCCACCACCGCTCACGTAAGTCTTTTCGTTTTTGAGTGAGTCTCTCGGGTTGAACGAGGCGTTTCAACAGGAAGTATAATTCCGGACTTCTCTGCTTAGCCTCGGCCTCTTCGAGGTCAGCAAAATCGACAATCCCCCGCTTCATGCCTCCGTCAGCAATGTTATTAATATCTTCGCCGCTGACATATGGAAATATAAATTGCGAGTTGTCATGGTTGTTGGCGAGAATTTCCATATCATTTAAAGAAGATGAAACCCCTCGTGCTGCCCCGGCATCATCAAACAGAAATCCGGCGCCTAATACCATAGAACCATTGAATGCTTGCTTTGCATTGTCGTGTAACATAGGCGGCTTCCCAAGAGCGCTACCCTCAACCAAAAACGGAGAGATCGTGCTGACGGCTTTCCCATCCAAATTGCAATTTTGTCTGTTCTTAGAAATGTGTATCACGGACACGATAACTGCGGCTTCTCCAGGCCAGACCAACCGACGAGTTGCTCTAAAAATGAAGCCACCGCTCCGAACGATTGCATCTAAACTTGCTTCACGAGTGTCTGCTTGCTTAATCGTGTTGGTGGCGACGAGTCCGAACGCTCCCCCAGAATTCAGGAGATTGAATGCTCTCCGAAAGAAATGAGCAACAAGGTCAGCGTTCATTGTGCTGGGAGGTCGAATCATTGATACTGATGCGTTGTAGTTCTCGCCAAGTTCCTCGGAGATTTTCTTTCCACCGAGGAATGGTGGATTCCCGACAATTGCGTCGAAGCCGGACTCGTCACGCGCGAAAACCTCCGGAAACTCGATCTCCCAATGAAACGGGCGCCAGCCCTGCTCGGCGCGAAAGGCATCGCCCTTCCGGTGAAGCTGCTCCCAATCTGGCGTGAGCGATCCCGCGATCCAGCTTTCGACCTTTTGCCGCTCGGTCTCCCGCCCGCGCGGCTTGTCGGCGGAAAAGAAGGCGGCGATCACCGCGTCGCCGACGATGCGCGCCGGCTCGCTCGCATCCAGCACGCGCGAATAGCGCGCCGCCTGCGCCTCTATGCGCACATCGTCGCCGGCGTTGCGGATCGCCTCGCGCCCTTGCAGCGCGCCCTCCACCGCCTTTTTGATCGCGTCGCGAAACAGCGGCAGGCCGGGCTTGGAGGCGTCCCAATGCGCCGCCGCGATCTCGTCGCGCGTGAGTCCGACGAGGCTGTCGCCGGATTTCAGCGCATGGTCGAGAAAGGTGAATTCATGATCGCGCGCCAGAGTCGCCAGCCAGAGCGACAGGCGCGCGAGATCGACGGCCATCGGATTGCGATCGACGCCATAGAGGCATTTCTGCGCGACGAGCCGGCGCGCATGCAGCGCCTCGTCCTCGTCCGGCGGCACGACGGGCTTTTCGGCGCCATACATGTTCCAGGCCTGCTCGAGCCTTTGGCCGAGCTGGCGGCAGGCCTCGACCAGAAAGGCGCCGGAGCCGCAGGCCGGATCGAGGATTTTCAGACCCAGCACCGCCTCGGGCGAGGCCCGCTCGCCGATCCGCTCGAAAGCCGGCTCCAGCGCATGGCGCACGATCGGCTCGGTGAGCGAGCGCGGTGTGTAATGCGAGCCGGAGCGCCGACGCTCTTCGGTCGGCTGGAGAAAGGGCGCGCCGGGTCCGATGGGCGTCGCCTTGGGCGAGGCGCGGTCGTCGACGAGAGTTCCGAAGGCTTCGACGAGGGCGGCGACATCGCCGGCCTCCTTCACCGCCTTGGCCTGCTTCGCCGAGAGCTTGATCGATCTGTCCTTGAGCCATTTCTGCCGGTCGGCGGGCTTTTGCGCCAGCAGCGTGTCGAGGCCGATGAAGGTCGGGAGCTTTTTTTCGTCCCTCAGCGCGATCATGCGCTCGCTCGCGCGATCGGTCGTGAAGCCCATGACGGTCTCATAGACCGAGCCGATCGATTCCACATCGAGCGAGCGATAGGAGAGGCGTTCCCTGATCTTCTCGTTCGAGAGGCTGCGGCCCTCGATCGTCATCAGCCCATGCAGAATGCGCAGGATGCAGCCGTCGGAGACCGGAAGGACGGTCGCAGCCTCGCGGTCCTCGCCTTTTTCGCGGCCCTCGAGGAAGGGGAAGCCCTCCGGATCGAAGAGCTTGCCGCCGCGGCCGGTGACCCAGCCCGGATAGCCCGTGTGAATGAGGCGGAACACAGCGAGGAGCTGGCCCCAGCCGCCGCGCCGATCGTCCATCGTATCGGGATTGAGCGCCTCGTCGGTGAGGAGGCGCATGTAGAGGGTCTTGATCGAATAGCCCTTTTCCCAGAGCTGGCGGAGCGCCGGCTCGGGCGATGAGGGCAGAAGATCGCGGTCCTCGGCATAGAGGAGGAACACCAGCCGCATGAGGCAGGTGAGCTGGCCTTCGTAGAGATGCTGCGGGTTGTTCTCGGCGAGCGCCTCGATGCGCTCCGGCGCCGCCCGGTGCAGACCGCGCAGCAGCTCGTGCAACGCGCCGAGCACTTGGCCGGAGAGCTTTTCGGAAACTTCGTTCTGCGCGGCGCGCGAGGCCTCCAGCAGCGCCCGCAGGCGCGTCTCCGGCGTGCCGGCGAAAAAGGCGCTGCGGCCGAGACAGAGCTTGAGGCCGGCGAGCATGGGGCGTCCCTCGACCCGGCCGAGCGGCGCGAGCGGCCAGGAGAGCCAGCCGGCCGTCTCGCCGCGCGGCGCATAGACGAGCCGCAGCGTGTTGCGCGCGACGAGCAGGCCGACGCCGACATTGGTTTCGCGCAGCAGGCGCTCCAGCCGCTGATGCGGGCTCGCCTCCCATTCGCTCGACGGGAACTGGTTGCGGTCGTCCGCCTCGAGCGAGGGATGCAACATCACCAGCGCCTGGGCGGGAACGCCCTCCGGCGCGTCGCCCTTCCATAGGACGACCATGTCCGGCGCGAGCAGCGTCTCATGCTCGGGAACGGTGATGGTGAGTTCCGGCGGGATCGCCGGCCCGCCGGGGGCGCCGGCGACGAGCTTCGCCGACCAATCCAGCACGGTCTCGAAGAAGCGCCAGACGTCGTGCAGCTCGAATAGCCGATCGTCCTCGCGCCGCGCATCGGTCGGGAGGCCGAGCGCCTGCGCGGCGTCTTCCGTGTCGAGCGGCGTCTGGCGGATGGGATTGAGGCCCCGCTCGCGCAGAATGTTGGGGCCGACGACCAGCCCCTCCGGCTGGAGATAATTCAGCCATTCGACGGTTTCGTCCGGGCGCGCCTGATAGGTCATGGTCTCGTTCAGTTGGTCGCGGGCCAGAGGTATATGAGGGCGATCGGCTCGAGTCGACGCGCCTGCACCTCATAGCCCTTGCGCACTTTCTCGGGCTCCGTCGCCAGCTCGTCCTGGAGTCGGACGAGCTTGCCGTCCCAGGAGCGGCGGTCGGCCTCGAACTGCCGCATCTCCCTTTCGAGCTGCTTCTTCATCTCTTCCGTCGAAGGACCGAAGAGATCGCCCTGCGCAGGCGGCGGCGGGGGCGCTTTTTCGCGAATGGCGTCGCGCACCTTGTCGATCTGCCGTTGCAGCAGAGCGGAGAGCGCGTCGGCCTCGCGGCGGCCATTCTCGGCGAGTTCTCGGGCGGCCTCGGCCTCCGACGCCGCGGCGCGGGTCTCGAGATGCGGACGTAGGTCGGCGATGTCGCGCTCCACGCTCTGTTGCAGGCGATGGATGACGCCCTCGGTAGGCGACCGGCCGTCGCGCAAGGCCTCGGCGAGATGTTTGATCGTCGCGCCTTCCCCGGCTTCACCGAAAGGCGCGAGCGGGCCCTTTTCGCGTCCGGTGTCGCGCCAAGCGGCGGTGATCGGGATCATCTCCTCATGCAACCGCCGCGCGCCGGGGCCAAAGAGCGAGAGCCGGCCGACCAGCACCATGCGCGGCGCGGCGTTGTCGCCGACGATCGCCGTCACCCGGCCGACGGAGGCGCGGAAGCCCTGGCTGACGAAGCGCGAAATCAGCCGCTTCACGAGCCGATGCTCGAGGTGGAGCTGCACCACGTCCTGCGGCTCCGGCTCCCCGTCAGGGATGCGGGGCGGCTCGAACACGAGGCTGCGCACGGGCGTCTGACGCCGCCATCGCGCTCGGTCCTTCGGATTGGAGGGACGCCCGGGCCGAAGCTCATCGAAGAGCGACGCCCAGCTCGCATCCTTCGAGAAGCTCGGCGCGTCCGGATCGAGCTTGACCGCCTCGGCGATGCTCGCACCTCCCGGCTCGAAGACGGCGCCGACATCCTCCAGAGCCACCTCGACGACACGGCGAATGTCGGCGCCTTCGACGCCGACTCGGCGGCGCGCCTGCTCGAGCGCGCGCTGGAGCTTATCCTGTTCGCTCTTCAGGCGCGCGATACGCCGCTCCGCCTCGTCTCCCAATTCACGTTCGGCGATGTTCACGCGCTCGGACTGCGCATCATCGAAGGACGCCGCCAGGCCGGCGGCGTCGCGCCGGCGAATGCCCTCTCGCGTGAGTGTCTGCTCCATGCGCATTCGCAGCACCTCGCCCGCGGCGCCGAGCTGGCGTCGGATCACCTCGGTCTTGCGCACCAGGGCGTCCAGCACGCGGTCCTCCTCGCGCTGGTCATAGATGAAATATCGGCAGGACACGATCTTGGACGGTTGCAGCTTGCGGTCGATGCGTCCGTTGCGCTGCTCGAGGCGCGAGGGATTCCAAGGCAGATCGACGTGGATCAGGTCATGACAGCGCGCCTGGAGGTTCAACCCCTCCCGGGCGGCGTCGGTGCAGACGAGGATGCGCACGGGCTCCTGATCGAAGGGCGCGTTGAAGGCGATCTTGATGCGGTCCCGCTCCTCGAGGCTCGTCTGGCCGGTAAAGACGAGAATGCGTCCCTTGATGTCCGCGCGGCCGTGGCTGCGTTGCAGCAAACCTTCCTCGAGCCGAGCGACGAGCCAGCGGCGCGTGTCGTCCCATTCGGTGAAAAGGATCAGTCGTCGGTCGCGCCAAGCGTGAGAGGCGTCCAGCATCTCGGCCTGCATCCAGTCGAGGATCGCGCCGATGCGGGCGTCCGGCGCGTCGCGCTCCGCGCCGCTGATCGCGAGCATCCGATCGACGTGGGCGATCGCGGCGTCGAGATCTTTCAGCTCTCCTTTGGCCTGAGCCGTCGCCTCCTCGATCAGGTCATTGTCCCTCGACAATTCCAGGGGCAGCTCGGATTCGTTCTCCTGTTGCGCCTCCCGCTTCCGGAGCAGCGTCTTGCGGTGCGTGCGCAAGGAGCGGTCGAACGCCGCGATCGACGAAAACAGCCGCTGCTGAAGGTTGGCGAAGAGGAAACGGGCCCTCGCGCCCCCGGCCGCCGCCTCGCGATATTCGTCGAGCATCGCCGCGAGACGCAATTCCGGCGCGTCCTTGGGAAGACCGTTAATTCGAATGGGTTCGACGCGCCTCTCCGGCAACGGATGTCCAAGGCGACGCAAATCCTCCTTCAGGCGCCGGACCATCACCGGCTCCAGCTCCTTCGCCTCGACGTCGATGCCGCGTGTAAAACGCTGGGGATCGAGAATTTCGAGTAAGGTGGCGAAAGAGTTCGAGTGGCCGTTGTGCGGCGTCGCCGAAAGGAACAAGCGATGCTCGAAGAGACCGGCGATTTCTCGGACCGATCGCGTGAACTGGCTTTCCACGGCCCATGCCGCCCCCGATGCGGGCGCGGCGTGATGCGCCTCATCGAGGATGAGCAATGAGCCGGGACGGAAGCCTGACATGATGTCCCGCAGTCCATTCGTATAGGCGTCGTCGGAGAGGACGCTGTGCGAGACGATGAATCTCGACCCCACGCTCCACGGATTGGCCGAAAAGCCTCTGGTGCGACGCGTTTCGAGGAGATGCTCACGATCGACGATCGTGAAGTCCAATCCGAATTTCTGCGCGAGCTCGTCCTGCCATTGGAGCAGCATCGACGCTGGCGCCGCGACGACGATCAATTCGATGCGTCGCCGTAGCAAGAGTTCGCGAACGATGAGCCCGGCCTCCACCGTCTTGCCGAGCCCGACGTCATCCGCGATCAGCAAGTTCACACGCGGTAGCTCGAGCGCCTTCGCGAGCGGGAGGAGCTGGTAGGAGTCCAAACGGATCCCCGCGCGAAACGGCGCCTGAAAGAGCTTCCGTTCCGCGGCCGTAGCCGATCGCCACTCCGTCGCGCGAAGATATGCGCCGAGATGCTGGGGCCCTTCGAAGCCTGATGAGAGCAACGAAGACCAATCATTCAGATCGACGACTTGAGCCTGAAGCTCGGCCGCCGGCGCCAACTGAAGCGTCTCGCCTTGCGAGTCGTCCTCGCAGGACACGAGGTGCAGAGTTGAGACAGGTCCCGTACGGTCATCATTCTCGACGAGCCACGACTTGCCGCGAGCGATGAGAAAGTCGCCAACTTTGGGAGCGGTCATGACAATATTCCATTCGTGAAAGTCATCGAGCCTGTCATGATGCCCCTTTAGGACCCGAGGAGGACGAACTCAATCCCAGCGCTCGACTCGTATCGCCGGCTTACGACGTCAGGCTAGCCCTCGGGAAATATCATAGCTTCCGAACTTTGATACCGATGCCGACCCCATCTTCGAACAGGAGTTCTGCCCCCCGCTCTTCGAGAGCATGCTGGATGTCGCGTAATGTTCGGTCGTAGGGAACGGATGCTCCGCGTTCGAAATCGGCGATCGTTTTCACATTTACAGCGCACGTCTGCGCGAGCTCGCGCTGTGAGAGATTGAGCCAGCCGCGCGCGGCGCGAAGCTGGGCGGGTGTAAGTCGTGGCGGCGAATCATTTGTCATTGGTTAACTATAACTCCGGTGATTTGATGACGCATCGGATTTTTTATGGTCTTTAGAGCATGTCATCAGCCGAGAAGGAGAAATGACATGCCCATCAAGCCGCATCACCGCCCCCAGCGACAAAATCCGGTTCAGTGCAGCGACGACCTCGTGCGCACGACACGGCAAGCCGTCGCAAATGCGTTCGCCGCGAGTTTCCCTTGCGACCCGTTGTTCGATCCGTCGCTCGCCAGATTGCTGTCGACGTGCGGATCGATAGTGAAGCGCCACGGCGGCCTCATCGAAGCTGCAATCGCCGAGGCGCTCGTCGAAAGCGGAATGGAAGTCTGGAGGAACGTCAGAATCCCGTTCATGCGCAGCGCTCTCACCATCGTCTCTTCTCCCGACTTCGCGCTCGACCGAATTCAGCGCATCACCTTTAGCCAAGACGATATCGGCGGCTATTTCGACGCCGATATTGTCGCCGTCGACGCACGTTGGGCCTGCGCGCTTCAGGTACGCCGCGGAGGCGGAGAGACCGGGCCGGTAAAGCGTCGGCGCATGGAACGGGAAATTCGGGCAATCGATCTGAGCTTGGTTTCCTGGCTGCGGCAGCTCGGCTTCGACACTGTAGAGACCGGCGGCGCGGCCTTGGTCGACTGGCTCGGCCTATCCGGATTTTCCCCGGATATCACGCTCCATGGCGACGCGCTGGACGTGGCGCTCGGAGCGCCGGCGACAGCTAAAATCGAAGCGATGAGCGCAACCCTACGGCAGACGCTCGACTGCCAAATCGCGACGCTTTTGCGGCCAGTCGTTGCGGCGGTGGACGTCGACAGAAATCAGCACGCGAGGCGCGAGCGCCGAACTGTCCTCGATGCCGCGGGCCAGCCGATCGTCGCCCCGCGATTGCGGCAGGAGCAGACCCCGGACAATCCGCGACAACCGGAACGCGATCGGGCCACGTCGTTTCGCTTCCCGCGCCCCGAACGTGGGGATGGCGCCAAACGCTTTCACTGAACCGGCGCTCTCTTTCCATGATCTGCGATCCAGTATGGAGTAATGCGTAATGAGTAATTCAGTTTTTCCGAGCGACGATCCTCACGAAATCATGCGTGAAACGCGCATGCTGTCCGACGACATCGTCCGCCTTCTCGCGGATGGCGAACCGTCGACCGAGGCGCTCGCGACCGCTCCTATCCTCGATCACTGGGCGATTGTAGCGCGAATGTGGTCGGCGCTCATACTTACGAGCATCGCGCACCCCGCAGTCGGCGATCACCGCCTGATCACTACGGCCGAGGTGTTCCGCCCTCGATCCGCGCGGCGGTTACGGTCGTCGTTCTGATCTAGCTCCCCGATTCCCGAATTTCGACGCGCTCGCAGCGAGCGCGATCAGGAGATCTATGCATGCATCCTTATCATAATATCGAATCTCATCGCACGTCTTCTCTCGTTTGGTGGAGAAGTTTTCCGGCCTGCGCCTTCACGAGTGCACATGAGGCGGTGCTGACACAGGAGCTGGCGCATCTCTTCGGCGTCGAATGGCGCGCCGCCCGTGACGATGCGGCTGTCGCGATCGCTCGCGCTATTCGCACGCTTCACGATAAGCGCGCTCCGGCCGACGCTGTCGACGCCGTAATGAGCGTCGCGCTGCTCCACGTCCTTCGAGGCGATGTCGCCGCACGCGAAATCCTCATTTTTGGCCTGTGTCGCCAAAATTCGCTCGCCTGCGACCTCATCGCTGACGGATGGCGCTCCGCGCCGGTGATCCGGACGCGTTGCGCATCGCCGTTGCCGCGCCGTCGTCGGTCTCGCATCGCGCAATGACCGCAAAGCGCGCCGGACGGCGCCCTTTTGTCGTCGGTGAATCACTTCGACGTCCGCGGTCAATTTTTCTGGGGGGGCAGGTATGCGTGACACGCTTTTTCTGGGTCATAATCCGGTCGAAATCATTCGGAGAGCAAGGCTCCTTGCAGACGATATAGAGCACCTCGTCGCGGAGGGACGCCCGTCGGACAATGATCTCGGCACCGCTCCGATCCTCGATCATTGGGTGGTCGTCGCGCGAGCGAGACCCGCGCTCGCGGGCCTGACGACCGGCCATCCGGTGCTCCGCGATCATAGGCCCATCATCACCTCCGATCCGGGATGACCTCGCCGGCCAAAGTGCAAGGCTTTCTCGACGTTTTCGGCCTGTGGGATCCATCGCTGGCCTTCGTCATGGGCGGCGCCATAGCGGTCGGGCTCGTCGCCTTTCAGATCGCCGGCCGCCGCGACCGCACGCTGTTGGGCGGGCCATTGCGCCTGCCCCATGCGAGCGAGATCGACGCGCCGCTCGTCGTCGGCAGCCTCGTCTTCGGCGCCGGCTGGGGACTTGCGGGAATATGTCCGGGTCCGGGCCTCGTCGATCTCGGCTTCCTCGATCCGAATGCGCTGGTCTTCGTTATCGCCATGGCGGCGGGGATTTCACTCCAGACACGCATCGCGGCGGCCTTTGTCGCAAATTTTTGACATGGGTCGGCATGGTCTATGATCGTTCGCCACGGCGGCGTGATTGTCGAGAACCGCCTCAACATGATCCGCGCGCGATCGGCGGCGCCGTCCGTTCCGTTCTCGGTCATCGCCGCGCTCCTCGACAGCCGCGCCGCTGATCCCGGCTCTATTCTGTCACGCATTTTTCGCGCTTTGCCGCGCCGCCTCCCTCGTCGAAAACGAGATCGAGATGCGCTTCGAACAGATCGCCTATGTCCAAAGGATGGGCGCGGTCGAGTAGGCCGTTGTGAATGATCGCGAACCAGATCGGCGCGATGAGTAGATGAGGATAATCCTCGAGCTCGGGGCGGCGCAGCTCTCCTCTCATTCGCGCGGTCGCGGCCAAGGCGCGGATCTGAGTCAGGAGCGGTTCGAACAGGCTTTGTCGCAAATTTTGTTTGTGAACGCGATGATCGTGTGAGAACGATGTCTCACGCGGCAAGGGCGTAGAACTGCTGCGCAGGACGCAATTCGTCCCTGGTCTGCAACTGGTCCTTTCGGATCATATGCATGAGCTCGATCCCCGAGAGTGTCGCAGCAGCCGAGCGAAATGATTTGAAACCCAACATCGGCCGCGTCATTCGTTTCACCGCTCGGTGGTCCTGTTCGACGATATTATTGAGATATTTGATGCGCCGGATTTCGATGTCCGCTTCATGTTCCGCATTGTAGCTTTCGATCGCCGCCGTGTTGGCGCCGCTCTTGTCGATCGTGATCTTCTCCGGCTCGCCATGCTGGCCGATCGCCTTGCGCAAGAAGCGCAACGCGGCTTTGCAGTCCCTCTTCGCCGTCAGCAGGAAGTCCACCGTCGCGCCCGCCTTGTCGACCGCTCGATACAGATATTTCCAACAACCTTTGACTTTCACGTAGGTCTCATCGAGACGCCAGCTGGATCCGATCGCGGGCTTGCGAGCACGGAACTGCTTCTCCAGCAAAGGCGCATACTTGACGACCCAGCGGTTGAGCGTGGAATGGTCGACTTCGACGCCTCGCTCTTCCATCATTTCCTCGAGTTGACGATAGCTCATCGGATACGCCACATACCAGCGGACGCCCCACAGGATCACGTCGCGTTCAAAATGGCTGCCCTTGAAATCGATCATCACGCTATTCCGCCTGCCCCAGCCTGGCGATCATAGCCCCAACCCGCCCGCGAGAAAAATTCGCGACAGAGCCGGCGCGCATCATGGGAGATCCAAGAGACGAAAGAATCGGTCGTGATTCTACCTATGGATCAGCGGGCTGCAAAATTCCGAGCCGCGTTCCTGCGGCGAAACATACCATGCATCGCGATCTGCGTTCTCTCAAGTTGACTTCGGCGTCTACGACGGCGCTGCGGATGCCAAACTCCGAGGTCGGTTATTGACCGAGGCCGTGTGGAAACTCCGCCTGGGAGCCGTCGCGAAGGGTTTCTGGTTCCACGACGAAGAAGAATCAGGACGTTGCTGGCGGCGCTCAGGCTGTGATCGCCCCCATCAGCGATTTGATCCCGACGATGTTGATCATCCGTTTCATATTGTAGGCGAGCACCTGAAGACTCATTTCGGTTTTGACCTTTCCCAGGGTCCTGGTCAGGAAGTGGGTCCAGCCCATCCATGCCTTCAGCGTCCCGAACGGATGCTCAACAGTCTGTCGGCGGATGGTCATGGCGTCGGGCATGCGGTCGAGCGCAGTCTGCATTTTATCGAGAACGTCTTCGTGCTCCCAGCGCTTGACGCGCTTGTGTTTCATGGGCGTGCATTTGTGCTTGAGGGCGCAACTCGAACAAGCCGTGAGATTGCGGTAGTGGTCGATGTTGTCTTGGCGATCGGAGCGCGCCTTTCCTTTGGTCAAGCGTTCGCCGGCAGGGCATATGTAATTGTCGTTATCCGCATCATAGATGAAGTCTCGAATCGTGAAGAGGCCAAGCTTGTCTTTGCCGTAGGTCATCGTCTTGGGAACGCGAGGCAACACGCCAGTTCCCTCGCAAGCCAGCACTTCCTCGCCGCTGTAATAACCTCGGTCGGCCAGCACGGTGACTTCTTCGCCTTCGATGGCCTCGAGCGCTTTACGACCCATGAAGGCCAGTTGCGCCCGGTCCGTGCCGTCGTTGATCACTTCGTGCGCGACGATGAGATGATGCTCGGCGTCAACAGCGATTTGGACGTTGTAGCCGACGATGCCAGTGCCCTTGCCGCTTGTCGCCATCGAGCGAGCGTCGGGATCGGTGAGAGAGACCTGTTTGTCGGGCGCCGCTTCGACCTGCTTTTCCATCTCTTTGAGCGACTGCATTTGTCTGCGCAGGCCCTCGATCTTCTCTTTCAGGCGCGGCGCCTTCGCCTTGGCGAGATCGTTGTCCAGTCGATCTGCTTGGTCGAGCGCCGACAAGTAGCGCGCGATGCTGGCCTCCACCTGCTCGATCCGCTTGGCGACCTTGTTCACTGTGAAGTTTTTGTCACGGTTGTTGACGGCTTTGAATTTGCTGCCGTCGATGGCCACGACGGCGCGCGTGAACAAGTCGAACTGGCGGCATAGCCCCATGAATTGTGCGCAGGCCACGCGGATCGCCGGCCCGTTGTCGCGACGGAAGTCGGCGATGGTCTTGAAGTCCGGCGCCAAGCGGCCGATCAGCCACATCAGCTCGATGTTCCGATTGGCCTCTCGTTCGAGACGCCGGCTCGACTGGATGCGGTTGAGATAACCGTAGATGTAGAGCTTGAGCAGATCGCCCGGCGCATAGCCCGGACGCCCCGTCGCTTTCGCCTCGACTCGCGCGAACCCAGCGGCCTTTAAGTCGAGCGCGTCCACGAAGGCGTCGACGAAGCGGACCGGATTGTCATCGGAGACGTAATCATCGATCGCCTCGGGCAGAAGCAGCAACTGCGATCGATCGGAGCCGGGTATGTGCGTCATGCCCCGATTCTAGTACAAAGCTCTCGCTAGAGGAATCCATCGGAGCGGGTTTTCACACAGCCTGGACCCTAAGCCGACATTTGGAAAAGCCCGCATCACCCTCGTCGAACTCGAAGCGGGCCTTCGGGCAAACCGCTAATGTACGACTGTATCGCCTCAACAGTTCGCAACGACGCTTGATGACCTTCTTCAGTTCTAATTCCGAGCCCCATGTGTTCCGAAGCGATCATATCGAGATATTCAACGGCGTGCACTTTCGAAGCTCCGGCACGCAACAGACTCACGACGTGAAGAAGATATGTGTCATATTCGTCCGCAGCGACATCACGCCACGACTGATCATCGAAGCAGCGGATTCCGATAGGATCCCACTCATCCCACCCAATTTGGCGCAGCCGGCTTAGCTTTATCTCAAGAGTCATGAGGCAAAGTATGGCGTATGCGTTCCATACGTCAATGCTCGCTACGGCAACGGTCCATTGAACGGGCCGATTGAAATCGCGAACCCATCGATAGTAAACGGTCGTCTCATCGCGGTCGTCGACACAATTGACAGGACAGTCGCATTGGATGCGTCTATCGCTGGCGATCATTTGACGCTCTCGTACAAATGGCGAGACGACCAGCACACTGAAGAAGCGATATTGCGACGCGTCAAAAGCACCAATGCGAAGCCGATAAATTGGAGTTAACTGATAGCTGGGGGCTCGTGACGCAATTCCTCCTCGGCGTGGGCGCGACGGCCATGCCCGTTACGCTGGGCCAGTGACCGCTCATGGTGCATCTTGGACAAAGATTACCCATAAAAAAGAGCGAGGTGAGAGTAGTCCCCCCGCGTCGGAAGGCCCGTAATCTAGAGCCTCGGATCGATCGGCTCGCTCTCCAGCGCGAGGATGGCGAAGACGCATTCATGGGTCTTACGCAGGGGTGCGCCGGCGGTAAAGCGCGTCAGGGCCTCGTGACCGAGCGCGAATTCGCGCAGGGCGTTGGTCCTTTTGGCGCCGAGGCCGCGTTGGCGTAGGCGCGTGAGATGTTCCGGCAGATCATATTCCGGGCCGTAGATGATGCGCAGATATTCCGGCCCGCGCACCTTCAACGCCGGCTGGATCGGCCCCTTGGCGCCGCGCGCGATGAAGTCTCGCGGCTTCACGACCACGCCTTCGCCGCCCGCTTCCGTCAGTTCCTCCCACCAGCGCATCGCCGCCTCGCAGGCCGAGGCGTCGTCTAGGGAGACGTGACGCCAGCGCGTCGTCGTGACATTCTGCGCGCCGGAGGCAGCCAGGGTCTCGGCGATCGACATGTGCCAGAGATGATCCTTGTCGAAATGCGTCGCGCCCTCGCTCGCCAGAAGATGAAACGGGGCGATGCGCAGATCGTCCAGCGAGCGAACCGGCCAGACATAGGGCTTCCAGGCCTCGCCATAGCGCGCGGCCTTTTCGGCGCGGCTCGCGAGCCTGTCGCGTAGCGCCTCGACAGGAACGCCGCGAGCGGCGGCGCGGGCGGCGGCGTCATGGGCGAGGGCGAGCCCGGCGTGGCTCGCGGCTGCGACCGGCGCATATTGCTGCTCGATCAGCGCCGAGGCCTTGGCGGACCAGGGCATGATTTCCGTATCGAACAGGAGCCAGTCGCTCGCAAGCGTCTCCCAGAGCCCGGCGCTATCGCAAGCGCTTCGTAGGCGCGCGAGCAGCGCCTCGCATTCGGCGCCATCTGCGAAGAAGGCGCGGCCCGAGCGCGTCCAGATCTGGCCGCTTTCGCCGGAGAGGACGCCGAAGCGCCGGCGCGCGACGTCGGCATCGCGGCAGAGCGCAACGACGGCGCGCGAGCCCATGTGCTTTTCCTCGAGCACGACTTCCTTTTGGCCGCGCTCGCGGAAGAAAGCGAAGGCCTCCTCCGGGCGTTCGAGAAAGCCGTCGCGCGCGCTCGTCTCCACCGGCGACATGGTCGGCGGGAGATAGATGAGCCATTGCGGCGCGAGGGCGAAACGGCTCATCGCTTCGAGCGCCGCAGCGGAATTCTCCTCGGCAACGGGAATCCGGCGCAGCAGCGTCGTGTCGATCCATCGCCGTCCCGACACGTCGGCATGATCGAGCAGCCGATCCGCCTCGGCCTGCAAGGCCCGCGTCTCGGGCGCGGGGGCGAGCGGGCGCGCCGGCTCGCAATAGACGCGCGCCGCCGGAACCTCGACCAGTCCCCGCTCCGGCCAGCGCAGCGCTGTGAGCTTGCCGCCGAAGACGCAGCCCGTATCGACGCAAATGGTGTTGTTGACCCATTCCGCATCCGGCGTCGGCGTATGGCCGTAGACGATTGCCGACCGGCCGCGATAATTCGCAGCCCAGTCGAGCCGCACCGGCAGGCCGAACTCATCTGTCTCGCCCGTCGTCTCGCCGAACAGAGCGAACTCGCGGACCGCGGGCGAGCCGCGGCCGATCATCTCCTCCTTCAGACCCGCATGGGCGACGGCGAGCTTGCCGCCGTCGAGCCAGTAATGGCTGCGGAGATCGGCGAGGAAGGTCTTCACGCGCTCGCGGAATTCGGCCGGCTCCTGCGCGAGCTGATCGATCGACTCCTGAAGCCCATGGCCGACCGTGACCTTTCGGCCTTCGAGCCAGCGCGACAATTTGCGGTCATGATTGCCCTGCACGACATAGGCGACGCCTGCCTCCTGCGCCGCCATGGCGAGGCGCAGCACACCCGGAACATCCGGGCCGCGATCGACGAGATCGCCGACGAAGACCAGCTTGCGGCCATGCGGAGCCGAGACGGCGACCGCGTCGCCTTCGCCCTCGACGACATAGCCGAGCGATTCGAGCAGCCGCCGCAATTCGTCGAGGCAGCCATGCACGTCGCCGATCACATCGAAGGGGCCGGCATCGTCGCGTTTGTCGGTCCACATGGGGCGGCGCTCGACGACCGCCGCCTCGATCGCCGCGACCGAGGACAGTTTCCAGATCTGCCGAAAGCCCTCATTGGCGAGGCCGCGCAGGCCGCGATGGATCTCCTGAATCATGCGCTGCGGCACGCCGGGGCCGAAATCGCGATCCGGCCGCGCCTTGTTGCGCTCGATGCAGACGTCGAGGCCCGGATCGACCACGATCGCCACGGGCAGCGCATGCCAGCGGCGCGCGAGCTCGACCCAGGATTTGCGATCGGCGGCCCGCACATTGGTGGCGTCGATCACCGCGAGGCGGCGGTTCTTCAGCCGCTTCTCGGCGATGGCGGCAACGAGCGCGAAAGCGTCGGCCGAGGCCGATTGGTCGGTCTCGTCGTCGCAGACGAGACCGCGGCAATGATCCGAGGAGATCACCTCCGTCGGCTTGAACCAGCGCGACGCGAAGCTCGATTTGCCCGCGCCCGTCGCGCCGATCAGCACGACGAGGCAGAAGTCGGGAATGTCCAGGAGGGTCGGGAGAGGCGCATTCATCTCGAGAACACCGCGACCTGCGTGACGGGGCCGAGCTCCGGATGCTCCTCGCCTATGCCGGAAAAGCCGACCGAATAGCCATGGCGTTCGGCGATGGCTCCCGCCCAATCGTGAAATTGCGCGCGGGTCCATTCGAAGCGATGGTCGGGATGGCGAAAGGCGCCGGCGGGCAGAGAATCGAACAAAGCGTTATATTCGGCGTTCGGCGTCGTCACGATCACGGTCTTCGGATGCGCTGCGCCGAAGACGATCTCGCCCAGCGTCGGCAGGCGATCGGCGTCGAGATGCTCGATCACCTCGACGAGGGCGACGGCGTCGACATCGGCCCAGCGCGCGTCGCGATAGGTGAGCGCGCCATGCAGCAGGCTCAGACGCTCCATGGAGGGGCCGCCGACCCGATCGAGCTTCAGGCGTTCCCTGGCGCGCTCCAGCGCGCGGGTGGAGGCGTCGAGGCCGATCACACGCTCGAAGCCGCGCTCCTTGACCAGCCGTTGCAGCAGCCGGCCTTCTCCGCAGCCGAGATCGGCGACGCTGCGCGCGCCCGCTTCCTTCAATAGACCGACGACAGCGTCGAGCCGCCGATCGTGCAGACGCAGCGGCGCCTCCAGCGCCTCCTCGCGCGGCGGCGCCTTTTCGTCCTCGGGACCGTCCTCATTCTCGGCTTCCGGCGCGAGACGAGCGAGGGCGGCGCGCGCGAGGCTGCGGCGGTTCTTCAAAAAGCGCCGCGCGATCGTCTCCCGCTCGGGATGCGCAGCGAGCCACGCCCCGCCTTTGGCGACGAGCTTCTCCACCTCGTCGTCGCCGACCCAATAATGCTTGTCGGCGTCCATCGCAGGGATCAGCACATAAAGATGGCCGAGCGCGTCGGCGAGGCGCAGCGTCCCCGTGAGCCGCAGCTCGACATAGCGCGAGGGGCCGTCGGTGCCTTCGATACGCCCGGCCTCCACGGTCCAGCCGAGCGGCGCGAAGAGACGCTCCAGCAAATCGCCGTCGCGCGGCGCGGGCAGAGGCGCGACGACGATCTCGAGCGGGATAGCCGTCGCCGCGAGCTCCGGCCGCTCGCGCGAGACGCCGGTCATCGCCGTGCGAAAGGCCTTGTTGAGCGCGACCGAGAGGAAGGACGACGCGGCATAGGGACGGTCGTTGACATATTGATCCGCGACCCCTTCGGCGCCTCCGCGGCCACGCACGAGAGCCACCGGATCGAGGTCGAGGATCAGCGCCGCCTCGCAGCGTTCCGCCTCGGCCTGCGGGAAAAACACGGTTCCGCGTCCAAAGGACAGCTCGACGTCATGAGCGCGATCGGGATGCTTCATCAGCAGAAAGCCGAGATCGGTGGCCGGCGCATGCGTGGTGGCGATGGACAAATACATGGAGGATATCGAGCTTGCTCGGCAATGTGTTCGGCGCGGAAGCCTATAGCAGGCGAGCTTCGGCTTGTCTCGGCCGAGGGCGGCGAGCGTCAGGCCGCCGACCTGCGGACCGCCACGTCGATGGTCCACGATCTTGCGCCGAGGCGCCACCATGATGTATCAGTGTCACCATTGGACGGCGCGGTTGCCGGATAGGGTTTTTTCGGTAGAATCAACATGTTACGTGGCTATTGGTAGCGAGTCCCTCCTCCGCTACCATTTCTCCGCCGAACGGAAATCCTGAGCCGAAATCAATAGCTTGCGTCGGGGTAGCGAGTCTGAGCCTTGACTCGTGACCGGGGCCCGTCTCTCATCGACGGGAGACCGGATTTTGGCGCGAATCACATTCCTCCATCGCCGCGACGGGCGCTACTACCTTCAGGTGCGCATGCCCGTCCACGACGGTGACACCGCGCGCACGCGCGTCTTCCGATCCGCTCTCGGAACTTCGGCGTTCGTCGTCGCTCGTCGGCGGCTGTCCCTATGCATGGCGTGGATCGTGGCTCTCAAGGACAATCCCGAACTCCCCCGCCGCGGCGCGTTCCTGCTGGCGCAGATGCGGGGATATCTCGACCGCGGCGCACCTGTCGACGCCGACGCTCTCGCCGCACGCGGCGCCATGGAGCACTATGTGCAGATATGGCTCACCGAGTGCCGCGTGTTCGATTGCAACCCGGGCGAGATCTGTCCCGGCTTCACTGAAACTTGGAAGGAGTTCGTCGCCCAGAATGTCGACGGCGAGACCGGGCATCGCGCCAAGGCCGAGGACGACAGCTTCCGCCGAGGCTTTGCAGTCGGACGACAGACCGCGCTCGGGGATGGCGAAGCGCGCACGACCGCGGCTGCGGTCGGAGCGGATCAGGCCGACGTCGGCCGCGCGGCGCGCGACGATTTCCGGCGCCGCGACGTGAATCTGACGCCAGGCTACGAATTCCCGATAGGCGCTATCCGGCGTTCCATTGTGGCTGAACCGGATGACGCGATGTCGTCTCCCTTCGTCGTCGACGAATTCATCGCGCCGCTCGAGCGAAAGGAGGTCGCTGTCCCTCCGACATGCAGTGGAGCCGGGCTTACCGCGCCCGCAGCGCGGGCGGATAGAGTCTCCGAGGCTCCCGGACGGGCCGAAGTCGAGACGGCCTCGAATGCGACGATCAATGTCGGCAACCTCGCTGAACTGGACGAGTTCCTGCCCGAGCCGACCGATCCGCTCTCGGTTGCGCTCGAAAAATTCCTCGGCCGTGAGAAGAAGCGCCACGGCGACGATCGTGCGCGCGAGCGGGTCGGGCTCGTCGTCCCTTTCGTCATCGCCGTCATCGGCGATAAGCCCGTTTCCTCCGTCACGAGGCGCGAACTCGGCAAGATCGACCTCGCTCTGCCGGATATCCCCACGCGGACGAATATCCCGAAGGAGCACTGCGTCTCCCTGGCCGCTCGTTATCTCTATGCCAAGAAGAACGGGTGGGAAGGGCTCCAGCGCCTCTCGGAAAACACGCTCAGCAATCGTTACCACACGACCCTCAACACGTTTTTCGAGTGGCTTTATCAGAGGGAAGCGCTGCACGAGCAGCCCTATCGGTTCGAATTTGTTCAAAAGGACAATCCCGAGCAAGTCGATCGTGACGTCTTCGCGCCGGAGGAGGCGATCAAGCTCGTCAACTTGCCGCTCTTCACCGGATGCGAGTCGTTGTCGCGCGTCTGGAACTCTGGCGAGTTGTTCGTTCAGGACGCTCGCTATTGGGGCTATGTCCTCGCCCTCGTGACCGGCATGCGTCCGGCCGAGATCGCCCAGATCCGCTGCCGAGATCTGATCGCGATCGAGGACGAAGGCGAGCTCGTATGGTTCGTCGACTTCACCGACCGAATGATGAACGTGAAGTCGAAGAGTGCGCGCCGGATGATTCCTCTCGTCCCATTGGTGATCGAGCTCGGCCTCGTGAAACGCCGCGATCTGTTGATGGAAGCCGGTCACGAGCGGTTATTTCCAGAGTGGCCTTATATGACGAAGAAGACGGGCGAGGTCAAATATGGCCACTATCTTTCCAAGAGCTGGCAATACATCAAGCGCAAGTTCAAGTTTTCAAGGGACGGCGTCACGCTCTATTCGGCGCGACATACATTCGCGCAACGGTTGGACGAAGTCGGAAAGATTGCCGAACGTTCTCGTCATCTGGTGATGGGCCACTCCACGAGCGGCAGTGCGCGCCTGACCTACGGCGCCAGACATCTCGCGCTCGGCATCGCGAAGCTGATCAACTCCATCAAGGACCCGACCCTCGAGCGCGTCTCGGAAATCCTCTTGGACGCAAAAAGGCGCGCCGACCGCGGGGAATTGAAACGGGTCGACATCATGGAGATCGTGAGCAAGGGGGGCGATGATTGACGACGGGTGGCTGGAGAGGATTGGAATTCTGCGTGTCGCACAGGAGCCGCCCCAATCCCATTAGGTCGAACGCTCATCGAACGATATATCGTGGGGCATGCCACCGGAATGCCCCACGCCGACCTTGAAAAGGGACAAGAGGAACGCCGACGTGATCAAGTCGACGATGTATACCTCGAGCGTTTCGACGCAACCGAAGAGCACGTCGCCGTCTCCCGTGGCCGGCACGGCAACCGGAGTCCCAATCGGCTTGGGATAGCAACGGCGCGGCGCCACGGCTGCGACGCGCGGATAGGCATGGCGGGAATAATACCTCGGGCGCTTACGTTGGCGCCCGAGTTGTTCGATGAGTGACTGCAAAAGGCAGGAATCCCTGCATAGTGACAGCGGGCTTGCGCAGATTTCGTCCGTAAAATGATGTTCTTTTGAGAGGAAGAGCTTCATCCTCACTCAGCCCACGGAAACAGGGCGACCATGTCCGGCGTCCCGCGCCCATACACGGCGCGGTATTTTGAAATTGCCCGGTTCAGCCAGAACGTCACTTCCCACTCTTCGATTTCAGTCTCCTGCACACCCCACCCGTGCTTCATCCAATTCGCCGCGTAATTGAAGTCCTCCTTCGGTCCGTCGGGAGGGGGATTTGCGGCACTGGCCTTTTTGAGGATTGCAAAAAAATGCGTTGGCTCTTCTGGCTCGGGCATTTGCCCTTCAGCCGCGCTGCACAGCGATATCGCACATTCAAACTCGCCATTTTGAAAATGTGCGATGGCGGCGTGTATCTGTCGTTCGGCGGCGAGCTGTTTGCTTGTCCGGACTATACGCTTGCTCATGTCACCTCCCCTCGTCGGAGGGGATTTCTACCGCTCGAATAGCAGAGTGTCATTCTCTCGCGCCATTCTCTCGAAAACGGTCGTTTTTGAGAGAGGGTTCCACCTCCTATTCTTTGCCAGCTTGGCTGGCGCGCTCCGCTTTGGGTTATGGTTCCTCGTTCGTCATTCCGAATGGCCAAGTGGCGCCATAACCGGCCATTCGTCGCGGACGACCGCAGGGTCCGCTTCGTTTGGATTTCGCGGACGTTCGCCGCGCCGAATATCCCGCGGCCTTTCGGCTTACGCGTTGGGCCGCCCGAAGACGATTTCGGCAAATTAGCGCGCCTAACGATCTGCATTGTTTGAACCGAACGCGCGTCGTCCCCAGGGGCAGGCCAAAGGCCTGACCGCGAATCCAGAACAACCCAAAATACTCACCGCTATTATCGATTTCCGATCGCTCGTTGCGAAAGCGTCGGAATGGCCCGCCCGACGCAGCCCACGAGACATACAGGAGTGATTTCAGGAAAACCCTGATCGTCGCGCCGCGACGATCAGCGATGCCTCGTCGCACGACATATGTCCGACGTAACCGCGCCCGACGGCGAGGACCGGTTGTCGCATTGGACGTTTTGTCCAATCGCGGCGCCAGCCGACATTGCGATAGTCAGAGCCCACAATCCGTCAAAAACTAGAAAGCCTGACGATGGACATTATCGGCGCCTATCCCACTTTCTACGTGCCTTATATCGGCTCCGCGTGGGTGATGGGGATCATCGGGGTCATTCACGTCCTCGCCTCTCACACGTCGGTCGGCGCGGCTTTTCTTTTCGCGATTCTTGAGACAAAGGCCTATCGGGACGATCAGCCGCAATTGCTCGACTTCATCAGGCGCTTCGGCGTATTCCTGCTGGTGTTCTCCTATGTGATCGGCTCGATCACCGGCCCGGGCATCTGGTATGCGATCACAGTGGCGAGCCCGCGCGGCGTCAGCGGCCTCATTCACAATTTCGTCTGGGTCTGGGCGACCGAATGGATCTATTTCACGGTCGAGGTGATCGGCGTCTATGTGCTCGTCTATCTGATCGGCAAGATCGACCCGCTCACACATCTGAAATTGACATGGTCTTTCGCGCTCGCCTCCTGGGCGACGATGCTGCTGATCGTCGGCATATTGTCGTTCATGATGTGGCCGGGAAACGCGGCCTGGTACGAGACCGGGTCGACAAACGACGCCTTCTACAATCTCAATTTCTTCGCCCACCTCGGAATCCGCACCGGCTCGATGCTGGTCATGGCCGTCGTCGTCGGATTCATCGTGGCGTCGGGAATGAAGGACACGGATCTCAAAGTGTCGGTCATGCGCCTGCTGGCGCCGATCGGCGTCGTCGGCGGCTTCTTCGCCGTGATGATGTTCCTCTATTACTTGCAGACGCTGCCTGGCAATGCGCTGATCATGCTGCGCTCGCATCTTCTGCCGCGCTACGCCGACGGCATGATCGCGGTCTTCGTCGTCACGACGCTCTATCTGCTGATCGGCTGGGCGAGGCCGCAGCTCGTGAAGCCGCCGCTCGCCATCGCGCTGTTCCTGCTGCTGGCGACGATCGGCGTATGGCCGGAAGAGCGCATGCGCGAGAGCATGCGCAAGCCCTATGTCGTCGGCCAATACATCTACGGCAATCAAGTGATCTCGCGCGATGCGCCCGGCAAGGGAGTCGTCGGCGAGGTCGACGCGATCGCCGAGAAGGGACTGCTCACGCTTCACCCCTTCATTCCCGATCGCCTGCGCTCCGTGACGGCCGACAATCGACTCGAGGTCGGCGAGCTGCTCACGAAAATCGCTTGCTCGAATTGTCATTCGCTGGAGCCCAGCGCGCCCTTGCGCAGCCTGCCCGATAAATTCCACGGCTCAGGAGACAAGGATCTGATCGCAGCCTTTCTGAACGGTCCACTGAAGCACGGCGCGATCCCCTATATGCCCCGCATCGATCTGCCGCCCGATGAAACAGACGCGATTGCGAGCTATCTCGCGGCCGCCGGCGGCGCGCGACGCGGCGCGCCGACGATCGCGGCGACGCCGTCCGGCTCCAAGGAGAATTGAACGATGATCATCGGCTCCATGATGAACGCCATGCGCGATCCCGCCGGCGTGCCCGGCGCGCCCGGATTATTCGAGGCGCTCTTCGTCGGCACATGGGTCTTGCACATCGCCTTCGTTCTGCTGACCCTCGGCGCCTGCGCTCTCGCCGTCGCCGGCTTTCTGCTTCGCGAAAGCGGGCCACATTGGGCGCGGCTTTCGGCGGCGATGACGGGCGTCGCCAAGATCGGCGTCTCACTGCTGATCGTGCTCGGCGTCGCGCCTCTGCTGTTCACGCAAGTGATCTATGACCCGCAATGGTATGCGTCGAATGTCCTGTCAGCGAGCTGGGCGATCGGCTTTATCGCGACTCTGATCGTCGGCTATTGCTCGTGGTTCGTCTTCTACGCGAAGAACGAGGCTTCGGCGAAACGTGTCGTGGTCGCCTATGCCTTCGTCGCTCTGGCGATATTTCTGCTCGACGGATTGATCATGCATGCGCTGACCTACCAAGCGCTGCTCCCCGAGCGCTGGATGGACTGGTATGCGCCCGGCGGCGTCGTCGACACGAGCGGCGCGCGGTTGCACGCCGTTCAGTGGCCGCGCTATCTCTTCATCATCAGCCTGTCGGCGTTGGCGATCGCCCTGTTTCTCCTCGCTTACGCCGATTATTTCGCGCCGCGCTCCGACATCGACCCTTCCTATCTCGCCTTCGCGCGTGCGCTCGGGCGAAAGATCGCAGTCTTCGGCTCGCCCGTGTCACTGGCGCTGTTTCTCTGGTGGACGACCGATCTTCCTCCCGGAGGCCATCTCGTCGCGCATCCGCTCGCCTTGCTGCTCGCCCTGTCGCTTCCCGCTCTCGCCTGGCTGGTCTGGACCAAAAGCGCGCCGGGACGCGGCTATCTGTTTCTCGGGGCAGGGGCGGCCATGCTCCTCCTATTGTCCATATGGCGCGAGATCATTCGCGTCTCCGTGCTATCGACCTTCGGCTATTCGATCGACGACTACAAAGTGAATGTCGATTGGCCCTCGGCGATCCTGTTCGCGACCACGCTTCTGGGCGTCGGCGGACTCGTCGGCGGCTTCTATCTCACCTTGTGCTACCAGGCCGGCCGCGTAAGGGACGTCTATTTTCCCGGAGCAAACGTCGCTCGGCTCAGCTCCGCCGCGGTCGCCGTCTTAATCGTCTGGATCGCGACCTTCTTCACCTATGGCGCCGCCGTCTGGGTCAAGAATGTCTTCCTCCCCTGATTGTCTGGAGCATGATGATGACGCACGAAATTTGCGCGGCGCCCCTATCGAACGCCCGCGTCCCGCGCGCGCCGCTTCCCTTGCGACGACAGAAGATGCGATCGATCACGCTGATCGCCTCGACGGCGGTGGCGATCCTCGCTTTCTTCTCCATCCAATCAGCCCGTGCGCAAATGCCGGATGTCGCGGCGGGGCGGAAGCGGGCCGAAGTCTGCATGGCCTGCCATGGCGAGAACGGCCGCGCCGTTGTCCCGGGCGTCCCGCATCTCGCCGGACAGGATCGCGACTATTTGGCGCAGGCGCTGAGGTACTACAGGCTCGCGCAAGAGCGGCATAATCCGACCATGACGGAAATGGCGAAGCCGCTCAGCGATGCGGACATCGACAATATCGCGGGATTTTTCCATGGCCTGCGGGCGGAGAAATGACCTCTTCGATCAGGGTTGCGGCGCTGAGCCGGCGGGGCGTTCGATGGCCTCGGACAAAGGACAGGATAGCGCCGATTTCGATCGACGACTGGACAAACACGAAGAATCTCCTGCTCCTCGTCGCTCTGCGCTGGGTGGCGATCTGCGGTCAGATCGCATCGATCGCCATCGCCCATCTCTGGCTCGACATCCCACTTCCAATCTTCGAAATGGGAGAGGTGATCGTCGTTCTCTTCTTTCTCAATCTCGTCACGCTCTATCGCTGCTCGAACGACGCGCCGATCGCCGACACCGAACTGTTCGTCCAATTGCTGTTCGACGTCGCGACGCTGACGATTCAGCTCTACCTCAGCGGCGGCGCGACAAATCCATTCATTTCGCTGTTCCTGCTGCAGGTCATCCTCAGCGCTGTTCTTTTGCAGCCTCCATTCACCTGGACGATCGTCGTCCTCACCGGCGGCTGCTTCATCTGGCTCACAGCGCATTATCGTGAGATCGGCTTGGCCCATGCGCATGAACACATGCGCGGCTCGTCGAAATTCTTCGACCTCCATATCCACGGCATGTTCGTCTGCTTCGTTCTGGCCGCAGTGCTCCTTGTGTTTCTCGTGACCCGCATCAATCGCAATCTCCGCGACCAGGACGCGCACCTGTCGCAAATGCGGCAACATGCGGTGGAGCAGGAACATATCGTGCGCATGGGGCTGCTCGCCTCCGGCGCGGCGCATGAGCTGAGCACGCCGCTCGCGACGCTGTCGGTGATCCTGCAAGACTGGGAGCGAATGCCTCCGCTGGCGAACGACCCCGAGATCGGCGGCGAGCTGCACGAGATGAAGACCGCACTCGCCCGTTGCAAGGAGATCGTATCGCGCGTCCTGCTGAACGCGGGCGAGATTCGCGCGGAGCGCATGGAGCGGACGACGATCGTGAGATTTCTCGACGACGTTGCGCGCGAATGGCGAAGCCTTCGAACGCCTGCGCATTTCGCTTATTGCAAGCGCATCGGCGTCGATAGCGCCATCGCGCCGGACCTCATCCTCAAACAAACGCTATTCAACATACTGGACAATGCATTGGAAGCGTCTCCGAACTGGGTCGGGCTACAGGCGACACGAAAAGGCGATGTCCTGGTGCTGACGGTGCGGGACAAAGGACCGGGCTTTCCTCCCGACATTCTCGACCGCTTCGGGAAGCCCTATCGATCGACCAAGGATCGGCCCGAGAGCGGCCTCGGACTTTTTCTCGTAGTCAATGTCCTGCGCAAGCTCGGGGGCTCGATCGAACCACGAAACCGCGCCAGCGGCGGCGCGATCGTCGAGTTGACGCTACCTATCGGCGCTATGTCGGTCGAGGAGCGCGATGCATCCTGATCCCTTTCTCCTGATCGTCGAGGACGACGCGGCTTTCGCGCGTGCGTTGCGGAAGTCGTTCGAGCGGCGTGGATATTGCGTCAGCGTTTGTGACGGTGCGGAAACGCTCGACACGGCGCTCACGACCATCAGCCCGTCCAACGCGGTCGTCGATCTCAAGCTCGCCGGCGGATCGGGACTGGAATGCGTGAAAATTCTGCATCGGCGTGACCCCTCGATGAAGATCGTCGTGCTGACCGGTTTTGCGAGCATCACGACGGCCGTCGAGTCGATCAAGCTCGGAGCCTGTCACTATCTCGCAAAGCCTTCGAGCGTCGACGATATAGAAGCCGCCTTCACGCGCCGCGAAGGCGACAGCAGCGTCGCATTGTCACAGCGTCACAGCTCGATCAAGACGCTCGAATGGGAACGGATTCACGAAACGCTCGTGGAAACAAGCTTCAATATTTCGGAGGCCGCGCGGCGGCTCGGCATGCACAGGCGAACCCTCGCTCGGAAACTCGCCAAGCAGCGTGTCGGCTGATCGGCTGAACGATCGGCTAGCGAAGGGCGCGATAAGGGCGTTCGAGCCGACGCTTTCGATCGGCGTGAGGCGAGTCGAGCAAGAAAGCGCTCCGACGCTCCGGATGCGACACGCCCAATTCTGGATTGGTGCATAGTTTTGACAGGGGTGTTCAATGACTGAGCATATGCTCGGAAAGCAGAAAGACCTGACCCGTCGCCGCCGTGCATCAGCGCTTCGAAGTCGTGCGGTCACGAAGCCAAAAGTCGCACCTTTCCAGGATGATCGGCTGGAAGCCTTTTTGTGAGAGCAGCATTGTCGCTAGCGTCGCCCATGCGGCCGAGCCCTTGGCGCCGAGTTCGCAAATCGTCAATGCCCATAAGCTGACGAGCCGACGAACGATGCGATGACGCGCATTCAGCGTATATCCCCAAGTCTCAGCCGATCTCCGATGATCAACGAAATTGCCTGTAACGACAAGTGGTTCAAAATGGATTGCGAAATTACGAGAGAAGGACTCGTGAAAATGGTGCGAGAGGCGCTTCCGCTCGCCGCGCACGCCAAACCCGCCCTGCTGACGTTTCTTCGCAGGCGTACGGCGAACAAGACCATGGCGCCCAGACTGACCGTCACCGACGTGCTCGACCTGCGAGACGCCCGGGGCCCCATGTGCAAGTTCGCCGTTCACGATTCCGCGCCGCCGCGAGAAATATTCATTGCGCCGATAAACCAAATCGCCTTCGATCGCCGGCTTCTGCTTTCGCGACAAATCGGTCGGTATCTACGGATTTTGGAACGCCAAGCGAAGCGATAGCCCCTTTGTCACGTCCTCGAGGCTGCGCGCGGAAGGTGCATTTCCGCGCCGTAGCCGACACCGTCTCAAAGTTCGCCCGCCTTCGAGTTTGCGCGTGATGTGGGCAGGCTCGATCGATGATTCCGTTTGCTGTGCCGATTGACGTAGAGCGCCTCCGGCAATGCCTCGAGTCCATTTCCTCCGGCCGCGGCGGCTACAATCGGGCGCTCTCCACGCGGGCAAGCCGATCATCGGAGAGAGCTGTTTGACGACGGTTTGACCCCTGTTCGAGGATTCGCGCACACATCGGCCTAGCTGCGAGAACGTCTGCTGACGGGGCGATCGGACGTTCGAGATACGGGGAAGACCCGGCTGCTTGGGGTCAAACTTTCACGTTCGTTTACTGTAAGGATGCGGAGGAGCGGACGTTCGAGCCGAGGTGCCTCCGCTATAAGCCTATTGCCTCACCTTTCGCCCCTTAGCAAGCCGATGGCCGCGCCCAAAAGGCAGAGCGCTGTCATGTAATAGAAGGGCGCCGTGGGAAGGGCGCGCTCTCCGACCAAAAGGGCCATCAAAGGCGGCGTCGTTCCGCCGATGACGGCATAGGCCGTGTTGTAGGACAAAGCGAATCCCGTGAATCGCAGTTCGGGCGGGAAGCTGCGGATGATCAGATAGGGGGTGAGCGTGATCGTCCCGATCACGAAACCGCCGATCGCATAGAGATGCAGACTCCATGCGCCGCCATTACCGAGGGAGAAGCCGAGCGCGGCGACAACCGCCGCCATCGCAGCGCCGCCGATCGCATAGGCTTTCCCGCCGCCGATGATATCCGTCACGCGGCCCACGAAGACGCTGCCGAGGATCAGTAGCGTTATGGACCAGCAGTTGGCGGTGAAGACATCCGCCGCCCGATAGTCGAATTGCGACTGAAGATAGGTGGGCAAATAGAGAAAATAGGTCACGAAGACGCCGGCGAATACACAGGTCGCGGCCATGGAGACGAGAACCTCGGTCTTGCAGCGCGTGAAGACGAGCGAGATCGGCAGTCGGGCGTCAGCGACACGCCGCTCGCGAAGCGCCTCGAAGACCGGCGTCTCCCGCAAATGCTTCCTCAGATAGACCGAGATCAGGCCGAAGACGCCGCCGAGGATGAAAGGAATGCGCCAGCCCCAGGCGACGAGATCATCTGCGCTCAGGCTTGCCGTCAGTATTTTGGCGGTGAGCGCGCCCATCAATATTCCGCAGCAAAGCCCGCCCATCAACAGGCCGCAGGCGAAGCCCACCCGGGATTTGTGGACATGCTCGGCGCAGAAGATCCATGCGCCGGGCACTTCTCCGCCCACCGACAGCCCTTGCAGCAGTCGGCAGAACAGGAAGAGGAGCGGAGCGGCGAAGCCGATCGTCTGGTAATCGGGCGTCAGGCCGACCAGCAGCGTGGGAAAGGCCATCAGGAAGAGGCCGAGCGCGAACATTCTCTTGCGGCCGACGCGGTCGCCGAAATGCGCGAAGACGACGCCGCCGATCGGGCGCACGAGATAGCCGGCGGCGAAAATGCCGAAGACCTGGAGCTGCGAGAGCCATTGCGGGCTGTTGTGCGGGAAGAAGACCGCGGCGAGGGTCTTGGCGAAGAAAACGCCGACGATGAAATCATAATATTCGAGCGCGCCGCCGAGAGACGCGAGCGCCAGCGTCTTCGCCTGTTCACGAGAGAGACCGCGCAACGCTTCGATTTCGCCGGACGCCAGAGGACGGGTTTGGACTGTCATGGGTCTGTTCCGATCAATCAATGTCGCGCGCCGCGCTCGAAGGCTTCGTCGCCGTCACCAGCATATCGACGCCCTCGCGATAATTGGATCGCACATCGGCGAAGCCGAGAGCGCGCATCGTCGACAGAGTCGCCGAAGAATACATGAGACGATCGGCGGACTCGTCGCTGAAGAGATGCAGGATCCAATCCTCAAGGAGATCATAGCGCTTCGCCTCGCCAAAGACCTTGAACCAATTGCGGACGTCCGCCCGGGTAGATGCGAGCTGAAGATCGTGATCATCCAGCGCGAAACGATCGCCATTGACGAACAGGCCGCCCGGCTCGAGAACCCGTAGGATCTCCGCGAAGAGCTCGCGTCTGTAGCGATGATCGAAATTATGGATGGCGTAATTGGAGGCGACGATGTCGACGCTCGCGTCGGGCAGCGCTCTCAGATAGACGAGCGCATCGCTCTCGATGAATTCGACGCGGCCGGCGCGGGCATAGGAGGCGAGATTTTCGCGCGCCTGATTCAACATCGCCGGCGAGGCGTCGACCGCCAGAAGGCTCAGATCATCACGCTGCGAGAGCAGCGACCGCGTGCTGGTTCCCGTGCCGCAGCCGATCTCCAATGCCCGCAGCGCGGCGCCGGGCCGCCAGGCTGCGACAGTCGCGCCGAGATTCGCTGTCACCGTCACGATGTTGGGGCAGATCATCGGGAGGAAATCATATTCCTCGCCGATAGGGCCGGTAAAAAGATTGTCGTCGCCCGCCGAAGCCATGATCGTCGTCCCTTTTGCCCGTCTGCTTTTGCCGCAGGCTCCTCCCGATGTTTTTTCTGCCCGATCGCGGTGAGCCAGGATGCTCGTTCGCGAGCCGTTTCGATATCGGCTCCCAATTGGGAGGAGTCGACATCCATTTCATCGGTTGATAGGATCATCCTATGTTTATCTGCCGCCGTCAAGCTCGCGACCGCCCCGTCATCGACTGGGGAGGACCGGCGTCTTCTGATATGAGGTCGAAAATGTCGTCCCCGACCACGATTCCGCAGGCGCCTCGGCGTTCGCTCGTCGAGTCCACGATCGATCTGATCCGCGCTCAGGTCGAAAGCGGCGCTTGGAAAGTCGGCTCGAAGATCCCCAACGAGCAGGAGCTAGCCGACATGCTCAATGTGGGCCGGAACACGGTGCGCGAGGCGATCCGCGTTCTCTCCCACGCGCAGGTTCTCGAAGTCCGCCAGGGCGACGGCACTTATGTGCGAACGAATGTGGATGCGGCCGAGACCATGCTCCGGATCGGCCGCTCCAGCCTGCGAGAGCATTATGAGCTGCGGGCGATGCTAGAAGCCGAGGCGGCTCGGCTCGCCGCGATGCACCGCTCGGAGGCCGACGTCGCATTCTTGAGAGAGCTGCTGAGCCGGCGTGGCGAACGCAGGGATCATGCGGCGCGCGAGGATTTCGTCGACGCAGACATTGCGTTCCATGGAGCCATCGCGCGCATGTCTGGCAATGCGGCGCTCGCCGAGCTCTATCGCTATTTCGCGGGCTCCGTGCGCGTCTATATGTCGGAGGCGCTGGACGAAGGCGACCTCCCCAATCCAGGGCTGGACCTCCATGCCATCATCATCGATGCGATCGAGCGTCGCGACGGCGACGCGGCGGCCGCAGCGGCGCGCGCGGTGGCGACTCCCGTGATCGTTGCGCTTTCGACGGGCGGGGCGGAGCTCTCGAAAAGGTGAATATGCTTCGGGACGAGCGGAGATTGATGTTCCGCGGACTCTGTACGCTATCGAGCGCTGCGCCCAGAGCGATGGCAAGGTCCGTTCCAGGGCATAACACCGCGTTCGCCATCCCCAGCGAGGAGGACGCGCCATAAGCCGACCTTCCGCACAAAGAGGATGAACTAAAGCGTATTCTGCGATGTTGCGTACCATCGGCGCATCCGAATCTCAGGCGGGCATTCTCCAAATTCACGAGTTTCGGTGAGTGCGTTTGTTGGAGGCTTCGTCGATGCCGCGGCTCGTGGCGATGTCGCCACACGTTGATGGAACGCGGACACGAAGGCCTACCCCTCTTTCGTCTCAGCGCGGTACTCCAATATATCGCCGGGCTGGCAGTCGAGAACCTTGCAGATCTTCTCGAGCGTGTCGAAGCGCACGCCCTTGACTTTTCCCGATTTCAGCAGGCTGACGTTGGGCTCAGCGATGCCGATATGCGCGGCGAGATCGCGCGAGCGCATCTTGCGCTTGGCGAGCATCACGTCGAGGTTGACGATAATCGGCATCTTACACAAACCGCTCATGCTCGTCGACGAACTCGGCGGCGGTCTCGAGGATCACGCTGAGCGCGAACACGCAGCCGCAGAACAGCAGATAGAAAACATCCTGGGGATTGATCCAAGCGTAAGCGGGCAGCTTGGCGAGGAGCTCGGTCGAAATAAGCCCGAAGATGAAGGGGCGCACCCCGATGTTGAACACCGTGGCAGCCAAGCCTGTCAGTGCAAAAAGACGCAACGCCTCCGCCGCCTCGATGGAGAACACGCGTCCGTCGAGATAGATCCCCGTGAGACGCCACAAGCGCGCGGCCGCAAGCACGGCCAGCGCCCAGGTTGATAAGGCGATCGACGTCGAGGACCAATAGCCCAGAGCGGATACGCTCTCAGGGTCCAGGCCATAGAGCTTGTGCATGGTCTCCAGACTGTCGGTGCGATGGCCCCAGTTCCAGCTCGTCAGCCCGAGTCCGAAAACGACCCAGGCCGCAGCGACGAGGCGAATCGAAAAGCAGGCCCAACGCAGCTTCGCATTGAGTGCGACGAGCTCCACGGATGGCGGTGGGGCGCTCTCATCGATGGCAATGGTCATAACCCTCATCCTTTTTCGAAGATCCCATTGAACGGTTCGACACAGTCGCAAGGCGACCGCGCTCGAAGCTCAGACGAACCGCGCGTGCTCGCTGGCGATTTCCGCAGCGGTCTTGAGAATCACACTGAGCGCCAGAGTGAAGACGCAGCACAGCACGAAAAATACATCAATCGGAGCCAACCAAACATCCATCGGTAACTTGACAATATGCTCGGCCAAGATAAGCGCGGCGGCGAGCGGCAGCGTCGTGAGGTCCACGATCGTGGCGGCGAAGCCCCACAGGGCGACGAGGCGCAAAGTTGCAGCAGCTTCGACTGAAAAGACTCTCCCTTCCAGATAAATGCCCGTGAGCCGCCAGAGCTGGGCGACGGCGATTGCAGCCAACGGGAATTTAAGCATCACGACCGTCACGGCGCTCCAGTATCTGAAATCGGAAACTTCAGCCGGGTCCAGTCCGTAAAGACGGGACATTCGCTCGAGAAGCGCGGTTCGGTCGGTCAAGTCCCACAAAATGATCGCCGGCTCGAAAACGATCAAAACCAAAGCGGCCAGGCGGATTGAATGGCATGCCCAACGCAGCTTTGGGTTCAGTGCGAGGAGCCGCATGGAGTTGATCGGCGCGCTGTCGTGACTCGTGTCGTTGCTCATGGTCGCGATCCTCGTTTTCGCGGAATAGCTCCTGCAAGCCGAAATTAGACGATTTGCGCGTGATCAACAGCGCTCTCGACCACTGTCCCTTGCCAAACGGGCGGCCCTGCGATCTCCGCCCTCGCACCGAGCAAAATTCGCGACCTTCCATAGCATAGGCGTTGGCCCGGTTACGCACGCGCCGCTCCGGAATACCGTGGGCAGCTCGAAGGGGGCGTTCAAGCTGCGGGCTCGTCGCCGCAGCCGGTGACGAGCAGTCGAGGGACGGCTCCGAGAGCGAGGCGAAGAGCGACCGGCTTGCTCATAATTACGCTCCTCCAGGATCGGATGATCATTGACACGATATAAAATTAATGTCAAACATAATACTATTAACCCACAGCATGGGCGGGAGCCCATCCTGCGAAAAGCCGTCTGGGCGCTCCGCTGCGGCGAAGGCCAAATGATTACTCGAGCGAAGGATACGATATGAAAACCGGGATCATCGTCTGCTGCACAGCTCTGTTTTCTTTCGGCGCAGCGAACGCCGCGGATCTGCCTGCCCGCAAGGCGGAGCCCGACTTCGTGCCATCGCCGGCGCTTTTCTACGAGGGCTTCTATGTCGGTGCGCAAGCCGGATTCGCCGGTTTCGGAGACCGCGTGCAATCGGTGCTTGCGTCGAACAATGCTGTTCTCTTTTCCAAGACCGCAAGTGGCGGCAGCTTCATCGGCGGCGCCCACGCCGGCTACGATTGGCGCTACGGTTCCCTCGTATATGGCCTCGTCGGCGACATCTCGGGCGCCCGCGCCCGCGCCTACACGATCGACCCCATTTTCGGTTATGGCGTACAGAACACGATCGACGGTCAGGGATCGATTCGCGGACGCTTGGGCTTGAACTACGAGCGCGCGCTGCTTTACGTCACCGGCGGTTTGGAACTCGCGCATATCGAGCGGTCCTATCAGGCGCCCCTCGGCTCGATGACCACGAATTGGTGGTCGGTGACGCCGACCGTCGGCGCCGGCGTCGAATATGCCCTCGATACGCGCTGGAGCGCACATGTCGAAACTCGGTGGTTCGGCGGGCACACGCGAGCCGAGGCCGTGAATTTCGCACAGCCGGCGCTGGCGACGCGACACGCACAGGGCGAAGGCTCGCTGACAGCGGGCGTGAGCTATCATTTCGGCAAATGAGCGGCGATCGGGCGCCTCGTAATTAGTGGATTTCGTCAAGATGATGCGGCCGCGCCGCTCGAGGAGGCCCCTTCGGCGCGGCCAATCACAAATAGACTTCGAACCTCGCCTACCGCTCGAGAACTGTCCCCATGGTTTCGAAGCTCGCGATTTTTCTGATCTGCCTGACGATGGCGACGTTCAGCGTCGTCGCCGCCGAGGAAAGTGTAGCGCCGACCGCTCCGCCGTCGGCGCAGCTCAACCTCGTAAAGACGAAGAAAACTAAAGCCAAAGCGGCTGCGCCGCTTTGTCCACGCGGCGGGCAATGGAAGGATGATCCGACTTGTTTCGACTTCAACGATCTGCCGATGCGGGCCAAAACCAAGGGTCACGACGGGAGAGCGGGCAACAGCTCCATGGCGCCGACTCTGTTCTTAAAAGGCCCAGGGCCGGCTCTCATCAACGATCCGAACGTAAAGCCTCCCCGAGGCGGCTCGGTCGGACTTCGATTTCGGTTCTGAGCCAGCCTATCCGGCGACGGCGGATCAACAGCGCGCCGAGCACAATAAGGAAGGCGGCGAAGAGGGCGGGCGCCGATACCCAATCGTGTTCGCTATATGGTTTTGGGGCAACCCAAATCTGGTGACTTTAGGCACCGCGCTGAATTCGATCATTCAGCGGCGAATATATCTCATGAACAGCGGTCTGGAATTTCGTGCGAAATGTTGGCGCGAAAGGGTGGGGCTTTGTCGTGACTCGACCGGAGCCATGGCAAGGTCCGACTTGGGTCACAGTTCCTCCTTCGCCGTCGGGAACGGGGAACTCACGCCATAAGCCGTCACTCGTCGCGGACGACCAGAGGGGCCGCTTTCCCTGGTGTTCGCGGACATTCGTCGCGTCGGATCGCCTGAACACGGACGTTCGAGCGCTACGCGGGCGCGACTATGATGTTGGTCCTCGCCGACTTATCGACGAGCTAGACTGCGCTGCCCCATCAATATGGGACGCTCTTATTCAACCGGGAAACGCGGCGTGCAGCAACGCCATCGCTGTCGCTCTCGAAGCGGCGAGCTCGGCGTTCCATCGCTCCAGAATCTCCGCATCCGGCGCATCGCGACCTGCGAATTGCGCGAGATATTCCGCACGGTCGGCTTGGCGAGTGGAAACAGGGACCGAACCGGCGAGTCGACGCGCCTCCGCGATTCGCTCGGCTTCTTTACCTGTCGCATTGCCGAGCCGAGCCTCTGCGTCGTGGATAGACCGCCAGAGCGACGTCACCTCGGCATGGCGCGTCGCGAAGGCGATGTCGAATAGCGCACGAACGATCCCCGGCCGATGACGTCCGAGGTCGAAGTCATAGTCGAAAATATTCTCGCTGCGCAGGTCGAAAGGATTGATGAGAGCCTCGCTCCTGGTCGGATGATAGGCGTCGGGACGCGCCGGATGCCGTACGCTGTCCGCTTCCAGTAATATTTTCTGTCCGTCGCAGGAGAGGACGAAGTCGACGAAGGCCTTCGCCGTATCGAATTTCCGGGTCGACGAGGTGACGGCGATATTGCTCGGCAGAAATGCGGTGCGCGCTGGATAGGCGAAGGCGATCGGCGCGCCATTGGCGCGAGCCGAGAGCGCCAGGAAATCGATCGTCGACGTCCTCGGCGGTCAGGGCGCGACGTTCGTCTGGCGGCACGGCCTACATCCATATTGGTAGCATCTCGTATTGTTTCGCATATTTCTGACGCAGCGTCACCTGGTTTCGATCCCTTCATGTTTACACTGACGCTTTTCCATCGCATTTGAAGCCACGTCTTCGAGGCTAGCGAAACGCTATCTTCGATTTCATCTTATGTCGTTCTGTTTCGCGTATTGCGCGGCACATTGCGATCTGAAACCCGTCGGAGGTCCCCTATGCCCGTTCCGTCAGAGTCCGCGTCGTTCTCCACTGTGGGCGCGAGCGGGGGAAGCAATCGGCTCATGACAAAACCGAGGCAGGCTTTCGCTTTCATCGGCGGCGCAGCGATTGGCGCGCTCGGCGGGCTGATCGGTCTCGGAGGCGCCGAATTTCGACTGCCGCTGCTCATCGGGCCGTTTCGATTTCGCGCCCTCGAAGCGGTCATCCTCAACAAGGCGATGAGTCTCATCGTCGTCGCGACCGCTCTGCCGTTTCGCGCCGCGTCTGTCCCTTTTGCAGCTGTCGCCTCCAATTGGCCGATCATTCTCAATTTGCTCGCAGGCAGTCTGGTGGGCGCGTGGCTCGGAGCGGGATGGGCGACGAAGCTGAGCTCCCGCAACCTCTACCGAATCCTCGCCGTGCTTCTGGCGCTGATCGCCGGAGCGCTGGTCTTCGGCCATGGCGCGACGGCGACATCCGCACATCTTTCGGGACTATTGCTGATCGTCGCCGGTGTGGTCGCGGGCTTCGGCATAGGGATCGTCGCCTCGCTCATGGGAGTCGCGGGAGGCGAGCTGCTGATTCCGACTCTGGTGCTGCTCTTCGGCGCCGACATCAAGCTCGCCGGCAGCCTCTCGCTCGCCGTGAGCCTGCCGACCATGATCGTCGGCTTCACTCGTTACAGCCGCGACAGCGCCTTTGGCGTCGTGACGCGCAACAAGGCGTTTGTCCTCATCATGGCGTCGGGCTCGATAGTGGGAACTTTCATAGGCGGACGTCTTCTCGGGAGCGTGTCGGACCAGCTCTTGATCCCGGCGCTCTCCCTGATTCTCGTGGCATCGTCGGTGAAGGTCTGGCGCCACGAGTAAATCGGCGAGAGTGCCCGCTCTTCCTCAAAACGACGACCTCCTTTCGCCTGGACACGGCAATGTCTCCTATCGGCGCAGCCGGACGTTCGCCGTTCGTATGGCCCCGGTTGCAAAGGGTCGAGTTCCTCGTTCGCCGTCCCGAGCGAGGCGGACCTGGACCGAGCGACTGTCCTCTTTCCTCGGATTTCGCGGACTCTTCGCAGCGTTGGATATCCTGCGGCCCGCTTGAAGGTCTCGTGGCCCGACTTGCTTCCGGATGACGGCCGGCGGGCCCAGCGCGCTCGGCCGCGATCGACGTAGACCGCGACGAGCAGAGCCGATCGCGCCGAAAAGCGCCGCCGCGACTTGAGCCTGCTACTTCGCGCCTTCTGAAGCGAAAGTAGACAGCCAACGATGCAGCTCGGCATAGGCTTTCACCCAGCGAGGCAAGACCCCTACCGTGAACGAAACTCCGACAGCGCCACAATCGGAACGAAATTGTAATCAGCGAAGATCGCCTGCGCACTCGGCGTCATGAGATACAGCGCGAAGCGCGCCGCCGCGGCCTGCCGCTCAGGAGATTTGTCGCGCAGCAACGCCAAGGCGTAATCGGCGCGTATGGCCAACGCCTCCGGGACGGGAACGCTGACGAGTTCGGGGTCGGGGTGAATGTCCCGCCGGCTGCAATAGCCGATGAAAAGATCGACCGATCCGTCGAGAAGGAATTTCTTTGTCGGCGCGGAGCCGCTTTGTGGGACGCCCCGGTTGGTCTGCGCCGGTGGCGGCTCGGGAGGGGCGCCGCCTACGAGGGCGCGCGCTTTTTCGCGGAGGATCTGCTCGGCTCCCCGACGCACGGTCTCGGCTTTGGCGAATAGAGCCATGGCGTAATCGCCGCCCGGATCGGCTTTTGGAGTTGATGTTCCGATTTTCGTCGCTGGATCGAGCATGTAGTCGAGAAGTTGGGCCTGCGTCAGCGGATGATCGGCGCGCGCCGTCGCACAGAGCGAGTTGCTGATGAAGACGACAGGCGGGGCCGCTTTACCTTCTGCGGCGAGGCGCTGTGGATGCTGCCGATCGGCGGAAAGAAAGAGATCGGCTTCATTGCCTCTTTCTATGGCTTCGCGCAGCAGGCCCGAAGGGCCGAAGACCATGGCGATCGTCTCGCCTGTCTCCTGCTGGTAGCGGGCGGCGATCGCGGACAATGCGCCGCCGAGGCTGCCCGCTGCATGAATGTGAATCGGCGCGCCGCCGGGCGCCTCGTCAGCCGAGCATGGCGCGAGCGGCGAAACGAGCAGCGACAGAATGACGAAGCGCCGGATGTGTGAGATCGGCATGTTCAAAGCTCCATCTGCATGGAAAGACGCAAGCTGCGTGGCGCGCCGAGCGCGCCTGTGCCGAAATCCGTGCTGTTGTAGCCGTTCTGGCCGGTCGGCGCGACATTGGCCCAATAATGCGCATTGGCGATATTGTAGACGTTGAGCCGCCATGTCACCGCTCGGTCGAGCAGACGCGTGCTATAGCGCAGGCCGAGATCGGCGACGGTGTATCCGTCGACAAAGGTCGTGTTGGCGTAATTTCCGGGCCGGCTGCTGGCGAAATTGATATTGGCGTTGACGGCGAGCCCCGGAACGAACGGGATCTGATAATCCATCAAAATGTTGAACACTACATGAGACAGGCCAAGAATCTGCTTGTCGTTCGTCAGCGCCGAGCCGGTTTCGTAGAGCCTCGGATTCAGCAGCGACAGGCCCGCGAAGATGGTGAGATCGTCGGTCGCCTTTCCCGACGCCGTCAGCTCGACGCCGCGATTGATCTGCTTGCCGTTGACGCCATAAACATTTCTGACCGTATAGGCATAGGGCCGCTCGATCTGGAACAGGGCCGCTCGCAGATCGATGCGGTCGAGATCGATCTTATAGCCGAGCTCCCATTGTCGGGCGCGGTAAGGCGCGAGGATGGCTCCGGCGTTGGCGACGCCATTGGGCGCCGTGTCGCCCTGCTGGAGATTTTCCGAATAGGTGACGTAAGCGGTCTGATTGCGCGTCGGCTTGAACATCAAGCTCGCCGTCGGGCTCACGCCGCTCGTGTCGTAGGTACTGGTCGTCACGCCGGCTGCGTTCAGGTTTCGCGCGTGAATCCAGCTCTGCGACAGAGCGAATTGCGCCGACCAGAGCTCGTTGAGGCCGATGACGTCGCCGATGGTGATCGATTGCTGAGAGGTCTCGACCGACAAAAAGCGGTTCTTGAAGTCGGGAAAGGAGCGCGCGGCGAACAGGGTCGGATTGGCGAGATTTGCGCTGCCGAGCGTGACCGGGCCGAGCACATAGGGCCGATAGCGGTCCCAAAAAAAGCCATTTTCGGCGATGACGAAATCGTGCGAGAGAGGGCCGGTGAGGAAGCGACTGTTCATTGCGGCCTGATGGCTCAGCACAGTATCCAAGGAAAATGTGGTTGTCGCGGCTGTTGTCGTGTAGTTTCCGAGATTGTCGGTCAAAGTGTTGGTCGGAACAGTCGAGGCGCGATCGTTGGATTGACGCAGCAGCCCCAACGTCAGGCGCCAGTTCTGATCGAAATCATGACGCAGCTTGCCGCTGAAGATCGCCGTCTGATTGTCGTCGCCGCCGAAGGTCTGGCCATAGCCTGGACGAGTCGGATCGGGCGCCGCGGGAAAAATCGTGGCGTTGCGGCCGAGCGCGAATGTGCCGGGCAGATTCTTCGTCACGAAATTGTAGAAGCTGGCGTTGGTTTCGAGAACGGTGCTCGGCGACGCGTGAATGTCGAAAGCGAGGCTCGCCAGCTGCCGCTTCGACTGGCTGCCGTCGACATAGATTTCGCCATTCTGCTCGAGCAGATTCACCCGGTAGCCGAAACGGCGCTCGTCGTCGAGAAAGCCGCCGAGATCGGCGTGTCCGAGCCAAGCGCTCTGAGACAGATAGGAAAACGTGATCTCGCGCAATGGCTTATCCGTCGGCCGCTTGAGCACATAGTTGAATGTGCCCGCTGGATTGGATGGGCCATAGAGTGCGCTCGACAAGCCGTTCAGCACCTCGATTCGCTCGAACTGCTCCAGCGGATAATCCGTCGTCGCCGCGATATTCAACCCGTCGATGCGTGTGTTCTGCACCACGCCCGCCTGCATGCCGCGCGTCTGCGGACGAATGTTTTCGCCTTGCACCGAAGGAATGAGCCGAAAGGCCTCGCGCAGACTGAGCAATTGCTGATTCTTCACGAGATCGGCGGATACGACGTCGATCGAAAGCGGCGTATCGACGAGGACCCGGTCGCCGAACGGTCCTACGTAGCCAGTCTTCACGCGATAACCGCCGTCCACAGTCGCAGCATCCGTTGCCGCGCCGACGCTTGCGGCGATGTCGACGGCCGGAAGCTCGGTCGGCGCATCCTGCGCGCGGACCGCTGAGATCGAAAGCGCGGCAATGCTGACATGGGCGACCAAAATTTGGATCGCGCCGAGCCGTCCATGGTTCCCCAAAAGGAGGATGTTCATCCTATGTCGAGCGCCTCGCCGAAGGGCCTCGATCGACATGGCGACTGTTGCACCCATCCGCATGCGCTCCTCGTTATCTGCGAGCCCTTCGATTCGGCCTCCCGGGCATAAGAAGTCCATTGGTTATGTATTTCAATTACATAAAAAATGCAGCCCGACGAAATTTTGAGCACGATAGTGAGGCGGCGCGATCCTCGGGAATGCGCCTCGAACGGCTTGCGTTCGGAATGACTCTGCGAACGCGGGATGGGCGAGCGGGAATTGTAGGCCAGCGGAGTTCAGCCGACTCTATGCTCGTCGACGACCGCCTCCTTGCCGGCGCTCGTTTTGGCGATCGAGATTACATTGTCGGGGTGTCGTTCAAATTTCGACGCATCTGATTGGCCTATAGAGGCTGTGCGCTGCCTGAGATGATGTGTCCGCATCCGCGCGCTCGCGGCATAAGGAAAGCTATTTGCGCGCGCTTTAGCCTATGCTCGCTTTTTTTAAGTCCGTAGCCCCCCAAAAAGCAGCGACGTCTTCGCGGCGCCGACGGAGCTATTTCGGCTGGTATCGATTAATTTGCGTGTCGTTCCGCGCAGGTGACGAGCGGATCCCGCGATCCCCTGTTGTGGCCGGAAGGCGCCATAATCAGCTGTTCGTCGTGGACGGCGAGACGGTCCGCGTTCTCTGGATTTCGCGGACCTTCGCGCAGCCGGGCCGCCTGGATATAGACGTTCGTATCCCGGTCGGCCAGGCCGAAGATCTCGTGGCGCGGTTTGCTCCCGGACGGTCGCGGCATTCGCTATGCGTGGTCGGCTATACGCGTTAGCGCGCAGCGGCGTCGACGATCGGCGACGGGGGCGTGCGATCGTATGCCGAGCGCTCGCTATGGCTCGCTCTGGCCATGTCTACGCTGGCCGGAAGGCGCCGATTTGGCCGCACGTCTCTTCTTCCACCAGATATAGACTCCCGTCCCGGAGAGCATCATGATTGCGAGCCCCAGGACGCAGACGAAGATACGATAGGGCAGGCCGAAGACGCGCGCCATATGCAGGGCGGCGAGCCAATTGGTGACAGTGTCGCCGCTGCGCAGCCCCGACGGCAGGCTCAACGTCACCAGCTCGCCCGTATAGGCGTCGAAGAGAACGGAAGTCGTCGCGGTGCGTTCGCCGATATCCAGGCTCGATCGCACGCGATATTGAATGAGGCCCTTGGCCGGCTTGAAGTAGAGCGCATCGGCTCGCTCGATGGAAAAGCCACGCTCTCGCGCCTGCTCGGCCATCAGCCGCTCGCCGACGGCCTGCGCCTCCTCCCATTCGAGCATTTTGCTCGCGCCCTCGCGCGGCGGCTGCGCGGGCCATTGCCAGGGCGGCGGCGCATAGTCGAAGACCAGCTTCGTCACGCCGGTGTAGACGCTGTTCAAATTGAAGAAGACACTGGACCAGGCGAAGACGAGCAGCATCGCCCACAGCCACAATCCGCCGGCGCGATGGAGATCGAAATTGATGCGATAGAAGGAGCCGGAGAGCTTGACGAGAAAGGCCGGCTTCCAGCGCGTGAAATAGCCGCGCGAATTGCCGGGGCTCGCGCGCGGCAGCGTCAGATAGAAGGCGACGAAGCAATCGATCGTCCATAAGAGCGCGACGATTCCGAGGATCCAGGCGCCGGTCGAATCCATCGCCAATTGATAGTGCAAGCTATAGATGAAAGGCATGATGTCGGCGGCTCGGGCGGGAAACGCGCCGAGACGGCCGCGGCGGCCGAGATCCTCCCCCGTCACCGCGTCGAGGGTCACGGCGCCGAAGCCGAGCGGCTCGGCGCCCGGCGCCGCCTGCATGGTGACGCGGGCCGCGCCGGATTCGCCGCCGAGATAGACGGCGACCGCGCGCGCCTGCGGAACGAGGCTCTCCGCGCGCCTCGCGAGGGCGGCGGGCGGAAGCGTCTCGCCATGCAGTCCCGGATAGGCCTCCGGCGCGATCCAATGGCTCAGCTCCCCATAGAAGGCGAGCAACGCCCCGGTCAGTCCAACCAGGATCAGAAAGCCCGCCGTGACGAGGCCGACCCAGCGGTGGAGCCAGACGAAGAGGCGACGCGCATCGGCGCGCGTCCGTGTATCGGCGGCGCTTCGCGCCGAATTGGCCGGCGCCTCATCCGCGCCGGTGGAAAGGGGCCGTAGCTCGGTCGAGATTTGCCGCATCTCTTCCTCTCGTTTTCTAGAATTCCACACGCAACGATCCGAGGATCGTACGTCCGTCGCCGGGATATGTGAATAGCCGTCCGGCGGAGTTCGGGAAATAGGTCGTGTCGAGAAGATTCCGGACGTTGACCTGCGCCGTCAGATTCTTCACCCAAGGCAGCGCGCTCGGCTGGAAACGATACATGACCATCGCGTTCACGAGCGTGTAGGCGGGAAGCTGAAAGCTATTCTGCGCGTCGCCTTGTCGATGACCGACGTAATTGAACCCGCCGCCGAGGCTGAAACCTTCGAATTCGCCGTCGGCGTCATATTTGAGCCAGAGATTTCCGGCGTTGCGCGGCACATTCGTCATCCGATTGCCGGTGGTTCCGGAACCGCCGGTCGCCGTGCTGTCCTTGGTGATGCGCGCCTCGTCGTGACTGTAATTCGCGATCACGCTCCAATGCTCGTCGAGACGGCCGGCGAGGTCGAATTCGAAGCCTTCGCTGCGGACCGTGCCGATCGGAACCGCATAGGGCGTGCCGGGAACAGAGACGGTGATATTGGATTTCGTGATATCGTAATAGGCTAAGGTCGCCGTCAGCGCGCCATCCAAGACCGCCGCCTTGACGCCGCCTTCGAATTGCGTGCCGATCTGCGGCGCGAACAGCGGCTGCCCTGGAACAGGGAGCGCATTCGTCGCGCCGAAGGAACGACTGAAATTGCCATAGAAGGAGAGCCAGGGCAGGGGTTGGATCAGCAGGCCCACACGCGGGCTGAACGCCTCGTCATAGGCGGTGCGAAATCCTCGCGACGTCGCGGGATTATAGACTCCGCGCGCCTCTTCGTCGGAAATCGCGCTATTTCCGGTCCCGTTCTCGGCCCAGTCGTAGCGCCCTCCCAGCAGCACATGCACCTTGTCGTCGAAAAAGGAGATGACGTCCTGCCCATAGACGCCTTTCCAGACGAAGACGGTCTTGAAGAAATTATTGTCCGGCAGCTTCACATAATATTGCAGCGGCTCGATGGGGTAATAGATGTTGATCTGCGGAGCGAAAGGAGACGCTCCTGAGAAATTCGACCCACGTTGATGAAAGTCATAGTAGTCGGCGCCCAATAGGACGGCGTTGTCGAATGGGCCGATCGAAAATTTGCCGTTCACGTCGAGATTGGTGGAGAGCGTGGTCAGGACGCGGTCGCCATTGTCGTAGACGTTCCGGGTCGCGACCCCGGTCGTCTCGTTGAGAGCGGAAATACCGATTTGCCGAAGCGTCAGCAGCGCATTCGTATAATAGAAGCGGTTGGTCACATGCCAATCGTCGGAAATATCATAGGTCCAGTCATAGCCGAAGCTGCGGCGTTCCTCGCGCGACGGATTGGCCAGCTCGAGCCCCGGATTGGAGGGGGTGAAGCTCCTCGCAAGCGAAGCCGGCCTCGTCCCCACGGCCGGGATCGGGCGGTCGGGACCGAATATGTGGTTCTGATATTCGAGATCGAGATTGAATCGGAACTGCTCGATCGGATGATAGGTGATCGTCGGCCCGACGAAAGCATTCTGGTCGGTGCGATATTTTTGAATGTGGTCGTTGCGGGAAAATTCGAGATTGACCCTGTAGAGCCAGGTCTTGTCTTCCGTGAGCGGCCCGGTGGCGTCGACCGTCGTTCTGGTCGTGTTCCACGATCCGAACTGCTCCTGAACAGAGACATAGGGCGTCTCGAGCGGTCGCTTGACAACCAGATTCACGACGCCGCCCGGCTCCAGCCTCCCGAAGAGCATCGCCGCAGGCCCTTTCAATACTTCGATCGACTGGAGATTTTCTGTTTCCAGGCTGGTGTTCAGATATTGTCTCAGATTGTTCCGGTAGACGTTCGTATTGTCGATGCCCCGGATCAGAAACTGTTGATAGTTGCTGCCGAAATTGCCGCTGGCCGGGCGGACGCTGCTGACATTGCCGACGATCGCGTCCTTGACCGAGATCGCCTGCTGGTCATCCATCGCCTGGCGCGGCACGACCTGGATGTTGAATGGCGTCTTCAGGATCGACGTCCGATCCTTTCCAGAAACGGTCGCCGTGTCCATGTCGACCGTGTAGCCGGTGAAGCGCCCGCCCAGTCCCGCGCCATTCTGGCTCGAGGCCGATTTCTCTCCGCTTTTGGCGCGCGCGGGCGCCTCGCCGGCGATGTCGATGGTCGGCAGCGCGTCCTGCGCCAGCGCGAGAGAGGATGAAAGGACGAGAGCGAGCGCGCCGGCGGAAGCGCCGCGCAGCAGTGCCGAGCGAAACATGTGAGACCCCTGGTTGTGCGACGCCGAGCGTCGTCTGAAACGGATGGTCGAGAGGCCGGACGGCCTCGCGCTTGCTGGCGGGTCAGGCGCGCGGCGGCGCGCGGGACGACCAGGGTCGCGCCCATCTCGAGGGGCCTGTGGGACGTGGTTCGCGAAGGCGGCCGGATGTCGCCTGCGTGGGGAAGATGGCGACGGCTGCCTCTCCCAGGGCCAGGGTCGGAGCGTCGCCGCGATCACAGCCGAGACAGAAGGCGCAATTGCGATGATGCTTCGCGGGTCCGGCGGGCGCGCCGTCGCTCGTTCGAGCCGAGCAGAGCTCGTTTCGCGTCGCGAGGTCGAAGCCCGCCCCTTTCGTGGCGAATTCGGCTCTCTCGACGAGAAGCCCGCCGCTGGCGATCGAAAGCAGAAGGAGGCAGGCCGCGACATGGGCGAGCCATGTCGTGACGCAAACTCCCCTTTGGCCGCCGCGCCGCATCAGCCGCTCCTCGCACCGCGCTCTCGAGCGAGCGCGTCATCCGCGCAGACTCTTGGACGATCCTATATTTCAGAAATCTTTCGGGAGGGCGCGCCGGCGGAAAAGGTCGCGATGTTGCAGATTTGCCACATGCATTCTTCGAGTCTAGGCTCTCCGCCGAACCTCATTCGGATCGACACGGGAGCGGCGCCCATGCGAATTCTTGTGGTGGAAGATCAGACCGACTTGGCGGCGCAGATCGTCAAGCGCGTCGACCGGGCGGGCTATTCCGTGGACGCCGTCGGCACTCTGTCCGACGCCAGGGCGCTCATCGGGACGCAGCCCTATTCGATCGCCTTGCTCGACCGGCGGCTTCCCGACGGCGACGGCCTGTCGCTCCTTCCATGGATACAGGCGAAGCGGCCGGGCAGCCGCATATTGATGATGACCGCGCTCGATACGCTCGACGACCGCATCGAAGGACTGGATGCCGGCGCCGACGATTATCTCGTCAAGCCGTTCAGTCTCGACGAGCTGATGGCGCGCATCCGGGCGATCAGCCGGCGAAGCGAGGAGGTTCGCTCGCCTCTGATCATGGTCGGCGCTCTCTCCTTCGATCTCGAGTCTCGCACCGCTCTGGTCGAGGGTCGCGCGATCCTGCTGCACCGGCGCGAACGCACGCTGCTCGAAGCGCTGGTGCGGCGGGCGGAGCGCGTCGTCAGACGCGACACGCTCATCAGCGAGATCTACAGCGCCGACGAAGAGATTCAGCCGCAGGCGCTGACGATCCTCGTCTCACGGCTGCGCGCGCGTCTCGACGAGGAGCGCGCGGGCGTCGAGATTCATACGACGCGCGGCGTCGGCTACATGATCGCCGAGAAGCTCGCGTGAGGAAGACGCTTCCGTGAAGAAAATGCAATCGCTCACGACCCGGCTGATCGTCTATCTGCTCTTCGCGCAACTCGTCGGCGCATTCCTTCCCTGGCCCGTCGTCGCCTATCTCGCGTCGGTCGCGGAGCGCTACGGCGGGGCGGACGCGATGCTGGAAATCTACACCTATTTTCATATTCAGGATCTGGTCGCCGATTCACTCGAGACATCCCCGGATGGAGCGGTCCGTTTGACGCCCAGCGAAAAACTGAAGCTCAGGGTGGATCAGGATGCGGATGTGCGCTACGCGGCCATGCCGGCGCGCTCGACCGAATTGGCGCCGGGCTCCTCCCCGGAGCTCTATTCGAAGCTCGTTGCCGCGAAAGAAGCCGACGCGCGCGTCTTTCGCTTTCATACGGAGAGTGGTCCAGAAGCCGGAAAATGGGGCGTAGTGACTTTGGAGCAGACGCGAAACGGTCCCGTCTATATCGCTGCGAGCGGATTCCGATTTCATTGGCTGGACGTCGTCTACTTCATCATCCGAGACAAGTTCTACGAAACGGTCGCTTTCTTCGTCGGCTGGATCGCGTCCTGCTCCATCGTATTCCTCGGTCTTCGACAGGCGCTCGGCTCGCTGCGGCGGGCGGCGAAGGCGGCCGAGCGCATCGATCTCGATACGATGGGACAAGGAATCGCCGCGACGGATGTGCCGACAGAAATCCGCCCGATCATCGCAGCGATGAACGGCGCACTGGCGCGGCTCGACGACAGCGTCGCGCGTATGCGGCGCTTCACCGCCAATACGGCGCATGAGCTGCGCACGCCGCTCGCCGTCATGCGCGCGCGCCTCGAGAACGAGGAACCGTCGCCGCTGAAGAATGATCTGCTTCGCGACGCGAGCCGTCTCCACGCCACGGTGGAGCAGCTTCTGATCGCTGCGCGCATTTCGGAAAATCAGGTGACGACCGACGAGGAGGTCGATCTCTCCGAGACCGTATGTCAAATCGTCGCCGATCATTCTCCGCTCGCGCGGTGCTCGGAGCGCGGTATCGCGGTCGAGGGCGAGGATTGCGCGACCATCGTGCGCGGTAATCGGCGCGCGATCGAATCCGTCGTCGCCAATCTCATCGGAAACGCTTTGAAGGCGGAGCCGGTCGGCGGAACCGTTCTCGTGCGGCTGCGTCCCGAAGGCGAGGTGGAAGTGATCGACCATGGCGAAGGCGTCGCGCCCTGCCACCGCGAGAGGATCTTCGAACCCTTCTGGCGCAAGAGCGAGGCGACGCCGGGCTCGGGGCTCGGCCTCGCCATCGCCAAGGAGCTGATCGCCAAGCTCCACGGCCGCATCTGCGTCGAAGAGACGCCCGGCGGCGGCGCGACCTTCAAGCTGAGCTTTCAGCCGGGAAAATAAGGCGGCCGGCATTTACGCGATGGCGGAGCATAATGCCCGTCGTCTATCGGCGAGCATGGAGGGCGTCACGGTCACGGCGCTCCAGGTGACAGCGGTCATGCTCGAGGCATAGGCTCGTTCCGCCGGTTCAGGCAATGATATCCATTCCCTCAAGGGCCTGATCGCGCGCGTTTTCCCCCAGAGGGCGAATGTCCGCTGACAGCGGAACCTGCCGTTGGCGGTTCGGGGAGAATGGGTCCGTTGAGGGTCGAGTAGGAATTTGCAAGGCTACGTCGCCTTGGCCACAGAACGCCTACCGCAATGCCCCGTTGATCAACCGCGCGAGCCGAGCCCTGCGAGCGCCACCTGCTGCTCTGCGATCCCCTTTGCATCGGTCTGGTAGGCTCCAGTCAGCGCGAACGGCCCGGCTCCATCGCCGATCGGCGCGACATAGACGTGCTGCTCCGCAAGCCGCTCGCTCTCGCGCACCCAGGCCGCCGGATCCTCGACAGCCGCCGCTGTCGCATTGCGAGACGGCAGGGTGGCCGCGAGCGCCTCGACATGATTTTCCAGGCTAAGCGGTCGGCCGCAGCTCGCGCGGCAAGGGGAAGAAGACGCTCTCGTCCGCCGTCGACACCGTCTCGATTTGGAGCTCGAAGCGCTCCGCGACGGCGTCGATGATGTCGTCGACGAGAATCTCCGGGGCCGAGGCTCCCGCCGTGATCCCGAGCGAGGCGATCGAGGACAACATCCCCCATTCGACGTCGTCCGCGTGCATGACGAGCCGGGCGAGTTTGCAGCCGGCGCGTTCGGCCGTTTCCCTCAATCTTCTGGAGTTGGATGAGTTGGAGGAGCCGATCACGAGCATGGCGTCGACGGTAGGAGCGATGCGCTTGACCGCTTCTTGCCGGTTGGTGGTCGCATAGCAGATATCCTCGCGCGGCGGTCCGACGATTGCGGGAAAGCGCCGCGTCAGCGCCTCGACGATCGCGCGTGTGTCGTCGACCGACAGGGTCGTGGAAGTGGCGTAGGCGAGACGCGCCTCGTCCCTCGGCCTCAGATTCTCGACGTCTGCCAAGGTTTGGACCAGAAGGATGGCGCCGCTCGGCAATTGCCCGAGCACGCCGACCACTTCTTGATCCGGCTTGCCGACGTTGCCGATCAACACGATCTGGCGGCCTTGCGCGAAATGCCGCTCGGCCTCCCGATGCACCTTGGTCACCAGAGGACAAGCCGCGTCGATAGCGAAGAGCTGGCGCGCCTCGGCTTCTTCGACGACAGCCTTGGGAACGCCATGCGCCGAGAAGATCACCGGCCTCGATGGATCGGCGATCTCGTCGAGCTCCTCGACGAAAACCACGCCTTTGGCCTCCAACGTCGCGACGACATATTTATTATGAACAATCTCGTGACGGACATAGATCGGCGCACCATGCCGCCGTAGCGCCTCCTCCACCGTGTCTATGGCGCGCACGACCCCGGCGCAGAACCCTCGCGGAGCGCACAGAACGACGCGCAGCTTCGGCTTGATCGTCGCGCGAGGCTGTGGCCGTTCCACCGCAGCGATCCGACCGGAACGGTCGATTGCGTCGGGGGCGCTGCGAAGATCGAGAGCGTCGCCGATCGCCGAGGCGGCGCGGCTTCTCGGCGAAGTGGTGTCGACGGTCATGTCAGGAACTCCGGGGGCGTCCCGAGGCCGCGCGGTCTGGCGTGCGTCAGGGGAAATACGAATCTGCGGCAAAACGCAAAAATGACGTATCAATATTGGCTAACGCGTCGTTTTTTCGTATAGTAATTGTGTCGGGCGCTTCTGCTCGGCGACCTGGAGTGTGACAATGAGCATCAAGCTCACGGTGACACTTCGGTGGGGGAAATGGAGACTAGCCCTCTCCATTTCCTTCTAGTCCGAAGGGGTGGGGTGGGGCGAAAGCCTCATCCCACTTCTGAGGAAGATACGCCGGCCTCGGGGAAAATCAATGACGAATGAGGAGCTCATCGCGCTGAGGAAACGACTTGGCCTGACGCAGGTCGAGATGGCCGACCGCATGGGGCTCTCCACGCGCGCCTTACAGGTGATCGAGGCCGGCGAATCGCTTCGTGGGCTGCACATCGCGGCCGCCGAGAGGGTCGCGCTGGCGGTCGCCGTCGAGCGCGGAGACCCTATGCTCGCGCCGGTCGACGTCAGACGGGAGGCGCTGGCGCTGGCGCGACTGGTGACGGGCTGAGCCGCTAAACCCAGGCCTGCGGTCGAGCGCTCTGGGGTGCGACGGATGTGGGTTAGCTTTTCCGCGAAGCGGAACTTTGCGCGCCGCGGCCAATGGAGATGATCCTCTCGCGTTCACGAATGGCGAGATTGCGCCAATTCCGGACATTGACCGAGAGATTTCCTCGGCCGGAGTTCCTACAGCTCATCTGTTCAGCGTCCGCCGGTCTCGAGCGCATGAATTGATGCCGATCGCGCGCTTATCCTCGTCCCGCGCGTTGCCGCATGGATCAGTCGGCCCAGTGCGGCACTCGTGCCGTCGACTTAAAGAGTGCGCCGACCGTGATGTTGCCGCGCTCGCCGAAGGCGTCCAGGTGTTCGGCGGCAAATTTACAGAGTTGCAAATTCCTACATGCCTAGTAGACTTATCCCTACAGGATCGTGAAGATGACATTCTCTGATTTCGATTTCCGTCTGCCGCTAGCGTCCATCAAAAGGCGCGCTTTTCTAAATCACGTCCTATCCATGGCCGCTCTCGCGCCCCTCCTGGATAGCTTCCAGGGGGCCGCGGCTACGGTGGAAGGCGCCCGATCGCAATTTGACCAGACCGCCGCTTACGTCGAAGAGCAAATCCCAAAATTGCTCGATGCAATTCCTGGAATTGCGGTCGCTCTAGTGACGCGAGATCAAGTCTACCTAAAGGGATTCGGGGTCAAGAAGCAGGGCTTGCCCGCCCCGATCGGGCCGCACACGACTTTTAGCCTCCAATCGATTTCCAAGCTCTATACGGCGACTGCTGTTTTGCGCGCTTACGAACAGGGAGTTGTCGGCTTAGACGAGCCTCTATCGGAGCTGATCCCGGGTTTCACCGTCCGATCACGCTACGAATCGAACCCCGAGAAAAAGATTACGCTGCGCCATCTCCTCAGCCATACGGCGGGGTTCACCCATGAGGCCCCGGTCGGCAACAACTACTTCGTTGGAAATAAATCATTCGCCGAGCACGTGGCGAGCATCGGCGACTCATGGCTGAGGTTTCCGGTTGGAGAACGCTATGAATACTCCAATCTCGGCGTAGATCTCGCCGGCTTTGCGTTAGCGCTACGTTACAAGACCTCGCTCGACGGCGTATTCGACGAACTCCTCTATCGCCCGCTCGGCTTGCAACGCACGTCCGTCGATTTCTCGCGGATCATTCCCGACGCCGACCGCGCCGTGGGGCATGATTCTTTTATTGTCGACCTACCCGTAAAAGTGCCGATGGACGCTGCCGGCGGTGTCTACACGAGCGTCGAGGACGCCGCCAAATTTCTGCAAGCGCATTTACGTGGAACTCTCATCCGTTCGGATACCGCGAAGTTGATGGCGCAGCCTCCGTTTCCCGCGTCTGGCCAAGAATTCGGTTATGGACTCGGCCTCAGCGCTTTCACGCGGCGTGGAAATTACACGCTCGGACACGGCGGCGGCGGATTTGGCTTTCTCACGCATCTCTACTGGCTTCCCGACCATGGCGTCGGCGTCGTACTACTGACAAATGGTGTTGCGGCGGCGAATATTTCCGCGGCGCTAGGCGTCGTGGATGCAGTAAACTCTTACCGATCCGAGTTGCTCGAGCGTTTGGCGGGCGCTGCGCCTCATGCCCCACCGACGCCGAGACCGGCCGATGTCGATGTCGGGATTCTCGCGCGATACGCGGGCGTTTATATAGGCCGTGCCAGCGCTCTTGAATTTTATGTCGAAGGCGGGACCTTCAAGGCGCGCCTCTATTCCCAATTTCAGGAGCAAAAGCCGAGGTCTTTACCACTGACAATTCTGTCGCCCGCCTCGGTTTGGCTCGATCGGGGACCTGCGGCTGAAGGCTGGAAGCTGAGCTTCTCGGCTGGCACCGGGGGAAGGCCACCAAATGTCGTCAGCGTGGGCGACGGCAGCGTATGGCTGCGCGACAGCGGCGAACCCATTCCAGAAGGCATTCGCGAAGCCCTGCGTTCGTATCTCAAGGACTATGTTGTGCGCTTGAACGGTGTCGAGGTCGCGAAGATGAAATTGCAGCTGGATGGGGCTTATCTCAAATTAAGCCCTTGCGCTGGCGCGCCGAGCGCAATTTTGACCCACTTCAAAGATCTGCTCTTTTTTACTTCACATGGGGAAGCTCTCGATCTCGGAGGACCGACGCCAACCTACGCCAATATCCTGTTGGAAGCTGCATAATCCCAAAAGTCTGACGAGCGAAGGGAGGTATGCGAATTAGATCGCCTTGAAAACGCAACGTAACCAAATCGGAAAGCCGTGACGCGGACACTGTTTGACCTCGAACACGTCTGATCCTTGAGGAGTCTGCACGAAATTCTTGTCGATATCGAATGGCCGCTTGGGGTCAACAGCGGTCCGGTTCGCCCTTTATTTTTCTCGTCCGCCTGCGTCCCGGACCCGCGCCATCCGCCTCCTTCCGCTTCCGCGAGAACGGCGGCGGCAGTTTTGCCTCCACCCAAGGCAACAGGCGGATCGGCTGCGGCTGTAGATGCGTCGTCACGATCGGAATCTTCATGATGCTCGGCAGCATGTCGGCGAGCGCGATCGCGTCGCAGTAGATTTCCTCGGTCGGGGTGGCGCCCGAATGCCCCATGATGTCGCTCCGAATCTCGCTATGAATCCCCTCCTGCTTCAATGAATTGCCGAAAGACTTGCGCATCGAATGGATGACTTTCTTGCGCTCCTTGGCGTCGGGAATGGCTTGGTGCAGCCCGTCGATCAGCTCGTCGTAGAGCCGATCGCCCAGAGGGGACGAGGATGTCGGCGATTTGAGATCGGGGAAGACCATCTCATAGCCGAGCGCTCTCACGGCCGCGACATAGTCGAGAAAGCCGAGGCGGATGAGCTCCGGGTGCAGGACGACCGAGCGCTCGGAATACAGATTCTTGATGCGCCGAATTTCGCTCGTTCCGATCTTTATATAGTGGAGGCGTTGTATCTCGCCGTCGATCACCGCGTCGACGGAGGCCACGTCGTGGACGGAGAGGCCGCAGATTTCCTCGCGCCGCGCTCCGGTGTAGTGGAGCATGAGCGTCGCGAAATACAGCGCGCGGTGGAAGACGTGCGGGCCTGGGATCAAGACCTCGTCGTCTTTCCAACCGGCGCAGCCGGTAAAGAAGGCGAGGCGGAAGATGGCGGCGGCGTCGGCTTTGGTCAAGAGTCCGCGCTTCGCGCGCCCGCGTTCCGTGGACTTGCGACGCATCAGCGTCATGTCGATGTCCCGGTCGAGCTTGTGGCCGCGGCTTCGAATATGGGCGAGGATCTGGCCCAGAAATGAAAAATGCCGATTGACGGTTCCGGCGACCAAGCCGCGCTCCGATGGCGGCTTGGCCGCGCCGATCGCGCGAAGCTGGTCGAGCGTCCGGTGATTGTCTCGCGGGCTGCGGCCGTAGCTCTTGGCGACAGCGCCGAAGAGGTCGTCGAGATCGCCCAGGTGCTTCTGGTGGATGTCTTCGAACTCGACGACGCCCTGCTCGAGGAGGAGCCTCGCGAAAAGTCGTGAAATCTGACGCACCTGACGCTGCGTTTTCGTATCCCAAGCCTTGGCGTCCGCATTCTTCTTGATGACACCCTCGGCGAACACGACGAATGGATGCTCGTCGAGTGTCGGCGTCTTCGTTCTCGCCGCCTTTGCGGGACTCGGTATGGGCGCGGGGTCCGCGGGCGTTGGAGCGGGGACGGCCGGCGGCGGCGCATGTTCGTTTCGGGCGCCTTTGGCCGTCTCCTCGGCGGCTTCCCGAGGGGCGACGATCTGGGATGAGGCGAGGGTCGCAACGACGAGTATCGTCTCGGCGTGATCGACCGAGTCGCGCGGCGCCTCGGCGTGATCCTTCAGAATGTCGGCGATGGTCTTCTCGATCTCGACGCGCACGCCGTCATGCCGGCGCTCCGACTGAAAATTCGCCTCGGCGAAAGCCCGGTAGACCGTCTCCTGGGCGAGCGCGAGATTCATCGGATTGGGCTCCCCGCCGACCTCCTCGACGAGCGTCGCGAGCCGCTCCTTCTTTTCGGCGGCGACGTTCTGGCGCTGCATGAGATCGAGCATGAAGGCGGTCTCGGCGATCTCGTCCTGCGCCATTCCCTGCGCCGCCATTTGCGCGGCGGCGCGTTCGTCGACGGCGGCGGCGCGTCCGCGCGTCTCGAGCAGGCGATAGACGTGCCCCATCACGCGCTCGCTGCGGCGGCTCTTCTCGGGATCGAAATCGTTCTCCGTGCGTTCGCGCGCCGCCACGGCCTCGAGCTTGTCGAGGTGCTGCGTGAAGACGATGCGGAACACCTTCTGAATTTGCTGCTGTGAGAGGCGACTGGTCATGGCGGCCGGAAAAAAACAACGATCGGCGAGCGCGGAAATCTGGCCGGCGAGGTAGCGCGCTCTCCCGGGGTTGCTGGTGCGCAGGCCGAGAATCAGCGTCGCAGAATTTCTCGATTCGGCAAGCGCCGATGGCAGTCGCCGCCGCCAATAATAGAACGCTCCGCGACGCACGACATGGGGTATGGCGGGCACGAAAATCTCCGTGGTGTACCAGCCATGTGTCACACGGATGTGGAAACGCGCCCCAGCTGAGGCGATTTTCAAGCGATTCCAACGATTTGCGGAATTCTGGCTGGGGCGGGAGGAGCTTTAGCCGAAGGACACTGGCTGGTTGGTTGCTATCAGATTCTGCTTGCTACGGCGACGGCCATTCGATGCGGTCGAGTAACGGCAACTTCATGGATTGGATCAATTCATTCAGCCTCACTATATCTACCACGCGCGGCTTCTTCTTCGTTCCATATTTCTTACCTGTCCCGGCCTCCGCGTGCCCCATGAGCTGGTTCTTCTCATCTTGGGTGGCGCCGGCCGCGGAGAGCGCGTCGCGGAAATTATGCCTCAGCGAGTAGAGGGTTTTCAGTGGGTCCTTGATCGACAGCTCGTTACGAAGGCGATCACTCCAGAACGAGGAAAACATGTTCGAGACGGAGGTGACGCTCGCCTTCTGCTCGGCGGCAGCCCACAAGGTCTTCCATCCCTTTTGGCGAGCGTTCTCGACGAGCGCCAGGAAGCCGCCATCATCCAGCAGCTCTTTCCGCACCGGCACATAGCGCTTCCGCGCATGGGCCTTGATCGATCGGCCGCCTGCATTCGAGACTTCGAAGCAGATGATCTCCGGGTGGTCGGGGTGGGGGACGACCGTGTCCGGTCCGAGCTGGATGATCTCGGACGAGATGAGGCCGCTGGTGAGCGAAACGAGAGGTATCCAGAACTCCAGCTCGCCGCCAGCCTTGGGGTTTTCCGAGCGGACTCCTTTCCGAAACACGTCTTGGCCGAAGACGACGTCCAGCTCTGCTCTATCGAAGGGCTCGCGCTCGTTCGTGCCTGCGGGGATCTCGATATAGATGCCGCCTGTGATGGCCGTATCGATCCATCCCGCTCTTTGCGCCGTCGCGAGCAGCGTCGTGATCTGGCCGACGCGTTTGTTCACGGTCGGCGTCTTCAGGCCCGTCGTGAAAAGGTGGTCGCGGAAGGCGATGATGTGCGCACGCGTGATCTCGCCGATGTCCCGCACGCGAGCGTGCTTCTGGAAATCCTCGATCGCGAGCTCTTTCTCGTCGGCTCCATGGCGGGTGGTTTTCTTATTGGCCTGCTGACGATCGCGCTTCCATTGCTCGAAACAGTCGGTCAGCGTTTTGCCGGCCTTCTTGGTTTTCGTGATGTCGATGCCGAGCGAGATGGCGCGTTGCTCGCGGAGCTGCTCCGCCGCCTTTCGCCACTTGCCTTTGATGGTGTCGGGGTGGGGCGCTTCCTCCATCCGGCCGCCCTCGCGATCGAAAAAGATCGTGAGATATTCGAGTTCCGCGCGCAGACACGCACCCATGAAGCGCTCGAAATAGGGGGAGGATTTCGACACGGGGACGCCCAGGCGGCGGACGATGCTCTGGACGTAGCCGATGCGCTCTTCCGCATAACGGCTGATCGTCATCTCGCGAAGAGTCGCCCGTAGATCGAGATGGGCTTGCGCCACCGTGCTGTCGCGCCAAAAGAGGCTGCGCGTGACGCCCGTGTCGAAGGCGGCGCCCGGAAGCTGCCTCGAGCGAGCCTGCCAATCGTCCTCGATGAGAATCGCCTTGAACCAGTCGGCGAGGAGGCGCCAATCGGGCCACTCCCAATCGTCGACGGGCGTGAGATCGAGGGTCGCGCCCTTGTTGCGGCGGGCGTGGGCGAACTGCTGCTCGACCTCGGCGTGCACCCTCGCCGCGGCCTCGAAGGCGCGGGCTTTTTCCGGCGTGCGGAGGGAGCGCTGGATGCGGGAGTAGGGGAAGCGGTCGGCAATATCCTCCGGGACACGACGCACGTATTGGTACATGCGGCCGCGTTTCACAATATGGGACGCAAAGGGCATTTCGTCGTCCATGTGCTGCATTATGTTATGCAGTTCTTGCAGGCGCAAGAGCTGGGCGACGGCATCTGCAAATTGATTTTCAACGACTTACGCGCTCGGCGGGCCTCCCTGGTGGGCCGGGCAGGACTCGAACCTGCAACCAGACCGTTATGAGCGGCCGGCTCTAACCATTGAGCTACCGGCCCAGCCGCCGTTTCGGCCGGGGATAGTGTTCCTATAGCGGATTCGCGCCGCGCCGCAACGCCCGATCGAAAATTGGGCGCTCGCCGAATTTCGCGCGGTCAAATCCTTTGCGATGCGCTAAGTTGCGCCCGCCCGCCCTCCGGACGCGCCCGGCGTCGGAACCGGGCGGTAGCTATCGGAGCGGCGATGACCTATTGTTGTGGCATTCTCGTGCGCGGCGGCCTCGTCATGATCGCCGACACCCGCACCAATGCGGGGCTCGACAATATCTCGACCTTCCGCAAGCTCCACGTCTTCGAGCAGCCGGGCGAGCGCGTCATGATGCTCGCCACCGCGGGCAATCTCTCCGTCACCCAAGGCGCCGTCACTCTGCTCGCCGAGGGGCTCGAAAACCCCGAGACGCACGAGATCGAGCGGCTCGTCGACGCGCCCGGCATGTTGGAGGCGGCGCAACTCGTCGGCCGCGCGGTGCGGCGCTCGCACGCCATGGCGGGGGAGGGGGCGGAGGATTCCGGCGTCAGCTTCGACGTGTCACTGCTGTTCGGCGGGCAGATCGGCTCCGGTCCGCTGCGGCTGTTCATGGTCTATACGGCCGGCAATTTCATCGAATGCACGCAGGATACGCCCTATCTGCAGATCGGCGAGCACAAATACGGCAAGCCGATCCTCGACCGTGCTGTCTCTTTCGACACCGACGTGCTCGACGCTCTCAAGATCGGGCTCATCTCGATGGATTCGACGATTCGCTCCAATCTCTCCGTGGGCCTGCCGGTCGATATCGCGCTTTTGCGTCGGGATGCGCTGCGCACCGACGTCTCGACCCGCATAGACGGCTCTGATCCCTATTTCCGGGATTTGCGCGAGAGCTGGTCGCGGGCGCTGCGGGCGGCGCATATCGCCATTCCGGCGCCCCCCTATGGCGGGACGCGATGACGCGCGGCGATGATGGCGCGGCGCGGTGCGCGCCGGCGGGCGAGGAGGCGATCGAGAGAGGCGGGCGAATTTTGCGGGAGGGAGGGCTCGTCGCTTTCCCGACCGAGACGGTCTATGGGCTCGGCGCGGATGCGACTTCGGCGGAGGCGGTGGCGAAAATCTACGCCGCCAAGGGACGGCCGAGCTTCAATCCGCTCATCGCCCATGTCGCCGACATCGACGCCGCACGGCGGGAGGCGGAGCTGTCGCCGGCGGCGCTACGGCTCGCCGAGGCCTTTTGGCCGGGGCCGCTGACCTTGGTGGCGCCGCGGGCGGCGGGCGGCTCGGTCTGCGAGCTCGCCCGCGCCGGCCTCGAGAGCGTCGCTCTGCGGGCTCCCTCGGCGCCGGTGGCGCTGGCGCTGATTCTGGCGGCGGGGCGGCCCATTGCCGCGCCTTCGGCCAATCGCTCGGGCCATGTCAGCCCGGTGACGGCGGCGCATGTGCTGGGGGATATCGGGCCGAGGGTCGATCTCGTCATCGACGGCGGGCGCGCGGACAAAGGCGTCGAATCGACGATCGTGGCCTTTCTCGGCGCGCGGCCGCGGCTGCTGCGGCCGGGCGCCTTGGCGCGGGAGGCGCTGGAGCAGGTCTTGGGCGCGCCGCTGGAGGGCGAGGGCGGCGCGGCGGCGGTCGTCGCGCCGGGGATGACCGCCTCCCATTATGCGCCAATGGCGCGGCTGCGGCTGGAGGCCGAAGAGCTGCGCGCGGGCGAGGCCGGGCTCGATTTCGGCGGCCGCCTCGCCGAGCGGGGCGGGGAGGGGCCGATCTTGGATTTGTCCCCATCCGCCGATCTCGCCGAGGCGGCGGCCAATCTCTTCCTCTATCTGCGTGAGCTGGACGCGGGCGGGGCGCGCGCCGTCGCTGTGGCGCCGATTCCGGCGCATGGGCTCGGCGAGGCGATCAATGATCGGCTGAGGCGCGCGGCGGCGCCGAAATAATCACGCGGTGCAAGCAATCATGCGGCGAGGGCGGCTGTGCCGTCGCCGAGGCGGAAGTCCGCCGTCGCCGGCTCCGGCAGGCTCCGCCAGGGCGCGCATTCATAGCCGCGCGCGGCGAGGCCATCCGCGCGGGCGGAGGTCATCTCGACGACGAGGCGGGTCGTATGATTGAGCACGGGCGGGATCGCCCAGGCGAAGGGTGCGGCGTCGGCCGGGGTTCGCCGCATCAGCGCGCGACGGGCCTCGTTGTTTTCCGGCCCCATGCGACCGCGCCAGCCGGGGCGCGGCTGCTGCCAATCATTGGCGACGATGACCGGGCCGCGCAGCACATTGGCGTCGCGTTCGGTCCGCTCGATCAGCGCGATCTCCTGCGGCTTCGTTCCGGTCAGCGTGAACAGCACCGGCCGCGCCAGCGGCTCGCGCGCCAGCAGAGCGACCGCCTCCTCGAATGTCGCGCAAGTCTCGAAGGCGTAGCGCAGGAGATGATCCGGCGGCCAGCCGGTCTCACATTTCAGCGCATTGGCGAGATTGAGCGCGAAATCGTAAGGGAAGGCGGCGAGGCCGTCGATGCGGCGGCGCATCGGCGCCTGATTGATCACGGCCGAGAAGCGGCCCGGCGCCATTGCAGTGAGAACGCCGACCGCTCCCGGCCAAGTCACATTGTAGAAGCCGCCCGCCGTCCCGGCGGCCCAGGCGATCTCGACGCCGCGGCCGAGCCCGCGAAAGGGCCAGTCGAGCGAGCGCCGGATCATGGGCGCGCCGTCCGGCCCGACGAAGGCTCGGGTGGTGCAGGCGAAGAGATAGGACATGTTGAGAGTGGCCGCGCCATGGAACCCCAATATCTCGGCGATGCGCTCCAAATCCTCGAAATAACGGGAGGCGGATTTCTGCAGCCAGGATCGCGCCAGCCGATCGAGCGGCGCGAGACAGACATGGCCCCAGCGCGGCATGGGTGCGAGGCAGGCGTCGCGCAGCGCCTCGGCCGCAGCGATGCGCGCCGTCGCATGGGCGATCGGCCCGCCGTCCCGCACGTCCAGGAAAGGAATTTGCCGCACCGAGGCTCCTCCGTTTGTCATCTGAACGATATAAATCACACATGTAAGTGTCATAATACAGTCAGAAAGCAACAGGCGTATATGGTTGCCGAGGTCGGGCGGCGAATTGATTCGCGCAATTGCGTGCGTCGAGAGCATGTTGCGCCGCAAAGGCGCGCGTTCCGGCGGAAGGCCGAGAAGACAATAACGAAGCGGCGCGCCGCGAGCGTCGCCGTCGTTCCGGGAGGAAACCCATGTCCCGTCCGCGCGTTCTCGAAGCGATGGCGGCGCTGCAGGAGCGGGCGCGGATTTTGCGCGCCGCGCGCACGCTCGATCTGTTCGCCGCCGATGCCGATCGTTTCGCGAAATTTTCTGTGGCGCTCGACGATTTCCTTTTCGATTTCTCCAAGCATCGCATCGATGGCGAGACTTTGCGTCTTCTCGTCGCGCTCGCCCGCGCCGCCGATCTCGAAGGCGCGCGCGCGGCGCTGTTTTCCGGCGCGCCCATCAATCTCACCGAGGGCCGCGCCGCCGCCCATTGGGCGCTGCGCGATCTCTCGGATCGCCCGCTGATCGTCGGCGGCGAGAATATGCGCGGCGCGATCGAGGCGGAGCGCGAGAAAGTCTACGCCTTTGCGCGCGCGCTGCGCTCGGGCGAATTGCGCGGCGCCGAAGGCGCGCCCTTCACCGATATCGTCAATATCGGCATCGGCGGCTCCGATCTCGGCCCTGCCATGGCCGTGCGAGCGCTCTCGCCTTTCGCCAAAGGACCGCGCGCGCATTTCGTCTCCAATGTCGACGGCGCCGATATGGCGGATACGCTCGCCGGCCTCGATCCGGCGCGCACATTGTTCGTCGTCTCCTCCAAGACATTCACGACACAGGAGACGATGGCAAACGCCGCTCTGGCGCGCGCTTTCATCGTGGAGAAATTGGGGGAGGCTGCGGTGGCGGCGCATTTCGCCGCCGTGTCGACGCGGCTCGACAAGGTCGCAGAATTCGGCGTCGATCCGTCGCACGTCTTCGGCTTTTGGGATTGGGTCGGCGGTCGCTATTCCATCTGGTCGGCCATCAGCCTCTCGCTCGTCATCGCCATCGGCCCGGAGAATTTCACGGAATTTCTACGCGGCGGCTCCGACATGGACGCGCATTTCCGCAGCGCGCCGCTCGAGCACAACATACCGGCGCTGATGGGGCTGATCGGCGTGTTTCACCGCGACGTCGAGGGCAGGGCGGCGCAGGCGATCATTCCCTATGATCAGCGCCTCGCGCGTTTTCCCGCCTATCTGCAACAGCTCGACATGGAGTCGAACGGCAAATCGGTGACGCGCGACGGCGGCGTCGCGGAATTCGCGACAGGACCGATCGTCTTCGGCGAGCCGGGAACCAATGGTCAGCACGCTTTTTTCCAGCTACTGCATCAGGGAACCGACGTCACGCCGATCGATTTCCTCATCGCCGCCGAGCCGATCGACGCCGACGCGCATCATCACGCGCTGCTCTTCGCCAATTGCCTCGCGCAGAGCGAGGCCTTCATGCGCGGGCGCACGCTCGCGGAGGCGAAAGCGCAGCTCGCCGCCGCGGGGCTGGACGCCGCGCGTGTCGAGGCGCTGGCGCCGCACAAGGTGTTCACTGGCGATCGGCCGAGCAGCGTGCTGCTCTATTCGAAGCTCGATCCGCGCACGCTCGGGCGTCTCGTCGCGCTCTATGAGCACAAGGTTTTCGTGCAATCGGCGATCTGGGACATCAACCCCTTCGATCAATGGGGTGTGGAGCTCGGCAAGGAGCTGGCCAATCGTTTGGCGCCGATCGTCGAGAATAAGAATGCGCCGCTCGATGGGCTCGACGGATCGACGGCGGGGCTCATTCGCCGGCGGCGGGAGAGTGGCGGCTGACGCCGCGAATCTCCCGCTCTCCGTTCAGCGATCGGCGAATGTGAAAGGGCAGGCCTCGGCGCATTTGCGCACGCATAGCGTCGCCGCTTCACTGGTCACGAAGGAGCGGCCGGCCGAGTCCTCGCATAAGTCGAGGTCGCTCGACGGCGCATCTTCGCAGAGGGGAGAAACGAAAGGCGGAGCAATGGTCGATTCGCGGCGCGTCGTTACCGCACGACGATCGGAGGTCGCGGCGACGGCGAGCGCGCCCAAATCCGATTCGTCTTCGCGCAGCGGCTCGAAACGCCGCATCTCGCGCGCCTTCACGAATCGGCCCGAAGGGCGGCGCAGGAAAATGCGCGAGAGGTCGCGCGGGTCATAGCGGGCCTCGATGCGCCGGCGCCCGGCCGCGAAATCATCGGCGAGCGCGCGCGACCAATAGAGGCGGCCGAAGAGATGCAGGCCGTCCTCCGCCAGCGCGCCTTCCTCGTCCGGCAGCAGCGACAGGCGGAAATTCACGCAATCGAGCGGCATTCGCAGCAGATCGGAACGCATATGCTTGCGCCACAGCGTCAGCGGCGCACGGCAAAGATCGCGATGCTTGCGGCAATGATAGACGCCGGCGATTTCGGCGGCGAGCCAGCTCTCGAGCTCGCTCAGAGTGAGGCGTTGCGCATGGGGCCCCACATAGAGATCACGCTCGCCGCGCTCCATCGGGCCGACGTTGGTGACGAGCGGGATGCAGCCCAGGCGATTGCCGACCAGCTCTTCTATATGCGCGCCATACCGCGCGCCGGCGGGCTCGCTCCAGATCGTCTCTATGCCCGTCTCGCGGCAGGCGCGCACAAAGGCGCGGCGACCGAAGAAGCTGTTGGAATCGACGTGGATCGTCTCCGGCAATCCGGCGACCGGCCATTCGAAGCCGATTCCGCGCTCCTCCAGCCAGCGCGTCTTCTCGCAGACGGAATGGAGAATGCAAAAGCTCGCCGAAAGCCGCGTGGGCGGCGCCAAAGAAAGCGAGAAGCCCGTCGCCATACGCGTGAAAGCGTCGACGCCGAGCGTGATCCAGGGCCGGCCGATGTCCCGGCCGGCGTCTTCGTCGACGATCATCACATCGACTTTTGCGTGATCGATCTGAACGGCCTCGAGCGGCCGTGTGGCCTCTGATCTCTTCCGCACCTTTGCTCGCCGCTGTTTGCTCTATTCGGTTTCGCTGCGTCGCCGCGTACGCGTCTGAATGTCGATATCGTGCACGCGCGCTTTGATGGTTCGCCAATTGGGCGCCGGCAGCCGCTCCTTCAGGCAACGCTTTGCGATCTCGCGCACGAGCTGGCTGAACTTCGGCCGCGAGGGCTGTAGATAGAAGGTCTCTATGGCGTCGCGAATGAGCGTCTCGCGCGCCGAATCGAGCACGCGCGCGCCCTTGGGACGGCCGACCGGACGCGTCATAGGCGCGGTGACGGCGCCGCAGCTGCGGAAGGTCTTGATCATGCGATAGGCGGTGGCGCGGGAAACGCCGAGATCGCTCGTCAATTTGCGAATGACCTCTTGCGACAGGCGTTCGCCCTCGCGCGTGAGCACCTCGCGAATGACCTCCTCGCGATGGCGATTCTCATCCGGGCGCCGGCTGCGTCTCTCGCGTCCAATCGACGTCTCGAGCTTGCGTTCGGGCGCCGGAGCCAGGCGGGGATGGTCGGGGTCGAGAACATTTCCGCTCATTTCCAGGCGTTCCTCGTGCAGACTGAACCTCGAGCTTCGCGCGCTCGCCCGTTTTGTCGCCGCGCGCGTCGCCGCATGGCACTTTTTCTCATGATTACAAAACCGAAGACAATGTTCGATTTTGCACAGGCTGCACGCCTTCGTGGAGCGAGATCGGCGGGCTCTGCGTCGCCGAGGCCGTGTCTTCGCGCGGCTCGCGGCGCGAAATCCCAAGAAAACCGCGCATTTCGACGAAGTTTCACGGAATTGGAACAGTTCAAAATAGCAAAAGCGGCGACCTCGAATCGAATAGTCGCAGTCTTGCTACATAATGTCGCAGCGTAGAGTTTCGCCGACTCAGTGGATCGCATAACCGTACGTAGTCGTTTGCTCTTCAGGGCGGAGGCGCGGCAAAGGGCTGTGTCCGGGGGCTGCTATGTCCGGGCCGCTCTAGAGCGAGGCCCGGACGAGCGCGCCAAAGCGCGATGCGCGATGCGGTCAGAGATTGAGCGCTCTGTTCACCGTCGGGATGAAGATCGCGAATACGAAGATCGTGACGAGAATCCACAGCACGACCCATTTGAGCTCTTGGACTTTGTGCAGCATGTGAGCTTGCTCCTCCCGTTTTTGATTGGTCGATCGCCGCCTCTCGTGGACGGGCGCGCTCCTCTCTCTTGATCCAAGACGAGCCGAGTCACAATAAGAATATGTGGGCGTCACAATGTCGCAGTACTTAGAAAATAAATAAATCTCATATTTTGATAGCTAGTATCATTCAAATGTGCAGCTAAAATTCTGCAGATAGTCGTGGTGTCTCATTTTTTATAATATGAAATATCATATTATGACGTCGTGTAAGTATTTAATGCAGTATATGCAGCATAATGTCGCATATGTATTCTTTATGATCAATTGACAACTGCTGCGCTCGACATGATAGGTTCCGATGCTGCGAAGAGCTTTCGGGCTCTACTGCAAAGAGGCGCGGCGCGGAAATGGTCCGGCGACCGGCCTCGCGCGCCCGGCGTCGCGCGGCCGAGGGAAAAAGGGTCTCGCGAGGAACCGCGCCATAGGGAGAAGAGGCGTCATACGGGGCGGCGGGAGACCGTCTCGAACGGATGACGTCTTTCAAAGAGGAGGAAAACGACAATGAGCCTGACAACAGAGAAAGCGGCCGGATCCGTCCGGGCCGCTGAGAAAGACACCATCGTCAATTACTGGCCAGCCTATTGGACGATGATCTGTCTCTTCGTCTTCTATGTGGCGATCCGCATTTATGAGCAGTATTTCGGCTGGAAGGCGGGCCTCGATTCTTTCGCTCCCGAATTTCAGACCTATTGGCTCAATCTGATGTGGACCGAGCTGCCGCTCGAATTCATCGCCTTCTGCGGCATCGGCGGCTATCTCTGGAAAACGCGCGACCGCAATATCGACGCTGTCGCGCCGCGCGAGGAGATGCGCCGTCTGCTGACGCTGATCGGCTGGCTCGCGATCTACGCTTTCACCGTCTATTGGGGCGCCTCCTACTTCACCGAGCAGGACGGCACTTGGCATCAGACGGTCATTCGCGACACCGACTTCACGCCGAGCCATATTCTGGAGTTCTACCTCAGCTATCCGATCTACATCATCGCCGGCTGGGGCGCCTTCATGTATGCGCGCACGCGCATTCCGCAATTCGCGAAGAAAATCTCTCTGCCCTTCCTGCTGTTCTTCGCGGGCCCCTTCATGATCTTCCCGAACATCGGCCTCAACGAGTGGGGTCATACCTTCTGGTTCATGGAGGAGCTGTTCACGGCGCCGCTGCATTGGGGCTTCGTGTTCTTCGGCTGGTTCGCGCTCGCCGTCTTCGGCACCGCCTGCCAGGTGCTCGATCGCGTGATCGAGCTCTCCAAGGAATATGAGCAGGACGCCCTTTCTCTCTGATCCCTCGCGCGAAAGCGCGCTCCCTTCCTCCCGGAGCGGCCGTGTCTCTCGCGCGGCCGCGACGGAGGCGGGGCAAGCAGAAAAAACATCCGGCGCGAGATGCGCCGGGGAGGCGACAATCTCGAGGAGCAAAAGCAAAATGTCCATTTCCACAGAGGCCGGCGCGCCCGCCGGAAAGGCATGGAAATCGAAGGAGGAGTTTCTCGGCTGCGTGATGCTGACCGACTGGATTCTCCTCGTCGTTCTATTCGCGGTGGTGCTCGGTTCCTTCCACATCCACTATATGCTGCTCGCCGGCGACTGGGATTTCTGGATCGACTTCAAGGATCGCCGCATGTGGCCGACGGTGGCGCCCATCGTCGCAATGTGCTTCGCCGCCGCGGTGCAATCCTTCCTGTGGCAGAAGTTCCGTCTGCCGATCGGCGCGACGGTGGCGTGCCTCGCGCTGCTCGTCGGCGAATGGATCAACCGCTACGACAATTTCTGGGGCTGGACCTTCTTCCCGATCAATCTCGTGTTCCCGTCGGCGCTCATCCCCATGGGCTTCTGGCTCGACGTGGTGCTGATGATGTCGGGCAGCTGGCTGGTGACGGCGCTGGTCGGCTCCATGGGCTGGGGCCTCTTGTTCTATCCGATCAACTGGCCGGTGCTGGCGCAATATCACCAGTCCGCCGAGATCGACGGCGTGCTGCTGACGCTCGCCGATCTCATCGGCTTCAACTATGTCCGCACGGGCACGCCGGAATATATCCGCATGGTCGAGCGCGGCACGCTGCGCACCTTCGGCAAGGACGTTGTTCCGGTCGCGGCCTTCTTCTCCGCCTTCATTTCCATGCTGATCTACTTCCTGTGGTGGAAGATCGGCACCTGGTTCTCGAACACCAAATATATCGACGCCGACGAAATCTGATCCCGGACATTCGCCAGCGCGAGGCGGACCGGCGCAAATAGCGGCCCGCTTCGCGAAGAGATCGCAAGAATTTCAAGAGGCCTCATCGTCGCAATGGCGGCGGCGCGGCCGAGAAAACAAGGAAAAGGGAGACCGATCGAAATGATGAACAAGCTCCTCGCGACACTGGCGGGATGCGTGAGGCCGCGGGCGCTGCGCGCTCTGGCCTTCGGCCTCGCCGCGGCGATCGCCGCGACAACTCTGCCGGCGGCGACGCCCGCATCGGCGCATGGCGAACGCTCGCAGCAGGCCTTTCTGCGTATGCGCACGCTCAACTGGTACGATGTGAAATGGTCGAAGACCGAGGTCAACGTCAACGAAGAGATGGTGCTGTCCGGCAAGGTGCACGTCTTCTCCGGCTGGCCGCAGGCCGTCGCCAAGCCGGACGTCGCCTTTTTGAACGTCGGCGAGCCGGGCCCGGTGCTGATCCGCAAAGGCGCCTATGTCGGCGACGTGCCGGCGCCGCGCTCCTTCTCGCTGCAAGTCGGCAAGGACTATGAGTACAAGCTGGTGCTCAAAGCCCGCCGGCAAGGGCGTTTCCACGTCCATGTGCAGGTCAATGTCGAAGGCGGCGGACCCATCGTCGGCCCCGGCGAATGGATCACCATCAAGGGCGATATGGCGAATTTCACCAATCCGGTGACTTTGCTCGACGGCTCGACCATCGATCTCGAGACCTATGGCATCACCTGGACCTACATCTATCATTTCGCCTGGATGGCGGCCGCCGCGGTCTGGATCCTCTACTGGTTCATGACCAAGGGCCTCATCGTGCGCTATTGGTGGGTGAAGGCCGGCAAGGCCAATGATCTCATCACCACGCGTGAGAAGCGCATCGGCGGCCTGTGGCTGGCGGCCTCCATGCTGGCGGTTCTGTTCGGCTACGCCTGGGCCAATAGCGCCTTCCCGCGCACTCTGCCGATGCAGGCCGGCCTGCTGAAGGGCATCGACCCGATTCCGCTGCCTCCGGCCACTGTGACGGCGCAGTTCAAGGGCGGCTCCTATACGGTCCCCGGCCGCGAGCTGTCGGTGAAGCTGCGGGTGACCAATAATGGAACCGAGCCGGTGAAGATCGGCGAATTCACCACGGCGGGCCTGCGCTTCCTCAATCCCGCGGTGTTCACCACGCGGCCGCAGTTCCCCGAATATCTGCTCGCCGATCGCGGCCTTTCGGTCAGCGACGAGACGCCGATCGCCCCCGGCGAAACCCGCGATCTGACGGTCATCGTCCAGGACGCCCGTTTCGACATCGAGCGCCTTTCGGACCTCGCCTACGACACGGACAGCCAATTCGGCGGCCTGCTGTTCTTCTTCAGCCCGTCGGGCAATCGCGTCGGCGTCGAGATCGGCGGCCCGGTGATCCCGCGCTTCGCGGCCGGAGCGACGCTCTGAGCCGAAAATAACTTCACGCGGTTCTCTTCACTCTTCTCCGCGTGTTGGTGTGAAACTTCCTCCCCCGCCCGGTTCGTCCGGGCGGCTTTTTTTTTGGCTCGAGGATTGGGGATCGGGGCAGGGCGCTCGGGTGAAGGTTTTCTCATCCTGAGGAGCCGCGAAGCGGCGTCTCGAAGGACGAGGGAACCTTCCTGCGCGGCCATCTGGAGCTCCCCCTCGCGCTTCGAGACGCGCCCTTCGGGCGCTCCTCAGCATGAGGGGGAGGATTATTGTCTTTCATCCGATCGTTCTGGGGATCGGGCATGGCGCTTGCGTGCGGAGAGCGCGTCTCGGCCTCCGCCGGGACAGCCGAGCATTTTGCAGGGTCGCGATGCACGAGCACGAGCGAGCCGGGGACGTGCGCGCCGTTCCGGCGCAATTATTGGATCGCGGCTTTCGGCTGCTGGCGCTGCGAGAGTTTCGCGCGACCGATCAGCCGCCGGCTCTGGCTTTGATTCAGCAGAGTATTTTGCGCGATGTGCATCGCGTTCATCGCCATGGCGTCTCTTTCGGCTGCACCTTTCTGCCCGAGATCATGCAATGGCTGATCGAGCTGCTCGGCCGTCCCTCGCTGCATCCGCCGGATTATCCGGCGAGCCCCGCCTATCGCAACCCGGCCTGGCCGTCCTTTCATTGGCGCCAGGAGAGCCGGCTGTGGGACGAGGGCGTCGAGACAGTGGAGTGGCATGTCGATGTGATCTTCGCCGATTCCGCGTCTTTCGACGCTTTCGTGGCGCGCTGGCGCGACCGTTTGACCGGAGGTGGCGCGCCGGGTGAAGCCGGGGACCGATCATCGACCGCGCTCTGATGAGCGCTTTCAGCTCTTCGGGGCGCGTTCCCCCCTCTCCCCGCCTGCGGGGAGAGGGCCGGGGTGAGGGGCTCGGGGCGAGAGCCACGGACGAAAGGCGCCCCGAGCCCCTCATCCTCACCTTCTCCCCGCGAGCGGGGAGAAGGAAGGCGGCGAACGCCGCGCGAAGCGATCCGCCGGAAACGGTATGACGCGCGGCTAGGAACGAATTCAGCCCGCGCGGGCGCGCCCCGGCGCCTCGCGGCGTGGGGGGAGAAGGGCGGTTCGGGACGCTCCGGCCCCTTCGGCCGGTGCGCGAGGAAATCATCCGGGTCCAGAGCGTCCCGAAACGCGGTTGTCGTTCTCGTCGACATCCCGAGGCTTGGTCGAACCCGCGAATCCTGGGGTTTCTCGATCAAGACGCGATCGAGTCCGACGGCCTGGGATCACGAACGGTTCTTTTTTCTCCCTATGGACGGGAGAAGAACGCCGTCCGGCGACGCGCTGCCTGTCCATGGACGGGGTCGCCATCCCAGATGGAGCCGCCCCCCGCCCGCGCTCCCTGACCCGAGAAACGCGCCCTTCATGGGCGGAGGTGGGTGGCGGAACCCACCATTTACGAGATGGTGGGATGCAATTTTTAACCTGGGGGTAAATCCCCCTCAGGAACGTCAAAAAAATAGGGCAGTGAGAATTCAAATAAATTAGGCGCGTTATGCAATTTTGCGACAACAGTTGCCTCATATTCGTTCGCTACATTTTTTGACCACATGGCCGCAATCAAACCTTGAAGCAACGTCACCATTTCATTGTTAGCTGTCCGCATATCCGATTGAAGGCGCTTCTGTGCATCCGCAAAATTGTGGCATCCGGCGCTTTGTAAAACGCCGTGCATGACGATAATCTCACTTAGAAAGTAAAATGAGTTCCAGCCGGATCGTGCAAAATACCAATCCCAATCTGCATCCGTTTCTGGATAAGCCGCCGCAAGCTGGCAAGCTGCCTCGATCTCCTCGCCCTTTGGGTAGTGAAAAGCAAAATCATTGCGGATGGCGGCCAACAAACCAGACTTGCCGAAGAGCTTTTTGAGCTTGTCCAGCGCTTCCTTCCCCTGATTATCCATTGCGTCAACATATACGCGTCCTTCTGGCGAATTCAAAAAATGTTTAGTGATTACACCAGACCATGTTTCGTGCAGTACACCCGCGACAGTTCGAAGAATCATGACGCTTTGGGCAGCTGAGAGAGTGTTTTCAACAGAATCGGAGGAGTTGTAGTTAGTCGATAGGATTGCAATTTTCGTGTAGAGAGCAACCTGATTTGCCGCGTATCCGAGTAATAAAAACATTGCTCGCTCACGCGCTGGCATCGCCATTATGCGCGACTTTGGCACTTGGACCTTTAGAACGTCGCGCATTGTGACCCCTATTGTAAGCCTACCAGTCGTCCGCAGACTGACATTGTAGGTGCGAGCCAATCTCGGCAAGCGTTTCCTACGTGGCCATCGTGTCTGCTCCACAGCCTGAATTCGGAACCCTGGGGGGCTCGCGGCCGTCTGCGCTGTCGCCTGCGCGCGGCATTTGTGACGCGGCGGCGCGCGTTGTATATGCCGATGCCGCGCGGGCCATGGGAAACGGCGCCGCGGCCGGAGATCGAGCCAGATTGCACACCGACGCCGAACATTCCCCCTCGCCGCTCAGCGCCCTGCGCGCGAGCGGGCTCTCCGGACGCTGCCGCCCGCCCGGCGATAAATCCGTCTCGCATCGCTCGCTGATCCTCGGGACGCTGGCGGTGGGCGAGACGCGCGTCGAAGGGCTGCTCGAGGGCGATGATGTTCTGCGCACCGGCGAAGCCTGCTGCAAGCTCGGCGCGCGGATCGAGCGGCTCGGGCCGGGCAGTTGGAGCGTGCGCGGGCCGGGCCTCGGCTCGCTGCTGGAGCCGCGCGAGACGCTGGATTTCGGCAATGCGGGCACCGGCTCGCGGCTGATGATGGGTGTCGTCGGCGGCCATCCGATCAAAGCGCGCTTCGATGGCGACGCCTCGCTGCGCAAGCGGCCGATGCGCCGGATTCTCGATCCGCTGGTCCTGCAGGGCGCCCGCGTGCTGGAGCAGGCGGAAGGCGGACGCTGCCCCATTCTGCTGCAGGGAACCGCCGAGCCTCTGCCGATCGAATATAAGACGCCGGTGGCCTCGGCGCAGATCAAATCCGCCGTGCTGCTGGCCGGGCTCAACTCGCCGGGCCGCACTGTGGTCATCGAGACCGAGGCCTCGCGCGACCATACCGAAAAAATGCTGATCCATTTCGGCGCCCGCGTCGTCAGCGAACCTTATGGCGAGCATGGGCGCAAGGTGACGCTGGAGGGAAGGCCCGAGCTGCGCCCGAGCCTGGTGCGCGTGCCGGCCGATCCGTCCTCCGCGGCTTTCCCCATTGTCGCGGCGCTGATCGCCGAGGGCTCGGAGATCGTGGTCGAAGGGGTGATGACCAATCCGCTGCGCTGCGGGCTCCTCACCACGCTCGCCGAGATGGGCGCGAGGATCGCGCTCGAGAACGTCCGAGAGGAGGGCGGCGAGGAGGTCGCCGATATTCGCGTCGCCGCCTCGCGCCTCGCGGGCGTGGACGTTCCGGCGGCGCGCGCGCCGTCGATGATCGACGAATATCCGATACTGGCGGTGGCCGCCGCTTTCGCCGAGGGTGAGACGCGAATGCGCGGGCTGTCCGAGCTGCGGGTGAAGGAGTCCGATCGTCTCGAGGCGATCGCCGCGGGGCTGAAGGCCAATGGCGTCGATTGCGAGATCGTCGGCGATGATCTCATCGTGCGCGGCGGGGCTGGCCGCGTGAAAGGCGGGGGAAATGTCGAGACGCATCTCGACCATCGCATCGCCATGAGCTTTCTCGTCATGGGGCTCGGCGCCGACGCGCCTGCGGTGGTGGACGACGATCGCATGATCGCTACGAGCTTTCCGAATTTTCGCGCCCTGATGGAAGGGCTGGGGGCTCGCTTTGCCTGAACGGGGACTTGTCATCGCCATAGACGGGCCGGCGGCCTCGGGGAAGGGCACGCTGGCGCGCCGGCTCGCGGCGCATTTCGGCCTGCCGCATCTCGACACCGGCCTGCTCTATCGCGCCACCGCCTGCGCGCTCATCGACGAGGGGCGGCCGCTCGACGATATTCGCGCCGCTGTGGAGGCGGCGCGCGGCCTCGCGCTCTGCGATTTCGACGAGGCGCGGCTGCGCTCGCGCGAATTGGGCGAGGCCTCCTCCGTCGTCGCCGCCATTCCGCAGGTGCGCGCCGCGCTCATCGAGGCGCAGCGCAGCTTCGCCTCGCGCTCGGAAGGCGCGGTGCTGGATGGGCGCGACATAGGCACGGTGATCTGTCCCGACGCCGCGGTGAAAATCTTCGTCACCGCCAGCGCCGAGAAGCGCGCGCAGCGTCGCGCGCTGGAGCTGGCCTCGCGCGGCGAGCGCGTCGATTATGCGCATATTCTCGAGGACATCCGCCGGCGCGACGAGCGTGACAGCGGCCGCAGCTCGGCGCCGCTGAAAATCGCCGATGACGCCACGCGGCTCGACACCACCGATCTCGACATAGAGGAAGCCTTCGCGGCCGCCTGCGCCATCGTGCAGGAGAAGGCGGCGCTCGCCGGCTGACGCGGAACGCGCGAATGAGCGGGGACGGGACGAGAAAAATTTTTCGCTTCGCGCCGTCGCCGAACGGCTATCTCCATCTCGGCCACGCTTTCTCTGCGTTGCTCGATTTCGATCTCGCGCGGCGCGAGGGCGGCCGCTTCCTGCTGCGGATAGAGGATATCGACCAGGGGCGGGCGCGGCCGGAATTCGAGGCCGCGATCTATGAGGATCTCGCCTGGCTCGGCCTGTCCTGGGAGGAGCCGGTCCGCCGCCAGTCCGAGCATCTCGAGGACTACTCCGCGGCGCTCACAGAGCTCGACGCGCTGGGCCTGCTCTATTCGTGCGTGTGCTCGCGCGCCGACATCGCCCGCTCGAGCACTGGGCGCGATCTCGACGGCGCGCCGCTCTATCCTGGAACCTGCCGCGGCAAGGGGCTCGCGCGCGCCGGCGCCAATCTGCGGCTCGATATGGCGAAGGCCGCGGCTCTCGTCGGCGGCGAGGTCTCCTGGCGCGAGCATGGAAAGGTGATCGTCGCCCCGCCGCAGGATTGGGGCGACGTCGTGCTGGGGCGCAAGGATATAGGGACGAGCTATCACATCGCCGTCGTGGTCGATGATGCGCTCCAGGGCGTCACCGATGTCGTGCGGGGCAGGGATCTCTTCGAGGCGACCCGCATTCAGCGGCTGCTGCAGGAATTGCTCGGCCTGCCGGCGCCGGCCTATCGCCATCATGCGATGGTGCTGGACGAGGACGGCCGCAAGCTGGCCAAGAGCCGGCTCTCCAAGCCGTTGCGGGAGCTGCGGGCGGAAGGCGCGACGCCGGCCGATGTGCGTGCCATGGTCGGGCTGGCGTGAGACCCTCAATCCTTGTCCGGCGGTCCTTTGTCGGAGAGGAGCGCGGCGACCCAGCGGCTCGATGGAAATTGCTCGCAGAGCGTCAGAAAGGCGATGGCGATGGGCACGCCGATGAAGGCCCCCGGCAGGCCCCATAGGAAGGTCCACAGCAGCACGGAGAAGACGACGACCGTCGGCGACATTGCGAGCGCCGAGCCCGAAAAGGCCGGCTCCAGCCCGCTGCCTATGACGAGCTGGACCATGCTCAGAACGCCGAGCACGAGAAGCGCGGCATGGCCCGAGTCGAATTGGGCATAGGCGAAGAGCGCGGGCAGCAGCGTCGCCACCGCAGGGCCGATATAGGGCAGATAATTCAAGGCGAAGGTGAGCACGCCCCAGGCCGCCGCGCGATCGAGGCCGATCGCCAGCGCGAACAGAAAGACGAGGGCGCCGGTGGCGAGGCTCGCCGCAGTGCGCACCATCATGTAGCGGCGCAGCTTTTGAGCGATGCTGGCCCCGGCGTGAAGCAGCGAGCGCGCCGTCTCCTCGCTGCGCGAGGCGGCGAGCTTCTTCTCGAATCCGCCGGCTTCGGCGAGGCCCATGATCACATAGATCAGCACCACCAGAGCAAAGCCGATGAATATGTTGATCCGCGTCGCCGCGGCGCGGATCATCGCCAGCACCCAAGCCGCGCTGAAATGCTCCGTGACCAGCGACGCGACGAAAATATCGTGCGCCTCCAGCCATTTGGTCGCATTTTCGAATGAGGTTTTCACGCGCTCGACATTGTGGATGAACCAGTCGACGATCTCGCCGCCGCTCCACACGATGAGCGAGGACAGAGCGATCATCACGGCCAGCGCGATGAGAATGCTGAGGAGCAGCGCCACAGGCCGCGGTGTCATCGTCTGCAGCCATTGCTGCAAGGGCCAGAGCAGCGCGATGATGAATAGCGCGAAGACGACCGGCTCCAGCACGGACTGGCCGATCGATAAAGCCGCCAGCATCACGAATGCGATGACGATGACCGCCGCCGTATCGGCCGCTCGCTCTCCCATCGCTTCCCCCTTTGTCGCGAGCGCAGACGCTCTCGGGGACAGGTAGAGCGCCGCCGTCTTTCGAAAACGTCTCCTGCGAAGCCTCGCGGCAATAAAGCTCCGCGCCGAAGGCGGCGCGATTGCCGAGCGCGCGCCGAGCGCTAATTGGCGTCGAGCCTTTTGGATGAATTGGAGAAGCGACCATGGACAGTGAGACCGAGAATTGCTCGCGCCGCGCCTTCGCCATGGGATTGCTGGCGGCGCTCGTCGCATCGCCGCTCATCGTCGCCGGGCCCTCGGAGGCGCAAGCGCAGGAGCGGCGGTTCGTGCGCCCGTCCCATACGCCGCGTGTCGCGATCCCGCGCAGCCATGCGCGCGGCCCGCGCACGCATCGCAGCCTCTTTCGCGTGCGGCGGCGCGTTCCTGTTCGGTGAGGCGCAATTAGGGTAGGGGTCGAGATGAACGATTATAGCGTCGCGCCGGAATTCGGAGAGCAGGCGGCCGTGGCGCGTATCGGCTCCTGGCTGAAACGCAAGGCGCCCTATCTCATCGTCCTGGTTCTGGCGATATTCGGCGTCGCCTATACGAGCCTCGCCCAGCAGCCTCTCTATGGCTATTGGGAGTTTCTCGGCGTCGCCATCGGCGTCGCTTGCGTCGTGATCGGCTGGCGTCAGGCGAGCGACCGCGGCGCGCGTTTCGCGCTGGCGCGCACGCAGGCGCTGCATTGGGCGGCGTTTCTCGTCGCCATGAACATTGTTCTATGGCCGAGCGTGAACAGCTTCCTCAATGCGCCGGCGACCGGGCTCGCTCTGCTGCTGCTGCTGGCGCTCGGCACTTTCGTCGCCGGGATTCATGTCTCCTTCGACATCGCCGTGCTCGGCCTCGCCATGGCGGTCGCAGTGCCGGCCATCGCTTGGTTCAAGCAATCGGCGCTGTTCCTGATCCTGGCGGTCATCCTGCTCGGCGCTTTCGCCGCCGCCCTGTGGCGACGCGGCGACGCTTCGGCGTGAGCCTTCAGCGCCCCTGCTGCGTGGCGATGCGGGGATTGTTCGGCGCCTTGGCGATCAGCTGATCGATACGATCCCGCTCGCGCTTGAAATCGGCGAGCAGGCGGCCGTCGAACTCGCGCGTGCGCGCCAGCTTGACGCGCATCGGATCGACGAAATGGCCGTTGACCATCACCTCATAATGGAGATGCGGGCCGGTCGAGAGGCCGGACGAGCCCAAAAATCCGACGATCTGGCCCTGCTTGATGCGGGTGCCCTCGCGAATCCCGCGCGCGAAGCCGGACATGTGATTGTAGGCGGTCGAATAGCCGTTGGCGTGCTGGATCTCGACGCGGCGGCCGTAGCCGCTGTGCCATCCGGCCTCCACCACCACGCCATTGCCGGCCGCCAGAATGGGCGTGCCGATCGGCGCCGCCCAATCGACGCCCGTATGCATCTTGTAATAGCCGAGGATCGGATGGCGGCGCATTCCGAAGCCGGATCGCGTCTCGCCCGCGGCGATCGGCTTGCGCACCAGGAATTTGCGGCTCGAGCGGCCGTTCTCGTCGTAATAATCGACGAGCCCGTCGTCTCCGGTCTGATAGCGATAATAGCGCAACGTCTCGTTGCGCGTGGTGATGGATGCGTAGAGCAGGGCTTCGCGCCCCGAGCCTTCCTCGTTCTCGTCATAGAGGACGTCGAGCGAATCGCCGCCATTGACGCCGCGCTGCAGATCGAGATCGCTGGCGAAGATGCGGACGAGCTCATTGATGATGGGGCGCGGAATATCCTGCTTCAGCGCTGTTTCGTAGAGCGAATCATAAAGGCGCATAGCGCCGGGATCGTCGTCCCTTTCGCCGCCGTCCTCGTCTATGCTCGCCGCGCCGCGCCGACCGACCTTGGCCAGATTGGCCGGCGCCGTCACCTGGAGGAAGGCCCCGCGGTCGGTCGCCGCCACCATGGTCTCCAGACGGTCGTCGGCATAGATGGAGATGCGGGCGAGCTGCAGATTGGCGCCGGAAGCGTCGAAATCGGCGAACAGCAGCTTGATCCTCTGGCCCTCGCGCGCCGCGGTCTCGACGCGCTTGCCGCCGAAGGCCGCCGCGACCGCGCCGATCGTCGCCTTGGGCACGCCATTGGCGACGAGCGCGTCGACGAGAGTCTCGCCGCGACGCAGCACGATGAGCTTCTCGTCCATTTGCGTCGGCTGCGGCCCTGCCGAGCGGGGCGCGATGGTGACGTTTTCCGGCACCATGCGCACTTCTATGGCCGAGAAGGGCGCCGTGACCGAAGGGGCTCCGGTCGTGGCGTAGGCGAGGGCCTGCGGATCGAGGGAAGCGCGGCTGGTGCGCGACAGCAGCAATTGCCCGGGGAGGGGCAGCGCCGCCTTGGCGCCGGCCGCGAGCTGTGTCTTCGCCTGCTCGGCGACCTGCGCCCGACATTCCTCGAGCGACAGCGCCGCGCTCTGCCGCTCGGTCTCGTCGCTCGCGAAATCGCGGGTGACGAAAGACACCTCGGCGTCGTCGGGCGCTATCTCCGGCTCTGCCGCGCTATCGGTGGCGTTGCGGGAGTCCGCCAGCAGCTTCAGCGGATTGAAGGCGGGCACTTCCTCGGCGAAACTTGTCGGCGCCAGCGTCAGCGTCGTCGCCACATGCGTATAGGCGCGCGTGCGCATCACTTCTTTGTCGCCGGCGCGGGCCGTCGTCGTCGTCTTGAACGTCTGCTTGGCCGCGATAATATCCACCGAACGCAAAATTCGGTCGCCCTTCTTGGGATTGACGACCTGAGCGTCCCTCTCGTCCTTGCGCCCGATCTGCGCGCGGGTCGGCGCCTCGGCGAAACGGGACTGATGGTCGAGCGCCGTATAGGCCGCCGAACTGATGAGCAGAGCGCCGGAGAGGCCGGTGAGCACAGTGCCGGACAGCCAGCGGACGGAAACGCGACGGCGGTCGAGCGGCGAGTGTCGCTGGCCGTCCGCTTCTATGGCCGGCTGATCGCCGAGGTCGGTCCAATCGACCTCCGCCAGAGCGTGAGCGAGGCGCCTGTTCGCATCGAGGGGCATTGAGTGGCGGCCGATCCGTTTTCGGGTTCGATAAACGACTGAGACGCGGAGCGCTTCGATGGGCGGCTTCGGGAGCGGCTCCCGAAGCTGCAAAACGAAGCCTGCGCATTATGGCCCAATTGCGGCGCTGAAGTTATCCACCGACGAATCGCCCGGATTTCCGAGGGTTTATGGCTTCGACGACGGTTTCGTGAAAATTCTCGAAACCGCTTGTTGACAGTTTGGAGAGGGTGGCCCTATAAAGCGGCCATCGACGGCGGCGCTGCCAACGAGCAGCGAACGA
>NZ_JAHLJF010000001.1:2100039-2113050 GCF_018887255.1 Methylosinus sp. KRF6 | reverse complement strand
GCCCTCCGACATCATACGACGCCGGCCGAAGGGGGCATCCACCCCATCAGTTCAGTCCATCGCGACAACGTCCCCCGGCGAGAGCGTCCGAACGAGAACCTGATCGACATAGGCTTGGAACCATCGACCGTCGATCGGGCCGTCGAGAACCCTTGGCGCCATCATTCCGGTCAGGCGCGGGCCGGCGACGAACGTCGTCGTCTTCCAATGCCCATGCGGAACGCCGGCGCGCAGCCGCTCGCCTTTCGGCGCGCACCCGTTCTTGCGCGCCATATTGGTCGTGGCCCATGTCTCGTCGATGAAGACGAGCTTTTCGGGATCGAGATCGAGCTGGTTGTCGAACCAGGCTTCGCGCCGCTCCTTCACGTCGTGGCGATCCCGCTCGCTCGCATGGGCGGTCTTTTTTGTATGTCAGACCGCAGCGGTCGAGAAAGCCCCAAAGCGTCGCTCGGCTGGACTTTATCCCACGCTCGGTGAGGAGCCGTTCCAAAAGCTCGCTGATGGTCGGTCCGGCGTCGCCTCGATCAGGATGCCGATCGACAGAGTCGGGCTCTGAGCAATTACTCTGCTTGTCGAGCGGTGACGCTTTCAATGCTGAGTTGTAAACAAACAGATTCAATTTTGTAAGGCTTTTCACACCTTGTTAAGCTCCCACAGCTTAGTTTCAGCTATGTAGTGGAGCATGAATGCAATGCATGACCGTGCAACGATCGTCAGCTGCGGCGGAAAGCAGCTGATCTCTGACGCCGCGGAAATTCGTGAGGCGCTGTTGAGCGCTCTTCGGCAGAGCGCCGATGTCGTGATCGACTGCTCACGCACCAACGATGCCGACCTCACTTTCGTTCAACTGTTGATCGCCAGCCGTCGCATGGCTCGAGCGAGCGGCGCCGAGCTGAAAATCATCGCGCAGCCCGATTCTTTGATCGCCGAGGTTCTGCGGCGAACTGGATTCGCGCCCGGGGACTTGCTCGCGGACGGCGCGCCTACCGGCGTTTAGCGCGGTCGGTCCGATGGCCGCCGTGCAGATCGCGCGCGGCGCAGACATACCGGTGCGACATGACGGCGCCCCTTCCTTACGCGAGGCATTCCGGCGTTGCAGCCTCTGCCTCTCGACCAGAAGGCCGTGGATATGAAAAAGGTTTTGACAGTCGATGATTCCATGAGCGTTCGCCAGATGGTGCGGGCCGTCCTCACCGTCGCGGGATATAGCGTGATGGAGGCCAAAGACGGTCGCGAAGCGCTCGGAGCCGCGCGCAGCGAGCAAGCCAATATGGTGATCACCGACCTCAACATGCCGGTCATGGACGGGCTCACCTTCATTCGCGAACTGCGCAAGCTTCCCACCTATAGCGGCGTGCCGATCGTCTTCTTGACCACGGAGTCCGATGCGGCGGTGAAGCAGGAGGCCAAGGCGGCCGGGGCCACGGGTTGGATCACCAAGCCATTCAGTCAGGAGCAGCTGCTCGCCGTCGTCAAGAAGCTGATCGGGAGCTGATCGGCGCCCCGATGCCCGTCGAAACATGCAGGGGGACGAAGCCCATGAACGACGCCGAAAAGGCTTTTCGCGAAGAAGCCGATGATTTGCTGGAGCAGCTCGAGCAATCGCTGCTCGATCTCGAGAAGACGCCGTCCGACAACGAGCTCATCGCTTGCGCTTTCCGCGCGCTGCATACGCTCAAGGGCTCGGGCGCGATGTTCGGCTATGAAAAGGTGTCGGCGTTCGTTCATAATTTCGAGACGGCCTTCGATCATGTGCGCAAGGGCCGCGCGCCGCCGAGCACCGAGCTCGTATCGGTGGCCCTGCTCGCCAAGGATCACGTGCGCACGCAGATCGAGGATCCGGAGGCCGCCGACGAGGCGACGGGCCGCCGCATTCTCGATGAGCTGCGTCGCGTGGTGGAGGCTTCGGCGCCGGCGGTCGCCGAGGCGCCGACCGCGGAGATTACGACGGCCGCTCGGCCCGCCCGCGCCGCTTGGCGTCTGCGCTTCTCCTTCGACGAGCGCGTGCTCGTCAATGGAACCAATCCGCTGCTGCTGTTCGACGAGCTGCGCACGCTCGGCGAGCTCGATCTGCGCGCTTGCGCGGATGCGGTTCCCTCGCTCGACGCGATCGATCCGACGGTCTGCTATCTCTCCTTCGAGGCGACGCTCGTCACCGATGCGCCGCGTTCGGCGATCGAGGATGTCTTCATCTTCGTGATCGACGAGATGAGTCTCGAGATCGAGCGCGTGGATGAGGAGCAGCCGGCGCATGTGGAGGAGGCGCCGCCCGCCGCCGCCGAAGCGGCGCCGACAGCAACGCGACGCAGCGCAGAGAACGAGGGGCGCGGCGCCGGCTCGGTGCGCGTGCAGGCGGAAAAGGTCGATGAGCTGATGGATCGCGTCGGCGAATTGGTCATCGCTCAGGCGCGGCTGACGCAGCTCGCCGAGACGGCGAGCCTCGACATAAAAGCGATCGCCGAGGAGATCGAGCGTCTCGCCGCCAATCTGCGCGACGTCACCATGGGCATTCGCATGGTGCCGATCGGCTCGCTGTTCGGCCGCTATCGGCGTCTCGTGCATGATCTTTCCAGCGAGCTGGGCAAGCCGGTCGATCTCGTGATGTCCGGCGAGGAGACCGAGCTCGACAAGACGATGATCGAGCGCCTCGCCGACCCGCTCGTGCATCTCATTCGCAATTCGCTCGATCACGGGCTCGAGGATGTCGCCGGACGCGCGGCCGCGGGCAAGGCGGCCACCGGCCGCATTCGGCTCTCGGCGAGCCATTCCGGCGCCGAGGTGCTGATCACCGTCGCCGACGACGGACGCGGGCTCGATGTCGCACGCATTCGCGCCAAAGCGGTGGCCAACGGCCTCATCGCCGAGGACGCCGTGATGAGCGATGCGGAAATTCATCAGCTCATCTTCCACGCCGGCTTCTCGACCGCGCAATCGATCACCAAGCTTTCGGGCCGCGGCGTCGGCATGGATGTGGTCAAGCGCACGATCGAGGGCCTGCGCGGCGCGATCGACATCGCGAGCACGCCGGGCGGCGGGTCCGAGGTGACGCTGCGGTTGCCCTTGACGCTGGCGATCATCGAGGGGCTGCTCGTGCGCGTCGGCGCCGCGCGCTATGTCATCCCGCTTTCTTCCGTCGAGGAATGCGTGGAGCTGGCGACCGCCGGCGAGGGCGGCTCGGCGGGCCGCAGCTTCCTCAACATCCGCGGCGATCTCGTGCCTTTCCTGCGGCTGCGCGAATTCTTGAGCGCCAGGACGCCGCCCGATCCGCATCAGAAGGTCGTCGTCGTCTCCTTCGGCGATCAGCGCGTCGGCCTCGTCGTCGATCAGATCATCGGTAGCCATCAAACGGTGATCAAATCGCTCTCCAAGCTGCACGCCGACGTGCCGTGCTTCTCGGGCGCGACCATACTCGGCGATGGCGCCGTGGCGCTGATCTTCGACATTCCGCATCTCGTTGATCGCGGACAGGCGCATGACGAGGAGCGCAAGGCGCGAGAGAAGGAGGCGGCGTGATGGCGCAGGAGACGATAGACGAAAGCAGGCAATGCCTGATGCTGGGCGTCGGCGGCGAGATCTTCGCGATCGACGCCGAGCGCGTGCGCGAAATTCTCGATCCCGCGCCTGTGACGGACGTTCCGGGCGCGCGCGATTTCGTGCGCGGCCTCATCAATGTGCGCGGCAAGGTCGTGCCGATGGCCGATCTGCGTCCGCGCTTCGGAATGGAGGTCGCGGAGGCGACGCCCGACACGCGCTTCGTCGTCATCGAGGTCGATCTCGACGGCGAGCCGACCGTCGTCGGCATCGTGGCGGACAAGGTCTATGAGGTGGCGGAGCTGCCTCTCTCATCGCTCGGAGCGGCGCCGCGCATCGGCATGCGCTGGCGGCCGGAGCTGGTGAAATTCATCGGACGCTGGCAGGACGACTTCATCGTCGTTCCAGACATCGAGCGCATTTTCAACTGAGCTGGGGCGGACCATGCGATACACAGTCAAAGCAAAGCTGACGAGCGCTTTCAGCGTCGTCATAATTCTGTCTGCGGCAGCAGGAGCCGTCGCCTATACGAAGCTCGCAGCGCTCAACGAGAATATCGAGACGATCGTCGAGGCGCGCGTGAAGCGGCTCGTCTGGGCGGAGGATCTCAAAGTCATTTCCAGCGAAGCCGTCCGATCCGAGAAAAATGCGATCATCGCCACGACAGACGAAGAAAGCGCGAAGCACGTCGGCCGTGCGCTGAAGCTGCGCGAGGAATTTCGCAAGCTGCGCGAAACCATCTACGAAGTCGCGTCCCCGAAAGGCAAGGAATTGATCGCCAAGGTCGGCACAGCAGCCGATGCGGTCGACCCTCTGCTCGACAAGGTGCTGAACGCCGCGAAATTGAACTCCGCCTCGAAAGCCCGCAGCCTCGCAACGACCGAAGGAGCCGCCAAGGCCAAGGAGCTTCGCGCGGCCTTCAACGCCTTTTCCGAGGTGGCCGCGAAAAACGGAGCCTCCCTGCTCGTGAACGATCTCGAGCGGCTTCACTCGGCCATCGAGACTCTGGGCGGAGACACGCACCTCTATATTTCGGCGCCGACAATGGCGGAGCTCGAATCGGGCGCCAAGGCGCTTCAGGCAGACGCGGCGACAATCGCCGCGAGCGCCGAAGCGATCAAGTCGAGGGCCATGAAAGCGGGGATGGTTCAGGCGGCGGAGCATTTCGGAGCCGCCTTTGATCAATGGCTGAAGACACAGGCGCGCGTGATCGGCATTGCGCGTGAGGGTGGTTCGGTTTACGCCGCCGACCTGTCGAGCAATCAAAAGCGCATTCTTGCCGCCGAGGTGACGAAGTCGCTCGATGAATTTATCACTTTTCAGCGCAATCTGGTCGATGAGGCCAGAGCAAAGGCCGCCTCGGACTATGATCAGGCTCGGACGCTGCTTGTTCTCGTTTTGGCCGTTTCGATCTCCGTCGCCGCCGCCGCCGCGCTCTGGATCGGCTACTCGATCAGCCGCGGCCTCAACCGGGCCGTCACGCTTGCGAGCGCCGTCGCAGATGGCGATCTCTCTCGCAACATCACCGCTGACAGTGACGACGAGATCGGCGATCTCGTCGCGGCGCTGAAAAAGATGGTCGCCAATCTGCGAGAGGTGGTCGCCAAGACGTCCGACGCGGCGAGCAATGTCACGGCCGGAGCGCAGGAGCTCGCCGCATCGGCGGAGCAGCTCTCCCAGGGCGCGACGGAGCAGGCGGCCTCGGCGGAGGAGGCGTCCGCTTCAATGGAGCAGATGGCGTCCAACATCAAGCAGAACGCAGACAACGCCAATCAGACCGAGACCATCGCGCATCAATCGGCGCGCAATGCGGAAGCGAGCGGGGAAGCGGTCGCCCGCGCCGTCACGGCCATGCAGACGATCGCCGACAAGATCGGCATCGTGCAGGAGATCGCGCGCCAGACCGATCTGCTCGCGCTCAATGCGGCGGTGGAGGCGGCGCGCGCCGGCGAGCATGGCAAGGGCTTCGCCGTGGTCGCCTCGGAAGTGCGCAAGCTCGCCGAGCGCAGCCAGACCGCGGCCGCCGAGATCAGCGTGCTCTCCACCGACACTGTGCGCGCGGCGCGCGAAGCCGGCGAAATGCTGACCAAGCTCGTGCCCGACATTCGCCGCACCGCCTCGCTCGTCGAGGAGATCACCTCCGCTTGCCGAGAGCAGGACGCGGGCGCCGCGCAGATCAATCAGGCGATCCAGCAGCTCGACAAGGTGACGCAGCAGAACGCCAGCTCGTCGGAGGAAGTCTCCGCGACCTCGGAGGAGCTGTCGAGTCAGGCCGAGCAATTGCAGTCGACGATCGCTTTCTTCCGCCTCGGCGACCAAGCAGCGCGAAGCAGCGCGGCGAGCCATGCAGACACTGGCGCACATGGCGTGCGCCAACTGCGCGAGAAGGCGATGTTCGCGGCCGCGGAGCTGTCGCATCGTTCGCCCGGCGGACGCAAGCCGATGCGCGCCGCCAAGCCGGCGATGAAGGCGACCGGCACCGGCGGCTTCGTGCTCGACCTCGCCGGTGGAGAGGACGAGATGGATGCAGAATTCCGAAGAGGCTGAGGCCCCGCGCCCGCCGCGACGAGCCATGCTCCCTCTCTCGACGCGAGCGTTTCGCAGAGATGACAATCGAAATTTCGTGACAGGAACATCCGATGCGATACACAGTCAAAGCAAAGCTCGCTACCGCCTTCGGCGTCGTCATCGTTCTCTCGGCGGCGGCGGGCGCCGTCTCCTACACGAAGCTGGCGGCGCTCAACGAAAATCTCGAAGCGATCGTCGAGGGCCGCGTCAAGCGGCTGGTCTGGGCGGAAGATATGAAGATGCTCACGCTGGACAGCGTTCGCTCCGAGAAGAACGCCATCATCGCGTCGAGCGACGCGGAGAGCGAAAAACATGTCGCCAACGCGCTGAAGACGCGCGAGGACGCGCGCAGGCTGCGTGAGTCGATCTATGAGGTCGCCAGCGCGAAAGGCAAGGAATATATCGTCAAGGTCGCCGCGGCCGTCGAAGCGCTGAATCCTGTGCAGGACAAGGTCCTGAGGTCCGCCAAGCTGAATTCCGCCAATAAGGCGTTCGCCATCGCCGCCACCGAAGGCGCCGAAACGGCCAAAGAGCTGCGCGCCGCCTTCAACGCATTTTCCGAGACGGCCGCCAGAAACAACGCGCCCTTGCTCGTCGGCGATCTCGAGCGCATCCATTCGGCGATGGAGAAGCTGCGTGGCGACATGTACGCCTATATCGCCTCGCAGACTACGGCGGACCTCGAATCGCGACTCAAGCCGATCCAGGCGGACGCCGCCGCGCTCGCCGCCAGCGCCGAAGGCGTCAAAGGCCGAGCGATCCGGGCCGGGATGGTTCAGCCCGCGGAGCTGTTCTCGACCGCGCTCGAACGCTGGCTGAAAATGGAAGCGCGCGCTGTCGACACTGCGCGCGAGGGCGGCTCGCTCATCGCCGCCGAGCTCTCAGGCGGCGAAGGTCGCACCCGCGTCCTGGAGGTGTTGAAGACGATCGACGAATTCATCGCCTTCCAGCGCAAGATTGTCGACGAAGCAAAAGCCCAAGCCGTGAGCGATTTCGAGCAGGCGCGGCTGCTGCTCATCATCACGCTGACCGGCTCCATGCTCGTCGCCGTCGGCGCCGCTCTGTGGATCGGCTTCAACATCAGCCGCGGCCTCGGCCGCGCCGTCGGTCTCGCCAATGCGGTGGCGGTCGGCGATCTCAGCCAGCAGATCTCGGCGAGCAGCAATGACGAGGTCGCCGACCTCATCGAGGCGCTCAACGCCATGTCACGCAATCTCAACGCCACCGCCGCCGTCGCCGACAAGATCGCGGCGGGCGATCTGACCGTTCAGGCGAAGCCGCTGTCCGACAAGGACACGCTCGGCATTGCGCTCGAGCGCATGGTCGCCAACCTGCGCGAGATCATCGTCAAGGCGACCAGCGCCGCGAATAATGTCGCGGCCGGCGCGCAGGAGCTGTCGGCGTCGTCCGAACAGCTCTCGCAGGGCGCGACCGAGCAGGCCTCATCGGCCGAGGAAGCCTCCGCGTCCATGGAGCAGATGGCCTCCAACATCAAGCAGAACGCCGACAACGCCAATCAGACCGAGACCATTGCGCATCAGTCGGCGCGCAACGCCGAGGCGAGCGGAGAGGCTGTGGACCGCGCGGTGCAGGCAATGCAGACGATCGCCGACAAGATCGGCATCGTGCAGGAGATCGCGCGCCAGACCGATCTGCTCGCGCTCAATGCGGCGGTGGAGGCGGCGCGCGCCGGCGAGCATGGCAAGGGCTTCGCCGTGGTCGCCTCGGAAGTGCGCAAGCTCGCCGAGCGCAGCCAGACCGCGGCCGCCGAGATCAGCGTGCTCTCCACCGACACTGTGCGCGCGGCGCGCGAAGCCGGCGAAATGCTGACCAAGCTCGTGCCCGACATTCGCCGCACCGCCTCGCTCGTCGAGGAGATCACCTCCGCTTGCCGAGAGCAGGACGCGGGCGCCGCGCAGATCAATCAGGCGATCCAGCAGCTCGACAAGGTGACGCAGCAGAACGCCAGCTCGTCGGAGGAAGTCTCCGCGACCTCGGAGGAGCTGTCGAGCCAGGCCGAGCAATTACAATCGACGATCGCCTATTTCCGCCTCGGCGACGAGGTGCGCGTCGCGACGACGCAGAGCAGGCGCCCCGCCATTCGCCAGCTGCGCGAGAAGGCGATGGCCGCGGCCGCCGAGCTCTCTCATCGCGCAAGCTCCGACAAGGGCGCGGGCGCAGCTCGACCGGCGATGAAGGCGACCGGAACGGGCGGCTTCATGCTCGACCTTTCTCACGGCGAGGATGAACTGGACGCAGAGTTCCGACGCGGCTGAGCCTCGATTGGAACGCTCTCGATGGACGAGGGCGCTCCCGAGCGCCACCGCGAGACGAGGATATTGCGAAGATGACACAGGACCTGAGCCAATTCGTCACGATGGGCCTCGACGGCGAGGTCTTCGGTCTCCCCGTCGCCTTGGTGCGGGAAATCCTCGACTATCGCCACATCACCAAGTTACCGCAGGCGCCGGCCTATGTGCTGGGCATGATCGACGTGCGCGGCGAAGCGGTGCCGATCATCGATCTGCGCGCCAAGCTCGGGCTGCCGTCCGTCGCGGCGACGGAGGCGAGCCGTCTCATCGTCGTGAATGTCCTGCTCGACGGCGGCGAGGCGGCGCTCGGTCTTCTCGTGGATTGCGTGTTCGAGGTGACGGAGCTCGATCGCGACGCGATCGATCCGCCTCCCAATGTCGGTGGTCGATGGCGCGCGGAGTGCATTCGCGGTATCGGTCGGCGCAACGGCGTGTTCGTTGTCGTGTTCGATCTGCCGCGTCTGCTCGCCGAAGGCGACATGGCGCTGGTGGTCGCCTCGACAGCGCCGCGAGCCGCGTGATGGGGTGCGAGCCAATTCGGCGTGCGAGCGACCCAGCGCTCGTGGAGGACGCCGCCCGCGCGATCCGGCTCGATGCGCTGAGCGACCGCCATTTCCGCACGCTCACGGCGTTCATCGAAAGCGAGGTCGGCATTCGGCTGCCGCCATCGAAGCGAACCATGGTCGAGGGCCGGCTGCGCCGCAGGGTCAAGGCGCTCGGCCTCCATGACCTCGACGACTACGCCCGTTTCGTGTTCGACCGCGGCGGGCTCGCGAGCGAGAGCGTTCAACTCATCGATTGCATGACGACGAACAAGACGGATTTTTTTCGCGAGCCGGAGCATTTTCATATGTTGGCGCAGAAGATCATGCCGCAGCTGCTCGCGCAGCGGCGGAGCCGAACCGATCGTCTGAATGTCTGGAGCGCCGCGTCGTCGATCGGAGCGGAAGCCTATACGATCGCGATGGTGCTAGCGGATCTCGCAAAAGTCGAGTCCTTCCACTTCCGCATTCTCGGCACCGATATCTGCTCGGCGGCCTTGGAGCAGGCCAAGCGCGCGATCTATCCCGAGGAGATGCTCGCGCCGACGCCGCCGGCGATGCGCGAGCGATATGTGATGCGCTCGCGCAATCCGGCGCGCCGCGAGGCGCGCATCGTGCCGGAACTGCGGCGCCTCACGCGTTTCGAGCGGCTCAATCTGATGGACTCGTCCTATCCGGCCGACGACGACATGGACGTGATTTTCTGTCGTAATGTGCTCATTTACTTCTCTGCTGCGACTCAGCATGCCGTAGTCGCCAATCTCTGCCGGCATCTGCGGCCAGGCGGTTATCTGCTGCTCGGCCATTCGGAATCGATGGCCGGCGCCAAGCAGCCCGGATTGCGGCAGATCGCGTCCACGGTTTATCGACGAGAAGGAGGACGCGCGTGATCGCGTCGACGAAAATTCGCGTTCTCATCGTAGATGATTCCGCCTCCGTGCGTCAGACATTGAGCGACATGCTCGGCGCCGAGCCGGACATCGAGGTGATGGGAACGGCCGCCGACGCCTATGCGGCGGCGCGCCGCATTCAGGCGGAAATTCCAGATGTGATCATTCTCGACGTGGAGATGCCGGGCATGGACGGCATCACTTTCCTGCGCAAGATCATGTCGCAGAAGCCGATGCCGGTGGTGATCTGCTCGAGCTTGACGGAAGCGGGCTCGAAGGCGCTGGTCGACGCCATGGAGGCGGGGGCCGTGGACGTCATCGCCAAGCCGCATATTGCCACCAAGCAATTTCTCATGGAGGCGAAGGTGCGCGTCTCCGACGCCGTGCGGGCCGCCGCTCATTCGAAGCGGCGCAGCGCCGTCTCGCGCGCCAACATCGTCGAGCGCAAGCTCACCGCCGATGTCATGCTGCCGCCGCCGGCGCTGCGCTCGATCCACCGACCGACCGAGACGATCGTCTGCATCGGTGCTTCGACCGGCGGCACCGAAGCGTTGCGAGATGTGCTCGAGGCGCTTCCCGAGACCTCGCCCGGCATGGTCATCGTGCAGCATATGCCCCAGCATTTCACCGCCGCCTTCGCGCGCCGCCTCAATGGTCTTTGTCGAGTGGAGGTGAAAGAGGCGGAAGACGGCGACCTCGTGCACGCCGGACGCGTGCTGATCGCGCCGGGGAATCGGCACCTGCTGCTGCAGCGCAACGGAACGCGCTATCACGTCGCGATCAAGGACGGCCCGCTCGTGTCACGTCATCGACCTTCGGTCGACGTGCTGTTTCGCTCGGCTGCGCAATGCGCCGGCGCCAATGCGGTCGGCGTCATCATGACCGGCATGGGCGACGATGGCGCCAAAGGCCTGCTCGAGATGAAGCAGGCCGGCGCGCGGACGATCGCTCAGGACGAGCAGAGCTGCGTCGTGTTCGGCATGCCGAAGGAGGCCATCGCCATCGGCGCAGTGGGCAAGATCACGCCTCTCAGCGCCATCGCGCGCGAAATTGCCGCCGTCGAGCTCGCGGAGCCGACCGTCGGCGCGACGAAATGGACAGCCGCATGAGCCACTCGGCCGCCCTGTCCGTCGTCGACCGCGTCGCCGCGTCTCTCGACGGGGTGTTTCAGGACAGCGAGCGCGTCTTCGCCGCGATCGGCGCGGGACTGGGAGAGGCGATCGTCGATTTCGGCGGGCTCACCGCCACGTTCGAGACCTTGTCGACGGCGCTCGAGAACGAAGACATGCGCGAGGTGGCGGATCGGCTTGCCAGGATTTCTGGCGCTCTCGGCGTCGTTGGCGAGCAGATGGCCGGCGAGCATGCCGCGCTGGCCGAGCTGCTCGCAATCAATCGCGAGGTGACCGATCTTCTGGGCCGCTTGCAGGACGGCGCCCGCACGATGACGATCCTGACGCTCAATGCGAAGATCGAAGCGACGCGTTTGGACCGGGACGGCGAAGATCTGTCGATTTTTTCGGTCGAGATGGCGCGCACCGTCAAGATCGCTCAGCAGACGGTCGACGCGCATGGCGTCGAGCAGGCCGAGCTCATTCGCAAGCTCGCTTCCGCCTGCCTGGCGCAGGCGGAGTTCGAGCGTCAGTATCTCGGCAAGATCGCGGCCGTTTCGCAAGAGGTGAGCAGAGCTTTCGATCTGGTCGACGAGCGCCGACGTCGGGCGGCGAAGACCGCAGCGGGCGTCGGCGCACGCTCGAAGCAGATTTCCTCCGCCATCGGCGTCGCCATTATCGCCTTGCAGATCGGCGACGCCACACGCCAGCGCATCGAGCATGTTGTCGACGCCTTGCGTATGTCGTGCGTGGAGTCTCGAACGCTCGGGGACGCGGAGGCGGTTGCGACGCTGAGAACCACATGCCTGTTGGAGGCGGCGCAGATCGATGCTGCGTCGCGCGGCTTCGAGGAGGGGCTTCGTCACGTCCATGACGCGCTCAAGCAGCTCGTCGGCGACTGCGCGGCGATCGGATCCGAGGGCGCGGAGATTTGGGGCGCGGGAAATTCCGGACACGGCTCTTTCCTCGAGGCGCTGATGGAGAAGCTCGAAGCCTCGAGCCAGCTCATGCAGGAATGCGCGACTGCTTCAGCCGCGGTCGAGGACATCAAGATCGAGACGCTGCAGACGTTGATTTCCTTGCAAGAGCGGATGAGCTCGCTGGAGCAGGCGGTAAAGCAGATGATGCTCGTCGGAATCAACGCCGGATTGAAGTCTCGCCAGTTCGGCTCCAGCGGCCTCGCGCTCGGCGTCATCGCCGAGCAATTGCGCAGCGATGCGCAAAGAATTTCCTGTGACGCAGAGCTGCTCATGCCCTCGCTCGCACGCGCGCTCTCGCTCGCACGCGGCTTCGAAGCAAAAAAGTCGAGCGTGGCCATGGACGATTTCGGAGCGGACCTGTCGGCGACGCTCGGCGATCTGGATGCGGTGGCGGAGCGCCTCGAGGGGGCTTTCGGGGCCTTGCTGACGGGCAGTCGTCGCGTGAAAGAGTTTCTCGGCCGCTCAATCGCCGAACTCGCCCCGCAGCAGCGAGTCTGCGACACGTCGAGCCGCGCGGCGCGTGATCTCGAACAAGTCGCGGGAGATCTGCCGGAAAGTTTCGAGGGCGTAGCGGCGTCGCGCTCGCTGCTCGAGGCGTTTTGGCGGCTTTACACGACGGAAGGCGAGCGGGTTATCCACCGAGGCGTCGCCGAGTCGGCGGATTATTGCCGAGTGGCTTCGCTCGCCTCGGACGCGGAAGACGAGCTTGGGGACATACTGTTCGTCTGACCAGCTCTCCATAGCGTCGCGCTGCCCTTGATTACGCGAATAAACTCTCTCGGTTTTCGTTACCCATGGCGCCTCGGGCCTGCGAATGCCGCGCCGAATTCGCCGCCCATGATCTTCATAGGGGTCATCGTGGAATCTGTTCCAAATCATACGCTATGCCGCGTCGAGGAAGTCGGCGCGGGGGTTTCGAAGGGGGCGGAAGGTGTTTTGAAAGGGCTCGGCCGGCCAGACATAATCGCCGTTGAAGGCGATGTGTGCTGTTGTCGAACGCTATGGCCCGCACGCCGCGATGCTCCCTGAACTGATGGGGTGGATGCCCCCTTCGGCCGGCGTCGTATGATGTCGGAGGG
>NZ_JAHLJF010000001.1:1948509-2099939 GCF_018887255.1 Methylosinus sp. KRF6 | reverse complement strand
TCGTTCGCTGCTCGTTGGCAGCGCCGCCGTCGATGGCCGCTTTATAGGGCCACCCCCTCCAAACTGTCAACAGGTCCATTCGATTTTTTTCACGAAACCGTCGTCAATTTTATATCATATTGAAAAAGCGAAGCTATCTTTCGGCATCCCGATGACGAATTGAAGTTGCGGCGTTTGGGCGGGGCGGTTCGGTCACCACGGCCGCTTCGAAATCCTCATTTTGCGCGAATTTTGGACGCACGAAGAGGCTCGCGGAGCCTGTGGTCGCAAATTGCCGAGGGGGAGAGGCGATGGTGCTGCAAGAGAGGATTGAACTCTCGACCTCTCCCTTACCAAGGGAGTGCTCTACCACTGAGCTACTGCAGCGTTGGGCGGCCTTGTGCCACAGTGATCGCGCCGGCGCAAGACTTTCGCCATAGGCTCGAGCGCGGCATCGACGACGAATTTCAGCGAAACTGGGTGGAATGGTGGGCGGCACAGGGATTGAACCTGTGACCCCTCCCGTGTGAAGGGAGTGCTCTCCCGCTGAGCTAGCCGCCCGAAAGCCTTAGTGGCCGACTATGTCTCTAAGAGACGACGGCGCATTCCGTCAAGTGCAGGGCGAGGCTTCTGTGCACGTCGAGGCTTCTAGAGCCCGAAGCGAAGCCACGGCCTGCCATAATTGGTCGAAATGGGAGATCACCCGGTCCGGGCCGAAACTCGAAACCGCAATATCCGTATAGCCGAAATCCACGGCCACCACCGGCACGCCGGCGTTCTTGGCCGTCGCTATGTCGGTTTGCGAATCGCCGATCATCACCGCGCGATCGGCCCTTCCGCCGGCCTTGTCGATCGTCAGCGTCAGCGCGCGGGGGTCGGGCTTGTGCACTGGAAATGTGTCGCGGCCGCAGATCGCGGCGAATCGCTCGGCGACGCCGAGGCGCTCGAGCAGCAGAAAGGCGAGCTCCTCGGATTTGTTGGTGCAGACCGCCAGCGTGAAGCCGGCCTCGGCGAAACGCGCCAGCGCCGCCTCGGCCCCGGGGAAAAGCCGGGTCTCGACGGCGATTCGCTCGCGATAATGGTCGATGAAGACCGGAAACAGCTCCTCCACCCGCTCCGGCGCGAGCGGCGCCCCGGTGGCGGCGAAGCCGCGCTCGATCATCGCCCGCGCCCCCGCGCCGGCCAGCGCGCGCACGGCCGAGAGCGGCACGGGCGCGCGGCCGTCGCGCTCCAGCAGGACCCCCAATGTGGCGATGAGGTCGCCGGCCGTGTCGGCGAGCGTGCCGTCGAGATCGAAGACCAAAATCGGCGCGCCGACCATCCCCCTGCCCTTCTCCGCGAGGCCGCGCCGGACGCCGTCTCGCGATTGCCGCATCGGCGTGTAGACTGCGCCCGGTGATTCGTCGAAGGGAGTGTAACCTTGCGCGCAGCCATTCGTCTCCTCTCTCGCGGGGCCGCCCTGGCGGCGCCGATCTTCTTCACGTCGATCGGCGCGGCGCTCGCCGGCAATTACGAATTTCTCGCCGCCCCGCAGACAGATCTCAACCGGGTGTTTCGGCTCGACCGCGCCAGCGGCGAGGTCGGGGCCTGCCAATATGGGCTGAAGGAAGGCGCCGCCATCGGCGTCACGCTCTGCTATCCGCCGGGCGAGGGCGCCAAGGCCGGACAATTCAGCGAATACGCCCTCATAGCCTCGCGTCATACGGGTGAGGGCGGCGTGTTTCGCGTCGATCTGCGCTCTGGGCAGATGTCGATCTGCTTCGTGCTGAACGAGAGCTCGGTGGTCTGCACGCCGCCGGCGAAATAGCTCAGAGGCCGGAATCCGTCTCCGGCCAGAACAAAAGCTCGGCGGCTGCGATAAAGGCGACGAGCCCGCCCAGCGCGCCGAGAGCCACGGCGGCGGGGACATTGTGCTCGAAGCGCAGCAGCCATGGCGCGAAAGCCGTAAGCGCGCCGAGCACGACATTCACCTCGCGGAAGAGCCGCGTGTAGCTGGTGAGCGCGATCGCCGCCGCGACGACGATGAAGCTGCCGGCGATCCAGCTCGCCGCGGCCGCCGTGACGTCGTGATGATAGCCGAAAAGCCAAGGCGCGATGCAGACGATCCCGCCGAGGACCAGGCAGGCTATGTCATAAGGGCGGCCTCGAAATTGGCCTCGGCCGTTCCCCCTCTGCTCGATGACGCCGCGATCGCTCATGCGTCCCTCCCTTGCCGCGAACCTTGCGAATCGGGAGAGATAAGGCGGCGGCGGCGCATGGCCAGAGGCATGGCGGGTCAGAGCGTGCGATAGCGCCTGTGGCCCCGGCGCCTTTGCAAAAGTGTCGAGCAACAGTCGCCCTCGACAAGCGCATCAATAGCGCGGCCAGCGCCGCTCCCGCCTCAGGAGCGCCGCCCCCGCGTCAGGTATTGAATCGAAAATGCAGCACGTCGCCGTCGGCGACGACATAGTCCTTGCCCTCGAGCCGGAACTTGCCCGCCTCCCGCGCGCCCGCCTCGCCGCGCAGCGCGACATAATCCTCATAGGCGATCGTCTCGGCGCGAATAAAACCCTTCTCGAAATCCGTATGGATGACGGCCGCCGCCTGCGGCGCGCGCGTGCCCTGCTCGATCGTCCAGGCGCGCGCCTCCTTGGGTCCCACGGTGAAGTAGGTGACGAGGCGCAGCAGCGCATAGCCGGCGCGGATGACGCGGTTGAGGCCCGGCTCCTCGAGCCCCACCGCCTCGAGATAGTCCTTCTGCTCCTCGGCCGGCAGCACGGCGATCTCGCTCTCGATCTTGGCCGAGACGACGACGCTCGCCGCGCCCTCCTCGCGCGCCCGCGCGGCGACCTTCTGCGAGAAGGAATTGCCCTCCGCGGCGGCGCCTTCCTCGACATTGCAGACATAGAGGACGGGCTTGGACGACAGCAGGCCGAGACCGGCGAGCGCGCCGCGCTCCTCCGGCGCGATCGCGACGAGGCGGGCGGGGCGGCCGTCGCGCACCAGATCGAGGCAGCGGCGCATCAGATCGAGCAGCTCCTTGGCGTCCTTGTCGCCGCCCTTGGCCTTCTTCTCGAGCGGAACCACGCGCTTCTCCAGGCTCTCGAGATCGGCGAGCATCAGCTCGGTCTCGATCGTCTCAATGTCGCGGATCGGATCGACGTCGCCCTCGACATGGGTGATGTCGCCATCCTCGAAGCAGCGCACCACATGGGCGATAGCGTCGCATTCGCGGATATTGGCCAAGAACTGATTGCCGAGCCCCTCGCCCTTGGAGGCGCCGCGCACGAGGCCGGCGATGTCCACGAAGGTGAGGCGCGTCGGGATGATCTGCTTGGAGCCGGCGATCTCGCAGAGCTTGTCGAGGCGCGGATCGGGCACGGCGACGTCGCCGACATTGGGCTCGATCGTGCAGAAGGGGTAATTGGCCGCCTGCGCGGCCGCCGTCTGCGTCAGCGCGTTGAAGAGGGTCGACTTGCCGACATTCGGCAGGCCGACGATTCCACATTTGAAGCCCATGGCGTCCCGTTTCCTCGAGCGATCTCGCTGCGGCGCGGTATGGGCGGGACGGGGAGAAAAGGCAAGGGGCGGGCGAAGAGGGCGGGCGAAGAGGGGGCGCGCATCGGCGGGCGGCGCCGCAAATAGAACACAGCACGCGCTCATGTTCGCGCTCGGATTTATTCGAGCGCTTTTTTGAAAATGAGGGGGCTATGCAAACCCGTCGACAGATCATTCGCGGCGCCGGAACGCTGGCGGCGGCGTCGCTGAGCTCCGCTCTCGGGCGAGCGCAGCCTGCGGACGCGCCCGCGGCTGTCTGCGCGCGGGTCGTCGAGCTCGCTAGGGCGAATTTCATTTTTCCCGCGCGAGTCGAGGAGGCGCTGGCGACGCATAGGCACGCTCTCGAGGCGGCGGCGACGCCGGCCGAGGCGACGAGGGCCATCGACGATTTCCTCGCGGCACTCGGCCTCTCGCACACGGCGCGCTATGCGCCATCGAGCCTCGATTACTACGAAAATCTCGACATCTACCGTCCGCGAGGTCCGCGCACGCTCGCCGCGGCCTTTCCGCCGGACGGCGCGGTTGCTTATGCCGGCGTCGGCATCGCGACCGAGACTTTCGGCTCCGCGAGCTTCGTGACCGCCGTCTATGCCGACACGCCCGCCGAGGCGGCGGGTTTTCTCGCCGGCGACGAGATCGTCGGCCTCGACGGGAAGCCGTTTCGCCCGAACGACCCGATGAGCGGCCCGCTCGGAGCCGAGAGGATCGTCTCCGTCCGCAGGCGAAAGGATGCGCCGCTCGTCGAGATTTCCGTCAAGGTCGCGTCGCTGCGGCCGTCGGACGTTCTTCTCGCGAGCGTGCGCAAGAGCGCGCGAGTCGTCGAGAGTGAAGGCAGGCGCTTCGCCTATCTTCGCATGTGGGCCTATCATTCCGAGGCGATCCGAAATCAGGTGGACAGATCGCTCTCGCAAGAGCCTCTGGCCTCGGCCGACGGCCTCATCCTCGATCTGCGCTGCCGCTGGGGCGGCGCGCGCCCCGACGCCGTCAACACATTCCTCGGCAAGGCCCCCGAATTCGTCACCACCTCGCGCGACGGACGACGGCGGTCGAGCCGCTTGGGACGTTGTGGCAGGCCGATGGTCGCGATCGTGAACCATCGCACGCGCAGCGGAACCGAGGTCTTGGCTCACTCGCTGGCCGCCAACGGCGTGCCGCTCGTCGGAAGCCGCACCGCCGGCGCCGTGGCGGGTGGCCAAGCTTTTCTGCTCGACGACGACAGTCTGCTGCTGCTCGCAGTGCAGACAGTCGAGGTCGATGGCGCCACGCTGGAGGGAGTCGGCGTCGAGCCGACGCTGGCGTCTCCTTACGACCTCCCCTATTCGGCCGGAGCGGACCGTCAATTGGAGGCCGCCGCCGCTCTGCTCCGCCGCATGACGGGTCGAACCTCCGCTCAATAATTCAGCGTCGTTCCGGCAATGTGGAAGACGAGAAAGACATAGCCGATGACGAGCCCGCTCGCCGCCAGCGCGCTCTGATGGAGGCGCGTCCATCTCCCGCCGACGCGCCGGCGCCAGAAGTCGACGGCGACGAAGAGCGCGACCCCGCCCCCCGGCGCGCCGAGCCAGGCCAGCGCATAGATCGCGATCAGCGCCGGATCTAACGCATCGTTCAAGAGGCTGGCGTCGTTGCGCGCGGCGAGCGTCGCTAGGGCCGCGATCACGAGGAGATCGGCGAGAACCGCGAGCCTGACGATGACGAGCCATCGGCGATCCGCGGGCGGCAGGTCGGACGCTCGCTTGCGCCAGCGCCGCCAGAGCGCGGCGACGGGCCATGCGAGCAGCGAGAACAGCGCAAAGGCGACGCTGGCCGCGAAGGCGGGGACGAGCCAGCGGGCGTCGATCGCCCAGGGCGCGCGCATGAGCCGCTGCCCGCCGCCGTCGAGATAGGGCTCGGCGCCGAGAACGGCGGAAAAGCGCCAGCCGCCCGGCCCCTCATAGACATCGGCGCCGACAGGCTTCATCGCGCGACCGGCGCCGAAGGGCCAGAGAGCCGGCAGAAACCTCAGCCCGCCATCGGGCTCGACCCGAATGAGCTGCTGCGACGCCAAGGCCATGACGCTCATGAAATTGGTCTCCGCCCGCCGACTTCCCCGATAGACGCCCGCCAGCCGGGGATCAGCGGGCGCCGCGGCCGCGGGCGCCTCCTCCGGCGCGAGACGCTTCGCCAAGGCTTGCGCGACATCCGGCGGCGATTGCTGATCGCTGAAGCCGTCGCGCGAGACGAAGACGCCGACGCCGCTCTCGCGAAACAGCTCCAGATCGCTGAAGAATGCCTGCGTGCCGCCGCCATGGCCGACGGCTTCGGCTCCGCCGAGCCGGCGCATGATGAAGACGAGCCCGAGCTCGCCGCCCGGCGCATCCCGCGTCAGCATCTGCTCCAGCCGCGCGGAGGGGAGAATCCGCGCGCCGTCGAGCTCGCCGCCATTCAGAATCGCGCGCATGAAACGGCCCATATCCTCGCCCGTCGCGGCGAGGGCGCCGGCCGGGGCCGCGGCTATGGTCTCGAAATAATCGAGCGGCGGCCAGCCGAGGCCGCGATAGCCCTTCGCCATCAGCGGCGCGAGCGATTCTGGCAGAGGCTGACGGAAGGTGGCGCGCTCCATGCGCAGCGGCGTGAGAATGTGACGCTCGACATAAGTGGGAAAGCTCTCTCCGGAGACGCGCTCGACGACATAGCCGGCGAGCGCCATGCCGTAATTCGAATAGGCGGTCACATCGCCATTGGGGAAGATGCGCGGCGGAAGCGATTTCGCGACCCAGGCGGCGAGCGGCATGGGCTCGCTCGCGCGGGAGAAGAGATCCTTGAAATGTTCCTCGAAACCGGCGCGATGCGTCAGCAGAAGGCGCAAGGTCACGGGGTGGCCGCCGGGCGGCGTCGGGATCGCGAAGCCGACATAGTCGGAGACGTCGCGGTCGAGATCGAGCCTGCCTTCGTCGACGAGCTGCATCGCCGCAATTCCGGTGAAGAGCTTGGAGATCGACCCCGGTCGAACGAGCGTTCGACCGGCTGTGAAGGGACGGTTCGTGTCCTTGTCGGCGAGGCCATAGCCCTTGGCGAAGATCGTGCGGTCGCGATCGACCACCACGACCACGGCGCCGGCGCCGCCATGGTCGATCCATTCCGTCATGATCGGATCGACGAGCTCCGCGACATCGCTCGCTTCGAGGGCGGGCGCGGCGGAAGCGCCGCGGCAGACCGCGAGAACAATCCCGATGGCCGCGAGAAAAAGACGGAAAAAACGCCGCATCTTTCGAAAATCCTTTCGCGGAATATCGCCGCGGGGGCGCCCGGCGGGTTGACCGCGGGCCTCGCAAGGCGGAAAAGCTCCGATAAAGCAATGCATCGGCGACTTTCGGGCGCGATTCTGGCGCGGAACGACATGCGACACAAGTTACGGATTCGACAGCTTCGTCTCGCTTTCACGACTTTGGCGGCCGCCGCCTCGCTCGCCGCGCCTATCCTTCCCGCGCTGGCGCAGACGGCCGCGGAGCCGACCGCCGCCGCGGCGCCCGCCCCGGCGCCGGCCGCGACATCGCAACCCGCCGCGCCCGCGCCGGCTCCCGCTGCGGCCCCCGCCGAGCCCGGCGGCGCCGCGCCGACGACGGCGGCGCCGCGAACGGCGGCCGCCCCCAAGCCGAAACCAAAGCCCAAGCCCGCGCCGCCGCGCGAGATGGCGCTCTCCGACGATCCGACGCCGGCGCTGCAGCCCGAGACCTTTTTCGCCACCTCGCTCGCCTCCGAACGCTATGCGGCGATCGCCGACGCCGGCGGCTGGCCGAAGGTCGGAACGACGCTCCAGCCCGGCGCGCGCGGCAAGGCGGTGGCGGCGCTGCGCAAGCGTCTCGCCGCCGAGGGCGATCTGCCGGCCGAGGCCGCCGGCGGCGAGGCCTGGGACGCGGGCCTCACGCAAGCGGTGAAACATTTTCAATTCCGCATGGGGCTGAGGCAGACCGGCGTGGTCGCCGGCGCGACGCTGCGCGAGCTGGATATTCCGGCCTCGGTGCGCTTCCGCCAGCTCGCCTCCTCGGCGCAGCGGCTCGCCGGCAATGATTTCCCCTTCGGCCCGCGCTATATCGTCGTCAACATCCCCTCCGCCGCCGTCGACGCCGTGGAGAACGGCCATGTCGCGCGGCGCTATACGGCGATCGTCGGCGATGTCGAGCATCCTTCGCCCGAGGTCGAGGCGAAAATCGGCGCGGTCAATCTCAATCCCACATGGACGGTCCCGGTCTCGATCATCAAGAACGAGATCATGCCCAAGATGCAGAAGGACCCGTCCTATCTCGCCAAGGCGCGCATTCGCGTCTTCGACAATCGCGGGACCGAGGTGGAGCCGAAATCGATCAATTGGGCCAGCGAGCGCGCCGTCAATTACACGCTGCGCCAGGACAGCGGCGCGCAGAACTCGCTCGGCTCGATCCGCATCGCAATGCCCAATAAGCACGCCGTCTATATGCATGACACGCCGAGCAAGCGGCTCTTTGCGAGCGATTATCGCTTTCTCTCGCATGGCTGCGTGCGCGTCGAAGGCGTCTATGACCTCGCGGCCTGGCTGCTGGAGGGCGTCGGCGGCGCGCCGGGCGGACAATGGGACAAGGCCGCGATCATGGCCAAGATCGGCGGCGAGCGCCAGGACGTGAATCTGCCCAAGCCCGTGCCGGTGGTGTGGGTGTATATGACCGGATGGGCTTCTGCGAATGGCACAGTCCATTTCCGCAACGATATATATGGGGTCGACGCGGTGGGCGAAGCGCGCAGAGATCGCTGATTCGCTCCAGACTTCGGAGGAATCATAATGCGCGCTTCGATTGCTTTGGTCGCGGCTCTGTTCGGCGCCCTCGGCGCGGCGCAGGCCGCCGAGCGCCCTCCCCGCCAGCCGCAGCCGGCTCAGACCTACGTCGTCCCCGTGCAATTCTGCGAGAAAATGTGCCCGGAAGACTTCGCGCCCTGCGATCCGCCTTATTTCAAGACCGCCGATGCGCGCTGCGCCCAGGTGGGCGCCGGGCGATGAGGGTGCGCTAATCGTCCAATCCGCGCGCGCTCTCGTGCCAGCGTGAGAGGGCGAGGCGCGACAGCGCCGTCAGCCCCGCGTAAATGACGATTCCCGCCAGTGACACCAGCGCCAGCGCCGCGAACATGCGCGGAATGTCGAGCCGGTAGCCCGCCTCCGAAATGCGGAAGGCGAGGCCCGCCCCCTGCCCCGCGGCGCCGGCCGCGAGCTCCGCCGCTATGGCGCCGATGAGCGCGAGGCCGCCGCCGATGCGCAGCCCGGCGAAAAATTGCGGCAGCGCCGCCGGCGCGCGCAGAAGGACGAACTTTTGCCAGGGCGAGGCGCGATAGAGATCGAAAAGCTCGACCAATGAGCGATCGACCGAGGCGAGGCCGAGCGAGGTATTGGCGAGAATGGGGAAGAAGGCGACGAGAAAGGCGCAGACCAGCACCGCCTCGGCGGGGGCGAGATAGACCAACAGCAGCGGCGCTATGGCGATGATAGGCGTCACCTGCAGCACGATGGCGAAAGGCATGAGAGCGCGCTCCATCAAGCGCGAGCGCGAGATGAGCAGAGCCAGGGCGACGCCGCCGATCGTCGCCAGCGCCAGCGCCTCCAGCGCCGTCGTCAGCGTGACGATGAGCGAGGCGAAGAGAATCGCACGGTCCTTCACCAGCGTCGCTGCGATGAGGCTCGGCGCCGGCAGCACATAGGATGGAATATCCCAAAGATAGACCGCCGCTTCCCAGGCGGCGAGCGCGCAGGCCAGCACGACGAGCGGCAATATCGCATCGCGCAGCAAGGGCGTCTTTTTGGCGCGTGCGCCGCTCATCGCAATTCCTCCCCATAGGCGCAGCGGAGAGCGGCGGAGGCGCGCCGGCAATATTGCGCAAACTCGGAACTGGTGCGGAATTCTTCGTCGCGCGCGATCGCCGCATCTATGTCGATCGCATCGACGATCGCGCCACCGCGCGCGGAAAGCGCCAGTATGCGCGTCGAGAGATAGACGCTCTCGTAAATGGAATGGGTGACGAAGACGATCGTCGTATCGAGCCTTTGCTTCATCGCGAGAAGATCGTCGCCGAGGCGAAAGCGCGTTACCTCGTCGAGCGCGGCAAAGGGCTCGTCCATCAACAATAGTCTGGGCCGCGTGACCAGCGCGCGGGCGATGGCGACGCGCATCTTCATGCCGCCGGAGAGCTGGCGCGGCAGCGCCGTCTCGTAATCGGCGAGACCGACGAGCGCCAGCGTCTCGCGCACCAGCGGAGCCGCGGCCTCGCGCGTCTTGCCGGCGAGGCGCAGCGGCAGATAGACATTGGCGAAGACATCGGCCCAGGGCAGCAGCGTCGCCTCCTGAAACACGAAGCCGATGTTGTGCGCCGCGGCCGAGTCACGCCAATCGATGACGCCGGCGCTCGGCGTCGCGAGGCCGGCGATGAGCCGCAGCGCCGTGGATTTGCCGCAGCCCGACGGGCCGAGCAAGGTCAGAAACTCGCCGTCGCGAAGGTCGAGATGGAAATTCTCGAGCGCCGCGACGCCATTGGCGAAGCTTTTGCCGATCCCGCGCAGCGAGACCAGAGGCTCCGCGACGCCCACCGTCACTGCGCCCCCATAGCGTGCGAAGGTCGCAGCTCCAGCCCGACCTTCTTGTTCACGAAGCGCGTCGTATAGCCCTGGGCGATAGGAAGATCGGCGGGGAAGACGCCGGCCTTGGCCATTTTGTCGAAGAAGCTGCGCAGGCGCGCGTCGGTCATCGCGCCAATGCCGAGGCTGAGCGAATCGCCGGAGTCGACGATGCCACGCTCTTTCAGCTTCTCGACGGAATAAGCGAGCTGGCCCTCGGACATTTCGGGATTGTCCTTGCGGATGGCGGCGTTGGCGGCGCTATTGTCGCCGTAGATGTAATGATACCAGCCGATGATCGACGCGTCGACGAAGCGCTGCACGAGATCGGCCTTGGTCTCGATCGTCTCCTTGCGCGTCTCGATCGTCGTCGAATAGCTGTCATAGCCGTAATCGGCGAGCAGGAAGACATTGGGCGTGAAGCCGCCCTGTCGCGCGATCTCGAAAGGCTCCGAGGTCAGATAGCCCTGCTGAATCGATTTCTTGTCGGCGAGAAAGGGCGCCGAGTTGAAAGTGTAGGGCTTGATCTTCTCTTCCTTGAAGCCATAGGCCTGTTTCAGCCATTGATAGACCGAGACGAGATTGTCATTGCCGATGAAGGCCGTCGCCTTGGGCAGATCCTCGAAACGATCGAAACCCTCGCCCGGATGCGACATGAAGATGATCGGGTCCTTCTGGAACATGGAAGCGACGGCGACGATGGGCGCCTTCTGCTGCACGGCCGAGAAGGTCTGGTTGAGATTGGCGCCCATGCAGAAATCGACGCGGCCGGCGGCGAGCAGCAGCCGGGCGTTGGACTGCGGACCGCCCTGCAATATTGTGACGTCCAGGCCGTATTTGGCGTAAGTGCCATCGACGAGGGCTTGATAAAAGCCGCCATGCTCGGCCTGCGCCCGCCAATTGGTGGCGAAGGAGACCTTGTCCAGCGCGAAGGCCGGAAGGGCGCAGAGGAAGAAAGCCAAAGCCGCGATCTGTGCTGCGAAGCGTTTCGTCATCGATTGCCTCACCAGTTTTCTACAATCTACGGGTTCTCCCTTCTCCCACTCGTGGGAGAAGGTGGCCCTGCGAAGCAGGGTCGGATGAGGGCCGAACGGGCTCCAATCGACGATCCGAACCGCACGCCAACGCCGAGGGACCCTCATCCGACCCGACTTCGTCGGGCCACCTTCTCCCGTAAACGGGAGAAGGACGCGCCGAGCTATGGCGATCCCCGTCCGAAAGGTCTACCCTCTCCGCCATGCTCCCGTCCCGCTATTGGATCGACCTCGCCACCATCGACTATCGCGACCTCGAGATGGAGCGCGTCATTGCCGTGCTGCCCATCGCCGCCGTCGAGCAGCATGGGCCGCATCTGCCGGTCGGCGTCGATTCGCAGATCATGCGCGGCATGATCGAGCGTGTGGTCGACCGCCTGCCGGACGATCTCGACGCGCTGTTCCTGCCATTGCAGGCGATCGGCGTCTCCATCGAGCATGGCGATTTTCCCGGCACGCTCAGCCTCTCGCATGAAACGGCGCTGCGCCTTCTCTGCGAGATCGGCGAAGGCGTCGCCCGCGCCGGCTGCCGCAAGCTCGTACTCCTCAATTCGCATGGGGGCAACTCGGCGCTGATCTCCCAGGCGGCGCTGGAGCTGCGCATTCGCCACGAGCTGCTCGCCGTCGCCTGCTCCTGGCATCGCTTCGGCTATCCGGACGGCCTGTTCGGCGAGGAGGAGATCCGCCTCGGCATCCATGGCGGAGAGATCGAGACCTCGCTGATGCTCGCGCTCGCGCCGGATTTCGTCGATATGGCGCGGGCGCGGCATTTTCGCTCCGCCAGCGCCGATTTCGAGCGCGATTTCACCTGGTTGCGCGCCGATCGGCCGATCGGCTTCGGCTGGAAGACGCAGGACCTCTCCAAGGAAGGGGCGATCGGCGACGCCGCAGCGGCCAGCGCCGCCAAGGGCGAGGCCGCGGCCGATTATTGGGCGACCGCCTTCGTCGAGCTGCTGCGCGACGTCGAGGCCTTCGATCTCGAGCGTTTCGCCGGCGCGCCGCCGAAATAGCGCCGGAAACGCAACAGGGAACCGGCCTTTCGCCGGTTTTCGAGGCTTTCGTCCCGGCGCGGTTCGGTCTACAACGCGCGCAACCGCGCAGCCAGACGCTCCAAAGAGGCCCCGATATGACCGAAATCATCGATATTCACGCTCGCGAGATACTCGATTCGCGCGGCAATCCCACGGTCGAGGTCGAGGTCGTGCTGGAGGACGGCTCCTTCGGCCGCGCCGCCGTGCCGTCGGGCGCCTCCACCGGCGCCCATGAGGCGGTGGAGAAGCGCGACGGCGACAAGACCCGCTATCTCGGCAAGGGCGTGCTGGACGCCGTGCAGAGCGTCAATGAGGACATAGCAGGCGAGCTCGTCGGCTTCGAGGCCGAGGATCAGGTGGCGGTCGACGAGGCGCTGATCGAGCTCGACGACACGCCGAACAAGTCGCGCCTCGGCGCCAACGCCATTCTGGGCGTCTCGCTGGCCGTCGCCAAGGCCGCCGCCGACGCCTCCTCGCTGCCGCTCTACCGTTATATCGGCGGCGTGCAGGCGCGCGTGCTGCCGGTGCCAATGATGAACATCATCAATGGCGGCGCCCACGCCGACAATCCGATCGACTTTCAGGAATTCATGATCCTGCCGGTCGGCGCGCCCACCGTGCGCGAGGCGATCCGCTGGGGCGCGGAAGTGTTCCACACGCTGAAAGCCGCGCTGAAGAAGGCCGGCCTCTCCACCTCGGTGGGCGACGAAGGGGGCTTTGCCCCCAATCTCCCCTCCGCCGAGGCGGCGCTCGACATCATCGTCGAGGCGATCGTGACCGCCGGCTTCGTGCCGGGCGAGGACATCTATCTCGGCGCCGACGTCGCCTCGACCGAGTTCTTCAAGAACGGCAAATATGTCTATGAGGGCGAGAAGGTCACGCGCACCATAGAGGAGCAGGTCGCCTATCTCGCCAAGCTCGCCGAGGCCTATCCGATCGTCACGATCGAGGACGGCATGGCCGAGGACGATTGGGAAGGCTGGCGCCTCCTCACCGACACGCTCGGCGACAAGATCCAGCTCGTCGGCGACGATGTGTTCGTCACCAATGTCGAGCGCCTGGCGCGCGGCATCGACGAGGACGTCGCCAATTCGCTGCTGGTGAAGGTCAATCAGATCGGCACGCTGACCGAGACGCTCGCCGCCGTCGAGATGGCGCATCGCGCCGCCTATACGACGGTGATCTCGCATCGCTCCGGCGAGACGGAAGATTCGACCATCGCCGATATCGCCGTCGCCACCAATAGCGGGCAGATCAAGACCGGCTCGCTGGCGCGCTCGGACAGAGTCGCGAAGTATAATCAGCTCATCCGCATCGAGGAGGAGCTGGGACCGGCGGCCATCTACGCCGGCCGCAGCGCGCTGAAGGCGCTGGTCTGATCTCCCTCTCACCGCGCGCGGGGAGAGGGTCTGAGTGAGGGGCTCGGGGAATTGGAGCGGCAATGCCGCTCCCACTCCGAGCCCTCGCTCTTTCGACCAATCCGCCTCGCGCCCCGGCCCCTCACCCCAACCCTCTCCCCGTGAACGGGGAGAGGGAGTAGTTCCGAGCTTCCCCCATGCCCATGGAAAAGACCTTCGACCCCTCGACCATCGAAGCGCGGATGCGCGAGCTCTGGGAAGAGGCGGGCGCCTTTCGCGCCGGCCGGCCGGAGCGCGCCGGCGCGAAGCCTTTTTCCATCGTCATTCCGCCGCCGAACGTCACCGGTTCGCTGCATATGGGCCATGCGCTCAATAATACGCTGCAGGATATTCTCGCGCGCTATCATCGCATGCGCGGCGACGACGTTCTGTGGCAGCCGGGCACCGACCATGCAGGCATAGCGACGCAGATGGTGGTCGAGCGCCGGCTGATGGAGCGCCAGCAGCATCGCCGCGAATTGGGCCGCGCCAAATTTCTGGAAGAGGTATGGGCCTGGAAGGCGGAATCGGGCGGCGTCATTGTCGAGCAATTGAAGCGGCTCGGCGCCTCCTGCGATTGGTCGCGCGAGCGCTTCACCCTGGACGAGGGGCTTTCCCGCGCCGTGGTGAAGGTCTTCGTGCAGCTCTACCGCGATGGGCTCCTCTATAAGGATAAGCGCCTCGTCAATTGGGACCCGAAGCTGCTGACCGCCATCTCCGATCTCGAGGTGCAGCAGATCGAGGTGAAGGGCCATTTGTGGCACTTCAAATATCCGGTGGTCTATCACGACGGCCAGCCGACCGGCGAGTTCATCACCGTGGCGACGACGCGCCCCGAGACCATGCTCGGCGACACGGCCGTGGCCGTGCATCCCGAGGATGAGCGCTACACCAAGCTCGTCGGCAAGAATGTGCGCCTGCCTTTGGTCGGGCGCCTCATTCCCATCGTGGCCGATGAATATTCCGATCCCGAGAAGGGCACGGGCGCGGTGAAGATCACCCCCGCGCATGACTTCAACGATTTCGAGGTCGGCCGCCGGCACGGTCTGCGCCTCATCAATGTGCTCGACGCCGAAGGCGCCGTGACGCTGAAGGACAATGCGGATTTCTTCGAGCATGTCGCGCCCTCTCCCGAGCTCGACATGACAGTCGCCGCTCTGCACGGCCTCGATCGCAACGCCGCCCGCGCGCGCGTGGTGGCGATGATGGAGGAGCATGAGCTGCTCGCCGAAGTGTCGGACCATAAGCATATGGTGCCGCATGGCGATCGCTCCGGCGCCGTGCTGGAGCCGCGTCTCACCGACCAATGGTATGTCGACGCCAAGACTCTGGCGCAGCCGGCTCTCGCCGCGGTGCGCGAGGGCCGCACCAATTTCGTGCCGAAGAATTGGGAGAAGACCTATTTCGATTGGCTCGAGAACATCCAGCCCTGGTGCGTGTCGCGCCAGCTGTGGTGGGGCCATCGCATACCGGCCTGGTATGGACCCAGAAAAAACATAGACGGCACAATTGAGCCGCTGAATAATTTCGATTCCAACTCCATGACAACGGCGGAAAAACTCAAAACTTTCGTTGAAACATCCGAGATTGACGCTATCGCAGCGGCAACAGATTACTATGGTTGCGCCGTCAGAGTCGAAAGCAACTGGCTAGATGCGATGGCAGTTCAATTCGACAATAACATTGTGACAATCTGGCGCGACGAGGACGTGCTCGACACTTGGTTCTCTTCCGCGCTCTGGCCCTTCTCGACGCTCGGCTGGCCCGACGAGACGAAGGAGCTCGATCGCTATTATCCGACCGATGTTCTGGTGACGGGCTTCGACATCATCTTCTTCTGGGTCGCCCGCATGATGATGATGGGCCTCTATTTCAAAAAGGAGGTCCCCTTCCACGACGTCTACATTCACGCCCTCGTCCGTGACGAGAAGGGCGCGAAAATGTCGAAGTCGAAGGGCAATGTCATCGACCCGCTGCACCTCATCAATGAATATGGCGCCGATGCGCTGCGCTTCACCCTCGCGGCCATGGCGGCGCAAGGGCGCGACATAAAGCTCTCGACGCAGCGCGTCGAAGGCTACCGCAATTTCGCGACCAAGCTGTGGAACGCCTCGCGCTTCGCCGAGATCAACGGCTGCGCGCGCGTCGCTGGATTCGATCCGAAGAATAATCAGATCACGCTCAATCGCTGGATCGTCAGCGAGGCCGCGCGCGCTTTCGCCGATGTCGCCGGCGCGATCGAGGCCTATCGCTTCAACGATGCGGCGGGCGCGGCCTATCGCTTCGTCTGGAACGTGTTCTGCGATTGGTATCTGGAACTCGCCAAGCCCCTGCTGCAAGGCGAGGACGGCGCCGCCAAGGACGAGACGCGCGCCACCACGGCGTTCATTCTCGATCAGACTTACGCGCTGCTGCATCCCTTCATGCCCTTCATCACCGAGGAGCTGTGGGGCGTCAAAGGTTTCGAAGGCCCCGCGCGGGAAACGCCGCTGGCGCTGGCGCAATGGCCCGATCTTTCCGGCCTCGAGGACGCCGCCGCGGAGGCGGAAATCGGCTGGATCGTTGATCTCGTCTCCGAAGTGCGCTCCGTGCGCTCGGAGATGAATCTGCCCGCCGGCGCGGAAGTGCCGCTCACGCTCGTCGGCGCCGACGCCGAGAGCCGAGCCCGCGTGACGCGCTGGGACGAGACTTTGCGCAAGCTCGCGCGCCTGTCGCAGATCGGCTTTGCGGACGCTGCGCCCAAGAGCAGCGCGCAATTGATCGTGCGCGGCGTTCTCGGCGCCATACCGCTGGAAGGCGTCATCGATTTCGCGGCGGAGAAGGCGCGTCTCGCCAAGGAGACCGCCAAGCTCGAAGGCGAGGCGAAGAAGATCGAGGCCAAGCTCGGCAACGCCGATTTCATCGCCCGCGCGCCGGACGAGGTGGTGGAGGAAAACCGCGAGCGCCTCGAGGAGACGCGCGAGCGCATCGAGAAGCTGACGGCGGCGGCCAAACGCCTCGACTGAAAAGGTCGTCACTTCGGCCGGAAAAGCTCTCATGGTCTGCGTCAGATGAATTGACGTGTCTCGAGAAGCGAGCCTTTAGGCTCGCTCTTTTAAAATCTCTTCAGTTCCGAGGAGGCAGACCGCCGGAATCTTTCCGTGAAACACGGAAAGATTCCGGCCTCTTGTTGCGACGCGACTCCAACGCCGAGCCGGCGGCCACTTCGAACGGCGCCGCTCTAATCGGCGAAGTAAGGAGCACCGGTTCCGAGCGCGGCTTCGCGCACTATGTCGTCGACGGCGCGCCGCACAGTCTCGTCGATCATCGTCGGCCCATCCCGCCCTATTGCGTAGATGGCGTCGTCGACATTGCGCTCGACCACATGCGAGAAAAGCGCGTCCGGTCGCTCGCGTCCCAGTCGCGCGAGGGATAGGTCTCGCAAAGCGATAGCGAGCTGTGCGCGCGTCGCCGATAGCATTCTCGCCAGAGACAAAGCGAGCGCGAACTGCCGTTCGCCCGATATCCCCTCCGCTCCGCCGTAGCACGCGGCTCCCGACGTCTTCCTTGCCACATTGTCATTGCCGAAAGCGAAGCCTTTTCCGGCGGCGATGCGACGGTTCCAGCGTCCAGACAATTCCGCATCACATGCGGAGGCTGGGCGGATGAAGTCTCTCCAACTGCAAATCATGGGCGCAACAAGCCACGCGGTGACACGCCACATCCGGCGTGTTAACCGTAAACGGAAACGAACTCTGCGCCGAAAATCCCGCATCCGCGCGCCCCTGTCAAGCATATATGAGAGACTGTGTGCCGGAAACGAAGAAATATCCCGTATTCGATAGATCCGGCCTCGCGCATAGATTGGGGCAGGCCGTCGAGGTCGCGGGCGGCCCGGCGAAGATTTTGCGAGACGCGGGCGTCACTTCCTCCACTTACAGCCGCTATCTCAATGGGGAGACCGAAGCCTCGGCCGAGAAGCTCGGCCGCATCGCCGAGGTGACGGGGGTCTCGCTCGACTGGCTGGTGCTCGATCGCGGCGCTCCCATATTCGAGGCCGGCGCGCCGCCGGCGATTCCGCTCGGCCCGGATATGGCGCAAATCCCGCCGCTGCGAATCGGCGAGGAGCTAGAGGGCGAAATCGCCGGCGGCGAGCGGCTCGCCTTTCCGCGCGCTCTGCTGCGACGTCTCGGAACCGAGAGCGAGGCGCTCGAATTTTTGCGCGCGCGCGGCGATTCCATGCGCCCGACGATAGAGGATGGAGCGATCGTGCTGATCGACCGCTCGCAGCGCGACATTATCGGCGACGCCGTCTATCTCGTCTCGCTCGACGATGGCCCGCTGATCCGGCGCGTGCGCCGCAATGTCGACGGCGCGATCACGCTGATCTCCGACAATCGCGCCTGCTACGAGCCCGAGAGGCTGGAGCGCGCCGACGCCGAGCGTCTGCGCGTCCACGGCCGCGTTCGCTGGACCGAAACGCTGCTCTGACGCCGAGCGCGCGTTGGACCCGCGCCCTTCCGCAAATTGGCTGTTTCTCGGCCGCGGCGGCCTCGCCATCGTCAGCATGGCCGAGCCATCGGCCCTGAGAGAAACAAGCAAAAACCATCGGAGGGAACAATGGCGTTGAACGTTCATGGCGGGACCAATTACGGCAAGATCGTCATATGGGCGGTCGGCCTCGTCGCCTTCGTCGCCGTCGCGCTGACGAAGGTTCCAGAATGGATTTCCCCCAAGAGCGCGAGCGTGACCGGCGACACCGGCGCCACCACGCGCATGATCAATTGAGGAATGCGCGGCGAGCCGCAATTCATCTGAATTCGTCTCGTTTCGCTTCGCCCCGCGCGCCCGAGCGGGGCGATTTTTTTTGCGCGCGCGGCGCTGGACCCCTCGCCGCTCGCCGATTGGCGGTTCAATCGCGCCACGGAGACATTACCGTCGGCGCCGTAAGTGTGACGATCCCGACTGCCTCGCCGGCTTCGGCCGCGCGAGGCCCTTTTGCCTGCGCTCTGCCGAGCCGGGGGTATCCATGCCGAGGGATCGGGGCTATCTTGCGCGCGCCCTTTCCGCCCTCTCTATGAGGGCCTAGCGTTCATGCTCCTCGCGCGATGACTCTCACACATAAGCCCGTCGGTCCCGACAGCCGCGTCTTCCTCGTCGACGGCTCGTCCTTCGTCTTTCGCGCCTATTTCCAGTCGATACGGCAGGACGCGAAATATAATTATCGCACGGACCGCCTGCCGACCGGCGCGGTGCGGCTGTTCTGCGCCAAGCTGTTTCAGTTCATCCGCGAAGGCGCGGCCGATCTCACGCCGACGCATCTCGCCATCATCTTCGACAAATCGGAGAACTCCTTCCGCAAGGAGATCTACCCGGACTACAAGGCGCATCGTCAGGACCCGCCCGACGATCTCATTCCACAATTTCCGCTGATGCGCGCCGCCGTGCGCGCCTTCGGCCTGCTGCCGATCGAGCAGGACGTCTATGAGGCGGACGATCTCATCGCCACTTACGCCAAAGAGGCGCGGGCGCGCGGCGCCGATGTGCTGATCGTCTCCGCCGACAAGGATCTGATGCAGCTCATCGACGATAAAGTGTCGATGTATGATCCGGCTTCGGGCGCGCGCGAGGAGCGACGCATCGGCGTCGCCGAGGTGGTCGATTATTTCGGCGTGCCGCCTTCGAAGGTCGTCGATGTGCAGGCGCTGGCCGGCGATTCGACAGACAATGTGCCGGGCGCCAAGGGCATTGGCGTGAAAACCGCCGCGCAGCTCATCAATGAGTACGGCGATCTCGACACGCTGCTGGCGCGCGCCGGCGAGATCAAGCAGCCCAAGCGCCGCGAGACGCTGACCGATCCCGCGAGCGTCGCGCTGATCCGCACGTCGGAGAGACTGGTGAAGCTCGTCGACGACGCGCCGCTGGAGATTCCGCTCGACGATCTCGGCCTGCATCAGCCGGACGGCAAGACTTTGGTCGCCTTTCTGCAGGCGATGGAGTTCACGCAGCTCACGCGCCGCGCCGCGGAGACCTATGGCGTCGAGGCGAATGAGATCGAGCCGGACCCGGCCTTCGTCGGCCCGGCGGGATGGCGAGCGCGCAATGGCGAGGTCGCCGAGGCGCCCGCCCTCCCCGCTCCGGAGGCCGCAGCGCCGGGCGCGCCCGCAGCTCCCACGGGAGAGAAGGGCGCGCTCTCGCCGGCCGCGCTCGCCGAGGCGCGGCGCGAGCAAAGCGTCGCGACCAAGATCGATCGCTCGCTCTATGAGACGGTGACGACGCTCGAGCGGCTCGACGCCTGGATCGCGGAAGCCTTCGCCATCGGAATCGTCGCGATGGATACGGAGACGACCTCTCTCGATCCAATGTCCTGCGATCTCGTCGGCGTCTCGCTGGCGACGGCGCCCGGACGCGCCTGCTATATTCCGCTGCAGCATGTCGCGCCCACCGGCGCCGATCTGCTCGGCGGCGATCCGCCGCCCGCGCAAATTCCCTTTGCGGAAGCGCTCGCGCGCTTGAAGCCGCTATTGGAAGCGCGCGGCGTGCTGAAGATCGCGCATAATATGAAATATGATCTCCTCGTTCTGGCCTGCTGCGGCATCGATGTCGCGCCGATCGAGGACACGATGCTGATCTCTTATGTGCTCGACGCCGGCCGCAATAATCACGGCCTCGACGAGCTTTCGAAGAAGCATCTCGGTCACGAATGCATTCCGTTTTCGGCCGTCGCCGGCTCCGGCCGCGCATTCATCGGCTTCGCGCGCGTGCCGCTCGACAGAGCGACCGAATATGCGGCGGAAGATTCCGATGTCGCGCTGCGTCTGTGGCGCGCGCTGAGGCCGCGCCTTGCCGCCGAACATATGACCAGCGTCTATGAGACGCTGGAGCGCCCCATGGTGAGCGTGCTCGCCAAAATGGAGCGGCGCGGAATCGCGATCGATCGCAATATTCTCTCGCGCCTCTCCGGCGAATTCGCGCAGGATATGGCGCGGCTCGAGGCCGAGATCCACGAGCTCGCCGGCGAGAGCTTCAATCTCGGCTCGCCCAAGCAATTGGGCGATATTCTCTTCGGCAAGATGGGCCTGCCCGGCGCCAAGAAGACCGCGACCGGCGCCTGGTCCACCTCGGCCAGCGTGCTCGACGAATTGGCCGAGAGCGGCAACACATTCGCCGCGCGCATCTTGGATTGGCGGCAGCTCTCCAAGCTCAAATCCACTTACACGGATGCGCTGCCCACTTTCGTGAACAAGACGACGCATCGCGTCCACACATCTTACGCGCTCGCCGCGACGACGACGGGACGGCTCTCCTCGTCCGACCCCAATCTGCAGAACATCCCCGTGCGCAACGAGGCCGGGCGCAAGATTCGCACGGCCTTCGTCGCCGAGCCCGGCAATGTGCTCATCTCGGCGGATTATTCGCAGATCGAATTGCGCCTGCTCGCGCATATCGCCGATATTCCGCAATTGCGGCAGGCCTTCGCGGAGGGAATCGACATTCACGCGATGACGGCGAGCGAGATGTTCGGCGTGCCGGTGCAGGGAATGCCGTCAGAAGTGCGCCGCCGCGCCAAGGCGATCAATTTCGGCATCATCTATGGCATTTCCGCCTTCGGCCTCGCCAATCAGCTCTCCATTCCGCGCGAGGAGGCGGCCGCCTATATCAAGCGCTATTTCGAGCGCTTCCCCGGCATTCGCGCCTATATGGACAAGACCCGCAAAGCCGTGCGCGAGAATGGCCTCGTCACCACCATCTTCGGCCGCAAATGCCATTTCCCGCGCATCGGCTCCTCCAACGCCTCGGAGCGCGCTTTCTTCGAGCGCGCCGCGATCAATGCGCCGATCCAAGGCGCGGCCGCCGACATCATCCGCCGCGCCATGGCGCGCATGGACGAGGCGCTCGCGCATGAGAAGCTCAGCGCGCGCATGTTGCTGCAAGTGCATGACGAGCTGGTGTTCGAGGCGCCGAAGGAAGAGGCCGAGGCGACGATCCGCATCGTCAAGCGCGTGATGGAGGAGGCGCCGCATCCGGCGGTGGCGCTCTCCGTGCCGCTGGAAGTGGAAGCCCGCGCCGCGCAGAATTGGGACGAGGCGCATTGATTTGAGCGGCGCCGCGGTCGCGAGCGGGCTATCGAATGCGCGCATCCTCGTCGCCTCCCCGACGTCATGGCCGGGCTTGTCCCGGCCATCCACGCCAGGACGCCGAAGCGTCTTAAGACGTTTGGCGCGACGCCGAAGCTCCACCGACCGCGCCGTGGGGCGAATACGTCGATAGCGGGAGCTTTCCCTCGGTTTCTCGGCTGCACGGCGTGGATGGCCGGGACAAGCCCGGCCATGACGGCCGCAGAGTGAATTCAGGGCGCGCGAACGCGCCCCGCCGCGTCGCGCAGGTGATGCAAGGTCGTTCGGGACGCCGCGGCCGCCGTCGGCCAGGGCCTTTGTAGTCAAAGACGCATCGGAAGCTTTGGCGTCCCGAAACGCGGTTCTGCCCCTCCTCTGCTCCGCCTCCGGGCCCAGGGTTGTTTTCCCATTTCGGTAGTCTATCCCCGCGCGAACCTCGGATATTCGGCCGGCTTTTGCATTTGTTCCCAAATGCCTCCGCACGAAGGAGAAGCCGCGCCGGCGGAGTGGCGTCGAGCGCGTGAACGAGGGTAGCCGCCCCGCCTCTCTCGAAACCGCGCCCCCGCCGGCCCCGCCCCTACCCCAGGGCGAGGCCCTTGCCGTTCGGCGAGGGTGAGGGAGTATAGGAATATATTCTGGAGATTGTCAAGGTGGGGCGAGGCTGCGCGGCAGCGCTTGCGCCCCGTGATGCGTAGCATGGTTCCGTTATGGGCGGTTATGCGACTGGAGGAAGCTCATAATCAAGAACGGCAACAATCCTCTCATGCTCCGTGCATTTAGAACAGCGGTCGAAAATCACGGACTTTACCAGTGCTCTAAGCAGTTGGTGAGTGTCGGTTGACATGCTGACCTCGATCGGGCGGGAGCTTCCGCCGTGGAAATGGCCGTATGCAATATTGACGAACTTCTGAAGGTCTTGAAGAAATTGCATCTCTGCTCCCTTAGGGAATGCCCCTAGATTATCCCAACGTTCGACCTGCGCGGAAAGATCAACATGAGCGATCCGCTTGCTTCGAGCGGGTTCAATATGTTGACGGAATGCCATCAGACGCTCATTGACTTCTTTAAGGTTTTTAGCAACCTCAGCTGGCCACGGAATTTGTTCAATGATGTAATTTGTTGTCAGATTAGAATGTTTTCCGGTGTTTGCATTGTCCGTGATTTTGCAAAATTGCATATAACAATTCTCATGCATAATTCTATTTAAGCCTTCAAACAATAACGGCGATATTGATCTGTATAAGTCAAAAGCGCGTCTATCTTTTCCAAATACACTCTGAAAAAGATCGTAATCCGTCCATACCTGCTCGCAAATGATACAAAACTCTTCAATTATTGCCTTATGGCCTGACATCGTCTTTTTATTTCCCGCTTGTAAGGGCTGTGCAGGCTGCGCCGTGTCCGGCGCAGCCTGCACAAGCTCGTATTCGAATCGGAAAACATACGGCACTTTCGCGCGGGGAAACTCGACCTCCATCCGGTAGGTAGGCCCTGTTTGCAGCGGGTGCGGTTCTACCCCAACGACAGTCCCAATTTCGTCGGCTTCGATGTCGTAGCTGAAACGCACACGCGTTTGGGGTCGGAATCGAACGCGATCGCCGACCTGAAATCTTCTCAATCTAACGCCTGCGGCCTCGCCATTCTCTTTGATGAAGATCACGCCTGCGGATTCAAGGGCGCGTTTGACAGCGGCAAGCTTTTCGGGCTCGCCATCATACTTGCGCGTCTCAAAATTGGAGATGGTGTTTCTATGAACGCCGGACGCCTCTGCCAGGCGTTCAAGGGACCAGTTCAGAGCCGCGCGCGCAGCTCGCATTTGTTCGGGTTGCATGGCCACTCTCGTTGTGTGAAATTCACATGTGAAAATATCACAACTCGGGCTTTTGTCAACGGACGGGCTGACGTGATTCAACCCTTCATACGGGTGAGGCGTGGCACACGCACAAATCTCAAAACTCAAACATTATGCAACACGTACCGCGCCCTTGCTATTCAAGGGCTTCCGCCGCGCAAAAGATACACGCGAAAGTTCGCAGGATAACCGAGCGAACAAGACGCGCGCCGGAAGAGCCGCGTCTACCTCCCCCTCGAGGGGGGAGGTCGAGCGCCGAAGGCGCTCGGGAGGGGGTGAGCCCCCGAGTCTTTGCCGTTGAACCCCACCCCGGATGGCTTCGCCATCCGACCCTCCCCCTTAAGGGGAGGGTGGAAACACCCGTCTGACCAGGACCGAGCGCGCGTCGAGCGCCCTTACAATCCTGTATCGTCGTGCGGCGGCTCGCCCTTGGTGAGGCCGACGGCGAAGCGCGACCACAGACGCTCGTGCAGATAATAGAGCACGATTTTGGAGATGATCTCCGTGCCGGTGATCGCGGCCGATATGCCCGTGTCCTGCGTGAACAGGAAGGCCGCGCCGAAAGTGATGACGCTGCCGGGCACGCGCCAGGACAGCGACTTCACCAGGCTGCGCAAAGGCGTCGGATGCAGCAGATCGGGCGACGGCACGCCTTCCATGGAGGCGTAGCTCGCCTCCACGCCATTGCGCGCGCTGCGCTCGGTCCAGGCCGATTGCTTCACCATGCCGACGGCGACCGTCTCATTGGTCACGCGATCGATGAGGATGAAGCCGCCGGTCTCGCGATTGTCCTCATAGAGATCGCAGGCGATGGCGGTGTCGAGCCATAGCTCCGCCTCGCCGATCTCGTTGAAGGCGAGCGTCTGCGACGCATCGGCGAGCGGCTCGGCGAGGCCGGTCTCGATCTGTATGTGCGAGGCGACCTGCTTCACAAAGGCCGGCGTCATGCGCGCGCCGAGCTTTAAAAGATAGCTCTTGTCCAGCGTGAGCGGCTCGCGCACCAGCCATAGCAGCCGGGCCGACAGGCGATCGCCGATCTTGGCCGGCGACACCGGCGAGACGAGCATGTCGCCGCGGGAAATGTCGATCTCTTCGGTGAGGGTCAGCGTCACCGACTGGCCAGCCACCGCATGGGCGAGATCGCCGTCATAGGTGACGATGCGCGCGATCGTCGTGTCGCGGCCGGACGGCAAAATGCGAACGATGTCGCCCGGCTTTACGTTGCCGCCGGCGATGAAGCCGGAGAAGCCGCGGAAATCATGGGACGGCCGGTTCACCCATTGCACGGGGAAGCGGAAGGGCAGCACGCGGGCGTTGTCGTCCGAGGCGACGCTCTCGAGATAGGCGAGCAGCGGCGGACCGGAATACCAGTCCATTTTCTTGCTCGCATGAACGAGATTGTCGCCGTCCTTGGCGACCAGCGGAATCACCTGAATGGTGAGAAAGCGCAATTGCTCGGCGAAGGCGCGGAAGTCGCGCTCGATGTCGGCGAAAATCTCCTGCGAATAGGAGACGAGGTCCATCTTGTTGACGGCGACGACGACATGGCGCACGCCGAGCATGGAGACGATGACGCTGTGTCGGCGCGTCTGATCCAACAGGCCCTTGCGCGCATCGACGAGCAGAACGGCGAGCTCCGCCGTCGAGGCGCCGGTCGCCATATTGCGCGTGTATTGCACATGGCCGGGCGTGTCGGCGACGATGAACTTGCGCTTCTCCGTCGCGAAATAGCGATAGGCGACATCGATGGTGATGCCCTGCTCGCGCTCCGCCGCGAGGCCGTCGACGAGCAGCGCGAAATCGAGATCGTCGCCCTGCGTGCCGTGCTTCTTCGAATCCTTCTCGAGCGCGGCGATGAGATCGTCGGCCGCGAGATCGGCGTCATAGAGCAGACGGCCGATGAGCGTCGACTTGCCGTCGTCCACCGAGCCGCAGGTGATGAAGCGCAGCAAGGGCTTGTCGGCGGGCGCCGGCCCGACGGGGGCGCGCAGCGGCGCGGGCGTGGCGAGGCCGCCGTGCATCAAAAATAACCCTCCTGCTTCTTCTGCTCCATGGAGGAGGAGCCGTCGTGATCGATGAGGCGGCCCTGGCGCTCGGAGGAGCGGCTCGCGCGCATTTCGGCGATGATCTCCTCCAGCGTCGCCGCGGAGCTCTCGATCGCGCCGGTCAGCGGATAGCAGCCGAGCGTGCGGAAGCGCACCAGCCTCTGCTGCACGGTCTCGCCTTGCTGCAGCTTCAGGCGATCATCGTCGACCATGATGAGCATACCGCCGCGATCGATCACCGGCCGCTCCTTGGCGTAATAGAGCGGCACGACATCGATGCCCTCGCGCGCGATGTAGTCCCACACATCGGCCTCGGTCCAATTGGACAGAGGAAACACGCGCAGGCTCTCGCCCGGCCCCTTGCGGGCGTTGTAGAGGCGCCAGAACTCCGGCCGCTGCGCCTTCGGGTCCCAGCGATGCTGCGCGTTGCGGAAGGAGAGCACGCGCTCCTTGGCGCGGGATTTCTCCTCATCGCGCCGCGCGCCGCCGAAGGCCGCGTCGAATTTCCATTTGTCGAGCGCCTGCTTCAGCGCGTCGGTCTTCATGATCTGCGTATGCAGCTGCGACCCGTGCACGGTGGGATCGATATTCATCGCGACCCCTTCCGGATTGGTGTGGATGAGCAGCTCGAGGCCCGTCTCGGCCGCGCGGCGGTCGCGAAAGGCGATCATTTCCTTGAACTTCCATGTCGTATCGACATGCAGCAGCGGGAATGGCGGCTTCGACGGATAGAAGGCCTTCATGGCGAGGTGCAGCATCACTGCCGAATCCTTGCCAATGGAGTAGAGCATCACCGGCCGCTCGCATTCGGCGACGACCTCGCGCATGATGTGGATGCTCTCCGCCTCCAGCCGATCCAAATGGCCGAGGGGCTTTGCCGCCAGCGCGTTCATTGCGAGCTCTCCGGCGCCGCGCCGCGCGTCAGCCTTCCGTCCGGCCCGACATGCAGGCCGCATTCTTTCTTCTCGTCCTCTTCCCACCACCAGCGGCCGGCGCGCTCGCTCTCGCCGGGCTCGAGCGCGCGCGTGCAAGGCGCGCAGCCGATGGAGAGAAAGCCCTTCTCGTGCAGCTCGTTCACCGGCACGCTGAATTCCTCCGTCGCGGCGACGATGGCCTCGCGCGTGTAATCGGCGAGCGGATTGAGCTTGACCAGCCGACGCTCGGCGTCGCTCTCGATGAGATGCACGCCCTCGCGCGCCTGCGATTGATCGGCGCGCAGGCCCGTCACCCAGGCGGAGGCGCCGGCGAGCAGGCGCGACAGCGGCTCCACCTTGCGAATATGGCAGCAGCCCTTGCGATTCTCGACCGAGCGATAGAAGCCGTTGACGCCATGCTCGGCGACATAATCGGCGAGCGGCAGCGCCTGCGGATAGGCGGCGTGAATGCGCCGCGCATAGCGCGCCTCGGTCTTCTCCCAAAGGGCGATCGTCTCCTCGAAGAGACGGCCCGTGTCGATCGTCACCACATCGATCTCGAGGCCCTGGGTGAAGATGGAATGGGTGACGAGCTGATCCTCTATGCCGAAGCTCGTCGTGAAGACGATGCGGCCGGGAATGACCTCGCGCGTGAGCTTCAAGCGATGATCGAGATCGAGCGGCGCGAGGCGCGGCGCGAGCGTTTCGACGATCGACGTCTTCATGCCACGCCCTTTCGCCGGCGTTCGAGTATAGATGCGCCGCCCGGAACGCCGCGCTGATAGGAGAGGCTGCGCGCCTGACGCGCCTTGGCCCAATTGGCCTCGCCGTGATGCGCGGCGAGATCGTCGGGAATTTCGATCGTGTCGAAGCCGCCGCCGATCGCGTGCAAATATTGATCCGGCGTCAGCCGGCCGCTCGCCCGCAATTCGCCCGCGAAACCTTCGCGGCGCAGCAGCCGCGCGAGCGAGAAGCCGCGCCCGTCGGTGAAGGCCGGAAAGGCGATTTCGATGAGCGCGAGACGCGAGAAATGAGGCGCCAGCGCCTTGGGATCCGTCGTATTGGCGACATAGACGCCGAGCGCCGTCAGCCGCGCATCTTCCAGCGCGGCGGGCAGTCGCCCGAGCGAGACGATCACCTTGCCGGCGCCGGGCAGGGATTCCTCATCGGCGAGACGGCGCCACTCGTCCGCGATGAAAGCGCCGTCAGATACCAGAGCCATCCTCGCCCTCCCGGCGCGCAGATTCCTTGAAACGCTTATGGCCCAAGCGCCGCCATGTGTCGATGAAAGCCTCGCCGTCGCGCCGCTCGGCGAGATAGAATTGCACCAGGCTCTCGATCACGTCGGGAACCTCTTCCGCCGAGACGCCGGGACCGAGCAATTCGCCGATCGAGGCCGAGAGCGTCGGATCGCCGCCGAGCGTGATCTGATAGGACTCGACGCCCTTCTTCTCGAGGCCGAGAATGCCGATCGCGCCGACATGATGATGGCCGCAGGCGTTGATGCAGCCGGAAATCTTGATCCCCAGCTTGCCGATGAGACGCTGGCGCTCGAGATCGGCGAAACGCTCCGAGATCGCCTGAGCGATCGGAATGGAGCGCGCCGTCGCCAGCGCGCAATAGTCGAGCCCCGGGCAGGAGATGATGTCGCTGATGAGCCCGGCGTTGGCGGTGGAAAGTCCCGCCGCCGAAAGATCGCGCCACAGTGCGAAAAGATCATCCCGCTTCACATGCGGAAGAATGATGTTCTGCTCATGGCTGACGCGCAATTCGCCGAAACCATATGTGTCGGCGGCGTCGGCCAGCGCGCGCATCTGCGCGGAAGTGGCGTCGCCCGGAATGCCGCCGATCGGCTTCAACGAGACAGTGACGATGGCGTAGCCGGGAACCTTATGCGGCGCGACATTCACCGCGGCGAAGGCGGCGAATTCGGCGTTCTCCGCCTTGGCCTTTTCGAAGCCGTCCGAATGCGCGGGCAAAGCCTCGTAAGCCGGCGGCGCGAAGGCTGCGACGACGCGCTCCAGCTCCTGCGCGTCATAGGCGAAAGGCGCGCGGTCCATGGCGGAATATTCCGCCTCCACCTGAGCGCGGATCTCGTCGAGCCCGGTCTCGTGCACCAATATTTTGATGCGCGCCTTATATTTGTTGTCGCGGCGGCCGAAGCGATTATAGACGTGCAGGATCGCCTCGAGATAGGCGAGCAATTGCGCGCGCGGTAGAAACTCGCGCAGCAGCTTGCCGACGAAAGGCGTGCGGCCGAGACCGCCGCCGACGATCACCTCATAGCCGATCGCGCCTTCCGCATTCTTCACGATGCGCAGGCCGATGTCGTGAATCTTGATCGCCGCGCGGTCATGCTCGGCGCCGCTCACCGCGATCTTGAACTTGCGCGGCAGGAAGCTGAATTCGGCATGGGCGCTCGACCATTGGCGCAGAAACTCCGCCGTCGGCCGCGGGTCCTCCAGCTCATCGGCGGCGACGCCGGCGAAATGATCGGCGGTGACGTTGCGGATGCAATTGCCCGACGTCTGGATCGCATGCATGTCGACGTCGGCGAGCGCCTCGAGAATATCCGGCACATCGACGAGCTTGGGCCAATTATATTGCAGGTTCTGCCGCGTGGTGAAATGGCCGTAGCCCTTGTCCCATTTGTCGGCGATATAGGCGAGCTGGCGCATTTGCCGCGAGGTGAGCGAGCCATAGGGAATGGCGACGCGCAGCATATAGGCGTGCAGCTGCAGATAGAGCCCGTTCATCAGGCGGAACGGGCGGAACTCCTCCTCCGTCAGCGCGCCGGCGAGGCGACGCTCCACCTGCCCGCGGAACTCCGCCACGCGCTCGCGCACGAAGGCGCGGTCATATTCGTCATAGGCGTAGATCGTCGGCGCGGCATTGGGGCGCGGCGGCAGGGCCGGATCATGCGCAGTCATCGATTCCCCGCTCCTTGCAGCCATGCCTGCTTGCCGAGATCGCGCCGCACGCTCGGGCCGGCGGCGCGGAACTTCTCGCGAAAATGCAGCGGCGTCGGCGCGCCGGCCGCATCCACGAAGACATCGACCAGATAAGCGTCGACGACGCGGTTCGAGGCGACGGCGGCCTTGCCCGCGGCGTCGAGCGCCGCCGCCTCTGCGGCGTCATAAGCAATTTTCGCGCGAGACAAGCCACGCTCCCAGCCCTCGGCGCCGAGAAAGACGACGTCGCCCTCGGCGAGATCGGAGGCGAGCAGCACTTTGGGCGAGAATTTCGGATCGACGGCCCGCGTCATGTCGGCTCCTTGACCAGAGTGATCTTCAGCCCGTCGAGTTCGTCCGACCAGATGATCTGGCAGGAGAGCCGCGAGGTCTCGTGCAGGAAGGGCAGCTCGTCGAGCTTATCGATCTCGTCCTCGCGCGGCGGCGCGACCTTGTCGACCCATTCGGGATCGAGCACGATATGGCAGGAGGCGCAGGCGACCGCGCCGCCGCATGTGCCCTCCATACCCATCCCGTAATCCCGCAAAATCTCCATCAATCGCCAGCCTTCCACAGGCTCCAGCTCGTGGGTGACGCCGTCTGCGTCCTCGACACGGATCACGCTCATCCTTTTCTCCGAATAGGCCCCTTCGCCGCAGAGGCGCCCTTCCTTCGGCTTTCGGTCCGGCGCGAGCGTCTCGCGTCGGACGATGCGGCCACGCCGATCGCCGTATCATCCGGCGACAGCGTGAAAAACCGCAAATCTTCGAAAATGTGCGGCCTAATTATTCGACGTCGCGAGAATGTCAATTCACTATAATAGGCGGCGCCTTCCGGATAAACTACAAACACGTTTCGTGGTATCAGCCGGAAAGGTTTCGATCGCGCCCGCCGCGGCGAGAAAATTCTCGGCGTGCGCAATGCATAAATGGTAAGGGATTTAGGTTCCTGCCGCCCGAACGCGGGCGCGAGCGATATAGGTGCTAGGCCATGGCTCAAAGACCGACCAAAGAAACCAAGCAGAGTTCGGCTCGCGAGGAGCGGCCGCCGGTCGTGCGGGAGAAAGCTCCTGCGCTCGCCCCTCAGAGAGGTCGGCCGACGCTCATTCTGGTCGGCGCCGACAAGGGCGGCGTGGGCAAGACGACGATCGCCCGCGTGCTGCTCGACTATCTCGCCGCCAATAATGTCTTGACCCGGGCCTTCGATACGGAGACTCCGCGCGGCACGCTCTATCGCTTTCATCCCGATCAGACCAGCGTCGTCGATTTGACCTCGACTTCGGATCAAATGAAGATCATCGACACTCTGGCCACGGCTCAGGTGAGGGTCAGCGTCGTCGACGTCCGCGCCGGCGGGCTGGAGCCGGCCCTGCAGGCGCTGCAGGACACCGGCTTTCTCGACGCCGTGGCGGAAGGGGAAGTCGGCTTCATCCTGTTCCATGTGCTCGGCTCGTCCATCGCCTCGCTGGACGAGATCGCCGAAGTCGCCCCTTATGTCGATGACGCCGATTATTTCCTCGTCAAGAACCATGTCAACGACACCACATTTTTCGAGTGGGACCCTGTGACGAACCGCAAATATTTCGAGAAGGTGGAGACGGCGGGCGAGATCACCATCCCCAAGCTCAACGAATTGTCCTATGAACAGGTAGAGATCGCCGGCGCGCCTTTTTCCACCTTCGTCGCCAATCGGACGGCGGAAGGGGAGCCGGCGGACCATTCCTTCGTCCTTCGCGGCTATGTCCGCACCTGGCAGAACAGGATCGCCGACGAATTCGATCGCATCCGTCTGCTGGATCGCATCGCCGGCAGGGAGGGCGCATAGCGCCAAGCTCGTGTGGTTGGTGGCAGAGCGAGCCTCGGGCGGCGCCGAGAGAGTGAAAAATGAGTCGACGCACTTTGGTGTTCGTCGCCTGTTCCCCGCATCCGCGATCGGGCGTTTCGACGACCGCGCGGCTGCTGACGGACTTCTATCTCTCGCGCCTCGCCGACGTCGAAGGCTTCGACACCGATCCTCACGCGCCGCGCTATCACGAATTGTTTCCCGATCGCACGCAGGTCATCGACATCGCCGCCATACGCGGCCAGATTTCCTTGTTCGACAGGCTGCTGGTCGACGACGGCGTTCCCAAGATCGTCGATGTCTGGCAGCGCAGCTACGACCGCTTCTTCAAGACGGTGAAAGAAATCGGCTTTGTTGAGGAAGCGCATTTGCGTGGCGTCGAGCCGATCGTCCTCTTCCATGCGGACTCGTCGGAATCGGCGCTGGCCAGCGCGCAATCGCTCTCTGCGTCATGGCGCGATCTTCCCATGGTGGTGGTGCAGAACGAAGGCGCCGCGCCGCTCGGGGCCTATGCGCATGAGACGCTCGGCCATTATCCATCGACGCGCCGATTTGTCATCGGCCCGCTGGACGGCGCCGTCGCGAAAACGCTGGAACAGCCGGATGTTTCGCTGAGCCGGCTGCTGGCGGCGCCGCCGCCGGAAATGTCGATCGTCATTCGAGCGGCGCTGAAAGCGTGGATTGCGCCCATCTTCACGCAATTCCACAGTTTCGAGCTGCGGCGCCGGCTCGAAGGCGCGCAATTCCTGAAATGAGCCGCGACTCGGGCGCTCGCGCAGCCACGACGTCGCCGGAGTGCGGCGCCGGGCCGCGCCCCTGTTCGGAACTTTTCTCAGCGGGGCGGATTAGCGCTGTGCCGAGTCCCACACAGGAGACTGCTATGCACTGCGGAGATTGCCGTTTTTGGCACCAACCGGCCGCTCAATGCCGGCGCAACGCCCCGCTGCCGATGCGCGGCGCGGGTCAGCATGGAAACACAGACACTGCATGGCCGGCCGTCGCCGCCGATGAATGGTGCGGCGAATATCAGCCGGGCTATATCGACCGCACCAGCCTGCCGGCGGGAGCTCAGTCGCACGCCCGCAGTCGGGCCGGCCGTCAGGAATCCGCCCAGCATTGAACGCGCTTCCAGGGGCGCGCGCCGGTCCGAGCGCGCCCAGAAACCGATCGAGCGCTCCCCGATCCAATCGGGATCGGAGAGCGCTCGGCCGAAAGACTCTAGAACCGCGAGACGACGCGCCTCTTACAGAGCGAGCGCCGTCTTCAGCTCCTGCAGCTGAGCGAGCTTTTCGGCGGCGACGCGGCGCGCCTCGTCGCCCTTGGCGTCGGCGACATCCTCGCTCGCATTTTTGATGTCCGCGTCGAGCTTGGCGGCGTCGAGCTCGGCGACCGGAATGGCGTATTCGGCCAGAATCGTGAAGCCGCCGAGGCCGACATCGGCGAAGCCGCCGCGCACGAACAGCTTTTCTTTCTTGCCGCCCTCGTCGATCTCGACGACGCCCGGCTTCAGCACCGTCATCACCGGCGCATGGTCTTTGAGAACGGTGAACACGCCCTCGGCGCCGGGAGCGACGACGGCGTCCACTTCTCCCGAGAACAGAAGCTTCTCGGGAGAGACGAGTTCGAAGTGGAAAGCGGTCATTTTCGTCTACCTCTAAAAGCTCGGTTCAGCATTTGCGCGATCTGGCCGCCCGCCACGCACAGCATGACTCCGGCCATCATTCCGACGACCGCCCCGACCCGCTGCTCGCCATCGCAACGAAGCTCCGGACGGGCCTTGGGACCATAGGGAAGCGTGTAAAAGCAGTCGAAAGCGCAACGCGCTCCGCCCACCGCCACGCCCAGATAGACGCAAAGCGAGACGATCGCGCCCCAGGCCACATAAATGGCGAGGCGCGACATGTGTCGTTACGCCGCTTCCTTGGCGAGCTTGGCGGCCTTCTCGACCGCTTCCTCGATCGTGCCGACCATGTAGAAGGCGGCCTCGGGGAGGTGGTCGTATTGGCCTTCGACGAGGCCCTTGAAGCCCTTGATCGTGTCGGCGAGCGCGACGAGCTTGCCCGGCGCGCCGGTGAACACTTCGGCGACGTGGAAAGGCTGCGACAGGAAGCGCTCGATCTTGCGGGCGCGCGCCACGGTCAGCTTGTCCTCTTCCGAGAGCTCGTCCATGCCCAGGATCGCGATGATGTCCTGCAGCGACTTATAGCGCTGCAGCGTCGACTGCACCTTGCGGGCGACCTCGTAATGCTCTTCGCCGACGATCGCCGGGGACAGCATACGTGAGGTCGAGTCGAGCGGATCGACGGCCGGATAGATGCCCTTTTCCGCGATCGAGCGGTTGAGCACGGTCGTCGCGTCGAGATGGGCGAAGGAGGCGGCCGGAGCCGGGTCGGTCAGATCGTCGGCCGGCACGTAAATGGCCTGCACCGAGGTGATCGAGCCCTTGGTCGTCGTGGTGATGCGCTCCTGCAGCGCGCCCATGTCGGTGGCGAGCGTCGGCTGATAGCCCACCGCCGAAGGAATGCGGCCGAGCAGGGCCGACACTTCCGAGCCCGCCTGGGTGAAGCGGAAGATGTTGTCGACGAAGAAGAGCACGTCCTGGCCCTTGTCGCGGAAGTCCTCGGCGACGGTGAGGCCGGTCAGCGCGACGCGGGCGCGGGCTCCCGGGGGCTCGTTCATCTGGCCATAGACCAGCGCGGCCTTGGAGCCGGCGGCGGAGCCGTTCTCGGGCTTCTTGTTGACGCCGCCCTCGATCATCTCGTGATAGAGGTCGTTGCCCTCACGGGTGCGCTCGCCGACGCCGGCGAAGACCGAATAGCCGCCGTGCGCCTTGGCGATATTGTTGATGAGCTCCATGATGATGACGGTCTTGCCGACGCCCGCGCCGCCGAACAGTCCGACCTTGCCGCCCTTGGCGTAGGGCGCGAGCAGGTCGACGACCTTGATGCCCGTCTCGAGGATCTGCGCCTCGGTCGCCTGCTCGGCGTAGGAGGGAGCCGGCTGGTGAATGGCGCGCTTGGTCGCCGTCACGATGGGGCCGGCCTCGTCGACCGGCTCGCCGATGACATTGATGATGCGGCCGAGCATCTCGTCGCCGACCGGCACCGAGATGGGGGCGCCCGTGTCGGTCACGGGCGTGCCGCGCACGAGGCCTTCCGTCGAGTCCATGGCGATGGTGCGCACGGAATTCTCGCCGAGATGCTGCGCAACTTCGAGGACGAGGCGCGCGCCCTGATTGCTGGTCTCCAGCGCGTTCAGGATTTCCGGCAAATGATCGTCGAACTTCACGTCGACGACAGCGCCGATCACCTGCGTGATGTGACCCGTGGTCGTGGGGGTAGCCATTGTCTCGTCCTCTCGGCTGTTGTTCTGGTCAGAGCGCCTCGGCGCCCGAGATGATTTCGATGAGTTCCTTGGTGATGATCGCCTGACGTGACCGATTGTAGAGCGTCGTCTGCTTCTTGATCATGTCGCCGGCGTTGCGCGTGGCGTTGTCCATCGCGCTCATGCGCGCGCCCTGCTCGGAAGCGGCGTTCTCGAGCAATGCGCGGAAAATCTGCACCGATATGTTGCGGGGCAGCAGCGTGGCCAGAATCTCGTCCTGGCCGGGCTCATATTCATAGATCGCCAGGGCGCCGCCCGCGGCCGCCTCGTTCTCATTGGCGGAAATCTGCGCCGGAATGAGCTGCAGCGCCGTCGGAAACTGCTGAATCACAGATTTGAAGCGCGAGAAGAACAGCGTCGCCACATCGAACTCGCCACGCTCGAACAGATCGATGACCTTGCGGCCGATCGCGTCGCCCTGATCGAAGCCGATCTGGCGAACGCCGCGAAGCTCGACGAGCTCGATGATGTTCTTCTCGTAATTGCGGCGGAGCTGGTCGTAGCCCTTCTTGCCGACGCAGAGAATCTTGACCGTCTTGCCCTGGCCCTGCAGGCGCTGGATGTGCTCGCGGGCTAGGCGGACGATCGAAGAATTGAAGGCGCCGCAGAGGCCGCGCTCGGCGGTCGCCACGACGAGTAGATGCGTCTCGTCCCGGCCATTGCCGGAGAGCAGCACGGGCGCGCCGGTGGAGACGCCCCCGGCGAGATTGGCGAGCACTTTCTCGATGCGCTCGGCATAGGGGCGCGCCGCCTCGGCCGCCGCCTGGGCGCGGCGCAGCTTGGCCGCCGCGACCATCTGCATGGCCTTGGTGATCTTCTGCGTCGCCTTGACGGAAGATATGCGGTTTCGAAGATCCTTCAACGAGGGCATGAGAGAACCCGTCTCATTGCGACCGGAGCCGGCCTGTCGTCATTGCGAGAAGCGAAGCCGCGATGCGATCGCAGAGCCGCCGAGCGGCTCTGGATCGTTTCGCTGCGCTCGCAATGACGGGCCATTGCTTCCGATCCTTGGTTGCGCGCGTCAGGCGAAGGATTTCGTGAAGGCGTCGAGGACGCCCTTCAGCTCGGCGGCCGTCGCATCCGGCAGATCCTTGGTCGTGCGGATCGTCTCGAGGATGTTCGGATGCTGGGTGCGCAGCAGCGCCAGCAGACCGTCTTCGAAAGCGCGCACACGGTTCACCGGCAGCGGATCGAGATAGCCGTTGACGCCGGCGTAGATCACCACCGTCTGCTCTTCCATCTTCAGCGGCGAGAATTGCGGCTGCTTCAACAGCTCGGTCAGGCGCGCGCCGCGATTGAGGAGGCGCTGCGTCACCGCGTCGAGATCGGAGCCGAACTGAGCGAAGGCGGCCATCTCGCGATATTGAGCGAGCTCGCCCTTGATCTTGCCGGCGACCTTCTTCGTCGCCTTGGTCTGGGCGGCGGAGCCGACGCGCGACACGGAGAGGCCGACGTTCACCGCCGGGCGGACGCCCTGGTAGAAGAGGTCCGTCTCCAGGAAGATCTGACCGTCGGTGATCGAGATGACATTCGTCGGAATATAGGCCGACACGTCGTTGGCCTGCGTCTCGATGACCGGCAGAGCGGTGAGCGAGCCGGCGCCGCGCTCGTCATTGAGCTTGGCGGCGCGCTCGAGCAGGCGGGAGTGCAGATAGAACACGTCGCCCGGATAGGCCTCGCGTCCCGGAGGACGGCGCAGCAGCAGCGACATCTGGCGATAGGCGACGGCCTGCTTCGAAAGATCGTCATAGACGATCACGGCGTGCAGGCCATTGTCGCGGAAATACTCGCCCATGGCGCAGCCGGCGAAGGGCGCCAGGAACTGCATCGGCGCCGGATCGGAGGCGGTGGCCGCCACGACGATCGAATAGTCGAGCGCGCCGCGCTCCTCCAGCACCTTCACGAATTGCGCGACGGTGGAGCGCTTCTGGCCCACGGCGACATAGACGCAGTAGAGCTTGGCCTTCTCGTCGGTTCCGTCGTTCAGCGACTTCTGGTTCAGGATGGTGTCGAGCGCCACGGCGGTCTTGCCGGTCTGGCGGTCGCCGATGATGAGCTCGCGCTGGCCGCGGCCGATCGGGATCAGCGCGTCGATGGCCTTGAGGCCGGTCGCCATCGGCTCATGCACCGATTTGCGCGGAATGATGCCGGGCGCCTTCACGTCGACGCGGGCGCGGCTCTCGTAGAAGATCGGGCCTTTGCCGTCGATCGGATTGCCGAGCGCGTCGACGACGCGGCCGAGCAGGCCCTTGCCGACGGGAACGTCGACGATGGCGCCGGTGCGCTTGACGGTCTGGCCTTCCTTGATGTCGCGGTCGGAGCCGAAGATCACGACGCCGACATTGTCGCTCTCGAGATTGAGCGCCATGCCGGTGATGCCGTTCTCGAACAGCACCGTCTCGCCGGCCTGGACATTGTCCAGACCATAGACGCGGGCGATGCCGTCGCCGACGGACAGAACCTGACCGACCTCTGCGACTTCGGCCTCATTGCCGAAATTAGCGATCTCATTCTTGAGGATCGCGGAAATCTCTGCGGCGCGGATAGCCATCAGCCGACCTCTTTCATGCGTGTTCGAATGGAATTGAGCTTGGTCTTCAGCGACGCGTCGAGCATACGCGAGCCGATTTTGACGACGAGACCCCCGATGATCGCCGGATCGACCTTCACCTCGAGGTCGATCGTCTTGCCGCTGGCGACGCCGGCGAGCGCATCGCGCAGCGCGCTCTCGTGATGAGAGGCGAGCGGCGCGGCCACCGTGACGTCGGCGCGCACGACGCCCTTGGCGGCGTCATGCAGCTTGCCATAGGCCTCGATGATGGCGGGGAGAGCGAAGAGGCGACGTTTTGTCGCGACGAGCTTCACGAAATTGGCCGCGACGCCCGTGACGCCAGCGGCGTCGAGAATGGGAGAGAGAGCCTTGATCTGCGTTTCGGCAGAATAGACCGGGCTCTTGATCAGGCGCTCGAGATCCGCGCTCTCTTGGATCAGCGCAGCAAAGCCGCGCAGCGCCGTCGCGATCTCGTCCGTGGAGCCTTTCTCCACCGCGAGATCATAAAGGGCCGAGGCGTATCGCCCCGCTACTCCGGATAGATCGTCTCCGCCTGAAGCCACTTGCGTATCGCTCTCGGATCGCCGTCACTCGAGGCGCCTCGCGCGCAACGCAGGTCTGCGTGCGACGAAATCCGCAATGGCCTCGAACAACGTATTGTCGGGGGAAGGAGCCAAGGGCGACGCCCCAGCTCCAAGGCGATCGTCCCCTAACACAGCATATTTTGCGGCGCAACCCTGCGAAGGCTGCGAAGAGGGCAGTTTCGACGATCGCCCAAAAAAGCGCCATTCCCATTTCGTCGCGCGCAGAGCCTCGGCTTGGCCTTTGACTACGTTGAATTTTTAGGCGCTTCGCAATTTTTCGGGACAGGCCGGCGGCGTGTCGCCGCTTGCGCCGGTCGCGCGAGCGTGGCACTGCGAAATCCTATCCACAGTCGGAGACGAAAGATGACGCGAGCGGTTGTCGGCATCATCGGAGGATCGGGCGTCTATCACCTGCCCGGCTTGCAGGATTTGCGCGAGGAGCGCGTCACGACGCCCTGGGGCGATCCGTCGGACGCGCTGCATTTCGGCCGCATCGGCGAGACGCAGGTCGTGTTTCTGCCGCGGCATGGGCGCGGTCATGTGTTCTCGCCCTCGGGCATAAATTATCGCGCCAATATTTTCGCGCTGAAGCAGGCAGGCGTCACCGATCTCGTGTCCGTCTCCGCCTGCGGCTCGTTCAAATCGGAGCTCTATCCGGGACTCTTCGTGCTGCCGGATCAATTCGTCGATCGCACCTTCGGCCGGCAATCCTCCTTTTTCGGCAATGGCTGCGTCGCGCATGTGTCCATGGCGCATCCGGTGGCGCCGCTGCTGGCCAAGCGCATCGCCGCCGCGGCGAAGATTGAAGGCATGGAGCATTCCGTCGGCGGAACCTATGTGTGCATGGAAGGTCCACAATTTTCGTCTTACGCGGAATCGCTGACCTACAAGGCCGCGGGCTATGACGTCATCGGCATGACCGCCATGCCGGAGGCGAAGCTCGCGCGCGAGGCGGAACTCTCTTACGCGACCATCGCAATGGTCACGGATTTCGACTGCTGGCATCCAGAGCACGACAATGTCGATGTCGCCTCGGTCATCGCCGTCGTGCGCGACAACGCCGACAAGGCGAGCCGTCTGCTCGCGCGCCTGCTCGCCGATTTTCCACGTGAGCACGAGCCCTGCCCGATCGGCTCCGATCGCGCGCTCGACACCGCCATTCTGACGGCGCCAGAGGCGCGCGATCCGGCGCTGATGGAGAAGCTCGGCGTCATTGTCGCGCGGGCGAGCGGCGCGGCGGGATGAGGACGACGTTCAGCCGCCGTTAATGGCGAAGCAGCGAGCATGGGGCTCGATGAAAGGATTTTTCATGCGGATTTTTTCTCTCTTCGCCTTTTTGCTCATCGCCTCCTTCGCACACGCGGAGGAGCGCGCGCATCGGGACTTTCCCGTCGCCGAGGTTCACGGAACGGCGGCGGAAGAGGTCAAGCCCGACCGCGCCGACATTCAGCTCGGCGTATTCGCGGAAAAGCCGACCGCCTCGGAAGCGACCACGGAGCTCGCCCGCTTATCGTCGGCGCTGATGCAGGACATAGAAGCGGCCAGCGTCGCGCGCAAAAACATCCGGTCGAAGAGCGTACAAGTGGCGCCTGTCTATTCCGAGGAGCGCGATCCGTCGAATCGGCAGATCGCCAAGCGAAGCTTGACCGGATTTCGCGCCTCGACGGACGTCGTCGTGTCGACGCCGGACGTCGATCGCGTCGGCGACATCATCGGCCGTCTTCTCACGACCCACGCCAATCGACTCGATGGCGTTTGGTTCCGCGTGACGGACAAAGCGGAGCGCGAGGAGATATTGCTCGGCAAGGCGGTCGCCAATGCGCGGCGTCGCGCCGAGCTGCTCGCCGAAGGCGCGTCGATGAAGCTCGGCGAGCTGGTGGCGTTGGAGTTCAATCCCGAATTCGCGGCCGGCGAGGCCGACATGCCTGCCGCGCGTTCCGAGACCGGACCACGCGCCATCGCTATTCCGGTTCGGCCGGGCGAAGAGCGCATCGAGGCGCGCGTGAAAGGCGTCTGGCGGCTCCTGCCGAAATAAAGCGAGAGCGCCTCAATCCCTGCAATCGTCCAGCCAGACGTCGGAAGAGCCGCGCCGCTCGCAGAGCCCGGCGAGATGTTTCTCGACGCGGCGCACGCGCTCGGCGTTGGCTTGCGTGCCCGGCGCGAAATCTTTGGGATCATCGACGGCGACGACGAGCGCGAGAAACTCGCCGTCGTCCAATTCCGCCAGCGGCTTGCCGAACCATTTGCGCGCCGCCGGATCGAAGCCGTTCACATCGATGAAGGCGGCGATCTGCGCGCTCTTCGAAGTCAGCGCGCCGACGGCGAATTGCGCGATCAGCGTCTGGCGAATCCTGCCGAAGCCCGGCTTGAAATCGGCGAAATAGAGCTTTTTCGTCACCGATTGCGCGAGCGTGCCGCCGAGCGGCGCGCTCCAATCGACGCCGCCATGCGTCCAGAAGCGTGGGTCTCGCACGCGCAGCAGCGTCTCGATGCGCTCGCGCGAGAAGCCGGGCGGCAGTTTGGCGCCGTGATCGGTTTCCGCCTCATAACGCGCGAACAGCGCCGGCGTGGCGAAGCGGGCGAGCGCGACCGAGACGGCCTCATAACCGACGAGCGCCGCGAAAGCCGCGCCGGCGAAGGCGGCCAGCGCCGAGCCCGCTGTCGCCGCTGCGAATGAGCGCGCCCGTCTTTTCGCATCTCGCATAGAACACACTCCCGCCGACGCTCGCCTCGCATTTTCGGTCGGGAGATTTACGAGCAAAATGGGCGGCGGCGCGACCGGCGCATGACCATCTCGCGGAGCGATTGCGGCGAGACGCGACTAATCAGCGCAATTCTCCAGCCACACATCGGAAAAGCCGCGCCGCTCACAGAGGCCGGCGAGGTATTTCTCGATGCGCCGCACGCGCTCGGCGTTGGCTCGCGTTCCCGGCGCATGGTCCTTCGGGCTGTTGTTGGTGGCGACGAGCGCGAGAAATTCATCGTCGTTCAACGCCGCCAGTCTCTTGCCGAACCATTTTTGCGCGGCGGGCTCCCATCCGTTCACATCGATGAAGGCGGCGAGCTGGGCGTTCTTGGAGGTCAGCGGCCCGACGGCGAATTGCGCGATCAGCGTCTGGCGGATCTTCGCGAAGCCCTTTTGGAAATTCTCGAAATAGAGCCGCTTGACCACGGATTGCGTGACGGTAGTGGTGGTGAGCGGCGCGCTCCAATCGACGCCGCCATGCGTCCAGAAGCTCGGGTCCTGCACTTTGATCAGCGTCTCGATTCGCTCGCTGGACAGGCCGGCAGGCGGTTTCGCGCCATTGTCGGTCGCCGCCTCGTAGCGCGCGAAAATCTCCGGCGTCTCGGAACGGGCGAGCGCGACCGAGACCGCCTCATAGCCGACGAGGCCGAGACTCGCCGCGGCCGCCGCAATCAGGATGGCAGGAATGATACGTCGTTTGAAATCAGCCATATGAATTTCTCCTCGCAGGGAAATCGGGTGAACGAGAAATGGCGCCTGAAGCAGCGTTTCTACCTCCCCCTTCGCGGGGGAGGTAGAGCGCCGAAGGCGATCGGGAGGGGGTGACGCCCCGAGTCTTTGCAGTAGAACCCCACCCCGGACCGCGTAATACTGCTTCACCCGATATACTGATCTTTGCGGTGAAAATCGGTCGTCTGTCGGCGCTCCTGCGGCAGGAGTGCGGCGGTCGCGTGAGATGCCTTTCGGCCGAGAATGCGCTATGAACCGACGAGCCGAACAAATCCGACGAGATTTCGCAACATGACCCTCGCTTCCACAATCCGCACGATTCCCGACTATCCCAAGCCCGGCATCATGTTCCGCGACATCACGACGCTGCTCGGCGACGCCAGGGCGTTTCGCCGCGCGGTGGACGAATTGGTGCAGCCCTGGGCCGGCACGAAGATCGACAAGGTGGCGGGCATGGAGGCGCGCGGCTTCATTCTGGGCGGCGCGGTGGCGCATCAATTGTCGGCCGGCTTCGTGCCTGTGCGCAAGAAGGGCAAGCTGCCGCATACGACCGTCTCCATCGCCTATTCGCTGGAATATGGCGTGGACGAGATGGAGGTTCACGAGGATGCGGTGGTGAAGGGCGAGCGCGTCATTCTCGTCGACGATCTCATCGCCACCGGCGGCACGGCGGAAGGCGCCGTCAAGCTGCTGCAGAAGATCGGCGCCGAGGTCATCGCCGCCTGCTTCGTCATCGATCTGCCGGAGCTCGGCGGCGCGCAGAAGATCGAATCGCTCGGCGTGCCGGTGCGCCGGCTCGTCACCTTCGAGGGGCATTGACGCCTCGGCGGGCCGCGCTTTTGGCCGCGCCCGCCGTCTCTTCGCCAATATCGTGTTTCGTAATGCATTTTTGCTGATTCCCTGACGATCGCCATGCCGTCGAAACCGTCGCGCCCTCTTCTGCTCGCCATGGCGCTCGCGCTCAGCGCCGTCGAGATCGGCGTTTTTGCGACCTTCGCCTGGCGCGGTCCCGCGCTGCGGGCGGAGGCGCCGCGTCGATCCGACGTCGATTCGCGCGCAAATCCCTTCGGCCCCATGCTGCAAAACCTGCGCGGCGCGATCGTCGAGACCGCTCGGCTCGCCGAGCCGGCCGCGCCGGCCGAGATCGAGGAGCCGCCGACCTCCGCGCCGCGCGCGCGGCCGCCCTCCTTCCTCGCGGCGCTGCCGCCGCTGGCGCCGCTGGAGCCGACGCTCGACATTCCCGTCGCGCCCGGCGAGGCGCCGCTGCCGCCGGCGCGGCCGCGCAATCTCCCCGCCGAGCCCTCGGCGGCGACCGCGCTCCCGCCCGTCGCCGTCTCGCCGCCCGCCGCCACGCAGGCGCTCGCTCTGGCCGAGACCCCGCCGGCCCACGACCAAGCGGCGCCGCGCCGCGACGACGGCAATTTCCGCCTGGGCGCGGCGGTCTATGTCCGCATCTTCAAGAAGGAGGGCGAGCTCGAGCTGTGGCGCAAGCAGGGCGAGCGTTACGCGCTCTACCGGACCTATCCGATCTGCAAATGGTCCGGTCGTCTCGGGCCCAAGCTGAAATCCGGGGATTATCAATCGCCCGAGGGCTTCTACAGCGTCTCGGCGCGCCAGCTCAATCCGAACTCGCATTATCACCGCGCCTTCGACATCGGCTTTCCCAACGCCTTCGACAAGCAGAACGGCCGCACCGGCGCCGCGCTGATGGTCCATGGCGCCTGCAAATCGGTCGGCTGTTTCGCCATGACTGACAGAGTCATCGACGAAATCTACGGAGCAGTCGAAGCGGCGCTGCGCGGCGGCCAGCACGAGGTGCCGGTCCATATTTTCCCCTTCCGCATGACCGACATCGCCTTCGCGAAAGAGACGCAAGGGGATTGGAGCAATCTCTGGTCGGCGCCGCCCGAGCATCAGCAATGGAGCGGCTTCTGGCGCAATTTGAAGGAGGGCTACGACCTTTTCGAACAGACCGGCGAGCCGCCGACCGCCTATGCCTGCGGATCGCGCTACGCCTTCGGTCCCGCCGACGGTTCCTGCCGTCGCATCGCCGGCTGGTGATCGATCCCTCGAGCCACGCGCCGACGCGCAGAATAGGCCGTCTCTCGCCGTCTCGGCGAGCCGTCCTGCACATCGGCGCGCTACCGCTCGGACTCTTCCCGGCGTCCGGCGGTCAACGGAACAATTGCGACAATTGGTGCATCACAATGAGGAAGAAGGCGAGCACCCCGCCAATTCCCATCAAAGCTTTCACGACGCCCGCGCTGCTCGTCTGCATGGCTCCCGCTCCTTGTTCGGTTGCGACAAAAGCGAGGCTAGCGGAGCGAAAACGGCGTTAAACCGCCAAGATTCGCACGCCGACGGGTCCAAAGATGCAAGGCGGCCCCGTGACTTGACAGAGCCGGCGCGCCCGGAGGAAGCTGCCCGCGGCCCTGAGAAAAGAGCAATAATGCCGAGTGGAGGGGTCCAATGTCGCGACCCTTCGCCTATAGCCTGTCGCGCGAGATCGATCCGCGCCGCGGCGCGCCCCTCTATCTGCAGATCGTCCATGCGCTCATTCACGATGTGCGGAGCGGGCGGCTCACGCCGGGGGCGGCGCTGCCCAGCAGCCGCGAGCTCGCAGAATCGCTCGGCGTCAATCGCAAGACCATCGTGCTCGCCTATGACGAGCTGGTCGCCCAGGGCTGGTTCGCCACCCATGGCACGCGCGGCACTTTCGTCTCCGCCGAGCTGCCCGAGACGCTTCCGGCGCCGCGCAAAGCCTCCGCCGATCCGCGCACGCCCGGCTTTCCCTTCCGCGCGACGCCCGACCCCGCCTTTGTGCCGGCCGGCGAGGGACTGGCCATAGACGACGGGCTTCCCGATGCGCGGCTCTTCTCGATCGACACTCTGCTCGGCGCCTATCGCGACGCCGGACGGCGCGCGGCGCGCTGCGGCGGGCTCGGCTACGGCGATCCGCGCGGAACCGGCGAGCTGCGCCGCGCCATAGCGGCGATGCTGGCCTCGCATCGCGGGCTCATCGTGGACGCGGAGGATGTCTGCATCACGCGCGGTAGCCAGATGGGCATATTCCTCGCCGCGCGCATTCTCGTCGCGCCGGGCGACGTCGTGCTGGTGGAAGGCCTCGGCTATTCGGCGGCGCGCGCGGCCTTCGCCGGCGCCGGCGCCGAGGTGATCGGCGTCCGCCTGGACGAGGACGGCGTCGATGTGGAGGATGTCGAGCGTCTGTGCCGCGGGCGGCCCGTGCGCGCGATCTATGTGACGCCGCACCATCAGTTTCCGACCACTGTTCCGCTGACCCCGGAACGGCGGCTGCGCCTCTTGGACCTTTCCGCCAAATATGAGTTCGCGATCATCGAGGATGATTACGATCACGAATATCATTTCGAGCGGCAGCCGCTGCTGCCCATGGCGAGCTATGCGCCCGGACGGGTGATCTATGTCGGCTCCATGTCCAAGCTGCTGCTGCCGGGATTGCGCATCGGCTATGTCGTCGCGCCGCCGCCGGTGGTGAAATCCATGGCCAACGCCGCCGCGGGCGTCGATCGTCAAGGCAATGCGCTGACCGAGCTCGCCGTGGCCGCTCTCGTCGATTCCGGCGAGCTGCGCCGCCATGTGCGCAAGGCGCGCCAAATCTATGCGCAGAGGCGCGACGCTTTCGGCGCATCCCTCGCCCGCGCCTTCGGCGACGCGATCCGCTTCCGCATCCCGGCGGGCGGCCTCGCCTTCTGGACGACCTTCCGCGACGAGGCGACGCTCGACGTGCTGGAGCGCGACGCGGCCGCCAATGGCCTGCGCTTCCTGCCCTCCAGCTGCTTCGCGGCGCCGCCGCAGCGCGGGCGCGGGCTGCGGCTCGGCTTCGGCAGCCTCGACGCCGGCGAGGCGGAGCGCGTCATCGGGCGCCTGCGCCGCGCGGCCGGCGCCGGCATCGCCGAAACCGCGCTACCCTGCTGATCGTTCGGCCGATCTGGACGAAGCCGGCCGCTCGAGCCACATTGAGGATCTTCGAATGAGGAGACGCCCGATGGGAGCGACGCAGGAAAATAGCCGCGCGATCGTCGCCGACGCCACGGGTCGCGACGCGCTCTGGGAGCATATCCTCCGCGAGGCCGAGGACATTCTGGCGCGCGAGCCGGCGATGGCGAGCCTGGCGCTGACCTTCGTCCTCAATCGCCGCTCCTTCGAGGATGCGGTGGCGCGGCGCTGCGCGGCGCGTCTCGGCGGCGCGGTGACGGAAGATCTGCTCTTCGACGCCTTCGCCCGCGCGCTGGACGCCGATCCTGCGATCGGCGACGCTTTTCGCGCCGACATAAAGGCCGTCGTCGAGCGCGACGCCGCCTGCGGAAGGCTGATCGAGCCACTGCTCTTCTTCAAAGGCTTTCACGCGATCGAGACGCATCGGCTGGCGCATTGGCTGTGGACCAATGGCCAGACCGATCTCGCGCTCTATCTGCAGAGCCGGTCGTCGGACGCGTTTCAGACCGACATTCATCCGGCGGCGCGCTTCGGCCGCGGCATATTCCTCGATCACGCGACGGGACTCGTCGTCGGCGCGACGGCGGTGGTGGAGGACGATGTCTCCATTCTGCAGAGCGTGACGCTGGGCGGCACCGGCAAGGAGAGCGGCGACCGCCATCCCAAGGTGCGGCGCGGCGTGATGATCGCCGCCGGCGCGAAGATTCTCGGCAATATAGAAATCGGCGCCTGCTCGCGCGTCGCGGCCGGCTCTGTCGTTCTGCATCCCGTGCCGCGCAACGCCACTGTGGCCGGCGTTCCGGCCAAAGTGGTGGGAACCGCCGGCTGCGCCGAGCCGGCGCGCGACATGGATCAGTTTCTGAACGGCCTGTCGTACGATTCGTTCAGCTATTCCATTTGACCGGCGCGCATTCACCCTCCCCTGTAGGGGGAGGGTCGGCCGGCGATAGCCGGACGGGGTGGGGTTCGCCGGCGAAGACTCGGGGTTTCACCCCCTCCCGAGCGCATTCGCGCTCGACCTCCCCCCTCGAGGGGGAGGTAGAAACGCCTCACTGCGGCGGCGTCTCTCCTCACGACGTCTCCTGGCCGACGCGCCCGGCGAGCTGCGCGAAGGAGAAGCTTTCTCCAGCCGCCGATTCTCGCAGAGCGAGACGCAGCAGCCGCGCGGGAAAGCAGATGGCTTCGACATTGGAGTCGCGCATGTCGCGCGGCCGCAGCGGATCATTGGCGAGCGAGAGCTCGACATCGACGAGCAGCGCGTCGATCTCCTCCTGTCCTAGCGCGCCCTTGTCGCGCAATGCGCCGAACAGCGCCGCGAGTATGGCGTAGACGCCTTCGAGCTGAAGATTGGCCGTGTTCATTCATCGCCTCCGCGCAAAGCCCCTCGAGCGGAACCGATGGCGCGGAGATTCGATCCATCGGCGCTTTAAAATTATTCCCGCCGGATCACGAAGCCGTCGCCATGGCTTTGCGCCGCTTCACTTCCGCGCGCATCAGATCGAGGCATTCCTTAGTCGAGGCCATGTCCAGCGCTGTGAGGCCGAGATCGGTCTCGAATGAGGGATCGGCGCCCGCGGCCATCAATTGCGCCACGGCGCGGGCGCGGCCGGAGGAGGCGGCGAACATCAGCGGCGTCGCGGCGTTCACATTTATGTGCTGAATGTCGATTCCGGCGCGGATCAGCAACGCGATATTCTCCTCTCTCTCGCCGACGCAAGCGAGCCACAGCGCCTGATTGCCGTCCACATTGGTCGCGTGAATATCCGCGCCCGCCTGCAGCAGCTCGGCGACGACGGCCGGCGGGGCGAGGCGCGCGGCGACCATCAGCGGCGTCACATTGTCCTTGTTGCGGCCATTGGCGTCGCCGGGCGCAAAGCCGTGCTCGGCGAGAAAAGCCTCGAGCTCCGGGCCGAGCGCCACAGAAGCCGGCGCGGAGCGCTCGGCGATCGCCCAGGCCTCATAGCCGCCGTCGAGGCTGTAGACGTCCGAAAACCCCTGCTCGGCGAAATATTTGGCGTAGGCTTGGCTGGAATTGCCGTGATAGCAGCAAAAGACCACGGCTCGATCCTTCGGCGTCAGCGTGACGAAGGAAGAGATATTCTCCCGCGTCGCCAGCTCCGCGCCGTCTATATGGCCGCGCGCGAAAGACTCCGGATCGCGAACATCGATGACGAGCGCGCGCCCGCGCCCGATGATGTTGCGCGCCGCCGTGACGTCGATCCTGCGAAAGCTCGCTTGCATTGCCGCATCTCTCCCCTTCGATCGCCACGCGACATGCGAAGACGGGGCCAACAGCTCGCGCCACGGCTCAGGGACCGCGCGCGCTGGTTTTCGGCGTTCTCGTCGGCTAGGCTCGCCGAAGGAGGGCCGATATGCGGGATGTGGCGGAGACTTTCGAGGACAGGGCGCGGCTCGACGGCCGCATCGCGCTGGCGATCGTCACTTTCGCCACGGCCTATGGACTCGTCGCTCTGCTCGATCGCGTCGGCGCGCCGGAGCGGCTGGTGGCGCTGGTCTCGCCCTATTTCACCGTGGTCGCTCTCGCCGCGCTCGGCTTTCTGCTGCATTCCATGAGCGTCTCCTTCTATTACGCGGCGGGGCGGGCGGCGCCTGCCGCCTATGCCGGCTTTGCGCAGGCGGCCCTCGTCACCGGCCTCGCGGCGCCTTTCGCGGCGCGGCTCACCGGGGCCGGCTCGCCGCTCGGCGTGACGCTCGGCCTGCTGCTGGGGGTCGCGCTCATCGGCGCGGCGACCGGCCCGGTGCTGCGCAAGACCGGGGCCTTTTCGCTGTCCGATCTGCTGGCGGCGCGCTTTTCCCGCATGGAGCCGCGGCTCGGCATGATCGTCGTCGCCGCGCTCACCTCGGGGATCGTCGCTCTGGCCGGCTATCAGACGGCGGTGGACGCTCTCGTCGGCTTCACCGGCGCGGGCCGTCCTTTCGCGGCTTTCTTCATCGGCGCGGCAATATTGCTGATCGCCGGGCCGGGCGGCGTCGGCGGCGTGCTGTGGAGCGCCTGCGCGGCGGCCGGCGTGCTGATCGCCGGCTTCGCCCTGCCGCAGATCGCGCTGTCGCTCCAAGGCTATCCGACGCCTCTGCCGCTCATCGGCGATCAGACCGCCTGGAGCGACGCCGTACGCGTCATCGAGAATTGGCGGCTCGCGCGGCCGGCGCCGGCGGCGCTCGAGATCACGACCATGCTCGGCCTCGCCCTCGGGCTGGCGACGCTCGCGCCGGCGCTGGAGCCCGCCGTGACGACGAAAGACGCGGCGGCGGCGCGCCGGGCCGGCGTCGCGGCCCTGTTCTGGACCCTGGCGGCGGCGGCGCTGATCACGGCGACGGTCGCCTCTTCCGCGCTGATCGTCTCCAATGTCGCCGTCGGCCAGACGCCCGAGCGGCTGCCGGAATCGATCTATTCGGCGAGCGCGCGCGGCCTGGTGCAGATTTGCGGCGCGCGGGTCGACGGGCCGGCGCAGGCGCGCGCGGCCTGCCTCGCCCGCAAGCTGCCGCCGGCCGCGCCCTTGCGGGCCGAGGATATTTCCGTGCGCGCGGAATATCTCATCGGCGGCCTGCCGCAATTGGCCAAGCTCGGCGCGGCGCTCACCGGCCTTCTCGCCTCCGGGATCATCGCCGCCGGCCTCGCTCTGGCGGCGGCCAGCCTGCACGCCTGCGCCGCCGCCGTCGGCCATGACGCGCTCTATCGGCTGCGCGCCGAATCCGCGCTGACGAGCCGGCGCCTCGCCATCACGCGGCTGGCGCTGGTGGGCGTCACCGCGCTCGGCTCGGCGACCAGCGCCGCCAATGCGATCGACGCGCGCACGCTGGTCGGCATGGCGCTCGCGCTGTCGGCGGCGGTCTTCGTCCCGCTCGTCGGCCTCGCGCTCTTCGCGCGCGCTCAGGACCGGGACGCGATGATCGGCCAAATTGGCGGCCTCGCGACAATGGCGGCGACGCTCGTGCTCGACAGCGCGCCGCCGGACATAGAACAGCTCGCCTGGGCGGGACTCTGCGGCGCGGTCGCGGGCCTGCTCGCCGGCGGCTTTTCCGCGCAGGCTTTTTCGCAGGCGACGCCGGAGTCGCGCGGTTTCGTCGAGGAGATTTGGCGGGGCGACGGAAATGCGCTGCGTGAGGACAAGGGCGTGTGAGGCGCCCGGCCGATATCGGAGCGCCCTATCCTTCCCGGCCTTTTCTGCTATAAGCCCCTCGCGCGCTCGGGTTGACCCGGGCGGCTCCGCTCGCGGCGACCCTCGCTGGACGACATCCCGGCCCCGGCCGCGGCTTGCGGATCCACACCAGAAAAGAAAAGGACCGACCGATGTCGATCACCGCCGAGCGCAAGCAGTCGCTCATCAAAGAATATGCGATCAAGCCGGACGACACCGGCTCGCCCGAGGTTCAGGTTGCGATCCTCACCGAGCGCATCACCAATCTGACCGAGCACTTCAAGACCCATGTGAAGGACAATCATTCGCGTCGCGGTCTCTTGAAGCTCGTGTCGCAGCGTCGCCAGCTGCTCGACTATGTGAAGTCGAGAGACGAGCCGCGCTATCGCTCCATCATCGAGCGTCTCGGCATCCGTCGCTGAGCCTGGGTCGCTGCGCTTTCGCACGGCCGCTGGACGGCCCTCGAAAGCGCATTAGAGAATGCGAGATCGCGGTCCGCCGCGATTTCGCGTATGAGAAGAGAGTTCGGCCGAACGATTCGGCCTTAATTGCCGGAAGGGATGCGCGAAAGGGCGGCCCTTCCCTCCTTCGGCGGGCGGCATGGGTCGCGCCGCCACCCTCGGCAGGATCGTCATGGCAGGATCGCCGGACGCTGCGGCGAGGACTTTCGAAGCGTTCGCGGCTTCGCGTCTTTGAAAATCCCCGCCCCGCAGCCTCTCGCCGTCTTGCCCATGACGCCTCGCCAGCAGCCGACGCGCAATGGGGCGCGTCATGAGAGGAAGACGAAAGACATGTTCCAAATCCATCGCGAAGAACTCGACTGGGCGGGCCGCACGCTGGTGCTCGAGACCGGCAAGATCGCCCGCCAGGCGGACGGCGCCGTTTTCGCCAGCTGGGGCGAGACCACTGTGCTCGCGACCGTCGTCTCGGCCAAGGCGCCCAAGCCCGGCCAGGACTTCTTCCCGCTGACCGTCAATTACCAGGAGAAAGCCTTCGCCGCCGGCCGCATTCCGGGCGGCTATTTCAAGCGCGAAGGCCGCCCCAGCGAGCGCGAGACGCTGGTTTCCCGCCTCATCGACCGGCCGATCCGCCCCTTGTTCCCGGACGGCTATCGCAATGACACGCAGGTCATCGTGACCGTGCTGAGCCATGATCTCGAGAACGACCCGGATATTCTCGCCATGGTCGCGGCTTCGGCGGCGCTGACGCTCTCCGGCATTCCCTTCATGGGGCCGATCGGCGGCGCCCGCGTCGGCTATATCAACGGCCAGCTCAAGCTCAATCCGACCATCGAGGAGATGAAGCTCTCGGCGCTCGACCTCGTCGTCGCCGGCACGTCGGACGCCGTGCTGATGGTGGAATCGGAGGCGCAGGAGCTCTCCGAGGATCTGATGCTCGAGGCGGTGATGACCGGCCATCGCGGCTTCCAGCCGGTGATCGACGCCATCATCCGTCTCGCCGAGCGCGCCGCCAAGGATCCGCGCGATCTCGACGTCGCCGACAAGACCGAGGTCAACGCCGCCGTCGCCGCCATCGCCGAGACCGAGCTGCGCGCCGCCTATAAGATCACGGTGAAGCAGGACCGCTACGCCGCCGTCGACGCGGTGAAGGCCAAGGTCTACGCCGGCCTGCTGCCGGAAGGCGGCGAGGCGAAATTCTCCAAGGAGCATGTCGCCGAGGCCTTCCACGATCTGCAGGCCAAGGTCGTGCGCTGGAACATTCTCGACGACGGCATTCGCATCGACGGCCGCGACGTCAAGACCGTGCGCCCGATCGTCGCCGAAGTGGGCGTGCTGCCGCGCACCCATGGCTCTGCCCTGTTCACCCGCGGCGAGACGCAGGCGCTGGTCGTCGCGACGCTGGGCACGGGCGAGGACGAGCAATTCGTCGACTCGCTCGAGGGAACCTATAAGGAGCGCTTCCTGCTCCACTACAACTTCCCTCCCTACTCCGTCGGCGAGACGGGCCGCATGGGCTCGCCCGGCCGCCGCGAGATCGGCCATGGCAAGCTCGCCTGGCGCGCCATTCGCCCGATGCTGCCGGCCGCCGCCGAATTCCCCTATACGCTGCGCGTCGTCTCGGAGATCACCGAGTCCAACGGCTCCTCGTCCATGGCCACCGTCTGCGGCTCGTCGCTGGCGCTGATGGATGCGGGCGTGCCGCTAAAGAAGCCGACGGCGGGCATCGCCATGGGCCTCATCCTCGAAGGTGAGCGCTTCGCGGTTCTGTCCGACATTCTCGGCGACGAGGATCATCTCGGCGACATGGACTTCAAAGTGGCGGGCACGTCGGACGGCGTGACCTCGCTGCAGATGGACATCAAGATCGCCGGCATCACGGAAGAGATCATGCGCGTGGCGCTGGGCCAGGCGCGTGAGGGCCGTCTGCATATTCTCGGCGAGATGGCCAAGGCGCTCACCACCTCGCGCGCCGAGCTCGGCGAGTTCGCCCCGCGCATCGAGACGCTGAAGATCGCCACCGACAAGATCCGCGAGGTGATCGGCACCGGCGGCAAGGTCATTCGCGAGATCGTCGAGAAGACCGGCGCCAAGATCAACATCGAGGACGACGGCACGGTGAAGGTCGCCTCCTCCGACGGCAACTCCATCAAGGCGGCGATCAATTGGATCAAGTCCATCGCCTCGGACCCCGAGGTCGGCCAGATCTATGAGGGAACCGTGGTGAAGACCGCCGACTTCGGCGCCTTCGTCAATTTCTTCGGCGCCAAGGACGGCCTCGTTCACATCTCGCAGCTCTCCAAGCAGCGCGTGAACAAGACCACCGACGTCGTCAAGGAAGGCGACAAGGTGAAGGTGAAGCTGCTCGGCTTCGACGATCGCGGCAAGGTGCGCCTCTCGATGCGCGTCGTCGATCAGCAGACCGGCGAGGACCTCGAGGCCAAGGAAAAGGCCGAAGCCGCCAACGCCGGCGAGTGACACGACAGATGGGGCTCGCCCGGCGCGGGCCCTCATCCGACCCGGCTGCGCCGGGCCACCTTCTCCCGCCAGCGGGAGAAGGACGCGCCTTTTTCTTCGAATAGGCGCAATATCGAAAAAAGCGGGCGCCGCGTTCGACGCCGCATCCATTCTCCCGCTCGCGGGAGAATGGAGCCCGGCAAAGCCGGGTCGGATGAGCGCCTCGCGATCCGTTTCGCAGGAGCTTTTTCCAATGCGATTGCATCTCGCATTTCTCGCCGCCCTTCTCTCCTCCGCCTCCCCCGTCGTCGCCGAAACCGCGCCGCTCGAGCGCATACTCTCCGCGACTCCGATTTATTTCTCCGATGGCGGCGGCCGTGATCTCGCCGTGCTCGTCGACAATCTCGACGATGGCGCCGATCTCTATGTCTATCTCGGGCTCGATCAGGACGCTCTGCGCGCCGGCGCCAAGCCCGCCTTGGTCAAGAAGAACGCCGCCTGGAATGGCGGCATGGCCGGCCAGCGGCCTTCCTTGGCGGTGAGCGACAAGGGCTCGCTGCTCGTCAAATCCGAGAATGACTCGGTCGGCCGCGACCGCTGGAGCGAGACTTTGACGGTGATCCGCCGCAATGGCGCGCTCATCGTCGCCGGCTTCACCTATGCGGCGCGCGACACGCTCGACCCCAACGCCGGCAAGAGCTGCGACCTCAATTTCCTGGCCGGCAAGGGAACGCGCAACGGCAAAAAAGTGGAAATAAAGGCGCAGACCATTTCCCTCGCCGATTGGTCGGAGGACAAGCTTCCGAAAGAGTGCAAATTCTAGAGCCGACCCCTATCGCCTCGCGCCATCTGCGAAGGCCGAGCGTGAAGGCCAAACATGCTCGTCGACGAGAAATACTTTGCTCCGAAAACGCCGGCCTCAGTCATCGCCGTGGGCGATGCTTTCGAAGCGCTGCTGATTCGGTCGATGCTCGAAAGCCTCGGCGCGGCTGTGCTCTTGCACCTCGTCGGGACGCCGGAAGATTTCCTGCTCACGCTCGAGCGGAAAGAACATGATCCGAAACTCGTCGTCATCTGCGGACACGGCGACGAAAACGGTTTGGTGTTCGGCGATTATGGCGATGGCGTAGACGTCGGCGCGCTCGTCGACGGCTCGCTGCCGGCGGCCGCCATCGCAAAGCGCGCCCGAATGCCGGGAGCGATCGTCGTCAGCACGGCCTGCCTGACCGGCGATACGGCTTTTGCGAAGGCCTTCCTCGAAGCGGGCGCCGCCGCCTATATCGCGCCATCGGACTGTCCCGACGCCTCGGACGCCGCGCTCTTCGCTCACTATTTGTTTCATTCTCTGCTGAGGCGAGGCCTGTCCCCCGAACGGGCCTTCGACCGAGCGCGCCACGCCGATCCGGCCTTAGACATGTTCCGGCTGCACAAGCCCTGATCCGAGGCGGCTGAACCGCCGCCCGCTTCATTCACCCTCCCTCCGGAAAGCGGATGCGAATGTCATCCGCCCTTGCTAAGGAAGGGCCGCAAAAGAGGGACTAAAGGCGTGAACGAGGCGGCGAAAACCGATTTTTCGAGCGGCGACGCTCTCGGCGTGATATTGGCGTCGTTTCAGCGCGCGGGCTTTACCCGCTGCGAGCCGAAGATATTGCAGCCGGCCGGCGTCTTCCTCGACCGCTCCGGCGAGGATTTCCGCGGCCGCCTCTATCTGACCAGCGACGCCGCCGGCGACGACGTCTGCCTGCGGCCGGAATATACGATCCCCGTCTGCCTCGCCTATCTCGCTTCATCCACGGCGGGCGCGCCGGCCTCCTTCGCCTATGGCGGCGCTGTGTTCCGCTTCCCCGCCGAGGGCGAGGCGGGCGACGGCGAGCTGTTGCAGGCCGGGCTCGAGAGCTTCGGCCGCGACGATCGCGAGGCCGCCGACGCCGAGATTCTCGCCGCCGCCCTCGAGGCCGCCTCCGCGGCCGATGGCGGCGCGCTGCATGTGGAGACCGGCGACGCCGGCCTCGTCTCCACCTTTCTGGATCGGCTCGATCTGCCGCCCGCCTGGCGCCGGCGCCTCGAGACGGGACACGCCCGCGGCGAGTCGCTCACCGAGATTTTCGCCCCGCCCGCCAATGGCAAGGAGCACGCCGGCGTGCTCGCCGCGCTGGAGAAGGTGGACGCCAAGGAGGCGCGCGCGCTCGTCGAGGATCTTCTGTCCATCGCCGGCATTTCGCCGGTCGGCGGCCGCAGCGCCGGGGAAATCGCCGAGCGCTTTCTGGATCAGGCCGCCCTCGCCGGCGGCGCCGGCGTGAGCGCCGAGACGCACGCGCTGGTCGACGCCTTTTTTTCCGTGCAGGGGCAGATCGACGAGGCCTCCGCCGCGCTGCGCAAGCTCGCGCAGGACGCCTCGCTCGATCTCTCAGCAGCGCTCGATTCGCTCGAAACGCGCGCGGGCTTTCTCGCCGCGCGCGGGGTCGATCTCGATCGCGTGCGCTTCTCGGCGAGCTTCGCCCGCAGGCTCGACTATTACTCGGGCTTCGTCTTCGAGGCGCGGCGCGAGCCCGCCGGCCCGGCGCTCATCGGCGGCGGGCGCTATGATCGGCTGCTGAAGACGCTGGGCGCGAAACAGGACATCCCCGCTGTCGGCGCGGCCATATGGGTCGATCGGCTGACGGCGCGCAAAGGAAGCGCGGCATGACCGCAACGACGACCGACAAACTCATCGTCGCCGTTCCCTCCAAGGGCCGGCTGCAGGAGAACGCCAACGCCTTTTTCGCCCGCGCGGGCATAGAGGTGACGCAGGGGCGCGGGGCGCGCGACTATCGCGGCCAGTTGGCCGGAGTGGAGGACGCCGAGGCGGCCTTTCTCTCCGCCTCCGAGATCACCGCGCGGCTCGCCAGCGGCGACGTCCATCTCGGCGTGACCGGGGAGGACCTCGTGCGCGAGACGATTCCCGACGCGGCGAGCAAGGTGGAGATTCTGGCGCCGCTCGGCTTCGGCAAGGCCAATGTGGTGGTCGCCGTTCCGCAGGCCTGGATCGACGTGCGAACCATGGCCGATCTCGCCGATGTCTCGGCCGGCTTTCGCGCGCGCCATGGCCGCGGCCTGCGCGTCGCCACCAAATATATTCACACGACGCGGCGTTTCTTCGCCAAGCACGCCATCGGCGATTATCGCATCGTCGAGAGCTCCGGCGCCACGGAAGGCGCGCCGGCGGCGGGCTCGGCCGATCTCATCGTGGACATCACCACCACCGGCGCGACGCTCGTCGCCAATGCGCTGAAGACTTTGGACGATGGCGTGATCCTGCGCTCGCAGGCCAATCTCGTCGCCTCGCTTTTCGCGCCCTGGACGCCGCGAGCGCGGGAGGCGGCGCGCATCATCCTCTCGCGCATAGCGGCCGAGGAGCAAGCGCGCACGACGCGCGAGATTCGCACGCGTCTGACGCTGGACGACGCCCTGCTCGCCGAAGCTGCGGAGAAATTTTCTGTGGAGCTGCGCGAGCGCGGCGACGGCGGCTTCGTCACCTTTTCCGCCCCGGCGGATGGCGCGCCGCAATTCGCCGATTGGCTGATCGCCAAAGGCGCGCGCACGGTGACGAGCGCCAAGCTGGATTATGTGTTCAGCGCGGAGAATGCGCTGTGGAGCCGGCTGCAAGCGCGGATTTGATCGGGTTGCGGCGCGATCCGGCCCAATTCCAAAACCCCTCACCCTAGAGCCGGCGTCTCGAAGAGTCGTCGAAGCGCCGCCCGCTGGAGCATCCTTCGAGGCTTTTTGCGTTCCGCAAAAAGCGCCTCAGGATGAGGGGACTGAATTTGCGTGCTTTTCCCATTATGAGAATTCGCCGTTCGATCGGCGTCGTCCCCGGCGCTGGCGGAGTGGCGCGACGCGCCGGGGACCCGAAGCCGAACTCGTTACACTGCGGCTTCGGACGCCCACCGGCCTTCGACGCGCCGGCGGAGGTGCGAGAACGGTCAATGCGTTTGACGCAATAGCAGCAGCAACGCGATCGGATTGGTCGTCACATAGCGCAAGAACAGCCGGCGCGGCTCCAGCCGAAGACGGAACGCCCATTCGAGGCCCGCCTTCTGCATCCACATAGGGGCGCGCTTCTTGGCGCCGGCCAGAAAATCGAACAGACCGCCAGATGTCTTGATCACTTTGACGTTTCGAAGGCGATCACTCCATTTTCGTACGAATTCCTGCTCGCGCGGCACGCCGAGCGCGAGCCAGACGATATCGGGCGCGAGGTCGTTTATTTCGTCGATTTTGCGCTCGAGCTCCTCGCCGGTGAGATAGCCGTGCGAGCGGCCGACGATGCGCAGGCCCGGAAAACGGCGCCTCGTGACCTCATAAGTCTCGCGATTGATCTCCTCCGTCGCGCCATAGAGGTAGAAGGTGACGCCCTCGCGCTCGGCCATTTCGGCGACCAGCGGATAGAGATCGGTGGTGGCGACGCGCTCCGGCAGCGCGCGCGCGCCGAGCAGGCGCGAGGCGAAGACGAGCGGCTGGCCGTCGGCGCTGACGAGATCGGCCGCGTCGACGAGCTCGGCGAATTCGCGGCTGGCGCGGCGCCGCGCCAGCACCTCGCCATTGACTGAGGTGAGATAGAGAGGCCCGTTCTCCCGCGCTGGGCGGAGAGCCGCCTCGATCATCAGCCGCGCGGTGCCGGCGAGATCGAGACGGGCGACCTGCGCGCCGCCGACTGTGACCTCTTCGATGTTCCGAAACGCCCGTGTACGCTCGAACGCCATGAATACTCTACCCTTTTTACGCCTGCCGTCCCGATTCGGAACGTGGACGGCAATGTCGATGGGTAGGCTGAGAGATGCGTGCCAGAAAGAATCGCGGCTGTTCTGTGCGGATTCGAAACGCGGGGCGGCCGGAGGCCCTCCGCTCAGAGCGACCGGCGCGTCGGCGACGGGTCGCTGTCCAGCCGCGCGAAGAGCAGATGGTCGCGCCATTGGCCGTTGATGTTGAGATAGGCCCGCGCGAAGCCCTCCTGATGGAAGCCGTTGCGCTCCAGCAGCCGGATGGAGGCGGCGTTGGACGGCAGGCAGGCGGCCTCGACGCGATGCAGGCGCTGGCGGCTGAAGGCGTAATCGAGCGCCGCCCGCACGGCGCGGGACATATAGCCCTTGCCGGCATAGGGCTCGCCCATCCAATAGCCGAGCGTCGCCGCCTGCGACACGCCGCGCCGCACATGGCCGAGCGTCAAGCCGCCGACGAGAACGTCGTCCGCCTCGCGGAAGACGAAGAAGGAATAGGCCTCGTCGCGCGCTATTTCCTCGGCGTGGCGGCGCACGCGATAGCGAAAGCTGGCGCGGGTGAGATCATCCGAGGGCCAGGTCGGCTCCCAGGGCGTCAGAAAGGCGCGGCTGCGCTCCCTGAGCGAGGCCCAGGCGACGAAATCCCGCATCTCCGAGCTGCGCAGATAGACGCCGTCGCCGCGCAGCGGCAGATCGCGATAGGCGGGAACGAGGCCGAAGAGCGCCATGACAGCCCTCTCAGACCGTGGCGCGCGCTGCGCGGGCGCGCTCGGAAATAAAGGCCGCGACCTTGCCCGAATCATTGTCGAGCACGGTGAAACGCTCGCGCGCGTCCAGAATATGCGCGAGATGCTCGGGCAGCGGCGGGCGCTTGCCGATAGCGCGCTCCACAGCGTCCGGGAATTTCGCCGGATGGGCGGTGGCGAGCGAGACGATCGGCGTCGCAGGATCGACCGCGAGGCGCTTTCTCGCCGCATGAACGCCGGTGGCGGCGTGCGGATCGAGAATATAGCCAGTCTCGCGATAGGTGCGGGCGATCTCTTCCGTGGTGTCCGCCTCATAGGCTGCGCTCGCCTCGAATTCCGCGCGGATCGCTTCGAGCGGCGCGGGGGCGACGGTAAAGCCCTTGGACTGATCCAGCGCGCCCATCAGCCCGCGAATCTGCGCGGCGTCACGGCCATAAACGTCGAACAGCAGACGCTCGAAATTGGACGAGATCTGAATATCCATCGACGGCGATTGCGTCGGCGTAACCCCGCGCAACTCGTAGCGCCCGCTCGCCAGCGTGCGCGCGAGAATATCGTTGGAATTCGTGCCGATGACGAGCTTGCCGACCGGCAGGCCCATGCGCTCGGCCACATAGCCCGCCAGCACATCGCCGAAATTGCCAGTGGGAACCGCGAAGCTCACCTCGCGGTGCGGCGCGCCGAGCGCGACGGCGCTCGTGAAATAATAGGCCGTCTGCGCGACGACGCGCGCCCAATTGATGGAATTGACGCCGGCAAGGCCGACGCTCTCGCGAAAGCGCGCGTCGCGGAACAGCGATTTCAGAATCGATTGCGCATCGTCGAAGGAGCCGCGCAGCGCAATGGTGTGGATGTTGGCGGCCTCGACTGTCGTCATCTGCCGGCGCTGCACGTCCGAGACGCGCTCGTGCGGATAGAGGATGAAGACATCGACGCGATCGAGCCCGGCGAAGGCCTCGATCGCGGCCGCGCCCGTGTCGCCCGAGGTGGCGCCGACGATGGTCGCGCGCAAATCGCGGCGGGCGAGGACGGCGTCCATCATGCGCCCGAGCAATTGCATGGCGACGTCCTTGAACGCCAGCGTCGGGCCATGGAACAGCTCGAGGACGAAGAGATTATCGGCGATCTGCGTCAGCGGCGCGATGGCGCTGTGACGGAAGCTCGAATAGGCGCTCTGCGTCAGCGCGCGCAGCTCGGCGCCGTCGAACGCCTCGCCGAGGAAAGGCGCGATGATGCGCGCGCTGGCCTCGGCATAGGGGAGGCCGGCGAGAGAAGCGATATCGCCGCGCGCTAGTCCCGGATAGGCGACGGGCGCATAGAGCCCGCCGTCGGAGGCGAGGCCGGCGAGAAGGACGTCTTCGAAGGCGAGCTCTGGAGCTTCGCCGCGTGTGGAAATGTAGCGCACGGCGTCTCTTCTAACCCGCGGAGCCGGCGTCGGCAAAGTCCGAAGACGCCGAAATCGTCGTGAGATTCGGCGCCGCTCGAGAATCAGCGGCCGCGTCAGCGCTGCTTCAGCCGGCCGAATGCGTAGAAGGCGAAGCCTCCGGCGACCGCCGCCGACAGCGCGAACCAGGTGATGGCGTAGGAGAGATGATTATTGGAAAGCTCGATATTGTGATCATAGACGCGCGGCAGGCCGGGCGCCGGCGCTGCGGGATCGAGCTCGAGCAGAAAAGGCGCGGCGTCGGCGATTTTCAAATGCGCGGCAAGCGCCCGCGCGTCGCTCGTATAGAACAGCCCGTCCTGCGGCGAATCGGCGGGCGTGAAGAGATTGCGCGCCTGCGGGCCGCGCAGCAGGCCGGTGAGCATGACAGCACCCGAGGGCGTGCGCTTGCGCGTCTCGTCGGCGCGCTGCGAGAGCGGCAGAAAGCCGCGATCGACGAGAATGGCGCCGCCGTCGTCGAGCAGCAGAGGCGCGATGACGCGGAAACCCGGCTCCACCCCCGCTCCCGACGGCGGCGGCGAGAAGATCAGCGCCTCGCGCGAAAGATCGAAATGGCCGAAGACGCGGACATGGGTGAAATCATAATCCTGCGGCGCGAGCGCGTCCCATTGCGCGCGGGGCGGCGGCGCGACCGGAGCGGCGGTCGCGCGCGTCTCCACGCGCTCGATCAGCGCCTCCTTCCAGGCGAGGCGGCGGAGCTGCCAGACGCCGAGCCCGGCGAGCAGCGCCACCATGAAGAACGAAAAGATCGCCGGCCCGATGAGGGCGCGCGCTTCAGCCCTCATCGGCGCGCTGCCCCTCCTCCGCCTTGTTGAAATATTGCAGGGCGATCAAGAGGCTCTTGGCCGGCCGCAGCAGGCCGGCGCAGACGATGACGGTGAGTGGGAGGAAGATGAGCCCATGCACCCAATAGGGCGGCGCATAGGCGACCTCGACATAGAGCGCCGCGCCGACGACGATGAAGCCGGCGATGGTCATCACGAAAACGGCCGGCCCGTCGCCCGAATCGGCGAAGGCGAGATCGAGCCCGCAGACCTCACAGCTCGGCGCGAGCGCGAGGAAGCCGCGGAACAAATGTCCTTTGCCGCAACGCGGGCAGCGGCCGAGCAGGCCGGCGACATAAGGATTGACGGTGGAGCGTTCGTCCGCGGCCATAGTGTTCCTATCCCTTTGCGAGGGCGAGAGATCGACGAAACGAAAGAAGCGCCGACGAGACCCCGCCGGCGCTTCTCTCAAAAGAAGCCGAAATGGGCTCGTCCCGTCACTCCATATGGCCGCCCCAGTTGCCCCACACATAGATGGAGGCGAACAGGAACAGCCAGACGACGTCGACGAAATGCCAATACCACGCGGCGAACTCGAAGCCGAGATGCTGCTCCGGCTTGAACTGGCCGGCATAGGCGCGCGCGAGGCAGACGATCAGGAAGATGGAGCCGACGATCACATGGAAGCCGTGAAAGCCGGTCGCCATGAAGAAGCTCGCGCCATAGATGGAGCCTTTGAAGGCGAAAGGCGCATGGGCGTATTCATAGGCCTGGACGCAGGTGAAGATCAGGCCGAGCGCGATGGTGGCGATGAGGCCCTTTTTCAGCTTGTCGCGATCATTGTGCAGCAGGCCGTGATGCGCATAGGTGAGCGTCGCGCCCGAAGTGAGCAGGATCACCGTGTTGAGCAGCGGCAGATGCCAGGGATTGAGCACTTCGATCCCATGCGGCGGCCACACGCCCTGAAACAGCTCGGTGCGGGCGAATTGCTGCGGATCGGCCGGAAAGATCGCCGAATTGAAGAAGGCCCAGAACCAGGCGACGAAGAACATCACCTCGGAGAGGATGAAGAGAATGACGCCATAGCGATGATGCAGCTGCACGACCGCCGTGTGGTGGCCCTCGTGCTCCGCCTCGCGGATGATGTCGCTCCACCAGGACCACATTGTGAAGAGAATGGCGGCGAAGCCCGCGCTGAACAGAACCGGGCCGCCGATCTTGACGCCCAGCAGCGGCAGGCCCTTCATCCAATAAATGGCGCCGATCGCGGTGAACAATGCGGCGAGCGAGCCGACGAGCGGCCACGGGCTCGGATCGACGAGATGGTAATCGTGATTTGGTTTCGCGTGTCCGTCCGACATTTCATTTTCCTCGAGATTTCGCCGGCCGGGCCGGTCTCGTTCACTAAGGCTCCATTCGCTCGGGATGGTTCGCCCCGCCGCGGACGCCCCCCGTCGCATTCTTTTTCCATCACGTCTTCGGCTTCGCCCCCTCTCCGCTCGCCGCCTCCTTGGGCTTCGCTTCCTTTGCCTTTTTGGAGGAGAAGAAGGAATAGGACAGGGTGATCTCCTCGACGCGGCTCATCGTCTCGTCGGATTCGAGCGCCGGATCGAGGAAGAAGACCACCGGCCATTCGGCGCTCTCATGCGGCGCGAGCTTCTGCTCCGAGAAGCAGAAGCAGGCGAGCTTGTCGAAATAGGCGCCGGCCTGGTCCGGACTGACATTGTAGGCGGCGACGCCGCTCGTCTCCTGATCGGAGAGATTGACGACCTTGTAATAGATCGTCGCGGTCTCGCCGGTGCGCACCACGATGCGGGGCGTCTCCGGCTCGAAGCGCCAGGGCAGATCGCGCGCGACATTGGCGTCGAAGCGCACGCCGATGCTGCGCTCGCCGGGCTTGGCCGGCGCGACCTTGGCGACCTGCGTCGTGCCGCCGAAGCCGGTCGCCGAGCAGAAGGCGCGATAGAGCGGAACCGAGGCGAAGGACAGGATCAGCATGGCCACGGAGCCGCCGATCAGCAGCCAGGCGCCCCTGCCGGCGTGGCTTTTCTCTTTGCGATCCGCGCCCATCACGACCTCACTCGGCCCGTGGCACGACGTTGCCGCCGAGCTTCACTATGGTGACGAAATAGAAGAGCGCCACGAACAGCGCGACGGCGACGCCGATCGCAATGTTGCGGGCGCGGCGGCTCTTCGCCTGCTCCGGCGTGAGGACAACGCCCTCTCGCCGCTCGGTGTCCTCATGTCGGCCGATCGTCATGCGCTCCTCCGCTCAAGCGAGCCAGGACGAGAGGGCGAGAAGCCTCTCGATCACCAGAACCATGAACAACAGCGTCAAATAGACGATGGAGAAGAAGAAGAGGCGCATCGCCGCGCGGCGCGCCTTGTCGCCCTCGCGGCGCAGATAGACCTCCACCGCGCAGGCGACCAGCGCCGCGCCCAGCAGCAGCGCGACGGCGCCATAGACCGGCGAGGCGAAGCCGAGCAGATAGGGCGCGACGCCGATGGGCGCGAGAAGGATGGAATAGACGAGGATCTCGAGGCGGGTGCGCGTCTCGCCATGCACGTTGGGAAGCATGGGGATGCCGGCGGCGCCATATTCCGCGCGCTTGACCAGCGCCAGCGCCCAGAAATGCGGCGGCGTCCACATGAAGATGACGCCGAAGAGAATGACGCTGGAGAGATCGACGGCGCCGGTCGCCGCGGCGAAGCCGACGACGGGCGGCAGCGCGCCGGCCGCGCCGCCGATGACGATATTCATCGGCGTCGAGCGCTTCAGCCACATCGTATAGACGACGACATAGAAGAAGATGGTGAAGGCGAGCAGACCGGCGGCCAGCCAATTGGCGACCAGGCCGAGCGTGAACACCGCCATTATGGAGAGGAAGAGGCCGAAGGCGAGCGCCTCCTCGCGGCCGAGCCGGCCGGCGGGAATGGGACGGCCGCGCGTGCGCGTCATCAGCCGGTCGATATCGGCGTCATACCACATGTTGAGCGCGCCCGACGCGCCCGCGCCGACGGCTATGGCCAGCAGCGAGGCGAAGGCGATGAAAGGATGCGGCGCGACAGGAGCCAGCAGAATGCCGGCGAGCGCCGTGAACACGACGAGCGACATCACGCGCGGCTTCAGCAGGGCGAAATAATCGCCAGGGGCGGCGACAGGCGCGCGCGGGGCCGAAGCTTCGTCGATGATGAAGGAGGCGTCGCTCATGCTCTCACTCTTTTTATCGGCGATCGTTCTCGTTCTCGATCTTTCGACGATCGTCGCCGCTCGTCCGAGGGTCTCGCGGGGCGTCCGTCCCGGGAGAAGAGCCGGATCGCTCCGGCCGCGACAGCTCGGCGCCGCGGCCGGAGGAATTGCCTCAGTGGTGGCCCGAGCCGGTGATGCGCGGCAGGGTCTCGAACTGATGGAAGGGCGGCGGCGAGGGCAGCGTCCACTCGAGCGTGGTCGCGCCGACGCCCCAGGGATTGGCGCCCGCCTCACGCTTGCGCAGGAAGGCCTCGGCCACAGTGTAGAAGAACAGCAGGACGCTGACCGCGGCGATGGCGGCGCCGACCGACGACCAATAGTTCCACAGCGCGAAAGCGTCCGGATAGTCGATATAGCGGCGCGGCATTCCGGCGAGGCCGAGGAAGTGCTGCGGGAAGAAGACGAGATTGATGCCGGCGAAGAGCAGCAGGAAATGCGCCTTCGACAGAGTCTCGTTGTACATGTAGCCCGTCATCTTCGGGAACCAGTAGTAGAAGCCCGCGAAGACTCCGAACACCGCGCCGAGCGACATCGTGTAGTGGAAATGCGCGACGACGTAATAGGTCTCGTGCAGCTGACGGTCGGCGGAAGCGTTGGCCAGCACGACGCCGGTGACGCCGCCGAGGGTGAACACGAAGATGAAGCCGATCGCCCACCACATCGGCGCGCGGAAGGAAATCGAGCCGCCCCACATCGTCGCGATCCAGGAGAAGATCTTGATGCCGGTCGGCACCGCGATGACCATGGTCGCGAAGACGAAATAGCGCTGCGCGTTGAGCGACAGGCCGACCGTATACATGTGGTGCGCCCACACGATGCAGCCGAGGAAGCCGATCGACACCATGGCGTAGGCCATGCCGAGATAGCCGAACACGGGCTTGCGCGAGAAGGTGGAGACGATGTGGCTGATGATGCCGAAAGCCGGCAGGATCAGAACATAGACTTCCGGATGGCCGAAGAACCAGAACAGATGCTGGAACAGGATCGGATCGCCGCCGCCGGCCGGATCATAGAAGGTGGTGCCGAAATTGCGGTCCGTCAGCAGCATGGTGATGGCGCCGGCGAGCACCGGCAAGGTCAGCACCAGCAGGAAGGCCGTCACCAACATGCCCCAGGCGAACAGCGGCATCTTGTGCAGCGTCATGCCCGGCGCGCGCATGTTGAAGATGGTGGTGATGAAGTTGATCGAGCCGAGGATCGACGAGGCGCCGGCCAGATGCAGCGACAGGATCACATAATCCATCGCCGGCCCGGGATGGCCCGTGTTGGACGACAAAGGCGGATAGAACACCCAGCCGCCGCCGAATCCGAGCGAGCCCGGCGCGCCCTCCGCGAAGGTCGACAGCACCACCAGCACCAGCGCCACGGCGAGCAGCCAGAAGGAGATGTTGTTGAGGCGCGGGAAGGCCATGTCCGGCGCGCCGATCATGATCGGCACGAACCAATTGGCGAAGCCGCCCATCAGCGCCGGCATGACGAAGAAGAAGATCATCAGCACGCCATGGGCGGTGATGAACACATTGTAGAGATTCTTGGCCGCGTCGATATTGGTCGGATCGGTGCCATGAAGCAGCGCGGAAATGCCCGGGAACACCGAAATGCCCGGATGCGCGAGCTCGGCGCGAATCGCCATCGACATCAGAAAGCCGATGAGGCCGCCGACGACGGCGAGAATCAAATAGAGCGTGCCGATGTCTTTATGGTTGGTCGAGAAGAGATAGCGGCGCAGGCCGGTGGGATGGTCGTGGTGGGCCCCCGCCTCGGTCGAGATGGCGTCCATGGTCGTGATCCTCGAAGAATGCTCGGTTTGTTCGGTTCGACTTTGCGAAAAGATGTCGCGCGGCGACGAAGCGTCAGCGCACGTCGGCCTCGGCGGCCACGCGCACGCGGCCGTCGTCGACCTTGGCGAACTTCTTCTTCGCCTCGACCAGCCATTCGGCGTATTTCTCCTTGGAGACGACGCGGATGGCGGCCGGCATGAACGCATGATCCTTGCCGCAGATCTTCGAGCATTGGCCGTAGAAAATGCCTTCCTTCTCGGCCTTGAACCAGGTCTCGTTGAGGCGGCCGGGCACCGCGTCGATGCGGACGGTGAAGGCCGGAATCGTGTAGGAGTGGATCACGTCGGAGGCGACCACCTGGAGCTTGATGACCTCGCCGACCGGCACCACCGCCTCATTGTCCACCGAGAGCAGGCGCACGTCGCCATTCTCCGGCTTCAGATCGGCGTCGGTCTTCATGAACTGGTCGAAGGAGAAGCCGCCGCCCTGATCCTCGGGATAGGCGTAGGACCAGTACCACTGATTGCCGGTGACCTTGATCGTCACCTTCGGCTCGGGGATTTCCACCTGATGCGCCAGCAGGCGGAAGGAGGGAATGGCGATGAACACCAGGATCAGCACCGGAACCAGCGTCCAGACGACCTCGAGGCCGGTGTGATGGGTGAGCTTGGAGGGAACGGGATTGGCGTGCTCGTTGAACCGCCAGCAGACATAAATCAGAAGACCGAGAACGAAGAGACCGATGAAGCTGATGATGGGAAGCAGAATGACATTGTAGAAAAATTGCGTCTCGGCGCCGACTTCCGTCACGGTCGCCGGGAGACCGAGACCTCCCGGAGTGGGCTGGCCCAACACCTCCGCGGACGCCACGCCCGCGAGCAGGAGGAGGGAAAAAACGGCGCCGGCCGTCAAAGCCGCGCGGCGGAGTGTGGGTCGTCTGCCGATGAGCATGAAGATCGCCTCTCGGACCTCAGGAACAAGGTCGTTATGATTTTGTTATCCGGTTGTTTTGATCGAGCCGAACCCGCCACAAATCCAGCCCGTCAGGTATTCCCACGCGGGTTCAACCACAAACGGCTGCGCCGCGCAATCGCTGCGGCGCCACACTGTGCCTGACAAAAAGTCGCGCCATCGCGCCCTGCGCAAAAATGCGGCGTCGGCGCCCTTCCGCTTGACAGCGGGCGGCCATTTGCTACGCAGAGCTTCACCCTCGTAACTTTTTCGTAACGCCCCGTTTCGGCCCGCTTTTGATCCTAAGGGCCATTGGAATCCGCAGCGAAAGAAACATGGAGCGAAAATGAGGCCGCACGCCGCCGTTCTCCGGCTCGCGAGGTTGCGACATGTGGTCGCGGGGCTGTTTTTCGCAATCGCAGCATGGGGGGCCGCGTCGCCCGCCGCCGCGCAAGGCGCGGTGAAGTCCAAATATGGCGATTGGGAGATTCGCTGCGAGACGCCGGCCGGCGCCGCCGCTGAGCAATGCGCTTTGATTCAGAGCGTGGCGGCGGAGGACAAGGCCAATGTCAATCTCGTCGTCGTCGTGCTGAAGACCAGCGACGGCAAGAGCCGGCTGCTGCGCGTCATCGCGCCGCTGAATGTCTTGCTGATCAAAGGCCTCGGCCTCACCATCGACAAGACGCGCATCGGCGACACCGGCTTCGTGCGCTGCCTGCCCTCCGGCTGCGTCGCCGATGTGGTGATGGACGATGCGCTCGTCGATCAGCTCAAGAACGGAAAAACGGCGACTTTCGTCATTTATCTCACGCCCGACGAGGGCGTCGGCCTGCCGCTGTCGCTGGCCGGCTTCAAGGAGGGATTCGCCAAACTGCCGTGATGGCGGTAAGGCGTGCGCCTCGGATGACGCACCGAATCCGCTCCCTCTCCCGCGCAGCGAGGGAGGGTTGGGGAGGGGCGGCGGAGCAAAGGGTGAAAGGCCGATGGACACGGGACGGATGATGCGGCGCTATTTCGCGATTCTCTCGATTTCCGCGCTGATGGCGAGCGGGGCCCGCGCTTTCGACTTCCCCAACCCCCTCTCCGTCTTCGGCGGCGGCGAGAAGGAGCCGCAAAAATCCGACCGGCCCGCGCAGGCCGCGCCGGGCGCGGCGGTCGACTGCCCCGAGATTCTCGTCGACACCGGCGCCGCCACGCTGCGCGTTCCGCCGGGGGCGGATAATTCCTCGGTGCGCTATCAGCTCTCGCTGTCGCATCTCGCGCGCGAATGCTCGGTTTCCGGCGATCAGATTCTGATCAAGGTCGGCGCCGAGGGCGCGGCCGTGCTCGGCCCCGCCGGCCAGCCTGGGTCTTTCTCGGGCACGCTGAAAATCGCCGCGCGGCGGCAGAAGGACGAATCGATCCTCGCCTCCAAGAGCTATCACGTCACCGCGAGCGTGCCCGCGGGCGCCGCGCGCGGCGAGTTCCGCGTGATCTCGGAGCCTTTGTCGGTGCCCTATCTCGGCGCCCAGGCGGCCGATGATTACGAGATTCTCGTGGGCTTCGAAGGCGGCGCCGCCGACCGCGCCGCGCCCGCGCAAAAGCGCCGCAAGCGCCAAGCTCGCACGCCTACAGAAGCTTCCCCGGATTGAGGACGCCCTTCGGGTCGAGCGCGGATTTGATCGCGCGCATCAGCTCGAGCGCCACAGGGTCCTTCACTTTTCGCAAAAGATCGCGCTTGAGCGCGCCGATTCCATGCTCGGCGGAGACCGAGCCCGCATATTTCGTCACCAGCCCATGGACGAGCGCGTTGATCTCCTCGCGGCGGGCGAGAAAGGCGACGCGATCAGCGCCTTCGGGCTGCGAGATGTTGTAGTGAATATTACCGTCGCCCATATGGCCGAAGGGCGTCGGCCGCGCGCCCGGCGCATGGACGGCGACGAGGGCGCTCGCCTCCGCGAGAAAATCGGGAATCGACTCGAGCGGCACGGAGACGTCATGCTTGATCGAGGCGCCCTCGGGCTTTTGCGCCTCCGGCATCGTCTCGCGCAGCTTCCATAGGCCGGCGCGCTGCTCCAGCGTCGCGGCGAGGGCGGCGTCCTCGGCTATGCCCTGCTCCATCGCCTCGCCGAGCAATTCGGTCAGCTGATCCTCGACGCCGCTCTCGGCGGGCGAGGCCAACTCCATCAGCACATACCAGCCATGCGCGCCGGCGAGCGGATCACGAACCCCGGCGATATGGCGCGTCGTGAATTCGACGCCGATGCGCGGAATCAGCTCGAAGGCGACCAGCGCCGAGCCGGCGCGCGCCTTGGCGAGCGTCAGCAGCTTCAAAGCCGCGCGCGGATCGGCAAGGCCGACGAAAGCGGTGGCGCGTGACCTTGGCAAGGGGAAGAGCTTCAGCGTCGCGGCGGTGATGATTCCGAGCGTTCCCTCCGAGCCGATGAACAAATGGGCGAGGTCATAGCCCGTATTGTCCTTGCGCAGCTTGGAGAGGCCGGACAGCAGCCGCCCGTCGGCGAGCGCCACCTCGAGCCCGAGCGCGAGATCGCGCGTCGCGCCATAGGCGATCACATGCACGCCGCCGGCATTGGTGGCGAGATTGCCGCCTATGGTGCAGCTGCCTTCGGCGGCGAGCGAAAGAGGAAAGTAGCGGCCGACGGCTTCCGCGGCGGCCTGGACATTGGCGAGAATGGCGCCGGCCTCGACCGTCATCGTGTCGGAAGCAAGATCGATCTCGCGAATCTTGTCGAGCTTTTGCAGCGACAGCACGATCTGCGCGCCGCTTTCGTCGGGCGTCTGGCCGCCGACGAGGCCTGTATTGCCGCCCTGCGGAACGACGCCGACGCCGGCCTCATTGCAGAGGGCGAGAACGGAAGCGACCTCGCGGGCGCTTCGCGGCTTGACGACGCAAGGAGCGCGTCCGAAGAACGCCTCGCGCGGCTCGCGGAGATAGGCCGCCATATCGCCGGGGTCGACGATGACGCCGGCGGTTCCCACGATCGCGCTCAGGCGATCGAGCAGCCCCGTGTCATCGCGTCCTTTTTCGACGGCGGTCAGCGAAGATCACCTCGATTACCAATGGCGGCGACGATGCGCTTCATCGTTGCGACGGACCCGCACGTAAGCGGCGGCGGCGACAGGAAGTCCGCCGAGGATGATACTGCACAATGTTGCGGCGAGAAGCGCATTCATGTGACCATCTCCTTCCAGATTCGAGCCGGCCCCTAGGGGGGAGCCGGCGCCCACGCTGGACATGGACGCAAATCCTATGCCCAACTCGGCGGGGCTGGCAAGACAATTCCCCGCTGCGCCGCGAAAGGCTTATTTGAAAATTCGCCTTTGTCACATGAAACGCATCGAGAGAATGTAAGATTTGCGCGACGTTTCGCCATAAGTAGACCTACGTAGCGGATCGCTCCCCGCCCGCCGCGTCAGCGCGACAGCAGCCGCCGGCGTGGCGCTGCTTCCGCCGCGCGCTCGAAGAGAGCGACCAGCTCGAGATGCGGCGAATGCCGAAATTGATCGATCGGCGTGATGAATTTCGCGGCATAGCCGCCTTTGCTCAGAATTGCGGCGTCGCGGGCGAAGCTCTGCGGATCGCAGGAGACGGCGACGATGCGGCGCACGGTCGACGCCGCCAGCGCCTGCGCCTGCGCCATAGAGCCGGCGCGGGGCGGATCGAAGACGACGGCGTCGAAAGCGTTCAGTTCTTGAACATCGAGCGGACGGCGGAAGAGATCGCGCGCCTGCGCCGATATCGGCCGCAGCCCTCGCGCCGTGCGGGCGGCGCGGTCCAGCGCCTCCACCGCGGCCACATCCGAATCGATCGCCGTCACGCGCGCCTGCGCGGCGAGCCGCAGCGCGAAGGCGCCGACGCCGCAGAAGAGATCGGCCACATTCTTGGCCTTGTCGCCTACGCCCTTCGCGACGAGGCGGGCGATAGCGGCCTCGCCCTCCGCGGTCGCCTGGAGAAAGGCGCCCGGCGGCGGAAAGACCTGGATATTGCCGATCATCACGCCGGGCGGCAGGCGCAGCGTCACCAGCCGCCCATGATTGGCGAGACGGGCGAGATCGAGGCTTTCGGCGAGCTCCAGCAGCGCCAGAGTCTCGCGCTCCTCGAGCGCGCCGGCGCCGCGAATGTCGATATCGAGCCCGCCCGTCGCCGCCGTCGCCGCTATGTCGAGCGGCTTGCCGCGCAAGGCGAGCGCCTGCGCCAGAGCGCGCGCCGCCGCCGGCGCGCCGGCGAGGCGCGGCTCGAGCAAGGGGCAGACGTCGATTTCGACGAGATCATGCGAGCGCGCGCGCATGAAGCCGACATGCGCAACGCCCCTCTCATAACGAGCATGGAAGGTCACGCGCCGACGCCCGGCGCCATGGGCGTCGATCAGCGGTTCGACCGGCCAATCGAGCCCGGCGTTGCGCAGCGCCGTCTCGGCGAGGCCGCGCTTCCATTGCGCATAGGCGGGCGCGGCAAATGTCTGCACGGCGCAGCCGCCGCAAACGCCGTAATGCGGGCAGAAAGGCTCGATGCGATCCGGCGAGGGCTCGAGAATATCGACGACACGGGCGCGCTCGCCCTCCACCTCGGCGAGGACGGTCTCGCCGGGCAAAGCGAAAGCGGCGAAGACGAGCCCGTCCTCCGTGCGGGCGACTCCCTCGCCCTTATGGCCGAGACGTTCGATGGTAAGTCTTTGCAACATCAGTCCCGCCGCGCATGGAGGAGAAATTCGCGATTGCCGTCGCCGCCCTCGATCGGCGAGGCGATGACGCCGAGCACACGCCAGGCCAATGTCTCGACCTCCGCGGAAATGCGCGCGCAGACTTGCGCATGAATGGCCTCGTCGCGCACGACGCCCTTCTTGCCCGCCTTGCGGCCGGCCTCGAATTGCGGCTTGACCAAAGCGAGCAGCTCCGCGCCGCCGGCCGCGAGCGGCAGCACCGGAGGCAGCACCAGCGCCAGCGAGATGAAGCTGGCGTCGATCACGATCAGCGACGGCGCCTCGGCCAGATGCTCCCGCGTCAGAGCGCGCGCATCCTGTCCCTCCAGCGAGGTGACGCGCGCATCGGCGCGCAATCTCTCGTGCAATTGATCATGGCCGACGTCCACCGCGACGACATGGCGCGCGCCGGCGCGCAGCAGCGCGTCGGTGAAGCCGCCGGTCGAAGCGCCGACATCGAGGCAATAGCGATCCTGCGCATCGACGCCGAAAGCCGCGAGCGCATGGGCGAGCTTGACGCCGCCACGGGAGACGTAAGGGTGCGGCGCCCGCGCCACGATCTCGGCGTCCGGCGGAACGAGCTGCGACGGCTTGGCGATTTTGCGGCCGCCCACCTCGACGAGGCCCGCGAGGATCGCCTCCTGCGCCTTGGCGCGGCTCTCGAAAAAGCCGCGCTCGCACAGCGCCACATCGGCGCGAAGCGGCTCGCTCGCGCTCACCATCGCAACAATCGCGCGCCGAGCGCCGAGCCGGCGAGCGCGACGAAGCCGATCGCCAGCGAATACCACACGGCGACGAAGAGCGGGCTGTCATCCGTGCAATGGGCCGCATAGAAGCTCGCCGCCAGCGCGCCGGCGACGAGGCCGGCCACCGCGCCGGCCAGCGCCGGCCGGCCGGGCGCGCCGCGCCGCAAGGCGAAGAGGAGAATGGCGAGCGGGCCCGCCGCGATGAGCGGGATCGCCATCAGGCAGATGGCCGCGTTTTGTCCGACGAGCCGCGCGTCCCAGCTCTCCGCCGGCGCGGCGACGAGCTCGAGCGCCACGGCGACGCCGAGAGCGGCGAGCGCGAGCAGAGGCGCGAAGCGCCACGCGCCGGCCTCGACGCCCGGCGCCGCGAGCCGCCGCAACAGGCCGCCGCCGGTCGCCAGCAAAGTGAGCGTCACCGCGAATTTCGCCAAAAAGCGCGGCTCGTGGACGGCGGCGCCGATGTCCGGCCGGACGCCGATGAAAGCGACGAACAGCAGCGCCGCGACGAGCCCCGCCGCCGCGAGCGACGACGCGAAAATCTGCGCGAAGCGAAAACGCGACGGCGCATGGTCCGCGACCAGAGCGCCGATCAGCTCTTGCGTCTTCATCTCTCGCCTCTCCGATAGAGCGCCGCCAGGCTCTTGATCGCCCGATGCAGCGCCACGCGCACCGCGCCCTCGCTCATGCGATAGCGCTCGGCCGCCTCCTTCACCGAATGTCCCTCGATCGACAGAAACCGCACCAGCTCGCGCGGGCGTTCGCCGAGCTCGCCGAGCATACGGTCGATATCCTGCCGGTCGATCCCATCGTCCGCCGCCTCGGGCGCCGCGAGATCGAAGGCGTCGTCGATCGGCAGCGCCGTTTTGGCGCCGCGCCGGCGGCGCGCGTCGACGAGCTTGTTGCGCGCTATGGTCATGATCCAGGGGCCGATCGGCCGCGCCATATCCCAAGTGTCGCGCTTCAAATGAATGGCGAGCAGGGTCTCCTGCACCACATCCTCCGCCTCGCCGACATCGAGGCCGAGGCGCGCGCAATTGCGACGCGCGATCCCGCGCAGCGCCGGCGTCAGCGAGAGGAGCAGCCTCTCATAGGCGCCCGCATCGCCCGCTATGGCGGCGCGCATCAGCACGGCCCATTCCTCCTCGGGGTTTGGCGCTCCCAAACGTCCACCCTGTCATACGTGAAAAATCGCCCTCTCGTTACGTCATGCGCGGGGGACGTGTCGAGCATTCGTCGATTTTCGCGGCGCGTCACAAAAGCGCCGGACTATTCGCGCCTTTTTAACGAAAGAATCGCAAATCTATCGACGCCGCGCGACCGCGGCTCGCCCCTCGTGAGGGCGCAGTCGGATTGGAGCTTCCCCTTGCGTAAGTTTTCGAAGTCCGTCTTTTCGTTGAGCATGATCGCGCTCGCCGGAGCCGCGGCCCCCGCGGCCATCGCCGCGGGCGACGCCTATGACGGCCAGGCCGAATGGGCGCAGCGCTATGACGCCGATCCCCGGCTCACCGTCTCGCGCTCGACGACCCCCATCCTCTCGACGCAGACGGTCGCCGCGACAGAGGCGGCCATCGCGCAGCTTCAGGAGATCGCCGCGCGCGGCGGCTGGCCCCTGGTGCCGGCCGGCCAGCAGCTGCGGCTCGGCTCCAACAGCCCGGCCGTCTCGGCGCTGCGCCGGCGCCTCATCGTCTCCGGCGACATCGGCGCCGAGGCCGGCGTGAGCCCGGTCTTCGACTCTTACGTCGAAGCCGCGGTGCGCCGCTTCCAGGCGCGCCACGGCGTCAACGCCACCGGCGTCGTCTCGACGCAGACCTTCGCCGCGCTCAACGTCTCCGCCGAGTTGCGCCTGCGCCAGCTCGAGACCAATCTGGTGCGGCTGCGCAGCTTCTCGCGCGATCTCGGCAATCGCTATGTCACGGCCAACATCCCCGCCGCCACTGTGGAGACGGTGGAGAACGGCGCCGTCGTCACCCATCACACCGCCGGCGTCGGCAAGATCGACCGCCAGTCCCCGGTGATGCAGACCAAGGCGATCCAGGTCAATTTCAACCCGTTCTGGACCGTGCCCGCCTCAGTCATCCGCAAGGATCTGATCCCCAAGATGCAGGCGGACTCCAACTATCTCTCGGACAATCACATCCGCGTCTACAATAAGGACGGCGTCGAGCTCTCCCCGCAGCAGATCAATTGGAACTCGCTCGAGGCGCTGAACTACAAATTCCGCCAGGACACGGGCGGCGATTTCAATTCGCTCGGCGTGGTGCGCATCGACATCGCCAATCCTTACGGCGTCTATATGCACGACACGCCGGCCAAAGGCATTTTCGGCGACGACTTCCGCTTCGTCTCCTCCGGCTGCATCCGCCTGCAGAATGTGCGCGACTATGTCGCTTGGCTGCTGAAGGAGACGCCCGGCTGGGATCGCGACCATATCGACGAGGCGATCCGCTCCGGCGAGCGCATAGACGTGAAAATATCCCCCGCCGTGCCGGTCTATTGGGTCTATGTCACCGCCTGGGCGACGCCCGACGGGGTGATGCAGTTCCGCGAGGATATTTATCAGCGCGACGGCCTCGGCCTCACCGCCTCCATCCCGCAGCAATCCGCCCCTGGGCCGACGCCGGTCGCCTCGCGTCAGGCCGCGCGCGGATCGCAGCTGCCGCCGGTGTTCGGCGCGGACGAGTATTGAGCGGATGCGCTCGGAGCAGGCGCTCATGATCCTGCTCCCGATCGCATTCTATCTCATTCCATTCGCCTCGACGCTCGCGACGCGCGGATGGCGGTCGCTCGCCGCCGTATCGATCCTCTGGCTCGCCGTCACCGCATTTTTGGGGCGGCCGATCTTCGACCACCCGAGCGGACCACGCTGCGGGCTCGTCGAGATGATCTCATTGATTTTCACGACCCTGGTCGCCGCAGGCTTTGCGACGAGCTTCGTCGGCCGCGTCCTGCTTTTGCGCGATCCGACGATGACGCGCGCGCGAGCGGCGACGATCGTCGTCGCGCTCGGCCTCGCAGGTTTCGCCGGCGTCGCTTGGTTGAACCGAGCCTTTTTCTTCCGCTGAAGGAGCGCGACCCTGTCGCCGAAGAGGCCGCCGGCGTTCGGCGAGGACCGGAACCGAGGCGTGCGGAGCCGGAACGTTTCAGCGTCCCGGCCCTCGTCGATTCGACTTTACAGCGCCGTTCGCCGCGCGCTCGCTACGCCGCCCGAATCCTCACAATTTGCCGACCATCTTGCGAATCCGGCACTTGCCATCGAAATTTTCGATGCGGTCGGTTCCGAAAAATTCGTGGAACGCCATGGCCACCTCGGGCCAAACCTGCATATTCGGATCGTAGTCGTCCCCGATGATATATCCGCCCGGAGCCAGCAGCTTCCACCATAATTCGAGATCAGAGAGGACGGCTTTTCGGTCGTGCCCCGCGTCGATATGGACGATGTCCGGGGAGAAGCCGTAATGTCTCATGATTTCGGCGGCGTTATTGGAATCGATAGGAAGGGGGACGACGTAATCAGCGACGCCACGGGCGATCACATTCGCAGCAAAGGTATAGTATAAAGACGGATATCCATATTTCTGCTTCAGACTGTCGCGCCATTCCTCGATTATCCAATGCTCCCACGCCCCGAGAAAGGTGTCGACGGATACGATAGCGCAATCCAGGCCTAGAGATTTTGCTTTATCGGCCATGTAAATGGTCGAGCCGCCTTTCCACACGCCGACCTCCACGATCAGCGAAGGACGCGCCATCTCGATCGTTTCGCTCAGATACGGATGCTCCGAACGCCAGCCCTGGGGGTCCGTCTCATAAGCTCCTTCCGGGAAGCCGGCGAATGGATCCGCGCCATAGTGAAGAGCGCCGACAAGTCTATCTCGCATCGCAGTCATAAATTCGTCCTTTTGGATATCGAATCACGTTCGCAGTCGGCGCATCGACGCTACGGGCTCGGCGCCCGGCCCTTCGGCAAGCACAAAATATCCGAAATCCGGTGGTCCAGCCGCGCCGGCGCCAAAGTCGTCGGATCATAGGCGACATAGCCGATCTCATCGACGGCCTGGAACAAATCCGCATCGTCCTCGGGAGAGAACCAAGCGAACCATTCGACGAACAGATTCGGTTGGTAGGCGCGAATGAATTCGGCGCTGCCGCGAAGGATGTCCTTATCGTAGCCTTCGCAATCGGTCTTGATGAAGGAAACCGTCGAGAAATCCTCGACGCCGCATTCCCTCAGAAGAGTCGGCAGCGTCACGCCGCGCGCCTTATAGCGGTTGACGGAGGCGGCTGCGATCTTGCCCGTGCATTCGTCCGAATAATGCGTATTCTCGATGACCCCGCCGTTGCAATGCGCATTGCCGTGATCGGAGAGCTCGATCTCGTCGACATCGCGCTCGGTGATCGCGCAGGGCATGATCTTGAAATCGGCGATGTGCGGGTTCATCGCGAGATTGATGGTCATCACTTTCAGAACTTCGGGATTGGGCTCGACGACGATGACCTTGCCCCGCCGATCGCCCTCCCGATCATAAGCGAAAAGCCCCATCGGCACGGCGGTGTCGCCGGAATGGCCGCCGACGTCGACGACCGTGCTGCCCGGCGCGATGAAACGCCGCCAGTTTTGTCGCTCCAGGTCTTCGACGATCCAGGCGAAGCTCCTCGGCGTTTCGCCCTGGTGATCCCATTCGCACCAGAATGCGCAGCCCGGACGACCGAGCCAGCGATCCGCCTCCAGCGTGTGAAGCGTCCGCACGGGCTTCAAGTCATAAGTGTTTTCGTTCATCTTTCGGTCGCCTGTCTCTCGCGTGACGGGTAGCGTCGCGATAGCTTCGCTGGCGCGGGCGGCGTCGATCGACGTCCCGGACGCCGCAGCGTCGGTTCTCCCCATGCTTTCGCCCGTCTTGTCGACAGCAAAGAGCCAAGCGCCTCCATCTAATTCGAATCGATCGTATTGCGGCCATCGCGCACGCAGATGTCGAAGAATATCCGGCCGCACCGGCGACACATAATTCTCTGTCACGATCGGCCGCAAATCGCGCACGGCGTCGAAATAGGCCGATGCCGGCGCGCGATTGATGTTATCGGAGTCGAGGATGAACTCTACCGCCCGGCCGGCATGATCGCTGTGTATGCCGCGATGATCGGAGAGATAGCGCGCGATCGTCTCGCGATCGTAGAGCAGATGCATGTGGCTCGGGAGCTGCCGCAGCGTGAAATCCAGAGCGGGATTGCCGCCGTCGAGGTAGAGGTGATGCCCAGTCGCGCCTGTCCAGAGAGGTCCGAACTCGGAGAAGACGAGGCCGCCATTCTTCGTGATGCGCGCGGATTCTCGACATGCGCTCTCGATGTCGTACAGGTGCTCCCATACGGACATGAAAATAACCGCATCGAATGTGTCGTCGTCGAATGACGTCTTGCCGCATATGTCGCCGATGATCACGGGGAACCCCGATCCATAGGCGTCGATATGGTCCTCCCACAAGGCCAAGCGCTTCGCCGAGCCGATGCCTTCCTGCGCCATCAAAGACTGCGCCTGCGCCTCCGAATAGCCGACCAGCAGCACATTCTTGCCGGCGAGGTTCATATGCGACCGAAGCCGCTCGACCGCGTTCGGCGCATAATTCCGCAACGATCCTGGAAACGGCAGCTGCTCGATCGGCGGCAATTCGTCGACAGCGCTGGTCGCGTCGTCGATGGCGTCGGCGAAATAGAACAGAAAGTCGAATTGGCGCGGCGATTTTTTCAGCGCGTCGGGAATGTCGAGCTCGGCGACATCCTTCAATGTCGGCGCGCGCACATGGGTCAGCTCGGGCGTATGCTCGACCAGGAAATTGGAGACGGCGTCTGCGTTGGCGTCGCGGAAGCTGCTTTGATTGTGCTTTCCGAATCGCGTCGGCTTCGCGACGGCCTCGGTGTTGGCGCGCGTGCGCTCGACGATCGACTGCATTTTCAGCGCGAGCGCCTCCATGCCGCCCATGCTGGAAAAATGCCAGCCGCCGTTCGGCACGCGCCGCTCGTAGGAATAGAGTTCCCGATCGTAGCCGAGATTGATGCAAGCGCCGCGCGGGCTGATCGGATCTCCCATCCGCGCGCCTTGCGGCATGATGAATTTCAGCAAGCCGTAGCGGCAAGCGACAGACCCGAGCCAAGGCGTGTTGTTGTAATGACAATTGGAATTGTTGTTCACGAAATATTTTTTCATCGCCATTTCGAAAATGGCGATGTTGCGAGGATTGTCGAGCAGCGCCGGCAGCTCCGCGACGCATTCGGGACGGGGTATCTCGTCGATGTCCGACACGATGATGATGGCGTCGTCGCCGAGTCCCATCGTGGAAAGCGGGCGCAGAATGCAATTGCGCTGCAAATTCTCGACGATCCATCCGAGCTCCGGCGCATTGCCGAAGGCGCCGGGCATGTCGTCGATGACGTAATGCACGATGTCGTAGCCGGCGCCTCGAAGCTCGGAGACCGCATCGGCGAGCAATATCGGCTTGTCCGCGCCGGTGTGCGTCTTGCAAGATTCGACGACGACGAATGAATCGACGACATTGGTCAGTTCGGCGACCCGCAGCATGAGCATGTCGATTTCATTGAACCCGATGACGCAGTCGACAATCTTGGGCATAGGCCACCATTGCTCCGAAGCTGAAGGCCGGCGTTTATCTCACGCCCACATGGGCGCTGTCCAGCAGAGCGCGTCGCCTCGACACGATGCCGCGCGCCTAGAAAAACATGGCGTCGCCGCGACAGCGGCGGTCGAGATCATCCTTCGGTCGAGATCGAAAGAAAGCTTTCGAAACGATGCGCGCGACGCGATCGAAGGTCTCGCGAGGCGTTTGCCGCGCGCTGGTCCGCGATGCGATTTTCGGAAAGCGCGTCGCCGGACATTTCCGGCTGCGCGGCGCGAGACGACGGATTGCGCCGAAAGATCATTTCCCCGCGCGTTGCGCTCCGCCGCGATGGGCGCGCCAGGCGCCGCCGCATTTGTCGGTGGAGGAGGACCACGCCCCCTGCCCGACGTTGCCGCGCAAATGGCCATGGGCGCGCGCCACGCGGCCGCCCTGCGTGGTGAAGCGCGTCATGATCGCGCCGTCGCCCTCCACATAGCCCCAATGCGCCATGCGGCCGGCGGCCAGCGCCGCGGCGCCGGCCTGCGTGCCGACCAAGAGGTCGCCGTGAATCTCGATTTGATCGGGCAGCAGCCCCGGGCAGGAGCCGACCGTCGTGCGCGCCTCGAACGTCCAGGCGCCGTCATAGCGGCCGGCCTCCGGCGCGGCGCTCGCCGATTCGCGCGGAGCCGCCTGCGCGGCGCCGATCGCCATCATCGCGCCCAATACGAAAATCCCCTGCCGACGCATCACCCCGCCTCCGCCAACGCACGCTGCAATGTGTCGAACATATCGCCGCCAGCGTAAATAAATTCTGCAACGCCGGCCGCGCGCAGCGCCGTCTCGAGCTCTCCCGGCCGGCCGGCGAGATAGACCCGCGCGCCGGCGGCGGCGAGATCGCGCGCCGCCTGCTCGGCTTTTTCCGCATAGATCGCGTCGGAGGAACAGACGCAGGCGAGCGTCGCGCCGCTCGCGCGCAAGGCCGCCGCGACATCTGCGCCCTCTTCGCCGAAGACGGCCTCTATGCCGCCCGCCTCGAAGAAATTCTTGGCGAAATTGGCGCGCGCCGTGAACGCCGCCACGGCGCCGAGATTGGCGAGGAAAATCCGCGGCCGCGCGCCCTTCTCGGCGAGCGCGGCGTCGGAACGGTCGCGCAGCGCCTCGAAAGGCTCGGCGAGACGGCGCGGACGCAGCGGCGGCGATCGCAGCGCGCCGGCGGGTGCGGGCGCCTCGGCGAGCGAGGCGTCGAAGGGCGCGAGCGCAGCGACCGGCGCCTCGCCGATATCGGGAAACGCATTGCAGCCGGTGATCTTGTCGCGCGAGCGCGCGACATTCTGCGCGCGCTTGCCGGCGGTCTCGGCGACGCGGCCCTGGAAGGAGCCCTTGTCGAGCGCCGCGGCGAGGCCGCCCTCGGCCTCGAGGCTCTGGAACTCGGCCCAGCCGCGCTCGCAGAGCGCCTCGGTCAGCGCCTCCATGCCGCCGGAGCCGCTCGCCGGATCGTCGACCGCATCGATGTGGGACTCGTCCTGCAGCACCAGCTGCGTGTCGCGGGCGAGGCGGCGGGCGAAATCATCCGGCGCGCCGAGCGCCTGGGTGAAGGGCAGGACGGTGACGGCGTCGGCGCCGCCGATCGCCGCGCCGAAAGAGGCGAGCGTGGCGCGCAGAAGATTGGTCCAGGGATCGCGCCGCGTCATCATGCGCCAGGCCGTCTCGGCATGGACGAAGATCGGGGCCGGCGCGAGGCCGCAAGCCTCCTCCACACGGGCGAACAGCCGCCGCAGCGCGCGGAATTTGGCGATGGTGACGAATTCATCGGCGTCCGCCGCGAGGCGGAAGGCGATGAGCGCGCGCGCCTCCTCGAGCGGCAGGCCGCCCTCCTCGAGCGCGCGCAGATAGGCGAGCGCGGCGGCGAGCGCGAAGCCGAGCTCCTGCGCCTCGGTTCCGCCGGCGGCGTGGATCACGCGGGCGTCGGCGGCGACGGTCCCGAAACGATAGCCGGCGGCGGCGAGGCTCCTTACGCGCGCCGCGAAGGATTTGCTCTCCTCGCCCCAAGGCGCGGGGGAAAAGCCGTGCAGCGCCTTCGCGCCGAGCGGATCGAGCCCGAAGGAGAGGCGCGTGATGCTCGGCTCTATATGGGCGCGGTCGAGCAGGCGCAGCAGCGTATCCACCGCTTTCGGCGCGCGCGGGGAAAATTCCACAAGCGCGGGAATTCCGTAGTCGAAGCGGATTTTGTCGAAGACATGGGCGAGCGCCTCCTCGCCATCGTCGCAAAGGCCCGTCCCATAGGCGCCCTGGGCGCCGGCGAAGACGATGTGCAAGCCGTCGGCGCCGCCCTCGAGATCGCCGAGCGCCGAGGCGTTGGCCGTGTCGAGGTCGGCAAGATCGACCCGCGCCAGAATGGACCAGCGGCCGGCCGCGGCGCGCAGCGCGCGCGGGCCCGGCGCGGTCGCGCGCTGGTAGAGCGGGGATATCTCGACCCCGTCGTAGGTCTTGGACAGCAGCCGGTCGAAGGACCCGCCCTTCAGCGCCCGATCGACGATTTTACGCCAGCCCTCCTCGGTTCCCGGTGGAAAAACGCCAGCCAGCGGCGCATCTTGCAAACTCATGAGCGAGCCTCGAACAATGACGGGGTTGCGGGCGTCTTCTTGCATGAAGCGCCGCGCGCCGCCACCCATATCCGCAGCCTTCGCCCGCGCCGGGCTTTATTTTCGCTTCCGGGCGCCTTAACGAGAACCGGAGCGCCGCCCGCCCCCGGGGGGCGGCCCGACTGGCTGATTGGACCCTGAACGGAGGTGGACGTGGCTGAAGATCCGCAGGATAAGGCCAAGCTCGTCGAAGAGATCGTCGAGGTCATCGCCAAGGAAGGCATGATCGACCGGACCAAGGTCACGCCCGATGCGACGATCGAGAGCCTCGGCCTCAAATCCGTCGATATCGTCATGATCCTCACCGCCCTCGAGGAAAAATTCAACGTCTATATCCCGATGGACGGCGCATTGCAGGACGCCAAGAATGTCGAGGGCCTCATCGACGCCATCGCGGAATATGTGCTGAAAGAGCGAGAGAACCAATAATATGGCCGCTTCGTCCGCAGGCGTCGGCGAGCGTCGGGTCGTTATTTCGGGAATGGGGACGGTCTCGGCGGCCGGCGTCGGAACCGCGGCGCTGTGGACGGCGGCCAGAGACGGAGTGTCGCAAGTCCGTCCCCTGGTGACCGAATATCCTTATGACGGCCGCATAAAAATCGCCGCGCAGGTTCCGGATTTCGACCCGTCGAAATATCTCGAGAAGGCGCTTCTGACCTTCTGCGATCCGTTCACGCAATTCACGCTGGTCGCCTCCGACGAAGCCGTCGCCCAGGCCGGCTTCGCGCGCGAGGAGCTCTCCGGCCCGCGCGTCGGCGTCATCATCGGCTCCGGCATCGGCGGGATGACGACGATCGACCATGGCTTGCGCCATTACTATCAGGAGCGCATCCGCCCCGATCCGTTCAGCGTGCCGCGCCTCATTCCGAGCGCCGCGCCGACGACGCTCGGAATGCGCTATTCGGCCCATGGCCCCACATTCGCGCTCGGCAGCGCCTGCTCCTCGGCGAGCCAGGCGGTGGGGCTCGCCGCGCAGATGATCCGCTTCGGCCTCATGGACCGCGCCATCGTCGGCGGGGCCGAGGCCTGCGTCATCAACGGCACCATTCGCGCCTGGGAAGGGCTGCGCGTGATGACGCCGGATTTCTGCCGTCCCTTCTCCACCGGCCGCAACGGCATGACGCTCGGCGAAGGCGCCGCGGTCTTCGTGCTGGAGACGCTGGAATCGGCGCAAAAGCGCGGCCATGCGCCGCTCTGCGAGCTCGCCGGCTATGGCACGACGAGCGACGCCAAGGATTTCGTGCGCCCCGACATTGAGGGAATGACCGGCGCGATGGAGGCCGCCCTCGCCGACGCCGGCCTCGGCCCGGAGGCGATCGACTATCTCAACGCCCATGGCACAGCGACCCATGCGAACGACATCACCGAGGCGGCCGCCATCGGCCGCGTGTTCGGCGAGCGCGCGGGACGTCTGCCGGTCTCCTCGACCAAGCCGATCCACGGCCATGCGCTGGGCGCCAGTGCGGGCCTCGAGCTCGCCCTGACGATCCGCGCTCTGCAGGAGCAGATCGCGCCGCCGACGATCAATTTCCTCGATTTCGATCCGCGCTGCCCGATCGACGCCGTGCCCAATGAGGCGCGCCGCGTCGAGATTCGCACAGCCATGTCAAATTCCTTCGCCTTCGGCGGGATCAACGCCGTGCTGATCGTGCGCGCGCTCGCGGGGGAGGCCTAGATGGCCGGCGCGCCCGAGAGCGGCGAGACGCGGATCGGCCCGCTGCCCGTCTGCGCGGATGAAGAGCGCGTGACACGCTATCGCCGCGAGATCGGATTCCCCGATACGCTGGAGAAGATCGTGCCCGTCGCTTTTCCGGCGGTGTGGATGGCGGCGCCCGAGATCGACTCGGCGATCCGCGCGCGTCTCGGCGACGCCGATGTCGTTCCCGTGCACGAGTCGCAGAGCTTCCATTATTTCGCGCCGCTGCGCGTCGACGAGAGCTATGCCTTGACCGTCTCCGTCCGCCAGGAGGCGGAGCCGCCGCGTCTTTCCGTCAACGCCAGCGTCACGACGATCGGCGGCGAGCCGCGCCTGCACGCCGAGACGCTTTTGCGCATCGTGCCGCGCCCCGCGTGCCTCGCGTGAGCGGCGCGCGCCTGCCCGCGATCGGCGAACGAACGCCCGACTGGCGGATCGGCCCCTTCGACGCCGCCGCGCTCCAAGCCTATGCGGCGGCCTCCGGCGACGCCAATCCGCTGCATCTCGACGATGATCTCGCCCACGCCATCGGCTTCCCCGCGCCGCCCGTCCATGGCATGAAGCTTCTCGCGGCCTTCGAGCCGCTGCTCTGCGCCTGGCGGCGCGATTTGTTTCTGGCGCGGCTCTCCGCCAAATTCGTGCAGCCGGTGCTGCGCGGCGAAGAGGTCACATTGTCGGGCCGCGTGCTGCGATCATCCCCCGAGGAGGGCGTTTTCTTGCGACTTCTGGCCTATGGCGCGACACGCGCGCCGGCGCTCGTCGGCGAGGCGCTGATGACGGCGCCGCGAAAGTTCCGCCCGTGAAGCGCGGGGCGAGACGCATTCTCGTCACCGGCGCGTCGAGCGGCATCGGCCGCGCGCTGGCGCTGCGCTATGCGCAGGAGGGGCGCAACCTCGCCCTCTTCGGCCGCGACGCCGCGCGGCTGGAGGCGGTCGCGGCCGACTGCCGCGCCAAGGGCGCCGAGGCGGAGGTCACGATCGCTGATGTGCGCGATCGGCCCGGCATGGCGGCGCGCATCGCCGAGGCGGACGCGCGCGACCCGCTCGATCTCGTCATCGCCAACGCCGGAATCTCCACCGGCCTTTCGCCGGGCCAGATCGCCGAGGACCCGGAGGCCGTGCGCGGCACGCTGTCCATCAATGTGCTCGGCGTGTTCAACACGGTGGAGCCGGCCATAGAGGCGATGACGGCGCGCAAACGCGGGCAGATCGCCGTCGTCGGCTCCATGGCGGGGCTGCGCGGCCTGCCCTATTCGCCGGCCTATTGCGCCAGCAAGGCGGCGGTTCATCTCTATGCCGATTCGCTGCGCGGCGCCCTCGCCCCGCATGGCGTGCATGTGAGCCTGATCGTCCCCGGCTTCGTGGCGACGCCGATGACCGACAAGCTGCGCGCGTGGCAGGCCGGAAAGGTGAGCGACGAGAAGGCGGCAGAGATCATCATGCGCGGCCTCGACAAGCGCGCCGCGGTGATCGCCTTTCCGCTCTTCGTCTATTATGCGATGAAGCTGTTTGCGATGCTGCCGCCCCGCGCCGTCGATTCGGCCATGCGGCTCTTCGAAGTGGCTGTGCCTCAGACCCACGAACGGGAGACGCCGTGATCGACAGCATCCTGTATTCGCTCGTCGTTCTGTCGGCTGTATTCTGGGCCTGCTCCGCCTTGCTGCTGCTCCTCTCGGTGACGGCGGCGCTCATTCATCCCTGGCTCGTCGCCATGCGCGGGAGCAGCCGGGAGCAGCCGCCCGTCTCCCTGGTCCTGCCGGTGAAAATGCTGGACCAGGGCTTCGAGCGCGCTCAAGAATCCGCTCTCGCGCAGACTTATCCACAATTGGAGGCGCTGGCCTCGGCGACGGAGACGGAGTCGCCCGCCATTGCGGCGATGCGCGACATTTTCGCGCGCCATCCACAGATCGAGTCGCGCATTCTCCACTCCACGGCGCGTTTCGCCGCGAGTCCCAAGGTCGACAATCTCTTCGCGCCCTTCAACGCGGCGCGCAACGATGTGATCTTCATGAAGGACTCCAACATCGTGCTGGAGCCGGACGACCTTTCCGAGACGATGCGCCATTTGAAGCCCGGCGTCGGCATGGTCTGCGCGATCCCCTATGCCGCGCGGCCGGAGAATTTCGGCGCCCTCGTCGAGGCGGCGATCATGAACGGGCCGCATCAGCGCATGTTGTTCGCCGCCTCCGCGCTCGGCGGCGGCTTCGGCGTCGGCAAGATCATGCTGTTTCGCCGCAGCGACTTTTTGCGCGCCGGCGGCTTCGCCGCGATCGCCCATACGGTCGGTGAGGACAACGCCACCGCCAAGGCGCTCGGCCGCATCAGGCTCCGCACCGTCTTCTCGCATCGGCTGGTGCGCCAGGAATTGGGCGAGCGCGATCTCCGCGACGTCTACAATCGGCAATTGCGCTGGAGCGTGGTGCGCCGCGACGACGAGATTCTCTCCTTCCTGGCGGAGCCCTTCTGCCAGGCGCTGCCCGCCTTCGCGGCGGCGGCGATCGGCTCCCCGCTCGTCGGCGTCGCCCCCACGACGGCCTTGACCGTCACTTTTTGTTTGTGGCTAAGCTCGGAGACGCTGCTTTCCTTCGCCAAGGGATGGAAAGTAACCTGGGCGGCGCCGGCGATTTTCCTGGCGCGCGAGGCGTTGATGTTCGCCGTGTGGCTGCACGCCTGGACGGCCACCAAGGTCGTCTGGGCCAAGACGACGATCGACACGCGCTCCTGCGGCGAGACGGCCGCCGAAATGGAGCCGCAGGTCGCGAAGGAAGAAGGATAAAACCGCTTGATCCTCGCTCTTCTGCAATTTCTCGTCGATAGCGTCTGGCTCGCCGCGGCGCTGATCATGATTTCGATCGGCGCGGGCTTCGTCGCCATCATCGCCCGCTTCCTCTTCGATCAATTGCGCGGCGCACGCGATCCCGAGGCCGTCGCTTTGCCCGAGGATGAGCTGCCGCATGTGCTGCTGCAAATCCCCGTCTTCAACGAAGCCGAGGTGACGGAGCAGGCGCTGCGCTGCGTCGCCGAGCTCGATTGGCCCAGGGACCGGCTGCATATTCAGCTGCTCGACGATTCGACCGACGAGACGCCGCAGCGCGCCGAGGCCGTGGCGATCGAATTGCGCGCCAAGGGCGTCGACATTCATCATGTGCGCCGCGCCGATCGCTCCGGCTTCAAGGCCGGCGCCTGCGCCGAGGGGCTGAAGCTCTTCGACGCGCCCTATATCGCCATGCTGGACGCCGATTTCCGCCCGCCGGCCGATTGGCTGCGCCGCACCGTGCCGCTGCTGGTGAAGGACGATCGCGCCGGCTTCGTGCAATCGCGCTGCGAATTCTCCAATTATCGCAAGAATTGGCTGACGCGGGCGCAAGGTCTCGTGCAGGACGGCCATTTCCTCGTCGAGCAGCGCACGCGCGCCCTCGCCGGCTGGCTGTTCCAATTCAACGGAACCGGCGGCATCTGGCGCCGCCAGACGATCGAGGCGGTCGGCGGCTGGTCCGATTACTCGCTGTGCGAGGATTTGGACCTCACCGTGCGCGCGGCGCTCGGCGGATGGCACGGCATCTTCGTCTCCGAGCCGCCCATTCCCGGCCAGGTGCCGGAGGGGCTGCGCGACTATCGCCGCCAGCAGCGCCGCTGGTCCAACGGCTTCGTGCAAGTGGCGCAGAAGACCGTTCTGCCGCTGTGGAACGCGCCCTGGTCATTGACCCGCCGCGTCGCCGCCATCGTGCTGATCGTGCATCAGATATTCTTCCCGACGGCGGCGATCGGCCTCATCTGCCTGCTGCTCGGCGTGATCCTGCGCGGCTCTCTGGCGCCCTATCTGCCGGTGCTGGAGTTCATCTTCCTCGAGACGCTGGTCGTCGTGCTCGGCTTCACGCTTCTGCCTTATCTGGCGCTGAAGCGCGGCTCGCTGAACGATTATGTGAAGACGATGGTCTCGGTGCCGCCGCTGATGATCTATCTCGCCTTCTCCAATGGCGCAAAGATTTTACAGACGATGCGCGGCCGCAAATCCACATTCAAGCGCACGCCGAAGACGGAAGTGGGCGCGGCGACGATTCAAGAGGCGGAGTGAGATGGAGCGAGTAGCGCGAGTAGCGAGTAGCGAGTAGAATATCTTACTATTCGCTATTCGCTATTCGCTATTCACTATTCGCTATTCGCTATTCACTATTCGCTATTCACTATTCGCTAAATTTCACGCATGTCCCGCGGCGGACGACAGCCGCGCCAGATCGATGCCGATGAGGCGCAGGGCGCGCGCGTATTTCGACTCGAGATCGGTGTCGAACAAGATGGACGGATCGGCCGGGCAGTTGAGCCAGCCATTGTGCTGAATCTCGTTCTCGAGCTGGCCGGGGTCCCAGCCGGCGTAGCCCAACGCCAGCAGCGCTCGATCGGGCCCCTCGCCGGCGGCGATGGCGCGCAGAATGTCGATGGTGGCGGTCAAGGACACGCCGTCGTCGATCGGCAGCGTCGAATTGTCGATGAAGAAATCCGAGGAATGCAGCACGAAGCCGCGGTCGGTCTGCACCGGCCCGCCTTGCAGCACTTGAATGGTCTCGGTCTCCTTGGGCAGGCTGATGCGCTCCTGCGGCGCGATGATCTGCAACTGCACCAGAAGATCGGGGAAATTGCGGACCTGCGAGGGCTGGTTGACGACAATGCCCATGGCGCCGTCTTCCGAATGGGCGCAGAGATAGACGACCGAGCGGGCGAAGCGCTGATCGACCATGCCGGGCATCGCCACCAGCATCTGCCCGTCGAGATAGCGCCTGCCGGAGGATTTGGAGCCCGCGCCCATCTCGGGGCCCGCCTCGGGGCGGATGATCGGGGCGGAAGAGCCGGCGACGCGCGACCCCGCCGACCGCCGGGCTGCGCGGACGGCCGCTCTCTCGAGGCCTTGTTTCTTGCCGACCGGGCTCATAGGGTCATACTACGCGCGGCGCCGACGCATAACAAGCGCCGTTCTACGTAGCGAAAACCGGCGCGGGGCGCGCCCCGAGGACTCCTGATGCCCATTCGAAATTCCACAGCGGCGGCGCTCGCCCTCGCTCTTCTCGCCGCGCCCGCGGCCGCGCAGGACCAGGACTTCGCATCGCCCGTCGCCCGCGGCGCCCATTCGGGCGCGCGCCTCCTCTCGGCCGGCGCGCCCGATGGCGGCGTCTATCGCCTCGGCCTCGAGATCACGCTCGATCCGGGGACCGTCACCTATTGGCGCAGTCCCGGCGACGCCGGCGCGCCGCCCGTTCTCGATTTCTCGGGGTCGGAGAATGTCGCCGCCGTGGAGACGCTCTATCCCGCGCCCAAACATATCGCCGAGGCCGGCATGACGGTCGCCGGCTATGACGAGAGCCTGATCTTCCCATTGCGGGTGACGCCCGGGAAGGCGGGCGAGCGCGTGGTGGTGAAGCTCGCGCTGGATTACGCCGCCTGCGCGCAAATCTGCCTGCCGGTCAAAGCGAAGCTCTCCCTCGCTCCGCCGACAACGGGCTCCTCCCCCTTCACGGAGACATTGGCGGCGGCCGATAATTTGGTTCCGCGCCGGATCGCCGCGAGCGAGGCCGGGAAATTCGTCGCGGTCGCGCGCGCCGGCGCCGGCGCCGGCGCATGGACGCTGCGCTATCTCGGGCCGGGGAAAGCGGCGGATGTCTTCATCGAGGCGCCGGAGCCCTTCATCATCGACAGCGTCGCCGATGGAGAGGGCGGCTTCGCGCTGAAGCTCGGCGAAGGAAAGCTGGAGGGCGCCATCGCCGCCCGCGCGACGGTCCGAACGGAAAAAGGCGGAGTGGAGCTGCCGCTGACGCTGGACTGAGCCTCGCGCAAAAAATTAGGGGCGCAGCCTCTGCTGCGCCCCTGAGTAGAAGAAGAGCTCTGCCCGAATTGATTTGGTATTTAGAGTCTCATTCGGCAAGGGGCGCCGGCCGCATTCAGCGCGCTTTCGACTGAAAGGGCGCCATGCCTTTGCGGGCGAGCGCGTCGGCGCGCTCGTTCATCTCGTCGCCGGCATGGCCGCGCACCCAATGCCAGGCGACAGCGTGACGCTCGGCGGCGGCGTCGAGCCGCGTCCAGAGGTCCATGTTTTTCACTGGCTTGCGGTCCGCCGTCTTCCAGCCGCGCGCCTTCCAGCCCTTCAGCCAGGAGGTGATGCCGTCGCGCACATATTGGGAATCGGTGTGGAGATCGACATGGCAGGGCCGCGTCAGCGCCTCCAGCGCCTCGATCGCGGCGGTGAGCTCCATGCGATTATTGGTGGTCCCCGTCTCGCCGCCGCAAATCTCCTTCTCGCGCTCGCCGAAGCGCAATATGGCCCCCCAGCCGCCCGGGCCGGGATTGCCGGAGCAGGCTCCATCCGTCCAAATGGCGACGCGTCCGCTCATGCGCGCAGACCATAGTCGCGCGCGGAGCGTATGGTCCTGTGGAAACGCAGGCGCGCGAGATATTCGCGCGGGTCCTTGGGCCGCACCAGCGCGCCTCGAGGCACATTCAGCCAATCGACGAAGCGCGTCAGCAGAAAGCGCAGCGCCGCGCCGCGCGCGAGCAGCGGAAAGGCGTCCGCCTCCGCCGCCGTCAGCGGCCGCGCGCGCGCGTAAGACTCCAGCAGCGCGGCGCCCTTTTCGGCGTCATAGCTTCCGGCGGCGTCGAAGCACCAGGCGTTGAGGCAGATGGCGAGATCATAGGCCAGCGAATCGACGCAGGCGAAATAGAAATCGATGAGGCCGGAGACGCGATCGCCGAGGAAGAACACATTGTCCGGGAAGAGATCGGCGTGGATGACGCCCTCCGGCAGGCCGCTGGGCCAATCGCGCTCGAGCGTCTCCAGCTCCGCGGCGACGATCGCGCCCAAATCCTCCGCCACCTCGCCCGCCCTCGCGGCGAAAGGCGCATAGAGCGGCCGCCAGCCGCCGACCGACAAAGCGTTGGCGCGGCGCAGCGGGAAATCGGCGCCGGCGAGATGCAATTGCGCCAGCGCCTCGCCGAGCCGCGCGCAATGGGCGGGCTCTGGATGATGGACGGAATAGCCGTCGAGAAAGGTGACGATCGCCGCCGGCCGCCCGGCGAGCCGCCCGAGCGCCGCGCCAGCGCGGTCGCGCACCGGCTGCGGGCAGCCGAGGCCTTTGGCGGAGAGATGCTCCATCAGCCCCAGGAAAAAGGGCAGATCGGCCTCGGCGACGCGCTTCTCATAGAGGGTGAGGATGAAGCTGCCGGCGCTCGTATGCAGATAATAATTGGAGTTCTCGACCCCTTCGGCGATGCCCTTGCAGGACAAGAGCGCGCCGAGGTCATAGCCTGCGAGAAAGGCGATCAGCTCCTCGTCGTCGACATCTGTGTAGACGGCCATGAGTTCCGCGCGGTTGGAGAAAAGCGAGGCGCGTCAGGCGAGCGCGCGCAGCTCCTTGGGGAGCGGGAAGGCGACGTCTTCCAGCGCGGCGGACACGGTCTCGACGGAAATCTCATAGCGCTCGGCGAAAGCCTCCATGATCTCCTCGACCAGCACCTCCGGCGCCGAGGCCCCGGCGCTGATGCCGAGCGAAGCAATGCCGGCGAACATGCTCCAATCGATCTCGCTGCGGCCCTGGACCAGCTGCGCCGGCGCGCCGGACCGCTCCGCCACCTCGCGCAGGCGCTGCGAATTGGAGGAATTGGGCGAGCCGACGACGAGCACCGCATCGACCTGCGGGGCCACTTGCTTCACCGCCGCCTGGCGATTGGTGGTCGCATAGCAGATGTCCTCCTTATGGGGACCGACGATCTGCGGGAAGCGCCGCGTCAGCGCGCTGACGATCTCCTGCGAATCGTCGAGCGACAGAGTGGTCTGCGTCACATAGGCGAGATCGGCCACATCCTCGAGCCGCAGCTCTTCGACCGCCTGGACCGATTCGACCAGCACCACCGCGCCCGGCGGCAGCTGGCCCATGGTGCCGACCACTTCCGGGTGGCCGGAATGGCCGACGAGCAGCACTTTGCGTCCGCGCTTGTGATGAATCTCCGCCTCGCGATGCACCTTCGTCACCAGCGGGCAGGTGGCGTCGATCGCCAGAAGATAGCGCGCGGCGGCCTCGGCGGAAACAGATTTGGCGACGCCATGGGCGGAGAAAATCACCGGCGCCGTCGTGTCCGGCACCTCCTCCAGCTCCTCGACGAAGATCGCGCCTTTTGCCTTCAGCGCCTCGACCACATAGCGATTATGGACGATCTCGTGCCGCACATAGACGGGCGGGCCGAATTTGGCGAGCGCCCGCTCCACCGCGTCGATCGCCCGCACGACGCCGGCGCAAAACCCCCGCGGCGAGCACAGAAGAATCTTCAACGGCGGCTTCGGCGACGGGCGGTGCTGAATATTCATCCTCTAGCGCCTCTTGATCGAAAGGGGGCGGCCGAAGCGCGCCGCGCTGTGATGTCCCGCATGGGGATAGCTGTCAAGCCGAGCGCCCGCTCCCTCGCCGCCTGCCCGAAAATCTGCTACACAGCCATCGACGAAGACTGGCCCGCGCCGATGCCGGAGTGTCTCGCGGCCCATCTCGCGGTCTATGAGGGGACGGGGGCGAATATGTCGAATATCGTCGATATAATACAGTCCGCTCAAGGCGGCCAGATCATCGAAAATCTCTCGGACCGCTTCGGTCTCGCGTCCTGGCAGACGCGCGCCGCCGTCGATTCGCTGCTGCCGGCGCTGGTCGCGGCGCTGAGCAAGGCCGCCGAGCAGCCCGATTCGCTGCGCCCCCTCCTCGACGCCGCCAATGACGCCGCCCATCGCGCCGCTTTCGAGAATGCCGAGGAGGCCCATTCGCAGGCCAGCCTCGACGGCGGCGACGCCATTGTCGCGCATCTCTTCGGCTCGGCCGCAGCCGCCGGCGAGGTCTCGCAATTGGCGGCCCGCGAGAGCGGCCTGCGCGCCGACGTGCTGCAACGCCTGCTGCCGGTTCTCGTCTCGATCGCCGCCGGCGGGCTCGGCTCGACGCTGGAGCGCCAAGGCGTCGCCGCCGTCTTGGATCAGCCGACGGAGCCGCCGGCGCCGGCGCCGAAGGGCGGCTGGCTGGCCGGGCTATTTGCGAGCTTGTTCGGGACCAAGCCGGCGCCGCAGCCGCGGACGGCCCCGCCGGCCGATGCGCTCCAAGAGGCGCTGGATCATATCCGCAAGACGCTCACGGCCCCGGCCGACGCCGAGCGGCGGCCCGATCTCGACGAATTGCTGGGACGAATTTTCACCTCGGCGAGAGGCTGACCTCAGGTCAGATTATTGGCGACGGGGAGATAATAGGCGGCCGAGAGCTTGGTGCCGATGATGCGCGTCGCCGCCAGGATCACGATCGAGAGGAAGAAGCCGATCATCGCATATTCGAGGGTCGTCGCTCCGCTCTCGTCCGCCAGAAATCGGCGCAGGCAATTCGGCATGGATCAAATTCCTCGAGCGGTCTGGCCGAGTGGCGGGCGTCGCGCCTCATAGGACGAAAACGCGGCCTTCTCGGTAACAGAAACATAAGCTTAATTCGTCTCGAAAGCGTTAAGCCAGCCGCCGCCCCGGCGCCGCGCGCGGCGGGGCGGTCTTGCGCGCCGGCGGCTTTTCCGCCAATGCAGCAGCCGGAACGCATATTGCTTCGGCGCCGAGCCGGAAGCGCTGTCGTTCGCGCCCGCCCTTTCGCGCTCGCCGGAAGGGAAGTCGACCTATATGGACCGCTGCGCCGGTCCTCACTGAAAGTTGCTGATGGCTCGCGACGTAAACGATACGACGCCGATCACGTCGCGCAATGCGCTCGTGGAATGGTTCGAGGCCGGAATCAAGACGCCCGACGATCTCAATGTCGGGACGGAACATGAGAAAATCCCGTTTTTCGGCGAGAGCCGCGCGCCTGTGCCCTATACGTCGCCGGCCGGCGGCATAAAGGATTTGCTCGAAGGATTGGGCGCGGCGCTCGGCTGGGAGCCGATCACCGATCGCGAGGCGATCATCGGCCTCTACGACCCGCATGGCCTAGGGGCCGTTTCGCTGGAGCCGGGCGGCCAATTCGAGCTCTCCGGCGCGCCTTTGCCCACGGTCCATGGCGTGAAGGACGAGCTCGACGCTCATTTCGCGGCGCTGGAGCCGGTGGCGCGCCGTTTCGGAATCTCCTTTCTCGATCTCGGCGCGAGCCCCAAATGGCGGCGCGCCGAGACGCCCGCAATGCCCAAGCAGCGCTACGGGATCATGGCCGCCTATATGCCGAAGGTCGGCGCGCTCGGCCTCGACATGATGTTCCGCACAGCGACCATCCAGGTCAATCTCGACTACACCTCCGAGAAGGACATGGTCGACAAGCTGCGCGTCGGCCTGGCGCTGCAGCCGATCGTCACCGCGCTCTTCGCCAATTCGCCCTTCATCGACGGCGAGCCGACCGGCTTTTTGTCGCAGCGCTCGCAGATCTGGCGCGACACCGACGCCGACCGCACCGGAATGCTGCCCTTCGCCTTCGAGCCCGGCATGGGCTTCGAGCGCTATGTGGATTATGCGCTCGACGTGCCGCTCTATTTCGTCAAGCGCGGCGAGGTCTATCACAATGTCGCCGGCGCGAGCTTCCGCGATCTATTGGACGGCAAGCTCGCCGCTCTGCCGGGCGAGCGCGCGACAATGTCGGACTGGGCCAATCATTTGGGCGCCATTTTCCCGGAGGCGCGGCTCAAGCGCTATCTCGAAATGCGCGGCGCCGACGGCGGGCCGCGCTCGCATATGACGGCTCTGCCGGCGCTCTTCGTCGGGCTCTTCTATGATCGCGCGGCGCTGGACGGGGCGCTGGCGCTGATCGAGGGCTGGAGCGCCGAGGAGCGGGAGACGCTGCGCGCCGATGTTCCGCGCCTCGCGCTGGCGGCGCGCATCAAAGGCCGCAGCGCGCTCGAGATCGCCCGCGACATGTTGGCGCTGGCGCGCGCCGGTCTCGCCCGTCGGGGAAAACGGGATGCGCAGGGGCGCGACGAGACGATCTATCTCGCCCCGCTAGAGGAGATCGCCGAGAGCGGCCGCACGCTCGCAGAGCGCCGGCTCGAGGCCTATCACGGAAAATGGGGCCGTTCGGTCGAGCCGGCCTTCATGGATTGCCTGCTGTAACAGGAGCGACGCCCCACGCCTCTATGCGCGCGGGCGCTCAGCGCGCGTAGAGGCCCGCGGCTCCCGGCGCGCGCACATAGGAATGGCCGATCGGCCGCATTCCATCCTGCGACCCGACCGGGCCGCCGAGCCCCCCGGCGCGCACATGGCCGCCGAGACGCACGCAATTGTCGGAGCCGGCGACCGGGACGAACCCCTCGCCGAAACGGGCGCAGTGTCCGTTGGGGGGAATTGCGCCGGTCGTCTGCGCCTGCGTCGCCGGCGCGCCGATGGCGGCGCAAAGGCAGAGGCAGGCGACAATCCAGCGGACGTCGAGCCCGCGAGCTTCGGCGGTGAAAACGGTCATTCGCAGATCAGCCTCGAAAATGTCTCGCATCGCAACAACCGAATGGGCGATTTGCGCCGCGCTTCGATGTTGCCGCCCGATGTTTACCAACTCGTTACTTCGCACGCTTCGACGCGAGAGGTCACGCGACGGCGACCACTTAGGTCCAATAAGGTCGAATAATCGTGGCAGCATCGTGTCACTAAACGAGTCCGTCAACGCCAATCTCCGAGAACCGCCTGAACCATGGCGAGCGCCGCGACGGCGGCGGTGTCGGCGCGCAATATGCGTGGGCCGAGCGCGAGGCGCGTGGCGAGCGGGGCGACGAGAATCATCTTCCGTTCCTCGGGATCGAAGCCCCCCTCCGGGCCGACCAGAACGTCGACGCCCCTATGCGCCGGCGCCGCGCGCAGAGCGGCGATCGGATCGGCGAGCTCGGCGTCCTCGTCGCAGAAGACCAGCAGCCGTTCCGCCTCCCGCGCGGCGAGATAGGCATCGAGAGAGCGCTCCTCGACCACCTCCGGCAGGCTCAGCACGCCGCATTGCTCGGCCGCCTCCGCCACATTGGCGGAAAGGCGCTCCAGATTGACGCGGCGCGCCTGGGTGCGGCGGGTGATGATCGGCGCGAGCCGCGAAACGCCCATTTCGGTGGCCTTTTGGGCCATATAGTCGAGACGCGCATGTTTGAGCGGCGCGAAGCAATAATGAAGATCGGCGCTCGCCGTCTGCGCGCGCAATCGTTCCTCGACGACGAGAATCGCTTTGCGCTTCGCCACTTCCGCGAGGCGCGCGCGCCATTCGCCGTCGCGGCTGTTGAATAGCAAGATCGTGTCGCCCTCGCGCAGGCGCAGCACATTCAACAGATAATTGAGGCGGTCGGCGTCCGGAATGATACGCGCGCCGGCCTCGAGGGGCGCCTCGACGAACAGCCTCTGCGCGGAGAAATCATAACGTGACACGAGCTTTCCCGGAGCGTGAGAGGCAGGCCGCCATCAAGCCGCCGCTTTATCCGCGAAACTGCCGGATGCTTGCAAGTGGCGCAAGTCTCTTGCTAAGACCGCTTAAACCATAAAAGGGGAACGCCGCCATGAGGGCAAGGAGCGGTATCGCGCGGAACGCGCGGGCGATTGCAGGCATGATCGCAGGCGCGCCGATATTGGGAATTCTTCTCGCGACAGCGGGAGCGTCGGCCGCTCTGGCCCAGTCCTGCCAGGAGGATTTTCAGAAGCTCTCGCAGCGGCGCATGTCCCAGATCCAGACGCTCAACAATATCGGCAAAGCGTCCAAGGGCAAGATGGACCCGATCGCGGCCTGCCCGGTGGCGCGCAAGCTCGTCTCCATAGAGACCGAGATGGCCGCCTATATCGATAAGAACAAGGAATGGTGCAACATTCCCGACGCTATGGTCGACGGTTTCAAGCAGGCGCGCGGCAAGACGCAGACTTTCGCCGCCCAGGCCTGCGCGGTCGCCGCCAAGGCGAAGAAAATGCAGGAAGAAGCGGCCGCCGGCATCGGCCCGCAGGCGCAGAAGCTGCCCGCCGGCCCGCTGTGAGCGCGGCGGAACGGCCTCAGGACGAGCCGCGGCTGCCCGACGCCGTCGCCGACCATCCGCTCTGGCGCCTCGCGCCGGACCCGCTCCGTCCCTATGTGCAGCTCGCCCGCCTCGATCGGCCGATCGGCTGGTGGCTGCTGCTGCTGCCCTGCTGGCAGGGGAGCGCGCTCGCCGCCGCGGCGCTCGGGACGCCGCCGAATGTCTGGCATTTGCTGCTCTTCTTCATCGGCGCGGTCTCCATGCGCGGCGCCGGCTCCACCTATAACGACATCGTCGACCGCAAGATCGACGCGAAGGTGGAGCGCACGCGGCTGCGTCCGCTCGCCAGCGGCCGCGTCTCCTTGCGCGCGGCGATCGCCTTTCTCGTGGCGCAATGCCTCGTCGGGCTCGGCGTTCTTCTGTCCTTCAACGGCTTCACCATCGCGCTCGGCTTCGCCTCGCCGCTGATCGTGCTGATCTATCCTTTCGCCAAGCGCGTCACCTCCTGGCCGCAGGCGGTGCTGGGGCTGGCTTTCGCCTATGGCGCGCTGCTCGGCTGGACGGCGCTGACCGGCGGGCTCGGCCTGCCGGCCGTCCTCCTCTACGCCTCGGCGATTTTGTGGACGATCGGCTTCGACACGATCTATGCGCTGCAGGACAAGCGCGACGACGCCATTGCGGGCGTGCGCTCGACAGCGCTGCTGTTCGGCGCGCGCGTGCGGCTCGCGGTCGGCGCGCTCTATCTCGGCTCCGTCGTCTTCGCGGAACTGGCCCTGCTGTCCGCCGATGTCGGCGGCTTCGCGCAGCTCGGCCTCGCCGCCTATGCGGCGCATTTTTGCTGGCAGGTCTATCGGACCAGCGAATCCGCCGCGCCGGAGACGGCGCTCATGCTGTTCCGCTCCAATCGCGACGCCGGCCTGCTGCTCTTCGCCGGGCTCGCGGCGCAGAGCCTATCGGGCTGACCGATACAGAACCTCGACCAGACCACGGTTTTGTGCGGGACAAACGCTTATGTTCGCTGTATGTTCTTATCCGGACAGCGCCGAGTCGCGCATTCCACGAGCGCGGCGTGCTACCTAACGGGTGAGAACGAGATTTAGAATCGGCTTCAGGAGATGCCTATGATGAAACTCCGTGTCGATAAAATAGGCGATGGCCTGCATCATAGCGAAGTTGTCGTCACAATTCATGGAAACGACGGAGATGAAAGTCTGGTGATAGACAAACGCTCGCTCAAGAACGGATATGTGAGCGTGGGTTATCCCATTCGATTCGAAGGTAATTCGTATCTCGTCGAACTCCCGAGAGAAACGTCGGCGGGCAATTGGCGAATCTGGGTCGACAAAAACCAGCTGGTGGCGGGACCTGAAAGAGAAATCGCGTGATTTTGACCGATCGAGAAATTCGTACAGCGATCAAGAAAGGCGTGATCGTCATCGAACCACCGCCTGCCGAGAACGCTTACAGCTCGACGAGCGTCGATCTTACTCTCGATCACGAGCTGACGGTTTTTCGGGATGATGTTTCTGATAGTGGAATAGAAATGATTCTCGACCCGACGATGCGGAAGGTCGATACCGAAAGAGCGCTCGAAGCGATCACGACAAAAGTCGAAATCCCGCAAGACGGATATGTTCTTCATAGAAACAAACTCATCCTGGCCTACACAAAAGAATATGTCGACCTGCGAATTGACACCAGATATGCCGCGCGCGTCGAAGGGAAAAGCTCTCTCGCTAGATATGGACTCTCTGTTCATATAACTGCGCCTACGATAGACGCCGGCTTCGATGGCCGTATCCGACTGGAAATTATAAATCATGGGCCCTTGTCGATTAAGCTTCGATCGGGGATGCCAATCTGCCAGCTAATTTTCGAACAAACCCTCGGAACGCCAGACAAAGGCTACAATGGGCAGTTTTCAGGACAAAGCCCCATCTGACGATCGGTCGACGACGACGGCTCACTCATAGCAGACGATCTCGCGCTCGCCCTGGTGGACCGTCGCCATGCGCTCGCCCTCGCCTTCCTTGCGGCGCGCGCAGAAGCGCGGGCGGCGCTGGACGACGGACGTGTTCTTGCGGCGCGCGATGGCCTCACGCAGAGTGACGCCGCCGAGGCGCGGATCGATTGTCTCGAGCGCGCCGCCACGCGCGGCGAGGCGCGGCAGATCGAGATAGGACGCCCAATATTTCCAATCGGCCGAGATTGCGCCGCCGTCAGCCGTCTCGGTGAGGACGACGTCGAGATCGGGGTCCTGATGGGAGAGCGACAGCCGATAGGAGGCGCCGCCGTCCCGGCTCGGCTCGACGTCGAGAGCGACGCCGCGATAGGCCTGCACCGGCACGCTGATCATCATGGACACTCCGGCGAGACGCCGGGAAATCAGAATGTCGCGCCGGCCGACGCGCACCTGGCGCTGGCCGCCATCGGCGCGCCGATCGCGTTGGACGGCGAATTGAAGCTGCGTCTCCGCAATGCCGGTCTCGAACATGCGCCCGTTCCTTCGATCGTGATCTTGGCGTTTGGTCCCGCCTTTTCTGAGGGGCATGTTGGGCGACGGCTCGGCCAAAGCTCGCTAACAAGGCTGGTGAATCGCCCGTAAACCATTGCCTTTTCGACTGAATCTGGAGCATTGGGTTAGCATTGAGCAAACGAGATCGGCGAAATTCGCGGCAATTCGCCGAAAAGACCGCCTTGCGGGAGGGGCGCGGCTCGCTTAACGAAAGTCTCAATGGCCGACAATTCAAACGACTTGGCGCCGACCGAGCTGGCGGCTCGGCTGCCCCTGCTGGAAGCCGTCGCGCGGCGGGCGGGCGAAATCGCCATGGGCTTTTTCCGCCCCGGCGCGAGGACCAGCGCGGCCGTCTCCTATAAGGACGGCGGCTCGCCCGTGACCGAGGCGGATCTCGCCGTCGACCGCTTTCTACAGGAGGCGGCGTCGGCGCTGTTCCCGGACGCCGGCTGGCTCTCCGAGGAGACCGCGGACAATAAAGAACGCCTGCTGCGCCCACGGCTGCTCGTCGTCGACCCCATAGACGGAACGCAGGCCTTTCTGCGCGGCGACCTGCGCTGGGCGGTGTCGATCGCGCTGATCGAGGAGGGACGCCCGACGCTCGGCGTCATTCACGCCCCGGCTCTGGAATGGACCTTCGCCGCCGCCGCCGGCCATGGCGCGGCGCTCAATGGCGCGCCGATCCGCGTCTCCGAACGCGCCATTCTGGCGGGCGCGCGGCTGGAGGCGCCGCGCGGCCTTTCCGCCCGCTTCGCCGACTCCGAATATAAATTGGCGGTGCAGGATCGCACGCCCTCGCTGGCTCTGCGCGTCGCCGACGTCGCCGCCGGCCGCAATGATCTCACCATCGCCTCCGCGGATTCGAAAGACTGGGACATTGCCGCGGCCGATGTGATACTCACCGAGGCGGGCGGCGTCTTGTCCGAGCTCGAGGGGCTTCCTTTGCGCTATAATCGCCCGCAACTGCGGCGCGACATGCTGGTGGCGGCCCCGCAATCGATCTTTCCCGAGAGTCTCGCGCTGGCGCGGGCGGTTTCGAAGGGCGTGATATGAGCGAAACGACTACACAGGACGGCGGCGCGTCGCAGGCGCTTCATCTCGTTTTCGGAGGCGAGCTCGTCGACCTCCAGGGCGTCGCCTTCCGCGACCCGACGAAGCTCGACATCGTCGGCATCTACTCCGACAATGAAACCGCGCTCGCCGCCTGGAAGGCGAAAGCGCATGCCACGGTCGACAACGCTCATATGCGCTATTTTGTCGTGCAATTGCACAGCCTCCTCGATCCCGACCTGAAATGAGCCGATATCGGCGGGACCGCGCGCGGCGAGCCGACGATTCCGCATGATCTTTCGAGGCCGGCGCGCCGTGACCAGCGGCCGCCATTCTACTGGCGAGCTGCAACCGGGGCGTCGATGCCGGTCCTGACGATCTATCGATTGCTGACCATCGGATTGACGCCTCTCGCCGGCGCGGCGCTGGGCTGGCGCGCCAAGCAAGGCAAGGAAGACCCCGAGCGGATCGGCGAGCGCATGGGCGCGCCCGGTCTGGCGCGTCCCGCCGGACGGCTGGTCTGGCTGCATGGCGCGAGCCTCGGCGAGAGCCTCGCCCTGCTGCCGCTGGTCGAACGCTTCATTCAGCGCGGCGTCGAGGTTCTCGTCACCACGGGCACGGTCTCCTCCGCCAAAGTGCTGCGGGCGCGGCTGCCGGCCGGCGCTGTGCATCAATTTCTGCCGCTCGACGCGCCGCAATTCGTCGAGCGATTCCTCGAGCATTGGCGACCCGACATCGTGCTCTTCGCCGAGTCGGAGCTGTGGCCCAATATGATCCGCGCGATTCATGCGCGGCGGCTGCCGCTCGTTCTCGTCAACGCCACCATCTCGCGCCGCTCCGCCGCGCGCTGGCGGCGACTGCCCGGCGGCGCGCGAACCTTGTTCGGCGAGATCGATCTCTGCCTCGCGCAGAACGCCGAGAGCGCCGCGCGCTATCTGGGCCTCGGCGCGCCGCGCGTGCGGGTCTGCGGCAATCTGAAATTCGACGTGCCGCCCCCGCCCGTCGGCGCCGGCAGGCTCGCCGAATTCAATGGCGCCATCGGCCCGCGTCCGGTCTGGGCGGCGATCTCCACCCATGCCGGCGAGGAGGAGATCGCGATCGACGCGCATCTCTCGCTTTCCGGCGAGGTTCCATCGTTGCTGACGATCATTGTGCCGCGCAAGCCCGAGCGCGGCGCGGAGATCGCCGCTCTCGCCAGCGCCAAAGGCCTCGCCGTGGGCCTGCGCTCGCGCGACGGCGAGCCGCGGCGCGGCGTGCAGATCTATGTCGCTGATACGGTGGGAGAGCTCGGCCTGTTTCTCCGCGCCGTCAGCGTGGTGTTCACGGGAAAATCGCTGGCCGCCGAGGGCGGACATAATCCGATAGAGCCGGCCAAGCTCGGCTGCGCGATCCTGCATGGACCGCATGTCGAGAATTTCGCCGACATTTATGGCGAGCTGGCCGCCGCCCGAGCAGCCGCCCGCGTGAGCGATGCGGATTCGCTGGCGCGCGCGCTGCAATTCCTGCTCTCCGACCCCTCGCGAATGCGCAAGATGGGCCGCGCCGGCGCCGAAGTGGTGAGGAAGCTCGGCGGCGCCTCGCAGAGCATAATGGCGGCGATCGAGCCCTATCTCGCCCAATCGGCGCTGGAGCAGAAATGAGCTCGCGCCGCGCCTGCGAAAATGCGCGCGCCTGACTTCTGGCGACGCGCGCCGGCCTCGCCGCTGGCGCACGCATTGGCGCCGCTCGGCGCGATCTATGGCGCGATCGCTTCAGCGCGTATGAGACGGAAGGGCGAGCGCGCCGATCTGCCGGCGATCGTGATCGGCGGCCCGACGCTGGGCGGCGACGGCAAGACGCCGGCGGCGCTCGCTGTCGCCGCTTCTCTCATGGCAATGGGCGAGCGGCCGTTCTTTCTCACCCGCGGATATGGCCGCCGCGACATGCGGGGCGCGCCTTTCCTCGTCGATGCGAAAATCCATACCGCGCGCGAGACGGGCGACGAAGCGCTGCTGCTGGCGCGCTGCGCGCCGACCATCGTCGGCGTCGATCGCGCTGCGGGGGCGCGTCTCGCCCGCGATCTCGGGGCGACGGCGCTGGCGCTCGACGACGGATTGCAGAGCCGGCGGCTCGAGCCCGATCTCGCGCTGATGGTCGTCGATGGATCCTATGGCGCCGGCAATGGGCTGTGCCTCCCGGCCGGCCCGTTGCGCGCGCCCTTGCGGCGCCAGCTCGCCGCGGTCGACGCGCTCATGCTCATCGGCGAGGGCGCGGCGGGAGAAGCGGTCGCCGAACATGCGAGAGCGGCAGGAAAGCCGGTTCTGCGCGCCCGCATCGCGCCCTTCGCCGATCGCCTCCCCGAACGCGCGCTCGCCTTCGCGGGCATCGCGCGGCCGGAGAAATTTTTCATGACTCTCGAGGGTTTGGGCGTCGAGATCGTCGGCCGAAAGAGCTTCGCCGATCATCACGCCTATACGGCGCGCGAGCTGGCGGCGCTCGAGCGAGAAGCCGCGCGCCTCGGCGCGACGCTGGTCACGACGGAGAAAGACGCCGTGCGGCTTTCTCCCGACGCCGCCGCTCGCGTGCAGGCTCTACCGATCCGCTTGCGCTCGGAAAAAGAGGAAATGCTCCGCCGGCTTCTGCGCCGCGCGCTGGCGCGGAATTGAGACGCCTCACGGCTTCTTCGGGAAGCTCACGCCGATGCGGGCGAGCTTGGCGTCGGTGCTGGAATAGGCCTCTTGCAGGTCGACGTTCCAATAGCGGAGCTCTTCCAGCGGAATGGGCTCGCCGGTCACGGCGCAGCGCACAAAGGCGCCCGGGCGGCGAACGCGGAAGTCGCCGTCGCGATATTCGACCTCGGCCTCGACCGCGGCCTGCGGCTGTCGTTCGAACCGGTTCATGCGGATCCTGCGTCTCGCCCGCTCGGTAAAGCGGCGCACCGACGAAATAAACGAGGTCATGCCGGATTTTCAATAGGAGAGACGCGATTGGCAAGCCGAATCGCACGCGAGCGGCCGAGCCTTCGCCGTCCCGCCCGCTGCGGCCGCGCCGGAACGGCTGCCCCGAAACGCGAATGGCCGCCCCGAAGGGGACGGCCATCGCGGAAGGAATCGGTTTCAGGCGGCGCTCACCAGAAGACCTGGGCGCGGGCGAGGAACATGCTCGGGCGGTCGCCGTTGAGATAGGCGCGATCGGACGGGGCCGAGAGCGTCAGGACTTTCGTCCAATTGGCCTGGAGACGCACGCCCCTGACCGGATACCAATTCAGCGCCAGCGTCAGATTGCCCTCGCGCCCGCCCAGCGTGGCCGTGTTGGCGAGTGCCTTCTGCGCGGCGTTTCCGACGAGGGCGGCCGCATAGACATAGCTGCTATCGACGAGGCCGCCATTATTGAGGTTGAGCTCGCTATAGCGCGCGGCGAACTCCCAGGCCCCGAGGCCGCCCTTATTGAAGGGATTCTTGATCGCCACATCGGCGAATGTGCCGGGCGAGCCCCAGTTCTGGTCATAGCCGCGATAGGAGGCGGCGCGCGATTCGCCGGTCAGGAACACCGAGCCATAGACGTAATAGCCGCTATAGGAGAGGCTCGACCCGCCGGCGTTGCCGAGCAGTAGCGCGTTGAGCGGATCGCGCTCATATTGGGAGGCGAGATATTCGGCCTGGACCGCGAAGGGCCCATAGGCCGCCGACGCCTCGAAGGCGTAGCTATACGAATATTTCAGACAGCCGTTCTTGAGCGTGAAGGGCGAATAGAGAAGCGAGAGGCCCGTCGAGGCCGTCGCTAGGCTTCCGGAGGCCGCGCAAGTGAGATCCTGCGCCGTCGGCACGCGAATCAGAGCGCCGCTGCCGCCGAGAACGTCGAACTCGTCGCGCGTTCCCTGGCCGGGCCGATAGGTGTTGGCGTTGGTCGCCGCCGTCGCGTCATTGGGCTTGTGATAGCGGAAGGACGAGCCGAAATGCAGGAGCTTGTCCTCCTCGACGATCGGCGCATAGGTGGCGCGCACCGCCGCGTCCCAATATTGGGCGCCGCCGGTGGGCGGAGCCGTCGCCGTGTCCTGCGGGCTGGTCGAGAAGAAGCCGCCCTTGACGCTCCAATGCTTGTCGCCCGCTCCGACCGCGACGCCGATATGGCGGCTCGGCGCGAGGGCCTCGGTCATGGCGCGCTCGATGAAGGTGATGTGCTTGGTCGAGCTGACCGTCTCGAGGCTGAAGGGCTCGAAGAAATTGCCGACCTGGAAAGTGACCGGCTGCTTGGTGATCTCTTCCGGCAGCAGCTTGTCGCGATAGGCGAGGAAGGCGTCGCGAATGCCGGCGGCGCCGGAGCCGGTGAAGTCGTACTGGAACTTGTAGAACCAGTTTTTATAGGCTTTGCCCTCGACCTCGAGCTGAGCGCGGCGGAAGCCGGCGTTGCTGCGCGAGATGGTGTCCGCCGAGCTGGCGAAGCCGCCGTCGGTCTGGACGCGGCCGCCGATCTTGAAGTTGAACGCCTTGTCCTCGGTCTCGACGAAGAGGCCGTTCTTGAAGCTGACGAACACCGGCGGCGGGGCGACGAGCCCTGGCTGCGTCTTGGCGGAATTGATGGCGTTCTTGACCTGGGCGTTGGTCTTGGCCTGCTCGGTCATTCTCGCTTCGAGGCGCTTGATCTGATCCTTCAGCGCCTTGATCTCGCTCGCCGTATCGGCCAGCGCCGGGGCCGGAACGCCCAGCATCCCGCAGAAGGCGGCGAGCGCGACGCCGCCCGAAAGCCTCCGCGCCATTTTCGACCCGATATTCTGTTCTCTCATCAAAGCCCCCTGCGCTGAGCGTCCGGCGTCTCGCATGATCGGTTCGGACAATTCTTCGCCGGACGAGGCTTCATTCGGAGGAATGACTATTCGTGTCGACGACAAGTTATCCTGGACGGGAACCAAACACTGCGCGGCGCGCGTCATTTACGCTATTTGCCTATTGCTCGACTTATGATGCCAACATTCTCATCAGCCTTGCTCATATAGCGAGCTTCTACCGATGAAATGTTCTTTTGAAACATCACATGTAATTGTCTTACATTTCGATCGGCGGTCCGCGCAAGGCCGAAATCGGATTCCCTTAAGGTTTTTCACCTAGGTGTTGCAGATCGGACACAATTCGGCCTCTTTCCGATATGGGCTGCCACAATATCGCGCTCGGCCGCGATCACTCGAGCAGAGGAAAAATGCTGCAATTCGAAGGGCTAGGCGCCCCCCTACGTGGCATTTGAGCCACACCTCGAGGGGAAAGCGCCGTCACAAAGCCCCTCCCCTACGAATTGTGATGATTGTGTCACAGAACGCCTCTAGCGCTGCCCAAGCGGTAAGCAATTCAAGAGGCTGACATGACACATGTACCGAAGGTCCAGACGATCGCGAAAGGCGCGACGCCTTCGAAGCTGCTGGGAGGCGTGGCCGTTGTCGCGCTCCTCGGCGCTTTCGGCGCGCCCACGGCGGCTGTCGCCGACACGGCGAGCGAGATCAAGGCGCTCAAGGCGGAGCTGAAGCGGCTCGAGCACCGGCTCGAGGAGCAGGCCAAGACAACCCATCAGGTCAAGAATGCGCTGAACTCCGCGAAGAGCGCGCCCGACCACAAGGGTCCGCCGCCGGTGTTCGTCAGCTTCAAGAACGGCCTCTTCGTCGAGACCGAGGACAAGGACTTCAACTTCAAGGTCGGCGGCCGCATTCAGATCGACGGCGGCTTCACCAGCTATCCCTCGAGCGGCTCGCGCAGCAACGTCGACTTCCGCCGCGCCCGCCTCGAGGTCGAGGGCAAGGCCTATAAGAACTGGTACTACAAGTTCCAATACGACTTCACGGGCTCGGGCAGCCAGGGCATTCGCGACGCCTTCCTCGCCTATCGCGCCAAGCTGCTGCCGTCGGAGATCACCTCGCAGCCGGTCACCTTCCAGGTCGGCAGCCAGTATGAGCCGTTCAGCATGGAGACGGTGACGTCGTCCAAGCACATCACCTTCATCGAGCGCGCGCTGCCCGGCGCCCTGGCGCCCGACCGCCACATCGGCGCGAGAGTCGGCCTCGGCGACAAGCATTGGGCCGTGCAGGCCGGCGTGTTCTCGACCAGCTTCGGTCAAGACAAGGCCCAGAATCCGGCGGCGACGGGTCATCAATATTGGGACCTGACGACCCGCGCGATCTATGCGCCGATCGTCGAGGAGGACAAGCTGCTCCATTTCGGCGGCTCGTTCATGTATCATAAGCCGAACGACTCCACCGCCGCGCAGGATCCGAACAATCTGCTGCCGGGCAGCGGCAGCCGCGACGAAACCGACATTCTGAAGAATACCTACATCGTCGTGCCGTCGGCCCAGGCGTTGAACTGCAGCCCGGCCTTCAAGGCGGCGGCCGGCGTGGCCCTGCTGTGGACGCCCGGCTACCTGCAGAACGGCTGCCTGAAATCCAGCTACAACTACAATTTCGAAATGGCCGCCACCTACGGCCCCTTCTCGGTGCAGGGCGAATACACCGGCGCGCATTACGAGCGTGATGCGGGCACGGCGCTGGCGCTCGGCAACAACGGCGGCTCGAGCCTCGAATACAGCGGCTATTACGTGCAGGGTTCGGTGTTCCTGACCGGCGAATCCCGCGCAGCCTCCTATAAGGGCTATGACAAGGATTGGAATTCGCCGGGCACCTTCGGCGACATCGCGATCAAGAATCCTCTCGGCAAGGGCGGCTGGGGCGCCTGGGAAATCGCCGCGCGCTACAGCGAGCTCAATCTCAACAACGGCGGTCTCGTCGACAGCAATTACGCCTATCTGGCGGCGGTCGCCGGCAATGCGGCGCAGAAGGCGCTCGCCAACACCGCGACGCTGGGCGGCCGCGAGGAGAATCTGACCCTCGCGCTGAACTGGTATCCGGTGAAGGGCGTTCGCCTCCAGGCCAACTGGACGCGCGCCATGACGCTCGTCGCTCCGTCCGACAAGCCCTATCTCAACGGCCAGCACCCGAGCACCTTCCTGTTCCGCACGCAGGTTTTCTGGTGAGAGATAAAGGCCGGGCCTCTCGGCCCGGCGAGACGTTCGATCGAGAAGAGGCCGCCCTTCGGGGCGGCCTTTTTCATTATGGAGCCAAATTTCATGGCGTGACATTTCCGCAACAGCTGCCGCTGAAAACATCCCGCGCCGACCAGCAGCCTAGTCAACCTCTATAGTCTATGACTAAGATATACTACTTAGGCGTCAATACGGGGACACTGATGAACGGGCATAAGGGATCGCGCGGACGGATAATGTGGCGGCTCTCGGGCGGCGTCGCTCTCGCCGCCTTCGCAGCGACTTTCGGGCTTCCGGCTTCCGCTCTCGCGGATACGGCGAGCGAGATCAAGGCGCTGAAGGCGCAATTGAAGCGACTCGAGACGCGACTCACGGAACAGGCCAAGTCCACCGCTCAGGTCAAGAATGTGCTCAATTCCGCCAAAGGCGCGCCGGGAGCCAATGTTCCGCCGCCCGTCTTCGTCTCCTTCCGCAATGGCCTTTATGTCGAGACAGAGGACCAGGACTTCAGCTTCAAGCTCGGCGGCCACATCCAGGCGGACGGCGGCTTCGCCTCCTCCGCGGACACCATTTCGCGCAGCAATGTCGGCTTCCGCCGCGCGCGCATAGAGGTCGACGGAAAGGCCTTCAAGAATTGGTATTACAAGGTCCAATATGATTTCACCGGCTCCGGCGTCGCCGGCATCCGCGATTTCTATGTCGCCTATCGCGACAAATTTCTGCCGCCGGAGCTGACGTCTCTGCCGATCACCGTGCAGATCGGCAATTTCCGAGAGCCCTTCAGCCTGGAATCGACCGAATCCTCCAAGTATTTCACCTTCATCGAGCGCACGCTGCCCTCCGTGCTCTCGCCGAGCCGCCATATCGGCGCGGCGGTCGCGATCGGCGACAAGAACTGGGCGGTCAAGACGGGCATCTTCTCGACGAGCCCGCAGGACACGCAGACCAGCCCGCCCACCGGCGAGTCCCAATATTGGGACGCCGCGGTGCGCGCGATCTATGCGCCCGTCACGGAGGAGGACAAGCTGCTCCATGTCGGCGCCTCGTTCAAATATCACAAGCCGAACAACACCACCGCGGCGACCGACGCGGCCAATCTGCGCCCCGGCCAGTCCTCCGAGCGCGAGGAGACGGACGTGCTCGGCGGCGGCGGCGCCCTGACGCGCGTCTCGGCGGCTCAGGATCTCTCTTGCGCGGCCTCGTCGGCGACGCTCAACATTGCGACGACCGGCGTCGGCCAGCTCATCGCCCCCTTCGCCCGGCGCTCGAGCTGCCTGAAATATTCCTACAACTACGGATTCGAAGCCGTCGGCGCCTATGGGCCCTTTTCGCTCCAGGGCGAATATATCGCCGCCCAATATGAGCGCGACTCCACCAACGCCTTCCTCTACGGCAATGGCGGCGGAAGCAGCCTGCGCTACAGCGGCTATTATGTGCTCGGCTCGGTGTTCCTGACCGGCGAGTCGCGCGCGGCCTCCTACAAGGGCTATGACAAGGACTTCAACACGCCCGGCAGCTTCGGCGACGTGCAGATCAAGAACCCGCTGAACAAGGGCGGCGTCGGCGCCTTCGAATTCGCCGCGCGCTACAGCGAGATCAATCTCAACAATGGCGGCCTGGTCGACGGCAATTTCGTCTATGCGGCGACCGTCGCCGGCAACGCCGTCCAGAAGGCGATCGCCAGCACGGCGACGCTCGGCGGACGCCAGGACAATTTCAGCCTCGCGCTGAACTGGTATCCGGTCCGCGGCGTGCGCTTCCAGGCCAATTGGACGAAGACCCTCACGCTCGTCGCGCCCTCCGACCGCCCCTATCTCAACGGCGATCGCCCGAGCCTCTTCCTGGCGCGCGCGCAAATCTTCTGGTGAGGCCAAGACAAAATTCGATACATAGCGTTTCGAGCCATCGCGGCCGCCCTTCGGGGCGGCCGTCGCGTTTTTGGGCGAGAGGCTCGCGCCGCTCGTTGCGCGCGCTCGTTCCCGTCACGAAAAAAGTATAATAGAAAATTAGTAATTTTTCATCGCCGATTCGGCGAAGCGTCTGTGCTCTAGATATTACGTAAGTCTTTATACGCAGTTCTATCGAACATTGCTTCGACGGATCGCAGAAATGCCCAAATCGAATCTTTTTATTTTGGCTTATGTCGTCGCCATAGCCTGCCCGATCGCGGCGGACGCCGAAGAGCTCCCCAAGCGCCGCGCCGCCCCGGCCGAATATGTGCGCGTCTGCGATCAATATGGCGCGGCGTTCTTCTATATTCCCGGCACCAACACTTGCCTGCGCCTCGGCGGCGCCGCCGTGGGCGAATGGCGGAGCTGGAGCACCTCCTACCGAATGTCGCGCAGCATCATCGCCACCGACAATCCCGTCGCCTTCGGAACCGGCGCCGGCGGCAATCCGCTCGGCCTACCGGGCCATGTGCCGAATCTCGGCTATTCCAACGCCCGCAGCGGCGACAACACTGGCTTCGTCGGCATAGGCCGGGCGGAACTCGACGCCCGCGCGCCCACCGACTACGGCACGATGCGCGCCTTCGTGCGGCTCGAATCCTATTTTGGTTCGGACAGCAGCGCGGCGACGGGCTCGCTGAGCGGCGGACAATATTTCGGCGGCGCCAATTTCGCGAACGGCACGACGTTCCGCACCACGGCGCGCGAGACGACGATCCTCAACAAGGCATTTTTGCAATTCGGCGGCCTCACCGTCGGCCGCGTGCAGTCTTTCTTCGATTTCTACACCGACAACATCAATTGGGAGGCGCTTCGCGGCTCCAATGCGACGGTCGGCGCGCTCGCCTATACTTACAGCTTCCGCGACGGGGTCTCCCTGAGCTTCTCCCTCGAGGACAACGTCTCGCGGCGCGGCTTCATCGGCTCGACCATCGGATCCTATAATCTGATCGCGGCGGTCTATGGCCTCACCGGGGCCGCCGCGGATTTCGCGGCCGCGGCCTGGGGCACGCGCTTTTCCGGCGTCCCGGACGGCGTGAAAATCCCCGATATCGTCGGCGCCTTCCGCATCGACCAGCCCTGGGGCGGGGCGCAGATTTCCGCGGCCGCGCATCAGCTGCGCAGCTCGATCTACACCCGCAACGCCACTGTGGCGACGCCGGTCACCGGCGTGCCGCTCGGCACGGCGATTCCGGCTGTCTCGCAGGAGGATTACGGCTATGCCGCGCAGCTGGGCTTGCAGTTCAATCTCGACAAATTCGCCCCGGAGTTTTTCCCCGAGGGCGACAAATTATGGATCCAGGGAACCTACGCTCGCGGCGCCGTCGGCTATCTGATGGGAAATAATCTGAGCTTCAACGGCGGCCCGGTGAACGGCAACGCCTTCTATGGCTATGGCAATGGCGGGGTCAAAGCCAGCAATGGCTGGGAATTCACCAGCTTCGACTGCGTCTGGACCGCGGGCGCCCATTGCGACAAATCGACCGGCTGGGCGGCGCTCGCGGCCTTCAAGCATTACTGGACGCCGACGCTCTCCTCCGGCCTCTACGGCTCGGTTCTGGAGCTCTATTACAGCCCGAGCGCCATCGCCGATTTCGGCGGCGGCGTCGGCGCGGTGAATACGACGGAATATCGCATCGGCTCCAATCTCGTCTGGACGCCGATCAAGAATTTCGATCTCGGCGGCGAGCTCATGTATCTGCGCGACAATCACCACAGCCGGCCGGTGGGGCTCGCGCCGGACATAGCGCTGTGGTCGGTCGGCCTGCCCTCATGGAAAGGCGCCAACGCCACGGTCGAGGGGCGGCTGCGCCTGCAGCGCTCCTTCTGACGGCGCGATGGACCCGAGGCCGGCGGGCGGCCTCAATCCCCGCGCTGCGGCGCGAACGATCCGTCCGCCTCCATCATCTCGAGCAGCATCCCCTCGCGCAGGCCGCGATCGGCGATGCGTGTGCGAGAGGCCGGAAAGAGGCGTCGAATCGCCTCGAAGATCGCGCAGCCGGCGAGCACGAGATCGGCGCGTTGCGGGCCGATGCAGCCATTGGCGGCGCGCTGGTCGAAATCCATGGCGCGCAGCTGATCGATGGCGCGCGTCGCATCCTCGTCGGACAACCAGAGTCCGTCGACGCGCCAGCGATCATAGCGCTCGAGGCCGAGATGCACGCCGGCGAGCGTCGTCACCGTGCCGGAAGTGCCGAGCAGATGGAAACGCTCGCAGCGCCGCTCCGCGGCCGTGCGCTCGGCGAAAGCGGCGAGCGCCTCGAGCGCGCGCGCGATCATCGACTCGTAAACGGCCGGGCTCACGCTTTTGCCGCCGAATCGCTCGGCGAGCGAGACGACGCCGATCTCGAGCGAGGTCCAATGACGCAACAGACAGCCGCGCGCCGAGCGCGTCAGCCAGACGAGCTCGGTGGAGCCGCCGCCTATGTCGAAGAGCAATATGCTCTCCGCGCGAGGATCGGCGAGCGAGCCGCAGCCGCGCGCAGCGAGCCGCGCCTCGGTCTCGCGGTCGATGACCTCGAGCGAGAGGCCGGTGCGCGCGCGCACGCGCTCGACGAATTCGGCGCCGTTCTCGGCGGCGCGGCAGGCCTGGGTGGCGATGAGCCGGGCGCGCGAGACGCCGCGCAGGCTCATTTTCTCGCGGCAGATTTCGAGCGCCTCGAGCGTGCGCTCGATCGCCTGCTCGCCGATGCGCCGGGAGACGCCCATGCCCTCGCCGAGGCGCACGATGCGCGAGAAAGCATCGATGATGCGCAGCATGTCGGATTTGCGCCGCGAGCGCTGCTCGGGCCGCGCGATCAGCAGCCGGCAATTATTGGTGCCGAGATCGAGCGCCGCATAGACATGATCGTCGCGCCGCTCGCCCGCGGCGCGCGCGCTGCGGGCGTCGGGCGAGCCGGGGGCGTACGGGCGGGCGTGATCGCTCGATCCGTCGTCGGACGCGCCTGTCCCCGCGCCCATGCGCGGCGTTTCGCCGCCGCCCGGGCCCCCGCCCCAATGTTCCGGCTTTTTCAACCCGCCTCCCGACCGGCCCTCTTCCGTTCGCATCGCCGATCTTTGTCTCGACGAGACTCATGGCCGATCGCGGGAAGTGTAGCAAGGCCGGCGCGAATGCCCAAGGAGCGCGTTCGGGCGAGCATTTCGAGAGCCCCCGGCGCCGATCGTGAGCTCGAGCGCGCCGCCAACCGCGTCCAACCGTGGCGATCATGTTGACAGGAGGGCGTCCTCTCATTAGATCACCGCGACGCGCCGCTTCGCCGCGCGACCGTTGGGGGATAGTTCAACGGTAGAACAGCGGACTCTGACTCCGTTAATCTTGGTTCGAATCCAGGTCCCCCAGCCAAAATTCAAGACAGCCTAACCGATTGAAGGCACTGAGGTCCGACAAGCGCCGCCTGCGGCGATAGCCGTGACGGTGGACCAGCCCCGTGGACCAGTCAAGGGCCGCTCTTAACCCCGCGTAGAGACGCCGTCGGCACAGTCACGGAACAGGATCGTCCGCCGGGCGCCACGAGCGCAGCCAGCGGGGCTTGAGGGAGTCGCAGCATCTTGGCTAGGAAGACTGGTACGCGAGCCGACTTCGATCGCCCCGCTCTCAAGCGCACCAAGCTCAGCTACGACCAGCGCGCGGAAATCGATCGCCGCATTGCGACCAAGATCGAGAAACTAGGCGAGAATCCGCACCGTCCCATGTCGCCCGATTGGGATTTCGAAAATGGCGACTATCCCCATCCACGCAATCGCTGGATATTTCCTTCAGTTGCCTTCTCGCGCGCCGGCGACCATGCGCGCGACTTCGCGCGTGCGATGCAGGGCGTCAACACGTCTCAGTTCCGTTTGATCACGCTACGGAATCAGAACGAGCTGCCCAAGCAGGGCGAGCTTGCAACTCATCTCAACGACATTTCGGCAGCATTCAACGGCGTCGTGCGGTATCTCATTCGTAAAGGGATCGCGCGTCCGCAGCTTTCGGCGACCCACACGCGCTATAGCGCCGCAGCGGGTCGACTGGACCCGCACATACACGGAATTTGGGAAATTCCATCCGAGATGATCGAACGCGCCCGTTCGCTGCTGCAAAAGACTTTCGGCGGGGGTGTATGGATCGACGAGAAACCTGTCGAAGACGTCAGAAAAGCAGCGTTCTATATATGTTCTGGAATTATCGACCACGCCGCTGCGCCTAGCTGGCCGCCAACAGTTCTGGGAGAGGTGTGGCGGCTTTCACCGCACCTCCATTACGTCAGGCCCGCAGGACGTTACGCCGAATGGATCAAGCAACATAACCGGTCCGCGGATGGCGCATCCGCCAACAAGCCCGATCGACGGGGCAATCCTTTATACTCAGCAAGCCCACCCGCACAGGAAAATCACTCGGACTCCGATACCCCGGGAACAAACCCGACCGCCGACGGCACAGTTCCGTCACCGTCCGCTCTGGTCTTACATCTGTTGTTGGAGATCGCCAAGAATCGTTAGCGTACCGGCGGAAAACAGAAGTACCAAACCTAGGGAGTCGTCCGTACTCGAAAAATCTGAACTACCTCGTGCGCGACAATCCCACATTTGAAATAGGACGAAGCCCGTCAAAACCCCGACGAAAGCGAAATTCGCGTTTGACGAACCTTTTGATTGGAGAAATTTACTCATTGATATCAATATCATATGCTTGATCCGCCTCGAAGATGCAGGAGGCGCGGCGTCAAAACTGACAAAGCGCCTTGTCGTACGACGACGACGACGCCGAACTCCGCCTATGGCTCTAACGTGATCGTCTCCGCAAAGTGCTCGGCTTCGATCTCCGTGAGGAGCGTCTCGGCACAAAAGTAGGGAGGCGGCTCGCCTGGCACGACAGCCGGGAAATAAGGATAGTCCGCATCGATGTTCTCCAAGGCCGGGAGGGCAACACCCGGCCGGTTGAAGATCAACACGACCACCCACGCGAGGAGCACGAAGTCGCGAACAGACACACCCACTTCGTGAGCGAGCGCCTCGGCCGCGTCGAGCTTTTTGGCGGTGCAGACCAAGGCCGGCATGGCAAGGAAGCCACCGCCCCGTTTCATGGGAGTGAGGAGGCCGAAGTCGCGTAGAAGCCGATAAAGCTCCGATCTATGAGCACGCCTGAGATGCGATATGAAAAGGTGGCGCAACACGGCTCGCTTTACCGGCGGGTCGAGATCGGCACGAGACAAGATTCTACCGGCACAATCGAATAGTAGGCGCACAAATGCGCCGGCGGCAGCGTCCCATTCAACGGATTCCGATGCAACCTGCGCATCTCCAACAACTCTTTCGGCCATCTCCTGCTCCTCCACGGTAGGAAAAGCAAAGGTCAGAGAGATCGGACGAGTTTGCAATGGTAGCACTGCAAATTTTTCCGCGAACCATCCGACACCACGATTCTATATTTCGTACCGCCGTCGATCAGAGACAGAGGTGCTACCTTGACGTTTAAGATATCTCTGCGAATCTCAAGGTGATCTTTCTTCGAAGCCAGCAGTGTGCGGTGATACCGCACAGGCTGGCCAAGGGGGCGCGCCCCCTGTGGAACCCCGATCATGCCCGCGACTGTGCCGCGTTCATTTAAACTTCGTCCCGACGAGGACGACGCTATGAGAAAGGCAGCCGCATCCCTCGGCATAGGCCCGGCGACTTTCGCCGCCGAGGCCGTGCGCGCCGCTATCGGAACGAAACGCGTTCGGCCGCTTCCGAAGAGTCGCAGCGAGGTCGCCGAAGCGGTCCGCGAGGCGACCGGCGCAATCGGACGCGTCGGAAATAACGTCAATCAGCTCGCGCGCGTCGCGAATTCGGGAGGCAGCGTCGATGCGGCAGCGTTGGCGCCGATCCTCGCGAGCCTCGCCGAAATCGACGCAAAGCTCAGCGAATTGGCCCGGTTGTCGTGATTATCACGCACGTCCGCCATGGGCGTTCGGCGCGAGACGCCGCGAATCTCGCGGCGCACCTGCTCAAGGAAGGGGACAACGTATCGGTCGAAGTCGCCGCAATCGCCGGCTTGGCCGCGACGGACTTGCCCGGCGCAATAGGTGCGATGAGACGGCTCGCCACACGACGAGGCTCAGCCGCGTTCCATCATGTTTCGTTGTCACCGTCGGCCGATAGTGGCCGGGATGAGCTTCTCGCCGACGCGGCGCGAGTCCTTCGAGAAATGGGAGCCGACCCCGAAATCCACCCGCACGTCGTCGTCATTCATGAAAAGCCCTCGGCGGCTGGGAGGGCAGAGCTTCACGCGCATATCGTTTCAGCTCATTGGGACCTCGCCGGCAAGGCGCTCGACGATGGTTGGCTGCATCTCCGCCTCGAGCGCGTCGCGCGCGAGATCGAATTCGATCGCGGTCAACCGTTGACGCGGGGACGTCATGATAGAGCGATAGCCCGCGCCCTTCGAGAGCGCGGACGTCCTGAGGTTGCCGACGCCTTGGACGCTGTGGCGACCGAGACCCGGCCGCGCTCGGCGACGACACCGCGACGGCGCCAGCAGCTCAAGCGCGCCGGCGTCGCCGACGTGGACGCCCGCGTCGTCGTCAAATCGGCATGGGAGGCCGCCGGGAACGAGCGCGGGGCCTTCGTCGCCGCCCTTCAGAACGCCGGCCTGAAAGTCGCGCCGGGATTGAAGCCCGGCGCGCACATCATTTCGACGCTCGACGGCGTGGAAATCGGCGCACTCGATCGCATCGTGCGGGAGCGGCGCGCGCTCGTGAACGCCTTCATGGAGGGATCAGATGAACGAACAGCCCCAGTCGCCAGCGATTCCGCCGGCGCAGGAAATCCTGACGCGGACACGCAACATCGACGAGAAAACGGGCGAACTTCTGGCGCTCCTCGACCTGTTGGAGGAAAAGGAAGGCGAAAGTCCTTTGGAGGCGATCAGGGAGACACTGATTCAAATCCTCGTGGAGCAGAAGGACGCGGCCATGCGTCTGACGAAGATCGAACGGGCGATCGCCGGTCGGTAGACCCCGCCTCACGCCACCGCCGCGCTCGCCGTATCCGTGACGCTGCGGCGGCGCGCGTGCTCGGCCACGCGATCAATGTCAAAGGAGTCGGGGACGAGGCGGCGCGGCGCTTCGTTGCTCGCCGCATGAGCGACCTACGTCGAGTCTACGAAGCCGAGAAGGCGCGTGTCGGCGAACTGCGGCGGCCTATCGCCCACTCCACGGAGGTGGCGGCCGCCGAGGAGCAGGTGAGGAAGTCCGAGGCCGCGACCGAAGCCGCCAAAGTGGCGTTCGAAAAGGCGACCGCCAAGCTCACGGCTGTCGAAGCCGGCGCGCCGAGAGGCTGGCGACGGTGGATCGCATGGCTGACAGGTCAGTCGCGGCATTACGAGGAACGCCGCGTGCGAGCCGTTGCCGCGTTGGAATTGAAAAGCCAGCATCTTCGCGCGCAAGCGATAATTGCTCATGGCCATCGGCTCACCTACGAGAAAGTGGTCAAGCAGGACAAAATTCGCCGCGCCACCGAAACCGCCGACCGCAGGGAACAGGAGCGCGAGGCGTTGGCGAAGATGGAACAGGTGCGGTTGGCAGCGGACGCGTTGCGCCGGGTGCCGAGCATGGCGTCACAATCGCTTGACGACCTGCTGCGTTTCGGGGAGGCGGAACGTCGGAGACGCCTAAGCGCCGCCGAGGAAAAAGAGGCCAAGATTGCGGCCTCTTCCCGACTCAGCGCTCCCCGCCCCAGATTGTTTTGATCCTCGTTCGAGGTGCGGGACACTCGGTCGAGGTGTGATCGAGCATCTCACTCTATTTGCATCAGGAATCTTCAGAAATTCGTTGGACTTGCCGGGAATACGAAAATACATATAGTCACATGATCGAAGGCTCATATGGGTGGCTTAAAGTCGCCGTGACTAGGCCGTACATCGGAAATTCGGTTTGGCCTGTTCGCCGTCCAGTGCAGAGAGGCGCCGCCTGACGTCAAAGCCCTCAAAGGCTTCGGCGGGACGGACATCCTCAGGATTTTAGAACGCGACAGACGCATGACTAACGAGGCCTTCGCCCGCGTCAAGATCGATCAGCTTCTCAAGGACGCGGAATGGCGGCTGACAGATGGCCGCAGCGTCCGCTTCGAATATCCGCTCGATGACGGCGGCAAGGCCGATTACGTCCTGTTCGACCGGCAAGGTCGCGCGCTCGCCGTCCTCGAGGCCAAGCGAACGAGCGTCAATTTGAGCACCGGCGAGGCGCAGGGGCGCCGCTATGCCGCTCAGCTCGGCGTGCCGATGGTCTTTCTATCGAACGGCGAGGAAATCTGGTTTTGCGATACCGGGCAGGACGCCCACTTTCGAAAAGTCGAAACCCTCTTCAGTCAGGACGACCTCGCGAGGCGGAAGGCGGCGCGCGATATCCGCCGCAATCCGCTCGACATCCCCATCGACTCGCGAATCGCAGGCGCCGGCGGACGCGTCTATCAGACTGCCTGCATCGAAACCCTATGCCGAGAGATCGTCAATGGACGGCGCAAGATGCTGGTGGAAATGGCGACTGGCACGGGCAAGACCCGCACCGCCGCCGCGCTCTTGAAGCGCTTGTTCGAAGCGAATTGGGCGACCCGCGCCCTATTCGTCGTGGACCGCAACACGCTCGCGATTCAAGCCGAGGACGCCTTCGCCGAGCATTTGCCGCATCTACCGTGCTACCGCGTGCCACGCACCGGCCGGCGGTTTCAGGACGAGAAGCGCGTCACTATCGTGACCTTGCAGACACTGGTCAATGAATACGCCAAATATTCCGCCGGCTATTTCGACCTCATCGTGATCGACGAATGTCACCGCAGCATATACGGGCAGTGGAAGCGCGCGCTCGACCATTTCGATGGCGTCAAGATCGGCCTCACCGCGACGCCATGCGTCATGCAGGAGGCCCCAGATGTGGACGAAGAGGACCGGCAGGCCATTCGCGACACGTTGCGATTCTTCGAGGTCAATCGTCCGTCATTCAGCTACACCATGACGGAGGCCATCGCCGACGGCCACCTCGTTCCTTATGAAATCTACCGCGCCATGACGGCGCGCACCGCCGCGACGGAAGGCTCCACTATCAACCGCGCCGAGATCGATTGGGGAGCGCTGGAAGAGGCCCCACGTCGGGAACTCGAGGCCCTTTTCGCCGGCGACGACGAAATCATCGTCGATCCGACTGCGCTGGAGCGGAAATTCACGATCCCTGAGCGCAACCGCGCCATGGTGCGAGAGTTCCGCGAGGTTCTGGAGAACGGCTATACCGGCCTCAATGGCGTCCGCCGGGCGCCCGATTGGGGCAAGACCATCGTCTTCGCCGTCACCAAGCGCCACGCCGAGACGCTTGCGCGCATGTTCGACGACGCATTCGCCGACAAGAAGCCGAGCCCCACGACCCGTTATGCCGATTTCGTCATATCGGGTATGGGCGCAGACGACACCGTGGACGGGCAGGCGAAGATCAAGCGCTTCAAAAAGGAGGAATTTCCGCACATTCTCGTGAGCGTGAACATGCTCGACACCGGTTTCGATTGCCCCGAAATCCGCAACCTCGTGATGGCGCGCTTCACCCATAGCTCGATTCTCTATCAGCAGATGCGGGGACGCGGGACGCGGCATGCACCCGGCAAGAACCGCTTCACGATGTTCGATTTCACCGGCGTCACGCTGCGCCATGGCGACGACGAAACGCCTGGCGAGGGCGGCGTCGTGGTCGTGCGCGACGCCGTGCGACCGCCGGCCCGGCCGCGCCGCCTGTTGACCCTCGACGTGCATGACGAAATCGACCCGGCCACCCGGGAATGGGTAACGGTCGACGAAACGGGCCACGCGTATCTCGACGCGGAAGAGGCCGCAGTCGAGGCTCTCGGCGCAGCCTTCGAGACATGGCTCGACGGTCAGGACTTCAATTCCGACCAGCTTCGCCTCTTGCGTCTCATCGAGGAGCAGATCAAGGCGAATGCCGCCGAATTGCAGAGTTTCGAGAGCTGGCGCTTCGACCAGCCGCCTTTGTCGATGAACGGCGGTTACGAGCGCGCCCGCGCGGTTTTCGGGGGCGAGGACGAGCTTGCGCACATTCTCGATAAAATGAATCGTGCGGTCTTTCCCGATTCGGGCGCCCGTGCGCCGGGCGACGCAGCAAAGCCCGAAAAGCCCGTGAATTAGAGGCCCTAAATGCCCTTTACGCCTGATATGCGTCGCCGGGTCGATCAGATTCGCGACTACCTATACGGCGGCGGCTATCCCGACCCGCTGTCCAATGCCGAACAGCTCAGCTTCCTGTTCTTCTTCTACATGATCGAGGGCATCGACGCGGCCAATCTGCGTCAGGCGAGCCAGACCGGCCGCCCATATGAAAGCCTGTTCGCCGGCGAATGGACAATCAAAAATCCGCTCAACGCGCCGCAGGAAGGCGTCAAGACCGTCTCGCGCGACCGCTTGCGGTGGTCGATATGGGGCAACGCCATGTCGGGCCAGCAACTCGTCACATGGGTTCGCGACGAGGTATTTCCCTTCTTTGCCGAGATCGGCGACGCCTTTGGCATGAGCTTCATGGCGCAGGCGCGCCTCACCGTGGACGAGCCGACCGTGCTCACGCAGGTCGTGACGCTCGTCAACGAATTGCGCCTCGAGCAGGCCGACCCCGACACCAAGGGCGATCTGTTCGAACATGTATTGCGCCAAATCAAGCAGGCCGGCGAACTCGGCCAGTTCCGCACGCCGCGGCATATCATCCGCGCGATTGTCGAACTGGTCGATCCACAGATCGGCGACGCGATTTATGACCCGGCCGCCGGCACGGCGGGCTTTCTGGTCGCGGCCTATGAGCATATCCGCCTAGCGAGTTCCTCGCCGAACGGCCGCGAGCGGGCTGATTTCGAGGGCAAAGTCTTCGAGCGCGGCTATGGCGACCGGCTGAATCAAAAACAATGGCGGAAGCTGCAAACGGCGACCTTCTACGGCAATGACGTGGACCCCAAGATGGTCAGCCTAGCATCGATGAATCTCGCGCTTCGCGGTTTGCCCGATGTGCGAATTCTCAAGCGCAACGTGCTGACGACGAGCTTCGACCGTCAAGCAAAAGCCGAGAAGGGGCTGCCGCTCGACGGCTATGAGGTAGTGCTCGCCAACCCGCCTTTTTCAGGCCGAATCGACAAGGATCGAATCGTCGACGACGTGAAGATCGGCACGACCACGGCGACCGAACTTCTCTTCGTCAAATATATGATCGACAGCCTGAAGCCCAATGGCCGTTGCGGCGTCATCGTGCCCGATGGCGTCCTGTTCGGCTCGACCGGCGCGCATAAGGAATTGCGCCGCATCCTCGTCCAGAATAACCGCGTCGAGGCGGTGCTGTCCCTGCCCGGCGGCGTCTTCCAGCCCTATTCGGGCGTGAAGACCTCGGTTCTTGTGTTCCAAAAGGGCGGGCGGACCGAGCGGGTCATGTTCCTCCATGCCGACAATGATGGCTTCAAGCTCGACGCCAACCATGACCAACCGATCGAAGCCGACGACATTCCCGGGCTCATCGCCGCTTACAACAGTCGTGAGGAACTGTGGGCCGACTGGCGCGCCCGAGACAAGGATGTACCGTGGACGGAGAAATGGTGGTTCGCGAACGCCGGCGCGATCGAGGACGAGGACTTCAACCTTTCCGCCTCGCGCCACCGTCCTCAAAGTCGGGAAGCGGCCAACCATCGCGACCCGCGTGAGCTACTTGCCGAACTTCGCGATGAGACCGCCGCGATCCTCGGCGACATCGAGGCGCTCGCTGCTGAGCTTGGGAGCACTTAATTGAGCCCCCTTCCGACTGTGCCGCTTTATCAGCTCTGCGCCATAAACATTGGGCGGACACCCCGGCGTGACGAACCGAAATTTTGGAGCGGTTCGAACCCTTGGGCCTCTATACGCGATCTTGCTCAAGGAACAGTATTCTCGACACGGGAGTATATTTCTAATGAGGCAGTCGGATCAGCTATGCCCGCGCCGGCCGAAGCGGGGACACTTCTTGTCAGCTTCAAATTGACTATCGGTCGCGTGGCTGTCGCTGCCAGAAAAATGCACCACAACGAAGCAATAGCTTCGTTGCCGCTAAAGCGAGCGGACTTGGTCGACCGCGACTATCTTCGTCATGTTTTGCCCCGCATTATGGCCGGGGAACAAGCAAACGATGCCGTGCTCGGGCGGGTATTGAACAAGTCCAAATTGGAGCGGCTTCAGATTCCCCTTCCGTCCCTTGACGAACAACGTCGCATCGTTGAGCTGCTGGACCGTGCGGCCGAGATCAGACGCCGAACGGAAGCCGCCCGCGCCAAGACCCGCTCTATCATCGCCGCCCTGTTCCTCGATACTTTCGGCGACCCGCTTACGAACCCGAAGCGCTGGCGGAGGGTTGCTTTGGGTGATGTAATCCTCGAAGGCCCACAGAACGGCCTCTATCGGCCAGCTTCCGATTATGGTGATGGTGTTCGAATACTTCGAATAGACAGCTTCGACGACGGAATGATGGTTCCACAGGATGAATTGAAGCGTTTGCGGATCGACGCCGGGACCGCAGAGAAATTTGGGCTTCGACGGGATGACATCGTCATCAATCGTGTCAACAGCCCGTCCCACTTGGGAAAATCGGTTCTTATCCCTGACCTCGCGGAACCCGTGGTCTTCGAATCGAACATGATGCGTTTCCGCGTCGATTCAAGCATACTGTTGCCGCAGGTGGTAGGTTCGATGCTTCAGCTCGATTCCGTGCGGCGCGGTTTGATCAAAAACGCCAAGCACGCCATCAATCAGTCCAGCATCAATCAGGGTGACGTGAGGGCGGTCGAAATCTTTGCGCCCCCTCTCCCGCTTCAAGAATTATTTGTCGAGCAAGTCTGCCGTCTCAGAACGATTGCACTTTCGCTCGATGGCGCCGCCGCCACAGCCGACGCGATGGCCGCATCTCTTTCGGCGGAGATATTCGACGCATAGCGGATGAAAGGAAACGGCCATGACAGTGCGACGGCGGGGCAATAGACTCGAACGCTGGGAGATTGCGCTCGTCAAGGCGATGATTGACGATGGGCGATGGCCGAGCGATCAGGATATCCTCGCCTATTTCACGCGCCCAACGCGCTCCGTCAACCATCGCGCTATAAGTGAAATTCGTACGGGCGCAAAACACACGGCCATCAAAGCCGCTTCAGCGGAAGAGTTGGATAGCTTCCTAGCGGCATGGCCAGAGATCGACCGAGAAACCGGCCTCTCATTGCGCGGCGACGAGTTGCTGATAAAGGCCCGCGAGGCGATGATCGCGGCGGTTCAGACATTCAACAGTGGCGGCCTGACATTCCGAGCCGAATTGTTCATCGTCACCGCAGTCATCGCATGGACCTATCTGTTGCACGCTTGGTTCAAACGCGAGGGCATCGATTACCGACACACGAGAAATGAGGACGGAAAGAAGGTCGTCTCCAAGACACCGAGCGGCGCAGAAAAATATTGGGAATTGGCGCAGTGCTTGAAACATGCACGCTGCCCTCCCGTCGAACCCGGCACAAAAGCCAATTTGCTATTTCTCTTGGAGCTACGACACGAGATCGAACATCGTTCGACCAATCGCATTGACGACGCCGTGAGCGCAAAACTTCAAGCCTGCTGCATAAACTTCAATGACGCCATTAAGACTTTATTCGGGGTACAATATGCCCTCGAACGTCGTCTGCCGATCGCGCTGCAATTCGTGACCTTCAGTCCAGAGCAGCTCGCAATCTTGAAGCGCGCCGGCGGTTTGCCGCGCAATGTCGAATCGATGATGGACGAGTTCGAACGCCATCTGACCCCCGAGCAGCAAGCCGATCCTCGTTACGCCTTCCGCGTGTTCATGGTCCATAAGACCGCCAACCGGGCGCCGAACGCCGATCTCGCCGTCGAGATTGTACCGCCTGGATCGGAAGTCGCGGAGAAATTCGCCATAGCGCTGAAGGAGGTCGAGAAGAAGAAATATCTCCCGGGCGACATCGTGAAATTAATGCGTGCCGAAGGGTGGACCGGTTTCAACATGGAGAGCCACACAAGGCTCTGGAAAAGGCTCGACGCTAGGAACCCAGCCAAGGGCTACGGCGCCATAGCGGTCGGAAAAACTTGGTGTTGGTACGAGCCTTGGTTGAACCGCGTTCGGGAAGAGTGCGAGCAACATCCCGAGCAATACCGCGCGAAAACGACAAATGCGACGAAGGAACCCGATCGATCCGCCTCCGATCCGAGGCTGCTCGAGGCATCGTAAAAGCCTCATGATATCAAAATGTTATTTGTCGGATCAAAAGACGAATCAAAGGCCGAATCGAAGCGCGAATCAAAGGCTTCGATTTACCTCTGTCTCCTTTCGTCGGCCGCTTCGTGGCGGCGAGTTTCTCGCTTAGGGGCCAGCCCCTCGGCGCGGCGCAACGACAATCGGCGCGACCGTGGCTCGCCTTCGGCTGCGCCCGCACCATCGCGCCGATTCTCATTGCGCCTTGCACACCCCGGTCTCGGCGACGGCCAGACCCGCACGCGCGACGTGCGGCTCATGCCGAGAAGGGGACCACCATGCAAGCGAACAGGATCATCACGGCCGACGACCTGCGACAGTTCACCGGGACCGCCAATTGGCATCGCCACGGCATTGTCCGCGGCGTTCTCTTCACCGACGGCGCCAAGTTCCTCGCGGACCACGCCGGCGCGTATTGGCTGCTCGACGAAATCGCTTTTGGCCAACGGCAAAGGAAGGTCGCTGTCGAAGGCTTCCAACTCTGGCGGTTGTCCGTGGACCTTGGGAAGAAAGCCGGCGCGCTCGCTTGTGAGGACGGCGATGAAAAGACCGTCTATCGAAAACTTGTTCCCTATACGGACTTTCCGCTGGCGGAGATCGTTCTCTATTTCGTCGACGGTGTGATCCTGCTGCCGAGTGAATATTGAAGACCAATGCGCGACGGCGACGGCGCCCGGTGCGCCCAGCGCCGCCGCGCGCCGTGTCAAGCGGTTGTGCTGATATGGCGGTAAAGCGTGGCCTTAGAGACTCCGAATCTGGCGGCAACTTCCTTAGAGGTCATAGACCCGGCGGCGAGCAGAGCCGCGGCCGCCGCGGCGTCTTTTTGCGTGAGGCTTCGCGGCCGACCGCCTTTTTTCCCTTTTCGACGCGCTTCCGCGAGGCCGGCGACGGTCCGTTCACGAATCAAGGCGCGCTCGAATTCAGCGATAGCGCCGAGCATGTGAAAAACGAGCATCCCGCCAGGCGAAGAGGTATCGATGGCGTCGGTCAGGGAAACGAGGCCGATCCCGCGAGCTTTCAGGTCATCAGCCGTTTCGATGAGCTGCTTCAACGATCGGGCCAGCCGGTCCAGCTTCCAGATGACCAAGGTGTCTCCTTCACGGAGGATGTCCCGCAGGAGGCGCGTCAGCTCAGGCCGATCTCGGCCGCTCGACATCCGCTCCACGATTACCTTCTCGCATCCCGCCTCACGGAGCTTCTCACTCTGGAGGTCGGGATTCTGATCGAAGGTCGATACTCTGGCGTAGCCGATCCGCATTGGAGAGTCTCAAAACTCGTTAACAAGCTGGCATAGTGAGACGCCTTTTTCAAGACTGGTTTTGAGACGCAAATAATCAGCCGGCTCCCACAATCCCCCCGGCCGGGCCACCGTCTCAAAAACGTTCGATTTTGGATCGGCTGTTTCTTCAATGCGAAAGCCCCGGCGAACCGGGGCTTGATCAGATAGGGGTCGTCGTCAGTTGGACGAACGCGAGAAAGCGTCTAAAGCGAATTGCATTTGCACATCTCGACTTGCCGTTGCCTTCGGCAACCCATTATCTTTGTTGACTTTTCGTAGAAACGTCGACAGTGCGCTTTGGGCCGCTTCCGCTGTCTCGAAAGGCCCTACCAAAGCTTCGGTCAGACTATTACCCGTCCAGTCGACAACGCAAACGCCAAGAAGGTCGATTTTCAGAAGTATTCGATAACCACTGCCGAGGCTCTCTGGTATTCTATCAACAAAAAAATCTCGGCCTTCTTTCATTTTAACGATCTTCATACTCGACTCCACTCTCTACCGCGCCACACGCACCGTTTGGTGCCGAACGCAAGTATAAAGTGATTCGTCGTATACAAAACAACTATTAATGGTTAAAAAACGGTAAATTTATGCTTAGGAATTTGGATCTGATGTTTATATTATGTTCTCGCTACTTGAGGCGCGGCCACGCTGCGCTTCGATCACGCCGATCCGAGCGCCGTCGCGCCGCGTTTAGCGCCTCGACGTCCACGGGAGGCAAAAATCTATCAATGTACAATTTCAGGTCCGCCAGAAGTCGGCCATGATCATACACAGCCAGAACAGACTCTCGTTCCTCGCCTTCGTGCCCACATATTTCTTCGACATAAGCCTTAGGCACGCCTGCATTCAAAAGTTCGGTTGCAACAGTGTGGCGGAACGCATGAAAATCAAGTTTTTCGTCGGTAAGACCGCAGTGGCGCCGAAAATTCAGAAACCACTTTCCAAATGGATCGGCCTGTCTTTCTCGGATCGAGCGCGAAACAGCATCAGGAAATAGGCGAGCCTCAGGGTCCCGGCCAGCAACACGGGCTTCAATGAAGCCTAAATCGAGCAAGTATTTATGAAGCGGAACAAGGCGCGGCGACCCAATAGATTTTAGCTCTTCTGCAAGCTCTCCATCAAGTAAGTCAAAGTGCCATACTCCATGTTCATATTTCACATGCTTAACTTTAAGCAGCACAGGCTCTTCCCGACGCGTCCCATGCAGCAAACCGATCAAAACAAGCCAATATCGATGATCTCTAAACACGAGCTCGCCAGGCAACTTCCAACGATGCTGGGATCGACTGCCTAGGAAAGTTGGACTATTTAGAAATTTCTGTATTTCATCTTTTGTATATGGCCGCCGGGCGTCTGAGGTTAACCCACGCCGTCCACGCCTTTTCTTAGGGATATGAATAAATAGCCCGTCGCATGGAGATTTAGCCTCGGCAGGCAAAGCCTCTCCTTGTTTTTTTGCCCATTTATAAAGCTCGCTAATACGAGACAGGTGCTTGTTCCACGTCTTAGGCGTGGTCCGCTCACACTCCACCGCCATTGCGAGTTCAAAAACCGCCCTCACGCCTTTTGTTTTATAGGTGCCTTTCCACTTAGAACTATGATAATAGTCATGAGGAAGGCCTAGAAATATCGTTCTAAACTGCTCCACATCGGCCGGCGAATAACCCTCTAGCGGCTTATCCCCAAGAACAGAGATCCAAAGATTCATTGAAGCACTAGCAGCATCTACCTCTGCTTTTCTCCACTCTCGCCCGACACTTTTAGACTCAGAAAACTTAGTCCAAACTTCAGACATAACAATTCCAGCATTCTTCAAATGTTTAATTTGTTTATCTTGCACAATTACCGGATCACAAGCATCATACCAGTCGTATATTTCTTTCGGAATAGGCAAGCCGCGCTGCGATAAACGTATCGATTTTATGAGGAATCGCATATTTCTTAACACGCTGCGCCGTAATAATTTATACTCTTCTACTGATACCAATTTCAGTCCCAATTGTTCGATGCTGGCCCCCACAAGCAGCTCTGTCGATTCCGTGCCTTGTTCAAAACCGGCAACGACGCTAGACAGGACATCACCCGCCTTTTGCACCCTGTCGTCAATCATAAATTTGACAAGAGCTTCGAGTTCTTGTGACTGCTCAACCCCCATCTTCTCACGCTCTTGTGGGGTGAAGATACTCGTCATGCCGTCGTGCATTGCGAGAACCCGATCATAATCCAGTGCGAGCGTTGCGATCCATGCACGAACGCGCTTCTCGATTTCTCTCTGAGACATTCCTCCTTCAATCTCCGACATGATTCGGTCCAACTCGCTTCTATGTGCCCGCGCCATCCGAAGGGCATGCTCGAATCGCCCTGTTCGCAGAGAGATTACGACCTCGGTCTGATTGAGAAAGGGGCGAAGTTTTGTGGGGACGCGAATGCGGAGGTGGTAAGTGCCACCGCGCAGACGAAGGAAATGGCCAGACATGAGGCTTCCGTGGACCAACCTTGTGGACCACAGGCTGCGTTTGTCGATCTGACTGGCACTTCTAACCAATTGGTCCGATTAAGAGTCCGTGCAAACGATGGCGCAGGGTCCAGGTCCCCCAGCCAGGCTAAGTTATTGTTTTTACAGTGTTTTTATATGGTGAAAACACCCTTTAAATATCCGAGCCCTTGAAACTGCACCGTTTTCGCCCAGACGATTAGATCCCGGATTTTGAGGCCTTTTTCGCCCTTTCTGGCGGCGCGTCTCTGCAGGTCAAATTCGGTTTATCGGAATTTACGACGCGCGCGAATCGCAGACCGGTTCGAGCCGAGCGCAGAGGGGTTCGCGTTTCCTGGGCCGCGCCGAAGCAAGAGCCGAGGCCGGTTCGCGAAACAACGCGTTCGCTTTCGGTGGGCGCGTGTTTTGATTGGTCGAGGCGCCGTCACGCTTCACAGACAACGCCTCTCTTGGGCGCGCCTCGACATCCACAATCACGAGTTGAATGCGGATTTTGCGGTCAGGCTCGCCGCGCGACAACTTGAGAGACGGGGACGCTCCGCAACTCGCTTATCGCCGATTGGTGTTTGCACATTCGACGCGCAAGTCGTCAGGCGATTTCGAACTTCCGCTCCTGCGCGTCCCAAGCGAAGGGTAGGGAGAGCGTAAGCGCCGATACGGTGCAACTCGCCGGAGCGACGCCGCTTACGATGGCGCGAAGGATTTTCGGGGAAAGGAAAGCCAATACGGCGAGACGACGGACATAGGATTCGTTCAGATTTTCCGCCGCGGCGATTTCTTCGAAGGAGGCGATCCTGCCGGCGAGGATCGCCTCCATCCAGCGTCGCGAGCGGGCGACGGAGGCAAGCAGCTGTTCGGAAGCTTCGGCGCCGAGATGTTTCGCCTCGCCGCCCGGCGCGTAGACAACTCCCTTACGCGGGTTCTTGGTCGGCGCAAAAGGGATGCCGATTTTCGTCGTTGGTCTTTCCACCAGGCCGCCTGGCTCGATTTCGTCGGAGTCGGCGTCGTTATCGCCCGTTCGACTCGATCCCTCGGCGGCTCCGTCCAAGGCCTCGAAGAACTCGGCGTCGATCCGGTCTGCGCCGATCATGACGCGCGCGACATGCGCTGCGATGAAGGCCTTGTCCATGATCACCGCATCGTCTTTCAACCTCAAAGCTCGGCGCAACGCCGCGCAGACGCGCTCCTCGACCTCCGGCGCCGAGACGCGCGGAAGCGAGCCTGCATTCGCCTTGTCGCCCTGCAGCATTGCCTGCGAGACGTAATAGCGGTAGCGCACGCCTTTCTTGACGGCATAGCTCGGGCTCATCGCATGGCCGCGATCGTCGAACAGCAGCCCCGACAGAATCGCCGACGATTTCGCTCGCGCCTTTTGCCGCGCAATCGCGCCCTCGGCGAGCTTTTCCTGCACCGCCTCGAACAGTTCCTTGTCGATGATCCCCTCGTGCTCGGCCGGAAAGGCTTCGCCGCGATAAACGATCTCGCCGACGTAGAATCGATTCTTCAGCATTTGCGCGAGAGCTCCGACCGAAAATCGATCTGTCTCGACGATGCGGCCGCTCGAAAGTTCACGCCGCTTCGGCGTGACCCCTTCTTTTGCGAGCGACGCCGCCAATCGGCCGAGCGATCCGATCCGCAGATAATCGGCGAAGATTTTTCGTGCGACTTCCGCGTCCTCCGGGACGACAATGATTTTCTTGTTTTCGCTGCGATAGCCGAGCGGCGCATTGCCGCCCATCCACAGCCCCTTGCGCTTTGACGCCGCGATCTTGTCGCGCACGCGCTCGCCGATCACCTCGCGTTCGAACTGAGCAAAGGATAGCAAGACGTTGAGCGTCAATCGTCCCATGCTGGTCGTTGTGTTGAAGCTCTGCGTCACCGAGACGAAGGAGACGTTGTGTTCGTCAAACGCTTCGACCAGCTTGGCGAAGTCCGCGAGCGAGCGGGTCAGGCGATCGACTTTATACACGACAATGACGTCGACCCGCCATTCACGAACAAGGTCGAGCAGAGATTGCAGCGCGGGGCGTTCTAACGATGCGCCCGACAGGCCGCCATCGTCGAATCGATCCGGCACGAGCCGCCAGCCCTCATGCGCCTGACTTTTCACGTAGGCTTCGCAGGCCTCGCGCTGGGCGTCGAGCGAGTTGAAGGCGAGATCGAGATTATGCTCGGTTGATTTGCGCGTGTAGATCGCGCAGCGTTGCGGTTTCGGCGACGGCGCTTTCATGATGTGTGCGCCTCTGCCGTGGAAAGGACCGATGCCAGTGGAGGACGGCCTCTCCTCTTCTTTGCTGCCGGCGATGGCGGGTTGTCTGACATCGCGGTCTTGTCGACCGGCTCAGCTTCCCCGCTCTCCTTCAGCCCGAAGAACCGAGGTCCGCTCCAGCTGACCCCGGTGATTCTCCTGGCGACGATCGACAGGCTGGAGAAAACCTCGCCGCGCCAGCAATAGCCCTCCGGCACGACGAATACTTCGTGCAGGACGCCGTCGTGCTCGCGAACGAGCACCGTTCCCACCCTGAGCCGACGCGCCGGCTTCTTCTTTCCGCCGCGCGCAAGCGCGACGAGTTGTTTTTCGAGCGCCGGACTGAGCCCGCCGAGCCTTTGTTCTTGCAGTCGATAGGCGAGCAGACGCGCCATCAGATCTTTGGTCAGCGCCTCGGGCGCCGGCCTGCCGTGGGTCTCGCGCCAGAGATGGCGAAGGTCGACAACGCTCATCGCTTCTATTCGCTGAAGCGCTTCTGCAAGAGTGAGGTCGCCCAAAGGGTGCGGCGCGCCCTTCGGCAGCGCCGCAATTCGCAGTCGTTTCGACATCGGTTCACGCCTGCGTCGGGGTCGCCGTGACGATCCGGTACAGCGAACCGCCGCTTTCGCTTGCCGTTCGTGCGATCTCGAACCCGCGTTTGCGCAGGCCGGTCAGAGCGGCGCGCGTCGTATGGGGCAGCCAACCCGTCGCCACGGTCAGCTGGTCGATCGTCGCGCCCTCTTCATTCGACAGCAGGTTGACCACAAGCGCCTGTTTGCTGCCGACGCGCGGCGAAGCCTTGGACTTTTTGGGTTGCGGCTCACCCGCGGACGAAGCGTCGTCTTCGCCAGCCGCGGCAACGCCGTCAGGGGACGCCGGGGTGACGCACGCGCCAGATTTCGCGACTGCCGCCCCGTCGCATTTTGCGACCGGCTCGAGAGCGCCGTCGCGCTCGCCGGCGCCGCTTCCACAAGGATCGGCGCCGCGTTCGATGTCGCTTTGCCCCACCTCGACGCGCGTCGCCGCCTTTGCGACTGCAGCCTCCTCGACGCCGATGGCGTCGCGACCGGCGCGGGTGAGGATTAAGCTGAAGCGACGCCCATCCGCATCTTCGCGCCAGATGGGCAACGCGCCTTTGGCGCGAACCTCCCGCATCAGCTTTTTCGTGACGAGACTCGCGCCGACTTTCATCGCTGCGGCTTTGGGCATTTTCGCCGGAACGATCGCTGCGCCGTCCTCGCGCGCGGCGGCTTTCGACAAAAGGATGAGTTGCGCGTCCGTCAGCTTAATCATGTGTTTCTTCTCCATCGGTTGCGACGGTCCATCCCGTCACCGCCGCAACCCCGCGGGCGGCGCAAAGCCGGCGGGGCGTGGAGAAGAAGCGCGGGCTTTGCGCCTCCCGTGAACCAAGCAATGCTTCCTTTCACAGCGAAGTCCACTCGGAACTTGCTTCAATCAGATCGCGACCAATGCACGGCGCGGGCGCCTATAATCGCCGGATTCTCGGCTCCGCGATCGGCCGCGACATCCAGGCCAGCGCCTGCGAGATGGAATCGACCTGATCGTCGTGCTTGCTCTGCGGAAAGGCGAACAGTTCCGCTTCGAGATCGGGAAGCCAGCTCGCGCGCTCAGGGAAGATCACGCGGCCGCTCTCAAACAGCGGCGCCTTGACCGCGAGCCGCGTAACCTTGTCGGCCTCGGGTCTGATTGCAATCGCGGCGAAATTTTCAACGCGCAGATCGGCGATCAGCGCCGAGCCGACGCCCATATCTTCGATCAATATCGCATCTGGCGCGTCGCGCAGCGCGAGAGTGCGCGCGCGACGTTTCAGGTCCTGATATTCGAGTCGCTCGCGAATGACTTCGATCAGACGATAGCCTTCGGGCCCGACGCGCCAGATCGTGCAGACCGACCAGTCGTTGTTCTCGCCGGCCTTGGTCGCCGTGTCCCAGCTGTGGATGAGCTTTTCGCCCGGCGCCTTGCTCAACGGGATCGGCGCGCGGCGCACCCAAGCTCTTCGGATCAACGCGCCGCCGGGCGGCACGGGCGATTGCTGATATTGGGCGGCGAAGAGATCGGAGCCGAGCGAAGCCTTCAGCGACGCGAGCACCGAAAGCGGCTCGCGCGCCTCGTGGAGGAGATGGCCGATCGGACGGCGAATCTTTCGATGCGCGTCGATCTCAACGACATGTTCTTCTTCGGCGATCGCCGGGAGAGACAATACATTCCACTCCTTCAGACTCTGCTCCAACAAATGCCCGACGAGATCGTTCTGATGCACGCGCTGCATGACGATCACGATCGCGCCCTTGCGCTTGTCATCGAGGCGCGAAAGCAGCGTATTCGAAAACCAGGCGTTCACCGCTTCGCGTTTTGGCTCCGAATGAGCGTCGGCGGCTTTGAGCGGATCGTCGATGACGATGAGATCGCCGCCGCGGCCGGTAAGCGTGCCGCCGACCGACGTCGACAGGCGATGCCCGCGGCGCGTCGTCGCAAACTCCGACTCGCTGTCCTTTCCGGGGTCGATCACAGTTTGCGGAAAAAGCCGCCGATACCACGTGGAGCGCATCAAGGCGCGGCAGTCGTTGGCGTGCTTGATCGCGAGATCGGCTGAATAGCTTGCCGTAATGATCCGGCGCGACGGATCATGGCCCAGGGCGAAGGCTGGGAAGGCGACCGACGCGGCGATTGATTTCAGGCTGCGCGGCGGCATTGCGATGATGAGTCGTGTAATCCGCCCCTCAAGAACTTCCTGCAACCGCCAGGTGATCGCATCGATATGCCAATTATGATGATAATCCACCCCGGGCGCGACCGATCCGAACGATTTGCGGATGAACGACGAGAGACGCGTTCGCAACAAGGCGTCGACGAACGCCGGCGGGATGTTCGGCGGCGCCGAGTTCGCTTCGTTCATGGGACTCCGGCGAAGCGTCATTTTCGATCCTCGCTTTCCGGCTCAAGCTGCCGCGCCTCCTGCAGCGTCGCAAGGAACTCTGCGATGATCGCCTGATCCTCGGCGCTGGACACGGCGCCCGTCTCGGCGTCCTCCAGCGTCGGAAGACGGTGCTGCAGATCGAGCATGATTTTGGCCGCGCGATTGTCGCCGCGCACAGCACGCTGGATTGTCGCGAGCACGATCGCTTCCACGGCCGTGACTTTTCGGCGGCCGCCGTTCTCCTGGATCGTCACCTTGCGCGACAGCAGCGAGCGACAGAGCATATCGATGTTTTTTGCGCCCTTCGGCCGGCCGCGCGGATTTCCGCTCTGACCGGGCTTGAAGCGGGTATGCAGCGGCGGGCGGCGATAGCCGACTTTCGGCGCGGCGCTCTCCACGTCCGCGTCGTCGGATTCCGGCGTTGCGCCGTCATCACGTTCAGATTTGCTGCTCATGCGCGACCCCTTTCACGCTTGAGCTCAACGCTCGCAGCGCGCTCATCAAAAGTCTCGCCGCTCTCGGCATGAACCGCATCCTTGCCAGTCATTTTTTGCCAACGCGTGATCGCGACATCGACATAGAGAGGATCAATCTCGACGCCGTAGCCGCGCCTACCGACTTTCTCCGCCGCGAGGAACAAGGTGCCGGAGCCTGAGAAGCCGTCGAGCACGACGCCGCCGCGCGTCGAACAGTCGCGCATGGCGTCGGCGACCATGGCGACCGGCTTGACGGTCGGATGCAGCGCCAACTGCTCCAGCCGACCGGAGCCGAAACTGTTGACGCCCGGATAGGTCCAGACATTCGCGCGATTGCGTCCCGCGCCAGGCAGACGCGCGGATTCGCCAGCTCGCGTTCTCGCCCGTTGTGCGTCGGCCGCCGTTCCCGCGCCGAGCCCAAAACTGTTGATGTGTTCCGCTTCTCCCTTCTTGAACGCGAAGACGAGTTCGTGTTGCGAACGATAAAAGCTTCCTTGCCCGGCGTTGGTCTTCGTCCACACGCAGAGGTTCTTGAGTTCCGAATAAACCGCGTCGCCGGCCGCGAGCAATTCGCCCATGTGCCGCCAATCCATGCAGATGAAATGGATCGCCCCGTCCTTCGACGCCGAAGCGAGATTGCCCAGCGCCGTCGTCAAGAACAAAGTGAATTCCGCGGCGCTCATCTCGCCGCTCGCCATGGCGAATTCGCGGTGGCGGATTTTTCCGCGCCCGATAGCGTTGCCGTCGATCTTCACATTGTAGGGTGGATCGGTGAAAACCATCTCTGCCTCAGCGCCGTCCATAAGGCGCACGACAGCGTCCTCATCGCGCACGTCGCCGCACAGCAGGCGATGGTTGCCGAGAAGCCACAAATCGCCGGCGCGCGTAACGGGCGCCTTGCGCGCATCGAGCGGCGGCAGCTCATCAGCCGGGTCCGCTTTCGGCGCGGTAAAATCCTCCAGCAGCATGTCGATCTCGCCGATCTCGAAACCGGTGATCGACACGTCGAGATCAATCATCGGCAGGAGATCAACAAGCACGCCGAGTTCACTCGCCAGAAGCTCGCGATCCCAGCCCGCTTTTTCGGCGATACGGTTGTCGGCCAGCACGTAAGCACGCTTTTGCGCCTCGCTCATGCCGGAAAGAATCATCGCCGGCACGCTCTCGAACCCCAGAGACTTCGCTGCCTCAACGCGGCCATGGCCGGCGAGAATGACGCCGTTCTCGTCGATCAGAACGGGATTGGTGAAACCGAACGCCTTGATGCTATCGCCGATCAGCCGAAGCTGTTTCTTCGAATGTGTGCGGGCGTTTTTCGTAAAAGGCCGCAGCGACGCGATCGGTCGGAATTCGATCGCGTGCGAGCGGCGCAGATGCTCGGACGCAAATGCGCGCGAATGGGAAGCAGCCTGCATGGTCGACTCCAGAAAGAAAAAGCCTCGGAGCCGATCGGACCAAATTTATCGAAATCGCGCCTTGGACAAATATCCCGCCAAAAGCGCGCTTCTAGTCCAGGAGAGAACATCATTATTATTCAATATTTTCTCTTTCCAGCGCCTCCAGCTCCTCGCGAACGATGCGCGTGAGCGGTGGCGGGCCGACGCGCTTCGGCGTCTTTTTCTTTTCCGACGGATGGCCGGTCTCCGAGTCGAGCGCCGCGCGTGCCGATTCGGATCTTCTCCTACTCGTTGCTTTGCCTATGCTCGGCCCCGATCGCGGGTTGCTGTTCGACTTTTTCGTCTTCGGCCGGTTCAGGGTTTTGGGCGAAAGCCGAAGCTCCTTCCCCAATTGCTCCGCGCGCGCGAAGACCAGCGCCGCGAGGCGTCGCGAAAGACGCAGGAACCAACCGTCGTCGACCTGCGTCGTCGCAAATCCGACGACGGCGGACTTCACGGATCGCCTCGGCACGACGCCGGTCGTTGCGAAGATCAACGCCGCCAGCCCACGCACCATCTGCCGCCACACCGCGCCGCTCTCGCCTTTCACCGGCGTAATTTCCAAACGCCTGCTTGCGGCGACAATGACGCCGATCAGATCCGACGTCGCCTTTCGCCACTGCTCGATGGACGTCGTCGGAAGATGTCGCGGCGCGCTTTGAACTTGCGCGAACATCGCAAGTTCATCATCCAACAAACGCCGAACGCCAATGTCGAGTCTGTCAATCGCCTCCTGCGCGCGCTCCATATCTTTCAGGAAGGCGCCCAATCTGTCGCGAATTTCAACAACGAGAGAATCGCCATATCTGCGTTGCGTTAAAAGCCCATCGACGGCGAAAGCGAAAATGTTTTGCACATAGACGCCGAACTGCTCGCGTCCATTCTCCCTAAAGGACGGTTCGACGAGCGCCGCCAATTCCTCGAGCTCGGCGTCGCTCAATCGGGGACGATCGGCCGCCCAGCCGCTCGGAGGCGCAATTCGAATCTGCAAGTCGAGAGGGGAAAGCTTCTGAGACATTTTCTCAGCGTAATCCTCGTTGACGGCGTTTCGATGCAATTCGTCTCGGCGCTTATAACTTGTTTCTGGGCAGTCCACTGCAGTCCCGCGCCGCGCGCGCCTGCTTCGATCGGCGCGCGCCGAACGTCCTCGCCGAGCTATGCATATCGCCGCCGCTTAATGGTCGGCGTCCGAGCTTTAGTATTTATATAATTGATTTTATACTATTTTTATGGACAAAGTCGCATTCGTGTCCATTGGAGATGTTCTGATTTCGGATGCCGCCAGGCGTCCGAGCTCCTTGCCGAGGACGGCGTTTGCCGGATAGAACTTGGCTAGAAATTTGATCTGTGGGGCCGCGTTGAACAGTTTTTATGAACGCCCGATTCTGAACTCGCCCTACCGCGCGCCGGAATTGCATCATCCGCTCGACAAGAATGGTCAGCCGCTTGAAGGCGAGCCGCTGCGCGGCCGTCGTCCGTCGCGCTTCATCGTCCCCGTTCCCGCCTCCCGAAAAAAGCCGTCGGCCGGGCAAGCGTCGCTCGACCTCGAGACCTACACCGAAAATGCCCTCATCAACGAGATTCGCGGCCACGTCGAACGATGGCGGAGCCTGCGCAATCCCGCCGACTGGGGCGTAACCGGCGTGACGCAAAGGCTTCTGGAGCATTGGCGTCATCACGATTTCGTCGGCCCGCGCCCGTTTTTCTGCCAGGTCGAGGCGGTCGAGACCATCATCTGGCTGACCGAGGTGGCGCCGCGGCGCGCCGTGACCAAAGGATTGCTGGACCAGATCGCCAAGGCCAATGAGGAAGCCAATCCCGAGTTGTTCCGCCTGGCCATGAAGATGGCGACGGGCAGCGGCAAGACGACCGTGATGGCCATGCTGATAGCCTGGCAGGCGGTAAACGCGGCCCGCAAGGACTCGAAAGATTTCTCCCGCGCCTTCCTGATCGTCGCGCCCGGCATCACGATCAAGGATCGGCTGCGCGTCCTTCAACCAAGCGAGCCCGACAATTATTACGAGACGCGCGAGATCGTCCCGCCCGAGATGCTGCCCGAAATTCGTCGCGCGGAGATCGTGATCACTAACTATCACGCCTTTCAGCATCGCGAGACGCTCGCCTTGCCCAAGGTCGCGCGCAGCTTCCTACAGGGCAACGATCCCGAGCCGCCGAAAACGATCGAAACCGACGCGGCAATGCTCAAGAGGGCTTGCGGAAAGCTTCTCAATTATGATCGCGTCAACGTGATCAATGACGAAGCGCACCACTGCTACCGGCACAAGGTCGGGGGCGACGCGGAAGGCGCACTGACCGGAGACGAGAAGAAAGAAGCGGCCGAGAACGAGGAGGCCGCGCGGCTCTGGATCAATGGCATCGAGGCGCTGGACCGCAAGCTGTCGAAAGGCGTACGCGCCGTGTATGATCTGTCAGCCACGCCGTTTTTTCTGCGCGGCTCTGGCTATGAAGAAGGCACGCTCTTTCCGTGGGTCGTGTCCGACTTCAGCCTGATGGATGCGATCGAGAGCGGCATCGTGAAGCTGCCGCGCGTGCCGGTGACCGACAATCTCGTGCAGACGGACACGGTCGTCTACCGCGATTTGTGGAAACACATCGGCAAAGCGCTGCCGAAAACCGCCGCCGGCGCCGGCAAGCTCAGCCCATTCGATCTGCCCAACACGCTGATAACCGCGCTGAACGCGCTTTACAGCCATTACGAGGGCGAGTTTGAGCGTTGGCGGAAAGCCGGAATCGGCGTGCCGCCGGTGTTTATCGTGGTGTGCCAGAACACCGCGATCTCGAAACTGGTGTTTGAATGGATCGCCGGTTTCGAGCGCGGCGACGCCGAGGAAAGCGAGCGCGTCGCCTTTCACGCCGGCCATCTCGAACTCTTCCGCAATTACGACGACCAGGGCGGCCGGCTCCCCCGGCCGCGCACGCTGCTGATCGATTCTCGCCAGATCGAATCCGGCGACGCACTCGACAAGAGTTTTCGCGAGGCTGCGGCTCCCGAAATCGAAGAGTTCAAGCGTGAGCGGAATGCGCGCGTCGGCGCGGGCGCGGCAAACGGCGAAGCGAGCGAAAGCGACTTGTTGCGCGAGGTCATGAACACTGTCGGCCGTCCGGGCCGGCTCGGCGAACAAATTCGCTGTGTGGTGTCAGTGTCCATGCTTACCGAGGGCTGGGACACCAACACCGTCACCCACATCCTGGGCGTTCGCGCATTCGGCACACAGCTTCTCTGCGAACAAGTGGTCGGGCGCGGCTTGCGTCGGCAATCCTACGACCTCAATCCCGAGACGGGCCTGTTCGATGTCGAATACGCCGACATCATGGGCATCCCCTTCGATTTCGCCGCATCGCCGCAGGTCGCAAAGCCCACCAAGCCGAAACCGGTCACGCGCGTCCATGCGATCAAGGAGCGCGCGGCGCTGGAGATCGTCTTCCCGCGCGTCAGCGGCTATCGTCGCGATCTGCCGTCGGAGAAGCTGGAAGCCGTCTTCACCGAGGACAGCCGGCTGGAAATCACGCCGGTCGACATCGGCCCTACCTCGGTCGTCATGGAGGGGATCGTCGGCGCCGGCGTCACCATCACGCCGAAGGTGCTGGAGCGGCTGCGCCCGTCCGAGATCAGCTTCAATCTCGCCAAGCATCTCCTGTACACGAGTTTTCGCGACGAGGACAGCTTCCCCAAACAGCATCTCTTTCCGCAAATCCAGCGCATCGCTCGGCGCTGGCTGGACGAGGGCTATCTCGTCACCAAAGGCGTTCCCGTCGGCGCCATTCTGTATCAGGACCAGCTCGCGCGCGCGGCTGATAAGATCGACATCGCCTGCGCGCGCGCCGGCGACGGGCGTCTCGTCGCTGTGCTCGATCCCTATAATCCGAAGGGCTCGACGCGGCATGTCAATTTCATTACCTCGAAGAGTTGCTGGGCGACCGGCGCGCGTCCGCCCAAATGCCACATCAGCCATGTCGTGCTCGATTCAAGCTGGGAGGAGGCGCTGGCGAGCACGCTCGAAAACCATCCGCGCGTGCTCGCCTACGCCAAAAATCAGGCGCTGGGCTTCGACATCCCCTATAGCGACGGCGGCGTCACCCGCCGCTATGTCCCGGATTTCCTCGTCCGGCTCGACGACGGCGGCGCCGAACCACTCAATCTTGTGCTCGAAGTGAAGGGGCTGCGCGACGAGAGCGACAAGGCCAAGGCGCAGACAGCGCGCGAGCTTTGGGTTCCCAGCGTCAATGCGCTCGGCGGTTTTGGCCGCTGGGCTTTCGCTGAATTTCGCGACTGGGCGACGATGGAAGAGGATTTTGCGGCGATGGTGGAGACGGTGTTGGGTGGTAGAGCTTAGGCAGTAGGAATTGGGCAGCAGGCAATAGGCGGCGGGGCTTGGGAGTTAGCATGGCGACCGACATGATTGTGCAATTGACCGAGAGACGCCCCAGCGTCGTCATGGCCGGGCTTGTCCCGGCCATCCACGCGAGCGGGCGTCAAACCGGGAGACCGATAAGCGCGTTCGAGCGGCGACGTGAAAATGTCGTGCGTCCCTTGCGCACTGAACGGCGCGGCGTGGATGGCCGGGACAAGCCCGGCCATGACGCGGTTTGGGGCCAGACGGACCATTTTGCCAATGTCGGGAAAATGGTCGACGCGGCATCAGGCGCCGCGCCCGATCGCCTTGAGGACTAAACGATGGCCCGCACCCCCAAAGCCGCCAACGGCAAGCCCTCCAAACAGGTCGACGCGCTCAAACACGCCGAGGCGACGCGCAAGAATATTCCGACCGCCGAGATGGAGAGCTTTTTTCGGCGGGACGACGACGCGGCGCCGATGGCGCCGAAGCATTATCCGCGCGCGCGGCCTCTCGCTGAGGGGGAGACGCGCACGGCCGAGGAGCCGCGCCAGCCCGAACTCATCTGGAACGGCGCGAAGATCGCCATCACCGATGCGCAGAAGAAAGAGCTGGCCGAGACCGGCACGCTCACACTGTCCGACGCGCAGCTTGTCTGGCGCGGCAAGGATAAGCAGGACTGGTCCGATCTTATCGTCAATGTGCCGCCGCTCTATATTCAGGAGAAGATTCACCCCAAAGCCATCATCGACGACTTAAAGCGCCGCACCGCCGCAAAGCGCGAGGCGGAAACCGACGCGCCGGATCTCTTCGCCGATTTCAACGGCGTCACGCCGGAGCAGCGGGCGGAGTTTTATCAGCACGACCAGCATTGGTCGAACCGCATGATCTTGGGCGACAGCCTGCAAGTGATGGCGAGCCTCGCCGAGCGCGAGTCTTTGCGCGGCAAGGTGCAATGTATTTATTTCGATCCGCCCTACGGCATCAAGTTCAATTCCAACTGGCAGGTCTCGACGCAGTCGCGCGATGTGAAGGACGGCAAGCAGACGGATATTTCCCGCGAGCCCGAACAGGTGAAAGCCTTTCGCGACACATGGAAGGACGGGATTCACTCCTACCTTGCCTATCTGCGCGACCGGCTGACCGTGATGCGGGATTTGCTGACGGAGAGCGGATCGGTCTTCGTGCAGATCGGCGATGAAAATGCGCATCGCGTAAGGGCAGTGATGGATGAGGTGTTTGGGGAGGGGAATTTTGTAAGTCAAATTAATTTTGTAACGACGACGAGTCAAACTTCAAGATATCTGCCGCCCATTTCAGACATCGTGTTATGGTACTCGAAACACCGCGATAATTTAAAATATCGACAGATATTGAATTCAAAGGACTACGAATCGCAGGCGTCGTCTGCATTTGCATTGTTTGAAAACGACCTGGTCGTCGATAGGAAGAGAACAAATCGGCCTGGAGAGAAGCTTCTTGTATACGACAATTTAACTTCACGATCGGGCGGAGAGTCTTCGACAAAGCCCATTGTGGCGTTTGGACGAGAGTTCCGACCGAAAACGGGCGGTTGGAAGACGAGCATAGCTGGCGTGGAACGACTAGCGCGCGCAGGGCGTATTGGACTCCGAGGTTCAGGAGTTTTCTACGTAAGGTATTTTGACGATTTCCCGGTCGTGCCGATGAATAATTATTGGCGCGATACACAATCGGGTGGGATGGGCGCTGAAACAAGGCAGTACGTCGTCCAAACCAACGAGTTGATAATCCAACGCTGCATCCTGATGGCCACCGACCCCGGCGACCTCGTGCTCGACCCCACGTGCGGCTCGGGCACGACGGCCTTTGTCGCCGAGCAATGGGGGCGGCGGTGGATCACCATGGACACCAGCCGCGTCGCGCTGGCGCTCGCCCGCACAAGGCTGATGGCGGCGCGCTATCCCTGGTATCTGCTCGCCGACAGCCGCGAGGGCCGCGCCAAAGAGGCGGAGCTGACCCGCCGCGCGCCGGCAGACACGCCGGTTCATGACGACCTCCGCCAGGGCTTCGTCTATGAGCGCGTGCCGCATATCACGCTCAAATCCATCGCCAATAATCCGCTGATCGACGACATCTGGGACAAATGGCAGGCGGTTCTCGAACCGCTGCGCGCCGAGCTGAACCGCGCGCTCAGCCGAAATAAGCCATGGGAAGAATGGGAAATCCCGCGCGAGCCCGGCGACCCATGGGACGCCGAGGCCGCAAAGCTGCACGCCAAATTGCGCGAGGCGATCGACGCCGGCAAGAAGACCGAGCCGCTACTGTCGAAACTCAATGCAAGGCTCGGCCGCGAATACACGCTCGCGCGCCTGCCGGAAAAACCCTTCGAGCCCTGGACAAACGCCGAGGCGATCCGGCTGCATGGCGCGTGGTGGGAGGCGCGCATCGCCCGCCAGAAGGAAATCGACGCCTCCATCGCCGCCAGAGCCGATGTCGAATATCTCTACGACAAGCCCTATGCCGACGCCTCGCGCGTGCGCGTCGCCGGGCCGTTCACGGTCGAAAGCCTGTCGCCGCATCGCGTGCTGCCGGCGAGCGAGGAAGAACTCATCGACGAGTTAGAGGCCGCCGAGGGCCGGCGTTCGCCTTCGGACGCCGATCTCGCGAGCCAGGATTTCGCAAGCATCGTCATCGACTATCTCAAAGCCGAGGGCGTCAAGCAGCAGGCCAGGGGCGACCGCATCACATTCGAGAGGGGCCTCACGCCCTGGCCCGGCAATTTCGTCGGCGCCAGCGGCGTGTTCATCGAGGGCGAGAACGGCCCCAAGCGCCGCGCCGCCATTCTGATCGGCCCGGAATATGGCACGGTCGGCCGGCAGGACATTGTCGCCGCCGCACGCGAGGCGGTCGACGCGCGCTTCGACGTGCTGATCGCCTGCGCCTTCAATTTCGACGCCCATTCGTCGGAACTGGCGAGTCTCGGCAGCCTGAAAATTTTAAAGGCGCGCATCAATCCCGACATGCATATGTCGCAGGAGCTGAAGAACACCGGACGCGGCAATATGTTCGTCGTGTTCGGCGAACCCGATGTCGAAATCCTCGACGACGGCGGGCCGGACATTCGCGTGAAGGTGAATGGCGTCGATGTGTTCGATCCCAACACCGGCGACATTCGCTCAAACGACACGGCGGGGATCGCCGCCTGGTTCATCGACACCGACTACAACGAAGAAAGCTTCTTCGTCCGCCACGCCTATTTCCTCGGCGCGAATGACCCCTACGAGAGCCTGCGGACGGCGCTGCAGGCGGACATTGACGAAGAGGCGTGGGCGACGCTTTATTCAGACACGTCGCGTCCGTTTGCGCGGCCGGAGGGCGGGCGCATTGCGGTGAAGGTCATCAATCACTTCGGGGACGAGGTGATGAAGGTGTTTCGGGTGTGAAAAATGAAACCGCTGATATCCAAGCCGGCGAACAAAATGCAACAGGTCTTCAATGAGTTGTGTGAGAAAGGCGGAGGCGCTGGGGGTGGGCCTGCACGCCCGAAGGTGCTTGAATTGCTGTTCAGCGGCGGACAATCGCTCAACAAACTAGCTTACGAGGAAACGGCCAACCATTTTGCGGAATTGGCAGGTGCAAATCCGTGGCATATTTGCTTTGCGATTGCACTAAGTTGGGGGCACCTCGCCAAGCTTGAGCTCGATTTTACAATCGCGACCGTTAAGACCCTTGAGACGTGGCAGTCTAGCGACCTTAGAGCAGCTTGTTCGTTTCATTTAGAACGTGGCCCCGCACCTATCGAGCAGTCACTTACCGGCGCGCGAATCCTTTTTGAGAAGGTGACGCTTCCAGAGCAGCTCCCGGCAAGCCTGGAGGGTCTTGGGCGTGCGCAGGAACGATGGCTGTCACCTGTGCTCAATCCCAAGACGAGACCTCCATACATAGGTGCATGGAACTCGACAGCCATGTTCATGGTAGCGTTATTCGCACAACCCTCTTTGGCGGCTACCCATAAGAAAGGGTCACCCGCGCTGCCTCCGGGTGGACCTATTCGCATGGGTTTGCATTACTTACACCAAGCGAAAGTTATTAGCGCCGGTCCGTCAGGTAGTGAACTCGATGACGGGTCGTTTGAGCCGGGCGTCATTTACGCTGATAACGGCCTCTTTCATGAGCTTTGTGCCCAACGTCCAGACTGGAGTTTGATTGATGTTCATAGCGGATTATACATGTTGGGAACTAGAGATCGTCGTTCGGCTGAGTGGGACATGTGACTTAACGGGAACGGATATTTGAACTTCCTGATCGCCGACACCTTCACCGCGTCTTTCAACCGCCTGTCCGGCTTGGACCAGAAAGCGGTTAAGGCCAGCGTGTTCGATCTTCAGATGGACCCGACCGGCAACGGGCTCCAGCTGCATCGCATCGACAAGAGCAAGGACCAAAACTTCTGGTCGGCGCGCGTCAATCGCGACATTCGCCTGATCATTCACAAGACCAGCGACAGTCTGCTCGTCGCCTATGTCGGCCATCACGACGACGCTTACGCCTGGGCGGAGCGTCGGCGGATCGAGGCGCATCCGCGAACCGGCGCCGTCCAGATCGTCGAGGTGCGCGAGCGTGTCGAGGAAGTCGCCCCCCCGGCGACGTTTGACTTCGTGTTTCCAGAACCCGCCAAGTGCAAGGAGAAAGAGACGGCGGCGCCCGCGCTGTTTTCCGCGCTCGACGATGATGCGCTGCTCGCCATCGGCGTGCCCGCCGACTGGCTGTCCGATGTGCACGCGGCAACCGAAGACCGCTTCTTCGCGCTGACCGCTCATCTGCCGGCCGAAGCCTCCGAAGCTCTGCTGGAATATGCCGCAACCGGCAGACTCGCAGCGCCCGCTCCGCAGCCGGCGGTCACTGATCCCTTCGCGCATCCCGATGCGTTGCGGCGGATCAAGCTCATCTCGGACCAAACGGAGTTGGAACAGGCGCTCGCTTTTCCGTGGGAGAAATGGGGCGTCTTCTTGCATCCCTCTCAACGGGCTCTGGTCGAGCGATCCTTTTCGGGCCCCGCTCGCGTGGCCGGCTCGGCGGGCACCGGCAAGACCATCGTCGCGATCCATCGCGCCGTCGCGCTCGCCCGCGCGAACCCAGATGCGCGCGTGCTGCTGGCCAGCTTCTCCGAGCCGTTGGCGGCGGAGCTGGCGAAGAAGGTGCTGGTGCTGGCGCCGGAAACGGGCGGCGTCGTCGCCCGCATCACGACGGCGTCGTTTCAGAGCGTCGCCGAGCAGATGTTCCAGCTTGAGCATGGCCTGCGTCCGCGCATCGCCAGCGACGCCGTGCTGCGCGAGCGTTTGCGCGCGGCGGCGGCTACCGAGAACCTTAAAGGCTTTTCCGAGCGCTTCCTGTTGTCGGAATGGACCAATGTCATCGACGCCTGGGGCCTCGCGTCGCTCGAAGCTTATTCGACCGTCCAGCGGATGGGACGCAAGAGCCGCCTCGGCCCCAATCAACGCGCGAAATTATGGCCGGTATTCCAGTCTGTGCGCAATGCGCTGACGGCGGAGCGCTACACGACATGGGCGAACGTTTTCACCGGGCTGGCGGAGGCCTTGGCGCAGCGCTCCCGCAAGCCCTTCGACCATGTCGTCCTCGACGAGGCGCAGGATCTCGCTCCAGCCGAGCTGCGGTTTTTTGCGGCTCTCGCGCCGCCGCAGGCGGATGGCCTGTTCCTGTCCGGCGATGTGGGTCAGCGCATCTTCCAGCACCCCTTTTCCTGGGCCGGCCTCGGCGTCGATGTGCGCGGCCGTTCGCACACGCTCAAAGTCTGCTACCGCACCTCGCAGCAAATCCGCCGCGCCGCCGATAAATTGTTGCCGACGGTCCTGCGCGACGCCGATGGCCTGGAGGACGAGCGACGCGGGATTATCTCAGTCTTCGACGGCCCCGCTCCGGAAATGAGATCGCTCGCAACCATCGCCGCCGAAGCTGACGCGGTCCGCCACGCCGTCGAGAGCTGGGTCAGCGACGGGATCGCGCCGCGCGAAATCGGCGTCTTCGTCCGGACGCCGCACCTCGTCGCGCGCGCCCGGGCCGCGATCACCGCGTGTGCCGGCGCCGATGAGATCACGACCGCTCCCATGAGCCTCGCCAAAGGCCTGGAATTTCGCGCGGTCGTCGTGATGGCCTGTGATGAAGGGGTCCTTCCGCTCGATGCGCGCATCGCCGACGCCGCGGACGAGGCGGAGCTGGACGACATTTACGAAACGGAGCGCCGATTGCTCTACGTCGCCTGCACGCGGGCGCGCGAGCATCTGCTTCTGACGGGCGTAACGCCGACATCGGAATATCTCACTGATTTTACATCCGATCTATGCTGAGATTATCGGCGCGCGGGAACATGCCGCCGCCGCCCGCCCTTTGAGCGTCCCGCTCCGGTTTGCCTCTGCGCCGCCAGTGCGCGTATGGGTTGATATCGCGCAGTTTTCGCTGACCGAGGGCAGCGCATTTTAGAACGGAAGATCGGGATGTTCGAAGTTGTTTCGCGCCTGGGGACGGTTATTCGAGACAGTGTTCTGTGGTTGGCCTCCCTTCTGAAATTTGACGCGGCGCCCGGTCTTGCGACGCTGTTTCTGCTTGTGGCGCTCGTTGCGGCTATCATTTTCTACTACCGCGAGGTCATTTCCCGCCGGAACGCCGCCGCATGGCTGCGACGGCTTGTCGAGGAAGCCGAAGATGAAATCGCACTCGGCGGATCGATCTCCGACATCGATTACAGGATTCAGGCAGAAACGAAAGGCGAAGCGCGCCGCCATGTCGCGGTCGCTTGGCGCGAATATCGGGAGACATTGGTTCCTCATTACGAAGACGACACCGTTGTGCTTAGAAATTCCGTGCGGCCGTCCATATTTTTCAATCCGGACGAATTGCATTTTGGCGCTGGAGGCTGGCGGACAGGACCCGGGCTGTTTGTCAGCGTAGGGCTTCTCCTGACATTTCTCGGACTCATCGCTGCATTGTCGTCGATGGATTTGAATGGCGGCGAGAATATCCAGAAATCTCTCAAAGAGCTGCTGACGATCGCTTCGGCCAAATTCATCATGTCGCTTACGGGGCTTTTCTGTTCGATCATCTTCACGGTCGTCCTGCGACGCGGCATGTCGACTGTCGACAAGGCGCTGCACGAGCTTTGCGTCTCGATTGAAAAACGGCTGAAATTCATCAGCCTCGAATATCTCGCCGCCGAACAGTTGAAGGCCACGCGCGATCAGGTCGCCGATTTCCGGCAAATCGGGACTGAACTGGTGGCCGAACTCGGCCGACCGCTGCGAGAGGAGCTGCCGGCGGCGGTCTCGCATGCGATCAGCGAGGCGATGAAACCGCTGATACAGCAAGCGACGCAGGCCAACGCCGACGGAATGGGCGAGATGGTGAAAGATCTGTCGACCCGGTTTTCCGAAGACGTCGGCAAGGCACTGGCCGAAGCGAGCGCGAGCCTTGTGATCGCCGGGGATCGGATCGCAGCCCAGTCAGACCGCATGGATCAGAGTTCTGGCCGCGTCGGCGCGGAACTCGACGGGGCGGTCAATCGGTTGACGCAGACGCTGGACGAACTGCGGAATATGATGGGCGCATCGGTCCAATCGACTGCGAGCGCCTTCACACAAGGCGCGGAACAATTGCTCGCGGTCATGAACCAAACGCTCGAAGGCATTCGCGACAATACCGCAGAGGGTTCGAGCGCGCTCAGCGCCGCAGCCGGCGACATGCGCGAGGCGGCGCAACGCTTCCGCGCTGAAATCGAAGACGCCGCCGCCCAGGGGCGCACCGCCGCTCAGCAGAATATCGTCAGCGAAGGCGACGCCGCCGCGAAGGCAATCCAGATTGCCGGCGCCGGGGTCGTCGGCGCCGTCGAACTGTTCACGCAGAAGGCGGCGCAGGAGCTTTTCGCGCCGATGGAGCAGATCAGCGGTCAAATTGGCGCGCTGGCGGACTCGCTTTCGCAGGGAACGGCTGAAATGCGGCGCCTTTCCGACGGCGTCCGCGCCGGAGCGCAGGCGAGCGAGCAGGCGGCCGGCAGCTTCAGGGCCGCGTCGCAGGATCTGACAGCCGCCGTGACGCCGATCCGATCAGCGAACGAGCGGATCGAGACGGCAATTTCGCAATTACAGAGCAGCACGTCGACTGCGGCCGACACGGTTGCGCGCTCGTCCCGGGAAACCGCCAGAAGCGCCGCAGAGACATTGGCCGCGGCGCAGCAGACCATGGGCGGCCACGCCAAATTGATCGAAAGCTCGCTCAGCCAGCTCGGCGTCGCGCTGGACCGCATGAAGGGCCAGGGCGATCGGCTGGACGACATGGACGAGAAGCTGGACAAGGCCTTTGACGAATACACGCGCCGGGTCGCGACGGCGGTCGAAAGCCTGTTCGGCCATGTGCGGGACATGCAGAACGAATTGGCTCCGGCGCTGGACACTTTGCGGGCGATTGTCGAACAGGCTGAACAATTCACGCCGCAAAGCAGGAGGCCCAATTGAAAGGCGTCCGGCGGCGCCAGCATGAGGATGAAGAGGAATCCGCTTTCGTGTCCATGACGGACATGACCGTGAGCTTCCTCTTCATTGTCATGATTCTTCTTGCCTTCTTCGCATCGCAACTGAAGCCGGACAGCGTCCCGCGGGCAGATTACAATCGTGTCGTCAGCGAACGCGACACCTTGAGGGTGGAAGTTAAAGTCCTCAAAGAGAAGCTGAAACAGCTCGAGGAAAATCCGGTGGAGATTTATCTTGGAGCCGTCGCACAAGAGCGCAAACGCATCCTACAGGATTTGCAATCGAAATTGCGCGCCGACTTTCCCGATCTTCAGGTCGTGATCAGCGAGGAAATGGACGCCCTGCGGTTCAAGGGGGATGGCCTGTTTCTGACCGGATCGAGCGAATTGCGGGCCGAAAAACGCCGCATCGTCGAAAGCATCGCTACGCGTCTGGGGCAAGTGTTGCCCTGCTATACGCTCGGACGGCTATCGTCATGGAACAATGGCTGCAACGCGGCAGGCGCCGCCATCGAAGCCGTGCAGATCGAGGGGCACACGGATTCCGATGGTCAGGACAACAGCAATCTCACATTGTCGACGAATCGCGCCAATGAAACCTTCTTTGCGATGCTGAAACGCGAAGCAAGCCTCGTCGAGCATCGCAACAATCGTGGGCAGCCCGTATTGTCGGTGGCCGGGTATGGCAAGATGCGTCCGGTCGCCGACAATCGCACCGCGGACGGAAAGGCGACGAACCGCCGCATCGATCTGCGCATCATCATGTATACGCCTCGCTCACTCGAGGAAATCCAAAAGGTCCAGGAGGATCTACGCAAGGGCGTCCTATCGGGAAGCGTGCGATGAAACTTGAAAATTTGTCAGAGTTCACTGCGCCCGCGCGGCCCGCGCTGGACATTCTCGTGCGCGCGAAAAACAGGATTCTGGATCGCTGGCCGGACGTTGTGTCCATTCCGCAGGAAAAGGATCGCGAACGCCTTGTGCAGGAGGTGGATCGTCGCAGGAAGGATGACCAATGGGACGACACGCCCATGTCGCTCGTCGCCTCCGCCGCGGTGGCTCTCTTTGACGAAAAGCGACAGGAACGGCGCGAGCTCTCCGAACTGCGCGAATTCTACTACGCCGAAAGCGCCATCTCGACGCAGCGCGTCTTCATCGATTCGATGCTCTCGGTCTACGTCGGATCCTATCGACCCGGCGCCGATCATACGAAGCGCCTTGCCGCGGCGCTGGCGCCGTCTCTTGCGCACGCCGGCGCACGCGCGAGGCGACTCATCGAAAATATTCCCGACATCCTCGATCCGCTTCGGGCGCCGCAGGCAATCGCAGCGAAGATGACGCAGATGGCGGATTGCTGGATGGGACTAAAAGAGCTGGGTCTGCGCAGCCCCCACGCGCCGGGCGTCATGGACCACGCGCATCTGGCCTTTGTTGAATCGATGCGACCGGCGCTGAAAACGAGGGCTGGCCTTGAGCGACTTCTCGACTGGCTGAAACCATCGGGACAGGCGCCGAGAACATCCGGCGCGGCAGAAGCGATCACCGCCGCCATCGACCCATGGCTGACGCGCGATCCGCCCGAAAACGAAATCTCGTTCATCACGGAACGATTGCAGAGTCTTTACGGCGATCCGCGCGTTACGGGAGGCGGCGCATGGGCCGGCGTGCCATCCGAGCATCTCGCCGTATTGATGAGATGGCTGACCGGAGAAAACATCCGGTTTTTTCTCGACGTGGTGTCAGAGGTCGAAGCGAGCCATATGTGGGCGCCGCGTCGTAATTTCTGGCTCTCCCTGCACGAAGCAAAACGAATCGACGCAGCATGGGTTGCGTTCAGCGGCAAGGGAGCCGCGCTTGCGACAAGCCGTCTGCGCGCAGGTGGCGCGAGAACCACTTTAGCGTTCGGCCGGCAAATCGCGGGCGGAAATCGCGCGGACACATCGCTTCTGATCCTCAAAATCGGAAAGAGGATCATTGTCGAGGGATCGCACAACTACAAGGTTCATATATTCAACGATGGCAACGCGCTCGCCCCAAAACTCTATCAGCAGCGCTATGATTGCGATGACATCCGGCAGCGTAGCAATGCCGAGAAACCTCATCTCGGGGACTGGCAAGGCTGGGTGTTGAACGAACTCAGGAAGCCGTGATGTTCGACCTTCAGTTTGATCCCGCTGGTATTCGCCTCACCCTCAAGCAGGCGCGGGACGGACTGCTCGGCCGGCTGCTGTCGCGCGACAAAAAGCGCGATCTGACGCGCTTGCCGCCCAGCGATTACGATCTTCTCCTCGCGCTCGGCGATCTCCGGGCGCTGGCCGGCGACAAACACGATGAGCTGGAGATCGGCGCAGATCATATCTCGCTGTCCCATCGCCTCGCCGCCTCGCTTTCCGGCGATTCGGCGCAATTCCTCGGGCTCCCTCCGATCGTCGATCTGACATTGAAGACGGACGCCGCCGGGCTCGTCGGTTCTCCAAATTTCCGACTCGAGGTCGAGTGGTCGAAGAATGGTCAGCGGCAGACGCCGCGGCGCACGGGCGCGATCCTCGAGACCTCAAACGGTCCGCGGCGTCTGCCGCAGTGGCTGCTTGAGGCGCTGGATGTCGCCGATTCCTTTCGGCCGGGCGGCGATATCGTAGATCACTGGGGCGCGTTGGCCCGTTTTCGTCAGGCGCTGGATCCGGGCGTGCGCGTCGGCGACGCCACGCGCGAAGCCAGGGTTTCGATGACGGATTTCCTTTCCGGGCTTCAGGTGCGCATGGCGGACCGCCTGTCGATTGCGGCGAACAGCGATAACGATGATTTTGAAGTGATGCCGTTTTCGAGCCGCCGGATTGACGAGGTGGCGGACAACGGCGTCATCTCGGAACGCGACAGCGAGCTTTCCGGAACGGATCTCTCCGTCTTCCAGCGCCGGGTGCGGGAGCGGGGCGCGCTGCCCGCCTATCGCCTGGGCGCTGGCAGCTTTCTTGTCGTCGATCGCTCGGCGCTGCCGGCGCTTGAGGTGATGGCCGGGGTGCAACGCGCTCCGAAAGCCGAGCGCGAGGCCTTCATCCGGAACCCTCGCCCTCGCATTACCGAAGCGATCGAAGCGGCGCTGCGCAAGGACGGCGAGCTTGACGATCTCAGTCCCGAGGGCGAGGAGGAGGCGCTTGAAGCTGCCGCCGGGCCCGTCTTTGTGGAAACCCGGGAATTCTCCGATCGGGTGACCGGCGTCGCGATCCATCAGAAAACGAATATCGTCGGCTACGGGACCGGCGGAACGACATGGCTGCCGGAGGACTTCGCTGAAAAGATCGCAGAGACGCTGAGCCGGCTGTCGACGGGGCGGCTGGAAGATGTGCGCGCCGATGTCAGCAGCGCGATCGAATCTGGGCAAGAGTCGGTCCTGGTCGACGACATCGCACTGCCCGCGCGGCCCGCGATGCTGTCCACGATCGACGCGCACCTCCAGGCCCGCAGGGACCCGGAGGCCTCTCCGTCGCAGGAACGGTCAGCGTCCGAAGGGCCAGTTGTGCTTGTCGGCAAGGAAAACTTCGAGCAGCTCGCATGGTTCTCGAAGCTCGAACCGCGCGCCGCGCTCCTTCCCTCGACGCCGCCCGTCGCCATTCGCACCCCGTTGAAGCCTCATCAGATCGAGAGCTTCGAATGGCAGGTCGAGGCCTGGCGCGCCGGACTTCCGGGCGTTCTCAACGCCGACGAACAGGGCCTCGGCAAAACGCTCCAGACGATCGCGTTTCTCGTCTGGCTAAAAGCCCATATGGCGCAACCCGGAGCGACACAGCGCGGACCTGTCCTCATCGTGGCGCCGACGTCGCTGCTGGAAAACTGGGAGCAGGAAGTGGCGCGTCATGTCGAGGAGCCGGGTCTCGGGCATCTCGTGCGTCTCTATGGCGGCGCCGTCTCCAGCCGAAAAATCTCGGGCGCAGCCGGCCGCGACATCGACAGCGGCGAGACGAAGCTCGATTTCGCCTTCCTGACCGAGGCGATCGCGGAGGGCCGCGCCCATCGCTACTGGATTCTCACGACCTACACGACGCTCACCAATTATCAGCATTCGCTTGGCCGCATTCCCTTCGCGGCGCTGGTGTTCGACGAAATTCAGACGCTGAAAAATCCAACCAGCCTGCGTTCGAAGGCGGCGCTGTACATGAAGGCGGATTTTCGCATCGGCCTGACTGGCACGCCGATCGAGAACAGCGTCCTCGATTTTTGGGCGGTCATGGAACAGCTTGCTTCGGGCGCGCTGGGATCGCTCGCGGAATTTAGGAGCCGCTACGGCGCGCTCGACATCGACAATATGCGGGAGCTGCACGCACGCGTCTTCAAGCCGGGTGGCGCGCGCCCCGCCCTCGGCATTCGGCGCATAAAGGATGTCGTTGCGCGCGATCTGCCCAAAAAGACTCGTCGCCTCCACCCCCGCCTCATGCCGCAGGATCAGGCGATCGCCTATGACGATGCCCGGCTGAAGCTCGCACAGGGCGGCGCCGGCGCGGCGCTGAAGGCGTTGCACCATATCCGAACGGTATCCGTGCATCCGGGCTTGCGCATGAAAGCCGGCGCCGCCGACTTCATCGCCGCTTCGGCGCGACTTGCGGCGACTTTCGAAATCCTTCACGCCATCGCGACGAAGAAGGAGCGCGCGCTCGTCTTCATCGAACATCGCGAAATGCAATATCGTTTCATCGAATTGGCGCGCGCCGAATTCGGTCTGAACCGAATCGATCTAATAAATGGCGACACGCCGATCCGACAGCGACAAGCGATCGTCAACCGTTTCCAAGAGCATCTGGAAAGCGATCGGGGCTTCGACCTCCTCATTCTCGGCCCCAAGGCCGCCGGAGTCGGGCTCACCCTGACGGCGGCGACGCATGTGATCCATCTGTCGCGCTGGTGGAATCCTGCCGTGGAAGAGCAGTGCAACGACCGCGTGCATCGCCTTGGGCAAACCCGCCCGGTCTCCGTGCATCTACCGATGGCGATACATCCCCGCTATCGAGAAAACAGCTTCGATTGCCTTCTCCAGAGCCTCATGCAGCGCAAGCGCAAATTGGCGAGTTCTGCGCTCTGGCCCATGGGCGACACGGACGCGGATGTCGGCGAGCTCCAGAAAATGCTGCAAGGCGAGGGTGCCGAAACTGTCGGGGACCCCGTGTCCTCCGCGCTTGCTGTTCTTTTCCGCCGCGACGAGATGCCCCCGCCCATCAAAGACGCAGATGGCTCCGTGCCATTGCCGGCCGGGTGACACATGTGAATCGGCATCGAGATTTGGCTCTGATGCAATCTTGGTTTCACGCCTCGACTTTGAACCATCATCACAAGCCCGATTATCGTTCTGCGTGGGGTCCCAACGCCGATCGGCACCGCAAGTAGCTGAAACTACGCCCTCCAATAGGGTCATTCTCCGCAGCCGATTCACAGTCAGCTCATAGCGGGCCATGGCGAAGCTTGCCGAGAAACCTAGGTTCAAGGCGAATCTGCAAATCTCCAAGCAAAGAGGCTGTCGATTTCCGTCGAGATTTGACCCAGGATTTCCATTGAGAAGTGACCCGGG
>NZ_JAHLJF010000001.1:1943115-1948409 GCF_018887255.1 Methylosinus sp. KRF6 | reverse complement strand
GAGTAGTCGCCGAGAAAATCACCTTGCAAAAGCGGGGGCATCCACACACGCCCCGGGATTGCCGGAGGCCGTTTCGTTTGAGTCACGCCGCGATGGCGGGCTCCTCGAGTTGCGCATAATAGCGCGCTTCGGCTTCTGCCGGCGGAATGTTTCCGATCGGCTCCAGCAGTCTGCGATTGTTGAACCAGTCGACCCATTCGAGCGTGGCGAACTCGACCGCCTCGAAGCTTCGCCACGGCCCGCGTCGCCAGATCAGCTCGGCCTTGTAGAGTCCGTTGATCGTCTCGGCGAGCGCGTTGTCGTAGCTGTCGCCGACGCTGCCGACCGATGGCTCGACGCCGGCCTCGGCGAGGCGCTCGGTGTATTTTATAGAGACGTATTGAACGCCGCGGTCGCTATGATGGACGAGGCCGCCGCTGTGAACCGGCCGACGATCATGCAGCGCCTGCTCGAGCGCGTCGAGCACGAAGCCCGCATGCGCTGTGCGCGAGGCGCGCCAGCCGACGATCCGCCGAGCGAAGGCGTCGATCACGAAAGCTACATAGACGAAGCCTTGCCAAGTCGAGACATAAGTGAAGTCGGACAGCCACAGCGCATTTGGCCGCGCCGCCCGAAATTGCCGGTTCACCTTGAGAGCATGCAAGGTTGTGGGGTTCGTCACGCTGCAAGGCGCACGGGATCGTTTTGGCTGTCTGGTTGGAAATCTGGATAGAGGTGCCTGAACGAACCGGCGAGTGTTTCGTTGAGAACGGCGACACGCACGTCGAGGAACGGCTGCACGGTCCATCTATTCCATCGCATCTGCTGTTTCTTGATCATCCGCTTTGACAGGATTTCGTTGACGGCGCTTTCGACAAAAGCGGTTGAAATCGGCAGCCGATCGCGCCGCCTCCGCCCGTAGTTCACGAGCGCAGGCTGATTGGCGTAAAGGTACTCGATGAGATCGTTGATGTGTCGCCGAATTACGGGCGCGCCTTTGACGTCTCTCACATGAGCGGCGTCAATCCAATGCGTCAGCCGCGCCAAGCGCCCAAGACATGCGCTTGAACGGCCGTGCCAGAGTCTCCACTTGGCTCTCTCGAGTTCGTGGATTGGATGGCCTCGCAGGTAGTCGCTGAATGTCCGGCTCTGTCGCGAATTTTTCTCGCGGGTCGATTGGGGCTATGATCGCCGGGCGCGAGGCAGGCGGGATAGTCCGATGATCGATTTCAAGGGCAGCCATTTTGAACGCGACGTGGTCCTGTGGGGCGTCCGCTGGTATGTGGCCTATCCGATGAGCTATCGTCAACTCGAGGAAATGATGGAAGAGCGAGGCGTCGAAGTCGACCATTCCACGCTCAACCGCTGGGTCGTCAAGTATGCGTCTTTGCTGGAGAAACAGTTCCGTGCTCGCAAGCGCGCAATCGGATCCAGCTGGCGTCTCGATGAGACCTACGTGAAAGTCAAAGGCTGCTGGAAATATCTGTATCGGGCGGTCGACAAGGCGGGCGCGACGGTGGACTTCCTGCTGACGGCGAAGCGGAATTGCAAAGCCGCGCTGCGCTTCTTGCGCAAGGCGATCGGCCAGCATGGCGAACCGGAGAAGATCACGATCGACAAGAGCGGCGCCAACACGGCGGCGATCGAAACCTACAATGCGGAGCATGAAGCGGACATCGAAATCCGCCGTATCAAATATCTCAATAATATCGTCGAACAGGACCACCGAGCGGTGAAGCGAATGACGCGGCCGATGTTGGGTTTCAAATCATTTCGCTCGGCTGCTGCGACACTCTCGGGCATCGAGGTCATGCATATGATCCGAAAGGACCAGTTGCAGACCGCGGGCGAATTGCGTCCTGCGCAGAAGTTCTACGCCCTCGCCGCGTGAGCCACATCATTCTCACACGCTCATCGCGTCCATAAACAAAATTTGCGACAAAGCCCGCGCGTGACCGTGCTGACCCCGACTGTGTGCCGGAAGAAACCGAACATGGGCGCGTCGTTGATTGAATCCCCAACATAGAGCACTGCATCGCGCTCCACTTCGATGTCGACGCCGTAGCTTGTCGCCAGAACGCGACGCGTCATGGCGAGCTTATCGTAGCCGCCGAGCCACCCCAGCACCCACAGATTATTGTCAGTCACATCGGCTCCGGCGGCACGCATCGCCGAAGCGATAGCGGCGCGCGCGTCAGCGTCTTCCGGTCGGGCAAAGGCGATACTCGTCAGCGGAAGGGCTGATCCTCGGCGAAAGTTGCGCCCGGAATGGCGGCAAGAACATCTCGCGCGATCTCGGCAAGGCGGCCCCACACGTCAGCCCTATCGTTCGCGCCGTGCCAAAAGCTGCGCACGAGGCGGTGACCTTCAGCGCGCTCGAAGAAGAATCCGCCGTTCTCGCCGATCACCCCGTCCACTGGCCACATCCGGGCCATCTGATCGCACCAGCCTGCGGGCGCCGCAGTAACGGGGATTACTTTCACCCCTGCTCTCTGCAGGCGCTCGAGTGCATCATAGGTGCGTGCGCCGAGGCGGCCGCGAAAGGTAAGGGTCTCATCCATGTCGGTCAGCACGAAGCGGACGTTGCGGAACTCCGAGATGTCGGCTTCGGCTAAAGGCCTCAAGGCTTTCTCCCGTCTGGCTTAATGTGGGCGCTTCATCTTGGCGCGAGGATCGTTTTCATTGGTGAGACGATTTTCGATTGGGACGTGGTCGCCCATTCGGCGGCGCCTTGTCGTTATCACATCGAACGCCTCGAAAAATGCTTTTACCACAACGTTGAGCCAGATCCGCGCCTATGCCGCCGCAGGGCGCGCGCGCCGCCTTCCTATCGAACTTCCGGGATCTTCCGGCTCCTGCGATCCTCGACGCTTCGAGCGATAGGGAGGAGAAACTTGCGTTGCCGGAAAGTTCGTGTAGCTGTCGTCAACCTGATTCGGGAGTCGACTATGCCGCTTACCAAACGTCAAATTAGCCAGTTAGAAAAGATCGTCGAGACCGTGCAGGCGATTCTCGCGGCGGAGAAGAAGCAGGATTCCGGGCAGAGCAAACAGAGGAAGGGTCTCCGGGCTTCTGCCGGCGGCGCCAGCGGCCGACGGTCCGGAAAGGAACTCGCAGCTTTCCGTAAGGCGTTACGGGCGGAACGCAAAAGCGGCGTTCCCGTCGCCGAGATCGCCAAACGACACAAGGTCAGCAAATCCTATGTCTATCAGCTCTGACCAAGGATGCTCAGAGCCAGTGCCCACGCCGACTGGGATCCAATGTGGAGCACGACTGTTTGCCAGAGCCTATGAAAGTTCGCTGATTGCGCTCCTTTCGCGCTCATCAGCAATGTTGCCGCCATCGGAGAACTTGCACTGCGGCGCCGTAATTCGCGAGGTCGATCAATTCCGGCGCGTGCAAATTCGGACGTCGCGGACAGCCAGCTTCTGGCGATCAAATGGAATTATCGGAGCCGACGTGCCTTACCGCCGCAGGCGCGCCTCGTGGCGCGAACGGCGACATTGGTCTCGAGACATTGTTCGCTCTCTGCGAGGAGCTGCCGCGCAAATCCGACGGGCTCTCGACCGGCGCCTATGCTACACCTGCTCGCGCGCGGATGAGCTCGGCGCCCGGCGCCCATGGCGTCTTTGACCGCCGCTACGATCGAAATCTTGTCGAATGTCGAAAGGGCCGTGCAGAGCCATGACCGAGGCAAGCCTGGGAACAGATCGCAATTTCGGCGTCGCGCTGGCGGCGCTCGGTGCGGTCCTGTTCTCGACCAAGGCGGTTCTCGTCAAACTCGCCTACTCCTATCCGCTGACGCCGGAAGCTTTGCTCTCGTTGCGCATGCTTTTCGCCATGCCCGTGTATCTCGCTGTCGCGGCCTATCTGAGCCGTAGTGGCGCGCGCCTGTCGGCGCGGGATCTCCTCGGGATAGCCGCCTTCGGTCTCATCGGCTATTACGCCGCAAGTCTCCTCGATTTCGCGGCTCTCGTCCGGATCTCCGTGGATCTCGAGCGGCTGGTTCTCTACACCTATCCGCTGATCGTCGTCCTGCTGTCCGCCCTGGCCTTCGGCCGCCCGATCACGCGAAACGACGTGCTGGCGTTTGGCGTCGCCTATCTCGGTCTCGCGCTCGTGCTGCTCGACGATCGCGCCAGGGCCGGCGCGACGCCGGCCTGGGTCGACGGCGTGTTATTGGTGCTGCTGAGCGCAATAGCCTATGCGGTCTATCTGATCGGCAGTCAGAAAATCATCTTACGCCTCGGCGCCAAGCGATATACGGCGCTCGCCATGCTGGCGGCGACGGGCGGCACGCTGCTGCATTTCAGCCTGTCCGGGCCCACCTCCCAGCTCCTCGAGCAGCCCGCGGCGGTCTATGGCTATGGTTTTGCGCTCGCGATCTTCTCGACGGTCCTGCCGAGCTTCTTGACCTCGGAAGGAATCGCGCGGATCGGAGCCGCCAACACGGCGATTATTGGCGCGCTGGGACCGATCACGACCATGTTCATATCCTGGCTGCTGCTCGACGAGGCGATTACCGCCATTCAGCTCACCGGCACGGCCCTCGTGCTCCTCGGCGTGCGTGCAGCTTCCAGGAGCCCTTCCCGTTGAAGGGGAAGTGGATATGCCCGTCGCCGTCCGGAAGCTGAACCGCGGTTCACTGTCGGAGTTGAACGGGATCGTCGAGGAGGCGCCGGACGCAGCGTCACGGTTGACGGCCTATCATGTCCGGATCAGCGGCGCCGGCGCTTCCGCCAGTAGCCGAACGCGTCCTCATGAATCTCGACATCCAGCTCCGCTACGCGGGCTTGCAGCCTGCTCTGCACATCCGCGACGGCCTTGTTGTAGATAATCGGACCTATCTCTTCGACGAAGAATTGGAGCAGGCCCTCCGCCGCGAGATTGCCGATCTCACTGTCCATATTCTCTTCGAAATAGCGTCGAATCGACAAGACCGCTTCCTTCGCAGACTCCTTCGGTATCTCGATCGCCACCGCGCGTTCCTTTCACGCATAGAGCTTCGCTTCTTCCGAGCCGATCGACTCACCGCCCTGGTCGACGCTGTTTGTCGCATCGCGCGGGAAAACGTCTGGCGCGTCGATTGGAGACCCGTCCTCGGCGGCCGGTCGCGCTGAGAGCCAGATTCATCAATCGGCCGATCGATGTCCATCCCCGTCGGCGAAGTCGGCGGCGTCTTCGTCCGTCTCCCGCTCTTCGTCGCGCAGTCCCAGGTTCCGGTCGAGATCGCCGTCGGCGCCCGGGCGCTGCAGCAGGCCCTCGTCCTCCAGCCGCTCGAGGTCGGGGAGCTCGCGCAGGCTGCCGGGGCCGAA
>NZ_JAHLJF010000001.1:1917512-1943015 GCF_018887255.1 Methylosinus sp. KRF6 | reverse complement strand
GTTTCGCGAAGCGCCGCGGCAAAAATGAGTCAGAAAAAATGAGGGGATTCGTGAGTTATGAGGTCTTGTTCTATATTTTTTGTCCGATCATTCTTTTCTCAGAAGGCAGCATACGCGTCGCATTCGCCTGCTCGGCAGGGCTCGCGCTGGCTGGACTTGGCAGATACGGCTTCTTAATGAACCCTTCAGGATCCATATTTATCAATTTTCTAATCAATGAATTGTTGTGGTTCCTCTGCGGCACGATAGGATTTTATTATTACACTAAAATTCCGAGACTGTCCCCTCTCGCATTTTGGACCAGTTTGGCCCTCCTGATCGCGCTGGCGTGGTCGATCAAATACATAATTGGCTATTCGAATTTCTTTTCTAACATTGTAATGATTTGCTTCACTTTGATCGCCGTCAGAAACCTGCCTGCTGAACTTACGAGAGCAAGGACGCTCAATTTTGGAGCGTTCAGCTATTCTATATATGTATTCCATTACGCAATACTAGTTATCATGAGTTTTGCGCTATTCGAGGTGTTCCACATCAGGGCCTATGAAATCAGCTCTTACTTCGTATGGACCATTTTCCTGGTTCCGACGCTGATAATATGTTGGCTTCTTTATCTTATCGTCGAAAAGCCTTGCAACGACTATCTCCGCCGACTGAGAGCAGAACGTTTCCGTCTGGTTGGATCGCGGCGGATCCAGCTTTGGTGGCAATCCCTTGCAAGCCGCATTCTGGTTGGAGAGCATGGCGGTCCACTGCATTTGAAGGCGCTTTCAATGACGCATTACGAAGACCTGCGCGAGATCCTACGCGCGACGACTCGGACATGGCTGGTCACGGGAGTCGCGGGATTCATCGGCTCCAATCTTCTCGAGACGCTTCTCGAGCTCGATCAGAGAGTGGTCGGGCTGGACAATTTTGCGACCGGCCACCGACGCAATCTGGACGAAGTGAAGAGCCTCGTCGGACCGGAGCAATGGCGGAGGTTCGATTTCATCGAAGGCGACATCCGCGATCTCGATGCGTGCCGCCGCGCCTGCGACGGCGTCGATTATGTTCTGCATCAGGCCGCGCTCGGCAGTGTCCCGCGCAGCATTGCCGATCCCGTCGTCACCAATGGCGTGAATGTCGCCGGCAGCGTCAATATGCTGGTCGCGGCCCGAGACGCCGGAGTCGAGCGTTTCGTCTACGCCGCCAGCAGCTCGACCTATGGCGATCACCCAGCTCTGCCGAAGGTCGAGGATGCGATCGGCCGGCCCCTCAGCCCATATGCCGTGACCAAGTTGGTCAATGAGCTCTATGCCGAAGTGTTTGCGCGCTGCTATGGGATGAAGACGATTGGTCTGCGCTATTTCAATGTCTTCGGGCCGCGACAGGATCCCAACGGCGCCTATGCCGCCGTCATTCCGAGATGGACGGCTGCGATGATCGCGGGCGACGCCGTCTATATCTATGGCGACGGTGCGACGAGCCGCGACTTCTGCTATGTCGCGAATGCCGTCGAGGCCAATCTTCTCGCGGCGACGACCGCGAATCCGCCGGGGTCGAGCCAAGTCTACAATGTCGCGGTTGGTGATCGCACGAGCCTGAACGAGCTCTATGCGGCGCTCCGCGGCTTGCTGGCGCCGTCCTTCCCTCATCTGCGGCGCGCCGAGCCTATCTATCGCGACTTCCGGCCCGGCGACGTTCGGCACAGCCAGGCCGACATCGGCAAGGCCGCCACCCATCTCGGATATGCCCCCGCATATCGCATCGGCGAGGGGCTGAGCTTGGCGATGCCATGGTACATTGCGCAAGCTCAGGGCGGTTCAGCAACGCGGATCGCCGAGACCAACAATCAGCTTCGATGAAATCGGCTGCGACCGGATGATGCCGGCGAGACACGGCGACGGACGTTCGCATGTTTTTCGACAGATCGTTTATCGCCGATGAGGCGAGAAGGAGTTTCCGCGGGAGGAAAAAATGCTCGTTGCCGACAATGTGAAGGAGATCGTAAAAAGGACGCGATTGGCTGTCCCGTTCATCTTGGTGAAGAACCTGACGACCAGGGCGACCTCTCAAAGCAACGAGGCCGAGATTCTGCGCCGCATCGTGTCTCGGCTCGACATTCCGAAATGCTTTATCGAACTCGGCTTTTCCGGATTCGAGTTCAACACCGCCGAGCTCGCCAAAAGACGCGACTGGATAGGACTTCTGGTTGATGGCGGCGCCTATAACGTTCGAATCGCCAGGCTCACTCTGCACAGTGGCATTCGGGCGGAGGAAATGTGGATCGATCTCGACACCCTGGAGCGTGTCTTCGATTACGCGAAATCAAAAAAAGTCGGCGTGCTGTCCGTCGACGTCGACGGCAATGATTTCTGGTTCTTGGAAAAGCTCATAACGATCAGGCCAGCTGTGATCGTCGCAGAGTTCAACGTGTCGCTCGGATTGAGGCCGATAACCGTCCCCTATGATCCCGCCTTCGATCGGAAGAAGAAGCACGAGACAGGCGAATATTACGGCGCGTCGATCGCCGCCATCGGTCATTTGTGCGCCAACAACGACTACAGCCTGGTCGAGATCAGCCGAAACGGAGTGAACGCGTTTTTCGTTCGCAATGATGTTCTTGCCGGACACTGGAAAAAAATCGACATCGACGATGTTCCGCTCACGAAGTCATATCCGGACGGATCATTGGCGCCGACGGATAAATTTTGGCAACAGATAAGAGCGATGCCTTTTATCGACGTGACCAAGATGACCGCGGCGTCCGTTTCGTGAGTTGGGCCGCATCGCAGAGAGCGCGTTTCCATCCGACGGGAATGCAGACGGTCGCCAGCAAGTTCGCAGGCTCCCGATCGTGCAATTTCGGTCCCGCAGTCCGAGAGGCGAGATGAGCGTCGCGCGTCACACATTAGTGAATATCGCGAGCGCGATTCTGCCGATGGCGCTCGGTCTCGCGACTGTCCCGCTGTATCTCCGCACGATAGGCGGAGAACGTTACGGCGTTCTCGCCGTGATTTTGGCGCTATTGACCTATTTCAGCTTCCTGGACCTTGGTTTTGGAATAGCGGTAGGTCAGCGTATCGCGAGCCTCTCTACGAAAAGCAGCTCGGAGCCGAGCAGGATTTTATGGACAGCTTTGCTCAGCACGCTTTTCCTGGGCGCGATTTCGGGCGTCCTGCTGTATCTCATCTCCGGCTCGCTGCTCGCGCTCGTCGGTGTCGTGCCTGCCGGCAAGCAGGAGGAGGCGCACGCCGCCCTGCGCTGGCTGTCTCTGGCGCCGCTGTTCCTGTTGCCGATTAGCGCCATGGCGGCCGCGCTCGGGGCGAGACTGCGTTTCGAAGAGATCGGCGCCGTTCAAGTGCTGGGCAACTCATGCAGCCAACTCTTCCCTCTCGCAATGGCGTTGTCGGGAAGAACCGAACTCGAAGCGCTCGTCCCTGCGGCGCTCGCATCGCGCGTCCTGATGGCGATGCTGCTGTTCTGGCTGTGCCGCCGCCATGTTCCCCTCGTCGGCGGGCCTTGCATCGATTGGGCGCATTTCAAAGGCATGCTCGGCTATGGTGGCTGGGTGTCGATGAAGGCATTTCTCGGCCCGGTCTTACTGACGTCCGACCGTTTTTTCATAGCCTCTCAATATAGCGCTGCAGCAGTCGCCAATTATACCGTACCCTATGATCTCGTCTCCCGGACGCTGATCATCCCAGGGAGCTTTTCGAGCGCGCTTTTCCCACGTCTCGCCTCCACCAGTCGGGCGGATGCCCGAGCTCTCGCCTATCGATATGGCAAGGTGCTGCTCGCCGTGATGACGCCGATCGTCATAGCCGGCGTTTCTCTCTCCCGGGATTTCTACGATCTCTGGCTGGGGCCTTCGTTTTCCGAGGCGGCTTTCGGCGTGTCCGAACTGCTGCTGTTGGGCGTGTGGCTGAACACGCTCGTCATTCCTCATCACATCGATCGGATGGCGTCGGGCGATATCTTTGTGAGACGCCCTTCTATTTCGCAGTGTTATGGCTCGGACTAAAATTTTGGAACATTCAAGGCGCAGCCGGCGCTTGGTCATTGCGCATTCTGCTGGAGACATGCCTGTTGCTCTACATAAGCAACGCATTGTCTAGAACATCCAGACTCGCCGCTCCCTACCTAGCTTTGGTGGCGATCGCCATGGCCGGCGCCTGGTGGCTTCCTCGCGCATTGTTCGCGCATCTCGGGTTGGCGGTCGGGATTTGTCTGCTGATGGATCGAGAGCTGATCTTCGCCGGGGCAAAGGCCTTCGGCTTCCGGAAAATGGGGTTCTCGCCGTGACTCACTGGCTTCGACTGGCGTCCAAAATCTTCAGGCGGCTTTTTGGAGAGCGGAGAATGACGCTCGCCGAGCGCTTTCCGCAATATCGGATCGGCCGGGGAACATATGGAGGCGACCTTGTGGTCTTCTCTTGGAACGAAGGCGCCGTGCTCGAGATAGGCCATTATACGTCGATAGGTCCGGGGGTGAGAATTTTCCTCGGTGGGGAACACCGGACGGATTGGGTGACCACTTTTCCCTTCAATTGGCTGTGGCCGTGCGCGCAACACTATACCGGTCATCCCAAAACGAAGGGCGACGTGGTGATCGGGAGCGATGTATGGATCGGCGCGGAGGCGATGATCATGTCTGGAGTGACGATCGGCGACGGCGCCGTAATAGGCGCTCGAGCCGTCGTCGCACGTAACGTTCCTCCCTATGCGATCGTCGTCGGGAATCCAGCAAGGTTCCTCAGATGCCGCTTCGATGAGAAGACGATTGATCGATTATTGGCTTTGCGTTGGTGGGACTGGCCGGAGGCGGACATCGCTCACGCTATGCCGGATCTGTTGAGCGGTCGGATATCGTCGTTCTTGGAGAAAGCCGAAACGGGAAGTTATCGATTCTGCAAAGGAACATTCGCGTGATCGAGATCGAATCGAAAACGGAAAAAGAAGGCGCTTCGCCTCCGCCATGGTCCATTCCCTGGCCGCCTTCGGAGCTGGAGGCGGTCGCCGCGTGTCCTGTCTGCGGCGACCGAGACCGCAGGCTGCTTCACGACGAAATCGTCGATAATGTTTTCTTTGTCGCCAAGGGCAAATGGACTCTCTACCGTTGCCGAAGCTGCCGAAGCGCCTATCTCGACCCGCGTCCGAACCCATCGAGCATAGGCGGAGCATATGGCTCATACTACACGCACAGCGAAGCCGTTCGGAAAAGCAACGACGAACTGAGCGCGTTCAATCGAATAAAAAGATCGCTGGCGAACGGTTATGCGAACCGACGCTATGGAACGCAGCGGAAGCCCGCGAGCGATTTGGGAATTTTGGCGGCCGTGATCATGACGCGGCAGCGTGAGATGATAGACGCCACCTTTCGATATTTGCCTAAGCCTGATCGCGGCTCGCGGCTGCTCGATGTCGGTTGTGGCAATGGTGAATTCTTGCTGCATGCGCGCGATGCAGGATGGGCGGTCTCGGGTCTGGAGCCGGATCCGGTCGCGGCGGATATTGCCCGACGAAAAGGCCTCGACGTGCGGGTCGGAATCCTCGACGACACGACAGCCGAAGAGAATGCGTATGACGCGATCACGTTGAGCCATGTCATCGAACATGTTCACCAGCCGAAGTCCGTGCTCATGGCGGTCCACCGGCTTTTGAAGCCGGGAGCAATCGTCTACATCGATACGCCGAATATCGGCAGCCACGGCGCCGAGCGGTTCGGCAAGAACTGGCGGGGGATCGAAGCGCCCCGACACCTCGTCCTGTTCAATCCCTCCTGCCTGTCTCATGTCCTTACGTCCGTCGGTTTCGAAGGGATCACAAAGATTCGTCGAACATCGATACGAAAATCTATCTATTCGAGAAGCACATCCATTGCCGCCGGCGAAAATCCATATGGCGCCGATCGAAAATCGCTGCCGTTTCTCGAGACGCTCGGCATCGCGCTTTCGCATGTCGAAACGGACAAGCTCGAATTCATCACTTTGACGGCCCGCAAACGAAGCGCGGCGGCATAGCGCCGAGGACGCGACGCTCGTCTTATCGATCGTCGAGACAAGACTGTTCGAGACCTCACACTGCGAAGGTCGTAACGATGGGCGGAGGGTCGAGACAATGAAGCTGTCGATCGCGATGGCGACGTTCAATGGCGAGAGGAACATTGGCGCGTAGCTCGAATCGTTTCTTTCTCAAACCCGTTTGCCTGACGAGCTCATCGTCTGCGACGACGGCTCCAGCGACGAGACGCTTCCGATCGTCGAGGCCTTTGCGAAACGCGCACCCTTTCCGGTCATGGTCTATAGAAACGAGGCCAACCTCGGGTACACCAAGAATTTCGAGACGGCCGCGCGCCGCTGCAGGGGAGACATTGTATTTTTTCCGATCAGGATGATGTCTGGTTGCCGAGAAAGATGGAAGCCGTTGAAGCAGCGTTTCGCGCCGACGACAGTAAGCTGCTGTTCGTCCAGGACGGAAAAATCGTCGATCGTGACCTGCTGTGGCGTGGTGCTACGAAGCTCGGTCAGGTCAAATCCGGATGGGGAGCGAATATGGGTCTTGCGACTGGGGCGCTTTCCGCGATGCATCGAGACTTGAAATCCATCGCCTTCCCGATTCCCGACGAGATAGTCGGACATGATTGGTGGATTTATGCGATCGCACGAGGCTTGAAGGTCGATGGCGTCATAGAGGAGCCGCTGCAGCTGATCCGGCGCCATGGCGAGAACACGTCCACTTGGGTCGCGAGCTCGGTCGCTCGAATCAATAAGATGGATGTTCTCGTGAGCCAGATGAGAACGGAGCCGGCGTCGTCCTACAAAGACCGATTGGATCACAATAATTGCTTAGCTGAACGCTTGACGCGAGTTCGAGAAGCGTCCGGCGGCAGGTTTCGCGCCGGGGTGATCGACGCCGCGCTCGCTGAGCTGGAAGTGGAGATGTCAGCGCTGCTGCGCCGAAGCGAGCTCGTAGACGCAGGCTTCCTCGCGCAAAAGAGAATTGCATTGGAGATGCTGGCTCAGGGTAAACATCGTCATTTCAATGGAGTTCGAAGCTTTCTGAGGGATATTGTGCGTCGGGAGTGGGGGCGGCCGTCGGCGCCGGGCGGAAAGGCGGACTGTCTGGAAAAAAGCCATTGATCCGCTCGGCGCGCTTAGGAGACTGAGATGAAGGTGTCCATTGCAATGGCGACCTACAATGGCGCGAGATGGATAGAGGAGCAGCTCGACAGCTTCGCGCAGCAGGATCGCCGTCCTGATGAGCTGGTGGTCTACGACGATTGCTCGGGGGACGAGACGATTTCAATCATCGAGCAATTCAGAAGGCGGGCGAGCTTCGAGGTCCGCGTCGTGTCGAATGAAAAGAATAGCGGGCACATCAGGAGCTTTCTTCGGGCGATGTCGCTGTGCCGCGGCGATGTGATTTTTTTGAGCGACCAGGACGACACGTGGCGGAGGACCAAAATATCGACGATGATTCGTCTGATCGAGGAGAACCCACGGCGCCACGTCTTTGTGAACGATGCCGAATATACCGACGGGAATGGAACGCCTTGCGGACTGACTGTGCTCCAAAAATGTGTGAGCGTCGGAGCCAGCGCGGGCGGGCATATCGCGGGGGCTTGCACCGCGATGACGAAAGAGTTTGTGGCCTTCATTCTCCCGGAAGATTACGCTGAAATGCCCAAATACCACGATGTCTATATACATCGTTGGGCGAAGGCGCTCGGATGCAAGCACATAACCACAGATGTGCTCCAGACATGGCGGATTCACGGGAGCAACTCTTCTGCGGCCACGCAGATGACGACTCCCGAACGCGTGTCCATGTTGACATGGCGCGCGAAGTTCAAAGGGGCCGATTCGAGATCGGATTATTTGACCAAAGCCGTGCAATTTCGAAGGATGTGCATCCATCTTGCCGCCAAGCGCGATGAATTTGCTCGTCTCGAGGTCGCCGCTGATTACGGCGATGTGCTCGGGGAACTGTCGAGACATATCGATGCGTTTGAAAACAGGGCGGCGCTGCACGACGTGTCGTACCCGGGCAGGCTGGCGGCGATCGCCGATATGGCGCTGCGCGGCAAATACAAATATTTTTATGGTTGGAAGAGCATTGCCAAGGATTTGTTGATTTGATCGGCGGGGAGAGCGCCTTCCGTCTTCGGCGACCGTTCGCTTTTGATTGTCATTGAGAAGAAGCAGCGAAACGATGTGCGGAATAGCGGGATGCCTGTTCGCCGGGCCGGCGCAGCGAGGCTTGTCCATTGTCGCAGTAATGAGCGAGCGATTGTCGAGCCGCGGGCCCGATGACGCAGGCGCATGGGGCGACGAGCAGGGGCGGGCTTTTCTCGGTCATCGGCGCCTGTCGATCATCGACGTGTCCGCCAATGGCCGGCAGCCGATGCGGTCGAACGGCGGCCGATATGTCGTCGCTTTCAATGGCGAAATATACAATCATCTGGAGATGCGGGCCGAGCTCGAGGAGGCTGGCGCGTGCGCGCCCTGGCGAGGCCATTCGGACACCGAGACGCTGCTGGCGGCGTTCGAGCGCTGGGGCGTCGAGCCGACGCTCGATCGCGCGGTGGGCATGTTCGCGATCGCGCTGTGGGACACGGCTGCGCGCACGCTTCACCTCGCGCGCGACCGTTTCGGCGAGAAGCCGCTCTATTATGGTTGGGTGGGACGCGATTTCGTGTTCGGGTCCGAGCTCAAGGCCTTACGCGCGTTCCCAGGCTTTTCCAATCCGGTCTGCCGCGAGGCGCTGGGGCTCTACATGCGGTTCCTCTATGTGCCGTCGCCGCACAGCATCTTTCGCGGCGTCTACAAGCTCGAGCCGGGATGCGTCCTCAGCATTGATACTTCGGCCGAGCCGATATCCGGAGATCCGCCACGCCCGCCGACGGCGCGCCGCGGCCTCGCCCTGCGGCGTTGGTGGTCGCTGGGAGCAACGGTCGAAGCGGGCGCGCGTCGGCTGTTCGACAATGAGGACGAGGCGGTGCGCGCGCTCGAGGACAGGCTGCGGGAGGCGATCCGATTTCAATCGCTCGCCGATGTCCCTGTCGGCGCGTTTCTGTCCGGCGGCGTCGATTCCTCCACCATCGTGGCGCTGATGCAGCGGCAATCGACGCGCCGCGTGCGCACCTTCACGGTGGGATTCGAGGACGCGGGCTTCGACGAGGCGCCACATGCGCGCGCCGTCGCGCGTCATCTCGGCACCGAACACGCCGAGCTGTTCGTGACCGCCGCCGAGGCGCGCGCCATCATTCCCCGTCTACCCGCCATGTACGACGAGCCGTTCGCCGACTCGTCCCAGATCCCGACTCATCTGGTCTGTCGCGCGGCCCGCGAGCAGGTGGTCGTGGCGCTCTCAGGAGATGCCGGCGACGAGCTGTTCGGCGGCTACAACCGCTACTTTTGGGCCCCGCGCATATGGCGTCGCCTCGCTTGGTTGCCTTATCCTGCGCGAAGCGCGCTTGCGGCGTCCCTCGCGGCGGCGCCGATGGCGGGGTGGGAGTTCCTGAACGGACCGATCAATGCTCTGTTGCCGGGAAGCCGAGGCGTCGCTCGCCTGGGCGAGAAGGCGCAAAAGCTCGCTTCGCGCCTGCATGGCGCGCGTGACCTCGACGATTTATACTGCAATCTCGTCTCGGAATGGCAAGCGCGGTCGAACGTGCTTCGACACGATTCGGCGCGAGATTCGGAGCCGCCCATTCCATTGAGCGACGTTTTGCCGGCGGCCGGCATGGAGCATGGCCAATTGCGGATGATGTACCGCGACTGCATGAGCTATCTGCCGGACGACATATTATGCAAGGTGGATCGAGCCGCCATGTCGATCGGCCTAGAGACGCGCGCTCCCTTTCTGGATCATCGTGTCGCCGAGATCGCATGGCGGCTCCCCCTGGATATGAAGATCAGAAACGGGCAAGGCAAATGGGCGCTCCGCCGAGTGCTCGACAAATATGTGCCGCGCGCGCTGATCGAACGGCCGAAATCCGGCTTCGGCATTCCATTGGACCAATGGCTGCGAGGGCCGCTGCGTGATTGGGCGGAAAGCCTGCTCGAGGAGTCGAGGCTGGAACGGGAGGGCTATTTCGATGCGGCGCCCATTCGGCGTGTGTGGCGTGAACATCTCGGCGGCCGACGCGACCGGACGGCGAAGCTCTGGAGCGTTCTGATCTTTCAGAACTGGCTCGAGGCCAACGGCTAGAATGCTGCCTTATTGGCTGATGTTCCTCGCGCCCGCGCTGTTGGCGGCGAGTTCCAGCGGCGTGAAAGCGCCGATAGGCGACGCGCGCAAAGCCATCGTCTGGGACTTCGTCTGGCTGTCGCTGACCTTGCTGATCGGCTTTCGCCATCAAGTCGGCGGCGACTGGGCGTCTTATGAAAGGATGCTGGACAACACAGCGGGTCTCGACCTCGGGGAGGTGCTGCTGAGTGGTGATCCGGGCTATAAGCTGTTCAATTGGATCAGCCTCGGCCTGGGAGGGGACGTCTACGGCGTCAATCTGGCCGGCGGCGCGATCTTTTCCTTTGGACTGCTGACTTTTTGTCGCGCGCAGCCGCAGCCCTGGCTCGCGCTGGCGGTGGCCATGCCATATCTGGTGATCGTCGTCGCCATGGGATACAGCCGCCAAGGCGTCGCCCTCGGGCTCACAATGCTCGGCTTCGTCGCGCTCTGCAAAGGCTCCAATTTGAAGTTTGCGATCTGGATCGCGCTCGGAGCCACCTTCCACAAGACGGCGGTGCTAATCATTCCGATTGCGGCGCTCGCATCTTCGAAGAACCGCTATGTGACGGCGGCCTGGATCGCTCTGCTCGGTGCCGGTCTGTACAAAGTGCTGTTGGAGAAAGAGGCCGACAATCTCTATCGCAATTATGTGACGGAGGATATGCAATCGGAAGGAGCGCTCGTGCGCACTCTGATGGGCGCCGTCCCGGCGATCATTTTTCTGGTTTGGCGAAAGCGTTTCCAGCTCGAGAAGACCGAGGCGGACCTCTGGACATGGCTCGCGGTCATTGCCGCGACATTACCGGTTGCTCTGGCCGTGACGAGCGCCTCGACGGCGATCGATCGAATGGCGCTCTATATGCTCCCTCTTCAGCTCGTCGTCTTTGCGCGAATGCCGGACGCGCTGGCGACGCCCGATCCGAAGGAGGGAGGGCGGAGCGCCGTCGCGGATGCGTCAGCGGTCAAGGCTGCGATCCTCGTTTATTATGGCGTAGTTCTGTTTGTCTGGCTGAATTTCGCTACGCATGCGTATTATTGGCTGCCGTATCAATTTTATCCATGGGATGGTTCATTTTGAAGTTCCTTCTATTCGCCAATACCGACTGGTATCTGTACAATTTCAGAAAATCTCTCGCCGCAGCGCTGCGCGATTGCGGTCATCGAGTGATTCTCGTGTCGCCTGCGGGGCCCTATGGGGCGAAGCTTCGATCTCTCGGCTTCGATTGGGTGGCCGCTCCGATGGATCGCGGCAGCCTGAATCCCTTTCGTGAGCTGACGCTTCTCGCATGGCTGTGGAGCTTCATGCGGCGTGAGCAGCCCGACATCGTGCATAGCTTCACCATTAAATGTGCAGTTTACGGCGCGCTCGCCGGGCGCCTGGTTGGCGCGCGTTGCGTCAATTCCGTCGCTGGAATGGGCTATGTTTTCACGAACAACGAGCTCAAGGCGCGCGTGCTCCGGCCGCCGCTGCGGGCGCTGATGCGCGCCGCCCTCGGGGGAGAGCAGGCGCGCCTCGTTCTTCAGAATCCAGACGATGTGTATTTCTTCGAACGGTCGAACATCGCCCCGCGCGAGCGAATTCGACTCATATGTGGCTCGGGAGTGGACTGTTCGCGGTTCGTGGCGCCGAGCGAGGCGCCCATTCGCGCCGAGGGAGCGATCCGCGTCGTGCTCGGAGCGCGTATGCTCTGGGACAAAGGCGTCGCCGAATTCGTCGAAGCCGCGCGAATGCTGAAGGACGAAAACAGGTCCGTGCATTTTCTGCTGGCGGGCGCTCCTGACGAGGGGAATCCAGCGGCCGTGCCCGAGCGCAAGCTGCGGGAGTGGCAGGCGGAGGGGCTCGTGCAATGGCTCGGCCACGTCGGCGACATGCCCGCTCTGCTCGCGAGCGTCGACATTGTCGTGCTGCCGAGCTATCGTGAGGGCCTGCCCAAAACCCTGATCGAAGCCGCCGCCTGCGCGCGTGCGCTGATCACGACCGATGCGCCGGGCTGCCGGGAGGTCGTCACCCATGAAATCGACGGCCTCCTCGTGCCGGTCGGCGACACGAAGGCGCTGGCCTCGGCGATCGCGCGTTTGCTAGACCAGCCAGAACTCGCCCGGCGCCTCGGGGAGGCCGCTCGCAAGAAAGCGCTTTCCAAATTCGACGAGCAGATCGTGATCGCGCAGACCTTCGCGGTATACGAGGAGCTGACGGCGCAGTGAGGTCGCGACGCGACGAACCGTTCCGAAACCGAATGAAAGGCCCCACGATGCCGCGACTGTTGCTGGTCACGAAGAAATTGGGGGAGTCATACGTCGGCGGACGCGAGCTGTTGTTGCGATTCAACCGTGATTGTCTGCGCGACATATTCGGAAAGAATCTGTTCGTCGTTGAACTGGAGGCGACCCCGGTGCGCACGCCGGCCGGCCTTGTCGCTGCGATGAACGGCCATATCGACGGGGTGAGCCGCGCTTCCCTGATCGCAATCCTGAAGATGATCCAGGAAAATGAGATCACGCAGGTTTTCATCGACGGCTCGAACATGGGGGAGGTCGCGGCTGCATTGCGGACGCAGGGCTGTCCCATCAAGGTCACGACCTTTTTTCACAACGTCGAAGCGCGATTCTTTCTCGGCTCGTTTCGCGCATCGTGGACCCCGCGCGCGCTGCTCGTGCTGATCGCGAATTACCTAGCCGAGCGGAAAGCGGTGAAGCACAGCGACGTGATCATAGCGCTCTCGGAGGCCGACAGCCGAGGGCTCGAGCGGACATATGGACGAGGCGCGTCGGTGATCTCGCCCCTCGCGCTCAGAGATCAAATGACGTCGACGCAGGACGTCGACGGCGATATCGGGCGCGGCGCTTATGTCTTGTTCGTGGGAGGCGCGTTTTACGCCAACAAGGCCGGCATCGTCTGGTTCGTCGAGAATGTCGCTTCCAGGATCGATTGCGAGACCGTGGTCGTCGGACGCGGCATGGAAGCCTTGAAGCCGGATCTGGAGCGTCCTGGGAAGGTGCGCATTGTCGGCGGCGTGAATAGTTTGGCGCAATGGTATTTCGGCGCAAAGCTCGTGATCGCCCCGATTTTCGACGGCTCGGGAATGAAGACCAAGGTCGCGGAGGCCTTGATGTTCGGAAAAAAAATCGCCGGGACGCCGGAGGCGTTCATCGGCTATGAGGACATCGCCGCGCGCGCCGGTTGGATTTGCAAGAACAGTGATGATTTCGTCGCGACCATCAATTCGCTGGGCGGGGCCTCATTGCCGAGCTTCGATCCAAACGTGCGGGCGCTTTATGAAGAGCGGTATTCCTATCCGGCGGCGCGCGCCCGGTATGCGCAGGCGTTGGGCGGTCGGTGACACATTCGCGGCGTACAAGCCAATTTCGCTCGGGGTGCAAAAGGTGACCAAAGCGATCTGCTTTTTTACGGCGAGATATTCCGTGTCGGGCGTGCCTCTGGCTCAGCTTCGTCTGGCCAAGGCCTTCCGCGAGAGAGGATACCGTGTGGACTTCGTTTTCGGATATGTGCCTCCCGGCGTCGACGCGCCGAAGAGCGGGGGAATAAGCATATATGACTTCGGCCAACCGCGCGCCGTCAATCTGCTGATCCCCGTCACGCGCTTCATCCGCGACACGCGGCCGGATGTGATCTTCTCCGCGGAGGATCACCTCAACGCTGTGGTGGCCTTCGCCACATATCTTTCTGGATCGCGCGCGAAATTGAGCGTTTCTTCCCGCGTCACTCCCTATGAGGCCTATTCGAACGTTCCGTTCTCCAAGCGATGGGTTTTAAAGCAGCTCAGCCGGCTGCTGTGGCAAAGAGCCGATGTGCTGACGTGCGTTTCGAAAGACATGGTCGGGCAATATCGGAATGTTTTCGGCCAGACCCGCCACAGGACTATCTACAATGTCATTGTCGACGACGATTTGCATCGAAAGAAAAACGAGAGCGTGGACCATCCGTGGTTCGCGGACACAGACGTTCCGCTCATCGTTTCCGCTGGCCGGTTGGCGCCGGAAAAGAGATTCGCGGATGTGATCGCGGCGGTCAAGATCATCAACGACAGCAGATTCGCGCGGCTCGTCATTCTGGGAGACGGTCCCCTGCGGGAGGAATTGCAGGCGCTGATCGATCGATTGGAGCTCGCAGATCGCGCGCAGCTCCTCGGATTCCAGAGCAATCCGCTGAAGTATTTCCAGAAGGCGCGGCTGTTCGTTCTTGCGTCCTGCGTCGAAGGTCTGCCCAATGTCCTCGTGGAGGCCATGGCTTGCGGCTGTCCCGTCGTCTCGACGAATTGTCCCACGGGTCCGCGCGAGGTGCTGAAGGATGGCGAGTTCGGTGAGTTGGTTCCGGTCGGATCGCCGCAAGCGCTGGCGCGGGCGATCCTGAGAGCGCTCGAGACGAAGCCGAAGGCCGACAAGCTGCAGGAGGCCGTGCGTCCATTCACGACGGATGAAGTCGTCGCGCGTCATCTCGCCGCCCTGGGGCTGGCGTAGCGACAATGGATGGGCCTGTGTCTCGCCTGAATATAGCGCTGGTGATCAAGGCCATGAGCCTCCCCGGCGGCGGGGCGGAGCGCGTGCTCGCCAGTGTCGCATCCGGGCTCGTCGACCGCGGACATCATGTCACGCTCATCACCAGCGATCCGCCCGATACACAGCCGTACTATCCGCTCTCTCCCTCCGTGCGGCGGTTGTTTCTGGGCGTCGGAACGGTCGAGCGCAGCTCGAGGTTCTGGGAGGTCGTCGAGCGCATCTGGCTCATCCGCCGAGAAATACTGGATCGTCGTCCGGACGTCGTCGTCGCCTTCATGCACAGCTCGTATATTCCGATCGGAATGGCGCTCGTGGGCACGGGCATTCCCGTGGTCGCGAGCGAACACACCGACCTCGCGCATTTTAGATTGCGGCCTCTCCAGCAGACGCTTCTCATGACGACGCCCTTGCTCGCGAGCAGGATCACGGTGGTTTCCGACCAGATCAAAATGCGATATCCGCATTGGCTGAGGCGCCGGATGACCGTCGTTCCCAATCCGATCGTCTCGGCGTCGTCCGAGGGCTGGAAAGAGCCGGCGACCGAGCGAAAGATCCTGCTCTCGGTCGGACGCTTGTCCCAGGAGAAAGATCACGCCTGCCTCATCGCCGCCTTCGCCGAGCTCGCGGAACGCTTTCCCTATTGGACCTTGAGGATCGTTGGTGAAGGAGAGCTGCGGGGCGATCTCGAAAGGCAGGTTGCCGATTTGGGTCTTGCCGGCCGCGTCGATCTGCCGGGCGCGATCAAAGAAATCGACGTCGAATATCGCCGAGCCAGTCTCTTCGTGTCGCCGTCGAGATATGAAAGCTTCGGCTTGGCGACGGCCGAGTCCCTGATCAATGGCACGCCGGCGGTCGCCTTCGACGATTGTCCCGGAACCGATACGCTGATCGAAAACCATGTGAATGGTCTGCTCGTCGACGGAAGAGGTGGACGAGTCGAGGCGCTGGCGATGACCCTCGGGAAGTTGATGGCGGCTCCCGAAGAGATCGAGCGGCTTGCTCGCGCAAGCGCGACGCGAATTCGGGACGTCTATGGGTTGCCGAAGGCGCTCGACGCCTGGGAGAGCATCCTGAGCGACTTCATAGGAGTTTCGAATTAATGAGCAACGCGGGCAGGCCCATCTACGATTGTTTGCCGGGCCTGTCGCGGAACCGACGTCGACATGCTCGAGATCGGCGTGTGTCACGACGGCTCTCTCGCACCGTGGCGCAAGCTTTTAAGCACGGAGGCGCGCTTATACGGAATCGACATCAACCGGCAATGCGCGTCCTATGGCGGCGACAACGCGATCGTTCGCATCGGCTCGCAGAGCGACCCTGATTTTCTCCGTAGCGTCGTCGATAACCAATTCTTCGACGGACTCGCCGCCGTCAGGAAGCGCCGGCAGCTTCCGAGGTTTCATGTCAAAATTCCAGAACATGAAACCGTCGATTGAAGGCAGCTGATGCTGCCGTCTACTGCCTCCGGGCGAGGAAAAGGGCGACGGCGGCGACGTCGAGCACCCGCGCTTACGGCGTCTCCACCACCGGAGAAATCAGCGCAAAATGCCGCTGTTCGATGAGAGGAGGGCGACTCATGCACAAAAGCTCGTTGCTGAGAATGGAGTGGTTCGTTCAAAATTATGTGTCGGCACACGACAAAAGGACAAGAATTCTCGATGTCGGGAGCTACGGCGTCAATGGCACCTACAGGAGAATTTTCGACGATCCGAGGTTCGAATATGTCGGCCTGGACATCGAGGCCGGCCCGAACGTGGATTTCGTTCCGGAATCTCCCTATTCCTGGAAGGAATTGGCCGACGACAGCTTCGATGTGGTGATCTCGGGCCAGGCGCTCGAGCACATTGAGTTCTTTTGGATCACCGTCGCCGAGATGACCAGGGTGCTGAAGAAGGACGGGATCTTGTGCATCATCGCTCCCAATGGCTTCGCCGAGCATCGGTACCCTGTCGATTGTTGGCGATTTTTCACGGATGGAATGATCGCGCTCGCAAGATACGTTAATCTGGACGTTCTGCATGCACATACCAACAGCGCGCCATCGAAAGACAACAAGGAGTGGTATAGCGCGACCAACGCAGATGCGATGCTCGTGGCGAGAAAGCCCTATTCGGGCAAGCCGGTCCTCGTCGATCTGGGGCGGTACAAATGCACGCCGGCCGATCCGAGAGCCGTCGGACAGGGAATGGTCCCTTACGTGGCGCATGTGAACGGAATTGTCCATAGGATCTATCATCGGATCGGCCGCTCGATCGGCGTCATTTAGCAATGTTGCGCAAGTCTACCGGGCTCGCCGCGTTGTTCATCGGGGCGACGGCTTCGTGGAGGTCTCCCGTCGAGTCGGCCGCGGAGCCGTTCGTCGTCGCGAACCGTGGGACGAGCGACGCGAGCATCGCCGTTTCCCTCGAGGCCGGGCGTTCGCTTGGCGAAGCAAAGGCAGCATTGAAGTGCTGCTGCCACGCTCGGCAAAACCCGAGTCCTCGCTACTTACGTTGAAATTTCATTTGTTTGTCGAAACACGTTGCTGTTATCTTTGGCAAAGCGCGACTTGGATATGCATGACGAAATTTGCGCTTTAAAGGTTGATGCGTCGACGATTCGACATTGCGGTCTAACTGCGCCATTCGAAGGGAGACCCGATATGAAAATTGCGCCGAAAGTGTTTTCTGTAGCAGCGGTCCTACTGAGCGCGAACGTGGCGCTGGCGGTGCCCGTCGCCGTCGTCCGCGAGACATCGGGCCAGGTGTCGATCCAAACCGCGGAGGGCATTGTCACGGCGAGTCGGGGAACCCAGCTGTCGGAAGGCGATCGCCTGGCCGTCGGCGACGGCTCCGTGACGGTGTTCTACCTGCGCGGCAAGTGCAAAGGAGAACGCGAAATCGGTTCCCGTTCGATCGCCGTGATCTCGGTCTCCGCGAAAGAGTGCTCGAAGCGAATCGAGGGAGCGAAGGCGCAATCCGTGGACCCGGGTCTCTCGGAGTATGTAGTCCCCGGCCTGGCTCTCCTCGCGGGCGCCGGCGGCCTCGCCGCCGGCATCGCCGCTTCCAATTCTTCTAGCGGCGGCTCCTCCTCTCCGCTGTTGCCCCCGATCAGCCCTTGATTCGGGTTTTTGCCCGAATGCGCGCACGCTTTCCGTCGCGTGCGCGCAATTTTTGACGCCAGAAGCTCATAGTCGGAGCATTCCCGATGGTGAACGGCACATTGCCCAAGTCGGGCGGAGAGTGGCTGGTCGTGTCCGTTTTTGCCGTCACGCTCCCGTTGGGAGGCGCGACCACGCAAGGTCATTGGTCGGACGCGATCGCACAGTTGGCCAGCTTGGCGCTCATCCTCCTCGTCGCGATCCGTCTGATGCGCTTCAATTCACCGGCGTCTGGTCTCGGTCCGCTTTTTCTCGCGGCGATCATCGTCGCGGCCCCAACGGTCCAGCTATGGCCCTTGCCGCCCTGGATTTGGTCGAGTCTCTCGGGAAGAGAGACGATTTATCAGGGTTTCATTCAGGCGGGAATCGATCCGCCGTGGCTCCCGCTCAGCCTCAAGCCCGAGACCACGCTGCGCAGCTGTCTATCGCTCGCCCCGCCGATCGCCGTGTTCCTGTCGGCCGCGCTCCTAGGGCCGGGAACGCGCCGCTCGATGGCGTTCTTCGTGCTGATTGCCGCAACGCTGAACGTCGTTCTCGGAGTTGCGCAGGTCGCCGGAGGACCTCAGTCGCCGCTGCGCTTCTTCGAGACGACAAATTTGAACGCGGCGGTGGGGTTCTTCGCCAATAGGAATCATTACAGCGCGTTGTCCTACAGCGCTATGGCGTTGCTCGGCGCGTGGTCGATCGGCCTATTTCGAGACAGGGACGAGATCAGAGCCGGTCCGCTCGTCCTCTGTCTCTTGCTCTACGCCACGCTCATTTTCGGCGTCGTATCTGCGGCCTCGCGTGCAGGACTGTTGCTCATGGTCTCGGCGGGGCTAGGGCTGGGGGCGATGGCTTTGCACGAATTCAGTCGTTCGGACAGCCACGTCACGGCTCGCGCCGGAGAAGTTTCTCGGCTTCTCGGCAAGCTGTTGGCGGTTGCGGCGAGCACGACCGTTCTCGCGGCGGCGATCTGGAGCGACACGCTTGTCCAAATCGTCGAGAGGATCGCCTCGTATGAGCCGCGCGTCGACATTTTTCGTACGACATGGAAGGCGGCGAGCGCGTATATGCCGGTCGGGGCGGGATTCGGGACCTTTGCCTCGATCTATCAATGGTTCGAGACTCCGCAGCAGATCACGCCGGAACTGATCAATCGCGCTCATAACGACTGGTTGGAATTGTGGCTGGAAGGCGGCGTGCCGAGCTTGGCGGTCGTCGCTGTATTGTCCGTCAGCTTATTGGCCGCGAGCAGGCGAGTCTGGCGCGAAGTCGGCAATGGCTTTGGCGATTTCGACCAGAGATTGGCGCGCGCATCCAGCATTGTCGTTTTGCTGCTCGCGATACATTCTCTGGTGGATTACCCGCTACGTACGACAGCCTTGGCCTGCGTATTTGCCCTGGCCTGCGGGAATCTGGTCGGTTGGCGGAACGTCGCGGTCGTTACCGAAGTCGGTGCGTTGGACGACCGCCTTGTCGTTCGTTCGGCGTGACGGACCTCGGCTCGCTAGTCTTTCGTTCCATCGGCGGCGGAAAGGTCTCTAGAATGGCCAACGCGTGTTCCACTCGCGGCTATTTTATGAGGAGGAGCTCGGCGCAATGGCCACAGACCTGAATTCGCGTCCGCCTTTCCGTTGGCTCGAAAACTTGCTCACGGCCGCGAGAGCCGATCCGCGACTCGGCGGCCTCTCCGAGCAAAGCTACTTGGTCACAGGAGGCGCGGCGTTCGCCGTGCTTGTCGCGGCAGGCACAGTCTATCTGATCGGATACTCACCGTTCGAGACACGAATTCGTTCGGAATTCGTCGCTATTTCCGCCGGGAACGAAAAGGTCCACCTTTCCGACGATCTGTCGACGGCCGCCTTTGCTCCGGCCGAGTTCCGGGCGCATTTCGATTGGCGCGAGGGTGCCATAGGCGTCGTCTTGACATGGGAGCCGACGCCCCACGACTTGAGAATATATCGCATCCCCGCCGGAAGATCGAAATATGTCCAGGCGGATGGCCTATCGGGGCAGTTGTTCGACTCCGACGTCGTTCCAGGGCGCGTCCATTCCTATGTGGCGTGCGCCTATTTCCGGGATCACGAATTTTGCTCGGATCCGATCGGCTTGGAAATTCCAGAGGAAATTTTGCGCTGAGGCGGAAGAGGATTGCGTGATGGCTCGGTTCGGCCATTCGGTAACAGCGAAGCCGAGCGCGACTCCGGCCTTTGGCTTGGTCGTCGTCCTGGCTTGTCTACTGATGTTCGTCCCTCGAACGGCCGCATCGTCGCACAACGAGGTGACCAGCTGGGCGAAGCTCTTTGGACCGCATCCCGTGGATCGCGGCGGAGACATTCCAAGCTATGTGAACGCCGTCGCCGCTGCGAACAGATCAGAGGCCCTGGTTGTGATAGAAGGCACCTGCGCGTCTGCTTGCACGATCAAATTGGCTGCGAAGAACAGATGTGTGAGACCGGACGCCATCCTCTGGTTCCACGCGGCGCTGGAAGGTTCGTTTGTCTCGACGACCGGGAATACATTGCTGCTCGACGCCTATCCTCTGCGAGTGCGCGAGGAGGTTCTTCGGCGCCATATGCTCGACGACGCGACGTTGAATCCCGAGAATACCCTCACCGGACGCGAACTGATCGGCCTAGGCGAGAGGGCGTGCCGATGAGAGTTGGGCATGTGTGCAGGCATAGACAGCTCCGTCTCGAAAATAGACGTGAGTGTCGGTCAGCTGATTGTCGACGTCGGAGCCTACGCCGACTTTTCTGATCTGCGTTCCGAAATCGGAGAAGGTCTTTTATCCAGGACAATCGCTTCAGGAGACGGGTGGAGACCTTTTTCGCCGATCCTCCCTGCGATTGAAGAGCCGTTCGAAGCCATCGACAGACGATTGCCGCCTCTGTGCTACGACGCCGTCTCGTCCGCCACGCGGTCAATTGGTTGTTCTGCGACCGCAGCTATATCGGCGATCCGTGCTTTCCGCATCTTTGCTTAATTGGCCGGTGATCGGCATGATCCGAACGCGCGTCAAATCTCAACCTCGACTATCTTGAAGCCCAGACCCATGCGGCGCCGCCGTCAATCTGACGCGATTCCCTGCTTTTTCTTCCGCGAGGATGAGATCGTGCTTACGTATATCCGATCCAGCCGCTGCATCCTGTTCGGAGATGCGCCGGTAGCCAGGAGGCCGAGCGGATGGTGAAAGACACCGTGGAATTCGAGACCGTCGTCGGCCGTCACTCGGCAAAACGGGATAATCGCAGCGCCGACGACGAGCAGTTCCGCCTAGCTCTGGAAAAGGAAGAGCTTCGCAAGCTTATTTTTGAAAACCCGCCGCAAGCTCCTTCGAGAGCCCGTGGGGAAAGCGCCGTTCGGACAGAGCCGGAGATCCGTCGTCTCGACGAACGTCGCTCCGGCGACAGCATCGCCACCGACGGAGCAAGATTTCGGAGTCCCCGCGCTCGCGATGTCGCCGCCGCGCATTCGAAAGCGAAGCGAAACGCGAGGTCCGACGCGAACAACAGCGAGCCGACGGATCGGCGTCGCGCGCGATCCGCGCCGAGTCGAAATTTGGCGGGAGCCGCCGAGCGGCCGGAAACGTTGCCCGCTGTGAGCTATATCGCTGCGGCGGTCCTGCTCGTCGCATCGGGTCTCGGTGCTCGGCTCGTTTGGCCGGGCGGTGCCGTCGATCCGCTTCCGCGGCCGAATAGGATCGAAAATGTCCGGATGACGAAGGTCGCGCCGAAAGCGACGCGACCTACGACCCGGGACGATGCGATCGCCGACCCGCCGAAGCTGAAACGTTCGCTGGAGATGCTCGAAGAGGCGTCCCTCAACGCCGCGACAGAGCAGGCGAGGCCCCAATCCTCGGAAATCGCCGTGGAGACGCCTTCCCTCGGCGTGCAAGTCGCTCCGGCGCAGATGACAGCGGCCGATGAGGCGGCGGCGGCGCCGCCGAACGCCAGGATTTGGCCAGGCCGCTTCTCGTTCTCCGATAATGGAGCGCACTCTGCTATGGGCTCGATACGCTTCTCGACGTCGCCGCGCGTCGAGTCTCCTGCCGCCGCGGACGACGCGAAGCCGGCGTCCGAGTCCAATCAAATCCGCAACAACGACGAAGGACCGAATGCGGTGCTGTCGCATATCAAGAAGAGGATGCCGCCGCGCCCGCGTTCGGTCGCTCCCGCCGCAACCGCTTTTTCGACGAAAACAAGGGCTGCGGAGCAGTCTGACATCGTCGGACAGGATCGAGTGCACGAGCGTCGAGACGACGATCGAGCGGAGCAACTCGAGCCGGCGAGCTACCCTACATCGAACGAGTTCGAACGGCCATCCTGGCAGGGTGCCTTGGAGTCTCTCGCCGGAATGCTCAGGGACCGGGGCCAGCCCCACGACGGCGCGCGCTGATGTGACGCCGCCTCGACGTGCGAGGCCTATTTCGTGAGCGAAACTGGCAAGATGCGCGGCCGAAATCTAGTGGCGTGATTCAGCCATTTTGAACGGGGAAGACCGGGTAGAGGCTTTTGAGCTTGATGCGGGGGCTCTGGTGCAAACGGCGTGAGCGGGACATAATCCTTCGGAGGGCGGAACCGAACTCTGGGGTTATGGACGATGCTGAGCGTGGACGATCTTTTCAAAGGACGCCATTTCGACCGCGAAATCATCGTTCTCTGCGTGCGCTGGTATCTGCGATACAAGCTCAGCTTCCGAGATCTCGTGGAAATGATGACGGAGCGCGGTTTGTCGTTGGCCCATACGACCATCATGCGCTGGGTTCAGCGCTACGTTCCGGAGTTCGAAAAGCGGTGGAACCGTTTCGCGCGCCGGGCTGGCGGATCGTGGCGCGTCGATGAGACCTACGTCAAGATCAAGGGTCGCTGGGTCTATCTCTACCGCGCCGTCGACAAGGCAGGAAAGACCGTAGACTTTTTGCTGCGCGCGAAGCGAGATGTCGCCGCCGCCAAAGCGTTTTTCCGTCGTGCGTTCGCGCGTCACGGACGGCCGCCGCGCAAAATCACGCTCGACGGCTATCAGGCGTCACATCGGGCGGCGCGCGAACTTCTCGCGCAGCATCGAGGCGGCGCACGGACTCGCATTCGATCATCGAAATGGCTCTGTCGCGAATTTTTTTCTCGCGGGCGGGTTGGGTCTATGATCGCGGGGCGGGGCAGGCGGAATAGAGTGATGATCGATTTCAAGGGCAGCCATTTTGAACGCGACGTGATCCTGTGGAGCGTCCGGTGGTATGTGGCGTATCCGATGAGCTATCGTCAGCTCGAGGAAATGATGGAAGAGCGAGGCGTCGAAGTCGACCACTCCACGCTCGACCGCTGGGTCGTCGAGTATGCGCCTTTGCTGGAGAAACAGTTCCGTGCTCGCAAGCGCGCGATCGGATCCAGCTGGCGTCTCGATGAGACCTACGTGAAAGTCAAAGGCTGCTGGAAATATCTCTATCGGGCCGTCGACAAGGCAGGCGCGACAGTCGATTTTCTGTTGACCGCCAAGAGGGATCGCAAAGCCGCGTTGCGTTTCCTGCGTAAGGCGATCGGCCAACATGGCAAGCCGGAGAAGATCACGATCGACAAGAGCGGCGCCAACACGGCAGCGATCGAAAGCTACAATGCGGAGCATGAAGCGGACATCGAAATCCGGCGTATCAAATATCTCAATAATATTGTCGAGCAGGACCATCGAGCGGTGAAGCGAGTGACGCGGCCGATGTTGGGCTTCAAATCATTTCGGTCGGCTGCTGCGACACTCTCGGGGATCGAGCTCATGCATATGAGCCGAAAGGACCAGTTGCAGACCAGAGGCGAATTGCGTCCAGCCCAGCAGTTCTATGCCCTCGCGGCCTGAGCCGCGTCACTCCCACACACGCTCATCGCGTCCATAAACATAATTTGCGACAAAGCCCTATTCCGCCTGCCCCGCCCCGCGATCATGGACCCAACCCGCCCGCGAGAAAAAAATTCGCGACAGAGCCCTCAGCTATACCTGGAAGCTCAGCACGCATTCGACCGAGTCCTCGCTACTGCATGTCGTCTTCCTCGATCACCCTGACGGCACAGAGGTTCGCATCCACCATGAACGCTTCGGCGATGCGGCCGTGCGTGATGAGCACGCGCTCGGCTGGCGGGGCTGCCTGGGAAAGCTCGAACGCTTTGTCGCGGACGCGACAATGTCCGTATGAGATGCTCCGCCGCAGGCCGGCTCTGCTTCATTCTCGATGCAAATCGGATGGTTGTTGCGGTTTGGTTTGAGATGTCGCATCGACTTGCTGGGCTCCTGCGCCAAATTTGCAGATACTAACGGTCGAGCGCCTGGAGGCGGAATGGGCGGTCTCGCTGAGCGCCGACGCGCATGCTATATGCCGCAGCGTGCGGGCTGCAGTCGAATGTGCGGCATAGTTCCTATCATTGAAAGCTCCGCGATCTTCCCGCGCAGGGGACGCCAGTCGAGGTTCGAGTTCACTTGACGCGCGGGCGATGCCGCAATCTAAATTGCGAGCGGCGCGTCTTCGCCGAACGCATTCCAGGGCTCGCAGCGCCGTTCGCGCGACAAACGACGCGCCTCACGGGAGTTGTTCGCGTATTCGGGCATAGCGTTGGCGGACGGCCATTTGAACGGCTGATGGGTCGCCTCGGCATGCAGGTCGGTCACACCACGATTTAGAGATATATCAAGCGAAGCGCCGGCGCCGCGCCTGCCTATGTCAAAGTCGTCGGAGTCGGCGATTGGGCATGGAAAAAAGGCATGAACTACGGAACGGTGATTGCGTGTCGGAAATTCTCGCGTTAAACACTGAACCAAATGCTTCAGCATATACAGCCCCGCCTCGATACGTCTTTCGCCGCACTGTCCGCCGCCACACGACGCGGCGTTCTGGAGCAACTCGGACGCGCAGACGCTTCGATCACTGAGCTGGCCGAGAAGTTCCACATGACCCTTACGGGCATGATGAAGCACGTCGGCGTGTTGGAGCAAGCGGGGTTCGTCACGACCGCGAAGGTTGGGCGCGTGCGTATCTGCAAGCTCGGCCTACGCAGGCTGGAGGAAGAGGCGGCATGGGTTGAAAGGTATCGCCGGCTCTGGGACGCGCGCTTCGACGAGTTGGGCAAGGTTGTCGAGGAATTGAAACTGACGGAGAACGTTGATGGACAAAGGAAATGAACCCGCCGCGACGAAGAGCCGCACATCGGTCGAGCGGACGTCTGCGCTCGATCTAGTGGCCCGAGTCATTGGAACTGCGGGTATAGGGATTTCAGCTTGAGGCGAGCGTCTCTGGTGGTGAGTTGCCAGTCGGCCTCGACGTGATGTTTGTTGCGGTTTTGAGCGCTCGGCCAGGCGTCGCGCCTCGGTGGCGGGAAAGGCGGCGTAGAGCGAAGCCGGCGTGTGCGTCGAGAGATTGTCCTGCACCAGCACGATCTTCGCCGCGTTGGGAAAATGCTTGTCGGACAAGTCCCTGAGCACATGGGCGTAATCGACGGCCGCGTGGCGGTCGGTGACATCGACGCAGCGCCAGCCTTCGAGCGGCGCGAACATCATGAACAGATTGGCCACGCCATTGCGTTCGTATTCGTAATCGTGGCGCGCCTTGCGCCGGGCGCTGCGGATCATGCGGCCGTTGATAGACGGCGAGCACATCTTCCATATTGG
>NZ_JAHLJF010000001.1:1916503-1917412 GCF_018887255.1 Methylosinus sp. KRF6 | reverse complement strand
GATCGTGCCCCAGAGCGTGGTGTAGCTCTGGTCGGTCCCGTCGAGGGGCTCCGGCAGCAGCCGGTTTGATCAGGCGGCCACGGCGGGCAGCTTGACGATGGGATCATTGCTCAAAGCAGCGATCGTTTCCAGTGTCATGTAGCGGCCGCGCTGGACGGCCCATTCGTCATTTTGTTCCAACAGGATCGCGCCGACGAGGCGCTTGATCGCCTTCTCGTTCGGAAAGATGCCGACGACCTCGGTGCGGCGCTTGATCTCGCCGTTGAGCCGTTCAATGCCGTTGGTGGACTGGATTTTCGGCCAGTGATCCTTGGGAAAGCTCGCATAGGCGAGTACATCGCATTCGGCGTCGTCCATGAAGGCGGCGAGCTTTGGAAGCGTCGGCCGGAGCTGATCGGCGACCTTGCGCCATTGCGTCTTGGCGGCGCTCTCGTCCTCCTGCGCGAAGGCGGTGGCGATCAGCGCCGAGACGACGCGCCTTCCGCTCTTGCCGGCATGGGCGAGCGCGTTGCGCATGAAGTGCACGCGGCAGCGCTGCCAGGACGCGTTCATCACCTTGGCGACGGCGGCCTTCAGCCCCTCGTGCGCGTCGGAGACGACGAGCTTGACGCCGCGCAATCCTCGCCGGCGCAGGCCGCGCAGGAACTCGGTCCAGAAGGTCTCGGCCTCCGATGGGCCCGTATCCATTCCGAGGACTTCACGCCTTCCATCGGCGTTGACGCCGACGGCGACGATCGTCGCCACCGAGACGATGCGGCCGTTCTGGCGCGCCTTCACATAGGTGGCGTCGATCCACAGATAGGGCCAGTCGCCCTCGAGCGGTCGCTCGAGAAAGGCGTCGACCTTCTCGTCGATCTCCTGGCAGAGCCGGCTGACCTGGCTCTTCGAGACGCCAGAGCCGCCCATGGC
>NZ_JAHLJF010000001.1:1895254-1916403 GCF_018887255.1 Methylosinus sp. KRF6 | reverse complement strand
CGTCAGATCGGGATTGGCCCGTTTGATCCCGGCGACGAGCGTGACGAGGCGTTCGTTGCTGACTTTTCGGCTGGCGGCTTGATGGAGGAGGCAGGGCTCGATCAGACCCTCGGCGACGAAGCGTTTGACCGCGCGCTTCAGGCGCTCGACGGTCCATTGGGGCAGGGGAGCGCCGCTGACGCCATCGCGCTTGGCGTTGAGCACGCGCACGACATCCTGCCAGCGGTGATCCGGGCGCATTTGCCGGACGACCGGCAACCAATGTTCGGCCGTTCGATTGACGCGCTCGAAATAATTCGCCGCCTTGGCGTCGACGATGCGCTGGATGGCGTCGCGGTCGCCGGCGCGCAGTTTTGGGTTGCCGCCGATGCGGCCGCGCTTCTTGGCGGCGCGCAGGCCGTCCTTGGTGCGCTCGCGGATCAGGGCGCGCTCCAACTCGGCCACGGCGCCGAGAACCTGCAGGGCGAACCGGCCCTGCGGGGTCGTGGTGTCGATGGGATCGGCGAGCGATTTGAAATGCGCGCCCTTGGCGTCGAGCTCGGCGATCAGGGCGAGGAGATGCGACAGCGAGCGGGCCAAACGATCGAGCCGCGCGACGACCAGCACGTCGCCGCGGCGCACCCGCGAAAGGGCCTTGGCGAGTTCCGGCCGCGAGGCTTTCGCCCCCGACATATGCTCGCGAAAAATCTCGACGCAGCCGGCCGCCTTCAGCACATCGGTCTGCGCGTCCGTGACCTGATCCTCGGTCGAGACGCGGGCGTAGCCGATCAGGGGCATTCGCGCTGGTTTCCTTCCGACGAAATCAGCGACGGACTATTTGCGAGCCGTTCGATAAGCTTCAGGAATCTCGTCGTCCGCAACCGGCGGAGCGCCACCCTCGCGGCGCATGATCTGGTCGAAGGCGCTCCAATCGGTCCGGCCTTTCTTTTCCGCGAAATAGCGAGCGGTCCGTAACGCCGAAACCTTTTCGGCCACCGCCGAAGCGACGAACTGGTTGAGGCTCGTGCCATCCTCGGCGGCGATCTTTTCGGCTTCCGCCTTCATCGAAGCGGGGAGCCGAAGCGCATAAGCGGCTGTTTTGGTTTTCATTGCACTATCCTCATCAGCGTATCTCTCGGCGTGAGAACGTCGATCCCAAAGCGCTCTCGCACAAGTCCGAAGTCACGCAAATTGAACGTGACGATCGTCGCGGCCCGCCCATTCACCGCCGCCTCGAGCACCAACTCGTCGCCCGGATCGCGCAATTGCGGCCTCCAAAGGAACCAGATTTCGACCGGTTCGATCAGATCGATGATCGCGTCGAGAAACTGACCGACCTCTTTCGTCGACAGGCCGGCCGCTTTTCGGTGTTCGTCGCGCAGACACACGGCCTCATATTCGATTGCGAGGGCGGCGCTGGCCAGAAGCTGGATACGTCCTCGACGTGCAAGCTTGAGAAGCTCGGCGGAGGCTCCGCTTGGGCTTCGGAGTGCTGCGATCAGGGCGTTCGTATCCAGAACTAATCTCATTGCTGCAACGATATCATATCGCCCATGATGTGATCAATAGGCGAAATTTCAATTGTTATTAATATCACAAATCGGTCGTTTGAAATCGCATCCGAAGGCCGAAGTTCGCCGCCCACACACGGAGGCGAGCAGGAGAAAGGCCCGAAAAACGGCCCTTTTCGTCGATTTTCGGGCCGAAAGCCCACCTTTGGAACCGTTCTGAGGCTTGCTTTCGGCGGGCACGGCGTCGCATTTCGAGCCGGTCGGTGAAAGCGACAAAGGTATCTTCTGTCGCTCAAGCTAAATTCGATATAGCTTGATAATAGTCTTGATTCGAACGGAATTAAAATGCGATCAGCTTTCCCGCCTCTGTTTCATTCGAGAGCCTACAAGCGCCCTTCGAGAGCGAGTCGGACGCTCTCGCGCGTTTCGACGAGCGGCTTCGTTCCAGTCCCGTCGCCGAGGCGTTCGCTCTCCGCGCGCATTTCCACGACGCCTATAGGCGAGCGCGTCGCATTCGGTGTCGTCCATGAAGGCGGCGAGCTTTGCGAGCGTCGGCCGGAACTGATCGGCGAGACCTTGCGCCAATGCGTCTTGGCGGCGCCTTCGTCCTTCCGTAGAGGCGTGGCCTTTTATTTCCGCACTCCATCTTGACAGCCGACGTCGCCGGCGACGATATTTAATAAAATGATTAAATGTTCTGAGGCGACGCTCGACACGGTCTTTCATGCTCTGGCCGACCCGCACCGCAGGGCGATTCTGCGTATGCTGACCGAACACGAGCGCAGCATTGGAGAAATCGTTCCCGCATTTCCGATCTCCTTCGTCGCTGTCTCCAACCACATGAAGGTGCTGGAACGAGCGGGTCTCGTCATCCGACGCAAGCAGGGCCGTCATCAGATGTGCAGCCTCGACCGCCGTGGTCTCGACGCCGCCCGGAACTGGCTCGATGCGCATGAACGCTTCTGGAGCGAGCGGCTCGACGCCCTGGACGCCGTGGTCGCTCAGATGAAGGCGGAGGACACGGGTCCCTAGAGTCGCCAACCGGTAGAAATAGGATGGAGGAAGCGCTTGACCCAGAATGTCCTCTCGAGCGAACGGGCTCCAACGTCCGTGCCCGCGCCTGCCGCCGACCGGGCGGCCGATCCCGGCAGCCTGCGCCGGGTGGTGGTGGCCTCCTCTCTCGGAGCCGTCTTCGAAGCTTATGATCTCGTGCTCTACGGGCCGATGGCCGCGATCGTCGCGGCCCAATTCTTCTCCGGGCTCGATCCCGCCTATGCCTATATCTTCACCTTGCTCTCCGCCGCCGTGACCTATGTCGCCCGCCCATTCGGCGGGCTGGTGTTCGGCCCCCTCGGCGACCGCGCCGGGCGCAAATTCACCTTTCTACTCACCATACTGATCATGGGCCTGTCGACCGTGCTCATCGGCTTGCTGCCGAGCTACGCGGCCATAGGGGTCGCCTCGCCGCTGCTGTTCATGGCGTTGCGCATTCTGCAGGGCCTCGCCTATGGCGGCGAGTTCGGCGGCGCAGTCACCTATATCGCCGAATATGCCCCCGCCCACCGGCGCGGCTTCGCCACCAGCGCGATCGCCGTCACCGCGGCGAGCGGCCTGGCTCTGGCGATCCTGGTCGTGCTCGCCTGCGAGCTGGCGCTCGGAAAGACGGCGTTCGAGGCCTGGGGCTGGCGCATTCCATTCCTGCTCTCCGCCGTGCTCATGCTGGTCTCGGTCTATATCCGGCTGCGCCTGCAGGAATCTCCGGTGTTCCTGGCTATGAAACGGTCGGGTGGCGGCTCGCGGACGCCGCTACGCGAGGCGTTCGGTCGCTGGGACCATCTGCGCGTGGCGCTGCTCGTCCTGTTCGGCGCCGCCGCCGGCCAGTCGGTCGCGATCGCGACCGGCTCCTATCCGATCTATCTCCTGGCGTTGAACCTGAAGATCGATCCCTTCCTGCTGCACTACACCATCCTCGGCTACAGCGTGGTCTTCATCGCCGCCATGATCCTGGCGGGCTGGCTGTCGGATCGGATCGGCCGCAAGCCCGTCGTGCTCGCCGGCTTCATCGGCACGGCGCTCGCCGCCTATCCGGTGTTCCTCGGCGTCACCCACTATGCGCACCCGCGCCTTGCGGCGGCGATGACCACGCATCCGGTGACGGTGGCGGCCGACCCGGCGACGTGCAGCCCCCAGTTCGATCCGTTCGGCCTCGCCGAGTTCCGCAACCCCTGCGACATCGCCCGGCGCGCCGTCGCCAAGCTCGGCGTGCCCTACGCCAATCGCGCAGCGTCGCCGGGCCGCGTCGCTGAGGTGGAGATCGGCGCCGCGGTGGTTCCCGCCTTCGAGGGCGTCGGGCTCGACCGGGCGGCCTTCACGCAGCAGGCCAAGGCCTTCGACGTCGCCCTCGCCGCTGCGTTGGCCGATGCGGGATATCCTGCCCGCGCCGCGCCGGAGTTGACCAATGTGTCGATGCTGATCACGCTCATGGCCGCCCTCAGCGTCTTCGTCGCAATGGCGTCCGCCCCGCTTTCGGCCTGGATGGCGGAGATGTTCCCGACCCGCATCCGCACCACGGCCTTCGCGATGTCCTACAATATCGGCGGCTGGTTCGGCGGCTTCCTGCCGGCGATCTCCTTCGCCGCCTTCACGGCCACGGGCGATCTCTATGCGGGCCTGTGGTACGCAGCCGGCGTTCTGCTGGTCGCGCTCGTGGTCGGAGGACTGTTCCTGCCCGAGACGCGCGGCCGCGCCCTGGACCGCGTGACGTTGGAGCGCGTGCCATGACCAGCGCCGCGGGTCGTTCGGTCTCGCTCGTCCTGGTCCGCCGCATCAACGCGCCGGCGAGACAGATATTCACCGCCTGGACGGACCCGAAATGGCTGGTCCGCTGGCTGATTCCGGGAGCCGGGGCGCTGCGGGAGGCGGTCATCGACCCGCGTCCGGGCGGCGCCTACCGGCTGGAGGGCCTCGATCCAGATGGAACGCGCTATCAGCTCTGCGGCCGTTACATCGACGTCGCGCCGGAGCGGCGGATCTCCTCGAGCTGGGAATATGAGGGGGCCGCAGCCGGCCTTTGCGGGCCGCCGACGCGGGTCGACGTCGATCTGCGCCCTCTGGGCGCCGATGCTTGCGAGCTGACGCTCACTCACGGCGAGCTCCAGGGGGAGGAAGCGGCTGCGACGCACCGCATATTGTGGACGATCTGCCTCGACCGTCTCGTCTGGTCGCTCGTTCCCCCTCCGGACGAGCCCGACTTTCGCCCGTCGCTCGGGGCGATCGCCGAGCTCTATGGGGAGCCGCACCGCTTGCTGCAGGACGCCTTCGACAGCCGGCCGCTGGCCAACACCCTGCGCAAGATGATGGTGACGAGCACGCTGACCGCCGAGCACAGGGCCTTCATCGCCGGGCGGGACATGGTGTTCCTCACCACCGTCGACCATCGCGGCTTTCCGACCTGTTCCTACAAGGGCGGGGCGCCGGGCTTCGTGCGGGTGCTCGACGACCAGACCCTCGCATTGCCGAGCTACGATGGCAACGGCATGTATCTCTCCGCGGGCAATGTCGCCGCCAATGCGAAGGTCGGACTGCTGTTCATCGATTTCGAGCAGCCGCACCGGCTGCGCATCCACGGCGCCGCGCGCCTCGTGCGCGACGAGGCGGAGCTTGCAGCCTTTCCCGGCGCGGAGCTTTTGCTGGTGGTGAAGGTCTATGAGGCCTTCGTGAACTGCTCGCGCTATGTGCATCGCTATCAGCGCGCGGAAACATCCCCCTTCGTGCCGGGCGAGCCGCGCGGGGACGAAATGGCGCCCTGGAAGAATCTGGACGTCCTCCGTGACGTCCTCCCGGGCCGGGATCGGGTTCGGCGCGAGGAGGCCGGATCGATATCCATGACGCGCGAGGAGTATCTGGCGCGCCTGAAACGTGGGGAGACGTGAGAGCCCACCTCTCCACCTGCCGCGCGTAGCATTTCCGGGAACAGCATACGCCGGCGAAACCGGCGTGCTTCAGCGTGACGTCCAACGGCCACGCCGGCGTCCTGGCTTTCGAAAGTCCGCGACTTGCCGCCTCTCGTATCGCTCTTTGACGATTGCTCCTCGCGGCCTATTTTTCTGATCGACCGAGACGGTGATCTTCATGAAGCGCATTCTCCTGGCGCTCGACCTGAGCGCACATAGCGACCGCGCTTTCGAGAGAGCGAAACAGCTCGCCGGCGAGCATGGGGCCGAGCTCGCGCTCGTTCATGTCCTGCCCTATGACGCCTCCGAAGCGGCGAGGAGAGGCGCGGAGCGCAAGCTGCACGACTATGCGCCGCCTTCGAGCCCGAAGACCCAATTTCGCATTTCCGTCGGCGATCCGGCGCGGGAAGTGGCGAGGAGCGTCCAGGAGCTCGACGCCGATCTCGTCATCCTCGGCATCCATCACGAAAGCCTCATTGCCGATCTCTTCTTCGAAACCGTCGCTCATTTTGCGATACAGCACTGCGGGGCGCCGGTCCTGCTGGTGAAGGATCGTCCCCGAGGACCCTATCGGCTCGCGCTCGTGAACACCGACTTCTCGGAATGCGCGAGGCGCGCTCTGCACGCCGCTATCGCCTTGGCGCCGCGCGCTGAATTCCACGTACTCCATGTCTATGAGACGCCATTCCCCCAATTCATACATTTCAGCGAGGAGGAGCTGAAAGAGCTTCGCGACGAAAGGTCGTCGCAAATAGCGAAAGACGTCCGGGAAGAATTACGCCGGTTCACGGATAGCGGCGTCGGCGGCGCGCTCCCCCGTATCGTTCCGATTCTCGAGCGCAATGATGTCGACGCCGGCATCGCCACGGTCGTCCGACGAACGCAGCCGGATCTGCTGGTCATGGGGATGAGCGGAGCCGGTTTCGCCACACCCGGCGGAAGCCGAACGCGCGCCTATTTGAACAATCCGCCCTGCGATATGCTCGTCACGGCCTGATCGGCTCGCTCCTCCGATCAGGCGCGCATCGCGGGCGTTTATCGGGCCGATTGAAAATGGGTCAGCGCCGCTTCGGCGTGCCGAACCGCCACGGCGGTTCGGGGGCCGCTGTGCGTCCCCTTCGCTGTTCGGATCGCTTTCTGAAGATGCCGGATTCCCGTTTTGATGTGCGGATCTGCTTTTGCCTTCTGAGCGGCTCTGGCATGATCGAGCGCATTCGTGGCGTGCTCCACGAGGGATGTGGAATATCCGCTTCTGCCCTCCTGGATCGCTTCCGTCGTTTCCCGAATCGTCTGCGTGAGATGTTCCGCCGCCAGTGAAGCCTGCGGCGCAGCGAATAGGGCGAGCCATAACGCCGAGACAGCGATCATCGATCTGCGAGTGATCATCTGAGGTCCTTTCCCGATGCAGGCTCGAAATGGCCTGCGCCATTCGACGCCGAGAGGAACATCGATCCACATAGAGCGTTTCCAGCCGAAGTGGACACCGGCTCGGCGGCGTGAAGCATGCGGTCTACCGCTCGCGAAAAGAAATCGCTGAGGACGTCTCGCCTCACTTCTAGCTCGCCCCACTTCTATGTCGACGCCGGAGCCTCTCGCCGAACTTCTTATCTCCGGGATCTGAAATCGGCTTTCGAGCGGAGCTTGGACCGATGGTTCAGTCGACGCCTGCGACCTGTTTGCCGCTCTTCGCGAAGCGATTCGTTCTGCTCTTCGCCTGCTGGCTGGCGCTCGCCTCGGGCGATCCTTCGGCTTGGCTGTCGGGCGGGCTCGCCTCGGCCGCCGCTGTCGCTGTCGGCCTCCGGTTTTCGGCCCAGGAAAGATATGACGCGCGGATTGCCGCCATGCTGCGGCAGTGGCCGAGATTTGTCTGGCGGTCTCTGCTCGGCGGGCTGGACGTCGCATCACGTGCGTTCGACCCGCGTCTGCCGCTCGATCCCCGGTGGCTCTCCTATCCCGTTCGTTTGCCGCCCGGCGCGCCGAGGGCCTGGCTCGGAGCCATTGTGAGCCTCGTGCCGGGAACATTGGCGGCGGGAACCAGCGGCGACGATCTTTATGTGCATTGTCTCGACGGCGAGGCGCAGCCGGAAGCGCAGATAGCCTCCGAGGAGGGCCAGATCGCGAGAGTTTTCGGATTGACGGTGGACGATCGCCATGGCTGACACTCTGCTGCTCTTCGCCGGCGCAGTGCTGCTCACGATCGGCGTCAGCCTCATCCGAACCATTCGGGGGCCGACGGCGATCGATCGCATGATGGGCGCGCAGCTCGCCGGCGCAGGCGGAGCGGCCGTTCTGCTGCTGCTCGCCGCCGCGAGCGGGAAATGGGAAATCGTGGATGTCGCGCTCGTCCTTGCGCTGCTCGCGGCTTTCACGGGCGTCGCTTTCGCGAAGGCCGTGACGTCCGACGGAGCAGGCGACCCGGAAGAGGAGCAAACGCGATGGCGATGATCGCCGACGCCGCGACGCTCACATTGGCGGCTGCGGGAGTCGTCTTCTTCATCGCCGGGACTCTGGGGCTCTTGCGCTTTCCAGATGCGCTCACCCGCCTGCACGCGCTCACCAAGGCGGATAATCTTGGCCTCGGCCTGATCGTCATCGGGCTCATCCCGCAGACCGGCGGCGTCTGGATGGCGTCGAAGCTGCTTCTCGTCTGGCTGCTGAACAATCTCGCCGCGGCGACGATTGCGCAACTCTTCGCGCGCATCGCTCTCACGACCGGGCGGGAGCTCGCGCGGAGCGAGGAATGACCGCAGCCTTCGCCTTCGACCTCCTTCTGTGCGGGCTCATCGTCCTCGTCGCATTGGGCGCGGCGATTGCGCGCGATCATTTCGTGGCGATTATTCTCTTCGTCGTCTATGGCCTCTTCGTCGCTATCGCCTGGGTGCGGCTCGACGCGACCGATGTCGCCTTGACCGAGGCGGCGATCGGCGCCGGCCTCAGCGGCCTGCTTCTGATCTCCGCCGCCGCACGACGACCGCGTCGCGAAACGGCCACGGACGCCGCGGCGCACAGGGTGCGCGCCAGCTTCAGCGCGATCGCCCGGCTGGTCGTTTGCGCCGCCGGCGCTGCTGCGCTCCTGGCAGTTGTGGCGACGCTTCCCGAGCGCACTTCGGGCTTGCGGCCGCTCGTCGAGCGCAATCTCGCCGCGTCGGGCGTCGCCAATCCGGTCACCGCCGTTCTGCTCAATTTCCGCGGCTATGACACTCTCCTCGAGAGCATCGTGCTTCTGGTTTCCCTCGTCGGAATCTGGTCGTTGACGCCCGATCGGCTGTGGGGCGAGGCGCCTGGCGCACGCCAACACGCGCGGCCGGACGGGGTGCTGGCCAATTTCGGCCGCGCGCTGCCGAGCCTCGGATTGCTCATCGGCGCCTATCTGCTATGGGCGGGCGCGGATGCGCCGGGCGGCGCTTTCCAGGCCGCCACAGTGCTCGCCGCCGTGTGGCTGCTCGTGGCGATGGCGGGGCTGACCGAGCCGCCCCCCCAATCGTGTCGGCGGCTTCGCCTGCTGCTCATCCTCGGACCCGGCTTCTTCCTGTCTGTCGCAAGCGTCGGAGCCTTCGCCGGGACCTTCCTCGGCTATTCCGCCGGTTTGGCGAAGCCGGCGATCGTCGCTATCGAGGCGCTTCTCACCCTGTCGATCGCAGCGACGCTCGCCGGGGCGATTCTCGGGCCGCCGAGACGACCATCGTGAGCGCCGCCTTTCTCTTCAGCGCCTGCGGCCTCGTCGCGATCGGCGTCGGCGCCTTCGGCCTATTCGCCAATCAGCATCTGCTGCGGCGCATACTCGCGCTCAACATCCTCAATAGCGGCGTGTTCCTGGTTCTCGGCGGGCTCGGCCGACGAGACGCCGAGGCCGGCGCGGACGCCGTGCCTCAGGCGATCATCATCACCGGAATCGTCGTCTCCTTCGCCGCGGCGGCGCTCGCCGTGAATCTGGCGGTTCGCCTGCTCCAGGAAACCGGCCGGATGGAATTGCCGGGCGAAGGATCTTCGGATGAGCCCGGCGACGCTTGAACGCATTCTCGCCGTACCCTGGGCGGCGCTCGCCGTCGTCGCGCCGCTGGCGGCGGCGCTCGCGGCGATCTGCCTCGGGCGGTTCGCGGCGCGTCTCGCCTTTCCTTTCGCATCGGTCATCTTCTTCGTCGTTCTGGCGACGCTGCTGCGCGTGTGGACGCTCGGCCCGGTCGAGCACGATATCGGCGGCTGGCCCGCGCCGCTCGGAATCAGGCTTCGGGCGGATGGGCTCTCGGCCGCTTTCATGACGATCAGCGCCATTGTGGCGAGCGCCGTCGTCGCGTTTTCGGCGCCTATATTCGGCCCGCTCGAAACCCGTTTCGGCTTCGCCTTCTGGCCGCTGCTGTTCTTCATGTGGGCCGGCTTGAACGCGGTTTTCGTCAGCGGCGATCTGTTCAATCTCTATGTGGCGATGGAACTGCTCTCGCTGACGGCCGTGTCCATGGTCGGCCTCGAGGGCAATCCCGCCGCGCTGGCCGCGGCGATGCGTTATCTGATCTTCGCTCTGCTCGGCTCGCTCGCCTATTCGACGATCGGCGGGCTCGCGCATCTCGTCCACCAGGGCTTCATGAAGATCACCATGTTCTTTTGCGCCGGAGCCTTCGCGACGCAAATGCGCATTTACAAGATCGACGAATTGGATGGCGTCGGCAGAGCGATGCCCTGGACCGCGACCGCCTTCACCATCGGCGCTTTCGGCATGATCGGAACGCCGCCGATCGCCGGATTCGTCAGCAAATGGTATCTCGGCGTCGGCGGAGTTCAGGCGGCGCAGAGCTGGGTAGTGCTGACGCTCGCCGCCAGCTCTCTGCTGAACGCCGCCTATTTTCTGCCGCTCGTTTATCGCGCCTGGTTCTTGCCGTTGCCCGGCGACCATCCGCAGAACCGCGAGCATTCCGTCTGGCTGATCGCGCCCGCGGTGGTGACCGCCCTTCTGTCGATCGCGGCCGGGGCTCTCGCCGGGCTGCCCTATAGTCCGCTCGGCTGGTCGACGATGATCGTCGAACGATACTATTTCCGATGATCGAGACCGGCTCCGCTCTGCTCGTTCTTGCCCTGGCGGCGCCGCTCGCCATGGCGGCGCTCGCACCACTTCTGCGGCGTCCGCTTCGCCTGCTGCCATTGGCGGCGACGCCGGCTCTCGCGGCGGCGCTCTTTGCACCGCTCGGCTCTGCGGTCGATCTGCCGGACGTTCTGCTCGGCTCCACGCTTCGGCTCGATCGCATCGGCGCCGTCTTCCTGGGCTTCGGCGCGCTGCTCTGGACTTTGGCCGGCGCCTATGCGCTCGGTTACATGACACATTCCGAACGGACCCGGTCCTTCTCCATTTTCTGGCTGCTGACGCTCGTCGGCGCGCTGGGCGTGTTCATCGCGGCGGACGCCGTCACCTTCTATCTTCTCTTCGCCGTGCTGTCCTTTGCGGCCTATGGACTCGTTCTCCACGACCGCACGCCGGCGGCGCGGCGCGCCGGCCATGTCTATATCGTGCTGGCGCTCTTCGGAGAGGTCGCTCTCCTCGTCGCCTTCATGCTGGCGGACACATCATCACCGACGCTTCAATTCGCCGATATTCGCGCCGCCCTCACGACGTCGCCATGGCGCGCAGCCATCCTGGCTGGGCTGCTGATCGGCTTCGGGATCAAGTTCGGCCTAGTTCCAGCCCATGTGTGGCTTCCGCTCGCGCATTCGCAGGCGCCGACGCCGGCCTCGGCCGTGCTCAGCGGAGTCATCGTCGCGGCGGGCGTAATCGGCCTCATCCGCTTTCTGCCGCTGGAGAGCGCCGATCGCACCCTCGCCGACGGTCTCATCGCGCTCGGTCTCGTCACGGCCTATTTCGGCATAATCGTAGGATTGATGCAGACGAGCGCGAAAGTCATTCTCGCCTATTCGACCCTCAGCCAAATGGGGCTGATCGTGACGGTTCTCGCGAGTGCGATGAGCGCGCCCGGCGGCGCTGGCGCCGCGATCGACGCCGCGACGCTCTACGCGCTCCATCATGGTCTCGCCAAGGCGGCGCTTTTCATGACGGTCGGGCTCGCGGCCCGCAACGTCTGGCCGAGCCGGCCAGTGATGTGCGTCACCGTCTTCACCGCGCTCGCCATCGCCGGCTTTCCACTCTCCGGCGGCGCCTTGGCGAAGCTCGCCATGAAGGGCTCGCTCGGGAACGGAATTGTCGCATGGCTGGTGACGCTGTCGGCGGTCGGAACCACCATGCTGATGCTGCGCTTTCTGTGGGCGTTGAGCCTATCGCCCGCGCGCGCGCCGAGCGAAGGACGCGCCTTCGGCCTGCTCGCGCCCTGGCTCGCTATGGCGGGGGCGGCGCTCGCGCTCTCATGGCTGATGTTTCCGACGCTCTCCGGTCATTCCTGGTCTTATGCGGCATCGCCCGCCAATCTCTGGTCCGCGCTATGGCCTGTCCTTCTCGCGCCTCTGCTGCTGGCGCTCCCTCGGATTGATCTCGTCGCGACTGTGGAGGCGATGGCGCATCGCCTCGCGCGTTTCGAGCGAAAGTTCGAAACGCGCGCCGAAGGACTCTCCGCGCCGAGGCGATTCGAGCCGACGCGGACTCTTTTCCCTATGATCGACGCGGTCGAGCGAGGGCTTCGACATTCGGCGGCATTCGGGCCGCTGCTGATTCTGATCGCGGCGTTGATGGCGTTCGCCTTCGGTTCGATGAGACGATGATCGATGGTCGCCGGGGCGCGGCTCAGGCCGATTTTGAAGAACATCAGTGCCTAGCGCCGCTGCGATGCCGCCATGCACGCCTTTCCTTCGAGATTCATCCAACCAACGGCATTGAGGACATTTTGCGCGGCGACGCCGATATCGCTCGACGCGCCCGCGCCAGAAAAACCTGATTGCCCTGCGTGTCTCCAGCATCGAGATCGGCCGTTTCGCCTCGAAGTCGCGTGTCGATTCTCTGCCGCGCGTTCCCGCGACGCTCGCCGACGCTATCGCTTCCCGCTGGATGATCGGCTACGACCGCAAGACGTCGATCATCGAGGCGTCGGGGCTATCGATCGCGCCCGCTCGCCATGCGCCATGTAGACGAGCGCATATTTGTCGATTACTCGTCCTGCAGGCGATAGCCGATGCCGGGTTCGGTCAGAATGAGCTTTGGCGCGCTCGGATCTTCCTCGATCTTCTGGCGCAATTGCCCAACATAGACCCGCACGAATTGCGTGTCTGTCACCGTGGCGCCCCAGCCCGCCGCCAGCAATTGCTTGTGCGTGACAACTTGCCCCGCATGTTGCGCGAGAGTCCGCAACAGATCGTACTCCTTGCGAGTGAGCTTGACCTCTTCTCCGTAGACGGTGACGCGCCGCTTGATGAAGTCGATCGACAAGTCGCGGCACGAATACTCGGTCGACTCCGCGCGGCGGCGCGCCTGATGCCGAAGCGCCGCGCGCAGGCGCGCCTGCAATTCTCCCATGTGGAACGGTTTGGTGACAAAGTCGTCGGCGCCGACGTCAAGGGCGGCGATACGCTCTGCCTCATCATGCCGCGCCGACAGCACGAGGATCGGCGCCTCGGTCCACTCGCGCAGCGCAGCAATCACATCCTTTCCATCCATGTCCGGCAGACCGAGATCAAGGACGATGAGCTCAGGCGCGTTCCGCGCCACGACGCTCAGCGCTTGCGCGCCCGTCTCCGCGATCGCGATACGGTAGCCCGCCGCTGTCAGCGCCTTGTGCAGAACGCGTGCGATTGCCTGCTCGTCGTCTACGAGCAGGACTTGGGGAGCCGCGTCGCTCACTCGACCGGCTCCATCGCAGGATGCACCGGCAGGCGAACTTCCATGCGCGTGCCCCTGCCGCTGTTGGCCGGACTGAATGCGCGCACGTCCCCCCCGAAGGATTCGACCAATCCGCGCGACACGGACAAGCCGAGGCCCACCCCCGCGCCCGTACGTCGATCGCTACGACCGCGGAAGAACTTGTCGAATACCCGCGCCAAATCCGCTTGGGGAATGCCTGGCCCCTCATCTTCGACCGCCAACACGATATTCGCGTGTTCGCGCACCGCGCTCACCAGGATGGTCGACCCTGACGGAGTGTGAGAGATCGCGTTCTCCAGTAAATTCACCAGCGCCTGCTCGATAAGCACGGGATCGACGAAAATGCGTTCGCCCGCTGTATGAAAGGCTCTCGAGACGCAGCGCCCCTTGAGCCGCGGCGCGACTCGCTCCAGGGCCGACGCCAAGGCTTCACCTGGATCGATCAAGACACTCCGGACTTGCAGGACGCCGGATTCCAGTCGAGTCATTTCGAGCAAATTCGCGACATAGCGGTTGAGACGTTCGGATTCGTCTTGGATCGTTTCGAGCATTTCTCTGCGGGTCTCGGCGTCAAAATGCGCGTCGTGCTCCTGCAGAGACGTTGCCGACGCGAGGATGGTCGAGATCGGCGTGCGCAAGTCATGCGACAGTGACGAAAGTAGCGCCGTGCGTAATCCCTCCTTTTCCATCACGATCGTCGCATCGGCGACTTCTGCAATGAGGCGCGCGCGATCGATCGCGACCGCCCCCAGTTCGAGGACCGCCTCGATCCAGCGCTGATCCGGCGTGATCGTCCGCGCGCCCTCGGCTGTCCATATCGCGACGGCGCCGAGAACGCGCTCGCCGGTCTCGAGCCTCAAGAGCCAGCAATGCTCGCGCACATCGTCTTTCCGGTTCGACGCCAGAAACGCTTCCATCTCCTGGCTCCATTGCGCCGCGACGTCGCGCCTCTCCAGGGAAACCGATGCAAGACGAAGTGAAGCCACGTCGCCCAGCCAGATCGCGGCGCTGCATCCACCTTGTTCGAGATGTCGAACGACGCGGTCCGCTGCGTCCTGGGGCGCGACGGCGCGGGAGAGATCTCTGCTCGCTTCGAACAGCACTGTCAAATCGCGAAGCCTATCGGTGGCGTCGCGCGCCCGATCGCTCAATCGCCCCGATAAGCCGCCCACCAAAACGGCGCCGATCAGAAAGCTGGCGAAGGCGAGAAAATCCGCTGGCGCGAACTGCAATGAGAACTGCGGCTCGATCAGAAAAAAATTGTAGCTGAGGAAGGCCAGCAGGGCCGCGAACAGCGCGGCGCTCTTGCCGAGCCACATGCCCGCCAGAAGGATGGCCCCGAAGAAGACCAGCGAGAGATTTCGCGAGTCGGGCATCGAAGACCAGAAATAGCCGAGGCAGGTCGCCACCACGATGAGCGCAGCGGCGATAAAATAGCGCCATCGTCCCCCGCGGTGGCGCTCCGCATCGTCATCGACGACGAAATTTCGCGCCGCGGCGAGCAGTTGCATGGCATCGGGCCTTCGCATATTCCACTCCTCCCACTCTAACGTAATCGCCCCCTGTGCGCAGCATTTATCTGCGCATCTCGGGACGAGTCTCGGCCGATTGCGGTCTTTATAAAATCCTTACACTTCATTGCTTGCGCTCCGTTTCCTACATTCGTGACGCGCCGCGTTACCGAGCGGCTCTTCGCAAGGGGAATCACCGTGAGTCACGACGCCGCGACTTTTGCAGATATCAACGCCATCAAGGCTGATTTCAACGACGTCTACCGGCGCCGAGATCCACGCGCCTACTACGAAGTGTTGGGCGCCTTGGATTACGTGATTCCAGAAGTCGCATGTCCGATCTTCGCACAATTGGTCGAGCGGTGCGTCATCGAACGTGGGCGACCCATCACCGTTCTCGATATCGGCTGCTCATACGGCGTGAATGCGGCCTTGTTGCGCCATGACATCACCCTGCGGCAGTTGCGCGAACGCTATTTGTCTCCATCCGTACAAGCCCTGTCGCCCGACCAGGTCGCAGAGTACGATGGTCGCTTCTATTCCGGCTGGCCGGCGCGGACGGACGTGCAATTCATAGGACTCGATATATCCTCCGAGGCCATCGCATACGCGCTCGAGGCTGGCCTGCTCAACGACGGCGCGGCAACTGATCTCGAGACTGAGCCGCTCGATGACCGCACGCGTTCGCTCATTGCCCGCGCCGACTTGGTGATCTCGACGGGTTGCGTCGGCTACATCACGCATGCGACGTTCGAGAAAGTCATGGAGGCGAGCGGGCAGTCACACGAAAAGCCCTGGATCGCCTCCTTCGTGCTTCGGATGTTCGATTACGACAAGATCGCTCGAGGGCTCGCGCGCCATGCGCTCGTGACCGAAAAGCTCAACAGCGCGACCTTCGTGCAGCGCCGGTTCCGCGATTGGACCGAACAGGAACAAACGATCTCGATGCTCGATGCACGCGGCGTCGATCCGACGGGCAGAGAGGCGGACGGCCTTCTGCATGCGGAACTCTTCGTGTCGCGACCCGAAGAGTCGGTCACCGCCACCACTTTGTCCGAGATTGTCTGGCTCACATATGGCGTCGCTCTTCCACTCGGCGACCGCCAGCGCCTCCCACAGTCTCGAAAGAACGAAGCGGCGGCCCGCCATGCCCCCCCGACCGCGGCGTCGTTGGCGTATGACTCGCTCTACACGACGGCCCAGACCTGACACGGCCTCCGGTCATTGGGCTCGGCCGCGTCGACGAGTTGCTCGAACTGGCCGAAAGCGATACGACCCTTCCCGAGGTCGCCAAGGCGGCCGTGAATATTCTAGCCCAACATCTTGAAGGGCTCGACAAATCGATCGACGATCTGGAAAAGCAAATCGGCCGCGCCCATGCGAAATGCGAAGTGAGCCGGTTGCTCGACCGGGTTCCCGGCGTCGGGAAAATCATCGCCTCGGTGATCTCAGCCAGCGTGCCCGACCCGAGCGTGTTCAAATCGGTGCGCGATTTTGCCGCCTGGCTCGGTCTCACGCCGAGGCAAAACTCCAGCGGCGGCAAGCAGACGCTCGGGGGCATCACCAAGCAGGGCAACCGATACATCAGGAAATCGCTTGTCTTGGGGCAACCTCGCTGCTGCACGGCGTAGGCGAACGCAAAGGCGCCTTGCGAGACTGGATCGTCGCGCTGCTGGCGAAGAAGCCGGCGCGACTGGTCACGGTGGCCCTGGCCAATAAGCTGGCCCGGATCGTCCGGGCGATGATGAAGACCGGCGAAAGCTTCCGCGCCGAGATGTTCGCAAAGGCATAAGGAGGAGGTCGCCGTCGCTACAAGCGAGGGGGCCTCAAGTTCTAGTTTGGTCAGCGCTTCGAAACGTGATGAACGACACGGTCGTGACCGAATGCCTGGAACACCCTGATGCCGAGCACGAGCGTAAAGCTCGCTCCAATGATAGGGATCCAGTGCGTCGGACTTCATCAAGGCCAGCGGACGTATGCGCCGCACCGAAAGGCCGGACATATGACCGCAGCCGACCAAGTCGTTCAACGGGAAGAAAACGCTTGCCATGAGGCCGTCCACATATGCTCGGCAGGAAAATCGAAAAACGTCAGTAGCGCATCGCGGTCCTTCGTCAGGCAATCGACCGCCTTCGGATATTTCGCCGCGAATTTCTCGGCGAAAACATCCATCGCCGTCTGCGCCGCCGCGCGGCTCTCCGACAGCCAGATCTCGCGCAAATCCTTATGCGCGGCGCTCTGCAAGGCCTTCGGCAGCTTGTCGAGAACGTTCAGCGTTTTATGCACCCAGCAGCGCTGATGGCGCGTCGACGGAAACGCCTCGTCGAGCGCTTTCCAGAAGCCGAGCGCCCCGTCGCCGACGGCGATTTCCGGCGCGATGACAAGGCCCCGCGCTTTCAAATCGACGAGTAATTCCTTCCAGCTCTGCGCGCTCTCGCGCATGCCCGCCGAGAGGCCGAGCAGTTCCTTCTTGCCTTCTGGCGTCGCGCCAATGATCACCAGCATGCATTCGGCCTGTGGCTCCATCCGCGCTTGCAAATAGACGCCGTCGGCCCAGATATACACGTAACGCCGCGCCGACAGATCGCGCTTTTGCCAGCGGCTATAATCGTCATCCCAGTCGCCCTTCAGCCGCGCGATCACGCCGGGCGAAAGATTGGGCGCGCTCTTGCCGAGCAAGGCCGTCAGCACATCCTGGAAATCGCCGGTTGAAACGCCGCGCAGATAAAGAGCCGGCAGGAGAACGTCGAGGCTCTTCGTGCGCCGCGCCCATTTCGGCAGGATCGACGAGGCGTAGCGGATGCGCTCGTCGTCGCCAGCGCCGCGGGCGCGCGCCTTTGGCTTTTCCACCTCGACAGGCCCAATGCCCGTCTGGATCGCACGGACAGGATCATGGCCGTGACGAACGACGCGCTGGCGCCCATCCGGCAGCTTCAGATCGGCGTGCTGCGCCAAAAACGCGGCGAACTCCGCCTCGACGGCCTGCTCGATCAGCCGCTTCGCGCCGGAACGCAGGATTTCCGTGAGTGGATCGTCGATTGCGCCTTCCTGTTTGAAGGCGACAACATTATTCTCGGTCATGGCGTAACGCTCCTCCGGGAGGTTCGGGCAGGTTTGGTCACCGACCCCGTTACGCCGCCTTCCTCACGCCGTCATCATCCACTTTCGGCCATAGCTCTTTCTCAGTCAGCTTGGCTGTCGCTAACCTATCGCATTGTGGGTCGGTTCGAATGTTCGCTCGCCATCCTGCGCGATCCTTCTGAAATCGGGAGAGGGCTTTCGTCTCCAGCGTCCTGGTACACCCAGACCATCCTGTCCAAAAGCCACAGCTTCGATAGCATCGCGATCGCCAAGCCTGCGACAGTCAGAGGCAGATTCGACAGCGCCAAACCGACCAGGAGGAGGATCGCGGCAACAGCCCCGATCACGGTCAATGACCTGACGACGGGCCGATGATGCGCCAAGGTAGGTTCGCTGTCGTGCGAAAGCCAGATTTGTTCCCCCAACACGCCTTTAGACATCCAGTTGTCCGTCGACGTCGGCGGCGGGAAAAGGCGTGGGTTCAGCCACGTCCAGATCAGCACGGCGGCGATTGGCGCCAGCGACCACCAGCCTATCCAGGTCCTGCTCCATACGGCGGCGGTGAACGCGGGCAGAATCGAGACACGTGACCAGCCACTCCGAGGGTTCACGTGCCGCGCCCAAACCGAAGCGTCCATGCACATTAATTTCTCGGCGACTCGAAAGCCAATGCCCATGCCTGTCATTCCCGGAAGCCAAATCGAAACCAATTTTACCACGATGGGCGACGAAGGAGCCAAAATTCAAATCGACGCTCTATCGCCTATCGATGTCACTTGACCAAAAACTTCAGAGAGGATTGGAACGTCAGCCCTTGAACGAGGATGGAGAACAGCACGACTATATATGTGATGGGGAGGATAATCGATTTCTCTGGACCGGCAGGCAACGCCAACGCCATCGCAATCGACAAGCCGCCACGCAGCCCACCCCATGTGAGCAGGCCGATCATTCTCCAATCTAAATACCGAGACATCAGGCTTATCGGCGCGCCCACACTGACGATCCGCCCGAGCAGAACCGATGCTATCGCGATACCGCCCAACAGAATGTGCTGTTTGGTGATCGTTATCACGATGACTTCCAGGCCGATCAATATGAAAAGGACCGCATTGAGGATTTCATCCAAGAGTTCCCAAAAGTCGTCGAGCCGTGTTCGCGTGAGCTCGGACATGCCAAAATTGCGTCCATGGTTTCCGACGACAAGTCCCGCAGTAACCATGTAGATCGGCCCTGACACATGCAGCAGATCTGCGATGACATAGCCCCCCGTCGCCAGGGCGAGCGTCAGAAGCACTTCGACCTTGTAAGAATCGATCGAACGTAACAATCGATAAGCGAGCCAGCCGAGAAGAAGACCAAGGGCAGCTCCGCCGAGCGCCTCCCGGACGAGAAGCGATGCGACCGCTGAGAACTCCAACTCTTGCGCTCCGGTCGCGAGACCGAGAATGGTGAGGAACACGACGACGCCAATGCCGTCATTGAACAGGCTTTCGGCTCCAATCTTGACATAGAGTCTTTTCGAAATTCCGGCCTCCCTGAGAATGGAGAGGACGGCAATCGGATCGGTCGGTGAGATCAAGGCGCCGAAAAGCAATGCATGTAGGTAGTGGAGTTTCAACCCGACGAAATCCGCTCCGAGCCATACCAAGGTTCCCGTGATAAATGTAGACGCTACGACGCCGACCGTCGCGAGCACAGCGACCGGCCATTTGACCTTGTTCAGATCGTCGAAATTGATATGCAATGCGCCGGCGAAAAGCAGAAACGAAAGCATGCCGTGCAGGAGGACTTCAGAAAAGTCTATTTGTCCGACAATGGCGCTGACGGCCGTCAGATCCATCCAGCCCATTTTGTCGAGCAGGATGGCGAACAGCGATACGATGAATGAGAATGCCATCAGCCCGATCGTCGCCGGGAACCTGACATATTTCTGGTTGAGATATCCGCCGGTCGCGGTCAGTGTCAGAATAGCTGCGGTGGTTTCGAAAACGGTCATGTCGGCTCTCGCATGGGGTTTTGCGAATAAGGCGAGGGTTTCACTGAAGGTCAAGATTTTTCGCGCGTCATAATGATCGTGCCCCAGAGCATGGTGTAGCTGGATCGAGGCGGACACCGGGATTTCCGGCTATGGCCGGAATGTTCAGGCGGTCACGGCGGACAGCTTGACGATGGGATCATTGCTCAAAGGGGCGATCGTGGCCAGCGTCATGTAGCGACCGCGCTGCACGGCCCATTCATCGTTCGTCTCGAGCAGGATCGCGCCGACGAGCCGGGTGATGGCGTCCTCGTTGGGAAAGATGCCGACGACCTCGGTGCGGCGTTTGATCGCGCCATTCACCCGCTCGAGACCATTCGTCGAATAGATCTTCTGCCAATGGTCCTTGGGAAAGGTCATGTAGGCGAGCACGTCCTGTTCCGCCTCGTCCATGAGAAGGGCGAGCTTTGGCAAGGTGGGCCGGAGCTGATCGGCGACCTTGCGCCACTGCGCTTTGGCGGCGTCGGCGTCGTCCTGCGCGAAAGCCGTGGCGATGAAGGCGGAAACGACCCGGCGGCCGCTCTTGCCGGCATGAGCGAGCGCGTTGCGCATGAAGTGCACCCGGCAACGCTGCCAGCCGGCGTGCATCACCTTGGCGACGGCGGCTTTTATGCCCTCGTGGGCGTCGGAAACGACGAGCTTGACGCCGCGCAGACCGCGCCGCCGGAGCTTGCGCAGAAAATCGGTCCAGAAGGTTTCGGCTTCCGAAGGGCCGATGTCCATGCCGAGGACCTCGCGCCGTCCGTCGTTGTTGACGCCGATGGCGACAATCACCGCCACCGAGACGATACGGCCGTTCTGGCGGACTTTGACGTAAGTCGCGTCGATCCAGACATAGGGCCAATCGCCTTCGATCGGGCGATCGAGAAAGGCTTTGACCTTCTCGTCGATCTCCTCGCACAGCCGGCTGACCTGGCTCTTGGAGACGCCGGAGCCGCCTATGGCTTTGACGAGATCGTCGACAGAGCGCGTCGAGACGCCCTGCACATAGGCCTCTTGGATCACCGCCGTGAGCGCCTTCTCGGCCACGCGCCGCGGCTCGAGGAAGCAGGGAAAATAGGTTCCCTTGCGGAGCTTGGGGATGCGCAGCTCCACCGTTCCGGCCCGGGTCTCCCAGTCGCGATCCCGATAGCCGTTGCGCTGGGCCAGCCGATCGGGCGAGCGCTCGCCGAGCGCGGCGCCGGTCTTGGCGCCGACCTCCAGCTCCATCAGCCGCTCGGCGGCGAAGCCGATTGTTGATTTCCACTGAGAGCTGACCCAGGCAGCACGAGTTTTTCCACCGAGAAC
>NZ_JAHLJF010000001.1:1894584-1895154 GCF_018887255.1 Methylosinus sp. KRF6 | reverse complement strand
TCTCCTGGCAGAGCCGGCTGACCTGGCTCTTCGAGACGCCAGAGCCGCCCATGGCCTTGACGAGATCGTCGACGGCGCGGGTCGAGACACCGTGCACATAGGCCTCCTGAATGACGGCGGCGAGCGCCTTTTCCGCCATGCGGCGTGGCTCGAGAAAGCAGGGGAAGTAAGAGCCTTTTCGAAGCTTGGGGATGCGCAGCTCGACGGTCCCGGCCCGCGTCTCCCAATCGCGATCGCGATAGCCGTTGCGCTGGATGCGGCGGTCCGCCGAGCGCTCGCCATGGGCGGCGCCGGTCAACGCGCCGACTTCGAGCTCCATCAGCCGCTCGGCGGCGAAGCCGATCATCTCGCGCAGGAAATCGGCGTCCGGGGACTTCTCCAGCAGCGCGCGAAGGTTCATCATATCGTCGGTCATCGGTGTTTCCTCGGTTGCGTTTCGAATCGCAAACCAATGCTATCGGAGAACCGCCGATGACCGCCCAGCGGCGCTCGGACGCGCTGCGCTTCGGCCTACGGCCTCCGCTCCGCGCGCCCGAGCGCCGCTGCTACACCTCTCCAAGGGGCACGACC
>NZ_JAHLJF010000001.1:1893837-1894484 GCF_018887255.1 Methylosinus sp. KRF6 | reverse complement strand
GTAAGCGCACACCCGGCGCCGTTCACTCGGTGGGCTTGAAATTCCAGGGCATGAGCGCCTCGATGTTCTTGTTGGGCCATCGGTCGGCGATTCGTTCGAGGGTCTGCTGGGCCCAGGCGTAGGGATCGACGCCGTTCATTTTGCAAGTCTGAAGCATGGTGGCGATGGAAGCCCATGTCCGTCCGCCACCAGCAGAGCCGGCGAATAGTGAGTTCTTGCGCGTAATGGCCTGAGGCCGGATCGCCCGCTCGACGATATTGGAGTCGATTTCGACGCGGCCGTCGTCGAGAAAGAGTGCGAGGACCGCTCGATGCGATCGGGCGTAGCGGATCGCCTCGGCCAATTTCGATTTGCCAGAGATGCGCGGCAGCTCGCGCTCCCAGAGATCGAACAACGCCTGCACGATATCGACCGACGTCACCCTTCGCGCTGCCAGGCGCGCCTGCGGCGGCTGACCGCGCACCTCTTCCTCGACAGCCCACAGCAGCTTCATCTGCTCCACCGTCGCCGTCGCGACGATCGACTCGCCGTTCGCGTGGAGTTCGAAGAACCGGCGGCGCAGATGGGCCCAGCATCCGGCGAGATGCAGCCCGTTGGAATGAGGAGAGCCCGCGAGCTTGCGATATCCCGCATAGCCGTCGCATTGC
>NZ_JAHLJF010000001.1:1892197-1893737 GCF_018887255.1 Methylosinus sp. KRF6 | reverse complement strand
CATTGCAGGATGCCGCGATAGTCGCCCAGGTGGCGCGCCGCGCAATCGCCGGATCGGCTCTCCTCGAACCGATAGGCGACCATCGGCGGTCCCGCGCCTCCGAACGGCCGATCATCCCGCGCATAGGCCCACAACCAGGACGTCTTGGTCTTCCCGGCGCCGGGGCTCAGCGTGGGCAGCGTCGTTTCGTCGGCGAAGATCCGTTCACCCTCGCGGATGCGCGCGAGCACATGCGCCGCCAGCGGCTCGAAGTGGAAACCGACCGCGCCCATCCATTGCGCCATCAGCGAACGTCCCAGCTCGACGCCATCGCGAAGGTAGATGGCCTCCTGGCGGTAGAGCGGCAGCCCGTCGGCGTATTTCGACACCGCGACTTGCGCGAGCAGCGCTTCCGTCGGCAGGCCGGCTTCCACGATATGCTCGGGCGCCGGCGCTTGCAGGATCGCGGCGGGGTCCTTGTAGGCGTATTTCGGCCGGATCGTCACGATCAGCCGGAAGCGCGCGCGCACGACATCGAGCCTGACGCTCTCCTCCCGCCCAATCTCGACTCGCTCCTTGCCTTGGAGCTCCTCGGGGATCTCTGGCTCCAGGATTTCCTCGACCCGCTCCAGATGCGAGGGAAACCGCGGCTTGTCGCGAGACGCCTTGCGCGGCTTGGCATCCGCCTTCGCCGCCAAACGCGCGTCGATCGTCGCGAGTCCGGTTTCGACTTCCTCGAACAGGAAGCTCTGTTGCTCGGCGTCGTCGGCGCCGAGCTTTTCGGAACGTTTCCCGAAGCGGTCGCGATGAAGCGTCTTGATGATCGATGTCAGCCGATCGATCTCGGCTTTCGCAGCCGCATTGGTTTGCGTGAGATCCTCGACCTTCGCCGTCAGGCTCGATGTTTGCGAACGCAATGCCTGCGCGTCGGTCTCCGAACGATCGACGCGCGCCAAGGCGTCGAGCGCCAGCGCCTTCAGCTCGTCGACGTCGTCAGGAAGCTCGCCGAAGCGCTCGATCATGCTGCGCAGGGTACCGCTTTCGTCGCTGAAAGTCCCGCATTTTATGGACTTTTCAACGCTTCCGGCGCGTCTTTTCCAAGGTCAGCCGGCGCTCTGCGGCGCCCGCGCCTCTACCGCCCGAACCCGCCGCCAATCGAGTCCTTCGACCAGCGCCATGACTTGCGCGTAGCTCAGACGGATCTCGTGGCTCCCCGCTGTCGGCCAGCAGAAATGCGAATGCTCGAGGCGCTTGGCGAAAAGACAAAGACCCGAACCGTCCCACCACACGATCTTGATCCGGTCGGCTCTTTTCGCTCGGAAAACATAGAGGGAACCGTCGAACGGATCGGCGCCGGCGTCCCGAACCAAGGAAACCAATCCTTCTGGACCTTTCCGGAAATCCACGGCCGCCGCCCGCAACAGCACCCGTGCGCCCGGCGGGATCATGCCTCACGCACCGCGCGCAGCAGGCGACGAAGGTCGGCTTCCGAAATATCCGCGTTCACCCGCACGACCGCCCCGCCGAGTTCTATCTCCACGCGCCGCGTCTTTGCCGCACG
>NZ_JAHLJF010000001.1:1882202-1892097 GCF_018887255.1 Methylosinus sp. KRF6 | reverse complement strand
CTATGTCATTCGTTTTCGTGGCGACACTTTCGTGAGCGCGGCCGATGGCGAGACGGGGGTCATCGCAAAATCTGTTCCAAAACCTACGCTAAGGATTCAGGCTTTCGAGCCGGCTTGGATTTCGCGATAGACGGTTGATCGCCCGAGGCCGGTTTGCCGCGCCGCCTGTGTTGGCGACATGCCGCTTTTCACCAGCAGGAGGGCGGCGTCCAGCTTTTCCCGATCGAGAGCGGGGCGGCCGGGCTTATGGCCTTTGGCGCGCGCAGCGTTCATGCCGTCGCGTGTGCGTTCAGCGATGAGACGCCGCTCGAACTGCGCAATCGCGCCGAAAACATGGAACACCAGTTCGCCAGCGGCGGACGATGTATCGATTTTTCTTCCAGAGACATGAGCGCCACGCCGCGCTTTTTCAGCGTCTCGACGACATCGAGCAGCTCGCGCAGCGAACGCCCGAGCCGATCCAGCCGCACGACAGCGAGGGTGTCGCCGGGGCGGATGAAATCGAAGAGTTCTGCGAGGCCAGGTCGCACAAAGGTCTTTCCAGAGACCACATCCTCGAAGATGCGCAACGCGCCGATCGTTTCGAGGCGCTGCTTCTGGCTGGCGAGGTCTTGATCATCGGTCGAGGCGCGGGCGTAGCCGAGGATGTGGGACATGGGCGGAGGTTTCTATGTCGGACCGGTCGTCCACAAACCGATTGGTTTGTGGACGAATGCATCTTGAGCCACGCGAGTGGCTGAAGGCCGTCCATAAAATACGTCCGTAAATTATCTTGTGTCCAGAAATTTATTGAACCATTCATGGACATATTTCGACCTCGAGCCTGTCCATGCCACCGCGTCACATTCTCTCCCCGCAATCGCGCGCCGCGCTGTTCGACCCGCCGAGAGAACCGGCAGCGATCGTGCGCCATTACACGTTCTCCCCGGAAGACTTGGCGCTGATCCGTCGACGTCGACGCGCCGCCAATCGGCTCGGCTTTGCCGTGCATCTCGCCTATTTGCGATTTCCCGGCGGCGTGCTCGGCGCGAATGAAACGCCTCCCCCCGAAATGCTGGCTTTCATAGCATTGCAGATGGGATGCAGCGCTGAAGACTTTTCTTCATACGGTCAGCGCAGCGAAACCCGTTGGGAACATCTCGGCGAACTGCAAGCCTATCTCGATGCGCGACCGTTCCAACGTGAAGACATGCGCGCCGTCGTTCACGCGGCGATCGAACAGGCGATAGGATCGGACCGCGGCGATGCGATCGTTTCCGCAATGATAGAACATTTGCGGGAGCGCCGCATTCTTCTGCCAGCGTCCGCCGCCCTGGAGAAAATCGCCTTGGCGGCGCGCGCGCTCACCCGCAAGCGCGCCTACAAGAATCTTGTCGATGGATTACCGAAAAGCACGATCGCGGCGCTGGAATCGTTGCTCGTCGTCGACGACGAACAAAGCCGAACCCCGCTCACATGGTTACGGGAATGGCCGGAAGCGCCACGCCAGAAAAATCTGGTCGCCCTCGTCGAACGGCTGCAATATGTGCGCAAGCTCGACGTCGGGCCAGATCGCGAGCGACGCATTCATCAGGCCCGCTATGCGGCGATTGCACGAGAAACAACCATTCTCAGCGCACAACATCTTTCACGCTTCGATATGGAGCGCCGTCTTGCGACGCTCATCGTATTCGCGCGCGAGATGGAAACGATCCTTACCGACGCCACGCTCATGATGTTCGACAAGATGCTCGGCTCCGTGTTTCGTCGCGCCGACAATACGCACAAGGAAAACCTCGTTGCGCGCGCCAAGACGCTCGACGCGTCGACGCGGGCGCTACTTGGCATGGCCAGAGCCATGTTGGCGGCCAAGGAGCATGGCGAAGATCAGGTCACAACCGTGGAGCGCGCGCTTGGCTGGAAGCGGCTGAAGGCCATTGTGGATGAAGCCGACAAAACAGTTGCGACGACGCGACCGGACAATCTCGGCGAAATTGTGGAACGATACGCGAGCGTGCGGCGCATGACGCCGCTCATCCTCGGAGCGTTCGCGTTCCACGCGTGCAAGGAGAGCGATACCCTGCTCGCCGCCCTCGACATGCTGCGTGGCCTTCATGCCAACGGCGCCAAAAAGCTTCCGCCGCATCCGCCGACAACCTTCCTGAAACCGGCATGGCGCAAGTTCGTCAAGACCGACACTGGGGTCGATCGCAGATCCTATGAGGTCGCGGTCATGATGACGTTGCGCGAGCGTCTGCGATCCGGCGACGTCTGGGTCGAGGGTAGCCGCGCCTTTCGCGCCTTCGACGATTTTTTGCTGCCGCCCGACGCATTCGCCACGCGCCGAAGCGCCGGCGAATTGGGTCTTGCCGTCGACGATCGCTTCGAGGATTGGCGCGCCGAAAAAACCAAGCTGCTGGAATCACGCCTCTGGGAGGTCGACGAGCTTGCCGCCGCCGGCGAGCTGCCGGAAGCGACACTCACCGAAGAAGGCCTGTCGATCAGCCCCATTCGTAGACAGGAAAACGATGCCGCCGACGCAATTGCGCGCCGGCTTTACGCCATGCTGCCGCGTCTGCGCGTCACCGAGCTGCTTGCCGAAGTCCACGGCTGGACGGGCTTCGCCGATCGCTTCGGACATTTGCGCACCGGCGCGCCGCCCGACGATCCGCAAGCCATGATGACAGCCTTGCTCGCAGACGCGACCAATCTCGGTCTCGCACGCATGGCCCGCAGCTCCAAAGTCTTCAGCCATTCGAAGCTGTTATGGATCGCCGAATGGCATGTGCGCGATGAAACCTATCAGGCGGCGCTCGCCTGTCTTGTCGACGCCATTCATGCGCAGCCCTTCACCAAAATCTGGGGCGACGGCGACGCGTCGTCCTCGGACGGCCAGTTTTTCAGGGCCGGCGGCCATGGCGAAGGGCGCGCCGACTACAACGGAAAATACGGCTCGGAGCCGGGCGTGAAATTCTACACGCACGTTTCTGATCGCTATGCGCCGTCCCACACCAAGGTCATCGCCGCTAACGCCAGCGAAGCCGCGCACGTGCTCGACGGCTTGATGCACCATGAAACTGCGCTCAATATCCGCGAACATTACACAGACACTGCCGGTGCTATCGATCACCTGTTCGCCCTGTGCGGTCTGCTGGGCTACCGCTTCGCACCGCGCATCCGCGACCTCGCCGATCGTCGCCTCTATGTCATCGATCCCCGTGCGGATTACAAAGCGCTCGGAACGATGATCGGCGGCGTCATCGATACGCGCCTTCCCGGCAACAACTGGGATGAAATCCTTCGCTCGGGCGCGTCGATCAGGGCCGGAACCGTAGCGCCGTCCGTGCTCATACGCCGGCTCGCCGCCTATCCACGCCAAAACGCGCTCGCCAAAGCCCTGCGGGAAATCGGTCGTCTGGAGCGCACGCTGTTCACGCTCGACTGGATCAGCGACCCCGCCCTGCGCCGCCGCGCCAACGCCGGCCTCAACAAGGGCGAGGCGCACCACGCTCTCAAACGGGCCGTGTTCTTTCATCGGCTCGGCGAAATCCGCGATCGGACATTCGAAAACCAGTGCTACAGAGCTTCCGGCCTCAATCTCGCCGTTGCCGCCATCATCCTATGGAACACCGTCTATCTCGGCCGCGCCGTCGACGAGCTGCGCTTCCGCGGCGAAATCCTTTCCGACGAGCCTCTCGCCCATGTCGCTCCGCTCGGATGGGAGCATATCGCCTTCAACGGCGATTACATCTGGCCCGCAGAGCCCCTCCGAACCGCCTTCAGGCCCCTACGAAATCCCCGCGCCGACTTTCTCGAAGCCGCTTAGCGTAGGATTTGGAACAGATTCTGCGATGACCCCCCGCACGACCGCCCCGCCGAGTTCTATCTCCACGCGCCGCGTCTTTGCCGCACGCGGCTCCGCCGGCGACTGGCGCTCGATCTTTTCCGCGCGGAGAGAGGCAGCGCGTCGCCATCCAAAAAGTTGCGACGGCGTGATATCCAGCGAACGGGCCAGCGCCGAGATATTCGTGCCGGGCTCCAGCGACGCGGTGATCGCTCGATCCTTGAAGTCCTCCGACCAACGTCGGCGTTCTCCGACCGGCGCTCCTTCGAGACGTTCGGCGCGGACCTCGATGAACTGGTTCGTGTCAGTTCTGCGCATAGGCGTAGACATAGATGTTGCTATCCATGTCCAACCGCTACCACTTCCACGCCATGCGCCGCCAGAATGGCGCCGGGTGAACGCTTACCTTGTTTCGCCAGGGTTGCCTGTATTACGACGCGATTCCCAACATGCCGGAAAAAGACTTGACCGCGCTCATGGAGCGCTTCCAGGCTGCGCTCTCAGAAAACAAGGTCACGGCCGCCGTGCTCGCCGTGGGGTGAGAAAATGAGGGGATGCTTGAGCTTTCACGTAGGTCTCATCGAGACGCCAGCTGGATCCAATCGCGCGCTTGCGAGCACGGAACTGTTTCTCCAGCAAAGGCGCATACTTGACGACCCAGCGGTTGAGCGTGGAATGGTCGACTTCGACGCCTCGCTCTTCCATCATTTCCTCGAGTTGACGATAGCTCATCGGATACGCCACATACCAGCGGACGCCCCACAAGATCACCTCGCGTTCAAAATGGCTGCCCTTGAAATCGATCATCCTGCTATTCCGCCTGCCCCAGTCCGGCGATCATAGCCTTTCGCGACAGAACCGCGGAGCCTTACGAACGTCTTGAAAGGATCATGACTGCTTTGGCAATCCAAAGCAGTCGCGCAGAGGCGTCAGCCAAGCGCCTTCTCGATCTCGCGTAGCCTTTGCTCACCTACATTCAGCTTGAATCGCCTTCCCGACATTGCGGATCGCGAGCAGATTTTCGCAATTTCGCGAGACATGATCGGCCTCGATCGCTCTCCACCCGTCCTGCTCCCGCTTGAATATCGAGAATGACCTTGCTTGCAAATGAGTTATCAGGTCGGCCGTCGTATATCCGAAAGCTCTACTATGCCTTATCCAGCTTTCAAAATATATCATTCTTGTTCGATCTAAAACAGACGCCGCGCCTTTCAAAACCTCCAATTCATATCCTTCGACGTCTATTTTTAGAAGGTCAATTTTTTCAATCCTGTAAAGCAAATCGTCGAGCGTCTGGGCCTCGATGGAGATTCCGCCCTTGTCTTCGGGCTGCACGGCGTTCATTTCATCCGTCACGGAGTCGGATAAGTTGAGACGTCCCATCCTTGATCCAATCGCGACATTGTACAAGATCACGTCGGCGCTATTCAGTTGTGCATTCGATTTCAGATAGCCGAATATCCTCGGATGCGGCTCGACGCCGATGGCCAAGCCGGCCACTCCGACGATATGCTTTGCTGTGAAGAGAAGCGACCCTACATTCGCCCCTATATCTACATAAACGTCGCCTTTATTCAAAAGCGTGAACAAAGTCTGCTCGTCTTCGCGCAGGCGCGAGGGGCCGTCGATGAACATTTCTCCGGTTACGCCCGACGGAAAAAAACGAAGCCTATAATATCCCCGATCGATGATCACATGAACGGATAGACCGGTCTTTACCAGAACTTTTGCGACGAAGTAGCGTAGCGGGTCGGCCCGACGAAAGCCGGCTCTCAGATTGGCCAATATATTGAACGCCATTTTTTTGTCCTTTTCGATCCAAGAGGCGGAGCGACGTTATCGTTGATCGTGAGCGCGCAGCCAAGCCTTCACATGCTTGGCGATGCGTTCGCCGGAAAAGCCGTCGCCATACGGATTGATCGCCTCGCTCATCCGATGACGCTCCGAGGCGCTGTCGAGCAAGACGCGTGCTTCGCGAACGATGTCGTCTCGCCTTGTTCCGACAAGTCGCACGACGCCGGCCTCGACCGCTTCCATTCGTTCGGTTTCGTTTCGCATCACCAGGACCGGAACGCCGAGGCTGGGGGCCTCTTCCTGCACGCCGCCGGAGTCTGTGAGAATCAACTCAGCCATCGACATCAGATGAACAAATGAAAAATAATCAACAGGAGCGCAAAGATGAATGTTCCGTCGTCCAGAGAGCATCTCTTTCGCTGGCCTTTGCACATGGGGATTCAGATGCGCCGGATAGACGATCGCTATGTCTGGATACGCGTCCGCGAGGTCGCACAGCGCAGCGAAAATCTCCTGCAATGGCCCACCGAAGCTCTCTCGCCGATGCGCAGTCACCAGAACGAGTCGCCGGCCGCCGATAGCGACCGGCGGTGGCGGCGCCCGCATTCCGCGTGCGAGGCGCAGCGTGTCGATCACCGTGTTTCCCGTAACGAAAATACGGTCTTCGGCGACGCCTTCGGCCATGAGCGCGCGCCGATTGGCCTCGGTCGGCGCGAAATGTAGATCGGCCAGAACTGACAGCAGGCGTCGGTTGACTTCCTCAGGAAAGGGAAACAGCTTGTTGCCTGTGCGCAATCCTGCTTCGACATGCCCGACGGCGACCTTTCCGTAAAAGGCGCAGAGGCCGCCCAGCATGGCTGTCGTCGTGTCGCCCTGCACCAGAACGAGTTGTGGACTGTGCTCGACGAGCATCGCCTCGAATGCGGAAATCGCGCGGCTCGACAGCTTGTAGAGCGTTTGCCCTGGCTCCATGAGGCGCATATCATGATCAACCCGCGCTTCGAAAGGCCCCAAGATCTGATCGAGCATCTCGCGATGCTGGCCGGTCGACACGAGCAACGTGCGCAGCCCTTCTTCGGATCGCAGAGCTCTCAGCACAGGGATCATCTTGATCGCCTCGGGGCGAGTTCCGACGACTACCGCGACAGTCGGGAGGCTCATGAGCGCACTGCGTCCCTGACGCGACGCGCGAGGAATCGTTGCAGCTCTTCGCGTCGCGTCGTCGCGGCGACGTTCAAGCGATTGAGCAGCCATCCGAGTTGACTTCGCAGGCGTCGGTCGCGGGACTCGAGAGCGGACACGAACGGCATCTTCGTCTCTCGCGCGAAGGTCAGTATTTCTGTCATTTGCTCATGGTCGCGATAAAGGGCCGTTCTGTTCAGCTCGTGGAAAAAAAGCTGGCGCAGGTTTAGGTGCTTTTCTATGCCTCGCGTGATCAGGTCGTAATGCATTCTCAACGTCGTTATGTGGCGCTTACTGCCCTCCTGGCGGGTCAGGCTGCGTGCGTGGTCACGATATCGATAAAGCGGCTGCCGAATGCGCTCGATCGGACCCCCGACATGCTGTAGCCGTAGAAAAAAGTCTTTGTCCTCCACGAGGCGGTATTCTGGCCGATAGTTTCCGACACGTCGGGCGACGTCGGCGCGGTAGAGAAAACACGCCCAATTGCCATCGTCGTAGCCGATGGTTCGACCAGCGTCATCTATACGGAGGAAGTCGGCGGACACCATCGGCGTATCCGGGCGCGCGTCCAGATAGTCGACCATTGTCTGCAGCGCGCTCGGCAGAAACGCGTTGTCATCCGATGTCCATGACCAATACACGCCGCGCGCGCGAGCGAATCCGGAGTTGAGCGCTTGAGGCAGTCCGAGGTTCTCCTGCATGACCGTCACGAGGCGGCGATCGGCATAGGTCGCCAAAATGTCCTTGGTCTCGTCGAATGAGCCGTCGACCACGACGATGAGCTCGAAGTCGCCGAAGGTCTGATGTAGGCATGTGTCGAGCGCTTCGCGTAGATGACGAGCGCCATTGTATGTCGGAAGGACGATCGAAACTCGAGGCATGCAAATTATTCCTTGGGTGGCCTCGCGAGAGGGCGAGATACAGCTGAAGTTTAGCTAAGAACGCAGAAGCCGTTCTTTGTCGGGACCTGAGTGGAGCGTCGGGCGAGAGCTGATGCGCCCCGGAAATTCGCCGGCCGTCCGGATTTCCGCACAGCGTTTTCCGAGGCGGTGATTGCTCAGGCCGACATGCTCGAGGGCCGATAGTCCAATTCGTGATAACGAGCCTCGCGCACGAGGTGTCCGTCCTTGAGCTCGAGAACGATGTCGCAGTCCCGAAGGGTCGATATTCTATGGGCGACCACCAGCACCGTCACATCTCGGCTGAGCGACTCGATGCCGCGCATCACTGCGTTTTCGGTGGCGTCATCCAGGGCGCTCGTGGCCTCATCCAAAATCAAGATATCTGTTTGCTTGTACAGGGCACGGGTAAGTCCGATGCGTTGACGTTGCCCGCCTGAAAGTCTCACGCCACGCTCTCCGACGAGAGTTTGATATTGGTTAGGCAAAGTATCGATGAATTCGTCGACCTGCGCCTTCTTTGCGGCCATGCGCACGCGCTCCATGTCGATATGACGCACATCTGCTCCGAACGCGATGTTTTCGGCGATGGTCGCGTCCGCGAGATAGATGGATTGCGGCACATGCGCGATGCATCTCTGCCACGCCTTGTGACTTTTCGGGCCGAGCCGTCGCCCGTCGACCTCGATGACCCCGCTCGTCGGTTCGAGGAGGCCCGTGATGAGATCGATGAGCGTGCTCTTGCCGCTACCTGTCGCACCGATAAATCCGACACGATCGCCCCGGCGGATTCGAAGGCTCACGTTTCGAACTGCGTCAGGCGAGTCGTCATGATAGCGGAAGGTCACATCGCGGAGGATGATGTCGCTTTTGAAATCCAGACGATCGACCGAAGAAGACATCGTGTCGTTTTCCGGGAGCGGCTTCTCCAAGAGAGCGACGACGTCGGTAAGGCTGCTCGCATTCGCGTTCAACGCGGCGCAACAGAAGTAAATCATCTGCATTTGCGGCAACAGCCTTTGAGCGCCGATCGCCAGCGCGCCCAGCACGGGGACCGCCTCCGACAATCCGCTCGGCCGCAAGCTCAGCCAATAGGCCAGAGCGACTATCAAGATCATCCCTACGGATTCGATCAGGTGGCGCGGCGAACCGCTTATGAAATAATTAGCCGCCTGAGCGCTCCGTCGTGCGCGTTCGATGTCCATAAATCGGGCGATATAGACTTCCTGCGCGCCATCGAGGAGAATATCGCGAATGCCGCCCAATCCCTCCTGGACGGCCTGAACGCGTCGCACTTCATTTTCTGCGATCATCTTGCTGTTGGCGCGCAAGCGAACCCCTGTGGTGACGGTGACCGCCAGGTAGATCAGGGTAAATCCAACGCCGCACAAGGTCGCCGCGACGGCGTCGACATAAATGAGCGCAATGAGGATGGCGACGGAAACGATGACGGCGTTCGCGCTCTGAATCAAGGGACTGATGACGCCGGCAACAATGGTTTGGGTCTTGTTGAGGCCGGCGATGATCTCGCTGGTATTATGGAAGATATGGAATTTGTATGGCTGATAGAGCGTTCGCCGATAGACTTCTGCGCCGATGTCGGCGCCGATGTCGAAGGTCGATTTGAAGCCGAGCCAGGAAACAAACATTCTGACCGCCGCCGCGCACATTGCGACAATGGCGAAGACGGTCGCCGCGGCGAGAATGACGTCGGCGTCCCCCGACTGCCGCCCGATCGCGTGGAGCAGGCTCTGCAAAAATGGATAGCGGGAGGTCTGCGCGGGATCGGCGAGCAGAGAGAGAAAAGGCGCGACCGCGCCGAAAGTGGCGAGCTCGGCTGCGGCGGCGCAAAACATCGCGATCCACAGGCTGACGAGTTGCCAGCGCCGTCGGAGAGGAAGATAGGTCAGCAGACGTCGGAGTCTGCCGCCCGACTCGAGGAATTGATTCATGATCGGAAAAGAAGCCATTGTAAAATCCGCCTTGTTTTTCCAGTCCGGCTGCCATGTCGTTTCAGCGACGAGAGTCTCTCGCGTCCCGTCTCACGAAGGCTCGATCGTCGACGACCCGGAGCGCTATGCGAGCATTCTTTGGTTGAAGCGAATTCTGATCGATCGAACGATGCCGTTCGATCGGAAAGCGCTTGTCTTATGACTTTTCCTGCCGCTGAGGCAGAAAGGAACCGCTGGGAGAGGGT
>NZ_JAHLJF010000001.1:1881993-1882102 GCF_018887255.1 Methylosinus sp. KRF6 | reverse complement strand
GCGCCGACGGGAGGCCGCATCTGCTCGTCGTTCTCGACGCGGGTAACGAGGAATGGGCGGCCGAAGCCGCGCGCGCGGCGGAAGCCGACGCCTTCACCGCAGAATTCGT
>NZ_JAHLJF010000001.1:1881751-1881893 GCF_018887255.1 Methylosinus sp. KRF6 | reverse complement strand
GCGGAAGCCGACGCCTTCACCGCAGAATTCGTGGACGCGGCCGCATGGCGCGCCCTGCGGCGCGTGGCCGCCGCGGGTCTGCTTCAAATCGCCTTCGAAGCGCGGGAGCTCCATCGAGCGCGCGGTCTGCCTGCGGAATCGC
>NZ_JAHLJF010000001.1:1881490-1881651 GCF_018887255.1 Methylosinus sp. KRF6 | reverse complement strand
GCCGCATGGCGCGCCATGCGGCGCTTGGCCGCCGCGGGTCTGCTTCAATTCGCCGTCGAAGCGCGGGAGCTCCAACGAGCGCGCGGTCTGCCTGCGGAATCGCCCGGCGCCGCGAGCGCTGGGCCCCGAGAGGCCGAAGCCATGGCCGAGGCCGATCGCGC
>NZ_JAHLJF010000001.1:1881281-1881390 GCF_018887255.1 Methylosinus sp. KRF6 | reverse complement strand
CGGGGCGCCGCCGAGCGCGAGCGCCCGCGCACGGCGCAGAGCTTTTGCGTGCCCCAGGCGGATATTGCGGCGGCGGGCTATGACCTCTCGCTCAATCGCTATCGCGAGG
>NZ_JAHLJF010000001.1:1758757-1881181 GCF_018887255.1 Methylosinus sp. KRF6 | reverse complement strand
GCGTCGGCAAGACCGGCTGCAAGGGGCGCTCGATCCCGATGGACCGGCTCGACGGCCTGGTCACGACCCATCTCGCCGACCGACTGTTCGGCCCGAACCGGCTGGCCGGCATCTTGACTTCCCTGGCTCAGAAGCGCGCCGCCGGCGACGAAGAGGTCCGCAATCGAGCGGAAACCCTCCAATCGGAAATCGCCCAGTCCGAGGACAGGCTGAAGCGTCTCTATAAAATGGTCGAGGATGGCGTCACCGACATGGACGATCTTCTCCGAGATCGTCTCGCCGCGCTCAGATTGGAGCGTGAGCGCGCGAAAGCCGCGTTGGATCGGATCAAAGCTCAGTCCACGCCGTCAATCGTGCTCGAACCGGACCAGCTCGAGCGATTCGGGACGTTCATGCGCGAAAAGATCACGGTCGGCGAAACGTTGTTCCGCAGAGCCTATTTGCGGGCGGTCGTCGAAGCCGTCGAGGTCGATGACCACGCCATCCGCATTCACGGCTCCAAGACCAGCCTCGAACAGGCTGTCGTCGCCGGAGAACAAATCGGCAAGGGTGTTCGCGGTTTTATACGCAAATGGCGCGCCCGAAGAGATTCGAACTCCTGACCCCCAGATTCGTAGTCTGGTGCTCTATCCAGCTGAGCTACGGGCGCCTACGGTCCGCGCTGCGCCTCAGCGGCGCGTCGAACCGGTGAGCCGCTCGTTTAGCGGCTGCGAGGCCGCTTGGCAATAGGAAGATATTTCCCCAGACAAGACGCTTGCGCCGCCTTATGACTGCGATAATTACCGACGATCCTGATGGCGACGCTCCTTGAATGTAATAAAATAGGATTGATGATGGACGAGTTCGGGTCGAATGGCGTGCAGATCGCTTATATCGATTTTCCGCCCCTGACGGAGGATCGCCATGAGCCGATCGTCCTCATTCACGGCTACGCCTCGACACATGCCGTGAATTGGCTGTTCCCTCAATGGGTGAAGACGCTCACCGAGGACGGGCGGCGCGTCATCGTGCTCGACAATCGGGGCCATGGCCGTTCCGAGAAGATTCACGATCCGGCGGCCTATGAGCTTTCGCTCATGGCCGGCGACGTCGCCAATCTCCTCGCCGAGCTCGGCGTCGAGCGCGCCGATGTGATGGGCTATTCCATGGGCGCGCGAATCGCCGCCACGCTGGCGCTGGACCATCCCGAGGTCGTCCGCTCCCTCGTGCTCGGCGGCATCGGCGCCAATCTCGTGACCACCGGCCTGCCGCGCGGCCTGGCCGAGGCCATGGAGGCCGAGCGCATAGAGGATATCGACGATCCGCTGCTGAAAATGTTCCGCGGCTTCGCCGAGGCGACGCGCGCCGATCTTCCCTCTCTCGCCGCCTGCGCGCGCGGCCCGAATCAGACCGTCGAGCGCGCCCGGCTCGCCGCGATAAAGGTTCCCGTGCTGATCTGCGTCGGCACGCGCGACGAGGTGGCCGGCGATCCGCATCCGCTCGAGCCTTTGTTCCCGGACGCTCATATCGTCGATATTCCCGGCCGCGACCATAATCGCGCCGTCGGCGACCGCGTGTTCAAGCAGGCGGTGCTCGATTTCCTCGCGCAGCGGGAATAGAGACGGAGCCGAGCCATGATCGACAGCGGCCCCGCGCGGCTCGTCGCCCTTTCCGGCGTCGATCCGCTTTTTTCCCGCCTCTCCGCCGAGGCCGAAGCCGCCGCGGGCCGCGAGCCGCATATGGCGGCCTTTCTCTACGCGGCGATTCTGGCGCAGGACAGTCTCGAGGCCGTGGTCGCGCATCGAATCGCGCAGCGTCTCGCGGCGCCGGAACTGCCGGCGACGGTCATAGAGCGGCTCTGCCGCGATCAGATGGCGCGCGATTCGGCGCTGGGCGCCGCGTTGCGGGCCGATCTGATGGCCGTTTTCGACCGTGATCCCGCCTGCACCCGGCTGCTCGAGGCGGCGCTCTATTTCAAGGGCTTCCACGCCATCCAGACCTACCGGCTGGCGCATGGGCTGTGGCGCTCCGGCCGCAGCGATCTCGCGCTCTGGCTCCAGAGCCTCGCCTCGGCGCGTTTCCAGACCGACATCCACCCACAGGCGCGAATCGGCGCCGGCTTCTTTCTCGATCATGCGACCGGCGTGGTGATCGGCGCCACCAGCGTCATAGAGCACGACGTCTCCATGCTGCATGGGGTGACGCTGGGCGGCTCCGGCACCGCCGGCGGCGCGCGCCATCCAAAGGTGCGCCATGGCGTGCTGATCGGCGCGGGGGCCAAGCTGCTCGGCGACATAGAGATCGGCGAGCGCGCCCGCGTGGCGGCGGGCTCCGTGGTGCTGGAATCTGTGCCGGCGCATAAGACGGTGGCCGGCGTGCCGGCCCGCGTCATCGGCGATGTGGGCGCCGCAGAGCCGGCGCTGACGATGGATCAGATCATCGACGAGTCGCATGATCCGGGGTTGTAGGAGCCCACACACGTCGGCGCCAGGACTTTCCCTCAGCGGCCGAAGGCCGCGTCTCGAGGCACGCGCGCCGCCGCGCTGAGCCATAAATATTGGAACCATCGTGAGTGGATCGGATTACCGACCCATGTGCAACAAGACTGGAGAGCACAATGCGCAAGCTCCTGGCTCCAATTGCGCTTGGCCTGTCGCTTGTTGGCGTGACGCCTCTATTCGCGGCGCCGCTGGGCACGTATTACAACCCGATACCCGATGTAAAAGGCGGCGACTTGTCGGTCCCCGTCCATCGCGGGATGTATTGCGCGAACGGCTCGTGGCACTATGGATGGCTCCGGCCGTGGGAAAGCAGCCCGGTGATCAAGGCGAGTTGCGGCCGCGCCGCCAATCAAATGCCACGCTGACCCAGGAGCCGAGCCCTCACGCCCCGAATCGATTGCTCTTCGGGAACCCCCGCGGCGGTAGCCGCCCCGCTTCCGCCCTATGGGCGATCCACTCGCTCAGCTCGCGCTTGTCCACGGTGAAGGTGCGGCCGGACGAATCGACCCAGGTCAGCCCGTCGGCGAGCGCGAAGACCTTGGCGTCGGCGACGCCGCCATCCTTGTAGCGTTGCAGCCGCACGCCCTTGCCGCGCGCCATTTGCGGCGCCTCGGCGAGCGGAAACACCAGAAGCTTGCGATTCTCGCCGATGATGGCGACATGGTCGCCCTCCGCCGGCGTCACGATTCTCAGCTTGGACGGCGGCTCCACGTTGAAGACCGCGCGGCCCTTGCGCGTCGTCGCGACGAGATCGTTCTGCGAGACCACGAAGCCGCGTCCGTCGTCCGCGACGAGCAGCAGCAGCGCGTCCGGCGTCTGCGGCAGCACTTTCACGATCGCCGCGTCTTCGTCGATATCGGCCATCAGCCTTATCGGCTCGCCATGGCCGCGCCCGCCCGGCAGCTTGGCGGCGTCCAGCGTATAGGCCTTGCCATTGGAGGCGAGAGCCAGAACCTTGGACGTCGTCTGCGCGAAGAAGGACGTCTCCAGCGCGTCGTCGCCCTTGAACTGGAGCTGCGTCAGATCGGCCACATGGCCTTTGAGCGCGCGTATCCAGCCCTTTTGCGTCACGACGATGGTGATCGGCTCGCGCTCGATCAGCGCCTCGGCGAGATCGATGTCGGTCGCCTCCGGCGCATCCTCGAAAGTGGTGCGGCGCTTGGCGAGCTTGGCGTCGGCGAGAATCGTCTTTTTCAGCTCGCGGATCTGCGTGGTGATCGTCTTCCACTGCTTGCCCTCATCGGCGAGCAGCGATTCGACCTCCGTCTTCTCCTCGAGCAGCTTCGCATGTTCCTTGCGCAGCTCCATCTCTTCCAGCTTGCGCAAGGCCCGCAGGCGCGTGTCGAGAATATAATCGACCTGCACGTCGGTCAGCTCGAAAGCCGCCTTCAACGCCTGCTTGGGCTCGTCCTCCTCGCGGATGATGCGAATCACCTCGTCGAGATTGAGGAAGACGATGATCATGCCCTCGAGCACCTCGAGCCGGCGCACGATCTCGCTCAAGCGATGACGCGAGCGGCGCTCCAGCACCTCGCGGCGATGGTCGAGCCATTGGCGCAAAGCCTCGTCCAGCGAGACGACGCGCGGCACGGCGCCATCGACGAGCACATTCATATTGACGGGAAAACGCACCTCCAGCTCGGAGAGCTTGAACAAGGTCTCCATCATCAGCGCCGGATCGACGGTGCGCGCGCGCGGCTCGATGACGATGCGCACATCCTCGGCGGATTCGTCGCGCACATCGCCGGCGAGCGGCGCCTTCTTCTCGACGACCAGCTCGGCGAGCTTCTCGATGAGGCGTGATTTCTGCACGCCATAGGGAATCTCGGTGACGACCGCGACCCATTGCCCGCGCGCAGTCTCTTCCCTTTTCCAGCGCGCGCGCAGGCGGAAGGAGCCGCGCCCGGTGCGATAGGTCTCGACGATCTGGGGGCGCGGATCGACGACAATGCCGCCGGTCGGAAAATCCGGTCCCTGCACGAAGGTGAGCAATTGCTCGGCGGTGGCGCTGCGATGCGAGATCAGATAGAGCGCGGCGTCGCACAGCTCATTGAGATTATGCGGCGGAATGGAGGTCGCCATGCCGACGGCGATGCCCTGCGCGCCATTGGCGAGAAGATTGGGGAAGGCCGCCGGCAGCACGACCGGCTCCTGCTCCTCGCCCGAATAATTGGGGCGGAAGTCGATGGCGTCCTCGTTTATGCCCTCGAGCAGCAGCCGCGCCACCGCGGTCATGCGCGCTTCCGTGTAGCGATAGGCGGCGGCGGCGTCGCCATCGACATTGCCGAAATTGCCTTGTCCGTCGACGAGCGGATAGCGCGAGGAGAAATCCTGCGCGAGGCGCACCAGCGCGTCGTAGATCGCCTGATCGCCATGCGGATGGAAGGAGCCCATCACATCGCCGACGATCTTCGCGCATTTCTTGAACGGCGTGTTCGGGTCCAGCCGCAGCATCTGCATTCCGTAGAGAATGCGGCGATGCACGGGCTTCAAGCCGTCGCGCGCGTCCGGCAGCGCGCGGCCGGTGATCGTCGAGAGCGCATAAGTGAGGTATCGCTCCTCGAGCGCCGTGCGCAATTCCACCGGCAGCGCATCCCCGCCGCCTTCGTCCGTCGTCGTTCCGCTTTTCGCCATATCGCCGACTCCCGCCCTTTCGGCGTTTGCTGCGTGCGCTTATAGCCCGCCGCGACTCTGGCGTGAACCATTGCCGTCGCTGCGCGCTTCCACTAAGACAGCCGAGCTTTCGGCGTCCTGTCGCATCGCCGTCCGTTCGAGCCTAATCTCATGAAGAAGCCTCTCCTGTTCGCATTTTTTATCGGCGCCGGCATGGCTGCGGCCAGCGCGCAATCCAAGGCCTTGGAATTTTCGCTGTTCGACTGGCTGCCCTTTTTGCACGAGGACGCTGCGGAGAAGAAGGATGCGCGCCGCGCCCGTTCGCCGCAGGCTCTGTGCAAGGAAGTGGAAGTGCCGATCGACGAGGGCTATGGCGTCAGCCGTCACGAGCGCCGGGTGGTGTGCGAGGGAGAGTGACGCATTTCGGGCGAGCGCAGGCTCGCGTCCGGGGGCGCATTGGACCGCGAGCCTTCAGGCTCGCATCGCGCCGCAAGCCGCCACATAGAGCGCGCGCGCCTGCGGCGCCGTGAGCCCGCGCGGGCCGAAGACGTCGCGCTGCAGAAAATGCCCGGTGAGGCGGAAGGCCGCCGCCAGCTCCTCCGCATCCGCCCCGGCCGGCGCCGGCTGGCGCAGAAATTCGGGGAAAGGCAGCAGACGATTGCGCCAGGGCGCGGCGGCAGCGCGCGCGACCGCCCGGCCGGTCTTGGGCGACACATAAGCGAGGTCCGCCGTCTCCCCCGTCAAGGCGCAGCGCTCGAGATCGAGACCGAAGCCCAGCGCCGCCAGCAACGCCAGCTCGAAGCGCGCCATCAGCGCCGGAGCGAGATCGAGCGAATCGAGCCGATCGGCGATGACCTCGGCCATATCGAATAATTCGCCATGCGGATCGCGCTCCGGCAGCAACCGTAGCAGCGCGCAGAGATGGCCGACGCCATGCAGGGCGAAGGCGCGGTCGATGAGCCGCGCCGCCCGCGAACGCAGAGGCTCGACGGCGAAAGCGCCGAGATGCTGCTCGAGCCGCGCCCGCCAGGCGACCTCGACGCTATTGCCCGGCTGCAGCACCGAGCGCAGCGCGCGGCCGGCGCCGCCGCGCACCATGCCGGCGTGACGGCCATGCGCGCGCGTCATCAGCTCCAATATGACCGCGGACTCGCCGTGGCGCTTGACGCCGATGACGAGCCCTTCGTCCCGCCAATCCATCTATCCTGTCACAGCTCGGAGAGAGTCACATCCGGCGTATAGGTGAAATCATAGACGTCCTTGGTGATCGCCTGGCCGCAGATCACCCGGCCTTTCGCCGCGTCGAAGGTCAGCGTCGGCGAGCCGTAGAGCGACCAGCCGAGGCTCAGCGCCTCGGTGACGCGCTTGCAGAATTCGGCGTCGTCGGGACCGGTCAGATAGCGATAGACGGTCGATCTCTTGCCGAGATGAGCGGACATTTCGTTTCCTCGAACTTTCCCCGCGCCTCGACGGACGATTCGCCGGCGCGCTCGCGCCGTCATCCGCGCGCCGGCCGCTCGGCGCAAGGATTTTCTGCGAGCGGTCAGCGCCGCCCGGAATTGAACAGCCGCAACACGAGCCAGATCGGCACCACGATCACCGCGCCGGTGACGACATAGCCGATGACCGTATGCACCGCGCCGAAGCCGAGCGAGGAGATGCGATCGAAGAATCGCCGCGCGCCATGGACGAGGTCCATGGGCTCGATCTCGAGCCACATCAGCAGCGCGCCGACGACGAGCGAGACGAACAGCAGCTTGACGAGCACCTGCAGCGGCGAGCCGCCGAGAAAATCATTGAGTCGACTATTGGAGGCCATGCGCGTCCTTTGCTCTCGATTGCGCGGCTCAGAGGCTCTCGCCCTTGGGAGCCTCCTCGCGGAAGAGCTTCATCATGCGCCGCAGGAATCGCTCGGTAAAGGAGAGGGCGCGCTCGAACTCCTCCTCTCCCGGCAGTCCCTTGCGCGGCGCGGCCTCGGGAGCGGCGCCCGGAAGCTTGGCGCGCAATTCGGCGTTCTCGCGGACGAGACGCTCGATCTCGCCCTGAAGCGCGTCGCGCTCCTCGGCCGCGACGCGGCAGACGGAGAGCCCGCCCTCCACAGTGCAGAAGGAGACCGCGCCGGTCTGCTTGTCGAGCCGCAGCATTCCGCCCTCCGCCGGACTCATGGCGAAGCGGCCGGCCTCGCTTTGCGGCGGCTCGGCCGCGGGAGCTTGCGCCCGCGCCGCGCCGGCGGCGAGCAGGGCGGCGAAAAAGACGAGGGAAATGACGCGCATCGGGCTCCGACCGGGTTGAGGAGGCCGTCCCTCGAGGCCCCGCTCCGATGTGGCGAGCGGGACGGAGCGCGTCAATAGGGCGGCTTCGCCGATATTTTCAGCTCCCGATCGCTCAGCAGGCGCGCTTCTCGAGACATCTCAATTCATCGGACCGCGGCGTCACGGTGAGCTCGAGCCCGTCACTGCGCGTTTTTCATCGCGGAGGGGAGCATCGCCGGATCCTCCTCGATCAATCTCTCTATGCCGCGATCGTCGATCGGCTTGGCCGCCGCGGTCGCGACCGGCTGCGCCTTCAGCCCGGTCTGGCCGGCGAGCCATTCGCGCCATTGGCCATGGCTGCCGTTGAATGTGTTCTGATCCACGGCGACGGGAATTCCGGGAACATGTCCGTCGGAGCGATATTGCCAGAAGGTCCATTTGCGGTCGCCATAGCGCACCGCCGGATGATATTTCGTCGAGCGCACCCAGATCGGATATTCCGAAAGCGCGCCGGAATGCAGGATCGCCTGATAGAAATCCACCGAGCTGTAGATGATCGGCTTCTTGCCGTAATGGCGCTCCATATCCTCTAGCATGACGCGCATGTCGCGCAGCACTTCCTCGCGATAGAGCGTGCGCTTGCAGCTGCGCGATGTGGGCGTCGCCTCCACATCCAGCACCGGCGGCAGCGCGTCAGGCTCCACCGGCACCACCGATTTGAAGAAGCCGGTCTCCTCATGCGGAGGCCGGCACCAGTAGACGAAATGATAGGCGCCGCGCGGCACGCCGGCCGCCTTGGCCGCCGCCCAATTGCGCTGGAACTTGGAGTCGAGCGCGTCGCCGCCCTCGGTCGCCTTGATGAAGGCGAAGGCGACGCCCGATTCCTTCACCGCCTGCCAGTCGATGTCGCCCTGATATTTGGAGACGTCGACGCCATGCACGGAGAATTCGGCGCTGCGCGTCGCCGGATAGGCGTGCAGCTGCGACTCCGGCACCGCATAAGCGAGATAGGTCGGATCCTTGCGCGTGTTGACCAGCGGCGCGCTGGTCGAAAAGCGCGGACGGCCGCTATAGCTCGGGTCGACGGCGCTGCCGCAGCCGGCGAGCGCCGGGCAGAGAAGGAGGGCGGCCGCAGCCGCGAAAATTTCGTTCGATCGCATTGCGCGAAAATATCCCGCAAGCCGGTAACGAAGCGTTAATTCCCAAAAGCCCGCGTGATTCGCCGCAGGCTCGGCCGCGCGACTCATCCGAGCCGGAACCATAATGTGGCGATGGTGAGAAAGGAACCATAGCCGACGACATCGGTCACTGTCGTGACGAAGGAGCCGGAGGCGACGGCCGGATCGACCTTCCAGCGCTCGAGCAGCATGGGCACCAGAATGCCGCCCAGCGCGCCGGCGGCGAGATTGGTGAACATGGCCAGCGCCATCACCGGGCCGAGGCCGAAGGTCTGAAACCAATTGGCCGCGACGAGCCCGGTGAGCAGGCCGAAAGCCGCGCCATTGAAGGCCCCCGTCGCCAGCTCGCGCATTATGATGCGAAGCGCGTTGGAGCGCGAGAGCTCGCGCGTCGCCAGCGCCCGCACCGTCACCGTCATCGTCTGCGTTGCCGAATTGCCGCCCTGGCTGGCGACGATGGGCGCGAGCACGGCGAGCGCCACCATCTGCTGCAGCTGCGATTCGAAGGTCTTCAGCACGCTCGCCGAGATGAAGGCGGTGCCGAGATTGATGAGCAGCCACAAAAAGCGGCTCTTGACGATCCACCAGAAGCTGTCGGTCAGCTCCTCGTCCGGGCTGACGCCGCCGAGCGCCTTGATCTCCTCGGAGGCCGCCTCCTGAATGACGTCGACGACGTCGTCGATGGTGATGACGCCGACGAGCCGCTCCGCCTCGTCCACCACGGGAACGGAGACGAGATTATAGCGCTCGAAGAGGCGCGCCACTTCCTCGGTGTCCTCGTCGAATTGCACGCGGCGGCGGTCCGCCTGCATGATCTCCTCGACGCGCGTCTTGGGATGGGCGCGCACCAGCGCGTCGAGAAAAACCGTGCCGAGCAGCCGATAGGCCGGATCGACGACGAAGACCTCGAAGAAATTGTCGGGCAGCTCGTCCGGCTCGGTGGCGCGGAAGAAATCGAGCACCTCGCCCGCCGACCAGAAGGGCGGCACGGCGATCAGCGTCGTCTGCATCAGGCGCCCGGCCGTGCCCTCGGCGGCCTCCAGCGAGCGGCGCAGCACGATGCGCTCTTGCGCCGGCAGCGCCTCCAGGACCTGCGCCTGCTCCTCGGGCTCCAGCGTCTCCAGAATGGCGACGGCGTCGTCGCTCTCGAGCTCGCGCATCGCCTCGGCGAGCGTCGCGACCGGCAGCTCCTCGAGAATCTCCTCGCGCGTCGTCTCGCCGATCTCGGTCAGAGCGGCGAAATCGAATTCATCGCCCATCAGCTCGACGAGGCGCGGGCGTTCCTCGTGATCGAGCAATTCGATCAGCGCGCCGACATCCGCCTCGTGGAGCGGGGAGACCAGCTCCTTCACATGGCCGGAATCGCCTTCGGCGATGGCCTCTTCCACCGCGGCGACGAAATCGGCGCGCGGCTCGCCGGTTTCCTCGTCGCGAAAATTTCCTTCCGCAGGCGCCGATTTTTCATGGTCTTGCGACATATGGGGGCCTGATCGATGCGCGAGGGGAGCCAACGGGCCGGCGAGACCGGGACAGGGCTCCCATAACGCGCCGCGCCGGGAAAGCAAACCGCCTATGCATGTTCTTTCGACTCTCTTTCGTCTTACTGCGGCTCTGCTCGCTCTCATGCCCGCCGCCGCCGGCGCGGCCGAATGCGGCGCGCAGGCTCTGGGCGTCTCGCGGACGATCGCGATCGACGGAAGCGAGGGATTGGCGCTCGGTCTGCAGACCTATCCGCGCACGCTGGCGCTCGCCGATCACGAGGTCGTCCTCACCTTCGACGACGGCCCGGCCCATGGCGCGACCGATCGTGTGCTGGATGCGCTGAAGGCGGAATGCGCGCGGGCGACCTTCTTCCTCGTCGGCGCTCATGCGACGGAAGCGCCGGCGCTGGTTCGGCGCATCGTCGCCGAGGGGCACAACGCCGGCCATCATTCCTACAGCCACCCGGCGCGCACGCTGCGGCTGATGAGCGAGGGAGCGGCGCAGGCCGACATAGAAAAAGGCTTTCGGGCGGTCGACGCCGCGGCGGGCTTTCCGCCCGCCGACAGCCCGCATTTTCCTTTCTTCCGCTTTCCGGGCTTCGCCGACACGCCGGAGCTGGTGCGCTGGCTCGAAGATCACGACGTCGCCGTCTTCGGCGCCGATCTCTGGGCCTCCGACTGGCAGGAGATGACGCCGCGCGCCGAGCTGGAGCTGGTGATGTCGCGATTGGAGGCGGCGGGAAAGGGTATCGTGCTGTTCCACGATCCGCGGCCCTCCACGGCCGCGATGATGCCGGAATTTCTGCGCCAGCTGAAAGCGCGCGGCTTCCGCCTCGTTCACATCGTCCCCGGCGACGGGCCGACGCCGATCGTCCATGCGAAGCCCGGCTGGACCTCGGCGACCGAGGCGATCATCGCCAAGACGCTCGGCCCCAAGGGCCTGCGCAGCGAGCCGCAGGAGGAAGGCCGAGGCGTCAAATCGCAGTGAGAGAGATCAGAGCTTCCCGCGGTCGCAGGCGTAGAAGCCCTTCGCCCCCCAGCAGGGGCCGGTCCTATAGACAATGCCGAGATCGCGGTCCTTGAGCCGCGCGGTCCAGACGCGGCCTTGCCGCAGCTTGATCGTCAGCGGCCCGTCCTCGATCTGGAAGATCACTTCCCTGTCCTTCTCGCGCAATATGCGGCACGGCCTGGCGGTCACGACCCTGCCCTCGAGCTTCACGAAGCAGCGCGCCTCATATTCGTCGAGCCCGGTCGTCGCCGCCGGCGAGGACTCGGAAGGCGCTCGCTCAGGGAGCGTTTCCTCCGCGGGCGTTTGCTCTGACGGGGCTTGCTTGGGCGAAGACGCGGCGGGCGCGGCCTCGGCCTGCGCCGTGACAGGCGGAGCGGCCGGCGGCGGCGAGGCCGCGCTCTGGTCCGCGACGAAGGGCGAGGCGAAGGGCGCGGGAGCGAGCGGCGGCGCATTGTCGAAGGAAGCGCGCGGCTTGGCCGAAAATTCCGCGAGCGCCGACGCCGGATAGCCGAGATCGCCCGCCCCGGCCGTCGGGGCGAGGCCGGCGCCGAACAGAGCGCCGAGCAGCGGGAGCCTTACCTTCATATCCCTCTCTCCTCGGCGGCTGTCGCGGGATCGCGCGCTCATCATCCTGTCATTCGGAGCGGACCGCCATAAATTTCGTCTCGACGCGCCTGCGCGTGAAAGGCCAGGTCCGAGCCGTGCCGGTCTCGCCTTCTATGCTGCTGCGCGCGCAGGTGTTTTTCTTGCGTGAGCGTGGCGGCGAAAAAGGGCGCTTGTTCGGCGCCGGAAGGGCCGGCCCATGTCGTGATTGCTCACAGCTCGCGATCGCTCACAGCCCGAGCGGGAGGCCGATTTGACGCAAATCCCCGAAGAGACGCCGACCCATGCGAGCGCCGCCGACATTCGCGGCGTTCTCGGAGCGCTCGACGACGAGAAGCTCGTGGCGATCCTCGCGCTCGCGCCGACGCTCGCCGAAATCGAGGACGCCTCGCTCTGGCTCTCCGGGGACAGGGATATTTTCGGGCCCGGCCGACCGCTCGGCGAGCGCGCCGGACAAATCGTCGCCGTGCTGGCCGCAGACGAGGAAGACGAAGGCCGTTAGAGCCTCGCGCCCTAAGCCGAGGCGGCGGGCTTGGCCAATTGCGCGGCGCGGGTCGCCTGCTCGCGGCTCGGCACCATGACCCAGGCCTCGCCGTCCAGCACCACCTTGCCGTCGACGAGGCATTCGCAATGAAGACGGGCGCGGCGGCCCTTCTCGATCAGCTCGACGATCTCGACCACGACATGGATCACGTCGCCGATCTTGACCGGGGCGCGGAAATTGAGCGTCTGCGACAGATAGACCGCGCCAGGCCCCGGCAGATACATGCCGATGACGGTGGAGATCAGCGCGGCCGTGTAGAGGCCGTGCACGATGCGCTCGCCGAAGCGCGTCTTGCTGGCGAAATGGTCCGACAAATGGATCGGATTGCGGTCGCCGGAGAGATCGGCGAAGGCGATCACATCGTCATCCATGACGGCCTTCATCAAGGTCTCGCGCATTCCGACGGCGAGGTCTTCGAAATAATAGGTCTTGAAGGGCGTCGACATGGATGCGGTCACCGGCCAATTGTCGCCCAGCGGAAGAGGCCGCTGGGCCGTTTCTCCATCTACCACACCAGAAACGGCGCAAATGCAACCGGTTTGACTCCGGCCCGGGCCAGGAGCGCCTCCATTGCGGCGACGTCCAGCCGGCGCTCCGGCGGCGGATAGAGCTCGTCGCGATGCACGCCCTCGGTCAGGAACAGCGAGTCGAGGCCGGCGCGGGAAGCTCCAAGCAAATCCGTAGCCACGCCGTCGCCTATGGCGAGAACGCGGGCGGGGGCCTCGCCGGCGAGAGCGGCGATGCGGCCGAGAGCGGCGGCATAGATCGGCGGATGGGGCTTTCCGGCCATCACCACCTCGCCGCCCAGCGCGGCGTAACGCTCGGCCAGAGCGCCGGCGCAATAGACCAGCTCCCCGGCGATTCCGACCACGATGTCGGGATTGGCGCAGAGCATGGGCAGGCCGCGCTCGCGCATATATTCCAACGTTTTCAGATAGTCGTCGGGCGTCTCGCGTCTTTCGTCGATGAGCCCGGTGCAGACGACATAATCGGCGTCTTCGAGTGGAACGCGGCGGAATTTTCCGCCGAGCAGCCGATCGGCGGCCTCGAAAAGCCCATTGTCGCGCGGCGGGCCGAGGTGATGGCACGCTTCTCCCTCGCGCACGACCATCTGCTCCAGCGTCAATTGCCCGGCGCTGACGAGATCGTCATAGGCCACGCGCGGCAGGCCGAGCCCGTCGAGCTGCCGGCCGACCTCCTCGCTCGGACGCGAGGCGTTGGTGACCAGCGCCACTCTGCCCCCGCGCGCGCGGAATTTTTCCAGCGCCGCAGCGGCGGCGGGAAAATGCGAGCGGCCGTCGATGAGCACGCCCCAGACGTCGCAGAGGATCGCGTCATAGCGATCGGCGAGCTGCGACAGGCCGGATATTTGCGGAATGGACATTTTTTAAAACCGCGGCTGCGCGAAGGCGGCGGCATGGGCCTGCGGCGCGATCTGCGAGAATTCGCCCGAGGCTTCGTCCAGCACGAGCAGCCTGCCGTCCATCACGCCGAAATAGGCGCCGTGCAGCGAGAGATAATGGCGCTGCTCCAGCGTCGCGATCCAGGGAAAGCTGCGCAGATTGGCGATGCCCTGCTTGATCGATTCGAACGCCAGCCGCTCGATGTAATCGGACGTGACGGGATCGGGAATTGCGCCGGCGCGCTCGGCGGCCGGGGCCAGCAGCTTGATCCAGCTGCCGATGAAATCGCCGGCCGAGAGCGGCCGCGTGTAGGGATCGGCCTGGCTCTCCGCATAGGCGCGCACGCCGCCGCATTGAGCGTGGCCGAGGATGACGAGATGATTCACCTTCAGCGCCATCACCGCATATTCCAGCGCGGCCGACGTGCCGTGATAATCATTGTTCGGCGCATAGGGCGGCACGAGATTGCCGACATTGCGAATGACGAACAGCTCGCCCGGCCCGGCGTCGAAGATCGCCTCCGGCGCGACGCGGGAATCGCAGCAGCCGATGACCATCGTCCGCGGCTTCTGGCCGCCGGCGGCGAGCTCGTGGAACCGCTGCTGCTCGCCGCGAAACCGCCCGGACAGAAAGGTCTCATAGCCTTTCGCGAGATGGACGGGGAGAATGTCGCCGGGCTGCTCTGTCGGGCCGGCTTCGGTCATATTCACTCCTCGTGACGGCCGGCGATGGCGCGCCGGCGGCGGCTCCTTTATTGTGGAGCGCGACCGACGAGGCAAGGGGAGAAAAACAGAGCCATGATTTCGCGACCGCGACGCAGCGTGCTGGCCATGCCGGGTTCCAACGCCAGAGCGCTGGAGAAGGGCAAGACGCTCGCAGCCGATGTGCTGATGTTCGAGCTCGAGGACGGGGTCGCCGAGGCCGCCAAGGAGGCGGCGCGCGAGCAGGTCGTCGCCGCGGTGAAGGGCGGCGGCTATGGCTCCCGCGAGATCGTCGTGCGCGTCAATGTCTTCGATTCGCCCTGGTATGCGGCCGACATCGCCGCCGTCGCGGCCGCGGGGCCGGACGCCATCGTCGTCCCCAAGGCCAATAGCCGGGACGATATTCTGCGCGCCGCGCGCGATATGAAAGCCGCCGGCGCCCCCGCCCACACCACGCTCTGGGCGATGATCGAGACGCCGCGCGCGCTCTTCGACATAGAGAAGATCGCGAGCGCCGCGCAGGAGGCGCCGCTCTCCGCCATGATGCTGGGGCCGAACGACATCGCCAAATCGACGCGCGCGAGACTGACGCCGGGCCGGCCGGCGCTCGTCGCCTGGCTCTCCGCCTCGGTGCTGGCGGCGCGTCTGCACAATGTCGATATCATCGACGGCATCTACAATGATTTCAACGATCTCGAAGGGCTGCGCCGCGAGGCCGAGCAGGGCCGCGACCTCGGCATGGACGGCAAGATGCTGATCCATCCGGGCCAGATCGCCACGGTCAACGAGGTCTTCGCGCCCTCGCCGGCCGAGATCGAATTCGCGCGCAAGATCGTCGAGCTGTTCGACGCGCCCGAGAATACGGCGATCGGCGTCGCGCAGATCGACGGGCGGATGGTGGAGCGCCTGCATCTCGACGGCGCGCGGCGGACATTGGCGCTTTCCGGCGCGCCGTGAGCGCTAAATTCCGGGCGCGATGAGCCTGGAACGAAGCGGCGGATGTTTCGCGGAATGTCCGCCTCGTCTATAAGGGGCTGCGGCGAGGAGCCCCCGAAACATGGCGCAGCACGACAAAGACCCCGCAGCAGATGGCCACGAAGCCTCGGAAAAGGCGTCCGACGACGTCTGGACGACGACGAGCGTCGCTCGTCCCGCCGAACCCGAGCGCCCCGAGGGGGAAGCAATTTCGGCGCCCGCGAGCGAGGCCGCGCCGGCGCCGAAACCGCGCCGCAAGAACTGGCATCGCTTCACCCTGCTGGCGGCGACGCTCGGCCTGCTGGCGACCGCGGGGTCGATCGCCGCCTATCGCTTCCGCGACAAGCATGAGAAGCTCGCCGCCTTCGCCACGATCGTGGACGAAACATTCGCGCGGCCGGAGAAGCTCGTCACAGCGCTGCGCGAGACCGTCGTGAAATGGACGGGCAAGGCCGCAAAGCCCGCTGCGCCTACGAGTCCCCCTGCCCCGATCGCGCGCCGTGAAATCGAGGCGCCCGCGAAGCCGGCTCCGGTCGAGGCGAAGCCGCCGGAGCCGATCCCCGCGCCGCGCGCTCCCGCAGAGGCTGTCGTCACCCGGTCTGCGCCCGCGGCGGCCCCGGTCGCACCTCCCGAGCCGCCGGCCCGAACGCCCGTGGCGGAGCCCGCCGCCCCCATCCTCGACGCGCGGATCGAGGCGCTGACGCAGCGCATCGACGAATTGGAGCGGATCGCTCGCTCGGCCTTGGCGCTGGCGGAACAGGCGGACGCCGGCGCCCGGCCCGCTCGCTCGGAGCCGCCGGCTCAGGATCAAAAGGCGCAAGACCAAAAGATTCGAGACGCCGAGGATAATGTCGCCGGCCTCGAAGGCCGCATCGACTGGCTCTCGGACGAGGTGAAATCGCTGCGCGAGAAGCTCGAAACCGCCAAGGACGAGACTCGCGCCCCGCGCGAAGTGGAGCCTCCGCCGCCGCCCGCTCCCGTGGCCGCCGCGCCGGAAGAGGCCAAAGGCCCCAATCCCGCGACCATCGTCGTCGTCGCGCATTCGCTGCAACGGGCGCTCGATCGCGGCGGTCCCTTCGCCTCCGAATACGCCGTTCTCGCCGCCCATGGCGCGGACCCGGGCGCGCTCGCCGCTCTCGCGCCTTCGGCCGAGAAAGGCGCGCCGGACGCGCGGGCGCTGCGCGCCTCCTTCCATCCGCTGATTCGCAAACTCGAAGCCTCCGTCGAGCTGAAACCCGACGCGCCTCTGGCCGACCGGCTGCTGCAGGGCGCCTCGAAGCTGGTGAAGGTGCGCACTGCGGCGGAGAAGGAAAAAGCCTCGATCGGCGACATTGCCGCGAAACTGGAGGCGGCGCTCGATCGCGGCGAGATCGAGACGGCGCTCGCCGCCTTCGCGGAATTCCCGGACGACGCCAAAACGGTCGCGCGCGAGTGGGAAGAGGCGGCCCGCCGCCGCGTGGAGGCCGAGAAGGCTGCGGCCTCCATTCTCGCCGGCGCCCTGGACGCGCTGGCCAAATCCAAGAACTGAGCGGGGTTTACGACGATCGGAAACTGTTTTCCGATGGGAAATCCTGCTGAAACAAAAGTCTGGGCAGAAGCGCTCAGAACCGAGGCGAGGATCGACGACCCATGATTCTGCTGCTCTTTTTCATTGCGGCGCTGGCCGCTCTGTCCATCGGCCTGCATTGGCTCATCGAGCAGCCGGGTTCGATAACGCTCGACTGGGGCGGCTATCACATAGAGACGTCGCTCGTCGTCGGGGCGGCGGCGCTGATCGCGACGATCGCGGCGATCATCATCGCCTGGGCGATCATCGTCTATTTCTTCCAGGCGCCGGCGCGGCTGAAGCAGGGCTCACGCGCCAAACGCCGCGAAAGAGGTTTTCAGGCGCTCTCGCGCGGCATTGTGGCGGCCGGCGCCGGCCATCTCGCCGAGGCCAAACGCGCCGCCAGGGAAGCGGTCAAAAATCTCGACAAGGAGCCGCTGACCTATCTGCTGCGCGCGCAAGTGGCGCAGCTCGAGGGCGATCGCGTCGGCGCCGAGACCGCCTTTCACGAAATGACGCAACTCTCCGAAACGCGGCTGCTCGGCCTGCGCGGGCTGCACATAGAGGCCAAGCGCCGCAAGGACGAAGAGGCCGCCCATCATTTCGCCGATCAGGCGCATCAGCTCACGCCGCTGCCCTGGGCCGGCCATGCGCTGCTCGAGCATCACGGCGCGCAGGCCAATTGGGAAGAGGCGCGCATAGCCATCGAAGCCAATCTGAAAGCCAAGGCCATCGATCTGCCGACAGCGCAGCGTCTGCGCGCCGTGGTGGAAACCGCTTTGGCGCTGGAGAAACAGGCGGAGCATCCGAGCGAAGCGCTGCATCTCGCCCGGCAGGCGGTGAAGCGCGCGCCCGATCTTACGCCCGCCGTCGCGCTGATCGGGCGGCTGCTCGCCCATCATGGCGACAGCGCCAAAGCGTTGAAGCTTCTCGAGAAGGCCTATGCCGAACAGCCGCACCCCGACATCGCCGAGGCGTTTCTCGAAGTGGCGCCGAGCGAATCCAACGCCGAGCGTCTGGCGCGGGTGAAGAAATTCGCCGCCGCCGCCTCGCATTCGCCGGAAGCGGGAATTCTGGTCGCCCGCGCGGCGCTGGCGGCGCGCGATTTCGCTTCGGCGCGCAAGGCGCTCGCCCCCCTCGTCGCCGAGGGCAAGACGCCGACCGCTCAGGTCTGCCTGCTGATGGCGGAGCTCGAGGACGCCGAGAACGGCCCCAGCGGGCCGGTGCGCGAATGGCTGGCCCGCGGCTCGCGCGCGCCGCGCGATCCGGCCTGGATCGCCGATGGCGTCATCTCGCGGCGCTGGGCGCCGGCCTCGCCGGTCACGGGAAAGCTCGACGCCTTCGTCTGGGCGACGCCGCCCGAGCCCGTCCGCGGCCCGACCGAGGACGCCCGCGCCGATATTCCCGCCGCTTTTTTGACCCGGCCGGAACGGCTGCTGGAGGCGAAAGCGGAAGAGGAAGGCGCGACCGCCTGATTGCGAACGTGGGCGATACGAGCCTTCCGGCTCGCGTCGTCGCCTGCTGCTATTTCATCCCGCGCGGGCGCCTGATCTGCACATAGAGCGCGCCCTCGCCGCCGTGATTGCGCGCCGCCTCGCCGAATCCGACGACGAGATCGCGCATGGCCGGCGCGCTCAGCCACATTGGCGCGAGCCGGCGCAGCACGCCGCCCTCCTCGCTGCGAACGCCCTTGCCCGTCACCACGATCGCCATGCGCGCGCCCGCCGCCTGAGCGCGGCGCAGAAAATCATAGAGCGCGGTCTGCGCCTCGGCCTGGCGCAGGCCGTGGAGATCGAGCTTGGCCTCCACCTCCAGGCGGCCGCGACGCAATTTCGTGCGCGTGCGGTGATCGATTTCCGCCGGCGGCGGCGCCGGACGGGGCCGCTGCTTTTTCTCGGCCGGCGGCGAGACCGGAACGGCCGGCGTCGCGGCGGCGCCCTTCTTCGACTCGGGAGCGTCGATGGGCTGCTCCTCGGGCGGTCGGCGCCGCGCGCGGGTCGGCCGAACATCGGCCGTCACCTTGTTCCACAGCTCGACCTCTTCCTTGGACAGAAAACGCGAACGGCGCGCGTCGCGCGGCGGATCAGCCATCGCCGCGCTCCGCGGCCCGCGGCAGCAGCACGGTGAATTCGGCGCCGTGGCGCACCAGCCCGGCGAGCGTCCCGGCCTCGTCCCCGGCGCCGAAAAAAAGATCGGCGCGGGCCGGTCCCAAAATCGCCGAGCCCGTATCCTGCGCGATCATCAGCCGCTCGAAAGGTTCGGGCGTCGCGCTGCGCCAGGGCAATGTCGCGCCGATCCAGAAGGGCAGGCCATAGCTCCACAGCGCGCGATCCACCGCGATGGAGCGCAGCGGCGTCAGCGCGCAGCCTTCGCCGCCGATCGGCCCGTCGCGCCGCTCCGGCGAGCGATCGGCGCGGAAGAAGACATAGGAGCGATTCTCCTGCATCAGCCGCGCGCCGGGCTCGCCCTCTTCCTGGCCGAGCGCGCGGATCTCCGCCTTCAGCCGATCGAGCGACATTTCGCTCTGCGGCACGCGCCCGCGCTCGATGAGCAGGCGGCCGATCGACGTATAGGGCCGGCCATTGCGGCCGTCATAGGTGAGCGGTAATTCGCGGCCGTCTGGAAAACGCAGCCGCGCCGAACCCTGCACTTGAATGAGAAACAGCTCGACCCTGTCGCGCACGAAGGCGATGGGCTTCGGCCGGATTTCGAGCGGGCCCTCCTCCAATGCGCGGCGATCGGGATAGGGCTCGAGGCCCCCATCCGCGCGGCGCCGGGCGGAGGTGAGCGTTTCGCCCGCCTCGCCGCGAATGGGCGTCTCGTTCAAAGTGACGAGATCGGCGGGCCGGGCGGGAACGGGCGTGCGGAACTCGGCCTCGGGCGTTTCCCGCGCCTCGATCACAGGCTCGTAATAGGCGGTGACGAATCCCGGCGTGCGCAGGCGAAACGGCCGGAAATGCGCAATGAAAAAATCGCGCGCGGCGCCTTGCGAGAGTGTGTCCGCATCCATCGACAGAGCGATGCGGCAGACGCGGACCAGAGCGTCATCGGCCGGCAGCGCCGGGCGCAGCGGCGGCGCCCCAGAAAGAGTGACGGCGGCCGAGCGTCGGAAGACGTGGAAGACCTCGCGCAAATCGTCCCGAAAGAAAGCGTCGATCGAATCGAAACCGATCGGATCGATATCGTCGGACGCCACTCTCGATCCGCCTAATGGACCGTTTCGGTCGCCACGAGCTTCCAATTCGGATCACGCGACGCGACATCGCGCGCGAAAGTCCAGAGGTCGACGATTGCGAGCGGACGCTCGGGGTCGCCTTCGATCACGGCGCCGGCGCTGTCGCGGCGGACCGATTGGAGCTTGACGACGAAACGAAGCGTGATCTGCGCCTTGCCGAACTCGACCTTGGCGTCCTCCACCGTCGCCGAATCTATGGAGACGACATGGGCCTCGGCCGTTTCATTGCGCCGCTCGCGCGCGGCGATCTCGCCGGCGAAACTGTCGAAGACTTCGGTCGAGAGAAGATTTCGCAGCGTGTCGCGATCGCCCTTGGCGAAAGCCTCGACGACCATGCCATAGGCTTTCTTCGCGCCATCGACGAAAGCCGGGGCGAAGAAGCCGCGATCGGAAGCGGCGATCTGGTCCAGGCCGCGCCAGCCGTTGCTGCCGGATTCGGCGAGGCCTTTCCAGCGGTCGGCGTCGAGCGGGCCGGAAGCCGGCGCCGGAGCGAAAGCGGAATTTTGCGGAGCGGGGCCGATCCGCCGGGCCGGGCCGGCGCGATCGGAAGCGGGGCCTTCCCGATCGACGCGAACGCCGAGGACGGACCACAATTTCCAGACGACGAAAGCCGCCAGAGCGGCGAAGACCAAGATGGAGGGGTCGAAATCGGATCCCGACAAAGGGCGTCTCCCAGTCGCAGGGATTGTCCGGTATCATGTCGCGTCCCAGATGTCACGAATCAACCCCTCGCCGGACCATCGGCGATGGGATGGAGGGCGCAGCGACGTGAACAAGTCGAAACTCCTCGCCTATGTGCTGACCGGCTGGCTCTTCGTCGAGATCGTCGCCTTCGTGCTCGTCGTGCAATTTCTCGGCGTGCTGGCGGCGGTCGCGCTCGGGGTCGGCACGACGCTGCTGGGACTGGCCGACGTCAAGCGTCTGTTCGTCTATCTGCGCGGCCGCATCGGACAGCCCCGCGAGGAGCTGAAATCGGGCGTCGCTCTGCTGGACGGAGGTCTCGAGGCGGTCGGCTCGCTGCTGCTGATCCTGCCCGGCTTCGCCTCCGATCTCGTCGGACTGGCGCTGAAATCGCCGTCGGTGCGCGCCCATGTCGCCGATCGCATCCGCGGCAAGACCGAGCGCAAGGGTCCGCAGACGATCGATCTTTCGCCCGGCGAATGGAAAGCGATCGTCGATGAAGGCCCCAAGCGCCGCGTCCGCGCGCGGCGCGCGCCATCCGCGAAAGTCGTTTGATCGGGTGAGACGCCGCGGCCGTCCGGGCCGCAACGTTTCCAATATGCGCCTCGAGATAGGACGGTCGTCCGCCCGCGCCGAAGCGCCCGGCGCCTCGCGGCGGCGGGAGAGGAGGGGCGGTTCGGGACGCTCCGGCCCCTTTCGGCCGCAGCGCTATAAAAATTCTGTCGGTTTCGGAGCGTCCCGAAACGCGGCTTCGCCTTCTCGTCGACGTCCCGAGGCGCATTCAGACCCGCGAATCCTGGGCTTTCGCATTCAAGATCCGATCGCTTCCGAAGGCTTGGGCTCACGGAACGGCTCTCGCTCTTCCCTATGGACGGGAGAGAAACGCCGTTCCGGCGACGCGCCGCCTGTCCATGGACGGGGGTCGCCGTCCCGGATGGAGCCGCCCCCGCCCGCGTTCCCTGACCCGAGAAACGCGCTCTTGCGTCGGCGGGGGCGATAGGAATATTTTCAGGTTATGTCAAGGGGGCGAGAGCAGGGGGATTCGGCTTCCGGACAAGGAGCCTTATTCGGGCGGCCATTCGATCGCGGCAAGATCGCGCGCACCGTCGACGATACGCACAATCTGCGCCCCATAATCCGTCAGACGATAAAGCGCCAGCCAACGCTCGACCACCAAGGCGCGCGCATCGGGCGCGATCTCGGGGCGCGTCCGCCCAAGCTGCGGATGCTGGGCCAGGCGGGCGCAACTTTCCTCGATGCGATCATAGATCGCATCGGCTAACGCATCGGAGTTTCGGGGTGCGATATAAAGCCAGATATCGATAAGGTCTTCGCGCGCGCGGCGCGTGTAATGCAGTTTGGCCACTCGGTCACGCTTTTGCAGCGGCTCTTCGTGCGCGTGCTTGCTTCTTCAATTCGGAAAAATCGAGATTGCCCGCGTCGCCGCTGTCGATGCCTTCCTGCCAAGCCTGCCGTAGAAGCCTGAGCTTTTCAGCCTCCTGCCGCTCGGCCTTCTCCATGATCCGCAAGGCTTCGCGGACAACCTCGCTCGACGAGCTGTAGCGCCCGCCCGCGACCTTGGCCTTGATGAATTCCGCCAGTTCGTCGGTGAGGGATACGTTCATGTTCATGGAATGCGCCTCCATTTTGAGCATCATAGCATGAATGCCTAACAATAGCAAAATTTGCTATATTTAGGCATTTGAACGCGGGGCCGCCAGCGTTTTGTAACAAGCTTTTGCACCTCGAAAGCTTTTAAAAAGCAAGGGCGCGGAGTTTTTTGCAAAAGTCTTGCGTTTGTACGGTTACATAGCCCTGTGCGACTTCGCCGTCCTGTGGCAGGCTCATACTCATGACCCTTGATGATCTTGCGGCTTCGCTACCGAACGGATTTCACGACTCCGCGTTGAAGGTCGTCACGATCGACTATGTAAAACGCGAGGCGAAGCTATCGCTCGAAATCTGGATGGGCGATTGCGACGCCGTCTCTGCCGCCGACCGTGAAGCATATAGGCAAGCAGAGGTGTCTCTATCGGGCTTGGTTTTTTTTGTCTGCGAGCCGCCATCCGCTGGCTACCCTTACAACGTTAAAGGCGAAGTCACGATCGACGTTGGTTCTGTTGAAACGCTTACCATACCACCATCTCCGACATTGCCTTCCACGCCTGTGGGCTGCTTTGTAAATTGGATATTCGTCCGGGACTGGAATGCGTTTATCTACGTCGCGGCTCAGGATGCCGAGTTGGCATGGCTGGCCTGATCGCGCCCCTCCGACGGTCGGGCGAACCTCCACTCCCGGCGCATCGGCGAAATTCGAGCCGAGGCGCTACCCGCCGTCGGATTCCTATGGTTTCCGGGTGATCGCATCGCGAAGGTGGAACGCCTTTCCGGGAGCCGCTTCTCTTTCACCCGATCGCTCGGCTCGACGGCAAATCCCGTTGTCGCAGGCGAGGGGACGTGTTAGGCGGGCGCCGTGGCAGGCGCCGCCATTCCGTCGGGCCTGTCGGGAGCCGAAATCGGCAGGGAGTTCGACGATGACCGATACGAATGGAAACGGCTCCGGCCCGACCGGCGCCCCGGCGCTCAATGTGCTCGTGCAATATGTGAAAGATCTCTCCTTCGAGAATCCCAATGCGCCGCGCTCCTTGCAGCCGCGCCAGAATCCGCCGGACATCGGCATTCAGGTCAATGTGAACGCCAAGCAGCTGTCGCCCGAGGATTTCGAAGTCTCGGTGACGCTGGAAGCCTCCGCCACCGAGGGCGGCGAGGCGCTGTTCAAGCTCGAGGTCGATTACGGCGGCGTGTTCCGCCTCGTGAATATTCCCGCCGAGCAAATTCATCCGATCGTGATGATCGAATGCCCGCGGCTTCTGTTCCCCTTTCTGCGCCAGGTCGTCGCCGACGCCACGCGCAATGGCGGCTTCCCGCCCCTCTATGTCGATCCGATCGACTTTTTCGCGCTCTATCAGCAGCGCGCGGCCCAGGAGCAGCAGGCTCCCGCCAACGCCAACTGAGTTTACGGGAGCGAGCCGCTCAGGCTCGCTTCTCTATTCCCGAGGCAAATCCCGCCTCCATCTCTTCCGGCTGCGCGAAATAGCGCAGCCACATCGGCTCCTTGCCGAGCTTGGCGACGAAGGCCTCATGCGCGGCGCGCTCCGCCTCGGTGAGCAGCGGCGCGAGTTTTTGGGGACGGCTGCGCAGCAATTCGCCGCCGCCAGCTTCCGCCAGAGTCGCGGCGTCCGCTTGCAATATCAGCGCGGATTGGCGGCCGCCCATCAGCTCCGCATAGACTTCCGCCAGCAGGCCGGCGTCCAGCAGCGCGCCATGCTTGTCGCGGCGCGTGAGATCGACGCCATAACGCTGGCAGAGCGCGTCCAGCGTGTTGGAGGCGCCCGGATGCCGGCGGCGGGCGAGGGTCAGCGTATCGACGACGCGATCGAAGGGGATCGCCTCCATCCCCAACAGGCCGAGCTCGAAATTGACGAAGCGCATGTCGAATTCGGCATTGTGCGCGACGAGGGCGGCGTCGCCGACGAATTCGAGAAAGCTCTGCGCGATTTCGCGAAATTTCTTCTGGCCGGTGAGAAAGGCCGAGGAGAGGCCATGCACGCGAAACGCCTCCTCCGGCATGTCGCGTTCTGGATCGAGATAGAAATGGAAAGTGCGGCCGGAGGGGATGAGATTGGAAATCTCGACGGCGCCGATCTCGACGATGCGATGACCTTTGGTCGGGTCGAGACCGGTCGTCTCCGTGTCGAAGACGATCTCACGCATTGCTCGCCTCTCTCGAAAGGATCAGCGCGACGGCTCTCGCCGCGCCAGCTCCTCGAGAATTAGCCGAACTTCCCGCCGAGCGGAATCCAATCCGCGCTCGCTATGCACCACGAAATCGGCGCCGGCGCGCTTTTCGGCGTCGGGCGTCTGCTTGGCGAGAATGGCCGCGAATTTTTCTTCCGTCATGCCGGGGCGCGCGAGCACGCGCGAACGCTGGACGTCCGGCGGGGCCGAGACGACGACGACGGCGTCGACATCCTTTTGCGCGCCGATTTCAAAGAGCAGCGGAATGTCGAAGACGGCAAATCGCTCGCCGGCGCGGCGGCAATTCTCCAGAAAGTCATCGCGGCCGGCGGCGACGAGCGGATGCACCAATGCTTCGAGACGGCGAAGCGCCTCCGAATCGCCGAGCACGCGGGCGGCGAGGCGGGCGCGATCGACAACACCGTCGACAGTGGTTCCTGGAAACATCTCTTCTATGCGCGCCGCCGCGGGACCACGATAAATTTCATGCACGGCGCGATCGGAATCATAGACGGGGACGCCTTCGGCGCGGAAGAGATCGGCCGTCGTCGATTTGCCCATGCCGATCGAGCCGGTGAGGCCGATGACGAGAGGGCGGGTCGAGGTTTCGGCCTTCATGAGAGAAGCGCGCCTTCACGGCGGAGCGCCGCGAGCAAGGGCAGCATCGGCAATCCGACGATCGTCCAATGATCCCCGGCGACGCACTCGAAGAGATGCACGCCGAGACCTTCGATCTGATAGGCGCCGGCGCTGGTCGTCGCTTCCTCGGCGACGCTGTCGAGATAACGGGCGAGAAACTCGCTCGAAACGGCGCGCATCGTCAAATCCGCATGGGCGAGGGTTTCGAAGATTATGTGTCCGTCGCGCGCTAGGGCGATGGCGGAATGCAGGCGATGCGTGCGGCCGGACAGATAGCGCAGCTGCTCGGCGGCGGCGGCGACAGTCGCGGGCTTGCCGAATCGGCGGCCCTCGCAGCTCGCCACCTGATCGGCGCCGACGACCAGCGCTCCGGGCCGCGCGCGCGACACGAGCGAGGCCTTGTCGCGCGCCAATCGCGCAGCCACCGCGTCCGCGTCGCCGCCCGCCGCGACGACCTCCGTCTCGATGGCGCGCTCGTCGATCTCGGCCGGATGAATGAGAAAGGGGAGGCCGCTCTGCTCCAGAGCCATGCGTCGGCCTTTGCTCTTGGAGGCGAGAATCAGCGGCTCGGCGGCGAGCCAGAAAGCGGCGGAACCATCCTGCGACACCGAAGCCTCCTCCGCTTCGCAGCCCACAGCCCGAGCGTGATCACGGGCATTATGGGGAAAAATAGCGCCGCCGACCGGAGGCGTGTGGACAGCTGCGCATATCGTGGCGCGCCGATCAACAGGCGTAAATAGGCGGGGGATAAACGTCAGCGCGGCCATTGGAAGGCTAGATTCTCCGCCATCAAAAGGACAGCATGTGGGAATCGGCTCGCAAGCATTTGTTCATAAATCATTTACCGTCTTGTCCACAAAGACGCCGGGAATCGCTCTACAGCCGTGCTCGCGCTCCGTAACATGTGGATAAAAGGTTGACGAAAATTAACTTCCGTTAACGAACCGTCAATAAAATCAAAAAAATCTCTTAAAGATTGAATTTTCTTTTTGTGTCGTTTTGGGTTAGCTCCAATGACAGGACGAGCGCCAGACGTCGCTTCCCCAACCGTTTCCCGACCTTGCCGGAGCCAAAGCGCAATGAGTGATCGTAAGCCGCTCCTCGACGTTCTACGCGGCGAAGCGCGCGCCATTCCGCCGATTTGGCTGATGCGGCAGGCTGGCCGTTATCTCCCGGAATATCAGGAGCTGCGCGCCAAGGCCGGCAGTTTTCTCGACACCTGCTACAATCCGCGGACGGCGGCGCGGATCACTTTGCAGCCGATCGAGCGCTTCGGCTTCGACGCGGCGATTTTGTTCAGCGATATTCTCGTCGTGCCGGACGCGCTGGGGCAGAAGGTCTGGTTCGAGTCGGGCCATGGCCCGCGGCTCGTTCCCCTCGAGAACGACAGCGACATCGACGCTCTTTCGGGTAGCTTCGACATCGGCAAGCTCGCGTCCGTTTTCGAGACGATCGACCGGGTGAAGGGCGAGCTGCCGAGCTCGGTGGCCTTCATCGGCTTTTGTGGCGCGCCTTGGACGGTTGCGAGCTATATGATCGCCGGCCGCGGCACGCCGGATCAGGCGCCGGCGCGGCTCTTCGCCTATCGCCGGCCGGAGGCTTTCGCGCGGCTCATCGATATATTGGTCGAAGCCTCGGTCGCTTATCTCATTCGGCAGATCGACGCCGGCGTCGAGACGCTACAGATTTTCGACAGCTGGGCGGGCGTGCTGCCGCCGCAGGAATTCGAGCGCTGGGTGGCGGCGCCGCTGAAAAAGATCATCGACAAGGTGAAGGAGGCCCGTCCTGGCGTTCCGATCATCGCTTTCGCGCGGGGCGGGGCGACGCATCTGCCGGGTCTCGCGGAAACGCTCGGCGCCGACGCGCTGGGGCTGGATACGGCGATCGATCCCGTCTGGGCGGCGAAGCATATTCCCGCCGGGCCGGCGCTACAGGGAAATCTCGATCCGCTCGCTCTTCTCGCCGGCGGAGCGGCGCTCGATCGCGAGATCGATTCGATCTTGCAGAGCTTCGCGGGGCGCCCGCATATTTTCAACCTGGGCCACGGCGTTTTGCCGGAGACCCCGCTAGAGCATGTCTCGCAATTGATCGAGCGCGTTCGCAGAGCAGGAAATTGACGTCATGTATCTCTGGATCAAAGCTCTACATGTGATCGCCATTATCGCCTGGATGGCGGGGCTGCTCTATCTGCCGCGGCTCTTCGTCTATCACACGGAAGTCGGGCAGGGCGCGCCCTCGGCCTTGTTCAAGAAGATGGAGCGCCGGCTCGCTCTCTACATCATGGCGCCGGCGATGATCGTCTCTTGGGCGGCGGGACTGGCGCTGATCTATTTCGGCTCCTTTCATGGAGCCGGATGGCTGCACGCGAAACTGGCGCTCGTCGTGCTGCTCACCGGCGTCCACTTTTATTTCGGCGTGACGCAGCGCGCTTTCGAGCGCGACGAGAATCGCAGGCCGGCGCGATTCTTTCGATTCATCAATGAGGTTCCGACGCTGCTGATGATCGGCATCGTCATATTGGTGATCGTCAAGCCGTTCTGAAGACAGGGGGTTTTCCCCGTCCTTCACGCAAATGTCATAGGTTTCGGGCGGATGGCTTGCGTTTCCGCCCGAAAGGGATTAATTGCTGAGTCACTCACCTCAAGGCAGATCGTCGTTTCAAGCGACAGCCGGATCAAAACCGGCCCACCGGGGCATCGGCTCCGTATCCCTTCTGCCCATCCCGCGCCCTAGCCCGCGTTTCATCCGAATATCGTCGAGGATTGTCCCAAATGGGGGAAATCAAGCTTCAGGACCTGAAGTCCAAATCGGCCGCCGAATTGCTCGCCTTCGCAGAGGAGCATGAGGTCGAGGGCGCGTCGCTCATGCGGCGCCAGGAACTGCTCTTTGCAATATTGAAGCAATTCGCCGGTCGCGACGTCGAGATCGTCGGCGAAGGCGTCGTCGAAGTGCTGCAGGACGGCTTCGCTTTCCTGCGTTCGCCAGACGCCAATTATCTCGCCGGCCCAGACGATATTTATGTGTCGCCCTCGCAGATTCGCCGTTTCGGCCTGCGCACCGGCGACACGGTCGAGGGCATGATCCGCAGCCCCAAGGAGGGCGAGCGTTATTTCGCGCTTCTCAAGGTCAATTCGATCAATTTCGAAGATCCGGAGAAGGTGCGGCACAAGGTCCCCTTCGACAATCTGACGCCGCTCTATCCCGATGAGCGTTTGAAGCTCGAGATCGACGATCCGACGCGCAAGGACCTTTCCGCCCGCGTCATCGATCTCGTCGCGCCGATCGGCAAGGGCCAGCGCGCTCTGGTCGTCGCGCCGCCGCGCACCGGCAAGACCGTGCTGTTGCAGAATATCGCGCAGTCGATCACCACCAATCATCCCGAGTGCTATCTGATCGTTCTGCTGATCGACGAGCGCCCGGAAGAAGTGACCGATATGCAGCGCTCGGTGAAGGGCGAGGTGGTCTCCTCCACCTTCGATGAGCCGGCGGTGCGCCATGTGCAGGTCGCCGAAATGGTGATCGAGAAAGCCAAGCGCCTCGTCGAGCATCGCCGCGATGTGGTGATCCTGCTCGATTCGATCACCCGTCTCGGCCGCGCCTACAACACGGTCGTCCCGTCCTCCGGCAAGGTGCTGACCGGTGGTGTGGACGCCAATGCTCTGCAGCGGCCGAAGCGCTTCTTCGGCGCCGCGCGCAATATCGAGGAAGGCGGCTCGCTGACCATCATCGCCACGGCGCTGATCGACACCGGCTCGCGCATGGACGAGGTGATTTTCGAAGAGTTCAAGGGAACCGGCAATTCGGAGATTATTCTCGACCGCAAGGTCTCCGACAAGCGCGTCTTCCCGGCGATCGATATCACCCGCTCCGGCACCCGCAAGGAAGAGCTGCTGGTGCCCTCCGACATACTCAAAAAAATGTATGTGCTGCGCCGCATCCTCAATCCGATGGGCACGGTGGACGCCATCGAATTCCTGCTCGGCAAGCTTCGCGAGACGCCGAAGGGCAACGCCAGCTTCTTCGATTCGATGAACACCTGAGGCGAGGCCCGCGGACGCGCTGTCCGAGGGCTCCCGCATTTCGAGAGAATAAGGCCGAGCCTCTGTCGCTCGCCCTTTGCTTTTGGTGGGGGCGGAAATCTCGGGATTCTCGCCGTGGCCGTCCTTCGAGACGCCCGCTTCGCGGGCTCCTCGGGACGAGGGTTCGGAATATCGTCCCTCACCTGATCGCCCTGATGTCGCGCTATCTCCCGCGCTGAAATTCGCGTAGAGCGATCCGGTGTTCCGTCGGATGTGCAGCTATGTCGATTGAAACGATCTTTGCCTCGGCCACAGGGGCGGGGCGCGCGGCGATCGCGGTGATTCGGCTGTCCGGCCCGATGGTCGGCGCTGTGTTGGAGCGGATCGCAGGACGGCTCCCCGAGCCGAGATCGGCGCATTATGCGCGTCTCGCCGACCCGCGAAGCGGCGAGACGATCGATCGCGGCCTCATTCTCTATTTTCCGGCGCCCAATTCCCCGACGGGCGAGGATTACGCCGAATTGCAGATTCACGGCGGCCGCGCAGTGATGCACGCGGTTCTGACGGCTCTGAGCGCATTTTCGGGCCTGCGGGAAGCGCAGCCGGGAGAGTTTGCGCGGCGCAGCCTCGCCAATGGCAAAATGGATCTGTCGCAGGTCGAAGGCCTCGCCGATCTCATCGAGGCGGAGACGGAATGTCAGCGCCGTCAGGCGATCCGGGCGCTGGGCGGGGCTTTGCGCAAGCAGGTCGAGAGCTGGCGCGAGCTTCTGATCCGCGCGCTGGCGCTGGTGGAGGCGGAGCTCGATTTCTCTGATGAAGGCGATGTGTTCGAGCCGGCGACCGCGCTCCATCCTCTGCTCGCGCCTCTGCTCGAGGAAATGTCGGCCGTGCTGGCGAATGGCGCGGCGAGTGAACGGCTCCGCGATGGTTTCGTCGTGCTGCTGCTCGGCCCGCCGAATGCGGGGAAATCGACGCTGCTGAACGCGCTGGCTCGGCGCGATGTCGCGATCGTCTCTCCGGTTCCCGGAACGACGCGCGACATGATCGAGGTTCATCTCGATCTCGGCGGCATTCCGGTGACTTTGGTCGATACGGCCGGCCTGCGTGAGGCGAAGGACGAGATCGAACGTATCGGGGTCGAGCGGACGCGGGCGCGAATCGCCGAGGCCGATCTGCTGCTTTGGCTCTCCGAAAAAGGGGCGGACGCTCCCGAATTGGCGGCGGCCGAGGGGGCGGAGCTCATTCGCGTCGCGACCAAGGCGGATTTGGGGAATTGCACATCAGATGACCTTGCAATTTCTGCTCGAACAGGGTTTGGAATAGAGCGACTCCTGGATGAAATGGCGGCGCGCGCCAGGCAGCGGCTGGGCGATGGCTCGACGGCTGTGCTGACGCGTGAACGGCATCGGCGGCTCATTCAGGAGGCGAGAGATGCAATCGAGGCAAGCCTCGATCCAGGTAAGCCGCTCGAATTCGTCGCAGACGATCTGCGCGTCACGGGCCGCGCGCTCGGGCGGATCGTCGGCGCCTTCGATGTCGAGGATGTGCTGGATGCGATTTTCTCGCAATTTTGCATCGGCAAATGATGTTTCACGTGAAACAGGATAGCAGGACCGAGGACGGGAAATTGAGCCGAGTGGCCTATGACGTGATCGTGATCGGCGGTGGCCATGCCGGCTGCGAGGCGGCCGCTGCGGCTGCGCGTCGGGGCGCGCGCACAGCGCTCGTCACCCATTCTCGCGCGACGATCGGCGCCATGTCTTGCAATCCGGCGATCGGCGGGCTCGGCAAGGGCCAGCTCGTTCGCGAGATCGACGCGCTGGACGGGCTCATGGGCCGCGTCGCCGACGCCGCCGGAATCCAGTTTCGCCTGCTCAATCGCTCCAAGGGCCCGGCGGTGCGCGGCCCGCGCGCCCAGGCCGATCGCAAGCTCTATCGCGCCGCGATGCAAGAAGCGATCGCCGAGGTCGCAAATCTCGACGTCATCGAAGGCTCGGCCGAAGGTTTGGATGTCCAGCAGGGACGTGTCGTCGGCGTGACCCTGGATGGCGCGACGCTCACCGCCGGCGCGGTGGTGGTGACGACCGGCACTTTCTTGAACGGCGTCATTCATATCGGCGCAACGCAATATTCGGCGGGGCGGATGGGCGAGCGCCCGTCGCTCGGCCTCGCCGAGAATTTGCGCAGCATGGGCTTTGCGACGAGCCGGCTCAAGACCGGAACGCCGCCGCGCCTCGACGGCCGCACGATCGACTGGGCCCGTCTCGAGGAACAAAAGGGTGACGAGACGCCGGAGCCTTTCTCCTATCTGACGACATCGATCGCCAATCCGCAGATCGCCTGCCATATCACCCGCACCAACGCCGACGCGCATAAGGTCATTCTCGACAATCTCGAGCATTCGCCGATGCGCAGCGGCGCGATCTCCGGGCCCGGCCCGCGCTATTGTCCTTCGATCGAGGATAAGGTCACGCGGTTCGGCGATCGCGACGCCCATCAGATTTTTCTCGAGCCGGAAGGGCTCGACGACGATACTGTCTATCCCAATGGGATTTCGACCTCGCTGCCGGAAGAGGTCCAGCGCGCTTTCATCCAGAAGATCGAGGGGCTCGAAAACACGCGCATTCTGCGGCCGGGCTATGCGATCGAATATGATTTCATAGATCCGCGCGAGCTCGACGCCACTCTGGAAACAAAGCGTGTCCGAGGCCTGTTCTTCGCCGGTCAGATCAATGGCACGACAGGATATGAGGAGGCGGCGGCTCAGGGATTGGTCGCTGGGCTCAACGCTGCCGCTCGAGCGGGCGGCGCGGCGGCGGTGGTCTTCGATCGCGCCGAGGCCTATCTCGGCGTGATGATCGACGATCTCGTCACCCGCGGCGTCAGCGAGCCCTATCGCATGTTCACCTCGCGCGCTGAATATCGACTGTCGCTGCGCGCGGACAATGCCGATGAGCGGTTGACGGGCAAGGGGCTCGAGGTCGGCTGTATCGGAAGGGAGCGCGCGCGGGATCATGAGGAACGGATGGCGCGGCTCGGGGGCGCCCGTGCACTGCTCCAGCAATTGTCTCTGACTTCGGCGGCGGCCGCCCGCGCCGGCCTGCCGATCAATCAGGATGGGCAGAGGCGCAGCGGCTATGCTCTGCTGTCCTTTCCGGGAATCGATCTGGCGCGGCTCGCATCGATTTGGCCGCAACTTCTCGAGATCGATTCGGAGACGGCGGCCCGGGTCGAGACCGACGCGCGCTACGCCGTTTATCTCGATCGGCAGAGCGCCGACATCGATTCCTATCGCCGAGACGAGCAGCTCGCTCTCCCCTCGACGCTCGACTATCGGGAAATCGGCGGTCTCTCCGCCGAGCTCTGCGCCAAGCTGTCGGCGCTGCGTCCGCGCACGCTGGGACAGGCGCAGCGCATAGAGGGCGTCACTCCTGCCGCGCTCACCCTTTTGGCGGCGCGGGCGCGGCGCGGGTGATCGATAAAATGGGGGGGAAGGGAAAGGATCGCGTCAGCGATCGTGACAATGCGCTGCAAATCGCGCCGGCGCTGCGGCGCTATATTCGCGAATTCGAAATCTACGAATCGCTGCTGCGCAAATGGCAGAAGTCCATCAATCTCGTCGCCGGCGGCACGTTGGATGAATTATGGACCCGTCATTTCGCCGATTCGGCGCAGATAAGGGAGTTTTTTCCGAGCCTGGAAAACTGGGTCGATCTCGGCTCGGGCGCGGGATTTCCGGGCATGGTGCTGGCGATCTGCCTGAAGGATCGTCCGGGCGCCAAAGTGCATCTGATCGAAAGCGATCAGCGCAAGGCGGCGTTTCTGCGCGCTGTTTCACGTGAAACAGGGGCGGCGGCGGAAATTCACATCGGCCGAATCGAAAGCGAATTGCCCCTCATCGCCGATTCATTGACCGGCGTCACGGCGCGCGCGCTCGCGCCTATGCCGCAATTGATCGAGTGGTCGCACGAACTTCTGTTGAAAAACGTCAAAGGCGTGTTTTTGAAGGGCGAAGATTGGGCTGCCGAATTGACCGGCTCGAGCGCCGCAGATAGTTTCCAGATCTGGACATTGCAGAGCCGCACGCATTCGTCCGGCCGCATTATCGCCCTCGCGCGGGATTTTGGAGCTTGACGTGACCGACGTTCCGCCGCCCCGAATTCTCGTCCTCGCCAATCAAAAGGGCGGCGTCGGCAAAACGACGACCGCCATTAATCTCGGCACGGCGCTCGCCGCCGTGGGCGAGACAGTGCTGGTCGTCGACCTCGACCCGCAGGGGAACGCCTCCACCGGCCTCGGCGTCGACCGCAAGGCGCGACGGATTTCGACCTATGACGTGCTGCTCGCGGAGAGCAGTCTCGCCGAGGCGATCGTGGCCACCGCCGTGCCGCGTCTCTCGATCGCGCCGTCGACGCTCGATCTGCTCGGCGTCGAGCTGGAAATCGCCGGCGATAAGGACCGCGCCTTTCGCCTGAAGCGCGCCGTGGCCGAGCTGATCGCGGCGGAACGCCATGAGCAGGCTCCGGCCTTCAGCTATGTTCTGATCGATTGCCCGCCCTCGCTCAATCTACTGACCATCAATGCGCTCGCTTGCGCCGACGCGGTTCTCGTGCCGCTGCAATGCGAGTTTTTCGCGCTCGAAGGTCTGTCGCAGCTGCTGTCGACCGTGGATCAGGTGAAGCGCTCGCTCAATCCGCGGCTGTCGATCCATGGCATTGTGCTGACCATGTTCGATCCGCGCAATAATCTCGCGACCCAGGTCGTCGCCGATGTGCGCCGCTTCATGGGCGACAAGGTCTATGAGACGGTGATCCCACGCAATGTGCGCGTGTCGGAAGCGCCGTCGCATGGCAAGCCGGTGCTGCTCTATGATCTCAAATGCAGCGGCAGCCAAGCCTATCTGAAGCTCGCTACGGAAGTCATTCAGCGCGAGAAGCAGCTGCGGGCAGCCTGAGGCAGGGTTTCGTCGCGCGCTGCGAGCGCGCCTCTCGTTTGAAGGACATCTCTCGAAATGGCCGAAGAAGCGACGCGCAGAAGATTGGGGCGGGGGCTGGCGGCTCTGATCGGCGATGCGGGCGAGGAAGCGCCGGCGGTGGAGCGCGCGCGTGGCCAGCGCCGGGCGCCGATCGAATTTCTGCGGCCCAATCCGCGCAATCCGCGCGTTTCTTTCCGCGAGGAGGAGCTCGCCGATCTCGCGGCCTCCATCCGCGAGAAGGGCATTATTCAGCCGATCGTCGTGCGCACAGTGCCCGGCGTCGCCGACGCTTATGAGATCATCGCCGGCGAGCGCCGTTGGCGCGCCGCCCAGCTCGCCAATCTCGCCGATGTGCCGATCATCGTGCATGAGGCGGATGATCGCGAGGCGCTCGAGCTGGCCATTATCGAGAATGTCCAGCGCGCCGATCTCAATGCGATCGAAGAGGCGCGCGGCTATGAGCGCCTGGGTAAGGAGTTCGGCTATTCGCAAACCGATCTCGCCAAGATCATCGGCAAGAGCCGTTCGCATGTGGCCAATACGCTGCGGCTGCTCAATCTGCCGGAGGCGAGCCGTCGCCTGGTGACGGAAGGCGCGATTTCCGCCGGCCATGCGCGCGCGCTGCTCGCGGTGGACAATCCCGATTCGGTGGCGCGCCGCGTCGTCGAGGAGGGCCTCACCGTGCGCGACGTCGAGCGCCTCGCGCAGGAGGATTCCGGCGCCAAGCTGGAGACGAAGTCGCGTAAGCCGCGTGTCGAGAAGGACGCGGATACTGTGGCGATGGAAAAGCTGCTGACCGACGCGCTCGGCCTCTATGTCTCGATCCACCATCATAGCGAGAGCGGCGAATTGCGCATCCGCTATACGACGCTGGAGCAGCTCGACGGATTGTGCAGAAGATTGACGGGGTGAGGGGGAAAGTCGTCGGCGCTCGAGAAGCTCTCGCCGGGAGACAATCCGTCGATGGTGGGCTTTTTCATATGATTTATCAGCCGTTTGGCGTGGATGGCCGGGACAAGCCCGGCCACGACGGCGGTGTTTCGTGATATGTGAATCCGATAGCCTGCAAGCTATGGAATTCATTTTTTCACTCGCTCGTCTGCGCGGTCCAGCTCGCATGTTCGACGCCGGCGATCTTCTCGAGATCGGCGGCGACGGCGTCGAGTTCTTTGGGGTCGACGCTGGTCGAGGTCAATATTGCGATGAGCTCCACCTCCCCTTCGCCACGCTCCAATTCCTCGATTTCGCGCACCGGATAGTCCGCCGCTTCGAGCTTCTCGACCAGCAGATCGCGCAAGGCGTCGCGTCGCGTTTGCGAGACAGTGACATGCAGGCGGTAGATCGCCTCGGTGGCGCGCTCGTCGATCGGCGCGCGCTCGATGAGATGGACCAGCGGGCGCAGCAGCATATTGCCGGTCAGCGTGAAGATCGCCATCAATATCGCCTCCGCGGGGCGGTCGGCGCCGGAGAAGGCGCCCGTGACGGCCGAGCACCAGATGGTCGCGGCGGTGTTGAGCCCGCTGATGTTGGCGCCGTCCTTGATGATGACGCCGGCGCCCAGAAAGCCGACGCCGGAGGCGATATAGGCGAGCACCTGAGTGGCGCCGAGATTGCCGTTGAGCCGCATCCCCAGATCGACGAAGGCGGCCGCGCCGAGCGCGACCAGCGCATTGGTGCGCAACCCCGCAGTGCGTTGCCGATATTGCCGCTCGGCCCCGATCAGCGTGCCGAGAAGAAGCGCAACCAGAAGAGAAATCAAGGAATTGAGAAATTCCGGCGCGTTGAAGTTCGCAATGGCCGCCATTGTCCTGTCCGTGTCTTTGTCCGATAGGGCCCTCGCGCCGTCCATCGAATCAGAGTTGTCGATCTGTCACAGTTTCAGAGCATCGCGACAAATTTTACTCGCCGAATAATCGCTGTGATTGAATCTCCCTCGAAAAAGCTTAAACCAGAAAATGTTGTTGTTCCTAAAACTCAGGGGGAGATTCATGGAACGTCGGCAATTTGTGACTGCAATCGGCGCATTGGCCGCCGCTACCGCCGCCACGGGGACTTTGGCGGCCGAAGATCATGCGCATCATCATGGCGCCGCAAAATATAAGGCGCTGTTCGAGTCGAGCACCAAATGCGTGGCCGCCGGCGAGGAATGCCTGCGTCATTGCTTCGAAATGCTCGCCGCGAATGACGCCAGCATGGGCGCCTGCACCAAGTCCACCTTCGACGTCGTCGCCGCCTGCAAGGCCATGGCCTCGCTCGCGGGCACGAGCTCGACGCTCACTCCGGCCTTCGCCAAGGCCGTGGGGGAGGCTTGCCTCGCCTGCAAGAAGGAATGCGACAAATTCCCGAATATCGCCGAATGCAAGGCTTGCGGCGACGCCTGCAAAGCCTGCGCCGACGAGTGCCAGAAGGTCGCGGCCTAAAGGGAAAGGGCCCGACCGATGTGCGGGACGCGCCACGGCGCGTCTCGTTTTGGACGATCGGGCGATTATATTGAGCATAGCGCGCCGAAGCGGCCGAAGGCGCGAAATTTCGAGGCGAGATTTTCTCGGAGAGCCGGCCGAACTCCCATGTGAACTCCCATGTGTCGCTCGCGACACGGTCGAAAAATCTGCCATGTGTCGCTCGCGACACGTTCGAGACGGAGCCTGCAAAGTGACCGAGCGCGCGCCGGAAATCCTTTCGCACGAGACGCAGCCTCACGGCGTCCTGTCCTTCCTTCTGCGGCAATGGCCCTATTTCGCCATGCTGGGGCTGGCGCTGTTCGGCGTCGCCTATACGAGCATGACGCGCCAGGGCATGACGACCTATTGGATCGTGCTCGCGCCGATCTTCGGCCTGATCAGCATCGCCGCCGGCTGGCCGGAGGCGGAAAACGCCGAAGAAAAATGGCGGCTCGTGCGCACGCAGATTTTGCATTGGGGCGCGGTGCTCGCGGCCATGTGCCTCATCTTCATCGGCGATGTGAAGCAGATGATGAATTCCGACAGCAGCGCGCTCACCGTGCTCACTGTGCTGGCGCTCGGCTCCTTCACCGCGGGCATTCATGCGGAAGCTTGGCGCGTGTCGCTCGTCGGCCTGCTGCTCGGCCTCGCCGTTCCGGCGATCGCCTGGCTCGAGGAATCGACGCTGCTGATCCTGCTGATCGTCGCCGTGATCGCGGTTTTCGCCGCTTTCGTCCTTCTGCGGGACCGCCGGCCCTCGCTCACATAAAGACTTGTTTATATCTTTATTGCATCTGCTCCGCCGCCTTGCTATAGGCGGCCAGGCCTGCGCGCTCGCCTCAGCCAAGGCGAGACAACGCCTGAAGGGAGCGTCATGACCACCCATTTCAATGATTATGTCGTCGCCGACATCGGCCTCGCCGATTGGGGCCGCAAGGAACTGAACATCGCCGAGACCGAGATGCCCGGCCTCATGGCGACGCGCGCCGAATATGGTCCGTCGCAGCCGCTGAAGGGCGCGCGCGTCGCCGGCTCGCTGCATATGACCATTCAGACGGCCGTGCTGATCGAGACGCTGAAGGCGCTGGGCGCCGATGTGCGCTGGGCCTCCTGCAATATTTATTCGACGCAGGACCACGCCGCGGCGGCCATCGCCGCCGCCGGCACGCCGGTCTTCGCCATCAAGGGCGAGAGCCTCGAGGATTATTGGGACTACACCCACCGCATCTTCGAATGGGGCGACGGCGGCACGCCGAACATGATTCTCGACGACGGCGGCGACGCCACGCTGCTCATCCATCTCGGCCTGCGCGCCGAGAATGGCGACACGGCTTTTCTCGACAAGGCCACCAATGAGGAGGAGGAAGTCCTCTTCGCCGCGATCAAGAAGCGCCTCAAGGCCAATCCGGGCTTCTACAAGCGCAATGCCGAGGCCATCAAGGGCGTGACCGAGGAGACCACCACCGGCGTGCATCGTCTCTATGTGATGCACAAGGAAGGCAAGTTGCTCTGGCCGGCGATCAACGTCAATGATTCGGTCACCAAGTCGAAGTTCGACAATCTCTATGGCTGCCGCGAATCGCTGGTCGACGGCATTCGCCGCGCGACCGACGTGATGATGGCCGGCAAGGTCGCCTGCATCGCGGGCTATGGCGATGTGGGCAAGGGCTCGGCCGCTTCGCTGCGCAACGCCGGCTGCCGCGTGCTGGTTACGGAGATCGATCCGATCTGCGCCCTGCAGGCCGCGATGGAAGGCTATGAGGTCACGACGATGGAAGACGCCGCATCGCGCGCGGATATCTTCTGCACCGCGACCGGCAATGTCGACGTCATCACGACCGAGCACATGCGCGTCATGAAGGACCGCGCCATCGTCTGCAACATCGGCCATTTCGACAGCGAGATTCAGGTCGCCGGCCTGCGCAATCTCAAATGGCACAATGTGAAGCCGCAGGTCGACGAGATCGAGTTCGCCGACGGCAAGCGCATCATCCTGCTCGCCGAAGGGCGCCTCGTGAATCTCGGCTGCGCCACCGGCCATCCGTCTTTCGTGATGTCCGCTTCCTTCACCAATCAGACGCTGGCGCAGATCGAGCTCTACACCAAGCAGGGCCAGTATCCGGTCGGCGTCTACACGCTGCCCAAGCACCTGGATGAAAAGGTCGCCTCGCTGCATCTTTCCAAGATCGGCGTGAAGCTCACCAAAATGACCGAGCAGCAGTCCGCCTATCTCAACGTGCCGCAGAACGGCCCGTTCAAGCCGGAACATTATCGGTATTGATCCGGCGGCTCGGCGAAAAAGTTCAGGCCTCGCTCTCCGTGAAGAGGGCGAGGCCGTAATCCGGATATGCTTCCGGGCCGATCGCTCCGCGGCGCGAGAAGGATGCTCCACGCAGCGGCGCCCTTCGAGACGCGAAACGCCCCTTCGGGGCCTCGCCAGGACGAGGAGGCCGGCTCGCCGCGCGACAATACGCGGCAGAAATCCCCCGAGAGCCGCGTCTTTTCGAGCAAGATCAACGACTAGGAACTGTGACGCGATCCACCCCGTGCGCGATTTCGATTTTTTGTCGTACGTCTGCAATGTTCGAGGCTAAGCTGAGAGCCTGGACTCGTTCCTGAAGCGAGCCCTTCGATCTCGTGAGCGCAGCAGGAGATGCAGGCTGACGCTCATGGGGATGAGCACATGGACCGAGGTCCTCGCTCGAGCGCTCATTCAAGCGCCAGTCAGGAGAATAATATGAAGATCGATTTTCTAGGAGCGACCGCTCTGGCGACCTTTGTCGCTTTTTCAGCGTCGACGGCGCTCGCCGACACTGCGACATTTACCGCGGCGGCGCCTTTGACCGGGTGTCCCAACTGCACTGCGACGGACGGAACCGGCCTTGTCGTATCCGCCCTCGGTCATCTTCTCCCCAACGGTTGGGACGTGCGAACGGGAAACGGCGGGCTTTATTTCGCCAACCGCACCGGCGGCGTCTTTACGATTCCCGCTTCGAACTTCCCCGGCAAGTCCTTCGATTTGACCGGTCTGAAGCTGTTCGCCTATGGCGCCTCGAGCATGTCGACGCCCGTGACCTTTACTCTTTACGCTTATCATTTCGGCATTCCGACCGCAGACACGGTACTGGTGACGGTCGATTCACAAGCCATTCAGGACGTCACTCTGTCCGACCCTCGTCTGCAGAACATCGATACGCTCGTTGTTCGGTATGATCCGTTGCAGGTTCGGTACGTCTATTTCATCGAAACACGTTTTACACCTCACTAATTTCGGAGCGCTTGTTCGGGCTCGCATGATTCCGTGCGCGCTCCGACGTCGGGAAACGCCGCGAATCGAGCTTTCTGGAGAGGGCGCGATCTCGCGGCGACCCGGGGGGATGCGCGGATCATTCCAGCGCGGAGCATGACGACGCACGATCGAGCGGGCAAGGAGAAGACGATGGATCGCGCTCGAATGGGCGAGGTCGGAATCGCCTCGAGAAACGTCTCTCTCGCCACGCCTCGTCGTCGATAGAGCGCGTTCCGATCGAACGGAATCGTTCGATCGATCAGAATTCGCTCCAAACCAAAAATACTGTACCGGTCGAGGTCGCGAGCGCTTTCCATACCAAAATTGCTTTGAAAGACCGATGCGCCCGACGGTCGGCGCGGAACTGCGGCCGCGGCGAATTTTCCCCGCAGCAGCGCCGACGCCAGTTCGGCGAAACCCCTAGGCGGCAATCTCCCGGTCACGATCCGCGTTTCACTTTTCGACGGCGCGTTTTAGATTAGACGCGATTCGAGACGGCGCCACGGTGGCGCGCGGACGGCTTGCGGCGTTTGTTTGCGATGAGCCTTTGCAAATCGAACGTGGAGACCGGTTCGCATGTTTCACAATACGGCCTTCGGGCCGAAAGCGTTGCCGCCCGCCCGGAGTCGGGGAGCGTCGTCGCCGCTCGTTCGCGGCATGGCGCGCGGGCTCGCGACGGCCGGCCTATTGCCGCTCGGCGGGCCGGCGCGAGCGGAGACGCTCGCCGATCTTCTCGCCACCACCAATAATGCGGAATTCGTCAGTCTCGCTCTGACCGGCGGCCTCGCGCTTTTCGCCGTCGTCGTCGCTTTCACGCATCTCGGCGAGCGCAAGGCGTGGAGCCGCCGCGAGGCGAGGCTCGCGGCCGAGCTGGAAGCGACGCGCAAGCGGCTCGATCGCGCCGAGATTTTTCTCTCCAGCGAGCCGCAGCTCTTCGTCTCCTGGGACAATGCCGCCGGCGAGCCGGACATAGAGAACGGCCTCAATGATCCGGCCTTCGCGCGGCGCGTGCTCGCCTTCGGCTCCTGGCTCGGGCCGGAGGAGGCGGGCGCTCTGCAAGAGCGCGTCGATCGCCTGCGCCAGAATGGCGAGGGCTTTCATCTGTCGCTCGCCAGCCTGCAAGGCCGACGCTTCGACGCGGAAGGACGCGCCGTCGCCGGCCGCGCCGTGCTGCGCATACGTGAAGTCTCCGGCGAGCGGCTCGAGCTGCTCTCATTGCGCGAGCGCCACACGCGCAGCGTCGGCGAGGTGGAGACGTTGCGCGCTCTGCTCGAGGCGCTGCCGACGCCGGTGTGGATGCGCGACACGGAGGGTCGGCTCGTTTTCGTGAACTCCGCCTATGCGCATGCAGTGGAGGCGGAGAATTCGGCCGACGCCCTGCGGCGCCAGATCGAGCTGCTCGACAATGACGCGCGTCTGCGAGCGCAGACGGCGCGCGGGCGCGACGAGGTTTGGCGCGCACGCGTGACGGCGGTGGTCGCCGGGGAGCGGCATCGTCTCGATGTCGTCGAGGCGCCCTGTCACGGCGCCGGCGCCGCGCTCGCCATCGACCGCCAGGAGATCGACAAGACGCGCGCCGATCTCGAGCAGCAGATGCAGGCGCATTCGCGCACGCTGGATCAACTGCCCATCGCCGTCGCCATTTTCGATCGCGGCAAGCGTCTCGTCTATCGCAACGCAGCCTATGAGACTCTCTGGCCGCTCGACCGCGCCTATCTCGATCAGGGGACGAGCGACGGCGAGATTCTCGATCGTCTGCGCGCCGAGCAGCGCCTGCCGGTCGAAGCTGATTACAAGGATTGGAAGGCGCGCCTGCTCGAGGCTTATCAATCCTCGGAAGAGCATCACGAGCATGTCTGGCACATGCCGAACGGGCGCACGTTGCGCGTCGTGGTGAACGCCAATCCGCAGGGCGGCGTCACCTATCTCTACGACGATGTGAGCGAGCGCTATTTTCTCGAATCGCGTTTCCATGCGCTCGACCGAATGCAGAACGAGACGCTGGAGAATTTGCGCGAGGGCGTCGCCGTCTTCGGCGCCGACGGCCGCTTGCGCTTCTGCAATCCGGCCTTTCTCGCGCTCTGGGCGCTGGAAAAAAGCATTCTCGACGACAAGCCGCGTTTCGACGCCGTCGCCAATCTCTGCCGGCCGCTGCATCTCAACGAAGAGACCTGGAGCGAGCTGCGCGGCTTCGTCACCGGGCTGCAGGACATGCGGCAGGGCTTCACGCGGCGCATCGAGCGTTCGGACGGCGTCGTGGTCGATTGCACCGCGCAGCCGCTGCCGGAAGGCGCGGCGCTGCTCACCTTCGTCGATGTGACGGCGGGCGTGAATGTCGAGCGCGCGCTCACCGAGCGCAATCAGGCGCTGATCGCGGCGGAGAAGATCCGCAACGATTTCGTCCATCATGTTTCCTACGAGCTGCGCTCGCCGCTCAACAACATCATCGGCTTCATCCATCTGCTCGGCGAGAAGACGACCGGCGATCTCAACGCCAAGCAGCTCGAATATTTGGGCTATGTCGGCAAATCCTCGGCGGCGCTGCTCGCCATCATCAACGATATTCTCGATCTCGCGACCATCGACAGCGATGCCATGGAGCTCGAGCTCGAGGAGGTGGACGCGGCCGACGCCATGCGCGCCGCGGCGGAGGGCGTGCAGGATCGCCTCGCGGAGAACGACATAGAGCTGCAGATCGTCGCCACCGGCGAGGTCGGCCGCTTCCCCGGCGACGCCAAGCGCATCCGCCAGATCCTGTTCAATCTGCTCGCCAATGCGATCGGCTTTTCTCGGCCGGGACAAAGCATTACCCTCGCGGCGATGCGCCGGGAGGGGGAAATCGTGTTCAAGGTCGCCGATCGGGGGCGGGGCATCGCCCCGGAGGTCCTCGAGAAAGTCTTCGACCGTTTCGAGTCGCACACCTCGGGCTCGCGCCACAGGGGCGTCGGGCTCGGCCTCTCCATCGTGCGCGCCTTCACCGAGCTGCATGGCGGGCGCGTGCTCATCGATTCCGCGCTCGGCGAGGGCACCACGGTCACTTGCATCTTCCCGGCGCGCGAGAGTGGCGGCCAGCAGGGTCTCGCCCCGCGTGAAAAAGGACAGGCCTCATGAGTGAAGAGGCCGAATGGCTGATCGACGTCGCCGACGAGGCGCAGACCGCCGCGCTCGCCGCCAAGCTCGCCCCGCTCATTCGCGACACGGTGCGGCTCGTCACCCTCTCCGGCGATCTCGGCGCCGGCAAGACGGCCTTTGCGCGCGCGCTGATCCGCGCCCTGGCGCAGGATCCGACGCTGGAGGCGCCGAGTCCGACCTTCACGCTGATGCAGATCTACGAGACCCCCGGCTGCCGCATATTGCACGCCGATCTCTACCGCATAGCGGGGGGCGAGGCGGAGCTCGAGGCCATGGGCTTCGACGAGGCCAGCGAGGATGCGCTCGTGCTGGTCGAATGGCCGGAGCGCGCGCCGAGCCTTTTTGCCGGCGAGCGGCTGGAGGTACGGCTCTCCTTCGCCTCCCCGGAGACGCCCGACGCGCGCCGCATCGGCATCATCGCCCATGGCAGGGCGGCGGGGCGGCTCAAGGCCTTTCGGACCATGCGGGAGTTTCTGGAGCGCGCCGGCTGGAGCGACGCCGCGCGCGATTATCTGCAGGGCGACGCCTCCTCGCGCATCTATGAGGCGCTGCGCCGACCGGATGGCGCCCAGGCCATATTGATGATCTCGCCGGCGCGGCCGGACGGCCCGCCCATTCGCTACGGCAAGCCCTATAGCGCCATCGCGCGGCTCGCCGAGACAGTGAAGCCCTTCGTCGCCATGGCGGAGGCGCTGCGCGCGCAAGGCCTCTCCGCGCCGCAAATCTATGCTTATGATCTCTCGGCCGGCTTCGTGCTGCTGGAGGATCTCGGCCGCGACGGCGTCGTGGCCGGCGGCGCGCCGATCGCCGATCGCTATGTCGAGGCGCTGTCGGCGCTCGCGCCGCTCCATGCCCGCCGTCTGCCGGACGTTCTTCCGGTCGAAGGCTCCGGCCCTTACCACATCCCGCCCTATGATCTCGACGCGCTGCTCATAGAGGTGGAGCTGCTGCTGGAATGGTATGCGGCGCGGGTCGGCGGCGGCTGCATCTCGTCGGGCTCCAAGGCGACTTTCGTCAATCTCTGGCGCCAGGCGCTGATGGAGATCGTGATGTCCGCGCCGACCTGGACATTGCGCGATTTCCACTCGCCCAATCTCATCTGGCTGCCGGACCGCGAGGGAACCGCGCGCGTCGGCGTCATCGATTTTCAGGACACTGTGCTCGGCCATCCGGCCTATGACGTGGTGTCGCTGACGCAGGACGCGCGCGTCGACGTGCCGGACGAATTGGAGATGCGTCTTCTCGGCCATTATGCGCGCAAGCGCCGCGAGGCGGACCCGCTGTTCGACATGGCGGCTTTCGCGCGCGCCTACGCCATTCTCGGCGCCCAGCGCGCGACCAAAATCCTCGGCATTTTCGCGCGGCTCGACCAGCGCGACCACAAGCCGCAATATCTCGTCCATCTGCCGCGCGTGGAGACCTATCTGCGCAAGGGCCTGCGCCATCCCGCGCTCGCCGAACTCGAGGCCTGGTATGTCGCCAACCTCCCCGCGCTCTTCCGTGCCTGAGGCCGCTTTCGTCTTCGCCGCCGGGCTCGGCTCGCGCATGAGGCCGCTGACCGACCGGCTGCCCAAGCCGCTGGTCGCGATCGCCGGCGTCACTCTGCTCGATCGCACGCTGAACGCTTTCGACGAGGCCGGCGTCGCGACCGCCGTCGTCAATGTCCATCACCTCGCCGAACAGATCGAGACGCATCTCGAGGGCCGGCAGACTCCGCGCATAATCCTCTCGGACGAGCGGGAGAAGCTGCTCGACCAAGGCGGCGGGATCAGGAAAGCGTTGGCGCTGTTCGAGGGCCGCCCTTTCTTCATCGCCAATACGGACGCCTTTTGGATCGGCGCGGGCTGCGACAATCTGCAGCGCCTCGCCGCGCTGTGGAATCCGGAAATCATGGATATCGCTCTGCTGCTGGCGCCGCGACTGGGCAGCGTCGGCGTCGAATGGGACGGCGATTTCCACCGCGCCGCGGACGGGAGGCTGACGAAGCGCGCCGCCGGCGAGACGGCCGATTTCGTCTATGCCGGCGTCGGCGTCGTCAAGCCGCAATTGTTCGAGAGCGTGGAGCAGGAAGCGTTTCCGCTCGCGCCTTTCTTTTTCCGGGCGGCGGAGCAGGGACGGCTCTTCGGCGTTCCGCTCGACGGCAAATGGCTGCATGTCGGCACGATGGCGGCGATAGAGGAAGCCGAGCGCGCCGTCGCCGCGGCGGGCTGATCGCGCCGAATTCGTCGCAGCCGAAAGGCGACGACGCCAAGTCGAAGGAGACGGCGGGACCCGCCGGAATTTCTTTACCCCGATGCGTCTTCGCCGGCTCGGAGCGCGAAGACTCGGCTTTTTATGACTTCGAGAGCGTGGCATAGTCGATGCTACGCTCCAGCTGGATTCTGCCGCCCGCCACATTTTTGAAGCTCACGGGACCGTGAACCGCGATGATCGAATTGGCGCCGACCTTGTTTTTATTCGGCGCCTTCATGCTGTCGCTGCTGGGCGTCTTTCTCTATGCGATCTGGCGAGGAGACGAAGAGGCGCAAGAACTCTGGTGGTGGTCCGCCGTTTTCGCGACGGCCGGCGCCGCGGCGCTCACCTACGCCTTCCGCAACGAGGCCGAATGGCTGTCGATCATTTTCGGCAATGCGCTCAATATGTGGTCCTGCGGCCTGCTCTGGACGGGCGTCGTCGTCTTCGTCGAGAAGCCTGTTCGGCTGCCGCTCGCGCTTCTCGGCGGCGCGATCTGGATCGCCGGCCTCTGGCGGGCCGACCTCAACATGCGCATCGCCGAAACGGCGGCGATCTCGGCGGTCTATGAAGCCGCCGCCGCCTGGGAATTGTTCCGCTACAATCGGATCCGCGAGCAGCGTCTCGTCTCGTCGCGCGTGACGGCCTGGATCATCGCTCTCCAGGCCGCGCTCGATTTCGCGCTCGCGGTCGCCGCGCCCTTTCTCGTGGTGGACAATGAGAGCTTTCTCACCAGCCCTTACCTCAAGGCTCGTTTTCTCGAGCTCTCGGGCTTCGTCGCCATTCTCGGCTTTCTGGTGGCGACCCTCTCCAAGGAGCGCCTGGCGAGCCGACGAGAAGTCGCCGCGCTGATCGATCCGCTGACCGGTCTTCCCAATCGCCGCGCATTCGATCGCGCGGTCGAGCGCGCGAGGCGGGCGGCCACGCCGCGCGCCACGGCCGTGCTGGTCTTCGATCTCGACAATTTCAAATTCATCAACGATCGCTTCGGCCATGCGGTCGGCGACCGCGTGCTGGCGGCCTTCGGCGCCGCGGCGTCGCGAAACATCCGCGCCAACGACTTGCTGGCGCGGATCGGCGGAGAGGAATTCGTCGCCATTCTCTCGCCGGCCGACCGAACGAGCGCTTTGGCCATCGCCGAGCGCATTCGCGCGGCTTTCGTTCGCGAGGCGAAGCATCTCGCCGACGGCGCGGCGACGGTCAGCGTCGGCGTCACGGTCATAGAGGGTGAGACGCCCGATCTCGCCGCTATGACGCGCGTCGCCGACGACGCGCTCTATCGCGCCAAGGCGGAGGGGCGCAATCGCGTCATTTTCGCCGGCGAGCAGCATGAGCAGACGACGGTCGCCTCGCGTGCGTAACAGCGCATTAACCACAGCGCGTCCATAGTGCCCCTAAGTGCCGTGAGCCTCGCTGCGTGACGCGGCCGGCCGGCGCACGCCACGCAGTTTCAGGGCCTTCATGGGCGAGATTATCGAATCCATCGTGATCGGCGCGGGGCCTGCCGGCCTCACCGCCGCTCATATTCTGGCGAAAAACGGACGCGAGGTTCTCGTTCTCGAGCAGGACGAGACTTATGTCGGCGGCATCAGCCGCACCGCGAGCTACAAGGGATTTCTCTTCGACATAGGCGGACACCGCTTCTTCTCGAAATCGAAAGAGATCGTCGATCTGTGGGACGAGCTGCTCCCGCATGATTTCATCGAGCGGCCGCGTCTGTCGCGCATCTTCTATCGCGAGAAATTCTACGCCTATCCGCTGAAGGCCTTCGAAGCGCTGAAGAATCTCGGGCTCTTCGAGAGCGCGCGCTGCATGGCCTCCTTCGCCTTCGCCAAGGCTTTTCCGGTGAAGGAGCCGCGCTCCTTCCATCAATGGGTGCGCAATCAATTCGGCGAGCGGCTGTTCGGCATTTTCTTCAAGACCTATACGGAAAAGGTCTGGGGCATGAGCTGCGACGATATCTCCGCCGATTGGGCGGCGCAGCGCATCAAGGGCCTCAGCCTCGGCGCGGCGATCATCGACGGCTTGCGGCGCTCTTTGAAGCTCCGCAAATCCAGCAGCGCCGCGAAGACGCTGATCGAATCCTTCCGCTATCCGCGTCGCGGTCCCGGCATGATGTGGGAAGCCGCCGCGCGCAAGATGCAGAAGCTCGGCGGCCGTCTGCGAATGGGCTGCAAGGTCGAGCAGCTCGCCTTCGATGAAGCGAGCGGAATTTGGAGCGTCACGACGCGCGATTCGCAGGGCGCTGTCGAGACTCATCGCGCGCGCAATGTGCTCTCCTCCGCGCCGCTGCGCGAGGTGATGAATGCGCTGACGCCGACGCCGCTCAGCCTGTTCAATGCGCGCGCGCTGGCTTATCGCGATTTTCTCACCGTCGTGCTGATCGGACGGCCGCAGGAGGAATTCCCCGACAATTGGATCTATATTCATGATCCGTCGGTGAAGGTCGGCCGCGTGCAGAATTTCAAATCCTGGTCGCCGGAGATGATCGCCGATGACGTCTCCATTTGTCTCGGCCTCGAATATTTCTGCTTCGAGGGCGATGGATTATGGAACTCGGCCGACGCCGATCTCGTCGCGCTCGCCAAAGACGAGATCGAAAAGATCGGCCTCATGAAGGCGGAGGATGTGCGCGACGCCTGCGTCGTGCGTCAGGCCAAGGCCTATCCCGTCTATGACGATTCCTACGCCGCCAATGTGCAGGCCATTCGTCTCGAGCTCGCGGCGCGCTATCCCGGCCTGCATCTCGTCGGCCGCAACGGCATGCACAAATACAACAACCAGGATCATGCGATGATGACCGGCATGTTGACGGCGCTCAACATCATCGCCGGTCGCGCGGTCTATGACGTCTGGGGCGTGAACGAGGACGCCGAATATACGGAAGCCGGCGTCTCCGGCGCGGAGCAGGCCTTGGCGAGTGAGCGTCTCGTGCCGAAGCGGGTCGCTTGACGTGTCGACGCATCGCGTCTTCGCTGCGACGCGCTTGCTGCGCGATCTCGTCGCCTATGGGCTGGCGAGCGGCGCGGCGCTGGCGCTCGACTACGGCCTCATGCTGATCTGTCTCCAGACTCTCGGCACGCCCTATCTCGTGGCGGCGGCGATCGGCTTTTGCGGCGGGCTCGCGCTCGTCTATGCGCTCAGCATCGCAGCGGTGTTCCGCGATCGGCGCAGCGTGCGGCCGGCGTCGGAATTCACGCTCTTCTGCGTCATCGGCCTCGCCGGCTTGCTCGTCACCGAGGCGCTGATGCTCCTCCTCGTCGGCCGTCTCGGCTTCGATCCCGCCTTTGCGAAAATACCAACGGCGGGCGTCGTCTTCCTGTTCAATTTCACCGCGCGCCGCGCGCTTCTGTTCTCGGCGCCGGCCGCGAAGGCCGCTGCGTGAGCGCGCTCGCCGGCGAGGCGGCGGAGCTTCGCGCGCGCGCGCATCGGGAAATTCCGCTTCTCGCCGCCATTGTCCCGGCGCTCGCCGGCGCCGCGCTATTGACGCTCCCGCGCGCGCGCGCCGTGTGGAACGCTGGCGAATTCTACGATTCCGACGACGCCATGCGCGCCGTGCAGCTGCGCGATCTCCTCGCCGGCCAATCCTGGTTCGATATGACGGCGCGACGGCTCGATCCGCCGGACGGGCTCTTCATGCATTGGTCGCGCATCGTCGATACGCCGCTCGCCGCGCTCGATCTGTTGTTCGGGCTGTTTCTCGCGCCGGAGATGGCGGAGCGCGCGACGCGGCTCGCCTTTCCCTTTCTCTGCCTCGCTCTGCTCTTCGCGCTCGCGGCCTTTGTGGCGCGCGTCTTCGCCGATCGCTCGGCGCGATTCGCGGCGATATGGCTGGTGCTTCTTTCGGCCCCGATGTTCGTGCAATTCACGCCCGGCCGTATCGATCATCATGCGCCGCAGATTCTGCTGCTGATGGCGACTTTCGGCCTCGTCGCGCTCGGCCTCCATCCCAAGCGTCCTCTGGCGCTCGCGGCCGCCGCCGCGCCTCTTGCTCTGTCGCTCGCCATCAGCCTCGAAAATATTCCTTTCTTCATCGTGGCGCTCGCAACGCCGGCGATCCTCTTTCTCGTCGAAGGAAAGACCGCCGCGCGGAGATTGCTGTCATTCGCGCTCGGCCTGCTCGTCTTCGCGCCGCTGACTTTCGCGGCGACCGTCGCGCCCTCGCGCTATGGCCTCTCGGCCTGCGACGCCTATTCGGCGGTCCATATTCGCGCCGTGCTCGTCGGCGCGCTCGGCTTCGCGGCGTTGGCCGCCGCCGCGCCGCGCCTCGATACGCTTCCGCGCCGCATCGTTGGACTCGGACTTGTCGGCGCCGCGGCGCTCGGCGCTTTTCTCGCCAGCGCGCCGCATTGTCTCGGTGATCCGCTCGTCGCGCTCGATCCGCTGCTGCGCGATCTCTGGCTCTCCCATGTCACCGAGGCCAAACCGCTGAAGGCTTTTGTTTCTGATCCGGCGCTGCTGGTCTCCACCGCCGCGCCGGTGCTGCTCGGCCTCCTCGCCGCCACTGTCCTCGCTTGGCGCGAACGTGGCCTCGCGCGCGGGCGCTGGGCGATGCTCGCCGCGGCGATCCTCATCGGCTTTGCCGCGGCGCTCTGGCAGATTCGCGTCTTCTCTTCCGTAACGCCGCTGGCCATGGTCGCGCTCGCCGGCGCCGCCGCCGTTCTATCGGCGCGCCTCGCCGGCGTCACGCCGCTGCTGCGCTGGCTGACGATCGGCCTGCTCTGCCTCTTCGTTTCGCCCATGGGTCTCGCTCTGGCGCTGCAATCGGACGGAGAGGCCGCGCCGCGCGAGACCCGTCGCGCCTGCCTCGAGGCGAGCGCCTTTTCGGGCCTCGCGGCGCTGCCGCCGGCGCGCATCGTCGCGCCAGTCGATATGGGCGCGCATCTACTCGCCTTCACGCCGCATCATGTCTTCGCTGCGCCCTATCATCGCGACAATCACGGCAATCGCCTCGCGGTCGAGACTTTTCTGGCCGCGCCCGCGGAGGCCGAGCGTCTGCTGCGCGCCGCCGGCGCCGAGCTGCTGCTCTGGTGCGACGGCGGCGAGACCGGCAACGCCCTCATCGAACGCGCCCCCAATGGGCTGGCGGCCGCCCTCGCGCGCGGCGAGAGCCTCTCCTTTCTCGAGAAAATCCCACTCGAGCGCTCGCCTTTCCATGTTTTCGCCCTGCGTCCTGCGCAATAATATCCGACGCCCACAACAGGAATCCGATACCGCCCATGTCCGCATCGCTGATCGATCGCCGCCGGCTTCTCCTCGCCGCTTCCAGCCTGCCCTTCGCCCGGCCGTCCTTCGCGCAGCAGCCGCAGGAGGCGGAGGAGGATCTGCAAGTGCGGATCGAGAACCGATCCACGCCCGAGCTCTGCGCCGAGAAGGACAATATCGAGCTGGATTTCGTCTCGCCGCAGGTGCGGCGTATGCGCGTGCAGGCGGTTCATCCCTCCTATATCGGCATGATCGGCTCCGATCGTTGGGCGCCGGATTGGACGAGCTGCGATCTCTCGCACGACCCCAAATTCGCCGCCGACGCGCGCCGCCTCACCTTTTGGGAGACGCCGGAATTCTGGCTCGTCGGCTATACTTTCCCCTCTTTCTGGCGGCCCAATGACGTGCCCGTGCGCGTCGGCGACCGGGTGGAGAAGGGCTTTCATCTCGTGCAGCTGTGGATGACCTATCGCGAGCGCGCGGAGGAAATCCTGGTCTTCTACCCGCCGGACGGCTATTGGCGCGCGCGCCCGCTGCCTTTCGAGGATATGCGCTGGACGGCCTATGGCTCCTCCTTCCTCATCGGCCCGGTGGAGGTGCAGGAGCGCCCCATCGTCGCGCTGAAGGAGATCGTTTTCGATCCGCAGACGCGCAGCTTCACCCTGCGCTTCCGCCGCGGCGGCGAGGCGAAGATTCGTCTCGGCTCCATCGATCAGGATCGCATCGTGCTCGACGTCTCCTATAGCGACGGAATGCCGGACGGCCTGCCCTTCGCCTCACTGCGGTCCATGTACACCACGCAATCGATGAGCGACGCGGCGCTGGTCGCCTGGCGCACCAAGCGCGGCATAGGCTGGCAGGAGGCGCCGGTCATCGGCTTTCCCGGCGCGCCGGCGACGGAGATATGGCTCGGCCGGCATATGCCGTCGCGGCACAATCTCTCGGCGCCCGATATGGTGTTCGGCAAGTTCCAATCGACGGCGGCGACGGCGGTCAAATGACCGCGCGGCTCCTGTGGCTGGACGTCGCGCGCGGCCTCGCCGTGCTGGCGATGTTGGCCTTTCACTTCGGCTGGGACCTCGGCCATTTCGGCCATATCGATCCCGAGATTCCCTATACGGACGCCTATAAGGCGTTCGGCCATGCGATCGCGGCGAGCTTTCTCTTCATCGCCGGGCTCTCGCTGACGCTCGCGCATGGGACGGTTTTTCGCGCGCGCGCTTATTGGCGCAGGCTCGCCCTGCTCGTCGGCGCCGCGCTGCTGGTGAGCGGCGGGACCTATATCGCTTTCCCGTCGAGCTTCGTCTTTTTCGGCATTCTGCATTGCATAGCCGCGGCGAGCCTGCTCGCCCTGCCGTTTTTGTTTCTGCCCTGGCCGGCGGCTTTCGCCGCGGGCTTCGCGCTGGTCGCGGCGTCCTTCTTCGCGCGCGCCTCTGTCTTCGATACGCCTTGGTTCTGGTGGACGGGGCTTTCGACCTTCGAGCCGATGACCAATGATTATCGCCCGCTCGCGCCTTGGGCGGGCGCGCTGTTCGTCGGCGTCGGCGCGGCGAAGCTGGCGCGTCTACGCCCGGCCGCGGTCGCCAATTCGCCGCACAACATCGCAACGCGCAGCGTCGCCTTTCTCGGGAGGCATAGCCTCGCGCTCTATCTCGTCCATCAGCCTTTGTTCTTCGCGGGCTTCACCGCCGTCGCCATGCTGACCGCGCCGATGCACAATGCGCGTTTCGAGGAAGCCTGCCGCGCGCAATGCGTCGCCTCGGGAGCGAGCGCTCAGAAATGCGAGACGGCTTGCGATTGCGCCGCGCGCGAGGCGGCGCGAGAAGATGCGTTGCCCGACGCTGCGACCGACGAAGGCCGCGCGCGTCTCGAGCGCATCGCGCGCGCCTGCGTGATAAAATAGTTTTTGTTCAGGACCGTCATTGCGAGCGGAGCGAAGCAATCCTTCAGCCGTGACGCGGCCCCTGGATTGCTTCGTCGCTGCGCTCCTCGCAATGACGGAAAAGTACGGGGCGCTCTCGCGCCGCCCTCAATCATTCGGCGCGAGCATATTCTCCGGCCGCACCAGCGCGTCGAATTCCGCATCCGTCACCTTGCCGGACTTCAACGCCTCCTCGCGCAAAGTCGTGCCATTGTGATGCGCGGCGCGGGCGATCTTGGAGGCGGCGTCATAGCCGATCTTGGGCGCGAGCGCCGTCACCAGCATCAGCGAGCGCTCCAAGAAATTCTTGATGTTCGCCTCGTCGGGCTCGATCCCGTCGATGCAGCGGGTGATGAAGCTGTCGATGCCGTCGGCGAGCAATATCGTCGATTCGAGCAGCGCCGCGGCGATCACCGGCTTCAAGACGTTCAGCTCGAGATGGCCCTGCGAGGCGGCGAAGGTGATCGTCGCATTATTGCCGAAGACGCGCGTGCAGACCATGGTCAGCGCTTCGACCTGGGTCGGATTGACCTTGCCCGGCATGATCGACGAGCCGGGCTCGTTCTCCGGCAATTTCAGCTCGGCGAGGCCGGCGCGCGGGCCGCAGCCGAGCAGGCGAATGTCGCAGCCGATCTTATAGAGGCCGGCGGCGAGCGCATTCAGCGCGCCATGGGCGAAGACCGCGGCGTCATGGGCGGCGAGCGCCTCGAATTTATTCGGCGCCGTCTTGAACGGCAGGCCGGTCTGCGCCGCGATTTTGGCCGCGACGGCCTCGGCGAAGCCTTTGTAAGTGTTCACGCCCGTGCCGACGGCGGTGCCGCCCTGGGCGAGCAGGAACAAATCCTCGAGACCCTGGCGAATGCGCTTGGCGCCGAACTCGGCCTGCGCCGCATAGCCGGAAAATTCCTGGCCCAGCGTCACCGGGGTGGCGTCCTGCAAATGGGTGCGGCCGATCTTGACGATATGCTCGAAAGCCTTGGACTTGGCGACCAGCGCCGCGTGCAGCCGCTCCACCGCCGGCAGCAGGCGCTGCGAAATGGCGATCGCCGCGGCCACATGAATGGCGGTGGGGAAGCTGTCGTTGGAGGATTGGCCGAGATTGACGTGATCGTTCGGGTGGACCGGCGCCTTGGCGCCGCGGCCGGCGCCCAGCGCCTCATTGGCGCGATTGGCGATCACCTCATTGACGTTCATATTGGACTGCGTGCCGGAGCCGGTCTGCCAGACGACGAGCGGGAAATGCTTGTCGAGCTTTCCGTCGATCACGTCGCGGGCGGCGGCCGAAATGGCGGCGGCGACGTCGCTCTTCAGCAAGCCTTTCTCGAGATTGGCCTCGGCGGCGGCGAGCTTCACCCGCGCCAGCGCATGGACGATCTCGATCGGCATCCGGCCGACGCCGATCGGGAAATTCTGCCGCGACCGTTCCGTCTGAGCGCCCCAATAGGCGGAGGCGGGAACCTCTATGTCGCCGAAGGAATCGCGCTCGGTTCGGAATTCGGTCTTCTCGGTCATTGGTCTCGCTCGCGGAAAATTGTCGGGCTCGAGCTTCCCTATGGGGCATTTCCGCCCGTCTATCAATCATTGCCCGTGCGCGGGAGAATCGACTGATCGCCGATGTAATAGGAATCGCCGATGTCGCTGGTCGAGCGCAGCGCCAGAACCTCGGCGAGGCGATTGCGCGCGCGATTGACGCGGCTCTTCATCGTGCCGGGCGCGCAATTGCAGATGCTCGCGGCTTCCTCATAGGAAAGGCCCGAGGCGGCGACCAGGATCAGCGCCTCGCGCTGGTCCAGCGGCAGCTTCTGCAGCGCGCTGCGAAAATCGAGAAAATCCATATGCGCGTTCTGCGCCGGCAGCGAGACGAGCCGCGCGGCTATGGCGCCGTCCGGGTCGGGCGCCTCGCGGCGCCGCTTGCGATAGTCGCTGTAGTGGATGTTACGGAGAATGGTGAACAGCCAGGCCGTGAGATTGGTGCCTTCGGTGAAGGAGGCGAGGCTGCTCCAAGCCTTGACCAAGGTCTCCTGGACCAGATCGTCGGCGCGGTCGGCGTTGCCGCAGAGCGAAACCGCGAATGCGCGCAGATTGGGGATCGCCGCGACGAGATCGGCTTTGGTCCCCTTTCCTTGGGCTTTCGCCGCTTCGAATGTCGACACTATCCCTCCCCGGGCGCCTTCGACCGCTGCGGGGATATCGGGTCGCTCTCGAGCCTGTTCAAGAGCTCTAGGAAACGATCCGGAATAGGCTGATTGAGGATGTCGTCGTAAAGACCGCGGAGCTGCTCGCCGATCTGCTCGCCGACGTCATTGTGCGGCGGCGTCTCGGAGTCCGGCTGCGCTTCGGCGGGCCGCGCCCGTCGCGGGCGGTGGGAGCTCAACACCACCAGCCCTTCGCCATCGTGCGGCGGCGGCGCGAAAACGCCGTCGCTGATCCTGTCTTCCATGTTCGGAGATTCGCTCGTGCTCGAGGCGGCTGCAATGGACTTCCGGCTGCTTTTTCCCATCTGCTCCTCGAGAATTCTCGTGAGGCCCGACTCTGGCGAGCGGACGCGGCCGCGCTAGTACTGCATTGCGGCGACCAACTCACAACGCTTAATTTTACCAATTCGTTCCCAAATATAACGCGACGATTTGACGCAGCAGAACGCGCCATGATGGCGCGACATTCGCAACTCGCAAACGAGGGACATGATGTCCATTTCTCAGGCGATTCTAAGGCATGTGCCCTATTTGCGGCGCTTCTCCCGCGCTCTGTCGGGCAGCCGCGAAGGGGGCGACGCCTATGTGCTGGCGACTCTCGAGACCGCCGTCGCCGATCCGACCCGCCTCGTCGCCGACGAGGATCTGAAAATCTCCCTCTATCGGCTGTTCCTGGAAATTTGGACCTCGAGCCCGATCAATGCCCATACCGACCACTCCGGGGTCGCGCCCGGCGATGAGGCGAGCGCGCGGCGCAATCTCGACGCGATCTCGCTACAGCCCCGCATCGCCTTTCTGCTCCATGCGCTGGAAGCTTTCTCGCTCGGCGAAATCGCCCGGGCGCTCGCCGTCTCGGAGGCGCGCGCGGCGGCGCTCATCGACACGGCGAGCGTCGAGATCGCCGGCCAATTGGCGACCGATGTATTGATCATAGAAGACGAGCCGCTGATCGCGCTCGATCTGCGTGGGCTGGTCGAGGAACTCGGCCATAACGTCGTCGCTGTGGCGCGCACGCATAAAGAGGCGGTCGAGGCCATATCCAAGACTCCCCCCGGCCTGATTCTGGCCGATATTCAACTGGCGGACGGCAGCTCGGGGCTGGAGGCGGTGAATGAAATATTGGGCTCGCTCTCGACCCCGGTGATTTTCGTGACCGCCTATCCCGAGCGGTTCTTGACCGGAGAGCCGCCGGAGCCGGCGTTTCTCATCGCCAAGCCTTTCAGCGTCGACAGTCTGAAGGCGATCATCAGCCAAGCTTTATTTTTCGACAGACGGTCCCATCTCAAATACAATGATAAGCACAAGTGAATAATTAGACCATAGCGAAGGTAATGGCTACTTTTCGTACGTAAAGACCACAGGCCGAATTGCGGCAAAAAAAACTTCTATCCGAAGCGAATAGAGCGCAACCTTGTCTTGACTCGGGCGTTGACTCCCGGGGGACAAGAGAAGGTAGACAATATGACGGCGATCCATGAACCGAAAAAGTCGAACCGTGGCTTTGCTTCGATGGACCCTGAGAAGCAGCGGGCGATCGCGCGCAAGGGCGGCCAGAACGTCCCCGATGAAAAGCGCAGCTTCTCACAGAACCCCGAGCTCGCGGCCAAGGCCGGACGCAAGGGCGGGCAGAGCGTCGACCCGACGAAGCGGAGCTTTTCCCGCGATCACCAGCTCGCGTCCGAGGCCGGACGCAAGGGCGGCCACGCCTCCCACAGCAAGCCGAGAACAGCCGCGGAGTAATCCGCGGCCCTTTCTCTCGCCGTAAATCGCGGCCGGCTGACGTCAGCGGCGTGAAAAGCCTCAGGCGGCGTGGGGCGTAGAGGTTTGCGCGATGATCGAGTAGAGGGCGGAAGCGTCCCTCGTCGCGCGAATCGTCGCGACGATCGATGGATCGCGCAGCACGCGCGCCGCGCAGGCCAGCGCTTTCAAATGATCGGCGCCGGAGGCTTCCGGCGTCACCAGAAGAAACACCAGATCGACCGGCGCGCCATCGAGCGCGTCGAAGTCGATCGGCCGCTCGAGCCGCGCGAAAATCCCGAAAATCGTCTTGATCCGCGCCAGCTTGCCATGCGGAATGGCGACGCCGTCGCCTATGCCCGTCGAGCCGAGGCGCTCGCGCTGCAGCAGCGCGTCGAAGATCTCGCGGGCCGGCAGACCGGAAATCTCGGCCGCCTTCTCGCTCAGCTCCTGGAGCGCCTGCTTCTTGTTGTTCGCCTTGAGCGAGGGAATGACCGCTTCGGTGGAGAGCAAATCCGCGAGCCGCATGTGGCGTCTATCCCATTCGAGGCCCTGTCCGGGCCGAGCTCCGCCGCCGCGCGAATCGCGGCGCGCCAGGTCGCTGTTCATCAATGGACGCATCGTGTCGCGCTGTCGCGACGCGGCCCGTTGCGGCGGCCGAGGCCGTTCTCCGGGCCGCAGAGCGAATTCCAATCGCGCAAAATGAGCATGGCCGCCCTCACAGCTGCATCCGATCTAATGGCAAGATATATGCCGCCTATTCGCCGCCCGGCGCATCGATCCAGCCGATATGGTCGTCGTTGCGTCGGTAGACAACATTGAGCCGACCCGTATCGGCGTTGCGGAAAACGACGACCGGCGCGCCGGTCAGATCGAGGTCCAAAACCGCGGCCGAGACCGTCAGCCGACGCAGCCGCGACGTCGCCTCGGCGACGATCGTCGGCGCGAATTCCTTGGGCGCGTCCTGCTCCTGATCCGGCGCCTCGAGCACATAGCTCTGCGCCACCTCGCCCTCGCTCTCGCGCGGGCCGTGATGGTCTTTCAGCCGGCTCTTGTAGCGGCGCAGGCGCTTTTCGATGCGCTCGGCTGCCTGATCGAAAGAGGCGTAGGGTTCCTGCGCGCGGCCGTCGGCCTGCACGTCGATTCCCGCGAGATGCAGGCTGCAATCGGCGCGAAAGCCAGAGCCTTCCGGCGAAATCGTCACATGTCCGCCGAGCTCGCCGTCGAAATATTTGCGGGCGGCCGCGGTCAGCCGCTCGGCGACGTGAGTCCGCAAGGCTTCGCCGATATTGATGTTCTTACCGGACACTCGCAGCGACATATCGGGTCTGCCCTCGTCCATTGGAGCGCTCGCGCCGGACGCGGCAGCACTTCCCTTTTAAAAAATCCCATGATGGCTTCGTGAGCGTCGCTTTCGACCGTCCCCCTACGGTCTTCGCCGCGGCGCCGGCGAAATTCCTGGTCCAGCGTCCGAGCGTCACTCTGCCGTTCGAACGTGGCGGAAGACGGGCCGAGGAGGCGTTCGCGCCCGGCCCGCTTCGGCGACAGGCTCTAAGTGGACCGGCGATCGAAGTCAATGGGCGAGCGGTTTGTTCATTCCCACGGCGCCGAGGCGCCTCCGTTTTGATACGGAGCCGAAGGTCTGCGCGATCCGAGCAAAAGGGCGCCGTCATTCCCGGCAGGCCCGACGCGCGCGCGTCGACGTTCCGCCTCTAAAGCGCCGGCGCGCTCTCCCGCGCCATCGCCTGCTTGGCGCGGCGGCGGTCGACGGATGACGGAATGCGCAGGCTGTCGCGATATTTGGCGACGGTGCGCCGGGCGATGTCGATGTCGATCTCTTTCAGACGCGCGACGATGGCGTCGTCGGAGAGTACGTCGAAAGGGCTCTCCTTGTCGATCATCTGCTTGATCTTGTAGCGCACCGCCTCGGCCGAATGGGCTTCGCCGCCGCTCGTCGTGGCGATGGAGGCGGAGAAGAAATATTTGAGCTCGAATATGCCGCGCGGCGTCATCATATATTTGTTCGAGGTGACGCGGGAGACGGTCGATTCGTGCATTCCGATCGCGTCGGCGATGGTGCGCAGATTGAGCGGCCGCAAATGCTCCACGCCTTTGGCGAGGAAGGCGTCCTGTAGCCGCACGATCTCCGAGGCGACCTTCAAGATCGTGCGTGAGCGCTGCTCGAGGCTCTTGGTCAGCCAATTGGCGTTCTGCAGGCAGCTCGAGATGAAGGTCTTGTCGCCGTCGCGCTTGGCGCCGGCGCTCACCTTCGCGGCATAGGAGTGGTTGACCAGCACGCGCGGCAGAGCGTCGGAGTTCAGCTCCACCATCCAGCCGCCGTCGCTCGCCGGCCGCACGATGACGTCGGCGACCAGCGGCTGGATCGGCGCGCCGCCGAAGGCGCGGCCGGGCTTGGGATCGAGCCGGCGAACCTCCGACGCCATATCGGCGATGTCGTCCTCGTCCACGCCGCAGAGCCGCGCCAGAGCGGAAAAATCGCGCTTGGCCAGCAGCGGCAGATTGGCGACGAAGACCTGCATGGCCGGATCGAAGCGGTCGCGCTCGCGCAGCTGAATGGCGAGACATTCCTGCAGGTCGCGCGCGCCGACGCCGGAAGGATCGAAGCTCTGGATCACCGCCAGCACGGCGACGGCGCGATCGGGGTCCGCCTCGAGCCGCGCGGCGATCTCGGCGATGTCCTCGCGCAGATAGCCGGCCTCGTCTATCGCGTCGATGATGGCGTGGCCGATCAGCCGGTCGCGCGGATCGGCGGAGGCGAGGGCGAGCTGCTCGGCGAGATGATCGTGCAGATTGGCGTCCGCGGCGACATAGGCCTCGAGATTGGGCGTCTCGCCATCGCCGCCGACGCCGCTGGCGCCGGTCCAGGAATTGGCCGAGAGGCCCGCGCCCTCGAGCGAGCCGGACGTATCGGCGCCGGGACGCTGACCCTCGAGCTCGAAGGCGTTGCCGATCTCCGTGCCGAGCTCGGCCGCCAGCTGGCCGGCGTCCACCGCGAGGCTCTCCTGCGCCCAATCGCCTTCGCGCGGCTCGCCGACCCCGTCGAAACTCGCCTCGCCGCCATCGCTGTCGCTGCCGCGCTCCTGCGGGGCGTCCGGGAAATCGTCGGCCTCCACCGCCTCGAGCAGCGGATTTCGTTCCAGCTCCTCATGCAGGAATGCGGAAAGTTCGAGATTGGAGAATTGCAGCAGCTTGATCGCCTGCAGCAGCTGGGGCGTCATCACCAGGGCCTGGCCCTGACGCATCATTAGTTTGGTGGAAATAGCCATTTTCCGCCTACTCGAAACTTTCCGCCTGCACGCGCGGCATTGCGCCGTCGCAATGGCTGTTCTCGGCCTGTTTCTTGCTTATAGCATGGGGAAGAATTTGGCGCAGGACCATTTATTCGGCGCCCCCCGGAAATTCCGCCTAGCGGTTAATCGCCGCGACGCTTCCGGTCCGAAATCACATCCTGAAATCTTCGCCGAGGTAGATGCGCCGCACATCGGGGTGCGCGACGATTTCCTCGGGCGTTCCTTCGGTCAGGACATGGCCGTTGTAGATGATGTAGGCGCGGTCGGTGAGGCCCAATGTCTCGCGCACGCTGTGGTCGGTGATCAGCACGCCGATTCCGCGCGCTTTCAAATGCCGCACGAGGTCCTGAATGCCGCCGACGGCGATCGGATCGATGCCGGCGAAAGGCTCGTCCAGCAGCATGAAAGAGGGGCGTCCGGCCAGGGCGCGGGCGATCTCGCAGCGCCGCCGCTCGCCGCCCGACAGCGCCACCGCGGGCGAGCGGCGCAGGCGCTCGAGCTTGAACTCCTCGAGCAGCGCATCGAGCTCCTGCTCGCGCAGGCGCTTGTCCGGCTGGGTGATCTCCAGCACGGCGCGAATATTGTCCTCGACTGTCAGGCCACGGAATATCGACGCTTCTTGCGGCAGATAGCCGATGCCGAGCCGCGCCCGCCGATACATGGGCAGGCCGGTGACGTCATAGCCGTCGAGCGCGATGACGCCGCGATCGGGCTTCACCAGCCCGGTGATCATATAGAAAACCGTGGTCTTGCCGGCGCCATTGGGGCCGAGCAATCCCACCGCCTCGCCGCGCGCCACATGCAGGCTCACATCCTCGACGACGCGCCGGGTCTTATAGGCCTTGGCGAGATGCTGGATCGCCAGCACGCCCTTATGCGCCGCGGCTGCGGATTCCTCCCCTTCGTCGGCGCCTAAATTTTCGGCGCCGCCCCCCGTCCAAGGCGCGTTTTCGGGGTCGGATTCTGCGGAAAAGCGCGGCGACGCCCTCCCTCCGGCCGGCGGCCGTCGCAAGCGCAGGCGCTCGGCGATCCGGCTCAGCAGGCCGGGTCGCGCGTCGCTCGCGGATGGGTAGGAACGGAAGCTCAAGTCTGGCGCCCTGGAGAAGAGAGACGGACAGCGAAGATCGCGCGCCGCCCCGCCGCGATCCTAAGCCTTACCGAGCAAAAACCATCGTTACTTTTTTGCAATCCGGTAGACCGCGATCAGGCCCAGGGCCGCGCCGCGGCCGTTTTGGCCTCGAAAGCGTCGATCGCGCCGGCCTTTTGCAGCGTGAGGCCGATATCGTCCAGCCCCTCGAGCAGGCAGTGCTTGCGGAAAGGATCGATGTCGAATTTGACGACGCCGCCGTCCGGGCCGCGAATCTCCTGAGCCGGCAGGTCGATCGTCAGCGTGGCGTTGGCGCCGCGCGCCGCGTCGTCCATCAGCTTCTCGAGATCGGCCTGCGAGACCTTGATCGGCAGAATGCCGTTCTTGAAGCAATTATTGTAGAAGATATCGGCGAAGCTGGTGGAGATCACGGCCCTCACGCCATAGTCCAGCAGCGCCCAGGGGGCGTGCTCGCGCGACGAGCCGCAGCCGAAATTATCGCCCGCAACCAGAATCTTGGCGTCGCGATAAGCCGGCTTGTTGAGCACGAAATCGGGATTGTCGGAGCCGTCGTCCTTATAGCGCAGCTCCGAGAAGAGACCCTTGCCGAGGCCGGTGCGGGCAATCGTCTTCAGATATTGCTTCGGGATGATCATGTCCGTGTCGATGTTCATGATCGGCAGCGGCGCGGCGACGCCGGTGAGGGTGACGAATTTTTCCATGCGGATGGGTCCTACAGGGCCTCGGGCGCGCGGTGCGCTCTCCGGCGCCCTTTAGCAAATCGTCGCAAAAGGCGCAAAGCAGGCGATCCTGTGGCGCCACAGCCGGGGTCGGCAGCCGCTTGCCGCTCGAGACGATCGGTCGTATAAGAGCGCTATGAGCAGACGGGACGTGAACGATATTCGGCGCAAGCTCCTCGACCAGGGCGTCGCTTTGCTGATGGAGCAGGGCTATCACGGCACCGGCCTGCACGAGCTGGTGCAGAGCGTCGGCGTGCCCAAGGGCTCCTTCTATAATTACTTCCCCAGCAAGGAAGCGTTCAGCGCCGAGGTGGTGAAGCATTATATCGATCCCTTCATCGCCCAGCTCGACGCGCATCTCGCACGCACCGACGTCGGCGCGGATGCGGCGCTCCGCGCCTATTTCGACGAGCTGATCGCCGATACGGAGCGCCGGGAGTTCAAAGGCGGCTGCCTGCTCGGCAATCTGATCGGCGAGATCGGCGACACCAGCGATCTGTGCCAGACCTCGCTGCGAGAGGCGGTGCGGCGCTATCGAGACAAGCTGCGGGAGGGCGTCGCGCGCGGCCAGGCGGAGGGCTGCTTCCGGCGTGATCTCGACGCCAAAGAAATGGCCGACTTTCTCGTGGACGCGTGGCAGGGCTCGCTTCTGCGCATGAAGATCGAGCGCTCCGTCCGTCCGCTGACCCAGTTCCGCGACATGCTGCTGAACGGCTATTTCCGCGCCTGATTTTTTGCCCGGATTTAAGACGACCGGTCATTTTAAATAGAGGTCGAGTCCGAGGCGAACGACCGCCCCGGAGGAGCCGCCGCGCCCAGCGCGCGTCGAAAAACCGTGGGCGCAAAAGCCCCGCGGAAAAAAGGGAGGAAGCAGTGGCCAAGCGCATACTCGTCGTCGGCGGCGGCATAGGCGGAACGATGACCGCCAATAGCATCGTCGCGAAGCTCTACCCCGAGATATCGGACGGCTCGGTCCAGGTGACCATGCTCTCCGATTCGCCCTGGCACTATTACAAGCCGGCTTTCATGTATGTCGCCTTCGACATGTTCTTCGAGGGCGAGCTGCGCCGCAAGCAGAGCTCCTTGCTGCGACCGGAGATCGAGTTCATCGTCGACAAGGTGGACCGATTCGATTTCGTCGGCTCCAGCGTGACGACGAAGAGCGGCCGGAAAATCGGCTATGACTATATCGTCGTCTCGACCGGATGCCTGCCGGCGCCCGAACGCATCCCGGGACTGAAAGAGGCGGGCGATTATTTCTATCAATATGAGCCGGCGCGTCGCCTCGCCGACAAGCTCCGCGGCTTCGAGAAGGGCCGCATCTTCATCACCGTCAATTTTCCCAAGACGCCCAATGTTCCGCATCAATGCGGCATAGCGCCGATCGAGACGACGCTGATGCTCGACGAATATCTGCGCCGCAAAGGCGTGCGCGATCAGGTCGAGATCGTCTACACCTATCCCACCGTCTCGCAGCTTTTGCGCAATTGCCTCTTCCTCCAGCAGGAGGTCTGCGAGGTGCTGCCCTCCGTCTTCGAGAGCAAGGGAATCAAATTCCAGCGCGGATTCACGCTGGATTCGGTCGATCCCGATCGCAAGATCGCGCGCTCCGCGGAAGGCCGCGAGGAGAATTTCGACCTGCTGATGTGCACGCCGCCGATTCGTGCGGTCGATGCGGTGATCGAGAGCGGCGTCTCGCAGGCGATGAACAATGAAGGCTGGCTGCCCACCGACCGCCGAACCTTGCAGATCGAAGGCTTCGCCAACGCCTATGTGATGGGCGACACGGTCGATCTGCCGATCAGCAAGGCCGGCGGCTCCTGTCACAACCAATGCCCGGTCATCGCCAATAATATCGCCGGCGACATTCGCATCGGCCGCACGGTCGACGCCTATGACGGCAAGGTCCAGGCCGTGGCGCAAATGGGCCTCGAGCTCGGAATGCCGCTCTGGTACGACTATGACGAGGATGTTCATCCGACGCCGCCGACCAAGCTCGGCGGGCTTCTCCGCAAGGCTTTCAACCGCGGAATCTATTGGTCCGTCGCGCGTGGCGTGATCTGAAAAAGCGAGGGATGAGCGATGAGCACGACCGAACTCGACATGCGCAATGAAAGCGCCTCGCCGACGCTCGACGAGGCGACGCGAAAGGGAATCGCCGATCTTCTCGAGAAAGCCTCGCCTCTGCTTCAGGGCCGGCGCTTTCACAATATCGTCGACCTTCTCTCTCTCGCTTCCGACGCCGTGGACATGGCCGACGACGCGATGATCCAAAAGCTGATGAAAGCCTATGAGGAGTCGATCGGCGCCGCCTGGACGCTCGGCAACGGCGCCCGCTTCGCCGCCAATGAGGCGTCGCGCAAGCCGACGCCGTCCCTGCTCGGCCTGCTGCGCGCGGCGGGCGACGAGGATGTGCGGCGCGGGCTGCATTTCGCGCTGCTGTTCCTGGCCGTGCTCGGGCGTCAGACGCGCGACGAGCCGGCATGACCGACACAGCGCTCGCCGCGCTCTATGAGCGGCGCGTGCGCGATTGGGCGCGGCGAGCGCGCGACGATTTGCGCCTCGCCGACGCCGACGTCTCCGTCACGCGGACGAGCCCGATCTGCGGCAGCCGGCTGACGCTCGATCTGCGTTGCGAGAGCGGCCGCATCGTGGCTCTCGGCCATCGCGCGCGGGCCTGCACGCTCGGCATGGCCGCGACGGCGATCGTCGTCGTGGGGGCGATCGGCGAAACGCTCGCCGATGTCCTCACGGCCGGCGAAGCGCTGGCGCAGCTTCTGGACGGCGCCGAGGTCGGCTTTCCCGAGAAGTGGCGGGAGCTGGAGATATTCGCTGCGGCGCGCGCCTTCCCGATGCGGCGCGGGTCTATCCTGCTGCCCTTCGACGCGTTCGCCGAGGCCTCGTCGCGCCTTACTCCGTGAGCGGGAGCAGAATATCGGCGTACCAGGCGCAGTTGAGGCCCAGCGCCTCGTCCTGCTGGAGGTCGCGGCCGACGTCAAGCCGCGCCGAATGGACGCCGAGCAGCGTCCAGGGAAGATCGCCCTGGCGCGCCTCCAGCGCCGGCACGCGGGCCACCACGGGCGCGCCGCTCGCGCCTCTGTGGGTGCGCGCGTCGGTGAGAAAATAGCCCTGGCCCTGAAAGCGCAGGCCGAAGGAGGAGGCGACGACGCCCTGCCGCGCCACCGGCATATGATGCAGCGTGTCGTGGAAGCCCAAGGGAAAGCCGAGAATCAGCAGCGAGGAGCCGACCTCCACCGTGTCGAACTCGCCGCAGAGATGCGCCGGCGTGAAGGCCCGATAGACGGTCGACTCCGGCAGAGCCTGCCGCTCGATCTCTATGGCCGCGACATCGATTTCGCCGCCGGCGTCGAGGCCCTGGCGCCAGACGCTCTTGCCGTCCTCGTAGAGCAGCATCGAGAAGCCGGTCGATTGGGTCATATTCTCGGCGTCTATATGCAGCTCGATCTCGATACGGTCGGGGCAATGCCCGGTCGCCGCGTCGCTCAGCACATGCCGGCTCGTCACCAGGAAAAGCCGTTCGTCGCGCGCGAAGAAGAAGCCGCTGGCGTTGGTCAGCGGGGCGTCGCCTTTGAATGTGCCCACGCGCGCCGTGGTGAGAAGCAGAGGTTCGATCGTCATCGGCCGGCCTTTCTCCTCCATGGGAGATTCTCCCCCAACGGCGACATGGCTGCTCGGTTCCGCCCCGGCAAGTCGGGGGGCGCCGCTCAGGGGCCGTGATAATCGGGGTCCGGCTTCGCCAGCAGAATGCTGGCGACGATCGGCATAGGATTGCTCAGCAGGCGGAAGCGGCCGAAGCCCGCCTTTTTGGCGAGCTTTTGCAGCTCGGCGACGGTTCGCGGCTCGCCGCGGCCCATGGCCAGCGTGTAGAATCCGTAATAGGCGTCGAGCGGCTCCGCGCCCTCGACGCCGGACATGGCTTCTATGATCAGCAGCGTCCCGTCGCGCGGCAGGGCGCGGCGCACATTGCGCAGCAGCTCCAGCGCGGAGGCGTCGTCGTGATCATGGACGATGCGAATCAAGGTTATCACATCCGCGCCCTTGGGCAGCGGATCGGTGAGGAAATTCCCGGAGAAGAAAGTCGTGCGCTCGGCGAGCCTCGCTTCCTCGAGCCGGGCGCGGGCGCGCTCGACCACCGCCGGCAGATCGAACAGCATCAGCTGCAGCCGAGGCGCCCGCGCCGCCGCGGCGATGAGAAAGGCGCCCTCGCCGCCGCCGACGTCGAGCAGCTTCTTATGCCGGCGGATCGGATAGACGTCGAGGACTTCCTGCGCCACCAGCGGCTGCGAGGCGGCCATCAGCGCGCTATAGGGCGCGACCTCCTCGGCCGAGAGCGCGGCGGGATTTTCCGCCGCCGAATAGGGCCAGTAATCGGCGAGCCGCGGCTCCGCCGATTCGTCGCCGCGCAGCAGCGCGACCGGATCGGCGAGATCGGCGTAGAGCATGGGCTGATGCGAAACGAGCGAGAGCGCGGCCTTGTTGCCGATGAGCGCCGCGCCGAGCTCGCCGAGGCCGAAGCGCTCTCCGCCGCGCCGCTCGACGAGGCCGAGCGAAGCGGCGGCGTCGAGCAGCCGCGCCGCGGCGTCCGGCGAGAGATCGAGCTTCTCGGCGATTTGTTCCACATTGCGCGGCTGCTCGAGCAGAAGCTCCAGCAGCTTCAGCCGCACGCAGGCGAGCAGCACCTGCGAATAGACGAAGCCGGCGCAAAGATCGAGCATCTCCCGCGCGCGGCGCCGCGCCTTCGCGCGGGTCAGCGGATGCGCGGCGGCGAGGCGCTGGAAGCGCGGACTGGAGATCAGCCGATCGCGAAGACGCCGCAGCCTGTCCCGAAAGAACTGCCCCATACGCCGCCCCTCCGTCTGCTCGATAGTCGCTCCTAGCCCAAAAGCGCTGTTTCGGAAACGGCGATTATCCCGGGCTCGGACGTTTGCCCGAGGGGGAGCCACGGGGACCATCGCCGTCATGCGCTTCGACGCTCTCGATCGGCTGAATTTTTTTCTCGCCGATGTGCGCGGCGGGCTCGGACCTTTCGTCGGCGTGTTTTTGTTCACGCAGGCGCATTGGAGCCAGGCCGAGATCGGCGCCGTGCTGATGGTGAGCGGGCTCGTCGGCATAGCGGCGCATCCGGCCGTCGGCGCCTTCATCGATCGCACGCACGCCAAGCGCGAGCTTCTCGTCGTCGCCAGCTTCGTGCTCTGCGGCTGCGGCCTCGCCATCATTCATGCGCCGAGCATTCCCGTCGTCGTCGCGGCGGACATCGTCATGGCGACGCTCGGCGCCGTCTTCGCGCCCACAGTGGCGGCGATCACGCTCGGCCTCTATGGCCGCGACAGGCTCGCCGAGAGGCTCGGCCGCAACGCCGCCTTCGATCGCGCAGGGAATATTTTTATCGCGGGAATCGTCGGGTTCGTCGGCGTGCTGGCGTCGCAGACCGCGCCCTTCTATCTCACGCCGATCTTCGCCGCGCTCGCGGCGCGGGCGGCCTTCTCCATTCCGGCGAAGGCTATAGATCACGACCGCGCCCGCGGGCTCGAGGATGTCGATCCAGCCCATCCGCCGCAGCCGGGCGAGCTGCGCGATCTCCTGCATTACCGCACGCTGCTCGTCTATGCGGCGGCGGCGGCGCTGTTCAATTTCGCCAATGCGCCGACATTGTCATTGATCGCGCAGAAGCTCGCTTCGGAAAATCCGGGCTTCGAGAGTGGCGTCACCTCGGCGGCGATCATTCTGGCGCAGCTCTCGACGATCGGCATGGCGCTCATCGTCGAGCGCGCCGATCTCATCGGCCGAAAGCCGCTCATCGTCCTCGCCTTCACGGCGCTGTTCGCGCGCGATCTCGCTTGCGTCTTCGCGGAGACGCCGCTGCATCTGCTCGCGGCGCAACTGCTGGACGGCGTCGGCGGCGGATTGTTCGACGCGCTGCTGCCGCTCGTGCTCGCGGACATCATGCGCGGCACGGGCCATTACAGCCTCGCGCGCGGCGGGCTCGGCTTCGTGCAGGGCGTGGGCGGGGCGACGAGCCTGTCCGTCGCCGGCTTCATCGTCACCTCGGTCGGCTATGCGCCGACCTTTCTGGCGCTCGCCGCGGTCGCGCTCGCGGGCCTCGCGCTGGTCCTCGTCGCCATGCCCGAGACGGGGCCGAAGCGCTGACTCCTCCGCTCAAGCCGTTCCGGGCGCGAAGCCCTCCTCGAGGCCGAGACGCTCGAGCAGCGATTTGCGTCGCTTGCGGTCGCGCTTCTGCGGCGGCTTGCGATTGTAATAATCGAACAGCACTTCGCGATAGAGCTTGATGACGCTCCTCTCGTCGAGCCCGACCAGAATATGGGCGGCGACGCGCAGCAGCAGATAGACGACGCATTCGAAGAGGAAGGAGCTCGGATGCGAGAACATCACCGGCAGAGCCGAAGCGATGACGGCGCCGTAGAGCGAGGCGATCGCATAGCGCGGATTGACGCGCGCCCACAGGAAGAGGCGCAGCAATTCGCGATAGCCGACGATGTTCACCAAGGTCGAGTAGAGCTCGAGGCTGAGTGCGCCGTTCTGGAAATCGACGATCGCGCGGGCGAAGGCGACGATGGCGACGAGGGAATAGAAAATCGTGTCGCAGCGGCGAAGGCAGAGTTCACGAACATCGTCGAACAACAGTTTTTTCCTCATCTTCGCTCCTCGAGGCGTCGGGGTCGCGCTGTCGCATTCTTTCATTCGAGCGAGTCTGATCGATCGAAACCGTTCGAGCGGAACACGCTCTGAAAGAGCCGCAAATCCGGCGCCGACCAGTCCGGCGCCGATGAGAGATTCAGCTCGCGGTATGCGCGCCGCTCCTGTAATACGTGGCGGTTCGAAGCGAGCTGCGACGTGATGTCGCGCCGGCGCGGAGCCTCGTCACAGAGCGCTCTGCGCGTTCGGGCGCCGAAATGGCGGGCGCCCCGGGCGAAGGACGCCATAGCCCGAGACGACGAAAAAGGTCATATTGCCGCCAAAGCGGACGGCGCGCCAAAGCGCCGCAGTCACCCGAGGGAACGCTCGATGTCGGAAAAGATCTATGCCGTGCCGGAAGCTTGGCGCAATGAAGCGCGCGTGAACGCCGAGAAATATGACGCGCTCTACCGGCGCTCTGTCGCCGACCCCGACGGCTTTTGGGGCGAGCAGGCGCAGCGCATCGAATGGATCGCGCCGTTCACGCGCGTGAAAGAGGTGAGCTTCGACACGCATAATGTCGCGATCGAATGGTTCGGCGACGGCTCCACCAATGTCGCGATGAACTGCATCGATCGGCATCTTCCGCATCGCGCCGATCAAGTCGCGATCATCTGGGAGGGCGACGATCCCTCGCTCTCGCGTCACATCACCTATCGCGAATTGCACGAGCAGGTCTGCCGCTTCGCCAATGTGCTGAAGGCGCATGGCGTGCGCAAAGGCGATCGCGTGACGATCTATCTGCCGATGATTCCGGAGGCGGCCTACGCCATGCTCGCCTGCGCGCGCATCGGCGCCGTGCATTCGGTGGTGTTCGGCGGCTTCTCGCCGGACGCGCTCGCCGGCCGCATAGAGGATGCGCAATCGGATGTCGTCATCACGGCGGACGAGGGCGTGCGCGGCGGCCGCAAATCGCCGCTGAAGGACAATGTCGACGCGGCGCTGGAGAAGGTTTCGGCCAAGACCGTGATCGTCGTCACGCGCACCGGCGCGAAGGTGGATATGAAGCCCGGCCGCGATTTCCGTTACGAGGACGAGGCGAAGAAGGTTCCCGAGGATTGCCCTTACGCCGAGGTCGGCGCCGAGGATCCGCTGTTCATCCTCTACACATCGGGCTCGACCGGAAAGCCCAAGGGCGTGCTGCACACGACCGGCGGCTATCTCGTCCACGCCGCGCTCACCCATGAGCTGGTCTTCGATTATCGCGAGGGCGACGTCTATTGGTGCACGGCGGATGTCGGCTGGGTGACGGGCCACAGCTATATCGTCTATGGCCCGCTCGCCAATGGCGCGACGACGCTGATGTTCGAAGGCGTGCCGAATTATCCGACCGTCTCGCGCTTCTGGGAAGTGATCGACAAGCACAAGGTCGATATTTTCTACACGGCGCCGACGGCGATCCGCGCGCTGATGGGCGCCGGCGAGGAGCCGGTGAAGAAGACCAGCCGCAAATCCATTCGCCTGCTCGGCTCGGTCGGCGAGCCGATCAATCCGGAAGCCTGGGAATGGTATCACCGCGTCGTCGGCGAGGGCCGCTGCCCGATCGTCGACACATGGTGGCAGACGGAAACGGGGGGCATTCTGATCGCCCCGCTGCCGGGCGCGACGGCGCTGAAGCCGGGCTCGGCGACCAAGCCCTTCTTCGGCGTGCAGCCGGAGATCGTCGACGCCAATGGCAATGTGCTGGAGGGCGCCTGCGAGGGTAATCTCGTCATCGCCGATAGCTGGCCGGGACAGGCGCGCACCGTATTCGGCGATCACGAGCGTTTCGTGCAGACTTATTTCACCGCCTATCCGGGCAAATATTTCACCGGCGACGGCTGCCGGCGCGATTCCGACGGCTATTATTGGATCACCGGCCGCGTCGACGATGTCATCAATGTCTCTGGCCATCGTCTCGGCACGGCGGAGATCGAGAGCGCGCTCGTCGCCCATGAGAAGGTCGCGGAGGCGGCCGTCGTCGGCTTCCCGCACGCGATCAAGGGCCAGGGCATCTACGCCTATGTGACCTTGATGGGCGGAGTCGAGGCTTCCGAGCGTCTGCGCAAGGAGCTGGTCGATTTCGTGCGCAAGGAGATTTCCGCCATCGCCTCGCCGGACGTGATCCAATTCGCGCCCGGCCTGCCGAAGACGCGCTCTGGCAAGATCATGCGGCGTATTCTGCGCAAGATCGCGGAGAATGAATTCGGCGCGCTGGGGGATACGTCGACGCTGGCCGATCCGAGCGTTGTGGAGGATCTCATCAAGAACCGGCCGGCGGGATGACGAGGGGAGCGAGATCGGGCGCGGCGCGCGCGTTGGCGATGATCGCCTCTCGCGCGCCGACCCTTTCCGCGCTATGTTTTACGAGGCGCCAACCGTAAAAGTGGCTTTCGGCGACAGGGACTCGACATGAGCATTATGATTTCCGAGGTCTATGACGCCTTCGTCTCGGCCGGAGCGCCGGAAGAGAAGGCTCGTCGGGCCGCCGAAGCCCTGACTGTTTACGAAAGCCGGTTTTCCAAGCTCGAGAACGATATGGCCGTCATCAAATGGATGCTCGGCTTCGTCATCGCCATTCTTTCCGCCGTGGCGCTGAAGCTCTTCCTCCATTGAGCGGTCGAGTTCGTCAGGCTTGACACCTGCCCGCGCCTGGGTCACTCGGCGCTCGTCAATCCAAAATGAGGGGACGAGCAGCGCATGGCGAAGGCATTCGTGTTTCCGGGGCAGGGGTCGCAGGCGGTCGGCATGGGCAAGGCGCTCGGCGAGGCCTTTCCTCAAGCGCGCGCCGTCTATGAGGAAGTGGACGCCGCGCTCGGCGCGCCGCTCTCCAACATCATGTTCGAAGGCCCGGAGGCCGAGCTGACGCTCACCGCCAACGCCCAGCCGGCGCTGATGGCGGTCTCCCTCGCCGCCATTCGCGTGCTCGAGGCCGAGGCGGGGCTCGATCTCTCCCGCGACGCCAAATTCGTCGCCGGCCATTCGCTCGGCGAATATTCGGCGCTGGCCGCCGCCGGCGCGCTCTCGATCGCCGACACCGCGCGGCTGCTGCGGCTGCGCGGCCAGGCCATGCAGGCGGCGGTTCCGGTCGGCGCGGGCGCGATGGCGGCGCTCATCGGCGTCGAGTTCGACGCCGCGCGCGAGATCGCCGAGGCGGCCGCCGAGGCCGAAGGAAAAGTCTGCCAGATCGCCAATGACAATGGCGGCGGCCAGATCGTCGTCTCCGGCGCCAAGGCGGCGGTGGAAAAGGCGATTCTCATCGCCAAGGAGCGCGGCGTGAAGCGCGCCGTGCCGCTGCCCGTCTCCGCGCCCTTCCATTGCGCGCTGATGCAGCCGGCGGCCGAGGCCATGCGCGAGGCGCTGGCGACGACGACGATTCTCGCACCCAAACTTCCCGTCGTCGCCAATGTGACCGCGAGCCCGATCGTGTCGCCGGACGATATTCGTCGTCTTCTGGTGGAGCAGGTGACGGGCACGGTTCGCTGGCGCGAATGCGTCGCCTATATGGCCGGCGAGGGCGTCGACCGATTCGTCGAATGCGGCGCCGGCAAGGTGCTGACCGGGCTTTTGAAGCGAATCGCTTCCGAGGCGAAAGGCGTCGCCGTCGGCGCGCCCGAGGATCTGGACGCTTTTCGCGCCTTCGTCTGATCGCGAAAAAGCCCGGCCGCAGGGGCCGGGCTCTTCGTCCGGGAGGGGAGGACGGTTTTTAGTATCTCGCCACCACGGGAGCCGGGGTGAAGAGATTGAAGTGGTAATTGACGCCCGCGCGCACGGTGCTGATCTGGGTGCGGCGGTTCCAGGTCAGGGCGCCGATGCCGACGATGCCCGGCTGGACGATCGGCGCGAGCAGCAGCCAATTGTTGTTGTTGTTCGCATTGTCGTTCAGCTCGGTGTAGAGATATTCGACCTTGGCCGACCAATTGGGCAGGAAGGCCCATTCGACGCCGCCGCCGGCCGTCCAGCCGCTGCGCACGTCATTGCCATTATTGCCCCACCAGCCGATCGTGGGCCGGTTCACCTCGCCATAGGCGAAGCCGCCCGTGCCGTAGATCAGGAGCCGCGAATCGAGCAGCGCCAGGCCGACGCGGCCGCGCACCGTGCCGAACCAGGGCACGCGGACGCGATTGAAATCGCCCCAGCCCCACCAATTGTTGTTGCCGCCGCCGCTGCCGATGCTGGTGCCCTGAATATCGGTCTCGAGACCGACGACGAAGAGCGGCGAGAGCTGATAGTTCCAGCCGAGCTGAGCGCCGCCGACCACGCCGCCGCTATTGTTGCCGTTGTTGTTGTTCCAACCCCAGTTCCAATTGTTGTTGTTGTTGCGGTCGATCCAGCCGCCGCCGATGTTGAGACCGACATAAGGCCCGGTCCAGGAAAAAGACGGCGGCGGGACAAAGGCGACGACAGGCGCCGTGCGCGCCGGAAGATCGGCCGCGAAGGCCGAGCCGCCGAACAGCGCCGAAAAGATCGCCAGAACGGAAATTGTGTTTTTCATCGATGGCTCCTTCAATTCTCTAAAATCCGGCGCAGCACGCCAATCCACGCTGTTCGACCCCGCGAACGAAAGCATTCGACCGCCTGCAGACGAAGATTTCGTAAATCGCCGAGACTGTAAACGCCAAATATGCCCGTATAAGCGCCGCTGACGCGCTTATTTGCTACGGTGTGATAAAAAAGCACCCTTACGTAGTCAGAAAACGCTGAATTTGTACTACAAACCGCAGCCGCTTTCTCTCCGCAATACCACTTAATGCGACAAAGAAGGCTGCCGCGCCCTCCGATTGCGCGCTGCGCGGCCGGCGCCCTATAGAGACGCATTCATGTTTTCGCGAAGCCGCGCGACGAAAGCGGCGGCGAGGGAGGAGAGATGTTCGATCTGACCGGCAAGACGGCGCTGGTGACGGGCGCGAGCGGGGGCATCGGCCGGGATATCGCGCGCGCGCTGCATCAGAGCGGCGCGGTCGTGGCGCTGTCGGGCACGCGTGAAGAGGCGCTTTCGGCGCTCGCTTCCGAGCTCGGCGAGCGCGTCCATATCCTGCCTTGCGACCTGTCCGACAAGACGCAGGCCGAGGCGCTGGTCCCGGCGGTGGAAAAGGCCATGGGCGGGCTCGACATTCTCGTCAACAACGCCGGCATCACCCGCGACATGCTGTTCATGCGCCTCAAGGACGAGGATTGGGACGCGGTACTGAACGTCAATCTCACCTCCGCCTTCCGCCTGTCGCGCGCGGCGCTGCGCGGCATGATGCGCAAGCGCTTCGGGCGAATCATCGGCATCACCTCGGTCGTCGGCGTCACCGGCAACGCCGGCCAGGGCAATTACGCCGCCGCCAAGGCGGGCATGATCGGCATGACCAAATCTCTGGCGGCCGAGGTCGCCTCGCGCGGCATAACCGTCAATTGCGTGGCGCCCGGCTTTATCGAGAGCCCCATGACCGACGCGCTGAACGAGACGCAGAAGCAGACGATTCTGCGCGCCGTGCCGGCCGGTCGGCTGGGCACGGGCGCCGATGTCGCCGCCGCCGTCGTCTATCTCTCGAGCGACGAATCGGCCTATGTCACAGGCCAGACTCTGCATGTGAACGGCGGCATGGCGATGATTTGAAAGCTCGGGATTTGCCGTGGGGCGCCCCTCGCCACGGCGAATTAATTATGCTACCAGACGCGACGCTGGCCGGGGGCGACGCCGCGAGAGCAATTCGGGCCGGCGAAAAGCTCGCCTCCCGATGGCGACATTTCGGTGGATCGCGCGAGCGGAACCGCAGAAATGTGACGTAGTTTACCCCTGAAACGATCGAGCGTGGTCCGAGCCGAGCTATGGATCCGCCAAATCGGTGTCAGCAGATCGATCGAACGAGGATCAGAGAAGATGAGCGATATCGCCCCGCGCGTTAAGAGTATCGTTGTCGAACATCTCGGCGTCAAAGAAGAAGAGGTGAAGCCGGAGGCGTCTTTCGTCGACGATCTCGGGGCCGATTCTCTCGATACCGTCGAGCTGGTCATGGCCTTCGAGGAGGAGTTCGGCGTCGAGATCCCGGACGAAGAGGCCGAGAAGATCAACACGGTCGGCGACGCCATCACCTTTCTCGAAAAAGCCAAGGCGGCTTGAGGCGAGACGCCTACGCGACGCGGATCGTGGAACGGTCCGCGCTGTCGCGACTTCGAGAAACCGACTGAAATATATGGCATAGCGTTCGAGAGAATCCATGCGCAGGGTGGTGGTCACCGGACTCGGCATCGTTTCGCCGTTGGGCTGTGGCGTGGACGTCAATTGGCGGCGGCTGATCGCCGGAGAGCACGGCTTTCGCCGCATCGACACTTTCGAGGCGTCTGATCTCCCGTGTCAGATAGCAGGTTTCGTGCCGCGCGGCGACGGAACCAATGGAACCTTCGATCCCGACGCCTGGTTCGAGCCGAAGGAGCAGCGCAAGGTCGACGACTTCATCATCTATGGAGTCTCCGCGGCCACTCAGGCGCTGGCCGACGCCGGCTGGACGGCGGACACGCCCGAGAAGCAGAATTCGACCGGCGTGCTGATCGGCTCCGGCATCGGCGGGCTCGGCGGCATTTACGAGACCTCCATCACGCTGAAGGAGAAGGGCCCGCGACGCGTGTCGCCCTTCTTCATCTCCGGCCGAATCATCAATCTGGCCTCCGGCTATGTGTCGATCATGCACGGCCTCAAGGGGCCCAATCACGCCGTCGTCACCGCCTGCTCCACCGGCGCGCACGCCATTGGCGACGCGGGCCGGCTGATCGCGCTCGGCGAGGCCGAGGTGATGGTGGCGGGCGGCGCCGAATCGCCGGTCAATCGCATCGGCGTCGCGGGCTTCGCAGCCTGCAAGGCGCTGTCGACCGGCTTCAACGATCGTCCAGAGGCGGGCTCGCGCCCCTATGATCGCGATCGCGACGGCTTCGTCATGGGCGAGGGCGCCGGCTGCGTCGTGCTCGAATCCTATGAGCACGCCAAGGCGCGCGGCGCCAGAATCTACGCCGAGCTGATCGGCTATGGCATGTCCGGCGACGCCTATCACATCACGGCGCCCGCGCCGGACGGCGACGGCGCCTATCGCTGCATGGAAATCGCGCTGAAGCGCGCGGGCGTTCGCGTGTCGGATGTGGATTACGTGAACTCACACGGCACCTCGACGCCGCTCGGCGACGAGATCGAGCTGCAGGCGGTGCAGCGCCTCGTCGGCAATGAGACGCCGAATCTGTCCATGTCCTCGACCAAATCGGCGATCGGACATCTGCTCGGCGCGGCCGGAGCCGTGGAGGCGATCTATTCCATATTGGCGCTCACCCATGGCGTCGCGCCGCCGACGCGCAATCTGGACAATCCTTCGGTCGAGACCGACATAGATCTGGTCCCGCACGAGGCGCGGCGGCGTAAGATCGATATCGTCCTGTCCAATTCCTTCGGTTTCGGCGGCACGAACGCCTCTCTCGTCTTCCGGCGTCCGGAGTGATCGGCGCTTCGCGCCGCCGCTCGCGCCTGTGGACGAGTGGCCGTTCCTGATTTCGCCACAAAGAACGATAGGGTAGCGAACGCGCGAGCGCCGCAAAGTCGTCGCAATCCTGTTCGGCGAGGCGGCTCTCGAAGCGTTTTGTTTGTCGGTCCGTCGCGTTTTTCTGGTCGGCGAGTTTGGATGTGATCCGAATCACGACACGGCCCGAAACCCAAGAGACGGAGTTTCCCGATGAGCGATACTCCCCCCGATGATTTGCCGGAAGCGCCGAAGGACGGCGCGACCGAATCTCATTCCGATCCCAAAGGGCGCGCGCCCGAGGGGCAGGCTTCCTCCTCCTTCTTCCGGCGCCGTGCGAGCTTGCGCAGCGCCGGCGAAGCCTTGCAGCCGGACGCGCCGCCGCCGCCCCCGCCGCGCCGCAAGCGGGAGGGAACGCTCTCCGCGCTCAGCAGCCTTCTCTCCCTGCTGCTGGTCTTCGCCGTGGCCGGCGTCTTCGGCCTCATTGCCGTGCTGCACAAGCTGCGCGAGCCCGGCCCGCTCGCCGCCGAGCGAATCGTCTATATCGCCCCGCACAGCGACGTTCCCGAGATTCTGGCGCAGCTCGAGCGCGACGGCGTCATCGACAATCCAATGCTGATGAATGTCGCCCTTTTGATCGAGGGCGTCCGCGGCAAGCTGAAGCCCGGCGAATATGCGTTCAAGCAGAACGCCAGCCTGCGCGAGGTGATGGACGAGCTGGTGAACGGCCGGCAGATTCTGCATGGCGTCACCATTCCCGAAGGGCTGACGACCGAGCAGGTGGTCTCGCGTCTGCGCGAGAACGACATTCTCGCCGGCGACATGTCGGAGCTGCCCAAGGAAGGGGCGCTGCTGCCGGAGACCTATAAGGTCGCGCGCGGCTATCCGCGCGCCAAGCTCTTGGTGAAGATGCAGGAGGATCAGCGCAAGCTGCTGGATCAGATCTGGGCGCGCCGCCATCCCGACCTTCCGGTCAAGACGCCCTATGAGCTGGTGACGCTGGCCTCCATCGTCGAGAAAGAGACCGGCAAGGCCGATGAGCGCCCGCGCGTCGCCGCCGTGTTCATCAATCGCCTGCGCAAGGGAATGCGTCTGCAATCGGACCCCACCATCGTCTATGGCCTCGTCGGCGGGCGCGCCACGCTCGGCCGCGGCATTTTGAAGTCCGAGGTCGAGAAATGGACGCCCTATAATACCTATGCGATCGACGGCCTGCCGCCGGGGCCGATCGCCAATCCGGGTCGCGCGGCGCTGGAGGCGGTCGCCAATCCCTCGCGCACGCAGGAGCTCTATTTCGTCGCAGACGGCACGGGCGGCCATGTCTTCGCCGAGACGCTCGATCAACATGCCCGTAACGTCCAGCGCTGGCGGCAGATCGAGAAGGATCGGGCTTCGGGCGTCGATCGGCTGGAGCCGGGCGCGGTGGTCGGGCCGACGCAGTCCGCCCCGCGGGAAAAGCGCGGCGACGCGGCTTTCGGCCGGCTCGTGGCGCTGGCCGATGCGGCCATGGAGCCGATCGCCGCCGCCGATCCGCGTCCTGGCGCGCTGAAGCGAATCGGCGCCGCTCTGCCTGCCATTCCGTTCGAATATGCCGGGGACAATGAGGCGAGCCTGCGTCTCGCCGCCGAGCGCGCCGCCGTGGCGGCTTCTGCGCCGCCGCTGTTCACCACGCCATTCGCCCAGCGCGCCCAGCCGGAGGCGCGCGCCGCGGTCGCTCTGCTGGCCAATGCCGCGCAAGAGGATTCGCAGGCGGCCGCCGACGATCTCGCCGAGGACGAGGGGCTCGATTCGCCGACGAGCTATCCCGTCTCCGCCGCTCTGCGCGCCGAGCAGCGCGCTCGCGCGGCCCGGCTCGGCGTTTCCCCCGTCGAGGGCGGGCCCGAGGGACGGCCATTGCCGCTCTCGGCCTCTGCGGAGGTCGGCCGGCCGCCGCGCGCCGCCCGCGCCTTCGATGCTTCCGAGGGCACGCCGCTCGATCCGCTGCGCGACCGCGGCTGGGATTTGAACTCGGCGAAGATCGTGCCCGATGTGGCGAAGTTTCGGTGATGGAAGCGCGTAGCGAGTAGAGAGACAGTCTACTCGCCACGCGCCCTAGCAAGGATCGCAATGACTCTCGCCAGCATGACAGGCTTCGCCCGCGCCCATGACAATCTCGGGCCGTGGCGCTACGCCTGGGAGATCAAGACCGTCAATTCCAAAGGGCTGGATCTGCGGCTGCGCGTCCCGCCCAATTTCGACGCGGTGGAGGTGAAGGCGCGCGCGCTGATCGCCGGCCGCATCGCCCGCGGCTCCTGCTTCGCCAATCTCACCGCGCGGCGCGACGACGCGCTGGTCGAGACGCGCGTCAATCGCGCCGCGCTGGAGCGGCTGTTGAAAGCGCTCGACGACGTGCCCTTGCACGCATCCTTGCGGCCCGCCTCGCTCGACGGATTGCTCGCGGTGCGCGGCATTGTCGAGGTCATCGAGCCGGAAGACGACGAAGAGCAGCGCAATGCGCTCGACGCAAAGGTGCTGGCGACATTGGCGCAGGCGCTCGACGCTCTCACCGCCTCGCGCGCCTCCGAAGGCGCGGCCATAGGCGAGGTGCTGACGGCGCGGCTCGCACGCATCGGCGAATTGACCGCGCAAGCGGAGGCGCTGCCCGGCCGCTCGGCGGAGGCGGTGCGCGCGCGGCTCGCCGCGCAAATCGCGGCGCTGCTGGAGACGGGCCATTCCTTCGATGCACAGCGCCTGCATCAGGAGGCGGTGCTGCTCGCGGTCAAGGCCGACATTCGCGAGGAATTGGACCGGCTGAAAGCGCATGTGACGAGCGCGAAGGCGCTCATCGACAAGGGCGGGCCGATCGGCCGCCGGCTCGACTTTCTCGCCCAGGAACTCTCCCGCGAAACCAACACGCTCTGCGCCAAATCCAATGACGGCGCGCTCACCGCCCTCGGCCTCGAGCTCAAGATCGAGGTGGAGCAATGGCGCGAGCAGGTGCAGAACATTGAGTGAGGAGAAAATAGCGAATAGGGAGTAGCGCGAAAGACGCGCTCCATTCGCCACTCGCTATTCGCTGGACCAAATATGCCCACAACGCCAGACCGTCGCGGAATCGTCCTCATTCTCTCCTCGCCCTCCGGCGCGGGGAAGACGACGCTGACGCGTATGCTGCTGCAGAACCGCGAGCTCGACCTCACGCTCTCGATCTCGGTGACGACGCGCCCGCGCCGCTCCAGCGAGGTCGACGGCATTCATTATTCTTTCATTTCCAAGAGCCGTTTCGAGGCGATGCGCGACAATGGCGAATTGCTGGAATGGGCGGAGGTGCACGGCAATTATTACGGCACGCCGCGCGGACCCGTCGACGAGATATTGGGCGAAGGCCGCGATGCGCTTTTCGATATCGATTATCAGGGTACGCAGCAGGTGCGCGAGAAGATGGGCGCGGACACTGTCACCGTCTTCATCCTGCCGCCCTCGATGAAAGAGCTGCGCGCGCGTCTCGAGCGCCGTGCGGAAGATTCGCGCGAGGCGATCGAGCGCCGTCTCGAGAATGCGCGCAACGAAATCCAGCGTTGGAAGCAGTACGATTATGTGCTCGTCAACGACGATCTGCAGCGCAGCTTCGACGATCTTCTCGCAATATTGCGCGCCGAGCGTCAGCGCCGGCCGCGGCGCTTGCCGGGCATAGAGGCTTTCGTCGCGCGCCTTTTGAGTGAGTGACAAGCGCATGTCCTATCGCGCATTCGTCTCCTCGATGCGGGTATTGTTTTGTATTTTCTTTGGTATATTCGCGGTTTTGATCTTCGCCTTTTGCGTCGGTTTTGCCAAAGATTTGCTGGATACCGCCGTCGAGCATCGGTGGGGGTGCGCTTCGGGAAAAGAAGAAGTGGCCAGCGACGAGAGCGCAATTCGCCATGTGAAGGACGATTATCTTATTCAAGCATTTATGAAAAAACACCAGGGCGCGCTTAATTCAGAGGAATATGCCAGAGGATTGAATATTTCGTATGATCGCTCGAAAGACCATCGCGGCGGATGGTTTATCGAACGCCGATGGGTGGGGTTTGGAAGAGAAATTCTCGACGTCGGCTTTCTATATGGATCGTCCGCTTCGGAGATCGAAATAGGGTGCACCATGACACGGTGCGGTCCAAGTCCTCGATGTCGCTCTATTGCGAATTGACTCCAACGGAGCCGCCGCCACTGCGATCGGATCGGCTCTGGAGAGAGTGTCCGAGCCATTGCGAGCTTCACAGCGACTTGCTTTCACAAAATTCGCCCGCGCGGTGAGAGGGTGGGAAATTTCGACTTGCTCGGCGCGTCGCCGACAGTCAATCATCCGCAGTCAGTCCGATGATGCGAGGAATTTCGGTTTCGCCATGACATCCGCAAAGCTCTTCGTCCCGATCATCGCGGCGCTGTGCCTCGCCGCCTGCAATTCCGCGCAGCCCGTCGCGGTCGCGCAGGCGCCGGCGGTCGCGACGCGCAGCGCGACTCCGGCGGGATTCGAGCTGCCGGCGGGCTCGGGCTGCGCCAATGCGATCGGCCGATATCGCGCGATCATGGACAATGATCTCGCCATGGGTCACGTGAATCAGGGCGTCTATGCGACTATCCAGGGAGAGATCGACTCCGCCGCCGCGGCCTGCTCCGCGGGAAGAGACGCCCAGGCCGTCGCGCTGGTGCGCGCGAGCAAGGCGCGCCACGGCTATCCCGGCTGACCCTCGCGACATTTCGCCGAGCGCAGATTGGAAGCAATCTCAACTTGCGGCGTTGTGGCCCGACGAGCCTTTTACTACTTTGATATTCAAGCTCTAGCGCGTTTTCGGCCGCGCCTGCGCCACTGGCTTCGCACAGCGGCGCTGGGCCGGTTCTTGCTATGCCGTGATCGACGCGGCGGAGCCATGGGCATGGGCGAAGACGTTCGAACGAATCATCGAAAGGCGTGAAATGACATCCTCCCGTATTCTTTTCGCCGCGGCCGCTCTCGCGGCGGGCGTCGTCGCCGCCGTCGCGGCCGACGAGACCTCCCTGGAAGTCTCCATCAAGGACCATCGTTTCACGCCTGCCGAGCTTCATGCGCCGGCCGACAAGCCCATCGTCATCGTCGTGAAGAATCTCGATTCCACGCCGGAAGAATTCGAGAGCAAGGCGCTCAAGATTGAGAAGGTCGTCGCCGGCTCCGCCGAGATCACCGTGCGCGTGCGTCCGCTGAAGGCGGGCAGCTATAAATTCTTCGGCGAATATCACGAGTCCACGGCCAAGGGCGTTCTCGTCGTCGAGTGAGGACTTAGCAATGCTGGGCGCTCTCGTCATCGTTTTTCGCGAGGTCATAGAGGCGGGCCTCGTCATCGGCATCGTGCTCGCGGTCACACAGGGGGCGCGCGGCTCGCGGACCGTCGTCTTCGCCGGAGTGGTCGCGGGCGCGCTCGGCGCCGGGCTCGTGGCGCTGTTCGCCGATGCGCTGTCGCAGGCCGTCGCCGGACGCGGGCAGGAGCTGTTCAACGCCGCTGTCCTCGCGGTGGCGGTGGTGATGCTCGCTTGGCACAACATATGGATGGCGCGCCATGGCCGCGAACTGGCGAGCGAGCTGGCGGCCGCCGGCCGCGCCGCTGTCTCCGGCGACAAATCCTTCTTCGGCCTGGCGCTGGTCGTCGCGCTCGCCGTGCTGCGCGAGGGCTCGGAGGTGGCGCTGTTCCTCTACGGCCTGCTCGTCTCCGGCGAATCGGGCGCCGATGTGATCCTCGGCGGCTTTTCGGGTCTCGTCCTCGGCGCCGGCGTCAGCGCGCTCACCTATTTCGGTCTCGTCACCATTCCGGCGCGGCATTTGTTCGCCGTGACGACGGCGATGATCACTCTGCTCGCCGCCGGCCTCGCGGCGCAATGCGCGGCCTTCCTGCAGCAGGCCTGGATCGTCACCGCTCTGTCGCAGACAATGTGGGACACATCCGGCGTGCTGCCGGATACGAGCCTCGTCGGGCGTGTGCTGCATACGTTGATCGGCTATGTCGACCAGCCGACGGCGCTGCAGGTCGTCGTCTATGTGGCGACGCTGGCGGGCATATTCCTCGCCACGCGCCTCGCCGCTCCGCGGCCCGGCGCCGCCAATGTCCACGCCGCGGCGGAGTGACCTTCGATCGGACGCGGCCTATTCGGCCGCGTCCTGCTCCTGCGCGCCGCGCGCGAGCCGTTCGGCCTTCAGCAATTCCGCGACGAGGAAGGCCACTTCTATCGCCTGCTCGGCGTTGAGGCGCGGGTCGCAGGTCGTGTCGTAGCGCACGCCGAGCTCCTGCTCGGAGATATCGCGCGCGCCGCCCATGCATTCGGTGACATTCTGCCCCGTCATCTCGAGGTGAATGCCGCCGGCATAGGTGCCCTCGGCGCGGTGAACCTCGAAGAAATTGCGGATTTCCGCCATCACGCGATCGAAAGGCCGGGTTTTGCGGCCGCCGGCGCTGATCGTGTTGCCGTGCATCGGATCGCAGCACCACACGACATTGCGGCCCTCGCGGGCGACGGCGCGCAGGATCGGCGGCAGCGCCTCGGCCGCCTTGTCGGAGCCGAAACGGCAGATCAGCGTCAGCCGCCCCGGCTCGTTCTGCGGATCGAGCCTGTCGATGAGGCGCAGCAGCCCGTCGGGCTTCAGGCTCGGCCCGCATTTGAGGCCGATGGGGTTCTGCACGCCGCGCAGATATTCGATATGGGCGCCGTCCTCCTGGCGCGTGCGGTCGCCGATCCAGAGGAAATGGCCGGAGGTGGCGAAATAGCCGCCCTCAAGCGAATCGACGCGGGTCAGCGCCTGCTCATAGCCGAGCAGCAACGCCTCGTGAGAGGTGTAGAAATCCGTCTGCCGCAGCTCTGGATGATGCTCGGGATCGAGGCCGATGGCGCGCATGAAGCCCAAGGTCTCGCTGATATGGTCGGCGAGCTGCGAATAGCGATCCGAGAGCGGGCTGTTGCGCACGAAGCCCAGCATCCAGCGATGGGCGTTGACGAGATTGGCGAAGCCGCCCGTCGCGAAAGCGCGGATGAGGTTGAGCGTCGCCGCCGATTGCCGATAGGCCATCAGCTGGCGCTGCGGATCGGGCGTGCGGGCGGCGGCGGTGAATTCGATGTCGTTGATGATGTCGCCGCGATAGCTCGGCAGCTCCAGCGCGCCCTGCTTTTCGGTAGGGGCGGAGCGCGGCTTGGCGAATTGGCCGGCGATGCGGCCGACCTTCACCACGGGCGAGGCCGCCGCATAGGTCAGCACCACCGCCATTTGCAGGAAAACGCGGAAGAAGTCGCGGATATTGTCGGCCGAATGCTCGCCGAAGCTCTCGGCGCAATCGCCGCCCTGCAGCAGAAAGGCGCGGCCGGCCGCCACTTCCCCCAGCGAGCGTTTCAGATTGCGCGCCTCGCCGGCGAAGACGAGGGGCGGAAATCCGGCGAGCTGCCGCTCGACATCGGCGAGCGCCGCCTGATCGGGATAGACCGGCGTCTGCTCGATCGGTCTTCCTCTCCAGCTTCCGGGCGTCCAATTCTCCACTGGCCTGGCTCCTGCTCGCCGCTCCCCCGCGCGGCCCAGCTATACAGGAGTGAGCCCGCGGAGGCGAGCTTTTGCCCGTCCGCCGGAAATGCCGCCATATTCCCTCGGCCAGGACCTGCGGTCTTTCCGCAGGATGACGCGGCTCTCCGCTTTCCCTAGCCTCGACGGCGCACTTTTCGTACGAGCGCTTTTTTCATGCCGGTCTTTTTATCGGATTTCATTCACGCCGCCCGCTGGCTCGCCGCTCTCGCCGTTCTGCTCGCTCACGCCAATGTGCTCGTCTCCTTGAGCGACATGATGGTCGCGCCGCATGGGCCGCTCGTCTATGCGTGGTGGTTCGTCACCGCTTTCTCGCATCAGGCGGTGACGGTCTTTTTCGTGCTGTCGGGCTTTCTCGTCGGCGGCCGCGTCTTTGTGGCCATGGAGCGGCGGACGCCCTTCCTGCGCGCCTATTTCGTCGATCGCTTCGCCCGCATCTATCTGGTGCTGATCCCGGCGCTGGCGCTGACCTTCGGTCTCGACGCGCTCGGCCGCGATCTTTTCGCCGGCGCAGGCGTCTATGAGCTTCCCGGCCTCGAGGGCGCCTATGAGGCCTCGCGCATTCTCTCGACGCTGGCCATGCAGCAGAATATCTGGGCCGGCCAGGCCGGCACAGACGGCGCGCTGTGGTCGCTGGCCTGCGAGTTCTGGTACTATCTTTTGTTCCCGCTGCTGCTGCTTCCTTTGGCGCGCGCCTATTCGGAACCCGCGCGCCTCGCCGGCTTCGCCCTCGGCGCGCTGCTGCTGCTGCTCCTCTCGCTTCCCTCCTCGCGCGTGCCTTTCGGCTTCGCGCTATGGGCCATGGGCGCGCTGGCGGCCCGCGCGAAGCGCCCGCTCTTCGCCGGCAAATATCTGTCGCTGGGGATTTTTCTCGCGGCGCTCGTCGTCGCCCGCCTCGCCGCGCGCGGGCCTCTCTTCGAGGCGCATCCGGTTCTGCACGACATCGCCGACGCGCTCACCGCGGCGACGCTCGCCAATCTGCTGGCGACGCTGCGCTTTTCGGAAAGCGGCTTTGCGCTCGGAGATTCGGCGCTGCATCGCCGGCTCGCAGATTTCTCTTTCTCGCTCTACGCCACGCATATGCCGATCGTTTTCTTCTTCTGGGCCGGAGCCGGCCATATTTTCGGCGTGGACTGGCACAAGCTTCTGCCGACGTCGACGCATTGGCTCGTCACGGCGGCGCTGCTCCTCGTCGCCGTCGCGACGGCCTTCGTCTTCTCGCGTGTGACCGAGGCGCATACGCCGGCGCTGCGGCGGCTTCTGCATGCGGCTGTCGCCGCGCTGGACCGGCGCGCGCGGCTCGGCCTGCGCGCCCGCTGGATTGGCCATGGTCGAGCCGAGGGGCTATAACTCGGCCCCGCCCAGCTTTTGTTTGGAGCGCAGTCCGATCGCTCCAAAGCCACCGGAGACTCATGCCGATCCTCTTATCGCAATTCATCGAAGCCTGTCGTTGGGTGGGCGCGCTGCTGGTGCTCGCCGTCCATTCCACCAATATGTTCGTCAATCTCGCGGACATAATGAGCGCTCCCCATGCGGCGAGCGTCTACGCCTGGTGGTTCTTCGTCAGCTTCGAGCTCGGTCATCAGGCCGTCGTCGGCTTCTTCGCCATTTCGGGCTATCTGGTCGGCGGCGCCGTGCTGGCGCAATTGCGCAGGGACAAGCCCTTTCTGCGCGACTATCTCATCCATCGGTTCGCGCGCATCTATATCGTGCTCGCGCCGGCGCTGCTGGTCACAGTGGTGGCGGATGGGATCGGCCGCGGCTGGCTCGGCGACAGCGGCGTCTATGACTGGCCGGTGTTCAAGGACCATTATCGCGCCGATCTCTTCCTCGGCTCGCTGGCCAATCTCTCGGCGATCTATTGCGATTTCTTCGGCACCAATGGACCGCTCTGGTCGCTCGCCTGCGAGTTTTGGTATTACATCTCCTTTCCGCTGCTGCTGCTGCCCTTCGCCCGCGCCTATTCGTTGCGAACGCGCGCTGTCGGATTCGCGCTCGGCCTCGCCATTCTGGTGGTCATGTCCATCCCCTCCGGGGGCTGGTTTCGTTTCGGCTATCTGCTCTGGGGCCTCGGCGCGCTGGCGACTCTGGCGCGGCGCCCACTGGTCCAATCGCGCTGGATCGCGCTCGCGCTCTATGTCGTCGCGGTCATCCCCATCCGCCTTCTGGTGCGCGGCCCCAATCTCGAGGCTCATCCCTATCTCGCCGACGCGGCCGATCTTCTGGGCGCCGTCCTCTTCCTCAATCTGATGGTGACGCTGCGCTTCGGGCCGCAGCAGGGCTGGGCGCTGTTCCAGCCGCAGCTGCATCGGCGGCTCGCCGATTTCTCCTTCTCGCTCTACAGCGTCCATATGCCGGTGCTGATTCTGGCGCGCGCCTTCGTCGATCAGCGCTTCGGCGCGCAATGGGCGCGCGAGCTGGCGACGCCCGCCCATTGGCAGATGATGGCGGCGGTGATGACAGCGGCGGTCGTCTTCGGCTTCCTCTTCTCGCGCGTCACCGAGGCGCACACCAATTCCGCGCGGCGCGCGCTGCGCAGAGCCTTCGAGGCGGCGGAGGAGCGTCGGCGCCGGCGCGTCCCGCCGCCGCTCGAGGAGCTGGAGCGCGAGCCGCAAAAAGCCGACGCCTGATTGTGAAGGTCAACCGTGCCGCCCTCTGTCGACGAACCGTCGCATCCCTCCTCTAATGGCGAGGACCCGAGGCGGGCCGCCGAAGGCGCGCGCCCGCGGGGACGCACGAAAATGAAGACGATGCCGTCGAGCGTCGCGATCGTGGGCGATTCGCCCTTTCTCTGGGTCATGCGCTTCGATGCGGAGGGCGCGGCGACGCTCGTCGCCGACCACGATTCCGCGCAGCTCGATTCGGATGCCGACGGCTATTTCTGGGTCCATCTCAATGTCGCCGATCTGCGCTATCGCGATTGGGTCGCCGGCCGCCGGCAAATGCCGGCCGAGGCGCGCGCCCTGCTCATCGACCAGGACAGCCATCAGCGGCTCGACGCCGACGAGCAGGCGCTCTGGGGCGTGATCGCCGATTACGGCCGCGATCTCGAGCGTGAGGAAGACGTGCTGCGTCCCTTGCGCGTCGTCGTCACCGAGCGCTGCATCGTCACCGCCCGCCGCTACGCCGTCGAATCGACGGCCGCCATTCGGCAATCGGCTCTGGACGGCCAGCGCCTGCGCGCGCCGCTCGATCTCTTCGAGGCGCTGGTGACGCGCAGCCTCGTCTCCATGGACACCGGCCTCGAGAAGCTTCTCGCCAGATTCAACAAGATCGAAGATCGCGTGCTGGACGACGAGGCGCATGACGACCGGCGCGATCTCGGCGCGCTGCGCCGCCAGACGATCCGGCTGCGGCGCGAGCTCGCCGACGGCCAGCGCGTCTTCTCGCGCGCCGCCTTCTCGCCGCGCGTCTCGCCGCCGGCCCATGCGACGCTGCGCCGGCTGACGCAGCGCTTCGATTCGCTGCAGCAGGAGCTGCAGGCGGTGGAGGAGCGCGCCCGCCTGCTGCAGGACGAGATCGTCTCCAACCTCACGGCGGAGACCAATCGTCAGCTCTATGTGCTGACCATTCTCGGCACTCTGCTCATGCCGCCGACTCTCGTCTCCGGCATATTCGGCATGAACACGAAGAATCTGTTCTTCGCCGATAATGAGCAGGGGACGCTCTATGCGGCGGCGCTCTGCCTCGCCTCGGCGGCGGCGGCCTTTTTCGCGCTGATGTGGATCAAGCGCCGCGAGGGTTAGCGGAACTCGCGCCCACTCGCCGCGCACTGCCGATCGGCGTCACGCCGCTGCGAGGCTCTCGAACAATCCCCGGCCGTCGATTCCGCCGACCAGCGGATCGATGAGATTTTCGGGATGCGGCATCAGACCGAGCACATTGCGGCGTTCTGAAAAAATACCGGCGATGTCGTTGCGCGAGCCGTTGGGATTGGCCTCGCCGCCGACGCGCCCGAGTGAATCACAATAGCGGAAGGCGACGAGCCCCTCGCCCTCGAGCCGCGCGATCGTCTCGTCGTCGGCCTCGTAATTGCCCTCGCCATGGGCGATGGCGACCTCGATCGTCTGGCCCTGGCGATAGTGGCTGGTGAAGGCGGTGTCGGCGCGCTCGACGCGCAAATGCTGCATTCGGCAGACGAAGCGCAGATTGGCGTTGCGCATCAGCACGCCCGGCAGCAGGCCGCCCTCGCACAAAATCTGGAAGCCGTTGCAGACGCCGAGCGTCAGACCGCCGCGCGCGGCATGGGCGCGCACCGCGTCCATAATGGCGGCGCGGCCGGCGATGGCCCCGCAGCGCAGATAATCGCCATAGGAGAAGCCGCCCGGCAGCACGACGAGATCGGTGCCCGCGGGCAGCTCGGTCTGCGAATGCCAGACCATGGCCGGCTCGTGGCCGGTGGCTCGAGCGAGCGCGCGCGCCATATCGCCTTCGCGATTGGAGCCGGGAAAGACGATGACGGCGGCTCTCATGGGCTCGCGATCTCGATCTGGAAATTCTCGATGACGGTGTTGGCGAGCAGCTTCTCGCAGGCGGCGCGCAGCCGCTCCTCGGCGAGCGCGCGGTCGGAGCCCTCGAGCTCTATGTCGAACACTTTGCCCTGGCGCACGCCGCCGACGCCCGCGACGCCGAGCGAGGCGAGCGCGCCCTCTATGGCCTTGCCCTGCGGATCGAGCACGCCGTTTTTCAAGGTGACGATGACGCGGGCTTTCATGCGGCGGCTTTCTCGGGGTTCGGCTGCAATGGGCTGGCCGCAGGGTTAGCGGGCGACGCGCCGGAGCGCAAGCCGTTCTCTCGCCGCCGTTCTCGCCGCGCCGCTTCAGGCCGAGCGCGAGCGCAGGGCGTAGACGAAGCCGGCGGCGCCGAGCAGCGCGATCGTCGCGGCGAAGATCGGCTGGCCGGCGGCGAGCGTCAGCACGACGGCGACGAAGGTCGCGACGCCGATCACCGACGTGACGATGAAGGCGCCGAGCGGCGAGGCGGAGCCGGCTGCCGTCGCGCTGCCCCGCCGCGGCTGGCCGGCGACGGCCGAGACGATCGCCTGATAGGCGGGATCGAAAATGATTCGATCGATCGAAAGCGGCGGCGCCGAATAGGGAAAGCCGCCGGAGGGCGAAGCGAAATCGCGGTCATAGGTGGTCGCCTCGAAGGCGCCCGGCCCCGTCTTGGCCAGATAGATGTCGATGGTGGCGGTGTCGCGCTCGCCGTCGCGGACCAGCAGAGCGGCGCGAATCGTCGCGGCCGCATCGTCGGCGTTGCGCGAGGGCAGGCGCGAGCGTGGAACGACGTCCGCCTCCTCGAGGAATTCCTTCGTCGTTTCGCCGCGCGCCTCCGCGGCGGAGCGCGCCGCCGCCTGCGCCTCCCGCACGATGATGCGCAGCGGAACGCGTTCGCCGACGAGGCGCGGCAGGTCGGAGAGCGCGGCCGCGCTCGGCCCATAGGCCGAGGTCAGATTGGCGTCCTCGCCGCTGATTTCTTCGCCGGAGGCGGCGCCGAGCGGCATGGCGAAATTTCGATAGCCGGCGGGAAGTGCATCGCGAAGGCCGGGGCCGGGCGGCGGTGTTTTGACGGCCGCCGTCGTCGCCACGCTCGCGTCTTCGACCGGCTCGGCCTTTGCTGTGACAGGCGCGACGCGCGACAGCGCGCGCACGCCGGGCGCTCGGGATGTAACGGCGGAAATCGGCGATACCATGATTCGTGACACCCATGGCGCGTCGCTTCGTACGCGCGCGCAGATTGGAATTTCCGGCTTGCGCGAAGCTGACGCCAGCGCAACCAGAGCGATTATTCGCAGGTCGTCTTCGACGCCGGGTTATAGAAAAGAGTCGAATGCCGCCGACCTCGCTCTATCTGCCTCGGGAGCAGGAGGGGCGCGAATGTATGCGGTCTCCAATTATCCGGGGCGTCGCCGCGCGACGCAGGAGGCGGCGCGGCGCGAGGTTTTCGCCGTCGTCGGCTCGCTCGCGCGCGAAATGCATCCGCAGCGCAGCGTTCCGGCGGAAATCTCCCTGTCCAGCCGGCTCGAGCAGGATCTCGGCGTCGACAGCCTGGCGCGCGCCGAATTGAACATGCGGCTCGAAAAGGCTTTTCATGCGCATCTGCCGATCGAGGAGCTCGGCCGCGCCGATACGGTCGGCGATCTGCTGACGGCGCTGGAGAAAGCGCCCGGCGCCGAGCCGCCGCCCGTCGTCGAGCCTGCCGCGGGCGAGGCGCTGCCGCATATTCGCGCCGCCTTCGAGGCGAGGACGCTGACCGAAGCGCTGGACTGGCACGCCGCGCATAATCCCGAGCGGCTGCATCTGACTTTTCTGCGCGACGCGGCGACGCCGGCCGGCGCGTTCACCTATTGGCGGCTGGCCGACGAGGCGCGCCGGGCGGCGGAAGGCCTCGTCGCCCGCGACGTCGCGCCCGGCGACCGCATCGCGCTGATGCTGCCCACCGGACTCGATTTCTTCGTGGCCTTTTTCGGAGCGCTCTACGCCGGCGCCATTCCCGTGCCGATCTATCCGCCGATGCGCATGGCGCAGATCGAGGAGCATCTCACCCGCCAGATCGGCATTTTGCGCAACGCCGGGGTGAAGCTGCTCATCACGGCCGCCGAGGGGATTCGTCTCGCCGGCCTCGCCCGCCGCCGGGTGGAGACATTGGAAGAAATCGTCGCCGTCGCCGATCTTGTGAGCGGCGCCGATGGCGCGCCTTTGCCGCCGACGCGCGAGGCGGGCGCGACCGCCATGTTGCAATATACGTCCGGCAGCACGGGCGATCCCAAAGGCGTCGTGCTGAGCCACGCCAATCTTCTCGCCAATGTGCGCGCCATGGGCCTCGCCATAGGCGCGACCTCGGCCGACACTTTCGTGAGTTGGCTGCCGCTCTATCACGATATGGGATTGATCGGCGCCTGGCTCGGCTGCCTGCATTTCGGCGCGCCGCTCTATGTCATGTCGCCGCTGACCTTTCTGTCGCGGCCGGCGAGCTGGCTGGAGGCGATCGACCGCCATCGCGGCACGCTGAGCGCCGCGCCCAATTTCGCCTTCGAGCTCTGCCTCGACAAGATCGATCCGGCCCAGATCGAGGGACTCGATCTCTCCTCGCTGCGCATGGTCGCCAATGGCGCGGAGCCCATCTCCCCGCGCACCATCCGGCGATTTGCCGAGAAATTCGCCAAATATGGTTTCCGGGCGGAGGCCATGGCGCCTGTCTATGGTCTCGCGGAAAATTCCGTCGGCCTCGCCTTTCCGCCGCCCGGCCGCGCGCCGCTGATAGACCGCATCTCCCGTGATTTGCTGGCGACCGACGGTCGCGCGGAGCCGGCCGGGGACGCGACGGCGGCTCTTGAGTTCGTCTCCTGCGGCGCGCCGCTGCCGGGCCATGAAATCCGCGTCGTCGACGGCGCCGGCCGCGAGCTCGCCGAGCGGCGCGAGGGCCGGCTCGAGTTCCGCGGACCTTCCGCCACCGCCGGCTATTTCCGCAATGAGGAGAAGAGCAAGGCGCTGATTCGGGACGGCTGGCTCGACAGCGGCGATCGCGCCTACACGGCCGGCGGCGAGGTCTATGTCACCGGGCGGGTGAAGGACATCGTCATACGCGCCGGGCGTCATCTCTATCCGCAGGAGATAGAGGAGGCCGTCGCCGCGCTCCCCGGAATCCGCAAAGGCTGCGTCGCCGCTTTTGGCGCGCCCGACGTCGAGACCGGCACGGAGCGGCTGATCGTCGTCGCCGAGACCTATGAGACCGCGCCGGAGGCCCTCGGCGCGCTCGAGACCAAGGTTCAGGCCGCGGTCGCCGCAGTTTGCGGCGCGCCGGCGGAGGAGGTCCGCTTCCTGCCGCCGCGCTCGACTCCCAAAACCTCGAGCGGCAAGATTCGCCGCAGCGCCGCCAAGGCGCTGTTCGAAGAGGGCCGGCTCGGCGAGCCGCGCGGCCCGGTGTGGCTGCAGATCGGCCGGCTGGCGCTGCTCGGCCTATGGCCGGCGATGCGCGGCGCGGCGAAAAGCGTGGGCGAGCTCGCCTATGCGTCCTGGTGGTGGATCGTCGTCTGCGCCGGCTATTTCGCCGCCTGGTGGGCGGTCATGACTCTGCCCCGCCGCTCGCGCTGGCCCGCCGTTCGCAAGATCGCCGGGACAATGCTCGGCGCCATTGGCGCGAAGGTCACGACCGAAGGGCTCGAGCGTCTGCCGAAAGGCGGCGCCGTGCTCGCCTTCAACCATTCGAGCTATGTCGATGTGATGCTGCTCGCCGCCCGCCTGCCGGGCGAGCCGGCTTTCGTCGCCAAGAAGGAGCTGGCCGGACAGATTTTCGCCGGGCCGTTCCTGCGCCGGCTCGGCGCCCTTTTCGTCGAGCGCTTCGACATTGCGGCGAGCGTGGCCGACGCGGAGAAGCTCGCGGCGGCGGCGCGCGAGGGGCGCAATCTCGTTTTCTTCCCGGAGGGGACGTTCACGCGCCGCGCCGGGCTCTGCGGCTTCTATCTCGGCGCGTTCAAGATCGCCGCGGAGGCGGAGCTGCCGGTCTTTCCGGGCGTCTTGCATGGAACCCGCGGCATGTTGCGCGGCGAGCAATGGTTCCCGCGCCGCTCGGCTCTGTCGCTCGCCATTCTGCCGCCGATACGGGCGGGCGGGAGCGATTTTCTCTGCGCGCTGCGGCTGCGCGACCATGTCCGCGCCGCCATCCTCGCGCGCTGCGGGGAACCGGATTTGAGCGAATTGTCCAAGCCGAGGCGGGGGGATGCGTAGCGGAGGCCGACCGGGCGAACCGGATGCGCGCCGGAAAGCCAATTCTACCTCCCCCTCGAGGGGGAGGTCGAGCGCCGTAGGCGCTCGGGAGGGGGCGACGCCCCGAGTCTCTGCTGGTGGACCCCACCCCGTCCGGCTATCGCCGGCCGACCCTCCCCCTCAAGGGAGGGTGGGCGCCGCAGCTTCTACTCGTCCTCTCCGAAGCGGTTGCCCACCAGCGCCGCCAGCGCCTCTATCGCTTGCGCGGCCTGTGGGCCGGCGGCGGTCACGGTGATGGTGGAGCCCTGCGCCGCGCCCAGCGTCAATATGCCCATGATGGAGCTGCCGCCGACCGTGTCCCCGCATTTGGAGACGGTGATCTCGGCCTCGTAAGCCTCACAGCATTGGACGAATTTGGCCGTCGCCCGCGCATGAAGGCCCTTGCGGTTGACGATGACGAGATCGCGGGCGATGCGCCCGCCTTCGATGGCGGAAACGGATTGATCGGTCATTTCGCGTTGAGAACTCGGCTGGCGATATAGACATATTTGCGCCCGGCGTCCTGGGCTTGCAACACCGCCTGCTCGAGCGGAGCCGATTCGCGCACCGAGGCCAGCTTGATCAGCATGGGCAGGTTGATGCCCGCCAGCACCTCCACCTTGCCGCCGTTCATCACGGAAATCGCCAGATTGGAGGGCGTGCCGCCGAACATGTCGGTCAGGACGACGACGCCGTCGCCGCTGTCCGCCTCGGCGATGGCGTCGATAATGTCTCGGCGCCGACGCTCCATGTCGTCCTCGGGGCCGATCGAGATCGACACGAGCTGTTTCTGCGGGCCGACCACATGCTCGAGGGCCGCGCGAAACTCCGTGGCGAGGTGGCCATGGGTCACCAGGACCATTCCGATCATTCGCAGCTACCGCTCATGAAGACCGTCTCGCGAGAGAACGAGATCGTCGAAACCGGAGAACCGAAGCAGACCGGCATTGCGGCTCACCAATTCACTAACGCGAATGTCGCCCCGACGTTCGCAGCGTTTCGGGCGCCATTTTGTGCGTTGCGGCGAAATTGGCAAGCGAAAACCTCCTATCCTCGTTAAAATGCCGCAAACTGATGAACAAACGAAAAAATCTTTCGCGTCGCCCCGGCCTCGCGGGCGTCCGCGGCGAGCCGCGGCAGCGCCACGCCGCATAAAATCGCCTCGGCCTCGCCTTCCTGCGGATATCGCGGCGGGGCCTCGTCGCGCGGCCCGCGCAGATCGACCAGGCAGCGCAGCGTCCCGGCGGGCTCGTAAGGGGTGGGCCCGACGCCCCTGCCGCGCTCCTCTATCGCCCCGGCGATGGCCGGATGCGGGCGCGCCACCAGCCGGCCGTGGCGGCGGACGATCTCGATCCGATCGTCGCCGATGAGGCGGGCGAAGACGCCCCGCCCCTGCGCAAAATCGATCAGCTCGAGGCAGAGGCCGCTCTTGCCGGCGCCGGAGGGGCCGCGCAGCAGCGCGCCGGCGGCGCCGATGAGCAGAGCATTGGCGTGAATCATGACGCGGTCGCCGGCCTGCTCCTGTGGGAGAGGCGCGCCGGTCATCTGGCCGCCGGAAGCCACAGCACGAAGCGTGCGCCGAGCACGACATCGTCCGGCTCGATCTCGTCGGTTCCCTCCGGCTCCGCCCGCGTGCGGTTCATCGCGCGGATACGGCCGTTGTGCGCCTCGACGATCTGGCGGGAGATGGAGAGGCCGAGGCCGGAATTCTGGCCGAAGCCCTGCTCCGGCCGATCCGTGTAGAAGCGCTCGAAAATGCGCTCGAAGGCGTGTGCCGGAATGCCCGGCCCGTCGTCGTCGACGATGATCTCATAGCCGTCGATCGGCTGCCCGCCCGGCCCCATCGCCTGCTCCGGCCGCAGCAGGACGCGCACATCGCCGCCCTCCGCCGAGAAGGAGCGGGCGTTGGCGATGAGATTGTCGAACACTTGCGCGAGCCGCGAATCATGGCCGAGGATGCGCCAGCGCCGCCGCGGATCGGCGGGCTGAATGTCGAGCGTGATGGTGACGCCGTCGCCGCGGTCGACGTCCTGCGCCATGCCGACGACGGTTTTCAGCACGCCGGCGACATCGACAATGTCCATATCGGCGCGGGCCAGCTCGGCGTCGAGACGCGAGGCGTCGGAAATATCGCTGATGAGCCGGTCGAGCCGGCCGACGTCATGCTTGATGATGGTCAGCAGGCGCGAGCGCGCATTCTCGTCCTTGACGATGGGCAGAGTCTCCACCGCGCTGCGCAGAGAGGTGAGCGGATTTTTGAGCTCATGCGCGACATCCGCCGCGAAATGCTCGATCGCCTCTATGCGATTGTAGAGCGCGCGCGTCATGTCGCGCAGCGCGCCGGATAGATGGCCGATCTCGTCCTGGCGCTGCGAGAAATCGGGAATCTCCTGCCGCGATTTGACGCCGCGGCGCACGCGTTCGGCGGCCTCGGCGAGACGGCGCATGGGCTCGGCGATGGTGCCGGCGAAGAATAGCGACAGCAGCAACATCACGCCGGCCGAGACCAGGAAGATGCGGATGATGCCCCAGCGCTCCTGCGCGAGAATGGCGTCTATGTCGCCGCCGAGCGTGGAGAGCAGCAGCGCGCCGCGCACCGAGCGGAAGCGCTGCACCGGCACGGCGACGGAGATGATGGTCTCGCCCTTGGCGTTGGCGCGCACCACCGAGAGCGCGCCGCCGGTGAGCGCAGCGGCGACTTCGGGATAGGCTTTGCCATTGCCGGCGCCGATGTCCTCATAGAGCGGCAGTTCCGGCCGTCGCGTCCAGCGGCGCAGCGCATTTATGCCCTGCTCGAGATAGCTCGACGATTCGGCGCCGCCGGCGGGGCCGAGCTCGAAGCGCAGAATATTGGAGCGTCCGGTGACAGAGCGCGAATCGAGCAGGAGATAGCCGTCGCGATCATAGATGCGCGCGCGCGTGCGCGTCGGCGAGACGAGACGGCGCAGCAGCGGGCCGATGCGCTCAGGATTGAGCGAGAACTCCATAGAGGGCTGGCTGCCCTCGGCGAGGCTGTAGCTCTCGCCGGGCGCGAGCCGCAGCAGCTTCTCGGGATCGATGGTGATGGCGTCGGTGTCCACCGTCGCGGAGGCGGCGATCGCCGCGGCGATGATCTCGCCCTGCGTCTGCAGGCTCTGCACGCGCGCGTCGATCAGGCCTTCGCGAAATTGGTTGAGATAGAGGAAGCCGCCGAGCAGCGCCACGAGGCCGCCGAGATTGAGCACGACGATGCGACGCGTGAGCGAAGACGACAGGCGTGACTGAATGGCGCGCGTGAGCCGCGCGAAGCGAACCGACGCGGCGCGGCCGATTCGCTTTTGCCGCGCCTGCGTCTCGGCGACGCCATGTTCATTGTCGATCGTGACTGTCATGAGCCGTTATGGGGCTTCCTTGAAGCGATAGCCGACGCCATAGAGCGTCTCGATCATCTCGAATTCATTGTCGACGACCTTGAACTTCTTGCGCAGCCGCTTGATGTGGCTGTCTATGGTGCGATCGTCGACATAGACCTGATCGTCATAGGCGGCGTCCATCAGCGCATTGCGGCTCTTCACCACGCCGGGGCGCTGCGCCAGCGCTTGCAGGATGAGAAACTCCGTCACGGTCAGCACGACGGGATCGCCGCGCCAGGTGCAGGTATGGCGCTCCGGGTCCATGACCAGCGCGCCGCGCTCCAGCACCTTGGCTTCTGATTCCTTCTGCGCGGCGGCTTCCTTGGGATTGGCGCGGCGCAGAATCGCCTTCACGCGCTCCACCAGCAGGCGCTGCGAGAACGGCTTGTGAATGAAATCGTCGGCGCCCATTTTGAGGCCGAACAATTCGTCGATCTCCTCGTCCTTGGAGGTGAGGAAGATCACCGGAAGGTCGGATTTCTGCCGCAGACGGCGCAGCAGCTCCATTCCGTCCATGCGCGGCATCTTTATGTCGAAAATGGCGAGGTCCGGCGGATTGGCGCGCAGACCGTCGAGCGCCGCGGCGCCGTCGGTGTAGGTTTGAACGCGGTAGCCCTCGCCTTCAAGAGCGATCGAGACGGAGGTGAGAATATTGCGGTCGTCGTCGACGAGAGCGATTGTCGGCATCTTCAACCTTTACTGTTACGTCCGATATCGGGCTCGATGTTCGAATCGAAAGGCGCGCGCTTTTCTCTACACGCCTGCGCGGCGGCTCGCTGACTGCGCCGCTCTGGAACATCGCCGTTCGGTCGCCACGTTCCAGCGCCTTGGCGGCCGAAATGTGGCTGGCCTCGGCCATTCGCATGACGCCGGCCGGAACAGGGACCGACGGTTTCACATTCCGTGTCGTCTTATATACATGATCGCGACACAAATCACCTATCGTCGCGACAGGGACGAAACGCCGCGGAAACAGTGGTGAAGCCCATGTTTGCACAGCGCTGCGAAGCGTCGAAAATTTCGATAAAAAGCAAGATGTTGTCGGCGACGCTGCAGCCGCTCGGCGCGCCGCGCCGAAACGCGCCGCCGTAAGCGCTGCGCCGCCGTCGAAATGCCGCGCTCACGGCAAGGATTCTCGATCGTCTGCGATTCGCTCCGGCGGCGTGATCGAAGAGATGAAGCGCGAGCTTCACGCGCTGCGCTGCGCGAGGGCGCGCGTCAGTCTCTCCGTCTGCGCGGCGTCGAAACGCAGGCCGAGCTTGGAGCGACGCCACAGCACGTCTTCCGCCGTGCGCGCCCATTCCTGCGCGCGCAGATAATCGAGCTCCGCTTCCGTCAGGCCGCGGCCCAAATCCGCGCCGAGATCGGCGAGCGATCGCGCCGTCTCCAGAAAGCGCCACGCGCGCGTTCCATAGGCGCCGGCGAGCCGGCGCGCGAGGCGTGGCGCGAGAAACGGCTTCGCGCGCGAAAGCTCCGCGACGAAGCCGTCGAAGCCGCCGGGGCCGATGTCGCCTCCGGGCAGAACGGCGCCCGCCGTCCAGGCCGCGCGCATATGCGGGAAGAAGGGCGCGAGCGTATCGAGCGCATGTTCGGCGAGGCGGCGCGCGGTGGTGATCTTGCCGCCGAAGATCGACAGCGCCGGCGCGCCGCCGTCGGCGTTGTCGAGATCGAACGCATAATCGCGCGTGACGACGGAAGCCTCGAGCGCGCCATCGTCATAGAGCGGGCGCAGGCCCGAATAGCTCCACGCCACATCGCCGGGCGTGATCTTTTCTTTGAAGAAATGATTGGCCGCCGCGAGAAGATAATCGGTCTCCGCCGCGTCGATCGCCACCGGTCCGGGCTCGCCGGGAAAGGGAATGTCGGTGGTGCCGACGAGGGTGAAATCCTCTTCGAACGGAATGGCGAAGATGATGCGCTTGTCCGGCCGCTGCAGCATATAGGCCTGCGCGCCCTCATAGAGCTTGCGCGTGACGATATGCGGGCGTTTATGTCCTCCAGCTTTCCATCGGCGGCGGCGACACTGGCGAGCCATCGCCCGCCCGCGCGCCGCGCGCCGACGAATGTCCGCGCCGCGCGCGAATGCGTCGAGCGCCTCCAGCACGACGAGGCGCGAATCGTCGACGCGGCAATCGTAATAGGAGAAGCCGAGGCGATGATCGGCGGTGAGCGGCGCGCCGAATGGCGTTCCGGCGAGCGCGACGGTCGCGGAGCCGGGGATGCGCTTTCGCCGCGCCAGATGGTCATAGAGAAAGAGCCCGAGCCGCACCAGCCAGGCGGGGCGAATCGAGCCTTCGTGCGGCAGGATGAATTGCAGCGGATGAATGATATGCGGCGCGGCGGCCAGCAGCAGCTCGCGCTCGGCCAAGGCCTCGTGGACGAGGCGGAACTCATAGCGCTCGAGATAGCGCAGCCCGCCATGGATCAGCTTGGTGGAAGCGGAGGAGGTCGCGGCGGCGAGGTCCTTTTGCTCGAGCAGAAGGACGCTCAGCCCTCGCCCGGCGGCGTCGCGCGCTATGGCGCAGCCATTGACGCCGCCGCCGACGATGAGGAGATCGAAGACCATTGCCGGCTCTCCCGCTGCGATTTTCTCGCAGGAGAATAGAGCCGAGAACTAAAATATGTGTCAGCGCCTGTTCTCCTTCTTTCGGGGAGGAGAACAGGCGTTCGACTTGCTTACTCGGAAGCGCGCGAGCGCGGCGCGTTATGGTCCGGCCGAGGGCCGCCGGGCTTGCCGCTGCGGCGGCGCTGCTGCTGCTGAGGCGGGCGTCCATGCTCGCCGGGCTTGCCCGGATGGCGCGCGGCGCGGCCGGCCTCCTGATGCGTGCGACGATGCTCATGCGGCGGCGCGCGCCGCGCGGCGTCCGCCTCGGCTGCGGCGCCCGGCGCGCTGCGGCGGTCGGTGATCGGCAGCGTCTGGCGGGTCACGCGTTCGATCTGCTTGAGCAGCGAGCGTTCGCTATTGTCGCAGAGCGAGACGGCGGCGCCCGTCGCGCCGGCGCGCGCAGTGCGGCCGATGCGGTGAACATAGGCCTCGGCCGTTTCCGGCAGCTCGAAATTCACCACATGGGAGACGCCGTCGATATCGATGCCGCGCGCGGCGATATCGGTCGCCACCAGCGCGCGGGTGCGGCCGGCGCGGAAATCGTCGAGCGCGCGCTGGCGCTGATTCTGGCTTTTGTTGCCGTGAATCGCCGAGGCGCCGACGGCGTTCACGGCGAGATGCTGCGCCACGCGATCGGCGCCGCGCTTGGTGCGCGTGAAGACGATGGCGCGCGAGAAGTTCGGATCGGAAAAAAGTTCCAGCAGAACGTCGCGCTTGGCCGTTCCGTCCACCAGAATCACGCGCTGCGCGACGCGCTCGGCCGTCGTCGCCGCCGGCGTCACGCGCACGGTGACGGGATCGCGCAGCATATCGTCGGCGAGCGACGCGATCTCCTTCGGCATGGTGGCCGAGAAGAAGAGATTCTGTCGATCCTTCGGCAGGCGCGAGACGATCTTGCGAATGGGGACGACGAAGCCGAGGTCGAGCATATGATCGGCCTCGTCCAGCACGATCGTCCGCGTCGAATCGAGCCGCAGATGATTGGAGGCGACATGATCGAGCAGGCGGCCGGGGGTCGCCACCAGAACATCGACTCCGCCTGCGAGCATTCGGATCTGCGGGCCATGGGCGACGCCGCCGACGATGACGCCGACGCTGATGCGGGCGAAGCGCGCATAGGCGCGGAAACTATCGGCGATTTGCGCCGCGAGCTCGCGCGTCGGGGCGAGCACCAGAACGCGCGCCGTGTTGGGAGCGGGACGGCTGCGCTCGTCGAGCAGCCGTTGCAGGATCGGCAGAGCGAAAGCGGCGGTCTTGCCGGTGCCGGTCTGCGCTATGCCGAGCAGGTCGCGGCCCTGGAGGAGCGGGGGAATCGCCTGAGCCTGGATCGGCGTGGGCGTCACATAATCTTCCTGCGCGAGCGCGCGCAGAATGACCTCGGCGAAGCCGAGATCGGCGAAATTGGTCACTGCGTAACTTTCGAAATAGGCCGCATGTGCGCGAAAACGTCTCCCGCGCGAGGCCATGCAGCGATGGATGGGAGACCTGCCCCGCGTATCGGGCCGTCGTCATGATGAGGACCCGCTCTACGGCTCCGATCCCCTGTGGGAAGCGATCCACGCGGCCGGAACGAGTCACGCTGCATTGCAGCAATAACGTAGGTAAAGCGAATTCAAGGCTCTGTCAATCGGCAATTGCGCAGTTCGCGTCGATAGCGGCGATGTCGCTCCGAGCGCGGGCGCCGGCCGCGAGCTATGCGAGGCGCGGCGGACGACATATAGAACGTAAGGACGGTTCCAACTTTCGAAAGCTGCGCTCATGCTCGAAGCCCTCCGCGCTTTTCTCGACGAAGTCGCCGCGCCGGCGCGGCCGCGGCCCTTGGAGGCTTCCGATTATCGGCTCGCCGCGGTCGCGCTTCTGGTGCATCTCGCCTCCATAGACGGGGCGTTCGACGCCGGCGAGCGCGCGTTGCTGCAAAAGCTGGTCGAGACGCGCTTCGGCCTGGATCACGCCGCCGCCCGCGCGCTGATCGAGGCGGCGGCGGAGAGCGAGCGCGAGGCCGTCGATCTCTACCGTTTCACCCAAGTGCTGAAGCGCCGGCTCGACGAGGACGGCCGCCGCGTCGTCATCGGCATGTTGTGGGAAATGGCCTATGCCGATGGCGAGGTCCATGAATTCGAGGAAAATGTGATCTGGCGCGTCGCCGAGCTGCTCGGCGTCTCCACGCGCGATCGCGTCGCGCTCCGTCAGGCTGCGAAGGACGCGGACAAGCCGGTTCCGCCCGGCCCCTGGGGAGGCTGAAGATATGAGCGACGCCGCGACCACCACCATCGTCACCGGAGCCTCGGACGGCATCGGCCTCGAGCTGGCCAAGCTCTTCGCCCGCAAGGGGCGTCATGTCACTCTGGTCGCCCGCCGCCGCGAGCGGCTGGAGGCGCTGGCCGGCGAGATCGAGGCGTCCGGCGCGCCGGAGCGGCCGCTGGTCGTCGATCTCGACCTCTGCGAGACGGGCGCTTGCGAGAGTCTCGCAGAGATTTTGAGCGCAGCCGGGCGCAAGCCCGAGATTCTCGTCAACAACGCCGGCTTCGGCCTCGTCGGCCGTGTGGCCGAGCTGGACGCCGCCGAGCAATTGGCGATCGTCGATCTCAACATACGCGCGCTGACGGCGCTGACCCTGCGCTTCCTGCCCTCGGTCATAGAGACGCGCGGCGGCATATTGAATGTCGCCTCCGTGGCCTCCTTCATGCCAGGGCCGGGTTTCGCCGTCTATTACGCCAGCAAGGCCTATGTCCGCTCCTTCAGCGAGGCCTTGGCGGAGGAGCTGAAGCCGCATGGCGTGCGCGTCACCGCGCTCTGCCCCGGTCCGGTGCAGACGGGTTTTCAAGAGCGCGCCGGCTTCGATTACAAAGGCGAGATGAAAGCGGTGAAGCCCGCGCTCTTGCCGGCCGAGGAGGTCGCGCGGCAGGGCTACGAGGCGCTGTTCTCCGGCCGGCGCGTGGTGGTGCCGGGGCTGGTGAACAAATTCTTCGTCGCGGCGGGACGCGCGGCGCCGCGCGCGATTCTGCTGCCGCTGCTGGCCAAGGCGCAACAGGCGCGCTGAACATCGTATCGCTGAAACGCCGCGAGCCCGACGGCGCTCGCGCGCGTCGGGCTCGCAAATTCGCGCGGCTGAAAAGATCAGGCTTCCTGAGCCTTGACCTTCAGCACCTGCCGGCCGCGATAAATGCCGGTCTTGAGGTCGATGTGATGCGGACGGCGCAGCTCGCCCGAATCCTTGTCCTCGACATAGGTCGGCGCCTTGATCGCGTCGGCGGAGCGGCGGAACCCGCGCTTCATCGGGGAGGTTTTTCGCTTCGGAACGGCCATTTGTCTCGATCTCCAACTCCCCGCATCGGGGGCGGGGTGAAAACTCGTGCGGGGCGCATACACCAAATTCGCGCGCGTGGCTAGCCTGACCCGCGTCTCGCCTCCGAGCTCGCCGGTCGCCTGCTTCATTTCTGGACGGTTTCCAAACCTTCAGCTAGGCTCTGGCGCGTTTCCGAATTTCGCCGGAGCCGTTCATGTCCGCCGACTTTTCCGCCCGCGCCCTTGCGCTCGCCGGCGCTTGCGCTGGCGGCATCGAGGTTCATTCGGCTGTCGCCGAATTTCGGGAACTCATCGAGACGCTCGGCCTCGTCCATTCCGTCTGCGGCGCCTGGACCGGCGTCTCGGCGCATCGCGTCCATCGTTTCTTCTTCAACGATTGGCCTGAAGATTGGCTCGCCCTCTACAATGAAAGGCAGATATTCGCCGACGATCCTTTCGTCGAGGAGGCGCGGCGCTCGATGACGCTCTACCTCTGGAGCGAGGTCGAGACGCGCCGGCCGCTGACGCCGCGCGCGCAGGCCGTCTATGACATCGGTCGCGATTATGGATGGCGCGAGGTGGTCGGCGTGCCGATCCATGGGCCCATGGGCTACCAGGGCCTCGTCTCCCTCGCTTCCTTCGAGGCGGTGACCTTCTCGCCGCAGGAGCGCGCCTGTCTCGATCTCATTTCCCGCGCCATTCACGAGCGCTGCCGCAGAGAGATCGGCTTCGGCCTCGTCTCGGAGGACATGCCGAAGCTCACCGCGCGGGAAATCGAGTGTATGCAATGGGTCGCCGTCGGCAAGACCGATTGGGAGATCGCCCAGGTGCTCGGCATCTCGCGCTCGACCGCGCATTTCCACATCGAAGGCGCGAAGAGAAAGCTCGGCTCCTCGTCGCGCTCGGAATGCGTGACCCGCCTCGCGCTCTACGGCCTCATCTGAACGCGACCTGGCTGAAGAGTCAGGTTTCGAATCGCCGGCCTTTCGATACTCACGGCCGAGGCAGCGCTCTGCGCCGCGGGGGGAGGGCCAGATGACAGCTTGCTCGAGCGCCGGTCGAGGATCGGCGGCGGTTGGTTTTGCAACCGTTCTGATCGCGGCATTTCTCGACGCCAAAGGCGCCTTCGCCGCCGATGTCGAAATCGCCGCCAACGCGCCGAGCGTCAACCTCGACGCCTTCACCGGAACGACGGCCCATATCAACGGCGGCGTGGCCATCGGCTCTTCGAGTCCGGCGATCGGCGCCACGCTCCAGGCATGGTCGGTGACCAATAACGGCTCCGTCAGCGGCGGCAACACGGTGACGCTCGGCCAGGGCGGCGCGTTCCTCAACGCGAGCGGAGCGACCGTCACCGGCACGCTGACCGCCATGACCTTCGGCTACAAGCCGTTCGGCCTGCCTCCGGCGGGCGGCCCGGGCCATCTGGACAATTACGGAACGATCACCGGCGGCGCCGGCGAGGGCGTGACGATGTGGTTCGGAGGAACCGTCAATAATTTCGGCGGCGGAACGATCAAGACCGACACCGGCCTGAACGCCGTTTCCATCGGGCAGGGGACGTCGCGCGTCCTTTTCAACGGCGGCTCGATACAGGCGACGAAGACGAGCGGCTTCAGCACCGGCGTGCTCATGCAGGGCGGGCCCTCGGTCTTCACGAACGCCGTCGGCGGCGTGATCTTCGGCGACTATAATGGCGTCTACGCCAGCGCCAGCGCCGTTTTCGCCTCCTTCGGCAACGCTGGCTCCATCTCCTCCCGGCGCGGACCGGCGGTCGAAGCGACCGGTGGCGGGACGATCGTCAACACCGGCGCGATCGGCTCGACGAACGCCGAGGGCATATTGATCCGCAACAATTCGAATGCCGACATCACCAATAGCGGCTCCATCAGCGGCGCCGTCAATGCGATCAGTTTCGCCGCCGGCGGCGGCGCGGCGACAGCGGCTGTCCACACGCTGCGGCTACAGACCGGGTCGACGCTCAACGGCAATGTATTGGGCGGCGCCAATACCGACAATCTCATCCTCGAAGGCTCGGGCGCCGAAAGCATCGCGAAGTTCCAGAATTTCGAAACGCTCGCGATGAACGGCTCCGACTGGACGCTGACGGGAGCCGGCGCCTTCTCGCGCGGCGTGACGCTGACGAGCGGCGTGACGCATGTCGGCGGGCGGCTCACGAGCCCGGCGATCGAGGTGCGGAGCGGCGCGACGCTGACCGGCGCGGGCGTCGTCGCCGGCGCGGTCGCGAATTTCGGCAATGTGCGAATCGACAGCGGAAAGTTCACGATCGAGGGCAATTACGTCCAGCAGGCGGGCTCCGCGCTGACCGTCGGCGTGACGCCGAGCGCGGCCGGCGCGCTCTCCGTCGCCGGGACCGCGACGATCGACGGCGGCGCGGTGCGCGCGCTGGCGGCGCAGGGGGATTACGCAGCCAACGCCTCCTACACGATTCTGACCGCCGCGGGCGGGCGCTCCGGCGTTTTCGACGAGGCGACCACCGATCTCGCCTTCTACAGTCCGTCGCTGAGCTATGACGCGAACAACGTCTATCTGAAGCTCGTGCGCAACAGCGTCGATTTCTCGAACGTCGGCGGCACGCGCAATCAGATCGCCGCAGGCCGAGCGCTGGAGCTCGCCGGCCTCGCGCATCCGATCGTCGCGCCCGCGCTGCTGCTGACGGCGGCCGAGGCGAGGGCCGCCTTCGACGGGCTCTCGGGCGAGATCCATTCGAGCCTGCGCGCCCTGCTCGTCGATGAGAGCCGGATGCTGCGCGATGCGGTGCTCGAGCGGCAGCGGCAGGCGGTCTCCGGATCGACCGTCCCCGTCTTCGCGGTCTGGGCCCATGGCTTTGGCGATTGGGCGCGCCTCGGCGGCGACGGCAGTGCCGCGACCGCGCGCATGAGCACGGCCGGAGGCCTCGCTGGCGTCGATATGGCGCTCGGCGATTCGCGATTGGGCGTCGCCGCCGGCGGCGGACACAGCGAGGCGCGCGTCGACTCCCGCGCCTCGACCGGCGACATGGAATCCGCTCATGTGGCCGTTTATGGCGACACGCGCGCCGCCGATCTCGGTTTGCGAGTCGGCGGCGCCTATTCTCATCACGATGTGACGACGATGCGCCGGATCGCCTTCCGCGGCTTCGCCGACGCCCCTCATGCCGACTATGGCGCGCATACGGCGCAGGCTTTCGGCGAGGCCTCCTATCGTGGCTTGTTCCGCGGCTTCTGGCCGTTCGAGGGGGCGGAGGCCTTCGCCGGCGTCGCTCATGTGCGGGTGGCGAGCGATGGGTTTCGGGAGAGCGGCGGGTCCGCGGCCCTGACCGTCGCCGGAGCGCAGACCGCCACGACCTTCTCCTCCATCGGCGTCCGAGCGCGGACCTCTGCATGGACGATCGGAGCCGCGGCCGTCTCCGCCAGAGCGTCCTTCGCCTGGAGCCACGCTTTCGACCGCATCGTTCCGACGACCGGAATGTCCCTCGCTCCTGGATCCGCGCCGGTCTTCGTCGCCGGCGCGCCGCTCGCGGTCGACGCGCTGCTGATCGAGGCGGGGCTCGACGCCGCCGTCGCGCCCAATGCGCTCGCCTCGCTCGTCTATTCGTCCCGTCTCGCCTCCGGCGCGGAAGCTCATGCGCTGAAAGGGCGGTTCCTCTGGCAATTCTGAGGTGGGGACGCTACGTCCTGCCGCCCCCGCTTGATCGTGTCGAGCTTCGGCTCCATATACGGCCCCGAGGCGCCGACGCCGGGCCTCGCAGATTTTTCGCACGAGAAGCGCCGCGAGGGCTTCGTAATGGCACGACTGCCGACGCTGAATTCCCCCTTCCTCCTGGGGTTCGACGAAATCGAACGCGCGCTGGATCGCGTCACACGCTCGGGCTCCGACGGTTATCCGCCCTATAATATCGAGAGGCTGCCGGGCGCCGATTCTCGTCCCGATCGGCTGCGGCTGACGCTGGCCGTCGCCGGCTTCACGCGCGAGCAACTGGAGATTTCGCTCGAGGAGAGCCAGCTCGTCATTCGCGGCAAGCAGCTGGAGGACGATCGCGAGCGGCAGTTCCTGCATCGTGGCATCGCCGCGCGGCAGTTCCAGCGCGCCTTTCTGCTGGCCGAAGGGATGCAGGTGCTGGGCGCCGATCTCGTCAACGGGCTCTTGTCCATCGATCTGGTGCGGCCGGAGCCGGAGCGCGTCATTCGCAAGATCGACATAACGACGCCGGAGGAGCCGGCCAAATGAAAAGGGGCGCCTCGCGGCGCCCCTTCCTTCTTCGCGGGTCTTTTCGAGGGAATGTCGGAGGAATTCGTTCAGCCGGTCGTCTGCTCTTCCTGCTCGCGCACGGTCATGGCGTTGCCGTGCCAGACGAAATCGTCGAAGAGGCAGGCGTCTACGAACATCACCGGCAGCAGAATGTCGCGCGTCAACAGCGCCAGCGGGGTCAGCCGCGAGAGCCGCCAGCCGGCGATGCGGGCGAGGAGGCATTCCGCGCCATAGAGCCCGGCGAGGATCGCGGCCGCCGTCAACGCCACATTGGCGTCGAGCAGATGCGCGGCGTAAGCGCCCGTCACCACGGGCATGAAGCTGCCGTTCATGAATTCCGGCGCGAAATAGGCGGGGAAGGTGACGCGGCGCAGACGCGCCCAGCGCACATGGCGGGAGTAGACCTCATGCGCCGTGCGATGGCCGAGCGGCTGCTCGAAGGGCATGTCGACGAGCCGCACCTTCATCTTTTGCGCGCGGATGATCTTGGTGGAGGCGGCGTCCTCGGCGATCTCGGCGCCGAGAGCGCGAATGCCGCCGGCGCGCTCCAGCACCTCGCGGCGCCACATCATATTCTTGCCTTGCGCGAAGCCGATGCCGACCGCCTCCGCCCCATATTGCCAGCGCGCCTGGAAGGTGTTGAGGAAAGCGCATTCCACTTCCGCCCAAAAGCCCTTGGGGCGAGAGCCGATCGGCATGGAGATGGACAGCGCCGTGTCGTCGCGGAAGGCGGCGAGCATGGTCTGAATATAGTCGGGCGGCAGCAGCGCATTCGAGTCGGCCAGCACCACCCAGGCGTAGCGCGCGGCGTCCCAGCCCTTGACGCAATTGTTGAGCTTGGGATTGACGCTCACATAATCGTCGCCGACGAGCAGCCGAGCGGAAATCTGCGGATGCGCGGCGATCATCCGCTCGACCAGCGGAATCACCGGATCATTGGCGCACTGCACGCAGAAGAGCACCTCGTAGCGGGGATAATCCAGCGCGAAGGTGGAGCCGAGCGTCTCCTCGCTGAAGGTCTCCAGTCCGCGCAGAGGCCGCACGATGCTCACCGGCGGCGCATGGGCCGGAACGCGCAGATTGCGAGGGCGGGCTTTGCAGCGGAAGGCGGCGATGGCGATGCTGGAAAGGTTGAGCGTGAGCAGCGTCGCGCAAAAGGCGGCGCACACATAGGCCATGATCATGCGTGTTCCCTGCCTGTCACTTGCGGGATTCGAGACGGGCGGCGGCCTTGCCCTGCGCCGGCGGGCGGCGACGGCTGCGCAGTCCCGGGGCGGGCCAGACCGATATTCCGCCTGACAAGGAGCTCAGCTCTTGGCAAAAGGGGGGCGGCGCGAGAATCTTTTCGCGTCGCGCGGCCCTCGCATTCTCCTCCTGCCGAAGTTTGCTCATGACCACTCCGATTGTTCGCTTCGCGCCCTCGCCGACCGGCCGCATCCATATCGGCAATGCGCGTCCGGCCCTGCTGAACTATTTGTACGCCCTCTCCCACCATGGAAGATTCGTGCTGCGATTCGATGACACCGATTTCGCCCGCTCGCGCGAGGAGTTCGCGCAGGCGATCGAGGTCGATCTCGCCTGGCTCGGCGTGCGGGCGGATATGGTGGTGCGGCAGTCGCAGCGCGTCGCGCATTATGAGGCGGCGGCGGCGCGTCTCGAAGCGGCCGGCCTGCTCTATCCCTGCTACGAGACGCCGGAGGAATTGGAGAAGCGCCGCAAATTACAGCAGGCGCGCGGCCTGCCGCCCGTCTATGACCGCGCCGCGCTGAAGCTCTCGCTCGAGGAGCGCGCGCGGCTCGCGGCGGAGGGGCGCAAGCCGCATTGGCGTTTCAAGCTGCCGGACGGCGTCGTGGAATGGCGCGATCTCGTGCGCGGCGATTGCGCGATCGATTGCGCCACTCTGTCCGATCCGGTGCTGCTGCGCGAGGACGGCAGCTTTCTCTACACGCTCCCTTCCGTGGTGGACGACATAGAGCTCGGCATTACCCATGTGATTCGCGGCGAGGATCATGTGACCAATACGGCGGTGCAGATTCGCCTGTTCCAGGCGCTGGCGCCGGAGCGGCCGGCTCCGATCTTCGCGCATCACAATCTTCTCGTCGGCGGGACCGGCGAGGCGCTCTCCAAGCGCACCGGCTCGCTCGCCATCGCCTCGCTGCGGGAGGAGGGCTATGAGGCCCTCGCCGTGGCGGCGCTCGCCGTGCTCACCGGCTCCTCGGACAGCGTCCATGCGGTCCGCTCGCTCGGCGATCTCGCGCATTCGTTCGATCTCGCGCATCTCTCGCGCAACGCCGCGCGCTTCGATCCCGCCGATTTGGGTCCGCTCACTCATCGCACTCTGGCGTTATTGGACTATGACGACGTCCGCGAACGGCTTGAGGCGCATGACATCGTCGGCTTCAAGGCCGAGCCTTTTTGGCGCGCGGTGCGGGGGAATTTGACGCGCTTCGCCGATGTGCTGGACTGGTGGCGCGTCGTCGAGGGCGAGATCGCGCCGATCCGCGAAGATGCGGAATTTTTGGCCGAGGCGCTCGCGCTGCTGCCCGCCGAGCCCTGGGACGAGGCGACATGGTCCGGCTGGACCAGCGCCGTCAAGGCGGGCACGGGCCGCAAGGGCAAGGCGCTGTTTCATCCATTGCGCGTCGCGCTCACGGGCGCGGAGAATGGGCCGGAACTATCGCTGCTGCTGCCGCTGATCGGCCATGCGCGGGCGACGGCGCGGCTGTCGGGAGCGTGAGGGAACGCGCCCTCAAAAACACCGCACCTGCGCCTCGGCCTGGGCGCGGCGGAGCTCCTCCAGCGCCTCCTTGGCGAGGCGCGAGTTACGGAACAGCGACCCGATCTGCCCGACTTGCTGATCCATGCTGGCGACCGTCTCCGCCGAGACATAGCGCTCATAGGGCAGGATGGAGGCGACGATGTCGATGGAGCAGGAGCATTGTTCCAGCGCCTGCCGCGAATCGCCATTGGCCTTCATGCAGCCGAACACATAATCCGCCCGCGCCGAGGTCGGATAATCATTGAGATCGGCGGCGCGCGCCGGAAGCGCGGCGGCGAGGGCGAGCAGAAACGCGGCGGGACGGAGCATGAGGGTCGATCCTGCGAGAGGCGAATGACCTTCCTGGCCTAACGCAGAGAGGCGACGGCTCGCAAGCGCGATCGTGCGTCAGCCAGGGCAACGAATCCGGGTTAACAACCCGTTGACGTTCCACCGTCATGGCCGGGCTTGTCCCGGCCATCCACGCCGAGACGTTCCGCAATGCTTCATCAAAGCGGATTTGTTCTGCCTGTGTTCGCAGTTCTCCGCGATGTCGCGGCGTGGATGCCCGCGACAAGCGTGGGCATGACGCGGCTGTTAACCAATTGGAAACCTGAATTCGGAGCCCTGAGTGCGTCAGCTCTCGTCCGCCGCGCGCACGGCGTGCATGAAATCGCTCAGCGCCGTGAGGTCGAGCGCGCCATTTCGCCGTACCCCGGAACACACGTCGACGCCGAAGGGCCGGACGCGCCGGATCGCCTCGCCGACATTGGCGGCGTCGAGGCCTCCGGCGAGGAAGACCGGCCGTGGGCTCGCCGCGACGAAGGCCGCGCTGATCGACCAATCATGGGTGCGGCCGGTGCCACCGAGTTCCGGCGTGGCGGCGCCGGGGCGGCCCGAATCGAGCAGAAAGGCATGAACGAAGGGGCTGTAGGCCGGAATTAAATCCAGCGCCCGTGGCCCTTCTACATGAATCACCTGCACGCGCCTTATGTGGGGCCGAAGCCTCGCCAGTTCCGCGGCGTCGCCGGCGGCGATGTGAGAGACGATCTGCACCGTCGTGGGCCTGGTGCGATCGATATGGGCGGCGATCGATGCGGCGCTCGTTTCGCTGGTGAGGAGAAAGGTCGAGATCGCCGGCGGGGAAGCGGCGGCGATATCGGCGATCAGCTCGTCGGCGATGGAGCCGGGCCCCGAGGGCATGGCTGCGACGAGCCCGAGCGCATCGGCTCCCGCGCCGATGGCCAATTCCGCTTCGTGGGGCGATCCGATGCAGCAGATTTTAACTCTGGTTCTCATCTTCCTTCCCGTGGCCTCGCCCGATCATGCGGCGCCGGAACCGTTCCGTCGCGACTCCGTCTGGACGGCGCTTGACAAAACTAGTTAGGAGTCCTAATTAAATTCCATGACGCCCTTCGACGCAATCTCCACTCCTCTGCCCCGCCGCCTGCGTGAAGGGCTCGATCGTATCGCCGCCGCGATGCGCTCGGACGAATGGGGCGTAGCGGAGGAGGCCGGACTCACGCCGACGCAGCTCCATGCGCTGACCTTCATCGCCGGGCGCGGGGAAGCCGGGATGCGTCTGCGCGCCGTGGCGGAGCATTTGGGCGTCACCCAGCCCACGGCCACCGACTCCATCGCCGCGCTCGTGCGCAAGGGGCTGGCGGTCAAGCTTCCGGATCCCGCGGACAAGCGCGCCGTCGCCATTCGCGTGACGCAAGCCGGCTGCGACGTCGTCCGCGCCATCGGCCTCGCCATGACCTCCGCCGAACAGGCGCTGGAGACGCTCTCGCCGCGCGAGCAGCAGACGCTGCTCGATCTGGTCATCAAGACGATCCGCGCTCTGCAGCAGGCGAAAGCCATTCCGCCGCAACGTCTCTGCGTCACCTGCCGTCATTTCCGCCCCTATGCGCATGAGGACGCCGAGCTGCCGCATCATTGCGCGCTGGTCGACGCCCCATTCGGCGGCCGTCATTTGCGGCTCGATTGCCCCGAGCACGATCCCGCCCCCGCGCCGGCGCGCGAGGAGGCGTGGAGCGTGTTCGCGCGTCGCTCGCCCGAGCCGGCCGGCCCCGGGGCGTAGAATGAATCGCAGCTTCTCGAGGCGCAGGGGACTGTGGCGGCGACGCCCGACGCCTCTGGCGAACTCGCAGAAAGGCGCCGCCCCGCATGAGCCCGGCGCGCCGAAACCAGGAGAGAGGAGGACCAAGGCCATGGCGACGAAAGCGACCTTCTATCATGCGGGATGTCCGGTTTGCGCCGATGCGGAGACCGCATTCGCCAAAGCGCTCGACCCGAATGTCTTCGACGTCGAAATCGTGCATCTCGGCGAGGACAAGGCGCGTCTTCGCGAGGCGGAGGACGCCGGCGTCAAATCCGTGCCCGCCTTCGTCATCGACGGGCGCGCCTATCACATCAATTTCGGCGCCGACCTCGCGGCGCTGAAGTAATTCTGGACGACCCCCGCCGATGTCACTTCGGCGACTCCGAAACTTGCCTCGCCGAGCTTCGCTCGCGCGAGGCCTTTTCGCGGACGAGGCGTTTCGACCATGTCTACGACGATCGAAACCATGTTCGCCGCCGCGGCGCTCGTTCCGCTCGGCCCGCGCGACGCGCCGAGCGGCATCGTCAAAAGCGCCGCTGCGCCGCCCTGGCGCATTGGTCGCGACGGTCTTTCGGGCGACCGCCAGGGCGATCTGCGCCATCATGGCGGCCCGGAGAAGGCGCTGCATCATTATCCGCGCGACCATTACGAGCTATGGGCGAAGGAAGGGCCGGAGCTGGTCGGGGCGCTCGCCGCGCCGCCGGCCTTCGGCGAGAATATTTCGACGCTCGGCGTCACCGAGAGGGATGTCTGCGTCGGCGACGTCTTCGCCTTGGGCTCGGCGCTGCTGCAGGTGAGCCAGGGACGCCAGCCCTGCTGGAAGCTCAACGCCCGCTTCGCGCGGCCCGATATGGCGCGGCGCGTGCAGACGAGCGGGCGCACGGGCTGGTATTATCGCGTGCTGCGCGAGGGCGTCGCCGAGCCGGGCGATCGTCTGGGGCGCATCGAGCGGCCGCTGCCGGACTGGCCATTGTCGCGGCTCAATGAATTGCTCTATCTCCGCACGCTCGATCGCGACGCGCTGGCGCAAATGGCCGAGCTGCGCGAGCTCGCGACCTCATGGCGCGCTCTCGCGGCGCGCCGTCTCGCGCGCCGAGTGGTCGAGGATTGGACCGCGCGCCTCGTCGGCGGGTGAGATTCGGGCATATTACGGTTCGGGCGCCGAGCCGATCGCGTAGGCCTGAAAGACTGGCTGCGGACCGCCCTTTATATAGGCGCCGGCGCAGCCGATGTCGGAACCCTGGACAAGCGCCAGCCTTGCGAGGGATTGTTCGGTCCTATGCCGAATCGATCGAATTCGCCTCTACCACGGTCTTGCAGCTCATGAGAGGTTTGCGCCGGACAAGGTGAACGTGCATAAGCGATGCGGAAGCTTCGGAGTGCGTCGTTTCGAATTCATTGAGATGCGCGAGCTGACTGACAGACGACCACAGATCGGGAAAACAGCAACCACTCGGACAAGAGCCTAATGAAACTCTCTTTGTTAATGACCGGACAGATTCGAGATCGCGGGAAGTTTGAAACGATAGTTGATGGCGTGACTGCGGCCAAATCGTGCTTCGATAAGATAGTTTTTTCGTCATGGTCCGATCATGTTTCGATTGCGCGTGAGGTTTTTTCTTCGCGGGAGTCGGCGGTCGAAATCGATTTTTGTGATAGTCTTCAAGTGTTACCTCTCAGAGCTGTGATCAATCGTGATATTATGAGCTTCTTGGCTCAGCATCAGCAAATTTCATTCGGTGTCGGGCGTTTAGATCGTGATTCCTATGTGATTCGGATTAGAAGCGACGCCGAATTCAGCTCATCTAGTGCTTTTGTCGAATTGATCGAATTAGTTAAAAGATGTTGGGCCATTCCCGACTATCAACAAAAATCAATGGTGATCGGCGCTTCGTTCATGATCCCGTATTTTTTTGATGATCGAATCCTGCTGCTCACGCCAAATGCTGCTGACTGTATTCGTAACGTTCGGTTGGAGAGTTTGTATAGTTTTGATTATTACAATCTATTCCCTGAATACATTATCTATTCTAGTGTGATTGAGGCAGGATGTACTGAGAATCTGTTCTGTAGGCATGATCATCGTTATCGGATGCGGGACGGAAATGATCGCTTTTCTGACTATGATTTTTGTGTCTTTGGATCTGCTTACTCAAACTATGTTGCTAATTATCTGGATAAGACTAGTTCTAATGTAGCATTTTTTAGGGATGCTGCCATAAATTGTGGATTTGTGGAATTGTTCGACCAGATATTTACGAAAATTGGCTTCGATTGCGTTGACTGGGCGACGTTTGAAAATAATTGGATGAAACATATCGATCGATATTCTGCCCAGTACAGTATTTGGATTCAGCGTGGCGGTGAGTTAAGCAGTGCTTCTGACGCCGAAGTCGAATCTCAGAAGCAGACCTTCAACTTCGTTTATTCTGAGTACGCTAATGGGAAATATGATAATGTCATTAGGTTATCGCAGGCTGGCAGGGGGTCGCTTTTTGAGCGCAATTACGCCGAACTAGAAGGAGCCTCTTTGTTTTTGCTCGGGCACATCGAACAGGCGACCGAATTACTATGGCAGAATTTTTCTGACGGTCATAGAGGCCCTGAGCAAATGTTCTATCTCGTCACGGGTTTGGCCGCAGCCAAGGAGACCTCAAAATTCAATACGGTCGCGCGAACGCTCGTGTCTACGTTCTCCGCCGAGGAACGATTTGTGCAACACGTTTGCGCAGCTGCGTCGGTGCATGGAATCAAAATGGATTTTGATCCGAATGTTTTCCGAGCGGTCGCGACGATCAAGAAGACGTAACCTCAGATCACCAACCTTGTTTCAGTCGGATGTCGCTCGCCGTTGTGGCGTCGACAAGGATCTATGGGCTCGTTCAAAGTAACGCATCGTTCAACTGAGCTACGCAGAGGAGGACATCGACGATGCTGGACCGCGGTGGCAGATACAATCGAGAGGCGACGTGACCATTTCGGAGCCCGCGGACAGCATTCTAAATAGGGCCGCCGGCGTCAAATTTTATATCACGTACGTTCTCTGCGCGCTCCAAAACCACTCTCAGCCCGCTGGCCAGCACACCGTTGAATAGCGGACATACATAAAATAAGCCATTATACGCTACTCTGTCGACGTTCGCGAGATTGTGCGCCAGCGCGGACAAGTACACTGTCGAAGAGGCAAAAAAATAAGTGCCTGCAGATGCATTCTGCGAGATCACGCGTTTCTCCGCCGCCTCGACGACATCCCCGGTCTCATCGGTCCGCAGGTAGCTATAGGCAGGCTTGTTCGAAGAAAATGTGAGTGCGGCCGCCCCCACATCCGGCCTGTCGGCGAATAAGCGCCGAGGCTCGAAGGTCGATACATACTGGATGTCGGCGAGGTCGATACATAAAGGTTCGCTTGTGCTGCGAGTCAGCGCGACTCCGGCCAGTGCCGATAAAGCGGCGCCTTGTGTTTCTCCCGACAAGAAGACCCTTCGCGCTTTCGGATACCAAGCATTGAGCGGCCCCTCCCCGAACCGTCGGCTGACGGGAGAGTCCCGCAATATGAAGGTAAGATTGCATTGGCTAGCCCGGTCGCTGCGCAGCCAAGCACGCGTGTCGAGCGTCTGCCGCAGCAAAGGCGCGCCATCGACCTCGGCCTCGGCCTCGGCCTTTACGCGGCCGTCGGCTCGCTCGAAGTCTGGGCCAGCAAGAGGAACTACAATGTGCATTCAGTGCGGCCGATGGATGGAGAGATAAGCATCGAGATCCTCCGGTGTTCCGAGACCATGCATGGAGGATTGGGAAACCTCATATACGCCGATTTTGAGACCTGCCGCGATCATGTAGTTGTAGACTGGACATGTGTAGAATTCGTTATTCACCCGATCATTCCGCGCTATCATATCTATGGCCGCGGCAACGAAATCGGCGCCCCGGCGAAACAGATAGACGCCGACAGTTGCAAGATCAGAAATCGCTTTTTTTTCTGCTACTTCAAGGACGAGCCCTTCTTCGTCGATGCGTGCGAAGGACCATTTTGGATTGCGACCGGGATCGCGGAACACGAGAATCGATCCGTCGAGGCCACGGACAGCACAGTCGCGGACGAAATCGTCGACGGAAAAATCTACGAGTTGATCTGCATTCGCCACGAGCATGGGTTTATCATCGTCGAAATACTCTCTGGCGAGAAGCAAAGTGCAGGCGGTTCCCTCCGTTGTCTTGTCTACTTCATGAAGCTGATAATGCCGTCCAATAAAACTTTCGACAAGCCGAGATTCTGCAAGTATATGCTCCTTTCGCAATAGAAGATGAACTTTGGCTCCTCCGGGCGTTACGTTACGGATGACATGTTCGATCATTGGTTTACCAAGGACATCGATGAACGGCTTTGGTTTTGAGTAGCCTGCTTTTGCGAAGCGACTGCCGAGGCCCGCTGCGGGGACCACCACTCGCGTCTCCGCGACAACGGCGTCGCCGCGCGCCAAGTGATCTCGCGTAGGCGCCGATTTCTCGAAATGGCTGATTCTGTCAGGCGAATAGAAGCTATAATACTGTCGGTCCAAAATAGGAAAATGCGCGACCTTGCCGCCATTAAGAATAATTTCATTCAGACACGGCGCAATATAGAATTGGCCACCAACCTGCGCCTTATTTTCGATGCTGCGCATCGCGGCCTCGATAAAGATGCGAGCTGTTTCGAAGTAATACAAGCCTGCAATGGCGTTGCGGCTGATCACGCTTTTTTCTGCGGCCTGAACCACGCTTCCTGAGCCATCGATCGCGACATACGACCAGCGGGGATGCACGCTGTCGAAGGTGATCACGCCTGCCTGCGCTTCGACGTTGCGGAAGCTTGTCAGAACCGCGGGCAGATCGGTGTCGATGATCTGGTCTCCATTCGCGACGACAACCGGTTTGTCCAGATCGAGGTGGTCGATGGCGAGCAACGCGGAACACAGCGCTCCCTGTGTGGGTCGGCGCAGCGAGACGATCTCACAGCGGCCGTCGGTCAAAAGTCGCAAGGTACGATCGAGGGAAAAACGTGCGACTTCTTCCTGATGAATGACAAAAAGAAAACGTGCGTCGAGTTTCAAGTTTTTCAGGTTTTCAACCACCCATTCGACCATCGGTCTGCCACGTATTTCGACCAAGCATTTCGGGAAAAAATAATGATCGGGCGGGAAAAATGGCGATTTTCCAGCGAGGGGGATTATGATCTGCATGATTCGTTGCTCGCGATTAATATTGGGGGACTAAGCTATCACGAGTCATGCCGAGTCGGCCTGAATCGGTAGACGTTCCGCCATTTCGATGGCCTCACGAATCTTATCGTAGCGTACGTCCTCGACTGTACCGATGATCATCAGATGCGCTCCAGATGCGCGCGCGGCTGCGATGCCATGGTCGTTATCTTCGAGGATCAACACCTCGTGCGGCTGCAAGCCGAACCTTCCAATGGCGTATCGATACATCTCCGGATCTGGCTTAGCCTTCTTCACATCCTCGTTCGAAACCATCAGGTCGAGAAAAGGCTCCAAGTTAGACAGCCGCATCATTAACTCGACAGTCTGTCGGACAGAATTCGAACACACGGCGAGCTTCAGATTGTCTCGCTTGAGTCTCGACAGCGCGAAACGATGCTGAAACAGCGGACGACATTTCGCCGTCGTGATCTCGACCGTCCGACCTTGCTTCAGCCTATTCACGAAGTCATGGAGACCGTGCGGAAAACCTCGGCTCTTGCTGAGGATTTCAAGCTTGCGACGCGTCGGCAGGCCATCGAACGTGGCGAGATGTGCGTCATAGTCGATCGCCATCCCAAAAATGCCGAGCACATCATTCAAAGCATCATAGTGCCAGTCTTTCGCTTCGATCAGAACGCCGTCCATGTCGAATAGAATGGCTTTGATCATCTACAAGAACCTCTCCCGTCCGCCGATCCGGATATCGGCGCCCATTAGCGAGCCTGATACGCACCCGATGACGGTAATGCGACGGCGTTAAAGAAAACATTGGCGTCGCCTGGAAGATCAGTGCAAAGGAATATGAGTTCCCGGGCGGCGGGGCTCATCGTTTCGAACGTATGGCGCCATATGCGCCACGCGTCGAGATGGGGCTTGTGATGCAACTCCGGCGACACGATTGCGACCTTTTTTCCGCCGTCGACGCCCGATAGAATGGCCCGCGGCTCAACAAACGCGTCCTCGAAGGCGTCGAGCCAAAAGCCGGAGGCCGCCTCATCGAGACGCGAACCCGGTTCGTACTCACTCCATCGCGTGAAAACGGTCAAACCGTGGGACAGATACGATCGCGTATCTGGAATAGACATGTCGAAGACAAAATATCGGGTGACGCCATGCGCAGCCAGAGCCTCCCGAAGCGGCTCGACCAACCCATCCGATTTTATGTTGAGCGCCAACGTCGATGGGGCGCCGATTCTCGTATAGAGGGCGAGAAAATCGTCAAACGTGAAAAACGGAATCCCCTGCCTCGTCCGTGGCATGTCATGACTAATGACGAGCGCTCCGTCACAATCGCGCACATCCGTCTCGACGCCGAATCCCGCGGCGAATGCGCGCTGCATCGCAACAGCCGAATTCTTTTCTTCCGGTGAGCGCCACCAGCCACGATGAGACAAAATTTGCATTTTAAAAATCTATCTCGATTCTGCCCGCGATGGCAAGGGGCTGGCGGGCTTCGGAAGGTTTCTTCCGGACGTCCGGGAAGACATAACAATTATGACCTTTGAACGGCATGCCTCTCGAACTGTTCGAATGCGCGTATAAAGCGCTTTGGGGGCGCCGTATCTTGCCGCTCTCCGTCGCGGGCGCGTTTTGTGCTAAGTCCTGTTCGGCCGATCCCAACTGTCGAGGAGGACTGCTATGGGCGCATCGGAACCCAATGACCAACAATTCCCCGTCACCCGCACCGAGGAAGAATGGCGGGCGCGGCTCACGCCCGACCAATATGTCATCATGCGTCGTCATGGCACCGAGCCGCCGGGAAGCTGCGCGCTCGAGCAGGAGAAGCGTCCCGGCGTCTTCGCCTGCGCCGGATGCGATCAGCCGCTCTTCGCCACGCGCCAGAAATTCGCGAGCGGCACCGGCTGGCCGAGCTTTTTCGATCCGCTCGACGGCGCCGTCGCCACCTCGGTCGATCACTCGCATGGGATGACACGCACCGAGGTGCATTGCAGCCGTTGCGGCTCGCATCTCGGCCATGTGTTTCCCGACGGGCCGCCGCCCACCGGCCTGCGCTATTGCATCAATGGCCTCGCTCTGACTTTTTTTCCAGAGTGACGAACGGGCGGGCGCTATCCCATTCGTCGAGCGACCCTTCCCTCCCCCGCTCGAAGGGGTACGGGTAGGTTGTGGCCGTTTTTCCATGCCGCCTCGGCCCCGACTTTCGGGCGAGGCTGGATGGACGCGCGAGGCGATTCCGACGCGCAAAGATCGATTTATCCAGCAAAACGCCGGCCGCCCGCCTTCCTGCGCCCACGACCGGCGATGGGCGGCTGCTCCTCTGAACGGATAGGGCACGGGTAGGCCGAAGGCCCCGGCTATTGGAATGTGCGAAGAAAATGCGAGACGTCGCCGAACGAAGAGGAGAGCGTCGCGATCGCCCGAATTGTGCGGAAACCATGGGCGATCGCGCGCGATAATTTCGCTTGACGAGGAAATTCTATCTCTCCATAGCCACAGGGCCGCGGATTTAAAATCGACGTTTTGCGGGCGAGGAGACGACCTCGCGCAGAGCCCGAGATCCGCTAGCCGTGGTTCTTGCGCCGGCCGTGGTTCTTGATGAAACTATCGGCAGGTTCTAGTTTCACGAGACAATGACGGCGGAGATCGGGCGCTTCCCGATTTCGGCCCGACGGTCGTTGGCTGCGCGCGCAGCAATTCCACTGCGCGGAACGAGGCCATTCGGCCCGGATAAATCTTCGAGGGCGGGCGAAACGCTTTCTGCGAGGGGAGAGAATTTGTAATGTCCAATACGTCCATCCCGGCCAGCGGGAAAGGCAACCAGCATCTTTCTCCCAAATCCGATATCGAGATCTCCCAAGCGGCGTCCATGCGTCCGATCGTCGACGTCGCCCGCGAGAAGCTCGGCATCCCCGCCGAACATGTGTTGCCTTACGGACATTACAAGGCGAAAATCTCCCTCGACTATCTCAGCTCTCTGCAGGACCGCCCGGACGGCAAGCTGATCCTCGTCACCGCGATCACGCCGACGCCCGCCGGCGAAGGCAAGACGACCACCACGGTCGGCCTCGGCGATGCGCTCAATCACATCGGCAAGAAGGCCATCATGTGCCTTCGCGAGCCGAGCCTCGGCCCCTGCTTCGGCGTGAAGGGCGGCGCCGCCGGTGGCGGTTATGCACAAGTCGTGCCGATGGAGGACATCAACCTCCATTTCACCGGCGACTTCCACGCCATCGGAGCGGCCAATAATCTGCTCTCCGCGCTCATCGACAATCACGTCTATTGGGGCAATTCGCTCGGCGTCGATCCGCGCCGCATCTCCTGGCGCCGCGCCGTGGACATGAACGACCGCTCGCTGCGCTCGATCGTCTCCTCGCTCGGCGGCGTCGCCAATGGCTTCCCGCGCGAGGACGGCTTCGACATCACCGTCGCCTCGGAGGTGATGGCGATCTTCTGTCTCGCCACCAGCCTCGAGGATCTTCAGCGCCGGCTCGGCGACATCATCGTCGCCCAGACGCGCGACAAGAAGAACATTCGCGCCTCCGAGCTGAAAGCGCAGGGCTCGATGGCCGCGCTGCTGAAGGACGCCATCGCGCCCAATCTGGTGCAGACGCTCGAGAATAATCCGGCCTTCATCCATGGCGGGCCTTTCGCCAATATCGCCCATGGCTGCAATTCGGTCATCGCCACCAAGGCGGCGCTGAAGCTCGCCGATTATGTGGTGACGGAAGCCGGCTTCGGCGCCGACCTCGGCGCGGAGAAGTTCTTCGACATCAAATGCCGCAAGGCGGGCATCAAGCCGGACGTCACCGTCATCGTCGCGACAATTCGCGCGCTGAAGATGCATGGCGGCGTCGCCAAGGACGATCTGAAGGTCGAGAATGTCGCGGCGCTGGAGAAGGGCTTCGCCAATTTGAAGCGCCATATCGCCAATGTGCAGAAGTTCGGCGTGCCGGTGATCGTCTCCGTCAACCGCTTCAGCACCGACACGCAGGCGGAGATCGAGCTGCTGCAGAAGCTTTCTGAGGCCGAGGGCGTCGATTGCGTGCTCGCCGATCATTGGGGCTCGGGCGGTCCGGGCGCGGCGGAGCTCGCCCATAAGGTCGTCTCGACGATCGAGGCCAAGCCCTCGCAGTTCAAGCCGCTCTACGCGGACGATCTGCCGCTCGTCGAGAAGGTGCGCACCATCGCCCGCGAGCTCTATGGCGCCTCGGACATCGCGCTCGATCCTTCGGTGAAGACGCGCTTCGCGGAGCTGGAGAAAGAGGGCTTCGGCCATCTGCCGGTCTGCATCGCCAAGACGCAATACAGCTTCTCGACCGACGCCAACGCCAAGGGAGCGCCCTCGGGTCATGTGATCCCGGTGCGCGAGCTGCGGCTGTCGGCGGGCGCGGAATTCGTCGTCGTCGTCTGCGGCGACATCATGACCATGCCGGGCCTGCCCAAGGTTCCCGCCGCCAACAATATCGAGGTCGGCGCGGACGGGCGGATCGCCGGCCTGTTCTAGAGCGCTCTTCGCTCGAACGACCTCGTTCGAGCGATCAGAGTCCGCTCTGAACGCGTTCGCCGCGAGAAGAAGCAATGGGCGCCGGGCCTCGTTCCCCGCGTCCGACCAAAACAAACTCGAACCGATGAGCTCGAAGGGAGCCCAAGACATGTCGAATTCCAGAATTCCGGGCCGCAATTTTCTGTTCGTGCCCGGCCCGACCAATATTCCCGACCGCATTTTGCGCGCGATGAATGTCGTCTCCGAGGACCATCGTTCTCCGAAGTTCCCCGAGCTGACGCTGCCGCTGTTCACCCAGCTGAAGAAGGTCTTCAAGACCGAGACCGGCCAGGCCTTCATCTTCCCGGCTTCGGGCACCGGCGGCTGGGAAGCGGCGATCACCAATACTCTGTCGCCCGGCGACAAGGTCATCGCGCAGCGCTTCGGCCAGTTCACCCATCTGTGGATCGACCTCGCCAAGCGCATCGGCCTCGATGTGATCGAGCAGGACGAGGAGTGGGGCGTCGGCAACAATCCCGACCGCATCGAAGAGACGCTGAAGGCCGACAAGAATCACGAGATCAAGGCCGTCTTCGCCACGCATAACGAGACCGCCACGGGTGTGACCTCGGACATCGGCGCGGTGCGCAAGGCGATCGACAACGCCAAGCATCCGGCGCTGCTGTTCGTCGACGGCGTGAGCTCGGTCGGCTCGCTGGACTTCAAGCAGGACGAGTGGGGCGTCGACGTCGCCGTCTCCGGCTCGCAGAAGGGCTTCATGCTGCCGGCGGGCCTCGCCCTCCTCAGCGTCAGCCAGAAGGCGCTGAAGGCCGGCGAGACCGCCAAGCTGCATCGCGCCTATTTCGACTTTCAGGATCATGTGAAGGCGAACGCCACCGGCTACTTCCCCTACACGCCGGCGCTGCCGCTGCTCTACGGCCTGCGCGAGTCGCTCAATGTCCTGTTCGAGGAAGGCCTCGATCAGGTCTATGCGCGTCATCACCACCTCGCCGAGGGCGTGCGCGCCGCGGTCGCGGCCTGGGGCCTCAAGCCCTGCGCCAAGGAGGCGAAGTGGAACTCCGACACTGTGACCGCGATCGTGGTGCCGGAAGGCTTCGACGCCGCCAAGGTCATCGAGATCGCCTATAAGCGCTACAATCTCGCGCTCGGCGCCGGCCTCAACAAGGTCGCCGGCAAGGTGTTCCGCATCGGCCATCTCGGCGACCTCAATGAGCTGATGCTGCTCGGCGCCATCGCGGGCGCGGAAATGGCGATGCTCGACGTCGGCATTCCGGTCACGGCCGGCAGCGGCGTCGCGGCGGCCCAGGCCGTGTATCGCGCCAATCCGATCCTCCAGGCCTGATGATTCGCGGCCTCGCCCTCGCGAGGGCGAGGCCGCTTCTTCAAAACGAGAGGCGACGTTTCGACGTCGCAAAATGTCGAGCCGAAACGGCCGAGCGACTTCGGGGGAAGCAGCAAACATGTCGCACAAAATCGTCTTTCTCGATCGCGAGACGCTCGACGCCAATTTGCGCAAGCCGAATTTCCCGCACGACTATACGGAATATGCGCAGAGCTCTCCGGCCGATGTGGTCGAGCGTCTGAAGGGCGCGACCATCGCCATCACCAATAAGGTTCCGCTGCGCGAGGAGACGCTGAAGCAGCTTCCCGATCTGAAGCTGATCGCTGTCGCCGCCACCGGCACCGACGTGATCGACAAGGCCTATACGACGGCCAATGGAATCACGGTCTCCAACATCCGCAATTACGCCTACAACACGCTTCCCGAGCATGTGATCGCGCTGATCTTCGCGCTGCGCCGCAATCTCGTGAACTATGTGGATTCGGTGCGCCGCGGCCGTTGGCAGGAGTCCAACCAGTTCTGCTATTTCGACTATCCGATCTATGACATCGCCGGCTCGACGCTCGGCATCATCGGCTATGGCGCGCTCGGCAAGTCGATCGCGACGCGCGCCGAGGCGCTGGGCATGAAGCTGCTCATCAACGATGTCGTGCCGGGTCCGGATATCGTCGATATTCCGACGATCCTTCGCGAGGCGGATGTCGTCACGCTCAATCTGCCGCTGACGCCGCAGACCAAGAATCTCATCGGCGCGAAAGAGCTCGCCTCGATGAAGAAGACGTCGATCATCATCAACACCGCGCGCGGCGGCATCGTCGACGAGCAGGCGCTCGCCGATGCGCTGCGCAATGGCGTCATCGCCGGCGCGGGCTTCGACGTGCTGACTGTCGAGCCGCCGAAGGCGGGCAATATTCTGCTCGACCCGACGATCCCCAATCTCATCGTCACGCCGCATGTCGCCTGGGCCTCGAAAGAGGCGATGCAGGTGCTCGCCGACCAGCTCATCGACAATATCGACGCTTTCGTCGCCGGCGCGCCGCGCAATGTCGTGACGGCGTAAGCGTAGTTGCAGAACGTCTCGCGCCCG
>NZ_JAHLJF010000001.1:1424418-1758657 GCF_018887255.1 Methylosinus sp. KRF6 | reverse complement strand
GCCCGGCCATGACGGCCAGCCTTTCGCAGGAACTGCTATGACTCAAAAGCTGCTCTTCCTTCTCGACACCGATGCGGTCCCCAGCGTGTTCGACACGGTCGTCGCCTATGACGGCGGCGCGGATCACGTCATCGGCTACGCCAATGTGACGCCTGCGAATGTCGGCGCGCTGGTCGATGGCGCGATCTACACGCGCGGTCCGAAGGAGAAGCAGTTCACCGCGCTCTTCGTGGGCGGCGGCGATATGGTCGCCGGCGAGACCTTGTTCAAAGCGGTGCGCAAGCGCTTCTTCTCGAATTTCCGCGTCTCCGTGATGCTCGACTCCAACGGCTCCAATACGACGGCGGCCGCGGGCGTGGCGCTGCTCGCCAAGGCCAAGCCGCTCGCCGGCAAGAAGGCCATCGTGCTCGCCGGCACCGGCCCGGTGGGTCTGCGCGCCGCGGCCTTCCTGCATTCGGAGGGCGCCGAGGTCGCCATCACCTCGCGCCAGAAGTCGCGCGCCGACGCTGCGGCGGCCGCGCTGCAGGAGCGTTTCGGCTTCACGCCCACCGCGATCGAGGCGGTGGATAACGCCGCCCGCGCCGCGGCGGTGAAGGGAACCAATATCGTCTTCGCGGCCGGCGCCATCGGCGTGCAGCTGCTGGAAGAGAAGGATTGGCAGAACGATCCGACGATCGAGCTGCTCGCCGACGTCAATGCGCAGCCGCCGCTCGGAATCGGCGGCGTCGAGGCGACCGACAAGGCGAAGGAGCGTCACGGCAAGATCGTCATCGGCGCGCTCGGCGTCGGCGGCTTGAAGCTGAAGCTGCATCGCGCCTGCATCAGCCAGCTGTTCGAAGCCTCGGACAAGGTGCTCGACGCCGAGGAAATCTACGCGCAAGCCAAGGCCAACGCCTGACCTGAGGATCGACGAGAATGACCAAGGACGAAACGATCGGCAAATTTCTCGACGATCTCGCCAGCGAGCGCCCGACGCCGGGCGGCGGCGGCGCCGCCGCGGTGATGGGCGCGATCGGCGCGGCGCTGGTGTCGATGGTCGCCAATCTCACCATCGGCAAGAAGAATTACGAAGCCGTCGAGGAAGATCTGAAGGCGGCCCGGGCCGAGGCGGAGCGCGTTCGCGCCGAGCTGACCGCGGCGATCGAGGAAGACGTCGTCGCCTTCAATTCTGTGATGGGGGCCTATGGCCTGCCGCGCGCCACTGATGAGGACAAGGCCGCGCGCTCGGCCGCCATTCAGGCCGCGCTGAAGGACGCCACGCTCGCCCCGCTGCGCGCCGTGAAAGCCTGCTTCGAGGTGATCGTTCTCTCCGAGGCCGCTGCCGACAAGGGCAATCTCAACGTTATCAGCGACGCCGGCGTCGCCGTTCTCGCGGCCAATGCCGGATTGCGGAGCGCCGCTCTCAACGTCTACATCAATGCAAAGGCGATCAAGGATCGCGATTTCGCCGAAAAGCAGATCGCCGAGGTCGAGGCTCTGCTGGCCGCGGCGGCCGAGAAGACGGAGGCCGTCTACAAGGTCGTGAGAGACAAGATCGGCTCGTGAGATTTCGTCGCGCAAAGCGGCGACAAAAACTGCAAGGGGAGTGGAAACATGGACGTCCATGAGTATCAAGCCAAGGAATTATTGGCGAGCTGCGGCGTCGCCGTGCCCCCCGGCACCGTCGCTTTCAGCCCCGACCAGGCCGTTTACGCGGCGACCGAGCTCGGCGGCTCGCATTGGGTGGTGAAGGCGCAGATTCACGCTGGCGCGCGCGGCAAGGCGGGCGGCGTCAAGCTGTGCCGCACCTATCACGAGGTTCAGCAGGCCGCGCGCGAATTGCTCGGCAAGCGTCTCGTCACCAAGCAGACCGGGCCGGAAGGCAAGCCGGTGCAGCGCGTCTATGTCGAGCTCGCCGATCCTTACGAGCGCGAGCTCTATCTCGGCTTCGTGCTCGACCGCAAGCTCGAGCGCGTGCGCGTCATCGCCTCCAAACATGGCGGAATGGAGATCGAGGAGATCGCCAAGACCGATCCGGACGCGATTCTTCAGGTCATCGTCGAGCCGGCCGTCGGCCTCCTGCCCTTCCAGGCGCGCGAGCTGGCCTTCCAGCTCGGCTTGAACCTCAAGCAGGTCTCGCGCGCGGTGCAGTCGATCCTCGGCGCCTATCGCGCCTTCCGCGACAATGACGCGACCATGCTGGAGATCAATCCGCTGGTCGTCACCAAGGACGACAAGGTGCTCGCGCTCGACGCGAAAATGTCCTTCGACGACAATGCGCTGTTCCGTCGCCGCAACATCGTCGACATGAACGATCCCTCGCAGTCCGACCCACGCGAGGCGCAAGCGGCCGAACATGCGCTGAACTATATCGGCCTCGATGGCGAGATCGGCTGCATCGTCAATGGCGCCGGCCTCGCGATGGCGACGATGGACATGATCAAGCACGCCGGCGGCAATCCGGCGAACTTCCTCGATGTCGGCGGCGGCGCCTCGGCCGAGCGCGTCGCGACGGCCTTCCGCCTCGTGCTCTCCGACTCGAATGTGAAAGTGGTGCTGGTCAATATCTTCGCCGGCATCAACCGCTGCGACTGGGTCGCGCAGGGCGTCATCGACGCGGTGAAGGCGACCAACATCACCGCGCCGCTGGTCGTGCGTCTCGCCGGCACCAATGTCGAGGCCGGCCGCAAGCTGCTCGACGAGAGCGGCATCAATGTCATCACCGCCGATTCGCTGGCCGACGCCGCCCAGAAGGCCGTCGCCGCCTATCGCTCCGTGAAGTGAGCGGCGAGGCCGGGAGGAAACAATGAGCATTCTGATCGACGAAAAGACCCCGATCCTCGTCCAGGGCATCACCGGCGACAAGGGCAGCTTCCACGCCAAGGAGATGATCGACTACGGCACCAATGTCGTCGCCGGCGTCACTCCGGGCAAAGGCGGGAAGACCGTGCATGGCGTGCCGATCTTCGACACGGTGCGCGAGGCGGTGAAGCAGACCGGCGCGACGACCAGCATCACTTTCGTGGCCCCGCCATTCGCGGCCGACGCGATCATGGAGGCGGCGGACGCCGGCATTCATCTCATCTGCTCCATCACCGACGGCATTCCGGCTCAGGACATGATGCGCGTGAAGCGCTATTTCCTGCGCTATCCGCGCGAGCGCCGGCCGATGATGGTCGGGCCGAACTGCGCCGGCATCATCAGCCCCGGCAAGGCGATGCTCGGCATCATGCCCGGCCATATCTACAAGCAGGGCAATGTCGGCCTCATCTCGCGCTCCGGCACGCTCGGCTATGAGGCGGCTTCGCAGCTCAAGGAGCTCGGGCTCGGCATCTCGACCTCGGTCGGCATCGGCGGCGATCCCATCAACGGCTCGTCCTTCCTGGATCATCTCGTGCTGTTCGATCAGGACCCGGAGACGGAAGCCGTGCTCATCATCGGCGAGATCGGCGGTCCGCAAGAGGCCGAGGCCGCGGCCTGGATCAAGGAGAATTTCTCCAAGCCGGTGGTCGGCTTCGTCGCCGGCCTCACGGCGCCGAAGGGCCGCCGCATGGGCCATGCCGGCGCGATCATCTCGGCGACCGGCGACAGCGCCGCGGAGAAGACCGAGATCATGAAGTCCTACGGCCTCGCCGTCGCGCCGAGCCCGGCGGAGTTCGGCTCGGCCGTCGCCTCCGTGCTGAAGCGCGCGTGACGAAAAAACGGCCTCTCCCCGTTCTGCGGGGCGAGGCCGAGCGAGGGTGAAAGGCTCGGGGCGTCGCGCGCCATGCAGATGACGCCGGCGCATTCCTCCTGTCATCCGAGTTCGGGATAAAGCCCCGGCCCCTCACCCGGCCTCTCCCCGCAAAACGGGGAGAGGAGCAAACCGCCAGGAAGACTGCATGACCGCCGACCCGAAGGTCTCATTGTCCGAATCGACCTCGTCCGCCGCCCCTTCGGCGCTGGCGACGCGATCGGTCAAAGAGGCGGCGGCCTTTCTGTTCGACCAGCTCGTCGGCGTGGCGCAGCGCCATCAGCCGGAAATCGCGCCCGTGCTGCGCGGCTTCGCATCCTCCGCCGGCTTGCCGCCGGCGCTGCTGGGGCGCGCTCTGCAGGCGCAGGGCATTTGGTTCCAGCTTCTGTCGATCGCCGAGCAGGCCTCGGCCATGCGCCGCCGCCGCACCATAGAGCGCGCCAAGGGCCGCGACGAATTGCTCGGCTCCTTCGCCCATGTTCTGGCCGACGCCGCCAAGGCCGGCGTCACCGCCGACGAGATTCGCGCGCAGCTCAAATCGCTGCGCATTCGCCCGGTCATCACCGCGCATCCGACCGAGGCCAAGCGCGTCACCGTCCTCGAGAAGAATCGCAAAATCTATCTGCTGCTCAAGGATCTCGAATCCTCGCGCTGGACCGATCGCGAGCGCGCCGCCCGCATCGGCGCCGTCGGCGATCAGATCGAGCTCTTGTGGCTCACCGGCGAATTGCATCTCGAGAAGCCGACCGTCGAGCACGAGGTCGCCTGGGGCCTGCATTTCTTCGCCGAAAATCTCTTCGATCTCGCGCCGGAAATGCTCGCCTCCTTCGAGAGCGCGCTCGCCGCTCATTATCCCAATGAGCGCTTCGACATCACGCCCTTCTTCCAATTCGGCTCCTGGATCGGCGGCGACCGCGACGGCAATCCTTTCGTCACCAATGCGGTGACGCGCGAGACCATGGTCGTCAACGCGCTCGCCAGCCTCGATTATTATCGCCAGCGCATTCTCGATCTCGCCCGCGTCCTGTCGATCAGCGAAGGCTCGGTGACGATCCCGGCCGAGTTCCGCGCCGCGCTCGAGGCGGAGCTGGCGCAGGTCGAGGACGCCGACAGGATCAAGACGCGCAATCACGGCGAGGCCTTCCGGCAATATCTCACCTGCGTGCTGCGCAAGCTCGACGAGACGATCCTCGCCACCAAGGGCGAAGGCCGCGGCAAGGCGCGCTACGGCAACGCCGACGAGCTGATCCGCGATCTTCGCATTCTGGAGCAGGCGCTGATCGAGAGCCGCAGCCCTTCGCTCGCCAATGACATGGTGCGGCCGGTGCGGCGCGCGGTGGAGATTTTCCGCTTCAGCACCGTGCGTCTCGATCTGCGCGAGAACACGACGCGCACCAATAATGCACTGCGCGACATTCATCGCATCAAGACCGGCAAGGATGCGCCGGACGTGGATTCGCCCGAGTGGCAGGCCTGGCTCATCGCCGAGCTGGCGCAGCCGCGCAATGGCGTCGTCCTCACCGGCCTCTCGCCGGAGTCGCAGGACACGCTCGACATGTTCGCGCTGGTCGCGGACATGCGCTCGCGCCTCGATCGCGAAGCCTTCGGCAGCTTCATCCTCTCCATGACGCATTCGGTCGCCGATGTTCTCGGCGCCTATGTGCTGGCCAAGGAGGGCGGGCTCTATCTGGACGACGCCGGCCTCGAGCTGTGCACCCTGCCGATCGTGCCCTTGTTCGAGACGATTCCCGATCTGCGCGCCGCGCCCGTCATCATGCGCGAGTTGCTGCGCGTGCCCGTCGTGCGTCGCAGCACGCGCTGGCAGGGCAATGTGCAAGAGGTGATGATCGGCTATTCCGACTCCAACAAGGACGGCGGCTTCATGTCGTCCAATTGGGAGCTGGCGAAAGCGCAATCCAAGCTGACGCGCCTCGGCGAGGAGCTGGGCGTCGCCATCGCCTTCTTCCACGGCCGCGGCGGCTCGGTCAGCCGCGGCGGCGCGCCGACCGGACACGCCATCGCCGCGCAGCCCGCGGGCTCCATTCGCGGCCGCTTCCGCGTGACGGAGCAGGGCGAGGTCGTCTCCTTCAAATACGCCAATCGCGGCACCGCCTCCTATCAGCTGGAGCTGCTGGCAAGCAGCGTCTTCGCCCATGCGCTGAAGTCCGAGCGCGAGGATGCGCTGGTTCCGCGCGCGGAGTTCGACGATGCGCTGGAGGCGCTTTCCGGCGCCTCGCTCGCGGCCTATGGCAAATTTATCGCCGATCCCGATCTCGTCGCTTATTTTCAGGCGGCGAGCCCGCTCGAGGAAATCTCGCTGCTCAATATCGGCTCGCGGCCGGCGCGTCGTTTCGGCGCGCGCAGCCTCGCGGATCTCCGCGCTATTCCTTGGGTCTTCGCCTGGGCGCAGAATCGCCACGCCATCACCGGCTGGTATGGCGTCGGCTCCGGCCTCGCGAGCTTCATCGAGGTGCGCGGCGAGCGCGGCCTGCAGCTGCTGCATCGCATGTTCGAGGATTCACGCCTCTTCCGCCTCATCCTCGACGAGGTGGAGAAAACGCTGGCGATGGTCGATCTCGGCATTGCGCGGCAATACGCCTCGCTGGTCGCCGACGAAGCCGTGCGCAAGAAGATCTTCTCGGCGATCGAGGCCGAATATCATCTCACTTGCGAGAGCGTGCTGCGCATCACCGGCGGCGGCGAGATCGGCGCGCGCTTCACCGACTATCAGGCGCGGCTCGCGCATCGCCTCGCCACCATCAACGAGGTCAACCGCGAGCAGGTGGAGTTGCTGCGCCTGTTCCGCACCACCGAAGAGGAAGCGCTGAAGGAGGAATACAAGTCGGCTCTGCTGCTGTCGATCAGCTGCATCGCCGCCGGCCTCGGCGCCACCGGATAAGCTCTTACACAGGGAAAGGGAGTCATCATGAGTTTCACTTTGATCGAGCAGGCGACGCCGCGTCTCCATCGCTCCGAGCTGGCCGTTCCGGGCTCCGCCCCCGGCATGTTCGAGAAGGCCGCGGCCTCCAAGTCCGACCAGGTCTTCCTCGACCTCGAGGACGCCGTGGCGCCGGACGACAAGGAGCAGGCGCGCAAGAACATCATCCAGGGCCTCAACGAGATCGATTGGGGCAATAAGACGATGACGCTGCGCATCAATGGTCTCGACACGCATTTCTGCTATCGCGACGTCGTCGACGTCGTCGAGGCCTGCCCGCGTCTCGACGTGATCCTCATTCCGAAGGTCGGCGTTCCGCAGGACGTCTACGCCATCGACATGCTGGTCACGCAGATCGAGAGCTACAAGAAGCGCACCAAGCGCATCGGCTTCGAGCTCTTGATCGAGACCGCGCTCGGCATGGCCAATGTCGAGGCGATCGCTCAGGCTTCGAAGCGCAATGAGGCGCTCTCCTTCGGCGTCGCCGACTACGCCGCTTCGACCCGCGCCCGCACCACCGTCATCGGCGGCGTGAACCCGGATTACGGCGTTCTCTCGGACAAGGACGCCGAGGGCAATCGCCAGTATTTCTGGGCCGACCAGTGGCATGCAGCGCAGACGCGCTTCCTCGTCGCGGCGCGCGCCTATGGCCTGCGTCCGATCGACGGTCCCTTCGGCGACTTCGGCGATCCCGACGGCTATATCGCCGCCGCCAAGCGCGCCGCGGTCCTCGGCTTCGAGGGCAAGTGGGCGATTCATCCCTCGCAGATCGATCTGGCCAATCAGGTCTTCACGCCTTCCGAGGCGGAAGTGAAGAAGGCCCGCCGCATTCTCGTGGCGATGGAGCAGGCCGCCAAGGAAGGCCGCGGCGCCGTGTCTCTCGACGGCCGCCTGATCGACATCGCCAGCATCCGCATGGCCCAGGCGCTGATCGACAAGGCGGATCAGATCGGCGCCGCGTAAGGCGGGACAATCGGCCCGGCCCTCATCCGACCCCGCCAAAGCCCGTCGCTTGCGACGGGCGTCCTACAGGACGCCCTTGGCGGGGCTGCCTTCTCCCGCCCTGCGGGAGAAGGGAGAACGGCGAGGGTGGGGATATTACGAGAATCGTCGGGCGCGCTCCTTCTCCCACTCGTGGGAGAAGGTGGCCCGGCGAAGCCGGGTCGGATGAGGGCTCTTCATGCCCGCACGAGTCTCGAAGTCGAAGACAGCATTCGCTCGACGCTTGCGGCGCGAGATGACGAACGCGGAGGAAATCCTCTGGCGTTCGTTGCGCGGCTCGGCGCTCGATGGATTGAAATTTCGGCGGCAAGTCCCGATAGGGAGTTATGTCGCCGATTTTCTCTGTATCGAACATAGGCTGATCGTCGAGCTGGACGGCCGGCCGCATGAACAAGAAGACCAACGCCGCTATGACGCCATTCGCGACCAATGGCTGCGTGACAATGGCTACCATGTTCTCCGCCTCGACAATGATCTCGTCATCGGCGGCGGCAATATTCCGCTGGGGCGGATTCGGGAAGCGATCGCAAATCGTCGCGGACCCTCATCCGACCCGACTTCGTCGGGCCACCTTCTCCCACAAGTGGGAGAAGGGAGAACACGAAGATCGTAGCGTGCCTTTTCCTTCTCCCGCAGGGCGGGAGAAGGTGGCTCTCGCGTTAGCGAGGGTCGGATGAGGGCCGGCGAAGAGAACCGGATTCCGTTGGAAACTCTTCGCGAGGCGGCTAAGAACATTTCGGATCGGCGAGAGCCCTCATCCGACCCCGCTCCGCGGGGCCACCTTCTCCCGCCGTGCGGGAGAAGGGAGAACGTCGAGATTTAGGGATTAGACTATGTCTGACGACTACCGCACGCTTCTCCGCGCCATGTTCGACGCCGCTGTCGGCGCGGCGCATCCGTCCGTCTGCTTGCCGGCCTTCCTCGAGAAGATCGCGCCGCCCAAAGGCCGCACCATCGTCGTCGGCGCGGGCAAGGCGGCGGCCTCCATGGCCGCGGCGGTCGAAGCGCATTGGCCGCATCCGATCGAGGGCCTCGTCGTCACCCGTTACGAGCATGGCGCTCCCACCTCCAAGATCGAGGTGATCGAGGCCTCGCATCCGGTGCCGGACGCCGCCGGCCGCGCCGCCGCGGGCCGTATCCTGCAAAAAGTTCAGGGCCTCACCGAGGATGATCTCGTGCTCGCGCTCATCTCCGGCGGCGGCTCGGCGCTGATGGCGCTGCCGGCGGACGGCGTCAGCCTCGAGGAGAAGCAGGCCGTCAACAAGGCGCTGCTGAAAAGCGGCGCGACCATTTCCGAGATGAATTGCGTGCGCAAGCACCTCTCCGCCATCAAGGGCGGACGTCTCGCCCGCGCCGCCGCGCCGGCCAAGGTCGTCGCGCTGATGATCTCCGACGTGCCGAATGACGATCTCTCCGTCATCGCCTCCGGCCCCACAGTGCCGGACCCGACGACGCGCCAGGACGCGCTCGCCGTCATCGCCAAATATAAGATCGATGCGCCGGCCGCCGTGCTCGCCTATCTGTCGACCGACGCCTGCGAGACGCCCAAGCCCGGCGACAAGATTTTCGATCGCGTCGAGAACATTCTCGTCGCGACGCCGCAAGGCTCGCTGGACGCCGCCGCCGCAGTGGCGAGCAAGGCCGGCTTCACGCCGCTCATCCTCGGCGATCTCGAGGGCGAATCGCGCGATGTCGCGCTGGTGCATGCCGGCATCGCCCGGCAGATCGCCCGCCATGCGCAGCCGATCGCGCCGCCCGTCGCCATCATCTCCGGCGGCGAGACCACCGTCACTGTGCGCGGCAATGGCAAGGGCGGCCGCGACGCCGAGTTCCTGCTGGCGCTGACGCTGGCGCTCGAGGGGTTCGGCGGCATTTCCGCCATCGCCTGCGACACGGACGGGATCGACGGCAGCGAGGACAATGCCGGGGCGATCATGACCGCCGACAGCTTCGCGCGGGCGGCGGCGCAGGGCGTCGATCTCAAGGCGCTGTTCGCCAATAATGACGCCTATACCGCCTTCGAGAAGCTCGGCGATCTGCTCGTCACCGGCCCGACCCGCACCAATGTGAACGACTTCCGCGTCATTCTGGTGCCCGGGCGCGCGAGTTGACGGCATTCCGAGCTTGCCGGCGTCGGGTGTAATAATATAACATTCGGAAATGAACCGTCCGCAATCGGCGCTTTTCCATAAGCACGCGCCCGCCGCTCACGCGCAGGCCGCGCGCCCCGACGACCGCGTCTCGTTCCTGCGCCTCTCGGCGGGCGAGCGGCTCCTCGCCGCCGCCGCCGTATCGGCGTTGCTGTGGGCCGGCGTCTATTGGGCGCTGAACTGAAGGCGCGATTCATGAGCGCTGGAGCGATCCGGCTGGAGAATGTGACGCTCGGCTATGAGCGCCGCCCGGCGGTGCATCATCTTTCCGGCGTCGTCGAGGCCGGCGCGGCGCTCGCCGTCTGCGGGCCCAATGGCGCCGGCAAATCCACCCTGCTGAAAGGCCTCGCCGGTCTGCTCGCGCCGCTCGGCGGGCGCATCGCCTTCGACGGGCTCGCGCCGCGCGATATCGCCTATCTGCCGCAGGCGGCCGAGATCGATCAGGCCTTTCCGATCGATGTGCTGGATTTCATCTGCATGGGCGCGATGCGCCGCATCGGCCTCTTCGGCCGCATCGGGCCGCAGGAGCGCGCGCGCGTCGCCGCGGCGATCGCCGCCGTCGGTCTCGACGGCTTCGAGGACAGGCAGATCGGCACGCTCTCCGGCGGCCAGATGCAGCGCGCGCTGTTCGCGCGGCTTTTGGTCGAGGATCGCCCGGTCATTCTGCTCGATGAGCCTTTCGGCGCCATCGACGCCGCCACCATCGACGATCTGGTGCGAATCATCGCCCGCTGGCGCGAGGAGCGCCGCACCGTGATCGCGGTTCTGCACGAGCTCGATCTCGCCCGCCGGGTCTTTCCGCAGGCGCTGCTGCTGGCGCGCGAGCCCCTGTTCTGGGGCGCGACGCAAGAGGCCTTGTCCGAGGCCCGCCTCGCCGAGGCGAGTCGCATGGTCGAGGCTTTCGACCGCGATGCGGAGGAATGCCGGCGCGACGAGACTCCCGATGCTGCATGATCTCTTCATCGCGCCTTTCTTCGATTATGAGTTCATGCGCCGCGCCCTCATCGGCGCGGTGGCGCTCTCCGTCTCCGGCTGTCCGCTCGGCGTGTTTCTCATTCTGCGGCGCATGTCGCTGGCCGGCGACGCGCTCTCGCACGCCATATTGCCGGGCGCGGCGCTCGGCTATCTCGCCTGCGGCCTGTCGCTGCCGGCCATGACCTTTGGCGGCCTGCTCGCCGGCCTCGCCGTCGCCGTCGCCTCGAGCGCGGCGGCGCGCTGGACGGCCTTGCGCGAGGACGCTTCGCTCGCGGCTTTCTATCTCGTCTCGCTGGCGCTCGGCGTCGCCCTCGTCTCGCTCAAGGGCTCGAATGTCGATCTCCTGCATGTGCTGTTCGGCTCGGTGCTGGCGCTCGACGACGCCACTCTGATTTTCCTCGCCGCCATTGCGAGCGTCACGCTCGCGGCGCTCGCGCTCGCCTATCGGGCGCTGGCGCTGGACACTTTCGATCCTTTGTTCGCGCGCCGCGTCACCCCTTTGGGGGAATGGATTCCCTTCGCCTTTCTGGCGCTGGTGGTGCTCAATCTGGTGGCCGGATTCCACGCGCTCGGCACGCTGATGGCGGTCGGAATCATCATGCTGCCGGCCGCCTCGGCGCGGCTGTGGACCCGCGGTCTCACCGGGGCGCTGCCGCTGGCGGCGGCGATCGGCGCCGCCTCTTCCTATTTCGGCCTCGTCCTGTCCTTCCATTCCGGCCTCGCCGCGGGGCCGGTGATCATCCTCATGGCGGGCGGCGCTTATTTCCTCTCTTTGATTTTCGGAAAGACAGGCGGCGTGATTCGCTTGCGGAGGCCGAAGCGACATTTGGAGGGATGACATGGAATCGTTGCGCGAGACGTCCTCGAAATTTCCCGGCCCCCTGAGCCTCGTGACGCGTCGCGCCGTGCTGGCGACATTCGCGCTCCTCGCCTCGCCGCTGCGCGCCCAGCCCGCGCCGCCGCCGCCGCCCCGGCTTCCCGTCGTCGCCAGCTTTTCCATTCTCGGCGATCTCGTCCGCATCGTCGGCGGCGATCGCGTCGACGTCGCGACCATTGTCGGGCCGGACGGCGACGCCCATGTCTATCAGCCGAGCCCGCAGGACGGGCGCCGCCTCGCCGCGGCGAAGCTCGTCTTCGTCAACGGCCTCGGCTTCGAAGGCTGGATCGACCGCCTCGTCTCCGCCTCCAAGACAAAGGCGCGCATCGTCACCGTGAGCCGGGCCGTCACGCCGCGCAAGGATGGCGAGGGGGTCGATCCGCACGCCTGGCAGGATGTCGCCAATGTGAAAATCTATGCCGCCAACATAAGAGACGCGCTCATAGAGGCCGATCCCGACGGCGCCGAGCGCTATCGGATCAATGCGGCGCAATATCTCCATGCGCTCGGCGCGCTCGACGCCGAGATCGTCGCGGCGATCGACGCCATTCCGCGGGCGCGCCGCCGCGTCGTCTCCACCCATGACGCTTTCGGCTATTTCGCCGCGCGCTATGGCGTGGAATTCATCGCCCCGCAGGGCGTCTCCACCGACGCCGAGGCGAGCGCGCGCGACATCGCCCGCATCGTCGATGCGGTGAAGGCGCATAAGGTCGCGGCTGTGTTCCTCGAGAATGTCGTCGATCCGCGCTTCGCCAAGCGCATCGCCGCGGAAACGGGAGCCAAGGTCGGCGGCACGCTCTATTCGGACGCGCTCTCCGCGCCGGACGGCCCGGCGCCGAACTATCTTCGGCTGATGCGCTTCAATGTGACGCAATTGACCCAGGCGCTGAGGCCCTGAGGTCGCCGACGACTTTCGGCCGGGTTTTCGTCTATACTGCGCGAAGGGCGCGAGATTGCCGCGCGTCGCGGAGCCTTGTTCTCATGCATTGTCCCTTTCCTCTCGGCGTGGCCGGCGCCATCTTGGCCTTGTCCGTCGTAGCCGCTGCGGCGGACGAGTTTCCGCGCCGCAAGGCGGGGCTGTGGCGGATCGAGCATACGCAGGGCGCCGCCGCGCGCCTCGTCGGACAGATGGAGACCTGCGTCGACGAAAAGACCGACGACCTCTTGCGCCAGCGCTTCGGCGGGCAGGAGCAGCAATGTGAGAAGATGAGCTTCCGGCGAGAGGGCGACAAATATCGCATGAGCTCGGTCTGCAAGATCGGCGACCGCGTGGCGACGACGGAGGGGACTTTCACCGGCAGCTTCCAGTCCGCCTATCGCGCCGAGCTGCATATGACTTTCGACCCGCCGTTGTCCTCGCGCGCCCCCTCCGACATTGTGATGGAGGCGAAATGGCTCGGTCCCTGCAAGCCGGGGCAGAAGCCCGGCGATGTGGATGCGCCGGCGCTGAAGGCGCTCGGCGGCCCGGGCGGACAGATGAACATGCAGGAGCTCATGAAAATGCGCGATCAGCTCCGCAAAGGCGCGCAATAGGAGCAGCCCCTTGACCGACAAGATTCCCGTCACCGTCCTCACCGGCTATCTCGGCGCCGGCAAGACGACTCTTCTCAACCGCATTCTCACCGAGCAGCACGGGCGGCGCTACGCCGTCATCGTCAACGAGTTCGGCGAGATCGGCATAGACAATGACCTCGTCGTCGGCGCGGACGAGGAAATCTTCGAGATGAACAATGGCTGCATCTGCTGCACCGTGCGCGGCGATCTCATCCGCATCATCGAAGGTCTGCTGAAGCGCCGCGGCAAATTCGACGCCATCATCGTCGAGACGACCGGCGTCGCCGATCCGGCGCCGGTGGCGCAGACATTCTTCGTCGACGCCGATGTGAAGGAGGCGGCGCGGCTCGACGCCGTGGTGACGCTCGCCGACGCCAAATTTCTGGCGCAGCGTCTCGCCGATGCGCCGGAGGCGAAGAATCAGATCGCTTTCGCCGACGTCATCGTGCTGAACAAGACCGATCTCGTCACGCGCGAGGAGCTCGCCGAGGTGGAAGGACGCATTCGCGCCATCAATCCTTATGCGACGCTGCATCATGCGGTGAAGGCGCAAGTGCCGATCGCGGCGGTGCTGGAGCGCAATGCTTTCGATCTCGATCGCATATTGGAGATCGAGCCGCAGTTCCTCGAGGCGGAGGATCATGACCACCATGATCATGAACATGATCATCATGAGCACGATCACGAGTGCGGGCCGGATTGCAGCCACGATCATCATCACGAGCACGACCACGACCACCATGAGCACGCGCATCACGATGATCACGGCCATGGGCTGAAGCATTATCACGATGAGGAGATGGGCTCGGTCTCCATCCTCCACGAAGGCGAGCTCGATCCCAATGTCTTCGTGCCCTGGCTCAATGAATTCGTGCAGCGCGAAGGCGCGGATATTCTGCGCTGCAAGGGCATCGTCGCCTTCACCGGCGAGCCGAAGCGCTTCGTCTTCCAGGGCGTGCATATGATTTTGGACGGCGATCTGCAGCGCGACTGGCGCCCGGACGAAAAGCGCAGCGCCCGCCTCGTCTTCATCGGACGCAAGCTGAAGGAAGAGGCGATCCGCGAGAGCTTCGAGACGGAAGTGCTGCGGCGGATGTAGCTTCCGGCGGTCTCCCGCGCCTGCGGCGGATTTTTGTCGGCCGAAAGACGACGCCCGTCGCGCGCGCGACGGGCGGAAGCGGCGCGCCGCCGCGACCTTCGGCATATTGTCGTCGCAAACCTCTTGCTAACTGCCGCCGGCAATCCGATGATTCGGAACGAGAGGGTGAAAAATGGCCGAAAAGCCGCCGAAACGCGAACGTCCGGTCTTCACCGACAAGGAGGCGCTGCTCTATCACTCGCGCGGGCGGCCCGGCAAAATCGCCGTCGTGCCCACCAAGCCGATGGCCACGCAGCGCGATCTCTCGCTCGCCTATTCGCCCGGCGTCGCCGCGCCCGTGCTGGCCATAGCGGAAAGCCCGTCCCTCGCTTTCGACTATACGGCCAAGGGCAATCTCGTCGCCGTCATCACCAATGGCACGGCGATCCTCGGCCTCGGCAATCTCGGCGCGCTCGCGGCCAAGCCCGTGATGGAAGGCAAGGCGACCTTGTTCAAGCGCTTCGCCGATATCGACTCCATCGATCTCGAGATCGACACGCAGGAGGTGGAGGCCTTCATCGCCGCCGTGCGCTATCTCGGCCCTTCCTTCGGCGGCATAAATCTCGAGGACATCAAAGCGCCCGAGTGCTTCGTCATCGAGGAGCGCCTGCGCGAATTGATGGACATTCCCGTCTTTCACGACGATCAGCACGGCACGGCGATCATCTCCAGCGCCGGCCTGTTGAATGCGTTGCATCTCACCGGCCGCGACATAAAGAACACGCGCCTCGTCTGCAATGGCGCGGGCGCCGCCGGCATCGCCTGTCTCGATCTCGCCAAGGCCATGGGTTTCGCGCCGCAGAATGTCATTCTCTGCGACACGAAAGGCGTCGTCTATCGCGGCCGCGTCGAGGGCATGAATCAATGGAAGAGCGCCCATGCCGTCGAGACGAGCGCGCGCACGCTCGCCGAGGCGCTGGACGGCGCCGATATTTTCTTCGGCCTCTCGGTGAAAGGCGCGCTGACGCCCGACATGTTGAAGACCATGGCGCCGGACCCGATCGTCTTCGCAATGGCCAATCCCGATCCCGAGATCACGCCGGAGGAGGCGCTCGCCGCGCGGCCGGACGCCATCGTCGCCACGGGACGCTCCGACTATCCCAATCAGATCAACAATGTTCTGGGTTTCCCGTATATTTTCCGCGGCGCGCTCGATGTGCGCGCCAAGACGATCAATATGGAAATGAAGATCGCCGCGGCGAAAGCCCTCGCCGAGCTCGCGCGTGAGGATGTGCCGGACGAGGTCGCCAACGCCTATCAGGGCGCGCGCCCGCGCTTCGGCCGCGACTATATCATCCCCGCGCCTTTCGATCCGCGCCTGATCGCCATCGTGCCGCCGGCGGTGGCGCGCGCCGCGATGGATTCGGGCGTCGCGCGCCATCCGATCGTCGATATGAACGTCTATCGCGCCGAGCTGTCCGCGCGGCGCGATCCGATCGCCGGGCTGATGCACACGATCTATGACCGCGTGCGGCGCGATCCCAAACGCGTCGTCTTCGCCGAGGGCGAGGAGGAGCAGGTCATTCGCGCCGCGCTCTCCTTCGTCGCGCAAGGATTGGGCCGCGCCATTCTCGTCGGCCGCGAGGAGCGCGTGGCGCAGATGGCCAAGAGCGCCGGATTGGAGCTCGGCGATCAGATCGAGGTGCACAACGCCAAGCTCTCCTCGCGCAATGGCGTCTATGCGCAATTTCTGTTCGAGCGGCTGCAGCGCAAGGGCTATTTGTTCCGCGATTGCCAACGCCTCATCAACACCGACCGCAATCATTTCGCCGCGGCCATGGTGGCGCAGGGCGACGCCGACGCGATGGTGACCGGCGTCACCCGCAATTTCTCCAATGCGCTCGAAGATGTGCGCCATGTCGTGGATCAGAAGCCGGGACACAGGCTCATCGGCGTCTCGCTGGTGCTGGCGCATGGGCGCATCGTCGTCGTCGCCGACACGGCGATCACCGAAATGCCCGAGGCCGCCGACCTCGCCGATATAGCGATAGAGGCGGCCGGGGTGGCGCGGCGCATCGGCCTCGAGCCGCGCGTCGCCATGCTGGCCTTCTCCACTTTCGGCTATCCGCCGGGCGAGCGCACCGCCCGCGTCCATGATGCGGTGCGCGCGCTCGACGCTCGACGCGTCGATTTCGAATATGAGGGCGAAATGGCGGCCGATGTGGCGCTCAATCGCCACGCAATGGCGGCCTATCCGTTCTCGCGTCTCAGCGACACCGCCAATGTGCTGGTCATGCCGGCCTTTCATTCGGCCTCCATTTCGACCAAAATGCTCCAGGAGCTGGGCGGGGCGACCGTGCTCGGTCCCTTGATCGTCGGGCTCGACAAGCCGATCCAAATCGTTCAATTGGGCGCGACCGACGCCGATATCGTCAATATGGCCGCTTTGGCGGCTTTCGGGGTCGGAGGTTAGGGCCGGCCCGCCGGCGCGCGGCCCGAACTGCCATTTTGTCATGGCGACGAAATAGTTTCGCTGCAATGACACTCCATTGGACCGAATGAGAGACCACATACGATGAACATCACCATGATCGGATCGGGCTATGTCGGCCTCGTATCCGGCGCCTGCTTCGCCGATTTCGGCCATGTCGTGACCTGCGTCGACAGCGACGCCTCCAAGATCGAGCGGCTGCTGCGCGGCGAAATTCCGATCTACGAGCCCGGCCTCGACGAGCTCGTCGCCAATAATGTGAAGCAGAGCCGCCTGTTCTTCACCACCGATCTCACCCCCGCCGTGCGCGGCGCGGACGCCGTGTTCATCGCCGTCGGCACGCCCTCGCGCCGCGGCGACGGCCATGCCGATCTCTCCTATGTCTACGCCGCCGCCGAGACGATCGGACGCGCGCTCGACAAATTCACCGTCATCGTCAACAAATCTACGGTTCCCGTGGGCACGGGCGACGAGGTCGAGCGCCTCATCCGCGAGGTCAATCCCAAGGCCGATTTCGCGGTCGTCTCCAATCCGGAATTTTTGCGCGAAGGCGCGGCGATCGAGGATTTCAAGCGCCCGGACCGCGTCGTCATCGGCGTCGAGGACGACCGCGCCCGCGAGGTGATGGCGGAAATCTACCGTCCGCTGAGCCTCAACCAGCCGCCGCTGGTCTTCGTCGGCCGCCGCACTTCCGAGCTCACCAAATATGCGGCCAACGCCTTTCTCGCCACCAAGATCACCTTCATCAACGAGGTCGCCGACCTCTGCGAGAAAGTGGGCGCGGATGTGCAGGATGTCGCGCGCGGCATCGGCCTCGACAATCGCATCGGCTCGAAATTCCTGCACGCCGGGCCGGGCTATGGCGGCTCTTGCTTCCCCAAGGACACGCTCGCCCTGCTGAAGACCGGCCAGGACTATTCCGCGCCGCTGCGCATCGTCGAGACCGTCGTCGCGGTCAATGATTCCCGCAAGCGCGCCATGGCGCGCAAAGTGATCTCGGCGCTCGGCGGCTCGGTGCGCGGCAAGAAGATCGGCCTGCTCGGCCTCGCCTTCAAGCCCAATACCGACGACATGCGCGACGCGCCTTCGCTCGCCATCGTGGCCTCGCTCGCCGGCGACGGCGCCAAGGTCCACGCCTATGACCCCGAGAGCATGGGTCAGGCGAAGCCGCTGATGCCGGAAGTGATCTTCTGCGACGACCCTTATCAGACGGCGGAAGGCGCCGATGCGCTGGTCATCGTCACCGAATGGGACGCGTTCCGCGCGCTCGATCTCGATCGCGTCAAGACGCTGCTGAAGACGCCGGTGATCGTCGATCTGCGCAACATCTACCGCGCGGCCGACATTCGCAAACGCGGCTTCACCTATCTGAGCGTCGGCCGCGAGTAAGGCGGAACACGGCGGAATATCGAGCCGCCCGCCCGGCGCTCCTCCCGCTCGCGCGGGAAGAGCGCCGGGCGGGCGGTTCAGTCTCCGGCGCAGCGTGCGAGAAACGCGGCCGCTTCGCGCAGCGAGGCGCGCGCCTCCGGCATGAAGGCGACGCCCAATTGCCAGCCATGCGGCACAGACGCGAAAATCGTCAGCTCCACCTTTGTTCCCGCCGCTGCGGCGCGCTCGGCGAGACGGCGCGAATCGTCCAGCAGCAGCTCGTCCGCGCCCACATGCAATAGGAGCGGCGGCAGGCCGGTGAGGTCGCCGAACAGCGGCGAGGCTTCGAGCTCGCGCGCGCTCGCCTCGCCGAGATATTGCCGCGCGGCCAGCCGCAGCGCGCGCCGCGTGAAGATCGGGTCTTTCCCCTCATTGTCGCGCGTCGAGGCGCCGCTCGCGGAAAGATCGGTCCAGGGCGAGAACAGCGCCGCCGCGCGCGGCAACGGCAGGCCGCGCGCGCGCAGCCGCAGCATCAGCGCCAGCGCCAATCCGCCGCCGGCGGAATCTCCGGCGAGCATGAGCGGCCCCAGCGCTACGAGGCGCTCATAGGCGGCGGTCACATCGTCGAGCGCGGCCGGAAAACGATGCGCGGGCGCCAGCCGATAGGCGGGGGTGAAGACGTCGAAACCGGCCCGCGCGAAAAAACGCGCGGTCGAGCGGTAGAGGCGCGGCGACCCGGCCATGAAGGCGCCGCCATGGAGATAGAGCAGCGTCGCCGCCTCGGCGGAGCCCGTTCTGATCCATTCTCCGGGCGTTTGCGGATCGGTCTCCGCGGCGCCGGCCGGAGGCCAGGGCCAGCGCAGATTCAGCGCCCGGACGGCCGCTTCGTCTCCCGCATCGCCGCTAAGACGCGGGCGCAGGAAGCGCCGCAGGACCGCGCGCGACAGACGCGCCGAAAGGCTCGCCATGGCGCGCTATTTCGTGGCGGCCGGCGCGGCGGGCGCGGGCTTTTGCGCGGCCGCCGTGGTCGCCGCCAGCAGCGCGTCGAGCTTGTCGTCGACGAGGCCGGCCGCCTTGGCGCGGCTGTTCCACAGCATGGCCTCGGAATGATTTTTCTCGACTCCGAGTCCTTCCGCCAGCAAGCGCGCCAGCCGATTTTGCGCAACGATATTGCCGGCCGTGGCCGCCCGCCGCAGCAGCTTCACCGCATCGGCGCGGTCGCGCGCGACGCCGACGCCGTTGAACTCCATGATCGCGAATTCCACCATGGCGGCGGTGTGGCCGGCCTCGGAGGCCTTGCGCAGCCAATTGGCCGCCTCGGCGGGATCGGCGGCGACCCCGCGGCCGGTCTTATAGAGCAGCGCCAGCGCATAGGCGGCGTCGGAATTGTCGAGCTGCGCCGCGCGCCGGAAATAGCCGATGGCGCGCGCAAAATCGGGCTCCTTGCCGTCGTTCTCGAGCGAGGCCTCGCCGAGCAGCTCGAGCGCCGCTGGATGGTCCTGCGCTTTCTCGAGATAGGCGCGGGCGAGCGCGTGGTCCTTGGCGATGTCGCGGCCGGTGAGCGCCGCCGCGCCGAAGAAATAGGCCGCGTCCCGGCCGCCGGCGTCGGCGGCGCGGCGAAACCATTGCATCGCCTGCGCCCGGTCGCGCGCCACGCCTTGCCCATCGAGATAGAGCCGGCCGATCAAGGTCAGAGCGGCGGCGTCCTTGGGATTTGCGGCGAGGCGCTTCTCCGCCTCGCCTCTGGCGGCGACGAAGTCACCGCGCTGATAGGCCCCGAAGGCGAGATCGGCGGCGGGCGGCGTCGACTCGGCGGCCGGGGCGGGGCTCGCCAGCAGGGCGAGAGCGAGGGCGAGGCGCGCTCTCATCGCCCCGCCTCGCGGGCGAGCCGCGCGGCGTCGCGAACGGCCTCGGCGGGGCCGCGGGGATCGTCCCACACGGCCTCGGCCAGCAAAACGAATTCCGCGCCGGCGGCGGAGAGCGGGCCGACCTCCGCAAGGCTGCGCGCAAAGGCGACGCAGGGCGTGTTGAAAATCTCCGCCCACCAGGCGATGCGCGCGGCGGTCCATTCGAGCGGCGGCGGCGCGCCATTCTCGCCGACATCGCCGAAGAGGAGATAATCCGCGCCCGCCTCGCCGGCCCGCATCGCCTCGTCGCGGGTCGAAAGACCGCCCACCCCGACGATATAATCCGGCGAGAGGCGCTTCGACGCCGCGGCGAGGCGCTTCTCGTCATAGGGAAGATGCAGCCCGTCCGCGCCGCAGCGCGAGACGAGCTCTGGATCGCCCTCGATCAGCAGAGCGACGCCTGCGGGCTGCGTGATTTCGGCGATGGCGCCCACGGCGCGCTCCGCCGCCGACCCTTCCAGATTGTCGAGGCGCAGCAACAGGCTCGCGACCTCGGCGGCCGCGAGCGCCGCGGCGAGGCGCGGCAAAAAGGCCTCGACCTCGGCGAGGCGGGGCGTCGCCAGATAGAGGCGGGCGAAGTCTTCGGATCGAGCTTGCGTCATCGGCTCGTTTCTAGTGCGCTTTCCGATCGAACGGAATCGTTCGATCGTTCGGCGGTGGCGGCGGCCGGATCAATTCGGCGCGAATCGGCGCCGTTGTATGGCGCCGCGGAGCGGATTATGCGACTGCGGCAGAGAAAGACAGAGCGGCGAAACGGCATGAGCGGCCCGCGCATATTGATCGTCGACGACGAACCGCAAATGTTGCGCGTGCTGCGGCCCGCGCTCGCCGCCAGCGGCTATGAGACGCTGGAGGCCGCGACCGGCCGCGAGGCGCTGAAGGCGATCGCCGCCCATGCCCCGGACGCGGTTCTGCTCGATCTCGGCCTGCCGGATATGGACGGCAAGGAGGTTCTGCGCCGGGCGCGCGCCTTTTCGCAGGTTCCGATCATCATTCTCTCGGCGCGCGAGCGCGAGGCGGAGAAGATCGCCGCGCTGGACGCCGGCGCCGACGATTATGTCGAAAAGCCCTTTTCGATCGGCGAATTGCTGGCGCGGTTGAGGGCCGCGTTGCGTCATGGCGGGAAAACCGCGGCCGAGGCGAGCGAGATAGAAAGCGGCGGGCTGCGCATCGATCTCGGCCGACGCCTCGTGACCCGCAACGGCGTCGTCGTGAAGCTGACGCCCAAGGAATATGAGCTGTTGGCGACGCTCGCGCGCCATGCCGACCGCTTGCTCACCCATCGGCAGATATTGACGGCGGTATGGGGCCCCGCCCATGGCGAAGACACGCAATATTTGCGTGTCTTCATCGGCCAATTGCGCGCCAAGATCGAAGAGGACGCCGCGGCGCCGAAAATCCTCGTGACCGAGCCCGGAGTCGGCTATCGTTTCGTGCGGCTATGACAGCGAAAGCTCAACGCGGCTTGCGGCAGACGACGCGCAGCGCCTTGCCCTCGGCGAGCCCGCCGTGGGATTCGACCGGGACGTAACGGCAGCGGTCTTCCGCGTGCTCGGCGAAGACGGCCGGCTCGGCGATCGGCGCAGCATTGCGCGACAGCAGCGCCTTGGTCCCGGCGAGGGCGACGGTCGCGCCGAGAATGACGAAGGCGATCTTCACGGCGGAAGCGGTCTCGACGGGGCGCGACGCGAATTCGGTGACGGCGAAGGTCATTGTCTCATCCTCGGAAGGCGCGTGTCCGGGCGGCTCGCCCAGCGCATGAGGGGGGGTTTACGACGGCCGAGGCCCGGCGTTTGTGCGCGAGGACACAGAGCGCCGATCAAGACGCCTTGCGGCAGATCCAGCGCGTGACATGGCCGCGCACGCCATAGCCTTCGTCGATCTCGACCACGACGCGGCGACAGACGTCCTGCGTCGCCTCGGCGTCGGCGAGAGCGACGGATTCGGCGATCGGCGCGACGGGCGCGCTCGGGAGAATGGGGGCGGCGACGCTCCGCGCCGTGAAAGCCTTGGCGCCGGCGAGCGCGACAGTGGCGCCGAGAATGACGAAGGCCATCCGCATGGCGGCGGCGGTCTGCACAGGGCGCGAAGCGAGTTCCGAAACGGCGAAGGTCATTGTCTCTACTCCCCCAGCGTCGCGGGCTTCATGCCCGTCGAACGATGCTGTTTCTAAGGGAGCGGCGGCTGCGTGTTTGTGCGTAGGCGCACAGGGGAGAAAATCGCGTCAGTCACGCACGACGGCGCCGCCGATGAGACGGTCGTAATAGGCGTCGGCTCCGCGCGCTATGTCGATCGCGGCCCAGAGAAAGGCGCGAGCGACGGGCGCCGCGACCGTCGCATAGGCCTCGAAAAACTGCGAGAGATCGAGCCGCTCCCATAGGCCGAAGGGCGGCAGCGTGGCGATCCAGGCGTCGAATGCGACGCCGGGCGCGAGCGGAGCGAACATAGCCGCATAGCGAATGACGAGGCGACGCCGGTCGAGGATCACAACATCCTCGGCGATGAGGCGAAGCCCGGCGAGGCGTCGCCCCAATGTGCGGCCGCCGTCGCGCTCGAAAAAAATGCGCATGGCTGCGAAGAGCGGCAGGATGAAGAGCGACAGATCGAGAATGGCGCCCGGGCGTCCGCTGGCGTCGAGGGGGATGTCGACCGCTTCTTCCCGAGCGACAGCGTCGATGCGCGTCCGGCGGCCGATCTTGGCGGATCGTGAATAGGGCGCGCCGAAGAGGCTCTCGGCGCATTCGGTCACGAAATCGACTCGAAAGCTCTGCGGGATCGGCAAGCCGAGGGGCGGCGCGGCGCGCGACTGGCATAGCGTCGAGCCGAAACCGGAGGACGCCCGAATATGGCCGTCGGTCAGCCAAAAGCCGGCGACGCCGGCGAGCTGCAGCAGGAAGGCGACGAGCGTCATGTCGATCGTGAAGGCGATCATCCGACGAAAAATTCCGCCGCGCAGCAATCCATCGTCTCGGATGGAGAACATGAAAGGACCTTGGACGAAATAGACGCAAAGACGAGGGCGACGGTCAGCGATCCGCTTGCGAGCGGATCGGTACGCCGTCACCCCGAGTGACGACATGCTTGACGGAACGAATTGTGTAACGCTTCGGCGCCGTTGCGGAGCCGGGCGGATCGTTCGGATCGAGGCGCGGCCAGCCTTCGTCGTCGAAACGCTCGCCGACCGCGACCGATGGAAACGGGCTCGCCGCGCGCAGTATCGCTATTGGGCGATGCTCGCCCGATATGTCGCAGAGCCCGAGGCGATATTCGATACGGTCCATTACCCCCCGACCACCGTCGTGATCACCTGCCCCTCGCGGGCGAGCGTGATCTTCCAATAATAATGGCGGTTGATCGTCGCCCGCTCGAGGTCGCGCGTCGTTCCGATCTTCTCGTCATTGACGACGAGAATCACGTCGCCCTTTTGCAGATTGAGCTGCGCGGCGACCGATTGCGGATCGATCTCCGCCACCACGACGCCATTGGCCGCGCCCTGCACGGAGAATTCCTCGAGCACGGCGGGCGAGATATTGACGACCGTCGCGCCGGCGAAGGGCGAAGGGCCTTTCACCTTCACCGCGTCGCGCGCGGGGACTTCCGGGGCGGCGGAGAGCCTCAGAGGCACGGCGATGGTCTTGCCGGCGCGCAGCACGCCGAGCGTCGCCTGTCCGCCGAGCGGCTTGGTGGCGAGGCGATAGCCGACCGCCTCCGGATCGTCCGCCGATTGGCCGTCGACGGCGACGATGACGTCGCCGCGCTTCAAGCCGGCCTCCAGCGCCGGGCCCTTGGGGTAGAGATCGGCGATCAGCGCGCCGGCGGGGCGCTCGAGGCCGAGGCTGTCGGAAATCTCCTTGGAGAGATTTTGCAGCGTCGCGCCCAGCCACGGGCGCTTGACCTGCTTGCCGCCGCCCTTGGCCGCCGCCACGACGATCTTGACCATATTGACGGGGATGGCGAAGCCGATGCCGACCGAGCCGCCCGATTTGGAGAAGATCGCCGAATTTATGCCGATGACGCGTCCGCTCATATCGACGAGAGGGCCGCCGGAATTGCCGGGATTGATGGAGGCGTCGGTCTGGATGAAGAAGCCATAGTCGGAAATGCCGACCTGCGTGCGCGCCAGCGCCGAGACGATGCCCTGCGTCACCGTCTGCCCGACGCCGAAAGGATTGCCGATGGCGAGGACGAGATCGCCGACCTCGAGCGCGTCCGAATCGCCGAGCTCCATCATCGGATAGGTCGCGGCCTCGGTCAGCTTCAGCACGGCGAGATCGGTGCGCGGATCGCGCAGCAGGATTTTCGCCGGTATCTCGCGCTTGTCGGAGAGCGAGACCTTTACGTCGGTCATGCCTTCGATGACATGATTATTGGTGACGACGAGGCCCGAGGCGTCGACGATGACGCCGGAGCCGAGTGATTGCGCCGTCGGCCCACGCTGGCCGCCGCCGCCCTCGCCGAAGAAGCGGCGGAAGATCGGATCGTCGAAGAAAGGATTGGCCGGCCGCTGCTCGACGCGCGTCGCGAAGACATTGACGACGGCGGGCGTCGCTTTTTTCACGATGGGCGCGAAGGATAGAACGACATCGGCGCGCGACTGGGGCAGCGCGCGCTCCTGCTGGGGCGCGAGTAGGGCCTCCGCCAGCGCCGCCGGAGCGGCGAGCGTGAGCATGGCGAGAGCCGCAATGAATTGGCGCCGAAGAAAAATCATCGATCGTCCTCTCGGGGTGCGATTCGTGGGGCGAGATTCGGGTCCGCATATTAGCCCGAAAAGCGTCAGACTCGTGGAATTCGCGTGAGCGCGTAGGGGCGGCGCTCAGCCGAGGGCGCGCGCGAGATAAATCGTGTGGCGGGGATCGCCTTGCGCGCCACGCGCGGCGATCTCCTCGGCGCGGAAGGAAAAGCGCGTCTCCTCGAGCCGCTCCTCGAAGCGCGGCGACGGGTCGGCGGACCAGACGGCGAGCACGCCGGAAGGGGCGAGGGCGCGCCGCATCTTGCGCAGGCCGCGTGCGGAAAAGAGCGCAGAATTAATGTCGCAGAGCACCGCCTCCGGGCCATTGTCTATGTCGAGGAGGATGGCGTCATAGGCGCCCGCTTCCGCCTCCATCAGCGTGGCGACGTCGCCCTCCCGCAATTGGACGCGGGCGTCCTCCAGCGGCCGGCCGGCCAGCGGCGCGAGGGGGCCGCGGTTCCAGGCGATGATCTCGGGGAGCAGCTCGGCGACGATGATGCGGGCATCTCGCGGCGCGGCGTCGAGCGCGGCGCGTAGAGTGAAGCCCATGCCGAGGCCGCCGACCAGAATGTGCGGCGCGGCGGCGCGCGTCTCGGCGAGGGCGAGACGAGCCAGCGCCTCCTCCGAGCGATGGGCTCGGTTGGACATGAGGTCATAGCCGTTGCAGCGGATTTCATAGACTCCGCCGCGTTGGCGCAACAGTAGCTCATCGCCCGCGGCGGTGCGGGCGCGGGAGAGCTCTTCCCATGGCTCGAGAATCACGCTTCCGCGTCCGGCGGGCGGCCGACGCGGCCGAGATGGGTGTCGCCGAAGGCGCTTCCATATTTGAGGCCGAAGCCGAGCATTCGGTCGAAGCCGATATGCGCGATGTGAATCAGCGCGATCGAGATCATCAGCCCTTGGTCGAGATAGACGCCGGCGCCGAGCACGGCGAAGGGGACGATCGTCGTATGAGCGGTGTTATAGGCGATTGCGCCGACGCGCGGGCCGGCGAGATAGAAGGCCATCGACAGATCGGGGAAAAGGAACAGCCAGGCCAGCAGGCGCCAATCCGCGCCGAGGCCGAAATAAGCGAAAAGGGCGGCCGCCATCAGCGCCGCCCCTTCTAATCTCAGCAGAATTTTCGGCCAACCGAGAACGCTTCCGCTCAGGGGGCCGGGGAGCATCGGCGTTACGCCGCCTCTTCCGTCGCCGTCTGGACGGGGCCGGAATCCTGGCCCTTGGCGTCCACGTCGCGGTCGACGAATTCGATCACGGCGAGCGGCGCGTTGTCGCCATAGCGGAAGCCGGCCTTCAGCACGCGCGTGTAGCCGCCGTTGCGCTCCTTGTAGCGTGGGCCGAGCACGTCGAAGAGCTTTCTGACCAGATCGACGTCGCGCAGGCGGGAGATGGCCTGACGGCGGGCGTGGAGGTCGCCGCGCTTGCCGAGCGTCACCAGCTTCTCGACGATGGGGCGAAGATCCTTGGCCTTGGGCAGAGTCGTGACGATCTGCTCATGCTTGATGAGCGCCTGGGCCATGTTGACGAACATCGCCTGACGATGCTCATGGGTGCGGCCGAAGCGGCGCTTCTTGTTACGATGATACATTCGGCGTCTCCGTTATTTTAGCGGCCGCCGTGCCAAGGAACGGCCGTTCCATTATTCCCTCTCCCGCTTTGCGGGAGAGGGTGGCCCCGCGGAGCGGGGTCGGGTGAGGGCCCTCATCCGTCGCGCATTCGCGCGACACCTTCTCCCGCACGCGGGAAAAGGGAGAGGGCGGATCAATAATGCTCTTCGAATCTCTTGGCGAGATCGTCGATATTCTCCGGCGGCCAGCCGGGCACTTCCATGCCGAGGTGCAGGCCCATTTGCGCCAGCACTTCCTTGATCTCGTTCAGCGACTTGCGGCCGAAGTTCGGGGTGCGGAGCATTTCCGCCTCCGACTTCTGGATGAGGTCGCCGATATAGACGATATTGTCGTTCTTCAAGCAGTTGGCCGAGCGCACCGAAAGCTCGAGCTCGTCCACCTTCTTCAGCAGCGCCGGGTTGAAGGCGAGCTGCGGGATGGACGGGGCGGCCTCCTCGCGGCGCGGCTCCTCGAAGTTCACGAACACCGACAGCTGATCCTGCAGAATGCGCGCCGCATAGGCGAGCGCGTCTTCCGGCGAGATGGCGCCATTGGTCTCGATCGTCAGCGTCAGCTTGTCCTTGTCGAGCTCCTGGCCCTCGCGGGTGTTCTCGACGCGATAGCTCACCTTCTTGACCGGAGAATAGAGGCTGTCGATCGGGATGAGGCCGATCGGCGCGTCCTCGGCGCGGTTGCGGTCGGCCGGCACATAGCCCTTGCCGGTCGCGATGGTGAACTCCACGCGGAACTCGGCGCCCTCGTCCAGCGTGCAGATGACGAGATCGGGATTGAGAATCTGCAGATCGCCGGTGGCCTGGATGTCGCCGGCGGTGACCGGCCCCGGACCTAGCTTCTTCAGCGTCAGGCGCTTCACGCCCTCGCCGCTGTATTTGATGGCGATGTCCTTGATGTTGAGGACAATGTCGGTGACGTCCTCACGCACGCCGGGGATCGACGAGAATTCGTGCAGCACGCCATCGATGTGGATGGAGGTGATCGCCGCGCCCTGCAGGGAGGAGAGCAGAATGCGACGCAGCGCATTGCCCAACGTCAAGCCGAAGCCGCGCTCGAGCGGCGAAGCGACGGCCACCGCGATGCGGCGCGGATCGTAACCCGCCGTCACCTCGAGCTTGCTGGGCTTGATGAGTTCCTGCCAGTTCTTCTGGATGCTCACTGTGGCGCCTTTCCTTCAGCTCTCGGCCGGGTCCCGCGCGCCTGCGGCGCGAGACCCCGTCGCAATTCGTCTCGATGAAACAGGTCTCGTCAGACGCGGCGGCGCTTGCGCGGGCGGCAGCCATTGTGCGGAATGGGCGTCACGTCGCGGATCGAGGTCACGGTGAAGCCCGCGGCCTGCAGCGCGCGCAGCGCCGACTCACGACCGGAGCCCGGCCCGGAAACCTCGACCTCGAGGGTGCGCACGCCATGCTCGCCGGCCTTGCGGGCCGCGTCCTCGGCGGCCATCTGCGCGGCGTAGGGCGTCGATTTGCGCGAGCCCTTGAAGCCCATCGTGCCGGCGGACGACCAGGACACGGTGTTGCCCTGCGCGTCGGTGATGGTGATCATCGTGTTGTTGAACGTCGAATTCACATGCGCGACGCCGGAAACGATGTTCTTGCGCTCCCTGCGGCGAACGCGGGTGGTCTCTTTTGCCATAGTCTCTTTCTCGTCCTTCGAACGCGCCCGTAATGCCGGGCGCTAGGGCTCGATGAGGGCGGAAGCGTTCGTCGCTCCGCGCCAGGTGATCGTCGCGGGAGAGCCCGCGACACGTAAGCCTGCTTACTTCTTCTTGCCGGCGATCGGCTTCGCCTTGCCCTTGCGGGTGCGGGCGTTGGTGTGGGTGCGCTGGCCGCGCACCGGCAGCTGGCGACGATGGCGCAGGCCGCGATAGCAGCCGAGGTCCATCAGGCGCTTGATGTTGATCGCCACTTCGCGGCGAAGATCGCCTTCGACCAGATAGTCGCGGTCGATCGTCTCGCGGATCTGCAGCACTTCGGCGTCGGTCAGCTGGGCGACGCGACGCTCGGCCGGGATGTTCACCTTCTCGATGATCTCCTGCGCCTTTTTCGGCCCGATTCCATGGATATACTGCAGAGCGATGACGACGCGCTTATTGGTCGGAATGTTGACGCCGGCTATACGGGCCATTTTCTCGTCTCTCCATGTGAGGGCGAACTCGAGGTTCGCCGATCAGACCCGCGTCCGGTGGAGGCCGGCCCCTGCGGGCTTTTTATACGACGACGGCTCCGTTCCCGCCGAGGAACGGAGCGCATCGCCGAAGTGGTGAAGGTGGGCTTCCTAGGCGAAAGCCGTCGACCCGTCAAGGCGTCCGCCCCGCAGGTCGATCACTTTTCCTCGCTATATTCCTCGAGCTCCAGCCACATGGCGTTGATGACGCCGAAGGCGCAGGCGAGGCCGAGGCCGAGAATCCAGGAAAAATACCACATGGCGATCTCCTATGCGCGATGGGGAAGCTGCGCTCAATACGGATAATTGTCCTTGTCGCCGACGCTCGCCTGCGACACCGGCCCGCGCAGGACGCGATATATCCAGGCCGTATAGGCGAGGACGATGGGCAGGAAGACGACGACCGCCGCCAGCATCAGCGTCAATGTGCGCTGGCTGGACGAGGCGTCCCAGAGCGTCAGGCCGTGATTGGGCTCGATCGAAGACGGCAGCACGAAGGGGAACAGAGTGAAGCCCGCCGTGGCGATGACGCCCGCCGTCGCCAGGCTCGAGCCGATGAAGGCGATCAGCGGCGCCGAGAAGGCCAGCGCCAGCACGGCGACCAGCGCGCCGAAATAGACGGCGGCCGGGGCGGCGAGCGTCCACGGCCGCGCCTCATAGGCGGCCCGCCAGGCGCCGGCCTCATGAGCGACGGTTTTGGCGAGCGGGTTGGAGGGGGCGGACGGATCGACGGCGCTGGTCAGCACATAGCCCGCGATATTTTCGGAGCCCCAATAGCCGGCATAGGTGAAGGCGGCCAGCAGCGCGATCGCCGCCAGAAGGCCGCCGAGCTTGGCGCGAAATGCGAGCTGGCCCTGCGTCTTGCTCGCGAGCCAGCACGCGCCCTGCAGCGTGATCATCGCGAGGCTGACGACTCCGGCGAGCAGGGCGAAGGGGGTGAGCAGGCCGAAGAGATCGCCCTCATAGACGATGTTCATCTGATCGTCGAAGCGGAAGGGCGCGCCGAGCAAGACATTGCCGAAGGCGACGCCGAACAGCAGCGCCGGCACGAAGCCGGAGACGAAGAATATCCAGTCCCAGGCGCGTCGCCAGCCATGCGTCTCCACCTTGCTGCGATAGACGATCGCCGCCGGCCGCAGAATGAGGCCCAGCAGGACGAGGAACATCGCCAGATAGAAGCCCGAGAAGGAGACGGCGTAGAGCGCCGGAAAGGCGGCGAAGATCGCGCCGCCGCCGAGGATCAGCCAGACCTGATTGCCCTCCCACACCGGGCCGATGGCGTTGAGCGTCTGCCGGCGCTCGGAGTCGGTACGCGCGACGAAGGGGTGGAGGACGGCGGCGCCGAGATCGAAGCCGTCGGCGATCGCAAATCCGATGAGCAGCGTTCCGAGCAGGGCCCACCAGACGAGCCGCAGAATTCCATAATCGATCATGTCGGGAATCTCCTCGATGAGGCAGGCGTTCAAAAGCTCGCGCTCCCACCTCCCCCTCGAGGGGGGAGGTCGACCGCCGAAGGCGGGCGGGAGGGGGGTGACGCCCCGAGTTTCGGGCCTTACCCCACCCCGGACCGCCTATGGCGGTCCGACCCTCCCCTGGAGGGGAGGGGGAAGCGCGTCACGCGATTTGGAAGGGCCGCTCTGGCGCCTCTTTCGGGAAGGTTTCGATCGTCGGACCGAGGCGGATGTATTTCAGCATCAGCCAGACTTCGACGATCGCCAGCGCGCTGTAGAAGAGCACGAAACCGCCGAGGCTCAGCAGAACATTATAGGCCGGCACATTGGAGGCGCCGAGGAAGGTCGGCAGCACGCTGTCGATGATCCAGGGCTGGCGGCCATATTCGGCGACGATCCAGCCGAGCTCGGCCGCGATCCAGGGCAGAGGCAGGCTGTAGAAGGCGAGCTTCAAGAGCCAGGGATTGTCTCTGAGGCGCCGGCGGCTGGCGACGAGGAAGGCCGCCGCGAACAGGAAGATGAAATAAAATCCCAGCGCCACCATGATGCGGAAGGCAAAGAACAGCACCGGCACATTGGGAATGGTGGTGAGCGCCGCTTCACGCACCTGCGCGTCGGTGGCGTTCTCGATGTCTGGCCGGATCTGCTTCAAGAGCAGCGAATGGCCGAGGTCCTTGAAGGCGGGCAGCAGCTCGTCGGGAATGGGAGCGTTCGGCCCGTCGGGACGCGCGGAAAGCCATTCATAGGCGGGCATTCCGGCGCGAATGCGCGTTTGCGATTTCTCGACCAGCGATTTTATGCCCTCGACGGGCGTATCCAGCGAGCGCGTCGCGATCAGGCCGAGGAGATAGGGCGCCTCGACCTTCAAATGCGTCGTCTGCTCCTTGACGTCGGGAATGCCGAAAATGGTGAAGGAGGCCGGCGGCGGCTCCGTCTCCCACATGGCCTCGATGGCGGCGATTTTCATTTTCTGGTTGAAGCTCGCCGTATAGCCGCTCTCGTCGCCGAGCACGACGACGGAGAGCGCCGAGGCGAGGCCGAAGCTCGCCGCCACATTGGCGGAGCGCCGCGCGATCTCGCGATGCTCGCGCTTGTAGAGCAGGTAATAGGCCGAGATGGACAGCACGAACATCGCGCCGGTCACATAGCCGGCGCTGACGGTGTGCACGAATTTCGATTGCGCGACGGGGTTGAAGAACACTTCTGCAAAGGAGGTCAGCTCCATGCGCAAAGTCTGCGGATTGAACGCCGCCCCGACCGGATTGAGCATCCAGCTATTGGCGATGAGAATCCACAGCGCCGAGAAATTGGCGCCGATGGCGACCAGCCAGGTGACGGCGAGATGCGCCACCTTGCTCAGCCGGTTCCAGCCGAAGAAGAACAGGCCGACGAAGGACGCCTCGAGGAAGAAGGCCATCAGCCCTTCGATCGCCAGCGGCGCGCCGAAAATATCGCCGACATAATGCGAGTAGTAGGACCAGTTGGTTCCGAACTGGAACTCCATGGTGATGCCGGTGGCGACGCCCATCGCGAAATTGATGCCGAACAGCGTGCCCCAGAATTTGACCGCGTCGCGCCATATGGTGCGGCCGGTCATCACGAAGACGCTCTCCATTATGGCGAGGAGGATCGACAGTCCGAGCGTCAGCGGCACGAAGAGGAAGTGGTAGAGGGCGGTCAGCGCGAATTGCAGTCGTGAAAGCGTCACCACGTCGAGTTCGAACATCATGCGCTCCTGAAAGAAGGATCAGCCGCGGTCTCGAGCGAAGAGCTTCTCCGCCACGGCGGCCGGCGACATATGCGGCCGCTGCGAAGGGGGGAAGAAAAGGACATAGAGCAGGGCCAGGGCCGCGATCTTGAGAGCGATGGCGACGGCGATTTCTCGCCCGAGCCGATGCGTCGCCGAATTGGCCGACATGCGTTTCTCCCCGCCCGAAGCGCCGGGCCGCCGGACACACTATCCCCGAACGGCCTCGCCTTCATGACCGGAAACTCCCTAAAGCCCCTAGGTGGTCGCCGAAGGCTCCGGTCTCGCTATAAAAAGCACAGGACCGCCGCGATTCGAAGGTTCGAACTGTCGCTGCGCGGTTTTGTCGCCGCTGGCGCGGACGGCGGTCTTGGACAGTTCCCTGACAAATCCCGCCGCCATCTTCCTTGACTTTGGCCGGCGCGTGCCTTATTCGGCGCCTCTCGCTAGCGCAATGCGTTGCGCCGCGCTCGCGGGGGAGTAGCTCAGTTGGTTAGAGCGCCGGCCTGTCACGCCGGAGGTCGCGGGTTCGAGCCCCGTCTCTCTCGCCATTTCGAATCCGTCGTCCTCATAGCGTCGTGGCCATGGCCCGAGTTCGTCGATTGATCCTGGCCGGGCCTGCGCCTATTCTATGAGCATGACCTCGTCGGCGATAACCTTCGATCGTCTCGCCTATATCGATCGGCTGAAAGAGGCCGCCTTCGACGATAAGCAGGCGCCGCGCAGGCCGATGCGCTGGACGCGGCGCTGCGCGATTCCGTCGCCACCAAAGCGGACCTCGAAGAGCTGGCCGGCGAGCTGCGCACGGAAATGGCCAATCTGAAGGTCGATAGTCTCCGCTGGCTGGTCGTCACGCAGATCGTGCTCGGCGGCGTCATTCTCGCCGCCGTCAAATTCGTGAAGTGAGCGGCGGTCTCTCCCTTCGGCTCCCCAGCAAGCCTGCGCGCGCAATCGCCCCGATAAGGCCGGCCCGGGTCGCGGAAAAAGCCGAAATGGCCCATGCCCCGCCCCTCGGCGCGCCATCCGGGAAATGCGCGCGCATTGCGCGCGGTCGATCTCCAGCGCCTCGGAGTCCGGCCGGGATCGAGAATGCAAGGGCGGTTTCCGCGTGTTTTCGAGCCGCTCAGGCCGGCGCGCTGGTCAGCAGAGCGTCCAGGGTCGCGCATTCCTCCGCAGTCAGGGAGAAGTCGAATATCGCCAGATCGTCGCGCATATGCTCTTGCGAGGACGTCCCGGTGAGGCACAGAATGTTTTGCTGCGTCAGGAAGCGGAAGAAAATCTGCGCCCGGCCGCGCCCATATTTTTCGGCGAGAGCGACGAACTCCGGCTTCGCCAGCGTTTCGGGATTGGCGGTGAGCGTCCAAAAGCTCTGGTAGAAAATCTCGTGCTTTGCGCAGAAAGCGCGAATCTCGCGGTCATAGCCGGTCTTGGCGTAGAAGCGGTTCTGGATCACGGCAGGCTTCACCCGCGCCTTCTTCCACAGCATCTTCAGCCGCGCCGGCTCGTAGCAATTGCTGACGCCCAATTGGCGCACGCCGCCCTGCGCCGCCAGGCTCTCCATCGCGCGCCAGGCTTCCAGAGTGTCCTTGTCCTCGGGGTAGGGGGAGTGCAGCACCAATCCGTCGAGGCGATCGACGCGCAGATTGCGCAGCGAGACCTCGAAGGATTGCCGCACCTGCTCGCCGATCGGAGCGGCGGCGTCATAGGGGATGTTCTCGGGGTCCTGCCCGCCGAAGGGCGTGAATTTGGTCTGCAGATAAATATCCGCGCGGGCGAGCCCGGCTCCGAACGCCGCCGCCAGACCTTCGCCGACACCCGGCTCATTGTAATGCTTGGGCTGGCAGGCGGTGTCGATCCCACGAAAGCCGGTCCGCAGCGCTTCTTCCACCAGAGCGGCGGTGCGCTCCTTCTTCCAGGCCGTCCCATAGATGACGCGGGGCATGACGACCCCAAAGGGCGAGACGATCCGGCTCGGATCCTCGCCGCGCGGCTCGGCGCTCATGTTGGGGCTTCCTCTTTCTCAGGCTCCGGCGAAAACCGTCAGCACGCCAGTATAGCCGTAGAGATGATGGCGGGCGATCTCGCCGCCGGCGAAAAAGCCGATCAAGGGCGTCTCGCCTCCCAGCGCCTCGTGAACCATGCGGAATTCGGCGTTGGGCTCGCCGAAATGCGGGCCGCCTCGCCCCGAGCAGCTGATATAGAGCGCGCCTCTCATGCCGCCGGCCGCCTCCGCCTGGGCGCGCACTTCCGCGACGATGCGCAGCAGATCATGCTTGGCCGCCTCGGCGTTGCGCTTGCAGAAGGCGAGCCGCATTCCGTCCTTTATCTGCTCGGCGATCATCAGCAGCCCGCCCTTGCGGCCGACGCCGACAATGTGCCGCACTTCCGTATTGGCGCCGAACTGGCCGGGCTTGGCGGAGACGTCCTCGCCCGTGGCGACGATTCCGGCCAAGGTCTGCGCCAGCTCGAGGCGCAGCGCGGCGTCGTCTATGTCGAGCGTATGGCCCATATCCTCGAGCACGCAGTCGAGCGCGCGCTTTTCATCCAGAGTCACGAGGTAATTGCCCTGCGCGCGCGTGACCGTGCGCAGCGGGCCTATGGGCTGGCAGCCTTGGGTGACGCGCGAGAAGACGGTCGCCTGCGGTCCGAAGGCGACGCCGGTGAGGCCGCCGGGCAGCACATCGTCGGCGAAGCACAGAGCCTTGTTGCGCGCCGAGGAGAGGCCGCCGAACAAATAGCCGGTGGCGAGCCTGGCGCTGGCGGCTTCGAGCTCGGCCTGAAGATCGGGGGTTCCGCCGCTGGCGTGGACGAGCGCCGTGAAGGGCTCGAAACCCTTTGCGGCGCCGTCGAGCTGCGCCGGCGCCGAGAACAGCTCGAAGGAGCCGGCGGGAAGATCTGCCAGCATGATCGCGAGGCCCGGCGCGTCGAAATATTCCACCGCCTCGGCGCCGACGCCGACTCCGACCGTCCCCACCCAACGCACGCCGGGCAGGCGTGCGCGCAGCGCCGACAAAATATCGTTCGCGGCCTGGGTGAAATAATCGGTGAGATAGCACCAGCCGAGATTGGGCGCGGGCGCGTCCGCGAGCCGCCGCTCGATCTGCTCGAGGCAGGAGGCCAAGGCGCTCTTCCAGTCGGCGTCGCCGGCATGGGCGTAAATGAACTTGCTCATGGTCTCGTCCCCCGCGTCCCGACGCGGGTAGCAACGACCGTGCCGCTCGCCGCCTGCATGAGCGCCACGGTGGCCGGAGCGCTCCAGGGCGGCCGAGCCGGGCGGGAGAGTGGTTCAGAGCGGGTCGTTCAGAAGCAGCCTTGGGCCTTCAGCTGAACGAGCCAAGCGTCGCATTCCGAGCCGCGGCGGCGGCGCTCATGCGGCCTGTGGCCCCACTCGCGCTCATAGGGCCCGCGGCCCCACTCGTCCTCATATTCGTGACGGCGCCGCTCCCGCGCACGCTCGCGCCGCACGCAATCATTGTAATTGTTCTGCATGGCGAAACACAGCGGCACATTGGGCCCGGCGAAGGCCGCCTTCGGCGCGAGGCCGCCGAGGAAGGAGACGGTCCCGGCCACAAGCAGGAAGAGGAGAGAGGTGCGCGCCATTTTCGAAAAGCCTTTCTGTTGGATAGCTTATAGCAGATTTGCGCGCGCCGAAACAGCGCCGCGTCGTCCGCGGCGAATTGCGGCGCCCGGACGTCGCGACCATGCGCCTTCGTTCGATCATTGCGAAAGGATTGCAAACGCAATTGATCTGAGCCAGTCTTGCGGCGTCGCATTCGTCGATTGTCGGAAATTGCTAGTGCCGAGCATGAGGATTCGTCGGGGGTTGCAGGAGCCTCACGACTTATGAGCGCAGCCGCCGTCGCCGGGCTCCGCGCTCTTTGGAGTCGTTTTATCCGATGTCGCGAATTCGCCATGCGTCGGCCGATCGGTTTCGGCGCGACGCTCGCGGCGATCGTGGCGCTGGCGCGTTTCGCATTGGAGGCGACGATCGGAACGCAAGTGGCGTCGGCGTCTTTTTGCGTCGCCATGCAATTCGCCGCTCTCGTCGGCGGCCTCGCCGCAGTGGGATCGGCGGCGCTCGCCTCCGGCCTATTGGCGCAGATTTTCTTCGAGGCGCTCGACGCTTCCGCTCTGGCCGGACTGGCCATCGCCTTCGTTCTCGCCATTCTGACGGCCGTGATCGTCGACGCTTTGCGCCTTCGCTCGCGCGGTGACGCGCGCGCCGATCGCTGCGCCGACGAGGCCTTGCGCGCCTTGTGGGAGAGCGGGCCGATCGGCGCCTTTTGTTGGGGCGTCGGCGGCGAGGTGACAGAGGCCAATGACGAATTCCTCCGAATGACCGGCTACGGTCGCGACGATCTTACGGCCGGCCGCATCGATTGGCGGAAGGCGACGCGGCTTCGATCGCCGGCCGCGAGCGCGACCGAGACGGAGTTCGCGCGTCGGGACGGCGCGAGCGTCCGGATGCGGCTGCGCTTCGTCGCGCTCGACGAAGGGCGCGCGCGAGGCGTGGCTTTCGCGCAGGATGTCGCGGAAACGCAGGAGCTGCGGCGTCGCGCCGAGCGATCGGGCGCGCTGGCGCGGGAGGCGGTCGGCTTCGCCCATGACGTCAATCAGCCGCTCACCGCCGCCGCCGCCTATCTCCAGGCTGCGCGTCGGCGGGCGACTCTCGGCGGCGGCGCGGGATCGGAAGAGCAGCTCGCCGCCATGGATCGCGCCGGCGCTCAATTGCATCGCGCCGCGCGGCTCGTCGCCGAATGGCGCGAGCTGTGCGCTCGGGAGGCGCAGGCGTCGATCGCGCTGCACGCGGCGATCTGCGACGCATGGGAGAGAGTCCGTCTCGATTGCGGCGATAGCGTTCGCGCCGAGCTGCGCCTTCTCGCCGAGCGCGATCTCGTGATCGGCGATCCTCTGCAAATCGAGCGGGCGTTGGTGGATTTGATGCGCGCCGCGGTCGCGGCGGCGCTCGCTGCGCCGCACTCGGGATTGATCATCGCGACCTCGGCGAGCGGCGGCGAGATCGCGGTCGAAATCCACTTCGTCGGCGCGCTTTCCACAGAGACGGGCGGCGCGGCCTTCGAGCTCACCCTGCCCCTGATCGCCGAGCCCTGTGGATAACGGGAGTCTTCAGCGGCCACAGCTGGCGTGTCATCGACAAATGAGCATAATTTCTGGCCCTCGACCGAATCGGTAACGGGGGGAGCAACGAATGGCTGCGTTGAAGCATCGTTTCGCCTGAGCGCAAGCGATTGAAAGCAAATCTGCTTATGGATTAGATTAGTATTAGTACCAAGAAAGATCACTAAAAGTAATTCTCCGATCGTATTAGTACTAGTGTTACCTACGAGCCACAGGCGTCGTCTTTCTGCTCGAGATTTATATTAGGAAGTTTCCTTTACGATCGGGGCGCGCTAAAGAAGAGACGTTGTCGATCGATAGTGGATCAATTATTCCCCGACGGAATTTACAACGGCGCAGGGGTTCGGCGTCTGCCGGACCCCTTTTTTCAGACGATCCGTCGGGCGCCGCGAGTAGCGGCGCCCGTTTTCTTTTCAGAAGATCGCTGAATCGATCCGACTATGCCAGCAATGCGCTCCGAAAGGCTCGCGGCCGTCCTTTCGCCGTCGAAAGGCGGAGACGGCGCTCAGAGACCCTGCGGACGACCGGCGACCGACACCAGCAGCTCGCCGTCGCCGAGCAGGCGCTTGGCGACGCGGCGGGCGTCGTCGAGCGTCACCGCCTCGATTCGGCCGTTGCGCTCGTCGAGATAGGAGGGCGCAAATCCGTCGAGCTGGAGATTGACCAGCTGGCCGGCGATCTTCGTCGACGTGTCGAAGCGCAGCGCATAGGAGCCGGTCAGATATTTCTTCGCCTTGTCGAGCTCGTCCGCGCTCGGCCCCTCATTGGCGAGATCGGCGAATTGGCTCTGGATCACCTCCAGCGACTCGCGGGCGCGCTCGTTCTTCGTCGCCGCGCCGCCGACCAGCATGGCGCATTTGTCATATTCGTTGAGATGCGAATAGACCGAATAGGCGAGGCCGCGCTTCTCGCGCACCTCGTTGAAGAGCCGCGCCGTGAACGCGCCGCCGCCGAGAATGTGGTTGACCACCACCGCGCCGAAATAATCGGGATCGTGGCGCTTCATGCCCGGCCGGCCGAAGCGGATCGCCGATTGCGGCACGTCGAGATCGATGATGCGGCGCTCTCCGAGCGCGTGAATGCCGATCTCGGGCACAGGGGTGAGCAGGCTCTGCGCCGGCAGGGCGCCGAAGGTCGCGTCCAGCTCGGCGGCGAGGGTCTTCGCGTCTATGGCGCCCACGACGGCGATTTTCAGATCGCTGCGCGCCAGCAGGCGGGTCCTCAGCGCGTCGAGATCATCGCGCGTCAGCGTCTCGAGGCTGGTCGCGTCGCCGCGCACCGGCAGGCCATAGGGATGGTCGGGGAAGGCCGCCTCGCGGAAGGCCTTGGCGACCAGAGCGTCCGGGTCGTTGGCGTCGCGTTTCAGCCCGGCGGCGATCTGGCCGCGCACGCGGTCGATCGCCGTTTGCTCGAGCCGCGGCTCGCAGAGCGCGAGGCGCAGCAGCTCGAACGCTTCGTCGCGATTGCGAGCGAGCGTCTGCATATGGCCGGAGATCGAGTCCCGGTCGCAGCCGAAGCCGAGACGTATCGCCAGATCCTCGATGGCGAGGTGGAAGGCGCGCGCGTCAAAGGGTCCGGCGCCTTCGTCGAGCAGGCCGGCGAGCAGCGTCGCGAGACCGGCCTTGCCGGCCGGATCCTGGGCGGCGCCGCCGCGCATCGCGAATTCGAGCGCGATGAGCGGAACGGCGTAGCTCTCGACCAGCCAGGCTTCGATCCCGCCGGGCGTGACGACGCGCTGAATGGTCTCGGCGCGGCTGCTCGCAGGCGCGATGGCTTGGGCTGTCATTGATTTTGGCTCCGATGTCAGGCGGCGAGCTCGGCGTCTTCGTCCTCGCCCTCGGATTCGAGGAAGCCGGTGACGGCCCGGCGCTTCTGCAGCCATTTGCGGGCTGCGGCGGCGATGTCCGCGGCGGAGACGGCGTCGATGCGGTCCGGCCAGGCGGCGACGTCTTCCACCGCGAGGCCGGTGGCGAGCGATTCGCCATACCAGCGGGCGAGCGAGACCTGGCTGTCCTGCGCATAGACCGCGTCGGCGACGAGGCGATTCTTGGCGCGCTTCAGATCGGCCTCGGCGATTTCGGCGGCGGCGAATTTATCGAGCGTCGCCTCTATCGCGTCGTCCAGCCGCTGCAGCGAGACGCCCGGCGCCGGCGTCGCGAAGACCCAGAAGCGCGTGTCGTCCAAAGCCGAGCCCATGTAATAGGCGCCGGCGTTGACGGCGAGCTTCTGCTCCACGACCAGCGAATCATAGAGCACGCTCGACGGCCCGCCGCCCAGCACATGGGCGAGAACTTCCAGCGTCTCCGCCTCGCCGGGCGCGCCGGTCGTGTAGGAGGGCACGAGGAAGACGCGCTCGTGCGTGGGCTGCTCGACCTTCTCGTCGGCGAGCGTCACCAGGCGATGGGCGCGGGGCTCCGGCTCGCGCGGGCGCTTGCGGCTCGGCGCATCGTCGCGCGCGGGGATGTGGCCATAGGTTCTCTCGGCGAGCGCGCGCACCGTCTCGAAGTCGACGTCGCCGGCGACGATGAGTATGGCGTTCTCGGGCGTGTAGAAGCGATGGTAATAATGCAGCGCATCCTCGCGTCCGAGCGTCTCGATCTCATGGCCCCAGCCGATGATCGGCGTGCCATAGGGGTGATGCGGGAACAGCGCCGCCTGCACCGCCTCGTCGAGCTGGGCGGAGGGATCGTTCTCGGTGCGCATACGGCGCTCCTCGAGCACCACCTCGCGCTCTGGCCCCACCACCTCGTCGGAGAGCACGAGATTGGTCATGCGATCGGCCTCGAATTCCATCAGCGTGCCGAGATGCTCCTTGCCGATGCGCTGGAAATAGGCCGTGTAGTCATAGCTGGTGAAGGCGTTCTCCTGGCCGCCGAGGTCGGAGACGAGATTGGAGAATTCGCCCTGCGGATGCGCATGTGTGCCCTTGAACATCAGATGCTCGAGAAAATGCGCGATTCCCGACTTGCCGCGCGGATCGTCGGCGGAGCCGTTGCGATACCAGACCATATGGGTGACGACCGGCGCGCGGCGGTCGGCGATGACGACGATCTCCATCCCATTGGCGAGGCGCGAATGGACCACTCCGGCGGCGGCGCTCTCGCTTTTGGCGGTCCCGGCGCGCGCGGCGTCGGTTTTGGCGGCGGCGGAGCTGGCGGCATGATCGGCCGCGATCGCCTCGGCCCCCGGCTGTGTCATCGGCATGATAATTTGTCCTCGCTATAGCGCGTTCGACTGCGTCCGGCGCCCGGGCGCGCGCCGGCCAAGAGAATTCGGCGCCAGTTCGGGTCGCGTTCGTTCGGACGCTTCGACGGAAGCATTCGACCTATATAAGCTCGAATGCGAGGCCTGTCAGGCGCCGGGCGGAAACCGGGCGCGCCAGCGTCGCCGCGGCTGTGACCCTCATTATCCAGCGACGTCGAACAAGGCGTTTTCGGCGCTGATGGCGAAGGAGGAGGGCAGGGCTGCGCCGAAGGCGCCGCTCGACGCCTCGGTTCTGCTGCCCATGGGAGAGAAATTCTTCCGCTATGAGGGCTCGCTGACGACGCTGCCTGTTCGGAAGTGGGGCATTGGAAGGTCTTCGCCGAGCCGGCGGCAGTGGCGAAGCCGAATATAGACGCCCTCGAGGCGCTATTCCCGATGAACGCCCGCCCGCTGCAGCCGACGCATCGCCGCATCGTGCTGAGCGGCGGCTGAGCGGCGGGGCGCGAGATCGGCGGCTCAGGAGCCGCCGAAAAGGCTGCCGATCATGCCGATCGGATTGGTCCAGCCCGGCTTTTCTTCCTGTTCCTTGGCGCCCTTGCCGCCCGCGACCTTCTGGCGATAGGCCTGCGGCGGCTCGGTCAGATAGGAGCGGGTCGAGCTCTCTCCCGCGCCGCGGGTCTTGGCCGCGCTGGCGGCGCCGGGCTCATCGGCGTCGGTGGCGATGGTGCAATGGCCGTCCGCCGCCGCGACGAGACATTTGCGCGGCCCGTCATGCTCGCCATTCTTGGAGCCGGCGACATTGGGATTTTCATTGAGCCCCGGCTGGCGCGTCGGCGCCTGGGAGCCTTTGCGGCGGGCGATCTCCTGGTCCACCGGCCAGGAGGCGGGCCGCGCGGTCTCCGCCTGCGGCGAGGGAAGGGCTTGTCGATTGGGCGGGACGACGATCTTGGGATGCTCGCGGAAGACGATCTTCTGATTTTCCTCATCGTCGGAATAGACGCCGATGAAGCCCAGCACCGAAGTGACCGTCGATTTGTCGTCATAGGCCGCGGCCGGCGCGACCCCCGCTCCCCCGAGAAGGACGAGCGTGAGACCGACGCATGTCGGCGCCCGACGCAGAGAGGCTGTCGCCCGTTTCATCGCCCAGAACTCCTCCCTTGTGCGCGCCCCGGGACGAAGCGCGCGCGATTCTGAAAGAGCCGCATTGTTACGGCCCGCTTAACGGCATTTTAGAGGCGCGCGCGCCTCCGGGCCAGCCGAAATCGTCGCTGCGGATCAACCAGCGATCGGGGTGGGCCGCGCCGCATCGGCGCGAAGGCTCTCGAGCAACAGCAGCAGCACCCCGATAAAAATCGCCGCATCGGCGACATTGAAGACGTAATTGGCCAGCGGCCCCACCGGCAAGGCCGTGTGAAAGAAGAAGAAATCGGCCACCGCGCCGCGCGTCAGCCGATCCGCGACATTGCCGAGCGCCCCGCCGACGACGAGGCCGAGCGCCGCCGCCGTCAGCCGCCGCGGCGCCCGCCACAGCCAATAGGCGAGACAGGCGACGATCGACAATTGAAAGGCGATGAGCAGCGCCCGCGTCGGCTCCGTCTGCGAGGAGAGCAGCGAATAGGAGACGCCGAAATTCCACGACAGCACCAGATCGAGAAAGGAGGTGACGTGGATCGGCTGGCGCAGGCCGATGTCGAAGACATGCAGCATCCAGAATTTATGCGCCTGATCGAGCGCCAGAGCGAGAACCACGGCCGCGAGGCCGCAAGCGCGCGGGATGGAAAGCCAGGGGCGATAGATCAAGACATTCTCTCCCGCCATCGGCGCGCCGGCCTCCTCGCTTCGACAATATGGTCACGCCCGCGGCGCCGACGAACGGATGGGCGCGCCGCGCCTCGCCCTCGATATAGAACGAGTTTTTGGCGATTCCAGAAAAATCCGGATCGTCGTCGCGCTTCGGCGAGGCGTTCGCTCGTCAATATTCCCATTCGACGCCGACGCCGAGCGAGGATTTGCCGTCGACCTTGGTCTCGCCCTTCACGCGGACATTCTTGGTGACGTCCACGCCGACGCTGACGGCGGTCTGCTCGGGCTTGGCGCCCGTGCGCACGCCGACGCTGATATTGTCGGAAATATAGCGCGAGGCGCCGACCGTCGGCCCGCTGGAGCCGCCGGCCTCGAGATCGAGCGAATCGACGCCGAGCGCCTTGCGCATTTTCTCGAAGGCGTCGACGCCGGTTCCGGCGCCGGAGAATTGCGCCAGGGCGGTGGCGAGCTGCATCGCCTGAAAGGCCGAGAGCGAGCCCGACGCCTTGGCGAAGAGCAGGCGCGAGAGAACCTCGTCCTGCGGCAGCTCCGGCGAGGACGAGAAGGAGAAATTCGGCAGCGAGGCGGGGCCGGACACTGTGATCTTGGCGGTGACGTCGCTCGCCGTCGTCTCGGCGGCAAAATCGAGCTGCGGGACGAGGCCGCCCGCGAAACTCAATTTACCGCGCGTGAGATCGATACGCTGGGTCAGCAATTGCAGCTTGCCGCGGCGCAGTTCGAAAGCGCCATTGACGGCGGGCTTTTGGATCGTGCCGTTCAGTTTCAGCTCGCCGCCGAATTCGGCGTCTATGCCGCGTCCGCGCACGAAGATGCGATTGGGCGCGGCGAGCGTGAGGTCGATCGTCGCGTCGAAAGGCGAGTGTTTTGCCGCGCGCGCTTTCTCCTTGGCTTCCAGCGCCAGCATCTCCTTGGCGAAAGCGCGTGGCGAAATATGCACCGCGCCGCGCGGCGCCTGAAAGGAGGCCGGCAGGCGATCGGGGACGTTGACCTCCATCGTCGTCAGCGTCACGCGGCCGGAGACTTTCGGCGAACGTGCGAGCGGACCGCCTATGGCGAGATCGAGATCGGCCGTGGCGGAGACGAGATCGCTGCTGACGAGCTGCGCATTCTTGGCCTTGATGCGAATGGCGCCGGGCATTCCCGCCTGCGGCTCGACGGCGATACGGCCGGTCGCGGCGATCTGCCCGCCATTCTTGGTGAGCGCGGTGAGTCGTGTGATGGCGATCTCGCGTCCATGTCCGTCGAGCCTCGCGTCTATGTGGTCGAGATAGACGCCGTTCAGCGGATCGGCGAAGGAGCCATTGGCCAGCGTGACGCCGCCTTCGATCGCAGGCGCTGAGACGGAGCCGGCGATGCGCAGATCGACATTGGCCTTGCCGCGCAGGCTCTGGCCATTAACGGAGAGCGCCGTGTCGGCGAGCTTGGCGTCCGCCTCCCCCTTCACTTTCAGATCGAGCGCGCCGGCGGCGTCGATCGGCGCCGAGCCGGTGATGGCGAAGCACCCGCCGGCGCCGAGCGCGATCGTCGCGTCGAGGCTGGTGCGCGCGCCGGCGAGCGCGCCACGCGCGTCTATGTTCAGCGGCGGCAGGCCATTGCTGCGCAATTGCGGCGCGGAGAGCTTGGCGATCTTTATCTTCCAATCGCCGCTCGGCGATTTCTTGTCGCCGGTGATGCGCGCCTCGGCGTCCAACGCGCCCTCGAGCGCGAGGCTGGCGTCGGCGATTGCGGCGATGGAGAGCGGAACGCTCCGCGCGCGCGCGGTGAGATCGAGACGCTCGCCGATGGTTCCGTCAATGTCGAGACGGCCGGCGCCGAGCGCGAGCGCGACGCCTTTCAGCTCCACCGCGCCGCCGCCGAGCGAGACGCTCGCCGGCGCCGCGAGGGCGATGCGCTTGCCGGCGCGTTGCGCCGACAGCGATTGAATGTCTAGCCGCGTCTTTTCGCCCGGCGTCAGCGCGGCGCGGCCCGCTATGGCGAAGCCTTCCGCATCTACGGCGAGATCGAGCGCCGTGGCGGCGCCGGCGGGCGTCGCGGTGAGGCGCGCTTTGGAAATGGTCTTGCCGCCGACATGGAGCGCGTCCACGGCGATGTTTCCGTCGAGCGCGGGGCGGCGCAGGAGATCATGGCCGGAGAGCTTGGCGCTGAGCTTCTCGATTGTCGTGTCGGCGGCGCGGATGCGCGCGCCCTGCGCGTCGATCGATATGTTCTGCGCGCCTTGCGCCGCGTCGAGGATGATATCGGCCTTCAGCGCGCCGGAGAGCTTGCGCAGAGCGAGCGCCGAGAGATCGTCGAGATCGGGCGCGGCGAGAGAGAGGCGCCCGCTGGCGAGGCTTTGCGCGTCGAGCGTGAGCGCGCCGTGGAGCGCCGCGCGGCCGACGGAAAGATCGAGATTGTCGATCGTCCAGCCGGCGTCCTTGCGCGCATTCAGTCTGCCGCGCGCAGGGCTGCCGTCTATGGCGCCGTCCAGCGTCGCGGTCGCGGCGAGCGCGCCGGTGAGATCGCGCGCGGCGCCATGCAGCGCGAGCTTTTGAATCGCATGGCCGTCGAGCGCGCCTTCGAGCAGCGCCTCGAAATCGGCGTTGGGCTTGTCGGCGGAGCCGGTCGCCTTCACCGAGATTTCCGCGCGGCCGGCAAGGCGGGGATCGGCGGGCTTCAGATCGGCGATCGAGACCTTTGCGCCGACATCGAGCGCCTCGCGCATCGCCGCGCCGTCGATCTTCGCGGAGAGATGCGCGCCGCGCAATTCGAGTCCGTCGAAGCGCAAACCGCCGCCGGGCAGCGAGGCGACCGCGCCGCCGAGCGTGAGGCGCTCGCCGAGCAGCTTCTCGAGCGCGGGCGCGGAGAGCGCCGGGGCGGCGAGCGTTCCGCTCAGCGTCGCGCTGATGCGCTCATCCTTTGGCACGCCCTTCAGCGCAATGGCGAGATCGAGCGGCCGCGGCGTATCGTCGGAGCGGCTGCGAATGGCGACATTGCCCTCGAGCGCGCCATCGTCGTGCAAAGTCGCGGCGCCGGCGAGCTGCGTCATTCCGTCGAGCAGCGGAGCGGCGGCAGGCGGCAGCAGTGGGGCGAGGCGGACGCCCAAATCGAAATCGAGCCGCCGCGCCGCATCCTTGCGCGTGACGCGCGCCACGCCTTCGGCGCCGATCGTCTCTCCGGCCTCGGCGGCGAGATGCGCGGCGAAATCGTCGAGCGTTCCTTCGCCGGTCAGCGAAATATCGACGGGCGGCAGGCCGGGCAGCGCCGCGAGGCGGGCGATGGCGCCGCCCTCGGGCTCCTGCGCCGTGAGGGCGAGCGCGATCTTTTGGCCGCCCGCCGCGACATCGGCTTTCGCCGTAATGGCGCCTGGCGCGTCGAGCCGGCGAATGTCGAGCGAAACATGCGCGCCTTTGTCGAGCGCCGCCTCGCCGGTCGCGGTGAATTGCGCCGCGGTTCCGAGAACGGGCGCGCCGAGCGACAGCGTTTCCAGCGCCAGCCGGCCGAGGCGGATGCGAATGGGGAGATCGGGGAGCGCGAAGCCGCCGCCGCTTTTCGGCTTCGTCGTCGTAGCCTGTGCGGGCGCTGGCAGGCGGGCGATGTCGATCGCGCCGATGGCGAGCTTCTCTATATCCAGGCGCAGCGAGAAGAGCGCGGAAGGCGACCAGTCCAGCGCGATCTGGTCGATCTTCAGATAGGAGCCGTCTCTATCGGCGATGGAAATATCGCGCAGCAGCGGATGCGCCGACAGCGGGTCCTCGAAAGCGCCTATGTCGACCTTCATATCGGGCGAGGAGGCGGCGCGCGAGACGAGATCGGCGAGGAAGCTCTTGCCCTCGCGCGTCTGCATACGCAGCGCGAGCGTTCCGGCGACGGCGAGCAGCGCCAGAGCGCCGAATCCATAGGCGAGAATGCGGCGAAAGCGCATCAGAACGACTCCCCGACGCCGATGAAGATCGCGAATTTATTCTCGCCGGGACGCCGGCCGAGCGGCGTCGCGAGATCGAGGCGCACGGGGCCGATGCCGGTGTAATAGCGCAGGCCTATGCCGACGGAGGAGCGCATGGACGATTGGAAGTCGGGGAACGGCGACGAAAAGGCGGAGCCGATATCGTAGAAGGGCACGATCCCAATGTCGCGCGTGACCTTTATGCGCGCCTCGGCCGAGCCTTCGAGCAGGCTGCGTCCGCCGACGGGAAAGCCGAGGCCGGCGTCCGGGCTCAGCGAGCGATAGCGATAGCCGCGCACCGAGCCGCCGCCGCCGGCGAAGAAGCGATGGCTCGCCGGAATATCCTCTATGCTCGCGCCGACGATGGAGCCCGCCGCCACGCGGCCGGCGAGCACATACCAGCCGTCCTCGTCCAGCGCCTGATAGCCGGAGATCTGCGTCTTCGATTGCACCATGCCGACGCTGTCGCCGAAAGCCTTCACATAGGGCGTGACATTGGCGATGGCGCGAAAGCCATTGGTGGGCGCGAGAAGATCGTCGGTTCCGTCGTAATTGGCCGAAAGCGGAAAGCCGAGCAGCGAATAGTCGTGCGGGCCGAAGGCGTCGAACGTATGCCCGCGCTCGAACTCGAGCCCCGCCTGCACGGACGCCGTATCGCTGAAGCGATGGCGGATCGCCGCCGTGGCGTTTCCGAACGCTGCCCCATAATAGTCGGTCCTCTCGCGCACGAAGCTCAAATCGAGCAGCAGATCGTCGCGCGATCCGAACAGAGCAGGCTTCACGAAGCTCGCCTTGGCGCGGCCGATGACGTCTCTCAGGCGGATAGAGGAGAGGCCCTTGTAGCTCGCCGCGCCGCCGAAGGGCGCGAGGCCGCCTTCGACATCGAAGCGCAGCCGCTCGGCGCCGCCGAAGAGATTGCGATCGGTCCAATAGGCGCGCAGGCCCGGCCCGTCGACATTGGAGAAGAAGGCGTCGGCGCCCACCGCATGGCGCTTGCGCTCGGCGGTCTGCACGAAGATCGGCAGATTGCCATTGGCGTCGAGCTTCTCGCCATCCTCCGCCTTCACGGAGCCGACCGCCTCGAGGCGGCCGATGGATTTGCGCAGCTCGGCGAGCTTCTTCGGACTATAGGGCTCGCCCTGCTCGAGATAGATGTAGGAGCGAATGACCTCATCGTCTATGCCCGGCGAGCCGCTGGTCCTCACCTCGCCAATGCCGGCGCGCGGGCCGGGGTCGATCGTCACCACCACATCCATCGCCTTCTCGGGATGGATGATCGTCGGCTTCGCGGTCGTCACTTTGGCGAGCGGATAGGAATTGGCGCGCAGCGCGTCGATCCAGGCCGCCTGCATGGATTGCAGGGCGGCGGCGCGCGCCGGCTCGTCCTTGTTGCGCTCCAGCGATTTTTTGGAGAGCAGCGCTTCGTCGAGCGGCTTGCCGCTGCGGGCGTCAAAAAGCGCGACATTGCGCAGGCGGAAGAGTGGGCCGGAGACGATCTCTATGCGGATCGGCGCGAGCGCTTGGCCGCGCAGCCGCTCGGCCGCTGCGGCGGCGGCGTCGGCGCCATGCCCGTCCGGCTGCACCGGGACGCCGGCGACCGTCGCCCTTATCTCCGCGTCATAATAGCCGCTCGCCCACAGCGCCTCGGCGAGGCGCGGGAAATCGGCGACGACGCGCCGCGCGACGCCGGCCCCCGTGGGCGGAGCCTGCAGCCGCAGCCGCCATGTGCTGGAGACGTCCTGCAGATTGCGCGCGAGGCCCTCGGCCTCATCGAGGCCAGCGAATTCGATTTTATAGGGCAGCGCGTCGCGGCTCGGCTCCGACGTCTCCTCGGCGGCGCCGAAGAGGCCGAAAAAATCGAATGCGCGGGCGGGCGAGGCCGCCTGCGGGGCGCTCAAAGCCAGGAGCGCCGTCACGCCCAGAAAACGCTTCACATATTTCACTTCGCCAACGACCCGAACCGAGGATTGCCGCACCATAAGCGGAGCTTTGCAAGCGGTCCATCGCGTTAAGCTTAACGATACAACCTATGGTTAAGCCTGTCTTAATGCGCCTCCTCGCGCATCTCAGAATTTGAAGCCGACCTTGGCGAGCACGGTGCGCGGCGCGCCCGGATAATAAATGCCGTTGGCGGAGGTCTGCTGATAATAGCCGCTGCTGATCTGGCCGATATAGGCGGTGTCGAACATATTCATGCAGGTGACGCTGGCGGTGATCGTTCCCCAGTCGATCTCGTGCTCGTATTTCACGGTGAGATCGAAGGTGGAATAGCCGGCGAGCGGCTGATATCCCGATGTGTCGCCGGCGCGCGAGCCGACGATATGCAGGATCGGCGTGACGGTGAATTCCTCTATGCGCAGATCGCCGCCGATCGTCGAGATGAAATAGGGCACGTCCGGCAATTGCTTGCCCTTCACCCGCGTCGACCAATAATTGGCCGCGGAGGCGCCGGGCAGCAGCGGCAGGTCTTCGACGAATTCGGCGCGCTGATAGCCGAGCGAAGCGAAGAGCGAGACGCTCTCGAGCGGGGAATAATGGACGACGGCCTGCGCGCCGTAATTCTGGCTCTCGCCGACATTGGAGCCATATTGCGTGCCGATGCCGGGATCGTAAGAGACGAGCTTGTTGTGATTGCGGGAGTAATAGATCGTCGGCTCCACATAGCCCGAGCCATAGGCGCCGTCGAAGGACCAGCGCAGGCCGAGGTCGAGCTGCGTCGAGGTCTCCGGCTTCATCGAATGCCAGAATTGATCGGCGGTGATTCCCTTGGCGAGGAAGGTCGCCGAATTCTGCTGGAACACCGGCCAGGCGTCATAGCCCGGTCCGCCATAGCCGCCGCCGCCGCTGAATTTCAGCAATAGATCGTCGGTCAGCCGATAGGTGAGCGCGCCGAAGGGCAGAAAAGTGCCGATAGTGAAGGGCTTGACGCTGCGATTGGCGATGACGCCGGAGGAGAGCGCCAGCGCCGTGTCATAGGGGACATCGCCTATGCCGGTCGAATTATAGGCGTCTATGCCCGCCATGCGTTCCCAAATATAGCGCGCGCCCGCCTCCACATGCAGCGGACCGAAGTCGCGGCTCGCGATTCCATAGGCGGAATCGAACACATGCGGCGCGGTCTGCTTGCCGAGGATCGCCCAGCTCGGATTGATGAGGCCGCCGCCCGCATTGGGGGCGAAGACTTCCCAGGCCGTCGGCGGTCCGGGGGGATTTTGCACGCCATGCCAGAAGCCGAGCTTGGCGTCCGTATCCAGCACGCGGGTCTGCAATTCGCTCACCACGCCCCACATGTCGTGGTCGATGATCCATTTGCGGATGCGGCCATTGTTCTGGCCATCGAGATAATAGCCGTCCTCGCGGAAATAATAGGGCTTGAAGACGAAGCGCGTCGTCTTGTCGACTTCTATGGCGATATCGCCGAATGCGGTCCAAGAGTCGAAATGCTGGAGATTATAGCCGTAGTAATTGATTTGGCTGGCCGTCGTCGGGCCTGGATAGGCGGCGAAATCATAGCGGCGGAAGGCGCCGAGATTGCTCGCCTGCTGATAATTCAGTCCCTGATAGCTGTGCTGGTCGAAGCTGCTCTTGGCGACGAAGAATTTCGCCTCCAGCCCATCGACGGGCTTGGCGTCTATGCCGACCGCAAAGCCGGATTTGCCCTGCGGGTCCTTGCCCGAGCCGCGCCATTTGTCGGCGTCGGTGAAGGAGCCGGAGACGAAGAGCTTGGTCGTGCCGTTCAAAATCTCGCCCGAGTCGATGCGGGCGAAAGTGCGCAGGAAGGAGAAGGAACCGACGCTCTGCGAAATCTCGCCGCCGAATTTCTCCGCCGGCCAGCGCAGGCGGCTGTCGAAACTGCCGCCGGCGGTGAAATAAGAGTTCACATCGGAGGGCATGGGACCCTGCCGCAGCACGATCTTGCTCAGATTCTCATTGTCGATGAGCCAGGTGACGCCGGGCCCGGGATTTATGCCGGAGAGCGGCAAGCCCTCCACTGTGCCGATGCTGTTGCCGTGCTGGCTGACCTCGCCGCGAATGCGAATGCCCTTATTGCCGCCGGGAAGATTGGCGAGGCCGTAAGGATCGATGGCCGGCGCGTCGACGGAGGGCAGCCAGGAGATGCCGCGGATCGGGTTGGAGCCGCCGCCGCCGCTGGCGAGATCGAGCCCGCGCGCATCCGCGGCATAGGCGGTGGACGAAACGGAGTCCGAGCCGATGACGCCGGGCTCGGGCTTTTTCTTCGGCGCGGGGGCGGTCGCCGCGCCGATCGAAATGTCCGGCAGCAGCGTGAAGGGTTCGGCGCTCGCGCTGTCGAGGGCGCCGAGCAGCGCGGCGAAAGACGCGCCGCCGAGAAGAAAGGAGAAGCCGCGTTTCTCGCGCACGCACATCGTCATTGCCGTCAGCCTTTCACCGCCCCGGGCCGACGCGCCGCTCGTCCGCCGCTCGATTTGTGATGTAAGACGATTACGTAATCAGATGCGCTCGTGGCGGCAAGTCTAATCTATTGGCAGATAGACGCATATTGCGTCACCATGCGTGATATAGACTGCTTGTCGTATTTGCGATCATCGAGATTTTTTCGGCGTCTCGACGCCGATGGACTCCCATTGTCCATCGCCGATGCGGCGCAAGGGCAGCACGGCGCGCCCCGCCGCGAGCTGCGGCCGCAGGCGACCATGGGTGTCGACCCAATCCTGCGGCGCCGGCGCCTCGGCGTCCGTCTCCAGCGAGACGGGAATCACGCCCATCGCTTTCAGTTCTCGCACTTGCACGGCGCGTTCGACGCCGCGCAGCCCGCCGGCGAATTCCAGCCAGCGCCCGGACCATCCGCGCGCTGTCAATCCGACGGCCGCCGCGGCGCCGATGAGGCCGCGGCGTGTGCGCGAGCCCGTGGCCCGCATATCTGCGAGCAGGGGCTCCAGCTCGTCGAAACGAACTTCACGCCGGCTCGCCTCGCAGCCGAAGGCCGCGAGGCTTTCGGCCTCCCCGCCGGCGGCGACGAGGATTCCGGGGGCGCTGGAAGGGGCGGCGTGTGTTTCGACATAGGCGGCGGCGCGCGCGAGGAGAAAGTCGCGCGCATCAGCGCGCTCGCTTTCGACGACGAGGCAGGAGGCTTTGTTGTTGGTCGTCGCCGCGACGCCGGCAAAGAGAATATGGCCGACCGAACCGATGAAGCGCGCCTCGCCGTCCAGCGTGTCGCCGAATTCGCGCGCCAGCCGCGCCGTGCTCGCCGCCCAGCCGGCGCCGTCGGTGTCGTCCATGCCGATGAGAATGCGCATCAGTCGGCGACCTCCGCATCGCGCGGGCGCTTGCCGAGGGCGATCAGGCGGCCGTCCTCCTTCTCCTCGATCGGCGCGACGGCGCGCCCGCCCCACAGCCGCGGCGACAGCCAGCCGCCCGTATGGATCAGCGCTCGTGGGTCGAGCGCCTGCGCCTTTTTGTCGATCGCGACCGCCTCTATGCCTGCCTCCGCCAGAGCGGCGACCGAGATCGGATCGGGCAGGCGGCGCAGCCTTCCATATTCGAGAAAACGGCCGGACCAGCCATAGGCGGAGAGCCCGACCGCCGCCAATGCGCCGATGATTCCGTCATTGGTTCCGCCGAGGCCGAGCAGCGTGACGCCAGCGCGCGCGGCGACCGCTCGCGCATGATCCTGCGTCTCGATCTCATGCGTGCAGGAGAGGCCGAATTCGACGATTTCGGAAAGATCGTCGCTCTCCCGCGCGACGCAGAGGCCGGGGTCGGAGCCGTCGCTGGCGAGCTCGGCGATATGCGCGATCGCGCGCGCGGTGAGCGCGGGAATCAGCGCTTCATCGTCGATCTCCACCACGGCGCAGGCCGGGCTGTTGTGCGAGGTGAAGGGAATGCGCGGATCGATGAGCAATTGATGCCGTAGCGCGCCCCAGAGCCGCGCGCCGTCGGGAAGCTTGCGCTCGAACATCCGCACCAGCCGCCCGGTGCCGATTTCGGCTCCGGCGACGTCGGTGTCGTCGAAACCCATATAGAGCTTCATCTCGGCGCTCCTTCTCGGCGCTCGACGATTGGCGCGAGACGCCGCGCGCCGAAAGGATCGTCGAAAACCGCCACTTCGACGCCATAGAGGCGCCGCATCCGCTCCGCCGTCACCACTTGCTGCGGCGGGCCGTCGGCCTCTATGCGGCCTTCGTGTAGAATAGCGATGCGCGTCGCGATCTGCATCGCATGTTCGGGATGATGCGTGCTGACCAGCACGCCGTGGCCGTCGGCGGCGAGCGCCGACAAATGCCGCATCAGCCGCAGCTGATAGCCATAGTCGAGGCCCGTCGCGGGCTCGTCCATTACCAGAAGGCGCGCGCCTTGCGCCAAAGCGCGGGCAATGAGCGTGAGCTGCCGTTCGCCGCCGGAAATCTCCGTATAGGGCCGGTCGATCAGCCGCTCTATGCCGAGCCGCGCGATGATGGATTCGACGATCTCGCGATCTTCCGCGCGGGGCGCGCGCAAGAGCCCGGTCTCCGGCAGGCGGCCGAGCATGACCACCTCGCGCACCGTATAGGGAAAAGGCGTGACATGGCCTTGCGGCACATAGGCGACGCGCTGCGCGATCTCGCGCCGTGAGAAGGAGGAGAGCGGCGCGCCGTCGAGCCGAACCTCGCCGCGGCTCGCCGAGAGAAAGCCGAGCAGCAGGCGGAAGAGCGTGCTCTTGCCCGCGCCATTGGCGCCGAGCAGAGCGAGAATCTCCCCGGCGCCGAAACCCAGCGTCGCCCCCTCCAGCACGCTCCGCTTTCCGCGCGCAAAATGCAGATCGAGGCCCTGGAGCTGCGATCGAGGAGAGGGTTCTCTCACGGCTTGCTTCCTCTCCGGCGCTCGACCGCCGCCCGCCTCACGCCCAGGCCCTCCGCGCCCGGCCGAGGACGAGGATGAAGGCCGGAATGCCGAGCAGTTCGGTGACGACGCCGATCGGAATCTCCGCGCGGGTGATATTGCGCGCGACGCAATCGGCGGCGATCAGAAAGGCCGCGCCGAGCAGAGCGCTGGCCGGCAGCAGCCGGCTGTTGGTCGGCCCTATGGCGAGCCGCGCGACATGCGGCACGACCAGCCCCACCCAGCCGATCATGCCGGCGAGCGAGACGGACAGCGAGGAGGCCAGAGTCGCCGCGGCGATGACGCCATAGCGCGTCACATGAACCGGCACGCCGAGCGAGCGCGCCTCGTCGTCGCCCATGGAGAGCGCGTCCAGCGCCCGGCCGGCCAGCGTCAGCGCGCCGACGCCCAAGAGGATCGCCGGCGCCGCGCCCTTCAGCTGTTTCAGATCGACGGCGCCGAGGCCGCCCATCATCCAATAGACGATGGCGGGAAGCTGGTCGTAGGGATCGGCGGCATATTTGACGAGCGACAGCGCCGAGGTGAACAGGGCCCCGGAGATCATGCCGCCGAGCACCAGAGTGACCATGGAGGCGGAGCCGAAGAGATTGGAGATGAGGACGCCGAGGCCGACCGCGACGAGCCCCATGACGAAGGCGGAGATTTGCACGGTGAGACTATCGCCCGAGAGCAGAATGCCGAGCGCCGCGCCGAAGCCGGCCCCGCCGAGCACGCCCAGAATGCCCGGCGAGACCAGCGGATTGCGAAACACCGCCTGAAAGGACGCGCCCGAGCTCGACAGCGCCGCGCCGATGAGCCCCGCCGCCAGCACGCGCGGCAGGCGAATCTCGACGATCAGATTGCGCAAGAGGTCGAAGCGCTCGGGCGGCAGATCGACGAGGCCGAGGCAGGCGCCGAGAAAGCCGAGAATATCGCTCGGCGCGAGCGGATAGCGCCCGACCGACAGAGCGATGAGAACGACCGCCAGCAGAAGGAAAGGGAGGAGAGCGAGGCGCATCGAGATCGCCGCTCACTCCATTATGCGCGAGAAATCGGCGTCGGAAATATCGACGCCGAGGAAGAGCCGGTAGAATTTCTTCGTCTCGGCCTTCAGATCGAGCGGAAAGCGGGTCGGATAGAAGAGATTGGCGAGCCATTGGACGCCGAGCGCGCGCATATAGCTCGGCGGACGGTCCAGCCAATTGAAGGGCGAATGCGGGACGTTCACGATGCGGCCGTTCTTCACCGCCTCCACATTGCGCCAGAGCTCGCCGCCCTCGGCCAGTGCGATGAAGCTCTTGTTTTGCGTCAATATCAGCGAGGGCTTCAGCGCGACGATCTGCTCGACGCTGATCTTCTCCATGCCGACATGCGAGGTCTGCTCGCAATGATAGACATTGTCGCCGCCGGCGATGAGGATCGGCTCGGTATGGAAGCTCTTGTCGCAATCGGTCGCGAGCCCGTCCGCGGATTCGGCGTAATAGACGCGCAGCTTCTCGGCCGGGGGAATATCGGCGGTCGCCTTGCGCACGCGGGCGAGCGCGTCGCGAATATAGGCGGCCATCTCATTCGCCTGCGCCTCGCGTCCGAACACGCGGCCGAGAAAGGCGAAGGCCTCCGCATAATCGTCGAGCGTATCGAGCTTCAGGAATATCACCGGAACTTTGATCTTGGCGAAGCTCGCCTCGACCTGGCTCTTCTCCTGATAGAAGCCGAGCCAGGCGATGACGAGATCGGGACGCATCGCCGCGATCTCCTCGAGATTGAGCTGGCGCCCCATGCCCGCATTGCTGCCGAGCACGGGCAGATCGAGCGCTTCCTTGCGATAGAGCGATTTCTCGTCGCCGCGCATGGGCACATTGACGCCGATGAGCCGTTCCGGCGCTATGGCGTAGAGCGTCGCCATGACCGGCGGCGCCGCGCCGAAAACGCGGCGAGGGTCGGCCGGAATGACGACTTTGCGGCCGGCCATATCGGTGATCTCGCGCGTCTCCGCGCGCGCGGGGGCGGTCGCGAGCGCGAGCAGCGCCAGCAGGGCGAAGAGGAAGCGCTCTCGAGAAAGAAGACGCGTCGAGGGCATGGACGGGGCCTTTCGACCTTCGGAGAAGGGGGAAGACGCATACGATATGTATACGTCTTATATATATAACGACCATAGAGACCGAAGGCTGCGCCGCGCAAGGCCTAAATCAGCCCCGGCCGTCCTTTTCGACGCGCGTCCGGCTTTTCGGCCGATCGGCCGAAAAGAAAGAGCCAGAAGACTCGCGGCCCGGGGCGGGGATTGGACCACGCGCCGTCCGGCTCGCAGCGAGCTTCCCGAACGATCGTCTTTCGTATCGATATATTCGACGCATATGTTTCTGCACAGCTGCGGCCATTCCCACGTATCTGCGGCATCCTGACGAGATTATAGGCGTCGCCTATGAAGCGACGATTTGCAGATATTGACAAAAACCTCCCCGTCAATCGTTATGTAATTTTACTACATCGAATCCGTTCGGCCTCGCGGGGACCAGAATCATGAGCCTCATCAAGGAAATCGACTATGGAACGCCGGCTTCCCGCTCGCAGAAGGAAGTCACTCTGACCATCGACGGAACGCAGATCACGGTCCCGGAAGGCACGTCGATCATGCGCGCGGCGATGCAGATCGGCATAGAGATCCCCAAACTCTGCGCCTCGGACAATCTCCATTCCTTCGGCTCCTGCCGCCTCTGCCTCATCGAGATCGAGGGGCGCGGCAATCTCTCCGCCTCCTGCACCACGCCCGTCATGCCGGGCATTGCGGTGAAGACCTTTTCGCCGCGGCTCGACTCCATCCGCCGCGGCATAATGGAGCTCTATATTTCCGACCATCCGCTCGACTGTCTCACCTGCCCTGCGAATGGCGACTGCGAACTGCAGTCCATGGCCGGCGCGGTGAGCCTGCGCGAGGTGCGCTATGGCTATAGCGGGCGCAACCATGTGACGGCGCGGCGCGATGGCCGCCGCAATGAGGATTGGAAGCCCAAGGACAAATCCAATCCTTATTTCACTTACGATCCGTCCAAATGCATCGTCTGCAATCGCTGCGTGCGCGCCTGTCAGGAAGTGCAGGGCACATTCGCGCTGACGATCGAAGGCCGAGGCTTCGACAGCCGCGTCTCGCCCGGCGCCGGCGAGGCCTTCATGGAATCCGAATGCGTTTCCTGCGGCGCCTGCGTGCAGGCCTGCCCGACGGCGACGCTCATCGAGAATTCGGTGGTCGAGATCGGCCAGCCGGAACATTCGGCCGTCACCACTTGCGCCTATTGCGGCGTCGGCTGCACCTTCAAGGCGGAGATGCGCGGCGAGGAAATCGTGCGCATGGTCCCGTGGAAGGACGGCAAGGCCAATCACGGCCATAGCTGCATCAAGGGCCGCTTCGCCTATGGCTATGCGCTGCATCGCGACCGCGTGACCAGCCCGATGATCCGCGAGAAGATCACCGACCCCTGGCGCGAAGTGTCATGGGAGGAGGCGATCTCCCACGCCGCTTCCGAATTCGAGCGCATTCAGGCGAAATACGGCCGCCTCGCCGTCGGCGGCATCACCTCCTCGCGCTGCACCAGCGAGGAGACTTTTCTGGTGCAAAAGCTCATCCGCAGCGGCTTCGGCAATAATAATGTCGACACTTGCGCGCGCGTCTGCCATTCGCCGACCGGCTATGGCCTCAGCCAGGCTTTCGGCACGTCGGCCGGCACGCAGGATTTCGACTCGGTCGCCGAGGCCGATGTCGTGCTGATCATCGGCTGCAATCCGACCGACGCGCATCCTGTCGTCGGCGCGCAGATCAAGCGGCGTCTGCGCGAGGGCGCGAAACTCATCGTCGTCGATCCGCGCCGCACCGAGCTGGTGCGCTCGCCCCATATAGAAGCGGCCTTTCATCTACCGCTGCGTCCGGGCACCAATGTCGCGATCGTCACCGCTCTCGCGCATGTGATCGTGAAGGAGGGGCTCGTCAACGAGGCCTTTGTGCGCGAGCGCTGCGATTTCGACGAATATCTCGAATGGGCCGCCTTCGTCGCCGAGGAGCGCAACAGCCCGGAGCAGATCGAGAAATTCACCGGCGTTCCGGCGCATCTGGTGCGCGGCGCGGCGCGTCTCTACGCCACCGGCGGCAACGCCACTATCTATTATGGTCTCGGCGTGACCGAGCACAGCCAGGGCTCGACCACAGTGATGGCGATCGCCAATCTCGCTATGGCGACCGGCAATCTCGGCCGCCCCGGCGTCGGCGTCAATCCGCTGCGTGGGCAGAACAATGTGCAGGGCTCCTGCGACATGGGCTCCTTCCCGCATGAGTTCCCCGGCTATCGCCATGTCTCCGACGACAATGTGCGCGAGCTGTTCGAGGAGGCGTGGGGCGTTCCATTGGACGGCGAGCCGGGGCTGCGCATTCCCAACATGTTCGACGCCGCCGTCGATGGCGTGTTCAAAGGCATGTATGTGCAAGGCGAGGATATTCTCCAATCCGACCCCGACATCAAGCATGTCTCCGCCGGTCTTGGCGCGCTGGAATGTCTCGTCGTGCAGGACCTCTTCCTCAATGAGACCGCCAATTACGCCCATGTGCTGCTGCCGGGCGCGAGCTTCCTCGAGAAGGACGGCGTCTTCATCAACGCCGAGCGGCGCATCCAGCGCGTGCGGCGCGTGATGAGCCCCAAGGCCGGCTATGCGGATTGGGAGGTGACGCAGCTTCTCGCCAATGCGCTTGGCTGCAATTGGACCTATACGCATCCGAGCCAGATCATGGACGAGATCGCACGGCTGACCCCGACGTTCAAAGGCGTCTCCTATGAGAAGCTCGAGCGGGACGGCTCGGTGCAATGGCCCTGCAACGATGCGACGCCGGAGGGTATGCCGATCATGCATATCGACGGCTTCGCGCGCGGCAAGGGCAAATTCGTCATCACCGAATATGTGCCGACGGAGGAGCGCGCCGGGCCGCGTTTCCCGCTGCTGCTGACGACGGGGCGCATTCTCTCGCAGTATAATGTCGGCGCGCAGACGCGCCGCACCGAGAACAGCCAATGGCATCCAGAGGACGTGTTGGAAATCCATCCGCATGATGCGGAAGTGCGGGGCGTGCGCGAGGGCGATTGGGTGCGCGTGCAGAGCCGCGCCGGCGAGACGACGCTGCACGCCAAGATCACCGATCGCGTCGCGCCGGGCGTCGTCTACACGACCTTCCACCATCCTCTGTGCCAGACCAATGTCGTCACCACCGACAATTCCGATTGGGCGACCAATTGCCCGGAGTATAAGGTGACTGCGGTGCAGGTCTCGCCCTCCAACGGCCCCAATGAATGGCAGGAGCGCTATCGCGAAATGTCGGAGAAGAGCCGGCAGATCGTCGGCGCCGGCGAGGCGCGCTAGACGATCGCCCGGAGAGCGAGCGCCGGGCGCAGACAGCGGGACGTGATTCGGGAATCGCCGTCTCGATTGTTTCGGCTCGATGATTCCGTTCGATCCTCGCGCCGACGACGCTCGCGGACTTATCCACAAACGACGCTCTGCAAATCGGCGCCGATTGCGGCGGCGCGTCATCGCGCTCCGATTTGGCCACGCTGCGCCGATCATGGCGATGCGCCTCCCGCATCGTCCGATCGGACCGCCTTTCATTGTGCGCTGCAATCATTTTCCGAGCGATACCACGATATTGCGCGGCCATGCGCGGGCTCCGGCTTCGGCGTTGCGATCGTGATCGGCGCGAGCGTCCGTCTTTGGCCTTAGACGCCGGCCCGGAGTGACTTTTCGAAAATTGCGGGCCAGTTTTCGATCGCATTCGGAGAATCGGCGCTATGCGATTGGCTTCCCCAGCATCGAGAGATCGCAATCAATTTCGAATCGAGACAGCCGATCTGCTATTGGCGATCACGGCGCCTTTCGTCGCGCTCGCTCTGCGCGATCCCGTATTGCTCGATCCCGGCGATTTTCCAGCGACCATTCCGGCGCCCTATCAATATGGCTTCGTTTCCGCAGCTTGCGCCATTCTTCTGATTCTCGCCTTTCGGCTCGGCGATCACATGGGGCAGTTCTTCTCGCTGCGCGACGCCTTCGCCGTCTGCAGCGCTTCGGCTTGCGCGGTCGCGCTCGGCTGCCTGCTCCTTTTCGGAGTCATGCGCATCGAGGGCGTGCCGCGTTCGACGCCCTTGATCTTCGGCCTCGTGCTGAGCGCCGGCATGATCGCGATACGCATCGCGGCGCGCGCCTTTCACAAGGATCTCTGGCCTGGGCGTGGGGCCGACCGCGACGTGGCGAAGGCCGATCCGCGGCGCGTGATCGTCGTCGGCGTCGACCGTCTCGCCTCGGCCGCGATCAAATTGACGGATGAGCTGCGGCCGCGAAAGGCGCAGGTCGTGGCGGCGCTCGATGCGCGTCCGCGTCTCCGCGGCCGCAAGATCGCCGGCGTCTCCATCGTCGGCGATCCGCGCGACATCGGCGCCGTCATCGACGAATACGCCATTCATGGCGTCGAAGTCGACGAGGTCTGGCTCGCCGAAGATCCGGCCTCCTCGCCCGTCGATCGCCTCGCTGCGATCGAGTCGCAATGCGCGGCGCGCGGGGTCGTCGCCATCGGAATTTCGCAGGCGTTGAATTTCATCGCTTCGCCGCAGGACGATGCGGCCGCCGCGGCGATCGAGAGCTATGAGACGCCGGCCTACTTCAAAGCGAAGCGGCTCATCGAGTTCTGCGCGGCGAGCGTGCTGCTCGTCGCCATGCTTCCTCTCGCGCTCTGCGTCGCCTATGTCGTCTATCTCGATGTCGGCGCGCCTCTGCTGTTCTGGCAGCAGCGCCTGGGGAGGAACGGCCAGAAGTTCCTGCTCTACAAATTCCGCACCTATCGCGCGCCTTTCGACGCACATGGCCGGCCGGCGCCGGAGAACACGCGACTCTCGCGCGTCGGGCGTTCGATCCGCGCGAGCCGTCTCGACGAGATTCCGCAGCTCTATAATGTGATCGTCGGGCATATGTCGCTGATCGGTCCGCGGCCTCTTTTGCCGCAAGATCAGCCGGACGATCCGGGGCCGCGCCTCAGCGTGCGCCCGGGAGTGACCGGATGGGCGCAGATCAATGGCGGCACCAGCGTCTCGCCGGAGGAAAAAAACGCGCTCGACCTCTGGTACATCAGGCACGCGTGTCTGCGCCTCGATCTCGAAATCATCGTCAGCACGATCCTCGTGGCGCTGACGGGGGAGCGGCTGAATGGGCGCGCGGTCGATCACGCGCTCAGCTGGTATCGACGGGAATTCGAAGCGCCGAACCGCGACGCCGTCACGATGGGCGAAGCCCCGCGGGATCGTCGCCGGCGCGAGGAGGCCGCCCGCGCCGACAGGCGACGCGCCGTCGGCGCCGTGCGCATCGAATATCCTTATCGCGCCGTCGAGCCCAGCTGATTTCTCCGCCAGGTCGACGTCGCCGAGCTTCAGACGGCGGAGGAGAGATTTTCGATATGCGGCACGAAACCGAGTTTCAGCAAAAGGCGCGCGAGGCGCTCGGTCTCGTCGATGTTCCGGGACTGCGATACGAAACCATCGACGAGACGCTGCGCGTCACAATATCCGATCCATCCAATCACAATGCGTTGACGAAATCCGCGATGGACGGTCTCTATGAGACGCTTCGCCGCTTTCGCGCGCTTCCTTTCGATAGGCTGGAGATCGATTTCGATACGGCCTCGGGCTCGGTCGCCTGCGCCGGCCTCAATCTCGAGGATTTCGAAGCGGCCGCCCGCCGATTGCGTCCCGGCGAAGATCTGCTCGGAGCGGACAATTATTTCGTTCGCGCCGCCGCGGCTCTGCGCGGCCTGGGCGAGACGGTTTCGACGCGCGCCGTCGTCGGCGGACACCTCGTCGGCGCCGGCGTCGAATTGGCGCTCAGCTGCGGCGAGATCGTCTGCGCGCGGGCAGACGCCAAAATTCTGCTGCCGCATTTGCGGATCGGCGTTCCCTATCATACCTACGGCCTCTGCCATATGGCCGGCGTCATCGGCTGGGACGTGATGTCGCGCGCGATGGTGACGGATGCGATTCCGATTTTGCTGTCCGACGTTCTCGCCGATCGCGGCAGGATCGAAAGCGCGACGCCCGCCGAGCGCATCGCCGACGCGAAAATCGCGCTCCAGCGAATGGCGGCGGTGTTTCACGACCGGCCTGCGCGAATCGGCGACGCCTTTTTCGCCGTGCAAGATCGCACCGGAAGGACGCGGCAGATCGCCGAAGCGCATCTGATGCAGATATTGTCGCATATCGCCTTCGCCGGCGAGATGGATGCGCTGCCCGATGCGCTGAGCGAGATCATAGACGCGCCGCGCCTGCGCGCCTCCTCGAGCGCCGAAGGCCGGCTGGCCGAGTCGATCGCGGCGCATCGACAAACGCCGAAGCGCCTCAATCGCCATTTTTCGAAAGCCATCGGCGCCAGCCTCGCCTCCGAGGAGCCGGGCGGCGACGAAATCACATTGTCCTTGTCCGATTGACGCGCCGCGGCCGGCGAGACGAAGAGGAGAATCGCAATGGAGGCGATCGGCCTCGAACGAGGATTGCGCGAGCGAAGGGCGATACGACATTATAGCGATTCGCGGGTCGACGACGCTCTGCTCGCGGAAATTATCGAGCTCGCGTCATGGGCTCCCTCGCCCGGCAACACGCAAGCGTGGAAAGTGATCGCGCTCGGTCACGACGCCTCGAAGGATGTGATCGCGCGTTTCGAGCTTGCCGGATGGGAATCCGTCTTCCCGGTGCTGGAACAGGTGCTGCGCAATGGCGCGGCGGAGCGCGCCTCGATCGCGCCGAAAAGCGATTTGGAAGACGTGAGCCCGGCGACGGCGGACGAGTGGAGCCGGCGCGTGATCGCCATGTATCGACAGCGCTTCGAGGTGCGCGGCTCGCCGAGGCTGGTCTTCGTCTATCGCGTCGCCGATCGAAAGCGATATGTCGATCTCGCCTTTCTGTCTTTGTCGGCGCTGATCCGACGATCCCTTGGCAAGCCTTCGCCGCTCGGAGCGATGCGTTGCTTTTTCGCGGCCTTGCGCGACATTCCCGTGCTTTTGCGCGTCAATGCGCTGACACGCACTTTCGGACTGGCCAATTTCACTTACGCGCTCACGCTCGCCGCCCATTCGCGTGGACTTTCGACCTGCATTCAATCCAATTATCTCAATGTGCAGCGCGATCTTCGACGCTATCTCGGCCTCGGCGCGGATGTCGACATCGTCGCCTCCATATTGGTCGGCTTTGAGGCCGACGACGCGCTGCCGGCGCCCGAGATGTTCCGAACGCGCAAGCCCGTCGCGGTCGATTGGATCGAGACGACGCCCGGGACCGTCGCAGCGCGTCGCGGCGAGCGCGTCTTCGAGGCGGCGGAATGAGCGGGACGGCTCAGCCGCCCTTGCGCATCAGCATTCCTTTGGCGGGATCATAGGCGATGAGCGCGCCGGCGGAGAAGAGAGTCGTATAGGCGGCGACCGCCGCGAGCGATTCCCAGGAGATTTTTTCATAGAAGGCGAAGCGGATCAGCTCCACCGCATGGGTGAAAGGATTGACGACGCAGAGCCAATAGAGAACCGGGCTCGACTCCTGCACGCGCCACAGCGGATAGAGAGCGGAAGAGGCGAAGAACATCGGGAAGATGACGAAATTCATCACGCCGGCGAAATTCTCGAGCTGCTTGATCGCGGAGGAGAGCAGCATTCCGAGCGCGCCGAACATCAGCCCCGCGAGCATGAGCGCAGGAAGAACGGTGAGATAGCCGAACGGCGTCGGCGGCTCGATCTCCCAGAAATAGGCGATGACGAGATAGGCGTAGACTTGCAATATCGAGACGGCGACGCCGGCGAAGAGCTTGGCGCCGAGCAGGAACCAGCGCGGAAAGGGCGAGACCAGCAGCGTGCGCATATTGCCCATCTCGCGGTCATAGACCATCGACAGCGAGGATTGCATTCCATTGAAGAGCTGGATCATCGCCATCAGGCCGGGCGTGATATAGACCTCATAGAGAACATAGGTCTCATAGGGCGGGATGATGGACACGCCGAGCACTTGGCGAAAGCCGGCGGCGAAGATCAGCAGCCACACCAAGGGGCGCACCAGAGCGGAGACGAAGCGCTCGCGCTGATGCAGGAAGCGCAGAGCCTCGCGCCAGACGACGCCGGAAAGGCAGATGGCGTATTGGCGTGCGGTGAAGCCGCTGGTTTCGGTCGTCATCGAGATTCCATTCTGAGAGCGAGCCATCAGGCTCGCATCGCAAGGGCGTCATGCCGCGTCCCGCGCCTTGGCGCCGGTCAAATGCTCGAATGCGGCGCCGATCGACTCTGTCGATGTCGCCGCCATTATATTCACCGATGTGTCGGCGGCGAGAACCTTGCCCTGATGCAGCACGACGACATCGTCGCTCGGCGTCACCTCGTCGATGAGATGCGTGGTCCACAGCACGGCGAGCCTGCGTTCGGCGACGAGCGCACGCACTTGCGCGAGAATATCGGCGCGCGCCTTTATGTCGAGGCCGACGGTCGGCTCGTCGAGCAGCAGCAGGCGCGGCTCATGCAGCAGCGCGCGCAATATTTCGACGCGGCGCATCTGCCCGCCGGAGAGATCGCGCGCCTTGTCCTTGGCGCGATCGGCGAGGCCGGCGCGCTCCAGCAGCGCGGCGCCGCGCTGCTTCGCCTCCGCGGGGCCGATGCCGTGCAGCGCCGCGTGATAGATGAAATTCTGCGTCACGCTCAATTCGAGATCGAGCGTGCGCGCCTGGAAGACGACGCCGAGCCGGCGCAGCGCCGCGCCGCTCTCGCGCGCGACGTCATGGCCGAAGATTTCGATTTTGCCTTCGCGCGCGGCGTAGAGGCGCGTGATGAGCGAGAACAGCGTGCTCTTGCCGGCGCCATTGAGGCCGAGCAGGACGGTGAAGCTCCCCGCCGCGACGGAAAAGCTCACATCGTCCAGCGCGCGCCGCGCGCCATAGCTGTGGCCGATATGCGCGACGTCGAGCGCGAGCGGTTCGTCGCTCACTTCGTCGCCACCGCAATGCCCCAGGGGAAGGCTCCCACGGGGATCGACTTCAACACTTTCAGGCTGGCGGCGTCGACGATGGAAATATCATTGGAGACGCCATTGGCGGTCAAAAGATATCTCTCGTCCGGCGTGAAGGCGAGGTGCCAGACGCGCTGGCCGACGAGCAGATATTTCTCGATTTTTTTCGTCGCCGTGTCGATGACGGCGACGCGATTGGCGGGGCCGAGAGCGACGAAGGCGCGCTTGCCGTCATTGGTGAAGGCGATGCCGATCGGCTGGATCGCCTCCTTGGAGAGGCCCGGAATCTCGAAGCGGATTTTCTGCGTCACCTTATGGCTCTGCGGATCGATGATCGCGACCGTGCCGCCGATCTCCGACGACACCCACAGCTCGGAGGCGTCCGGCTTGAAGGCGGCGAAGCGCGGACGCGCATCGACGAGCACATTGGCGATGATCTGCTTCGTCTGCGTGTCGATGAGATGCGCCATATTGGTGGTCTCGGACGTATTGACGAGAATGCGTCCGTCCGGGCTCACCGCCATGCCTTCCGGCTCGACGCCGACAGGCACGTCGCCGATCTGGCGCTTGGTCTTGGTGTCGATCATGGTGACGAGATTGTCGTTCTCATTCGACACATAGACGGTCTTGCCGTCGGGGCTCAATATCATCAGCTCGGGATCGGGGCCCGAGGGCAGATTGCCGGTTATCTTGAGCGTCCTGGTGTCGAGCACTTGAATCGTGTCGTCGTCGCCTGCGCAGATATAGACCTCGGAATTATCCTTGGAGATCTCTATGCCGCGCGGCCGGCGGCCGACTTTCACGGTTTTGATCGCCTCCATCTTGTCGGTGTCGATGATGGTGACGCTATTGCCTTTCTCATTGCTGACATAGGCGGTGAAGGCGTGAGCGGGCGAGGCGAGAAGCAGCGCCGCGATCGCAGCCGAGCAGAACGCGCGCGCTCGCTCCCACTCGAGGGAGAAGGCGTGTGAATGCGGGACGGACGAGGGGCCGTTCGGGGAAGCTTCGAGGGCCCTCATCCGACCCCACTTCGTGGGGCCACCTTCTCCCGCGAGCGGGAGAAGGAGTCGCGCACGAAGGCTATTGGTCAGCGTCGTCGTTTTCATTTCAGCCTGCATTTGGTTTCGGGCTTGTCGACGCCCAATGTGTCGAGCTCGGAGGTCTGATGCAGGAAGCCGTCCTGCGGCGACACCGAAACAATCATGCGGCCGTCGCCGAGCAGGATAGGCTGGCGCAGCTGAAGATTCCAGGGCCGCAGCGACAGGCGCACGCCCTTGAAGGCCGCTATGTTGAAATCCGGCCCGGTGAGATAGGCGGCCAGCGTCTTCGGATCGGCGGAGGAGGCGCGCGTGACGGCTTCGCCGATCATGCGCGCGGCGATCCAGGCCTGATGATCGTGGGCGTTCATGCCGCGATGAAACTGCGCGCGGAAGCGGTTTTGCAGCTGCACCGCGCCCCATTGCTCATGCGAGGCGTCCCAGCTCGTCGGAACGAGGCCGGCCGAGCCCGCGACCGGACGCGGATCGAATGTTCGATAGGGCAGATAATTGCCGAACACCTCGCTCTCGTCGGCGGCGATCAGCACGTCATAATTCGCGCCTTGCGTCAGCGGCGGAATCAGCCGCTGCGTCTGCACGCTGCCCGAATCGGAGCGGCGCCCGCCCTCCGTGTCGACATAGACGCGCTCGTCCACGATCTTCGCGCCGAATTTCTTGGCGCTGGCGCGATAGGCGGCGGCGAGCAGCTCGTCCTGCGGATGCGAGCCCTTGATGATGAGCCAGCGACGCCATTGCTTCCAGACGAGATATTGCGCGAGGCCGTCGGTCAGCATGGAGCGCGTCGGCGCGACATGAATCACATTGGCGCGGCAGTCCGCCTCGCGCAGCCGCTCGTCGGTCGCGCTCACATTGAAGAGCAGCGTCTCGCGCGATTTCAGCGTATCGGCGACATGCAGGAGGTCATCGGCGGGAAGATCGGCGAGAATGGCGACGGCGCCCTGGTCGAGCAGCTTTTGCGCGGCGGCGACGGCGTCATCGCCGGGCGCGAGCTTCTCGTCGATGGCCTCATAGCTCTGGCCGGTGAAGCGGCCGGTGGTGTTGTCGTCGGCGACGCCGATCAGCGCGCCGGCGAGCGTGTCGTCCTCGGCCGGCAGGTCGAGGATCGACAGAGTTTCGCTCGAATGTTGCTGGCGCAGCACGCCGAATTTCACCCGCAGCGGCTCGGCCGCGGCGGGCAGTATGGAGAGGATGGCGGCGACCGAAACGCCGATGACGCAACGCTTGATCATGACGCTAGTCGGTCGCTCCTTTTTTCGCTCAGCGAATCAGCTTCAGCAGCGCCTTGCCCGCCTTGGACTTCAGCTCCTTGGCGTCGAGCGTGCCTTCATCGTCCTTGTCCGCCGCTTTGAACAGCTTGCCGACGAGGGCGAGATATTCCTCTTTCGTGAGCGTTTTGTCATCGTCCGGATCGGCGGCGGCAAATTCTTTCTTGCCGATGCGCGCGCCGACCTCCTTGCGGTCGACGGTGCCGTCATTGTCCTTCTCGAGCTTGTCGAAGACGGCCGCGGCAGCCTTGCTCACTTCGGCGATGTCGAGCGTGCCGTCATTGTCCGTATCGAAAGTCTTTATGGGCGAGGGCGCGGCGATGGCCGGCTGCGCGGCGATGGGCGCGGCGAGGCAGAGACCTGCGCCGAGGGCGATCATTTGAAATTTCGAAACCATATGCGCCTCCTTGTCCTGTCGTAAATCGCGACAAATCGGAAATCAGAATCTCCGATTTTTCCCAATATAGACAGGCCCGGCGCTTCGCACAAAGGGACCCGACGACAAGGCTGCGCTACAGATCGTCGCCCTCGCGCTCCTCGGCCTCGGGAAGTTCCTCCACCTCGGGAAGCGGCAGCAGCACCTCTATGCGCGTGCCGCCCTCCGGCCGGCGCTCCATGCGCATCACGCCGCCGAGCGTATGGACACGCTCGCTCATGCCGATGAGGCCGAGGCCGAATCTATGCTCTTCCGGCAGGCCGACGCCATCGTCCTCCACCACCACGCGCAATGCTTCGGCTGCGCCGGCGAGCTCGGGCGGCGCCTCGACGAATTCGAGACGCGCCTCGGCGTTGGCGGCGGAAGAGTGGCGGAAAATATTGGTGAGCGCCTCTTGCACCACGCGATAGGCGGTGAGCGCCGATCGTTCGTCGAGGCAGGAGAGATCATGGGCGATGCGCAGCGACAGCCGCACATCGGCGCGGCCGTCGCTCCAGGAGGCGACGAGTCCGCGCAAGGCGGTCTCGAGGCCGAGCTCGCTCATCGCCGGCGGGCGCAGTCGCTCGAGCATACGCCGCAGCAGCGTCTGCAACGCCTGCCCGGCGGCGTCTATATTGGCGCAGCTTCGCTGCAACAGATCGCGATCGGGAAAATTTCCCGAAGCCGCGGCGGCGAGCGTCGCCGCGCCGGCGCGGATGGAGAAGAGGCAGGGGCCGGCTTCGTCATGCAGATCGCGGGCGATGTCGCGGCGCTCGGAATCCTGCACGGCGAAGAGGCGCTCGATGAGCGAGTGATTCTCCTCCTGCACGCGATCGAGCGTCGACGCCAGCGAATTGAGCTTTTGGGAAATATCCCTGAATTCGGACGCGCCGCGCAGATCGAGTCGCACCGCCGTCTCGCCCGCCTCGAGCCGCGCCAATCCACGTCCGAGCGAATCGAAGGGAGCGAGCGTTCGGCGCAGCAGCGCCAGCACCAGCGCCAGCATCAGCAGCGTGACGGCGAGGCTGATCGCGCCGAGCCACAAAAGATCCGACCAGATTTCGGCGAGCTCGTCGACCGGATTGAAAATAATGGCGATATTGCCGTATTGCACGTCGCCGATGCGCGCTGGAATAATGTCCACTTTCGGCGCTGGCGCGACGAGGCTGACGAACCAATCCGGCACGCCGTTCTTGATTTCGGAGCGCAATTGCGAGTCGAAATTCGGCGCCGTGTCGTCATTCGGCAGAATCTCGATTTCGATGTGGCGCAGATTGCGCAGACTGTCGAAGAGCCGCCGCAGCGATGGAATCGGGTCCTTCGTCTCCTGCACGCTCGCGAGCGCCGTCTCGACCAGCTCATGCGACAAATGCTCTATGCTCTCCGCCTCGGCGCGCACGCGCGGGCCGGCATGGCCGATCATGATCGCGACATTGACCGCCAGCATGGCGGTGAGGACGATGGCGATGAGCCAGCCGAGCCTCGCCTTCAACGACATAGTATGCTCCCGGTTTCGCCGCGGACCCCGCGCAGGCCGGCGCGCGGGCCGGCGATTGACAAAGAAGATTTTGTATTCCCATAGTAATCTCGCTTACCAAGAGTGGCTATGCCCGATGCGCGTGCTGATCGTCGACGACCATCCCATGGTGATTGCCGGGTGCCGCGGCATGTTGTCCGGCCAATCGGACATTGAAGTGCTGGAGGCGCGCGACGCCGACGCCGCGCTCGAGGCGCACGCTTCCGCGCAGCCGGACGTCATCGTGCTGGATATAAATCTGCCGGGGCTTTCCGGATTCGAGCTGCTGCGACGAATGCTCAAGCGCAAGCCGGACACCAAGGCGATCGTCTTCACGATGAATGACGACCCCGTCTTCGCTGCGCGCTCCATAGAACATGGCGCCAAGGGCTATCTCGCGAAAAACGAAGACCCCGCGCAATTCCTCAAGGCGGTGCGCATGGTCGCCGCCGGAGAGCGCTATCTCTCCAACCAAGTGGCGCAAAAGCTCGCTTTTTTCGATCAGAAGCACGGCGCCAATCCGCTCGAAGGGCTCAACGGCCGCGAGCTGGAGATTTTGCGCCTGCTCGCGGAAGGCAAGGGCATGGCCGAGATCGCGCACATCATGCGCGTCTCCTACAAGACGGTGGCGAACAGCTGCTCTCTGCTCAAGCGCAAGCTCGGCGCCCGCTCGCGCGCCGATCTCATCCGCATCGCCGTCGAAAATAAGCTCGCGAAAGAATTGGTCTGAATCTCGGTGTGAGCTCCTTCTCCCGCTCGCGGGAGAAGGTGGCCCTCGCGTCAGCGAGGGTCGGATGAGGGCTCTGCGTGTTCAGAATTGCCGATTTATCCGGGAATTTTTAGACATTTCGTGCTGGAAAATTTAGAAAGAAAAATCCGCGGACCCTCATCCGACCCCGCCTTCTCCCGAAGGCGGGAGAAGGAAGAGCCCCTCTCCTTCACGCCAATCGCTGCTCTATCGCTATGCGCACCAGATCCATCGGCGTGCGCGCGCCGAGCTTGCGCTTGAGCAGCGAGCATGTGTTGGCGATCGTCTTGTAGGACACATGCACCGCATCGGCGATTTCGGTCATGCTCGAGCCCTTGCCGAGCAGGCGCAAAATCTCGAGCTCGCGCGAGCTCAGCTCCGCCAGCGGATTGGCGAGGGCCGAGGTCTTGTCGAAGGCGAGGCGATTGGCGAGCTTCGGCATCAGGAACACGCCGCCCGCCGCCACCTCGCGCACCGCGCGCAGCAGCAGAAACGGATCGTCGTTCTTGGTCACATAGCCGCGCGCGCCGGCCTCTATCGCCCGCGCGGCGAAGATCGGATCGTCATTCATCGAAAAAATGACGATGCGCGCCTCCTCGTCGTGACGCAGCATTCGGCGCGTCAGCTCGAAGCCCGAGGCGCCGGGCAGATTAATGTCCACGACGGCGACATCCGGCCGCCATTCCACGAAGAGCGTCAGGGCCGTCTCGGCGTCGCCGGCGTCGCGCGCTTCGATGTCGCCCTCGCCGGCGAGCATCGCCGCGCAGCCGGAGACGATGATCGGATGATCGTCGACGATCAGGACACGCATCTTTTTTTCGAACTCGCGACGCAGTGTTTCGAGGACGCTACGGCCGGAAGCGTCGGGACGGATTGACCAAGCGCTACCCTTACGTAAAGTCGCCGCGCATTGCAAAGGCGGGTCCCCATGCTGGAAAGTTTATCCTTGCGCGCCAGGCTGTTGGCGCTGCTCGGCGCGACGCTCGCGACCGGCCTCGCTCTCGGCGTCGGCCTGCTGATGCTGCACGCCGCCTCGCGCGTGCGGGCCGAATCGGACAGCACCGCCCGCCTCGCGCGGGAATTCGTGGCGACGGCGCTGGCCAGCGTGGCGGAGAGCGACGATCCGCTGTCCGCCCTTCGCGTCCGGCTCGCCGAGGTGGAGCGGCTGCGGCACATTCATATTTTCATGGCCGGCTCCGGCGCGGCGGGCGCGCCCGCTGGGGAGGGGCGGCGCGCGCCGGCCTGGTTCGCGGCGCTCGTCGCCGGGCCGCCGAGCGAGACGCGCATCGCCCTGGACGGCCGCGGCCCACTGCGCGGCGAGCTGGCGCTGGCCGCCGATCCGGGCGACGAGATCGACGAGATATGGGAGGAGGCATGGCTGCTGGCGCTGGGCGCGGGGGCGCTGGCGCTCGCCGGCTTCGGCGTGGTGTCGATCGTCGTCTCTCGCGCGCTCGCGCCCGTTTCGACGCTCGCCGAGGCGCTGCATCGGCTCGAACGCGGCGATCGCAGCGTGCGCATGGCGGCGGGCGATGCGCCGGAGTTCGTCGCCATCGCCTCCCGAGTGGATGCGCTGGCGCAGACGCTCGCGCGTCTGGACGCGGAGAATCGCGCGCTCGTCGAGCGCATCATCCATGTGCAGGATGCGGAGCGGCGCGACATCGCCCGCGATCTGCATGACGAGATCGGGCCGTTTCTGTTCAGCATTCGCGCCGGGCTCGGCGCGCTCGCGCGCAAGCTCGAGGGCGCACGTCGGGAAGATTGCCTGACCATCGACGCGCAGCTCGGCGCATTGCAGCAGGTCAATCGCCGCATCCTCGGCCGGCTGCGGCCGGCTGCGCTGGACGAAATGGGTCTCGAGGGGGCGTTGCAGGCGCTGGCCCAGGGCTGGCGCGATCTCGAGCCCGAGGTCGCCGTCGGTCTGCATGTCGCCGAGACCGGCGAGCCGCTCGACGAGACCATCGCGCTCACCGCCTATCGCATCGTGCAGGAGGGGCTGACCAATGTGTTTCGCCATGCGAGCGCCGCGCGGGTCGATGTGACGGTCGAGCGCATCGTCGCAGGCGCAGAGAGCGAATTGCGCATCCTCGTGCGCGACGACGGCGCCGGCGTTTCGGCAGGCGTGCGCGAAGGCATCGGCCTGCGTGGAATGGGCGAGCGCGTCGCCGCGTTGGGCGGCCGACTGACGCTCGAATCGACATCGCCGCGCGGCGCCGCGCTGCAAGCGCGTCTTCCTCTGCCGACCGGGGCGTCGCTCGAAACATTGTGCGACGCAAAATAGGATTGCGCGGCGCAGCAGTCGTTTTATTTCGCGCTCACGCTCGCGGAGAGAAAAGCATTCGTGGCCATTTCGTGACTTTGTCTCGGCGCGACGTTCTGCCTCTCGCCAAGCCTCTTCGGATAGTTTATGTAGCAAAACGCACAAAGCGGGAGCAGCGCGGTCCGATCGCGCGGCAGTCCCGCGGGGCCAAGAGTATCGGTCCCCCTATCGTGGTATGAAGGGTCGTCACATGAACTATCGGCGCTTTTTCGAGACGGCGGTCACTCGTCTCCAGGAGGAACGCCGATATCGGGTCTTCGCCCATCTCGAACGCTGCGTCGAAACCTTTCCGCAGGCGGTCTGGCACCGGGACGACGGCTCCACCCGCGATGTGACGATCTGGTGCTCCAATGATTATCTCGGCATGGGCCAGCACCCCGAGGTGATCGCCGCAATGGTGGAGACCGCCTCGCGCGTCGGCGCCGGCGCCGGCGGCACGCGCAACATTTCCGGCACCAGCCACGCGATCGTGGAGCTCGAGAGCGAGCTCGCCGATCTTCATGGCAAGGAGGCCGCGCTGGTCTTCACCTCGGGCTGGATATCCAATCTCGCCGCTATATCGACGATCGCCGATCTTCTGCCCGATTGCGTCATTCTCTCGGACGCCTCCAATCACAATTCGATGATCGAGGGCGTGAAGCGCTCGCGCGCCGAGCGCAAGATCTTCCGCCACAATGATCTCGCTCATCTCGAGGAGCTGCTGATCGAGGCCGGCGCGCGGCCCAAGCTCATCGTCTTCGAGAGCCTTTATTCGATGAACGGCAATATCGCTCCGGTCGCCGAGATCGCGGCGCTCGCCGAGCGCTATGGCGCGATGACCTATATCGACGAGGTCCATGCCGTCGGCATGTATGGCGCGCGCGGCGGCGGCATCTGCGAGCGCGAGGGCGTGATGCATCGCATCGACGTCATCGAGGGCACGCTGGCCAAGGGCTTCGGCACGCTGGGCGGCTATGTGGCGGGCGATCGCGTCGTCATCGACGCCATTCGCAGCTATGCGGCTTCCTTCATCTTCACCACCGCTCTGCCGCCCGCCGTCGCCGCCGCGGCGACGGCCGCCGTTCGTGTGCTCAAGGCGCGCTCCGATTTGCGCGCTGCGCATCAGCGCGCCTCGCATATCACCAAACATGCGCTGGCGGCGGCCGGCCTGCCGGTGCTGGAGAATGGCTCGCATATCGTGCCGGTGATGGTGCGCGACGCCGAGCTGTGCAAGGCGGCGAGCGACATGCTGCTCGAGCGCCACGACATCTACATTCAGCCGATCAATTATCCGACCGTGGCGCGCGGCTCGGAGCGTCTGCGCATCACGCCGACGCCGCGCCATACGCCGGAGCATATCGTCGCTCTGGTGGAGGCGGTGGCGGATGTGTGGCAGACGCTCGGCATTCCCTTCGTCGAGCCGCCGCAGCATCTGCATGTCGATCAGGAGAGCCGCGAGCGCTGTACCTATCCCGAGATCAAGCTCGCCGCGCAGTGAGCGGCGAGCTCTCTCGGGACAGATCGATCGAGATTTTAGGAAGGTTCGCGCTTTCCTTCTCCCGCTTGCGGGAGAAGGTGGCCCGACGAAGTCGGGTCGGATGAGTGCTCTCAGGCGCGAAGACAGTTTTCGAAGAGGTCGCCTCGCGACGCGTAAGCCCTCATCCGACCCTCGCTGACGCGAGGGGCGCCTTCTCCCACGAGTGGGAGAAGGATGCGAATGATTGCGCCTTACTGCACCAGCTTGGGCTGGCTCGGGCGGGGCGTCTCGTTCTCTTGCAGAATGCCGAGACGGCGCGCGACTTCCGTATAGGCCTCGACGAGGCCGCCCATGTCGCGGCGGAAGCGGTCCTTGTCCAGCTTGTCGTTGGACTTGATGTCCCACAGCCGGCAGGAGTCGGGAGAAATCTCGTCGGCGACGACGATGCGCATCATGTCGCCTTCCCACAGCCGCCCGCACTCCATCTTGAAGTCGACGAGGCGGATGCCGACGCCGAGGAAGAGTCCGGAGAGGAAATCATTGACGCGAATGGCCAAGGCCATGATGTCGTCGATCTCCTGCGGGCTCGCCCAGCCGAAGGCGGTGATATGCTCTTCCGAGACCATCGGGTCGTCGAGCGCGTCGTTCTTGTAATAGAACTCGATGATGGAGCGCGGCAGCTGCGTGCCTTCCTCCATGCCGAGGCGCTTGGACAGCGAGCCGGCGGCGACATTGCGCACCACGATCTCGAGCGGAACGATCTCGACCTCGCGAATCAGCTGTTCGCGCATGTTCAACCTGCGGATGAAATGCGTCGGCACGCCGATATCGTTCAGATGCTGGAAAACGAATTCCGAGATCCGATTGTTGAGGACGCCCTTCCCGTCGATGACCTCGTGCTTCTTGGCGTTGAACGCGGTGGCGTCGTCCTTGAAGTGTTGGATCAACGTCCCGGGCTCCGGGCCCTCATAGAGGACCTTGGCCTTGCCTTCGTAGATGCGGCGGCGGCGATTCATCGGGATCAACCGGGGCTTGAGAAAATCCATTACGGGCCCGTGGCTCCTCGGTTCGGCTCCGGCGGCCGCCGCCTCGGCCAGAGCGGGAGCTCGGGAAAAGGGACGTTCGTCCGAAGCGGCGTTGGTGACGGCCGCGGATGGAACCGGGTCCTATCCTGTTCCGGCGGTCGTTACAACCCGCGAAGCGAGACTAGCCGAATCGAGTGGCCGACACAACTTGACTGAAATTTTCGTTAATTGCGTGAACGTCACTGGATTTTCGACCGAATCGCCTACATCCAGACTTGCGCCGGGCCGAACGAGGCCAACGAAACATCCGAGGGTTGCAATGAGCACGTTCGACAATCGGGAAGAAGCTTTCGAGAAGCGCTACGTCCATGATCAGGAAATGGAATTCCGCGCGGCGGCGCGGCGAAACAAATTATTCGGCCTGTGGGCGGCCGAAAAGCTCGGCAAATCAGGGCCGGAAGCGGAGGCCTACGCCGAGGCGCTGGTGACCGCCGAGACGTCCGCCAATGCCGATGAGCTGGTTTTTTCCAAGGTGAAGGACGATTTCGCCGCCGCCGGCGTCGAGCAGTCCGACCATCGGCTGCGGCGCACGCTCGACGAATTGCTGGAGACGGCGCGGCGAGAGCTGACGAAGGGCTGACCCTTTACCCTTCCTTTATCGGCGCGCGCCACCACTTATGCCATGCGCGATTCCCCAAGAGCCGCAACCAAAAGATCGGGCGCCGCCTTTCTGGCGGCGCCCGATATCGTCTCGGCGGCCGAATCTTGGCTGGAGCATCTCTCCGGCGAGCGGCGCTGCTCGCGCCACACGCTCGACGCCTATGCGCGCGACACCCGGTTTTTTCTCGCCTTTCTCGCCGAGCGTCGCGGCGCGCCCGCCGACGCCGCCACATTGAGCGCGCTCGCTCCCGCCGACATACGCGCCTTCATGGCGCAGCGGCGGACCGAGGGGCTGGAAAATCGCTCGCTGCTGCGGGCGCTGGCTGCGGTGCGCTCGCTCATGCGCTTCCTCGAGAAAAAGGGCCTCGCCAAGACCGATGTCTTCGGCGCCGTCCATGCGCCGAAAAAGCCGCACAGTCTGCCCAAGGCGCTGAGCGTCGCCGACGCGCGCGATCTCACCCGCGCCGAGACCCGCGCCGGCGAAGCCCGCGAGCCCTGGATTTTGGCCCGCGACGCCGCCGCTCTGGCGCTGCTCTATGGCGCCGGTTTGCGCATTTCGGAGGCGCTGTCGATCGAGCGCGACCGCGCGCCCATCGGCGCCGTCGATCGCGTCTCCATCACCGGCAAGGGCGGCAAGACCCGCGTGGTCCCGGTCATCGAGCCCGTGCGGCGGGCCATAGAAGACTATATTTCGCTGTGTCCCTATCAGCTCGCCGGCGGGCCGCTCTTCGTCGGCGCGCGCGGCGGGCCGCTGTCGCCGCGCATATTGCAGCTCGCCGTGGAGCGAATGCGCGGCGCGTTGGGCCTGCCCGCGAGCGCCACGCCCCATGCGCTGCGCCATTCCTTCGCGACGCATCTGCTGGGCCGCGGCGGCGATCTGCGCAGCATTCAGGAGCTGCTCGGCCACGCCTCGCTCTCGACGACGCAGATATACGCCGCCGTCGATAAAGCGCGGCTTCTCGACGCCTGGCGCTCGGCGCATCCGCGCGGCGCCCGCGTTTCGACGAAATCGAATTGATTTTGCTTCGATTGCAATCGATCTCGTCAAGCGCTTCCTCGCCGAAATTTTGATCTCGAGCGAGGTCTCGCCTTTTCTCGTCCCCGCCCTTCCTTCCTAGCGAACCTGCCGCCTTTTCACTTCGTGCGCCCGCGCACGCGGACGTTTTTCGGGCTCGGGCAGGTTACGGCGTCCGTTGAGGGGACGGGCGCCGGCGATCGGCAGGAGGGGAAAATGGGTCATACGCCGAGATTGTCGCTGCTCGGAGTCGTTCTCGTCATGGCTTTCGCCTATGGCGTCTGGATCATCGTCACATCTGGGCAGGCGGCTTCGGCCGACGCCTGTCTCGGCTATGCGCTCTGCCGCTGAGCGGCGGAGCGAAATGTCGAGCGGCGGAGCGAGATCGTCACGCCGCGCCGCGGCGGCGGACGAGAGCGCGCAGCAGGGCCAGCTTGCGCAGGAACAGCGAGCGGCCCTCCTCGCCCAGAGCGCGGGACAGCCGCGCCTTCAAATAATCCTTCGCCTTGCGAATCTTCTGCTTGAACGGCTCGACCCGCTCATGCGCCCAGCGGCTGACGCGCAGCACGGCCGCATAGAGCTTCGCGAACCAGCCGATTTGCAAGAGCTTCTCGCGGCTGGCGTCGAAGAGGAAGGATGTGACGCCGAGCGCCAGCGTCTTGGCGGCGAGGATCACCGCGAGCCCCGTCACCACATGGCCATGGGCGATGGCGGCGACCGCGAGCAGCTTCAACGGAAAAATCGTGATCGCCGGAAGGGCGAAGACGGCGAGCGTGGCGATGGGCGATAGGCCGGCGATGAATGCGCGCAGCCGCGCCTCCAACTCCTTCACGCCGAGCGCGGCCGCGAGCCGCAGGATCCATAGTTTCACATGGTCCCACAGCCAGCTCTCGATGAGGAAGAGAACCGCCAGCGTGAACCAGAAGGCGCGAATGAGGCGTTGCTTGACGGATTCCATCGGGCGTTCTTCTCCTATCGGGCCTCGAGGGCCATTATCGCGCGCCGGCCGTTTCTGCGATCCTCGCCGCCTCGGCCAGCGATTCCCCGAGACGAAGCCGCATTCGCGCGTCGAGCGCTGCGTCCCGCTCACGCGCTTCGCGGTCGAAAGCGAATTCGAGAAGCAGAATATAAGCGCCGTTCAAGGCGGCGCCGAGCGCTCCCTCGGCGTCGAAGCATAGCGCTTCCACTTCCTCGACGCTCGTTTCGCCGCCGTCGACGATGCGCATCAGCAGGCCGACGATGTCCTTCACATCCCGAACAGCGCGCATGTCGGCGTCTCCTGAGATCGCGACAGAAATATGCCGTCTCGGCAGGTTTCGCCACAATGAGCCGGCCGATCGATCAGCACTCGCTCGCGCTTGCTGATAGCATATTGTTTTTAAAAGTTTATTCGGCATTGGCCTTGCATCTTTGTCGTGGTCGAACCTATCGTTCTCACGCGATCGAAGAGGAGGCGTCTCATGGCGTCGCGCGAATTTCGCCGTATGCTCGAAGGCTATGGGCTGACGACGGCCAATATTTTCTATCGTCTGCCCGATCACCCCGCGATCATGCAGTCCTACATCTGGCAGGACTACGATCTGCAGCCTGAATTTCCGCAATTGCGGAAGTTTCTGGATTTTTGGCAGAGGAGCCTCGACGGCCGGCTCCATTCGGTGCAGGTGGCGCATAGCGGGCTTATTCGCCCGGCGGAAATCTCCTTGGTGGACAAGGAGTTCCGTTTACATTGAGGGCGTCGAGGCCGGCCCCTCGCCCTGAGGAGCCCGCATAGCGGGCGTCTCGAAGGGCGGCCTCGCCCCGTCACCTGGAGCGCCCTTCGAGGCTTTTCGCGTTCCGCAAAAAGCGCCTCAGGACGAGGGGGCTGGAATTGCGAGCCTGTCACATATGGATCGAGCGCTTGGCGACGCCGAGCGCCGCTTCCTTGATCGCTTCCGACAGCGTCGGATGCGCATGGCAGGTACGGGCGAGGTCTTCCGCCGCGCCGGAGAATTCCATCAGCACGCCGCCTTCGGCGATCAGCTCGCCGGCGTCCGAGCCGAGAATATGCACGCCGATCACGCGGTCTGTGGCGGCGTCGGCCAGCACTTTGACGAATCCCTCCGTCTGCCGACTGGCGCGCGCGCGGCCATTGGCGGCGAAGGGGAATTTGCCGACGTTATAGGCGATTCCCGCCGATTTCGCCTCTTCCTCGGTCAGACCCACCCAGGCGACCTCCGGCATCGTATAGACCACAGACGGAATGACCCCGTAATTCACATGTCCCGCCTGGCCGGCGAGGATTTCCGCCACGGCGACGCCCTCCTCCTCGGCTTTATGGGCGAGCATGGCGCCGCGCACCACATCGCCGATGGCGAAAATGCCCGCCACATTGGTGCGGAAATGCTCGTCGATGACGATTCGCCCGCGCTCGGTGGCGACGCCCGCCTCCTCGAGGCCGAGGCCCGCCGTATAGGGAATGCGCCCTGTGGCGATCAGCACGGCGTCGGCCGTTATCGGCGTGCCGCCGCCGCCCTTGGTGGAGGCGTAGGAGACGGAGACGCCCTCCGGCGTCTTGTCGATCTTCGTGACCTTGGCGGCGAGATGGAAGGCGAAGCCCTCCTTCTCGAGAATCTTCTGGAAGCGGGTCGCGACCTCGGCGTCGGCGCCCGGCAATATGCGGTCGAGATATTCGATCACCGTCACCTGCGCGCCGAGCCGGCGCCAGACCGAGCCGAGCTCGAGGCCTATGACCCCCGCGCCGACGACGACGAGATGCTTGGGGACCGATTCGAGCTCCAGCGCCCCGGTGGAGGAGAGAATCTGCTTCTCGTCGAAGGCGATCTCCTTGCCGTCGACATCGCGCAGCGGCGCCACGGCGGAGCCTGTCGCTATGACGATATATTGCGATTCGAGAATCTGCGTCGCGCCATTCTCGCCCGTCACCTCGACGCGCCCGGCGCCGAGAATGCGGCCGACGCCATGGAACGAATCGATCTTGTTCTTCTTGAACAGAAAGGCGACGCCGCCGACATTGGCGGCGACCGTGTCGGCCTTGTGCTTCATCATTTTCTCGAGATCGAGCCGCGGCGGCTCGACGATCACGCCGAGATCGGCGAGGCCGTGGCTCGTCTCCGCGAACATATGCGAGGCGTGCAGCAGCGCCTTGGAGGGAATGCAGCCGACATTGCCGCAAGTGCCGCCATGGGTGGCGCGCTTCTCGACGACGGCGGTCTTGAGGCCGAGCTGCGCCGCGCGAATCGCGCAGACATAGCCGCCCGGGCCCGTGCCGATGACGATGAGATCATATGCCATCCGCCAACTCCTTTGTCGCGCTGCGATCGATCGCTAGAATGTTTTTATGAAAGGAGAATATCCGCTTCATGGGGGTGAGGTCGAACCATTTCTTCCGCAGCCGCTTCACAGCGCGCGTCCGATGAGCAGCCGCTCATAGGCGTCGAGCGTCGCAGCGCACATGCGTTCGACGGAAAAATGCGTCTGCACATGCCGCCGCGCGCGCGCCGTCAGCGCCTCGCGAGCGGAGGGGCGCAGCTCCAGCGCCTCGCGAATCGCCTGCGCCAGAGCGGCGGCGTCGCCGGCCGGCGTGCGCCAGCCGGTCGCCTGCGTCGCATCGACCTGCGGCGGGGCGAGCACGGTCTCGATCGCCGCGCCGAGATCGGAGACGATGACCGGCGCGCCCATCGCCTGCGCCTCTATGGCGACGCGGCCGAAAGCCTCGGGCGTCGTCGAGGGCGCGACGGCGACGGCGGCGGCGAGATAGGCGGCCGGCATATCGGCGCAATAGCCCGGCGCGCGCATGATTTCCTCGAGCCCGGCGCGCGCGATATGCGCCTCCACATTGGCGCGAAAAGCGGCGTTGGGCGCATCGCCCGCCAGCACGAAGCGCACATCGGAAAATCCTTCGGCGAGGAGCAGCTTCGCCGCGTCGACGAGCGCGAGATGGCCCTTGCGCGCCGAGAGCCGCGCCGGCAGCAGCACGACGCGCTCGTGTCGCGCGACGCCCCATGACGCGCGCACGCGCTCGACGCGGGCGGGCTCGACGGCGGAGGGCGAGAAGGCGCGCAGATCGAGCCCGCGCGCGATGACGACGATGCGCTGCCTCGCCTGCGGATAGAGCTCGGCGATATGGCGGGCGGTGAAATGCGAATTGGCGATGACGAGATCGCCCGCCGCCATGATGGAATTATAGCGCTGCTTGATGGCGGAGGCACCGCCGTAGATGCTGTGGAAGGTGGTGGCGAAGCGCGCGCCCGCGCGCCGCGCCGCGTGATGCGCGACCCAGGCGCAGGCGCGCGAGCGCGCATGGACGATATCCACGCCCTCCTCGCGCAGAATGCGGGCGAGGCGGAAGGAATTCAGCGCCATGGCGAGCGGGTTTTTGGTCGCGGCGGGAAAGGGCAGCCACACGCCGCCCTTGGCCTGCAGCTCGCTGACCATGCGGCCGCCCTCCGAGGCGACGAGCGCCCGCGCGCCCGCTATATGCAGCGCCTCGGCGATGTCGATGGTCGTGCGCTCCGCGCCGCCCGACTGGAGATCGGGCACGATCTGCAAGATCGTCCGCCCGGCGAGAGGGCGGCTGGTCGAAGGGAAGGCGTGGAAATTCTCTAGCATGGAGCGATCTTGCCCAGTAAACGAGAACCTCGCCGCGGTCGAGAGAGGCCGGGGCCTTCTTCGCCGTAGAAATGAGCCAGCAATAAGGCCCGGCCGCCGGAGCATGACTTTGAAGAAAAGCACATTTTTCGTTAATAGCGAGAGCGGGCGCATTCGCCCGGCGGGGAGACGATGGCTGTGGACGGCGTCGAGGAGGGGCTGAGCTTCATCGAACTCGCCCTCGAGGGGCGGGCGCCCTGGCGCATCGCCCGGCGCCTTCGCGCTGCGCATGGGGCTGGGGCGGAGCGTCCCGGCGTCATGCTGCTCGGCGGTTTCAAATCCGACATGCTGGGTTCCAAGGCCGCGCATCTCGACGCATGGGCGGAGCGCGAGGGGCGCGCTTTTCTGCGCTTCGATTATTCCGGCCATGGCGAATCGAGCGGACGCTTCGAGGATGGAACGATCGGCGATTGGCTGGCGCAGAGTCTCGCCGTCTTCGACGCTTCGACGCGCGGCCCGCAAATTCTCGTCGGCAGCTCCATGGGCGGCTGGCTCGCTCTGCTGATGGCGCGTCGACTCGCCGAGCAGGGCCGCCGCCTGCACGCTCTCGTGCTGATCGCGCCCGCCGTCGATTTCACGCAAGAGCTCGTCTGGAACAACGCCGACGACGATATTCGCCGCGCGATTCTCGAAGACGGCGCATGGTTGCGGCCTTCGCCCTATTCGCCGGAGCCAACGCCGATCACGCGCCGGCTCATCGAGGAAGGTCGCGCGCATCTCATGCTGGACGACGTCATCCGTGTGAATGCGCCCGTGCATATCTTGCAGGGGATGCGCGACGAGGATGTGCCCTATCGCCATGCGCTGCGGCTGATGGATTGTCTCGCGAGCGATCCCGTCGTGCTGACCTTGGTGATGGAAGGCGATCATCGCCTCTCGCGCAGCGAGGATCTCGCGCATCTCACGGCCACGATAGAGGCGCTCTGAAGCGCGTGCGCGAGCTGAGCAGTACCGCGCATTAGGCATAACGGCTTCTTTGCGAAGCGCGAAAGCATTCAATAAACATTGTCCCATTAACCTCCATTCTTAAGGAAGGCGCCATGTCAGGCGCTCTTGATCGAGAGACGCGAATGTAACGCGGTCGTTCCCGCGCGCGCCGTTCGATCGGGCCTGGGAATGAAGAGTCATGATGCTCTCGAAAACGGCTCTGCCGCTCGCATTGTGCGCGGCGCTCTGCTCGACGGCGCGCGCCGCCGATTGGTATACGGGCGTTCCCGCCGAGGCGCCGCCGCCGGCGACGCCTCGGCCGACGGTCTCCATCGACCTTTCCGTCGACGGAACGTCGCGCAATTCGATCGCCGGCGCCGCCATCGGCAAGATCGCGCCTTTCGGATCGCTCGTGGAGAGCGGCCCACGCATTCGCGTCTCCACCGTCATCGGCAAATATGCTTATGACGCCAGCGATCTTCCGGTCTACATCCCCGTCGGCGCCGCTTTCATTCCCAGCAATTCCGGCTATGGCCGCGTGAATGGAACGCTGGAGGACGGCTCCTTCATGGTCGGCTACGAGGTCGTCTCCAATCAGGGTGGCGTCGCTTTCTATGTCGGCCCGGATGTGATGAATCACAGCCTGTCGCCTTTCGATCCGGGCAATCAGGTGCGCGGCGTTTCCGTCGGCGCCAAGGTCGGCGTCGAGGCCTTCGCGCGGCCGACCGAATCCACCATGGTCGCGCTCATCGCCTATTATTCGACCGTGCATAATTCCTATTACACGCGGCTGAAATTCGGCGTGGAGCTCGCCGATTACGTCTATGTCGGACCGGAGGCGCTGGCGCTCGGCGATGATTATTTCGCGCAATGGCGCGCCGGCGCGCATCTCACCGGATTGAAATTCGGCGCGCTGCAGATCGGCCTCTCCAGCGGCTATCTGCGCGATCGCGTGCGCGGCGGCGGCGCCTATGGAATTCTGGACACGCATATCGCTTTCTAAAATCGACGGCCGCAGATTTCACGGCCGTACCTTTTCATTGTTCGTCTTTGCTCGAAGGCGTCGCCATGTCTCTCTTGCGCTTCCTCTCCTTTCTCCTTCTCGGCGCCGTCGCCGTCGCGCTCGCCACACAGCCGGTGAGCGTGCAGGCGCAGCTGGCGACGAGCCTTTCTGTCATCATGCTGCTGGCCTTTGTGTGGAAGTTCGCGCGCGGCGCGGAAGCGCGCCAGCTGTTTATCGCGCTCGCGCTGTTCGTGGTGCTGCGCTATGTCTATTGGCGCGTCACCTCCACCCTGCCGCCGCTCTCCGATCCTGTCGGCTTCACTTGCGGCTCCATATTGCTCGCCGCCGAGCTCTATTGCGTGGCGATGCTGCTCCTCACCCTCGTCGTCAACGCCGAGCCGCTGAAGCGCGAGCCGGCGCCGCAGATAGAGGACGAGGCTCTGCCGGCGGTCGATGTGCTGGTCCCGAGCTATGACGAGAGCGCCTCCATTCTCGCGACGACTCTCGCCGCGGCGAAATCCATGGATTATCCTGCCGACCGGCTGAATGTCTTTCTGCTCGACGACGGCGGCACGGAGCAAAAATGCGCGCATCCCGATCCCGAGATCGCCGAGCGCGCCCGCGCCCGCCGCGCATCCTTGCAGGAGCTCTGCGCTGCGCTCGGCTGCTATTATCTCACCAGAGAGCATAACGAGCGCGCCAAGGCCGGCAATCTCAACGCGGCGCTCGAGCATATCGATGGCGACATCGTCGTCGTGCTGGACGCCGATCACGCGCCGTTTCGTTCCTTTCTGCGTGAGACGATCGGCTATTTCTTCGAGGATGATCGGCTCTTCCTCGTGCAGACGCCGCATGTCTTCCTCAATCCCGATCCGATCGAGCAGAATCTGCGCACCTTCCGCCATATGCCGTCCGAGAACGAGATGTTCTATGGCGTCACGCAGCGCGGATTGGACAAATGGAACGCGGCCTTCTTCTGCGGTTCGGCGGCTCTGCTGCGCCGCGCCGCGCTGGACGAGGCCGGCGGCTTCTCCGGCGTCTCCGTCACCGAAGATTGCGAGACGGCGCTCGAGCTTCATGCGCAGGGCTGGACCAGCGTCTATGTCGACAAGCCGCTCGTCGCGGGATTGCAGCCTCAGACTTTCGCCGCCTTCATCGGCCAGCGCGTGCGCTGGTGCCAGGGAATGCTGCAAATTCTGCTGCTGCGCAATCCACTGCTGAAGCGCGGCCTCGAGCCCTTGCAGCGGCTCGGCTATCTGTCGAGCATGAGCTTCTGGTTCTTTCCCTTCCCGCGTCTGGTCTTCATGCTGGCGCCGCTCGCCTTCATTCTCTTCGACGTCAAGATTTTCGTCTCCAACATAGAAGAGGCGATCGCCTATACGGCGACCTATGTCGTCGTGAACGCGATGCTGCAGAATTATCTCTTCGGCCGCGTGCGCTGGCCCTGGGTGTCGGAACTCTACGAATATTGCCAGGGCGTGTTTTTGTCGAAAGCGATCCTCTCTGTGCTTCTGCGGCCGCACAGCCCCTCCTTCTGCGTGACGGAGAAAGGCGCGACGCGAGCGCAGGATCGTCTCTCGGAGCTCGCTTGGCCTTTCTTCGCCATTTATGGCCTGCTCGCCATCGGCGCTGTCGTCGCCGTCTATCGTTGCGTGGCCGAGCCCGGCGTGCGCCAGCTGATCGTCTTCGTCGGGCTATGGAACTTCTTCAATCTCGTCACCGCCGGCGTCGCGCTCGGCGCCGTGGCGGAGCGTCGCCGCCGCGAGAAGCATCCGAGCCTTCCCGTCGAGCGGCGCGGCGCGCTCGCTCTCGGCGAGGAGCATGTTCGCGTCGCGATAGAGGAAGTCTCCGCCGGCGGCTGTCGCCTGCGCGCGGCGACAGAGGCGGACGCCGAAGCGCTCGCCGCGGCGAAACAGACGGAAGGGCGCTTCTTCATCGACTCGGTCGTCGACGCCGCGCGCCGTCCGAGCCTTTCCGCGCGCATCGTCGGCGTCGCGGCGGACGGGCACCGCCACATCGTCTTCGCGCTCACGCAGCCGCAGGATCATCTCGCGCTCGCCGATCTCATGTATGGCGACGCCACGGCGCTCGAGCGCTTCCAGGCGGCGCGGCGCAAGCACAAGGGCATTGTCGCCGGCACGGCGCAGTTCCTCTGGTGGGGCGCGATCGAGCCCTTGCGCGCCTTCGGCTATCTGCGCCCCCGCGCAGGCGAGGCGGCGCGGAGCGAGCCGCCGCCCATCGCCGAGCTTCCGTCGATCTTCGGCCGCCGCCAACCCCGCCTGCGGCCGCCGTCGAAAGTGAAAACGCCGCCCGCGATAGAGCGCGAGCGCTCCGTGAGAAACGAAAGCGCCTGACCTTTTTCGCAAGTCCATTCTCGTCGACAAGACCATTCTCGTAAAAATGAGCGCCAAAATGAAGTACCGACTCCGCGCCGCTCTGCTCGCGGCCACGACGGCGCTGACGCCGATCGCGGCCTCCGCCCAGGCGATTTTCACGACGGCGCCGCAAGAGCAGCTGTTCCATCTGCAAGTCGAGCGGCCGCGGCAGGCCGCGACCCGCCTCCAGCCCATCATCCCCGCGCGTTTCGCCGCGCGCGAGCCGTCCCGCATCGCGGCGGTGGAAACGCCGGCCGCAGCGCCTGTCGCGCCGCCGCGGCCGATCGTCGCCGGCGCGATGCTGCGGCATCTCACCAATAATATTCAGGGCTACCGCCTCGCCGGCGAGATCGGCTCGTCCGAATGGCCGATCTATGTCACCGAGGCGCAGGCGTCGCGCCGTCTGCAATTTCGCATCGGCTATCTCGCCGCCGTGTCGGTGATGCCGGAGGCCTCCGCGCTCACTCTGACGATCAACGATCAGACGATCGGCGACACGCCGATCCGCGCGGTGCAGGAAGTGGAGACCATCGTCTTCGACATTCCGCCGGGCGTGATGCGTCCCGGCTTCAATTCGGTGCGCATCGCGACGAGCCAGCGCCATCGCGTCGATTGCTCGCTCGAGGCGACCTATGAATTGTGGACGCAGATCGATCCGACCGAGACCGGCCTGGTGCTGCCGGAGGACGATCCGGGCGTCGTCAGCCTCTCCGATCTCGGCGCGCTGCCGCCGGACGAGCAGGGCGCGCTGCCGATCCGCGCCGTGCTCGGCGCCAACGCCAAGCCTCTCGAGATCGAGCGCATGTTGCGCGCGGCGCAAGCGATTTCGCTCGCCGGCCGTTTCGAGCAGCCGGTCGTCGACGCCGGCCCCGCCGCGGGCGGACGCTATGGCGTCAATCTCTTCGTCGGCGCCGCCGCCGAGCTCGCCGGCCGCGTCGATCTTTCGCGCGCCGGCCCCATAGACGAGCCGCGCGCTTTCGTGCTGCCGGCCGCGCCCGGCCGTCGCGCCGGCATTGTGGTGACGGGCGCGACATCCGCGCAAGTGGATGAGGCGATCCGCCGTCTCCTCGTCTCGGCCGCGCCCAAGGGCTCGCCGCAAGGGCTGCGCGCTTCCGCCGCCTTTCCGGGCTATCGGCTCGACGGCGGACGCAAGGTGAAGCTGCGCGATCTCGGCGTCGCCAGCGAGGAATTCACCGGGCGTCTCTATCGAGCGGCCTTCAACATCGTCATGCCGCCGGATTTCTATGCGGCCGATTACGGAAATGCGCTGCTGCGCCTCGCCGGCGGCTATGCGGCGGGGCTCGACTCCAATGCGCAGATCGTCGTCAAGGTGGACGAGCGCACGGCGGTGAGCCTCAATCTCCTGAAGGCGTCGGGCGACGTCTTCCGCGACAATCCGCTGCCCTTGCCGCTCGGCTTTCTGAAGCCTGGCCTCAATCGCATCGAGATCGAGGCGCATGTGCCGACGCGCCGGGACGCCGATTGCGATCCGCTGGCGGCGATGCGCGCGGCCAAGCGCTTCCTCTTCCTCGACGAGACGGAGATCGAGCTGCCGCCGATCGCCCGCATCGCGCAAATGCCCGATCTCGCGGTGACGGCGTCCGGCGGCTTCCCTTATGCGGGCGCCAAGGGACGGCCGAAGCTCTATATGCCGTCGCTCGATTCCGACGCTGTGGGCGCGGCGGCGACGATCGTCGCGCATTTCGCCATCGCCGCCGGCAAGCCGATCGATTTCGAGATCGTCGATACGCCGCCCGGCGAAGGCCAGGGGCCGACGCTCGCCGTCGCGCCGCTCGATTCTTTCGACGCCGCGCTGTTGCAACGTCTCGACATGCCGGCCGACACATTGCGCGAGGCATGGGGGCCGCATCTGACCGCCGATCGCCGCAAAGCGTCGGAGAAGCGGCTGTCGCCGCTCGAGATCGCGGCGCGCAATCGCTTCGTCCTGCAGCGCAATTTTCCCATGGCCTGCTATGCGCCGCGCAACATGCTCGACAAGACGATCACCGCGCAGTCGGGAGGAGCGAGCGCGCCTCCGCCTCCCTCCGGCGAGGCGGAGCGCGTCGATTTCGCGCCCGTCGGCACGACGCCCGTCGGCCGTCTGGAGCGCCCCGATGGCGAGCGGGACCTGCTCGAGGCCTGGCGCGACGATCTGCGCCGCGAGGGCCATTGGGGTTATGGCGTCGTCGAGCGGCTGCGCGTCGCCGGCGTGTGGAGCGCGGCGCGCGTCGCCGACGCCGCGCAATGGCTGCGCGCCGGCTTCGAGGCGGAGGCCGCCGACCGCGTCGCTCCGCAGCGCGCCTCGCTGGCGATGAGCCAGACGATCCTCGGCGACACGGCCAAGGATGTCTGGACCATCGTCACCGCGCCCAACGCTGCGACTCTGGCGGAGGCCTCCGCCTGTCTCGTCGATCCGCGCGTCTCGCGCCGCGTGCAGGGCCAGCTCGCGATGCTCGACATGACGGACGCCGCCGTCGCGGCGAGCGGCGCCGACAGTCCGCGCTTCATCGTCACGCGGCCTTTGTCCTTCGGCAATCTTCGGCTCATCGCCGCCGGATGGATGTCGCTGCATCCCGGCGTCTATGTGGGCCTCGCAATTCTCGTCGCCGCGCTCTTCGCCGCCTCCACGCGATGGCTGACGCGCAATATCGGAAGGAGCTCGAGATGAGAATTGCGTCACTCGCCGTCGCCGCTCTCGGCCTCGCCGTCGCTCTCGCGCCGGCCGTCACGCGCGCCGAGCCGATCGCGGAAATCTCCGCCGCGATCGGCGTTCCGCTCTCGCTCGACGCGCATAAGATCAAGCTCGGCGGCGCGCTGAAATCGCCCGAGGCGTGGATGGCGTATAAAAAGCGCTTCATCGCCGAGCAGGGCCGCGTCATAGACACGGCCAATGACCATGTGAGCCATAGTGAGGGGCAGGGCTACGCCATGCTGCTCGCCGTCGCCGCCAATGATCGCGCCACATTCGATCGCCTGTGGGGCTGGACGCGCGCCAATCTCATGGTGCGCAACGACGAGCTCGTCGCCTGGCGCTTCGATCCGCAGCATCGTCCCGCCGTCGGCGACATGAACAACGCCTCGGACGGCGATCTCCTGATCGCCTGGGCGCTCGCGGAGGCGGCGGAATATTGGGACGATTTGCCGCTGCGCATGGCGGCGCGGCGCATCGCCGTCGAGCTGTCGCGCAAAGTGGTGCTGTTCAAGACCAAGATGGGGGCGCTGCTGCTGCCGGCGGTCGCCGGCTTCAACGCCTCGGATCGCTCCGACGGGCCTGTGGTCAATCTCTCCTATTATGTTTTCCCGGCCTTGGCGCGGCTCGACAGCGTCGCGCCGGAGGTCGATTGGGCGGGCCTCACGCAGACCGGTCTCGATCTGCTCGAGGCGTCGCGGCCGACGCCGCAGACTCTGCCCGCCGATTGGATCGCGCTCGAGGGCTGGCGGGCGCGGCCGGCGGAGGGCTTCGCGCCGGAGTTCGCCTATAACGCCGTGCGCATTCCGCTCTATCTCGCCTGGGCCGGCGTCGGCGAGCGCGCCCATTACGCGCCCTTTCTCGCCTGGGCGCAGCGCGCCAAGGAGGCGCCGCCGATCGTCGACGTCGCTTCCGGCAAGGATGTCGGCCAGTTCGGCGGCGGCGGCATAGCGTCGATCGCCGCGCTGGTTTCCTGCGTCGTCGACGGCGGCAAGCTGCCCGCCGATTTCGCCGCGCCGAGAGCCAATGAAGACTATTACCCCGCCACTCTGCATCTGCTGGCGCTGCTCGCTGCGCAAATGAGGTATTCGTCGTGTCTCGCCAATTGAGAGCCCTCCTTCTCGCGGCCTGCGCCGCCACTTCGTCGGCGGCCCCTTCGGCGCTCCACGCCGAGGGCGCCGCTCCGCAATTTGTCGTCGAAAAGGCGCCGGAAGAGGCGTTTTCACCACCTCTCCCTCGAGGGGGGAGGTCGAGCGCCGAAGGCGCTCGGGAGGGGGTGCTTCCGCCGAGTCTTCTTCGTGGAACCCCACCCCGGACCGCTTCGCGGTCCGACCCTCCCCCTAAAGGGGAGGGTGAGCGCGCTCCTTTCATCGTTCGTCAGACGGCCGCGGCCGGCGCGACATCCGAGCGCGAAAAGCCCGACGATCTCGCATTGCGCTATTACGCTTCGCTCGATCAGCGCGCCCGCGTGCGCGCCGAATTCTCGCGGCTGCGTCGGCTCTATCCTAATTTCGAGCCGCCGGCCGATCTCTATGGCCCGCGTCGCGGCGACGTCGACGAGGCGGGTCTGTGGGAGCTGTTCGCTGCCGACAAGCTCGACGAATTGCACGAGATCATCGGAGCGCGCCGCAAGGACATGCCCGGCTGGCGCCCTTCCGCCGATCTCATGCGCAAGCTCGAGCAGAAGGAGCAGCGCAACAAAATATTCGCCTTCTGGCGCGAGGGGCGCTGGCTCGACATCGCCTCCTTCGCGCGCGACAGTCGCTTTTTCGCCGCCAACGCCGATGTCGAATCGCAATGGACGATCGCCGAAGCCTTCGCCCGCACAGGTCAGATCAGCGAGGCGATCGATGTGTATAAATCGATCTTCGCCTCCAATGAGGACAAGCATATTCGGCTCGCGACCATGCAGAAGGCGATGGCCGCGCTGCATATGGGCGATGTCGAGGCTCTGCTGGTCGAAGCGCGCAAGAGCTCCAAAGAGCCGGAGGACGAATTCGCCCCGGTGGCGATCGACATCACCCGCGCGCGCATCGTCGCCGTGCTGCGCGACGAGCGCAAGGACGAGATTTCGCCGCAGGAGCTGCAACGCTTCGAGAGCTTCGCCAAGCTGACGCGCGAGCCGCAGCAGCTCGGCCTCGTCGCCTGGCTGCAATATAAGCGCCGCGATTTTCGCGCCGCGCTCGAATCCTTCAAAGCGGCGATCGAGCATGGCGGCGACGCCATGATCGCGCATGGGCTCGCCCATACGCTGCGCGCGCTCGATCTGCGCCGCGAGGCGGAGGAGGTGGCCTATGCCTGGCGCGCGCCGCTGGTGAACAATGGCATTCTCTTTCTCGATCTTCTGGAGCGCGATCTCACCCAGGAGACGCCGCCCTATCTCGAGCCGGCGCGCCTCGCCCGCTATGCGGCGGTGACGATCGAATCGGCCTCCGGCGAAGGCGCGCAGGGCCTCGGCTGGTACGCCTATAATTCCTGCCAGTTCGACGTCGCGCGCTTCTGGTTCGAGCGCGCGGTCGCCTGGTTTCCGAAAGAGGCGACCGTCTATGGCTATGTGCTGACGTTGAAGCGTCTGCGCCAGGACAAGGAGGCGCTCGAGCTCATCAATCGCTATGACGGGCTGTTCCCCAAGCTCGTCGAGCTGCTGTTCCCGGATGATTATTATCATCCGCCTTTCCCCTGCGATTCGCGCATCGCCGCCAAGGCGCATGGGCCGGCGGTGAAGATGGCCGGCTATGTCGTGCCGGGGCCGGCCGGCCCGGCGCTCGCCGCCGAGCGCGATCGCCTGCGCGTCGAGGCCGACAAGAAAGAGGCGACGACGCCCGACGCCGCCAAGGTGGCGGCGCAGGCGCAGCAGCGCGAGCGCGTGCTGAAAGCCGTGCGCGGCAAGTTCCCCATCGCCGTCGCGGCGGAGAATCCGCTGCGCTTCCAGCCGCTGGCGCAGGCGCGCTCGGCCGCGGGCTCGCCGGCGCCTGTCGGCCTGAGGGCGGAGCCGCAGCCGGGCAAGGCGCCGCTTGTGGCGCGGCGCGTTCCAGGGGTCGGGCCCATGCCCTCCGAGCGCTATGGCTTTTTGCTCTCGCCGAGCTGGAACGCCGTCGATCTCGCCACTTGGCCGCCGGCCTCCGAGCAAGTGGCCCCCGTCGGCACGCAATGGGCCAATCAGGAGGCCGATCCGGCCTGGATCGGCCAGCAGAAGGCGGATGCCGGCGCCAAGCTGACGGCCGGCGCGGCCGAGCACGTCGCCACCGCAATGGCGCCGCGCACCCGCTATGGCGCCGCGCCGCCGCCGCCGAACCTCGCCGCCGTCCTCTCGCTGCCGGCGTCCAAGCAGAGCCAGACTCGTTGATCCTTTTGGAGATTTCCTCATGAGACAATTTTTCAGACATTCGCCGCCGCTCTTTCTGCTCGCCCTCGGCCTTTCCGCCTGCTCGCCGACGCGCGGCATTCTGGCCGTCGATCCGACGCCCACCGGAGCCACCGCCGGCGCGCCGCCGGCGCGGGGCGTCGAGGCGCGCAGCGGCGCCGCCGCCATTCTGGCGCTGCCGGCCGAGGCGCGCGTGCGCGGCGGCCTCGAGGAGCGCCGCTACGCCAATGGCTGGCGCCAGAGCGTCGCGCTCGACCGCGCCGTGATGGGCAAGGGCTGGAACGAGATGACCGTCGACATTCGCACGGCGCCGGCCGGCGGCGGCCGCGAGGGCGCGATTCCCATGGGCAAGCCCACGGAGGAGGGCGTGCGCCAAGAGCTGTCGCTGCGCTTTCCGGCGACGCGAATGCGCATCGTCGCCAAGCCGTTGCGCAATGATCTCGGACCCTTCGGCCTCGCCGTCGGGCCGGGGCCGGAAGGAACGCGCTGCGCCTTCGCCTGGCAATGGGTCGACGATCTGCGCGCTGTCGCCCGGCCCGAAGCCACGGCGACGACGATCGTCCGCGGCGATGAGATTCCCGCTTCGATCCGGCTGCGTCTGTGCCGCAAGGGCGTCACCGAACGGCAATTCGCCGATTGGTTCTCGCGGCTGCGCGCCGCCGAGGCCGCCACTGTCGAGCGAGTGGTCGAGGCCGCTCGCAGCGGCGGCGACGCGCCTTTCCCGGCTCCGGCGGTCGGCGACCGGCTCGCGTCGCCGACGACGGTGGCGAGCATCGCGCGTCCGGCGAAGCGGCTGCCCGTCCTGAAGGCGCGGTCGAGGCCGACGCTTCGCGAGACGATCCATGAGGAGACGACGACCGAAGTGCGCCGCTACAGCGCGCCGCCGAAGCCGGTCGAAGTCCGGGCCGCTTCGTCGGGCTTCGATCCCGGCCTGCCGCCGCAGGCTTTCGCCGGGCCGCCCAAATCTGGGGCGCGGTGAGCCCAGGACCCCGCTCCGGCGTGCTCGCGCCAGGGAGGGCTGCGCCGGCCATCGCTTCAGAGTGGAGCGTGAACGCCCCTTTCGGCGTTCACCGGGCGATCCGTCCCCGAGGCCGGTCGCCCGACACCCGAGGTCTTGACACTCTTCTCCCGGCCGTCGATGCTGCCGAACAAATTGTTCGGCATATCGAACAGGAGAGAAGAATTTGGCCAATGCGCTTCCCGCCATAGAGACGTTGTCCTCTTCGGACCCGCTCAATGGGCGCATCGTCGAGTTCCCGCCGGACCGGCCGCTCGTCACCGACGGCGGCGGCTGCGTCACGCCTTTGACGATCGCCTATCAGGCCTATGGCGAATTGAACGCAGAGCGTTCCAACGCCATTTTGCTGTGCCATGCGCTGACCGGCGACCAGCACGCCGCCAATGTGCATCCGCTGACCGGCAAGCCGGGCTGGTGGGATGTGATGGTCGGCCCCGGCAAGCCTTTCGACACGGAGCGTTTTTTCATCGTCAGCTCCAATGTCGTCGGCGGTTGTCTCGGCTCTTCCGGGCCGTCCTCGATCAATCCCGCGACCGGCCGGCCCTATGGGCTCGATTTTCCGGTCGTCACCATTCGCGATATGGTGCGCGCCCAGGCGATGCTGATCGACCATTTGGGGATAGACCAGCTCTTTTGCGTCGCTGGCGGCTCCATGGGCGGAATGCAGGTGCTGCAATGGGCCGCGAGCTATCCCGAGCGCGTCTTTTCGGCCATGCCGATCGCGACGGCGCCCAAGCACTCGTCGCAGAATATCGCGTTTCACGAGGTCGGCCGGCAGGCGGTGATGGCCGATCCCGATTGGCGCGGAGGGCGTTATCTCGAGCAGGGCGTGCGGCCGGAGAAAGGCCTCGCCGTGGCGCGCATGGCGGCGCATATCACCTATCTCTCGGAGCCGGCGCTGCAACGCAAGTTCGGCCGCAAGCTGCAGGACCGCGCGGCGCCGACATTCTCCTTCGACGCGGATTTCCAGATCGAGAATTATCTGCGTTATCAGGGCATGGCCTTCGTCGATCGCTTCGACGCCAATTCCTATCTCTATGTCACGCGCGCCTGCGATTATTTCGATCTCGCGGCCGATTACGGCGGCTCGCTGGCGCAGGCGTTCAAGGGCACGAGGACGCGCTTTTGCGTCGTCTCCTTCAACACCGATTGGCTCTATCCGACCTCCGCCTCGCGCGCCATCGTCCATGCGCTCAACGCGGGCGGCGCCTCGGTCTCTTTCGTCGAGATCGACAGCGACAAAGGGCATGACGCCTTTCTCGTCTATGAGCCGGATTTCATTGCGACGACGCGCGGTTTCCTGGAGGCCGCCGCCGCGGCGCGCGGCCTGCCGCGGGCCGAGGAGGCTTAGCCGATGAACGCCCCCATTTTTCCGAAGAGCGCGCAGCAGCGCCCGGTTCGTCTCGATCTCGCCGCGGTCGCGGCGATGGTCGCGCCGGGCAGCCGCGTGCTCGATGTCGGCTGCGGCGACGGCGCGCTGCTGCAATTGCTGGCCGACACCAAGCAGGTGGACGGGCGCGGCGTGGAATTGTCGCAGCGCGGCGTCAATGATTGCGTGGCCAAAGGCTTGTCGGTGATTCAAGGCGACGCCGACACGGATCTGCGCGATTATCCGACCGATGGATTCGATTATGTGATTCTCTCGCAGACGCTGCAGGCGACGCATCATCCGCGTCAGGTGCTGGTCGAAATGCTGCGCATCGGCCGGCGCGCGATCGTGTCCTTCCCCAATTTCGGCCAATGGAAAGTGCGGCTGTCGCTATTGGCCAAAGGCCGGATGCCGCAGACCTCGACGCTGTCGCACGCCTGGTACGACACGCCGAACATACATCTTTGCACGATAAGAGATTTCGTCGATCTCGTCGAAGCGCTCGGCGCGCATATAGAGCGCGGCGTCGCGCTCGATCACGCCGGCGCGCCGATCCGCGTGAACGCGCCTTGGTGGGTGTGGAATCTGTTCGGCGCACAGGCGATCTTCCTGCTCGAACGCGATGCGCCGAAAAAAATATCATGATTAGCTGCTGAAAATACTTAGGCGATTGAATTTCGCGGCGCTCCGCCGCTGCGCAATATTGCCGAGACAAAGCGCGCGCGATTGGCCGCACAGCGCCGCGCGATTTGCGAAAACGCTAGAAATTCAAAGCAGATCGCCGTTTTTATGCGGCGGGCGTCGGTCTGCGGCGCGCGCCGCGTGCGACCTCCTGTCCAGAACGACCGCTTTCCCGAGGGGAAGCTTCACGATAGATTGCTCGCAATGACCGACGGACAAGCGCCGATTTGCGCTGAACATCGTCGGCGACCGCGGGAGCGCGCTGATGCTGGAGCCGCCGTCTCTACGAGACGTGCCGATGTTTGCGACTGTCGACGCACAGTCGATGCAGCGGCTCACGCGCGACGCCAAATTAGAACAATTCGAAGACGGACAGACGATTTTTCGTCAAGGCGACCATGCGCTTCATGTGGCGATCGTGCTCGACGGATTCGTGAAGCTGACGCGCACCGCCGCCTGTGGCGACGAGACTCTCATCAATATCTGCAATGTCGGCGAGAGTCTCTATGAGGCGTTGACGCCGGACGGCGAAAGCTATCGCGTCGGCGCGGAAGCGATCGGCCAGGCCCATCTCATGAAGCTCTCGGCGCCGCGCTTTCGTTTCATGCTGCGCGAATCTCCCGCGCTCGCATCGGCGGTGATCGAAGAAGCGGCGCGCAAATTGAGCGGCCTCATCGGCGAGATCGAATCGCTCAAAGGGCAGACCGCCGAGCAGAGGCTGGCGCGTTTTCTCTTGTCGCTATGTCCGCCGAACGCCGAAAGCTGCAGCGTGCGCTTGCCTTATGACAAGCGCCTCATCGCCGCGCGGCTCGGCGTCAAGCAGGAGACGCTGTCGCGCGCTTTCGCCAAGCTGCGTGAGATCGGCGTCCGCACGGAGACGCGCGATGTGTCGATCGAGAATGTCGCGCGCCTCTCCAGCGAATGTTGCGGCGGCGAGCGCGAGCCTTGCCTGCCCTCCGAGCGGCGCGATCTGATCGAGAGCCGCGGCGCGCTCGCCTGAGTTCTGTTGCGTCCTCGCCTTGATTTCGGCGGGGCGCGCGATGATCCTCCACCACTCGCGCGCGACGCGCCGAGACGGAGGAATTGCGCATGAAACGGATTTTCTCGACGGCCCTTTTTGTTCTCGCGGCCAATGGCGCGGCGTTCGCCGGCGCTGCCACGACGGATGGAGCCGGCGCTTTGTCGCTCGCCGCGCTCGTCGGCAAATATGCGCCGGGCGTCACGCCGAAGGAGAAGACGGCGCTGGCGGCGCTCGCCGACGGCCATGCGAAAATCGCTTTTCCCAAGGGCAAGACCATAGAGGTCGCCGTCGACGCGATCAGCTGCCGCGCGAGCAATGTGGACATCACGCAGCACGCGTGCGAATTGACCTTCGGCGACAAGAAGGTCCAGGTCGCCGGCCGCCTCGCGCATGAAATCTTCGCGACGCTGCTCGAGGTCGGTGCGCCGCCCGAAGGCGCCGCCGGAACGATTTATGCTGCGGTCTCCGCGCTCGACTGCACGATCGACCCGGACGAGATCGCGCAAAAGGCCGGCGGCGGGGCCCAATGCAAATATGAGCCGCCCAAAATGTGAGCCGCCGGAGCGGCGGTGAAGGAGGTCATGTGAGCCAGCCGGAAACGACTGTCCCGAAAACGACTGTCCCGAAAACGACTGTCTATGTGTGCACTGTCTGCCGAGCCAAGGACGATCCCGAGGCGCGTCCGGGCAAGGCGCTGCTCGAGGCTTTCGACGCGCGCCTGTCCGCGGAGGATCGCGCGATCGTGGCGGCCGAGCCGGTGGAGTGCCTCGGCGTCTGCTCGCGCCCCTGCACGGTCGCCATGGCCGCCCGCGGCAAATGGACCTATGTGCTGGGCGATTTCGACACTGCCGCCGATGTGGACGATCTCATCGAATCGGCGCGCCGCTATACGGCTTCGGAAACCGGCCTCGTGCCGAAGAAGGATCGGCCGGAGGCGATGCGGAAGGGCGTGATCTCGCGCACGCCGCCGGCGCCGAGGGGGTGAGCGAGTAGCGAAATAGCGAGCAGCGAATAGTTCATGCTGCTCGCTACTCTCTATTCGCTCTCTGCTACTCGGCCTTTTTCGCCCGCTCGATCGCCTCATTGATGATCTTGCGGGCCGCGTCCGCGTCGCCCCAGCCGGCCGCCTCGACCCATTTGCCGGGCTCGAGGTCCTTATAATGGGCGAAGAAATGCTCGATCTGCCGCGTCGTGATGTCGGGCAGGTCGGTGTAGTTCTCCACTTTGTCGTAGCGCTTGGTCAACTTGGGCGCGGGGACCGCGATGATCTTCTCGTCGCCGCCGGCCTCGTCGCGCATGTAGAGCACGCCGATCGGCCGCACCGCGATCAGCGCGCCGGGCGCGATCGGCCGCGTGTTGGCGACCAGCACGTCGCAGGGGTCGCCGTCTTCCGACAGAGTGTGCGGAATGAAGCCGTAATTGCCGGGATAGCGCATCGACGTATAGAGGAAACGGTCGACGACGAGCGTTCCAGAGGCTTTGTCGAGCTCATATTTGATCGGCTCGCCGCCGAGCGGCACTTCGATCACGACATTGACTTCGAATGGAGGATTCGCGCCGATTTCAATGGCGTCGAGACGCATCTAGCAGCTCCTGGAGGTGGGGATAATTCAGCGGACGGGCGCGGAGACGAATCCGAAGGCGACGCGCGCCAGCATGTCGTCGCCGAAGCGCTCCTCCGCGCGGCGGACGGTGAGGCCGCCGAGCCGCCGATAAAAGGCGAGAGCCTTGTCGTTATCGGCCAAGGCCCAGACGATGGTGGAGAGATAGCCATGCGCGGCGAGCTCCTGCCGCGCGGCGTTGAACAGGCGACGGCCGAAGCCGAGGCCCTGATATTCGGGCAGAAGATAGATCTCGAAGATCTCGCCCGAATAGGGCATGGAGGGCACGCGATTGCGCCCATAGGTGACATAGCCGACGACGTCCTGGTCGAATTCCAGCACCAGAATGCCGCTGCCCCGCACGATCGCCCGCGCCCACCATTGCGGCCCGCGACGGGCGATCATGCGCTCGAGCTCTCCGCCCGGGATGACGCCGCGATAGGCGTCCCGCCAGGAGGCGTCGTGCACATGCGTGATCGCCTCGGCGTCGCCGGGTCCAGCATGGCGAATGAGGGTGGCGGTCTCGACCATGGTTCCGATGTTAGGTCCCGAGGGCCTGTTTGGGCAAGAGCCGGGCGCCGACAAAGCGAACAAAAATAAAAGATCGCGGCGCCGAAACGACCGAATCGGCGCCCCGTCCCTCGCCGCTCAGGACAGCAGGCCGGTGGCGGCTCCGGCGAGCAGAACCACGCCGATGAAGGCCCGGTAGGCGACGAAGGGCCATGTGGAGAAACGCTCCAGAAACCGCATCAGCCCCCATATGGCCGCGAAGGCCGAAATGGAGGCGACGACGAGGCCGACCGCCAGCACCGACCAGCCATGGCCGTCGAGATGGGCCTTGTGCAGCTCGTAGAGCTCCTTGAGGCCCGCCAAAGTGATGGCCGGCAGGCCGAGCAGGAAGGAGAATTGCGCCGCCTGCTCGCGCTTGAGGTCCAGGAACAGGGCCGCGGTCAAGGTGGAGCCGGAGCGCGAGACGCCCGGCACCAGCGCGCCCACCTGGGCGAAGCCGACGACCAGCGCATCCTTCAGGCTCACATGGTCCAGCGTGCGGGTGTGGTTGCAATAGAGCTCGGCGATGGCGAGCAGCGCCGCCATGACGATGCAGGAGATGCCGATGACCGGCAGCGAGCGCAGCGGCGAGCCGCAAGTGTTGAGAACGCTTGACAAAGCCACGCCGGCGAGGCCGATGGGGATCGTGGCGAGGGCGATCCAGACGACGAAGCGGAAGCTCCAGTCGCTGAAATCGCGCCGCAGCGCAGCGCGAACGGAGCCGAAGGCCAGCGCGCGAATATCCTGCCAGAAATAGCTGACCACGGCGGCGAGCGCGGCGAGCTGCATGGCGGCCGAGAAGGCCGAGCCCGGATCCTTCCAGCCGAGCAGGGCGGGCACGATGCGCATATGCGCGGTGGAGGAGATCGGGAGCAGCTCGGTAATGCCCTGCACGACGCCGAGCGCCGCCACTTTCGCATAGCCGAGCTCGACGAAGCCGGTGTCGAGACCCGAAGTGCAAGCCAAGGCCATGGAACGTTCTCCGAAACGGGGCCGGCGGCCGCGCCTTCGAGGCGAATCGCCTCCGCGCGGCGGTTGCGGTCTTGTCTCAGACAGATGGTTAAGGATTGCTCACGGCTCCGCCGTCAGGCGGCGCCATAATAGTCGCGATACCAGTCGACAAAAGCCGAAACCCCTTCTTCCACAGAGGTTTGCGGCCGATAGCCGGTGAGCTGCTCGAGCAGCGAGCAATCGGCGAAAGTGCGGGGGGCGTCGCCCTTCTGCATCTCGAGGTAGTTGCGGATCGCGGTCTTGCCCAATTTGCGCTCGATCGCCTCGATGAAATCGAGCAGGCCGATCGGCTCGCCGCGCCCGATGTTGACGACGCGGAAAGGCGCGACCGGCGAGACCGATGCGTCGGCGCCGATCGCCGGCGCCCGGTCGACGAGGCGCGTGATCGCCTCGACGAGATCGCCGACATAGGTGAAGTCGCGCTGCATCTCGCCGCGATTGTAGATGTCGATCGGCCGGCCCTTCTCTATGGCGTCGACGAATTTGAACAGCGCCATATCCGGCCGGCCCCAGGGGCCGTAGACGGTGAAGAAGCGGAACATGGTCGTCGGAATCGCCCACAGATGCGCATAGGAATGCGCCATGGCCTCATTGGCCTTTTTCGTGGCGGCGTAGAGAGTGAGGGGAAAATCGGCGCGCTCGCTCTCCAGAAAGGGCACATCCTGATTGCCGCCATAGACCGAGCTGGTGGACGCCATCAGCAGATGCGCGACGCCCCGCATCCGCGCGACCTCGAGAATATTGAAGCCGCCGACGAGATTGGCGTCGACATAGGCGCGCGGATTCTCGAGGCTGTAGCGAACGCCGGCTTGCGCGGCGAGATGGACGATGACCTCGGGTTCCGCCGCCGTGACGGCGCGGGTCAGCGCCTCCATATCCTCGAGCATGGCGATATGGGGCCGAAATCCGGGGGAACGCGCCAGCGCGGCGTGGCGCGCCTCTTTCAGCGTCACATCGTAATAAGGGGTCATCCCGTCGAAGCCGTCGACGCTGTGGCCGCGCTCGAGCAGTTTCCTTGCGAGATGGAAGCCGATGAATCCGGCTGTGCCGGTCACGAAGACGCGCATGAGGCCGCTCTCGTTGGAGACGGGCAAGCTCTGACGGAAAAGCCCCGTCGCTGTCAACTTCCGGCCCCCTACGGAGCTTCCGCGGCGGCGGCGGCCCTGCCCAAAATGCCGGTTTTCACTTCCGCCCAAAAGGCGCTAAACATCGCGCCCAGTTTCTTTCTCCAGCAGGACCGGATCACCCATGGCGCGGCAGTTCATCTATCATATGCAAGGTCTCACCAAGACCTATCCGGGCGGCAAGAAGGTCCTCGACAACGTCAATCTCTCCTTCTACCCGGACGCCAAGATCGGCGTGCTCGGCGTCAACGGCGCCGGCAAATCGACTCTGCTTCGCATAATGGCCGGCACGGACAAGGAGTTCACCGGCGAGGGCTTCGTCGCCGAGGGCGCGCGCGTCGGCTATCTGCCGCAGGAGCCGCAGCTCGATCCAGAGCTCGACGTGCGCGGCAATGTGATGCTGGGCGTCGCCGAGAAGAAGGCCGTTCTCGATCGCTACAATGATCTCGCGGTGAATTATTCCGACGAGACGGCGGACGAGATGACCCGTCTGCAGGACGAGATCGAGGCCAAGGGGCTCTGGGATCTCGACAGCCAGGTCGACCAGGCCATGGAGGCGCTGGGCTGCGCCCCCGACGACGCCGATGTGACCAAGCTCTCGGGCGGCGAGCGGCGCCGCGTGGCGCTCTGCCGCCTGCTGCTGGAGCAGCCGGAAATGCTGCTGCTCGACGAGCCGACCAACCATCTCGACGCCGAGACGGTGAACTGGCTCGAGGGCCATTTGCGCAATTATCCGGGCGCGATATTGATCGTCACCCATGACCGCTACTTCCTCGACAATGTCACGGGTTGGATTCTCGAGCTCGATCGCGGCCGCGGCATTCCCTATGAGGGCAATTACACCAGCTGGCTGAAGCAGAAGCAGAAGCGCCTCGCGCAGGAGAGCAGCGAGGACAAGGCCCGCCAGCGCGCGCTCGAGGCGGAGAGCGAGTGGATCTCCGCCTCGCCCAAGGCCCGCCAGGCCAAATCCAAGGCGCGCATCCAGCGCTATGAGGAATTGGTCGCCAAGCAGAACGAGAAGGCGCCGACGACGGCGCAGATCGTCATTCCGGTGGCCGAGCGCCTCGGCGCCAATGTCATCGACATCGAGCATGTGTCCAAGGCCTTCGGCGATCGCCTGCTCATCGACGATCTCTCCTTCAAGCTGCCGCCCGGCGGCATCGTCGGCGTGATCGGCCCCAACGGCGCCGGCAAGACGACTTTGTTCCGCATGATCACCGGCCAGGAAAAGCCGGACAATGGCGCCGTCTCCGTCGGCGAGAGCGTGCAGCTCGGCTATGTCGATCAGTCGCGCGACGCGCTCGACGACAAGAAGACCGTGTGGGAAGAGATTTCCGGCGGCAACGACATCATCTATCTCGGCAAGCGCGAGATCAATTCGCGCGCCTATTGCGGCGCCTTCAACTTCAAGGGAACCGACCAGCAGAAGAAGGTCGGAATGCTCTCGGGCGGCGAGCGCAATCGCGTGCATCTCGCCAAAATCTTGAAACAGGGCGCCAATGTTCTGCTGCTCGACGAGCCGACCAATGATCTCGACGTCGACACGCTGCGCGCGCTCGAAGAAGCGCTGGTGGATTACGCCGGCTGCGCGGTCATCATCTCGCATGACCGCTTCTTCCTCGACCGCATCGCGACGCATATGCTGGCCTTCGAGGGCGATAGCCATGTCGAATGGTTCGAGGGCAATTTCGCCGATTATGAGGAAGACAAGAAGCGTCGCCTGGGGCTCGACAGCGTCATCCCGCATCGGCTGAAATATAAGAAATTCTCGCGGTGAATGAATGATCGAAACTTGCTGAGAGAGAGGCGACATGCCTGCTCCACACGATCTCGAGGCGCTCGCCACCAAAGGCGAAGCGACAACGATAGAGTTCAAGGAATCGATCGCCGGTCTCGATGGCGTCAGCAAGACCGTGTGCGCGTTCGCCAATGACATCAGCGGGCTCGGCAACCCTGGATTGATCTTGATCGGCGTCGACAAAGATGGACGAATCGTCGGAGCGCCGAGTGACGACGCGACATTGCAAAAATTGGCGCAACTTCGAGTGGACGGAAACATTACACCGACCCCCTCGATGACCGTCACGCCCGTCGCCGTTCAGGACAAAACGGTAATAGTTCTGGAGGTCTCTCCGTCGGAATCGCCCCCCGTTCGCCGTCACGGCATTGCTTATGTGCGGATCGGAACAACGACTACGCGGGCAACGTCGGAGGAAGAACGAAGGCTTATCGAGCAACGCAAAGGCCGGGCGTTGCCTTTCGATGCGCGCGGCATCTCGGGAAGCGCGATCGGCGATCTGGATGTGAAGCGATTTCAACTGGACTATTTGACCGAGGCCGTGAACCCGTTGGTTTTGGCGGAAAACGGGCGTTCGGTGGAGCAACAGCTCGCCGCTCTCAAGCTCATGGATGGAGAGGGCCGCGCCACGCCGACCGGTTTGCTCGTCGTCGGAATCGATCCACTTTCTTGGTTGCCCGGCGCTTATGTGCAATTTCGTCGGGTCGCGGGGGACAAAATCACCGACGACACGATCGATGAGGCGCGTTCGAGTGGCACTATCGACGTCGTCGTACGTGTTCTGGAGGAAAAGCTCTCCGCGCATAATGTGACATCACTGACCATCCCCGGCGGACGGCATGTCAAGCAGTCGCTCTATCCGATGGTCGCCCTTCAGCAGATTGTCCGAAACGCCGTCATGCACCGTGATTACGAAATCGCCGCGCCGATCAGAGTGACTTGGTTCGACGACAGAATCCAAATCGATAATCCCGGCGGTCCGTTTCAAATCCAACCGGACAAATTGGGAGAGCCGGGCTTCACCGGATATCGGAATCCGAATGTCGCGGAAGCGATGCATAATTTAGGCTTGGTGGAGAGGTTCGGCGTAGGCATTCCTCTCGCACGCAAGTCACTGGAGGATAATGGTAATCCGCCGTTGGAAATACGTGCTGACGGAAATTTCGTATTCGTCGTAGTGCGAGCCGCTCGATGAAGACAGTCGCCTTCTTCAACAACAAAGGCGGCGTCGGCAAGACATCGCTCGTCTTTCATTTGGCCTGGATGCTCAATGAGATGGGCTATAAAGTGGTCGTCTGCGACCTCGATCCGCAAGCCAATGTCACGACATTTTTCCTCGGGGAGGATCGTGCGGCGCGGCTGTTGGAAACGGGCCATGGCGTTCGAACCATCTATCAGGCGTTTCTGCCTTTGCTGGAAGGGTTGGGCGACCTCGCCGAGGTGGACGCCGAAATCATGACGGAAGGCCTGACGCTTATCCCTGGCGATTTGGCTCTTTCCGGAGCCGAAAGCGAATTGTCCACTCAATGGGGGAATTGCCTTTCCTCCGAAGAGCCGACGAAAAAGAAGGCGTTTCGGACGATATGCGGTTTCCATAGGGCAATCGCTGCGGTGGCGCGCAAGCAAAACGCGACGATAGCGCTCATCGATGTCGGCCCGAATCTCGGACCGCTGAATCGCGCGGCCCTGGTGGCGAGTGATCATGTTGTGATTCCTCTCGGCAGCGATGCATTCTCGCTTCAGGGGCTGAAAAATGTCGGCAAGACCTTGACCACTTGGCGGGAAGACTGGTCGGAAAAAAAGAAGCGCGTGCCACAAGGCTTGGGTTTCGAAGCGCCTGAGGGCGCAATGGAGCCCATCGGCTATGTCATCAGCCGCTTTTCGATGCGCTCGGGACGTCCGGCGCGAGCCTATCTCAATTGGGCGGCGGAAATGCCCGCCGCCTATCGACAATACGTCCTGGGACAGGTCGACGTAAGTTGCCGCGATCCGCATCAAGATCCCAACTGCTTCGCGGAATTGAAGGATTATCGATCCTTGATGCCGATGGCGCAGGATGCAATGAAACCGATTTTCGACCTGAGGGCGGCGGATGGCGCAATTGGCGCGCATCAGGCCGGCGTGATCGAGGCCAGGAAAAATTTTCGAGCTCTGGCCGACAAAATTATCGATCGACTCCGTCTTTAGCGAGCGCACAGTTCACACTATTTGCTCCACTCGAGGTGGCGCTGAGGCGGTGGTTGCATTACGCTGGCGCCTTTCCTTCTTCCCGCGCATGCTGCAACTCGCTGTCCTCCGGCCTCTCCACGACGCCGCGGCAAATCTCCACGATCTCGCGGCGCAGCCAAGCGTGCGCCGGCTCGCGGTCCTGCAGCGAGCGCCACACCATCAAGAGGTCATAGGTCGGGAACTCGATCGGTATCTCCAATATTCGCAGCGGCGCGAGACGCACGAAATGCTCGGCGATGCGCAGCGGCAATGAGAAGACGAGATCGCTGCTCGCCACGATCCAGGGCGCCGAGAGAAAATTCGGCACGACGAGCGAAACCTTGCGCGCGAGGCCGCGCCGCTCCAGCCAATCGTCGATGATGCCCGTGCCCGCCTCGCGCCGCGACATCAGCATATGTTTCGCCGCGACGAATTGCTCGAGCGTCGGCTCGTTCGTCGGAAAATCGGGATGGTCGCGCCGCGCCAGCGCGACGATGCGATCCGTGTAGAGCCGCTCGCGCCGCACATAGGGCGTCGAATCCAATATCACGTCGAAGCCGATGACGAGATCGACCTCGCCGGCGTCCGCCGCCTCGCGTAGCGATCCCGACGTCTGCACGAGATGGATTTCCACATTGGGCGCCTGCCGGCTCACCGACCGCATCAGCGGCGGCAACAGGCAGAATTCGACGTAATCATTCGTCGCTATGGTGAAGCGCCGCTGCGTCGTCGCCGGTGAGAACTCCTTCGAGCCGCGGATCACCTGCTCGACCTCGTTCAATATGGAAGCGACCGGCTCGACCAGGGCGAGCGCGCGCTGCGTCGGCTTCATCCCTTGTGGCGTCTTCACCAGCACCGGATCGTCGAGCTGCTGGCGCAGGCGCTGCAGCACATGGCTCATCGCCGATTGCGTGATGAACATCTTTTGCGCCGCGCGCGAGACATTGCGCTCCTCCATCAGAAAGTTGAAGGCGACGAGAAGATTGAGATCGAAGTTCCGCAGCTCGGTCATGCGCCCGCCATTCGTCCCCCGCGCAAAGCGAGGATCGCTCGTGAAGATGACGCCAGAACGGCGCCGCCGACGCCACTGAAAATTTTCGATAGCACGATGAAAACAATGCATTTTACCAAAGAGAGAGGCGGACCTTACCTCTCCTTGCGGCCGTGCGGAAGCGGGCGCGGACGCAAGACGAAAAAAGGAGAGAGAAATGAGCCTCACGACGGAGACCGCCGGCAAGGCCGGCGTCGCGGACGACACGGATGTGATCGTCGATTTGAAGCTGTTCTGGATCGGCGCCGCGGCGCTCTGCACTTTCTATCTGATGGTGCGCATTTATGAGCAGATTTTCGGCTGGCGCGCCGGCCTCGATTCCTTCGCGCCGGAGTTCCAGACCTATTGGCTGACGATATTGTGGACCGAGATTCCGCTGGAGCTGGTCGCCGGCCTCGGCCTCGCCGGCTATTTGTGGAAGACGCGCACGCGCGACATGTCCAAGGTGACGCCGCGCCAGGAGCTGCGCGCGCTCGTCGACAATATGAAATGGCTGACGATCTACGCCATCGCCATCTATTGGGGCGCGAGCTTCTTCACCGAGCAGGACGGCACCTGGCATATGACGGTGATCCGCGACACGGATTTCACCCCGTCGCATATCATCGAATTCTACATGAGCTATCCGATCTACTCGATCATGGCGGTGGGCGCCTTCTTCCACGCCAAGACGCGCATCCCCTATTTCTCCAAGGGCTATTCGCTGGCCTATCTGATCGTCGCCGTCGGCCCCTTCATGATCATCCCCAATGTCGGCCTCAATGAATGGGGCCATACGTTCTGGTTCATGGAGGAGCTGTTCGTCGCGCCGCTGCATTGGGGCTTCGTCTTCTTCGGCTGGATGGCGCTCGGCGTGTTCGGCGTGGTTCTTCAGCTCTTGATGCGCGTCAAAGCGCTGCTCGGAGAGGATGGCGTGAAGGCCGTCATCGGCTGACCTCGCGGTCTCGCGCCCGCCATCCCCTGGCGGCGGGCGCGGGGCGGCTTTTCCGCATCGCCGCTCCGCGCCATCTCGCAACCGCGAAAAGGAGTCTGCGCAAGAATTGGACAATTGCGAAAAAACCCTGGTTTTCCGGGGGATTCGCGGCTGCGACTGCGGCTTGACACGAAATGGCGCTGCCCATATGTTGCGCGCGGCTCGAACGACTTGGCCGCCCGGCCGATATCGCGTCGCGTCGAAATCCCTTCCGTCGCCCCTGTCCGGGCGTTTCCTCGGCGATCATCTATGCTGCTCGCGCGTGCTCTGAAGCTTTTGCGCGGGGAGGAGAGCCGATGACGATGGACAAGAACGAGAGCGACCGAGATCTGCGCGCGCGGCTGGAGCGACTCCAGGCCGAGCTCGTCGGCAAGGAAGCGGAGCGACGCGCCGAGACAGGCGGCGGATTGCCGGTCGGCGGGTCGTTCGGAAAGGCGCTGAGCGCGGGCTTCACCGTGCTGTCCGAATTTGTCGCGGCGATTCTCGTCGGCGCGCTGATCGGATGGCAGGCGGATCGCTGGTTCGGCTCCGGGCCGTGGCTGCTGATCCTGTTTCTGGGGCTCGGCGTCGCCGCGGGCTTCTACAATGTGTTTCGCTTCGTCGCGCCGAAAGACGCGCGAGGCGGCGGATGAAACAGGCGGCCCGACTTCCTCGGCGCCGCGGAGATGAAGGGCCGGGCGTCGTCCGGATCGAGCGATGAATCCTACCGAGCAGTTCGAGCTCCAGCGTATTGCGCCTTACTTCATCAATGGCGTCGACGTCTCCTTCACCAACGCCTCGCTCTACATGCTGCTCGCCGCTTCGGCGGCCATCATTCTCACCATATTCGCGACGTCCAAGCGCGCACTGGTGCCGGGCCGCGGACAGGCGCTCGCCGAGGTTCTCTACGAATTCGTGGCCAATACGGTGCGCTCCACGGCGGGCAAGGAAGGGATGCGCTTCTTCCCCTTCGTCTTCACGCTGTTCACCTTCATCCTGATGTCGAATCTGATCGGCCTCGTCCCCTACACCTATTCGCTGTCGAGCCAGATCGTCCTCACCTTCGCCTTCGCGGCCTTCGTCCTTCTTCTGGTGATCCTCTACGGGCTCTACCGCCATGGCTTCGGCTTTCTGCGGCTGTTCGTGCCGCATGGCGTTCCCGCGCCGGTGCTGGTCATTCTGATCCCGATCGAGATCATCTCCTTCCTGTCGCGGCCCGTGTCGCTCTCGGTTCGTCTCTTCGCCAATATTCTCGCCGGCCACATCACGCTCGCCGTCTTCGGCGGCCTCGCCGTGATGCTGCTGGGCGCCGGCTCCTGGGCCGCGCTCGCGCCGGTTCCCGTGCTCGGCGTCGTCGTGCTCTACGCCCTGGAGCTGCTGGTCAATTGCCTCCAGGCGTTCGTCTTCACCGTCCTCACTTGCGTCTATCTCAATGACGCGATCCACCCGGGCCACTGATAAATATTCGAACAATAAATGGTCGCCCGCCCAAAAAGAGCAGGAGTTAACAATGGCTGATGTTTCCGTCTACGGCCCGATCGGCGCTGGTCTCGCCGCCATCGGAACGGGCGCCGCCGCGATCGGCGTCGCGATCATCTTCGGCAACTATCTCAATGGCGCTCTGCGCAATCCGTCGGCCGCGGCCGCTCAGTTCACCAACGCCATCATCGGCGCGGCGCTGGCCGAAGGTCTCGGCATCTTCGCGTTTCTGATCGCGATCCTGCTCTATCTCAAGGCCTAAAGGCCTTAATGAACAAAGGCTCGGGACGCGTCCCGAGCCTTTGTCGTCTCCCACGCAGACAAGAGGCTGGAAGCCGTCATGGCGAATATCGTTCTCGCCGCCGAAGAGGCGGCGCCGCATGGAGCCCATGAGCCGGGCGCGACGCAAACGAGCGTCGAGCATCACGGTGGAGGCGAGTTTCCGCCGTTCCAGACGGAGAATTTCGTTCCGCAGCTCGTCTGGCTGGCGCTGACGTTCGGACTTCTCTACATTCTCATGTCGCGCATCGCATTGCCGCGCATCGGCTCCATCCTGCACGACCGCGAGAGCCGCATCGAGAGCGATCTCTTCGCCTCGCGCGAGCTCCAGGCGAAGGCGCAGGAAGCCGCCGCCGCGCATGACGAGACATTGCGCGTCACCAAGGCGCAGGCGCAGGACATCGGCCGCGCCGCCCAGCAGCAGTCTGCGTCCGAGACCGCCTCGCGTCGCGCGAGCGAAGAGGCCGCCTTCGCCGAGAAGGTCGCCGCCGCGGAGGCGCAGATTCTCGCCGCCAAATCAGAGGCGTTGTCCAATGTCGAGGCGATCGCCACCGAAGCCGCCGGCGCGATCCTCGAGAAGTTGACGGGCGCCCGCGTCGCCGCCGAGACGCTGCAAGGCGAATTTCGTAACATCAAGGCGAGTTGAGAGGTCGAGCCATGCATTTCGACGCGGAAGTTTTCGTCGCCATCGGCTTCGGCATTTTCGTCTGTGTGCTCCTCTATGTGGGAGCGCATAAGAAGCTCGCGGCCGCGCTCGATTCGCGCGTGATTCGGATCAAGAGCGAGCTCGCCGAGGCCGAGCGCTTGCGCAGCGAGGCCGAGAACCTGTTCGCCTCTTTCGAGAAGAAGCGCGAGGAGGCCGAGGAAGAGGCCAAGGCGATCGTCGCTCAGGCCAAGAGCGAGGCCGAATTGCTGGCGAGCGAAGCGCGCCAGCGCCTCGAGGACTACATCACCCGCCGCACCAAGCAGGTGGAGGACAAGATCGCCCAGGCCGAGGCTCAGGCCGCCGCCGAGGTGCGCGCCAGCGCCGCCGACGCTGCGGTGAAGGTCGCCGAGGCGGTGCTGCGCAAGGGCGTCGCCGGCGCCGATTTCGTCTCCGCCGGCATTGCGGATGTGAAGTCGCTGGCGCACTGACGCGCAGCGGCGCCGCTCTCCCGATCAAAAAGGCCCGAAGTCGTGAGACTTCGGGCCTTTTTCTATTCCAGAATTCTATTCCGGGCTCTTGTTTTCGACCGCCCTTCCGACGCCGAGCCGGCGTCCCCTTCGGCAGGAAACGCTCTCTGCAGAAACGAAAGCAGGCCTTTTCGGCGCGCTTTCTGCTTCGCCGATCAGGCGGCGCGCGCGAGCTCCCGCGCCCGCCGCGGCATCGCGACGGCGTCCCGTGCGCCCGCGCCGGAAACGCGGCCCTCGGCGCCCTCGAGCGCGCCTTTCGTCAGCTCCAGCCCGAGGAAGCGTTCGCGCTCCACCGGCCCGGGCAGGACGAGGTCTCGCGTGAAGCGGGCGTCGAAGCCGAAGCGCGCATAATAGGGCGCGTCGCCGACCAGCAGAACCGCGCGATGATTGCGTGCGGTCGCCCGGGCGAGGCCTTCCTCGATCATCGCGGCGCCGAGGCCGAGCGCGCGACAATCGCGCGCCACCGCCACCGGACCCAGCAGAAGCGCCGGGCGTCCGGCGCCGGCGAAGATCGGCCACATGCGCATCGTCGCGATGAGGCGGCCCTCGCCCTTGGCGACGAGCGCCAGCCCGCGCGCCGGAATGCGTCCTTCGCGCAGCCTCTCACAGGTCTTGAGAAAACGCGCCGGGCCGAAGGCCTCGTCGAGCAGCGCTTCGCGGGCCGACACATCCTGCGGCGCCTCGTCGAGAATGTCGAAGGCCGCGCCGATGTCGACTGGCGCTCCGACCCGCGCAAAGCCGTGCGAGGCGATCTGATGGTGAGGGAATTCAAAGGCCATCGGTTCCTCCCTTCGAGGACGGACGACCCTCGCGCCTGGCGCGCATCGCGCGCCCGCCGAACGGGACAAATTTTTGGGCGGGGGCTGCGAGCCCGAAGGCTCGCGGTCCAGAGGCGTCAGATGACGAAGGATTCGAGCGGCGGAAAGCCGTTGAAGCCCACCGACGAATAAGTCGTCGTATAGGCGCCGGTTCCTTCGATCAGCACTTTGGAGCCGATCTCCAGGCTGATGGGCAGGAGGTAGGGCTCCTTCTCATACAGCACATCGACCGAATCGCAGCTCGGGCCGGCGATGACGCAAGGCGCGGTCGCCGAACCGTCCGCTGCTGTGCGGATCGGATAGCGGATCATCTCGTCGGTCGTCTCGGCGAGGCCATTGAACTTGCCGATGTCGAGATAGACCCAGCGAACCTCGTCCTCCTGCGACTTCTTCGACACCAGCACGACCTCGGCCTCGATCACGCCGGCGTTGCCGACCATGCCGCGGCCGGGCTCGATGATCGTCTCGGGAATGCGATTGCCGAAATGCTTCGACAGCGCTCGGAAGATCGCCTGGCCATAGGCCTTAACGGCCGGCACATTCTTGAGATAGCGGGTCGGAAATCCGCCGCCGAGATTGACCATCTGCAGCTGAATGCCGCGCTCGGCGAGATCGCGGAAGATCGACGAGGCCGACTTCAGCGCGCCGTCCCACATGTTCGGATTGCCCTGCTGCGAGCCGACATGGAAGGAGACGCCATAAGCCGAAAGTCCGAGGCGATGAGCGTGCTCGAGGACGCGCGGCGCCATATCCGGCGCGCAGCCGAATTTGCGCGACAGCGGCCATTCGGCTCCGGTTCCGTCGCAGAGAATGCGGCAGAACACCTTGGAGCCCGGGGCGGCGCGGGCGATCTTCTCGACCTCCGCCTCGCAGTCGACCGCGAAGAGGCGCACGCCCAGCGCATAGGCGCGGGCGATGTCACGCTCCTTCTTGATCGTATTGCCGAAGCTGATGCGATCGGGAGCCGCGCCGGCGGCCATGGCCTGCTCGATCTCGACGACGGAGGCCGTGTCGAAGCAGGAGCCGAGCGAGGCGAGCAGCGAGAGCACTTCCGGCGCCGGATTGGCCTTCACCGCGTAGAATACGCGCGTGTCCGGCAGCGCCTTGGCGAAGCTCGTGTAATTGTCGCGCACGACCTCGAGGTCGACGACGAGGCAGGGGCCGACATCGCGTCCGGCGCGACGACGGGCCTCCAAAAATTCGCGAATACGATCCGTCATTTGCGGCATCCCCAACGAAGTCGCGGCATAAAGAGCCGCGGAGTGGCCAAGGGCTTCGATCGGATGCACGCCGCCGTTTGCGCAGCACGCTGTGGAGGCGCGCTGAACATCGAGACGACTGCGTTCCATGACCGTCACGGCCTCGCTCGCGGCGAGGCGCAGGACGGTCGGGTGATGCGCCGTCGGCTAGACGAAGCACGGACGCGAATGCCCGGACGGACATCGAATCCGATTCGAATAGCCATCGCTTGGAAGGGGATTTTTCCCTTTCCGCACGCCCGGCAAGAAAGACAAGCCTCTTCGGTACGCCGACCTTTGGAGGGTCGACAGAGACGAAAAAGCCCGGTCCGTCGTTGCTTTAAGTCGCGATCCCTCGCTCAGGCGAGGTTCGCCGGTTTCGCCTCCGGCTGCCGGTTTTATTCCGACGGTTGACCGGCCTCTTGTCCGGATCCCCGCCGACCGACACACGACCACAGGCACGTGCGAAATTGGGCAAAGACGTAAATACGCGCTTTCACCGGCTCTGCAAGAGCTTTTTCGCGCCGAGACGAAATTTGTCCGCCTTCGGCCGATTTTACGCCTCTGACCGGGATTAGTCGGAGCGTCTTGCGGCCCGGCGCAAAGCCGGATAGGCAGAAGCCCGGACGGGGCCGAGCGGCGGGCCGCGCTCGTGAGGACGGGGCGGCGTCTCGAAGAACGCCCGATTCGTTCATGATGCGAAGACGGGCTCCCGCTCGTCGCTTTTTTCCGGAAACCGACTGAAATGATCGATATCACACGCCGCCGGCTTCTCGGCGCGATGGTCGCGGCGGGCGCTCAGGCCGCGCCGCTGGGGCGCGCGGTCGCACAATCCGTCCCCAATGGGCAACAGCCGCGCTTCGGTCTCGAGGATGTGACGCGCCGCGCCCGCGAGCTCGCGGGCGCGCCTTTCGAGGCGGCGCCGCCGCAGCTGCCGGACGAATTGGCGAAGCTCGACTTCGACTCCTTCCGCGATCTGCGCTTCCGTCCGGAAAAAGCGCTGTTCTCCAATATTCCCGGTTCTTTCCGGCTGCACACCTTCCATCTCGGCTTTCTCTACAAGCGCCCGGTGACGGTGAACACGATCAGGGACGGCATTCCGACGCCTATCCCTTATTCGGCGTCGCTGTTCGACTACGGCCGCAACAAATTCGAGAAGACTCTGCCGATCAACATCGGCTTCGCCGGCTTCCGCCTGCATTTTCCGCTCAATGATCCGCATGTTCACGACGAGGTGATCTCCTTCCTCGGCGCGAGCTATTTTCGCTTTCTCGGTCGCGGCCAGCGCTACGGGCTTTCGGCGCGCGGGCTCTGCGTCGACTGCGGCGACAATACGGAGGTCTTCCCCTTCTTCCGCGAATTCTGGATCGAGACCCCGCAGCCGGGAAGCAATCGCATCACCATTTACGCGCTGCTCGACGGCGAGGCGGCGACCGGCGCCTATCGCTTCGATCTCGCGACGGGCCAGGACAGCACGATCGACGTGCAGGCGACGATCTTCCCGCGCCGCAAGGGGAAGTTCGGCCTCGCGCCGCTCACTTCAATGTATCTCACCGGCGAGAACGACCGCCGTATGCGCGACGGCTTCCGCACCGAGCTGCATGATTCGGACGGTCTGCTCGTCCATGGCGATTCGAAGGAATGGCTCTGGCGCCCGCTCGCCAATGCGCCGATCGCGCGGCTGACCACTTTCTCCGATCCCAATATTCGCGGCTTCGGGCTGATGCAGCGCGACCGCAATTTCGAGGCCTATCAGGACATCGACCTCGCCTATGAGCGCCGGCCGAGCTATTTCATCGAGCCGCAAGGCGCCTGGGGCGAGGGCGCCGTCGAGCTGCTGGAGCTTCCGACGCTCGACGAGACCAACGACAATATCGTCGCCGCCTTCGTCGGCGCGCAGCCGCTCGAGATCGGCAAGCCCTTCTCTTATGCCTATCGCATCACCTCGCTGCTCGATCAGCCGCGTCTGTCGCCCAATGGCCGCGCGGTGAACACTTTCGACACGCCGGCGCGAGCGCTCGGCTCGGGCGAGTCGACGGCGCCCGGCGCGCATCGCTTCCTCGTCGATTTCGCCGGCGGCGATCTCGCTTATTACGTCAATGATCCCTCGCAGGTGGAGGTGGTCGCCTCGGCCGCGAACGGCTCCGTCATTCGCTCGAGCGTCGCCGCCAATCCGCATATTGACGGGATACGCGTGATGTTCGACGTGGCGGCGAAATCGGGACAGACGGCGGATGTCCGCGTCTTCCTCAAGGCCGGTCCGCTCACGTTGACGGAGACGTGGACGTATCCGTGGACGCCGTGAGGAGCCGATGGAGGCCGGCGAATAGCGAGCAGGCGGCTCGCCGCCTGCTCGCTATTCGCGTCACACCCCCAAGCTCAGCTGCGAATCGACGGCTTCGCCCGCCGGCGCCAGCGACGAGAGCGTGACGCCGAGCAAACGCACGCCCTTCGGCGAGGGAAACAGCGGATGCAGCAGCGCCCGCGCCGCCGCCTCCAGCGCGGCGCGCGAGGCGATCGGCGCCACGCTGGTGCTGCGCCGCGTGATCTGCTGAAAATCCGCATATTTGACTTTGACCGTAACCGTGCGTCCCGTGATTCGCGCGCCCTCGCAATGGGCGGCGACGCGCGTGACGATGGGCGCGAGAGCGGCGACGGCCTCGTCCAAAGCGAAGAGGTCCTGCGCGAAGGTCACTTCGGCGCCGATCGATTTTCGAATGCGGTCCGGCCGCACCTCGCGATCGTCGACGCCGCGCGCGATGCCGTAATAATAGCCGCCCGCTTTGCCGAAATGCATTTGCAGGAAAGGCAGCGTCTTGGCGCGCAGATCGAGGCCCGTCTCTATGCCGAGCGCATTCATTTTCTTCGTCGTCGCCGGCCCGACGCCGTGGAACTTGCCGATCGGCAGGGCGGCGACGAAATCGGCGCCCTTGTCCGGCGGGATGACGAAGAGACCATTCGGCTTGTTCTGGTCGGAAGCGAGCTTGGCGAGAAATTTGTTGTAGGAGACGCCGGCCGAGGCCGTGAGCCGCGTCTCCTCGCGAATGCGCGCTCTGATCTCTTCTGCGATACGAGTTGCGGAGGCGATGCGCTTGCGATTGTCGGTGACGTCGAGATAGGCCTCGTCCAGCGAGAGCGGCTCGACCAAGGGCGTATAGTCGAGAAAGATCGCGCGAATGCGGCGCGAGACCTCGCGATAGACGTCGAAGCGCGGCGGCGCGAAAACGAGATCGGGACAGCGCCTCATCGCAGTGACCGAGGGCATGGCCGAGCGCACGCCGAAAGCGCGCGCCTCATAGCTCGCCGCCGCCACGACGCCGCGCGCGCGCGGCGAGCCGACGGCGACGGGTCTTCCGCGCAATTGTGGATTATCGCGCTGTTCGACCGACGCATAGAAAGCGTCCATGTCGACGTGAATGATCTTGCGTTGTGACGCCATATGGACGCTTTGTGGGCGAAACGCCGAGCGAGCCGCTGCGGGAGCGCGAAAAATCTCACGTCGGCGCGCGGGATTCAACCCGAGGGCGTCGCTGGCGACTCGACCGCTCTTTCGAAAGGCGAGCTCGAGCGTCGCGCCGCCGCACCTTGGAACCCCGGCCGCGCGCGACAGATGAAGGACGTCAGCCCCGACGTCGCGGCGCAGTCATGATCCGATTGGAGCATGTCAGTAAATGTTTCGGCGGCGCGCGCGTCGTCGACGACGTCACGCTGACGATAGAGCCCGCGCGCGCCACGGCGCTGATCGGCCCCTCCGGCTCCGGCAAATCCACGCTTCTGTCCATGATCGTCGGGCTCACGACGCCCGATGACGGCGAGATCGAGGTGGCGCGCCATCTGCTGACGCCGCTCTCGGCGGAGAAGCTCCGGCGCCTCATGGGCTATGTGATTCAGGAGGGCGGCCTTTTCCCGCATCTCACCGCGCGCCGCAACATTGAGCTGATGGCGCGCGAGACGGGCTGGCCGGCGGAGCGTCGCGCGGCGCGGCTCGAGGAGCTGCTACAGCTCACGCGCTTTCCGGCCGAGGCGCTGGAGCGCTTTCCGGCCGAGCTTTCCGGCGGCCAGCGGCAGCGCGTGGCGCTGATGCGCGCGCTGATGCTCGATCCCGAGATTTTGCTGATGGACGAGCCTCTCGGCGCGCTCGATCCGCTGATCCGCGCCGATCTTCAGGACGATCTCGCCGCGATTTTCGCGCGGCTGCGCAAGACCGTCGTCATCGTCACGCATGATCTCGCCGAGGCCGGCTTCTTCGCCGAGAGAATCGTGCTGATGAATCGCGGCCGCATCGTCCAGCAAGGACGCTTCGCCGATTTCGTCGAGCGGCCGGCGGAAGAATTCGTGACGCGCTTCGTGCGCGCCAGCGCGCGGCGGCTGTCCGATCTGCCGCTTCCGCCCGGGGGCGCGCGATGAGGCGCGCTCTCGCAATGCTGCTCGCGCTTCTTCTGCTCGGCGCCTGCGCGCGCGAGGGAGACGCTGTGCGCATCGGCTCGAAGACCTTCACCGAATCCGTCATTCTCTCGAACATTGTCGCCGATCTCGCCGCCGCCTCGGGCGCGCGCGTCATTCGCCGGCCGGCGCTCGGCGGCACGCGGCTCGTCTGGAATGCGCTGCTCTCCGGCGAGATCGACGCCTATCCCGAATATACGGGCACGCTGCGGCAGGAGATTCTCGCCGAGCTGCGGCTCGCCAATGATCGCCAGCTCGCCGACGCGCTCGGCGAGCTCGGGCTGCGCATGAGCCTGCCGCTCGGCTTCGGCAATGGCTATGCGCTGGGAATGCGGCGCGACAAGGCCGAGGCGCTGGGCGTTCGCGATATCTCCGATCTCGCGCGGCATCCTTCGCTCGTCTTCGGCTTGAGCGAGGAATTGCTCGCCCGCGCCGATGGCTGGCCGGCGCTGCGCGCCGCCTATGGGCTCGCCGCGGAGGATGTGCGCGGGCTCGATCACGACATCGCCTATAAGGGTCTCATCGAGGGCGCGATCGATGTCGTCGATCTCTACGCCACCGATCCGCAGATCGCCGATCGGCGCATTCTCGTGCTCATCGACGACCGCAAGCTCTTCGCGGAAAATCGCGCCGTCCTGCTCTATCGCGCCGATCTCGAGCAGCGCGCGCCGCGGGCGGTCATGTCCATGCTGCGGCTCGAGGGCCGCATCGACGCGCCGGCGATGATCGCGATGAATGTCGCGGTGAGGACGGGACTTCGCACAGAACGCGAGGCGGCGGCGAATTTCGTCGCCACGCAATTCGGCGTCGAGGCGCCGGCGCCTTCGCAGAGCCTCGCCGAGCGCCTGTGGCGACGCACGCGCGAGCATCTCTTTCTCGTCGGCGTCTCGCTCGCGGCGGCGATCCTCGTCGCTGTGCCGCTCGGCGTCGCGGCGGCGAAGCGCCCGCGCCTCGGCCATGCGATTCTCGGCCTCGCCAGCGTGCTGCAGACGATTCCCTCGTTGGCTCTGCTCGTCTTCATGATTCCGCTGCTCGGCATCGGCGCGCCGCCCGCCATCGTCGCGCTCTTCCTCTATAGCCTGCTACCGATCGTGCGGAATGTCGCGACCGGCCTCACGACGATTCCGCGCGCGATCGAAAATTCGGCGATCGCCATCGGCCTTTCGCCCTGGCGGCGCTTGCTTCTCGTCGAATTGCCGATGGCTTCGCCGGCGATACTCGCGGGGCTGAAGACGGCGGCGGTCATCAATGTCGGCACGGCGACTTTGGGCGCGCTCATCGGCGCCGGCGGCTATGGCCAGCCGATCTTCACCGGCGTGCGGCTGGACAATTTCGCGCTGATCCTCGAGGGCGCGATTCCGGCGGCGCTGATGGCGCTCGCCGTGCAAGGGCTGTTCGATCTCGCCGAGTCGTGGATCGTGCCGAGAGGCTTGCGGCTGAAGGCGAGCGGATGATCTTTTCGCGCAATGTCGGCCGCGTCACTCCTTCGGGAAATCCAGCCGCATCTCGCGATAGCGCTCGGGGTCGTCGGCCCAGTTCTCGCGCACCTTCACGAACAAGAAGAGATGCACCTTCTGCTCGGCGGCCTCGGCGATCTCGCGGCGCGCGGCCTGGCCGATCGCCTTTATGGTGCGGCCGCCTTCGCCGATGACGATCTTCTTCTGCCCGTCGCGGGTGACATAGATCGTCTGCTCTATGCGCGCCGAGCCGTCCTTCTGATTTTGCCAGGAATCGGTCTCGACCGTCGATTGATAGGGCAATTCGTCGTGCAGACGCTCGAAGATTTTTTCGCGCGTGATCTCGGCGGCGAGCAGCCGCAGCGGCGCATCGGAGAGCTGGTCTTCGGGATAGAGCCAGGGCGAGGGCTTCATCAGCGCGGCGAGCTCGGCTTTGAGATCGGCGACGCCGTCGCCGTTCAGCGCCGAGATCATATAGGTCTCGATGAAATTCGCCTTTTGCGTGAGCGCCGCCGTGAGCGCCAGCAGAGAGTCGCGCGGCACGAGATCGATCTTGTTGAGCGCGAGAATCTTGGGCGCGGAGAGCGCGGCGAGCTTGGCGACGATCTCCTCCACCTCGGGAACGAGGCCGCGGCGCGCGTCGACCAGCAGCACGATGGCGTCGGCGTCTCCGGCGCCGGAGATGGCGCTCGCCACCATGGCGCGGTCGAGCCGGCGCTTTGGCGCGAAAATGCCGGGCGTGTCGACGAGGATGATCTGCGCCTCGCCCTCCAGCGCTATGCCGCGCACGAGGGCGCGCGTCGTCTGCGCCTTGCGCGAGACGATGGAGACTTTCGCGCCGACGAGCTGATTGAGCAGCGTCGATTTGCCGGCGTTGGGCGCGCCGACCAAGGCGACGAAGCCACAGCTTGTTTCGGTCACGAGAATGCGCCTTTCGATGTTGGCATGAAGCCCTGGTCCAAGTCAGCGCCCTCACCTCGAGGAGCCGGCGTCTCGAAGGGTCGCGACGCCGCGCGCTGGAGCATCCTTCGAGGCTTTTTGCGTTCCGCAAAAAGCACCTCGGGACGAGGGGATTGTGTTTTCGTGGTCGCGGAGCTGTTTCTCACGCGTCCTCCCGCTCGATCCCCTCGCGGTCGAGAAAGGCTTGGGCGGCGGATTGCTCCGCGGCGCGCTTGGAGGCGCCGGCGCCGCGCGCGGCCTCGAAACCCTCCACCTCCACCGCCACCTCGAAGAAGGGCGCGTGATCCGGCCCGCTGCGCGCGGCCAGCAGATAGCGCGGCGTGGCGAGACGTCGGGCCTGCGCCCATTCCTGCAGCGCGGTCTTGGCGTCGCGCAGCCGGCGCCCCGGCGCGCGCATACGTTCGGCGAAAGCGGCGCGCACCACGGCCTCGGCCGCCTGCGGGCCGCCGTCGAGATAGACCGCCCCGATGATCGCCTCGCACATATCGCCCAATATGGCGCGTTTCTTCCGCCCGCCCGTCTGCGCCTCGCCGTCGCCGAGCCGCATGAAGGGGCCGACGCCCCAGCGCTCGGCGACTTCGGCGCAGGATTCCTTGCGCACGAGATCGGCGAGTCGCCGCGACAATTCCCCTTCGCTCTCCTGCGGGAAATGCTCATAGAGCATATGGGCGACGACGACGCCGAGCACACGATCGCCGAGAAACTCCAGCCGCTCGTAGGATTCCGGCCGTGCGGCGGAGGCGCTGACATGGGTCAGCGCATGTTCCAGCAGGCCGCGATTGGCGAAGCCATGGCCGACATTCGCCTCGAGGACGGCGAGGTCCTCTCGACTGCGAGCGCCCATTTGCGTCTGCTTTTTGCCGAGCGGCGTCAATGCGCCGGCTTGAACAGGCGATCCCATCTGACCGTCCATGGCCAGCGCCAGAAGGCCAGAGCATATTCGTCCTTCTGCACCGAGAAGAAGATGATCTCGGCGCGGCCCACCAGATTTTCGAAGGGCACATAGCCGACGCCGCCTTCCGCCGGCGCGAAGCGCGAATCGGTGGAATTGTCGCGATTGTCGCCCATCATGAAATAATTGTTCGGCGGCACCACGAAGAGCTCGGTGTTGTCCTTATAGCCGTGATCGCCGTCGATCTCGATGATCGTATGGGCGACGCCGCCGGGCAAGGTCTCGATATAGGTCGGGACCTCGGTCTCGCGGCCGTCGCGGCTCTCGTGCTTTTCCCGGGGCTTGGCCTCGCGCGGCACGATCTCGCCGTTGAGATAGAGGCGGCCGTCGATCATCTGGACGCGGTCGCCGGGCAGACCGATCACGCGCTTGATGTAATCGGTCTCATTGTCGCGCGGCAGCTTGAACACGACGACGTCGCCGCGCTTGGGCTGCGAGCCGAGCACGCGGCCGGAGAAGAGATCGAGCCGCCAATCGAGATAAGGCACGGAGGGCAGCGAGTAGTTCGAATAGCCATAGGCGTATTTCGAGACGAAGACATAATCGCCGATCAGCAATGTCGGGATCATCGAGCCCGAGGGAATGTTGAAGGGCTGAAACAGCAGCGTGCGAATGACGAGCGCGATGACCAGCGCCTGGACGATCACCTTGATCGTCTCGAGCAATCCACCTTCGTCGCGCCGTTCGGCGACCGAGACGTTCCTGCTCAAACCACGTCACTCCTTAAGTTGGCCAAAGCCGCTCTTGGTCGTCCGCTTGCGAGCGAGCCTGAAGGCGCGGGTCCATCGGGCTTCGGACCGCGCGCCTTCAGGCTCGCTCGCAAAGCTCGTCTATCACGTCAGCGCCTCTATGAGAACCTGGGCCTGCGCGAGCGGATATTCGTCGGTCAATGTGAGGTGAATGACGATCCGCGCGCCCTGCGGCGCGATCGCGGCCAGACGCTCGGCGGCGGCGCCGGTCAGCTCGACCGTCGGCTTGCCGGAGGGCAGATTGACGACGCCCATGGTTTTCCAGGTAATTCCGTCGCTTATGCCGGTGCCGAGCGCCTTGGCGCAGGCCTCCTTGGCGGCGAAGCGCTTGGCATAGGAGGCCGCGCGGGCGGCGCGTCCTTCCGATTTCTCGCGTTCGACATCGGTGAAGCAGCGGCGGACAAAGCGCTCGCCATAGCGCTCGAGCGCCTGCTCTATGCGGCGAATGTCGCAGAGATCGCTGCCGAAGCCGATGATCATGCGGCGCCCGCGCCTTCGTCGATCGCCCGGCGCATGGCGCGGATCGATTCGGCGAGGCCGATGAAGACCGCCTCGCCGACGAGGAAATGGCCGATGTTCAGCTCGACGATCTGCGGCAGCGCCGCGATGCGCCGCGCCGTCGCATAGTCCAGCCCATGGCCGGCGTGGCACTCGAGCCCGCGCACCGTCGTATGGGCCGCGGCCGCCACGATGCGGGCGAACTCGCGCTCGGCCGCCTCGAGCTCCCCCACCTCCACCGCATGGCACCAGGCGCCCGTATGCAGCTCGACGACCGGCGCCTTGATCGAAGCCGCGGCGTCGATCGCCTCCGCGCTCGGCTCGATGAAGAGCGAGACGCGAATGCCGGCGCGATTCAGCTCGTCGACGAAGGGGACGAGATGGTCATGTCCGCCGATGACGTCGAGCCCGCCCTCGGTGGTGCGCTCGGTGCGGCGCTCCGGCACCAGGCAGACGGCGTGCGGCTTGGTCTGGAGCGCGATATCGAGCATCTGCTCGGTCGCGGCCATTTCGAAATTGAGCGGCTTTGAGATTTCGGGCTTGGAGATTTCCGCCTTCAGCCGCGCCATGTCGGCGTCGCGAATATGGCGGCGATCCTCCCGCAAATGCGCTGTAATGCCGTCGGCGCCGGCCTCGATCGCCAGCAGAGCGGCGCGCACAGGGTCCGGCGAGAGGCCGCCGCGGGCGTTGCGAACGGTGGCGACGTGATCGACATTCACGCCGAGACGTATGCGGCGAGCAGTCATGTTTCCTCACCCGATGACGCGCTCGACCTTGCTGACCAGAGCGCTGGCCCGCAGCCGGGCGATGATGTCGTTCAAATGTTTCAAATCGGCGACTTCGAGATCGAATCGCATCTCACGGAAGTCGGGAGAATGAATGGCGAAGGCGACATTGTCGATATTGGCTCCCGTTTCGCCGATCAGCGTCGCCAGCCCGCCCAGCGTTCCCGGCTCGTTGATCGCCGTCACCACGAGCCGGGCCGGGAAGAGCTCCCGATTTTCCGGGTCGATGTCCCAGCGCACGTCGAGCCAGCGGTCCGGCTGATCGTCGAAGGCGGTCAGCGCCGGCGATTGGATGGGATAGATGGTGATGCCTTCGCCCGGCGTCAGTATGCCGACGATGCGGTCGCCCGGCACGGCGCCGCCCTCGGGCGCGAAGCGCACCGGAACGTCGCCGCGCAGGCCGCGAATCGGAATGGCGCTGGCCTGATCGGAGGCGCCCGGCGCCTTGAACACCACATTGACATTGGACTTCATGCCGAACCAGCCGGGCTCGCCCGGCTCGAGGCGCATCTGCGGGGCGGGTTTGCGCTCCTCGCTGAAATCCGGATAGACGGATTTCACCACATCGCCGGAATAGATCTCGCCGCGGCCGACGGCGGCGAAAGCGTCCTCCAGCGAGGCGCGGGCGAGCCGCGGCAGCGCAGCCTTGAGCTTCTCGTCCGAGACCGGACGCCCGGCGCGCTCGAAGGCGCGAGTGACGATCTGGCGCCCGAGCCCGGCATATTGCATCCGCACGGCCTCGCGCGTCGCGCGGCGGATGGCGGAGCGCGCCTTGCCGGTGACGACGAGCGACTCCCAGGCCGCCGGCGGCACATGGCTCTCGGCGCGAATGATCTCCACCTCGTCGCCATTCTGCAATTGCGACAGCACCGGCGCAATGCGTCCGTTGATCTTGGCGCCGACGGCGGAATCGCCGACGCGCGTATGCACCGCATAGGCGAAATCGATCGGCGTCGCGCCGCGCGGCAGAGCGATCAGCCCGCCCTTGGGCGTGAAGCAGAACACCTGGTCCTGAAACAATTCGAGCCGCGTATGCTCGAGGAATTCTTCCGGGCTGTCGCCATGGGCGAGCAATTCCAGCGTGTCCTGCAGCCATTTGAAGGCGCGGCTCTCCTTGGCCAGCTCCTCCTTGCCCTCGTCGCTGGAGGAATCCTTGTAGAGCGCATGAGCGGCGATGCCGAAGCGGGCGATCTCATGCATGGTCGCGGTGCGGATCTGCAGCTCGACGCGCTGATGGCCGGGGCCGATCACAGTGGTGTGAATGGAGCGATAGTCGTTCTGCTTGGGCGTCGAGATATAATCCTTAAACCGCCCCGGCACGCTCGGCCATTTGGTGTGCACTATGCCGAGCGCGCGATAGCAATCCTCGACATCGTCGACGATGATGCGAAATCCGAAAATATCGGAGAGCTGCTCGAAGGCGATCGACTTGCGCTCCATCTTGCGCCAGACGGAATAGGGCGTCTTCTGCCGCCCGGTGACGGCCGCGTGAATTCCGCGCGTGGCGAACTCCTGCGTCAGCTCCTTCTCGATCTTTTTGATGATGCGGCCATTTTTGGCGCGCAGATCGTGCAGGCGGGATTCGATCGCCTGATAGGCCTCTGGCGTCAGATGGCGGAAGGCGAGGCCTTCCAACTCCTCGCGCAGGCGCTGCATACCCATGCGGCCAGCGAGCGGCGCATAAATGTCCAGCGTCTCCTGCGCGATGCGCGCGCGCTTTTCCGGCGGCACGAAATGCAGCGTGCGCATATTGTGCAGCCGGTCCGCGAGCTTGACCAGAAGCACGCGCACATCCTCGGCGACGGCGAGCAGAAGCTTGCGGAAATTCTCGCCCTGCGCGGCTTTTTTGGAGACGAGGTCGAGCTTCTCGATCTTGGTCAGCCCATCGACCAGCTTGCCGATCTGCGGGCCGAATAGACGGTTGATCTCGTCGAGCGTCGAGCTCGTGTCCTCCACCGTATCGTGCAGCACGGCGGCGACGATGGTGGCGTCGTCGAGCTTGAGGTCGGTGAGGATCGCCGCCACTTCGAGCGGATGCGAGAAATAAGGGTCGCCGGAGGCGCGCGTCTGCTGGCCATGCGCCTTCATGGCGTAGACATAGGCGCGATTGAGCAGGTCCTCGTCGACCTGCGGATTATATTTTCGAACTCGCTCGACGAGCTCGTATTGGCGCATCATAGGCGTCGACCGGCGATCGGGTTGCGCGGATCGTCGGGAGGCGTCGCGGAGCTCACGGGAGAAGATCGGACGGGAGACGGCGCGAGCGCCCGAAACCGGCCGACGGCCGCATTCGAGTTCGATTGTAGAACAGCTCGTCGCCAGTCCCTAGCGTTTTCGGCGGGCGAGGGCGGGGCAATCGGATGAACGCCGAAAGGCGCGCGTCCCTCCTCATCTCCCCGGCAAAGACTTAGGGTTTCATCCCCTCCCGAGCGCCTTTTCGGGAGCCGGCAATCGGAGAAACGCCCTTCGGCGGGCGATTACTCGCCTTCGTCCTCGACCTCGGCCGGAGGCACGAGACCCTCGAGGCCGCGGAGAAGATCCTCCTCCGTCATACGGTCGAACTGCGCATCGCCGCCGCCGTCGGAATCCGGCGCCGTGGCCAGAGACGGCACGGTCTCGGTCTCGGGCTCGTCGACCTCGACATGGCGTTGTAACGAATGGATGAAATCTTCCTTGAGATCGTCCGGCGAAAGCGCGGTCTCGGCGATTTCGCGAAGCGCGACGACAGGGTTTTTGTCCTTGTCGCGCTCGACCAGGATCGACTGGCCCGAGGAGATCAGCCGCGCGCGATGCGCCGCGAGCAGGACCAGATCGAAGCGGTTCTCGATTTTGTCGATGCAGTCTTCGACGGTGACGCGCGCCATGACTTCTCGGACTCCTCTAGCGTTCGATCGGTCGGCCTGCTACACTAATTTTTCGGCTCTGGCAATGCGTGGCGTCGCCCCGAGTGTCCTCCTCCTATGGTCGCCGATGTCTATTGCTGTAGTATTTCTCTGCGGAATTTTTGCCTTCCCCTCTTGACGGCCGCCGATACATGGTCGATTTACGACCATAACGAAGGGCGTGACTGTAATGTGACCGATCCTGTACGCAAAAGGCGCGAGTTGCGGCGGCACGCTCGAGGAGCGTGAGGCGGGGGGAGCGACAGCGCTGGATTTGCGTCACTTTAAGAGTCGCGTCACTGTAGAGATGCGTGCTGCCAGTAGGGTCGACAGCGCGCGCGGCAAGCGGCGGCCCCTCGATACTGGACCCATAAGCGAGACCAACAACGATGGCAGACCCGGAACGAATTGCCTTATTCATTGATGGCGCCAACCTCTATGCGACAGCCAAATCGCTCGGATTCGATATCGACTACAAGCGGCTGCTGCGGGAGTTCCAGGGCAAGGGCCGGCTGATTCGCGCCTTCTACTACACGGCGCTGATCGAGGATCAGGAATATTCGTCGATCCGCCCGCTGATCGATTGGCTCGACTACAACGGCTACGCCGTCGTCACCAAGCCGACCAAGGAGTTCGTCGATTCGCTCGGCCGCCGCAAGGTGAAGGGCAATATGGACATAGAGCTCGCCGTCGACGCGATGGAGATGGCCGAGCACATCGACCATATGGTGCTGTTCTCCGGCGACGGCGATTTCCGTTCGCTGGTCGAGGCGGTGCAGCGCAAAGGCGTGCGCGTTTCGGTGATCTCGACGATCACCACGCAGCCGCCGATGATCGCCGACGAGCTTCGCCGCCAGGCCGACGAATTCGTCGATCTCATCCATCTCGTCGGCAAGATCGGCCGCGATCCGGGTGAGCGCGCCGAGCGTATGCAGCGTTTCCAGGAGCGCCGGCCGCAGCCGGTGACGCCGGGCGGCGCCCCCGACGACGATCACGACGCCTGATCGGCCTCGAAAATCGGATTCACGCGCGGACGAGCCGGGCCCTGATTGCCCGCTCTGTCCGCGCTTGGTCGCGTACAGGCTCGAGCTGCGGGAGCGCCATCCCGATTGGCATAATGCGCCGGTCGCCGAATTCGGGCCGCGGGACGCGCGAATGCTGGTGGTCGGCCTCGCGCCGGGGCGCATGGGCGCCAATCGCACCGGCCGCCCTTTCACCGGCGACGACGCCGGCCGTCTCCTCTATGCGACGCTCGCGGAATTCGGCTTCTCCAGCGGAGTCTATGACGCCCGCGCGGATGACGGCGTCGCGCTCGTCGATTGCCGAATCACCAATGTCCTGCGTTGCGTTCCGCCCGGCAACAAGCCGCTTCCATCCGAGCTGTCCGCCTGTCGACCCTTTCTATTCGCGACATTTCGCCGGCTGAAACGGGTGCGGCTCATTGTCGCGCTCGGCCGCGTGGCGCATGAGGGCGTGCTGCGCGCCTTCGCGCTGAAGCCGGCCGATTTTCCTTTCGCCCATGGTCGCGAACATGAGATCACGGCGAATACTAGCAAACGATCGATTATTCTTATCGACAGCTATCATTGCTCGCGTCTCAACACCAATACGGGCGCGCTGACGCCGCAGATGTTCAGCGTGATCTTCGCGCGCGCCCGGGGAATTTTGGACGAATTGCACTGAGTCCTTCAGCCGCGGTCGCGCAGCAGCCGGCTCTTCTCGCGGCCCCAGTCGCGCTTCTTCTCGACCTCGCGCTTGTCGTGCAGCTTCTTGCCGCGGCCCAGCGCGATCTGCAGCTTGGCGCGGCCGCGCTCGTTGAAATAGAGCTTCATCGGCACGATGGTCATGCCCTCGCGCTCGACGCCCTGCGCCAGCTTGGCGATCTCGCGCTGCTTCAGCAGCAGCTTGCGCAGCCTTTTGGGCTCGTGATTGAAGCGATTGCCGGAGAGATATTCGGGAATAGTGGCGTTGACGAGCCAGACCTCGCCCTTGCGATCGACATGGGCGTAGCTCTCGGCGATGGTCGCCTTGCCGGTGCGCAAAGACTTCACCTCTGTGCCCATCAGCGACAGGCCGGCCTCGAAGGTCTCACCGATCTCATAATCGAAGCGCGCGCGCCGATTGTCGGCGACGACTTTGAAATTGGGCTTTTCCTTCTCGGCCACTTGTTTCGCTTCCCGCGGCTGTCCGCTCAGGCGTCCAGCACGCCGGCGACGACCATCGCGTCGCGAATGGCCTTTTTCGTCGGCTCTGAGGAGGGGACCAGCGGCAGCCGCACCTCTTCGTTCCCGCGGCCGAGCAGAGAGAGGGCGTATTTGGCCCCGGTCACGCCGGCCTCGAGGAAGACCGCCTGCTGCAGGGCGGTCAGGCGGTCCTGCAGCGCGAGAGCGGTTTTGAAATCGCCGGCAAGCGCCGCATTCTGCAGATCGGCGCAGAGCTTCGGCGCGATATTGGAGACCACGGAGATGACGCCGATCGCGCCCACGGCGACGCTCGCCAGAGCGAGAATGTCGTCGCCGGAGAACTGCACGAAGTCCGGCCCGCAGGCGGCGCGCTGCTGGAGAATGCGGCCGACATTGCCGGTCGCGTCCTTGACGCCGGCGATGTTCTCGAGCTCGGCGAGCCGGGCCATTGTGGCGACGCCGATATCGACCACGGAGCGCGGCGGGATGTTGTAGACGATGATCGGAATGGAGATCGCGTTCGCCACCGCCGCGAAGTGCTGGTAGAGGCCTTCCTGATTCGGCTTGTTGTAATAAGGCGTGACGACCAGCACGCCATCGGCGCCGGCTTCCTGCGCATGGCGGGCGAGCTCGATCGCCTCGCGCGTATTGTTGGAGCCCGCGCCGGCGATGACCGGGACGCGGCCGGCGGCCTGGCGGATCACGGTTTCGACGACGGCGCGATGTTCTTCATGGCTCAAAGTCGGGCTCTCGCCCGTCGTACCCACCGGAACCAGACCATGCGTCCCGCTCTCGATCTGCCAGTCGACGAGCGCGCGCAGGGCTGCGTGATCGACCGCGCCATCGGCGAAAGGCGTGACCAGAGCGGTGTAGGATCCTCGGAACACTGGCTTGTCGTTCATCTGCCGTCGCTTTCGCTGCGCCACGCGGGCGCCGTATTCGCCGCGCTTACTGATTGGGACTGGTACGGAGAAATTTTTCGGCTTTCCCGTGCGGCGCCGTTCCGCTCGGGCAGTCTGCGACTGTCATAGCGTCTGGGCGTTTAGGTGAAAAGGGTCCGCGGGCCCCTCCTCACGTTAATCGGCGATCAGCTCGAGCGGTCGGTCGACGCGGAGCGGAAAATTCGAAAATCCCGCGGCTTATCGATTTAGTTGACAGTTCCGCAACGAAATGGCCGCAGGCTGGCCAGGATCGAGTGTTCGGAGGTCGAGTGATCGGAGCGTGAGGCCGATGACGAATCGCCACAGGGGCGCAGCTCGCCTCGTTCTTATAGCGGCCGCCCTGGGCGCGGCGGCGGCCTTTTATCCGGCCATGCAGCGCTCCGACCGCCGCGGTGACGATCCGCCATCCCAGGCCGCCGCCTCGCCGCAGGAGCCTTGGGCGCCGCGCAATTCTGCGCGCGAGGCGATGCATGATTTTCTCGGCGAGGGCGCGGCCGCTCCGGCCGACGCGCGCGCGGCGAGCGTCCTGCGCCGGCCGCCGGAGGGCGACGGCGCCTCCAAGCTGCTCTCCTACGCGCCGGCCGACGGCGGGCTCGATTTCGACGCCCGCGCGCCGCAGCCGCCGGAGGCCGCGGTTCTTCTCGGCCCGGATCAAGAAGCCTTCGGCAGCGCGCTCGCCGCCTACAAGGCCAATGATTTTTCCGGCGGCGATCAGGCGCTCGCGAGCGTCGAGTCGCCGCTCGCCCGCGCCGTCGCGCAATGGGCGGGCTTGCGGCTGCATCCGCGCGAGGCCGGATTCGCGCGCCTGTCGAAATTCCTCGCCGAGCATCCCGAATGGCCGGCTTCGGCCTGGCTGCGCCAGCGCGTCGAGGAGGCGCTCTATGGCGACAAGCATCAAGATCGGCTGATCCTCGATTATTTCGCCGAGCGCCCGCCCAAGACGCCGGCCGGACGGCTGGCGCTCGCCCGCGTCATGGCCCGCCGCGGCGAGCCGCTGGAGGTCGCGGCGCTGATCAAGCCCATGTGGCGGGAGGATGATTTCAACGAGGCGCTGGAAACGGCGGCGCGCAAGGAATTCGCCGATTATCTCGATGTCGCCGACCATAAATATCGCGCCGACCGGCTGCTCTACGCCGAGAAGACCGGGCCGGCGCTGCGCATCGCCGCCCATGCCGGCAAGGATGCGCTCGATCTCGCCCGCGCCCGCGCGCTGGCGATCAATGAGAGCGCCTCGGAAAAAACCTTTTCCGCCCTGCCGGCCGAGGCGCAGAAGGACCCCGGAATCCTCTTCGCGCGCATTCACATGCTGCGCCATCAAAAGAAGCTCGCCGAGGCGGCGGCGCTGCTGCGCTCCGCCCCGCGCGATCCGCGCCTCATCGTCGATGGCGACGCCTGGTGGGTGGAGCGCCGGCTCATCTCGCGCAAGCTCATGGATATCGGGCAATTCCCGCAAGCCTATGAGCTTTGCGCGCAGCATTCGGCGCGCTCGCTCTCCTATCGCGTCGAGGCGGAGTTTCATGCGGGCTGGATCGCGCTGCGATTCCTGAACGATCCCGCCAAAGCGCAGCGGCATTTCGAGGAGATCGCCCGCATCGCCGAGACACCGATTCAAAAATCGCGCGGCGCCTATTGGCTCGCCCGCGCCCGGGAGGCCGCCGGCGCGGCCGAGGCGGCGCGCGCCTCCTACGAGACCGCCGCTCTGCAATCGACGACCTTCTATGGCCAGCTCGCCCGCGCGCGGCTCGGCGCTTTCGACTCGCCTGTGCGTCCGACGCCCGAGCCCGCCCATGGCGACGCCCGCGACGAAGCGGTGCGCGCGGTGGAGCTGCTCTTCGCCGCCGGCGAGAAGGAGATGGCGGCGCAGCTCGCCGCCGACGCCGCCAAGACGCTGGTCGGCGAGGCGCAGCTCTCGGCGCTGACCGATGTGGCGCAACGCCGCCGCGAGGCGAAGATTTCGCTCACGCTCGGCAAGCTCGCCTCCTATCGCGGCATAGCGATCGACGACGCGGCTTTTCCCTCTTTCGGCATACCCGCTTTCGCGGCGCTGCCGGGCTCGGCTTCGCGGGCGATCGTCTACGCCATCGCTCGGCAAGAGAGCGCCTTCGATCCCAAGGCCGTCTCCAGCGCCGGCGCCATGGGGCTGATGCAGATGATCGCCTCCACCGCGCGCCATACCGCGCAGCAGACGGGGGTCGGCTTCGATCTGAAGCGCATGATCGATGAGCCCGCCTTCAACGCGCGGCTCGGCGCGGCGCATCTCGGCATGCTGCTCGACGAGCACAAGGGCTCCTACATCCTCGCCTTCGCCGCCTATAACGCCGGCGGCAAGAGGGTGAAGGAATGGATCGACGCCTATGGCGATCCGCGCAAGAACGAGGTCGATCCCATCGATTGGGTGGAGCGCATTCCGATCAGCGAGACGCGCAATTATGTTCAGCGCGTGATCGAGAATCTGACCGTCTATCGCGCCCGCTTCGGCGATCGCGACACGCGCGCGCCGCAGGGCGATCTGTGGCGACAGCAGGCGGCGAATTGAGGGGAGCCGATTTCTCTCCTCCTTTCGTTGGCGCGGGCGCGGCGAGCCCCTATATCGAGGTCGTCGAATAATGTGTTTTCGAGCGAAGTGGGAATAGGTTCGCGTGATGAAAACACACCAGAATGAAGGAATCGAGCGTCCCGTGTCGCAGAAGCACGATATCGACAAGCCCGCCGAGATCGAGATCCTCCCGCCCGAGAGCGAGAGCCGTCCCCGCTACCGCTCACGCACGCGCATATGGATCGGCGGGACCGAGGGCGTGAAGGTCATCAAGGTCGGGCCGGTGGGCGCCGCTCTGCTGACGCTCGCCAGCGCGGTGATCCTCGCAATGGGGCTCATCTTCTTCGCCAGCGCTTTTGTGGTGCTGCTGCCGATCGCGCTGGTCGTCGGGGCGATCGCCTATCTCACCGGCGCCGGCGGCAATCCCTTCCGCCGCGGCCACTGAGACCAGATTCCGGCTTTGCGGAGCGGGCCGGCGCTGGTAGATAGGGCCATGGTCCTGCGCCGCAGCATACGAATTATTGGCCCGGCCCGCGCTCGAGCGTGATCCAAGCTCGCGCGGCGACCGGGTTCTCGCGCCATTCGTGGCGCCCTTCCGCTTGTTTTCCCTTCCCTTTCGCGCGCCGCCCCGGCTCGGGGCGCAGCCCGCGAGCGCAGCGGTTTCCGATAAGATGAACGAGAAGACCAAAGACAAGGCCTCAGACGACAAGTCCGAGCAGGACAAGGGCCCCGATTTCTCCAAGAGCCTCTATCTGCCGCAGACGGATTTCCCCATGCGCGCCGGCTTGCCGCAGCGCGAGCCGGAAATCCTCGCGCGCTGGGAGAAGATCGGCCTCTACGCCAAGCTGCGCGAGACGGCCAAGGGCCGGCCGAAATTCGTGCTGCATGACGGTCCGCCCTACGCCAATGGCAATATCCACATCGGCCATGCGTTGAACAAGATCCTCAAGGATCTCGTCACCCGCAGCCGGCAGATGAGCGGCAAGGACAGCAATTACGTCCCCGGCTGGGACTGCCACGGCCTGCCGATCGAATGGAAGATCGAGGAGGAGAATTACCGCTCCAAAGGCAAGAAGAAGCCCGATTTCGCCGATCCGACCGCCATCGTCGCCTTCCGCCAGGAGTGCCGCGCCTATGCAGCGCATTGGCTCTCCGTGCAGCGCGAGGAGTTCAAAAGGCTCGGCGTCACGGGCGATTGGGCCAATCCCTACGCCACGATGAATTTCCCCGCCGAGGCGCATATCGCCCGCGAGCTGATGAAATTCGCCGAGAACGGATTGCTCTATCGCGGCTCCAAGCCAGTGATGTGGAGCGTGGTCGAGAAGACCGCGCTCGCGGAAGCGGAGGTGGAGTATGAGGACCATGTCAGCGACACGGTGTTCGTGGCGTTTCCTTGCCAAATAGTCGTTAGAACCGGTCCCAGTGTTAGTTCCGCGGATGTTGCTTGGAATGAGCTCGGTAAACGCATTCCGGTTGACGACCGACTCGTGCCGGCCTCGATCGTAATTTGGACGACGACGCCCTGGACCCTGCCCGGCAATCGCGCGATCTCATATTCGCATAAGATCGCATATGGCCTTTACCGTGTGACACAGGCACCCGAAAATAATTGGGCTAAGGTCGGAGCAACATACGTTCTCGCTGACAAATTGGCCGCTGAGGTCTTCAAGGCAGCGAAGGTTGACGCATTCGAAAGAATTGGAACAGTCGATCCTTCGACTCTCGCAGTCGGCGTTTGTTATCACCCGCTCGCGGGGCACGACTCCGGGGGCTATCAGTTCCGCGTTCCTCTCCTCGATGGCGACCACGTCACCGACGACACCGGAACGGGCTTCGTCCACACCGCGCCCGGCCATGGCCGCGAGGACTTCGATATTTGGATGGCGAGCGGACGCATGCTCGCCGAGCGCGGAATCGATGCGCGCATTCCCTATACGGTCGACGCCGACGGCTTCTACACCGATGAAGCGCCGGGCTTTGCCGGCAAGCGCGTGCTCACCGAGAAGGGCGATAAGGGCGACGCCAATGAGGCGGTGATTCAGGCGCTGATCGCGGCGGGAAATCTCGTCGCGCGCGGACGGCTGAAGCATCAATATCCGCATTCATGGCGGTCGAAGAAGCCGGTCATCTTCCGCAACACGCCGCAATGGTTCATCGCGCTGGATAAGAAATTCGCGCAGGACGCCGGCGCTGTCGCGAAGGGCGGCGGCGCGCCCGGCGACAATGCGCCCACGCTCCGTGACATCGCGCTCGACGAAATCTCCCGAACGCAATGGGTTCCCGCGGCGGGCGAGAATCGCATTCGCGGCATGATCGCCAATCGGCCGGATTGGGTGGTCTCGCGCCAGCGCGCCTGGGGCGTGCCGATCGCCGTCTTCGTGAAGAAGGGCGGCCACGACATTCTCGTCGATCCGCGCGTGAACGCCCGTATCGTGGAGGCCTTCGAGAAGGAGGGCGCCGACGCCTGGTATGAGGAAGGCGCGGCGAAGCGTTTCCTTTCGCCCGAATACGACCCCGCCGATTACGAGAAGATCGACGATGTTCTCGACGTGTGGTTCGACTCGGGCTCGACGCATTCCTTCACGCTGGAAGACCCGGCGCATTTCCCCGGCCTCGCGGGCATAAAGCGCAAGCGCGATGGCGGCGCCGACGAGGTGCTCTATCTCGAGGGCTCGGATCAGCATCGCGGCTGGTTCCATTCCTCGCTGCTGGAATCCTGCGGCACGCGCGGCCGCGCGCCCTATGACATTGTGCTGACGCATGGCTTCACGCTCGACGAGCACGGCCATAAAATGTCGAAGTCGAAAGGCAATGTCGTCGCGCCGCAAAAGGTCATCGCCGACGCCGGCGCCGATATTCTGCGTCTGTGGGTGGCGAGCGTCGATTACAGCGACGATCAGCGCATCGGGCCGGAAATCCTCAAAAGCGTCACCGATAATTACCGCAAGCTGCGCAACACCATCCGCTGGATGCTCGGCACGCTCGCGCATTATCGCGCGCAGGAGAAGATCGCCTACGCCGATCTGCCGGAGCTGGAGCGGCTCGTGCTGCATCGTCTGTCGGAGCTCGGCGAGGAAGTCGGCGCGGCCTATGCGGAGTTCGATTACAAGAAGGTCGTCGCTCTGCTGACGCCTTTCCTCACTAGCGATCTCTCGGCCTTTTATTTCGACATTCGCAAGGACGCGCTCTATTGCGATCCGCCGTCGAGCGGCAAGCGCAAGGCGGCGCTGACCGTGGTGGAGGAGGTTTTCCGCGCGGTGACGAAATGGCTCGCGCCCATCCTCGCCTTCACGGCGGAAGAGGCTTGGCTCTCGCGTTATCCGGACGCCGTGTCCGTGCATCTCGAGACCTTCGCCGATCTGCCCGTCGCTTGGCGCGACGAGGCGCTCGCCGCGAAATGGGAGAAGCTGCGCGCCATTCGCTCCGTCGTCACTGGCGCGCTGGAGATCGAGCGCGCGCAAAAGCGCATCGGCTCCTCGCTGGAGGCGGCGCCGCTCGTCCATGTGACCGACGCCGATCTGCGCGCGACGCTCACGGGCGTGGACTTCGCCGAAATCTGCATCGTGTCGGATATAGCGATCGACGCGGGCGAGGGGCCGGCCGAGGCTTTCCGTTTGCCCGAGGTCGCCGGCGTCGCCGTGGTTCCGCGGCGGGCGGCGGGCGTCAAATGCGCCCGCTCCTGGAAATATTTCGACCCCGCGACGGCGCAGGCCGACTATCCCGGCGTCACCCCCCGCGACGCACAGGCGCTGCGGGAGCTGACGGCGGCGGGCAAATGGCCGGCGTAAGGGTTTCTTCGTCCCTGGCCGCTAGCCTCGATCTACGTGCGCGTTCCTTCTCCCACTCGTGGGAGAAGGTGGCCTCGCGAAGCGAGGTCGGATGAGGGCCTGCGCCGCAGCCCGTGATTTGCAAGATTCAGGGACGCCTCGGGGACCCTCATCCGACCCGGCTTCGCCGGGCCACCTTCTCCCGCCGAGCGGGAGAAGGAGACGCGAGCCTTCGGGAGACGTCGCAAATTGAAGGTTCTCGCCGCCTTCCTCGCCAACACCGTCGCCAATTTCCTCATCGGCCTGCTGGTGGCGAAATTCCTCGGGCCGGAGGAATATGGCCGCTTCGCGTTCGCTTTCGCGATCGGCGTCGTCATTCAGACGGGCGCCTTCGATTGGATGCGCCTCTCGGCGACGCGCTTTTATTCGACGCGCGTGCGCGAGGCCGAGCCGGCCATACGCGCCACGCTCGATTTCGCCTATCTCGCGACCACGGCGGCGGTCATTGTCGTCGGCGGGCTGTTTCTCTTCGTCGCGCCGCCTTTTGCGCTCGGCGACATTCTCATCGCGCTGGCGCTGGCGACGGCGGCGATCAACGGACTCTTCGACTATTCCACGGCGCTGCTGCGCGCGCGCTTCGAGGACAAGAGCTATAGCCGCGTCGTTCTCGCCAAGAATATTCTGGCGCTGGCGCTCACCGGCGGCGGCGCCTTCCTCTTTCATTCGGCCGGAATGGCCATCGCCGGCAGCCTCGCCAGCCTGCTCGGCGCCGTCTTCACCGCGCGCGTCTCGCTGAAGGACCCCGGCGCCTCGCCGCGCGGCGCGCGCATGGCGACGGCGCGCACGCTCGTCGCCTATAGCGCGCCCATCGTGGCGGCCAACATGCTCTACCAATCGGTGCCGCTGGCGGCGCGCGCGCTCGTCACCGCCTATTACGGCTTCGCCGAGACGGGGCAATTCTCGCTCGCCTATGATCTCGGCATTCGCGCCATTTTCGCCATGGGCTCGGCGCTGGATGTGCTGCTGTTCCAGATCGCCGTCGCCGCCCATGAGCGGCACGGCGCCGAGAAGGGCAAGGAGCAGATCGCCCGCAATATGACGATCGTCGCGGCCTTTCTGCTGCCCGCCTGCGCCGGCATATGGCTCACAATGCCTTCGATCGAGGCGCTGATCGTGCCGGCGCAATTCCGCGGGCCCTTCGGCCATTATCTCGATTTGCTGCTGCCCGGCCTCTTCGCCATGGGGCTGATTCAATTCGCGGTTAATCCGGTGTTTCAGATCGAGAAGAAGACGGCGCCGCTCATCGGCGCGGCTTCGGTCGCCGTGGTCGCGGGTCTCGTCCTCGCCTTTCTCTTCCCGCGCGGCGCGGACGCCTCCAGCCTCGCGCTCGCCCAATGCCTCGCCTATGTGGCGGCGCTGGCGGCGCTGATCCTGTTCGCGGCGCGCACCTCGCCGCAATGGCCGCGCGGACGCGACATGCTCGGCGCGCTGGCGGCGACCGGGGCGATGGTTCTGGCGCTGCATCCGCTCGCCGGGCTCGAGCCCGGCATTCTCACCCTGCTGTTGCAGGTCGGGGTCGGCGGCTTCGTCTATTGTGGCGCAGTGCTGGCGCTCGACATTGCCGGGCTGCGCGGCCTCGCGCTCTCCCGCGTCGGCCCCATATTGGCCAGAGCTCGGGCCGCGCTATAAATTGGCGCGAGGCCGGGCGTGATCGCCCGGCGCGAGCGGGCGGCGCAGCCGGGGGAGAATGGTCGAGATGGTGCTGCCGCTACACGACGACGCGCCGCTCCATTATGTGCGGCGGCCTTATGTCAATTGGACGCTGATGGCGCTCAACATCTTCGTCTTCGTCGCCGTGTTCAGCGAATCCTTCGGCGATCCGCTCACTGTGGTGCGCGGCTTCGGCCTCATACCGGCGGTGCTGTTCGGCCGCGCCGAGCTCGCTCCCTGGATCGTCACGCCGGGACCCGAGTGGACGCTGCTGACCAGCCTCTTTTTCCATTCCGGCCTGGGCCATCTCGCGGGAAACATGATCTTTCTCTATGTCTTCGGCGATAATGTCGAGGACGCCATGGGGTCCGCCGGCTATCTCGTCTTCTATATTCTGTGCGGCGTCTCCGCCGCCATGCTGTTCGCGGTGGGCGCGCCGCTCACCATCACGCCGCTCGTCGGCGCCTCCGGGGCGATCTCGGGCGTTTGCGCCGCCTTCATCCTGCTCTATCCGCGTTCGACCATTTTCGGCCTCGTCGCCGGGATCATTCCGATCCATGCGCCGGCCTCGCTGTTCGTCGGCACGTGGATTCTCTTTCAGCTCTTCAATGCGCTGACCGACGATCAGGGCAATGTCGGCTGGTGGGCGCATATCGGCGGCATATTGGCCGGGCTCGTTCTGACGCCGTTGTTCAAGCGGCGCGGCGTGCAATGGTTCGGTCCGCGCAGATTCGAGGGGCCCTGGGGATGAAAAGCGCGGCGCCGAGAGTTTGACAGGGCAGCGAGCCGAGGCTACCAGAGCGTCTTCCGAGCTTTCCGCGCGCGCCTCGCGCCGCGCGGCGCTAATTCGTTCTCGACGCGGCGCTCGAAAAAGCCGATCGGGGCCTTTCGGCCACAGAGCGCGATTTTTCGAAACAATCGAGACGAAGGTCAATCTCGCCGGGAGTTGCGCGATGAAGGTTCTCGTGCCCGTCAAACGGGTGGTCGACTACAATGTGAAGATCAGGGTCAAGCCGGACGGTTCGGGCGTCGACGTCGCCAATGTGAAATTTTCGATGAATCCTTTCGACGAGATCGCCGTCGAGGAGGCCATTCGCCTGAAAGAGGCCGGCAAGGCGACGGAAGTCGTGCTCGTCACCATCGGCCCGGCCAAGGCGGACGAGACCTTGCGCTCCGGCATGGCCATCGGCGCCGACCGCGGCATTCACGTCAAGACCGACGAGCTGGTCGAGCCGCTGGCGGTCGCCAAGATTCTCGCCAAGATCGTCGCCGATGAGGCTCCCGGTCTCGTCATTCTCGGCAAGCAGGCGATCGACGACGACAGCAATCAGACCGGCCAGATGCTCGCCGCTCTGCTCGGCTGGGGCCAGGGCACTTTCGCCTCCAAGGTCGAGATCACTGAGGGCTCCGTGGATGTGACGCGCGAGGTCGACGGCGGCCTGCAGACGGTGACGCTGAAGCTGCCGGCCGTGGTGACGACGGATCTGCGCCTCAACGAGCCGCGCTACGCCAGCCTGCCGAACATCATCAAGGCGAAAAAGAAAGAGGTCGCGGCCAAGACCCCTGCCGATTACGGCGTCGACATCACGCCGCGCCTCGAGGTGCTGAAGACGGCCGAGCCGCCGGCCCGCAAGGCCGGCATAAAGGTCGGCTCCGTCTCCGAATTGCTGGAAAAGCTCAAGACTGCGGGAGTTCTGTAAATGACGGCGCTCATCGTCGCGGAAGTCACGGAGTCCGCGCTCGCCCCCTCCACCGCCAAGGCGCTGACGGCGGCGCTGCAGATCGGCGGCGGCGTCCATATTCTCGTCGCGGGCGAGAATGTCGGCCCGGCGGCCGAGGCCGCGGCCAAGCTCTCGGGCGTCGAGAAAGTGCTCGTCGCCGACAGCGCGGCCTATGGCCACCATCTGGCCGAGCCGCTGGCGGCGCTGATCGTCGGCCTCGCCGGCGCCTATGACGCCATTCTCGCGCCTTCGACCTCCAGCTCGAAGAATGTGCTGCCGCGCGTCGCCGCTCTGCTCGACGTGGCGCAGCTGTCGGACATCATCAAGGTCGTCTCCGCCGACACGTTCGAGCGGCCGATCTACGCCGGCAACGCCATTCAGACCGTGCGGTCCAAGGACGCCAAAAAGGTCATCACTGTGCGCACCGCCTCCTTCACGGCGACGGGCGAGGGCGGCTCCGCTTCGATCGAGGCGATCGGCGCGGGCTCCGATCCGGCGGTGTCGAGCTTCAAGAGCGAGGCGCTGGCCAAGTCCGAGCGGCCGGAGCTGACGGCGGCCAAGATCATCGTCTCGGGCGGCCGCGGCCTCGCGAGCTCGGAGAATTTCAAAGAATATATCGAGCCCGTGGCGACCCGCCTCGGCGCGGCGATCGGCGCCTCGCGCGCGGCGGTCGACGCCGGCTACGCCCCCAATGATCTGCAGGTCGGCCAGACCGGCAAGGTGGTGGCGCCGGACCTCTATGTCGCCATCGGCATTTCCGGCGCGATCCAGCATCTCGCCGGCATGAAGGACTCCAAGGTCATTGTGGCGATCAACAAGGACGAGGAGGCGCCGATCTTCCAGGTGGCCGACTATGGCCTCGTCGCCGATCTCTTCCCGACCTTGAAGGAGCTCGACGCCGAGCTGGCCAAGGCCGGCCGCTGAGGGGGTTGGGGCTCTTTTCCCGCTCGCGCGCGCAGCGAGCGGCGGAAACCGGTGGGGGCGACGTCGCAAATATCTGGCGCCGCTCTCGATTCCCAGTCGGGCCGGCGGCCCGCCGGGATTGACGCCCTCCCAGGTCAGGGTGATGAAGCGGCCTGTTTCGCTGCGGTGCAAACGCCGGTTTTCACAAAGGCCGAACGCGCGCTATACTGAATTGGAAGCGTCCCGCTTCTCGCTGGTGGTGTTCGAAAGATGGGCTCTGAAATTCGCAAGATCGGCATTGTCGGCGCCGGGCAGATGGGCAAGGGCATTGCTCAGGTCTGCGCGGTCGCGGGTTTCGACGTGGCGCTCAACGACCTCTCGGAGAGCCGCATCGCCGCCGGACTAGATGACATAGCGACGTATCTCGCCAAGGCGGTGGAGCGCGGCCAGATCGACGAGGAGGCCCGCAAGGCCGCCGTCGCCCGCATCCATCCGGCCAAGGATTACGCCGCTTTCTCGGACAGCGACCTCGTAATCGAGGCCGCCACCGAGAATGAGGAGGTCAAGCGCGGCATCCTCACCGAGCTCGGCCCCAAGCTGCGGCCGGGCGCCTTCATCGGCACCAACACCTCCTCCATTTCCATCACCCGGCTCGCCGCGGTGACGGGGCGGCCGGAGCAGTTCATCGGCATTCATTTCATGAATCCGGTGCCGAAGATGCAGCTCGTCGAGGTGATTCGCGGCATCGCCACCGAGGACAAGACCTTCGAGGCGGCCAAGCAATTCATCGGCGAGCTCGGCAAGACGGTGACGGTGTCGGAGGATTTCCCGGCCTTCATCGTCAATCGCATCCTGCTGCCGATGATAAACGAGGCGATTTACACGCTCTATGAGGGCGTCGGCTCGGTGGAGGCGATCGACACGGCGATGAAGCTCGGAGCCAATCATCCGATGGGTCCGCTGCAGCTCGCCGATTTCATCGGCCTCGACGTCTGCCTCTCGGTGATGCAGGTGCTGCACGAGGGGCTGGCCGACTCCAAATATCGGCCCTGTCCGCTGCTGGTGAAATATGTCGAGGCCGGCTGGCTCGGCCGCAAGACGCAGCGCGGCTTCTACGATTACCGCAGCGGCACGCCCGTCCCGACCCGCTGAGGCGGTTTTCGGCTCATTCGGAGAAGCGAGCCCGAAGACTCGCAAAACCCTTCACTTTCGATGAAGCGGACGAGCGCGGCCGTCGCCGCGCGCCGGTCGACGACGACGCGCGGAGCCAGAGCGCGGCAATCGACCGCGGTTGCCGACGCCGCGCCGCCTTCCCAAATGGAGTCTCGTGGGCGTTCAACGAAAGACGAAAAACATGACCAATATTGCCGTTCACAATGGGGCCTGGGTTCTCGTCGGCGACGGCCGCAGGGCCTTGTTTCTGCAAAATCACGGCGATCCCGATCTGCTCGACCTGCGCGTCATGGAGGCGCGGGTGGATGAAAATCCGCCGACCCGCGAGCAGGGCAGCGATGCGCCGGGCCGCGCCTATGGCACGGCGGGCGCGCCGCGCAGCGCCGTCGAGAACGCCGATTGGCACGAGCTGGAGAAAGAGCATTTCGCTCGCGCGATCGCCGAGCGGATCAACACCGCCGCCGAGGCCGGCGAATTGAGCGAGATCGTCATCATCGCCCCGCCGCGCGTGCTCGGCGATCTGCGGCAGGAGCTGAGCCAAAAAGCCAAGAGCAAAGTGAAGGGCGAGCTGGACAAGGATCTGACCCGCCATCCTCTGCCCGAGATCGAGAAGGCCCTGGCGCGCGAATTCCGCGCGGAAGGATGAGGCCGCCTTCGCCCCGCTCCTCGCTCATGCGGCGAGGGAGCGGGGATTCTCAATAAGGCCCCAGCGGAAAATATTTCAGATAGAGCTCGGCGTAGACGCCCTTCTGGGCGACGCGCGCGAGCGCGTAATCCAGAGCGCGGCGCAGCGCTATATTGTTCTTTTTCACGGCGACGCCGACGCCGTCGCCGAAAAAATTCGGATCGGAATAAGGCCCGTCCTTGAACATGCAGCAATCGGCGGCGTCGGCGCCGTTCAGCCAAAAGGCCAGCGATATGGCGTCGCCGAACATCGCATGGGCGCGGCCCTCCTTCAGCGCCGTACGCGCCTGCTGCGCGGTGGGATAGGTCGCCAGCGTCGATTTGGGAAAGAATTTACGCAGATAGGCCTCATGCGCGCTGTCGGCGGCGACCGCTATGGTGCGATCTGCGAGCGCTTCCGGCGCGGCGCCGGGAAGCGTCGAATCCGTGCGCGTCACGAAGCGGCCCGGCGTCGTGTAATAGGGCGCGGTGAAATCCATTTTCTTGCGCGTCTCGGCGGTGATGGCGAAGGAGGCGATGGCGGCGTCGCCGGCGTTCTCGTCGAGCGCTGCGGCCAGCGTGTCCCAGCGGCGGCGCTGAATGGTGCAGGGAAGCTCCAGCTCCTCGCAAATGGCGCGCGCCAGATCGACATTGAAGCCGGCGATCGTTCCGTCCGGCAGAGCGAAATCGAAAGGCGGAAAATCATCCTCGGTGAGAAAGCGGATCTGCTTGATCGCGGAGAGGTCGGGCTTTTCTATTTTCCGCGACGGGTCCCAGAAGGAAGGAGCGGCCGCATTGGTCGTCTCCGCAGCGCGCGACGAAGCGCCCGCTAGTAATAAAATGACGAGCGCCGAGCGAAAGCTTGTCAAAATCGAGCTTCTGCGCCAAGCTTCCGCCATTGTTCTTTTCTCGCAGATCATTCGAGGCCTCGCAGCCGCACGGCGCGGCGGGAGCCCGCGCGTCGCGGAGATTAGCGTATGAGCGTGAATCCGGTCGATAGGGTTTCGCCGTATCCGCCGATTCCGCATCGCGACGACAGCGCCGGATTTGCGCGCCGGCGTGAGGCCGCGAGCGAATCCGCGCTCGCCCGCCAACGCGCGCGCCCAGCGCCGGAGACGCCGACGCCCGGCGCGGGCCGGCCGCTCCCCGCCGAGATCGCCTTTCTCGCCGCACATGGCGCGCCACTGGTTCTGCTGCAATATGGCGCGACCATCGCCCGCCGTCAGGGCGTCACGGCCGATGTCGCGCTGATCGCCGAAGGGCTGATTCCCGAAGAGCGCTTCTATCGCATTCTGGCGACCGAGCTCAGCGTTCCCTATCTCGATCCTCCGCCCGCGCTCGAGCCCTCGGACAGCATCGAGCTGGATGTCGCGCGCGGCTACGCCCGTCTCGCCGAGGAGCCGAGGGGCCTGCGCTTTCTGTTCGCGCCGCGCGGCGAGCAGATATCCCGGCTCGTCGGCGTGACGCGGTCCTCGGCCGGGCGGCCGCTCTTCGCGCTCACGCGCCCCTTCGTGTTCGAGGAGGCGTTGCGCCGCCGCTCGGCGCGCAAGCTCGCCGAGGCCGCCGCCTATTCGGTGGAGCGCGTCACGCCGGAACTCGCCGCGCGGCGGGCGCTCCACGGCCGCGCGCCGCTCGGCTTCGCGCTCGGCAATCTCGCTCTGATCGCAGCTTGGCTCGCGCCGGCGCCGCCGATCGCCTCGAGCGTCGCGGCGCTGCTCGCTGCGCTGTTCCTCGCCAATATAGGCCTGCGTCTTCATGTCTGCGCGATGCGCGGCCGCGGGCGCGAGACGGCGCCCGCGCTGGAGGAGCGCGATCTCCCGGTCTATTCCATCGTCGTGGCGCTCTATGACGAGGCCGGCGTCGTTCCGCAATTGACCGAGGCGCTCCGCGCGATCGACTATCCGCCCGCCAAGCTCGACGTGAAATTCGTCGTCGAATGCGACGATCTCGAAACCTCCGCGGCCCTGCGCGCCGCGCGTCTGCGGCCGGGCTGGGAGATTATCGTCGCGCCGTCCGGCGCGCCGCGCACCAAGCCGCGCGCGCTCAATGTGGCGGTTCCCTTTTTGCGCGGCTCGCTGGTCGCCATTTTCGACGCCGAGGATCTGCCCGATCGCCGCCAGCTGCGCGACGCCGCCGCGCTCTTCGCCGCGGCCGATGAAAATCTCGCCTGCCTGCAAGCCAGCCTCTTCATCCACAATCATCGGCGCAATTGGATGACGGCCATGTTCTGCATCGATTACGCGGTCTTGTTCGAGGTGATCGACAAGGGCGCCTCGGCGGCCGGCCTGCCGTTTTTTCTCGGCGGCTCCTCCAATCATTTTCGCCTTTCGGCGCTGCGCGCCGTCGGCGCCTGGGACGCATTCAATGTGACGGAGGACGCCGATCTCGGCCTGCGGCTGCTGCGGCGCGGCTATGCGATCCGCACCTTCGCCTCGCGCACGCAGGAGCAGGCGCCGACGCGCTTTTCGGCTCTGTTGACGCAGCGCAGCCGCTGGATGAAAGGCTGGATGCAGACTGCTCTCGTCCATTGCCGCGACCCTTCCGCCTATTTCGCCGACCTCGGCCTCCTGCGCGGAGCGGCGGCGCTGGTCCTGCTGGCAAGCGGCTTCGTCGCGCCGCTCCATGCGCCGATTTTCTTGTTCTTTCTCGCCTATGACGCAGCCTTCGGCGCGCTGCTGGCGCCGTCGACGCTCGGCGACGGTCTCGCCAGCGGCCTTTATTGCGCCGTCGCCTGTGGCGGGCTCGCGGCGAGCGTTCGGCCGCGCCTCGTCGCCATGGGCGAGGCCGACATTCTCTGGCTCTGGCCGGCGCTGTTGCTCTGGCCGCTGTGGGGTCTGATGCTGTCTTTCGCCGCCTGGCGCGCCTTGCGCGAGCTGTGCGTCAGGCCGTTCTATTGGGACAAGACCGAGCATTTTCCGATCGCCGGAGCGCGGAGCCGATGAGACCATGACCAGACGCGCGCGCGCCAAAGACGCTTCGGCCGCGACATTCGACCCGGCCGCGGCGCAGGAGGATTCGTCTTCCACGATCGCCAAACATTCGCTGGTCATCGCCGGCCACAGCACCAGCGTTTCGCTCGAGCGTGTGTTCTGGGAGGCGTTGAAGCGGGCGGCGGAGGAGGACGGCTGCTCGCTCGCCGGCCTCGTCGCGCGCGTGGACGCCGCCCGCGGCCGCGCCAATCTCTCCTCGGCGCTGCGCGTCTACGCAATGGAGCGGGCGCTCGGCCGCGGCTGACGCGCCGGTCAGATCACGACGCCGACGCAGTCCGCGCGCGGCGAGCGGCGGGAAGCGCCCGCGCGGCCAGCAGAGCGATTGTGGCGGCGGCGTAGAGCAGGGGCTCCGCCGGCCAGGATTTCACGATCAGCAGAAAATGCGCCGCCGCCAATATGGCCGCGACATAGACGAGTCGGTGCAGCCGCGCCCAGGCAGCGGCCCCGAGCCGGCGGATCGCCGCGTTGTTGGACGTCGCTGCCAGAGGGACGAGGATGACGAAAGCCGCCATGCCGATCGTCACATAGGGCCGCTTCAAAATATCGCGGCCAATGGCGGACCAGTCGAAGCCATGGTCGAGCGCGACATAGGCGGAAAGATGCAGCGCCGCATAATAGAAGGCGAGCAGCCCCAGCGCGCGGCGATAGCGCGAGAGATCGACGCCCGCGCGGCGCAGCGGCGAGATCAGCAGGCACAGCAGCAGAAAGCGCAAGGACCAGAGCCCGAGTTCCTGCTCCAGGGCCTTGATCGGCTCCGGCCCCAGCCGGTCCTGAAGGCCGAGATAAAAGGTCCAGGTCGCCGGGACCAGGCCCGCGACATAGACGACGAGCTTTGGGATGCGGAGAGCGGCGCGCATTTAAAAATACCGCTCGAGGTCCATGCCGCTATAGAGCGAGGCGACCTGATCGGCATAGCCATTGTACATCGGCGTCGGCCGCCTTTTGGCGAAGAGTCCGCCCTCGCCGATCCGCCGCTCTGTGGCCTGGCTCCAGCGCGGATGGTCGACATTGGGATTGACGTTGGAATAGAAGCCGTATTCGCGCGGATTTTGAATATTCCAGGAGGTCCTGGGCTGCGTCTCGGTGAGCGAGATGCGCACGATGGATTTGATGCCCTTGAAGCCATATTTCCACGGAACCACCAGCCGCAGCGGCGCGCCATTCTGATTGGGCAGCGTCTCGCCATAGAGGCCGGTGGCGAGAATTGTGAGCGGATGCAGCGCCTCGTCGAGCCGCAGCCCCTCGACATAGGGCCAGGGCAGAAGCTGCAGCAGGCCCTTCTGGCCGGGCATTTCCTCCGGCCGCACCAGAGTCTCGAAGGCCACATATTTGGCGGAGCCCAGAGGCTCTACGCGCTTCAATATCTCCGAGAGGGGCGCGCCGATCCAGGGAATGACCATGGACCAGCCCTCGACGCAGCGCATTCGATAGACGCGCTCCTCGAGCGCGAGCGGTTTTATGAGGTCCTCGAGCCGATAATCCGCGGGCTTTGCGACGAGTCCGTCGATCCGCACCGTCCAGGGCTCGGTGGTCAGCGTATGAGCGTTGTCGGCCGGATCGCTCTTGCGGCCGCCGAACTCATAGAAATTATTATAGGCCAGCACATCCGCCCGCGGCGTCTTGGGCTCGTTGGTCGAGAAAGCGCTGCGCGCGGCGGCGAGCGGCGCCGCCTGCGCCGCGCCCGCGAAAGCGAGGCCCGCGCTGAAGCCGGCGAGAAACTCGCGCCGCCGCAGATAGAGGGAGCGCGGCGTGATCTCGGATGGGGCGATGTCGGGCGAATGGCGAATCAGCATTTCGCGCCTCGGGCAAAAAGAAAGAGCGGCCGGCCCTATCGGGTCCGCCGCTCCTATTTCGTCGGCCGGCGCGCGAGCGTTACGCCGCGCGCGTCTCGCGTCAGAGCGAGGCCGCGGGCAGCGCCTCGAGCCGCGCAATTCCGGCGCGCACCGCGGACTGCACCTTCTCGAAGGCGCGGACCTCGATCTGCCGCACGCGCTCGCGGGAGACGCCGAACTCCTCCGACAAATCCTCGAGCGTGACGGGATCGTCGGAGAGGCGGCGCGCCTCGAAGATGCGGCGCTCGCGCGGGTTGAGCACGGTCAGCGCGCCGCGCAGCGCGTCCAGCCGGTTGTTGCTCTCCTCCTGACGCAGGAGCACATGCTCTTGATCGGCGGACGAATCGTCGACGAGCCAATCCTGCCACTCGCCTTCGCCTTCCTCGCGCAGCGGCGCGTTCAGCGAGGCGTCGCCGGCCATACGGCGATTCATCTCGATGACGTCCTGCTTGGAGACGCCGAGGCGGGTGGCGATCGTCTCGACATGCTCGGGCGTCAGATCGCCCTCCTCGAAGGCCGAAATCTTGCTCTTGGCCTTGCGGAGATTGAAGAACAGCTTCTTCTGGCTCGCGGTGGTGCCCATTTTCACGAGCGACCAGGAGCGCAGGATATATTCCTGGATCGAGGCGCGGATCCACCACATGGCGTAGGTGGCCAGCCGAAAGCCGCGGTCCGGCTCGAAGCGCTTGACCGCCTGCATCAGGCCGACATTGCCCTCGGACACGATCTCGCCGATCGGCAGGCCATAGCCGCGATAGCCCATGGCGATCTTGGCGACGAGCCGCAGATGGGAGGTGACGAGCTTTTGCGCGGCTTGCGGGTCCTCGTGCTCGCGCCAGCGCTTTGCGAGCATATATTCTTCCTGCGGCTCCAGCATGGGGAACCGGCGGATCTCGGCGAGGTATCGCGCGAGGCCGCTTTCACCGGAGACGATGGGCAGGGCGTTCGCCATTTTCACCTCCTGACGGGCCCCCGATATGCGGCGAGCCCGTAATGCGCGACCGCGAGCGCCGGCCGCAACGCCTCAATATAGACCGATCCGAGCATGGCCGAAAGATGGCTGTTCGCTAAGCGCCGAATGGCCGTCGGGTTAAATTTCTGTAATGTGCGTAGGGGCGGAGAATTCGCGCTCAACTAGCGCGCCGCGGCGCGAGGTCACGCCCTCGGAGCGCCGATCTTTTCTTCGAACGCGCTCACGCATCTTCCCCGGGTGGATCGCCGCAGCCTTCCAAATTGCTCGCGCTGGTCACATCGTCGCGCCGAGGCGTCACATCGGGCAGGGAAGACTTTGAAAAGTCGCGATGGAGATAGGGCCGGACGGCGACATAGGTCGCGACCGAGATCACGATGATTCCGGCGCCGACGCCCATGAGAATCGACAGCGTATCAGACATGGCGCCTTCTCTCGAATCCGATTGCGCGCCGCAGTATAACAGCAAGTGTAGCAGATGGCGTGAGGATAGGAGTCGAGGCAGGCGGATCAAACAGTAACGACGATCTTGCCGATCTGCGGGGAAAAGTTGCGCATCGACGGATTCTTTCCGACGCGCCGCCCGCTGCACGTGATTTTCGACCGATCGCCTTGGCCTGCGGCTGGCGTCTTTGCGCATTTCCGCGTAGATTACGTTGACGCCAAGCCACGCTCGTGGCCGACGATCGTCCGCTGGGCGGATCGACGCGTGGAAACTCGCGCTTCCGGGAGAATATTTTGCCGCCCGAGCCGAATCGAAGAAACATATTAATTGTCTGCGCCGCCGTTGCGACGCTTCGCTTCGGCGCGGCAGCGGCTCTCGCACAGGGGGCCGCATGAAAATCGTCGCGAACGAACTTCCGTGGAGCAGTCGACCGGACGCCATGGGCTGCAATTTCGCTCTCGGCCATCTCGTCGGAAACCTGCCGCGCCGCCTGACCGTCGACGGCCGTATCCACGCCGAGACCTATATTTCTGCGGTCGGTGCGATCGCCGGCTACGCGGCGCAGCGAACGCTGTTCGCCGAGAGTCCGCCCGTCGAGGGCGGCAATATCCACCGTTTCGACACGGCGTCCGGCGAGCATTTCTGGTTCGGTGACCCGCTGAACCTTATGTTGATCCCCGAGACGGAAGCCGAAGGGAACCGGTGCGTCTGGCCATTGGCTGTCGGCGGCGCGGCGAGCGCCGGCATGGAGCCGCAAAAAGCTCCTACGCTCGATGCCATGTTCAAGCATGTCGCATCTACGATCGGCGGACCGAAGGAAGGCATGTCCTCGGTTGCGGCGGAGCATCAGGCGCATCTGCCGGCCCGCGACCTCTTGAAAGCGGTCTGGCCGCTCGCGACGATGTGCTTTTCAGGAAAGTTTCCGGGCGAGGATCACGTTTATCCGGCCGTTCCCGTCGCCTGGTGGGCGGCCATCGCCGCTCAGGCATCGAGTCGTCCGATCGGCGACGTGAAATCCGTGCTGCCGCCCGAGATCGCTCTGACGTTGCTGATGGAGTCCGCCATTTATTGCAGCAAGCTCGATCGGTCGAAAATCGAAGGGACGTGATAGGGGCGGAAGGCGGGCTGGGCGGGTCAGCTCGTTGCGAGCGCATTCTGCAAGGCCGTGAGGTCTTCCGGCAATTCGCTCTCGAACATCAACTCCTCGCGCGTCACCGGATGCATGAAGCCGAGCGAGGCGGCGTGCAGCGCCTGGCGGCCGAGCGTTTCCACAGCGGCGCGGGCGGCGGGCGCGAGCAGCGCGGTCTTGGTCTTGAAGCCGGCGCCATAGGTCGCGTCGCCGATCAGCGGATGGCCGATATGGGCCATATGCACGCGAATCTGATGCGTGCGGCCGGTCTCCAGCTGGCAGGCCACGAGTGACGCAGGTCCGAAGCTCTCGACCAGCTCCCAATGCGTCACCGCCTCGCGGCCGCGCTCTTCGGGCACGACGGCCATTTTCTCGCGCTGCGTCGAGTGGCGGCCGATGGGCGCCTCGATCACGCCATGGCGACGCTCAGGCGCGCCCCAGACGAAGGCGAGATATTCGCGCACCAGATGCAGCTTGCGGCCGTGATCCTCGAAGAGGCGCGACAGGCCCTTATGCGCGGCGTCGGTCTTGGCGACGACCAGCAGGCCGGAGGTGTCCTTGTCGATGCGATGCACGATGCCGGGCTTTTTGACGCCGCCTATGCCGGATAGGCTCGCGCCGCAATGGGCGAGCAGCGCGTTGACCAGCGTTCCCGTCTCATGGCCATGGGCGGGATGCACCACGAGGCCGGCGGGCTTGTCGACGACCAGCAGATGCGCGTCTTCGAACACCACATTCAGCGGAATATTTTCTGGCTGCGGCTCGGCGGGCTCGGGCGGCGGCACGGCGAGGGTGACGGAATCGCCCGCGGCGAGGCGGCGGCTGGCGTCGCGCGCGGCGCCGCCGCCGATCGTCAGCCGCCCGTCCTCGATCAGCGCTTTCAGCCGTGTGCGGGAGAGATGCGCGGCGACGAGCTCCGGCCGCTCGGCGAGGAAGCGATCGAGCCGCGCCCCCGCCGCCTCCGGGGGAACCTCGAAGGAGAACAGAATATCGTCTTCCTCTTCGATCAAAGCGATTTCTGCGGCGCCTTCGCGCATGGATTTCCTTCTCATGCTGTCGGCGTGCTAACCAGCGCGCCTGTCCTCGATTTCGTATCGGAGCCCGACCATCACGCCCGCCCCATCCACGCCGAATTGCGTCATCGTCGGCGGCGGACCGGCCGGTCTCTTCGCCGCGGACCAGCTCGCGCAGCAGGGCGCGAGCGTCACCGTCTATGAGCGCAAGCCGAGCGTCGCCCGCAAATTTCTGATGGCCGGGCGCGGCGGCCTCAATATCACGCATAGCGAGCCGCTCGATAGGCTTATCGCCCGCTATGGCGAAGCCGCAGATCGGCTCGGCCCGATCATCGGCGCCTTTCCGCCGCAGAGCCTGCGCGATTATTGCGCCGAACTCGGCGAAGAGACCTTCGTCGGCTCCAGCGGGCGCGTCTTCCCCAAGAGCTTCAAGGCCTCGCCGCTGCTGCGGGCGCTGCTCGGGCGGCTCGCCGCCAATGGCGTGCGCATCGAGACGCGCGCCAGTTTCGAGGGCTTTGCGGAGAGCGGCGCATTGCTGATCGCGGATGCGAGCGGCGCGCGCCGCGAGATCGCGGCGGACGCCGCGATTCTGGCGCTCGGCGGCGCCTCATGGCCGCGGCTCGGCGCCGATGGCGGCTGGGTCGAGACGCTGCTCGCGAAGGGCGTCGAGATCGCGCCGCTCCTTCCCGCCAATTGCGCCGTCGTCATCGATTGGCCTGCCGATTTCGCAAAGGCCTTCGAGGGGACGCCGCTGAAGACGATCTCTCTCCACCATGGCGAGGCGCGCAGTCTCGGCGATATCGTCGTCACGCGGACGGGAATCGAGGGCGGTCCCGTCTATGCGCTGGCTTCCGCGCTCGGACGCGCGCTCGCGCGCGGCGAGGGCGCCACATTGCATGTCGATCTGCGGCCCAGCAGCACGGCGGAAGCGCTCGCGCAAAGGCTCGCGCGCCCGCGTGAAAAGCAATCGATGGCGAGCTTTCTGCGCAAGACGCTGCGGCTGACGAAATTGGAGATCGCGCTGTTGCGCTTCTGCGGGCCATTGCCGCAGGCGCCGGACGCGCTGGCGGAGCGCGTGAAAAATCTGCCGCTCGCCATTGTCGCGACAGCGGGCCTCGAGCGGGCGATCTCCACTGCCGGCGGCGTGCGCTTCGCGGCGCTGGACGATGATCTGATGCTGAAGAATCTTCCCGGCGTCTTCGTCGCCGGCGAGATGCTGGATTTCGACGCGCCCACCGGGGGCTATCTGCTTCAAGCGAGCTTTTCGAGCGCTTTCGTGGCGGCTCGCGGCGTGGCCGGGCGGCTCGGGCTGGCGGAGCGGAAATGACGACCTCTCGTCTTCGGCCGAAGTAGCACATCGCTTCTGCAGCGTCGGCGCCGGCGAGCGAATTTCGCCGAATCGACAAAAGCCGCAATTAAGCCTATTGCTTCTATAGGAATTATAATCTTTAATGGCCGGTAATGTTTCGCACGAGGGGATCATTCCATGACGGCTGCGGCTGCGGAGGCGTTCATTGCGGCGCCGGAAACGATCACGACGAAAGGTGAGCGTCGCGCCACCCAATCGCTTCTGATACTCGATGGCGGCCGCCCCAACTATGCAGTGAGCGGCGCGGCGGCGCTCGCCTATGCGCTGGCGCTGACCGCGGTGGTGAATTTCGCGCTGCCGCATACGGAGCCGACGACGGAAGAGCCGCTCGAGCTGGTCGTCGTCCCGAGCCCTGCGGTCGATCAGCCGCCGCCGGAGGAGATTCCGCAGCCCGAGGAGATCGACGACACGCCGCCGCCGCCCGAGGCGATCGAGCCCGTCGCGCCGATCGAGCCGCCGAAACCGCCGGCGCTCAAGCCGGTTCCCAAAGTGGTGGAGAAAAAGCCGCCGACGCCGCGCCCCGCCGTCGCCGCGCGCCAGGACGCCGCGCCGTCGCAGGCCGCAACGGCCAACGCCAATGCGCAGCAATCCATCGCCGCCAATCAATTTCTCTCCTGCATGCAGCGCTCGGCGCGCAACGCGGCGCCGGACGGGCCTATTCCCAAGCATGGCCGCGTCGCCTATCGCGCGACATTCAGCGCCGGCGGCGCGATGACGGGATTCAACATCGTCTCCTCCTCCGGCAACGCCACGCTGGACGCCATAGCGACGCGCGTCGGCTCGCGCTGCGGCTCGCTGCCGGCGATCGGACGCGTCTTCGCCGTCAGCGGCGGCGTCGTCTTCTAATTCGCTCGCCGCAAACGTCTCTCTCGCCGACAAAGGACGAAAATCAAGATGAGTGATCCAGCAATCGGCGCGGCCTCGGCCGCCGTCGCCCACGCCCTCTCGCCGGTCGAGCTGTTTCTGCAGGCGGATTCGATCGTCAAGACCGTCATCGTGCTGCTGCTGCTCGCTTCGGCCTGGGGTTGGGCCGTGATCGCCGAGAAGCTCATTCGCCTGTCGCTGCTGCATCGCCGCGCCAGCGCGCTGATCGAGAGTGTCCAGAACGATCTTCCGGTGACGGAGGTCGCGCCCGCCTTCCTCGCCGCGCCGGCCAGCGATCCGCTGGCGCAGGTCTACAAGGCTGCGGTGGAGGAATATCAGCGCTCCGCCGATCTCGTCGTCTCCGAGGGCCAGCGCGACGCGCTGCAGGAGCGCGTGCATCGCGTCTGTGTGCTGGCCAGCGCCGCCGCGCTCGATCAGCTGCAGCAGCGTCTCCCGGCGCTCGCCACCATCGGCGCCGTCGGGCCTTTCGTCGGCCTGTTCGGCACGGTTTGGGGCATTATGAACTCCTTCCAAGGCATCGCCGCCTCCAACAACACCAGCCTCGCGGTGGTCGCGCCCGGCATTGCGGAGGCGCTGTTCGCCACCGCGCTCGGCCTCGTCGCCGCTATTCCGGCGGTGGTCTTCTACAACCGCATCAGCGGCGACATCGGCGCTTATGGCAAGCGCGTGACCGCCTTCATCGGCGTCTTCGAGGTCGAGCTGTCCCGTCATCTGTCGCGCAAAGGAGAGCGTCATGGCCTTCGCGTTGCGTAAGCACGATTCGGAATTCGATTCTCAGCCGATCGCCGACATCAATGTCACGCCGCTCGTCGATGTGATGCTCGTCCTGCTCATCGTCTTCATGGTCGCCGCGCCGCTGATGACCTCCGGCATTCCGGTCGATCTGCCGAAGGTGCAGGCCAAGCAGCTCAACGATCAGAAGCCGCCGATCGTCGTCAGCGTCGACGCGGGCGGAGGCTTCTTCGTCGACAAGCGCGAGGTCCCGGCGGACGGATTGCTCGCCGCGCTCAGCGAGGGCAGCGACAACAGCAAGGATCGCCGCATCCATGTGCGCGCCGACAAGACCGTGCCTTACGGGCGCGTCGTGGAGGCCATGGGGGCGATCAATTCCGCCGGCTACTCCAAGGTGGCGCTGGTCTCCGAGGCGCCGACGGGCGGAGCGAAATCCGCTTCGGCGCCGTGATGTGAATTCCGTTCGCTCCGCTCGCGGAGATCGGCTTCATACATAACGAGACACTGCCGTCATGGCCGGGACAAGCCCGGCCATGACGTCGCGGGGGCGAGGTTGCTCGCAACTTCGACCTGTTTCGAGCCGCCCCGACTTTTCTAAATCCTCGACATTTCACGCATCCTCGACTTGGCCCGACTACGGGTCGTCGGCGCAACCCCTCCCCAGGCGCGCGGGCGACCCGGCTTTTCGTTGGGGCCTCAAAACGCCGTGCGGCGCTCCAGCGCTGCGGCCAGCGTGCCTTCGTCGAGATAATCCAGCTCGCCGCCGACCGGCACGCCATGGGCGAGGCGCGTCGTCTTCACGCCGAGCGGGGCCAGCAGATCGGCGAGATAATGCGCCGTCGTCTGCCCGTCGACCGTGGCGTTCACGGCGATGATCGCCTCGCGCACGGAGCCTTCGCTCACGCGCTGCATCAGGCGCGCAATGTTGAGCTCATTGGGGCCGACGCCATCCAGAGGCGACAGCACGCCGCCGAGCACATGATAGCGCGCCGCCAGCAGTCCGGCGCGCTCCAGCGCCCAGAGATCGGCCACCGTCTCGACAATGACCAGAATGCCGGCGTCGCGCCGCGTGTCGCGGCAGATGGCGCAGGGATCGCTGGTGTCGATATTGCCGCAGGTCGTGCAGGTGAGAATGCGCTCATGCGCGACGCGCATCGCCTCGCCGAGCGGGCCGAGCAATTCCTCGCGCTTGCGCATGAGATGCAGCACGGCCCGCCGCGCCGAACGCGGCCCGAGCCCGGGCAATCGCGCCAGCAATTGCACGAGGCGCTCGATCTCGGGTCCGGCGATGCGTTCGGCCAATGGGGGGAGCCTGGTGAGTGGCGAATTGCGAGTAGCGAATAGCGAATAGGTCTACTCGCTATTCGCTATTCGCTACTCGCTCCGATCAGAACGGCAGCTTCAGCCCCGGCGGCAGCTGCAATCCGCCGGTCACTTCCTTCATCTTCTCGGCGAGCGTCTCCTCCGCCTTGGCGCGCGCCTGCGCATGGGCGGTGACGATCAGATCCTCGAGAATGTCGCTCTCCTCCGGCTTCAAAAGGCTCGGATCGATGGCGAGGCGCTGCAGCGCGCCTTTGGCGGTCATCGTCACTTTCACGAGCCCGCCGCCGGCTTCGCCTTCCACCAGAGTCTGGTCGAGCTGCCCTTGCAGCTCGGCCATCTTCGATTGCATGGCCTGCGCCTGCTTCATCAGTCCCATGAAGTCGAGCATATTTCTCTCCTCGCGCGGCGACGTTTCACACGTCGTCCGGCTCCTCGTCGTCATAAGCCAATTCGGCGCCGGCCGTCGCGGCCTGCTCCGTCTCCTTGCCGCGCACGGCGACGATCTCCGCGCCGGGAAACCGCGCCAATATGCTCGCCACCAGCGGATCGGCCTCGATCCCGGAGCGCTTCTCGCTCTCGCGGGCCACGGCCTCCTCGCGCAGCGTCGGCTCGCCGCCGGCGGCGGCGAGCGCCACCAGCCAGCGCGTCCCGGTCCAGTCCTGCAGCTTCTGCATCAAGAGCTGCGGAAGCCGCGTCGAGCCGCCCGGCGCCAGCTCGAACTCGATGCGCCCCTGCTCGAAGCGCACGAGGCGAACTTCTGTCTCGAGCGCGATCTTCAATTGTATGTCGCGTTTCTCGCCCGCCAGGGCCACGAGCGCGCGGAAATCGGCGATTTTCACTCCCGCCGCCGGGGAAGGCTCCGCCGCGCGGCGCTGGGCCGGCGCGGCGCTGGTCGCGACCACCGAAGGCGCGGGCGAGAAAGTCGCGGGCTTGGGCGCCGGCGCGAGCGCGACCGGGGGCCGCTCGCCGGGCGCCGCCGCGGGGGCCGCGCCGGGCGCGGGCCGCGGCGCGCCGCCCTGGCCGAAGCCGAGCTTGCGCAGCGCCTCCTCCGGCGAGGGCATTTCGGCGGCATGGGTCAGACGCACCAGCACCATATCGGCGCTGGCGAGAGGACGCGGCGAGCTGCGCAGCTCATCGACGCCCTTCATCAAAATCTGCCACGCCCGCGTCAGCACGGAGATGGAGAGCGTCCCCGCCGCATCGCCGCCGCGGCGGCGCTCCTCCTCGGTCAGCGCATTGGATTGCGCGGCGTCCGGCGCGAGCTTCAGCCGCGTCACGAGATGGGTGAATTCAGCGAGCTCCAGCAGTACTTGCGCCGGATCGGCGCCGCCGTCGTATTGGTCCTGCAGCAGGGCGATGGCGGCGGCGATCTCGCCCTTCATCGCCGCCTCGAAGAGATCGATGACGCGCGATTTGTCGGCGACGCCGAGCATCAGCCGCAAATCCTGCGCGGCGATCGCGCCGCCGCCCGCGGCGCCATGGGCGATCGCCTGATCGAGCAGCGACAGCGCGTCGCGCGCCGAACCTTCCGCCGCGCGGGCGACCATGGCCAGCGCCTCGTCCTCGATCGTCACGGCCTCGAGATCGCAGATCTTGCGCAAATGCGCCGCGAGCAGGCCGGCGTCTATGCGGCGCAGATCGAAACGCTGGCAACGCGAGCGCACGGTGACGGGAACCTTGTCGATCTCCGTCGTCGCGAAGATGAACTTCACATGTTCCGGGGGCTCTTCCAGCGTCTTCAAGAGGCCGTTGAAGGCGGCCTTGGAGAGCATGTGCACTTCGTCGATGATGTAGACTTTGACGCGCGCCATCACCGGGCGATAGCGCGCGTTCTCGATGATCTCGCGAATATCGTCGATGCCGGTGTGCGAGGCGGCGTCCATCTCCAGCACGTCGGGATGGCGCGAATCGATGATCGCCTGACAATGCGCGCCGAGCGCGTCCATATGGATCGTCGGGCGATCGACGCCGGGGCGGCCGTCCTGCGCGGGAAGCTCATAATTGAAGGCGCGGGCGAGAATGCGCGCGGTGGTCGTCTTGCCGACGCCGCGCACGCCGGTCAGCAGATAGGCCTGATGGATGCGGTTCAGCTCGAAGGCGTTCTCGAGCGTGCGCACCATCGGCTCCTGGCCGATGAGATCGGAAAAGCCGGAGGGGCGATATTTGCGCGCCAGCACGCGATAGGCGGCCTGCCCCTCGCGCTTGGCCTGCGGCTCGGCGGGAAACAGGGCGTCGGATGGCGCAGAATGCTCGTCGTCCATCTTATCGCCCGGAGGAGGGTCCGCCCTTTGGTCAGCGCCGGGGCGGCGGCGCAAAAAGTGGGAGGCTGGACGAAGACCCGCCCGGAACTCGTTAGGGCTGCTTCCTTCCGGACCTGACCCGGTTGGCGAGTGGAGCGTCCACCGCCAACCTCCCGCGCCCTATGTGGCAAAACTCGCGCGCCGGCGCAAGGGCGCCTTTGCTAATGCTCCCCGTTGCCCGCCTCGCGCGCCTTGGCGGCGAGCTTCTCGGTCTGCTCGCTGATGTCGGCGATGATTTTAGTGGCCGCCTCCTGGCTCGCCTTGGTCGCCTGCTCGCTCGCGCTTTGGGCGGACACGAAAGCCTCTTTGGCGAGATTGGAGCACAGCTCGCCGACGCGCGAGGCGCGGGCGAAGAAATCGCCATAGGCGTTGCGGTAGAATTCCGACTGCAATTGCACGATGTCGTCGATCTTCTGCACACGCATCAGCTTCTCGAAATAGTTGCGGCTATTGTCGAGCGACTGCTTGGAGTAGTCGGTCGCCTCCTCCGCTATGGCGCGCAGGCTCTTGGCCGTCGAGCTGGTCGCGGTGTTGAAGGCGTCGAGCTGATATTTACCGAGATCGCGAAAATCGCCGAAATTCTGATTGGCCATCGGATTCTCCCGCCGGTCGCGACACACGGGGGAGGCTGGCCCTCCGACGCTACGCACGCGCGACTCTGCTCGCTGCGCGATTCTCGGCAATGCGCGCCGCGAGGGCAAATCGTGGAATCCACGTAATCGCGCTCGCGTTCGCGGCGCCCCGCGAGGGCTCAGATCGTCAGCTGAGCGCCGAGCTCCACCACGCGGTCGGTCGGTATGGAGAAGAAGTCGGTGGCGTTGGCCGATTGCCTGGTCAAGGCCACGTAGAGCTTGTCCTGCCAGACCGGCATTTCGGAGGCCGGGCTCTCCTTGATCGAGCGGCGGCCGAGGAAGAAGGAGGTCGTCATAATATCGTATTTGACGCCAGCCTTGCGCATCGCCGCCAGCGCCGCCGGCACGCGCGGGCTCTCCATGAAGCCGAAGTGCAAAGTCGCGCGGGTGAAGTCGGGCGCGAGCTTCTCGATCTCGAAGCGCTTTTCCGGCGCGACGCGCGGCGTGTCCTCCGTATTCACGCAAATGACCAGCACGCGCTCGTGCAGCACTTTATTGTGCTTGAGATTATGCAGCAGCGCCGTGGGCGCGACCTCGGGGTCGCTGGTCAGGAAGACGGCCGTGCCGGGCACGCGCGTCGGCTTGGATTTCTCCAGCATGGCGATGAGATCGCGGATGGGGATCGAATCGCGATGCGTCTTCTCCGCGAGCAGCGAGGTGCCGCGCACCCAGGTCCACATCACCACCATGGAGCCGCCGCCGAGCAGCAGCGGAACCCAGCCGCCCTCGACCACCTTCATCAGATTGGCGGCCAGAAAGGCGAGATCGACGGTCAGAAAGGCCAGGATGAACAGCGACGCCGCCCACAGCGGCCAATGCCATTTGCGCCACACCACGATGAAGGCGAGCGCCGTCGTCGTCACCATCGTGCCGGTGACGGCGATGCCATAGGCGGAGGCGAGCGCGCTCGAGCTCTTGAAGGCCGTGACCAGCACCAGCACGCCGATCAGCAGCAGCCGATTGACGCGGCCGATATAGATCTGCCCCTCCTGCGTCGCGGAAGTGTGGGTGATCTCGAGGCGCGGCAGCAGGCCGAGCTGTATCGCCTGGCGCACGATGGAGAAGGCGCCGGTGATCACCGCCTGGCTGGCGATGACGGTGGCGAGCGTCGAGAGAATGACCAGCGGCAGCAGCGCCCAGTCCGGCGCCAGCAGGAAGAAGGGATTCTCGATCGCCTTGGGATCGGCGAGGATCAGCGCGCCCTGGCCGAGATAATTGAGGAACAGCGCCGGCAGCACAAAGAAAATCCAGGCGATCTGGATCGGCGCGCGGCCGAAATGGCCCATGTCGGCGTAGAGCGCCTCGGCGCCGGTGACGACGAGGAAGACCGAGCCCAGCACGGCGAAGCCGATCCAGCCATGGGTCAGCAGAAACATGAAGCCATGGCGCGGATCGAAGGCGCGCAGCACCTGCGGGGCATCGCCGATATGGGAGGCGCCGAGCGCCGCCATCACGATGAAGAACACCGCCATCACCGGGCCGAACAGGGCGGCGACGCGCGCCGTGCCATGGCTCTGCCCCCAGAACAGCGAGACGAGAATCGCGACGGTGATGGGGAAGACGAATTCGCCGAATTTCGGATTGACGATCTCGAGGCCCTCGACCGCCGATAGCACGGAGATGGCCGGCGTGATGATGGCGTCGCCAGAGAACAGCGCCGCGCCGGCGACGCCGAGCAGGAAGACCGGGGTCGCGCGCCGCCCCAGCGCGCTCTGCGCCAGCGCCATCAGCGAGAGAATGCCGCCCTCGCCGCGATTGTCGGCGCGCATCAGGAAGAACACATATTTCGCGGTGACGGTGAAGATCAGCGCGAAAATGAGCAGCGAGATCGTGCCGATGACGACATCCTCGCCGAGCCCGCCGGATTTGGCGTGGGCGAGCGACTCGCGCAGCGCATAGAGCGGGCTGGTGCCGATGTCGCCATAGACGACGCCGATCGAGCCGATGATGAGGCCGGCGGCGTTCGCCGAGCCGTGGCCCTCGGCGACGGGCGCCGGCTGCGTCGCCGCCGCGCCCTCCGTGTCGCATCGAGAGGAAGAGCCCGCCGCGTCGCGCGGCACATTGGGATCCATGGAAATTTCCTCGAAAGACATCGGAATGCGCGGGCGCCTCCGGCCCCTCGACATGCTGTTCGACAGGCTCGGACCCGGCTGCGCCGGCGCGGCGATATACGCCTGTTCCAGATAGAAGAGAAGCCGCCGCCGGCCATTTCTGAGGAAAATCCCGTAGACGCGGGCGCTTGCGACGCGCCGCCGCCGGCCGGGCTGGCCTCGCGGCCGCGGCGATGCTATGGCCGAGCCCTCGTCACATCGTCCCCGGCGGTCCCGGCGACGCGAACGCTCGAAAAATGATCGCGATTACCCTCGCTGGCGCCGGTCTCGTCATCTGGCTCTATCTCCTGCTCGGCAATGGCGGCTTCTGGCGCCTCACCGAGCACGACCGCCGTTTCGCGCCCACGGGGGCGCTGGTTCCCCAGGGCGCGCGCGTCGTCGCCGTCATTCCGGCGCGCGACGAGGCGGATGTCGTCGCCATCGGCCTTCGATCTTTGTTCCGCCAGGAGTTTTCGGGCCGGCTCGAGATCGTCCTCGTCGATGACGAGAGCTCCGACGGCACGGCCGAGGTCGCCCGCGCCTGCGCCCGCGAGGAGAGCGCCGAGGATCGTCTCACCGTGCTCCAGGGCCGGCCGGAGCAAGGCTGGACCGGCAAGCTCGCCGCTATGGACCGCGGCGTCGCTCATGTGCTCACTTCCGGCGTCTCGCCCGATTTCGTGCTGTTCTGTGACGCCGACATCGCCTTCGCGCCGGGCCTCGTCGAGCGGCTCGTCGCCGGGGCGGCGGCGCGCGGGACGGCGCTCTCCTCGCTGATGGTCAAGCTGCGCTGCGAGAGCCTCGCCGAGCGCTGGTTCGTGCCGGCTTTCGTCTTCTTCTTCCAAATGCTCTACCCCTTCCCCCGCGTGAACGACCCGAAAAGCCCGGTCGCCGGGGCGGCCGGCGGGGTGATGCTGGTCCGCCCCGCGGCGCTGGAGGAGGCCGGCGGTCTCCAGCAGATCCGCGGCGCGCTGATCGACGATTGCGCGCTCGGCAAGCTGATGAAGAAGCAGGGGCCGATCTGGCTCGGCCTCACCGACGACGCCTGGAGCCTGCGGCCCTATCCGCATTTGCGCGACATCGAGCAGATGGTGACGCGCTCGGCCTATGCGCAATTGGGCTATTCGCCCTGGCGTCTCGCCGGCGCGGTTCTCGGCATGGGCCTCGTCTATCTCGCGCCGCCCCTTCTCGCCTTCACGGCGTCGGAGCCGGCGGCTTATCTCGCGCTCGTCGCCTATCTATTGATGGCGCAGTCCTATATGCCGTCTCTGCGTTTCTACGGACGCAATCGGCTCGGCGCCTTCGCCTTGCCGGCGGTCGCGGCCTGCTATACGTGGTTCACGCTATTGTCCGCGTGGCGGCACACACGCGGGCGCGGCGGCGCCTGGAAGGGCCGCTATCAGGCCCCCTGAGGAGGTTGAGCGAGATCACATGAGCGACATCGCCGCCGCCGCTTCGGGGAAAGGCCATAAGGACGAGAATTTCCCCGTCGCCTCTCTGTTCGCGCCGCGCCATCGCGCGGCCGTCCTCGCCTTTTACGATTTCGTGCGCGCCGCGGACGATATCTCCGACCATGCGACGCTCCCCGGCGATCAGAAGATCGCCATGCTGGACCGCATGGAGGCCGCGCTGCTCGGCTCCGGCGAGGATATTCCCGTCGCCTCGCGGCTGCGCGCCGAGCTGGCCGCGCGCGGCCTCGAGCCCCGCCATGCGCAGGATCTGCTCATCGCCTTCCGCCGCGATGTGACGCAATTGCGCTATCGCGACTGGGACGATCTCATTGATTACTGCCGCTATTCGGCCATGCCGGTCGGCCGCTTCGTGCTGGACGTCCATGGCGAAGATCGCGCGCGGACATGGGGGCCGAACGACGCGCTCTGCGCCGCCTTGCAGATCATCAATCATCTGCAAGATTGCGCGAAAGATTATCGCAATCTCGATCGGGTCTATCTGCCGCAGGACATTCTCGCCGCCAATGGAGCCGGCGTCGAGATGCTCGCCGCCGAGCGCGCCTCGCCGCAGCTCGCCGCGACCTTGCGCGCGCTGGCCGAGCGCACGCAAGAGCTGCTGAAGGAGAGCGCGCCTTTCGCCGATCTCATCGCCGACACGCGTCTCGCCATGGAAGTGGGCGCGATCCAGCGCCTCGCCGAGACGCTCACCGCGCGGCTACGCGTCGCCGATCCGCTGAGCGAGAAGGTCCACGCCTCCAAGCGCCAATATCTCCTCACGGCGCTCGCCGGCGCCGGAATCACTCTGCTGCGCCGGCTCATATCGCCGCGCGTCGCCGCCGCGAGCGTCGCGCCATGAGCATGGAGACGATCGCCCCCGAGGCGCCGCGGGTCGCCGCGAAAAGCTCCTTCTATCTCGCCATGCGCATTCTCGAGCCCGAGCGGCGCGATGCGATGTATGCGATCTACGGCTTCTGCCGCGCCGTCGACGACATAGCGGATGAGGAGGGCGACCGCGCCCTGCGCCTCTCCCAGCTCGACGATTGGCGGCGCGATCTCGATGCGCTCTATGCCGGCCGCACGCATCAGCGCTGCGCCGATCTGGCGCGGCCGGTGCGCCGCTTCGGCCTCGAGCGCGCCGATTTCGAGGCGGTCATAGACGGCATGGCCATGGATGTCGTCGAGGACATTCGCGCCCCGGAATGGGATCGGCTCGATCTCTATTGCGATCATGTCGCGAGCGCCGTGGGGCGGCTCTCGGTGCGCGTCTTCGGTCTCGCCGACGAGGTGGACTGCGCCGCCGGCGCGCTGCCGACCAAGGCGCGAATGCTCGCCTATCACATGGGCCGCGCGCTGCAGCTCACCAATATTCTGCGCGATCTCGACGAGGACGAGGCGCGCGGGCGGCTCTATCTCCCGCGCGAGGCGCTGGAGGCCGCCGGCGTCGCGGATTTCGCGCGCGGCGCTGTGCTGGCGCATCCCGGCCTGCCGCAAGTCTGCGCGGCGGTGGCCGAGCGTGCGCGCAAGCATTATGCGGAGTCGGAGCTGCTGATGCGCGTCTCGCCGCAGAGTGCGGTGAAGGCGCCCTATCTGATGGCGACGGCCTATCGCTCGGTTCTCGACCGTCTGGTGGCGCGCGGCTTCGCGCCGCCGCGTGCGCCGGTCTCCGCCTCGCGGACGAAAGTCCTGCTGGCCCTGCTCAGATTCGCGCTGACGTGACCGGAACCACCCATATCATCGGCGCCGGTCTCGCCGGACTTTCCTGCGCCATTCGCCTGACCGATGAAGGCCGCAGCGTCGCGCTCTATGAGGCCGCGCGCATGGCGGGCGGGCGCTGCCGCTCCTATCATGATTCCAGCCTCGATCTCGTCATCGACAATGGCAATCATCTGCTGCTGTCCGGCAACGCCACTGCGCTGGATTACGCCCGCCGCATCGGCTCGGCGGAGGAGCTGGTCGGGCCGAAGGAATGCGCCTTCGACTTTTTGGACACGCGCGATGGCGTCCGCTGGCGCATGAGGCCCAATTCCTCGCGCCTGCCCTGGTGGATTTTCGTGCGTGATCGCCGCGCGCCCGGCACGGCGGCCGCCGACTATCTCGGCGCGATCGGCATTCTCCTCGCCAAAAAGGGCGCGACCATCGGCGAGGCGATGAAATGCTCCGGCGTGCTCTATGAGCGGCTGTGGGGGCCTGTGCTGCTCTCCGCGCTCAACACCGAGCCGCGCGAGTCCTCCGCCGCTCTCGCCGCCGCCGTGCTGCGCGAGACGCTGGCCGCCGGCGGCGCCGCCTGCCGTCCGCTGGTCGCGCGGCGCGGGCTCGGAACGGCATTCATCGAGCCGGCGCTGACCACTCTCGCCGCCCGCGGCGCCGCGCCGCGCTTCGCCGCGCGGCTGAAGGGAATCGAATTTTCCGAGGAGCGCGCCACAGCGCTCGATTTCGGCGACGAGAAAATCGCGCCCGGCGAGAATGATCGCATCGTTCTCGCCGTCCCGCCCTGGGCGGCGCAGGAGCTCGTTCCGGGCCTCGTCGCGCCGGATGATTTCCGCGGCATCATCAATGCGCATTTCAAGATCGCGCCGCCCCCTGGCCAGCCGGCGCTGCTCGGCATGATCGGCTCGCTCACCGAATGGCTGTTCGCTTTCGAGGACAGGCTCTCTGTGACGATCAGCGGCGCCGATCGGCTGATGGACGATTCCCGCGAGAGCCTCGCCGAGCGCATATGGGCCGAGGTCGCCGCCGCTACCGGCCTGCCGGAGGAGCTGCCGCAATGGCAGATTGTGAAGGAAAAGCGCGCCACTTTCGCCGCGACGCCGGCGCAGCAGGAGCGCCGCCCCGGCGCAGTGACGCGCTGGCGCAATCTCTTCCTTTCCGGCGATTGGACCGCGACCGGGCTTCCGGCGACGATCGAAGGCGCGATCAGATCGGGCTATCGCGCGGCGGAACTGGCGGCGCGGTCGTAAAAATCCCGGCTCCCCGGCAGGGAGCTATCATCGGTAAGCGGCGAGACGCTCTGCGTCGCTGGCCGGCGCATTTTTCGAAAGGCGCGTGAGGCGCAGCGGCAGCCGGCCTTTCGGCCGCGTGGCGAAAGTCGGCGCCAGCTCCAGCCGATGGCCGGGAACGGCGTCGAAACGGAACTCGCGCAGCAGCGTGGCGACGATGGTCGCCATTTCGGTGAGCGCGAAGCCCATGCCGACGCAAATGCGCGGCCCCGCGCCGAAGGGCAGATAGGCGTAGCGATGGCGCGCCTTCACCTTCTCCGGCGCGAAACGGTCGGGATCGAAGCCGGTCGGCTCGTCCCACAGTTTCTCGTGCCGATGCAGGCACCAAGTGAGCACATAGACAGGCTCCTTCGCGGCGACGCGATAGGGGCCGAGCGTCGTATCCTCGCGCGGCTGCCGGCCGAGCGCCGCGAAAGGCGGGAAGAGTCGCATCGACTCCTGCAGGACCTGCCGCGTGAAGACGAGATTTTCGACCGTCTCCGGCGTGATCTCGCCGTTCCCGGCGACGCGCTCCGCCTCCTCGCGGGCGCGCTCCTGCGTCGCCTGATCCTTGGCCAGCAGCCAGAAGGTCCAGGCCAGCGCGACGGCGGAGGTCTCATGGCCGGCGAGCAGAAAGCCGTGCAGATTGGCGACGAGCTCGGCGTCGGTCATCACGCGCCCGCTCTCCGGGTCCTTGGCGGAGAGCAGTAGGCCCATGATGTCGCGCGTCGCCTCGGGCCGGGCGCGGCGCTCGGCGAGCAGCTTCACCGTCTCCTCATGCACGAAGCGCGAGCCGGCGCGCGCGGCGAGCAGGCCCGGATAGGGCGCCCAATCCGGCGGCAGGCGGAACATCACCGCCAGCATTCGCCAAGCAAAACTGCCGAGAACCGGACGCAGCGCCGCGATGAAGCCCTCGCTGTCGAAATTCTCGGACGCGCCGAAGACGGCCTTCTCGATGACGGCGAAGGTCGTGCGCGACATCGCCTCGGTGATCTCCACCTCGGCGCCGTCGCCGAGCCGGCGCCATTCGGCGGCCTGCGCCTGCGCGCAGCCGACGAAAAAGGGCACGAGCGCCAGAATATTCTCGTAACGAAAGGCGGGCGAGATGGCGCGCCGCTGCCATTTCCATTCGGCGCCTTCCGAGAAGAACAGCGTATCTCCCTCGACTGGCCCGCGCAGCGCCTTGCTCGCTATGTCGTCGCGGCGAAACGCTTCGGCGCGCGTGACCAGCAACTCCTCGATCAGCTCGGGGCTGACGACATAATGCATGCGCGGAAAGAACGGCCAAAGCCCATCGGTGGAGAAAAAGTCGGTGCGGTAGGCCTCGGGCGGGTAATTCTCGAGGTAATTGCGCGATACGGCGAGAAACGAAGGCTTTTCCCGCGGGGTGAAAGGGGAAAAATCGGGATCGTGAAACATCGCTGGCTCTCCATCGAAAGCGTCGATCCCGCATACCATACCAAACAGTATGCTTTTGGCAACCGGCAGATTGGCATGTAACGTGGCGCGAGCACCGGGCCAGGACGAATGAGCAGCAGCGCGCGATTCAAAAAGGAGGATTGGCTGGGGCTCGGCGCCGGCCTGCTGGCCGAGGAGGGGCCGGCGGCGCTCACCGTCGAGCGGCTGACCGCGGCCGCGCGGCGCACCAAGGGCAGCTTCTACCATCATTTCGCCGATCGTGACGCCTTCCTGCGCGCGCTGATGGAGCGCTGGCGCGTTCAGGCGATCGATGTCGCAGGGGCCCGCTATGCGCAGGACACGTCGCCCAAAGCCTGGCGCAAGCTGCTGCGCGAGGGGCCGTTCGAGATCGACTTTCGCTTCGAGCGCGAGGTGCGGCGGCTCGCGGCGAGCGAGCCGATCGTGCGGGCGATGCTCCACGAGATCGATCAATCTCGCATCCATGGCCTCGCCTGCGTGCTGACGCAGATGCGGCCGGACATAGACGATCCGCACGCCTTCGCCGCAATTCAATATGCGACCGTGGTCGGCCTGCAATGGTTGATCGACGACCCACATGATCCGCGCATCGCAGCCATTTGCCGGACCGGAAACCGGCTGTTCGGCATAGACGAGCCGGACGCGGAATGACCGCCCGGGAGCCGCCTCCTTCCCGGAACGGTTGCGTCCTCCCGCGATTGGCGGCATTTAGAAAAAATCCTGTCACCCGCGGCCCGCCGGGCCCGCCCTTGAAAAGAGCGAGAGAGAATGAGCGCGACCGAGACCACCTCCACGAACTGGCTGCCCGACGCCAAGGCGGCTTTCGCCTCCGTGGAGGCGCTTTACGGCCGCGCGCTCGCCGCCGTCCGCGCCCGCGTCACCAAGGACGGCAAGCTCTCCAATGAGCTGATCGAGGTGGAGCAGCACGCCGCCCACGGCCTCTCCTGGTTCGCCACCTATGTGCAGGGCCTGCGCGAGCTGCTCGCCTACGCCGACCGCCTCTCGGCCGAGGGCGCCTATGGCGAGGTGGAGAATCTCCTCACCCGCATCGGCTTCGCCGAATATCTGGCGCAGGTTTTCGGCGGCATTCCGATGAGCCAGGGCGAGATCGTCCGCCTCTCCGATTTCGGTCTTTCGCCGGCCGACATCGCCGCCGCCCGCATCGCCGAGGTGGACGGCCTCGTCGCCTCCGGCCTCACCACCGCCAACCGCGCCCGCCTCGCAGAGCTGATCGACCATCACGAGGCCGCCGAGACGATCGGCGCCACCGGCCTCGACGAGACGCTCGAAGCGATCCGCAGCGAGATGCGCAAATTCGCGTCCGACAATGTGACGCCGCACGCCCATGAATGGCATTTGAAGAACGACTACATCCCGCTCGAGGTCATTTCCGGCCTTTCCGAGCTGGGCGTCTTCGGCCTCACCATTCCCGAGGAATATGGCGGCTCCGGCATGGGCAAGATCGCCATGTGCGTCGTCTCGGAGGAGCTGTCGCGCGCTTACATCGGCGTCGGTTCGCTCGGCACGCGTTCGGAGATCGCGGGCGAATTGATCCTCGTCGGCGGCACCGAGGAGCAGAAACAGAAATATCTGCCCAAGATCGCCAGCGGCGAAATTCTGCCCACCGCCGTCTTCACCGAGCCGAACAATGGCTCCGACCTCGCGAACCTGCGCACCCGCGCGACGCGCGAGGGCGATGTCTACAAGGTCGTCGGCAACAAGACCTGGATCACCCATCCGGTGCGCGCCGATGTGATGACGCTGCTCGTGCGCACCAATCCAAATGAGAAGGGCTACAAAGGCCTCTCCATGCTGCTCGCCGAAAAGCCGCGCGGCACGGATGAGAATCCCTTCCCCGCCAAGGGCATGACCGGCGGCGAGATCGAGGTGCTCGGCTATCGCGGCATGAAGGAGTTCGAGATCGGCTTCGACAATTTCGAGGTGCCGGCCGAAAATCTTCTCGGCGGCGAGGAGGGCAAGGGCTTCAAGCAGCTGATGGAGACCTTCGAATCGGCCCGCATTCAGACGGCGGCGCGCGCGCTCGGCGTCGCCCAGGCGGCGCTCGATCTCGGCCTGCGCTACGCCAAGGAGCGCGTGCAATTCGGCAAGCCGCTGTTCGCCTTCCCGCGCGTTTTCGACAAGATCGTCACAATGGCGATCGAGATTCACGTCGCCCGCCAGATCACCTACTTTGCTGCGCGGGAAAAGGACGAGGGCAAGCGCTGCGATCTCGAGGCCGGCATGGCCAAGCTGCTCGGCGCGCGCGTCGCCTGGGCGGCTGCGGACAATGCGCTGCAGATTCACGGCGGCAATGGCTTCGCCTTGGAATATCCGGTCTCCCGCATCCTCTGCGACGCGCGCATCCTCAACATCTTCGAGGGCGCGGCGGAGATTCAGGCGCAGGTCATCGCGCGGCGTCTGCTGGAAGGCTGAGGAAGTAAAGTAGAATTGAGGTGTTCACCCTCCCTCTTTAGGAGCCTTCAGGGGGAGGGTCGGACCGCGAAGCGATCCGGGGTGGGGTCGCCGGCAGACACTCGGGGCGTCGCCCTTCGACATATCCGGACGAATGTCGTCGCGGGAAAGTTGAACGGAGCCGCCGACATGCTATCTTCTCGACTATGGCCGCTCTGACGATCGACACCCTCGCCATCGTGCAGGTTTTACGCAAGAGAGGCTTCTCGGAAGAGCAGGCCATCGGCGTCGTCGAGGCGTTTCGCGAGATCGACGCTGGCCTTCTCGCGACAAAATCGGACATTCGCGAGGTCGAGGCCAAGATCGAGAGCTCCTCCGCCAATCTCAAGGTGGACATTCTCCGCTGGCTCATCGTCACGCAAATGGCGCTCGGCGGCTTCCTCCTCGCGGCGCTCAAGTTCTTGAGCTGACCCGCCGCCAGAGACCCCTACTTCCGCAGCCACTCCGGCACCGAATCCAGCGCGATGAGCTGCTCCACACTCGGGCGCTCGCGCACCACGGCCCATTTCTCGCCGTCGACGAGGACCTCCGGCGCGAGCGGGCGACTGTTGTAGGTGCCCGCCTGCACAGCGCCATAGGCGCCGGCCGTCAGAATCGCCAGAAGATCGCCCTGCGCCGGCTCCGGGATCGAACGCCCGAGCGCGATGTAATCGCCCGTCTCGCAGACCGGCCCGACGACATCGGCGATAATGCGCGGATGCGACGGCGACGCCTGCGCGACCGGGATCAGCTCGTGCCAGGCGTCATAGAGCGTCGGGCGCACGAGATCATTCATGCCGGCGTCGACGATGACGAAAGACTTGGCCTCGCCCTGCTTCACATAGAGCACGCGCGTGACCAATATTCCCGAATTGCCGACGATGAGCCGCCCCGGCTCGAACAGCAATTTGCACCCGAGCCCCGCCATATGGCGGCGCACGATCTCGGCGTAGCGATCCGGGTGATAGGAGGCCGGGTCCTCGCCCTCGTGATAGGGAATGCCGAGCCCGCCGCCGAGATCGACATGGGAGATTTCGTGCCCATCGGCGCGCAGCGCCGCGACCAGCTCGGCGAGCAGCGAGAACGCCTCGTCGAAGGGCGAAAGATCGGTGATCTGCGAGCCGATATGCATATCGACGCCCGTGACCTCTATGCCCGGCAGCTTCGCGGCATGGGCGTAGATTTCGCGCGCGCGCGACAGAGGCACGCCGAATTTATTCTCGGCGAGGCCGGTCGAAATCTTGGCGTGGGTCTTGGCGTCGACGTCGGGATTGACGCGCAGCGAGATATGCGCGCGCTTACCCTTGGCGGCGGCGATGCGGGAAATCTCGGCGAGCTCGGGCTCGGATTCCACATTGAAGCAGAAAATGCCCTCGTCGATCGCCAGCGCGATTTCCGCTTCCGTCTTGCCGACGCCGGAGAAGGTGATCTTGCTCGCGGGAACGCCGGCGGCGCGGGCGCGCTTCAGCTCGCCGCCGGAGACGACGTCCATTCCGGCCCCGAGGCTGGCCAGCAGCGTCAGCACCGCCTGATTGGAATTGGCCTTCAGCGCATAGCAGACCAGCGCGTCGAGCCCGGCGAAGGCCGCCGAGAAGACCTGGAAATGACGGCGGATCGTCGTCGCCGAATAGCAGTAGAAGGGCGTTCCGACCTGCTCGGCGATTTTCGCCAATGGAACATCGTCGGCGTGCAGCGCGCCGGCGCGATAGTCGAAGTGATGCATGTCGCTCTTATCTAATCCAGCAGAGGATCGAGGATGAAGGGATATTGCTCGGGCGGACGGAAACCCGGCGTGCCGGGGATATATTCCACCGCCTTCACATCCTCGGCGACCGGCGTCGCGCCGCCGACGGGGGTGAGCGTCGTCTTCTGCGCCACCACGGCCTTGGGCCGCGCCGCGACCTCGGGCGGATAATCGAGCGGGCCGCGCCGCCCGCAGCCGGAGAGCGCGAGCGCGAGAATCAGAAGCGTCGCCGCCGAACGCGGCCGGAGCAGATCAGCCATAAGTCTCATCCATCGGAGCCCGAACGGGAGGGGGTGACACCCCTAAGTCTCGGGGACGCCCCAACCCCAGACCGCTTCGCGGTCCGACCCTCCCCCTCCAGGGGAGGGTGAAAGTGCGCGGCACTATAGACGAAAGCGCGCAGATGACGAGACCGCGCGCGCTCACTATTCAAAGCTGAAGGGGCGAGCTCCAGAAGACGGCGCCGACGGTTTCCCCGTCCTTCGAGACGGCGGCTGCGCAGCATCCTCAGGATGAGGGTTTGATCGAGGTGCGATCGGTCGGGCGGAGGCTCAGGCGAACAGCCATTGCTTGAGCGAAAAGCCGGAGCTCAGCGTTTTCCGATAATTCTCATAGAGCGCCAGATGGCCGGTCGCGGGCTTGGGCAGCTCGTTCTTCTTCAGCTTGCGGAAGAAGGGGCCGAGAATATCCTCGAAATTCTGCGTCGTGTAGCGCCCGCCATAGCGGTCGGAGACGCGCTCGGCGACATTGGCGAACAGCAGGATCAGCGCCTTGAACAGCGCCGGATTGACGATGTTCGCCTCCGCCCCGTGATAGCGCAGGCCATTGAGGCAGGCGCGCAAATAGGCGTTGAGCACCTGATAGACGTCCTGCGGCGAGGCGTCGACGAAAGCCTTGTCGATGGATTTCAGCGCGGCGTTGAAGGTCACGCGCGAGATTTTGCCCTTGCGCCGCTCCGAGGGGCTGAGCAGCCCGGCGAGCACGCTCTTCTCGTCATTGGAGAAGAGATCGAAGACATTGTGCAGCAGCGCTTCGGCCTCGGTCTCCGATTCGGAGAGGCGGCGAATGTCGAGCAGCAGCTCCGGCGGCACCGGGCGCTGCTTGGTGTTGATGTCCACGAACAGCTGACATTCCTGCGCGCGGGTCAGCCTGTTGTAGACGACGACCGGCACTTTCACGCTCTTGGCCGCGAGATTGAAGCCGTAGACGCGATGCTGCCCGTCGATGATGAGAAACGAACGCGGATCCTTGCGGAAGGTCAGCTCGCCGCTCTGGCGGTCGAAATGGAGCTGGGCGCGCGGCTGCGCGGAGAGAATGATCGCGCTCGGCACGCTGCCGAATCCGCTGTCGATATAATCGGCGATCTCTCTCGCGCGCTTCTTGTCGAGCAGGCGCTGAAAGCCGTCTATGGGATTGTCGAGCCGCGCCTCCACAGTGCAGGTGGCGGCGAGCAGATCGCTCGGCAAAACCAGCGTATAGAAGCGGTGCTTGCCCTGGGTGACGAGCAAGGCGGGCGCTTTGGCGAGGCGCGCATCGCCCGGCGGCCGTTGAAAATCCGTCTCATCGTCGCGCTGGCTCGGAAGCGCGGCTTCGAGCGCCGGCTCGACCTCGCTCGGCTCGGCCCGGTCGGATGGCGGCGCGTCGATCGGATTTTCCATGTTCTGATCCTCGGGAAAGCGCGCCGGAAGGGCCGGCGAATGTGTCGCATCGAACCGAATCGAACAGGTACCGACCAAATCCTAGCGAGGGGGCGGCAAAGAACAAGGCGAATTGCAGATCTACTCGAAAAAAAAACCGGCTCCTTTCGGAGCCGGCTTGTTTTCTCTGCGCTTTGACGCCGCTCAATATTTGGCGAGCACCGGCTGCAGAAGGCCGCCGCCGAAGCGATAGGTGACGCCCGCCGAGACGACGATCGGATTGATCGGCAGCGACACTTTGACCGGAACGAAGATCGGTCCGAGCGCCGGCGCCCCCGGCACGAAAGCGACGGCCGTCGCGTGAACCATCGGATGAATGCCGATATATTTGAAGTCGACGTTCACGCCCCAATGCTCGTTGAACATATAGTCGAAGCCGACTTGGCCGACCGGACCCCAGGACGGCGCGACCGTCGCCCATTGGAAGGTGGCGAGCGCTCCGGGCAGGCCGAGACCGGCCAGCGCCGAGCCCGGCGCGAAGGGGATGCCCCAGACGTCGTTGTTGACGCGCGTGCCCCAGAAAGTCGTGAAGTTCACGCCGACGCCGAGATAGGGCTGGAACTGGCCGAAATTGGTGAAGTGATACTGCGCCATCAGGGACGGCGGGAACACCCAGGAGCGCGCGAAGTCGCTGGCGATCGTGCCCGTGCCCTGAATGTGATGCGGCGCGACGCAGCAGATCGCCTCGATCGCCCAGTTCTTCGTCAGGTAATAGGCGACGTCGAGCATGGGAATGACCGACGTCGAGGTGTTGGTGCTGGCGCCGGAGATCACGCCATTCGCGCCGGTGAGGCCCGAGAGGCGGCCGATGGAGCCGAGCGCCGGATGGGCGATGCCTTGATCATAGACAGTGCCATGGCCATCCAGCGGAATGACGCTGCCTATCTTGAGGCGAACCTGGAAGGGCTGATAGCTGTCGACGAAGGCCGGCGGCGGCGGCTCCTTGAGCGACGACAGTCCGTCGGAACGCGAGACGAGGCCGGGCGCGAAGGGGTCGAAGTGCCAGTTGAGGCCGACGCGGACATTGTGGAAGCGGGTCGGCGAATTCTGCGTCGCGGCGAAGACGGGCGTCGTCGTGCCGAGGATCGCCGCCGTGCCGCCGTTCAGAGAGACGGAATTGGCGTTGGTCGAGCCGAGATCGACATAGAGATATTCGGCCTTGACCGACCAGTTCGGGATCGGAGACCACTCGACGCCGCCGCCCGCCGTCCAGCCAGTGCGCGTGTCGTCGGAATAGCCATGGCCGACGGCGCCTCCGGCGAAGCCCGCAGCGGCGGCGGCGGCGAAATTATCGGCGAAGCCGACATTGTGGATCACCTGGCCATAGGCGAAGCCGCCCGTGCCATAGATCATCAGATTGGGAATGGACGGAAGCACGAAGCCGACGCGGCCGCGCACGGTGCCGAACCAATCGACGGCTTTGGTCGAATCGGCGGTCTGCAGATGCGCGCCCGTGGCGTCGAAGACGCCGATCCCGGATTTCGCCTTGCTCTCCACGTCTGTGGCCTGAATATCGGCCTCGAGGCCGAGGACCAGCCAGGGGTTGACCTGATAATTATAGCCGACCTGTCCGCCGCCGATGACGCCGTGCAGATCCTGCGAGGCGCCCCAGGCCGAGCCCAGCGGCACGGCGGGAGCCAGAGAGCCGGGCGAAATATAGCCGAGACCGCCGGTCTCCCGGCTGGAATCGCCGAAGCCATAGCCGATGTTGATGCCGCCGTAGAGGCCGGTCCAGCTGAAGGCCGGAGGCGGCGGCGGCAGCGGCGCGCTCTTCATCGAGGGAAGATCGGCCGCCTGAGCCGTAGCGCTCGCTGCGGTCAAAACGGATGCGGCGAGCGCGCCGCGCAAAACTCTTCTCATCAGGCTCCCCCGTCTATTGCTCTCTCTAGGACCGGCGCGAAACACGTCCTTGTCCGAGTCGTGACCAAATTGCGCCGATTTTCTGCGGGAGGACTTGATCTAGATCAAAGATTGCGCCGTCTCACAATTCTTTCTTTCCCGCTGTGACTCTTTGGCAACAGGGGAGCAATGGGGCGTCGCTGTTGCCATCGCGCGGCGATCCTATTAATCGAGTGGCGAACCGCCGGATTCTTCGGCCTTTCCGGGCAGAATCGGGGGAATCGCGGCAGATTCGTCGGCAAACGGCCCGCGCGGAGCTCGGCCGAGGCTGCGACGATTTGACTTCCTGGCGACAGAGCCGAAACCCGCTCTCGAAGCGGCGCCGGCGGGGGAGAGACGATGCTCGAAGCGGCCTTGGCGCATGGGCTGAAGACAGAGGAATATGAGCGCATTGTCGCGCTGATCGGCCGCGCGCCGAGCCTCACCGAGCTCGGAATATTCTCGGCCATGTGGAACGAGCATTGTTCCTACAAGTCTTCGCGCATTCATCTGCGCAAGCTGCCGACCAAAGCGCCCTGGGTCATCAAAGGGCCGGGCGAGAACGCCGGCGTCATCGACATAGGCGGCGGCGACGCCTGCGTGTTCAAGATGGAGAGCCACAACCACCCGTCCTTCATCGAACCCTATCAAGGCGCCGCGACGGGCGTGGGCGGCATATTGCGCGATGTCTTCACAATGGGCGCGCGGCCGATCGCCTGTTTGAATCTCCTGCGTTTCGGCCGGCCGGCTCACCCCAAGACGCGGCGGCTCGTCGCCGGCGTGGTCGCAGGCGTCGGCGGCTATGGCAATTCCTTCGGCGTGCCGACAGTGGGCGGCTCGACCGAATTCGACGAATCCTATGACGGCAATATTCTCGTCAACGCCATGGCGGTCGGCCTCGCCCGCGCCGATTCCATTTTCTATTCGGCGGCGGCGGGCGTCGGCAATCCGATCGTCTATCTCGGCTCCAAGACCGGCCGCGACGGCATTCACGGCGCCAGCATGGCCTCCGCCTCCTTCGAGGCCGACGCCGAAGAGAAGCGCCCGACCGTGCAGGTCGGCGATCCTTTCTCGGAGAAGCTGCTGCTCGAGGCCTGTCTCGAGCTGATGGCCTCGGGCGCCGTCATCGCGATCCAGGACATGGGCGCGGCCGGCCTCACCTCCTCGGCGGTGGAGATGGGCGCCAAGGGCAATCTCGGCATAAGGCTCGATCTCGACGCCGTGCCCTGCCGCGAAGAGGGCATGACCGCCTATGAGATGATGCTCTCGGAGAGCCAGGAGCGTATGCTCATGGTGCTGAAGCCCGAGAAGGAGAAAGAGGCCGAGGCCATTTTCGTGAAATGGGGCCTCGATTTCGCGATCATCGGCAAGACCACCGACGATCTGCGCTTCGTGGTCGAGCACAAGGGCGTCGTCGAGGCCGATCTGCCGATCAAGGAGCTCGGCGACGAGGCGCCGGTCTATGACCGTCCCCATGTCCCGACGCCCAAGGCGCCGATTCTGGACGCCGACGCCATCGCCCCCGCTCGCTCGAACCGGGAGGCGCTGTTGGCCCTGCTGGCGACGCCGGACCTCTGCTCCAAGCGCTGGGTATGGGAGCAATACGACCATCTCATTCTCGGCAATACGGTGCGCGCGCCGGGCGGCGACGCCGCCGTGGTGCGCATTCGCGACGAGCGCAAGGGCCTGGTGCTGACCACCGACGTCACGGCGCGCTATTGCGCGGCCGATCCGGTCGAAGGCGGCAAGCAGGCGGTGGTCGAAGCCTGGCGCAATATTTCCGCGCGCGGCGGCCAGCCTCTGGCGCTCACCGACAATCTCAATTTCGGCAATCCCGAAAAGCCCGAGATCATGGGCCAGTTCGTCGGCTGCCTACAAGGCATTGGCGAGGCGGCGCGGGCGCTCGACTTCCCGATCGTCTCCGGCAATGTCTCGCTCTACAATGAGACGCAGGGAACCGGAATTCTGCCGACTCCGGCGATCGGCGGCGTCGGCGTGATATCGGACGTCGCGCTCGCCTCCACCATCGCTCTGCCCGGGGGCGGCAAGACCATTCTGCTCATCGGCGAGACGAAAGGCTGGCTCGGCCAGTCGCTCTATCTGCGCGATCTTTCCGGCCGCCGCGACGGCGCGCCGCCGCCGGTCGATCTCGAGGCCGAGAAGCGCAATGGCGATTTCGTGCGCGCGCTCGTGCTCGAGCGGCGGGCGCTCGCCGTCCATGATCTCTCGGACGGCGGCCTCGCCGTCGCGCTCGCCGAAATGGCCATCGCCGGCGGCGTCGGCGCGACCATAGACAGCCTGCCGAGCGGGCCTGCCCATGCGGTCCTCTTCGGCGAGGATCAGGCGCGCTTTCTGGTCGTGGCCGAGCCGGCGGAAGCGGCGGCGATCGAGGCGGATGCGAAGGCCGTGGGCGTCGCGGTTCTCGCTCTCGGCGCCACCGGCGGAAACGAGTTGAATCTCCCTGGTGAGGCGCCGATATTGCTTTGCGACGTGCAACATGCGCAGCAGGCGCCGTTGCCGGCCTATATGGCCGGGGACGACAGCGTCTTCGCTTAGAGGCTTTTAGGAGGTCGAAGCGCAATGGCGATGGAAAGAAGTGAAATCGAGCGTCTCATCAAGGCGGCCATTCCGGACGCCGTGATCGAGATCACCGCGCTCGCCGACGACGGCGATCATTGGGCCGCCTCGGTGAAGTCGGAGACGTTTCGCGGCAAGAGCCGCGTGCAGCAGCATCAGATGGTCAACAAGGCTTTCGGCGAGCGCCTCGGCGGCGAGCTGCACGCTCTGGCGCTGACCACGATCGCTCTCTAAAAATCGTTTCCACGCCCGGCGGCGCTCGCCGGGCCGCCTGCAACGGAACCTTGAATTCCGCTAGACGAGGTAATCCCATGTCCGACTCCACCACTGCCCAGATCAAGGCCGAAATCGACAGCGCCGACGTCGTGCTGTTCATGAAGGGCACGCCCGCCGCGCCGCAATGCGGCTTCTCCATGCAGGTCTGCCAGATTCTCGGCCATGTCGGCGTTCCCTTCAAGAGCGTCAATGTGCTGGCCGATCCCTTCATTCGCGACGGCATCAAGGCCTATTCGCAATGGCCGACCATTCCCCAGCTCTATGTGAAGGGCGAGTTCATCGGCGGCTGCGACATCACCCGCGAGATGTTCCAGTCGGGCGAGCTGACCGCGCTCTTCGACAAGGAAGGCATTCCGCACGGGCAGACGGCCAAGGCCTGACGTCTCGGCGTTCTCCCTTCTCCGGCTCGCGGGAGAAGGTGGCCTCGCCATAGGGCGTCCGGTAAGGACGCCCATCTCGAGAGACGGGCTATTGGCGAGGTCGGATGAGGGTCCAAGACGCCAGGACTCTCATTTCGGGGCGGCGCCAGCGCGAATTGGATGGACCCTCATCCGACCCTCGCTGACGCGAGGGTCACCTTCTCCCACGAGTGGCAGAAGGAAACGCCTAACCGCCGATCTTGACGCCTTTCGTCTGCGCCAAGGCGATGGTCAGCAGCCCCACGTGCTGGCAGTTGATCACGCCGCCGCCGAGCGCCAACGCCAGCGCCTCCCGCCACGGGATGCGCTCGACGCGAATATCCTCGCCGCTGTCGAGATTCAGAGGCGCAACCTCTTTCGCGCCCTCGCCATAGAGGACATGAATCCAATTGGAGTGGGTCGCCGGATTGGGCGAAAGGCGCGCCAAATGTCGCAATGATGGCGCGGCGTGTCCGGTTTCTTCCAGCAGCTCGCGTGCGCCGGCGGCGACCGGGTCGCTCTCATGCGCGTCCAGCTTGCCGCCCGGCAGCTCCAGCGACGCCACGCCCGCGCCATGACGATATTGCCGCACCAGCAGCAGACAGTCCTCCTCGTCCAGAGCGACGACATGGACCCAATCTTCATATTCCAGCACATAATAGGGATTGAGCTGCGCGCCGCGCCGCGTCACGCAATGATCGGCGCGTAGATTGATCCAGCGGTCGCGAAGGAGAGTGCAGGACGATCGCACCTCCCAGGGCCGCAATATTTCGTCGCTCAACAGATCATCCTCAAGGCGTCGTCGACGTCGGCCGCGAGGAGATTTCCGCCGTGCGCGTAACCAGAGAGCGGCCCTCTTCCGAATCCCAATTGGCCGGACCCTGCATCAGGCCGATCTGGCAGCCGGAGCCGTCGATCAAAAAGGTCGTCGGCAGGCCCAGCGCCTGGCCGCTCTGGCGCAACTGGAAGAAGATTTCCGCCTTGGGGTCGGCGTAATAGGCGAGATTCTTCGCGCCGATCTCGCCGAGAAAAGCCTTGGGCCGCTCGAGCCTGGAGGTGTCGACATTGATCGTCACCACCTCGAACTTGTCGGAGCCGGCCGCCGCCTGCAGCCGATCGAGCGCGGCCATCTCGCCGCGGCAGGGAACGCACCATGTGGCCCACAGATTGAGCAGCACGGTCTTGCCCTTGAAATCCTCGAGCTTGCGCGGCTTTCCGTCCGGCCCGGTGAAGGTCACTTCGGGCATTGGCTCGGGCGCATTGGCGATCGACATGGCCGCGACCTCGCCCTTGGCGAGCGCCGACACGCGCTGCGAGGTCTCGCGCGAGGCGGCGCAAGCCTGGCTCACCACGCTCGTCTTGCCGCTCCCGCCGCCGTTCACGTATAGAACGCCGGCGACGGCGGCGACGGCGAGAGTCGCGCCCGCGATTTTCGGCAGATTGCCTCGGCTGGAGCTTTCCATCTGGTCGGTCATCGATCCTGTTCCGCGAGGAGTTATGACGAGCAAAATATGGGGGGGCCGCTTTCAGAGCGCAACCGACGCGATCCTGGAGGCGATCAACGTCTCCATCGATTTCGACAAGCGCCTCGGCCCACAGGATGTGCGGGGATCCCTCGCTCATGTCGCCATGCTGGCCGAAACCGGCATAATCTCGGCCGAGGACGCCGCCGCCATCACGCGCGGTCTAGAACAAATCCGCGGCGAAATCGAGGAGGGGCGCTTCACCTTCTCGCGCGCGCTCGAAGACATTCATATGAATGTCGAGTCCCGCCTTGCCGAGCTCATCGGCCCGGCGGCCGGGCGGCTGCATACGGCGCGCTCGCGCAACGACCAGGTGGCGACCGATTTCCGCCTCTATGTGCGCGACGCGATCGACGACATAGACGCGCAACTGGCCGATCTCCAGCTCGCCCTCGCCGAGAAGGCGCTGGAGGAAGCGGGCAGCGTGATGCCGGGCTTCACCCATCTGCAATCGGCGCAGCCCGTCACTTTCGGGCATCATCTGCTCGCTTATGTCGAAATGCTGGCGCGCGACCGCGGGCGCTTCGCCGACGCCCGCGCGCGGCTGAACGAATCTCCGCTCGGCGCGGCGGCGCTGGCCGGCACCTCCTTCCCCATTGATCGCGAGAAGACGGCCAAGGCGCTCGGCTTCGCGCGGCCGACGGCGAATTCGCTGGACAGCGTCTCCGATCGCGATTTCGTGCTGGAGACTCTTTCCGCAATGGCGATCTCGGCGACGCATCTCTCGCGTTTCGCCGAGGAGATCGTGCTGTGGACGACCTCGCAATTCGCCTTTGTCGCGCTCTCCGACAAATTCACCACCGGCTCGTCGATCATGCCGCAGAAGCGCAATCCCGACGCCGCCGAGCTGGTGCGCGGCAAGACGGGACGCATCATCGGCGCGCTGCAGGCGATGCTCGTCGTGATGAAGGGCCTGCCGCTCGCTTATTCGAAGGATATGCAGGAGGATAAGGAAGGCACATTCGACGCGCTCGACAATTTCGCGCTCTGCGTGGCGGCGATGGCCGGCATGATTCGCGACATGAGCGTCGATCGCCCCCGAATGCGCAAGGCGGCGGGCGCGGGCTACGCCACGGCCACCGACCTCGCCGATTGGCTGGTGCGCGCGCTGAATCTGCCGTTCCGTGAGGCGCATCATGTGACGGGCCGCATCGTCGGAATCGCCGCCGAGCGCAGTGTCGGCCTCGAGAAGCTGCCGCTGGAGACGATGCAGGAGGTCGAGCCGCGCATCACAGAGGATGTGTTCAGCGTGCTCGGCGTCGAGAAATCGGTGAAGAGCCGGGTGAGCTATGGCGGCACGGCGCCGGAGAATGTGCGCAAGCAGGCCCGGCGCTGGCTGAAGCATTTGGCGAAGAAGTAAACGTCTGAAGCCGGGCAGTCGGGTGAAGGTTTCCCCACCCTCGCGAAGCGGGCGTCTCGAAGGATTGCGGGCGCTCAGCGCTGAAGCATCCTGCGAGGCTTTTTGCTGCGCAAAAAGCGTGTCGCATTTGGCCGGTATTATCGCTCCGGCTCGGATCGCGACCCTTGCAGCCGATGCGCGTCGAGCTTTTCTTTCTCGAGACGCGCTGTCGCTTCGCCGAGCGCTCGCTCGGACTTCATACGCCCATGGGCGAGGCGATTGGCGTCCGCCTCCGCCTCTTTGGCGCGTCTGTCCCGGACCTTGCGGGCGCGTCGCAGATTGACGATCTCGCCCATGGCGAATCAGGTCTTTTTGCGGAAGGCGTCGATGGAGACGATTTTGGCGGCCTCGCCGCTCTCCTCCGCAGCAGCGGGCTCAGTCTCCTGACGCTTCTCGCTGCGGGCGGCAGGACGCGGGCCGTGCCGGGGCGGAGCCGCCTCGCCGGCGGGCTGCGGCCGGGCGGGAAAACGGGTCGGCTCCTCCTCGCGGGCGGGGGCGAGTTCGTCCACCTCCCATTTGAGGCCGAAATCGACGGAAGGGTCGGAGAAGACCGTCACCGCATCGAAGGGCACATAGAGCTGCTCGGGAATGCTGCGGAAGGACAGGCCCACCGAGAAGCCGCGCTCATCGACCATGAGATTGGAATATTGATGCTGCAGGATGATGGTCATCTCCTGCGGCCATTGCTCGGCGAGGCGCTTGGAGATTCTGACCCCCGGCGCCTTGGTGCGGAAGCTGATGGTGAAATGATGATCGCCCGGCAGGCGGCCGGCCGCCGCCGCATCGGCGAGAACCTTGCGCATGACGCCGCGCAGCGCGTCCTGGACGAGAAGATCGTATCTGATGAGGTCGGTGGACATGACGCTCGCCGAGAACCCCTGTTCGCTCTGCCCCGTCGGGACGAAAGTGGAGGCTTCTGTTGCCAGGCGCCTCCGAGCCCCGCCTAGAAGTGCAACCCCCTAGGGCTTGAATCCCAGTACCTTCACTGCATTACGCAGCGACGGCCACCGGAGCATAGTTGTCGTTGGCAACTATAAGGTTCGACCCGATAACGGCGGTATCATGCCGAGCGAAAAAGCACCCTTTACGCCCTCGTCGATCCTATTTCGCCCCCGCCACAAGCCGCGACGTGAAGATTTCGCGTGACGGCCTCTGGTGGAGGCGCCGGGTACCGCCCCCGGGTCCGATAGGTTTATTACGGAGTTCGTTTATCGCCATAGCCGCCCCGAGAGGCGGCAGTTCACAATATACGCATTAAGGGACGATGCGGAAAGGGGCTGCGCGCAAAGCTTCGTCGATCTCCCCCGACTTTCTGCACGGACGCCGAAAACGCCCGCCGAGGATCGGCGGGCGTTTCGCGAACTGGCTCGGGGAGGTCGCCGGGCTCGGATCAGTTGTGCTTGGGCGCGTCCTTGACCGTCAGCCCGTCCTTGACCTGGGCGAACAGCGCATCGGTCAGAATGCGGTTCTTCACCAGCTCATCCGTGGATTTATAGGGCCGGCCCTTCACGATCGCCTCGGCCAGAGTGTGGGTGAGGCCCTTGACGGCGGAGAGCTGCTCCACCGTGGCGGCGTTGATGTCGAGCGGCGCGGAGACGGCGACGACCTGCTTGACCGGGGCGGCGACGGTGGAGGCGGGGCCCGCCGGGGCCTTGGCGGCAGGGGCGGTCGCGGTCTGGGCGAAAGCCGGAGCGGAAGCGAAAAGGGCGATGGCGAGAATGGCGTTGGTCTTCATGATGGCTGTCTCCTTGGACCGGGACATTTCCCCGATCGACGAACGCATCATGCCGGCGCCCCGCTGAACCCGTTTTGAATGCGGCGTTCAGCTGAAATTCAGCCGCCGAGCCCGGGCTTCATTTGCTCTTCAGGCAGGAGACCGCCGCCGGCAGGCAGGCCGCGCCGACCATGGAGCAGGCCGCCGAGCCATCCTCCAGCCGGGCGCAGACGAGGCAGCCGTCGGTCCATTCGAGGCAGGACGGATGATCCTCGCCATAGGCTTGCGACGGCTTTTCCTCCACGGCGAAGGCCATGTTCGCGCAGAAAAACGCGAGGGCGAAGGCCGCGCGCGCAATCACGCTTCGCCCACGCGCTTGGGCGCGGCAAAGCCCGCGGCGTCCATGGCGAGATGAATCTTGTTCTGCAGGCCGGCGTCGTCGCCCTTGGCGATCAGCGCCGCATTGTCGGCCAGCGCGCCGCAGAGCGCCTTCACCCAGGGTTCCTCGCTCTTCGCGAAATCGCCCAAAACGTAAGAATGCACGCGGGCCTTGTCGCCCGGATGGCCAATGCCGAGCCGCATACGCTTGAAATCCTGCCCGATATGGGCGCCGATGGAGCGCAGGCCATTATGGCCGGCCGCGCCGCCGCCGATCTTCACGCGGCATTTGGCGGGGGCGAGATCGAGCTCGTCGTGAAAAACGACGACATCCGACAGCGCGATCTTGTGAAAGCGCAGCGCCTCGCCGACAGAGCGGCCCGACTCGTTCATATAGGTCTGCGGCAGCAGCGCCAGCACGCGCTCGCCGGCGATGGTCCCCTCGCGGACGAGGCCCTGGAAGCGGGAGCGCGGCGCGGAAAAGCCATGGGCGTCGGCGATCTTCTCGACCGCCATGAAGCCGATATTATGCCGGTTCCCGGCATATTCGCGGCCGGGATTGCCGAGGCCGACGAAGAGCAGCATGGCCGATTGGCTCCGTGCCGAAACAAGCGGGCGATCGGCGGCCTGCGCCGATCGCCCGTCTCGTTACTTCTTCGCGGGAGCGGCCTTGCCGCCCTTGCCCTTGCCCTTGACCGGAGCCGCGGCGGCGGCCGCGGCGGCCGCGATCTCCTCGGCCGTGATCACCGGCGGCGCGATCGACGCCACGGTGAAGTTCTTGTCGGGATTGGTCGGCTTGCAGTTCGGCGGCAGGGTGAACGCCGAGATCTGCAGCGAATCGTTGAAGTCGAGCCCGGTGAGATCGGCGGTGATGGCGTCGGGGATGTTGTCCGCCGGCACCCACATCTCGATCGCGTGGAAGACGATGTTGAGCGAGCCGCCGCGCTTGAGGCCCGGAGCCGCGTCATGATTGACGAAATGCACCGGCACGTCGACGCGCAGGCGCGAGCCGGCCTTCAGGCGCAGAAAGTCGACATGCAGCGGGAAGTCCTTGACGACGTCGAGCTGATAGTCGCGCGGAATGACGCGCTCGGGCTTGCCGTCTATGTCGAGCTCGAAGATCGTCGTGAGGAAATGCCCGGCGTAGATGAGCTTGGTCAGCTCTTTTTTGTCGAGCGACAGCGGCGTCGGCGCCTCGCCGCCGCCATAGACGACTCCTGGTATACGGCCCTCACGGCGAACGCTGCGGGCGGCCCCCTTGCCTGTCCCGCTGCGCACCGCGGCCGCGAGCTTCTTGATCTCGGCCATTTCGGTGTCCTTTTTTAAAAGAGAAAGCGCGCCTTTCGCCTCCAGGGGTGTCGGATGCCGGCGCGCCGCTGGCTTATAGGCGAGGGCCAATTTGGTGGCAAGGCTCGGGGCGCCGTATGAAGGGTTCGGTTTCCGGCGCCTTTCCGATCACTCGCCCGTGCATTTCCATTCGTGACACGCGCCAGAGACCGCGTCCCTAGTCTTCCATCTTCAGCGCGGCGATGAAGGCTTCCTGCGGAATCTCCACGCGGCCGAACTGGCGCATCTTCTTCTTGCCTTCCTTCTGCTTCTCGAGCAGCTTGCGCTTGCGGGTCGCGTCGCCGCCATAGCATTTCGCCGTCACATCCTTGCGGAAGGCGCGCACCGTCTCGCGGGCGATGATCTTGCCGCCGATCGCCGCCTGAATCGGCACTTGGAACATATGCGGCGGGATCAGCTCCTTGAGCTTCTCGCACATTTGCCGGCCGCGCGAATCGGCGCGCGTGCGATGCACCAGCATGGACAGAGCGTCCACCGGCTCGGCGTTCACCAATATGCTCATCTTGACGAGATCGCCGACGCGATAATCGGTGATGTGATAGTCGAAGCTGGCGTAGCCCTTGGAGATCGACTTCAGGCGATCGTAGAAGTCGAACACCACCTCGTTGAGCGGCAGGTCATAGACCGCCATGGCGCGCTTGCCGACATAATTGAGATCGACCTGCACGCCGCGCCGATCCTGACAGAGCTTCAGCACGGCGCCGAGATAATCGTCCGGCGTCATAATGGTCGCACGGATCCAGGGCTCGAGAATCTCGTCGATCTTCACCACATCCGGCATGTCGGCCGGATTGTGCAGCTCGATCTCCTCGCCATTGGTCAGCTTGATCTTATAGACGACCGAAGGCGCCGTCGCGATGAGATCGAGATCGAACTCGCGGCGCAGACGCTCTTGAATGATCTCGAGATGCAGCAGGCCCAGAAAGCCGCAGCGGAAGCCGAAGCCGAGCGCCGCGGAGGTCTCCATCTCGTAGGAAAAGCTCGCGTCATTGAGGCGCAGCTTGCCGATGGCGGCGCGCAAATCCTCGAAATCCGCCGCGTCCACCGGGAAGAGGCCGCAGAACACCACCGGCTGCGCCGGCTTGAAGCCCGGCAGCGGCTCTGCGCATTGCTTTTTATCTTCGGTGATGGTGTCGCCGACGCGCGTGTCGGCCACCTGCTTGATCTGCGCGGTGATGAAGCCGACCTCGCCGGGACCGAGCGAGGCGACATCCAGCATCTTGGGCTTGAACACGCCGATCTTGTCGATCTCGTAATGGGCGTTCGTGCCCATCATCAGAATCTTCTGACCCTTGCGCATCCGCCCATCGATGACGCGCACCAGCACGACGACGCCGAGATAGGCGTCGTACCAAGAATCGACCAGCATCGCCTTGAGCGGCGCCTCCTCGTCGCCCTGCGGCGGCGGCAGGCGGGTGACGATCGCCTCCAGCACATCGGGAATGCCGATGCCGGTCTTGGCGGAGATCAGCACGGCGTCGGCGGCGTCGAGGCCGATGACGTCCTCGATCTGTTGCCGGATGCGGTCGGGTTCGGCCGCCGGTAGGTCGATCTTGTTCAAGACCGGCACGATCTCATGGCCGGCGTCGAGCGCCTGATAGACATTGGCGAGCGTCTGCGCCTCGACGCCCTGGCTGGCGTCGACGACGAGCAGCGAGCCTTCGCAGGCCTTCAGCGAGCGCGAGACCTCATAGGCGAAGTCGACATGGCCGGGCGTGTCCATGAGGTTCAGGACGTAATCCTTGCCGTCCTTGGCCTTATAGTCGAGGCGCACCGTCTGCGCCTTGATGGTGATGCCGCGCTCGCGCTCGATATCCATCGAATCGAGCACCTGCTCCACCATGTCGCGCGCGGCGACGGTCCCCGTCGCCTGGATCAGCCGGTCGGCGAGCGTGGACTTGCCGTGGTCGATATGCGCGACGATGGAGAAATTGCGGATAGTGTCGATCTTGCGCGTCGTCATGGCGGCGGGGATAGCAGCGCCGGGGGGCGAAGGGAAGCGGATTTGACAGAAGCGGGCGGGCTCTGCTCCGGTCTCGGCCCCGATCTCGAGGACGCCGAAAGCGAAACGACGCGCATCCCGGGAAGGCGCGCGTCGTCCGCTATCGGCTCGAGGGAGAGCGATCAGCTCTGCTTGTATCTCGTCTCGATCTCGTGCTTCGCCTTGGCGTAGAGTTCCAGCGCGCGCGGCTTGGCCCATTGATAGGCCTCGACGAGGCGCGGGGCGAGCCAGCGCAGGAAGCTCGCGGTCAGCCGGCCGGCGGTCGCGGTCGCCTCGACGATGCGGTCGAACCAGGGCAGCGCCGCATGGCCCTCCGGGATTTTCGCGCGCGTCCAGGCGACGGCGGCGATGGTCTTCTCGCGCGCGTAATCGCAGAAGACGACCAGCGGATCGGGCGAGCCGGCGGCGGCGAGCCTGTCCTTCAAATAGGCGATCTCGGCGCTCGCCTGCGCGGCCAGCACGGCGGCTTTCTCCTTGGCGCCATGGGCGGCGGCGAGCTCGGCGCGCAGGGCGTCGAGCTCGGCGCTCAGCCGATCGCGATGCAGGACCGCGCCGTCACGCTCGCCGGCGACGGCCGAAACCGCTCTATCCTTCTCCTCCGTCGCGGCGGCGAGTTCCGCGCGCGCGGCTTCGAGATCCTTCGCCAAAGCGCTCGCCTTGGTGATGAGCTCGATCTTGTCCTTGGCGTGGCGATCACGCTCGGCGGTCATCGCCTCGAGCTGCGCGTCCAGGCTCACGGCGTCGGCGCCGCTCGAAGCCTCCTCGGGGACGGGGGGCTGTTCGGACAGGTTCATCTCCTACCTCTCTTCGTGGCCTAGAGACGCATCCGGCGCGAAACATAGAGAATTTTGTCGATTCGGCAAAAGCAGAATCTTCTCCTCGCGCGGGCGCGCCCGCTCACGGCCGATCTCGTCGATCTGCGCGCGCCGAACGGCGCCTAGCGCTCGGCGCAATGAGATCAACCGCTTGTGAAATTCACCCCGTTCGCGACGCCGTACGGGGCCGATCGAGTCCGCGCCGCCCGCTCACCGCTCGGCGAAGAGGGGCGCGACGCCGTCCGTATCTATATAGACCACGCCGTCCTCGATCTTGACCGGATATTCGGCGAGCCGGCTTTCCTGAGGATGGATCGGATCGCCGGTGCGCAAGTCCCAGGTCCAATTATGCAGCGGGCAGGTGAGCACCTCGCCGTCGAAATCGGCGGTGTCCAGCGGCGCATTGGTGTGCGGGCACACGCCCTGGAAGGCCTTGATTTCCCCGCCGAAGGCCCAAGCGAGGATGATCACATGGGAATCGGCGATGACGAGCCGCATTTCCCCTTCGAAAACAGTGTCTTCCTTGCAGACCCTGGTGAACATGTCCTTTTGTCTCCGGATGTAGCCGCGGGTCGGCGGCCGCTCGCCTCGCGCCCAGCAAGAAAAGCGCCGAATGGCGGCCCGCCGCGTTGATTTCGGCCCGAGGCGCGCCCATAGTCACGCCCCGTGAGCGCGAAAGAGCCGAAATTCTGCGTCGTCCAGACGACGATCGACGATGAGGCGGGCGCCGAGCGCATCGCCCGCGCCCTGCTCGCCGCCAAGCTCGCCGCCTGCATCCAGATTTTCCCCATTCGCAGCTTCTACCAGTGGAATGGCGAAACCCGCGCCGATCCCGAATTTCTCGTGCAGGCGAAAGCGCGGACCGAGGATTTCCAGGCGCTCGCCGCCGCCATTCGCGCCGCGCATTCTTACGAGGTTCCGGAAATATTGCGCCTCGACGTTTCCGCCGGCGATCCGGCCTATCTCGATTGGGCCGCGCGCGCGACGGCGCGGGACGCCGCCGCTCGCTGATCCGCGACCGACACTGCGAGCCCAGTTTCACGCAAGCCTCTCCCGGCAAAGATCGTCGCGCCGGCCGCGGCCGCGCCGCCGCGCCTCGGGCCGGCTCGGGAACAGGCGCGCGGAGCAGGGCTGTCATGACGTCGATCTACTCGTCATACACGACCGTGCAGATCGCCCGTCTCACGACGACTGTCATGAGCGAGCTCGAAACCTCGGACATCGAGGGATTCGACACGACGCAGATCGCCGTGCTGACGGCGACGCAGCTCAATTCTATGCAGACGAGCACTCTGCAGGCGCTGGTGACGACGCAGGTCGCCTCGCTGTCGCGCGGCGCGATCGCGCAGCTCGATCTGTCGCAATTCCAGGCGCTCGCCGAAAGCGACTTCGACTCCTTCACGACGACGCAGCTCGCAGCGCTCACCAAAACGGAGCTCAATGCGCTCGACGCGACCGAGATCGGCAGTCTCGACACGACGCGGTTGCAGGCGCTGACCGCGGCGCAGATCGCCGGCCTCTCGACGACGGAGCTCGCCAATCTCTCCTCGACGCAGATCGGGAGCTTCAGCTCGACGCAGGTGCGCAGCCTCACTGCGACGCAGCTCGACGCGCTGAGCCTCGATCAGATCGTCGCGCTGCAAGTGACCAGCCTGACCGCGGCGCAGGTGCGGTCGCTGAATGCGACGGATGTCGACAGTCTCTCCGCGACGCAGATCTCGTCCCTCTCTTCGACGCAAATCGGCGCGCTGACGACGACGGCCTTCGACAGCCTCTCGCAAACGACGATCGAATCTTTGACGACGACGCAGATCGCCGGCGTGGCGGCGACGCAGGTCGCGGCGCTGACGACGACCGACCTCGCCGAATTCACCACGACGCAGCTCGCCGCTCTGACCGTGACACAGACGCGCGCGCTCACGACGACGCAGCTCTCGGCCATGACCCCCACCGAGATTCAGGCGCTGTCGGTCGCGAATTTCTCCAATGCGCAGATCGCCGGGCTCGGCCCCGCCGCGTTCGGAAATCTCTCGGACACGCAATTTTCGGCGCTCACCTCCTCGCAAATCGCTGTTATCTCCACGACAACGCTGAACAGCCTCTCGGAGACGCGGCTCGGCGCGCTCACCACGACGCAATTCCGCGGCCTCTCCGCCGCGCAGATCGCCCGCCTCTCCGATACGACGCTCGCCGAGCTGACGACGACGCGCCTCGCCGATCTCACGACGACTCAGACGCGCGGCCTGACGGCGACGCAGCTCGCGAATCTTTCGACGACGGCGCTGCGATCGCTCGACATCGCCGAATTCTCGGCGGCGCAATTTTCCGCGATGAGCGCGACGACTTTCGCCGATTTCTCCGAGACGCAAGTCTCGGAGATGTCCGCGACGCAGTTCCGCGCGCTCACCACCACGCTGCTGAACGCTCTCTCCTCGACCTTCGTCGCGAGCCTGACGACGACGCAGGTCGATTGGCTCGGCGCCGCGCAGATCGCCGGCCTCACCACGACGCAGCTCGGCAATCTGACGACGACACAGCTGTCGGCGCTCGTGATGACACAGTCGCGCAGCCTGACGACGACGCAGCTCCTCTCCTTGACGACGACGGCGGTCGAGGCGCTCCCCATCGCCAATCTCACCGCCGCGCAGATCGCCGCGCTCGTCTCGAGCAGCGCCGGCGGATTGAGCAGCGCGCAGGTCGCCGCGCTCGCCTCCACGCAGATCGCGGCGCTCACCACCACTTTCCTCAATCAGCTGACCACGGCCGAGCTGCAGAATCTCACGACGACGCAGGCGGCGGCGCTCACTGCGGCGCAGATCGGCGGACTGTCCTCGCAAGCCATCGACCGGCTGACGACGACGCAGCTCTCCGCGCTCACCACGACGCAGGCGCGCGGGCTGACGACGACGCAGCTCGACAATATGACGACGACGGAGATTCAGGCGCTGACGATCACGCGGCTCGCCGCGGCGCAGATCGCCGGCCTCGGCGCGACGGCTTTCGCCAATCTCTCCGTCGACCAGCTCTCCGGCCTCACTTCGGCGCAGATCGCCGCGATGACGACGACGCAGCTCGACGCTTTCGGCGCGACGCAGATCGCCGGCTTGACGACGACGCAGATCGCCGGCCTCACCTCGAGCGAGCTCAATTCTTTCGACGCCAGCCAGATCGCCGCGCTGAGCGCGACGCAGATCGCGGCCATGTCCTCGCGCGCCTTCGCCGGCCTCGTCGACACGCAGGTCGCCGCGATGACGGTGACGCAGATCGCGGCGATGACCTCCACGCAATTCGCCGCCATCACCTCGACCGGCGCCTCGGGCCTCACCAGCGACCAGCTCGCCGCGCTGACGACGGCGCAGATCGCCGCCTTCAGCGCCGTGCAGATGCGCGCGCTCGCCGAGACGCAGATCAATGTTCTGAGTTCGGTTCAGCTCGCCGCATTGACGACGACAGAAATCGCGGCTCTCACCGCGACTCAGGCTTCGGCTCTGACGCTGTCGCAGATCGACGCGCTGACGACGACGCAGATATCCGCGCTGTCCGCGATCGCGCTCGGCGGTCTCGCGGAGAGCCAGATCGGCGAATTGTCGAGCGCGCAATTGAAGGCGCTGACCTCCACGCAATTGCACGCGCTCGGCGATACGCAGGTCTCCGCGCTGCTTCCCTCGCAGCTCGGCGTTCTCGCTGCGACGCAGATCGCCGCTCTGTCGGCGACGGGATTTGCGGGCTTGTCCGCAGACGATGTCGCGAGCCTCACCACGAGTCAGATCGGCGCGCTCACCGCGACGCAGACCGGGGCTTTGTCGGATGCTCAGATCGCCGCGCTCGGCGAGTCGCAGATCGCGGCTCTGAGCCGCGATGGCGCCGCGGGCCTCGGCGCCGCGCAGATCGCCGCGCTGACATGGACGCAGATTTCCGCCTTGCAGACGACGCAGATCGCCGCTCTGTCGACGACCGCGGTCGCCGCCCTGTCGACGAGCCAGGCGGCCAGCCTCGCCGCGACGCAGATCGCCGCGCTCGTCACCACGCAGATGCGCGCTCTGAACGATGCGCAGATCGCGGCTCTGCAGCCGCTCCAAATCTACGCGCTCCAGAAGACGCAGATCGCCGCGCTTTCCACGACCGCAATCGGCGGACTGACGGCGACGGAAATCTCCGAGCTCGCGACCACGCAGCTCGCCGCTCTCACCGCGGGGCAGATGAGCGCGCTGGTCGACACGCAGATCGCGGCGCTCGATCTGACGCAGATCGGCGCCTTCTCGTCGACGCAGCTCAGGGGCCTCTCCTCCGATTCGGTGGCGAGCCTCTCGACCGGCGTCATAGAGGCTCTCACCACGACACAGCTGCGCGGCCTCGCCAGCACGCAGCTCGCCGCGCTGACGACGTCCCAGCTCGGCGCGCTTTCGACGACGCAATTGACGGCGGTGACGACGACGGCGCTCGCCGGCCTCACCGATCTTCAGGCGGCGGCGCTCTCGACGACGCAGATCGCCGCGCTCACCACCACGCAGATCGGAGGGCTCGCCACGACCGCCGTCGCGGCGCTCACCACTCTCGAGATCGCGGCGCTCGCCACGACGCAAATCGGCGCGCTGACTTCGACGCAGGCGGGGGCGCTCACGGCGACGCAGATTTCCGCCTTCAGCCTCGATCAGCTCGCGCGGCTCACATCGACGCAGCTCTCCGGCCTGTCGACGACGACGATCGCCGGCCTCACTCTGACCGAATTGCAGGCGCTGACGACGACGCAGCTGCGCGGCCTCACCGCGGCGCTGGTCGGCGCGCTGACCACGACGGAGCTCGCCGCGCTGGCGACGACGCAGATCGCCGCGCTCACCACGCTCGAGCTGCAAGGCCTCACGCAGACGCAGGCGGCGGCGCTCGCCGGAACGCAATTCGACGCGCTCGCCGCCACGCAGATTTCGGCGCTCTCCACCTCCGCGATCAGCGGCCTGACGACGACGCAGCTCCAGGCTCTGAACGCCACGCAATTCGGCGCGCTGGCGGCCACGCAGATTTCCGCGCTGACCAGCGCGCAGCTCGCCTCGCTGACGACGACGCAGGTCGGCGCGCTCACCGCGACGCAGGCGCGCGGGCTGACCTCCACCGAAGTTTCGCAGCTCGACGCCACGCGCCTCGGCGCGCTCACGACGACGACGATCAAATATCTGACGGCCGCGGCGATCGCCGGCCTCACCGCGACGCAGATCGGATTGCTGACCACGACGCAGCTCGCCAGCGTCACTGCGACGCAGATCGCCGCCCTCTCGACGACCGCGATCGCGGGGCTGAGCAGCGACGAGATCGGCGCGCTGACGACGACGCAGTTCCGCAGCTTCTCCTCCACCGGAATGGCGGCGCTGACGACGACGCAGGTGCTGGCGCTCACATCGGCGCAGATCGGCCTCTTGACCAGCACGCAGATCGGCGGCCTCGCCGCGACGCAAGTGGCGGCGCTGGCGTCGACGCAGCTCGCGCTGCTGAATGCGACGCAGATCGCCGCGCTGTCGACGACGGGCGTCGGCGGGCTGACGCAGACGCAGCTCGGCGCGTTGAGCTCCACGCAATTCGCGGCGCTGACCGCCGCGCAGATCGGCGCATTGTCGACGACCGGAATCGGCGGGCTGACGACGACGGAGCTCGGCGCGCTGTCGACGACGCAATTGCAGAGCTTTTCCTCCACCGAGATCGGCGCGCTCTCGACCACGCAGCTCGCCGCGCTCACCACGACGCAGCTGAAGCTGCTGACCGCGCAGGAAATTTATGGTCTGACCTCCGCGCAGGTCGCCTCGCTCGGCACGGAGCGTTTGACAGCGCTGAGCGCGGCGCAAATCTCCTATCTTTCGACGACCGGCGTCTCGGGTCTCGGCCAGACGCAGATCGCCGCTCTCGCCGACACGCAATCGGCCGCGCTCTCGGCGAATCAGATCGGCGCCCTGTCGCCGTCCGCCGTGGCGGGGCTCAGCACCACAGAAATCGCTTCGCTCACCTCGACGCAATTCGCGAGCCTCTCGGCTTCCGCCATTGCGGCGCTGACATCGTCGCAATTTGCGAGCCTCACCTCGACGCTGATCGCGCTGCTCTCCGCGACCGAGCTCGGCGGCCTCACCGCGACGCAGGCGGCCTCGCTCACCACGACGCAGCTCTCGGCTTTGAGCGCGACGCAGATCGGCGCCGTCTCCTCGGATGGAATCTCCGGCCTCTCTGTGTCGCAGATCGCCAATCTGACGACGACGCAATTCGCGGGGCTGCAAGCCACGCAATTTTCGGCGCTGACGACGACGCAGATGCAGGCGGTGACGACGACCGAGATAGCGGCGCTGACCGATGACCAGCTCGGCGGCCTGCTGCGCCCGCAATTGCGCGCGCTGACGACGACGCAAGTCGGCGCGCTCACCACCACGCAAATCTCGTCGCTGGCGACGACGCAGATCGTCAATCTCACCACCACGGAACTCGGCGCTCTCTCGCCGACGCAATTCGATGCGCTGACCTCCACGCAGATCGGCGCGCTCACCACGCAGCAGCTCGGCAATCTCGACGGCGCGGTCATCGCGTCGTTCGATGCGCGTCAGCTCGCCGGATTGACGACGACGCAAGTCGGCGCGCTGACGGCGACCGCCATCGCCGCATTGACGACCACAGAGCTCCTGGCGCTCAACGGCAATCAGATCGCCGCCTTCACCACGACTCAGATCGCCGGCATGACCACGCAGCAGCAGGCGGCGCTGGCGCAGGCGGTTTCGTGAGCCGGCGCGGGTTCGACGCATTGATGAATGATCGAGGCGCCGGGAATCGCGCCTCGCCGCAATAGGGAGCCGCTGCGGGCCATGACCGACGAATTGAACGCGCCATTGGGCTTGAACGCGGCGCCGGAACCGCGCCCCGCGCCGCGCCGGCGCGGGCGGGCCGTCGTTTTCGCCGCGGCGCTGCTCGGCGGCGCTTGTCTCGCCGCCTTCGCGCCGACGATGCGCGACCCGCAGGCCGGCCGGCCCGTCGCCGTCGCGCGCATAGAGACGGTCGAGCCGCCGGCGCCGGCGAGCGCTCCCGCGGAACATGCCGCCACAGAATCCGACAAGCGCGCGGATGAAATCGCCGACATAGAGAAGCGCTCCGGCGTCAAGATCACGCGCATCGGCGGCGCCGAGGCGCCCGGCGCTCTCGTGATAAGGCTCGACGAGCAGCATACGGCGCTCGCGCCCGCGCCCGACAAGCGCGTGATGGAAAAGGGCCGCCACGGCCCGCTGCCCAAGATCGGCGCCGGCGGCGAAAAGCCGATGGAAATCTACGCCCGCCCCGCCGCCATCAGCGCGCGTCTGCCGGCCGGCGCGCCACGCGTGGCGCTCGTCGTCGGCGGCGTCGGGCTCAATGCGCAGCTCACGGCGAGCGCCATCGACGAATTGCCGGGCGCCGTCACGCTGGCGCTCGCGCCCTATGGCGCCGATCCCGAGAGCGTCGCGGCGAAGGCGCGCGACCGCGGTCACGAGATTTTGCTGCAGGCGCCGATGGAGCCTTACGATTATCCACGCGAAAATCCCGGGCCGCACACGCTGCTGACGACGCGCGGCGCCGGGCTCGACGATCTGCGCTGGCTGATGAGCCGCTTTTCCGGCTATATCGGCGTCGTGAACTATCTCGGCGCGCAATTCACCGCCGACGAGACGGCGCTGACGCCGACGCTCACGGACATAGCCGGGCGCGGGCTGCTCTTTCTCGACGACGGCACCTCGCCGCGCTCGCTGGTCGCGAGCCTGGCGCCGCGCCTCGCCTTGACGGCGGCGCGGGCGGATGTGGCGATCGACGCGGGCGCGTCTGGCGAGGCTGTGGAGAAGGCCTTGACGCAGATCGAGGCGCTGGCGCGCCGTAATGGTCAGGCGATCATCGTCGCCGGCGCGCTGCCGCGGACGATGGCGCGCCTCGCGCGTTTCGCGCGTGAGCTCGAGCGCAAGGGAATAGCGCTCGTCCCGCTGAGCGCGCTAGCGTCGCGGGTCGAGGACAAAGAGGCGAGAGCCGGAAAGTGGAAATGAGCGAGCTGGCCTACAGACCCTGCGTCGGCGTCATGCTGATCAACGCGCGCGGCCACGTCTTCGTCGGCCGCCGCGTCGGCAAGGACGATCCGCCGCTTCTCCAGCAATTCGTGTGGCAGATGCCGCAGGGCGGCATAGACGAAGGCGAGGAGCCACTCGCCGCGGCGCTGCGCGAATTGCGCGAGGAGACCAATGTGACCAGCGTCTCCGTCCTCGCCGAGAGCGCGGATTGGTATAGCTACGATCTTCCGCCGGAAGCGAACAAGCGCCGCAAATATCGTGGCCAGACGCAGAAATGGTTCGCGCTGCGCTTCACTGGCGACGAGGCCGAGATCGATGTGGAGCGCCCATACGGCGGACGCCATACGGCGGAATTCGACGCTTGGCGCTGGGAGCGCGCGGCGCTATTGCCGCAACTGATCGTGCCCTTCAAGCGCGACGTCTATGAGCGCGTGGTGCGCGATTTCGCTCATCTCTCGGGAGACTGAGGCGCCGTCGTCGCTCCGAAAATCGGCTCGAAGGCGCGGCGCAAAGCCGCGTCCACCGTCGCCATATCGGAGACCTCGCCGAGATCGGCGAGGCTGGTGACGCCGAGATGCGCTTGCCGCACGCCGCAAGGCGCTATGCCGGAAAAATGCGTGAGGTCAGGCGCGACATTCAGCGCCAATCCATGGAAAGTGGTCCAGCGCCGCACGCGCACGCCGATCGCGGCGATCTTGTCCTCGGCCGGCTCGCCGAAGAGGCCCGCCGGCTTGTCCGGCCGGCGCGTCCACACGCCGACGCGATCCTCGCGCCGCTCGCCGGCGACGCCGAGCGAAGCGAGCGTTTCGATGAGCCAGGCCTCGAGCCCGGCCACATAGGCGCGCAGATCGCGCTTTCGCCGTGTGAGGTCCAGCATCACATAGGCGACGCGCTGTCCCGGCCCATGATAGGTGAATTGCCCGCCGCGCCCGCTGCGATGCACGGGAAAACGCGCATCGAGAAGATCGGCCTCCTTGGCCGAAGTTCCGGCGGTATAGACGGGCGGATGCTCGATGAGCCAGACGCGTTCGGGAGCCGCGCCCTCGGCGATGCGCTCGACGCGCGATTCCATCTCGGCGACGGCGGTCTCATAGGGCGTGAGGCCGGGAGCCACGACCCATTCCACCGGCGGCGAACCGGGCCGGGGGAGAAGGGAAAGGGCGCAATCGTCGCGGGTGAGCGGGGCGGTCATGGCGGGAATCTATCGTGCGCCGCGGCGATGCTCCAGCGGCGCGGCTCGAAAAACACTTGCGATATGTACGGTTACGCCGTACATTAATTGCGATTAACCTTTGCACGATCAAGCACCGAGGCCTGAGGCGCTTCATCGAGAGCGACGACCCGAGGGAGCTGCGTGCCGATCTGGTGAACCGAACGCGCAACGTCGCCGCGACGAATATGGAGGGCCTGCAAGGCCCGCCGGGCTGGCGGATACATCAACTTTCCGGGGACAGGGCCGGAACCTGGAGCATTTCCGTTTCCGGCAATTGGCGCATTACGTTCGAACTCGACGGCGGCGAAATCGCCAACCTCGACTTGGAGGATTATCACTGATGACCGACGCGCCTGTGACCATAGGCATGAGGCCGCCGCATCCCGGCGTTTTCATCCGCGAGGAGGTCCTCGAGCCTCTCAATCTCTCGGTCGCGCAGGCCGCCGATGCGCTGGGCGTGCGCCGCGCCACTTTGTCCGACCTCGTGAACGGCAAAGCGGCTTTATCGCCGGAAATGGCGCTGCGCATAGAGAAGGCGTTCGGAATGAGCATGGACACTCTGTTGAAGATGCAGGCGTGGTTCGACGCCTGCGCCATGCGCGACCGCTCCGACCAGATCGCCGTGAAGCGGTTTGTCCCGAAAGCCTCTGCGCAAAGTTGAAACGGCTCGCTTCACGTCGCGGAATTTATTTTTTCGAGTCGACTCGTCGTGGCAGCGGAAATTCCGCGCTTTCATATAATCCGCGAATCGCCGCGCCGGAATATGTCGCCTCCGCCACTTCGAGCGAGCAGCTTCCCAGCATGGCGGGAGGCATGTCCTCCACGGCGTAGCGAATCGCCTCCGCAGCCTGGGCGAAGCGCCGGAATTGGACGGAGTTCTGATAGGATCTCGACCGTTTGGCGAGAGTCTTGGACGAGAAAAGGCCGGCTTCCATGCCGTAATCGAATGCGCTCATCGCTCTTCTCCCTGTCGTCCGCGCTTTTCGGCGCGAAATCGATCACGGCGCCGCCGCGCGGCCTGTGTGGGACGAGACGAAGCGAGAAACTACCAGGCGAATTCCATTCCCGCTTCCGTCACGACACGTTCGAGACCGTCCCGGTCTCCTTTGATGACATATTGGAATCCCGCGCCGCTGTCGGGCAGCAGGCGCATGATCCGAAATGTCTCTTTTTCCGATCGCGCGCCGATGCGGTGATAGATTTGCGCGCCGAGACGAAACTTATGCGTCGGCGCCTCTTTGCGAAGCCGCTGATGGCGGGAGAGCTCATTCGAGTGCGCGCTCATAATGTCGGGCCCTTTCGGATGGAGTGCGACGCGCCGATCCTTTGAGGAGCGACGCGCCTCCACCGGGGGAGAAGGCCCCGCGCTCGCCGCCGGTACATCCGCGGTCGGCGTGCAGGGCCCGATCGCTCGAGGTCAGTCGACCTTCAGCTGATCCGCCGATGATTTGCCGCTGCGCCGGTCGACGACGATCTCATAGGAGAGCTTCTGGCCTTCGGCGAGGCCGGGCAGGCCCGCGCGCTCGACGGCGCTGATATGAACGAAGACGTCGGCTCCGCCGGCCTCCGGCTGAATGAAGCCGAAACCCTTTTGCGCATTGAACCATTTCACTATGCCGGTCTGCATGACTTGTCCTTTCGAAGAACAGGGGGATTTGGGGCGTTCGCGACATGCGACGCCTCACGTGATCGATGTTCTGGAGAGGAAGTCATAATGCCCGGGGCGCCGTTAGGCGCGAAGCAGGAGTCGACCGGCCGAAAACTCGATAGAACCTATGTGGGCCATATGGGCGGATAATACAAGCGTGGCTGGCGAGAATTCGCGAAGCTCTCGTCTCGCGCGACCTTGCGCTCTCCGCCCCGCCCGCTATAGACCGCGTCATCGCCTCACCCATTTAGTTGCTCATGTCCGTCCTCGCCGTCTATCTCCGTGTCCTCGCGCAGCTGAAGCCGCAGAAACGTCTCGCGGCGATCCTCGTCGCCGCCAATCTCGCCGTGGCCATCGCGCAATTCGCCGAGCCCATGCTGTTCGGCCGTGTCATCGACGTGCTCACGCGCGCGCAGGCGGCCGGCGTCAAGCTCGCCTGGGGCGATCTCGTGCCTCTGCTCGCGGCCTGGGCCGGCTTCGGCCTCTTCTCCATCGCCGCCTCTGTGCTGGTCGCGCTCCATGCCGACCGCCTCGCGCATAGGAGCCGGCTCGCGGTGATGGCCGCTTATTTCGAGCATGTGCTCGATCTGCCGTCGAGCTTTCACGCCGGCGCGCATTCCGGCCGGCTGCTGAAGGTGATGCTGGAGGGCGCCTCCGGCATGGCGGGGCTGTGGCTCTCCTTCTTCCGCGAGAATTGCGCCTCCTTCGTCGCGCTCTTCGTGCTGCTGCCGGCGACGCTCCTCGTCAATTGGCGGCTCGCTCTGCCGCTCATCGTGCTCGTCATCGTCTTCGGCGCGCTCACCTCCTTCGTCCTGCGCCGCACCGAGCAATTGCAGAGCAAAGTGGAGCGTCATCATTCGTCGCTCGCCGAGCACGCCTCCGACGCTTTGGGCAATGTCGCCGTGGTGCAGAGCTTCACGCGCGTGCAGAGCGAGACCAATGCGCTGCGGCGGATCATCGACGAATTGCTCGCCGCGCAAATTCCGGTGCTGTCCTGGTGGGCGCTCGCCGCAGTGGCGAGCCGCGCCTCGGCGACGCTCACCCTGCTCGTCATTTTTCTGCTCGGCGCCTGGCTGCATTTGCAGGGCCTCGCCTCCATCGGCGAGATCGTCGCCTTCATGAGCTTTGCGACCATGCTCATCGGCCGGCTCGAGCAAATGGTCGGCTTTTTGAACGTGCTGTTTCTGCTCGCGCCGAAAATCGCCGAATTCTTCTCGATCCTCGACACGCGCCCGACGGTCGCCGATCGCGAGGATGCGCGCGATCTCGGCCGGCTCGAGGGCGAAGTCGCCTTCGAGAATGTGAGCTTTTCTTATGGCGGCGAGCGTCTCGCGCTGCGCGACGTCTCCTTCTCGGCGCGGCAGGGCGAGACCATCGCGCTGGTCGGCGCGACGGGCTCCGGCAAATCGACGACGCTCGGTCTCTTGCATCGCGTCTTCGATCCCGCGCAAGGCCGCGTGACGATCGACGGGGTCGACATTCGCGACATGACGCTGACCTCGCTCCGCCGCAACATAGGCGTCGTGTTTCAGGAGCCCATGCTATTCGCACGCTCGATCGAGGAGAATCTGCGCGTCGGCAAGCCGGATGCGAATGAAGAAGAGATCGCCCGCGCGGTGGAGCTGGCGCAGGCGCGCGATCTCGTCGCGCGGCAGAGCGAGGGGCTTTCGACGATGGTCGGCGAGCGCGGCCGCACGCTGTCGGGCGGCGAGCGGCAGCGCCTCTCCATCGCGCGCGCGCTGCTGAAGGACCCGCCGATCATGATCTTCGACGAAGCGACCAGCGCGCTGGACGCGACCACCGAGCGGCAATTGCAGCAGGCGCTGGAGGCGGCGACCGCGGGCCGCACCACTTTCATCATCGCGCATCGTCTGGCGACGGTGCGCCATGCCGATCGCATTCTCGTGCTGGATCGCGGCGAGATCGTCGAGAGTGGGACATTCGACGAGCTGGTGGCGAAACGCGGGCTGTTCGCCGATCTCGCCAAGGCGCAGTTCATCACCGCGGGGGCGTGATCGCCTCCTCTCCCACCCTCGCCCTCATGCTGAGGAGGCCGCGAAGCGGCCGTCTCGAAGCACGAGGGCGAGCTCCAGAAGGCGGCGCATGAAGCTTCCCTCGTCCTTCGAGACGCGGCCTGCGGCCGCTCCTCAGGACGAGGGAAGCTTCACCCGATCGCTCGCCGGGAGGCCCCGCCTCCACAACATATCGCGGTCCTGTTCTTGCCTTCCCCGCTATTTTGTGGCGCTCTTGCCGCCATGAAATTCCAGCGGCTCCGTCTCCTCGGCTTCAAGAGCTTCTGCGAGGCCACAGATTTTCTGATCGAGCCCGGCCTGACCGGCGTCGTCGGGCCGAATGGCTGCGGCAAATCCAATCTCGTCGAGGCCCTGCGCTGGGTCATGGGCGAGAACTCCTATAAGAACATGCGCGGCTCGGGGATGGACGACGTCATCTTCTCCGGCGGCGGCTCGCGCCCGGCCCGCAATGTCGCGGAAGTCGGCCTCGTGCTGGACAATAGCTCCCGCACCGCCCCGGCCGCCTTCAACGACGCCGAGACGCTGGAAGTCACCCGCCGCATCGAGCGCGAGGCCGGCTCCACCTATAGGATCAACGGCCGCGAGGTGCGCGCCAAGGATGTGCAGCTGCTCTTCGCCGACGCCGCCACCGGCGCGCGCTCGCCGGCGCTGGTGCGCCAGGGGCAGATCGGCGAGATCATCTCGGCCAAGCCGCAGGCGCGCCGCCGCATTTTGGAGGACGCCGCCGGCGTCGCCGGCCTGCATTCCCGCCGTCACGAGGCCGAGCTGCGGCTGACCGCGGCCGCCGAAAATCTCACCCGCCTCGAGGATGTGCTGAAGCAGGTCGACGGCCAGACCGAGAGCCTGCGCCGTCAGGCCCGGCAGGCGCAGCGCTATCGCGCCGTGGCGGCGGAAATCCGTAAGAATGAGGCGCTCGCCGCCTATATCGCGCATCGCCAGGCGAGCGAGCAGCTGACCGCCGCCGAGCGCAAGCTGGAAGAGGATTTGAAGCTCGTCGAGGAGCGCACGCTGCAGCAGGCCGAGGCCGCGCGATTGCAGGCGATCGCCGCCTTCGAGCTGCCGAAGCTCCGCGACAAGGAGGCCGAGGCCGGCGCCGCGCTGCATCGGCTGATCATGGCCCGCGACGCGCTGGACGGCGAGGAGAAGCGCGCCAAGGACCGCATCGCCGAGCTGACCCGCCACGCCGAGCAATTCGCCCGCGACGTCGAACGCGAGCGCGCGCTGATCGACGACGCCGCCGAGGTGACGCAGCGGCTCGAGGACGAGCGCGGCGAGCTGGCCGAGCAGGACGCCATCGGCGCCGAGCGCGAAGCGGAAGCGCGCGAGCGTCTCGCCGAGATAGAGGAAGCGCTGGCCCGCACCGAGGCCGAGCTTTCCGAGGCGCAGCAATCGCTGGCGGGCGTCAACGCCCAGCGCGGCGCGCTGGAGGCGGCGCTGCGCGAAGAGACCCAGCGCGTCTCGCGTTTCGAAGCCGAGCTGACCCGCGTCGAGACCGAATTTGCGCTGATCGCCGGCCAGGGCGGAGCGGCGGAAGAGGTGGAGCGCCTCGCGCAAGCGCTGGAAATGGCGAGCGAGCAGGCGCGCGAAGCCGATGAGACCGCGCTGATGGCCGAGGAGGCGGCGATCGAGGCGCGCGAGGCCGAGGGCCTGTCGCGCCAGCCGCTGGCGGAGGCGGAAAAGCGCGCGGGCCGGCTCGAGACCGAGGCGCGCACGCTGGAGAAGCTGCTCGAATCGGGCGGCGGCGATCTCTGGGCGCCGATCGTCGAGAGCGTCAGCGTCGAGAAGGGCTATGAGACGGCGCTCGGCGCCGCGCTCGGCGACGATCTCGACGCCTCCATCGAGACCTCCGCCCCGGCCCATTGGGCGCTCACTTCTGGCGCCGGCGATCCCTCGCTGCCGCCGGGCGTGCGCACGCTCGCCGAAATGGTGCAGGCGCCGCCGGCGCTGGCCCGCCGCCTCGCCCAGATCGGCGTCGTGCTGCGCAGCGAGGGCGCAGCATTGCGCACGCTGTTGAAGCCCGGCCAGCGCCTCGTCTCCAAGGAGGGCGACCTCTGGCGCTGGGACGGATTCACCCAGGCCGCCGAAGCGCCGACGCCGGCGGCCCGCCGTTTGGCCGAGAAGAATCGCCTCGCCGACCTGCGCCTCGAGGCCGCCGCCGCCCGCGAGGCCGCCGATGCGCTCGCCGACGAGGCGCAGACGGCGCAGGAGCAGGCGCGCGCCGCCGCCCTCGCCGAGAGCGCCGCCCGCGAAGGGCAACGCCGCGCCCGCGCCGCGCTGGAAGAAGCGCGCGAGCGCCATGTCGTGGCGGAGCGCCGCCTGGGCCAGATCGCACAGCGTCTCTCGGCGCTCGAGGAGGCCAAGGCGCAAATCCTCGCCAATCGCGACGAGGCGGCGATGAAGCGCGAGAGCGCCGCTCAGGCGCTGGACGCTCTGGACGAGCCCGCCTCGCTCGCCGGCGCGGTGGAGCATGTGCGTTCCCGCGCCGCCGCCGAGCGCGCTCAGGCCGGCGAGGCGCGCGCCGCGCTCACCTCGCTGCGCCATCAGGCCGAGACGCGCGCCGCCCGCAAATCCGCGATCCTGCGCGAGAACGCCTCCTGGATGGAGCGGCGCGACCGCGCGCAGGACCGCATCGCCGAATTGGAGCGGCGCCTCGAGGATTCGCGTGACGAGCAGGAGCGGCTGATCGATTCGCCGGAGACCTTCCTGCTCCAGCGCCGCAATCTTCTCTCGGCGATCGAGGAGGCCGAGGCCGCCCGCCGCGCCGCCGCCGATGCGCGCACGACCGGCGAGACCGCGCAGGCGGAATCCGATCGCGCCGCCCGCATGGCGCTGGAGGCGATGAGCGCCGCGCGCGAGGAGAAAGCTCGCAGCGAGGCGCAGCTGGAGGCCGCACGCCGCCGCTCGGCCGATGTCGAGCACGCCATCGCTATGGAATTGGAGAGCGAGGAGCATTCGCTCGCCGAGCTCGCCGGCGTCACCGGCGAGGAGACGCAGCTCCCCTCCATCCCCGATATCGAGCGCAAGCTGGAAGGGCTGAAGGCGGATCGCGAAAGATTGGGCGCGGTGAATCTGCGCGCCGAGGAGGAGCTCGGCGAGATCGAGACGCAGCGCGACAAGATGATGGCCGAGCGCGAAGACCTCGCGGAGGCGATCAAGAAATTGCGCGGCGCCATCGCCAGTCTCAACAAGGAAGGCCGCGAGCGCCTGCTCGTCGCCTTCGAGCAGGTGAACGCGCATTTCAAGGATCTGTTCAGCCTGCTGTTCGGCGGCGGCACGGCGGAATTGCAGCTCATCGAGAGCGACGATCCGCTGGAGGCCGGCCTCGACATTCTCGCCCGCCCGCCGGGCAAGAAGCCGCAGACGATGACGCTGCTCTCCGGCGGCGAGCAGGCGCTGACCGCAATGTCGCTGATCTTCGCGGTCTTCCTCACCAATCCGTCGCCGATCTGCGTGCTCGACGAGGTGGACGCGCCGCTCGACGATTACAATGTCGAGCGCTTCTGCGCTCTGCTCGAGGATATGCGCAAGAAGACCGACACGCGCTTCGTCGCCATCACGCATAATCCCATCACAATGGCGCGCATGGATCGGCTGTTCGGCGTGACGCAGGCGGAGCGCGGCATTTCGCAGCTCGTCTCCGTCGATCTCGAGCAGGCCGAGAGATACGCGCAAGCGGTTTGAGGGCGCGGCCAAATGAGCGTGCACACCCTCCCCTTTAGGGGGAGGGTCGGACCGCGAAGCGGTCCGGGGTGGGGTTCCCCGGCCAAGAATCGGGGGTCACCCCCTCCCGAGCGCCTGCGGCGCTCGACCTCCCCCCTCGAGGGGGAGGTGGAAACGCCTTTCCGGGCGCCGCTTCTCGTTCGCACGCCCTTTCTCACATTCCCGCGCGTCAGCTCGCCGCCTTCAACGCCTGATTCAGATCGGCGAGAATATCGTCGATATGCTCTATGCCGATGGCGAGGCGCACATAGCCGGGCGTCACGCCGGTCGCGAGCTGCGCCTCCGGCGAGAGCTGCGAATGCGTCGTCGTCGCCGGATGAATGGCGAGGCTGCGCGCATCGCCGATATTGGCGACATGATAGAAGAGCTTCAGCGCATCGATGAAATTGCGCCCCGCCTCGAGGCCGCCGGCGAGCTCGAAGCCGATCAGCGCGCCATATTTGCCTTTCAGATATTTATCGGCGCGCTCGCGCTCCGCGCCGCTCTGGCGCGAGGGATGAATCACTTTCGTGACCTCGAAGCGCGTCGAAAGAAAATCCGCGACCGCCTGCGCATTGGAGACGTGCCGCTCTATGCGCAGCGGCAGAGTCTCTATGCCCTGCAGCGTGAGGAAAGAATTGAAAGGCGAAGGCGCGGAGCCGAGATCGCGCAGCAATGTCGTGCGCGCCTTGATGATATAGGCGACGGGGCCGAGCGGTTTCACCGCCTCCACCCAGACGGCGCCGTGATAGCTGGCGTCCGGCGTGTTGAGCGCGGGCTGGCGCTCGGGAAATTTCTCCCAATCGAAATTGCCGCCGTCGATGATCGCGCCGCCGATCGACGTGCCATGGCCGCCGATATATTTGGTCGTCGAATAGACGACGATCGCCGCGCCATGCTCGAGCGGCTTCACCAATAGCGGCGCGGCGGTGTTGTCGGCGATGAGCGGAATGCCATATTCGCGGCCGATCGCGGCGACTTCCGCAATGGGAAAAACGACGAGCTTGGGATTGGGCAGCGTCTCGGCGTAATAGGCGCGCGTGCGATCATCGGTGGCGCGCCGGAAATTCTCCGGGTCGCTCGGATCGACGAAGCGCACCTCGAGGCCCTGGTCCTTCAGCGTGTTGGCGAAGAGATTCCAGGTGCCGCCATAAAGGTCTGTGGAGGCGACGACATTGTCGCCGGCGCGCGCGAGATTTTGCAGCGCGAAGGCCGAGGCCGCCTGGCCGGAAGAAAGCGCGAGCGCCGCGACTCCGCCCTCGAGCGCGGCGAGACGCTCCTCGAGCACGGAGGTCGTCGGATTGCCGATGCGCGTGTAAATATTGCCCAGCTCCTTCAGCGCGAAGAGATTTGCGGCGTGTTCGGTGTCGCGGAACTGATAGGAGGTCGTCTGATAGATGGGCGGCGCGACGGCGCCGGTCGTCGGATCGGAACGCCAGCCGGCGTGGAGGGCCAGTGTCTCGGGATGCTTGCTGTCGATCGGCATTTCCGTCCTCGTTTTTTGGCGCCACGGCGCACTCGCGGGCCGGATTAAACCGGATTATTAGTCTACGGGCAATGTCGGGTTTAAAGGCGTCGCCGGTCGCCGCCCGCGCGACGATCCGTCGCGAGCGGAAGCGTCTCGCAGCGGCCCGCGGTAAATTGAAACGATTCTTGCTTACCCCCATCTGTCGCGTCGAGACGCGCGGCGCCGTTTCGCGGGCGCCGCGTCCCAAAACGATCGGGGAGAGTATTATGGCCTTGAAGATTATCGCGTCGCAATGCACCGTCTGCGGCGCCTGCGAGTTCGACTGTCCGACCGCCGCCATTCGCATGAAGGGCGACACCTATATCATCGACCCCAAGAAGTGCACGGAATGCGACGGCGAGTCTCCGCATTGCGCCGAGGTTTGTCCGGTTCCCGACACTTGCGTCCCCGCGTGACGCCAGACGCGACCAGATAGTCGGCGATATGAGCGGCCCTCCCCGGCGGGGTTTCCCCCGGGGAGAGGTAAGCGTGTTTGTTTTGAGCCGTTGGGCGCGCTAGCGAGCCGCCGCGGAATAGGGTTCGGCTCAGCTCTTAAATAGCCCGCTCACGACAAATCCGACTAGGCCGATTGCTGACACTGCCGTGCTGCCGACGAGAGCGGAAAGCACGACCTCGGGAATCTTCATATATCCAAGTCCAAAGCAGACTAGAATCAAAAATACAGCTACAGAGTAAGACACCAGATAGCAAAACACCCAACTGGCATACCGCCATCTCAGCTTTCGATTAACCCGCCGATCTCTGTTTGTCTGCTCAACAAGATTAATATTTGCCCTCCGCTCTCTGTTATCGAGAGCGCGCCGCTCCATAATATCTTGAGGATCTTCAGACAGCTTTCCTTCGACGGGGGCAACCCCCGCCTTGATCTTGTCCAGCGATACGGGCAGCCTATATGGCGTTTGCGAGGTCTGCAAAGTAATCCCAGATATCATACTTATTTATAACCTTATTTTTTCCTTTTTCGTAAATATTCTCCCAAGGACTACCTTTGGCATGCGTGAGCGCCGATAGCTTGAATGCTTCAAAGCCTTTGTACTCGCTCCACACTTTCGCTACGACAGCAGCCTCTTCAGGCAATAACTCAGCTCTTGCGATACCATCGTCATCATATATGAACGGCGTGTCATCCCCCCACCTGATCAAATGAGTTATAGGATTTTTTCCATACTTGGTGAGCGCGTTGTACAATTTGCGGATGACCGGACCAAATTCCCAGGCCTCGAACTCATCTTCGATTAATTCTCTTCCATTTACGGCCAGATTCCATCCGTGCGCGAGATAGACGAGCTTTTGCAATTGCATATGCGTTAGCGGCCGGCGCTCCTCTTTGGCCCGGGACAGAAATTCATTTGCTATTGCTAACGACGAATGCATCATCCTCGACAGCGCCACACCGCCTTTTTGAGGGGGTGGAGCCGTTCCTCTTGTTGAGAGTTTCCACACATACCTAAATCCCTTACGGATTTTTCAAAACTGAGATAACTCTCTGTTCATAGTTTATCATACGATTCGGGAACTGACGAACCGCTTTTGATAGCGAGTCAATAGCAGAATTTGAATAGGCGAGGATAAGGCAAAACGACGAATTGAGACACTGATCACCCCGCTTGACTCTTCCCCTCAGCGGAGTCAGCATGAGAACAAATAGGCAACAATCTGGAGATCGGGGACCCGATGTCGCGCAGCGACTCATCGGAACGCATTGTTTTTTTGCGTCGTCGGATCGCCGCGCTGGAAGCGGGCGGCGCGCCCGCGCCCGTTCCGGCGTCGCGGGACGAGGGGCTGTCGCGCCTGTTCGATCCCGGCCGCGGCGGCCTGCGCGAGGCGCTGCCGGCGCGGCCGACCGACGCGGCGGCGGCGGCCGGCTTCGCCTTCGCTCTGGCGCTGCGCCGGCTGCGCCTGCGGCCACAAGGCGGGATCGTCTGGATCGCCGAGGATATGGCGGCCCGCGAGCTCGGCCTGCCCTATGGGCGGGGCCTGCAGGCGGCGGGCCTGCCGCCGGAGCTTCTGGTGCTGGCGCGCACGCACCGTCCGCGCGAGACGCTCTGGGCCATGGAGGAGGCGCTGAAAAGTGGCGCCGCCGTCGTCATCGCCGAGAGCTGGGCCGAGAGCTGGGCCGATGCGGGCGCCTATGACCTCGCCGCCTCGCGCCGGCTGGCGCTCGCCGCCCGCCGCGGCGACTGCGCCGGCCTGCTGCTGCTGCCGCGCGCGGCTGGCGTCGCGCAAAGGCTCGCCAGCGCCGCCGAGGCGCGCTTCGAGATCGCCGCCGGCGCGCCGCCTCCCCGGGCCGAGGGCGCGCCGCGGCCCCTGCCCGGCCCGCTCGCTTTTCGTCTGCGCGTCGTCAAGGCGCGCGGCCTCGTCGGCGCCTTCGACCCGCAGGCCTGGCGCGACATCGTTTTCGACCATCAGGAGGCCGAGTTCCATGAGTGGCCTTTCCATGCGCTGCCTCGCCGTGTTCCTGCCGCGCCTGTCGACCGACCGGCTCGCGCGCAAAAACGCACCCACGCCCGATGAGGCGGAGGCGCCCTTCGCCGTCTGGGCCGAGCTCGGCGGCGCCGAGCGGCTGACCGCCGTCGACGCGCGCGCCGAAAAAGGCGGGCTCGCCCCCGGCATGGCGGTGGCCGACGCGCGCGCCATGCGCCCCGCCTTGCGGCTGGCCGAGGCCGACCCGCGGGCCGACGCCGAGCTGCTGGGACGGATCGCCGATTGGTGCCGCCGCTTCACCCCGCTCGCCGCGGCCGATCCGCCGAACGGGCTGCTCCTGGATATTTCGGGGGCGGCGCATCTCTTCGGCGGCGAGGCGGCGCTGCTGGCGGAGGTCGAGCGCCGCCTCGCCGCCCAGGGCTTTGCGGCCAGAGGAGCGATCGCGCCCGGCCCGGCGCTGGCGCGGGCGCTGGCGCGTTTTTCCCGCCGGCGCCATGTGGCGGAGGGGACGACCGCGGAGGAACTGGAGGCGATCGCCGCCGGCTTGCCCATCGCCGCGCTCGATCTCGCCGCGACGGCCCGCCACAGGCTCGATCACGCCGGGCTGCGCAGCCTCGGCGATTTGCTGGCGCGGCCGCGCGCGCCGCTCACGGCAAGGCTCGGGGCGGAGGCCATGGCGCGGCTCGACGCCATCGCCTGCCGCCGCCGCGAGCCGATCTCGCCGCGTTTCGAGGCCCCGGATTTCATGGCCGAGCGCCGCTTTCCCGAAGGGCTCACGCGGCAGGAGGACATAGAGCGCACCCTTCACGGCCTTGCCCGAGAACTGTGCCTGCTGATGGAGCGCCATGGCGTCGGCGCGCGCGAGCTGACGGCGGTCTTCTACCGCGTCGACGGCGCCGTCGCGCATATAGAAACGGGGACCAGCCGGCCGCTGCGCGATCCCGGGACGATCGCTCTGCTGCTGCGCGAGCGCCTCGCCGTGCTGGCGGAGGAGGGGCTCGACACGGGCTATGGATATGACGTGCTGCGGCTCGGCGCCGGGCGCGTCGAGCGCTGCGATGCGCCGCAGGCGGATCTCGGCCTGGCCGGGCGGGAAAATGCGCATGACGCGCGGCTGGACGATCTCGTCGATCGCCTCGGCGCGCGGCTCGGCCCCCGCCGCGTGCTGCGGGCCTATCCGCAGGCCTCGCATATTCCAGAGCTCGCCGTCGCGCTGCGGCCCGCCTCCGGTTCCGCCCCCGCGGCGGCGGAAGCCGCGCCGCCGCTCTATCTTCGTGAAGGCGTTCCGGCGCGGCCTTTGCGGTTGTTCGAGCGGCCGGAGCCGATCGAAGCGGTGGCGCTCACGCCCGACGGGCCGCCGCTGCGCTTCCGCTGGCGGCGGCTGCTGCACGAGCTCGCGGCCTATGAGGGGCCGGAGCGCATCGCGCCGCAATGGTGGAGCGCGCCGGAAGACGCCGCCACGCGCGACTATTTCTACGTAGAAGATCGGGAAGGCGGTCGCTTCTGGCTGTTTCGCGAGGGGCTTTTCGGCCGCGAGAGCCCGTCGCCGCGCTGGTTCGTGCACGGCCTCTTCTGACGGCTTGTTCTCGGGCCACGCGTCATCTTATCGTCACGCTTCGAGACGAAACCGAACCATGCTCTCCCCGCGACGTTTTCCTGCGACACCCGCATGAAGGAGACGGAAGGGCGGGCTCTGCGGCGGCGCTTCATCCGGGTCGCCCTCGCGGGCGGCTGCAACACAGGATCTGGAAAACCTATGAACGGACGCCGCGAGGCCCGCCGGTCGCCTTTGAACTCCGCCGCCCGACGTCGTATCGAAGCCTATTCCGCGCATATTCGAAGACGTCTCGAGGACAAAGCGAAATTGAAGCGGTCAGACAGCGAACTCGATGAGACGGGCGTCGTCGCGCCGGCCGAAGAGACGGCGAATTCCGACCAGGGCGCCGGACCGGGCTTCTTGTCGACGGCGCGGCGCTACATCGCGCCGAGCCTCGGCAAAGTTCTCGGCGGCGTCGCCAGCCTCGCCGTTTTCGCGCTGGCGGGCTTCGCTTTGGCGAGCGCGATCTCGAGCGTCAAATTCTCCGACGTCCGCGGCGCGATAGCGGCGATGAGCGCGGAGCAGATTTTCGCGGCTCTGCTGTTCACCGCGCTCTCCTATCTCGCGCTCACCGGCTATGACGCGCTGGCGCTGCGCCAGCTACGGCTGCGCGTGCGCTATCGCATCGCCGCGCTCGCCTCTTTCGCGAGCTATGCTTTTTCGTTCAATCTCGGCTTTCCCGTCGTCACCGCCGCAGCGGTCCGTTATTGGATCTATGCCCGCGTCGGCGTCACCGCCGTGCAGGTCGCCAACATCACCGTCATCGCCGGCGTCACTTTCTGGCTCGGCATGACCTCCTTCGTCGGTTTCGGCCTCATGGCCCGCGCCGGCGAGCTCGGGGCCATCGACAAGCTTCCGGCCTTCCTCAACTTCGGCCTCGGCCTCGCGATCTGCGCAGGCGTCGGCTATTATTTCGTCTGGGTCTCGCTCCGCCCGCGACAGGTGCGGCTGCGCGGCCATTTCTTTCAGCTGCCGGGACTCCTGCCCACCGGCGGCCAGACGCTGCTCGGCATAGCCGATCTCTGCTGCGCCGCCGCCGCGCTCTATGCGCTGCTGCCGCGGGACGTCGATCTCGACTTTCTCACCTTCGTCTCGGTCTATGTCTTCGCCTGCATTCTCGGCGTCATCAGCCATGCGCCGGGCGGCATAGGCGTTTTCGAGGCGACGATGCTGAACGCGCTGCCGTCGCATTCGCAGGAGAGCCTGCTGGCCTCGCTCCTGCTGTTCCGCATCATCTATTATTTCCTGCCCTTCATCTTCGCGCTGGCGCTTCTGGGGGCGGACGAAGGCTCGCGGCGCTGGAACAGCCTGCGCGAGACCATCGCCCGCATATTGGAGGCGCGCGAGTGATCCTTCTTGCAACCGCCCGTTTCCGATGCGAGCCCGAAGGCTCGCGGTCCAATGCGCGCTCCGGACCGCGAGCCTTCGGGCTCGCTTTCGGTCGCGATTGATTTCGACCGAGAGGATCAATGCCCGATCTACGCCGACGCTATCAGGGCGAAGCGCTGCTCGGCCTCGTCATCGACGCTCTGCCGGAGGCGGTCTTCGTGATCGATTCGGAGGCGCGCATCGTCGCCTCCAACAGCGCCGCGCGCTCCGTGCTCCCATCCTTGCGGCCCAATGATCCGCTGGCGCGCAGCCTGCGCTCGCCCGACGTGCTCGACGCGCTGGATCGCGTGCTGCGCGGCGGCCAGCCGGAGAAGGTCATCTGGCTCGAGCGCCTGCCGGTGGAATGCTGGTTCGAGGTGCATATCGCGCCTTTGCGCCTCGAAGGCTATGAGAACGCCGCCGTGGTGAGCCTGCGCGATTTGACCGAATCGCGCCGCGTCGAGCGGATGCGCGTCGATTTCGTCGCCAACGCCAGCCATGAATTGCGCACGCCGCTCGCCTCGCTGCTCGGCTTCGTGGAGACGCTGCAGGGGCCGGCGCGCGACGACGACAAAGCGCGCGACCGCTTCCTCTCCATCATGCGCGAGCAGGCGCAGCGCATGTCGCGCCTCGTCGACGATCTGCTCTCCCTCTCGCGCATCGAGCAGCATCTGCATCTGCGCCCGGACACGCCGGTCGACCTCGGCATTGTCGTCGCCCATATCGTCGATACGCTCGCGCCCATGGCGGAGGATGGCGGGATCGAGCTGAAAGTCGACATGACGAGCCAGGTCGTCGTTCCGGGCGATCGCGACGAACTCGCCCGCGTCGCCGAAAATCTCATCGAAAATGCGATCAAATACGGGTCCGGGCCGGTGGAGATCTCGCTCTCCCCGCTCGGCGCCTCCGCCGTCTTCTCGGTGCGCGACCATGGGCCGGGCATAGCGCCGGAGCATCTGCCGCGCCTCACCGAACGCTTCTATCGCGTCGACGCCGGCAAGAGTCGCGCCAAGGGCGGCACCGGCCTCGGGCTCGCCATAGTCAAGCATATCGTGGCTCGCCACCGCGGCAGGCTCGCCATAGATTCCGCGCCAGGGAAAGGCGCCACTTTTCGCGTATTTTTGCCATTGATCGAGCCAGAAAAAGCCGACAGCGCCTGAGGTGCGACGATTAATATAATAATAACAACATGATCGCATGTCATGTGATGGTCATTCAGCTGTCGTAAAACCCTCGTCGCGCGGCCCTAGTGTGCGCCTCGCTGGGGCGCTCGCTGCGCGCCGACACAGTGAACCTCGAGCTCGAAAGAGACCGACATGCTTTCCAAAGTTCTCCATCGTGTCGCTCTGGCGACGACCCTGGCCGTCGCGACGGCCGGAGCCGCCTTTGCGATCGACATTTCCGGCGCCGGCGCCACTTTCCCCTATCCGATCTACGCCAAATGGGCGGACAGCTATAAGAAAGAGACCGGCAACGGCCTCAATTATCAGTCGATCGGCTCGGGCGGCGGCATCAAGCAGATCAAGGCCCGCACCGTGACCTTCGGCGCCTCCGACCAGCCGCTGAAGGCCGAGGACCTCGAGGCCGCCGGCCTCACCCAATGGCCGCAGGTGATCGGCGGCATCGTGCCGGTCGTCAATCTGGACGGCGTCGCCTCCGGCGAGCTCGTCCTCGACGGCAAGACGCTCGCGTCCATCTTCCTCGGCGAGATCAAGAGCTGGGACGACGCCGCGATCAAGAAGCTCAATCCGAAGGCCAAGCTCCCCGCGGCGGCGATCGCCGTGGTGCATCGTTCGGACGGATCGGGCACGACCTTCAACTTCACCAACTATCTCTCCAAGGTCAGCCCGGACTGGAAGAGCAAGGTGGGCGAGAACGCCTCGGTCGAATGGCCGGTCGGCATCGGCGCCAAGGGCAATGAGGGCGTGGCCAACAATGTCGCCAACACCAAGGGCGCCGTCGGCTATGTCGAATACGCCTACGCCAAGCAGAACAAGCTGACTTACACCAAGCTGGTCAACAAGGACGGCAAGACGGTCGCCCCGACGACGCCGACCTTCCAGGCCGCGGCGTCCAACGCCGATTGGGCCAATGCGCCGGGCTTCTATCAGATCCTCACCGACCAGCCGGGCGCGCAGTCCTGGCCGATCACCGCCGCCACCTTCATTCTGCTGCCCAAGGCGCCGCAGGATACGGCGGCCGCGGCCGAGGCGCTGAAATTCTTCGGCTGGGCCTTCGCCAAGGGCGCCAAGGCGGCCGAGGAACTCGACTATATCCCGCTGCCGGCCAATGTCGTGGCTCTGATCAAGAAGAGCTGGGCCGCCAATGTGAAGGATGCGAGCGGCAAGCCGCTGGCGTCGAACTAAAATATCTCTGCGCGCCGGCGAAAGACCATTTCGCCGGCGTCGCCGCTCGACGCGAGACGCGCGAGAATCGCAGGTTGGTGAATGGCGCAAGACGACCTGCCCGAGACCTGGCTCCGTCCGCTTCTTTTCGACGCGGAGCCTCTCGACGCGGTGAGTTCTCCCGAGACCTGCGCTATGACCTCACATAAAAAATCCGCCTTCGGGAGCGCGCGATGGAAGCCGGCTTCAACCGCCAAACGAGAGATAATAGCGTGTCCGACCTAGCAATCGTAGATGCGACGCCCCGCGCCGCCGAAGTCGACCGCAGGAAAGTGCTCGGCCGCATGGCCCTGTTCGACTTCTTTTTTCATAATTTGACGCGCGCCGCGGCGATCCTCGTTCTCTTGATCCTCGGCGGCGTGATCTTCTCGCTCATCTATGGCTCGATTCCGGCCATACAGGCCTTCGGCCTCGGGTTTTTGACGACGGAATCCTGGAATCCCGTCACCGAGAAATTCGGCGCCGTCGCGCCCATCTACGGCACTGTGGTGACCTCGACCATCGCCATGGTCATCGCCGTGCCGCTCGGCCTCGGCATCGCCATTTTCCTCACCGAGCTCTGCCCCCATGCGCTGCGCCGGCCGATCGGCGTCGCCATCGAGCTGCTCGCCGGCATTCCCTCGATCATCTACGGCATCTGGGGACTGTTCGTGCTCGCCCCCTTCCTGCAGCAGCATGTGCAGCCGGCGCTGATCTCGCTCACCGGCGACATTCCCGTGCTGTCGAGCCTCTTCGCCGGCCCGCCCTATGGCATCGGAATGCTGACCGCGGGCTTCATCCTCGCCATCATGGTGCTGCCCTTCATCACCTCCATCTCGCGCGACGTGTTCGACACCGTGCCTCCGGTGCTGAAGGAGGCGGCCTCGGGCGTCGGCTGCACGACATGGGAAGTGATGCGCTATGTCGTCATTCCCTACACGCGCGTCGGCGTCATCGGCGGCGTGATGCTCGGCCTCGGCCGCGCGCTCGGCGAGACGATGGCCGTCACCTTCGTGATCGGCAATGCGCACAAAGTGTCGAGCTCTCTGCTCGCGCCGGGCACGACGATCTCGGCGACCATCGCCAATGAATTCACCGAGGCGGTCGGCGATCTCTATACGTCGGCGCTGATCGAGCTCGGCCTCATCCTCTTCGTCATCACTTTCTTCGTTCTGGCGGCGGCGCGCTTCATGCTGATGCGCATCGAGCAGAAATCGGGAGCCTGACCTTTGTCCCTCTATTCCTCCCGCCGACGCACCAATGCGCTCGCGACCACTCTGTGCTGGACCGGCACGATTTTCGGTCTCGCCTGGCTGGTGCTGATCCTCGGCGCGCTGATCTATGAAGGCGCCCGCGGCCTGACGCCGGCCGTCTTCACCGAAATGACGCCGCCGCCCGGCTCCAGCGGCGGTCTGCTCAACGCCATCGCCGGCTCGCTGGTGATGACGGTGATCGGCGTGCTGCTCGGCACGCCGCTCGGAATGCTCGCCGGCACCTTCATGGCCGAATATGGCCGCTACTCGAAGCTCGCCACCGTGGTGCGCTTCATCAACGACATTCTGCTCAGCGCGCCCTCCATCGTCATCGGCCTCTTCGTCTATACGGTGGTGGTGGCCCGCGTCGGACATTTCTCCGGCATAGCCGGCGCTCTGGCGCTCGCCGTGCTGGTGGTGCCGGTCGTCGTGCGCACGACGGAGGACATGCTGCTGCTGGTGCCGAGCCCGCTGCGCGAGGCGGCGGCGGCGCTCGGCCTGCCGCGCTCCCATATGCTGATGCGCGTCGCCTATCGCGCCGCGAAATCCGGCATCGTCACCGGTGTGCTGCTGGCCGTGGCCCGCGTCTCCGGCGAGACGGCGCCGCTGCTCTTCACCTCGCTCAACAATCAGTTCTGGAGCACCGACCTCAACGCGCCGGTCTCCAGCCTGCCCGTCGTCATCTTCCAATTCGCGCTCTCGCCCTACAATGATTGGCAGCAGCTCGCCTGGACCGGCGCTCTGCTCGTCACCGTCGCCGTCCTTCTGCTCTCTATCACCGCGCGCGCGCTCAGCAGCCAGGGAACACAAAAATGACCGCCATGCCGGTTGTCGAAGCCTCCATTCCGACCAAAGTCTCGGTTCGCGATCTGGATTTCTATTATGGGTCGTCGAAAGCGCTGAAATCGATCTCGCTGCCGCTCTACACCAATAAGGTGACGGCCTTCATCGGCCCGTCCGGCTGCGGCAAATCGACTCTGCTGCGCATATTGAACCGCATGTACGACCTCTATCCGCGGCAGCGCGCCGAGGGCGAGGTGCTGCTCGACGGCGAGAACATCCTCGACCCGAGCATCGACCTCAACCTGTTGCGCTCGCGCGTCGGCATGGTGTTCCAGAAGCCGACGCCCTTCCCCATGTCGATCTACGACAATATCGCCTTCGGCATTCGCCTCTATGAGAAGCTGTCGCGCAGCGAGCTCGACGGCCGCGTCGAGGCGGCGCTGCGTGGCGCGGCGCTGTGGGACGAAGTGCGCGACAAGCTGAATTCGAGCGGCCTCGGCCTCTCGGGCGGCCAGCAGCAGCGCCTGTGCATCGCGCGCACCGTCGCCATTCAGCCGGAGGTGATCCTGTTCGACGAGCCCTGCTCGGCGCTGGACCCGATCTCGACGGCGAAGATCGAGGAGCTCATCGACGAATTGTCGGAGCGCTACACGATCGCCATCGTCACCCACAATATGCAGCAGGCGGCGCGCGTCTCCGATTACACCGCCTTCATGTATCTCGGCGATCTCGTCGAATTCGGCGAGACGAACAATCTGTTCACCGCGCCGCAGAACAAGAAGACCCAGGACTATATCACCGGCCGCTTCGGCTGAGCGCGATCGCGCACGAGGATTATGAGACATGAGCGAACATATCGTCAGCTCCTATGACCGCGACCTCGAAGTGCTCGGCCGCCGTATCGCCGAGATGGGAGGCATCGCCGAGAAAATGCTCGCCGAAGCCATGGATGCGCTCGCCAATTTCGACATCGAGCTCGCCCATCGCGTCGTCGCCACCGATCAGCGCCTCGACGCGCTGCAGCGGGAGATAGAGGAGAACGCCATCCTCACCATCGCGCGGCGTCAGCCGCTCGCCATCGATCTGCGCGAATGCATCGCCGCGATGCGCATCGCCGCCGATCTCGAGCGCGTCGGCGATCTCGCCAAGAGCATCGCCAAGCGCACGGTGAAAATCCTCTCCGAGGCGCGCGTGCCGCGCGCCATCATCGGCCTCAAGACGATGGCGGAAGTGGCCGCCATGCAATTGAAGGACGTGCTCGACGCCTACGCCCAGCGCGACGTCGAGCGCGCCCGCGCCGTGTGGACCAATGACAGCGAGCTCGACGCGCTGGAAGATTCGGTGTTCCGCGATCTCCTCACCTTCATGATGGAGGATCCGCGCAACATCTCCTTCTGCACGCATCTGCTCTTCTGCTCGAAGAATATAGAGCGGATCGGCGATCACACCACCAATATCGCCGAGACGATCGTCTATCTCGTCACTGGCGAGTCGATGCCGACCGACCGCCCCAAGGGCAAGTCGTCCAGCATCTCCCCCAGCATGGAAACGGATGAGCCCTCGCAATGAACGAGATTCGCGTCGCAACGCCGCGCGAGACGCCGCACGATCGGGCGCCGCGAATTCTCGTCGTGGAAGACGAGGCGGCCCTCGCATTGTTGCTCGCCTATAATCTCGAATCGGAAGGCTTCCAGGTCGAACATGTCGAGCGCGGCGACGAGGCGGAAATCCGCCTCGCCGAATCCGTGCCCGATCTCGTCATTCTCGACTGGATGCTGCCCGGCGTTTCCGGCTTGGAAATCTGCCGGCGGCTGCGCGCGCGCGACGACACGCGCACAATGCCGATCATCATGCTCACCGCGCGCGGCGACGAGAACGAGCGCGTGCGCGGTCTCTCGGTGGGCGCCGATGATTATGTGGTGAAGCCCTTCTCCACGCCGGAGCTGATGGCGCGCGTTCACGCTCTGCTGCGCCGCGCGCGGCCGGAGCGCGTGGCGACGCGGCTCGTCGCCGGCGACATAGACCTCGACCGCGAGACGCGGCGGGTGAAGCGCGGCGGCCGCGAGATTCATCTCGGCCCGACGGAGTTCCGCCTGCTGGAATATCTGATGGAGAAGCCCGGCCGCGTCTTCTCGCGCGCGCAATTGCTCGACAGCGTCTGGGGGCTGTCGGCGGAGATCGACGAGCGCACCGTGGACGTCCATGTCGGCCGTCTGCGCAAGGCGATCATCCGCGGCCGCGAGAAGGACCCGATCCGCACTGTGCGCGGCACCGGCTATTCTTTCGACGAGACCTTCGGGCGCAATTGAGGCGCGGCCGAAGGCTCCTCTCTCGACATCGCATCATCACGCTGTCGGCGCCGCCTCGTCGCGAGCCGTCTCGACGAGGCGCTTGAGATCGCCGAGACCTTGCTCGAAAGCGCCGCCGACCATTTTTTCCGGCCGCATGACGAGGCTGAACAGCTTGCCGAGGAAGGGCTGGCGCCCTTTCATGTCCCAGGTGACGAGCGAGCCGCCATTCTGCGGCGCAATGGTGAATTCGACGCGATTGCTGCATTTCATCGGCCGATCCAGGCGTAATGTGACGACCACTTTCGACGGCGCGACGGACTCGACGATCTCGACTCGCCCCGCGCCGACCTTCGCATTGCCTTCGAAATCGCAGGCCGCGCCGACGCCGCGTTCCGGCCCGGCGTAGGAGAGCTTCACACTCGGATCCTTCACGAAAGGACTCCATTCATTGCTCGCGCGCGGATCGTCGATCAGCGGAAATATTCGCTCCGGCGGCGCGGCGATGAAGATGGAGCGCGCGATATGGCAGACGTCCGGCTGGCGCGCGGCCAGGACGAGAATTGCGGCGATGATGACGGCGACGCCGGCGCCGATGATTTCCAACATGTCGAACCTCGAAAAAAAGCGGAGCGGCGCTCCCGCTCGCGAGCGAAAGAGCGCCGCGCGCCGTCATTGCGGCAGCACCACCATCCAGGGCACGCCGAAGCGGTCGGTGAGCATTCCGAACGCGGGTGAGAAGAAAGTTCTGGTCAAGCGCATCTTCGTCTCGCCGCCCTCGGCGAGCGCTGCGAAGACGCGTTCGGCCTCCTCTTGCGTCTTCGCGCTATAGGACAGCGAGAAGCCCTTGAAGCCGGTCTCCTCGCCGTCGCCGTCCGAGCCGAAGACGATCGTGTCGCCGATCTTCAGCGCCATATGCATGACCTTGGCGCTCCAGCCCGGCGGCAGCATTTCCTCCGGCTGGGGCAAAGGGCTGTCCTTGTAGCGCATCAGCATCTGTATCTGCGCGCCGAGCGCCTTCTCATAAAAGGCGGCGGCTTCTTCGGCGCGGCCGTCGAAGATCAGATAGGGTTGAATCGACATCATGTTTCTCCCAGCGAGCGTCGCGGACGGGCGCTCGTTTCGTGGGAGGAGATCATGTCCGCGCAAAGCGCTTCGTCAACCGTCCCGCACCTTTTTCACTTCGGGACGATGATCATCCAGAGCACGCCGAAGCGATCGACCGCCATGCCGAAGGTGGCGGCGAAAAACGTCTCGCCCAAGGGCATTCGCGCTTCGCCGCCATCGGCGAGCGCGCCGAACATGCGCTCGGCCTCCGCCACGCTCTTCGCCTCGAGCGAGACGCCGAATCCGTTGAAGCCGGAAGGACCCGTTCCGCATCCATCCGACAGGAAAATTTCCGAATCGCCGATCCGAAGGCAGGAATGCATGATCTTCTTGCCCCAATCGGGCGCGAGCGCGCCGGGCGGCGGCGGCTCGGGGCTCTCGTCGAAGCGCAGCAGGAAATTCACCTCGGCGCCGAGCGCTTGCCGGTAGAAAGTAATGGCTTCGTCGGCGCGGCCCGAGAAGAAAAGATAAGGCTTGATCGTCATTGGATGCTCCTTTTTTTGAAAAATGGCGGGGCTCGGTCAGTCCTGCGCGAGATAGGCGTCGAGCTGCTCGAGTGTTCCGGCCCAGCCATTCCCCTGGGCGTCGAGCGTGGCGGCGAAGGTCGTGATCTCTTCCGCGCTAGCCTCGAAGGGCCGCGCGCGCAGCGTCAACTCGGAGCCGCCGCTTTCCGTATCCGCGAGGAGAAAGGTCGTCTCCACCTTCAGCGGCCAGGTCTCGCTGAGCGGATGGCGCGTGAGTCCGCGGTCTTCATCGGAAAAAGAGTCGACGAGCACGATGCGCGTCGGCGCTTCGATCTCGCGATATTCGAAGAGGCCCCATATGGCGCCGCCGTCCTGCGTCCGCAGCCCATAATGATAGGAGCCGCCGGGACGAAAATCCATTTGCAAGGCGATGACCGGAACGCCCTTCGGCCCGAACCATTGCGCCATGCGCTCCGGCTCCGCGAACGCCTTCCACAAGAGCTCGCGTGAGGCGGCGAAGCGGCGTGACGTGACGAAGACGGGACCTGCCGATTCCTCGATGAAATCGCCGAGACGTCCGAGATTTTCGGCGAGGCCTGTCGCGGCGCCATAGTCGCGCACGACGCGATCGCGCTCGGCGAGGGAAGGAAAGCGCATACGCCAATCGATGCGCGTCTTCTCGCCTTCCTGAGAGAGGGCGATGATCGTCTCCATCCGCACGGGCTCGACATTCTCGTCATCGCCGGGATGAAAATAGGCGATGCGCTCCGGCCGCAGGATTTCGCAAAAGACGATCTTATTCTCATAATCGCGCCCGTCCGGGCCGTGCATGACGAAGCGCCAGACGCCGCCCGGCGCGAATTCGAAAGCTTGCGTCGTGAGCGAAAAACCCTTCGGCCCGAACCATCGCGCCAGCCGATCCGGCGCGGCGAAAGCGTCGAAAACCAGCGGGCGTGGCGCTTCGAAGAGACGCGTCCCGGAAATCTCCGGAACGTCCGAAGGGACTGAAATGCGAGCATCGTCGGACATGACGCCTCCTCAATGATCGCTTGTCGCCAGCTCGCGCGCGAGGGCGCCGAGCTGATCGAATGCGCCGGTCCAGCCATGGCCGTGCGAGGCGGCGGACTCGGCGGTGGCGAGGCCGCGCTGCACGAAGATCATCTCGGTCTTCCCGCCCTGCTCCGTGAGCTCCAACTCGATCGTCGTCAGCGCTTTCGGCTCGAGATGATTGCGCTCCCATTCATGCGTCATCACGAGCCGCGCGGGCGCGTCGATCTCGAGATATTCGCCATGATGAATGAACTCCTCGCCCTCGGGCGAGCGCATCCCGGCGCGCCATTTGCCGCCGATGCGCAGATCATTCTCGGCGAAGAGCACGGTGAATGTCGCGGGGCAGAGCCAGCGCATCATATGCTGCGGCTCCGTCCAGCATTTGAAAACGAGCGCGCGTGGCGCCTCGAATGTGCGCAGCAGAATGAGCCGATGCGGCGTGTCGCTCTCGCCGGCCTGGCGCGCGAGGCCCTCGAGAATTCCGGTCCAGCCGGAACGGATGGCGAAGGATTTGGCGGCCGCTTCCGCCGTCATATGGTGCGTCAGCGTCAAGAGGCTGCCGGCGCCGTCGGGACGAATGTCGATCTCGATCCGCGTGGACGGGCCTTCGCGTTGCATTCCGAGAGTGAAGACGAGACGGCTCGGGCGTTCGATCTCGATATATTCGCCGAAATGCGTCGCGAGATTCTCGCCGCGCTGCTCGTGGATGGCGTAGCCGCCGCCGATGCGCGAGTCGATCTCGACATGCGCGGATTGGCCATTCGGCGTACGGAACAGCCAGCCGCCAACGGCCTTCGGATCGAGCCAAGCGTCGAAGAGCAGCGCCGGCGGCGCGGAGAAGCGCCGCGTGATCGTCAGCGGCGGGATGGCGTCGTCAATTCTTTTGAGCATCGGGGTCGCCCTTCTGCAATTCGGCGAGATAGGCGTCGAGCCGGTCGAAGCTCTCGTCCCAGAAGCGCCGATAGGTCTCGAGCCAATCGGAAACGTCGCGGAGCCGCGCCGCGTCCAGCTTGCAGGGACGCGATTGGGCGGCGCGGCCGCGGGTGATGAGGCCGGCCTGCTCGAGCACCTTCAGATGCTTCGAGACCGCCGGCTGGCTGATGGAAAAAGGAGCCGCCAGTTGGCCGACGGAGGCTTCGCCCTGAGCGAGCCGCGCGAGTATGGCGCGTCTCGTCGGATCCGCCAGGGCGGCGAAGGTGGCGCTGAGGGGGTCGGGCATTAATTACCTACCATGTATGTAACTAAAAGGTTATATAACTGATCCGGAAATCCGCTGTCAAGCTCCGCCTCTCGGCTTCGCTCGCGATCAAGTCTCTCGAAGTATTTTCGCCATCGGCCCGCCACGCGCGAGCTCGTCGATGAGTTTGTCCAAATATCTGATTTCGCGCATGGTCTGCGCTTCTAATATCCTCCAGTCGGACGCCGCAGATCATGCCCGTGATCGCGACGCGCGACGGATCGAGCCGCGGCGCCAGCGCAAAGAACGTTTCGAAATCCGTCTGCTCCTCCAGCCGAGCGCGCAACTCGCGCGGATCATAGCCGGTCAGCCAGGCAATGATCTGATCCACCTCTTCTCGCGTACGTCCCTTTTTCTCCGCTTTCGTTGGCTTTGGCGCGAGGTCCCGGCGGCATGTCGCTGCGGCAGACCGCCGCTTGGGCGCCGACGTGCTCGCCTTGTATCGCTTGCGATGGCAGATCGAGCTCGCCTTCAAGAGGCCGGCCGAGCCGAAAAGGGCGGGCGCAGCTGGACATACGCCCATCTGATCCTCGCCATCCTCACCGACGAATGCAGCCAGGACCTCCTGGACTCTTCCCCCGGAAAACCTGCTCGCGGCGCATTACGCGCCGTCGATATGGCGCGCGCAAAAGTTCGTTATCGCGATATTGCGCGCCGCGATCCTCGGTCCCCTCACGCTCGACGCTTCCCCGAGATTCCACCACCTCCTCGCAGAACCCCGAAGAAAACGAAAATTGCAGTTCAAATACCCCGTCAGCCCCTTATCCTAGCGCCCATGGGGCTTTAAGCTCGCCCTTCCACGCTCTTCTCGATGATCTGCGCGAGATCGGTCATGATCGCATTGAGATCATAGTTCTTCGGCGTGTAGACGGCGGCCACGCCATTCTCGCGCAAGAGCTTCTCATCGGCCGGTGGAATGATGCCGCCGACGACGAGCGGCACGTCACTGAGGCCCTTTTCCTTCATCAGCCGCAGCACCTCATGGGCGAGCGTCACATGCGAGCCGGAGAGGATCGAAAGGCCGACGCAATGCGCGCCTTCCTTCTGCGCTGTCTCGACCAGCTCGGCCGGGGTCGAGCGAATGCCGGCATAGATCACGTCGAAGCCGGCGTCGCGGGCGCGCACGGCGATCTGCTCGGCGCCGTTGGAATGGCCGTCGAGGCCCGGCTTGCCGACCAGAAATTTGGCGCGCTGGCCGATCTTGGTGGAGACGCGCTGCACCTCCTCGCGCACCGAGTCGAGCTGGCCGCCGACCTGCCGCGCGGTGGCGGAAACGCCGGTCGGCGCGCGATATTCGCCGAACACGCCGCGCAGCACGGTTCCCCATTCGCCCGTCGTGACGCCGGCCTTGGCGGCGGCGATCGAGGGCTCTACCATATTGCGGCCTTCCTTCGCCGCGCGCACCAGTCCGTCGAGCGCCGCCTGTGCGGCCTTGGCGTCGCGCTGCGCGCGCCAGGCGTTCAGACGCGCGATCTGCTCGGCCTCGACATGCTCGGGCACGACCATGATCTGATTGTCGCCCGCGGTGAGCGGCGAGGGCTCGCCCTCGGTGAATTTATTGACGCCGACGACGATCTGCTCGCCGGCCTCGATCGCCTCGAGCCGCGCGGTGTTGCTCTCGACGAGCTTGGATTTCATATAGCCGGCCTCGACCGCAGCGGCGGCGCCGCCCAGCTCGTCGATCTTCGTCAGCTCGGCGACGGCCTCTTCCTTCAGCGCCGCGACCTTTTTGGCGATGGCCGGATTGCCGTCGAAAATATCGCCATATTCCAGCAGATCGGTCTCATAGGCCATGATCTGCTGCATACGCAGCGACCATTGCTGATCGAAGGGACGCGGCAGGCCGAGGGCCTCGTTCCACGCCGGCAGCTGCACGGCGCGGGCGCGCGCATTCTTCGACAGCACGACGGCCAGCGACTCGATCAATATGCGATAGACGTTGTTCTCCGGCTGCTGCTCGGTGAGGCCGAGAGAATTCACCTGCACGCCATAGCGGAAGCGGCGGGATTTCTCGTCCGTGACGCCATAGCGGTCGCGGGTGATCTCGTCCCACAGCTCGACGAAAGCGCGCATCTTGCACAGCTCGGTGACGAAGCGCATGCCGGCGTTGACGAAGAAGGAGATGCGGCCGACGACCTCGGCGAAATCCTTTTCCGAAAGGCCCGCGGTCTTCACCCCGTCGAGAATGGCGCAAGCGGTGGCGAGCGCATAGGCCAGCTCCTGCGCCGGCGTCGCGCCGGCCTCCTGCAGATGATAGGAGCAGACATTCATCGGGTTGAACTTCGGACACTCTTTCGTGGTGAAGAGGATGAGATCCTGCGTCAGCCGCAGCGATTGCGCCGGCGGGAACACATAAGAGCCGCGCGACAGATATTCCTTGATGATGTCGTTCTGCGTCGTGCCCTGCAGTTTTCCACGCGGCGCGCCTTGCTCGTCCGCCGCCGCAATGTAGAGCGCGAACAGCCAGACGGCGGTGGCGTTGATGGTCATCGACGTGTTCATATCCGCGATCGGAATGCCGTCGAACAGCGTGCGCATGTCGCCGAGATGCGACACCGGCACGCCGACCTTGCCGACCTCGCCGCGCGAGAGAATGTGATCGCTGTCATAGCCGGTCTGAGTCGGCAGATCGAAGGCGATGGAGAGACCCGTCTGGCCCTTGGCGAGGTTGGAGCGATAGAGAAGGTTCGACTCCTTGGCCGTGGAATGGCCGGCATAGGTGCGGAACAGCCAGGGCTTGTCGCGACGCGGGGCAGCGGATTCGGTCATGTGTTCGGTCTCCCTCCGAAGCTTGCGATAACACAAGACGCTGGCGAGGCAAAAGCGCTCGGGTGAGGGTCACGGGGCCAGCACGGCGACGCCGAGCGCCGGAGCCGCCTCGGCGAGCCGGCGGTCCAGCGTGCAGAGCTTCGCGCCATGGTATGCGCAGAGGGCGAGATGCAGCGCGTCGCCGGCGCGCAGGCCGAGGGCGTGCAGGCCGCAGAAATGGGCGGCGGTTCGGAAGTGAAGCGGGGCGATCGGCAGAAGCAGGAAGCTTGCGGACGCGAGCCGTGCGAACTCCGCCAACGCCTCGGCCCGCTGCGGAAGTCCGATCTGGCGGTTCCGCAGCTTGATCGACAAAGCGGAAGAGAATTCCGTCGCCACCCAATCGCTGATCGCCAACTCGTCGGTCTGCTCGCCGAGCCAGGAGTGGACGCGATCCGTCTCCGCCTCTCTGGTCAACGCCGCGACGAGCAGTGACGTGTCCAGATAGAGCGTCAATAGCGGTCCTCGTCGCGCATCCGGCGCGTGAATTCTCCGGCGGATTCCGTCTCGGGCGGCATGGCGTCGGTGAGCGCCCGCAAGCGGGAGATGTCGACGCGCTTTTTCGGCTCGTCGAGCGGCGCGATCTTGGCGATCGCCTTGCCGCGGCGGGTGACTTGAACCGTCTCGCCCTGCGCTGCGCGGGCGACGATCTCGCTCAAATGGGCCTTGGCCTCCGCGACGGTGACGGCGCTCATCTCTTGCCTCATGACCAACCAGATGACCAATTTAGCGCAGTGTCTTTCGGAAACCAAGGTCGGCGTCGCCACATGGTTTCGGCTTCTCGAGCCTCTCGGCCTACGCTCCCCGGCCTCCGCCCCCTCCCCAATATCGCTCTGTTCAGCCGAAAGCCGGCCGTATATGAATGGCCGCCTCGGCCCGCCGCCGGCCAAGAAAGAGAGTTCCCGAGGAGCCAGACGTTGACCGCACTGAAAGACCTCTACGACATCGGCGAGATTCCGCCGCTCGGCCATGTCCCCGCCAAGATGCACGCCTGGGTCGTCCGCAAGGAGCGGCACGGACCGCCCGAGGAGTCGATGCAGCTCGAGGTGGTTCCCACCTGGGAGCTCGACAGCCATGACGTGCTCGTTCTGGTGATGGCGGCGGGCGTCAATTACAATGGCGTCTGGGCCGCGCTCGGCCAGCCGATCTCCGTGCTCGACGTCCATAAGCTCCCTTATCACATCGCCGGCTCCGACGCCGCCGGCATCGTCTGGGCCGTCGGCTCCAAGGTGAAGCGCTGGAAGGTCGGCGACGAGGTCGTCGTCCACTGCAACCAGGACGATGGCGACGACGAGGAGTGCAACGGCGGCGACCCGATGTTCTCCGCCTCGCAGCGCATCTGGGGCTATGAGACGCCGGACGGCTCCTTCGCGCAGTTCTGCCGCGTGCAGGACCGCCAGCTCATGGAGCGCCCCAAGCACCTCACTTGGGAAGAGTCGGCCTCTTATACGCTGACGCTCGCCACCGCCTATCGCATGCTGTTCGGTCATGAGCCGCATCGGCTGAAGCCCAGCGACAATGTTCTCATCTGGGGCGCCTCGGGCGGTCTCGGCGTGTTCGGCGTGCAGCTCTGCGCGGCGGCCGGCGCCAACGCCATCGGCGTGATCTCGGACGAGAGCAAGCGCGACTATGTGCTCTCGCTCGGCGCCAAGGGCGTCATCAACCGCAAGGACTTCAAGGGCTGCTGGGGCCAGCTGCCGACCGTCAACACGCCGGAGTTCAACGACTGGTCCAAGGCGGCCCGCAATTTCGGCAAGGCGATCTGGGACATCACCGGCAAGAAAGACGTCGACATCGTCTTCGAGCATCCGGGCGAGCAGACCTTCCCGCTCTCCTGCATGGTGGTGAAGCGCGGAGGCATGGTGGTGTTCTGCGCCGGCACGACCGGCTTCAACCTCACCTTCGACGCCCGCTATGTGTGGATGCGTCAGAAGCGCATTCAGGGCTCGCATTTCGCGCATCTGAAGCAGGCGGCCGCGGCCAATCGCTTCGTCGTGGACCGCCGCGTCGATCCCTGCCTGTCGGAAGTCTTCCCCTGGGCGAAGATCCCGCACGCCCACACCAAAATGTGGAAGAACGAGCACGCCCCCGGCAATATGGCCGTGTTGGTCAACGCTCCGACCACGGGCCTGCGCTCGCTCGAGGATGTGGTCGCGGCTGCGGGGAAGAAGTGAGCCTCGTGCGATAACGCATTGTCAAAAAGGCGCTATCGGCCCTCGATCGTCTAATATAAAAATTTTTATATTAGCGAGAGCCGATGGCTTTCCAGCGTCCTGGCCGCGCTCGTCGCGGCCATCCACGCCGGGACGGCTCGGAAAGCTGAAAACCGAGCGACACGCCGACGCCTTCTCCCCGCTTCTCGCAATGTCTCGGCGTGGATGCCCGCGACGAGCGCGGGCAGGACGCGGCTGCATAGGAGCTACCGAGTCCTGCTATCGGTGGCGGAGCAATTGACAAGCCGTGAGCGAGCATGAAAAACTCGCACGAATTGCATACGACAGCACAGAGGCCAGCACAGCCGATCGGGCGTGACTGCGTTGTTGTATCGTTCGAGCGCGCGCCGATGTGATGCCGGGTCGGACGGGCGCTTCGAGACGACTTCCCACGCTATGCGCGGAAAGCTGCGAAAACAGCCCTCGGCGTCGGGAGGCGATTTCGCATGTTGGAAGCGCGCGAGCTGACCAAGAGATATGAGGGCAAGGCGGATCGTCCCGCCCTCGACCGGCTGAATCTGCATATTCCCGGCGGCGAGGCGTTCTGTCTGCTCGGCCCCAATGGCGCCGGCAAGACGACGACCGTCAATCTCTTCCTCAATTTCATCGCGCCGACCTCCGGCCAGGCGCTCGTCGGCGGCGTCGACTCGGCGCGCGAGCCGCTCGAGGCGCGTCGGCGCCTCGCCTATATCCCTGAGACGGTGATGCTTTATGGCGCGCTCAGCGGGCTCGAGAATCTGGAATATTTCACCGAGATTTCCGGCGGCCGGCGCCTCGCGCGGGCGGAATTGCTCGCCCTGCTCGGCGAGGCCGGGCTCGCGGAGGAGGCGGCCTTTCGGCGCGTCTCCGGCTATTCCAAGGGCATGCGGCAGAAGGTCGGCGTCGCCGTCGCTCTGGCGCGGCGCGCGCAGGCGCTGCTGCTCGACGAGCCGACCTCCGGCCTCGACCCGCTCGCCGCCAATGAATTCGCCGCTCTGGTCGAGAAGCTGCGCAAGCAGGGCATGGCCATATTGATGGTCACGCACGACCTCTTCCTGGCCAAGCAATGCGGCACGCGCATCGGCGTGATGCAGGCGGGACGGCTCGTCTCCGTTTTCGGCGCCGACGACGTCGATCATCTCGGCCTCGAGCGCGCCTATCTCGAGCAGTTCAGAGGAGCGGCCGCATGAGCGAGATCGTCGTCGCGAAAGCGCGCGCCGCACAGGCGCCCGCCGGCCGCTGGCGCGTCGCCCGCGCGGTCGCCCTCAAGGAATGGGCCGAGCTGCGCCGGGACAGCCGCCTCGCCTGGCTGTTCGGCCTCGTCTTCCTGCTGATGCTCGGCGCGCTCGCTTTCGGCGCCGCGCAGCATATGCGGCTGGATCGCGAGCGCGCCGCCGCCGCCGCGACCGACCGCGCGCTGTGGACAGGACAGGGCGCGAAGAACCCGCACGCCGCCGCGCATTTCGGCCAATACGCCTTCAAGCCGCAGAGCCCGCTGGCGCTCGCCGATCCGGGCGTCGACGCCTATGTCGGCGAGGCCGTCTGGCTGGAGGCGCATAAGCAGAACGAGGCGCAATTTCGCGCGGCGCGCGACGCCGGCGTCGGCGCGCGGCTCGGCGGCCTCTCCTTCGCTTTCATGCTGCAGACGATCATGCCGCTCGTCGCCGTTCTGCTCGGCTTCGCCGGTTTCGCCGGCGAGCGCGAGCGCGGCACATTGCGCCAGCTGATGAGCCTCGGCGCCTCGCCGGTCGATATTCTCGCCGGCAAGGCGCTCGCCGCGCTCGGCGCTCTTTCGGTCCTGCTCATTCCGGCTTTCGCCGCTGCCGTGCTGGCGACGCTCTTCCTCGCCGATCATGATTTCTCCGTCGCCGATCAGCTCGAGCGTCTGCTGGCGCTCTCCTTCGGCTACGGCCTCTATCTCGCTGGCTTCGTTTTTCTCGCGCTCGGCGTATCGGCTTTCGCCAAATCCACGCGCACGGCGCTGGTGCTCCTGCTGGCCTTCTGGCTCGCCAATTGTTTTCTCGCGCCGCGCGTGATGACCGATGTCGCCAAGCGCGCCGCGCCGCTGCCCACCGCGCTCGAGTTCCGCAACACCATCGCCGAGGACAAGAACAAGACCTTCGGCCATGACGAGACGCATCCGAGCTTCATCGCCTTTCGCGACAGCGTGCTGGCGCAATATGGCGTCTCGCGCATAGAGGATCTGCCGGTCAATTTCCGCGGCCTCGCGCTGCGCAAGGACGACGAGAACGGCTTCGTCATTTTCGACAAGCATTTCGGCGCGCTGCAGGCCGCCTTCGACGCGCAGGACAGGCTGCGCGCGGCGCCGGGCTTTCTCTTCCCCGCGCTCGCCATGCAGCCCTTCTCGACGAGCTTCTCGGGAACGGATTCCTGGCATCAATATGATTTCGCCACCGCGGCGGAGGCGCACAGGCGCCGCATTCAGACGGCGGCGAGCGAGGACCTCATCCATAATGCGCGCTATGGCGACGCTTCCTATGTCGCGTCACGCGATATGTGGGAGCGCATTCCCTCCTTCGATTACGCCGCGCCGGCCGTCTCCTTCGCGCTCTCCCATGCGCGCGGCGATCTCGTCGCGCTCGCGCTCTGGGCCGTGCTGACCGCGGCGCTCGCCGGCTTCGCCGCGCGACGCCTCAGACCCCTGTGAGGCACGCCATGACCTTCTCTGCGTTTCTCGCCGCATGGCGGTTCGAATGGCGGCTTCTGCGGCGCGACGCCGCCGAATGGGCCGTGCTCGCGGCGATCGCGACAATGAGCGCGCTCGCCTTTTTCGACGGCGCCGAGCGCATCGCCGCGCAAAAAGCGGCGATAGAGGATGCGCGGCGCGACGAGACTCTGCGTCTCGATTCATTGCGCAAGACGCTCGCCGATTTGGACGCCGGCCGTGTGAAGGGCGAGACGCCGCCCTATCGCGATCCGCGCAACGCGGTCTTCGTCGGCGGCGGCTCTGCGGCGGCGGTGGCGGCGTTGGAGCCGACCCCGCTCGCGATCGTCGCCACAGGGCAGAGCGATCTTTTCCCCGCCGCGCTCAAAGTGACGAGCGGGACCAAGGACAGTTTCCTCTTCGCCGATGAGATCGAGAATCCGGCGCATCTCGCCAGCGGCTCGATCGATCTCTCCTTCGTGCTGGTCTTCGTCTTTCCTCTGGCGATTCTCGCGCTCTGCTTCGATCTTTCGGCCGGCGAGCGCGAGAAGGGCACGCTCGCTCTGACGCTCGCCAGCGCGGAGAGCCCGACCGCCGTTCTGCTCGGCAAGCTCGCGGCGCGGGCCGGCCTGCCGATATTGGCGATGATCGCGGCGACCTGCGCCGGCGTCTATCTGCTGCGTGGGGCCGAGCCCTTCGCTTCCTGCGCCTTCGCGCTGCTCATCGCGGCGATCTTCGCCTATGGCGCCTTTTGGGCGTTGCTCGCGGCCGTCGTCGACAGTTTCGGCAAAAGCTCCGCCTATAATGCGCTGGCGCTCATCGCCGTCTGGGCCGGCCTCACAATGATCGCGCCCGCCGCCGTCAACACGCTCGCCGACGCGCTCTATCCAGCGCCTTCCCGCTCGGAAATGACGCTGGCCGCGCGCGCCGCCACGACCGACGCCGATCGCGAGCGCGACGCCGCTCTCGCCCGCTACGCCGAGGAGCACCCCGACGCCACGGCGACGGAGATGAAGCTGGGCGACGCCAAGGAGCGCACCATTCGCCGCCTCGCCGCGCTGGAGACGGCCAACGCCCGCGTCGAGGAAGTGATGGCGCGTCACGAGGCGCAGCTCGCCCGCCAGCGCGCGCTCGCCGACCGACTGTCCTTTCTCTCGCCGGCGCTGCTGATGTATCGCTCGGTCGCCGATATCGCCGGCTCGGGCGACCGCCGCTATGTGGAATTCTCCGAGCAGCTCGACGACTTCCACAAGCGCTGGCGCGATTTCTTCTGGTCGCGCGCCCATGCCGGCCAATCGCTGACGCAGGCCGATTACGCCGCTCTGCCGCGCTTCCCTGCGAGCGCGAATGTGGCGAGCGCCTCGGCCGGCGTCGCCTCCGCGCTCGCGGCCGGCGTAGGGCTGCCGGCTCTGCTGCTCGCCGTGCTGGCGTGGCGGGGGCTGCGGCGCTGCAAGGCGGCGTGAGCGACGCTGCGTCGCGGGCGTTTTGCGCGCCCGCCTCGGGAATTGTGCTATCCTGCGTCGTGAGAAACAATCAAAGAGCGCGGGGTGAACGAGAAGCGGCGCCTGAAGAGGCGTTTCCACCTCCCCCTAGAGGGGGGAGGTCGAGCGCCGAAGGCGATCGGGTGGGGGTGTTTCCGCCGAGTCTTTGCCGTGCGACCCCACCCCGGATGGCTTCGCCATCCGACCCTCCCCCTCGAGGGGAGGGTGAAGGCCCCGTTTCTTCGTTCACGCGAGCGCTCGGCACAGAGGCGGGATTCATCTTGCGACCAATCTTCCAAAAGCTCCTGCTCGCGGCGCTGGTCGCGCTTCTCGGCGTCGCGCCAGCGCGCGCGGCCGACCGGCTCCGCCTCGGCCTGCAGAAGACCGGCTCGGGCGTTTGGGAGCTCGCCGTCGTCTCCGCCTTCGGGCTCGATAAGGAGGCGGGGCTCGAGTTGACGGTCACAGAGCTCGCCAATACCGACGCCGCCAAGATCGCCATTCAGAGCAACTCCGTCGATATCGTGGTCTCCGACTGGCTGTGGGTGGCGCGCCAGCGCGCCGACGGCGCCAAGCTCACCTTCTATCCGCACTCCACCGCCATAGGCGCGCTGATGGCGCGCGACAAAGCGGTGAAGAGCGTCGCCGATCTCGCCGGCAAGAAGCTCGGCGTCGCCGGCGGCCCGCTCGACAAAAGCTGGCTGCTGCTGCGCGCCTATGCGCAACGTCAGGGCGTCGATCTCACCAAATCGGCGATCATCGTTTACGGCGCGCCGCCGCTCATCGCCGAGAAAGCCGCCGAGGGCGAGCTGGACGCCGCGCTCGAATTCTGGAATTTCGCCGCCGATCTCCAGGCGCGCGGCCTCTCCCGCGTCATCGATCTGCGCAAGGTGGAGACGGCGCTCGGCGCCAAGGGCGCGCCGGTCGTCACCGGCTATGTGTTCGACGAGGGCTTCGCCGCGAAGAGTCCCGCGTCGCTGGCGCGCTTCTTCGCCATGATCGACAAGGCGCGACGCCTGATCGCGACATCGGACGCCGCCTGGCGCATCGCCCTGCAGCGCATTCCGGCCAAGGACCCCGCCGTGCTCGCGCTCTATCGCAAGAGCTATGTGGAGGGCATTCCCGCCCGCAGCGTCGAGCAGGAGCGGGAAGACGCCGCCGGGCTCTACGCCACTCTCGCGGAAATCGGCGGCGCGGCGCTGGTCGGCTCGGCGAAGACCTTGCCCGCGGGCACTTTCTACGAGCCCGCGGCGAGCGCGGTGCGGTGATCCGCCTCCTGTCGCTGGCGCTGCTGCTGGCTTTCTGGCAGGGCGCGGCGCTGTTTTCCGATCCGCGCCGCCTGCCGGGGCCGCTCCCTGTCTTCGAGGCGATCGCTCATGAGGCCGAGAGCGGCGCGCTGTTCACCAATCTCGCGGCGACATTGGCGCGCGTCGCCGCCGCTTTTCTGCTGGCCATGAGTCTGGGCGCGGCGCTCGGCTACGCCATGGGACGGCGGCCGGCGCTGGATCGGCTGTTCGATCCCTGGCTGGTCATTCTCCTCAATCTGCCGGCGCTGGTGGTCATCGTGCTGGCCTATCTCTGGGCCGGCCTCACCGAGGCGGCGGCGGTGGGCGCGGTGGCGCTCAACAAGCTCCCCAACGCCATCGTCGTGATGCGGGAGGGCGCCCGCGCGCTCGATCACGAGCTCGATGAGATGGCCGAGGTCTTCCGCCTGCGCCCGGCCGCGCGGCTGCGGCATATCGTCTTGCCGCAGCTCGCGCCCTATATCGCGGCGGCGACGCGCTCGGGCCTCTCGCTGGTCTGGAAGATCGTGCTGGTGGTGGAGCTGATCGGCCGCTCCAATGGCGTCGGCTTCGAGATCAATATGGCGTTTCAGCTTTTCGACGTGCGTTTGCTGCTCGCCTATGCGATTCCCTTCGTCCTGCTGATGCTCGCCGTCGAAACTCTCCTGGTGCAGCCCTTTGAACGACATGTCTCGCGATGGCGCCGCCGCCCTGCTCGAGGTCAGGGTTTCGCATAAGGATTACGCCAGCGGCGACCGGCCGCAGCGGGCGCTCGAAAACTTCGTGCTTTCGCTTCCCGTCGGCCGCGCCGGCGCCGTCGTCGGTCCGTCCGGCTGCGGCAAGACGACATTGCTGCGCATCATCGCCGGACTCGATACGGAATTTTCCGGCGAGGTGCGGCTTCCCGCGGGCGGGCGGCTCGGCATGGTGTTTCAAGAGCCGCGCCTTCTGCCCTGGCGTAGCGTCATCGACAATCTGCGCATCGCCGCGCCGCAGGCCGGCGAGGAAGCGCTCGCCGCTCTGCTCGACGCGCTCGAGCTATCCGAACATGCGCGGCATTTTCCCGGCGAATTGTCGCTCGGCCTCGCGCGCCGCGTCGCCATTGCGCGGGCGCTGGCGATCGAGCCCGATCTGCTGCTGCTGGACGAGCCTTTCGTCTCGCTCGACGATGCGCTGGCGCGCGATCTGCGCGCGCGCATCGCCACGCTGATCGACGAGCGCCATGTGACGACGCTGATCGTCACTCATGATCTGCGCGAGGCGATCGAGCTGGCCGATGTAATTTTTCTTTTGTCGTCGCGCCCCTCGCATGTCGGCGCGACGCTCGACGTGGCGACGCCGCGCCGACTGATGACGCGAGAGGCCGCGGATGCGCTCGAGGCGCGGGCGCGCAGGGAAATAGAGGCGATGCGCGGGCGGTGAGACCCCTCCCCAGCTCTCCCCCGCTTCGCGGGAGAGGGAGCAAATTCGGCGCTTCATCGACGCTTCGCGCAATGCCCGCCGCCTCCTTCTCCCGCGAAAGCTAAGGGAGAGTGAGGGAGGGGATGCTACAGCTTCGACAGAAAGCCCGCGAAGCGCAGCGAGCCCTCGGGCCAAGGCCCATGGCCGCTATCGGCGTTGATGTGTCCGGCCGCGCCGGCGTCCACCAGCTCCGCGCCTATGTCCTGCGCCAAGACCCTCGAGAAATCCGCCTCCGCATTAGGATCATCCGAGCTGGCGACGAGAAGCGCGGGAAAGCGCAGCCGCTCGCGCGGAATCGGCAGAAAGGCGGGATCGATCGCCGTGAGCTCGCCGATCGCGCGCTCGGAGGGCGGCGCGACGAGGAAGCCGGCGGCGATCTTGTCGCTCCCGCGCGCGGCGACATGCAGCGCCGCTATGCCGCCGAGCGAATGCGTGACCAGCACCACGGGGCGCGTCGCCGCGGCGATCTCGCGCTCTATGCTCTCGATCCATTCGGGAAAACGCGGCGCGTCGAAATCCGCTTGCGCCACGCAGCGCGCGGTGGAGAGCTTTTTCGCCCAACGCGTCTGCCAATGCTCGAGGCCGGAGCCGCCGAGCCCCGGAAGGATCAGAATATCCGCATCCGCAGTGCGCATGTTCGTCGCTCCTGTTGCACAGCGGCGGCCTAAGCGGCCTTCGTCAGCTCCCCGGCGAGCGCCTTGGCGATGAGGCCGCGCGTCTCTTCGACGCCGAACAGGGCGACAAAGGAGCCGAAGCGCGGGCCTCTGCTTTCGCCGAGCAGAACCTCATAGAGCATGTTGAAGAAATCATTCGACACGCCCGGCCGCTCCGGCGTCGCGCCCTTGGCCTTCAAATCCTGATAGCGCGGCACGGCGCGCGCGACGTCATAGAGCGCGGTCTGAATATCTTCGGCGCTGGCGTCCTTCGGCAGCGACGCCAGCGTCTGCGAAAGAGTCGTCAGCACGCCGCGCTCCACATCGTCGGCGGCGCGATATTTTTTCGCGGGCCGCACGAAGTCGCGAAAGTAAGCGACCGCATAGCCGACGAGCTTGTCGAGGCGCGGATGATTCTGCGGCGACACATTCGGCGCATAGCGGCGCAGAAAGCCCCACAGCACGGACGGATCTTCCGCATTGGCGACGGTCGCCAGATTGAGCAGCATGGAGAAGGAGATCGCCGTCCCCTTGGCCTCGCCCTCATGGGCGAGCGTCTCCGGCTCCGGCGGCGCGCCGAAGTGAATGTGCCAGGCCGGATTGCCGAGCCGCTCCTTCCATGCCTGCCGCTGATAGGCCTCGAGGAAGGAGAGGTAATCGTCGACATTGCGCGGAATGACGTCGAAATAGAGCTTCTTGGCCGCGCTCGGCTTTTGAAACATGAATTGCGCGAGGCTCTCCGGGCTGGCGTAGGTCAGCCATTCCTCGATGGTGAGTCCATTGCCCTTGGATTTGGAAATCTTCTGGCCCTTCTCGTCGAGGAAGAGCTCGTAATTGAAGCCCTCCGGCGGACGGCCGCCGAGCGCGCGCACGATCGCAGAGGACAGCTTCACCGAATCGATGAGGTCCTTGCCGGCCATCTCATAATCGACCGAGAGCGCATACCAGCGCATCGCCCAGTCCGGCTTCCATTGCAGCTTGCAGTGGCCGCCGGTGACGGGCGTGACGAAGGCGTCGCCGCTCTCGGGATCGCGCCAGGAGATCGTCCCCGCCGCCGCGTCTATGGAGTCGAGCGGAACCTGCATGACGATGCTCGTGTGCGGGTGAATCGGCAGGAAGGGGGAATAGGTCGCCGCACGCTCCTCCCGGAAGGTCGGCAGCATGATCTTCATCACTTCCTCGTAGCGCGCCAGCATATGCAGCAGCGCGGCGTCGAAGCGGCCGGAGGTGTAATAGTCCGTCGAGGAGGCGAATTCGTATTTGAAGCCGAAAGCGTCGAGAAAGGCGCGCAGGCGTGCGTTATTGTGCGCGCCGAAGCTCTCATGCGTGCCGAACGGGTCCGGCACCTTGGTCAGCGGCTTGCCGAGATGGGCGCGGACCAGCTCCTTATTGGGGATATTGTCGGGCACTTTGCGCAGCCCGTCCATATCGTCCGAGAAGGCGAGCAGGCGCGTCTCGATCTTTCCTTCGGTCAGCACTTCGAAGGCGTGGCGCACCATGGAGGTGCGCGCCACCTCGCCGAAAGTGCCGATATGCGGCAGGCCCGAGGGGCCGTAGCCGGTCTCGAACAGAACTTTGGTCTGGCCGGTCTCCGCCACGCGTTTGACGAGCTTGCGCGCCTCTTCGAACGGCCAGGCCGGCGAGACGCGGGCGGCTTCGAGAAGATCGGCGGGCAAAGGCTCGGACGTGGGCATGATGCGGCTTTTGTTGCGGTTGCGAAGAGGGGCGCACACTATGGGCGCCGGGCGGAGGCGTCAACGCGCGGGGGGACGAGGATCCGACCGAAGACGGAATCTTTAAGTCCCCTTACCCTGAGGAGCCTGCGCAGCAGGCGTCTCGAAGGGCGAGGGGACGCCGCAATCTCGACGTTCCTTCTTTCCGCCGCGAGCGGCCAAGCCAGGAAGGGCGTCCAAATCTCCGCGCATCAGCGCTTCCTTCTTGGCCCGGCTCCAGCCCTTGATGCGCCGTTCTGTCGCGATCGCTTCTGTCACGCGTTCGAAATGCGCCGACCAGAGAAGGCGAAGCGGCAAGCGCGTCGCCGTGAATCCTTCATGGATTCCCTGATTGTGCTCGCTGACGCGCTCGTCGACGCTTTTGCGGGTCAGGCCGGTGTAATATGCGCCATCGGCGCAGAGGAGGATGTAGACTGTCGCCCCTTCGATCGGCATCGCAGCCCTCGTGCTTCGAGACGGCCGCTGCGCGGCCTCCTCAGCATGAGGGCTGCTTTTTTGTCGCCGCAAGGCGAAACCGTTACTCCCCGCCCTCTCTCACCCCCAGCTCATACCCCGTCCACAGCGCGACCGCGGCGAGCGCCACATCGGCGAGCGCCACCGGCCAATAGGGCATCACCTCGGCGACGCGCGGCTGCAGCCAGTGCATGGCGCCCGCCACCAGCGCGACGAAGGGCGGGAGTCCGGCCAGCAGCAGCGGCGCGGGACGGCCGAGCGCGCGGAAGCGCTTGGCCGAGAGATTCACGAAGCTCACCGCGATCAGCAAAATCGCCAGCGCATAGAAGGTGAGATAGGCGTAGGCGACCACCGTCTGCCAGACGAAGAACGGGTCCTTCGCGAGGTCGTGATCCGTATAGGGGAAGAGCGCCAGCCAGATCAGCGTCAGCGGGACGAGGACAGCCAGAAGGCCCGCAACGCCGCAGCGCCAGCCGGCGCGGTCGAGGCTTCCCTCCTCCGTGCGATAGAGGAAGCTCAGGCGCTCGCGCGAGGGCAGCTCCATCAGTCCCTCAGCAGCTCGTTGATCGCCGTCTTGCCGCGCGTCTGCGCGTCGACGGTCTTCACAATGACGGCGCAATAGAGCGACGGCCCGGCCGAGCCGTCCGGCAGCGGCTTGCCCGGCAGATTGCCCGACACCACGACCGAATAGGGCGGCACGTAGCCGATGTGAATCTGGCCGGTGGCGCGGTCGATCACCTTGGTCGAGGCGCCGATGAAGACGCCCATGGAAATCACCGAGCCCTGGCCGACGACGACGCCCTCGACGATCTCCGAGCGCGCGCCGATGAAGCAATCATCCTCTATGATGGTGGGGCCGGCCTGCAGCGGCTCCAGCACCCCGCCAATGCCGACGCCGCCGGAAAGATGCACATTCTTGCCGATCTGCGCGCAGGAGCCGACCGTGGCCCAAGTGTCGACCATCGTGCCGGCGTCCACATGGGCGCCTAGATTGACGAAGGACGGCATCAGGATCACGCCCGGCGCCACGAAGGCCGAGTGACGCACGATCGCGCCCGGCACGGAGCGGAAGCCCGCGGCTCTATGCTCGGCCGCGCCCCAGCCGGCGAATTTGGAGGGAACCTTGTCCCACCAGCTCGCGCCGCCCGGCCCGCCCTCGATCACGCTCATATCATTGAGGCGGAAGGAGAGAAGCACGGCCTTCTTCAGCCATTGATTGACCTTCCAGGAGCCGGGGCCGGTCGCGCCCTCGATCTTCTCGGCGACGCGCAGCTTGCCCGAATCGAGCAGACGCAGCGCGCTCTCGACCGCGTGGCGAATGTCGCCCTGCGTGGAGGCGTCGATATTGGCCCTGTCTTCGAAGGCGGTGGTGATGAGATTCTCGAGACCAGTGTGCGGCATGAAATCGTCCAGCTCCGAGAGGTCGCGGGCAGGCGGCCCGCAGAAAGGGTCAGGGCTATAGGCGGCAAGGCCGCCGCCCTGTCAATCGCGGAAATAGGGGCCGATCGCCGCGTCGGCGGCGGGACGTCTTTCCTGCGCGTCGCGCATTCTTTCCCGCGGCCGCGGGCGCGCCGCGGGGGTAGGCTGGCCCGCCGTCGCCGCAGAAGCGACGCAGAGCGAGGGAGCCTTCATAATGTTCTCGGCCCGAGCGAGCCGCCTTTTGGCCGCCGTCCTGCTGATTCTCGCGCCGTTGGCGGCCACGGCGGCGGACCGAAGCCGCGCCGATATAGAGCAGCTGATCGCCGCCTCCGCCGGAAAGCCTGTGGCGCTCACCGATCTCGATCTCTCCGGCCTCGATCTCTCGGGGCTCGACCTTCGGCGCGCCGATCTCTTCGCTGCGCGGCTCGCCGGGGCGAAGCTCGTCGGCGCAAGGCTCGGCGAGGCCAATCTCACCCGCGCCGATCTGCGCGAGGCCGATCTCTCGGGCGCCGATCTTTCCGGCGCGATCCTCTATGCGGCCATTCTCGACGAGGCGGATTTTTCCGGCGCCGATCTGACGCGCGCCCGCATCATCGGCGGCGGCCGCGGCGCGCGCTTCGTGAAGGCGAAGCTCGTCGAGGCCGATCTCGGCGCCGATCCGGCCAATCAGGGCATGGTCCCTGTGCGCGCCGATCTCACCGCCGCGATCTTCGACGGCGCCGATCTGACCGGCGCCAATCTCACCCATGCGGTCTTGGCCTCGGCGCGCTTCGCCGGCGCGAGCCTGCGCAATGCGCGGCTCGATCACGCCAAGCTCGGCGACGCCGATCTCTCCGGCGCCGATGTCACCGGCGCGAGCTTCCACGGCGCCGATCTCGACAGCGCGCGGCTGCCGCCGGCGGCCCCTATTTTGGAGCGTGGGCGCTGAGCTGCGCTTCGAGCGCGGCGAGGCGGTCGATGTCGAGTCCGGCGGCCGGAGCGGCGTCCCTCAGTCGGGCGACGAGCGTGGCGGCGAGGACGCAAAGCGCCGTTCTCGTCTCCTCCGATTGGGCGTCGATGATTTCAGTGATCGCGATTTGCATTCCGATCGAACGCGGTCGCGGCTCCAGCTCGGCGAGCTCCCTCTTGGCGAAGGCTGAAAGTCCAGACTTCAGGGCGTCATAGCCGTCGATGACGGTCGCGCCCGCCGCGCCTTTGGCTACCGCCTCCGCCGCGAGGCCGAATGTTCCCACCACGGCGGCGCCAATCGAATCGACCATGGCTCGCTCCCCAAACCATCGAAAAGGCTTCGAGGCGGCTTCAATTCGTCGAAGCGCGACCTCGCTGGCCGATTACGCAAATGACGTTCCATGTCGGTGGGCTCGGTCGGCCCCGCGGGGTTGGCCCCTCGCCAGTCCGCGGCGCTCCTCACAGCCAGGCGTCAGGCGCCACCAGCACGGTGGTCATGCGCGGCTCGATCGCGCCAAGTTCGGCGACGCCGATCGCGCCGGCGCTCTGCGCTCGCCGAATTTGCGCTTCAGCCGTCGCCAGCCGATCACGATTCCGGTGACGCTGAGCGCGAAGCCCGCGCCATTGAGCGCCAGCATGAGCGCGTCCCACAAGGGCCGCGCGGCGAGCAGCGCCGGCGCATCCCAGCTGTGCAGAAAGGCGAACAGCCAGCGGCTCGCGCGGCGCCCGGAATCCAGCTTGCCGAGCACGGCGCCCGTATGCGGGTCGATATGCGCCCAGGTTCCGGCGGCGTCGTCGAACTCGAGCCGCAACACAGGCAGGCGCTTGTCGACATCGCCATGCATGGTGTGTGGCGCGCGCGCGAAATAATAGAAGTCGTAGGTCTCCATCACCGTCGCCGCTGTGACTTTCGCGTCGGGAACGAGCCGCGCGCCGAGCCGCTTCAATTCCTCGAGCGGCAGGGTGAAGGCGGGGGCGGCGTCGGCCTCTGCGCGCAAGATTCGCGTCGCGCCGCCGGCGCTGAAGCCGACATAATAGCCGGCGCCGTCGATGACGCGCAGCTCGAGCTCGCGCGCGGCGAATCCGTCATCCGCGAATTTCGTCAGCGCTTGCGCGATGGACAGATGGAATCGCTCGGGCGCGAGCGCGCCGCCATAATAGGCTTTGGCGTCGAAGGCCGATCTGGTCTCGAAGATTTTCCACGGGTTCATCGACATCAGGCCGCTGAAGACGAAAGTGATCGCCGTCGCGCCGCCGATGAGGCCGACGATATGGTGCCATTTCATCATGCCTTCGCGATAGGGCGTGCGCGCGCCGGTCCTATAGGGCGCGCGAAAACGCCAGCGCATGACGCCGACGACGAGGCCGGTGACGGCGAGCACGGTTCCGATGAGCGAGGAATAGACGATGATGTCATGCCAATAGGCCTCGAACCAGCCGCCGCGGAACGGATAGAGCCAATGGATCCAGGCGCCGGCCCAGTTCCAGAGGCGCTCCGTCCGCGTCGCGTCGCGGACCACCTCGCCCGTGACGGAAGAGACATAGAGTAGCGTCGAATCCGCATCGGACATATAGACGCGATGCAGCGGGCGCAGTCCGTCGAGACCTTTGGAATGCGTCCATTGGTCTTCGTCGACGATTCCGTCATAGCTCGCCTCGCCGCCGAGGAAGGCGCGCGCGGCGACGGTGGCGTCCTGCTCCGAAACGCCGGTCACGCGCGCGCCGTCGCTGGCGCGCACCGCCGTGAATTGCGGTCCGCTGTCCTTCGCGCGCCGCTCGAAAATGAAAGTCGGCGCGCCGGCGATGCTGGTGAGGCGGACGGATTGCGGCGCGCCGCCCTCTCCCGCAGCGTCGAAAGCGCGGGAGAGATCGATGCAGCAGCGCGCCGAATCGAGCGGCGGCAGCGCCGCCAGCCGCTCGGACGGCAGCAGCTTCGGATAGCCGACATACATCATGACGACGCCCGAGAAGAACCACATGGCCATGAACAGACAGAGCCCGATCCCGAGCCAGCGATGAGCGAGATAGAGATATCTCTTCATGTCCGCCTCCTCAGAAGGTCATCTTCAGCGACAATTCGAAAGTGCGCGGCCGGCCGAGCCGCAGTAGCGGTCCCGAGCCGCCCGACGCCCATTCGACATAAGCGGCGTCGGTCATGTTCTTCAGCATGGCGGTCAGCTTCGCATTGGGCGTCACGCGCCAGGAGAGGCCGGCGTCGAAAGTCGTATAGGCCGGTATGCGCATCGTATTGGCGTTGTCGGCGAAGCGATCGCCGACGAAGCGCGCCGCAAAGGTCGCCTGCCAATCGGGCAGGAAATCCCAGGTGATCCAGCCATTGGCGATCCAGCGGGCCATATTGGTCGGCCGATTGCCGGCGCGCGACACGCGCATCGTCGTTCCAGCGATCGTCGCCGCCTCCTCGAAGGTCTCGAATTTCGGATTGATCCAGGCCGCGTTGCCCTGCACGCTGAGATTGTCCAACACCTGCAAGCCGACATTAACCTCTATGCCGTTGGACGATTGCTTGCCGACATTGACGACGCTGTTGGGATTGGCGGGATCGGAAGTGGTGACATTGTTGCGCTCGATGAAATAGCCGGCGAGAGTCGCCGAGCCTCTGCCCTCCCAGAAATCGAGCTTCGTTCCCGCCTCGATCTGCCAGCCGGTGGTGAGCTCGAAATTGCGCACGCCGCCGGCGTTGTTGGTGAGCAGAATGCCGGAGGGCGGATCGGCCGCCGTGCTGTAGGAGACATAGACGTTCGCCTCCTTGGTCACGTCGTACATCAGCGCGGCGCGCCAGGTGATCGGCTCGTATCCTTTGCCGAAATAGGCGGGATTGCCATAGGGGTTCGAGGCGCTGGGCAGGGTCGGAATGCGATAATTGAAGCGCTCGAGGCTGATCTTCTCCCAGCGCAGGCCCGTCACGAGATGAAGCTGCGGCGTCAGCGACAGCCGGTTCTCGGCGAAGAGCGCTAGCGTGTAGAGCTTGCTGCGGGCGTCGCCCACATAGCTCGTCGCCGCTGGATTGTCCTGATAGAGCTTATAGGCCGAGTAGCCATAGGGCTCGACCGAGTCGACGGTCAGCCCCGATTCCAGGCTTCCGTTGCGCGTCTGCTGATTGAGCGAAAAATCTATGCCTGCGACCGTCTTCGATTCGAGGCCGAATAGCGTCGTCGCATTCGTCGCCTCCAGCCTGTCGCCGACGAGGCTCTGGACGTGCCGGGTGGCGAAAGATCCGCTGCGCTCTATGAGCGTGTTGGTCGCATCGTAGCGATAGGATTCGACGTTTTGATATTGCCGGTCGGCGCGATAGAGATAGAAGGTGTTTTTGAAGCTCGTCTCCTCGTCGAGCTTATATTCCGCAATATCGCGCACCCACAGCACCTGCTGGTCGAAGACCGGCTTCAGGCTGTTGTAGTTCTTGAAGCGCACGCCGGGATCGAATTTGAGATCGAGAACCGGCAGGCCGAAGGTTCCCCAGGCAATCGTGCCCGTTCCGCCGAACGGACGCGGAACCGGCGTGCCCCAATAGGCGTCGCGCTGCTCGCTCTGGAATTCCACCGCGACAGTGTTGGAGAGGCCGGGCGCGATATCGGTGAGCCAGGAGATGGAGCCGGCGCCGGAATTGTGATTGGAATCCTCGACCCAGCCTTGCGAGCCCTTGTAGCTCAGATCGAATTGCAGCCAATTAGTCTCGTCGAGCTGCTTGTTGAAGCCATAAGAGGCGCGGCGGTTGAACCACATGCCGCCCATCAACAGCGCCTCATTGCGCTCTTCGCCGCGCGTGGCGATCTTGCTGACGTAGTTCACCGCGCCGCCGACGGCGCCCTGGCCGTAGAGATAAGAGGAGGCGCCGCCGAGAAGCTCGATGCGGTCGTAGAGCCAGCTGTCGACGGGGCGTCCGGCGATGGCGTCATATTGCACGGTGATGCCGTTGAACATCTGCGTCACCGATGACGCGCCGAAGCCGCGCAGGCTGATCGCGCCGGCCGAGCCCGGCGGGTCCGAGGTGACGACGCCGGGCATTCGCTGAATAACCTCCTGCGTCGTCTGCGCGCCGCGCGCCTCGATCGTCGCGCGATCGACGATGGAGACGGAGGACGGCGTCTCGCGCGGCGTCAGGCCGAGGCGGCTGCCGGTCTGCGAGGCGACATCGAGCTGCAGCTTGCCATTCGGCGGTTGCAGCTTTCCGCGCGAGGGGCCGGCGGCAGGGCGCTGCTCGCCGGAGATGTCGATGGCGGGCAGGGCCTCCTGCGCAGCGGCGGATGAAAAGACGACGAAAGACAGCGCGCCGGCGGATGCGCCGCGCATGAGGGCGTTGCGAGACATGTGAAATTGCTCCTGGCGCGACGCCATGCAGGCGCGCGCGATTCCGATAGAAAGATGCGGCGAGAGAGCCGCGATTCGTTTCGGATCAGGAGAGGGAAGGCGGCGCGCGCGACGACCAGGTGCTGGCCCAGCCGAGCGGCGTCGAGGATTCGGCCGCGTCGGCGCTGCGTGGCGCAAGGCGCCAATCCGGTTCGGGCGGCGAGATCGCGGTCACGCACCAGAGCGCCGCGAGGATCAGCGCGGCGCCACGCGCGCCGAGCGTGCAGAACATGCAGCGCTCGCAAGAGGAGTGGCCGTTCAGCGGATTTTCGGCGCCGTTCTGGCCAGCGCAGCGCTCGGTCGCCGTCGCGTGAATTTCGGTCCAGCCGGCGGCGCCGCTTGTTTGTTCCGCGAGAGTGGTGCCAGCGGCGACGATGAAGCCTTGCAGCATGAGCAGGCAGGCGAGCACGCGCGCGATCACGCTCGCTCTCAAATGCCGATGTGCCCCCGCTCGCATCATTGCCGCATTGAAGAGAGCGGGTGCTCCACAGTCAAGGCGACGTTGCAAAGAATGCTGTTCCGTTGCGGAAATGTGACAGTTTCTGAACGGGATGGGAAAACGGCTCGACGACGCGGCGTCCCGGTCGTAGGCTTCGAAGCTGTAGATAAGCGAGGTTTCCTGATGCGAGCGATCGTCGAAAAATGGGGCAGCTCCGCAGCCGTGCGCATAGCTTCGGCCGTCATGGAGCAGGCGCGCCTCGAGATCGGCCAGACTGTCGAGTTGCGCGTCGAAGGCGGCCGCGTTGTGATCGAGCCGCTTACAGCGCCCGAATGCTCTCTCGATGATCTACTCGCCGGGGTGACGCCAGAAAACCTGCATGACGAGGAAAGCTTCGGGCCGCCTGCTGTCCGATGACGGCGAAGATCAGGCCTCTACTGGGGTTGTGACGTCGCCGTCAGCCCCTCCAAAAACCCAGCGAGATCATTGGTCGTAAAATCCACATGCGGCTCGCGACCATGGGCGATCTCCCAGGATTCGCGCTTTTCTTCATGGCCGGCTTCCGGCGTCACCAGCACGGTGGTCATGCCGCGCGCATGGGGGATGATGAGATTGCGCGCTATGTCCTCGAAAAGGGCGGAGCGCTTCGGCTCGACGGCGTGGCGATCGAAGAAGCGCTCATAGGCGCCCTCATGCGGCTTGGCGATGAAATCGGCCGCGACGATATCGAACACATCTTCGAAAATATGATCGATGGCGAGCTGCTTCGCCGTATCGAGCGCATGTTCGCGCGAGCCATTGGTGAGGATGAGCTTGCGGCCCGGCAGCGCCGCGATCGCCGCCGCCAGCGAATGATTTGGCGGCAGCGACGAGCGATCGATGTCATGGACGAATTTCAAAAATGCGTCGGCGTCGACGCCATGCTCGGTCATCAGCCCGCGCAGAGTCGTGCCGTAATGCTTGTAATAATGCTTCTGCAGCGCGCGCGACGACATTCCGTCGAGGCCGAACAGGCGGATCATGAACAAAGTGATTCGATGATCGATCTTCGGCCAGAGGTCCGACGACGCCGGATAGAGCGTGTTGTCGAGGTCGAAGACCCATGTGTCGACATGGGCGAAGCGATTGGCGATGGTCAGCAGGCGCGGCTCGTCGGCGGGCTCCGTCATCGCGCGCGCCGCCCCGTGCGTGGGGCGACGCGATCCGGAGCCGTGAGGCGGCTCCAGGATCGCATCGTCGCCACGCGCTTCGCTGTCAACGCCTCACCTCGTTATCAGCGTGCCGGCGCCATGGTCGGTCAAAAGCTCGATCAGCACCGCATGAGGCAGCTTGCCGTCGAGAATGACGACGCCTTCGACGCCGCGCTCGATCGCATACATGCAGGTCTCGACCTTGGGGATCATGCCGCCGGTGATGGTGCCGTCGGCGACGAGGCCTGGAATATCCTCGACCTTCAGCTCCTTGATGAGCTGCTTGTTCTTGTCCAGCACGCCGGGAACGTCGGTGAGGAACAATAGCCGCTTGGCGCCGAGCGCGCCGGCGATGGCGCCGGCGAAAGTGTCGGCGTTGATATTATAGGTCTCGCCGTCGAGGCCCTGCGCGACGGGCGCGAGCACGGGGATCAGCTCGCGGCCGAGCACCTGATCGAGCACTGTGGTGTCGACCTTCGCCACCTCGCCGACGAAGCCGAGATCGATCGCCTTGCCGTCCTCATGATTGGGGCGCGCGAGCTTCTCGGCCGTCACCATGCGGCCGTCCTTGCCGCAAAGGCCGATCGCGCGGCCGCCCTCGGAATTGATGAAGCCGACGATCTGCTTGTTGATATAGCCGGCGAGCACCATTTCGACGATTTCCATCGTCGCTTTGTCGGTGACGCGCAGCCCGTCGGCGAATTCGGATTTTATGCCGAGCTTGCCGAGCATGGCGCCGATCTGCGGGCCGCCGCCATGCACGACCACGGGGTTCACGCCCGATTGCTCGAGCAGCACCATGTCGCGAGAGAAGTCGCGCGCGACCTTGTCGTCGCCCATGGCGTGGCCGCCATATTTCACCACGACTGTCGCTTCGTCATAGCGCAGCATATGGGGCAGCGCCTGCATCAGAATACGGGCTTGCTGGAGCGCGCTGTCGGCCGAATCCTCGGTCATGGGTCCGCCTAATGGTGAGAGAACACGCCAATCGAGCGAATGACCGACGCCCCACCTCCCCCTCGAGGGGGGAGGTCGAGCGCCGAAGGCGCTCGGGAGGGGGTGACGCCCCGAGTCTCGGGCTTGCACCCCACCCCGTCCGGCTTCGCCGGTCGACCCTCCCCCTGCAAGGGGAGGGTGGGCGCGGCGACGCTTCATTCGAATGAGGTGGTTAGAACCGACGAGGCTGCAATATTCAAGCGTTTCGTTCGGCCAGCAGCCGCGCGATCCCGGCGCGAAGCTCCGTCACGCCGTCGCCCGTGCGGGAGGAGGTGACGGCGAGGCGCGGGAAGGCGGCCGGGCGCTTGGCCAGCGCGGCCTCCACGGCGGCGACGGCGGCCTCGCGCTCGGAGACCTTCAGCTCGTCATGCTTCGTCAGCACGATCTGATAGGAGACCGCGGCGCGGTCGAGCAGATCGAACATCTCTTCATCGAGATCCTTCACGCCGCGGCGGCTGTCGATGAGCACGAAGACGCGCGCCAGCGAGGCGCGGCCGCGCAGAAACTCCTCCATCAGCCGTGTCCAATTGGCGATCTTCTCCTTGCCGACGGCGGCGTAGCCATAGCCGGGCATATCGACGAGGCGCAGCGGCTCCGCGCCCGGCGCAGCGCCGAGAGCGAAGAAATTGAGCTGCTGCGTGCGCCCCGGCGTGTTGGAGACGCGGGCCAAGGTCTTGCGGCCGGTGAGAGCGTTGAGGAGGGAGGATTTGCCGACATTGGAGCGGCCCGCGAAGGCGATCTCCGGCGGGCCGATCGGCGGCAAATCGCCGGATTTCGCGCTGGCGAATATGAAATCGCACGGGCCGGCGAAGAGCAGCCGGCCCGGCTCGGTGAAATCCTCGTCGCGGGTTTCGTTCAAAGCGTGATCCAAGGGTGCGGCGCGCCCTGCGATCAGGCGGCCTTTTTGAAGGTGAACGTCTTTTTCAGATTGTCCCACAGCTCGAACTTCACGCCCGCGCGCTTCATGATGACCCATTGCTGCGCGACCGAGAGCACATTGTTCCAGGTCCAATAGATCACGAGGCCGGAGGCGAAGCTGCCGAGCGAGAAGGTGAAGATCACCGGCATCCAGCCGAAAGCCATTTTCTGGATTTCGTCGGTCGGCTCCGGATTCATCTTCATCTGCACCCACATGGAGACGCCCATGACGAGCGGCCAGACGCCGAGCCACAGAAACGAGCCGAAGACCGGAATATGGGTCGGATCGAAGGGGATGAGGCCGAAGAGGTTGAAGATATTGGTCGGGTCCGGCGCCGAGAGGTCCTTGATCCAGCCATAGAAGGGCGCATGGCGCATTTCGATGGTGATGATCAGAACCTTGTAGAGCGAGAAGAACACCGGAATTTGCAGCAAAGCAGGGAGGCAGCCGCCGGCGGGATTGACCTTCTCGCGGCGGAACAGCTCCATCTGCTCGCGGCTCATCGCCTGCTTGTCGCTGCCGTATTTTTCCTTCAGCGCCTGAATCTTGGGCTGAATTTCCTTCATCTTGGCGACGGCCAGATAGCTCTTGTTGGCGAGCGGCAGGAAGGCGATCTTGACGAGCACGGTGACGGCCAGAATGGCGAGGCCGAAATTGCCGAGCACATGGAACAGGCTGTCGATGATGCGGAACATCGGCCGGGTGAGGAAGTAGAACCATCCCCAATCGATGAGCCGGTCGAAGAGCTTGATGCCCTGGCCCTCATAGGCGTCGAGCGTGTCGACGACCTTGGCGCCGGCGAAGATGCGCGACGCGACCGAGCCCGAGGCGCCCGGCGCGATCGTCAGCGGCGCCTCGACCGTATCGGCCTGATAGGCCTTGGCCGTTCCGGCGCCCGAAGCCGAGAAGCGCGCCACCAGCGGCCGATCCTGCTGCGGCACCAGCACGGCCGCCCAATATTTCTCGGTGAAGCCGAGCCAGCCGCCGGTCGCCTCGAAAGATTTCGTGGCGTGCGGCTCCTTCTCGACCTTGTCGAATTTCAGCTCCTGCAGGCCGGCCTCGCCCAAGACGCCGACGAAGCCTTCGTGCAGAACGGCGTAGCCGGCGCTCGGAAACGCGCCGATGCGCGACACGCGCAGATAGGGATAGAGGGTGACGGGGCTCTGGCCGTGATTCTCGACGCTGTCGGTCACCGAGAACATGTATTGATCGTCGACCGCGATTTTGCGTTTGAAGACGAGGCCCTGGCCATTGTCGAAGGACAGCGTCAGCGGCTGGCCGACGGTGAGCTGATCGCGATCGGCGCTCCACAGCGATTCGCTGGTCGGCAGAGCGGGCGGCGCCGTGTCCTTGTCGGAGGCGAGAAAGCCCGATTCGGCGTAATAGGGCTGCGGCGCGCCCTCGGGCGAGAGCAGCACGATGATCGGGCTCGTGGGATCGACGGTCTCGCGATAGTTTTTCAGCGAGACATCGTCGATGCGTCCGCCTTTCAGCGCGATCGAGCCGGAAATGGAGGGCGTGTCGATGGAGACGCGCTTGCTCTCGGCGAGCGCGGCCTCGCGCGTCTTGGGCGCGGACCGGGCGGCGGCGACGTTCTGCTGCGGCTGCGCCTGCCGGGCGGCCGGGGGCGCGGCTTTGTCGGCGGCGGACTGATCGGCGGGCTTGGCGGCGGGCTTTTGCGCCGCGGGCCTCTGCTGCTGCGCGAGCTGCGCTTCCTTCTGCTGCTGCTCGAGCTTGGGGAAAGCGTAGAAATAATCCCAGCCGGCGATCGCCAGCATCGACAGGCCGGCCGCTATGAGGACATTCTTCGTATATTCGTTCATGACGCCTGCGGCCTGTCTTTGGAGTTGCGATGATGGCGCCGGGTCTTGTCGCCCGGCCTGAGCTTCGTCAGTCCGTCCGCGATTTGCGCCGTCAATTCCAGAAAAGGCGCCGTCAATGCCTCGGGCCGGGCGACGAAGACATAATCATAGCCCGGGAGACCGGATGCGCCACAGAGCCGCAGCGCCTCTCTCAATCGGCGCCGGATACGGTTGCGGCCGACGGCGCCGGCGACTTTCTTCGTCACGGTGAAGCCGAAGCGCGGCGCCTCCGCATCTTCGCCCTCTCGGGCCGCCGCCTGCAGCTTGAAGGCGCGCGCGCCGCGACTGAGCCCGCTCTTGGCGGCGCGCAGAAACTCGCGCCGTTTTCGTAGGCGTCGCGGCTTCGTCTTCCGCGTTTCGGTCGGGATGTTCTCGATCATGCCTCTCGTCCTCGTTCGGCCGAGAAGCCTGCGAAATCAGGCGGACAGGCGCTTGCGTCCGCGGGCGCGGCGCGCCGCGAGGACATTGCGGCCGCCGACAGTCGCCATGCGGGCGCGAAAGCCGTGGCGGCGCTTGCGCACCAATTTGCTGGGTTGATAAGTTCTCTTCACCTTGGGTCTCCGCTCGCTCAGGTCGCCGATCGAAGAGCCGTCCCGCCGCGCGCGCCGACAGCGCTCGCGTCGACATCGCCCTCGCGCCGACAGTTCGTCATCGGCCGGCCGCCGCCACGGCCCTCGATCTTGTGTTCAGGTCTCGTCGGGCGTCTCGCCCGCGGCCGGCTGCATCCGCATTTTTGCGGGCGCGCAAGCCCCCGCACGAAACGCGTCTTTCCGACGCCGCGCCGGCATATAGGAGAAAGCCCGCGCATAAGTCAATCACGCAGCGCAGCGCGAACCGCGGCGTCGCGGGGCTTTCGTGAAGCTTTCGCCGCGGAGTTTGCGTAGCGCTGGAGCGCTTCGCAGCCGCGCGAGCGGCTTGTATAAATGAGGGAGCCGGTCGATTCGTCCCCCTCGAGAGACGCTGTTCTGGCTCGTGGCGGCTCCTCCAGCCGTCGACGATCGAGGTTCTGGTTTGCCGCCGGGCCGAAGGTCAGGGTTTGTTAACCATTACCGCTTAGCGTTTCGACAAATAGACATAGAACTCGGCGCGCGCCCGACGAATCTCGGCGCATCGTCGACGCTCGGGCGGCGCGACGGCGTCCGGGGGCAGATTTGGTGGAGCTGGGTGGGGATCGAAAATGCGCGTTTTACTGATAGAGGATGACAGCGCGACCGCTCAAAGCATCGAGCTCATGCTCAAATCCGAGAATTTCAACGTCTATACGACGGACCTCGGAGAAGAGGGCATCGATCTCGGAAAGCTCTACGATTACGACATCATCCTGCTCGATTTGAATCTGCCCGACATGTCCGGCTATGAGGTGCTGCGCACCTTGCGGGTCGCCAAGGTCAAGACGCCGATTCTGATCCTGTCCGGCCTCGCCGGCATAGAGGACAAGGTGAAGGGTCTGGGCTTCGGCGCTGACGATTATCTGACGAAGCCCTTCCACAAGGACGAACTGGTGGCGCGCATTCACGCCATCGTGCGCCGCTCCAAGGGCCACGCCCAATCGGTCATCACCACGGGCGATCTCGTCGTCAATCTGGACCAGAAGACGGTGGAGGTCTCCGGCGCCCGCGTGCATCTGACCGGCAAGGAATATCAGATGCTCGAGCTGCTCTCGCTGCGCAAGGGCACGACGCTCACCAAGGAGATGTTCCTCAACCATCTCTACGGCGGCATGGACGAGCCGGAGCTCAAGATCATCGACGTGTTCATCTGCAAGCTGCGCAAGAAGCTCGCCAACGCCAGCGAAGGCCGCAACTACATAGAGACGGTGTGGGGCCGCGGCTATGTGCTGCGCGAGCCGAGCGAAGCCGACGAGCGCATCACCGCTTGAGCCCGAAGCCGGAGCGACGAAATGCAAAGGGGCCCTCGCCGGGCCCCTTTGCATTTTTGCCGCTCATCTGGCTTCGAGAGCGTTTCCAGCCGAAGCGGACGCTGGCTCGGCGTTGGAAACGCGTCGAAACGAGAACTCATGAGATCGGCTGGCCGAATCGCGCCCGAAGCCGCGCGGATCACGCGATGGCGGCGCGGCGCCGGCGTGGCAGAATGCGGCAGTCGCCGGAGGTCGATGTCGTGAAGCGCTCGTCGAACTCCATCGTCTCCGCCGCGCCGAGAATCAGCACGCCGTCTTCCGCCAGGGCGCCGAACAGGCGCGTCATGACGTCGCGCCGCACATCGGGCTCGAAATACATGAGCACATTGCGGCAAAAGACGATGTCGTAAGGTCCGGCGTCGCGAAATTCGTCGAGCAGATTGAGCTTTTGGAAGGCGACGCGCGCCCGCAGCGCGTCATTGACGCGCCAATATCCTTTGAAGGGCTCGAGGTGGCGCAGAAGCCGCGCCGTGGTGAGGCCCCTCTGCGCCTCGAACTGGCTATAGACGCCCCGCCGCGCCGTCTCCAGAGCCAGTTCCGAAATATCCGTCGCCAGGATCTCGATCGTCCAGTCCTCGAGATCGGGCTCCGATTCGGCGAGCGCCATGGCGATGGAATAGGGCTCCTGTCCGGTCGAGCAGGCGGCCGACCAAATGCGCAGGCGGCGCCGCTCGCCGCGCCGCGCCATCAGTTCGGGAAGCCATTCCTGCCTCAGCTTCTCGAAGGGAACGCGGTCGCGGAAAAACGAGGTTTCGTTATTCGTCATCGCTTCGACGACGCGCTGCAGCAGCGCCTCGTCCTCGTGCTTTTCGATGAGGCGCATGAGCATGGCGAGATCGCGGCATTCATGCGCCCGCATGATCGGCTCGAGCCGGCTCTGGGCGAAGTAGAGCTTGTCGGCGCCGAGCGAAATGCCGGCGACCGAGCCGATGAGGCGCCGCAGGCGCGCGAAGGCGAGGCTCATTCCAGCCTCCCCGCCGCAGTCTCCGCGCCGGGTCGAAAAACGCGGATCGCCGCCCGTTTCCGCATTGCGCCGTCGCTCGCGAGAGCGTCCCTGTTGCTGCCGTTCGGGCTCAGATGACGCCGATATCCTCGAGCTTCGACCGCACCACATGCTGGTCGAAGGGCTTCATGATATATTCGTCGGCGCCGGCGTCCATCGCCAGAGCGATATGGCTCGCCTCGTTCTCCGTGGTGCAGAACACCACTTTGGGACCCGCCCCGCCGGGCATTTTGCGCAGCGCGCGCAGGAATTCGACGCCGTCCATCTCCGGCATGTTCCAGTCGAGCAGGATCGCATCCGGCATCGCCTGCTCGCAGGCGACCAGCGCCTTGCGGCCGTTCTCCGCCTCGACGGTGGAAAATTGCATTCCTTCGAGAATGCGGCGCGCGACTTTGCGGATGACCGCAGAATCGTCCACGACCAGAATCTGCTTCATTAGTCTCCTCCTCGGGATGCGTCTCTCGAATGGCCGTCGCGGCCGCCGCTCTCGCTCTGCCTCGACAGGCGCCGCACCAGCGCCGGAATGTCGAGGATCGGCAGGAAATCGTCGTCGAGGCGGTAGCAGGCGTTGGTGGCGTCGATGAATTGCTGTCCGACATGGGTCGGGCAGACCATGCGCTCGTCCTCCTCGCAGGTGACGACGTCGCCGGTCTCGTCGATGAGCAGAGCGTAGCGCTCGCCATTGTGCTCTATGCAGACGGCGAGCTTCGAATCGGGTCGGTCGCCGCCGTCGAGCTCGAGACAGCGATCGAGCCGCAGCGCGGTGACGATGCGGCCGCGCAGATTGGCGAGGCCGGCGATCTCGCGCGGCGCCAGCGGGACCGGCGTCACTTTGTCGACATGGAAGATCGTCTTCACGCATTCGACCGGCAGGCCGAAGCTCTGACCGCGCACCTTTATGGTGAAATTGCGGGTCTGCCGCTTGGGCGCGTCGATCGGCCGGCGGCGTCCATTGGTCTCGCGTTGCTGCTGCGTCATGCGGCGAGCTCCGACATGATGCGCAATTCGAGATCGCGTGGCGCTGTGTCCGCCTTGTCGAGCAGGCGGCCGACGCATTCGATGAGCGCGCGGCGATCGAATTTGCCGGTGACGGAAGCGATGCCGCAGGCTTTCGCGGCGGCGAGCACGCTCGGCGCGGCTTGCGCCGCGAGCGCCACCACCGGCAGATCGGCGAGGCCGGGCAGCTCATGCAGCGCGCGGGCGAAATTATAGCCGTCCATCTCCGGCATGTCGGTATCCGTCACCACGGCTTCGACGGCGAGCCCTTTGCGCAAGAAGGAGAGGGCTTCCGGCGCCGAGGCCGCGGTCGTCACCTCATAGCCGGCGGAGCCGAGAATCGGCGCCAGCATGTCGCGGAAGAAGGCCTTGTCGTCGACGAGCAGAATGCGATGCCGCTTGCTGACGCCGCGCGCCACGGCGGCGGGGCAGGCGATGCGCATGTAGTAAGTGGCGTCGAGAAATTCGACGATCTCGCCGCCGAGCTGGATCGAGCCGAGGATATGCGGGGAATTGCTCTCCCGCTGCAGATCGAGAATTTCGTCGGTCACGTCGACGATATCCTCTATGAGCAGGCCCATGGACTGGCCCGCGCCGGACAGCACCAGGATCGGGCTGGAGGGGCGGTCGAGCGACACATCCGCCGTCGCCGGAATGATCGGCAGAAGGCTGTCGCGATAGGCCATGACGAAAGCCCCGTCCGAAGGGATCAGCCGCTCGCGCGGCACATCCTCTATGCGCAGAACGAGGGACAGAGGCAGCGCCTTCAGCGGGCCCGGGCCCGCCTTGACCAATATGATCCGCGTCTTCTCCGCCCGCGGCGTGAAGGCTTCCGGCGTCGCCGCTTCGGCCGGGCGCTCGGCCAGCCGCTGCAATCCGCCATGTTCGAGCAGCGCGGCCGGATCGAGAATGAGCACGACGGATCCGTCGCCGAGGATCGTCTGGCCAGAGAACACGCCGAGACGCGCCAGCGCGCTCACCAGCGGCTCGATGACGATTTCCTGCACATCGGCGATCGTCTCGACCAGCAGGCCGAAACGCGCGGCGCCGACGCGCAGCACGACGACGAAGCCGTCGCGCGTCTCCTCCTCGGCCGGGCGGCCGAGCGCGAGCGTCGTGGAGAGATCGAGCAGCGGCAGCACGTCATTGCGCAGGCGCAGCACCGGCGCGTCGTGAATATATTGGATCGCGTGCTCGAAACCGTCGCCGACGCCGACCAGCTCGACGACGGTCATCTGCGGTATGGCGAAGCGGGAGCCGTTGCTGGTCAGGATCAGCGCCGGCGTGATGGCGAGCGTCAGCGGAATGCGCAGCGTCACGCAGGCGCCCCGGCCATAGCGCGAGGTCAGCGAGACGGAGCCGCCGATCGACTGGATATTCTCGCGCACCACATCCATGCCGACGCCGCGGCCGGAGACCTTGGTGACGCCGTCCGCCGTCGAGAAGCCGGGCGTGAAGACGAATTCGAACAGCTCGCTGTCGGTGAATTTGGAGATGTCCGCCTCGCCGACGAGCCCATTGGCCAGCGCCTTGGCGTGGATGCGCGCGACGTCGAGCCCGCGGCCGTCGTCGGCGATGTCGATGATGATCTGGCCGGCGTCATAGGCTGCGCGCACGGTGATGACGCCGGTTTCGTTCTTGCCGATGCGCGCGCGCTCGGCCGGGGGCTCTATGCCGTGATCGGCGCTATTGCGTATGATATGGGTCAGCGGCGCGCGAATGAGCTCGATCACCTGCCGGTCGAGTTCGGTGTCGGAGCCTTCCGTCGTGACGACGATCTTCTTGCCGAGATCATGGGCGAGATCGCGCACGAGGCGCGGCAGCGTCGAGAACAGCCGTCCGACCGGCTGCATCCGCGCGCTCATCACCGCATCCTGCAAATCGCTGGTGATATTGGACAGCGTCTGCACCGTGCTGCTCATCGCCTCGTCGCCGCCGGCCCAAGCGCTCGACAATTCGAGCAGCCGATTGCGGGTGGAGACGAGCTCGGAGACGATGCCCATCAGCCGGTCGAGCACATTGACCGAGACGCGCACCGTCTCGCCGATATGGGCGACGCCGGCGGCGTGCGCCTCGTTCGGCGGCTGCGCGGCGCGCGGTTCCGCGAGCGGCGCGGCGAGGTCCGTTTCGGCGATTTCGGCCGCCGGCGGCTCGGCCTCGCCGAGGCGCGCGCGTCGCGTCGCGTCCTCCAGCGCGACGACGAGCTCCTCGTCGTCGCCCGCGGGCTCTTCCTCGGAACGGCCCATTTCCGCGAGAATTTCCTTCAGGCGGTCCACGGCGGCGAAGATCAGCGTGACATGCGAGGCGCGGACCGGCGCGCCGTCGCGCAGCGCGCCGATGAGCGCCTCGGTCGAATGGGTCAGCCGGCCGACGCGCGGCAGCTTCAAAAAGCCGCTGGTGCCTTTGATCGTATGCACATGGCGGAAGAGGCTGGCGATGAGCGCCCGATCGCTCGGGTCCTTCTCGAGACAGACGAGCTCCATCGTCGCCGCATCGATGTGCTCGGCGGTCTCGACGAGGAAATCGTTGAGAAGTTCGTCCATGGCGTCGTCGATCTCGGGCCGCATGAGCAGCGTCGACGCCATTCTTGACGCATTCTGGTTAAGAGAAGTGAAATTCCCACGCTCGAGGTCGAAGGCGCGGGCTTTCTGTGGTCGTCGAAGCGCAGAAAGGCCGCGAGTTCTCGTTCCGACGCGTTTCAAGCGCCGAACCGGCGTCCGCTTCGGCCGGAGACGCTCTCGTCTCAGGCCTCGAGCGCCGTCGGCGTCTCGATCTCCTGCTCCGCCTGCGCGGCGGCCGGCCGCGCGGTGATGGTCACATGCTCCGGCTCTGTGGAGATTTCGACCTCGAGCCCGCTCGCCTTTGCGACGAGGCCGGCGTAATAGGCCTGAATGGCGCGCGCGTCGACGACGCCCTCCTCCGGCTCGCCGGCCAGCAGGGCCGGAATCGCCGCGGCGATGCGGGCATTCACGCCCTTCGACTCGAGGGTGAAGGCGACCTCGTCTCCGGCGCCGGTGGAGGCGACCGAGATGACGCCGCCGCGCGGAATCGCCGCATCGGCGATCAGGCAGAGATTGAGCAGCAATTTCACCTTGTTCTTCGACATCAGCACGCGCGGCACGCTCCATTCGAGCTTGGTGCGCTCGTCGGCGAGCAGCTGGCGCGTCACATGCTCGGCGTCGCCGGTGTCGATCTCGGCGCCCTTGGAGCCGGCGGCGCCGAAGGCGAGGCGGCAGAATTGCAGCCGGGCGGACGCCTCCGCCGCGCTGGATTTGATCAGCGCCAGCGCATGGCCGCGCATCTCGGCGTCCTTCTCCTCCTCCAGCACCTCCAGCCCGTTGACGATGGCGCCGACGGGCGAGATCACGTCATGGCAGACGCGGGAGGAGAGCAGCGCGGCGAGATCGAGGGAGTCGAGCGCGAATTTGGTCATGAGGCCATCCGAATGATCTGCCGGAACGCCATGGCGGCCCCGGCCAGAGCGGGAACGCGGCTAAAACGAATCACCCGCGCCCATTTGCCCCATTGGTAGCCGCGCCGCGCCCGCTTGCAAAGCGTCGCCGTCGGGGCCGGCCGGCGCGCGGCCAGCCCCACGCGAGCCTTCAGAACGTCGCCTTGGCGCCGAGGAAGAAGCTGCGCCCCGCCTCGGGATAGCCGTCGGTGAATGTGTAGGCGGTGTCGAACATGTTGCGCACCCCGCCTTCGATCTTGAAATTCGGATGCAGCTGATATTCGGCCGTGAAATTGGCCAGGAAAAAGGCGCCGGTCCGATAATAGATCGTCCCCGCCGTGTTGGAGGTCCAGCGATTGCTGTTCATCTCGACATTCGGCGTCAGCGTCAGCCCGTCGAACGGCCGCCAGCCGGCGTAGAGGAACATTTTGCCGTCCGGCACGCCCGTCGGCTGGAAGTTGAGGATGTAGGGCGCATAGACCGAGCGGCGCATCAGCGTCAGATTGCCGCCCAGCGACAGCTCGTCGGAGGCGCGATAATCGACCGTGACCTCCCCGCCCCAGAAGCTGGCGTCGCCGACATTCTGGCTCTGGGTGACGCTCGCGCCATAGGCGGGCGCCGGCACGGATTGGATCAGATTGCGGACGATGGAGTGGAAGGCGTCCAATTGAATGCGGCTGCCCGGCGCGAACTCGCTCGCCCAGCCGATGTCGAAATTGATCGCGCGCTCCGGCATCAGGCCGGGGTTGGAGGTGGCGCCGCCGAAACGCGAGCTGAAACGCTCGAAGATGGTGGGGAAGCGCTCGCGGTCGGAGACGTTGAAATAGACTTTGTTGGTGTCGCTGTAACGCCAGATGGCCGCGCCCTGGAAATTGGGGGCCTGCACATCCCGCAGCTGATAGCCGATGACGCCCGTGCCGACCACGAAATCATCTGCCTTGCGCAGATGGCGCCAGTCATAGGCGAAGCCGCCGACGAGATCGATGTCCTTGGTCGGATGAAAGGTGTTCTCGACCGCGATCGAATAAGTGTCTTCCTGCGTGTAGACGATCGGTTGAGTGAAGCAGATGACGTTTATGACGCATCCGGTCGATTTATTGGCGACATTGACGCCGTAATATTCCTGCCAGGTGGCGTGCTCGTCGAAGCGGTAGTGGCCGGCGATCTTCAGCGTGTCGAGCTCGCCGAAATCATGCCCGACCTCCACATCGGCGCCGAGCGCATAATCCTGATAATAGCTGCGGAAGGCTTTGGCCGAGGATTGATAGGCGAGGAAGGGGTCGTTGTAGGAGAAGAGGTCGTTGTCGAACTTGCTCCAATAGGCCTTGGTCTTCACATAGGACGAATCGCCGATCTTGGTGTTGGACAGGAAATAGAGATTCTGCACGCGCCAATAGGGCCAGCGCCAATAGCGCTGGCTGTTCAGCCCGTCGGTCGTGTGATAGGGCGCGCCCTTCTTGCCGTCCTGGCGGATGAAGCTCAGCGAATATTCGTCGGTGTCGTTGGGCGTGTAGCCGGCCTTGGCGTTGAGGCTCCAATCATAGGTCCCCGAATTGCCGCGGAAGCCCTCGCCCTGATTATTGGTGGGCGTATAGCTCTCCGGCAGCATCCAGCCGCGCAGATCGCGCCAGGAGCCGCTGAGCTGCAGATAATAATTATCCTGCTTCGTGCCGAGCAGCGCATAGGTCTTTATGCCCTCATAGCTGCCGTCGCGGCCGAATTCGAGGCCGGTGCGCAGCTCGCCCTCTATCTCCTTCGCCGGCTTGCGCGAGACGAGATTGATCTGGCCGCCCATGCCGCCCGGCCCGTCCAGCACCGAGACATAGCCCTTGGCGATCTGCACTGCGGCGACGTCCGGCGTCATGAAGCGCGCGAAGTCGAGCCGATTGTCGGCGGGCAGATAGACGCGAACGCCGTCGATGGTGAGCGGAACCTGCCAGCGGTCGAAGCCGCGCACATAGATATTCTGCTCATTGCGCGTGCCGCCGGTGGAATTGCTGACGACGCCCGCGGCGAGATTGACCGCGCGATCGAGCGAATCGCGCTGGAAGGTCTCGTTCTGGCGGTTGCTGATCGTCACGCCGCCATAGGAGTCGGTCTGCTGCAGCGGCGCCGGGCCGTCGTCCTTCTTCTTGTCGAGCGGAAGGGCCTTGTGCTCGAGGCCGACGTGAATCTCGCCGAGATCGAAAGGCTGCGGCTGCTCGGCGGCGAGAGTTGCGCGGCTCGCGATGAGCGCGGCGACGCTGGCGGCGCCCAAGGGCGCGAATTTGCTGAGTTTCATCGTTCTTCCCCCGATTGTCCCATAGTCCCGACGCCCCCTCGCCAGCCGTCCCCCACTCAGCGGGAGAGGGGGCAGATTCCGCGCTTCATCGAGATTTCGCGTCCATTAGAGCGACCCCAAAAATGCGAGCAGCGCCTCGCGCTCCGCGCGCGTCAGGCCGCGAAACCGCTGCGCCGCGTCCTCCGCCTCTCCGGCGTGCCAGAGGATCGCTTCCGTGACGCTGCGGGCGCGGCCGTCATGGAGAAAATCCGCGGGCGTTCCAAAGCGCCCGGCGAGGCCGAGGCCCCATAGCGGCGGCGTGCGCCAGTCGCGCGGACCGGCCTCGAAATCCTCGCGCCCGTCGGCGAGCCCATCGCCCATGTCGTGCAGCAGAAGATCGCTATAGGGATGAATCTCCGTCCCGCTCAGCCAGGGCGCGTAGGCGACCTCTCCGAGCGTCATCGTCTCGCGATGGCAGGCGGCGCAGCCGATATCGCGGAACAGCGTCTCGCCTTTGGCGACGCGCGGATCGGAGAGATCGCGGCGGGCCGGAACGGCGAGGCCGCGCATATAGGCGAGCGAAGCCTCGAGCCGCGCGTCGGAGAGCTCGATCTCCCGTCCCGCCGCCGCGCGGCATTCCGGCTGCGCAGCGGTGCAATTGGGCTCGGGGAAGAGATAGGAGGAGATGCCGATGTCCTCGGCGAAGGCGTTGGCGATCTGCTGGCGCAGATTGGGCTGATTGGCCTTCAGGCCGAAGCGGCCGAGCGCCATGCGGCCGGCCGCCATGTCATAGACATGGTTCGGCCGGCCGCGGCTCTGGCCCGCCGCATAGCGCAAAATCTCCGCGTCGGGCACGGCCTCCAGCAGGCCGAGTCCGAAGACCGGAGGCGCATTGCGCAGCGAAATCCGCACATCGTCGCCGAGCGGTCCATAGGCGAGATCACGAAAGGAGAGGCGCGGCCGACGCAGTGAAACGGCCTCGCCATCGGGAAGGCGCGTCTCGACTTCGTCGAAGGACACGATCGCGCGGCCTTCGCCGGCGACGCCGGGATTGCCCTCCGGATTGAGCTGGCCGCCATAGGTCGGATGCGGCGACGGCCCGCCATGGGCGTCGCGGCCGGGCAGGCCGAGCCGCACCACCATTGCGCGGGCGATCCCATTCTCCGGGTCCGGCGCCGGGCCGCGGCCGTTCTTGACATGGCAGGCGATGCAGGAGAGCCGATTATAGAGCGGCCCGAGTCCGGTGATTTCGCTCTGATCCTGCGACGGGCCGATGACCCAGGCTTGGCGAAACAGCGCGTTCCCCTGCCGAAAGGCGCGCAAAAACCCCTCGTCCAGCCCGGCGAAGGGGCGGGAAAAAGCATCGCCGTCGAGCTTGGGATTCTCATAGGGCGCGCCGGCGGTCAGAACGAACAGCGCGAATGGGAGGAGAAGCCGCCGCCTCACAGACGCGGCTCGGCGGAGGCGACGAGGCTCAGCGCCTCGGCTCGGGCCGATGAAATTTCTGCGCGCCAACGGGCGGCGAGATCGCCGTCCTTCAGCTCGCGGCTGGAAAAACGATCGAGAAAAGCGGGGTCTTTCGCCTGCGCCTCGGTAACGGGCGTGAAGCCGGCGAGCTTGCGCGCCTTGGCGACGGCGGCGCTTCCCGCGGCGTCCGGGGCGGCCGCGAGCCGCGCTTCGGCGGCGTGAATGGCGCGCCATAGGCGCTGCGTTTCGGCGTGGCGCTCTGTAATGGCGAAATCGAACAGCACGCTGACGACGCCGGGCCGCCGCCGACCGATCTCGGAATCATAAGGGTAGAAGGTTCCCGGCGGCAGGGCGAAAGGATCGACGACGGCGGCCGGCTTGTCGGCATAGGCGTCCGGCCGGGCCGGATGGCGGCTGCTGTCGGCCTCCATCATCAGCTTTTGGCCCTTGGTCGAAAGCATGAAATCGACAAAGGCTTTGGCGGCCTCGAGGCGGCGCGTCCCCGCGGTGACGGCGATATGGGCCGGCAGAAAGGCGGTCTTCTGCGGATAGACGAAGGAAATCTTCTCGCCATTGGCCAGCGCGCCGAAAGCGAAGAAGTCGATCGTCAGGCCGAGCGCCGCGCGCCCTTCTTTCACGGTCGCCGTCGGGCCGGCGCCGGAGCCGAGCAGCTCCGCGCCGCCGGCGATTTCGGCGAGCAGCGCCCAGCCGCGCTCCCAGCCCTCCGATTGCAGGACGATATCATAGAGCGCCGGCGAGAAGCCGACCTTGGCCGGAATGGGCATGACGATGCGGCCGGCATAAGCGGGCGCGGCGAGATCGCTCCAGCTCTCGGGCGGCTTCAGCCCGTCGCGGGCGAGCGCGGCCGGATCGACGACAATGCCATAGCCGGCGACGTCATAGGCTTCGAACAGCCCTTTGGGATCCGAGAGAAGCTGCCCGCCGAGCCGCCCCGGCAGAGCGGCGCGGTCGACCGAGACTTTCTGAAAGGCGCCGCGGTCTCGCAATATAGGGAAATTTCCGAGAGCGGGCGCCCAATAGACGTCGGTGCCGCCCTGGTCCGTCTCGCTCAGCATGGCGAGCGCGTCGCGCGACTGCTTCCAGACGAATTGGACGTGAACGCCGGGATGGAGCTTCTCGAACTCGGATTCATAGCGAGTCGTCAACTCTTCCGGGAAGCTGGTGACGACCACGAGGCGCTGGTCCGCGGCGCGCGCGGGCCTGCCGAGCAGAGCGACGCCGAGCGCAGACGGAATGCCCGCCACCACGCTGCGGCGGCTGGGGCGAAGGGAGAGGCGATTCGTTATGTCTCGGTGATACATAATGAAAACATAAAAGCGCCGCCGCGGGCGTGTCAATCGACACGAGCGCTCATTTTCCGGGCGAGACGCCTGCAGATTGAACTTTCAACCGGCGATATGAATTTCGATTTCAGTCTACCGCGAGTATGACGTCGGTCGGGCTGAAGCTGGCGACGGCGCGCTCGCCTTCCGCTATGCCGAGATCTTCCGCCGTCTGCCGCGGCACGACAGCGTGCATCGTCTTGCCCGCGCCGATGTCGAGCAGCACCTCGCTGTTGCGCTCTGCGTCGATTCGCCGCCGCACCACGCCGGTGAACTGATTGCGCACGCCGGGGGGCGTGTGCTCGGGCGTGGTGAGATGGACGAAGGAGGATTTGATCAGCGCCAGCGTCTTGCGTCCCGGCTCCAGGCCGAGCTCGACCGCCGAGTCGTTTGTGACGATCGCGTGAATGGAGGTCTCCGGCGAGACGCGCAGCAGCACTTCGACATCGACGGGCCATTTCTTCACCGAGACGACTTCCGTCTGAAATACATTGCGCGCAGAAATTTTGACGCCCACGCTCCAGAGCAGAAAATCATCCTGATCCTCGAGCCCCTCCTCGGCGATGAGCGAGGAGATGCGCGACAGCCGCTCCTCCAGACGATGAAAGGTGGCGATGAGCCGGCGCCCTTCCGCCGTGACCTCGGCGCCGCCGCCGGAACGGCCGCCGGCCTTTGTCACAAAAGCGGGGCTCGGCAGCAGATTGTTGATCGCGTTCACGGCGTCCCAGGCCGTCTTATAGCTGAAGCCCACGACCTTCGCGGCCTTGGTGATGCTGCCATATTCGGCGACAGCCTCGAGCAGCTTGATGCGATCGCGCCCGACGAGAAAGCGCCCTTCGCTGCGAAGCGCCAGCAGCGCGTCGATCTTGTTGACTGTCATGCTCTCACGATTCCCTTTCGGCGAATAATTATACGTCTTCGTCGAATACGCATCAAAATTCGAACCGTCGGGGCCCGGATGCCGAAGAATTTTCAAATCGGCGCGCCGGCCAGAGCCTCCACGGCGCGGCGCAAATGGCCGCGCGCGTCTTCGAGCGCGGCGCGCGCCTCATCGAGTCCATGGCCCTGGAGAAGAAGATAGGCCAGCTTGACGCTGCCGTCGGCGCGACGCAGCGCCGCGTCTATTTCGGCGGCGTCGCGGCCGCCCGTGAGGCGCGCGAGAATGCGCTCGCTGCGGCGCAGGAGCTTTTTGTTGGAGGCCTGCACATCCACCATCAGCCCTTCATAGACGCGTCCTTGCAGAATCATCACCAGCGAGGAGAGCATCAGCAGGGCGATGCGCTGCGCCGTGCCCGCCTTCATGCGCGTCGAGCCGGCGATCGCCTCCGAGCCCGTGTCGAGAAACAGCGCATGTTCCGCCGCCGCGAGCAGCGGCGCATCGCGATTATTGGCGACGCCGATGGTCAGCGCGCCGCGCCGCGCCGCTTCGCGCAGGCAGGCGAGCGTGAAAGGCGTCGTGCCGCTGGCGGCGACGGCGATGACGACATCGGCCTCGCCGATCGCATGGCGGCGCATCAGCTCGGCGCCGCGCTCGGCCTCGTCCTCGGCGCCTTCGACGGCTTTCAGCAGCGCATCGTCGCCGCCGGCCATCAATAGCAGCAAGCGCTCCTGCGGCCAGCTGAAGGTCGGCGTCAATTCGGCGCCGTCCTGCACAGCGAGCCGGCCGGAGGTTCCTGCGCCGACATAGACGATGCGTCCCCCGCGCGAGAGGCGCCGCACGACGGCGAGCGCCGCGGTCTCGATCGCCGGACGCGCAGCGCGCACGGCGGCGACGGCGGCGAATTGCCCTTCGATCATCGCATCGAGAATCTCGCGCGGCTCCCATGCGTCGATCGACGAATAGCGCGGGCTCGGACGCTCCGTTTCCATGCGATGTCTCCCTTGAAGACAAGAATTCGTCCCTCGACGCGAAATCGCAAGCGAAGGCGCTGCCGCGCGAGGGGGATTTCGCGCTCGCCCGAAGCGCGTTCTTGTGACATATAGGCGCGGGCGGGGGGCGTGACGAAGCTGCAGCAGAGCCGCCGATGATCATGCGAGACAATCGAATGGCGATCGAGGCGCGCGAGGCGCCTCATGCGGTCACGCGGCAGCAGGAGCAGCTCGCTCCGCGTCTCGCGCCGCTCGTCGCGCGCTTGCGCGCTGTCGATCCGCGCGTCGTCGTCACCTGCGCGCGCGGCAGCTCCGCTCATGCGGCGACATTCGCCAAGCATCTCGTCGAGCGCGGCCTCGGCGTTCCCGTCGCCGCCGCTGCGCCGAACATCGCCAGCGTCTATGGCGGCTCGCTGCGGCTCGACGGCCAATTGTTTCTGGCGATCTCGCAATCGGGCGGCAGCAATGATCTGATCGAGCTGGCCGCCGCCGCGCGCCGCAGCGGCGCCGTCACCGTTTGTCTCGTGAACGAAGTGGAGAGCGATCTCGCCGCGCAATGCGAATTCGTTCTGCCCATGGCGGCGGGGCCGGAATTCGCCGTGCCGGCGACCAAGACCTTCATCGCTTCGCTCGCCGCGCTCGCGCGTCTCGTCGCAGCATGGTCGCAGGATCGCGCGCTCGATGACGCGCTCGCGCGCTTGCCGGAGCGGCTCGCGCGCGCTTGCGAGCTCGATTGGTCGCGCCTCGTCGAGGCGTTCGCGCGCGCGGAAAGTCTCGTCGCCATCGGGCGCGGGCCGACGCTCGCCATTGCGCGCGAAGCGGCGTTGAAGCTGAAGGAAACCGCCAATCTCCACGCCGAAGCCTTCAGCTCGGCGGAATTCATGCATGGGCCGGTGTCGCTGGTCTCGCCGCTCTATCCGATCTTGATGCTGACGCCGACCGATGAAGCGGCGATCGGAATGCGCCGTCTTGCCGACGATTTGCGCGGCAAAGGCGCAGCGCTCTTCACCACCGATCGCGAGGACGAGACGCGTGGCCGCCTGCCGGCGCTCGCGCCCGACCATCCCGAGACCGACGCCATCTGCCTCATTCAGAGCTTTTACGCCATGGCGGCGCGACTCGCCGTCGTGCGCGGCGTCGATGTCGATCGTCCCCGCCATTTGCAGAAGGTGACGCGCACGCGATGAGCGAGGAGCCGAGCCGGATGATCGCCGCCGATGTCGTCTTCGACGGCGAATCGGCGCATCGCGACTGCGCCGTGGCGATAGAGGGCGGAGACATTGTCGCGCTCATTCTGCGCCGTGAGATTCCGCGCGGCGCCGATGTGCTCGAGTTGCCGAAAGGCGTCTGGCTCGCGCCGGGATTCATCGATATTCAGGTGAATGGCGGCGGCGATGTTCTGTTCAATGACGCGCCGACGCCGCAGGCGATCGCGACGATTCTCCACGCGCATCGCAAATATGGCGTGACGTCGCTGCTGCCGACGCTGATCACCGATACGGATGAGAAGATGATCGCGGCCAAGCGCGCCGTGACCGAGATCATGCTTCATGCGCCCGGCGTGCTGGGCGTGCATTTCGAAGGGCCGTTCATCTCGCCGGAGCGATTGGGCGTGCATCGCGCCGATCTTCGCCGCGCGCCTTCGCCGCATCATGTGGACATGCTCGCGCCGCCGCGTGGCGGCGTATCGCTCGTAACGCTCGCGCCGGAGGAGACGCCGCCGGGTTTCATCGCCGAGCTCGTTTCCGCCGGCTGCAAGGTCGCGCTCGGCCATTCCATGGCGAATTACGCGCAGACGCGCGAAGCGATGAAGGAGGGGCTGACCGGCTTCACCCATCTCTTCAACGCCATGCGTCCGCTCGCCAGCCGCGAGCCGGGGCCGATCGCGGCGGCGCTCGAATCGTCGTCCGCCTATTACGGGCTGATCGTCGATGGCGAGCATGTCGATCCGGCGATGCTGCGTCTCGCTCTGCGGGCCGGTCTCGGCCATCCCATGCTCGTCACCGACGCAATGCCGCCGGTCGGCGGAAGCGGGAAGGGATTTGCGCTGCAAGGCCAGAAGATTCTCGTGCGGGATGGCCGCTGCATGACGGCGCAGGGCGCGCTCGCCGGCGCTTCGCTCGATATGGCGAGCGCGGTGCGCAATTGCGTGTCGCTGCTCGATCTGCCGCTCGAGCGCGCGCTCGTCTTCGCCTCCACTAATCCGGCGAATTTTTTGGGGCTCGGCAAGAGGCTCGGCCGGCTCGTCGCCGGCTATCGCGCCGATATGACCGCCTTCGATCCGCAGACTCTTCGCATCGTTTCGACCTGGGTCGCCGGCGAGCGCTCCGCCGAAGAATGGTGAAAGAGAGATGCGCGCTTCACGCCTTCAGGCGTCTTATGCACTCGATCGCGGCGCGCGCATTGTCGGCGAGCGACGCATCCTTCGCGCAGGCGTCGAGCAGATTTTGCGCATAGCGCGCCGACTCCTGCTGCTCGTCTTTCATATTATTGCCGATGAGGATGAAATCCGCGCCGGCGCGTAAGGCGCACAATGCGGCGTCGCCGGTGGTCATCAGTTTCTGCACGCCCTGCATCTGCAGGTCGTCGGTCAATATCGCGGCGCCCGGCGCCCATTGGCGCAATTTGCGCACGGCGACGGCGGAGAGACAGCAGGGAGTGTCCTTCTCCCACTGATTCACCACGCCATGACTGAACAAGACCATGGGCACGCGCGGCGCCAGCGTCTCGAATATCATCACCTGCGCATCGGTGAGGCAGTCGGAAAGATCCATCACATGATCGTGTGGATTGACCTTGGCGCCTCCGGTTCCAGGAAAATGTTTGAGACACAGCTTCAGCCCCGTGGCCCGCGCGACCTCTATGAGCGCGCCGACGCAATCCTCGACCACGCGCGGATCGGCGGAAAAGCTGCGCTGCGCCGAGCCTATGTCGGGACTGTCTGGATTTATGTCGAGATCGACGACGGGCGCGAGATCGGCGTCTATGCCGAGATCGCGCAATTCCGCAAAGGCCGGACGCAATGCGTCGAGCCGCTCCTGCGGCGTCAGCCGGCCGAATTGGCGCGCGCTCGGCAGTGGCGCGAAGCCGCGCTCTTCCTTCAGCCGCCGCACCTTGCCGCCCTCCTGATCGATGAAGATCAGCGGGCGCGTAGGCAGCGCGTGAATCTCCGCGCAGAGCGCTTTCACTTGCGCGGGATCGAAAATATTGCGCTCATATTTGCGATCCGTGCAGTCGTAATCGAAGAGGATGACGCCGCCGAGCCCATAGTCGCGCGCGAAATCGCGCAGCCAGGGCGGAACATGCGGCGTGCGGAAGCCGAGCAGGAAGAGCTCGCCTATGGGAATTGGCGCGGACATGTGCGTTGAGATGGCGCATCGCGCCGCATCGTCAAACGCGCCGGGCGAAATTGCGGCGAAAAGGAGAAGCTCGCGCTTTCCCTCTCGCTCGATTATGAGTGCGGCGCAGCGAAGTTTCGAGCGGGAGATATGCGATGAGCGAGGAGGTCGCCGAGGGCGCGCCGCAAACGGCGCGATACGCCACAGGCGCGATGTTCGGCGTTTCCGCGGTCACTGTCTGGGCGACTTGGCTCGTCGTCACACGCCTCGGCGTGACGACGACACTCTCCGTCTATGATCTCACAATGCTGCGCTTCGGCGCCGCCGGCCTATTGCTGTTTCCGATCGTGCTGCGCAAGGGACTCGCGCTCGAGTGGCTCGGCCCGCTGCGTCTCCTCATTCTCGTCTGCAGCGCGGGCGCGCCTTATGTGCTCGTCGCCGCCAGCGGGCTCAGGCTGGCGCCGGTCGCTCATGCGGGCGCGTTGCTGCCGGGCTCTATGCCTCTCTTCGTCGCGCTTCTGTCGTTTCTTCTGACCCACGAGCGCTTCGCCGCGAGCCGGCTCATCGGCTATGCGCTCATCGCCATCGGCGGCGCGGCCATAGCGGGGCCGACGGCCGTCTCGTTCGGCGATACGCAGATAGGGCATATTCTGCTGCTGGTCGCCGCCTTCATCTGGGCCGGCTACGCCATCGTGTTGCGCGCGTCCGGCCTCGATTCCCTGCACGCCGCGGCGCTGGTGTCGACAGGCTCGCTCATTCTCTACGGGCCCGTCTATCTCGCCTTTCACGGGCTGCACGGCATGGATGCGCCGCTGCGCGACATTGTGATTCAGACCTTGTTTCAGGGCGTCATGGTCTCGATCGTCGCGCTGTTTCTGTTCGGCAAGGGCATAGAGCTTCTCGGCGCTTCGGCCGGCGCCGCCTTCTCGGCGCTGGTGCCGCCCATGGCGGCGCTGATCGCAATTCCCTTGCTCGGCGAAACGCCGTCGCTCATCGAGCAGATCGCGCTGCTCTGCGTCTCTCTCGGCGTCTATCTCGCGAGCGGCGGCAGAGCGCCCAGCCTGCGCATAGGGCGGCGCGGCTGACGGAACCACGCCCGCCCGCACGGGTTATCCTCCGCCCCGCGTCGCCTTCCCGCGGCGCGAAAAATCGAAGGGAGGGAGTCCATGCCCGCCAAATCCAAGGCTCAGCAAATGGCGGCCGGCGCCGCGCTCGCGGCCAAGCGCGGCGAGATTCCGAAGAGCGAGCTCAAAGGAGCCTCGCGCTCCATGCTCGATTCGATGAGCGAGAAGCAGCTCGAGGAATTCGCCGCCACCAAGCGCAAGGGCAAGCCGCAGCACGCGGCCAAATCATGATTGCCCAATAGAGCCAATAGAGGAGGACGCCTCAATGCATGTGGAAGCCATCATCGCCAGTCATCCGCAAATGCGCGGCCGCGCCGACGCGGCGCTCGTCGGCTGCGTCGAAGCCTGTTTCGATTGCGCTCAGGCCTGCTCTGTCTGCGCCGACGCCTGCCTTTCGGAGGAGAATGTCGCGGATCTGCGTCGCTGCATCAGGCTCGATCAGGATTGCGCGGACATATGTCTCGCGACCGGCGCCATAGCCTCGCGTCGCAGCGCGACGGATGAGACGGCGATGCGCGCCATTCTACAAGCCTGCGTCGATATGTGTCGCGCCTGCGAGAAGGAATGCCGCCGCCACGCCAAGCATCACGAGCATTGTCGCATCTGCGCCGATGTGTGCAAGGAATGCGAAGGCGCCTGCCGTCGCGCAATGGGTTCCGCGCATTAGGCCGCACATGTTTGGAAACGCGTCGAACGATCGCGCCTTCGCCCCTCTCCTGCCGTCAGGGGGAGGGCATCGCGTCTGTCGCACAAATCGCGCTCACGCTTTATAGGCCTTCAAAAATACGGCGAGACCGGACTCCATCACGCGCTGATATTCGGCCTCGCTGCGCAGGTCCAATCCCAGCGCGACGCGCATCGGCAGGTCCGAGACGGTGAGATGCAGCAGATGCTCCGCCGCCATTTGGGCGTCGTCGATGGCGAGCAGCCCTCGCGCCTTCGCCTCCTCGAGATAGTTGGAGACCAGATCGAGGACATTCTGCTTGCCGCTGTTGAAATAAAGGTGACAGAGTTCGGGGTAGCGCCAGCGCTCGCTCGTCACCGCTTGAAAAAAGGCCGCCCATTCCCTGGTCAGGAAGCGCGCGACGAAATGTCCGCAGAGCTCGCGTAACGCCTGCTCGACGCCGGCTCCGAAATCGGGCTCGGGAACATCGGTGCATTTTTGGCTGCATTCGATCTCGATGAGATTGCGAAACAGCGCCTCTTTGCTGGGGAAATAGGCGTAGAGCGTCGCTTTCGACACGCCGGCCGCGCGCGCGATCGCGTCCATGGACGTATCGGCGAAGCCCTGCTCCAAAAATTGCGTCCGCGCCGCCGAAAGGATCTGACATTCCTTTCGGTTCGGCACATGCTCCGTGCACGCCTCGGTCGCGGTCGATTCCGCTCCCTCGGTCATATCCTCGGTTCCGCCCGTTCCATTCTGTCCCCTTCGCCCGTTCCCGGGTCTTTTTTCAGTCTCGGCGCGCTTTCGCCAGCCCCGGGAAAAACTGAACCGTTCAGTTTCAGCATTGACACTCTGCCTTTGCGTTTATATTAAAACTGAACGGTTCAGTTTTCGAGAGGGTCATGCCGAAATTTTCGCGAAGCCTTAGCCGAGAAGCGAAAACTGCGCCTAGGCGGCGGATAGCACGCGCCGCCGCCGCTGGGGCAGTCACATTCGCGGCCGCGACGCTCGCCGCTTGCGCTGTGGGGCCCGATTTTGTTCCGCCCCCGGCGCCCGCCGACGCAGGCTACGGCAAGATAGGAGCCAAGACGGAGGCGGCCGCGGTGGCGGGCGGGGCTTCGCAGCGCTTCGCCCATGGCCGCGACGTGCCGGGCGAATGGTGGAAGCTGTTTCGTTCCAAGCAAATATCGGCGCTGGTCGCCGAGGCCGTGGCGAATCACCCGGACATTATGGCGGCCGAGGCCGCGCTGCGTCAGGCGCGCGAGACGATAGAGGCCAATTCGGCCACCTTTCTGCCGCAGGCCACGCTCGGCGACAGCTATACGCGGCAGCAATCGACGACGGCGCAATACGCCGGCATCTCCTCGTCGAGTTCGTCGTCGTCTTCGTCCTCGTCCTCGTCTTCTTCGTCCAGCTCGGCCTCGACCTTTGTCTACGGGCTGCACAACGCCAATGTGTCCGTGTCCTTCTCGCCGGACGTGTTCGGAAAATCCTGGCGCACATTGGAGAGCGACACGGCCGCCGCCGAGCAGAAGCGTTTCCAGCTCGAGGCGACCTATCTCGCGCTCACCGCCAATGTCGTCACCGCGGCGATCTCCGACGCCTCCTACGCCTCGCAGATCAAGGTGACGCGCGATCTCATCGCCGCCTATCGCACGCAGCTCGATCTGCTGGAGAAGCGATTCGAGCTCGGCGCCGTCAGCCAGGCCGATGTGCTGTCCGAGCGCGCGCAGCTCGCGCAGGCGGAGGCGACGCTGCCGCCGCTGGAAAAAGCGCGCGCACAGAATCGCAATCTGCTGATGGCCTATCTCGGCCGTCTTCCCAATGCCGACAAAGGCGAGGCCGTCGACCTTTCCGGCCTGCGCCTGCCCGGCGAATTGCCGGTCAGCCTGCCTTCGACTCTGGTGCGCCAGCGGCCGGATATTCTCGCCGCCGAGAATCAAGTGCGTCAGGCGAGTGCGCAGATCGGCGTCGCGACGGCGAACATGCTGCCGCAATTTACGCTCAGCGCCACGGGCGGGACGCAGGCGACGAATTTCACCTCGCTGTTCACGCCGCAGACCATGGTCTACACGCTCGCCGCGCAGGCCTCGGCCACGGCCTTCGACGCCGGCTCGCTGTTCCACACGCGCGAGGCCAAGGTCGCGGCCTTCGAGCAATCGGCGGCGCAATATCGCTCCACGGTCATCTCCGCTTTCCAGAATGTCGCAGATTCTCTGCAGGCCGTGAAGCACGACGCCGGCACGCTGCGCGCGCAAGTGGCGGCGGAGAAGGCGGCGGCCGAGAGCCTCGAGATCGCGCGCGCGCAATATCGCGCCGGCTCGACGACCTATTCGATCGTGCTGAACGCCGAGCAGACTTTGCTCAATGCGCGGCTCAATCGCGTCAAGGCGCAGGCGGCGCGCTTCGCCGATACGGCGGCGCTGCTGCAATCGCTCGGCGGCGGCTGGTGGAACCGCATAGACGAGACGCCGGCCTCGCAGGCCAAGCCCACGGATATTATCGCTACATCGCCGATCGCCGCGGCGATCAGAGCAGAGGCGGAGGACGCTCGAGATGGTCGCTAGAACATTGCTGCAGGATCGTTTCGGAGCCCTGGCGAAACCGATGGCGATCATGCTCGCGATCGTCGCGCTGGTCTTTGGCGGACTCTATGGCTTCAACGCCTTCCGCAACATGATGATCAAGGGCTTTCTCGCCTCCATGGCCAATCCGCCGCAGACCGTCTCGGTCACGACCGCGGGAATTCAGGAATGGCGGTCCAAGCTCACTGCTGTCGGCACGTTTCGCGCAGTGAACGGCGCGGATCTGTCGCTGGAGGCGTCCGGCATCGTCGAGAAGCTCCACTTCCAGTCCGGTCAGCAAGTGGAGGCGGGCCAACTGCTGCTGGAATTGCGCAAGGACACCGACCTCGCCAGGCTCGCCGCGCTGAAGGCTTCCGCCGAGCTCGCCGGAGTCAATCTTCGCCGCGATCAGGCGCAGCTGAAGATTCACGCCGCGAGCCAGGCGAGCGTCGACACCGACCTCGCCAATCTCAAGAGCGCGGAGGCGGAAGTCGCCCAGCAGGAGGCGGTGATCGCGCAGAAGACTCTGCGCGCGCCTTTCGGGGGGCGGCTCGGCATTCGCGGCGTCGACCTCGGCCAATATATCGGCGCGGGCTCGGTCATCGTGACGCTGCAGGCGCTCGATCCGATCTATCTCGATTTCACTCTGCCGCAGCAGGCGTTGAACGGCATAGAGGTCGGCCAATCGATCGACGCCGGCGTCGATGCTTTTCCGGGCAAGAAGTTCACCGGCGAGATCGTCGCGATCAATTCCAAGGTCGATCAGGCGAGCCGCAATGTGCAGGTGCGCGCCAGCCTCGCCAACGCCGATCACAAGCTCACGCCCGGAATGTTCGCCCAGATCGACATAGCGACCGGAAAGCCCGAGCGCCTCATCACTCTGCCGCAGACGGCGATCGTCTATGCGCCCTTCGGCAATTCGGTGTTCCTCGTTCAAAAGAGCGCGGCCGCCGACGACAAGGGCGCGGGCCTCTCTGCGCAGCAGGCTTTCGTGCGCCTCGGCGCGACGCGCGGCGACGAGGTCGCGGTGCTGGAGGGCGTCACGGAAGGCGCGACCGTCGTCACCGCTGGACAGGTGAAGCTCAGAAACGGCTCGCCGCTGAAAATTTCCGACACGCCGCAGCCGCCGGTCGATCCCGATCCCAAGCCCGTGGATCAGTGAACGGAGACAACGAATATGCGTTTCACCGACATTTTCGTGCGTCGCCCGGTGCTCGCCTCGGTGGTGAGCCTGCTGATCCTGGTGCTGGGCCTGCGCTCGCTCTTCACCCTGCCGACGCTGCAATATCCGCGCACGCAAAACGCCGTCGTCACGGTGACGACCTCTTATTTCGGCGCCGATCCCGCGACTGTCGCCGGCTTCGTCACCACGCCGCTCGAGAACGCCATCGCGCAGGCCAACGGCATCGACTATCTCACCTCGACGAGCCAGGTCGGAACGAGCACGATCACCGCCAATCTGCGGCTCAACTATGATTCCGGCAAGGCGCTGACCGAGATCAGCACCAAGATCGATTCGGTTCTCAATCAGCTGCCGTCGGCCGTGCAGCGTCCGGTCATCACGGTGAAGATCGGCCAGACCACCGACGCCATGTATATCGGCTTCAATAGCGATATTCTGACGTCGAGCCAGGTCACCGATTATCTGATCCGCGTCGTGCAGCCGCGCCTGCAATCGGTGCCGGGCGTGCAGACGGCCGAGCTCATCGGCGGCAAGACTTTCGCGCTGCGGGCGTGGCTCGATCCGGTCAAGCTCGCCGCCTATGGCCTCACCGCCAGCGAGCTCAGCGCGTCGTTGCAGGGCAATGACTATATCGCCGGCCTCGGCTCGACCAAGGGCGAGATGGTGCAGGTGACGCTCACCGCCGCGACCTCGATGCATTCGCTCGAGGAGTTCCGCAATCTCGTCGTCAAGCAGGTGAACGGCGCCAATGTGAAGCTGCGCGACGTCGCCAATGTCACGCTCGGCTCGGAAGATTACGAATCCGCCGTGGCCTTCAACGGCAAGCAGGCGGTCTATATCGGCATTCTCGTCGCGCCCAACGCCAATCTCCTCGATGTCGTCAAAGGCGTCAAAGAGGCCTATCCGGATATTCTGAAATCGCTGCCGCAGGGTTTGAACAGCGATATCGTCTATGACACGACCGACTTCGTGAACAGCTCGATCGACGAGGTGATTCACACGCTGATCGAGGCCATCCTCATCGTCACCGGCGTCGTGTTTCTGTTTCTCGGCTCCTGGCGCTCGGTGGTCATACCGATCGTCGCCATTCCTCTGTCGCTCATCGGCACATTCACCATTCTGCTGGCGCTCGGCTTCTCGATCAATCTGCTCACACTGCTGGCGCTGGTTCTGGCGATCGGTCTCGTCGTCGACGACGCGATCATCGTCGTCGAGAATGTCAATCGCCATCTCGCCGACGGCATGAAGCCTTTCGACGCGGCCTTGCAGGCGGCGCGCGAGCTCGCCGGGCCGATCATCGCCATGACCATCGTGCTGATCGCCGTCTATGTGCCGATCGGCTTTCAGGGCGGCCTCACAGGCGCGCTCTTCGTCGAATTCGCCTTCACGCTCGCCGGTTCGGTGACGGTCTCGGCGATCATCGCGCTCACTCTTTCTCCGGTCAGCTGCGCGCTGGTGCTGAAGGCGCCACAACAAGGCGAGGAGACGCTGGAGACGAAGATCGTCGCTTATATCGACGCGAAAATGGACTGGCTCAAGGAGCGCTATCAGCGCCTGCTCGAGCGCTCGCTCCATTTCGTGCCGGTGACGCTCGCCTTCGGCGGCCTCGTGCTCGTGAGCATCTATTGGCTCTATTCGAACTCGAAGAACGAGCTCGCGCCCAACGAAGACCAAGGCGTCGTCTTCGCGCAATCGACCTCCGCGCCCAACGCCACTCTGAAGCAGAAGCTCTTCTATGGCGATCAGGTCTACAAGACCTTCGCCAAGCATCCCGAAATGACGAGCTCGTTCCAGATCGTCACGCCCGGCCTCATCTTCGGCGGCCTCGTTCTCACGCCGGCCGACAAGCGCAAGATCGGCGCCGAGCAGATGCAGCAGACGCTGCAGCAGGAGCTGGCGCAGTCGGTGCCGGGACAGCGCCTCGTCACCTTCCAGCCGCAGCCGCTGCCGGGCTCGAATGGTCTGCCGATTCAATTCGTGGTGCAGAGCACCGACACATTCGACAAGATGAACGACATCTCGCGCGACTTCCTCTCCAAGGCGCTGGCGACGGGCAAGTTCATGTTCCTCGACACCGATCTGAAGATCGACCAGCCGCAGATGTCGCTCGTCATCGATCGCGAGAAGACGGCGCAGCTGGGGCTCAAAATGGTCGACGTCGGCGGCGCGCTCACCACGGGGCTGAGCGGCGGCTACACGCAATATTTCGGGCTGGACGGACGCTCGTACAAGGTCATCCCGCAGATGGCGCAGCAGTTCCGGCTCAATCCGGATCAGATATTGAGCTATTACATCAAGACCGCGGACGGCTCCTCCGTGCCGCTGTCGACGGTGGCGAAGTTCCAGACCATGGTCGTGCCGGAATCGCTCAACCACTTCCAGCAGATCAACTCCTTCACCATCTCCGGCGTCGCCGCGCCCGGCGTCATCGCCGGCGAGGCGTTGGAGACGTTGAAGGAAGTCGCCGCGCAAACGCTGCCGCCCGCCTACACGATCGACTACGCCGGCGCCTCGCGGCAGTTCGTGCAGGAGTCGAGCGGCTTCGCCGTGACCTTCGGCTTCGCGCTGATCATCATCTTCCTGGCGCTCGCGGCGCAATTCGAGAGCTTCCGCGATCCGCTCATCATTCTCGTCTCCGTGCCCATGTCGATCGCCGGCGCGCTCGTCTTCATCATGCTGGGCTTCGGCGGCGCGAGCATCAACATCTACACGCAGGTGGGCCTCGTCACGCTGATGGGCCTCATCAGCAAGCACGGCATTCTCATCGTCGAATTCGCCAATGAGCAGCAGCATCTCGGCAAGTCGAAATATGAGGCGATCATAGAAGCGACCTCGATCCGCCTGCGGCCGATCCTGATGACGACGGCGGCCATGGTGCTCGGCGTGCTGCCGCTCATCATGGCGAGCGGCGCCGGCGCGGCCTCGCGCTACAATATGGGCCTCGTCATCGCCTCGGGCCTGTCGATCGGCACATTGTTCACGCTCTTCGTGCTGCCGGCGGTCTATCTCGTGCTCGCCGCAGATCACTCGAAGACGCGCGAAGCGAGCGCCGTCGATTTCGATGATGCGCATGACGCGCATGGCGAGAATAAGATTCGCGTCGTCGCCTCTTGAGGCGACGGCATATGCGGAGCCGAAGACTCGCGGTCCACCGCCCCACCCCCGGGCCGCGGGTCTTCAGGTTCGCGTCTCGCCGTCCTCGGCGCGCGGCAATCGAAGCGTAAAACGCGCGCCGCCTTCGGGCGACGCTTCGTATTCGATCGAGCCGCCATGCTCATGGGCGATCGAATAGCTGATCCACAATCCGAGCCCGGTGCCTTCGCCGACGGCCTTGGTGGTGAAGAACGGCTCGAAGATCCGGCCGCGCAGCGCCTCCGGCACGCCCTTGCCATTGTCGTCCACGACCACGATCGCGCAATCGCCTTCGCGGCGCGTGGTGATGGAGACGATCGGCTGCTCCGCCTCGCGCACGGCGTCGAGCGCATTGTCGATGAGATTGACCAGCACCGAATGAATCTGGCCGCTCTGTCCCGAGGCGTAGAGCTCCGGCTCGAGATCGGCGACGATGCGCGCTTTGGCCTTCTTGCTGCGCGAGGCCCATTGCGCGGCGGTCTCCACCACTTTCGACAATGACACCGCCTCGCGCGGCGCCTTGGTGCTGAAGGAGAGGCGCCGCAAATTCTTGACGATCTCGCTGATGCGCACGGCGCCTTCCAGCGTGCCGTCGATCAAGGGCTGGAGATCGGAGAGAATGGCGTCTATGCCGCTCGCGCGTCGCAGCGTCTCGCGCTCCTTCGCGCTCGCGCCGGCATGAATCGCCTCGAGATAGGCGGCGATCGCCTTGCGATAGCGGTCGAGCGTATGAATATTGCCATAGACGAAGCTGATCGGATTATTGAGCTCATGCGCGACGCCGGCGACGAGACGGCCGAGGCTCGCCATTTTCTCTTGCTCGACGAGGCGCGATTGCGCCTGTTGCAGATCGACATGGGCGCGATGCAGCGCCTCATAGGCGCGGCGCAATTCGCCGATCGGCCGGCCAGTGAAGACCGCGCCGGCTCTGCGCCCATCCGAATCGAACAAAGGCGAGCAATTGATCGCCATCAGATCGGACGGGCCGTTGCTCGTGCGGAAACGCGATTCGACGCTGGTCGGTTCGCGCGCCTGTCCGGCGACGATGGCGGCGGCGCGCGCCTCGTCCTCCACGATGAACAGCGTCGCCACAGAGGCGCCTTTCAGCTCCGCCTCGCCGCGCCCAGCGAGCGCCTCGAAAGCGGGATTGACTTGCAGAATAGCGCCGCGCTCGTCACAGACGATCAGCACGTCCGAGACGGAGGCGATGACGCTCTGAATGAAATTGCGCGCTGCTTCCAGCTCGCCATTCTTGCGCTCGAGATCGGCCTCATAGCCGATGAGGTCCGCATAGACCTCGTCCATCTTCTTGATGACCTCGAGCCAGACGGACTCGCCGCCCTCCGACAGCGCAATCTCCTCCTTGCCGGCGACGAGCGCGATGAGATCGCCGTGCTTGGCGTAGGATTTGACGTCAGCTTTCGTCATCGACGACGCGGGAGATGTCATAGCGGGCGATCTTGCTGCGCAGGCCGACGCGCGACAGTCCGAGCTCGTCGGCCACATGGCTGATGTTGCGTCCGTTGCGCTCCAGAGATTCCTTGATCAACGCGCATTCCAGCATCTCGACGCGCTCCTTCAGCGTGAAGCGCTGCTGGTCGTCGCATGTGGTCGTCGCACGATGATCGGTTATGCAAGGCGACAGCAGGCCTGGCGGCAGATTGGCGTCGCCGTCGCTCAGCGCCACCATGCGCTGAATCTCATTGTGCAGCTCGCGCACATTGCCGGGCCAGCCATAGCGCTCCAACAGCCGCAGCGTTTCCGGCTCGAAGCCCGGCACGCGCCGATTGAAGGTCTGGTTCACGGCGACGAGTATGCGCGCGGCGATGATGGCGATATCGCAGCGCCGCTCGCTGAGCGGCGGCAGGTGAATCGGAAAAGCGGCGAGGCGATAATAGAGATCGCGGCGAAAGCGTCCCGCCTCCACATCGGCGACGATATTGCGATTGGTGGCGGCGATGACGCGAACGTCGACGCGGCGCGGACGCTGCGCGCCGAGCGGCCGAATTTCGCCTTCCTGCAGCACGCGCAGCAGCTTCACTTGGAAGGACGGCGAGGTCTCGCCGATTTCGTCGAGAAAGATCGAGCCGCCATCGGCGACCTCGAACAGGCCGACGCGATCCTGATTGGCGCCGGTGAACGCGCCTTTCTTACAGCCGAACAATTCGCTCTCGAGCAATTCATCCGGCAGCGCGCCGCAATTCTCGACGACGAAACTCTTCTCGCCGCGAGCCGAGCCGTGATGAATGGCGCGGGCCAGCAGCTCCTTGCCGGTGCCCGAGGCGCCGGTGATGAGCACGGAGATGTCATATTCCGCCGCGCGCCGCGCCAGCGCGAGCGTCTGGCGCATCGGACTTTCGGGCGCATGGACGATGCGGCCGAATTCGAACATGCGCCGCTCCGCGCGGCGCCTGTCGCTGGCGAGCCGCTGCAATCGCTCATGCGAGGGCTTGGCCTCGAGCGGCGGCGCTGCGCCGCCATCCTTCTGCGCCGCATAGAGCTGCGCCGCCTCGCGCACCGATCGGATGAGCTTGTCGGGATCCCAGGGCTTGGTGACATATTGGAAAATGCCGGCCTCATTGACGCCGGCGATAATATCTTCCGCATCCGTATAGCCGGAGATGATCATGCGCACCGGCTCTGGCCAATGCTCGCGCACGCGCGTCAAAAATTCGACGCCGCTCTCGCCCGGCATGCGCTGGTCGCAGAGGATCACCTGCACCAGATCGCCGGCGAGCACGGCCTCCGCCTCGGCGGCGCTGCTGGCGCAGACGATCTGAAACTCGCCGCCGAGCACGCGGCGCAGCGATTCCAGCGAGCGCTTCTCATCGTCGACGATGAGCACAGTGGCGCCGTGGGAGATCGGCGTCGCCTCGCTCTCCATCTCGCGGCTGTCCTCGCGCTTGTTCATTTCGCCTCTCGCTCAGCAGATGCGCGGCAATTGCTCGCCGGAGAGCCAGTCGATGATGCGGCCGCCGCCGAAAGCGGTCGTCATCTGCACGAAGCAATGCTCATCGGCGACGATCTCCCCTATGCGCGCGGCCTCTGCGCCGAGCGGATGCGCGCGCATCGTGGCGAGCAGCGCATCGGCGGCCTCGCGCGCGACCACGGCGAGCAGCTTGCCCTCATTGGCCACATGCAGAGGATCGAGTCCCAGCAGCTCGCAGGCGGCGGCCACTTGCGGCGCAATGGGAATGGCTTTCTCGTTTATTCGCACGCCGACGCGCGATTGATGCGCGATTTCATTGAGCGTCGCCGCCACGCCGCCGCGCGTCGGATCGCGCATCAGGCGAATGGCGTCGCCCGCCGTCTCCACCATAGCGGCGACGAGCTCGTGCAGCGCCGCCGTGTCGGACAGCACTTCCGTATCGAAGGAGAGATTCTCGCGCTTCGACATGACCGCGACGCCATGATCGCCGATGGAGCCGGAGAGCAGCACCGCATCGCCCGCCCGCGCCTTGTCGCCGGATAGTGCGAGCCCGGCCGGAATGATCCCGACGCAGCTCGTCGAGATAAAGACGCCATCCGCCTTGCCGCGCTCCACCACTTTGGTGTCGCCGGTGACGATGGCGACGCCGGCCGCGCGCGAGGCTTCGCCCATGCTCTGCGCAATCAGCTTCAGCTCGGCGAGTGGAAAGCCTTCCTCTATGATGAAGCTCGCCGACATATGCAGCGGCCGCGCGCCGGCCATGGCGATGTCGTTGATCGTGCCGTGCACGGCGAGCTTGCCGATATCGCCGCCCGGAAAGAACAAAGGCGAGACGACATAGCCGTCCGTCGTCATCGCCATGCGTCCGGCGGGAATGTCGAAGGCCGCTTGATCATTGCCAGCGGCGAGCCATTCATTGTCGAAGGCGGCGTGAAAAATCTCGCCGATCAGCCGCGCCATGGCGCGTCCGCCGGAGCCATGCGACAGCTCCACGCGGCCATTGCGGAGATCGAGCTTGCGGCCTGCCGGCTCGTGCTTGTTCATGACGCTTTCCGCGTTTCGTTCTGATATTGCCGGAATCTTCCATAAGCCCAATAGGCCGCGCAAGAGCCTTCCGAGGAGACCATGCAGGAGCCCATTGGCGTCTCCGGCGTGCAGGCCACGCCGAACAGCTTGCAATCCTGCGGGCGCTTCTGCCCGCGCAGAATTGCGCCGCATTCGCAGGCCGGATTGTCGCGCGCCGGCTTGGTTTCCATGGCGAAGCGGCGCTCTGCGTCATAGTCGGCGTAGGCTTCGCGCAGCTTCAGCGCGCTGCGCGGAATTTCGCCGAGCCCGCGCCATTCGAAGGCCTCGCGCAGCTCGAAAATCTCCGCGACTTCGTCGATGGCTTTGGCGTTGCCGCTCTCCGTCACGGCGCGGCGATATTGATTCTCGATCTCGCAGCGGCCCTCGTTGATCTGCCGCAGCAGCATCAAAATGGCCTGCAGCACATCGAGCGGCTCGAAGCCGGCGATGACGACGGGCTTGCGATAATCGCTCGAAAAACGCCGATAGGGCGCGGAGCCGATGACGGTGGAGACGTGTGCGGGGCCGACGAAGCCTTCGATCTCGACGCCATTATCGGTGTCGAGAATGGCCTGCATCGCCGCCGGCGTCAGCACATGATTGCAGAAGATGGAAAAATTCGCGAGGCCTTTCTTCTGCGCGAGGCGAATGGCGAGCGCGGTCGGCGGCGTGGTCGTCTCGAAGCCTATGGCGAAGAAGACGACCTCGCGCTGCGGCTCCTTCTCGGCGATGGCGATGGCGTCGAGCGTCGAATAGACCATGCGAATATCGGCGCCGTTCGCCTTGGCTTTCATCAGGCTGGAGCTGCCGGAGGCGGGCACGCGCATCAGATCGGCATAGGTGCAGAGCGTCACCTCCTCGCGCGTGGCGAGGCGAATGGCGTCGTCTATGCGGCCCATCGGCAGCACGCAGACCGGGCAGCCGGGGCCGTGAATGAGGCGAATATTCTCGGGCAGCAGATCCTCAATGCCATAGCGCGAGATCGCATGTGTATGGCCGCCGCAAAACTCCATGAAGCGATATTGCCGATCGCTCTGCGCTTCTGCGGCGATGCGCTGCGCTATGGCGCGGGCGAGATCGCCGTCGCGATATTCGTCGACATGCTTCATTGCGCGTCTCCCAGCGCCGCGGCCTCGCGCAGCAGAGCGAGCGTCGCCATCGCCTCTTCCTCGTCGATCTTGGCGAGCGCATAGCCGACATGCAGCACGACATAATCGCCGACCGCGAGACCATCGACGAGCGCGACGGACACGAGCTTGCCGACGCCATCGATGCTGACGCGCGCCATATCGTCGGGCAGCAGCTCCTCCACGCGAGCGGGAATGGCGAGGCACATTTGCGTTAGACCTTTCTCATTCGCGCAATATGGGCTTGGCCGAGCGAGAGTCCGCCGTCATTCGTCGGCGCAGCGCGCGCGAGCAGCGCTTCTATTCCAAAATCGCGAAGGCGCGAGACGAGACCCTCGGCGAGAATTTTGTTCATCATGCAGCCGCCGCCGAGCGCGACGCGCGTATGGCCGCGCGCTTGCGCCGCCGCGCGGAGCCATTGCGCGAGCGCTTCGATCAGCGTTCCATGAAGCAGCTCGGCGCCCTGCGCTGCGGAGAGGCCTGGCTTCAGCAGCGCGGCGAAGAGCTTGGTCAGATCGAGAATGTGGCTCTCGATTCGGTAGCCATTGTCGAGCGCGCGCGGGCTTTTGCACAGCGCCTCCAGCTCCATAGCCGCCTGCCCTTCATATTGCTGCACGAGCCTCACGCCGAGCAGCGCTGCGGCGGCGTCGAACATGCGGCCGAGGCTCGTCGTTCGCGCGACATTTGGCGCGCTCGCCAGCATGGCCACCTTGCCGGCCAGCTCCATGCCGGGGAAGCGATCGAACACATCGCCGCAGCGGTCCTGCGCGGCGAGCGCGGCGACGCCCATGCGCCAAGGCTCGCGCGCGGCGCGGTCGCCGCCGGGCAGCGGCAGAGGCGCGATATGGCCGAGCCGGCGCCAATGGCCTTCATCGACCAGCATAAGCTCGCCACCCCAGGCGCCGCCGTTGTCGCCATAGCCATAGCCGTCGAGCGCGGCGCCGAGAATGGGGCCTTCGATATTATGCTCGGCGGCGATGGCCGCGATATGCGCGGCGTGATGCTGCACGCGAATGACGGGCAGGCCGGTCTTTTCGGCGTAGCGCGTCGAGGCGAGATCGGGGTGGAGATCGCAGGCGACGCGCTCGGGCTTCACATCGAGAATATCGAGCATTCGCACGATCGTCTCGCGATAGAAATCGATCGTCGCGCGATCGTCGAGCGAGCCGATATGCGTCGAGACGAACGCCTCGCGTCCGCGCGTGACGGTGATGGTGGTTTTGAGATGCGCGCCGAGCGCCAGAGTGTCGGGGCCGTCATTCGCGAGCGCGATGGGCTCGGGAATGAAACCGCGCGCGCGACGCAAGAAGGCGGGCGCGCCGGAGATGATGGACATCACGCTATCGTCCGCGCGCGCGACGATGGCGCGATCATGGCCGACGATGAGATCGGCGATGGAGGCGAGCTTCTCGCGCGCCTCGTCGTCATCGACGATCAGCGGCTCGCCGCTCGGATTGGCGCTTGTGGCGACGAGCGCCAGATCCGCGGCGGCGTGAAACAGCAGATGATGTAGCGGCGCATAGGGCAGAAGGAGGCCGATGCGCGAGAGGCCGGGCGCGACGGAGGGGGCGAATTCCTCGCGCTTCTCGACGATGACGATGGGCCGAGCGCGCGATTGCAGCAGGCGTAGCGATTGCGCGTCGAAGAGGCCGGCGCGCGTCGCCGCCGCAGCGTCGGCGACCATAATGGCAAAGGGCTTGGCGTCGCGGCCCTTGCGGCGGCGCAGCTCTGCCACGGCGGCTTCATTGCGCGCGTCGCAGAGGAGGTGAAAGCCGCCGATTCCTTTCAGCGCGACAATGCCGCCGTTTTGGAGAGTCGCGACGATCTGCTCGATCGAATGATCGAGTCGCGGACCGCATTTCGGGCAGGCGATCGGCTGCGCGTGAAAACGTCTGTTGGTCGGATCGGCGTAATCGCGCGCGCAATCCTCGCACATAGCGAAAGGCGCCATGGATGTCTGCGCGCGATCATAGGGCAGGCGCCGCGTCAGCGTGTAGCGCGGGCCGCAATGGGTGCAATTGACGAAAGGATAGAGATAGAAGCGGCTCTGCGGATCGAAGAGATCATTCAGGCAGTCGTCGCAGGCGACGGCGTCGGGCGTGATGCGTGTCTGCGTCTTTCCGTTGCGGCTCGGCTCGATCGAGAATTTGGCGTCGCGCAGCGGCGTGATCGTCTCGCATTCCAGAGTGTCGATGCGCGCGAGCGGCGGCGGCTCGCGTTTCAGCGCCGCGACGAAATCATCGACGCGCGCGCCTTCCACCTCCATCAGCACGCCTTGCGAATCATTGCGCACGAAGCCGGCGAGAGCGTAGCGGTCGGCGAGCGAATGCACGAAGGGCCGGAAGCCGACGCCCTGCACAGCGCCGGTCACGCGCAGCCTCAGCCTCGTCGCCTCGCTCGACGGCATAAGCCTTTTCTCCTTACTTCGCCGCGGCGGCGGCGCGCGCGCTTCTCGCGGCGGCCCGCGCCGCGCGCGCCTCGATCCAGGCGTAAAAGGCCGCCATGCCCTCGCCGGTGCGCGCGGAGACGACCAATGTCTGCAAATCGGGATTGACCTTCAGCGCATTGGCGAGACAACGCCCGACGTCGAACTCCACATGCGGCAGAATATCGGATTTGTTCAGCAGCATCAGATCGGAGGCCGCGAACATTTCGGGATATTTGAGCGGCTTGTCCTCGCCCTCCGTCACCGAGAGCACGACGACCTTGTGCGCCTCGCCGAGATCGAAGGCGGCGGGGCAGACGAGATTGCCGACATTCTCGATGAAGAGCAGCGAGGAGGGCGCGACAGCGAGCTCGGCCAGCGCGCGCGAGACCATATGCGCGTCGAGATGGCAGCCCTTGCCGGTGTTGATCTGCAACGCCGGAACGCTGGTCGCGCGAATGCGCTCCGCGTCATTGGAGGTCTGCTGATCGCCTTCGATGACGGAAATAGGAAAGCGATCTTTCAGATCGGTGATCGTGCGCACGAGAAGCTGCGTCTTGCCCGAGCCGGGGCTGGAGACGAAGTTGAGCGCAAAGACGCCGGACTGCTCGAAGCGCAACCGGTTCTCGCGGGCGTGGTCGTTGTTCTTGGAGAGTATGTCACGCTCTATGCGGACGATGCGTTCCTGGCTGAGGCCGGGAACGTGAACGCCCGCAGGGCCGGAGCCGTAATCGTGACGATGGCCGTGGTCGTCACGCGCGTGATCGTGATCATGCGCATGATGATGGTCATGATCGTGCGGATGCGGGTGATCATGATGATGATGGTCGTGGTCATGATCATGGTGGTGATCGTGATCATGATGATGATCGTGAGCGTGGCCATGAGCGTGATCATGCGCATGATCATGCGGATGGTCGTGGCTATGTTCTGGCTTTCCTTCGATGCTGGACGTTCCGCAGCCGCAGACTGTGCACATTAGTCGACCTCCAGTTCCTGCACCCGCATATCCTCGCCGCCGGTGACTTGGACATGATATCCGCCGCAGTCCGGGCAAGGGCCAAATCTCTCTTCGACGGCGACTGTCTTGGCGCAATCGAGGCACCAGCCTTCGCCGGGAATGCGCACGATGTCGAGCCGCGCGCCTTGAACGATTCCGCCATGCGCCACCGCCTCGAAGCAGAAGCGGATCGCCTCCGGCTCCACATGGCTGAGCGCGCCGATCTCGAGCCGCACCACGCGCACGCGGGAAAAGCCCTGCTTGCGGCTCTCTTCCTCGATCAGCGCGACGATGCTCTCGGTCAGCGCCATCTCATGCATAGGCGGCCTCGCGAATCTCGACGCGAAAGCCGACGCAGGGATCGAAGAGGCCCGCGAGCCGCGTGATGGTCTGCGCCGCCGCGGCGCGCGGAATGCGCGCGCCGAGCAGGGCGGCGACGAAAGGTCCGGCGGGATGGAAATTCCATTCTGTCGGCGCGACGATCGCATAATTCTCGATCCTATCGTCTGGTGTAAGCCGAACCCAATGATACAGCTCTCCGCGCGAAGTTTCGACTGCGCAATAGGCTTCGCGCGTGGCGGGAGCCTCGCTGCGGGAGGCGTCTTCCGCGCCATCGGAAAGGCGCGCCACGAGCCGATCGAGATCGATCATGCGCGCGGAAAAGCGTGCGCAGATCGCGCCGCGCGACAGATCGGTCTCGCGCCAATGACGCGCGAATGCGCCGGTCTCCGGGGCGCGGCCGGCGATGCTGGGCGCGGCGCTGAAGCTTTCGCCCTGCGCTCTTATTCCCTCCAGCACGAGGGCGTCGTCCTCTGCGCGCAGCGTATCGGGCGCGCTCGCGGCTATGGCGGGGCTGCGCGCTAGTGCGCGCGACAATTTGCCGAAAGGCGTATCGCCGCTCGTCGCCGCTCTGGAAGCGTCCGGCAGGCCGAGCTTCGCCGTCTCGGCGCGCAGGCGGGCGGCGGTGGCGCTGCGGTCGCGCGCGTCGCCAGCTGCGAGCTCGCGCGTCAGCGTCAGCACGGCGCGCAGGGCGGTCGGCGGAACGGCGTCCTCCGCCAGTGTCGTCAGCGCGCGCAATGTCTCGGAGAGGCGCTCGCAATCGAGCGCGACGAGGTTTTGCGACGTGGGCTTGCGAATGTCTCCGCGCGCCGCGGCGATGGCGCGCGAGGCCGCGAAAGCGTGGGAGAGGCCGCAGAGGGAGAACAGCCGTCCGGCGAGCGGCGCGACTTCCGCGGCGGGGCGGCCGTGAAACAGACGCGTGAGATGCGCGGGCCGGCTCGAGCGCAGGCGCACCGAGCAAATGCGATCATCGGCGAGCTCGGCGACGATGGAGATCGCGCCGGGGCCGAGCCCTCCGAGATCGGCCCCGACGCTCATGGCGAGGCCTCTTCGTCGCCGCGTCGGCGGCCGCCGAACAATGCGCGTCGATCGAGCGCGGCGGTCGGCTCCGGCTCGCGCTTCGGCGCTTCGTTCAGCGTCGGATCGAGCAGAGCGTCGAGCGCCGCGCGGGCGGCGGTCCGCGCGGCGTCGTGATCGGCGAAATCATCCATGGGCGAGAACAGCGAGCAGGCGGCGATGCGGCCGAAGCCATCGATCTCGCTGACATTGAAATCGACGTCGCCGGCCGGAAAGCGCAATTGCAGCTGCGTCGGATCGGGGAAGGGCGCCTCCGCCCCCTCGCGCGGCGCGGTGACGATGAGATTGGCGAACCAGGGCGTGACCAGCACGCCCAGGGCGTAAGGGCCGAAGTCGCGAAAGCCCACCGGCTCGACGGCGAGCGCCTCGTTGCAGAGGCCGGAGTCCCGCATCGACGTCTCATGGACGCGGCGGTAGAAATCCGCGAGCTTCTCGCCTCTCGCCGCGGCGTCGCTCAATTCTCGCACCTCAAGAATTTCTCTTGCGGGGCGTCGCATTCGGGGCAGCGCCAGTCGGCGGGAAGATTGGCGAAGGCGACGCCCGGCGGAATCTGCCAGACGGGATCGCCCTCGGCCGGATCATAGACATGCCAGCACACGCCGCATTCCATGCGCGCGTCCGGGGCGATATCGCGAAGCGTTTCGTCGCTCATGTGAAATAGGCCTCGTGAATCTCGCGCAGACGTTCCGCCGAATCGTGGAAATCCTCGTCGGCGGCGCAGGCCGCGGCGGGCGTGTCGCCGATCTCCAACGTGTCGAGGATGATCGTACCCATGGCGTTGAAGAATTGCACCGACCACACATTGCGGGCGCCGGTCGCGGTGATCTTGGCGGAGCCATAGCCGCGCGATATGAGCTGCACGGGTCCATTGCCGAGCGTGAGCTGCAAATGCTCCATGTCGATCTCCGACACGGGCAGCAGCGAGAAATTGATGACATGCGCCGGATCGCCGGCTTTATGCGCGCGCATACGGGCGTCGATCTCGGCCAGCATGGGCATCACATTCATCGCGCCTTCCGGCTCCGCGCCTATGGCGATGCTCTCGGCGGTGATTTCCGCTGCGCGCTCGACGACATGGGGAATGGCGGCGATCTCGAGATAATCGGCGGTGAGCCGTCCCTCGGCGTCGGTGAAGCGCACGCGCCACAGGCCCGCCATGGAGGCCTCGAGAATTTGCGCGGTGACGCCGTCGGGGAGGGCGGCGACGCCGCTCACCTCGCCCTCGCCGAGCACCTGGCCGATGAGCTCGCGCTCTTTCGCCTCATAATCGGTTATGTCGAAGAGCTTGCTCGGCGCATCGGCGCGTTGCGCGGCGAGCGCATCGGCGAGCTGCGGCAGCAGAGCCGCCGCGCGGGGGCATTCGGCGACGGCCTGCTCGCCGGTCGCGGTCGCGAGAAAAGCGATGACGCTGCGCTTGGTCTCCGCCTCGGCGTCATAGCCGATCGGCATGACCGTCATCGCTTCGTCGGCGCCGTCGGGCGAAACCCAGAATCCGGCTTTCATGAGCTCGTCTCCCCTTCCGTGAAGGTGATGCGCACGCGCGGCTCTTTCGCCGGCGCGGCCTGCAATTGCAGCAGCGCCTCGATCCGCGAGAGATATTCGGACCAGTCATAGACTTTCGGCAGCACGCCGAGAGTCTCGCTTCCATAGGTCACGACGAGGCTCGGATAGACGCAGACGCTGAAGCGTCCTTCCAGCGCCTTCTCGGCTGTGGGCGCGATGATGGCGGCGCGCAGCCTTCCGGCGAAGGCTTTGACCAGCTGTGGAAAGATGATCGCCACGTCATGGGTCTCGCTGCGCTGGTCCGGATCGCCGCCGAAGAAGAGCAGCGTATGCGCGCTCGCGGCGGGCGGCGCGGCCAGAAAAGCGTCGATATTGGTCTCGTCCAGCAGAGCGACGCCGGATTTTTCGCTCAGCGCCAGCTGCAACGACCCGGACATGCGGTCCTCCCATTTTATTTTTGCCGAGGAGGCCGCAATCGCCATGCCATGGGCGGCCCGCGAAGGCGACGAGCTAGGCGACTGAGTCGAAAGAAGCTTTCCAGCTGGAGCCAAAGATTCGACGAGCTATATCTGGAAGATAGCTTATCATTCTGGATAGAGGACTTCCAGCGCCGTCACTTCCGCAGGAATTCCGGCAGCTGCGGCTCGCGATCGACCAGATCGGCGAAAAGGTGATCGACATTCTCGCCGGCGAGGGCCTTTTCCACCGCATCCAGAGCGTCGTCGATCTGCGCGGCCTCGAGCGGGTCCAGCACGCGGACGGCCGTGCCGACATGGACCAGCACCTTGGTCCCGGCGGGTTGCGCGCCGACCAGCGCCATGGAGACGCTCTGCCGTTCGCCGCGCCGCTCGCATAGCGCTTCGAAAGCGTCGCCTTCGACGACGGTCATGGGAAAGCCGACGCACATGCTCGCGATTCCCTCAGCGCCAGGACGACGCGCGCCAGGGCTTGAACCAGATGCCTACGGCGACGACCATAGCGCCCCAACCGAGCGCCATCGCCATGGCGAGCAGATGATCCGGCTCGGTGAAAATATGGGCGATGTCATAGGCGAGATCGTTGGGATGCGCGCCCGGATGCGCCATGGCCGTCGCCGGAAGCAGAAAAGCGGCGGCCGCAGCCGCAAAACGGATCGCCTTCATGGTCTCGTCTCCTCATCGGCGGCGCCGAGGCGCCTCTCATAGGCACTGTGGTCTAGGTCATGCCCCAGCAGGCGCTGGAAGCTCTGCGCGCTCTCCGCGCGCGGGCGGAACTCGACGCCCCATTCTGTCAGAGTCGCGACCGCTGCGTCGAGCGCCGGCTCGATCGCGGCGACGACCGGAGGCGTCAGCGGGCCGCCCCAATCCTCGAGGTCCTGCGGCTGGCAGCCGATCAGCGCGAGGCGCGAGGGATAGCGGCCGAGCAGATCAGCCGCGGAGAGCACCTCCTGGAAGCCGGTCTGATGCAGGCTCATCTTCTTCGCGCCCATGAAGCGCGGCACTTCTGCGTCGCGCACAACGCGCAAGGTCGCGGGCTCGAGGCCGTAATCTATGGCGTCGAAGACGAGCAGCTGGTCGCAAGCCTCGACGAATTGCACCAAATAGAGCCCCTGTGTGCCGCCGTCGAGCACCGTCACCTGCGGGCCGGTCTCATAGCGAGCGTGGAACTCTTCGACGGCGCGGACGCCGAAGCCTTCGTCCGCCCAGAGAATATTGCCTATGCCGAGAATGAGAGTGCGCATGGCGTCTCCTCGGTTGTCGCTCGCCCCGTCGCTGCGCGGCGGCTCACTTGTCCGCCTCGTCGCGGAACACGCGCTCGCCGGAGATCATCGAGGAGATGAGGCTCTGGCGGGAGACGATATCCTCGCGCACGGCGGTGTAGATGTGGATGATCACGAAGAGAATGACGCCCCACATGGCGAGATGATGCCAAGTATGGACGTCCTGGCTGTTCGGCCAGATCGCGAACACCCAGCCGAACAGCTTGTACTGCCAGCTGTCGCGGCCGGCGCCCTCGGAGTAGAGCGCGAAACCCGTCACCACCAGAAAGGCCAAGTTGAGCATGAAGAGATGCATCACCAGATGGCCGAGCGGGTTATGGCCGATGTATTTCTTCGGCTGCTTCACCAGAAAGGCGTACCAGCCGGCCTCGTAGAGCACGCCCGACAGCCATTTGCGGTCCCACACCGGCAGATAGAAAATCTGCTTGGCGTGCTCATTGCCGACGAAAGCCCAATAGATGCGCAGCAGCAGCGCCACGGCGAGCACATAGCCCGCCGAGAAATGCGCGAAGCGAATATAGCCCATCAGGAACTGCGAGCTCGCTTCGCCGGGCGTCGAAGGCAATGGCGAGGCGATGAAATAGCCCGTCGTCGCCAGCACGACGATCGCCGCCGCATTGATCCAGTGCCAGAGCCGCACCGGCGCCTCATAGACATAGACGCTCTGCAGCTCGGCGGCTTTTTCGCCGTGAGCGTCGAGCACGCCATGGATTTGCGTCGCCTCGGTCATGACCTCGCCTCCTCAGCGAACCTTGACTTGCGTCATCTCCTGACCGTCCTCGCTCATCACGTGAGTCGAGCAGGCGAGGCAGGGGTCGAAGGAATGGATCGTGCGCAGAATCTCGAGCGGCTTCTGCGGATCGGCCAGCGGCGTGTCCATCAGCGAGGCCTCGAAGGCGCCGATATTGCCCTTGGGATCGCGCGGGCTGCCGTTCCAGGTCGTCGGCACGACGCACTGGTAATTCTCGATCTTGCCGTCTTTCACCTTGATCCAATGGGCGAGCGCGCCGCGCGGCGCCTCGGTGAAGCCGAAGCCCTTGGCCTCCTTCGGCCAGGCCTGCGGGTTCCATTTGTCGATATTGGCGGTGGAGGAATCGCCAGCCTTGATATTGGCGATCAGCTTGTTCTGGAAGTGCTCCATCTTGCGCACGGCCCATTGCGCCTCCAGCGCGCGCGCCGCCGTGCGGCCGAGCGTCGAGAACAGCGCCGTCACCGGCACGCCGAGCTTCTTTAAAAACTCGTCGGTCGGCTCCTTGAATTCCGCCTTGCCCTGGGCGTAGCCGACGATATAGCGCGCCAGCGGCCCCACCTCGACGGCGTTGCCGCGCCAGCGCGGCGCCTTGATCCAGGAATATTTGCCGGCTTCGTCCAGCTCCTGAATATTGGTCGGCGTGCCCTTGGCGTTGGGGCCGAGCTTGTAATTGGGCTCGGTGACGCCGTCCCAGGGATGCAGCCCCTTGGTCTCGTCTGGATATTTGTACCAGGAGTGGGTGACGAACTCCTGGATCTGCTCGGGGTCGGTGTGATCGACGGGGAAAATCTCTTTCAGATTGCCGTTGAGGATCACGCCGCGCGGCAGGCCGAGATTGCCGGGAGAAAAGTCATTGGCGTGCTCGGGAATATCGCCATAGGCCATGACGTTCTTGCCCGAGAGGCCGCCGCCATAGAGCCAGTCCTTGTAGAAGGAGCCGATGGCGAGCACATCCGGCACATAGACTTTCTCGACGAAATCGATCGACTGCTGAATGATCGAGGTGACGTCGTTGAGGCGCTCCATATTGATCGCGCCGACTGCGCCGGTTCCGTCGACATTGATCGCGCAGGGCACGCCGCCGACCAGCCAGTTGGGATGCGGATTCTTGCCGCCGAAGATCGTCTGGACCTTCACGATCTCCTTCTGGAAATCGAGCGCCTCGAGATAATGGGCGACGGCCATGAGGTTCGCTTCCGGCGGAAGCTTATAGGCCGCATGGCCCCAATAGCCGTTCTTGAACGGCCCGAGCTGTCCCGACTCGACGAATTTTTTCAGGCGGATCTGCAGATCCTTGAAATAGCCGGGCGAGGACAGCGGCCAATCGGAGATGGACTGCGCCAGCGCCGAGGTCGCCTTGGGATCGGCGGAGAGCGCCGAGACCACATCGACCCAATCGAGCGCATGAAGATGATAGAAATGCACGAGATGATCGTGCACCTGCAGCGCCAGCTGCATCATATTGCGGATGGAGTTGGCGTTCTCGGGGATGGTGATGCCGAGCGCGTTCTCCACCGCGCGCACCGAGGTGAGCGCATGCGTGCCGGTGCAGACGCCGCAGATGCGCTGCGTGAAGGCCCAGGCGTCGCGCGGATCGCGGCCCTTCAAGATGACCTCGATGCCGCGCCACATTGTGCCGGTCGAGACCGCGTTGCGGATCACATTGTTCTTGTCGACATTGACCTCGACGCGGAGGTGTCCCTCGATGCGCGTGACCGGATCGACGACGATGCGCTTGCCGGAATTGTCGAGATTGAAGCCGTTCGGCGTCTGAATGCCCATGATCGCGTTTCCTCGGCGTATTTTGTTTGTCCCGGTCGATCGGCAGAAGCTTCCCTCATCCGTAAGGAGCGGCCGAAGGCCGCGTCTCGAAGGACGAGGGAAGCGTCACGCGCTCCCTCTGGAGTGCTTCGAGACGCCCGCTGCGCGGGCTCCTCAGCATGAGGGCGCGGGGGGCGCCTGCTCAAATCACCCTTCGTGCTTGGTCGTGATGCGCTTCACCGCGGTGACGCCCGCATGGACGGCGACAGCGCCGCCCACGACGGCCGCGGCCGCGAGGCCCACCTCATCGGCGTTATGCTCTATGCCGAACTGGTTGATCTTGGTCAGCCGGTCGTAGAAGGAGCCCTTGTCCCAGAAATCCTCTTCCGAGCAGCCGATGCAGCCATGGCCGGACTGGATGGGGAAGGAGACGCCGCCGTTCCAGCGCACGGTGGAGCAGGCGTTATAGGTGGTCGGACCCTTGCAGCCCATTTTGTAGAGGCAATGGCCCTTGCGCGCCGCCTCATCGTCCCATTCCTCGACGAATTGGCCGGCGTCGAAATGCGGGCGGCGGTAGCATTTGTCGTGGATGCGCTGCGAATAGAACATTTTCGGCCGGCCCTGACGGTCGAGCTCCGGCAGCCTGCCGAAAGTGGTGACGAAGGTGACGACGCCGGTCATCACCTCGGCGATGGGCGGGCAGCCCGGCACTTTGATGATCGGCTTGTCCTTGATGACCTTGTCGATCGGCGTCGCCTGCGTCGGATTGGGCTTGGCCGCCTGCACGCAGCCCCAGGAGGCGCAGGCGCCCCAGGCGATGATCGCCATGGCGTCCTCGGCCATCCATTTCAGCTTCTCGACGAAGGGCTTGCCGCCGTCGATGCAGAACATGCCGCCTTCGTTCAGCGGCGGATTGCCCTCGACGGCCAAAATATACTTGCCCTTGTACTTTTCCTTGGTCTCTTCCAGTATCGCCTCGGCCTGATGTCCGGCCGCCGCCATGATCGTGTCGTCATAGTCGAGCGAGATCATCGACAGCACGACGTCTTTGGCGAGCGGATGCGCCGAGCGGATGAAGCTCTCCGAGCAGCAGGTGCATTCGAGCCCATGCATCCAGATCACCGGAATGCGCGGCTTGGTCTCCAGCGCCTGCGCCATTTGCACGGCGGCGCTCTGGCCGAGGCCGAGGCTCGCCGCGGTGAGCGAGCAGAATTTGGTGAAGCTGCGGCGCGTGACGCCCTGACGGCGAATGACGTCGTAGAAGGTTTCGATGGCGGCCATTTCCTTCCCCACCCTTGTGCAATGCGGCATTCGCGCGACGGCGCCGCTTGGGGAAAGAACGGCAAGATGCGGGCCAGCGCGAGGGTAAGGAGAATCTTTCCAGGCTCTCAGGCGATTGCCGAAAATCTCTTCGCTCGCGGAGGGCGCTATGAGGAGAAGCGACTTTCCAGTCGCGGAAAGCGTCTAGACAGTCAATGCGCCGTGCAGACCATGCAGGGATCGAAGGAGCGCACGATATGCTGCACCGCGACATTGGTTGCGCCGTCTTCGCCCACAGAAAGGCCCGCTAGCGCCTGCTCCAGCGGGCCGGGATTGCCGGCGGCGTCGCGCGGCGAGAAATTCCAGGTCGTCGGCGCGATGATCTGATAGCGCTCGATCTGCCCGTCGCGGAAGCTCGCCCAATGGCCGAGCGTCCCGCGCGCCGCCTCGACGAAGCCGACGAAGGCGCCGTCGGCGAGCGGCGCGTCGGGCGCGCAGTAGGGCTCGCTCGGCGTCAGCGCGCGGGTCCAATCCTCCATCGCCTCGATGAGCAGCGCGATCTCCAGGACGCGCGCGACGATGCGGGCGAGGACAGTGGAGCCGCCGCCCGCGAGCAGGTCGCGGATCAGCGGATGGCCGGCGACCGCCTGGCGCGCCAGCGCGCCCACCTCTACAGCGCGGCCTTCGAGCCGCGGCGCCTTGGCGAAACTATAGGCCCCCTCGCGGTGAATATCCGGCAGCGTGTCGGAAAGGGCGGGATCGGCGGCGGTGTCGCGCATATAGGCGTGCGAGACATCCTCCTCGATATGATCTAGCGGCGGTGCGCGCAGCCCGCCCGTCTTCGTGTCGAGGAGACCGGCGGGGAAGCGATGGCCCTCCGGCCCGAGATAGGCTCCGGCGGAGAGCAGCAGGCCGGGACCGCGTCCCATCTCCGCGAGGCGAAGATCGCGGGCGATGCGGAGGAATGCGGAAAAATCGCCGGCGGAGCTGTCCGCGAAGCGATCGAGTTCCTCGGTCGAGGAGAGGGCGGTCACGGCCTCGAGCGGCGCGGCGAAGAGTGTGCGCTCGAGGAAAGTACGAAAATCCGCGAGCAGGGCGCGCAGCCGCATCTCATCGCCGAGCGCCAGCGCCCGCGTGACGCCGCCGGCGCGGAAGGCGAGGCTGTGCGGCCATTTGCCGGCGATCAGCCCCATCGTCTCCAATAGGCGCGCGCGCGCCGGCAGCGCCTCGCGCAGCGCCGCGCCGGAGACCGCCTTGAAGCGCGCCTCGGCGGCGGCACGCCAGGGCAGTCCGGCATAGGCGGCGCGGGCGAAATCCGGCATGAAGAAAACGTAGAAATGCGTCAGATGGTCGGCGATATTCTCCGCCGCATGGGCGATATTGGTGGCCAGAAGCCCATTGGGCGCGGGCGCGATCGGCTGGGCGGCGCGCAGCACGGCGGCGGCGGCCAGAGATTGCGAGACCGAGCATATGCCGCAGATGCGCGGCGCGATCGCCAGCGCGTCGGCGGCGGGACGGCCGAGCAGCAATTGCTCGAAACCGCGATAGAGCGAGGCCGAGACGCGCGCCTCGCGCACCACGCCATTCTCGACATCGAGCGTCACCTCGAGATCGCCCTCGACGCGATTGAACGGCCCGACGACGATGCGGCTCATGTTTTTTTCTTCTCGGTCCCAAGTTTCTTCTCGGCGCTTGGCGTCGGCGCGCGGGCGACGCGGTCGCTGCGGGCGTTCTCGCGCACGCGTTTGGGCGTCGCCGATTTGGAGAGGGCGGCGAGCGCCACGAACCAGGCTTTCGGCATATCGAGCGGCAGGCCGACCGGAATGCCGCCGATCTTGGGCGTGCGATGGAAGCCGCGCGTCGCCTCGAAGCCCGGCGAGGTGCAGGCGATGCAGGTCGAGCCCGCCTGCGTGCAGGAGCCGCCGCCGTTCCAGGAGCGCTGATTGCAGTCGCCCACCGCCTGCGTCGCCTTGCAGCCCAAATGCTCCATCAGGCAGCCGCGCTCGGAGACATCCTCGGCGCTGGCCTTGAACTCGTAGAATTCATTGCGGCTGCAGCCGTGATGGGCGAGATGGTCGGCGAAAATGCGCGGCCGGCCGTAATCATCCATATCGGCCTGCGTGAAACGGCCGAGCGAGAGCGCGAGCAGCGTCTCCATGATCCAGCCCGGATGCGGCGCGCAGCCGGAGACATTGACGACCGGCAGCCCTTTGACCGAGCGATAATCCGGCCCCAGCGCCCCGCCGATGTCGACGCCCGAATATTGCAGCCCGCTGGCGTCGGTGGGGTCTGGCGCGCCGGCCGGCACGCCGCCGAAAGCGGCGCAGCTGCCCACCGCCACGCAATAATCGGCGCGCGGCGCCAGAGCGCGCGCCCAATCCAACATGCTGCGGCCGGTGCCGGAGAGCTTGTTGAAAAGGCCGGTGCCCTCCGGCCCATGCAGGATAGAGCCCTCTATGCAGAGCGCGCCGAGCTTCTGCTCGCCGCGCTCGACGCGGGCGAGAATGGCGCGGGCTTCCTCGCCCGTCTCCTCGCTGACGCTCGGATGCCAGAGGAGACGTATGCCGAAGCCGCGCAGCTCCTCGAACCAGCCGGAAGCGCCGCGCTCCAGCGTCGCCATCGTGCAGCCGCCGCAGCTGCCGGCCTGCAGCCAGAGCAGAGTGAAATCGTCGTGCGCCTTGGTCATCTCACGCCGATTGTAGAACAATCGGCGAGTACGCCCAAATCTCTCAAAATTGCGCGTGCAGCCGCAGGCCGAAGACATTGATCGGCCCACGCGCGGCATTATGCGCGGGATTGCCGATGAACTGATAGTCGAGCGTCAGCTCGACTCCGTCGCGAACATTGTATTTGTAATAGGTCTCCAGCACTTTTTCGCCGGCGTAGGAGAGCCTGCCGTCGCCGATATAGACGCTGGTTCCGCCGAGGCCGAAATAGCTCACGCGCGGGCCGGCGAGGCCGGAGAACACCATGGCGCCGCCGATCTCGTCCTTGTCGCGGCCCCACAGCGCGCCGGCGGCCGTGAAGCCGGTCGAGAGCGAGCGGTCTATATCGGTGTAGTCCACCGTCTCGAAGCGCCCGTCGGACATGCTGGCGCGCAGGAAAAAGCCGATCTCCTTAGAGAGCTGCTGCTGCACATTGACGCCGCCGCCGACCTTCACATGGCGCTTGCGAATCCATGGATTGTTGACGTCCGGCGGAAAATTGCCGGTGAGATAGGCGAAGTCGATGGCGTCCTGCACCTTGGCGAGATTGCCATTGTCGGCGAAGGCCAGGAATTTGATCACGCCCGGCTGCTCGAAAAGATCGTAGCGCGCCTCGAATTCGGCGACGCCCATGAATTGGCGGCCGATCTGCGGTTCGATAGAGGGACCGTTGGGAATCTCGGAGAGCTGGAACAGGCCGCCGCGCGCGGTCCACCAATCCTGCTTCCACTCCAACGCCGCGCCATAGGTATAGCCCCAGGAATCGGCGGCGTAGTCGAAGGCGCCGAGCGTGTTGACGCCGAAATTCAAGAAGCCCGTCGTCGGATCATGGGCGTATTTGTTGTCGTCGAAAATATCGGGCACGCTGAACTTGCCGATGGTGAGGATCAGACGATCCTTGTCCACCTTGCCCGACAGCTGGTTCTGCGTCGATTCCAGCACCTCGTTATAGGAGCCGGTTTCCGGGTCCTCGACTTTCTCGCCGCCGTCGAGCCCGATGATCTGGCGCAGGAAATAGCGCTGGAAGCGCATATAGGGCGCGGCGCGTCCGACCTTGGCGACGGCTCCGTTCACATAAGAGGCGGCGCCGACGGAATTGGCGAGGCCATAGCCGAGATCGACCTCGGGATTGAGATAGACGGCGGCGCCTTTCCAAAGGCGCAGTCCCATGAAGAGATTGCTCGTCGAGCCGGCGTCCGCGAGGCCTTTGGGCGGGAAGCTGCGCGCGCCGGTATAGAGCGCCGGGAATTTGGGATAGCCCTGCACGACGGCGGTCGTCTGACCGTGGAAGCTGTAGAGCTCCTCGCCGTTCTTATCGTCTTTCTTTTCCGTCTTTTCCTTGTCTTTCGCCTTCGCCGCGCGCTCGCCTTTCTCGCCGCGCTTTTTCGCTTTCTCGTCGTGGCCCGCGGCGTCCTCGCTCTTCGCTGCGTCGGACGCCTTTTCGTCTTCGGTTTCCGCGCCTCCGCGCGCCTCGTCCTGCGGATCGAATCGGTAATTCAGGCCGAGCCGCAGCACATGCGCCGCGCTGCGCTGGCGCGCGCCGAATTGGAAAGAGAAATTATTGTCGTAGACGCGGCGCTGCGATTGCTGATCGACGTAGAGATATTCGAGCCGCGCGGAAAAATGATCGTCGAGCGCCTGCTCTATGCCGGCGCCGACCGCGAATTTCATGCGCGCGGAGGTCGAGACCGGCGCGAAGAAAAGTCCGAGCGGCCCGGCGCCATAGAAGATGAGATTGGAGGCGCCGCGCCAGCCGCCGGCCGCGACGCCGCCGGTGGCGTAGACGAGCCTGCTGTCGAAGGCGTAGCCGAGGCGTCCGCGAATGCTGGCGAAATAATCGCCGTTCTCGTCCGATGTCAGCCCATAGCCGGCGACGCCGAGCGCGCCATAGGCGGCGGGCGCCGGAAAAATCCCGGTGGAGGCGCGGCGCAGGCCGAGAAAATTCAGATCGGTCTCGAGGCCGTAGACCCAAGGGCCGCGCTGCCAGTCATAGCCGATCTGCGCGCCGAAGCTCGCCCCGGCGCGATCGCGATCGGGCGCCGCGAGGTCGAAGGCGCGGCTGGTGAAGCCGCTGCCCGCCTCCAGCGTTCCGCCGCTCGCAATGGGAATGGCGCCGCCGGCGTTCAGTCCGATATGCAGTCCTGCCCAGGTGAAGGCGGGAGGAGGAGCGGAGCTGGTCTTGGACGGCTTGTCGGCCGCTCGCGCAGGGCTCGAGAGGATCAGCGTCGCCAAAAGGGCGAGTCGTATGGGCTTCATCGGCTCGTCGTCGATCTTTTCCGCGATTCGCATATTGTCAGAGATTCATGTCGCACGCGCGAAAGGGCATACGAGCGAGACCCTTACATTCGAGCCGCATGACGCTTTGATGACGCCGCCGGCGTCGGCGGAATGCCGTCGCGCGCCGCAAGGCGCGCGACGAAATGAAATGCGCGTCTTCGGCGACTCTGCGCATCCTCGTCCTCGGCGCGGCCGAGCGCTTCGGTCCCCTTTTCCCAGAGGCAGACGGGCCGATGAGAGGCCGGATCGATCGTCCAGGCGGCGCGCGGCTGCGTGCGCCGTCCGTCGAGGCGCAGATTTCCGAGGCGCAAATTCCGAAGGTCATTCGGCGCCGCGACGGCGACGAATGCGCTCGCGCGACGCGCGGGGAGATGCGGATAGGGGCGGGGGAAAATCTTCATCGCTCTCGTCCTTCTGGCCGGTGTGGCGGCCGAAGGCGTGAGCGGCGAGCAGAGCCTCAGGCTCGAACGGCGCCTCTCACGCGGTCCTCGCGGCCGCGGGCTTTCGTGTGAGGCGCGACGCGCGCAGACGAGGCTGCGGCGGCGACGCCGAGGCTGTGACTGCCGAGGCTACTGCCCATGAGTCCTTCGCGAGTGTGGTTGACGCCGCGCGACTCGAAAGTCGCGCCGACGCTCTTGGTTTTGATGCGCGGGATTTCGCTTGTCAACGATAAATGGCTTGTCGACGATAAACGGATTACAACAAGGCCAGATGCGATCGGAACGGCTCTCGGCGACGCTTTCGTCATCTGGCTCGCTTCTTGCCATGCTCTGCTCACGAAGGCGCATCGTGCGGCGTGAGCGGCCGTTCGCCGAAACCCGAGGGAGAGCGAAAACGTGCTTTCGAAGGTGGCGAAATTCGACGAAATGGGCGGCGTCGACGGCGCGACGCGTATTCCATATGAAAAGCTCGCCAAATGGCTCACCTCGGTGGAGCCCGAGTTTCTCGCCTCCCGCCGGGCGCAGGCGGAGCTGCTGTTTCGGCGCATCGGCATCACCTTCGCCGTCTATGGCTCGCAAGAGGCGACCGAGCGGCTCATTCCCTTCGACATTCTGCCGCGCATCATCGCCCGCGCCGAATGGGCGCAGCTCGAGAAGGGCCTGATTCAACGGGTGAAGGCGCTCAATCTATTCTTGGCCGATCTCTACGGCCCCGGCGAGATTTTGAAAGCGGGCGTGGTTCCCTCCGAGCTCGTCTATCGCAATCCCGCCTTTCGGCCGGAGATGGCGGGACGCCGCGTGCCGCACGACATCTTCGTGCATATCGCCGGCATAGACATCATCCGCACCGACGACGACGGCTTCTATGTGCTGGAGGACAACGCCCGCACGCCGTCGGGCGTCTCCTACATGCTGGAGAATCGCGAGGTGATGATGCGGCTGCTGCCGGATCTCTTCGCGCAGCACCGCGTCGCGCCGATCGAGAATTATCCCGATCAACTGCTGGCCACTCTGCGCTCCGCCGCGCCGCGCGGGGCGGGGGCCGATCCAGTGAGCGTGCTGCTGACGCCCGGCCAATATAATTCCGCCTTCTACGAGCATTCGTTCCTGGCCGACAAGCTCGGCATAGAGCTGGTCGAAGGGCGCGATCTCTTCGTCAAGGACGATATCGTCTATATGCGCACCACGGAGGGGCCGCGCCGCGTCGATGTGATCTACCGCCGTATAGATGATGATTTCCTCGATCCTTTGGCCTTCCGCCCCGATTCCGCTCTGGGCGTCGCCGGCCTGATGGGCGCCTATCATGCAGGCAATGTGACGCTCGCCAATGCAGTCGGCACGGGCGTGGCCGATGACAAGGCCATTTACACCTATATGCCGGAGGTGATCCGCTTCTATCTCGGCGAGGAGCCGCTGCTGAAGAATGTCCCCACCTGGCGCTGCCGCGAGAAGGAGGCTCTGGCCTATGTGCTCGACCATTTGGGCGAGCTGGTGGTGAAAGAGGTCAATGGCTCGGGCGGCTATGGAATGCTGGTCGGCCCTCACGCCACAAAGGCGCAGATCGCGGAATTCGCGGCCAAGCTCGCCGATAATCCCACCAATTTCATCGCCCAGCCGACGCTCGCCCTCTCCACCTGCCCGGTTTCGGTGGCGAGCGGCGTCGCGCCGCGCCACGTCGATCTCAGGCCCTTCGTGCTCTATGGGCCCAATGGCGCGAGCGTGGTGCCCGGCGGCTTGACGCGCGTCGCCATGAAGGAGAATTCTCTCGTCGTGAATTCGAGCCAGGGCGGCGGGACCAAGGACACATGGATCATCGACGATGCGCCGCTCGCGCGCGCATGACGAATTCGAAATAAGAACAGCGCGCCGAACCGACGGGATCTCATGCTCTCACGCACCGCCGACAACCTCTTCTGGCTGGCCCGATATATGGAACGCGCAGATTTCCTCGCGCGAATTTTGCAAGCGTCCAGGCGTCTCGCCACTCTGCCCCGCGCCTATGGCGGCGTGGAGACCGAATGGGAGAGCGCGCTGCTCTCCTCCGGCGCGGCGCCCGCCTTTCATGCGGCGGGGCTGACGGTCGACGAGGCCAATGTCACGCAATTTCTGGCCTTCTCGCCCGATAATCCGAGCTCGATCCGCAATTGCATCGAGCTCGCCCGCATCAACGCCCGCGCCGTGCGCACTGCGCTCACCGTGGAGATGTGGGAGGCGATCAACGGCGCCTTCCTCGAGCTCGAGGCCTTCGAGCGCGCGAGCCGCTCCGCCGAGGAGGTGACGCGCTTCCTCGATTTCGTGAAACAGGTCTCCGCCGCTTACGACGGCGGAGCGCATAGAACAATGCTGCGCAACGACGCCTATTGGTTCTCGCGCGTCGGCCTCTATCTCGAGCGCGCCGACAACACCGCGCGCCTTCTGGACGTGAAATATCATGTGCTGCTGCCGGAGACCGAGGCGGTCGGCGGCTCGCTCGACTATTTCCAATGGACTGCGATATTGCGCGCCGTCTCCGCGCACACCGCCTATCATTGGGTCTATCGCGACAGCCTCAAGCCCTGGCTCGTCGCCGATCTCCTGATCCTGCGGCCGGAAATGCCGCGCTCGCTCATCGCCTGCTATGAGAGCGTCGTGCAAAATCTCGATCGTCTCGGCAAATCGCATGGCAAGCAGGGCCCGGCGCAGCGCCACGCCCGCGCCGTCTTCGGCCAGCTCGAACATGCGACGATCGAGAGCGTCTTCCATAATGGGCTGCATGATTTCATTCAGAGCTTCATCGCCGACAATCATCGGCTGGGGACGCTGGTCTCGGAGCAATATCTTTTCTAATATGTCGTCGCTTCGAAGCTCCCCCTCGCGGTGAAAGATGCACATAAGAGTAAGGCGCGAGACGATTTTTCGCTACGCCGAGCCGGTCAAGGCGGCGATTCAGAAATTGGCGCTGACGCCGCGCAACTATGACGGGCAGCATGTCCTCGACTGGCGCATCGATGTCGATCGCGACTGCCGCCTGCGCGCATGCGAGGACGCTTTCGGCAATGTGGCGCACAGCATTTATGTCGACGGACCGCTGGAGGCGCTGACGACCGTGGTCGAGGGCTCGGTCGAGACCTTCGACACGGCCGGCGTCGCGCGCGGCGCGATCGAGCGTTTCCCGCCGGAGCTCTATCTGCGCGAGACGCCGCTGACCGAGGCGGATCAGGCGATCTGCGATTTTGCGCTGGCGGCCGCGCGTCCGTCCGACACGCTGTCCAAGCTCCATGCGCTGGTCGGCGCTCTGCACGAGGCTCTCGTCGTGGAGGAGGGGGCGGCGAGCGGCGCCGCGGCCGCGGCCGATGTTTTCGCGCGCCGTCGCGGCGCGGCGCAGGATTTGGCGCATGTCTTCATCGCCGGCGCGCGCAGTCTCGACATCCCCGCGCGCTATGTCTCCGGCTACGCCCTGCGTCCCGACGCCGGCGCCGCCATCCATGCTTGGGCGGAAGCGCATGTGGCGGGGCTCGGCTGGGTGGGCTTCGATTCGACGCGCGGCGCCTCGCCGGACGAGAGCTATGTGCGCGTCGCCGTCGCGCTGGATCATCTCGGCGCGGCTCCCGTTCGCGCCGCTCATTCCGGCGGTGGCGAGGAGACGATGGAGGTCGAGGTGAGCGTCGCCCGCGCGCAGGGCCAGTTCCAGAGCCAGTCCTGAGCCGGGGCGGGCGGCGACGGCTTCGGTCTTTCGGCTGTCATTTTCGGGTTGACAGCGGGGACGCAAATTCCCCATATGCGCCCTGCTTCATCGGCCCTCTCGCGGGGCCGTCGCTCGCGGGGCCTTTCTTCGGGGTCCATCGAGAAGCTGGGGGAATGTCCCGAGCGGCAAAGGGGGCGGACTGTAAATCCGCTGGCTATGCCTTCGTAGGTTCGAGTCCTACTTCCCCCACCATTCGACAGCCTGCCGCTCTCCAGCCTGCCTCCGCGGCGAAGAAAAAGCTCACGCCGCGCTCGCCGGCTCCGCCCATTTTTCGTCGCCGCCTTCCAGCATCCGCCGCAGCTCCGCCGCCGGCGCCGGGCGGCTGAACAGAAAGCCCTGCATCTGCGTGCAGCCTTCCTCGCGCAGGCGCGCCAGTTGCTCGGGCGTTTCCACGCCCTCGGCCACGGTCGCGACGCCGAGGCACTGCCCGATTCCCGCCACCGCGCGCACGATCGCCCCGCACTCGTGATTTTCCGGCAGCTCCTTCACGAAGGAGCGGTCGATCTTGATCTTGTCGAAGGGGAAGGAGCGCAGATAGCTGAGGCTCGAATAGCCGGTGCCGAAATCATCCATCGATATGCATACGCCGAGGGCGCGCAATTGATGCAGAACGGCGAGATTGGCGTGATTTTCGGCGAGCAGCACCGATTCTGTGATCTCGAGCTCGAGCCGCTGCGGCGCGAGCCCGCTCGTCGCCAGCGCCGAGAGAACCGACTGCACCAGCGAGCGCGAGCGAAATTGCGCCGGAGAGAGATTGACGCAGACGCCGATCGGCTCCGGCCAGCTCGCCGCCTCGCGGCACGCCTCGCGCAGCACCCATTCGCCGATCGGCGTGATGAGGCCGGTCTCCTCGGCGAGCGGGATGAAGTCATTGGGGGACACGAGCCCGCGAACGGGATGGAACCAGCGCAGCAGCGCCTCCGAGGCGACGATGCGATTGGCCCCTATGTCGACGAGCGGCTGATAATAGATCTGGAACTCGCCGGCCGGGAGCGCATGGCGCAAATCCGCCTCCAGCGTGCGCCGCACGAGGATGGAGGCGGCCATCTCCGGCTCGAAGAAGCGATGCAGGCCGCGCCCGTCGGCCTTGGCGCGATAAAGAGCGATGTCGGCGTTTTTGAGCAATATGTCGGCGTCGCAGCTGTCGATGGGCGCGACCGAAATGCCGACGCTGGCGCCGACCGCCACCGCATGGCCGTCGATCTCGTAGAGGACGCTCACCTCATTGACGATGCGCTCGGCGAGCCGATCTGCCTCCGCCGCGCCGGCGCCGAGCTGAACGATGGCGAATTCGTCGCCTCCGACGCGCGCCACCATATCGCCCGGCGCCAGAGTGAGGCGCAGGCGCTCGGCGACGGCGACGAGCAGCCGGTCGCCGATCGGATGGCCGAAGGCGTCGTTGACATCCTTGAAGCCGTCGAGATCGAGATAGAGCACGGCGAGGCGATCCTCGCCGCCCTCGAGCCGTTGCAGGCCCTCGGTCAGCCGCGCGCGGAACAGCACGCGATTGGCTAATCCGGTCAGCGGATCGTGATGGGCGAGATGGGCGATGCGGGCGGCCTGCTCGCGCTGCTCGGTGACGTCGACGATGGCCAGCAAGATAGCGGAGCGATCGTCGAAGCTGATCTCGCGCGCGTAATTCTGCACTTTGATCATGCGTCCGTCCGCCGTGCGATTGGCCCAAATGCGGTCCGAGGGCCGGCGAAGGGCCGGATTCTCATGGGCGATCGTCACCGCCGGCCATTCCTCCTCCGCATAGAGATCGAACAAGGTCGAGCCGAGAAACTGCTCGCGCTCATAGCCGTAATGGGCCACCGCCGCGTCATTGACGGCGATGATGCGCAGGCTCTGCGGATCATGCACCCACATGGGCATGGGATTGCTCTCGAAGAGCAGGCGGAAGGAGGCTTCGCGCGCCTTCAGCGGAGTCACGTCGGTGAGCGTGACGCCGATCAGATCGCCCATGGGCGCGGCGGCGAGCCGAAGATGCGACGCCTCGCCCTCGGCCGAGCGATGCGAGACCTCGAATGTGTCGGGAATCGCCGAAAGGAAAATGGCCGAGAGCCGTTCGAATGTCCCGTCCGTCATCCAGGTCGGCGCGATCTCGCCGAGCCGCCGCCATTGCAGATCGCGCTCCGCGCCGCCGAAGAGGCGGCTGGCGCTGGCGTTGAGGCTCACAATGACGAAATCGATTATGTCGCGGCCGGCGTGGACGGCGGCGAGCGTCGTGAGCCCGTCGTCGGTCGCGCGATAAATGGCGTCGACGAGATCATATTTCGCGGCGCGCTCGCGCGCGAACACCAGGAACAGCGAGTCGCCCCAATGGCTCGACAGCGGGAAGGCGACGATCTCGCTGGTCCGCACCAGCCCGTCGCGAATGCTGCGCGCGATCGTCGCCGCCGGCGTTCCGCGCGTCGCGGCCGTCGCCAGCGCCTCGCCTATGGGATCGCGGTAATTGCGCTCGAGTCCGTCCAGCCGCAGGCCGCGCAGCGACGCGCCGAGCCATGCCTCGAAGGCGCCGCCGCCATAGAGAAATTCGAAAGCGCCGTCCGCCGCGCGTCCGGCCAGCGCCACATCGTCGGCGAGACGGCCGAGGCTGCCGAGCGCGATCTGCTCATAAGGCGGCAGGCCGCCCGTCGGAGCCTCGACCTGCCATTGGAAGCACAGCTCGTCCACATCGCGAAATTCGGTGACGACGCCATATTGGGTGGCGATCTCATACATGGCTAGGCTCAACTCCGCAGGCCTTCGGCGCAGGTGAAATTGACCGGAAGCTTTGAAAAAACAGTAAAATTTTCAATGATTTAATGGGAAGCGCGTCATTTGTCGGTCATAAATCCGACGAAGCCTTTGATCAGACAGCGGAAAATTTGTGATCGGCGCGTTTCGTCGTGCGATTTCGCTTCCCATGATTTTCATAACTCGCGATCCGGCATAGGCTATAAAGCCTCTTTCGTCCGAAAGGCGGGCGGAGAGCGACGATCGAACGGACCAAATGTCATCCAATCGCAAAGCAGCTACGCCGAAGGAGGCTCCACAGGAGCCGTTCAAGCGCGCCGTCGCCGGCGCGATGCGCGCCATGGCCAAGCGCTCGGAGCTGGAAGTGTCCTTCTCGCCGGAGCGCGCCATGCTGCTCGGCGGCGACGACAAGGCCAAGGCGCGCCTGCCGGAGCCGCCGCGCAAGCTCACCGCCCATGACGCCGCCATCGTGCGCGGCCACGCCGATTCCATCGCCCTGCGCCTCGCCTGCCACGATGAGGCGATTCACCGCCGCGCGCAGCCGCAATCGCCCGACGCCCGCGCCGCCTTCGACGCGTTGGAGCAAGCGCGCGTCGAATCGATCGGCTCGCGCCGCATGGACGGCGTCGCCGCCAATATCGGCGCCATGCTGGACGATCGCTTTCAGCGCGCGCGCTTCTCCGAGATCGAGACCCGCGAGGACGCGCCGCTCGAGGACGCTCTCGCGCTCATCGCGCGCGAGCGGCTCACCGGCATCGCTCCGCCGCCTCATGGCCAGAAGGTCGTCGACCTCTGGCGGCCCTGGATCGAGGAGCGCGCCGGCGAGGATCTTGACAGGCTGTCGAGCGCGCTCGAGAATCAGCGCGGCTTCGCGCAGCTCGCGCATCGGCTGCTCGCGTCGCTCGAGCTCGAGGGCGAGAGCGCCGGCGGCGAGGAGGACGCCGAGGAGCCGAGCGAGGACCAGCCGCAAAATCCCGACGAGGCCGAGGGCGAGGAGACGGAGGAGGAGAAGCAGTCCGGCTCCTCCGAGATGGACACGGCCTCGGCCTCCGAGGAAGCGCTCGAGAAGGGCGAGAGCGAGGCCGCCGAAATTCTCGACAGCGAGATGCTGGAGGAGATCGAATCCGGCGACGTGGACGAGGCGATGGAGACGCGCCGCCCGCAGGTCTCCTCCGCCGATCGCTCCGGCGGCGAATACCGAGCCTACACCACGCGCTACGACGAGACGGTGAAGGCGGAGGATTTGTGCGACGCCGAGGAGCTGGATCGCCTGCGCTCCTATCTCGACAAGCAGCTCTCGCATCTCTCCTCTGTCGTCGGCCGGCTCGCCAATCGCTTGCAGCGCCGGCTGATGGCGCAGCAGAATCGCGCCTGGGAGTTCGATCTCGAGGAGGGGATGCTCGATCCGGCGCGCCTGCCGCGCGTCGTCATCGATCCGCAGCAGCCGCTCTCCTTCAAGCGCGAGAAGGACACGAATTTCCGCGACACGGTGGTCACTCTGCTGCTCGACAATTCCGGCTCCATGCGCGGCCGGCCGATCACAGTGGCGGCGACCTGCGCCGATATTCTCGCCCGCACGCTGGAGCGCTGCGGCGTGAAGGTGGAGATTTTGGGCTTCACCACCAAGGCCTGGAAGGGCGGGCAGTCGCGCGAGACCTGGATCGCCGACGGCAAGCCGCCGAACCCCGGCCGCCTCAACGACATACGCCACATCGTCTACAAGGCCGCCGACGCGCCCTGGCGGCGCGCGCGCCGCAATCTCGGCCTGATGATGCGCGAGGGCCTCTTGAAGGAGAATATCGACGGGGAGGCGCTCGACTGGGCGCATCGCCGTCTCATGGCGCGGCAGGAGCAGCGGCGCATATTGATGATGATCTCCGACGGCGCGCCGGTCGACGATTCTACGCTCTCGGTCAATCCGGGCAATTATCTCGAGCGCCATTTGCGCCATATCATTCAGGAGATCGAGACCAAATCGCCGGTCGAGCTGATCGCCATCGGCATCGGCCATGACGTGACGCGCTATTACCGCCGCGCCGTGACCATTGTGGACGCGGAGGAATTGGGCGGCGCGATGACGGAGAAGCTCGCCGAGCTGTTCAGCGAGAACGCCGCTCCCGCTCCGGCGCGCGCGCCGCAACGCGCGGCGCCGCGACCGCGCGTGCTCGCCGCGGCTCCTTGAGAGGGGACGAGGCGCCCTCTCCCTCTCCCTCTCCCTCTCCCTCCGCCGCTGCGGGAGAGGGAAGGTGGCGACGTTACGCGAAACGTCGATGAAGCGTGAAATCTGGTCCCTCTTCCGCGCAGCGTGGGCGGGCTGGAAAGGGGGCGCCGCTCGCCGCCGAACGGCTCTCGTAATTCACCGAATGGTGAATAAGTTTAATGCGCGTTAATTTTGTCACCAGCGCTCGACCGCGCCGAAAACGACTCGGCGGGGAACCTTCAGGGCGGCTGTTGCATTGATATTTCGGCGCGACCGTCGGGTGCGCGTGCAGTGACGATCGAACGTTCGAGCGATCGACCGTCCGGGAGTGACGAAGGAGTTGCGTATGATTTCCCTTGGCAAAGTTCGAAATGCGGGATTGCCCGCGGCGTCTCACGAGCCGCTCGACGTCCAGAGGGTTCTCTGCGTCGCCGCGATCTTCTCGCTGGCCTCCCTTCCCCTGCTGCTCAGCGTCGCTTTGTCGATCTGGGGCTGACACGCCCGGAGCGATCGCCGGCGCGCGGCTGGGGGGGGGCCGGCGCCGGCGAGGGCGGCCGAAACAGGAAAGACCCCACGCTCTTCCCAGAGCGCGGGGTCTATTTGTCTTTGCGCCGGATCGTCTTTGCGCCCGAAGAGACCGAGCCCTTAAAGGTCCGTTTCCCGTGGCGTCGAGATCAGGCGGTCGCTGTGGCCAGCTTCTTGACGATCTCGCGCTTCAGCGCGCGGGCGTCGTCGGAGAGCTCCGTGTCGCGCGCCTTGACGAGGAAGCCGTCCAGGCCGCCGCGATGCTCGACCGAGCGCAGCGCCGCCGCCGAGACGCGAAGGCGGACGGAGCGCGCCAGCGCGTCCGAGGCCAGCGTCACATTGACCAGATTGGGCAGAAAGCGGGTGCGCGTCTTGCGATTGGAGTGGCTGACGAGATTGCCCGTCTGCACGCCTTTGCCGGTCAGTTCGCAACGGCGGGACATTGTCTTTTTCCTTTCGATCGGCGCGGAGCGCGGGGGCCCGCGCCATTCGATGGCCGTATGATATGAAATTCGCGCAAAGGCTCCACGCCCCGGGAGGCAGGCCCTTGGTTGGGCGGTCTTATAGAGGCAGGGGCGGCGAAAGGTCAACAGGGGATATCGCCACGATGGCGTTGCTGTGAAGCTTCGGCGAACCTGCGAACCATCAATGCAGCGAGCGCGTCGGCGGCGCCTGCGGGGTCGGCGGCGGCTCGCTCTGGACCATCAGCGGGCTCGCCTGATGATGCACCAGCCGCCACGCGCCATCGACGAGCCGGAAGCTGTTGGTGGCGACGAGCGCCGCCTGGCCGACCATCTCGATGCAGACGATGCGTCCCTCGGAGCCGCAGAGCAGCGCCCGCTCGCTGCGGCGCAGAACCGGGTCCTGCATGGGGTTGCGCAAAATCTCGCGAAAGGAGGCCAGCACCTGCTCGCGCCCGAAGATCGGCGGCCAGCCGGGATGGATGCAGCAGATTTCCTCATCGCCCCAGATCGCCGCCATCCCGTCCGGGTCTGCGGCGACGAAGGCTCGATAATAAGCGGCGTTGGCCGCGAGTAGAGACGCCTCGTCCGACATGGGCGCGAAGAATGCGCCCAGCTCGAGCCGATGGCAATAAGGGATGACGAGGAAACGCATCGCGAAAGCCGTCGCGCGTCGCAGCGGCGCCCTTGACGCCGCCGGGCGCCGCCCGATTTTCCCCAGCGGAGCCGCATCCGCGGTCAATGGGGGGCAATGGATCATGAAAATCGGCGGCTTTGCGATCGTCCTGCTCGCCGGCGCGCTCGCCGCCGCTCCCGCCGAGGCCAAGCGCGCCTCCCGCCAGCCACAGGCCTATGCGCAGCCGGCCGTCCCCGCCTATGCCGCTCCCGCTTATGCCGTCCCCGCGGCGCCCGCTCGCCCCGCGCCGGTCTGGGGCGCCGACGGCTATCGCTTCGATCCGCCGGGCGCCGGCTCCGCCTTCGCGCCCTCGCCTTTCGGCTATTGAGCCCACGCCCTCGCGCTTCCGCTGTCGCGCGTCGGGACAATAGGCTGGACATTCGCCCCGTTCTGCGGTCTATGCGTCTCGCCATTCGAGACCGGGGCTCCGCTCGCGCCCGCCGTCCCGGTATCACCGAAAAGCTTCTCCAAGCTCGGCGTTACGCGGCGCTGCGCATTCGCGCGCCGGAACGCGTGAGGAACGGACAGAAAGGTTAGGAATTTCCCATGGCCGCCAAATCGATCCTTCATATGTTGAGCACGCTGAAGCATATGAGCCCGTTCGACGTCAACATGGCGATCGACGCGGGCTTCGACGTGGCGATTCCTTATACGAATGTCACTCTCGACGAGGTGACGGCGCTGGTGCAGGACGCGATGTTCTCCCGCGCGCCCTCGGCCGCCCTGCGCACCGGAATTTTCTTCGCCGGCCGTGACGCCGTGCTCGCGCTCGACATGCTGGACGCCGCCGAGAAGGCGTTGCTGAAGCCCTTCGAAATTTCGCTCTTCGCCGATCCTTACGGCTCCTTCACCACCGCCGGCGCCATGGTCGCCTTCGTCGAGAAGGTGCTGCGCGAGAAGAAGGGCCGCGAGCTGAAGGGCGCCAAGATCGTCGTCTATGGCGCGACCGGCGTCGTCGGCTATTCCTCCGCCGTCATCGCCGCGCTCGAGGGCGCCGAGGTGACGATCGTCGGCTATAGCGGCCTCGAGCGCGTGACGACGCAGGCCGAGGAGATCGAGAAGCGCTTCGGCGTGAAGGTGACGCCCGCCGACGGCAGCAAGGCCGAGCAGGTGCGCGCCCTCCTCGTCGAGCATGAGATCGCGCTCTGCGCGGCCCGCGCCGGCGTGCAGGTTCTGTCCGCGGAAGATCTCGCCGCCGCCAAATCGCTGCTCATCGCCGCGGACGTCAACGCCGTGCCGCCGCTCGGCGTCGAGGGCGTCAAGCTGCACGACAAGGGCGTCGAACTGCCGTCGGGCGCGCTCGGCATCGGCGCGCTCGCCATCGGCGACATCAAATACGGAACGGAGGCCGGTCTCTTCCGGCAGATGACCACTTCCGACAAGCCGCTGCGTCTCGACTTCCGCCACGCTTTCGCGCTGGCGCGCAGCCTGCTCTGAGCCGCTCGAATCTGGATCGGGTCTCGTCCCGACGGTTTCGTCCCGACTTGCCGCCGTCATGCGAAAATGATTGATGACGGCGGCGCGTCTTCCCTCGCTCGGATTCCCCCAGCGATATGCCATGAGGAAAAGAAAATGGCCGTGATCAACAAGCTTTTGGTCGGTGAGTCGCTCGTTGGCGAAGGCAATGAGGTCGCCCACATCGACCTGCTGATCGGACCGCGCGGCAGCGCCGCCGAGACCGCCTTCGCCAATGCGCTGGTCAACAACAAGGACGGCTTCACCACGCTGCTCGCCGTCGTTGCGCCGAACCTGCTGGCCAAGCCGAACACGATCCTCTTCAACAAGGTCACCATCAAAAACGCCAAGCAGGCCGTTCAGATGTTCGGACCGGCCCAGGCCGGCGTCGCCAAGGCCGTCGCCGATTCGGTCGCCGAAGGCGTGATCCCGGTCGCCGAGGCCGACGACCTGTTCATCTCGGTCGGCGTGTTCATCCATTGGGAAGCGAACGACGACAAGAAGATCCAGGAGTACAACTATCAGGCCACCAAGGAAGCCATCGCGCGCGCCGTCAAGGGCGAGCCGAAGGCCGCCGAAGTCGTCGCCAAGCGCAACGACGTGAAGCATCCTTTCGGCGCCAACTGACGGCTTCGACCGGATCATTTATCGTCGGGGGAGCCGTTCGCGGCTCCCCTTTTGCTTTTTGAGAGCGCGCGCAGAATTCCCTCTCTCCCGCGTGCGGGAAGAGGGGCTCGGGGCGCGAGCCGGAAACGGAAAGGCTCATGGCCAGCGTCATCGGCTTCGACATAGGCGGCGCGCATCTGAAAGCGGCGCGCGCCAGCGACGGGCGGATCGTCGAGGTGCTGCTGCTGCCCTGCAATCCGCATTATGGCCTCGCGCGGCTCGAGGGCGCGATAGAGGAGGCCGTCGCGCGGCTCGGCGCGGCCGATCGTTTCGCCGTCACTATGACGGCCGAGCTCTCCGACGCTTTCGAGACGCGCGCCGCCGGCGTCACGACCATCGCCTCGGCGGTCGCCCGGCGGGTGAAGGGCGCGCAGACGCTGTTCTACGCCGGGGAGGCCGGCCTGCTCCCCTTCGACGCGCTTCGCGGCGCCGAGCAGGCGATCGCCTCCGCCAATTGGCGGGCGAGCGCGGAGCTGGTGGCGCGGCGCATTCCCGAGGCGCTGTTCATCGACATGGGCTCGACGACCACTGATCTCGTCCCCATTCGCGGCGGCCGCGTCACCGCGATCGGCGGCGGCGACGCCGCGCGTCTCGCCAATGGCGAGCTGCTCTACACGGGCCTGTCGCGCGGCGATCCGCTGGCCGGCGTGACCCTCGCGCCCATGGCCGGCCGCTGGACCCCGCCGGCGCGCGAAAGCTTCGCCACAATGGCGGATGTGCGCCGCGTGACCGGCGATCTCGCCGCGGAGGACGCCGAGCCGACCGCCGACGGGCGCGGCAAGAGCGTCGCCGAGTCGATCGCGCGCCTCGCCCGTCTCGCCGGCCGCGACGCCGCCGAGGCGACGCCGGCGCAATGGCGCGCCTTCGCGGATTTTCTCGCCCGCGCGCAGATGCGCTCGATCGAGGATCAGATCGCGCTGCTGCGCTCGCGCGCGGCGGTGGCGGAAGACGCGCCCGTCGTCGGGGCCGGCGTCGGCCGAGCGCTCATCGCGCGTCTCGCCGGGGCGGAGGGCCGCGCCTATCGCGACATCGCCGATCTCATCGATGCGACGCCGGACGTCGTGCGAGAGGCCGCCGATTGCGCGCCGGCCTGCGCGGTAGCGCTGCTCGCCTCCGGTTGAGCGCGTTCTATTGCGCAGCGGCGGTGCGCGCGAGCAAGGCGCGCACGCGCGTCGTCAGCTCCTCGAGCGTGAAGGGCTTGCGCAGAACTTCTATGTTCGATGCGGGATCGAGGCTGTCGAGCGATTTCCCGGCATAGCCGGTGATGAGCAGTATGGGGAGATCGGGACGCGCGGCGCGGGCGGCTTCGGCGAGCTGGCGTCCGCTGACGCCCGGCAGGCCGACATCCGTCACCAGAAGGCGCAATTTCTCATCCGATTCGACGACCTCCAGCCCGGCGCTTCCGTCATCGGCCTCTATGACCTCGCAGCCCATCTCTTCGAGCGTGTCGGCGATCTGCATTCGCACCTCCAGCTGATCTTCGACGAGCAGCGTTTTTCCGCAGGGCGCGGCGGGGCTCTCCGGCGTCCGCTCCGGGGCGACGACGGCTTCGGCCGGCGCGGCATTCGGAGGGTCGCGCCCGGGCAGATAGAGGCGCACGGCGGTCCCTTTTCCCGGCGCGCTGTCTATGCGCACGAAGCCGCCCGATTGCTTTATGAAGCCATAGATCTGCGAGAGGCCGAGGCCGGTGCCGCGCCCCACCGGCTTGGTCGTGAAGAAAGGCTCGAAGACATGCGCCAGCACGTCGCAGCTCATGCCGGCGCCATTGTCCGTCACGCTGATCTCGACATAGTCGCCGGGCGCGATGTCGGGTTCGCCGGCGTCGGCCTCGCGGCGGCGATCGGCGGTGGCGATCTCCAGCACGCCGCCTTTGGGCATGGCGTCGCGCGCGTTGATCGCGAGATTGAGCAGCGCGCTCTCGAGCTGCGACGGGTCGCATACGACATTGCGCCGACAACGACCGAGACGCAGATCGAGCTCTATGCCGCCGCCCAGCGTTCGCCGCAGCAGATCTTCGAGCCCGACGACGAGCCGGTCCGGCGCGACGACGCGCGGCAGCAGCGTCTGCCGGCGGGAGAAGGCGAGCAGCCGGTCGATGAGATTGGCGGCGGAATTGGTCGCTTTGCGAATGGCGCCGATGGAAGGGCCGATCTCCTCGGCGCGGCCGCGCGCCAATTGCCGCTCGATGACGCCGAGCGAGCCGAGGATCACCTGAAGCACATTGTTGAAATCATGCGCTATGCCGCCGGTCAGCTGGCCGATCGCCTCCATCTTCTGCGCATGGGCCAGCCGCGCCTCGCTCTCCAGCAATGCGGCGTTGGCCTTGCGCAGCTGATCGGGCGAGGGCAGAGCGAGAAAGCTCGGCAGCCACCACCAGAGCGCGACCGAAGTGCCGACCGAGACGATCGCCGTCGCCGCCTTGACGATCCCCTGCACGCCATAGAGCGGCTTCCATAGCGTGACGACATCCAGCCAATGGGTGGCGCCGCAGAGCAGGATGAAGGCCGCGAACAGCCACAGCAAGGGTCGAAAGACGAGGTCGGCGCGTCTCTGCCCGATGATGACCAGCGCCAGCGGGATGGAGAAATAGGCGAGCGCGATCAAGCCGTCGGAGATTGCGAAGAGCCAGATCAGACCCGGCTCCCAGAGGAGGCAGAAACCATGCGGCGTCAGATTGTCGACGCCGAAGAGCCATTCGCTCAATGCGGACATTGGAGTCACTCCACCACCGAAAAGATTGCGGTGGATGGGGAAAAAACAACCCATGTCCCGGCGGCGGCGAAACCCTCCGCTCGCGCGGGCCGAGCCCGAAAAACGGCACAAGTCTAAGAAATTAATGCAGAAGTCTCGGCAATATGCGGAATTTGGGCTGGCTTCGGCCGGGCGGCCGCGACGCTGCGCCGCGGGCCCGGCCGTTCACGGGCGCTCAAATATAAGCGTAGCCGGCGAGCATGACGCCCGAGGCGGCGAGAGCGAGGCCGCCGTACCATGGCCATTTGCGGCCGCGGGTGATGATCGCGATCGTCGCTATGGCGATGGCCGCATGAAGCAGCGTCACCGCCATCGTCAGAATGTGATGGCGATGCTCGTGATGCTCGGCCTCGTGAAGATGCTCCTCGACGCGATGCTCGAGCGCCTCGGCGTCGGTCTTGATCGCCTTGGTCTCGTCGTCATAGCGCTTGGCCTCGCGGGCGAGCTGATCGGCCAGCGGCCCGCCCTGCTTGGCGGCGACTTCGTTCACGCTCTTCTTGATGCTCTTGGCCTGAAAGAAGGCCCATTGATCGCTGGCCTTGCTCTGGCTGAGCGCAGCGGCGTTCTGCGCGCCGAGCGTCGCCGCGGTCTCGATCGTCTCCAGACTGCCGATGGTCGCGGCGACGACAGCGAAAATCGCGATCGTCAGCGACACTTGCGTCATGAAAGGCGTGCCCTCATGGGCGACATGCTCGGCATGTTCGGCATGTTCGAGATGTTCTGTCGTCATAGCTTCGGACATGGGTCATCCTTCATCGAAAATTCGCGTCGAAATTCGCGCGCTGGGCGCGCCGCCCGTCCGGCTCCGCCGAATCGGTCATTCCGGCTGTGTTCGAAGATAAGTCTCGATCTTGGCCGTCACCAGCTCCCACGCTTCGCGCTCGGCGGCTCCGGCCGTCTTGTCGATCGCGATACGGAGATAGGCCAATTCTGTGTCGATTTTTTCGCGGGGAATCATGCCGAGCCGCGTCGCCAGAATGGCGGCCTCGACGACCGCCGCCTGGGCGCGGTTCAGCCCCAAAAAGGGCTTGTGAGAGACGATTTTTCTAATCTTACAGAAGAAGCGAGGGCGCTGAGGATCGCCCTCGTTGCGCGCCACTTCCAGCTCGGCGTGCGTGAGGGCGGCGGAAAGGCGCGGCGCCGACCAACCCGGAACGGCCTCCATCGGCCAGTCGCTCTTGCCGCAGACGCAGCCGGCGAAAATTCGCACATCGTCGATGAAGCTCGCCGTGGCGAAAGGCGCGGCCTCGAGATTGGTCAGCGTCGTCGAGGGACGGAAGGGCGCGATGACCCAGAATTCGTCCTGCTCTATGAGGCCGAGCGGCGCGATGTGATGCTGGCCCGTGGGGCCGACCGTGGTGACGATGCATTCGCGGATCATCGGCATCGGACGCTCCTGCTGGCCTTCATCGAAAGCTCGGGGTCGCCTCCTCCCCAGCCCTCCCTCGCTATGCGTGAGAGGGGGAGGGGGCGCTCGCTCGCGATCATCTAGTTTTTCGCCTTGCGCAGCGTATGTCCGGCTTCGCGTAGGCGCGTCTCGTCCTCCTGCGATCTATCCGAAGCGCAGCCGAAGTCCAGCGGCTCGTCCTGCCGATAGCGCTTGCCGAGACGAAAAGCGATTTCCGCCTTCATCAGTTCCGCGCCGAGATAGAAGGCGTGGGCGCCGTCCTTCTCGACCCCGAGCTCGGGAAAGAGCGACATTGCGTCCTGCGCCACGCGATGAAAGCCGCGTGCGTAAATGTGAATGCCGTCGGCCGCGACCTCTATGCGGAAATTCTCGTCGCGCAATTCGCGCGCGAGCTCGGCGATCTCCTCCGGCGTCGCGGCATAGGGGCGCTTGTCGTGGATCTGCAGCAGCGCCTCGCTATAGCCCTTGGGCAGAGCGGCGTCGGCGCGCGCCGCGAACAACATGCGCCGCGCCGCGTCATGCTCCTGCACCGTGCGGCGCGTATGCGGGCTCACCTGCACGGTGAGCAGATGGCGAATGTCCAGCTCCGAGCAGAGGCCCAGCAGAACGGCGGTGACACCCGAGGAGTCCGCGTCGGTCAATTCGGTCAGATTGCCCGTGCCCATCATCATTTCGGCGCCCGGCTCGCGGCGGCGCGTCTCGACATAGCGCTCTATGGAGGCGGCGAGGCCGAAGTGAATGGGATCGAGGATCGGATCGAGAATGTAGGAAATGCCGCGTCGCTCGGCGATGCGCGCGGCGTGTTGCAGAGAGTCGAGATCGCCGTGCGGATTGGGCACGAGAATCGGAACGAGCGGCGAATTGTCCGGCAGTATCGAGAGCGTATGCTCGTCGAGGCTGAGCAGATGATCGGCGCCGGCGCGCGCGCCGCGCTCCAGCTCCTCGCGTTTGGCCGAATCGAGGCTGACGGAAAAGCCGCGCGCTTTCAGCGCGACGATCGTCTCTTCCAAATGCGGAAAGGGCGTGTCCGGCAGGCAGCCGAGATCGATGACGTCGGCGCCCGCCTCTTTCAGCAATGTGGCGCGGGCGATCACTTCGTCGACGCTCATGATGGAGGCGTCGACGATCTCGGCGAAAATGCGCATGTCATGGCGCGTCAGATCGGCTTTGCCGCCGCGCTTGCCGAAATAGGCTGGAAGATCGGCGATCTCCTCCGGCCCGCGCTCGAAAGGGGCGCCGAAGGCCTCCGCGAGGGTGGCGAGATCGGCGCGGCAGCGTCCGGGCAATATGACGCGATCGGCCGCGAGCGGGCGTGGCAGGCGGCGCAGGATGATCTCCTGCGTCATCAGCGCCGCAACCTTCACGCCAATGTCGTGGATGCGCCAGTTCCTCGCCTCCTCTCCGAAGCCCGCCAACATGCGCTCGAGGCGCGGCAGAGCGAGATGGCCGGTGAGGAACAGCAGGCGCTCAGACATTCCCGATCGGCTCCCGAGCGGCGAGCTCGCGGCGCCGGCGCTCGACGGCCTCGTGCAGGGCGGCGAGGCTCTCGGCGACCTGCGTCCCCTCGAAGGTTTTCAATTTGTCGGTGTTCTCGAGGTCGATGCGGCGCGGATAGACCATCACCTTGCGATCGGGCGCCTGCGTCTCCAGCTCCGGTGCCGTATCGCAGGCGAAGACGACCGTCGGCACGCGGCATTTGCCGGCCTGGGCGAAGACATTGGTCGCGAGATTATCGGAGATGCCATAGACGAATTTGGCGACCGTGTTGGAGGTCGCCGGCGCCACGATCAGCGTGTGATAATAGCTGTGATAGAAGCCGCCGACCGGAACCGAGCTCGCCGTCGTGTCCTTGAACACGCGCACATGGTCCGGCATGTCCTCGAGCCTGTGCTTGTACATGCGGATGACTTCCGCCGCCGCCCGGCTGACGAAGAGGTCGACATGGTCGAGCGAGCGGATGATGTCGAGACATTCGGTGAAGAAATGTCCCGAGCCGGTGAGCGCCCAGCCCCAGCGCGGCGTGACGACCTTTTTCATGATGCGATGCTTTGCTCTCTGGTGAAATCGAAGCGCGCGCCGGGAAGGCCGCCGCGCGCGAAAGTTTCGGCCGCCTCGCGCAAGGCTGCGGGGCCGGCGATGTAGACGTCGAGCCCGCGCGCATAATGCGCGAAGCAGGGATCGACGATCGATGCGGCGCCCCCACCCTCCCCTTCAGGGGGAGGGTCGGACCGCGGAGCGGTCCGGGGTGGCGTCATCCCCACGTCTGCGGGCGTCACCCCCACCCGAGCGCCTGCGGCGCTCGACCTCCCCCCTCTAGGGGGAGGTGGGAAATCGACGCTCTTGATCAGCAATAGCGCGCGCGCTCCCGCCTCATGCGCATACCAGGCCGCGAGACTGTCGGACGTCATGTCCCAGCTCGCTGGAATCTGGGGATCGGCGCGCGTCATCGCAACCGGGCTCCACACTGCGACCTCGCCGCGGGCATGTGTGGCCGTCGCCTCCTGCGGCGTCGCGGCGGGAAGGAGGCCCGGCTCGAGGTCGCATAATGCGCGCCCATATTGCTCCATCGCCATTATGGCCATGTCATGCGCCGCCGCGTCGGAGAAGCGCAGCGTCTCTTGCGCGCTGCGCACCGCATCGGCGAAAGGGCCGCCGCCGGGAACGATGGTCAGAGGGCCGGGATAGCGCCGCAGCGCAGCCAGCCATTGGCGCAAGGCGGGGGAGGCGGCGAGGCTTCCGCCGAGCTTGACGACGAGAGGCCGCGTCTCAGCGCTCGGGCTCGGCGGCATCGGGAAGGCCCGGAAAGAGGTTGTGAACCTTGGCCGTCTCGGCCTGGCGCTCGCGGCGGATGCGAATGCCGACCGCGCCCGGCGCGACGTCGAGCTTCTCCACCTGCACGGTCAGCGCCTGCACGCGCTCGTGCCGCAGCACCAGCTCGGCCAGACGCTCGGCGATCGTCTCCACGAGCTCGATATGGCCCGAGGCGAGGATCATCTTTATCGCGTCCATGATGACGTCATAGGAGAAGACATTGCGCATGTCGTCGCCGCCGGCGGAGACGCGCGTCACATCGACATCGACGTTGAAGCGCACCCGCTGCGTGCGGCCGCGCTCGAAATCATAGGCGCCGATCTCGACCGGAATGACGAGATCGCGCACGAAGACATGGTCGATCTCCCGCGTGCGCTCGCGGCTCTCGAGATAGCCGCGGCCGACGACCAGCGACCAATCGACATTGGCGGCGAGCGCCGAGCCCTTGCCGCTGGCCCGCGCCGGGCCGCCGGGGATGAGGTCGCGGATCAGCGCGACGGCCGCGGCGTCCAGCGCGCTCTTGCGGTCGTGGTCGCGGCACAGCGCGCCGCGAAAGCCCATCACATCCACGCCCGTCACCAGAAGGCGCGGCACGTCCGGCGCCTCCAGCGAGCCGGCGAGCCCCGCCTCGAGGCCCAGCGCATGGCAGCGCTCGACGAAGGAGGAGAGCGCGCCAATGTCGAAATGCTCGATGAGCCTGCCCTTGCCCTTATGCGCCGTGTCCAGCAGCGCGCCGGAAAAGCCCGCCGCGGCGAGGCGCGGCAGCACGTCGAGGTCCGGCCCGAGATCGGCGAAGAGCACGGCGACGAGCCGCACGCGCTGCGCGATCGGCGCCAGAGCCGCGATCAGCGCATCGGCGTCGGGCGTCGCCGGCAGCGCGAATTTGACGAAAGCGACGCCGAGCGCGGCGGTCTCCTCTATCGCCGCTCGCGCCAGAGCCGGATCATGCGACAGCTCGACGACGGCGCTGACCGGCCGGCGGCCGGCGACGGCGCGCAGGATCGCCGCGACCTCGGCCGAAGGCAGAGCGCCGAGAGCGCCGCGGGCGGCGTCCTTGCAATCGATGACGTCCGCTCCGCCGGCGGCGGCGATCTCGGCTTCCGCCACGCTGGCGACGCTCGTCAACATAAGGGTCATCGATCAGGCGCTCTTTCGATCTCGCCTCGGCCCGCGGCGGGAGAGGCAGGACGCTTGTGGAGCAATTTCTTCCGAAATCCAAGTGGCGCCGCAGGCGAATTCGAGTGGGCGTCCGCGGGTGGGCTCCTTATCTTTCGGCGAGCGCCTGCGCGAAAAATAGAGACGACGGAGCGGCCCCATGAAAATTCTCATCGTGCTCACATCACATGATCGGCTCGGCGACACCGGCCGCAAGACCGGCTTCTGGCTGGAAGAGCTCGCCGCCCCTTATTACGCCTTTGAGGACGCCGGGGCGACGATCACGCTGGCCTCGCCGAAGGGCGGGCAGCCGCCGCTCGACCCCAAAAGCAATGAGCCGGACTTCCAGACCGACCTCACGCGACGCTTCGAGGCGGATGCGGCGGCGAAGGCGCAGCTCGCGCAGACGGTCCCGCTCGCCGACGTCCGTCAGGAGGATTTCGACACGGTCTTCTACCCCGGCGGCCATGGTCCGCTCTGGGATCTCGCCGAGGATGCGCATTCGATCGCGCTGCTCGAATCCTTCATTCGCGCGGGAAAGCCCATCGCCCTCGTCTGCCATGCGCCGGGCGTGCTGCGCCATGTGGGCGCGCCGGACGGACGGCCGCTGGTCGCGGGCAAAAAGGTGACGGGCTTCGCCAATAGCGAGGAGGAGGCCGTGGGCCTCGCCGGGGTCGTGCCGTTTCTGGTGGAGGACGAGCTGCGCGCAAAGGGCGGGCTCTTCTCGAAAGGCGCCGATTGGGCGCCTTATGTGGTGCAGGACGGATTGCTGATTACCGGACAGAATCCGGCGTCCTCCGGTCCGGCCGCCCGCAAGCTGCTGGAAGCGCTCGCGAAAGGGTGAGGCTCTTTCCGGCGCGGACCCTCATCCGACCCGGCTTCGCCGGGCCACCTTCTCCCGCAAGCGGGAGAAGGGAGAGGCGCCGCCTCACTCTATGACAGAGCCGTTCAGCGCCAGCACGCCGGCGGCGAGATAGAGCGAGCCGGCGATCAATATGCGCGGCGGAACCGCATAGCTGCGCTGCGCGATGATCGCCAGCGCCTCCTCGACGCTCTGCGCCGCCGTCGACCTCATGCCCTCGGCGCAGGCGAGCGCGGCGATCTCTTCCGGCGGCCAGCTCTTGTGCTCGCCTTCCACCGGCACGGCGACGACCTCGCCGGCGAGGCCGACGAAATGCCGGACTAGCGCGCGAATGTCCTTCGTCACCTGCGCGCCGCAGACGAAGACCAGCGGCCGGGCGTTCTTCTCCTCGAACTCGGCCATGGCCTCGGCGAGCACGCGGCCGCCGTCGTCATTATGGCCGCCGTCGAGCCAGACTTCCGAGCCCGGCGGAACCAGATCCGCCACCCGTCCGCGCGAGAGCAATTGCAGCCGCGCCGGCCATTCGGCGCGGGTGAGGCCCGCCTCGATATGTTCGGCGCCGATATGCGGCGCCACGGCGCGCAGCGCAGCTATGGCGCCGGCGGCGTTGGCCTGCTGATGCCGGCCGGGCAGGCGCGGCAGCGGCAGATCGAGCAGGCCGCGCTCGTCCTCATAGACGAAGCGGCCATTCTCCTCGCGAATATGGAAATCCTCGCCGGCGATGGAGAGCGGCGCGCCGACGCGCCGCGCCTCGCGCTCCAGCACGTCGCGGGCGCCGTCATGCTGCTGAAAGCCGATGATCGCGGGCGCGCCGCGCTTGAAAATGCCAGCCTTCTCATAGGCGATTTTCTCGATCGTATCGCCGAGAAACTCGGGATGATCGCGCGAGATAGAGGTGATGATCGTCGCCTTCGGGCTCGCGATCACATTGGTCGAATCATAGCGCCCGCCGAGGCCCGTCTCCAGCAGCAGCCAATCGGCCTTCTCCTCGGCGAAGAGCATGAAGGCGGCGACCGTCGTGATCTCGAAGAAGGTGATGGGCCGCTGGCCGTTGGCGCGCTCGCACTCCTCCAGCGCGCGCGTCAGCCGCGCGTCGTCGACGAGCGTTCCGGCGAGGCGGATGCGCTCGTTGAAGCGCAAGAGATGCGGCGAGGTATAGACGTGAACGCGCTGGCCGGCGGCCTCCAGAATGGCGCGCAGAAACGCCAGCGTCGAGCCTTTGCCATTGGTGCCGGCGACATGGATGATCGGCGGCAGCCGGCGCTCGGGATGGCCCATTTCGGCCAGCAGCCATTCGGTCCGTCCGAGCGACAGATCGATCTTCTTGGGATGAAGGTCCAGCAAGCGCGTCAGAATCGCGTCGCGCTGATCCATGATATCGGCTTTCGTTCCGTCAGGCCGCGCGGCGCGGCGCTTTGGTCAGCAGCGCGCAGAGCCGGGCCAGCGTCTCGCGCATTTCCGTGCGCGGCACCACCATATCCACCATGCCGTGGTCGCGCAGATATTCGGCGCGCTGGAAGCCCTCGGGCAGCTTCTCGCGAATCGTCTGCTCGATGACGCGCGCGCCGGCGAAGCCGATGATCGCGCCGGGCTCGGCGATGTGAATGTCGCCCAGCATGGCGTAGGAGGCGGTGACGCCGCCGGTCGTCGGATTGGTGAGCACGACGATATAGGGCAGGCGCGCCTCGCGCAGCCGGCGCACGGCGATTGTGGTGCGCGGCATCTGCATCAGCGAGAACATGCCTTCCTGCATTCGCGCGCCGCCGGAGGCGGTAAAGATGATGAAGGGCGTGCGCTTTTCTATCGCGTGCGTCATGCCGGCGATGATCGCCTCGCCCGCCGCCATGCCGAGCGAGCCGCCCATGAACTCGAAGTCCTGCACGGCGACAGTGACGGCGGCGCCTTCGAGCTTGCCATAGGCGATCGTCACCGCGTCCTGATGGCCGGTCTTGAGGCGATATTCCTTGATCTTGTCGACATAGCGCTTGATGTCGCGGAATTTCAGCGGATCGCTCGGCACGTCCGGCGTCGGCGCCACCTCATGCTCGCCATTGTCGAAGAGGCTGGCGAGCCGCGCCTCCACCGGTATGCGCATGTGATAGCCGGAGCCGGGCACGACATAGAGATTGTCCTCTATGTCCTTGTGGAACACCAGCTGGCCGCTCTCCGGGCATTTGACCCAAGCGTTCTCCGGCGCCTCGCGCTTGATGAGAGCTTTGATCTTGGGCGGAACGACGTTGGAATACCAGTTCATGACCAGAGCCTCGCGAGCGCCCCCAAGGCGGATTTCAGCGAGAAGGGCTCGTCCTTCTTCGCCTCTTGCGCCCGCGCGCTGCGCACGCCGCGGGAGAGATCGGCGACGAGGCTCGTGACCGCCTCCACCGTCCGCGGACCGGCGCGATTTTCCGCGTCGAGCGATTTGGCCAGCGCATCGACCAGCGCCGTGCCCACCACCACGCCATCGGCGTAGCGCGCAATGGCGGCGGCGTTCGCCGCCGTCTTGACGCCGAAGCCGACGGCGATGGGCAGAGGCGTGCTGCGCTTGATGCGCGCGACCGCCTCCGACACGCCCGAATAATCCGAGAGCGCCGCGCCGGTGATGCCGGTGAGCGACACATAATAGACGAATCCGCTCGTGTTTTCGAGCACTTTGGGCAGGCGCTTGTCATCCGTGGTGGGCGTCGCCAGGCGGATGAAATTGAGCCCCGCCGCGCGCGCCGGCAGGCACAGCTCGGCGTCCTCCTCGGCCGGAAGATCGACGATGATGAGCCCGTCGACGCCGGCCGCCTTCGCCTCCTCGAGGAAAGCGGGCACGCCATGCACATAGACCGGGTTGTAATAGCCCATCAGCACGATCGGCGTCGCCTGATCCTGCGCGCGGAAGGCGCGGACGAGTTCGAGCGTCTTGTTCAGCGTCATGCCCGACTTCAGCGCCCGGAGGCCGGCCGCCTGAATCGCGGGGCCGTCGGCCATGGGGTCGGTGAAGGGAATGCCGAGCTCGATCACGTCGGCGCCGGCCTCGGGCAGGCTCTTCAATAGAGCGAGCGAGGTCTCGAGGTCCGGGTCGCCGGCCATGACGAAGGTCACGAGGGCGGCGCGGCCCTCGGCGCGCAGGGCTTCGAAGCGGGCGTCGATGCGTGTGGTCGTGGCGGCGGAAGTCATGGCCGCAGGCGATAGCATAGGGGAGGGCGAAGGGGAATGGCGGGGTTGGGCGTCATTCCAGCAATGTCGAGAGCCGGGCGATCACCTCATTGACGATATAGTCGGGAGCGCTCTCGAGCTTGCGGGCGCCGCGGGCGCGCAGATCCAGCGTCCGCGCCTGATCGCAGCGGACGACGCCATCGGTCGAAAGTCCGCTGCCCGTGAGCGGAACCGTGAAGCCGGTTGCGCGAGCGAAACCGCCCCCGCCGGTGATCGGCACGCAGAGCGGGGCTCCGGTGTGCCGGTTGAAGCGGCTCGCCGAAACGATCATCACGCAACGGCGGCCTTTTTGCTCACGACCTTCGGTCGGATCGAGATCGACGAGGTAGATATCGCCTCGATCCATCAGAGAAGTTCGCGGCCGACGGGCGGCGAATTCATCCAAGCTTCGTCTCGGTCGGAGACAGAAGGAGCCTCTTCGGACAAAAGCTCGTCGAGGGAATAGCGGCGCTGGGGTTGCGGCTCGATGATCAGGCGGCCGCCCTCGACCGAAAGGCCGACGGTCGATTCGGCCGCGAGCTCGAGCGCGTTGAGCATGGCGGGCGGAACCGCCACCATGATCGAGCCGCCGACTTTTCGTAGCTTGGCCGTCTGCATAGTCCTGCCTTTTAGAATTATACAAAAATATAACCCTAGCCGGACCCGCCGGCAAGCTCACATCCCGCCCAAATGCTCCGCCACGGCGAAAATATCCTTGTCGCCGCGTCCGCACAGATTCATCACCATCAGATGATCCTGCGACTTCTGCGGCGCCAGCTCCATGACCTTGGCCAGCGCATGGGAGGGCTCCAGCGCGGGGATGATGCCCTCGAGCTTGGAGCAGAGCTGGAAGGCGGCGAGCGCTTCCTTGTCGGTGGCGGAGAGATAGGTCACGCGGCCGATGTCGCGCAGCCAGGAATGCTCCGGGCCGATGCCCGGATAATCGAGGCCGGCGGAGATCGAATGGCCTTCGAGAATCTGGCCGTCGTCGTCCATCAGCAGATAGGTGCGATTGCCGTGCAGCACGCCCGGCCGTCCGCCCGCCAGCGAGGCGGCGTGGCCGTTCTCGACGTCCAGGCCATGGCCGGCGGCTTCCACGCCGTAAATCTCCACCGAAGCGTCGTCGAGGAAGGGGTGGAACAGGCCGATGGCGTTGGAGCCGCCGCCGATGCAGGCGACCAGCGAATCGGGAAGCCGACCTTCCGCCTCGAGCATTTGCGCCTTCGCCTCATTGCCGATCACCGATTGGAAATCGCGCACCATGGCGGGGTAGGGATGCGGGCCGGCGGCGGTGCCGATGCAATAGAAAGTGTCGGAGACATTGGTGACCCAGTCGCGCAGCGCCTCGTTCATCGCGTCTTTCAGCGTGCGCGCGCCGGACTGCACCGGGCGGACCTCGGCGCCCAGCATTTTCATGCGGAAGACATTGGGCTTTTGCCGCTCGACATCGACCGCGCCCATATAGACGACGCAATCGAGGCCGAAGCGCGCGCAGGCGGTGGCGGTGGCGACGCCGTGCTGGCCGGCGCCGGTCTCGGCGATGATGCGCTTCTTGCCCATGCGGCGGGCGAGCAGAATCTGGCCGAGCACATTGTTGATCTTATGCGCGCCGGTGTGGTTCAGCTCGTCGCGCTTGAAATAGATTTTGGCGCCGCCCTGGCCGCCCACCGCCGCCGTGAGGCCGCGCAAATATTCGGTCATGCGCTCGGCGTAATAGAGCGGGCTCGGCCGGCCGACATAATGCTTCAGCAGACTGTCCAGCTCGGCCTGGAAGGAGGGGTCGGCCTTGGCCTCCCCATAGGCGCGCTCGAGGTCGAGGATGAGCGGCATCAAGGTCTCGGCGACGAAGCGGCCGCCGAACAGGCCGAAGCGGCCATTCTCGTCCGGGCCGTTGCGGAAGGAATTGGGGGTCTGCTCGTTCAACGCCGTTCGTCCTCGGGGCTGTTCGCTGCCGGTCTCTTTCAGAGCCGACTCTCATAGACGTTCGGCTGTCAGGATGAAAGCGTCGGCGTCCTCTCGTTTGAAGTCGATGTCCCCTGATCGCGCGGGGACGCTCGATTCGGACGCGGGGAAGAGACGGAGCCGCTCGCTCGGAGTTCGCGCATGTTGCAGCGAATTACTCTCGAAGATAAACGAAAGGGGACCTTTTCGGTCCCCTTCGCCTTTCACTCTCCTCGCGGAGAAACGGACACCCTTTCGGGGCCGCAGGTAACGTTACATCTAGCGATGGTCGCTAATTCCGTCAACGGAAAACTCGTTGTTCGAGAACGCGGGCGGCCTCCATAAAAGTCAATCGAGCTTTGGAAGCCAAGCCATGAGCTTATCGATTATCACCTGAATTCCTGAATATCGAGCCGAGGCGTGTTCTTTCCCCAGAGCATCTGAAGTCTGGCCGTCGAAACCGTGTGGGGGTGGTTGCAGACGACGTAGGAGACCTTTCCCTTCTCGATCTCGAGCGACAGCTTGTGCGCCCATCTCCCGCTCTCGCCTTCCTGTGGGTCTGTGGATGTGGGGAGGACGAGGCAGTGCCCAGTGAGCGTATGCTTGAACGACACAATGACGGCAGGGCGTGTCTTACCCATTTCGGGCAAAATGGGCTCCATTCCGAAGTCGCACCAATAAATTTGGCGAATGGCCGGAACGGCTTTAATTCGCGGGCGAATACGGCGAGGCTTGTATTCAGAACCGGTTCCGGCGGATTTTATTGCATTACCGGGCGTCTGCGGCCTTTCTTCATCGTTCATTTTCGAGAATGCCCCCGATAAATTCGATCGTTCTACGCAAACGCCGGCGAATTTCGTGCGCTAGAAAAACGCTCCGCCTTTTCGCGCCGCCGCGACGAAGGCCGCGATCTTCGCTTCGTCCTTCACGCCCCGCTCGCGCTCCACCCCGGACGACACGTCCACCGCCGGCGCGCCGGTGAGCCGCAGCGCCTCCGCCACATTGGCGGGGTCGAGGCCGCCGGAGAGCATCCAGTCGCCGCTGCTGTAGCCGCGCATCAGCTCCCAATCGAAGACGGTCCCGGCCCCGCCGGGGACGGCGGCGTTCGGCGCGGGCTTGGCGTCGAAGAGGAGAATGTCGGCGACCTCCCGAAAGGCCGCAGCGCTGGAAACATCCGCGGCGCCGGCGACGCCGATCGCCTTGATGACGGGCAGGCCGAAACGCGCCTTCACGGCGGCGACGCGCTCTCGCGTCTCCCGGCCGTGCAATTGCAGAAGATCCGGCGCGAGAGCCGCCACGATGGCGTCGAGCGTGGAGTCGTCCGCGTCGACGGTGAGCGCCACTTTGCGGATGCGTTCCTGCGCGACCCGGCCGAGTTCCCGCGCCGTCTCGAGCGTGATGTGGCGAGGGCTTTTCTCGAAGAAGACGAAGCCGGCCATATCCGCGCCGGCGGCGATCGTGGCCTCGAGCATCGGCAGGGTGGACAAGCCGCAGATTTTGACGATCACGCCGGCCAAGCTTCCCTCTCGCGGCTTCCGTAACGGGGCGGCTACCCTATCATGATCCGCTCGGGCCTGAAAAACGCCATATCCTCGAGGCGAAGTCGCCGCAGCCGGCGATCTCGGCCGCCGGTTTGCGCAGTCGAGCTTTCGTGTTAGACGGAACGTTCCGACGCTGTGTTTCTCGCGCGTCGAAGCCGGGCGGCCTCCGCGCCGCTCTGTCGAAGAGCCGGTCCCTGGAAGGAACAGCTTTCTTGTCCATTCCGCTTCGCTACATCATGTCGATCGGGGGCTATATCCTCCGCCAGCATCTCGCAGGCCGGAAGCGCTATCCGCTGGTGCTGATGCTCGAGCCGCTGTTTCGCTGCAATCTCGCCTGCGCCGGCTGCGGCAAGATCGACTATCCGGACCATATTCTCGACAAGCGCCTCTCGGCGCAGGACTGCCTGGCCTCGGTGGACGAATGCGGCGCGCCGGTCGTCGTCATCGCCGGCGGCGAGCCGCTGCTGCACAAGGAGCTGCCGCAGATCGTCGAAGGCATAATGGCGCGCAAGAAATTCGCCATCGTCTGCACCAATGCGCTGCTGCTCGCCAAGAAGATCGATCAGTATAAGCCTAGCCCCTATTTCACCTGGTCGATCCATCTCGACGGCGACGAGGAGATGCATGATCGCGCGGTGAGCCAGACGGGCGTCTACAAGCGCGCCGTCGAGGCGATCAAGCTGGCGAAGTCGAAAGGCTTCCGCGTCACCATCAACAGCACCTTCTTCCAGGACGCCGATCCGGCCCGCGTCGCCGATTTCTTCGACGAGGTGAAGCGCATCGGCATAGACGGCATGACGGTGTCGCCGGGCTACGCCTATGAGCGCGCGCCCAATCAGGCGCATTTCCTCAATCGCGCCCGCACCAAGGAGCTGTTCCGCGGCATTCTGAAGCGCGGACGCGGCGGACGTGATTGGTCCTTCGTGCAGTCGGGCCTGTTCCTCGACTTTCTGGCCGGCAATCAGACCTATCATTGCACGCCCTGGGGCAATCCGGCGCGCACCGTCTTCGGCTGGCAGCGTCCCTGCTATCTCCTGGGCGAGGGCTATGCTCAGAGCTTCAAGCAGCTGATGGACGAGACCGATTGGGACTCCTACGGCGTCGGCAATTACGAGAAATGCGCCGATTGCATGGTCCATTGCGGCTTCGAGGCCACGGCGGTGAAGGACGCCGTCGCGCGTCCGTGGAAGGCGGCGCTGGTCGCTCTGCGCGGCGTGAGGACGGAAGGCGATTTCGCGCCCGACATCTCGCTCGAGAAGCAGCGGCCGGCGCAATATGTCTTCGACAAGAATGTCGCGACGCTCTCAGAGCTCCGAGAGGCCGAGGCTAAGGAGCGGGCCGAGAAGACGCCCACAGCGGCCTAAGGTCGCCGAGGATTTGCGAAAGTCCAGACCGGCGAGAATGAGATCGCCGATCTGGCGCGGCTCGCGGGCGAGATCGCGAAACACGGCGCGGAAATCGACGCCGCCGTCCGGCGTGACGGCGGAGGTGGCCAGCGGCGGCAGCGCCCGCGCCGCCGGATCGTTGACGACGCGCACCACGGCGAGTGGCAGGCGCCGGCGCTCAGCGAATTCCGCGGCGATATGCGTCTCCATATCGACGACGGCGGCGCCGGTCTTTTTTCGCAGCGCCGCCTTTCCCTGGGGATCGAGCACGGGCGCTTCGACGCCGGCGATGACGCCCGCGACGATTTTGCCGCCCGAGGCGCCGAGGCCTTCGCTCAAAATGGACGAGAGCTCGGCGCTGGTCTCATAGCGCTTGTCCTCCGCGACGACGGAGGAGCCGATGACGACGTCGCCCGGCCGCAGCGCCGGATCGAGTCCGCCCGCTATGCCGAAGCTGACGACGCCGGCGAGCGCGAAGCCCTGCGTGCGCTCGAGCGCGGCGCGCAGGCCCTCTGTGTCGGCGCCGCTGCAAATCGGCACCAGACCTTCGCCCTCGGCGCAGGCGCGCTCGCTGAGCAGCCCCGTGATGATGAGGAAGCGCGGGGGCTCCACCTCATCCGGGCCGTCCAAGCGACGATTAGAGTCCGGTCTGGACAATTTTGCTGTTGCCCCTCTCGAGGTTACGATAGCGCGCGAGCGCCCACAGCGGGAAGAATTTCGCGTAGCCGTGATAGCGCAGATAGAAGACGCGCGGGAAGCCCGTGGCGGTGAAGCGCTCCTCCTTCCACAGTCCTTCCTTGTCCTGATTGGCCTGCAGATAGGCGACGCCGCGGGCGACCGCCGGATGGCCGACCTCGCCCGCCGCCATCAGCGCCAGCACGCCCCAGGCCGTTTGCGAGGCCGTGCTCGGCGCTTTCTCATAGCCGCGATAGTCGAGCTTATAGCTGTCTCCATCCTCGCCCCAGCCGCCGTCCTCGTTCTGGATCGCGACGAGCCAATCGACGGCGCGGCGCATGGCGCGATGTTCCGGCTTCAGCCCGGCGGCGTTGAGCGCGCAGAGCGTCGACCAGGTCCCGTATATATAGTTCATTCCCCAGCGGCCGAACCAGCTGCCGTCCGGCTCCTGCTCGGCGAGGAGATAATCGACGCCGGCTTTCATGCGGGGGCTGGTTTCGATCGTGTCGCCGAGTTGCGCCAGCATGGAGACGCAGCGGGCCGAGACGTCCGATGTCGGCGGATCGAGCAGCGCGCCATGATCGGCGAAGGGAATGTGGTTGAGATAATAATATTCATTGTCGGCGTCGAAGGCGCCCCAGCCGCCATTCTTGCTCTGCAGCCCCTCGACCCATTCGCGCGCGCGGGCGATGCGCTCGTCATAGGGCCGGTCGGAGCGGCCGGCGTAGGAGCGATCCATCGCCGTCACCACCACGGCGGTGTCGTCGACATCGGGATAATAGGCGTTGGCGTATTGGAAGGCCCAGCCGCCGGGGCGCACATTCGGCCGCTGCACGGCCCAATCGCCCTTCACATCCAGCACTTGCAGCGGCGCGAGCCAATCGAGCCCGGCGCGGGCGCGCGCCTCCTCCTCCTCGCCGCCGACCTCGAGCAGCGTATGGCAGGCGAGCGCCGTGTCCCACACGGGCGAGACGCAGGGCTGGCAATAGGCCTCGTCTTCCTTGATCACCAGCAGGCGCTCGATCGATTCGCGCGCCAGTCTCACCCGCTCGTCATCGGCGGGAACGCCGAGCACGTCATACATCAGCAGGCTGTTGACCATTGCGGGGAAAATGGCGCCGAGCCCGTCGACGCCATTGAGCCGCTCGGTGACGAAGGCTTCCGCCGCTTTTATCGCGCGCCGGCGCGGGCCTTTCGGAAACAAAGGCTCGGCGGCGCGCAGCAGTCTGTCGATCGCGCCGAACATCGCGACCAGCGCCGGATGCTGATGCGCGCCGGTCGGCCATTTCTTCACCTCGTTCGGCGGGGTGGCGAAGAGCTCGCCGATATGTACGCCGAGGCGATTGACCGCCTGCGGCTTCAGCGTCTGCAGCACCAGCAGCGGCACGAGGACGGTGCGGCCCCAATAGGAAATCTTGTCGATATGGAAGGGAAACCATTTCGGCAGCAGCATGATCTCCACCGGCATGGCCGGCACGCCGCGCCAGGGAATCTCGCCATAGAGCGCCAGCAGCGCGCGGGTGAAGACATTGCTGCGCGCCGCGCCGCCATGGGCGAGGATCGCCTCCCGCGCCTGCTTCATATGGGGCGCGTCTCTATCGTCGCCGATCATTTTCAGCGCGAAATAGGCCTTCACGCTGGCGCTCATATCGAAGGCGCCTTCGTGGAACAAAGGCCAGCCGCCATGCGCGCCCTGAATGCGGCGCAGATAAACGGCGATTTTGCCCTCGAGCGCGTGATCGATCGGCTCGTCGCGGAAATGGCGCATCAGCACATATTCGGCGGGAATGGTGGCGTCGGCCTCGAGCTCGAAGCACCAATGGCCGTCGCCTTTGGCGAGCGCGCGCAGCGCGCCGGACGCGCGCGCGATGCTCTGGTCGAGCGCGTCGTCGCGCTTCGGCTCGATCGCAAGGGCGGCGGTCATATCTTCGCGCTCCATCGCAGTTCGGTCATCACGATCCCTTCGTCTCTTTTTTCAAAAGAATGGTCTATCCGCGTCACAGACGCGCGACGCGCAGCGCCGGAGCCTCCGCGCCGTTCGGCGGCTTGACGACGATCTCGACGTCCTGCCCCAGCGCCACCAGAAAACGCAGCAGCCGCTCGACCGAGAATTGGCGGAAATCGCCGCGCAGCATTTTGGAGACGTCCGGCTGCTTGACGCCGAGCAGGCCGGCGGCCTCCACCTGCTTCAAGCCGCGCTCCTTCATCAGCCGGCCGATCTTGCCGATGAGCTGCGCTTTGAGCGCGTTTTCCGCGCCGTAGGGCGAGGTTTCATAAGTCTCAGGACAATCCCGCATCTTCGCCGCTCAGTGCAGGAAAAGCTTGTAGAAGAGGGCGACCTCGAATGCGAGGGTGAAGCCGAGCATCCATTTTACCAATGCGAACTCGCCGTCGAGACGGGCAATCTTCATGTCGAGCCGGTGATCGACTGCGTCGATCTTCGAGCCGAGACTATGTTCTAAGCTGTCAATTCTCCCGCCGAGCTCGTGCTTTGCAGCCTCGAGGTCGGACTTCACGCTGTCGATGCGCGCGCCGAGCTCGGACTTCACGCCACCGATCTGTGCGCCGAGCTCGTGCTTCGCAGCCTCGAGGTCGGACTTCACGCCGTCGATGCGCGCGCCGAGCTCGGACTTCACGCCACCGATCTGTGTGCCGAGCTCGTGCTTCGCCGCCTCGAGATCGGCCTTGGTGGCCGCCTGCGAGTCGATGAGCTCGGCGAGCGCCGTCACTTGCTCCGTCGAGAAGCCGGCTGCTTGGAGCTTCAAGATTGCCGATGCGCTCATCTCGCCGCTGGTCTCCGTCTGAAATTCCTCTCGTTCAATATGGTGATCTAACCATATCGTCAAGCGTCGGATCAGGCTGGCTCATCGCTTGCTACCCGATTTCACGGGTCCGCTCCGGGTCGCACGGAGCGTGGATGTTTGTTCGAAAGGGGTCAGCCCATGGACGATCTGTTTGTGATTTGTCGCACAGGCCACATAGAGGACGGCCAAGCCCATGGCTTTGTCCTGATGCGCGCCTATGACAACGGCGACACCAATCCGTGGCCGATCCTCATCACCCGCAAGGGCAACAATTTCTACGGCTTCGAGAACTCCTGCCCGCATGAGCAGATGCGTCTCGACACCTCGCCCGGCAATTTCCTCGACGAGTCGGGCAATTTCATCGAATGCGGGCGGCATCACGCCCAATTCGATCTCGACACCGGCCATTGCTTCATCGGCCCGTGCCAAGGCGGAAAGCTGACGCCTCTCTCGCTCGTGATCGACGATGGCGACGTCTGCATCACCGGCGTGATGCTGGCGGACGAGTGAGGACGGGCGCCGCGCCCGAGAGAGGGGCTCGGGCGCGAGCGCCCAAGCATAGACCTGGGACAGCAAAGACTGGGGACAGGAAGGATATTCCATGACGGACATGGCGGAACTGCAAAAGCGCAAGCAGCCTCTCAATCTGGCGATCGTCTATGTCGATCCCGACGCCTTCATCGCCAATTATGTGGGCTGGCTGGAGATCACGACCTTCATCACCGCGCTGCGCGCCGGCGATGTGACGGTTCCCGCCGATGGCGTGACGCCCAAGCTCACGGACCAGCAATTGAAGGCCGCCGCGGCGGTGACTTACGGCGGCGACGCGGTCTTCGCCTTCTTCATGACGGCCGCGCTCAAGGGCGACAAGGCGGCCGCCGACAAGGTCGAGGCGGCGCTCACCGAGGCCCTGGGCAAGGACTTCCCCGGCTCGACCTCGCTATGGGCCTTCCGCACGCCGATGGACCCGCCCATCAGCCTCGAGGATCACGTCGGCGCCGCCGGCAAGAAGATGCTGCTCGGCGACATTCCGCCGCCGCCCATGCGCGCCAAGGAGAATTGGAACGCGGGCATTCGCTTCTTCGAAGCTGCGCGCAAGTCCAACTTCGTCCATGAGATCATGTATCCGCTGGCGCTGTGGAGCCGCGAGCGCTGGACGGAGACGCTGGAGAAGGGCATCTCCTTCCTCACCCATATCGAGGACAACGTCCCCGTGCTGCGCGAGGTGCTCGAGGAAAAGCGCAATGATCAGGCATTCGTCGCCAATCTGCTGCTGAAATTGGCGCCCGCCATCGACCAAGAGCTGACCGAGGATATGGAGGGCTTCCTGCGCTCTCTGGCGCGCCGCAACTGAACCGGCTCGAGCGCGGCGTATGACTTACTGTCATACGCCGCGGCTAGCCTCCCTCCTCCCGATTCGCCGCCGGCGCGGGAGAAGTGGGAGGCCATGATGATCAATTCGCCGCTGCTCGTCTCGGTGACGATAGAGCCCAAGCACGAAGATGATTGGGAAGAACTCGTCGAAGCGCTGGCGCGCCTCTCCGCCGGCGCTTCGGGACTGCGCATCTCGGACCTCGATGTGATCGACGGAACGCGCGCGCTGCTCGAGGCCGCCAGCGAGGAGCGGCTGAAAGAGACCATCGCCCGATTTCTGGAGCTGTCGCCGGTGGAGGCGATCGTCGGCGCGCCGCGCGTCGCCTATCGCGAGCGCCTGTCGCGCCGCCAGGAGATCGATTTCACCCATAAGCGGCCCGGCCAATACGCCCGCGTGAAGCTGGTCTTCGATCCCGATGGCGCAGGCGGCGAGATTTTTGAAAATCGCGCGCCCGCGAGCGCGGTCCCGGCCGAATTCGTCGATGGCGTGGAGCGCGGCGTCGTTTCCGTGGCGGGGACGGGCGTCATTCTCGGTTGTCCGGTGGTGGAGATGAAGGCCGTGCTGGTGGACGGCGCCGGCCATGGCTCGGATTCATCGGTGCTCGCCTTCGAGATCGCCGCGCGCGCCGCGACGCGGGAGGCTCTCGCCAAGAGCAGCGAATTGCTGGAGCCGATCATGAGCGTCGAAGTCACGGCGCCCAATGACAGCGCGGAAGCGGTGATCGCGGACTTGCGCGGGCGGCGCGCGCAGGCGCTGAAGGCGCAGCAGGGCGACGAGACCACTCGGATAACGGCGACCGCGCCGCTCGCGGAACTGCTCGGCTATGGCGAGGCGCTGAGCGCGCTGACCAAGGGCCGCGCGAACTCTAGTTTGCGGTTCGTCCATTATGCGCCGACGACGCCGGGCGATGACACGCCCTTCCGTCCCGCCGCGGCCGTGCGGCCGAGCGCCGCGGTCTGAAAAAGCGCCGGCCCGAAAGCTCCGGGCCGGCGAATGTCGATCAGCGCGAGTAGAACTCGATGACGAGGTTCGGCTCCATCTGCACCGGATAGGGCACTTCGGAGGGGAGCGGCACGCGCGTGAGCTTGGCCGTCATCTTCTGATGGTCGACCTCGTAATATTCCGGCACGTCGCGCTCGGAGAGGCCGGCCGCCTCGAGGACGATGAGGATCTGCCTGGAGCTCTCCTTCACCTCGACGACGTCGCCCGGCTTCACCAGATAGGACGGAATGTTCACCCGGCGGCCATTCACCGTGATGTGGCCGTGGTTGATGAACTGCCGCGAGGCGAAGACGGTCGGCACGAATTTGGCGCGATAGACCACGGCGTCGAGACGGCGCTCGAGCAGGCCGATCAGATTGTCTCCCGAGTCGCCCTTCAGCCGGATGGCCTCCGCATAATATTTGCGGAACTGCTTCTCGGAGATATTGCCGTAATAGCCCTTGAGCTTCTGCTTGGCCTTGAGCTGCGTGCCGAAGTCGGAAGGCTTGCCCTTGCGGCGCTGGCCGTGCTGGCCGGGGCCGTATTCGCGACGGTTCACCGGGCTCTTCGGGCGGCCCCAGATGTTCTGTCCGAGACGGCGGTCGATTTTATATTTGGCTTCGGCGCGCTTCGTCACTTGCCGGCGTCCTCTTTTTTTCGCAGCCTCGCACAAGCGCGAAAACGAGACGCCGCGCCCGGCCTCGGTCAGAGGCCAGCGTCGCCGAACCACGTTCCCGCGCGACGAGGTCATGCCTCTCGCGTCAAAAGAACGCGCCCTCCTCTGCCGGAATTCCGGCCGACAGGCCTTTTTTACGAAAGGCCACGGGTGCGGGCCGGCGAAGGTTTCCCCGCGCCGGACCTGGGGTGATTATCCGCGCCCTTGGCGGAAGTCAACAATTTTGCGCCGAGCGCGATTTCGTCATGCGGCCGGAAGCGGCGATCGCGGGCGCCTCGCGCTTTTCACGGATTGCCGACGAAATCCGCCGTCGCTACGACTTTGGGCGGCTCTGACCGGTTCAGCGGGGGGAGACGGCATGTCCGATTGGCGTCGCCGATTGTATGACCATTATGTCTCGAGCGAACAGGGCGGGGCGAGCTCTTCGAGCGGCTACCGTTCCGAAGCGCCATTCATCAATCATCTGATTGCGCGCCACCTCCCGGCCGACCGCGATATTCGTATTCTGGATTTGGGGTGCGGCGCCGGCGGCGCGATATTTTGGCTGAAAAAGGCCGGCTATCGCAATGTGGCGGGCGTCGATTCCTCGCCGGAAATGGTCGCCGCCGCCGCAAAGGGCGGCGTTCACGAAGTGAAGCTCGGCGATTTGCGAGAAGAATTGAAAAACACCGCCGACAACTCTGTCGATCTCGTCATCGTCATCGACGTTCTGGAACATATGAGCCGGGAGGTTTTGTTCGAGGCGTGCGGCGATATTTTCCGGGTGCTGCGGCCGGGCGGACATATCATCGCCCATGTCCCCAATGCCGAGGGCATTTTCGGCTCACGGAGCTTATATGGCGATCTGACCCATGAATTGGCCTTCACCTCGACGTCCGTGCGACAGCTCTTTCTGACGATCGGCTTCCGCGAAATCGAATGCTATGAGGACAAGCCCAGGCCACATAATTTGAAAAGTGGTCTCAGAGCGCTCGTCTGGCAGATCGGGTCGACCCTGTTTCGCGCGCTCCATGCAGCGGAGACGGGGTCGTTCGACTGCATTTTGTCGCAGAATCTACTGGCGATCGCGAAAGCGCCGAGAACGTTTTCGAGCGAACCGGGAACCGGTTCGCGTGAAGAAAACACGACCGAACAAAGGGCGATCCGAACCGGAGCGACTTGAGGCCTCGTTTCGTTCAGGGCCCGGGAAACAGCGCGTCGGTCTTGCCGCTCAAACGATAGGCGACGAGGCCGACCCACTCATGCGTGGCGAGATCGGTCAGGCGGAGCATATCCGCCGCATTTTTGTGAAGGCTGATATCCGTCCAATATCCCCGCGTGCGATAGGCGACAGGGTAGGGGATCGCCGGAAATTCGACGCGCCGGAAAATACCGACCGAGCGCGGCATATGCATCGCCGATGTGACCAGGAGCCAGCGTTCGCCCGGCTTCGGCGCCGCCAGCTCGCGAGAGAAGACGGCGTTCTCGAAAGTATTGCGCGATTTGTCCTCGAGGATGAGCCGCGCCGGATCGACGCCCATTTGCTCGAAGAAACGCCCGGCGACCTGCGCCTCGGAATAGGGCGAGCCGCGCAGCGCCGCCGAGCCGCCAGTGAAGAGGAGGCGCGCTTTCGGATAGCGGCGGGCCAATTCGACGGCGGCGGTCAGGCGCTCGGCGGCGTCATTGAAGGCGACGCCGCCGCGCGCCATGCTGATGTTCTCGTCGAAGGCGCCGCCGAGCACGATGATCCCGTCCGGCGCGGGGCTATCGGGCGCCGGCCGCGCGAAGCGATTCTCCAAGGGGAGCGCCAGATAGATCGCGAGCGGCGAGAAGGACATGACGACGAGGGCGAATATCCCCGCCGTCGCCAGCGCACGGCCCGTCTTGGCGAAGCGCGTGAACAGCAGAACGACGCCGCTCGCGGCCAGCAATATGGCGACATGCGCCGGATTGAAGAAAAATTGGCCGATCTTGGAAAGAAGAAAGAACATCGTCGCTCGCAATGGCCGGGGCGGTCGGCGGGCGCGCTGTCCGCGCCCGCCGTCGTTCGCATGGCTCACATATTCGGATAATTCGGGCCGCCGCCGCCCTCCGGCGGAACCCAATTTATGTTCTGCGCCGGGTCCTTGATGTCGCAAGTCTTGCAGTGCACGCAATTCTGCGCGTTGATGACGAAGCGCGGATCGCTCTTCGTCGCCTCCTCCGCATAGACCACCTCATAGACGCCCGCCGGGCAGTAGAGCCGCGCCGGCTCGCCATAGATCGGCAGATTCTTCTCGATCGGGATCGAAGGATCGGCGAGCTTCAGATGGCACGGCTGATCCTCCTCATGGTTCGTGTTGGAGACGAACACGGAGGAGAGCTTGTCGAAGACCACTTTGCTGGTGAGCTTCGGATAGACGATCGGCGTCACCTGCGAGAGCGGCTTCAGGCAGGCGTAATCCGGCTTGCCATGCTTCAGCGTGCCGAAGATCGAGAAGCCGAACAGCTCATTCGTCCACATGTCGAAGCCGCCGAGCGCAATGCCGAGCTTGGTGCCGAATTTCGACAGCAGCGGCTTCACATTGCGGACCGGCTTCAAATCCTTGCCGATGTCGCTCGTGCGCCAGGCGGCGTCATAGGCCGAAACCTCGTCATGCGCGCGGCCTTCCGCCAGCGCCGCCGCCACATGATCGGCGGCGAGAATCCCGGACAGCACGGCGTTGTGCGAGCCCTTTATGCGCGGGACATTCATGAAGCCGGCCGAGCAGCCGATCAGCGCGCCGCCGGGGAAGGTCAATTTCGGCACGCTCTGCCAGCCGCCCGAGGTCAGCGCGCGCGCGCCATAGGCGAGGCGCTGCCCGCCTTCCAGCACCGGCGCGATGGCGGGATGCGCCTTGAAGCGCTGGAACTCGTCGAAGGGCGAGAGCGTCGGATTGGAATAGTTGAGATAGACGACGAAACCGACCGAAACCAGATCCTCGTCGAAATGATAGAGGAAGGAGCCGCCGCCGGTGTCGTCGGCGAGCGGCCAGCCGACCGAATGCTGCATATGGCCGGGGCGGTGCTTCTCCTTGGGGATGCGCCACAGCTCCTTGAGGCCGATGCTGAATTTCTGCGGCTCGCTGTTCGCGTCGAGCGCGTATTTCTTCAGCAGCTGCTTGGCCAGCGAGCCGCGCGCGCCTTCCGCGATCAGCGTATATTTGCCGCGCAGCTCCATGCCGCGGGTAAAGCTGTCCTTGGGCGCGCCGTCGCGGCCGACGCCCATATCGCCCGTGGCGACGCCCAGCACCTCGCCCTTTTCGCCATAGAGCAGCTCCGCGCCGGCGAAGCCCGGATAGATTTCGACGCCGAGCCCCTCCGCCTCCTGCGCCAGAAAGCGCACGACGTTGGCGAGCGAGCCGATGAACTTGCCTTCATTGCTCATCAGCTTCGGATTGATGACATGCGGGATGGTGACGGCGCTGGTCGAGGTCAGCCAGAACATGTCGTCGCTGGTCACTTTTGTCTTCAGCGGCGCGTCGTCGCGGCCGCGCCAGTCCGGCAGCAGGCGGTCGAGGCCGATCGGATCGATGACAGCGCCGGAGAGGATATGCGCGCCGGGCTCCGAGCCCTTCTCGATGACGACGACCGAGAGGTCGGGCGAAATCTGCTTGAGGCGGATCGCGGCGGAGAGGCCGGCCGGGCCGGCTCCGACGATCACGACGTCGTAATCCATAGCTTCGCGCGGGGGCAATTCTTCTGTCTCAGCCATCGTCTTTCCCATTTCCGGGCGCGGTCCCTTTCGGGCGCAGTTCGAGGCGCGAGGGGCAGGCCCTCGCGTCGGCGAATTTTAGAATGAGAGCGATTTCATGTTTTTTCGAAAGAGGAAACCCCCGGGCCATGGATTTGGGGCAAGTTTTTCGCCCCGCGCTCGGCGACGGCGCATCGAATGCACCTATCCTCCTCGCCCCCGCGACGTCATGGCCGGGCTCGTCCAGGACGAGCCCGGCCATGACGGCGGATGGGTGTCGCGGTTAGCGCGTAGGCTCGAATCTCGTCGACGCGCCATTTCGAGACATTTTGACTTACATGCAAGCTAACTTCCGGCTGATTTTGGGATCGTGCGAATTGTGCGCCTATGAGGAAGCTGCCCGTTTACGCGTCTTCCGCCACGGCGCTTGCATGGTCGTTTCCGCACTGGCTCCGAGGGCAAAAATTCGCTAACATTGTCGTTGCGTTTGTCGTTGCGTTTGTCGTTGAGAGTCTTTGCGGCCGTGTGTCGACGCATCTGCTAGCGCGGTGCGGATGGGGATACCCAGAAGTTTTTGTACGACTGAGCGTCCATTTCACGAAATTTGTTCAATGCAAGGGAGTGTGAAATGATACTTCGAATGCTTATTCTCTCTGGTGCCGTCAGTGCTTGGTCGTTCCTTACGCCAGCTATGGCGCAATCTTCCCATCCGACTTCCGAAACTACCAAACCCATTCCTTTGGATCCATCGAAATGCCACTCAAAAGGGAAGAAGACGTTCTGCCCATCTTTCACCTTAACAGAGCTGCAATTTGAAGCGTACCAAAAGAAAATTAAAGGGACGCTTAATCTTACGACTCCATCAATTACCAAGGGCGTTGGTCCAGGAGAAGGGTGCCCATCATACTGTGTTAACATCAATGGGCTTTGTTCATGCCCGAAAGTCATCCCGCCTAGAGTCTTAGATTCTGCCGAATTTGAAGCGCTGAAAGAGGCAGCAAAGATTAAATAGTGTTTTGCACTGTTGTAGACTAGCAACGGCGCAGTGCTTAGAAATGTTTTGATATTTTCGTGAATGCCATTAGCCGGCTACGCCCGAGAGGGTAAGAAAAATGAAATTTCGATCGATCCATTTTTTTTCTGCTTTTATATTGCCCTGTTTCTTGCCCTGTTTCTTGGTGGGTTGCGGCATCAGGACTCCTGACATTGCAGAGCCTTGGGATCAAGATATTCCGGCAGGCACATTTGGAAGCGAGCAGAAGCAGAAATTTTCCGCAACCGCTCAAATAGAATACGAGGTAAAGAAGCGTATATTTTGTGATCTCAAAGAGGCCGTTCAGGCTGCAAATGCCCTTACAGCAACAGAAGGAAAAAAAACTCGACCATTGCTACCTAATGATTGGGGAGTGCAGGTAAGTATTAGTCTTGCAGTTGATGAAATTTTAGCGCTTAATCCAGGTATAAATTTTAATACGCCCATCCATAACGGAATTGTGAATTTTGTTGGAGAATATATAGGCCCGGCTACTATCGCTGGCGGTGGATTATTTACTGGTGCTCCGGCAGCACAGACTTATGGGCCATTGAGCCTATCACAAAGCTATGCTCTTGGGCTCGGAGGCACGCTTTCGTCTACTGCTTCTCGAACTGATACCTTCAACCCCTATTGGTCGGTCGGGCATTTGATGGAACCGAACACCGAGACATCCGATTGTCGGAGGGATCCATTTGTCGCCAAAGGCGCGACTCCGGCATCAAGTTCGCCGTTCATTTTAGAAAGCGATTTGGGAATCAAAGACTGGCTCGTTGGCGCAATGATAACGAATACCACCTTGCATTCCGTCGATGTTCCTCAATCCTTTTCAGTCGCAGATTCTAAGTCCAGTGCGGGAAAATCTCGGATGAAACCTTCCGGGAAAAGTTCACCTAAAAAATCCCTAGGTTTTACTAAAGGTCAGGTAGACACTGTTACTTTGGAGCTCAAATTCCTAATTGTATCAAGCGGGAATATAACCCCGACTTGGAGACTCGTGCGCGTGAGCGCCAACATAGGGAACCTACCCCTTTTTAATACGGGGCGGACACGCACGCACGACGTCATTATAACAATTGGCCCAAACAATGAAACCTCAGCTTGGGCCTTCAACTCCGCGCAGATTGGCCGAGCTGTTGGAGCAGCTACGAGAACTCCCATCCCACTACAGTGAGACGATGAAGTGCAAAGCGGTGGCGCCAATTGTTTATCGAGAAACTTCGATCGCTACTTTGACGCTGAGTGAAAGACGGAGCTTGGCGGTAGCCTGTCGACGAGCCTCTGAGCGGCCAGGGGCAAGGGGTCGGATTGTGCGGTCGGGCGCTCAAGGACAGAACGGATATGGGTTGGCGGCTCGTTGTAGCCGCGCGACGCGCAACTTTGCGCTTCGCCGCCAACGGAGGGGCTGCTTCTGATCACAAGCCGAATCTCCCGACCGCCGGCCCCTTGACGCATCCTGAAAATATTCCTATATCTGCCCTCGCTCCCGCCGACGCAAGGGCGCGTTTCTCGGGTCAGGGAACGCGGGCGGGGGCCGGCTCCATCCGGGACGGCGACCCCCGTCCATGGACAGGCGGCGCGTCGCCGGAACGGCGTTTCTCTCCCGTCCATAGGGAAGAGCGAGAGCCGTTCCGTGAGCCCAAGCCTTCGGAAGCGATCGGATCTTGAATGCGAAAGCCCAGGATTCGCGGGTCTGAATGCGCCTCGGGACGTCGACGAGAAGGCAAAGCCGCGTTTCGGGACGCTCCGGAACCGACAGAATTTTTATAGCGCTGCGGCCGAAAGGGGCCGGAGCGTCCCGAGCCGCCCCTCCTCCCCCGCCGCCGCGAGGCGCCGGGCGCTTCGGCGCGAGAGGATGATAATCCTATTTCGAAGCCGTCGCGCATGGGATAAACGGGAAGGGCGTTTCCACCTCCCCCTCGAGGGGGGAGGTCGAGCGCCGAAGGCGATCGGGAGGGGGTGACTCCCCGAGTCTTTGCCGTTGCACCCCACCCCGTCCGGCTTCGCCGGTCGACCCTCCCCCGGAAGGGGAGGGTGGAGCGGGGTTGGACCGAGATTTGTCGCCGGAAGAGGCGTTTCCACCTCCCCCTCGAGGGGGGAGGTCGAGCGCCGAAGGCGATCGG
>NZ_JAHLJF010000001.1:1424209-1424318 GCF_018887255.1 Methylosinus sp. KRF6 | reverse complement strand
CGGCAACAAGGGCCGCACCGCGGCCGGCGATGTGCAGGTGATGAGCGCGGGCTCTGGGATCGCCCATTCCGAATATAATCTCGAGAACGAGACGACCCGGATCTTTCAG
>NZ_JAHLJF010000001.1:1198634-1424109 GCF_018887255.1 Methylosinus sp. KRF6 | reverse complement strand
CGACGGGACTGGAGCGAAGCCGCTCGTCGAAACGCGCGAGGGCGTCCGACGCGCTTTCGAAGGGCGCTTGCAGGCGCTCGAATGAAACAGAGCCCGGGAGATCTAACCACATTTTAATTCCATGCGAATCAAGACAATTATCAATTTAATTCAATTTTAGCTTGAGTGATAGAGGATGCTATTTTCTCTTTCGCCGCCAGGATCGAGATGCGTCGCCGCGGCCGCCGAAAGCAAGCGTCGGAACGGCTCTGGAGGCGGGCTTTCTGCCTGCAAATCGGCAAAAAGGTCTGTTTTTTCGGGCCTTTCTCCTGCTCACCGCTATGTCCGGCGCGGAACTTCGGCCTTCGGCTACGTTTTCAAACGACCATTTATTGATATTTAGCATAATTGAAATCTTGGCTATTGATCACATCGTGGACGATATGATATCGTCGCAGCAATGAGATTGGTTCTGGATACGAACGCCCTGATCGCAGCACTCCGAAGCCCAAGCGGAGCCTCCGCCGAGCTTCTCAAGCTTGCACGTCGAGGACGTATCCAGCTTCTGGCCAGCGCCGCCCTCGCAATCGAATATGAGGCCGTGTGTCTGCGCGACGAACACCGAAAAGCGGCCGGCCTGTCGACGAAAGAGGTCGGTCAGTTTCTCGACGCGATCATCGATCTGATCGAACCGGTCGAAATCTGGTTCCTTTGGAGGCCGCAATTGCGCGATCCGGGCGACGAGTTGGTGCTCGAGGCGGCGGTGAATGGGCGGGCCGCGACGATCGTCACGTTCAATTTGCGTGACTTCGGACTTGTGCGAGAGCGCTTTGGGATCGACGTTCTCACGCCGAGAGATACGCTGATGAGGATAGTGCAATGAAAACCAAAACAGCCGCTTATGCGCTTCGGCTCCCCGCTTCGATGAAGGCGGAAGCCGAAAAGATCGCCGCCGAGGATGGCACGAGCCTCAACCAGTTCGTCGCTTCGGCGGTGGCCGAAAAGGTTTCGGCGTTACGGACCGCTCGCTATTTCGCGGAAAAGAAAGGCCGGACCGATTGGAGCGCCTTCGACCAGATCATGCGCCGCGAGGGTGGCGCTCCGCCGGTTGCGGACGACGAGATTCCTGAAGCTTATCGAACGGCTCGCAAATAGTCCGTCGCTGATTTCGTCGGAAGGAAACCAGCGCGAATGCCCCTGATCGGCTACGCCCGCGTCTCGACCGAGGATCAGGTCACGGACGCGCAGACCGATGTGCTGAAGGCGGCCGGCTGCGTCGAGATTTTTCGCGAGCATATGTCGGGGGCGAAAGCCTCGCGGCCGGAACTCGCCAAGGCCCTTTCGCGGGTGCGCCGCGGCGACGTGCTGGTCGTCGCGCGGCTCGATCGTTTGGCCCGCTCGCTGTCGCATCTCCTCGCCCTGATCGCCGAGCTCGACGCCAAGGGCGCGCATTTCAAATCGCTCGCCGATCCCATCGACACCACGACCCCGCAGGGCCGGTTCGCCCTGCAGGTTCTCGGCGCCGTGGCCGAGTTGGAGCGCGCCCTGATCCGCGAGCGCACCAAGGACGGCCTGCGCGCCGCCAAGAAGCGCGGCCGCATCGGCGGCAACCCAAAACTGCGCGCCGGCGACCGCGACGCCATCCAGCGCATCGTCGACGCCAAGGCGGCGAATTATTTCGAGCGCGTCAATCGAACGGCCGAACATTGGTTGCCGGTCGTCCGGCAAATGCGCCCGGATCACCGCTGGCAGGATGTCGTGCGCGTGCTCAACGCCAAGCGCGACGCCGCCAGCGGCGCTCCCCTGCCCCAATGGACCGTCGAGCGCCTGAAGCGCGCCGTCAAACGCTTTGCCGCTGAGGGTTTGATCGAGCCCCGCCTTCTTCAGCAAGCCGCCAGCCGAAAAGTCAGCAGCGAGCGCCTGGTCACGCTCGTCGCCGGGATCAAACGGGCCAATCCCGATCTGACGCTCGCGCAAATCGGCGCGCAGCTCGAAGCCATGTATGAGCGCACGCCGCGCGGCGGAACGCGCTGGGCTCCCTCCTCCGTCAAAAGCCTGCTCGCTCGCGCCGAAAAGCTCCGATTGCTCGACGCCGAAACGCTGTGAGCGAGCAGACTGCCTCGGCGCGTCCAAAAATCCTCTCCACGTCACCCCGTTTTCTTTCGTTCGCGCGCCGCCTTCGCGGCCCTGCCACGCAACAGAGCCATCAGCACAGGCCCGAGCGAGAACTCCCCTGCCCTCGCCTTTTCGGTCAGAACTCGGAGATAACCTCCAGCGCTCTTGATCTCCTCACCGCGTTGCAGGATCGCGGCGATGACGATCGAGGCGTCATGCTCGCCCAAGACGTCCAAGGCCTGCGCCCAGGCGTCTGGCGAAACGCCGAGCGCCGAGCGCACCGTCGCCGCCGCAGTAGCCAAATCCCGCCACGATGAGATCTCGCCACTCGGACCGTAATCGACGATGGCGGGACAGGCCTCCAGCACCATGCCGAGCGGATAGGCTCGAAGCCCCGGCTTAGGATCGGTAGTCCGAGAGCGTTCCGAGGATACTTCCGGCGCTAGCTCGATCGGCCCCCTGCCCTGTTCGAAGTTTGGCTGGGATGGATCGCCCCTGCCTTCTCGAAGGCTAGGTTCAAGATCAGAAAAGTTTGTGGTTTGATTCTGTATGTGACGCTCAGATTGAGACTCATTGCCGCTCATATTCTGAGCTTTTACGTGAGCTTCCAACAGCTTGTGAATTTCGACCGCCAACCCGGCGAGCTCCCCGGCCAGAGCCTCCAGATCGGCGCGCGAAAGCCCCCGCCCGTAGCGCCCCGAGAGCGCCGCATAGCGCTGATGCGCGTCGTCCCAGTCACCCGAAACGCCCTCCTCCAATCCTGTCTCGATCATCTTGACGATGTCTCGCCGCGTGAGCGTAATCTTTTCGCGCAGCAGCGTGATCGCGCGGTTCTCGGCCCGCACCTCCTCGGCGAGGTTCTCGATTTCAGCGGCGCGCGCGACGAGCGGCGCGAGGTCGAAACCGAAGGCATCCTCTATGGCTCCCCCCTGCCCTTTCCGGGCGAAGCGTTTGCCATTCGGAGAATCGCGGCGAATGATGAGTCCGGCGTCGACCAGGCATGCGAGATGCCGGCGCAGCGTCGCCGGCGCCATGCCATGGGCTCGGATCGAGAGTTCTCTGTTCGACGGAAACACGACGATGCCGCCGGCGGCTCCGCCCATCTGCTCGCGCTGCGCGTTATTCCCTGGCAATGAGAGCGCTGTCTCCTGGTGGAAGCTCAGCAGCGCGTGCAAAACGGATAGCGCGCGCTCGGTGACGCCGAGCGGCTCCTTGGCTTCGGTGAGCGCGCGAAACAATCGCCACTTATGGACGACAGTTTCGGATGCGCCCGGCTTTGCGGCGAAACTCTCAGTCGCGGTCTGGCTCGCCACCATGGCGAGCGACAACGGCCGCCGCCCAAAGGGCGTCGTTGGACGTGTCTGCATGATCCTTTGCCTCGTTCAGGCAAAAGAAATCTGCTCGCCGAAACGGCGCCGACTCTTGACAGCGATTTGCGGAAGTGTGATTCTCGGAGTGCTTAGATCAGAGAAAGGCTTCCGGGCGGCGACGTTCGGGGGCTTTTTTCTTTTGCGCGTTCAATCTCCTGATTCACTTATAATCTTCGTCTCCTTAAACGCTCGATAGAGTGCGTCGAGATTAGACGAGATGTATCGGCCGAACTCACCCGCTTCTTTCGACTTGAGCGAGAGGTTGAAGCTGCTTCCGTTATTCCGGTAGCTTGCAGACACGGTCTTGCCCTCCGATTCCCAGGACGCCGGATCGATATTTCCCCGCGCGGACTTCCGTGCCTTGCGTCCAAGCGTCTGGAGCTGGGCGAGCAAAAAATTGAACCGCTCCATTACGTCTTTGGAGCGGAATTCGTCGGACGCCACGACGACTATCGCAGCCTCTGCGGCCTTTGGCGACTTCACCTGCTTCTTGAGTTCTTCCCACCGGTCACGGCCAATGGTTTTGGCCGCGCCGATTGCTTCGATCACGGGTGCAGGAACCGTCTCCACCACGGAAAGCATCCTCGACAGCAAGCTGTCGTCGATCGTCAGTGCGGATTTGATGGTTTCCTTCCGCTGCCCCATGTCGAGGAGCTTCTTGGCGAACAGCGCCTTCTCGATGAAGGACAAATTTGCTCGTGCCGTGTTCTCCTGACCCTGCGCGATAATATGCGCGATATCCTCCAGGTTCTTGATCACCGCGCGAACAGGAATACCCAGTTCTTTGGCGACACGCGCGCGACGGTGGCCAAACACGATCATGAATCGACCCTTGCTCTGCGGATGAGGCCGCACAAGAATCGGCGTCGATTGTCCATGCTCCCTGATCGCCTCGCGCAGATCGGCGAAATCAGCATCGTCGTCTTCGATACGATCCGCGACAAAAGAGCGATCTAGAACTGAGACATCGAGTTCGACGACTGTTTCTCCGGCCAGCATTTTCTTCGCGTTCTCGGCCATCTCATCGATCGAAAGCATCATCGAGCGAGACGCTCCGCGAAGGGCATAATCATGCCGCGCGGCAACATCGGCCTTCGGCGTCTCCGCTCCCGTGACCGTCGCCAAGAGGTTCTTACGGGCCATATCAGGCACCTCTCCCTTGCGCTAATCTCTTGAGGAATTTAGCGATTCGACAATTCTGCACGGCTGTCAAAATGAAGATCATCTGCGCCCCCAAGCTTGATGGACGAGCGCTGTGATCTCCTCATTGACTGCATTCAATGCCTCCAATGCGCGATCATATGTTGCGCGCGTGAATTGGGCGCGCTCGACTTCGTACAGCGTCTGATTGGTGATTCCCGCGTCCGAAATAGCGGTCGATTTCACCATCGGGCTTTTGAGCATCTGTTTTGGAAACAGCGATTGCATGAAACCGACCATTTGCGCCTGCGGGCCATCGGTCGGCTCGTAGCGCGTGACGAGATACCGAAACCATTTGAGGCGAACATCGGCTCCGGCTCCACTGATCGATTGAAGAACGCCGCCCAGCATTAGCAAAAATTGGCTCATCGACATGACGTCCAGCATCTGAGGATGGATGGTGATGAGAACGGCGGTGGAAGCCGCCAATGCCGTCAAGGTGAGATAGCCGAGCTGCGGGGGGCAATCGATCACCACGACGTCATAATTGTGATCGACCTCCTTCAATGCGTCGGTGATCCGGGTGAAGAACATCCGCCCCTCCGTCGAGGATTTGTCGGAAGCGGCGAGAGGTGTTTCATATTCGTATTCCTGCAGTTCTAAATTCGCAGGAACGATGTCGAGCCCGGGGAAATTGGTGCGCCGAACAACCTCGGATATCGGCTTCTTCGAGCCATCGTAACGTAAGGCCTCGTAGAGTGACGGATTCCGATCGAGCTCGGGCTGAATACCGTGAAGTGCGGATAGGGACGCCTGTGGATCGAGGTCAATTGCGAGCACGCGATGGCCGGTGAGAGCCAGGTGCTGGGCCAGATGAGCGGCCGTCGTGGTCTTTCCACTGCCGCCTTTGAAATTGACGACGGCGACGACTTGGAGCTCTTCCCCCGCACGTCGATGCGGCACATATTTTTTGTAATCGGCTCGCCCATGACGATCGAGATACTGCCGCAACTCCAACATTTGCTCAGCCGTGTAGCTCCTACGTCCAGACGCAGAGGTGGCGGGAGTAGGGCCCTTGCCTTCGAGATGGAGCTTCTTAATGTTAGATGACGTCACGCCCAGAAAATATGCGGCCTCCGCCAAGGAAAAGGGGCGAAGGCTCTTAACGGCGTCGGGCGGATAATGCTCAAGCCGGAGCATGTTCAGCTTATCCGAGATCAATTCTCCCTGTTGAAGAATAGTCTCGTAGAAGCTGAAACCGCCCGTCTCGTCGATAGCTGTCGTCACATTCATCGGCGTCAATTCCCGAAATAACGCTTTTCCACGCCAAACACGCTTACAAGCGGGAATTAATCCTGATTCTCTCTGCTCCGCAACGAGTTTTTGGTTAATCACTGGTTAACGTCGCCGACCGCTCCAACGACGAGTCTTGACTCACGTCCAGCGCCATCTAGCTGTTTTTAAGAGCATTTCTTAGATCTTGCACGGCTGTCAAAATGAGGCTGCGAGCATATCATGCGTTCGCTGGAGCATCGAATTGTCGGCGCGCACACCAACGCTGACGAGCAGACGATTGCAGCGCGCGCCGGCCACGCTGCGCATGCGGACGCAACGGGACCGGAGAAGGAGAGGGTGCCGTTATAGAATAATTGAAGCCGTGCATTATCCGCGATTTCGCGACCTCTGAGTGCTAGGTCGGGTCCTAGGAGCGCGAGAAGCTCCAAACCGAAAAGGCGCACGCCGAGCCTTTCGCTTGGAAAGCCCATCGATAGCTTGGCGGACGAGCGTGGCGCCTGCCATCACCCCCTTAAGTCACGCCGATTCCACTCAGCTGAAACCGACGCTCATTCCGAGGCGGACAGGGCGCGGAGCGCGGGTCGACCGTCTGCGTCGAAGTCGAGACAGTGATTGATCATCGCGTCCATCGGATCGCCGCCGTGCCTTTCAAGGAAAACGAGCGCTGCTTCGATCAGAGCCCATCCGCGGGCGCGACTTGTCTGGGGCAGGGCGATCAGTCCCGGATGGATCGGTTCACGGCCGAGTAAGGCGCGAAAATCGCCGATGTTTTCGGTGACGATCACTCGATCCTCGGCGATGCAGAGATCCTTTACCGTGTGGTCGAGCTGACCGCGTCGGCCAACGTGAAGCGGGTGAATTGCGTCATGCCCCAGATGGGCGAGTTCGATGGCAAAACTCGGCGACAGACACTCGTCGATGAACAATCGCATTCGATCAAGCCGCTGGCCGTCGCGAGACGTTTTGGGGGCGGCCGGAGAGCGGATGCGATCTGGCGAACAGGAGCGCCGCTTCGAGGGCTTCGCGTGGCAGATCCGGATTTTCGGCGACGATGTCGTCCATGCTATCGCCGTGTTCGAGGCGAGCCTCGATGGAATGCACCGTGAGGCGCGTGCCTTTAATAACAGGCAGTCCTCCTTTGATGCCAGGGACGCTGTCGATCCAAGTATCGCGCGCTCTCAGATACCGATCGGTCCGCTCTAGGGCCTCACCGGCGAGCTCCCCGATATCGGCCGTTACAGATGGCGCGATTTCGACGTGCGCGGTTTTTAGACGCGATAGCTCGTGGCTTTTGAGAGCCTTTATCAGTTTGCGCTTGCCTGCGATCGTCAACGTGACGTCCCCGGTCAGTCGACGGACCAACGTGGCGTAGGCGACGCTCTCCACTCCGAGGAGGCGGCGCGTGCCCGTCGCCTTGCCGGAACGCAAGGGAGGAATTTTGCCGGTATGAACCGGTAGGACTTTTTCCTCGATCGCCTTTTCGATGGCCCGTTTGGGTACACCGGCGAGTTCGGCGACTTCGCGCGGTGTGAGATCGGCTGCAGTGCGGGTCATGCTCGCCTCTAAATTAGCTCCCAATAAGGGATAAGTTATATGATGGAGCGAGAAAATCCAATGTCGGTCCGACACGGCGCTCCCAAGCGAACGAGCCAGTGGATTTTTATGCCCTACAGCTCTGGTGAGATTCAGCTCAAACCGCTCGCGCTTACGCTGAGGGCGGCAGAACCTCTCGGCGCCGGTGTCGCCGAACCGCCTGTCGCTCGGTCTTCACAAGCGGCGATAAGACGAATCGAAATGCGCGAACTCGGATCGGCCACAACTGGTCACGAGTTAGATCGGATTTGAGCGGCGACTCGACTTTGGACTCGATGCGGCCGGCCTGGTCAACCTCCTCGCCCGGGAGGGTGATCCGCATAGTCCGATTGACGACGCGGCAGACGCGAGAGCGCGCCTCGCGTCTTGGGCACAGGCCAACGACGTCGATCCGACGCGCTTGCGGCGCTTGACGCTGTAGCGACGCTACCCGAGCCGTCCGCCTGCGTGGTTCTCTAGCCAGCCCCCATCGGTCTGTCGCGCCCGCTTCGAGGCACCGCCGGGCAGCCCACCGCTCACGGCCTGCCGCCTCAGTGTAAAGTCGTCCTCTTCGCATGCCCCGCGGAGAAATCCGAAGCCCGGGCGCGCCTGCAAGCAAGAACCACGGCATGAATCGACTTCTCGGCAGTGAGCGTCATCTCTCGCATTCGATCGAGGGTCTCGGCGAAATCCTTCTCACTCGCCGCCTTCGTCGGGTCTCCCGTCATCTCTTCGATGGCTACGAACATCGCCCGGAGCGTGGAGAGCACGGTCATCGCGTCAACGGCCCGTTCCGACAGATCCAATTCCTCGGCGCCCCCGAACAGCCCCTCCGCGAATCCATCCAGCTCCTGCCGTCGCATGGTCGCCAGCGACATGATTTCCTCTCTAATCGCCCGTGACTGCACTCGCTTCAGCCGGAACGGATCGCTACGTTCCTGATGCCTCGTCAATCGGTTCCATAGACCCATGACGAGCGCGCCGATGAGTTCGTTCGCTTCGTCGATCGAGTCGAACGGAGGCAGTTCACCACCCCACAGGCTCTTCACGGTCTCGATTGGCGACTTCGAGGAAGGGCTAGCGATGTTGCCGAGGAGCCGCGCACGGACTTCGTGGAATGGCACGGGACACTGGTAACGATCGAGCAACGCCTGCACTTGGGCGTCGGTCGCCGTGGGCGAATTGGGCCGTTTTGCCACGTCGCTCCTCTGAGCGGGATGGTGTCGCGCCGACTGACGTTAGCGTGGGAAAACATGTGCGTCCATCACAGGTCGGCGAACGCGTTTTTATGACCGTTTAAACATGCATCCGAAGGCCAAAGTTCGCCGCCGCGACATTGGTGACGAGGTGCGAATGGCCGGGAAAATAGCCCTTTTCGTCGATTTGCGACCCGAAAGCTCGTCTCCGGCGCCGTGCCGAGGCTTGCTTTCGGCTGTCGTGGCGCCGGATTTCGATCCGGTCGGCGAAAGGAAAATAAATATCGTCTGTCACTCAAGTCAAATTGGATATACCTTGATCCATATCGTGATTTGCACGGAATTAAAGTGGGTTTAGGTCTTCCCGCCTCTGTTTCGTTCGACCGCCTCCAAGCGCCCTTTGAGAGTGCGTCGGACGGCCTCGCGGGTTTCGACGAGCGGCTCCGTTTCAGTCCCGTCGCCTAAGCCTTCGTTCTTCGCGCAACAGATCGACCAATGGGGGGAGCGGGGGCAGGGCACCTCACCGCTGCAGTAAGGGCGGATGTCGGCGTGCGCGTTGCGGGCATATGGCGAGCCTTGACGCCGACCGCGGCGATATGCACTCGAGCGGGCCGAGCGGCGCCGGCCGGGGAGGGCGCACCGCCGGAAGCTTTCAAACTCTTTCGGTTGGTCGGGGCCACGCGCCCCAAGGAGCCGGAAGCGGAGCCTATCGCCCGAGATACCGCGACCACCGCCATATGTCCGATAAACCAACCATACCTCGTCTCCGACCTGCCCGAGGCCTAAACTCGGGCAATACCCCGTTCATCATCATTGCGGGAGACAAACCGCCGTCCTTCGGAATCAGCTCCCGACGGAGCCATCAGGCCATTTTTCCCGGTATTGAAGACCGTAACGGCCAGCCCGCGGGCTGCACGAAAACTGCAAAATAATCCTCGAAATCTGAGACCGGCCGGCAATCGCGCTGCAAAGCCCCAGCGCATTGTCCGAACATGGCCGACGTCATCTCCTTTCCATTACTCGCAGGACGACTGCCGCGCCGGCTCGTGAACGACGGCTGGTGGCTCGCCCGCCATCCCAACCAGCCGCCCGCGGAAATCTCGTCATTCCCCGTTCGCCGCCGGCGGCTCTGTAACGTCATTCCCTTCCCGATTGCGCATCGCCAAAGGAAAACCAGCGATGATTGAATATTCACTGTCCTCTCGCACTCCCATTCAATGGCTGGCGTGCAGGCTCTCGCTTGCCGCCGTGGCTGCGGCTCTCGCCGATTGGCTGTTCTTCGATCGGGCCGGCGTCGGCTTGTCGCTCTCTCTGTTTCTCGGCGCTGTCGGCCTGCTGACGATTCTCGTCAATCCGATCCGCGCGAACAAGCGATTGCGGATCGCCGCCGCCGCTGCCCTTATTCTCGCGCTGCTGGCCATCACGGAGAACGTCTCTTGGCTGTCGTTTCTCCTCGTTATTGGAGCGACGCTGATGTTCGCGCAGGTCATGACTTTCGGCGGCGGCGTCTGGCCGTCGCAACTCCGCCGCGCCTGCAATCTGCTGTTCGTCGGCCCGTTCTGGCTGATCGGCGATATTCTTCGTGCGCGAAGGCTGTCGCGGAGCAGGTCCAGGACTGTCCAGCCTGCGGGGACGCTGGTCGCCTGGATCGCTCCGATCGGCCTGTTCCTCATATTCCTGTCGCTCTTTGCTACCGCGAATCCCGTGATCGACGAATGGGTGCGCCTATTCGATCCGAGGCGCATATTCGAGCTGATGTCGCCGATACGCATCCTGTTCTGGCTGCTGATCGCGTGCTTCATATGGCCATTCGTTCATCTGCGTCGGCGGCGTGCGCCGGCGCCGCGATCGGCCCCGGCATCTATGAGCCAGAGGGACGACGGGGCCCTGCTCGGCGTCGATGCGGTGCTGCGATCTCTAATCCTGTTCAACGCCTTGTTCGCCGTGCAGACGTCGCTGGACGTCGCCTATCTCTGGGGCGGATTGGCCTTGCCGCATGGCCTCACCTATGCGGCCTATGCGCATCGCGGCGCCTACCCGCTGGTGGCAACGGCATTGCTCGCCGCTGGCTTCGTCCTCGTGGCGATGCGTCCAGGCGGCCCTGCCGAAACGTCACGTTGCATAAAGCCCCTGGTGCTGATCTTCGTCGCGCAGAACGTCATGCTCGTCCTATCGTCGCTGTTTCGCACAGGACTCTATGTCGACGCCTATTCCCTCAGCGAGCTGCGGCTCGCGGCGATGATCTGGATGGGCCTGGTCGCCGTCGGCCTCATGCTGATCACCGTCCAGATCGCCGCGCGAAAATCGAACAAATGGCTGCTCGACGCCAATGCGCTCGCCGCGGCCGCGACGCTCTACTTCTGCTGCTTCCTGAATTTCCCTCACATCGTCGCGAGCTACAATGTGACGCATTGCGCCGAGACGAGCGGAGCCGGCCCGGCGCTCGACGTCGACTATCTTCTTTCGCTCGGACCACAGGCGATCCCCGCCTATGATCGATATGTCCGGCTCTACGCCGAGCGGACAGGGCGCCGCCCACCGAGAGAGGAGAAATTCGCCCGCGCCTTCGCCCGCGCCGCCGTCACCGATATCGACTGGCGCAGCTGGACCTTTCGCGGATGGCGCCTGAAACGATATTTCGATACAAATCCGCAGGGCGCGACGCCGACGAGCGACGACGCCTCTGACAAATGATAGGCGCGCTTCCGTGGCCCACCGCATTCTCGTCGCCGACGACGATTCCCACATTCGCGACATCATCTGCTTCGCGCTGGAGAAGGCAGGCATGAAGACGGTATCCGCCTGCGACGGAGCCGAGGCGCTGCGCCGCTTCTCCGAGGCGACGCCGGATCTCGTCGTGCTCGACGTCGGCATGCCGGAAATGGACGGCCTGGAGGTTTGCCGCCGAATCCGCAAAATCTCGGATGCGCCGATTCTATTCCTGTCCGCGCGCGACGAGGAGATCGACCGAGTGATCGGCCTCGAAATCGGCGGCGATGATTACGTCACCAAGCCCTTCAGCCCGCGCGAGCTGGTGGCGCGCGTCAACGCCATTCTAAAGCGCGCGCAGGCTCGCCCTGCGCCAGAAGCCGCGGCGCTGTCGCGCGGCGATCTCACCCTCGATCCGAACGCCCATGCCGCGACCTTTCGAACGCAACCGATCGCATTGACGGCGATCGAATTCGCAATATTGAGGACTCTGCTCGCCCGGCCCGGCATGGTGTTCACGCGCGACCAGATTCTCGATGCCGCCTATGGCGGCGCGATCCATGTGGCCGATCGCACGATCGACAGCCACATCCGCAACATTCGCGCGAAATTCGGCGCTCTCGCCTGCGACAATGCGATCGAGACGGTGCATGGCGTCGGCTTCCGGATCGGTCGTTGCGGGGCGAAGGCTTGATCGACCGACCGCCGAATATAGAAGTCCCGCGCAAATGGCGGCCGAGCGTCGGCTTGATCGTATCGCTCGTCATGGCGACCGCGCTGGCGCTGCCACTCGCCGGCCTGTTCTTCTTCCGCATCTATGAGAACCAGCTCATACATCAGACGGAATCCGAGCTGATCGGACAGAGTGCGGCGATCGCCGCCGTCATGCGCCGCGAACTCGAAATGCGCGCGCCGGAGAATATTCCTCTGGGCGCGGAGGTCTCCGCGCCGAGAACCGATCCTGCGGAGCCCTATGCGCCGATCCTGCCGACGCTCGATCTGACCACCGACGACATGCTGGGACGAAGACCCGAGGCGCGGCCCGCCACAGCGCTGGCCGATCCGAGCTTCGTCGCGCTCGGCGCGCGCCTCGCGCCCGACCTCGTCGAAATCCAGCAGGTCACGCTCGCCGGCTTTCGTCTGCTCGATCCCAAAGGCATCGTGATCGCCGGACGCGAGGAGATCGGCCTATCGCTCGCCCATGTCGAGGAGGTCGCCGAGGCGCTCGAGGGGCGGTTTCGCAGCGTCATGCGTTCGCGGATTTCGAAGCACGAGCCGCCGCCGCTCTATTCCTGGAGCCGCGGGACGGCCGTGCGCGTCTTCACCGCCATGCCTATCGTCCTGCGCGGCCGCGTCGCCGGCGTCGTCTACGCCTCGCGCACGCCGAGTAATATTTTCAAGAATTTCTACGACGAGCGCGGCAAGGTGGCGCTCGCGGGTCTGACCATTGCGAGTCTCGCTCTGCTGATCGGCTTCGTGTTCCAGCGTACGATCACACGGCCGATGCGCGAGCTCATGCGCCGCACGGCCGCCGTCGGCCGCGGCGATCGTAGCGCGCTGCGGCCGCTCGCCCATCATGGCGCAATGGAAATTGCGCAATTGTCGCAGAGCTTTCTCGACATGGCCGCCAATCTCCAAAATCGGTCGGACTTCATCGCGACCTTCGCCGCCCATGTTTCGCACGAGCTGAAATCGCCATTGACGTCGATACAGGGCGCGGCGGAGCTGCTGCGCGACGATCTCGATCCATCCGCCCAAGGGATGAGCACAGAGGATCGGCGCCGCTTTCTCGACAATATCATTTCGGACGCGGGCCGATTGACGGCGGTGGTGCAGAGGCTGCGCGAGCTCGCCCGGGCGGAAGCCACGCCGACCTCGGGATCGACGACGGCGGCCGACGCCGTCATCGATTTACGATCGGGCTTCGAAACTCTGAGCATAGAGGCGAATGGCGATCTCGACCGCGCGATCCGGATTTCGGCGGAAAACGTGCGCATCGTCCTCTCGCATCTCGCCGACAATGCCGCGCGCCATGGCGCCACGCAATTGACGATCGCGGCCGCGGTGCAAGGCGAGGACCTGCGTATCGCGGTTCGGGACGATGGTTCGGGCGTGTCGCGCGCCAACCGCGAAAAGGTCTTCGACAGTTTCTTCACGACGCGGCGCGACAGCGGCGGCACCGGCATGGGTCTCGCGATCGTGCGGGCCATGCTGCGAGCGCATGGAGGAAGCATTGCTCTGGCAGAGGATGGCGAGGGCGCGTCACCGGGCGCGGCATTCGTTTTGACTATCCCGCTCGCAGAGCAGGAGCGTTGGCAGTCATGAAAATGCGCTTGGCCATCTGCGCAGCGATAATTCTCGCCGGCCTATCCCTGCGCGCATTCGGACATGGACTCGGCCTGCCGGCTTTCCTGGTGAAATACGGAGGTTCCGTACTATGGGCGGCGATGGTCTATTTTCTCGTCGCTGTCGGCCGCGGCGACTGGCCGCGATGGCGGATCGGAGCGGCCGCCATGTCGATCGCGATCGCGGTGGAGGCCTTCCGCCTCTATCACACGCCCTGGCTCGACGCTTTTCGCTTGACGCTTCCAGGCGCGCTGCTCCTCGGCCGCATATTCTCTTTGTGGAACATTCTCGCCTACGCCATCGGCGTCGCTGTGGCGGCCGTTTGCGATCCTTGCGGGGGACATGGCGCGCGGCCCACGTTTTCGCGCGCGATGTTCGTACTCCTATGGGCGACCGGCGCCGGCGCGATCGCTATCGCCGTCAGCCTAGAAGATCCTTTGTTCCTTCCGTATCGGAACTGGGCATGGGCGGCGATCATCGGCGCGTCGATCGCAGGCGTACCCACGTCGGTTTTCGCCATGCGGCGCGACGAGGGAGTTCTGCGCGAGGGGCGCCTCCTCATCGCGCTTTGGTGCTGCGTTCCACTCGCGCTCGCCAGCAATTGGTTCTGGGCGCGGCTGCGTGAACATCGCGTGATGAGCACGCCACTGGAACTCGGCCAGCGCTACGGCCGACATTTCATTGTCGGCTATGAGAGCGTCGGCGAGGTCGCGCCTCTCGCCGCGCGCGGTCTGATCGGCGGGATTTTCATCACCCATCGCAATGCGGCCGGTCGGAGCCTCGACCAATTGCGCGACGAGATCGCCCAGCTCCAAAGACTGCGGCGCGACGCCGGACTACCGCCACTGATCGTCGCCGCCGATCAAGAAGGCGGGATCGTCTCGCATCTGTCGCCGCCGCTTCCCGCACATGCTCCTCTGTCCGATCTCGCAGGGCTGCCGCCCGACGTCCGACGCGCAAAGGCGCGCGAGGCTGGCGAAACGCTCGGCGCCGAACTCGTCGATCTCGGCGTCACCGTCGATTTTGCGCCCGTGGTGGATCTGCGCTTCGAGCGATGGGCGGATGCATCTGACAATGGGAGCCGTATCGCAAGCCGCGCCATCGACTCAGATCCCGCCGTCGTCGCGGAAATCGCCACGGCCTTCGGCTTGGGACTTTATGCGAAAGGCGTGAGCGCGACCTTGAAGCATTTCCCCGGCCTCGGCCGTGTGCGGGAGGATACGCATGCGGTGCAAGCCCGCCTCGCCGCGAGCGCGGACGAATTGACCGAATCGGACTGGGCGCCCTTCCGCGAAATCGCGCGACAGTCGCCCGCGCTCGTCATGGCGAGCCACGCGATCATAGATGCGCTCGATCCGCTTCATCCGGTGTCCCAATCGAAAGCGGCGATCTCTGGCTTGCTCCGCAGCGAATGGGGCTTCGAAGGCCTCGTCGTGACGGATGATCTCGACATGGGCGCCGTCTACCGCCACGATATCTGCTCCGGCGTCGTCGTCTCGCTCAATGCCGGCGTCGACTTGCTGCTGGTCGCGTACGACGGTCGCCAATACTACCCGCTGATGGAATGCGTGCTCACCGCCGACGCTAAAGGCCAAATCGATCGCCAGATGCTGGCTGTCAGTGACGCCCGACTTTACGTTCGCCAAAATTGATCAAGTCCAGCGAATCACCACTGCTGAACGGCAGCGCAAGGTCCGCACCGCCGCGACCCTACCATACGTGAACGTGAAACTCTGACCCGAACCCGACCCATCGCGCCCGTGGACGGACGTCCGGTTACGCCGACAACAGACGTTCCGGTGGCAGAGTGCGCATCGAAAAACGTCGTCGCAGCGGGCCTACGGAAGTCGCTTCTTTCTCGGTCGTCCATAAAGTTCTGAAGCAGTCAAACCAAACACTTGGCGTTCCTCGTTGCGGAGAAGAGTCGATTGCCCGTGGCCGATTATTTCTGCTCGGTTTAACACTGAAACTCGGCCCTCCGAGCCAAGAAGGCGCTCTTCGTCGAACATTTCATCTTTGAAGGGGCCGCGACGCCCCTTTGGCGCCGAGTCCGTCGACCCGGACACTCAGTCGCCCTCGAGGCAGTGATTTGACTGGGTCGACATTCTCGCTTCCGCCGCGTGGTGAGCGCGAACCCCTTACGTCAGAATTCTCTCGAGCGACACTTCGAAGGTCGCTCCGCCTCCCGGCGTCGGCGTGACGGAAATCATTCCGGCGTGTAATTCCACGAGATCCTTCGCGATCGACAGTCCAAGTCCGGTTCCGCGGGAATGTTCGTCTTTCCGCCAAAACGGCTCGAAAATTTTCGATAGCTCGTCGTGAGAAATCCCTTCGCCGTGGTCGATGACCCTGATGGTCGCGTCACGGCCGACCTGCACGAGGACCGTCCCGCCCTCCGGCTCGGCGCGCAGCGCATTGTCGATCAGATTGGCTACCACGCATTCGAGAGCTCGCCGGTTGCCGCGCACGAGCACGGTCGAAGGCGGAGGATCGAACTCGATATGGCGTCGGTTCTCGATCACCAACGGCATATAGTCGGCGACCATGGTCAAAACGATCGCGCTGAGATCGAGCTCTTCATCCATTGCGCTCTCGGCATTGGATATTCGCGCTGCAGTCAACAATTGCTCGACGATTGTCTGAATACGCCGCACGTCGCGCTTCAGCTCCTGCGTGAAGGTCACGTCGTCGTAGGTTTCGAGGCGCGCACGCAATATGGCGACCGGCGTGCGCAGCTCATGCGCCGCATTGGCCGTGAAACGCCGCTGCGTGGCTACGCCGGCCGAAAGCCGGTCGATCGCCTGATTGACCGCGGTGACGAATGGCGCGACTTCTCCCGGAATACCCGCTTGCGGGATCCGTTGATCCAGGGAGTCGAGATCGATGCGCGATACTTCGGCGGCGGCGGCGCGCAGAGGCGCCAGCCCGCGCCGCACCATCAGCCACGCGATCGCCACGGCGCCGAAAATCATAGGGGAGGCGGACAGAAGACCGGGAATGGAAAAGAGGCTGCCGATGACAAAAAGCAGATCGTTCCACTGAAACGAATAGCCATACACGGCGATCAGCATGTCCTCGAAGGGCGGAGCCGTTCGATAAGCATATCCACGAGAATTCTCGTCCTCGTCGTCGCTGATATGAAATCTGAGCGAAGCCGCCTCTATCTTGCCGAGCCCGGCGAGAGTCGCGGCGAGTTCGGGAGAGGAACCATGCGCGACCGCGCGCGTTCTCGCATCGATCGCAGCTACGCGTAGCCGCGGCTGCTCGGCCATATAGGCGCGTAAAGCGGGAGAAGCGTCTAATCGCACAGAGCCGTCCGCCGCACGGACGAGCGAACCGACCACGAGATCATAAGCGTGACCTTGCGCCCAATCGTTGATGGTCATGTTCGACGCCGGCGCGCCGCCGGAAATCGAAATCAGAAAGGTAAAGAGCGGAATAGCGCCGAACGCAATCACCTGTGCGCTCAAGAGAACGGCGACGAGACGAAAGGACAGCGAGCGTCTCACGTTGATTTCTTCAACAGATAGCCGATCCCTCTCGCCGAATGAATCTCGACGCCGGCGCAATGATCGAAAAGCCGGCGGCGAAGGCGAGAGACGAGAATATTCAGCGCATTTCCTTGAATATCGTCGTCGAATCCGTAGATTTCATCCATCAGCGATGTGCGCAAGACGACACGGCCGGCATTGCGGACGAGCGTCTCCAGCAACGCCAATTCGCGCCGATGCAGCACGATGGACTCCCCGTGAATCCGCGCCTCACGGGCGTCGAGATCGAAAGACAGAGCCCCGATAACGACCGGCGGCAGGCGCTCGCCCCCCGGACGTCGAAGGCAGGCGCGGACGCGCGCCATCAATTCGTCGGCGTCGAACGGCTTGGTGAGATAATCATCTGCGCCGGCGTCGAGGCCGTCGATCCTGTCATTCACTGCGTCGCAGGCCGTCACGACGAGCACGCGCAGACCCGGCTGCAATTTTCGAATGTCTGCGAGCAGAGTCACGCCGTCGCCATCTGGAAGCCGTCGATCGAGAATCACGCAGGCGTATGAATGCGCCTCCAGCGCGCCGTGCGCTTCGGAGAGCGTGCGCATGTGATCGGCTATGAATCCGGATTTGCCGAGCTTGGCGGCGATCAGGCGCGCCATCTCGGGCTCATCCTCGACGAGCAGTATTCGCGTCACTCGATCCTTCCGCCTCGACGATCGCACGTAGCAAGCGGATAATTGCGGCAAATTTGTCACGACGCCAGCAAAAACCGCTGGGGCGCCATGATGTTATCCTCATGAAAGCTTAGGATGTCAACAATCTGCGCGCGGCGGAACGTGGGTGAGAGGCGAAAGAAAGGCGATGCGGCGAGGCAAAGGCCGAAAATACGGGACGAGCGCCACGGGCATGGTCATCCTCTGTCTGCTGGCTCTGCGGATCCTGTTCGCCGCCGCCGTTCCGGCGGTCGCTAGTCCTACGCATGGAGCGCCCGCGGAAGCATCGTTTCTCGTCCCCCAATCCTGCATTCACGCGGATGAAATCTCCAGCGACCCTTCTTCCCATTCGGAGCGGCGCCAATGTGACGCCTGTTGCCCTTGCGGCGTATGCGGACATACGCTCGCCGACCGTATCGCGACACGCGGCGCGCTGTGGAGTCTTACCCGCGGCGCGGCGCGGCGACCGTCCACCATCGACGACGCAGCGCCGGCGCGGCCGGATTCGCTTGCCCGCGGTTGGTCGCAAAGGGCGCCTCCTCCATCATTCTCGTGACGCCGTTCGCGGCGCCAGCTCTTCGTTTGCCTTTTCCTCTCCGATTTGCCCGCGCGACTGACGCGCAAAGAAAGTCGTCCCCATGTCCAGCTTCGATTCAGCGCGCGGCGCTTTCGCCGGCGTCCTGACGCTCGCCCTGTTCTCCTCCGGCGCCTTGTCGCAGGAGTCTCTACCGACGATCGAGATCGGCGCGGCGTCGAGCTCCCGCCCTGGCCCCCGGGCCGAAGACAAAGCCACATACCGGCCTCAGAACGCCTCCACGGCCTTGAAGACGAATACCCCGATCATGGAGACGCCGGCGTCGATACAGATCGTTCCGCAGCAGGTGTTGCAGGATCAGCAGGCGACGACCATTTCGCGCGCCATCGAGAATGTCAGCGGCGTCGCCGCTCTACCGCCGCTGGCCGCCGGCGGCGTCGAGCAATTCTACATTCGCGGCTTCCAGACTTACGATTATTACCGCGATGGCGTTCGCATGAACAGCATCGAGCAGAACTCCGGCGCCGAGAACATCGCCAATGTCGATCGCGTCGAAGTGTTGAAAGGGCCGGCCTCCATTCTCTATGGGCGCGCGGAGCCGGGCGGCGTGATCAATCTCGTGATGAAGAAGCCGGAAGCTACTCCGTTCTACGCGGTGCAGCAGCAGGCGGGCTCCTGGGGGACCTATCGCACGACGGTCGACGCCACCGGGCCGATCACGAAGGACGACACGCTGCTCTATCGCTTCGATTTCGCCTATGAGAACAATCACGACTTCTTCCAATTCTCGGGAAATCGCAATATTTTCGTCGCGCCGAGGCTGCGTTGGAATATCGACGCCCATACGCAGCTCGACATTTATCTCGACTATAAATCCGCCGCTTTTCCAAAGGGCTACGCCATTCCCGGCCTCGTGAGCAGCCAGGCCGCCTCGCGGGTCTATGGCGCGGGTCCGCTCTCCTTCCTGCCGCGGGGCTTCAACACCTCCGAGCCATGGTCGCGCGGCAATTCCGACGATGTGGTGTTGGGATATCAGTTCTCACATGATTTCGCCGAAGGGTGGAACATCAAGCACAAATTCCAGGCCGAGCTCGTCGATCTGACGAGCCAGACCGCCGCTGAGCTCGGCATAAACATCTTCAAGCTCCCGTTTGCCGATCGGGCCATTTCCGCCGATCGAGTCGCGGTCGCTCTGCCGGCATGGCATACGCATACTTATTTCACCAATCTCGACGTGACCGGAAAATTCGATCTCCTCGACACGAGCCACACGCTGCTCGTCGGGGGGGATTTCCAACATCTCGACGTGAATGGCTACAATCTGGAGCCGGCCCTGAATTTCTCCTGCATCTGCTATATTTCGCCGCTCAATTTCAACGCGCCTGTCCACACTTCCTATCCGACCTTCGGTTATGATCCGACGACGCGCAGCGACACCGCCTTCCGAGAAAATTGGTATGGCTTCTATCTCCAGGACCAGGTGAAACTGCCCCATGATTTCTTCCTGCTCGCCGGTCTGCGCTATGATCATTCGAATACCTACAATGTCGTCACGCGGCGGACGAACGACGATTCGCAAAAGGTCTCGCCGCGCTTGGGACTCCTGTGGCGGCCGGTCGAAGAGCTGAGCGTCTATGGATCTTATCTGACCAATTTCGGCGGCTCCAACGTCGGCGCCAAAAATCCGATGCCGCCACAGACGGCGGAGCAATGGGAAGTCGGCGTCAAGAGCGAATGGTTCGACAAGCGCGTCACGGCGACGATCGCCTATTATAATCTCATCAAGCAGAACATACCCGCCCCCAATCCAGATCCGCAGCTCGCGGCTCAGGGATATAGCGTCGCTGTCGGCGAAGTGCGCAACCGCGGCGTCGAGCTCGATGTCGCCGGCGAAATCCTCTCGGGGTGGAAAGTGATCGGCAGCTATTCCTATATCGACTCGCTCATCACCAAGGACAATGGACGTGTGACGGATACGAATGGCGTTCTCGTCAGCGTGACGGGAAACAAGGGACACACGCTCTTCAACGTGCCGAGGCACAGCGGCAGCTTGTGGACCACTTACGAATTTCAAAACGGCGATTGGCGCGGGCTGAAGCTCGGCGGCGGCGTCGTGGCGCGCGGCATCCGCCAGGGCGACAACGCCAATGATTTTCAACTGCCGGGCTATGCGACGGTCGGACTAATGGCTGGCTATGATTTCAAGCTGGAGGGCGCCACTGTAAAGCTTCAGTTCAATGTCGATAATCTCGCCGACACGAGATATTACCCCGCCGCCTCCAGCGCTGCATTCGCAATTTTCGCCGGGGCGCCGCGCAGCTTCAAAGGATCGGTGCGCATCGAATATTAGTCGCCGTCCGAGGCGACCGGTGGCAAGTGATTCTGCGGAAACGTATCGGGATTAGACCGGGTAACGCATGGGACTTCGCCATTGTCTCCCGATTACCGAGACAAGGCCCGATCGTCGATGCAAAATGATGGAGGAACGAGATGAGCATCGGCCAAACCAGGATCGGGGAGGCGGCGCCTCGAGCGGCCGAGCGCGTGCGGAGCAAAGGGAGATTGCGCCGCTTCTCTATGTCCGCGCACCGCTGGATCGGACTTGTCGCCGGCGCCTATCTCGTCCTCGCCGGCCTCACGGGAAGCTTCCTCGCTTTTTGGCAGGACATCGATGAATGGCTGAACGCCGAGACGATGCTCGTCGAGCCGCCATCCGCCGACGCCGCCTATCGGCCACTCTCGGAAATCTTCGCGGCGGCGCGGGAGCATATGCCGCCAGAAGTCGCGCCGGGGTCGAAATTCCCGATCTTCATGAAGTTTCCGGGCCATCGCCGCGGCGCCATCTGGGTCGCCTATATTACGGGCCTTCCCGACAAGGCGACCACCGATCCAGGCGCAAAGCCGGATATTTCGAAGATCGAGGGCCGCACGATCTTCGTCGACCCTTATCGCGCAGCCGTGACCGGTGAACGCCTTCAGAACAAAATGAGCGACGCTTTCGCGCAGCCCTTCGTCTATCTGATGATGAGCCTCCATTGCGCGCTGCTCTGGGAGCCCTTCGGGCGGATCGCCATCGCTGTGGTCGGCATGTTCCTGCTCGTCTCGACCTTCGTCGGCATCGCGCTCTGGTGGCCGTCGCGTGGCAAATGGAAGACGGCGATCGGCGTTAAGTCGAAGGCGTCGCCGGAACGGCTCGTATACGACATACACAAAACGGTCGGAGCACTTCTGGGACTCGTTCTTCTCGTCTCGATCTTTTCCGGTGTCTATATGAATTTCAAGGCGCCGTGGCGCGCGCTCGTCTCCCTCGTCTCGCCGGTTCGCGAGCTGCCGATGAAGGCGAGATCAGAGGCGGCCGAAGGACGCGCGCCGCTCGGTCCAGATGCGATCGCCGACGTCGCGGACGCGATGTTTCCTGGCGGCTATTTGCAAATGCTGCAATTTCCGCTCGGCGCCGAAGGAACCTATGTCGTCGGCAAGCATGCCGACGACGAGATCAACAAGGCCGGCGGCGGTCGTATCGCAATCATCGACCAATATAGCGGAAAGGCGCTCGCCTCACAGGATCCTCACGCCTTCACGGCGGGCGAACGCTTTTTCGAATGGCAGTATCCGCTGCATTCGGGCGAAGCCTTCGGCGATGTGGGACGCGCCTTCATGGCGGTCTTTGGCGTGATTCCGCTCATTCTATATGTAACAGGTTTCATCCGCTGGCGGCATAAACGGCGCGCGCGCCAGTTCATGAAGCGACGCCGCGCGTGATCCTCTTTCGGTAGAGGCGCGATCGGTCGCGCACCCGGAGCTTCTTCATGACATTTTCGCCTCGTCTTCGTCTATTGCTCGCTCTCGGATTGCTCTCCTGGGCGGGAGCCGCGTCGCCTCGCGCGGAGGAGGGCTTTTGGCTCTTTTCCGAGGCGCCCATCGACAAGATCGCGGACAAATATGGAATCCGACTGACATCGGACTGGCTCGATCACCTCGAGCAATCGACAGTCCGGTTCAACACCAAGCGCTTCGACGTCTATATCGGCGGATCGGGAGCCTTCGTCAGCGCCGATGGACTGATTGTCACAAATCGCCATGTCATTCCCCGCCAACTTCTCGCCGCGATATCAAGGCCCGATGCAGATCTGGCGCGTGACGGTTTCGTTGCGATGAGCGAGCGAGAAGAGCTCGAGCTTCCCGGCCTCTCGCTCGACGCCATCGTCGCGAGCGCCGATGTGACGGCGCAAGTCGCGGCGCACGTCACAGCGGCGGGGCTCGGAGCGGAAAACGAGAGCAGCCGCCGCGAGGCCATCGGAGAAATTGAGCGAAATGCGTCGCGAGCGCCCGGACTCGTCGCGGAAGTGGTCACGCTCTATTCCGGCGCGCGCGACATCCTCTATGTCTACCGCCGCTATTCGGACATAAGGCTCGTTTTCGCGCCGGAAGCGGAGGCTGCTCGGCGCCTGGGCGATCATCCGGCGCCAGTTTTCGACGTAGCGCTGGTGCGGGCCTACGAGAGCGGCGTCCCGGCCCGCTCTCCCCGGTTCCTGCGACCGTCGATGCGCCCGCTCGCCGAGGGGGAGCCGATCTTCATCAGCGGCGTACCGACCAAGTCGAGCCGCCGTCTCTTCGTCGCCGAGCTCGAGGCTCAGCGCGATATCGAACTCCCGCGCTGGGTGAGAGCCTATGCCGAGTTTCATCATCGGCTCGCCGCCTTCGCCGCAGGAAGCGCGGAGAAGGCTCGAGCCGCGGCGCTGCTTCTCGGCACGATCGGCTTTTCTCGACAGATCATCGAGGATCGCCTCGCATCGCTACAAGACGGACATTTTCTCGCTTTTCGTCGTCAAAAGGAGAGCGCGATTCTGACAGCCCTAGGCGAGCGTCGAGATGAACAGTCGATCGAGCTCATCCGTAGCGTCGGGGCGAATGTGGCGGGGCACGTGGAGAACAAGTTTCGCGGCGAGCTTCTGGCCTTCGGCGGCCCTCCTCCCTGGCGCGGGCAAGTGGTCACGCTGCCCTATGGCGTCGAATTGGCGGGACCGCTCTATTCCTTCGGCAATGTTCTGCTCAAACTGCGCCGAGAGCGGGAACTGCCGGAGAAGGACCGCAGCGACGGCTATCGTGTGGACGAGCGTGCCGAACTCGAGAAGTGGTTGCTCGGCGCTCAAATTATCGATCCAGACATCGAAGCCTTGCGGCTCATGAGCTTCTTCGAATCGCTCGTCGAGACGTTCGGGGCGAACCATCCGGTCGTGCAAATCACGCTTGCCGATGCTTCCCCGGCGCAAAGAGCGGAGAATCTCGTCCGCGGCACACGGCTCGCCGACCCGGCCTTTCGTCGCGCCCTATACGAGTCCGACCGCGAACATTTCGACGCCGCTCGCGACCCTCTTCTAGATATGTTGCGCTCGGTCGAACGTGAAAATTCGCGCATCGCGGATGCGTGGCGCGAGAGCGAACGTCTCCTCGACGAGGAGGGGGCTCGCGCGCGACGGGTTGCGGCGTCGGTTCGTGAGGAGAACAGCTATCCGGACGGAACGCGTAGTGCGCGCTTCGGTTTCGGAGAGGTGCAAAGTTGGGTTCGACAAGGCTCGAAGATCGCCGCTGTCACGCCGCTGGCCGCCTATTACGACAGTGACGGCAGTGATCCTACGGATTTTCGCCGGGCCCCGCCGCCCCGCTGGGCGCTGGCCGCCGACAAGATCGACCGCAAGGTGCCGCTCGATTTCGTGAGCACAGCGGACGTGGTCGGAGGCAACTCCGGGAGCCCGACGGTCGACGCCGAGGGGCGGCTCATCGGCGTCGTTTTCGGCCCAGGCGCGATCGAAGGCGCTATTGCGGCCGACATCGCGTACCAAGCCGGAAAGCCTCGCCGGACCGCTCATGTCACCGCGGCCGCGATCATAGAGGCGCTCGCGCATGTCTACGACGCGTCTCGCCTCGTCGACGAGATGCAGAGAGGCGATCACTGAACATCATCCGATCCCACGCGGATGTGCGGCCTATGAATTAGCGACGCCAGATTCCTTCAGGGATAGAAATTTGGCTGGAGCCCTTCGGGCATCACAGGAAACGAACTCAACGGTCAGCCAATCCTCCGCCGTGAACGTGCGCGAAATTGGAGGGAAAGCGGACCCTCGTGACGTCCGCGACGAACGGCCGCAATGTATAGAGAAAGCCGACCTTCGGTTCGCGAAGGTCGAATGTCCCCTTCTGGCGCATCCTCGCCATTAACGAACGCGAGAAGTTTGTTCGAACGTCACGCCACGAGCGCCCTGAACGCGCGTCAGTTCGCCGAACTTGATGTGTTCGAAGTTGGTTCACCCAGGCTGGCGTCCTATGATCCACGAATGAGAGCGCGGCATTCATCTCAGCGGGGAGTTGGACACCATGGGGAAAACCAAATGTGAAGGGTGCGGCCGTCAGACGCCGAGCTTCGAGATCGTCGAATATGGTTCGATGGAAAACGGATACAAGCAGCTTTGCCGCCGCTGTTTCAATAGCGAAGCGGCCGCCGCCGCCGGCCTCAAAGACTTCGAGCATGTGGAATTTGACCCCATACGTCTGAAAGACAGCGGAGGAAAGGTCCATGAATTCCATTTCCGTATATTCTTGTTTGGGACTGGCGTCGCTTTGGACGCGTTCGAACTACGCAAGGGAGCCCCGGCGGGCTACCAGTTCCAAGTGATTGCAGGCCCCGAAGAAGACCTTCTCGCCATGCTCGGTCGGCTGATCGCAAAGATACAGCGTGCCCTTGCCGTAAAACATCTCGAGGACGGCGAGCACGGTCTGCAGATCGCAAAGGCCGGCGTGGTGCGCGCCCTCATCGACTGGGATCCCGCGACAGAAGGAGGCCTGCCGCTCCTTATCATTGATGGACGGGAGATTTCCTGGGAGGATTTGGGCCGATGCCTGATGTCATTCGAGGGATTCCAGTTCAAGTTGGAGGTGCACGACAAAAGCGATGAAGTTTGACGCTGCTGGGCGCCGAGGAAGACAAGACCAGTGCTGAGGCCGACATGGTTTGGCGAAGCGCAACTTGCGCGGATCCGCTTGTGAATTCCCAATTGACGAAAAAGCGTCTTGCGGTCCCTGATGCCAACACCCTCAGCCAACCCCTCATTTTCATCCAACGGCGAGCACGGCGGCCGTCACTGAGTTTTGCATGATGAACGCCTGGAGGCGTTCCAAGAGCGCGATCAATTTCGGCTCTGGCATGTTCGGATCGGCAACGCGATCCCGTATAAACATCAGTAGCGGTCTGCCCTCCCAAACGACGTCGCCACTTGACAGCGATTTCCGCTAGTGGTTCGCTGATTCTGCAAGTGGATCGGCTAGGGCTTTCGGGACGGTGACGTTCCGGAAGCCTTTCTTGTTTTACGCGACGAAACTTCTGATCGATCGTCGAAAACTGCTGCGCGGCGGCATATTCTTCGTGCTGCTCAACAAGCGCGCTCAGCGCTGCGAGGGCACGCAGACAACATCCATTTTACGGGAAATGCGCCTTCAGCTCCATATAGGCTCCGTGAAGGGAGAGAAGTCTTCACCGCCGACGCTCGACCCCGGTCTAGGGAGCGCGCTCTCCAGTAACTCATCGAACCCTCCGATGTGGCGAACGTAGGCGGCGTCTCGATCGAAAAGAAGGCCACGTTTCCGTTTCGACGATCTCTGTTTCATATCAGACTCTCTTTTACGTCAGAGCCGTTGCTGCCGTGGCCAACAGAACCGACACGCATCGATGTTGAAGCGCTTCGGCGCGAATGTTTCGAAATGCGTCACGTCGACGCCGAGCGGCGAATTATGGGTGCGGCGAAATGACTCACTCGACACCGATTCGCGATTTCGATGCGCTCTGCGGACTAACTCTGGAAAGGCGTGAGTCCTGAAGGCAAGTTACGGCGCAAGCGTTGGCATGGCGACGACTCTTGAAGCAGAAACAGCGGGGTATTGCGTAGGGGAGATGTTGCTGTATTCTCGAGACCGAGACCTGTGACGAAGGCGGCGCGCGCGGTTCCTACCCCCTCCCTTTGCGTGTGCGTCTATTCCGATCAGCGAAACCAAAAGTGACGGCGCGATGTTATGCGTCAGAGCGATATCTTTTATGGAGCAGGGGGAGGCATTATTTTCAGCAGGGTGCGGCGAAATGGCGAAGCACGAACGAATTGACGACGCTGCCGTCGACAAAGCCTGTCCGATGACACTCGAACAGCAATGCGATCACCTCATCCAATTGGTGTTCACTCGCTATGGCAGCATGACGACGATCATTGCCCGCGTCGCGGCAGATGACGATATCGACCGCCGCTTTGTCGAGCTCGCTGGCATTCCACCGCGAACTCGCGACGACCTGCTGGCGAAAAAGGCATTGGCGACCGCATATACGGAATTGTTTGTCGGAAGGCCGAATGTCCTGACCGAGCTTTTGAAATCGATATGTGACGATTTCGAAGCGATCACATAGTCTGCGCTTTGGGTTCGCGCAGAATTTGCAGATGCTGGTGGTCGAAAGGAGACCACCATGAAATCGCATTCGGTTACGATCGCCGCGATACTCGCCGCGACGCTCGCCCTGGGCGAACCAGGGACATCATGGGCTGGAACAGAGAACGACGCGGGTGGGTCAGGAGGCCCGCCCGTGTCCGAATTGGAGAAGGGCGCCGCGAGCGTGGCTCTCGGCGCGTCGAAGCTTTCACCCCTTGCAACGGAATTCATCGAGCGGACGCCGGCGCTCAATCATCTCGCGAAAGCCGGCGCGCAGCTGTTCGATGCGGAGGGAGCGCATGGCCTGCGCGCGGTGGTCGCGCGGCAGGGCGAAGAGTTCATGATCTTGCAGGTCACGCCGGACGGCGAGGCGATCGTCGCGGGCGTGCAGACCGATTTGTCGGCAGATCTGCTGCTGACGATTGCCGGACGAAGCGAGCCACGAGTAACTGAGCTCGGCGTGAGCCACGGGATGCGAGGGCTGTTCGTGCGTAATGGACGACAGTTCCAGGTGTTCTACGTCACGCCGGATGGCGAGCGGGTGATCCCGGGCGTGATGTGGGACGCGAGCGGAAAAAACATCACGCGTGAACAAGTCACGCCGCTGCCCGGGGTGGCGCCCACCGTGACGATCGGCGGCGAGAAGGAGACTGGAGCGGGCAGCAGCGCCGGCCGGGGCAAGACCGTCTCGGCATTGGAGGCCGCCCGTAGCGCGACCTTCGGAACGATCGGCGCCGAAGCCGCGCCGCGGATCTACGTCTTCATCGATCCATTGTGCGGATATTCGGTTCGCGCTCTGCAGCAGTTGCAGCCGTTCGTCGCGGCCGGGAGAGTGCTCGTCGCGATCATACCCGTGTCGTTGCTGGACCACGAGGATGAAGGCCGAAGCACCAAGAGCGCCTTGGCGATGTTGAGCAAGCCCGCCGATCAAATGGCGACGGCCTGGTCGCTTGGTGATTTGAACGGGCCGCCCTTGAGCGGAGCGGAAGAGCTGCTTCGACGAAACATGGCGATCGCCGAAGCGATCACACTGCGCGGGACCCCGACGGTGATCTGGCGGAAGCAGGATGGCTCCGAGGGGCGGGTCGATGGGCTGCCGGAGGATTGGAATTCCGTGATCACATCCATAGGGAGTGAGAGCCATGCGGCGCGATAGATGGAAGCCGAATCGATCGGACACACTGAAACGAATCTCGCCGCTGAACAGAGCGTGGAACGAGGTGAAGTGGATCGGCTCCATACCGGGACGTGCGTTCCCGAAGCACGAAGTGACCGAAGGAGGCCGTGTTTTGACGGGATTGCTCGCCGGGGTTCGTCGTGGCCTGCGGCGCGATACGCGGTTCAGAGTCGATGTAGATCGCCACTTCGATCTCGAGGCGACGGCCTTTCTCCACGGCATGAAAGTCTGGCAGGTCGAGAGCCGCTTGCTACGCCGTCGCCGGCAGACCGCGCTCTCGGCCTATGTCTTTTTCGGGGCGGGTTGGGTGCTGTTCTTCTACTGGCTGTTCGAGATCGCGATCACGCCGTGGACGACTTGGAGCATTGCGCCGGTGCTGGAATTCGCGCCGTTCTGCTTGTTTCTCTTTCTGACGGCGTTTCAAAGCGGGCTGCAAAATTATCAGCTCAGAACACGGCGGCTGGCGACGGCGTGGGAATATCTCACCACGTCCGAGCGATTTTGGCCGAGCTGAAACGCGCTCGTATCCGCAACTCGACCCCGCCGAAGTCGCCGGCGGCGTCGACGACCGCGCCGAGAAACGCATGGCGCGCTGCCATTCCGATCGATCTCCAGCATGGCGAAAAAGGCTCGGGCGATGCCCAGTTTTTATCCGCGCATGGCCCGACGCATTTGGCCTGCAACGGCGAGCGAGGCCAGCTCGCTCGCGTGATTCGGCCGATCGGCGGACGATCGCGTGCGGCCCACGATCAGAACGTGCCGGGAGGCGCATTGCGGGAGCCCCCCGCCACGCCGGTCGCCCATGGCGCCGATTCGTAGTTGGGCCGGGTAGCCTGGGTGGAAGGTTCCGCCGGCTTGACCACGGATCCGTTCCTATCGATCACCGGCGGCCTCCATGTGGCGTTGGCCTCGCCATAAGCGGCGTAGGGGTCGTAGAATGGATGCCTGACTGTGGGGGCGGGAGGCGCGTCGTAATCGGCCGGGGCGTGGACATTTCCCGAGGAACACGCCGCGAGCGGGAGGGAGAGGTAAATGAGTGGGAGGAAGAGCTGTCGCATGAGGGTCTCCTGTGCGAAACCATCATGCGACGAGGCTGCGCGAATGCCGTCATGCTATCTGAAGTGGATCACGTCTTGAGTGCTCGCCACAGAGCGGCGATTCGTGGCCCCAGAGCGTCAGGGCGGCAAAGGATCTCGCCCTTCGACCACGCATCAATCATTTGATAGACGATAGACTTGAGTTCGGAATACTCTGGACGCTCTGCCTTGCCTTGTTCTGCCGCCTTGAGCAGAGACCAAAGACATTCTTCCAGACCGCTTTTGAATTTCTGCGTATTCAACAGTTTCCTGGAAGTCTCTTCGCCATGACTATCGGAGTTGGCCAGAGACTGTCGCAGGGATTCATTTTCGGCGACGAGCTGAGCATTGCGCTTCCGCTCCTTGTTGAGGAGGTCCATCCAGGCGTTGAAATCTTTGATATGGATCGAACGCCAGCCGGCGCGGTACTCGGCTTCCTGCTGGGCGTCGACGTTGCGCAACGCCGCCTGTTCGCCATTGCGGAAGCCATGGTTTCTCCCGTTCCGAAAGCCATCGCTCTCGCCGCTCGAATAGCCATCAGAGTGCCCGACCTCATACCAGAGAAGGCCGCTTCCAGAGCCGGGCTCGTCATCGTCGCGCATCTCAGGCCTCCTTATTATGATCTCCGACGTCGGTTTGTGCGCTCAAGGTCGAGTCGACGTTTCCATCTTTCGCCGAGCTCCCTGCCGGACCGGTGATCCCCTTCCGCGGAGAGGATAGCGTGCGGGTCGAAGATGATCCTACACCGTTCGCGCCGTTTTGTCCCGGCTCCTTGGTCAGCTGATTTCTCGCGTATCCGTCGATCGTTCGCAGGGTTCCGCGCGTTCCTGTCCACGCGGCCGCCTTGCTGAACTCGTCCATATCGACGCGGTTCGCCGGCGAGAAGCCGAGCATCTTCGGCACATGATGCGGGATGAGCGAGATCAGTCCGAAGGCTTTGATCGCGACCACGATATGCAGCAAGACGAAAATCGCCAGGAGCACCACGAGCCCGATCAGATTGGTGACGAACCAGCCCTTTTCGAGAACAAAATGCACAGCGACTCCAAAGCTTATGCGGATGAGCCAGGAGACCGACGAGAACACGAAATAGCCGGCGAAGAGCCCCAGGAGCATGAGGACCGGCCGGAAGAGCACGTTGAACAGTAGCTCATAGACCTGGATGGCGCGACCATGCAGGCCCTCGCCCTCGAATGTCATATGGGCGACCATCATGAGCGGAACGGCGATCACCGCTTCGATCACGAGGATCAGATAGCCGGTCACGCCGGCGATCCACATCACCCAGGGGATGAGCGGCAGCACATAGGCGATCATGATGCCGGGAATGAGAAGCGCCAGGAGACCGAAGAACAAGGGCGTCAACAGCGCCTTGAAGACGTCGGAGACCGTGGCGAGACCGGCGGCGGCGGCGGCCCCGGCGAAATTGCCGGTGAGCAGCGAGAAGGCCGCCGCTCCCGTCTGAACGGTCCCGGACGACGCGGCGATCGCGAGCCCATAAGCCGTCAGCGCCGCGGTCATGAGATATTGGCCGAGCGTGATGAGCGAGCCGAAGGGGTCAGACCACTGGTTCGATGTCGGAGAGATGCTGTTCGCGATATAGTTCAAGAGCGGCTCGCTGAGATTGATCGAACGGAAAACGCGCTCGATCCAGGAGCCGCCTTCGCGAGCCGCAGCATTTCCGAACGTGTCGGCGTTACCTGCAGGCGGGTTAGCCCCGTCGGCGGTGTTCACATAGGTGCGCAGCTGCGCGAGAAAATTGTCGCTGGCTTGGATCAGCGGCGCGAGATCTGTCTTGAGCGCATTGCTCCAGCCGCTGTAGCTCGGGCCGTTGACGATCGGCAGATCGTTGAGCAGCGACAGCGTGCGGCCATTCAGCTGAGCGAAGGTCAGATAATAGGACCCGGCTGACGCCCATCCGAGCGTCGACAGATCGGTCGTCGTGTTGTTGATGAGACCGAGCTTTCCGGTCCGCGCATCCTGGGGTTTGATGGCGTTCTGCAGCTGCTTCTGAATGTCGCTCGCCGCAGAGGTGAGCTGCTGCGTGTAGTCGCGGGTCGCATTCTGATAGGCGGCGAGCAGCGGAGTGAGCGCCGAGGTCTGCTTCGTCTGCCAATAGCTTTTCGCGACACTCTCGGCAACGGGACGAATATCCGACGCGATGATGTTCTGGAGAATTTCCTTCTGCTTTGCCGTCATGTCGGTATTGACGCCGGCGATGGGCTGCTGCGCGCCGGAGGGCTGGTTGACCGTGATCGTGCCGCAGCTGGGCGAGCCGGTCTGATTGCCCGGGGACAGCGAATAGGCCCAGGTGGTCGAGCCGGAGACGAGCGTCGGCGTCGGGGCTGGCGCAATCTGCGGGTTGGCGGTCGCTTCATTGACGAAGGCCCGGCAGAGCTCGTTCTCCATGACGCCGAGAACGATGTTTTTCGTGCCGGGGACGATCGGCGTGGCGATGACCATTGCATCGGGTCCGATGGCCTTGATCGCGAATTTGAAGAGCGATCCCGCCATGCCGATGCCCCACATGGAGGTTTGGACGACGGCGGCCTGACCGATCGAGAACCCAGACGTTATCGGGAACATCATGATGGCGGCGAAGCCGATCCTCACGACGAACATAGAGGTCATCGCGTTGGTGAGGAGATTGCTGGTCTCGGCGGTGCGATAGATATTCCAGATGGTCAGGTAGCACACATAGAACATGCCGAGAGCCATGGAGAAGCCGGTGAAGCGCCCAAGCAACTCGCCGATGACGGTGGCGGCGGAACCGGTGCATGTCGCGGACTGCGCGGCGCCGCTGCAACTGCTACCGTTGATCGGGAATACCGCTTTGATGACTTCCGCGGCCCAGTCGAGGCCTGGATCCAGGGCAGACCAGCTGACGTCGTAGTTCGGCGCCGCCGGGGTGGCGGATTGGGCGAGCGCCGGGGTGGCGCAAGCCACGGCGAAGAGAGCGATCGAGAGAGTGGGAAAGGTTCGGCGTGACATGGCGTCCTCGCGTGCAGATTGGTCAAAGCAATTTCGGGGGACGAAAAGGAGCCATCACGGTCCCGGGCTCGGGGAGGGCCGCGCTTCGGGATCGCGGTGAAACACGGCTTTGATTTTTTCGAGGACTTTTTCGACGATCTCGCGGGCCTTTTCGCCGAGATGCTCCAGCATGCTGCCGTCGCCCTCATGCCTGGGAATGGAGGAAGCGGCCTCGCCGACGGCGGCGTCGAGCTTCTTGAAATGATCGGTCCAGTTCGAGGCGTTTGGATGGGAGCCTAGAGCCGAAACGACTGCTCCTCGGTCCTTGCCGTATTGCCTAAGAGCATCGGCGGCTCGATCGTAAGCAGCGCCGAACGTATTGTTCTCGGAAATTGCTGCCTTGAGCTCCTCGCGCAGTCCTTCGAACCGGCCTCCAGCCTTCATGCCCTCGATTACAGCGCTCATGCCGCCCCTATTATTGGCGGCGGCGTCCTGGATGCGATTGAGGATCGAGGCGCCCGGCGCGTCTCGAAGCGCGCTCATTGCGTCGAGGGCCGCTCTGCCAGACGTATCGGCGGCGTGCAGCAGCGAGTCGTCGCGTTTCGATTGCATGCGCGTGTTCTCGAACTTCTGCAGGCGGCGTTGGACGTCTTCGGTGTTCGCCTGCTTCTCGCGCGCCGATGGCTCACGCGGCTGTTGCGCGCCTGGCTGCATTGCCGCTTGTGACGATGGCGTTGCGGCCTCCAGAATTCGGCCGATCGCGCTGGCGGAGCGCCCGACCACCCCGAGGGCCTTTCCGAACACGCCGCCCACCACGATCTTTTCCTGCACGAATTGCACTTCGTGTTTCGTGATCGGATCAGTCTCGTCAGGGTCCGGCGGTTCCGACGATGCCGGGGTTTTCGGAGCGTTGGGAGGCGTGGCCGGCGAGGCGGGCCGAGCGGCCGAAGCAGCAAGATTGCGGTCGTCATTGGCGGGCGTCGAGGGGGCCGGAGCGCCGCGCGAAGCAGGCGCCGGACCTTCGGACGAAGGAGCTACGGGAGACTTCGCCTGTGCGTTCGGCTCGTGAGCAGTCTCTGAAGACGTCGATGCGCGCGCCGTCGATGGAGCCGCAGCGTCGAAAGCCGCGATCTCGATTTTGCTTCTATCCGCGAGCGCGGACGGCGTGTTCGCCGTTTCGTCTGCCGGCTTGTTGTGTGACGTTACGCTCGGCTCCGCCGGCGTAGCGGAAGCCGGCATATTGCGAGGCGATTCATCGGCGACCGCGGGAGCCGTCCCAAAACCCTCGGGCTCCGATGGCCGTGCGGCCTCGACCGCAGCGTGATCGGAACTCGCGGAAATGGAGCGAGCCCTCGGATCATCGAAGGCGTCGATCTCCGCCTGTCTCGCGGGAATGCCCCGCGTTTCCGCGGCCGCTTCGGGAGCGGTCGGCGGCGCGCCGACCAACGCGACAGAAGGAGCGGGAGACATCGCGATCGGACGTTCGGGCTCAACCGACGGGCTGGCGATCGGCTGCGCGCCCGCCTCTCGGCGTGGCGCGTTCAGCACCTCGAATGACAGGGCGAATATTTCGCCTTGGACGGCCTTCGTCATCTGGTTCGATTTGGCGGCGATTTCCGCCGCCTTCTCGCGTAGCCGCTGGACCAGATCGGGGTCATCGAGCGTTTGGGTTTTTTCAAGAAGACTGCGCATCTGCTCGTTTTTGAGCCCAGGGCTCGACACTGCCAGTTGCGTGAGTTGGTCGCGAAGATCCTTGTCGACCCGGAGCGGACCGACAATTTTTTCTGCATCCTGCGCCGCATAAGCGAGAACGGTCTTGAAACTCGGATCGCGGAGCCGCTCGTTCGGATTGTCCAGAAACGTATCGGCAACGCGATCAATCCGCGCGACGAGCTGAGGATCTCGTACTTCGATCTGCGGCCGGCGTTCCTCGAGCTGGGCGAGCAACCCGGCTGTCGCCAAGTGGTCGCGGGCGCGCGTCAGCTCTTCACCGATCGTCTTGCGCTCGCGCGGGTTCATTGCGCCGTTCAGCTCAGCGCGTAGCTCTTCGACATGTTGCGCGTTGGGCGCGTCGACGCGCCGCTCGTCAGAAGCAGAGGTCGGATCGGGCTTGCGGGGAGAATTCTCGGGTTCGGTCGGCATGGGATTTTAGCCTCGTGGAACAGAGAAATGGAGAAGGAATTCGTGTGATGGAAGGCATGGGGCGATCAGTTGGAGAGGTTCGGGGTCGGCAGCTCGACGGCAGGCTTGAGGGTCTGAAGGTCGCGCTCGGCGACCGCCGCCAGCGTCGTGGCGTTGACGCTCGCGTTCTTCATCGCCATTCGGTAGTTCTCCAGGAGCAGGTAATTGGTGACGGCGAGCTCATTGGCGATCTCGCGTTCGACCGCGGCAGGCGTCATGCTCTGCAGCTGCGCCGCCGAATTGACGTCGCTGTATCGGCGATGCACGTCGAGTTGCAGGGCTTGCACCCAGGAGCCGGTGTCGACGGCCGTAAGACCTTCGTTCTGCATCTGCTGCTTCTGTGCGGCGTTGAGCGGAATCGACGGCGATTGAGCGGCGAGGACCTCGTTGAGCACGCTGCGCGCCAGCGAGACGCGCGACTCGTATTGGCGTCGCCGAACCGACGCTTCCTTGGCGGTGAGCGACGTCATTTGCGCGCCCCGCTGCGCCGTCGGCACGATCGGCTGGATCAGATTGGTGACGTAATCGTTGGCGGAATTGACGCCGTCCTGGCCGTCATAGGTCCCGGTTCCGAACAGCGACGAGGCGCGCTGATCGGCATTTTCCCGTTGGGACGCGCTGCAGAGGCCAGCGGCCGCTTCGTCCGCGGAACAGTAGCGCGAATAGTGCAGCATATTGATCGCTTCGACGGCCTGGGCGGCTCCATAGTAGGACGGCGTGCCCTTCGCCGCTTCGCCGCGTTGATCCGCGACCGTCTGGATCGCAGTGGCGACTTTCCACGACTGCCCCGCACCGACCGTGATCGTCTGGCCATTGTCGAGATGAGCGCAATGCAATGGACTGACGACATGTTCGTCGCGGATCACAGCGTTGCGCTTGTCGCGTTCGAATCTCGCCATGGCCGCGTTCGAGGCGTCGGCGATCTGTCGCTGGGCCGAGACCTGCGCCTTCGAGTAATTGGCGTTTTGCGTAAACCCCTGACGAAGGAGGGTAGTCACGTCTCCATAGCTGTTGGAGCCGAGCAGGCTCGCGAGTGGACCATTCAGGCCGAGCTGGCCCGTGATCGTGTTCAAGAAACTGTTGGCTTGGTCCTGAAGCTTTTGCAGCGCCTGCTGAACCGCGATCGACGTCGCATCGATGACCGCCAATTGCGCATTTGCGGGAGCTGCGCCGAAGACGATGGCTCCGATGACGACGCCCGTCGTCGCCGAAAGAAGATGAGAGGTCTTGTTCATAGGATTAGCTCCTCACCAGAGGCCGATCGTGTTCGGTAGCGAGTATCCGGTCGGCGCCCGGCCGGAGCCATTGACGTAGAGACTGCCGCTGCCGCCGGCGCCGCCGATTCCGATGTAGCCCATGGGCGGCCCTCCGCCGCCGAAGCTCAGCTTCGGGCAGGAAAGACCGCCGCCGAGATTGCCGCCGAAGTTGAACGCGCCGAGATTGAAGCCGCTCAGCGTGATGCCGCATTGCGCGCTGCCGAGCGCTTTCTTCCAGGCGTTGGTGACGGCGTTGCAGAGCTGGCCTTCGATAGCGTTGAAAAGATTCGTCGGGTCGAGGAGATTGACCACGACATTGAGACCGACGCCCTTTAGAATGTTGTCGAGGCAGGTGAGCGACTTCACAGTTTGGGGCGGTGCAATGTCCTTGTCGTCCGCCGCGATGCGCGCCGACGCGGCGCTGGCGGCCTGTTGGTAGAGCGTGCCGCAGGCGCCGGCGGAACCGGACGGCGGCGCGGTTTGCGCAAGGGTGGCGGTGGAGAGGGCGATTGAAACGGTCGCCGAGATGATCGTGCGTTTCATAGATAGGATTCCCTTTGATTGAATTTGTCTCGACGGCGCTCCATCGCGCAGAGGGCGAGAGAGCGAATGCGAAGTTCGGCAGTGATGCGACGGAGCAGAGCGTTTCTGGTCGCAAAGCGTGTCGCTCTACGGATCGCGTCGGAGGCGTCTCCCACCTCGGGCGCGATGAGAGCGGCGAGTATCACCTTGCGATTCGGCTTGTCGGGCTCCGTCAACCAAACGAGCAGGCGGAGGAGCCGCTCGGTCCCAAGCTGCGCGAGCACGGACTGGAACAAGGTTCGAGATGGATCGGTTCGAATGCATCGCGCGAGACCTGGCGGGTCGAACGCTGCGGCGTCGTCCAGGGCGACGCCGAGAGCGACGACGGCTGACTCGACGCTCGGATCCAACTCCGCGCGACGAGCCGCCTCGGGCAATTCGCTCAATAGATCGAGCCGGCTCGGATCGAGCCAGCTACCAGTTTGGAGGATGTCGAGATCTGGCATTCGGCCTCCTTTTCTGCTCGAGGCAGGATCGAAGCGTTGTGCGCGAATGACGAACGGATTTATCGACGGGTGATGGAAACCACGCGCTCGCGAACGACCGCGCGGAGGCCGAGCGGACGGATCGCGTCGCGGAGCACGCTCGGCCATGCTCGTCCTCCGCGCCAATCCACGAGGACGTTTCGATCCGCCTCATTGATGAAGCTGACTTTGATCGGCGCGGGGACAATTTGTCGCACCGCGAAGGAGAGAGGTATCGCCGTTCCGAAACCCCGCGCCAGCAAGCGTTTTGGCGTGGAATGATCGATTTTGCTCTTCTTCGACGGCGACGTCGCCGGCCGTGTCCGCGTTGGCGAGCGCTGTGGGGCCTCGGCTGGCGGCGTCGGCACGGAAACCGACCCTTGTTCCGTTGGAAGCAAGGAGAAATCGGCTTTCGCCGGGTCATGAAGACATATTAAAACCAGGGTCGGGCAGACGCGCAGGATCGTTGAGGCTCGCATGGGGAATGTCTCCGTTGATCCGGGGAGCGTGCGAGCGATCTGCGCGAATGACCACGGTGAATCGACGATCTCGGCGCGAGCCTGCCGTGATCGGGCATCTATTCGCGAACCAGGATCATTCGGGAAGCGGTATTGTCGGCTGCGTGTACTAGTTGCCAGATATGAATCACATCGAAAAGGTCACCGGGGAGAGACGAGGCGCTGGGCGATGGTCAAGAAAAAAAAGGAAGAGCAACAACCTGATGACAAAGAGCAGGAGGAGAATAGAGACGAGTTCCTGGTGGCGATCGGAGAGCGAATCCGGGCTTTGAGAACGTCGCACGGGTGGACGCAGCGCACGCTCGGCGATCGATGCGGCATGGCTGCGACCGCTATCTACCTGATCGAAAAAGGAACGCAGAACAGCTCTCTCACGACGCTGAAAAAGGTTACTTCGGCGTTGGGCGTGACGGTGGCGACGGTGCTGCCGGAGGCTGAGAGGGGAGTCGAAATGTCGTTTCGACTGTCGGAAAATTTGACGAACAGATCGGAAGAGCTGCTGGAAACGCTTCGCTCTCGCCGCAAGTCCGTGGACGCTTCGTTCGAGGAGATCGAAAAAAAGGTTCTCGTCTACCTCGAGCTGATGAAGGACCTGGAGGCCCCGAAATAGCATCTGACAACAGCGTATAATATATGGTGCGTTGACGCTCTTGTTAAACGGTGTTATCGGTCTGCTTCGGTGAGAGCCGGAGCAGACGCCATGCTCGATTGCGACCGTTCATTCGAAACATCCATTTTCAAAGCCACGCCCCATGAGGCGGGATTGCTTTTGGCGCTACTGGGCCGCGAATTGGCCAGCGCCGAAGGCCTCATCGACGGAATGTTGCGCGTCGGTCTCGGCGTCGACGCCATCGCAGCCTATTTGGGCTGTGCGCGAACGACCATCCTCGACGAAATTGCAGACCGAGCGATTCCCATCGATTCGGATCAGCTCGACAAGCCATTCCGGCCGCGCAAGAACGCCTGGCCGCTGATGGATCACACGCTGTTCATCGTCGGATGGACCTGCGGCGTGCGTATCCCGGCTTTGGCCGAATTGCTCGGGCGTTCAGCGGGTTCGCTCTATGGAAAGCGCCGTCGCATCGGCCTGCCGACGCGACGTCTGGCTACGGCGGATGGCCGCAGGAAGCCCGAGCAGCCAAAGAAATCCGCCTCCGCGTCAGCGACGACGCATGACGACACCTCCGCGCCTGCGACAACAAACGGGAAGCGAACACGTCGTCAGCCGACCCCCGAAGCGGTCGCAACGCCGACGGTGGATGCGACCTCGGAATCGCTGGAAACATTGCTGGACGTCTCATCGACGCCGATGGTTTCTCCCGTTCGCCTCGCGCCGGAAACGACTCAGACGATTGAGGAAATCCTGTCCCCGCAAGTGGAGCCGGTGGACCCGCCGCCCGCGACCCTTCCTCCGCATCGCCCTTCCGAGCCCAAAATCGAAGGACCCCTCGCCGGCGCCAAAGAGAAAAACCAGCGCGCTCCACGACAAGCGAAGCCGCTGCCATCGATCGCCGAGACGCATCCCGAATGGCATGCCGCGACGGAGCATTTCAAGGCGAACCGGCTTCCGCATGATGTGGCTATCATTGGCTGTCCCTCCATCGAGCTGAAAATTCTCACGGCTGTCGGGATACTGGGCGGAATGAGCAAGGCCGCGATCGAAGCTGCGACGGGATTGACCCTTCCATGCATAGGCAGCCATGTGTCTCGGATGCATCTCAGCTCAAAGGGCGCGACCAGCTCCACCTTCGATCGGCAGCGATACGAGGACGCCTTGAAGGTGCTTACCCCGAAAGCGGGCGGAGTGTCGCGTTGCTTGATATTCCGCGCGCCCGGAGACCATCGCCCCAACGTCGTCGACGAGAGCAACGAAAGAAGACGAAAAGCAGCGATAGGAAAGATAGGAAAGATAGCGAAGAACGCCGACGAATTCGTCGAGGAGAAGCTGAAACACGAGCCGTGGTGGACCGGGATCGAGGTTCGCAACGGCGTGCGCTTGTCCGCCGTTCCCAGCCTGTCGAAACCGTTCGAGTTCACGATATAGACTTCGTCTGCGACAGCATCCCGACAAAGCTGACTTCGCTTGCACGCACTCTGCTGCGCGAACGGTGAGCGCTACGCGTGATCCGACGGCGCCGTGACGCAGTCCCGGGAATCGCCGCGCGAACGTGTCGCTCAATCTCGACGGTTGCGATGATTGCGACGCAGTATTTCTTGGCGCATCGTCGTAGCGCGCGCTTCGCGAGAGACGTCGACGTCCCTCGTCGAAAATTTGCGGACACACAATTTGTCACTTTATATTCGCACACACCCTCTCGATGATCGTCGACATCGAATCTCTTCGAGAGGGATCGTTTCATGCAAAACGAACACGCCGCGATCAACCGCCGATTGTCCGATCCGGATTTTCAGGCGTCTCTCCTCAGCAAATCAATCGGCCTCGCGCTCGGCGCGTCGCTGCTGACGACGGTCTTCGTCGTCCATGACGTGTATCTGTGGACGCATCCGCCGACCCCGAAATATTTCGTGATCGACGGACGGAAAACGCGCGAAGTCACGGCGCTCGACACGCCGATCGTCGACGACGCGCAGCTGCTCGATTGGTCGACGCGCGCCGCGCTCGCGCCCTACAACATCAACTACAATGATTATCCGCAGCAGCTCTCCGCTGCGAGCCGAAAATTCTCCAAGCACGGCTGGAACAGTTTCGCCACGAGCGTGATGGACACCAAGAATTTCGACACGATGAAACGGTCGATGCTGCTCTGCTATGCACAGGCGCAACGCGCCGCCGTCATCAGCGAAGTCGCCACGATCGCGGGAGCGCTCGCCTACCGCATCCAGGTTCCGATCGTTCAGACCTGCCAGAACAGCCAGCAGAACATCACGCAAAATCTCGTGATCAAAGCGCTCGTCACGAGAACGAACGAAGAGGATCGCCCGGACGGCCTGGAGATCGACGAGCTCGTGGCGGTTCGTCAATAGCAACGAGGGCAAAACGATGCAGCACAAGCGAATATCATTTGGCGTGGCGGTCGTCCTTTTTGCGACCGCTTCGCCGTGCCTGGGGCAGCAATCGGCGAGCCTTCCGGGAACAGCCGATGGCGGAGGCGTGCAAGGGTCGGGGTCTGCCGATCGCGCCGCGAACATCATTCCCCTGACGCCCGGAATGATCCGGGATCTCGGTAAAAGGTTCGGGGACAACAAACGCGCGCAGGAGCAGGCGACGACGGAGTTCGCGGCGCCGGCGAGCCGTCGCGTCAATGTTTCCTTCGCGCCGGGGCAGGCGGTCAACATCATCCAGACGGTGAAGGGCTATCCGACGGCGATCTCCTTCTTCGACCGCACCGGCGAGCCATGGCCGATCCAATGGGACACGAACAGCAATCCCGCGGCCGTGACCGATGGCGGGAATTGCAACACGGGGCAGAACGCCAGCGGTCCCGCGGTCGCCGCAACGGGCTTTTATGTCTGCACGCCGGCCAAAGGATCGAACGTCCTGGAGATCACGCCGATGTCGCTGCAGCCGCGCGGCGGCCTCGTGGTGACGCTGCAGGGCGCGCCGAAGCCGATCAGCTTCCTATTGATCGGCGGCGGCGCTCGCTACGACGCCGATATTTCGATCCAGGTGGCGGAGCGGGGGCCGAACGCGAAAGCCGGGACCGTGCGCGCGAGCGCGCCGGATACGGCGGCGCCGTTCCTCACCGCCATGCTCGACGGCGTTCCGCCGGCCGAGGCGACGCCTATGTCGGTTCGAGGCGTCTCTCCCGACGAGCTGCGCGCCTGGCGGCTCGGCGATCGCGTCTATCTGCGCACGCGTCTCACCTTGATCTCCCCGGAGTGGACAGCGTCCGAGGCGGCCGAAGGAGGCCTCACCGTCTACCAGCTTCCCGCGACGCCGGTCGTGCTGCTCTCCCATCAGGGACGCACCGTTTCGGCCTCTTTGACGGAGGATTGAATGTCCGAGCTGTTTTCCAAGATCCCGCTGCTGTCGCAGCTTCGCGAGTTCAACCGAGGCGGGCGCGGCGGCCCGGCTCGGATCGTCACGATCGCCGTGGTCGGCGTGTCGATGACCGCGCTGCTCGTCGGCGTTTCGTCGATCTCGCACCCGGCTCTCCCCGAGTCGTCGGTCGCCAAAATGCCGGAGGTCGATCCGCTGCCGGGCGGCATGCACAGCAATCCGGCGCAGGACGCTCTGCTGAAGCGACATGCGCAGAGCCAAGCGGACAAAGCGCTCGCGTCGGGAGCGTCCTATACGCCGCCCCTGCCTGCCGCGGCGCCCCTGCGGCTCGTCGATCGGCGCGATCCTGAAGAAATCGCCACGGCGGAGGCGCCGCCGGCGCCCGCGGTGGTCCCGATTCCCGAACCGGCGCCGCTCTACGTCCCTCCCGAAAGACCGCAAGAGGAAGCGCGCGTCGAACAAATCGCCGCCAACGAGCCCTCGAGCACGAACGCGAGCGCTGGAGCGAACGACGAGCAATTCAGGCAGGCGGTGGGCGATCTGTTCAAGCAGTGGGAAGGACGGCCGCCGCGCACGGATGTGGTCTTGGCGCCGGCGGCGGATGTTCGCGACGACCTCGCGCAGGGGCAGGGCGCGCGCGTCGAGCCGCGCGCCAGGAACGTGCGACCGACGCCGCCGGCGCAACAACAGCAACGCGCGGTGGAAACCGTCTTGGTCCCGGCGGGGCGCGGCGTCTACGCCCATACGGTGCTCTCGGTCAATTCCGACACGGGAGGACCGATCGTCCTGCAGGCGGACACGGGACCGTTGGCGGGCGATCGAATGATCGGGATCTTCTCCAAGAACCAGGCCGCCGGCGCGCTGTTCGGCGACACCGAGCGGCTCATTGTCCGGATCAATTCGGTCGAGCACCACGGACAGACGATCAACGTGCAAGGCCTGGTGATCGCGGCGGACAGCATGGAGACCGCCGTCGCGACCAGCGTCGATCAGCATTACATCGAGCGCTTCGCGCTGCCGACGGCGGCGGCCTTCGTCGCCGGTCTCGGGCAGGCCATCGCACTGTCGAATTCGACGATCGGCTACACGCCGTTCGGCGGCATGATCCAGAGCTACGGCAAGCTGGACTTCCGACAGCAGGCGGGGATCGCCGGCGGAGCGGCGGCCGCGCAAATCGGACAGACGCTGCAACAGCAAACGCCGAAGGGCGCAACGGTCTTTCTGGCCGCCAATGCCGGCGTCGGCGTCATCTTCTTGGCCAATGTCGTCGCGGCGCCGGAGACGGCGAGCGTCGATCCCGCGAATCTCAACACGAAGTAGGAGCAGACCAATGACCGATGTCGCCACCCATTTGCATTTCGTCGACGGCGAAGACGCGCAAGGGCTCGCGCTGGGCCTTCCGGAGCCGGACAACGACACCACGCAGATCAAGCCCGCCTCCGAGCAGGACCTGGGCTCTGACAAGAAAACGCTGGCCGCGACGATCGCGACCAGCTTCGCGCGCATCCGCACGGAGTTCCTCGGTCCCCGACGAAAGCCCATCGACGCCGCGACGAAGGAGGAGCCGCCTTTTTCGGAAACGGGCGCGGACGCGGGCGCCGACTCGAACGCCCCCCGCATCGCGGATCCCGATGAGGCACCGCGCGGCGCCGCAAAGGAGCCGCGGACGAACCTCTTCGATCCGTTCGATCGCTACAAGCTCGTGACCTCGGTTTCCCTCGCGGCTGTCGCCGCCGCGACGATCGCCGCGGTCGCTCTTTGGCCCAATGGCGGAGGCGTCGAGGTCGGGGTGACGGAGAAAGGCGCCGACGTCGGGCTGATGGCTCCGGCCTCGAAGCTCGCTTCCGTCCCTCCGAATGAGCGCGCCGAGCCTGTCTTGGAAATTCCCGCGGAGTCTCCTCCTCAGAAGATCAAAGAGGAGGTCAGAGCGTTCTGGACTCCCGAGGACGCTCGCAAGGCGCCTGCGGGGCCGCTCACCGTCGCCACGCCCGCTTCCGCGCCGCCTTCCGTCGTCTCGGAAGTCGGCGTAAGGCCGCCGCCCCCGGCGGCCCCCGAAGCGCCGAAAGCTTTGCCCGCCCCGCCCCTCAAGACGCCGGCTGCGCCGCCGCCGGCTTTGCCCCCTTCGGTCGCCGCCCCCGTCGCTACCGCGGCGCCTGCCACGGCGAGCGAAGCTCCCGCGAAGGCGAGGGAGGAGGGGATCAAGCGCTTCACGTCATTGCCGCCGGAGGCGCCCGTCAAAGCGGAAGAGAAGCAGCTGGAGATGGAAACGAGACTGTTCGGCATGATCACCGAACTCTCGACGCTGGTGCGCCGCACCAGGGAGGAGATCGCCACTCTGCAGGACAGCGACAAGAGAATGGCGCGCGCGATCGAGGCGAAGCTGAACGATTTCGAGCGCCGGCTGAACCTCGGCGAGGCGCAACGCTCGCTCGATGCGGCGAAGGCCACGCCGACGTCTCCGCCGGAACCGGCGAGCCCGCCGCCCGCGGCGCCCGCCGCGCGGCCGGCGACCGGTATGAAGGGCGTCGTCCCGGCGTCGCTGTCGACGCAGAGCGGCGCCGACGCCACCATGCCGCCCGCCCGATATCGCGTGCAGGCGGCCTCGCCGGGCCTCGCCATGTTGGCCGAGCTCGATCGCAGTGGCGACGAGATCGCCCCGTTGCAAATCGGGATCGGAGCGCATGTGCCGGGCTATGGGCGCGTCACCAAGATCAGCCAGCGCGGAACCGAATGGGTCGTGCAGACGGAGAAGGGACCGATCCGCTGAGCGGGTCGGCTTCGAGGCATTCGGTAGAGGGGGCTGAACGTGCAAGGATTGGTCAATTTCGCAGGAGAGATCGGCAACGCGATCGCCACGCTGTTGCCGACCTTTTGTTATCTGGCGGCGCTCGCGCTGTTCATGTCGGCTGGATGGGGATTTTGGACGCAGGCGCAGAGCCACAATCCCTATCGCGGCCGTCCCTGGGTTCCGTTCGTGGCGCTCGTGCTGTCGGGCGCTTTCGCCTCGTTTCCGTCGATCCTGACGATGGCGAACAATACGGCGGGAACCAATCTCCAAGTGTCGATCGGCGCGCTGACGAGCTACACGGCGCCGACCGTCAACGGAAATCTCCTGGGACAGACGCCCGGCGACGCGGTGGTCAATGTCGTGACGCTGTTCCAAGGCTTCTTCCAGGCGGTAGGCGCAATGTCCTGCTTTTTCGCGATGCTGACCTGGAATGCGGTGATCGCCGGACGCAGCAATCGCAGCCCCGGCGGCTGCGGCGTGCAGTTCGTATTCGGGATCATGCTCATCAACGTCGTGACCGTCGCGACATGGCTGGTTGCCGTATTTCGGACGTGAACCATTGCGCGCGTCGGCAGGTTCGAACGCCGCGCTCCAGCGAGCCGACGCCGCTCATTCGAAATCGTTTCCGACACGGAGAAGGCATCATGCAGATTGTCGAGAAGCTGAGCCGAGCCCCGCTAACAATCACCTTGGTCGGCTGGGCGTTGTTCTATTCGTGGCTGTTTTCGATAGCAGGACTCGGCTTGTCGGTCGAGACCGTCCTCGATCTCGCTGAGCGGCAGGAGCTGGTGGAGCGCTTCGCTATGACGATGAGCTTCTATCTCGTGCTGGCGATTCTCGTGAGCTGCGCCCTCTATTTTTTCGCGTTCGTACGTTGGGGGCGGCTGTTTCTCGCCAATGCCGGCCGATAGGGACTCGCCGACATCGCAATGGTTCCCGTGGTGGGCGTGGGCCTCGCCGGAATGAGCGTGTTTCTCCTCGCAGGCCCGCAATGAGGTTGTTCCTCCATCGCCTCGCGGCGCCCGGAACAACCATCTTCGAGAAAATCGCGAAGGGTTTGTTTTGGGGGATCGCGATGAACCCTGGCGTGTGGCTGTTCGTGATCGCCCATCTCTGCGTTCGGCGGCGATAGCCGCAAACAAATATTTTCGACGCGCGAACGCGACGCTCGATATTCGCGCAGCTTCGTCCGAAGCTTTTTTTCGAGGGCGTGAGGCGCTCTCTCAATCGAAGGAGATGAACTTGCACACCATCGCCAATATCAAATCCCGCGTGTCGTCCCTGCTCGCTGGCGCGGCGCTCTCCATTTCTCTCGGAGCGACGAGCGCCTTTGCTCAGGCGGCTGGCCAGACGCTCGGCTCGCAGGTGCAGAGCATTTCGAAGGAGTTCTCGACCGCCGGCGGCTTCGCGGGCTCGACCGCTATGTATGTCGCCGCTCTGGTGACCTTCGTCGCCGGCGTCTGGTTCCTGTGGCAGTCGCGTCAGCCGGAAAACCGCGAGAGCGGGAAAGTCGCGGCCGGTCTCACGGGTCTCGTGCTGACCGGCCTGTTCGTCGCCGGCGGCTCGTGGATTCAGAAGGCCTCCTACACGACCACTGGCGCGGGCGCGAAAGTGACCGACCAGGCGGGCGTCATCACCTTCCAGTGACGCCCAACGCTCTCCTGCCCCGCGCCGGCGTAACGCGGCGAGGGGCAGGGGAGAGAAAGGTCCTCGCCGGTCGTTCGGTCGTAGAGCCGAAGGCCGGCGAGGACGCTTCGATCTCGAAATCGGCGCGCCGCGATGCTCCCTCTTTCCCTATCGGCAGCGATACATAGCAAACGGCCCGCATTCGCGGTGGCGCAGCCGCGCGCACGAGAATTCGCCGATCGCTGCCCGCATTGTGGATGTGAGATCGTGAGCTGGTCAGAAGAAGGCCCGGAGACCAGATCGACAGTCCCGCTCTTTGGCGAGCGAACGTGTTGTGCTCTCTGTCTCCTCTCGCAAAACCTCGAACGGCCCGAGATCGACCGCGAGGCCGTGCTGATCTGGTTGCCCGAATTCACGCAAGGCGCCGTCAATGCGCTCGTGCATCGCGTGCATTCGTCTTTCGCCAGACACGGGAAGCCCGTGTCGTGGCCGCTCGATCCCCTTCCCGCGAACAGTCCCGACGATCTGCTCGCCGCGAGCTCGGCCTATGCCGCCCTCATCGAGCGCAGTGTGATCGCGAAGCAGCGCCTCGGCACGTCGGCGCCGCGCGATCTCGCCGAAGCTCTGTCATTCATTTCGCCGAGCTCCTACGCCCGTCGCCACGAGCTGCTCGGCGGCGCGCGCTTGCTATCGCTCGGACGCTTTTTTGTCGACGGCCGCGACATTTATCCGCGCTTGCTCGTCAAGGAGCGGCTCGCATCGATTTTGAGGAGTTAGAAAATGCTCCATTGGATTTCCCGCGGGCTCGCCGCTGTGTCGTTGATGGCCAAGCAGCCCCTCGCGAGCTTTTGCGACGTCGAAGCCTCGCATGGCGACGCGCTCGTCACCAAGCACGGCGATTATGTGAGCTTCCTTCGTCTCGGCGGCATGCGCCGCATGTCGACGCGGGCCGATATCGATCGCCTCGCCAACGCCATGCGCATCGACATCTCCGGGACGCTGGAGAATAGGGGACATGCGATCGTCGGATGGTACGCCTCCGATCCCGATCTCGCCGCGGTCGAGATCGAGCGCGTCAACATGTCCGCCTGCCGGGAGATCGCCAAGGAAATCGGGCTGGAGCTGGGCGATATTTTCGAGGAACGCAAAAAGCTCTGGACCGGCATGATGCGCTGGGAGGCGGCGTATTTTATCTTGTGGACGCGCGCGGCGACGCTCACCAAGGAAGAGCGCAAGCAGATGAAGGAGGAGCAGGCGGCGCTCGCCAAGAAATGCCCGAACATCGGCGACGCACAGAAATTCTATCTGCGCAGCGACGTCATGGCGGCGCGTCACACCGGCTTCGTCTCTCGCGTCGTATCGTCCCTGAAAGGACTCGATGTCGCCGCGACGGAAATCTCGGCCCATGATGCTCTGGTGGTCGCGCGCGAGGCCATGTATCGCGAGACGGTCGGCTCCGCCTGGCGTCCGACCTTGGTCGGAGACGCCTTTCGCCCGAGATGGCCGGATGAGAAGGATGAGCGTCCGATCCTGGAAACGCTGATGTGGCCGGCGATCCGCGATCTCTTCTTCGACTCCGACGCCGTCGTCCATGACGGGCAGAGGGTGGAGATCGGCCTCTATGATTATGGCTGCGTCGATATGACGATGGGGCCGGAGGATCCGCGGCCGTTCGTCGAGCTGTCGTCGCGGCTCGGGCAGGATCGCGTCCCTTGGCGCGTCGCCTTCGTGATCGAGGGCGGCGGCAATTCGGACATGCTCCTGAAGAGCGCCGGCGCGCAGTTCTTGTGGATGTTTCCCGGCAACCGAGACATCACCCGCGCCTTCGAGCTTTTGAAGCGCGAGCGCGAAAACAACAACCATATCGCCGTGCGCCTGCGTGCGTCCTTCGCCACCTGGGCGCCGTTCGGCGAAGTCGGCAAGCTCCGCTTGCGGCTCTCGACATTGAAGCAGCGCCTCGAGGCCTGGGGCAATTGCCGGGGCACGACCGTCATCGGCGATCCGCTCGATGGCGTCATGAGCAGCGTGCCGGGGCTGGCGCTGGCGTCCACGGCGCCTCCGTCGGTCGCGCTGATCGGGGACGTGCTGACGATGCTGCCCTGGGGACGCACGGCCTCCCCCTGGGACCGAGGCAGCGTCCTGTTCCGCCAGCCGAACGGCGCCATGTGGCCCTACGACCCCTCCGGCGGCTCGAAGCGTCCGCAGGTGCTCGACACATTCGTCGCGCCGCCCCGTTCGGGCAAATCGGTGCTCGCCAATACAATCAACCTCGGCCTCTGTCTCAGCTCCGTGGCGCTGGGGGCGGTCGGCGCGAAGCTGCCGCTGATCGGCAAGGTCGATATCGGCGATTCCGCGGAAGGCTTCGTGCTGCTCATTCAGGAAGCGCTCGGGCCGCAGCGCCGGCACGAGGCGATCTACACGCGCATGCAATTCGCTCCCGGCTTCGAGTTCAACGTCTTCGATCTGCAGGTCGGCTGCGAATATCCGCTGCCGCTCGAAAAGGCCTTCTTGCAGAATTTTCTGGCGCTGATCACGCTGCCCCCGGATCAGAGCACGCCCTTCGAGGGCATGAATCAGATGATCGGCATCGTCATCGACGAAGCCTATCGGCTCTGCACCGATGTTCCAGGCGCGTCCCCCAAGCGCTATCGGCGTGGCGTCGAGCCTCTCATCGACATTGCGATCAAACGGCACGGCGTCGATCTCCACCAGGACGAGCCGCATTGGCGAGACGTGGTGAAGGGCTTGTGCGCGGTGGGAGAATATCGTCTCGCGGAAGTGGCGCAACGGCACGCCGTTCCGGTGCTGGAGGATCTGGTCGGGGCCGCGCGAACCGACCAGGTCAAGGACATGTTCGGCAAGCTCACCATCGCCATGACGGCGGAGCAGGCCTCGGACCTCTTCGAGCGCTACATCTACGATGTCATCCGCAAGTTTCCGACCTTGAACAGTCCGACGCGGCTCGATTTCGGGGCGGCGCGCATCATCGTCATGGATCTCGCCGAAGTCGCGCCGACCGGCTCTGCGGCTGCCAATCGGCAGACCGAGATGATGTATATGCTGGCCCGCCACATCATCGCGCGCAACTTCTTCCTGAAGCCCGACTATCTGCCATTCGTGCCGGAAGAGGCGCGGAGCTTCCACCAGCCACGCTTCCAGGAAATCTACGAATCGGTGAAGCGGCTCGACTATGACGAGTGGCACCGCACGCAAGGCAGTCCGCAAGTCCGCGCCCAGGCCGAGCTCGATGTGCGCGAAGGCCCCAAGCACAATGTTCAACTCGGTTTCGCCAGTCAGCGCTTGAGCGACATGGGCGACGCGATCGTCAGCCAATCGACGGGACGCTTCGTGCTGCGGGCCGGCGACGATGCGGAAGCCGAAGAGATCGTGCAGCGCTTCAATCTCTCCGAAGCGAGCGCCGACATTGTCCGCCACCGCCTTCATGGACCCGGTCCGGTCGGGGCGCCGTTCCTGGTCGTGCTGCAAGCGGATAACGCCAAATATGAGCAGATGCTCGTCAACACGCTCGGTCCGATCGAGCTGTGGGCGCTTTCGACGACGCCTGGCGATAGAGCGCTGCGCAATCGTCTCTATGACCGCATCGGGTTTCGCGAGGCGCTGCGGCGTCTCGCGAAAATATTCCCGGGCGGGTCGGCGGAAAAAGAGATCGAGGAGCGCAAGGCCAAGCGCATGCGCCGCGGCGAGCTCGACGCGCGCGCAGAAACGGGCGTCGTCGACGAATTGGCGGACGAGCTGGCCGACGCGCGCGGGATCGGCGCGAAGCTCCGATATGGCGACAACGGCTCGGAATTCAACGCGGCGGCGGCTCGATAGCGTCGCGCAAATTCTTTTCGCGCGTCGGAGAATTTGAATTCGCGCAGAGCAGGGGAATCGTTTCGGCCTGATTTCGTGATCGAGGAGCGTCGCTATGCCCAGCTTCCGCATCCAGCTTCGTCCAAATGGCGTCGTCATGTTCGGCTCGGGAACGCGCGACGTCGCTCGAATGGAACATCGCGGGGCTCTGGATCTCGAACGACTCGCGATTGCCGAAGAGGCCGAGCTACGGCGTCTCATCAAAAGCCGGCTCGAGCGGCAGAGATTTCATCGTCATTCGCGCCGACGCCGAATAGCGTGATCGCGCAAAAACACGGAGCAGATCATATGAGCGCCAACCATCCATGTCGCGTTCTCGTCCTACTACTGGCGTCGAGCATTCTGGGCGGCTGCGCGCATGATGTTGCGACGACGGTCGACGCCGCAGGCATGCCGAATGCGGAGATCGCCCTTCGGCGCAGCGTCGACCATGTCGATAGCGAGATGGGAGAGCTCGGCCGGATGCGTCCGGCTCCGCGTCAAGGGCCGGCCGTCGTGCCCGCCGAGCTGCAGAAGATCGTTGCCTTCGAATGGGAGGGACCGATCGAGGGGGCGGTCGAAAAGCTCGCTGGCGAGGTGGGATATGAGGTCGTCGTCGATTCCGCCTTCAACGTCCAACCAGTGTCGATCGGCGTCAAAGCCGGGCCTCGTCGCGTCTACGAGATTTTCCAGGCCATCGGCCGCGCCGCCGGCGACCGCGCGAGCGTGCAGGTCGACGCGCAACATCATCGCATACAGGTGATTTATCATGTCTAAGCCCGCGCTACATAAGCTCGTCTCGACATTCCTCGCGTCGTCTCTTTTGGCCTCGACCTGTCTCACTCCGTCCGCCCTCGCCGCCGACGGCGGGATCAAGGTCTATCCTGTACCTCCGGCTCCTTCGCCCGCGGAGATCGATGCGGCGGCGCATGTTCTCGGCAATCCGTTGAACAAGCCCATCACCGGAGCGGCGCAGGAACCTGCGGTCGTCGGAGGCGAACGGCCGCCGTCGCTCGAGGCGCTGCAGGCGGTGCGCGCCGGGCGCGGCGATCCCGGGCTCGGGCTGGAGCCGGGGCGCGAGGACACGCTGTATCAGGCGGCTCTGAGCTTCGGGGCGCAAGGCGGCCTGGCGGCGCGGTCCTTCGCGATCAACGACATGCTGCGTCGCTACGAGGCGACGCTCGACAAGAGCTATGATTTCAACGCCGTGGTGCTGCCGCTCGGCGGCGGCCGGACGCTGATGCGCCCGCCGGTCGTGACTCAGGGACAGCTCGCCTTTGCGCTCGGCGAGAATGCGCAGGTCGCTCGCGAAACGGACTGCGTCTATCAGATCACGCGCGAAGCGCAGCTCGCCTCCGCCCCGCCGAATTGGCGCGCCTATCTCGTCCGCAATTGGAAAGCCCCGACGCGGCCGCACGACGCCGTGCTTCCGCGCACCGAGCAGGAAGCCGCCTATTGGAACAAATGGGTGGCCGAAGGGTGGGCGCAGGGCGAGAAGCAGGCGGTGGAGATTTTTCTCTCCGACCTCGGTCGCCTGCAGCGCGACATCGTCGGCATGGCGCGGTTTCGCGTGCTGCTGCGCGCCGGATTGGTCGAGCATCCGAAGGTCGCCTTCCAGAACAGCATCGTGAACGGCGGTCGCGACGAGCTGCGCGCAGGCGATCGGATCGTCCGCATCACCGATCAGCCCGGCCTGCAGGCCGACGCGCGCCGTTGGGCGCCAAAGCGCCACGGGCCATGTCCGAAGTGAGGGCGTAGTGGTTTCCCGACCCCATCGACTGATTTGGGTTTGTCGAGCGGACGCGTGAGCGTCTGACGCAGGAGGTCATTATGGTCGACGAATTTTGGAATGGCGCGGGACTTCGCTGGGTCGCAGATCCGCGAAAGAGCGCGCCCGGCCTGGATTCGCTTCTGACCTGGGCCTATCGCTCGGGCGCTTCGAAAGTCTCTTTTCAGACGGGGCATCGCCCTCGGCTGAGGATCTACGGCCGCAATCGCAGGGTCGGAGACAGGGCGGACGGGGACGAGGCGATCGGCGACACGACGGTCGACGAGGCGGAGATCGCACAGATCGTCAATCATCTCTATGGCGCCGACGGCATGGCGCATATGCAGGGCGGCGGCGAGCTCGATACGACCTATGAGATCGCCTTGAGCCGCACCGAACGGCTTCGCTACCGGCTCAATGTCACCTCGACGCGCAGCAGCCGCAGGTCCGGCGTCAATATCGTGCTGCGTCCCATCCCCGGATTGCCCCCGTCGCTGGAAGAGCAGCTGGTCGAGCCGGGGATCATGGAGGCCTTCCGCCCCCGAAACGGCATGGTGATCGTGTCGGGCGGCACGGGCTCGGGAAAATCCACGCTGATCGCCGGCATGACGGTCGCAAAGCTTTTCGACCCGGATGGGCATTACGACATAATCGAAGGCGCCGCCCCGGTCGAGTTTTTGCTCGATCGCGTTAAGAGCCCCAGCTCGACGATCAACCAGAGCGAGATCCCACGCGATCTTCCGACCTTCGAACTGTTCATTCGTGGCTGCATGCGACGCGAGCCGACCGACATCATCGTCGGCGAGTGCCGCGATTCGGTGACGATGAGCGCCGCCATTCAGGCGGCGATCTCCGGTCATACGCTGACGACGACGATCCACGCCAATGACGTCGCGCTGACGATGCAGCGCATCGCCAGCCTCTGCCCCTTGGCCGAGCGCGAGAATTTGATCAGCGCCGTCGCGCAGTCGCTGCGGCTCGTCGTCAATCAGAGGCTGACGCGGTCTCTCGACGGAAAGCGCACGGCGCTGCGCGAGTTCCTCGTGTTCGATCGCAAGCTCCGCAATCGCTTTTTGGAGACAGACCCGGCGCAATGGCCGGGCCTGACGCGCCGCGCCATCGAAGAGCAGGGACAATCTTTTGCGCAGGCGATCGACAGGGCCTTGCGGGATGGCCGCATCAGCGAGGAGACGGCGGCGCACGAATTGAGGGAGGAAGCCTGATGTGGCGCAACACCGCTCTGCCGACTCGTATCTTGTTTCTGGACGGGCGCGCCTGCCTGCCCCTGCTGGTCTTCGTCGTCTATTGGAGCTGGGTCACTTTCTACATTGCGATCGGCGGCATGACCTTTTTCATCGTCGTCAGCTGGGCGGGCCTCACCGTGTCCTCGGTCTTGCGGCTCCTGCGGCGCATGCTGATCGGGCCGGTGCGAACCGCTGTTCCGACCTGGAAGCGCAGGAGGGCGGCATGATCCTGGATATAGCGGATGTCGAGGCTGTGCTCGAGAAGCTTCTGCGGAAAGGCGGGCGGCCGGTGCTGTTCGAGGGTGTGACCATACCTTTCGACGCCGCCGCCGCGGCGGATGGATTGCTGCCGCTGTTCCTGCTGACAGGGGAAGCCTTGTGGCGGGAAGTCAAGGGCGAGGGTTTCGGACTGACGACGCAGCCCGACGAGGGCGCTCTCCTCGGCTATCGCCTCGCCATGATCGACGCCGGTTCCTTCACAATGGCGATGCTGGCGACGATGGAGGCGATCTCGCAGGCCTGCGGGCCGAACGGGATCGTGGTGGAGAAGCTCGGCGATGTCTGGTCGGCCTCGCACGAACGCGTTGAGGCCGACCAGCGAGGGAAGGAGCAGCGCCAATGAGACGGATTTTCATAACTCTCGCCTTCTCGCTCGCGGCCGCCGCGGCGCCCGCGCGGGCCGCCGACGATCTGGCGAAAGGCAATTACGTCAAGGCGTGCATCGACGCGGCCGCGCACGCCCATTCGATCCCTCCCGAGGTTCTGCTGATCCTTCTCAACGTCGAGAACGGGCGGCTCGGCGCCGTCAGTCAGAACACGAACGACACCGTCGACATCGGGCCGATGCAGGTGAATCAGATCTGGGTGCCCAAGCTCGCGGAACACTGGCGCGCGTCGCGAGAGGCGACCTATCGCGCTCTCCGCGACGAATTCTGCGCCAATGTCGAAGGCGGAGCCTGGATTCTGCGACAGGCGCTCGACGAGGCGGACGGCGATCTCTGGGAGGGGATCGGGCTCTATCATTCACACAATGAACGGCACAAGGCCACCTACCGCCGCCTGGTCCTGGCGCAAGGGCGGCGTCTGCAACGCGAGGCCGCCGGCGAGATCGCCTCGGCCGACAAAGGCGCCGTCACCGTCGGAGTGAGGTGATGTCGGTTTCGCACGCGTCACAGGGCAATGTGAGCGACGGCGCTGCGTTCTTGATGAGCGTCGCCGTCTTCGTCGTCGGCATCGGCTTTGGCGGCTGGTATCTCTGGGAGGAGCAGCACGCCGCGATCAGCGCGATCGTCATGCAGGGCCTGCACGGCCAGATGAGAGTCATCCATCTGTTCACGGATCGCTATGACGTCGCCGACGCCCAGCTTCTCGCGACCAATCCCGCGACGGTGAAATTTTCGCAGCTGCTTCGGCTCGCTCGCGAGATCGGGCGCTTCTTTCTGCTGCCCTCGATCGGCGTCGTTCTGGCGCTCGCCGCGGTCTGCGCGAGCCGCGCCGGGGCGAAGCGCTTTTCCCGGCCGCTCGATCTCGAAGCTCTGATGCGCGAGCAGCTTCGATCCTTTCGGACGCCCGCCGCCTTCGTGCGCAGACAATTGGGGCTCGTCGACATCGGTCCGGGAAAGCCGCGTCCCGCAGATCGCGCTTTGACCCGCGCCGAGTGGATCGAGCACTGGGCGACGGACGACAAGGGCGCCTTCAATGCGGCAGGCGCGCGCGCGGAGCTGACGCGCCAGCTCGGCTCGGCCATGCGCGACCCGGCAGAGGCGCCGCCGCATATTCGCTGCCTATGGGCGGCCTTCGCCCTGCATCGGGCGCGGCGCCACGATGAAGGGCGGCGCTTGCTGGGCGATCTCTCCTCGGCGCTGGGGATGACGGGCAAGGAAGGCCGGACCGGACCCGATCGCGCCCTTGCATTCCCGGCCGCCCTCGTCGAGCGAGCCGATCATTGGTTGGGAGAGAGGGAGCTGGGTTCCTCCCTGGCCCAGACGATATCGGCGCATGGCTTCACGACCACGGCGACGATGAGCGCCCTCCTCGCCGCGCGAGCGGAAGGCGGCGTTCTCCCGCCCGCGGACTTCGGATTCTTGAAGCTCGTCGATCGGCGGCTCTGGTACGCGCTGCATTCCCTGGGCTTTCCCGCCGATATGTTCGACCCGCTCCTTCACCCGACGCCGCTCGTCGAAGCGATCGGCGCGCGTGACCATTGGGCCGCGGAGCGGATCGCCGGCGCGCCATTGCGCGTCGCGTCGATCGATAATTCGCTCGCGGCCGTCCAAAAGCTCTGACCCGCCTTCTCATTCGCGCAGAGCGCCTCGACCATGCGTTTCAGGAAGAACCGAGGGAGGTCATGATGGACGAGGCGATTTCCACTGACGAGAAAAGAATTGTTTTCGAAACGCCGCACATTCACATCGACGTGCATGTGCACCTGGACGGGCCGGTAGGCGTCGCGACCTCGGGGAACGGGCGAGCGCCGATCGCCGCCCCGACCGGCGGAACGAGACGTTCTCTGCTCACGACGCTCGTCGTCGCATTCGGCGTGTCGGCGGTCGCCTTTTTGGGCTTCCGGGCAGGGAGCGTCTCCTCCGAGCAAAAGCCGCTCGGCGCGAGCCGAGTGGTTGCCTCGCCGGATCCCGCCGCGTCGTCGGCCGCGCCATTGCCGGACGCGCTCGCTCGCGACCTGCAGCGGCCCCCGCAGATCACGCCCGCTCCGGGGACGCCGGCGGACGCGGGCCGATCTGGTCCGGCCGCCTTCGGCCTGCAGCAATGACGCGAGCGCCGACATCGGGGAGAGCGGCATGATCCCACGCGAGATTTCCGGGCCGCAGGAGCGGTTCGAGCGGTCGGGCGCGCAAGCGCTGCGCGATTTGCGGCCGATGTCGACGCGCGTCTGGGGCTCGCTGATGAGCGAGTTTTCCGGCGCCATGCTCAGCGTCGGCGCCGGGCTCATGCTGCTGGAGCCGGCCTCGGTCGACCTGATCGTCCCCGCGGCGATCGGATATGCGGCCCTTGTCCTGACGCGGCGCGTCGAGCTGCCGATGCGGCTTCCTAAGAGCGCCGGCGTCGCCGACTGGAACTATCCCGATCCCAGAAACCGCGCGCCGCGCATGGCGGCGGGAATCATTTATCTCGGCCGCGACGTCTCCGGCCGGGAATTATGGATCACCGCCGAGGACGGCCGCCAACATGCGACCATTCCAGGGACGACCGGCGCCGGCAAGACCACCGCCATTTTGGGCTTCGTCTCCAATGCGCTGACTCATGCGAGCGGCTTCGTGCTCGTCGACGGCAAGGCCGACCACACATTGTTCGGCGAGGTGATGGCGCTCGCGCGCCGGTTCGGCCGCGAGGACGATGTGCTGCATCTCAATCTCCTCGTCGCCAGCGGCAGCAAAGAGAGCAACAGCTTCAATCCTTTCGCCACAGGGAATGCCGACGCCATCCGCGAAATGGTGGTCAGCCAGCTCGGCGAGCAGGCCGCCAATGACTCGAACGGCGTGTTCCGCAGCCGCGCCGTCGCCTTGATCGGAGCGGTGATCCCCGTCCTGACCTGGATCCGAGATCACGCCGGCATTCCGATCGACATCGAGAAGATCCGCGACGCGCTCGAGCTCCGTGTGATCTGGAAGCTCGCCGTCAAAGGCCACTATGAATTGCGCGATCCCGCGTCCGGAAAGATCAGGGACATTCCGCTCGATCTGCCGCAGGATGTCGTCTATCCGCTGCTCGCCTATCTCGGCGAGCTTCCCGGCTATGACACGGACCTCGACTACAACAAGCAGAAGTCAGACGATCCGTCCAAGCAGCACGGCTATGCGCGATTCTATTTCACCGAGATGTTCACGCAGCTCGGCGTGTCGCTCGGACACATATTCAAGGTCGAGCAGGGCGACATCGACATGCGCGACGTGGTCTTGAACCGCCGCATTCTCGTGGTCTCGCTGCCGGCCCTGGAGAACTCCTCCGACACATTGGCGGGGCTCGGAAAGATCGTGGTGACGTCGCTGCGCGGCATGATGGCGCAAATGCTCGGCATGCCGAAAGAAATGCTCGGCATGGAGGCTCCCTATCATATCGTGCTGGACGAGCTCGCCTATTATGCGACGAGTGATCTCGACCGGATGATGGCGCAGGGCCGCAGCTTGAATATCGCCTTCTGGCTCGGCTTTCAGGAGGTTTCCGGTATATTCGCTCGGCTCGGCGAGAAGACCTATACGCTGCTCGGCAACGCCAATCTGACCGCGGCCATGCGCCAGCAAGACGCCAATCGCACGCGGGAATGGATCGAGGAGACCTCGGGCAAGACGGATGTGGCGCAGGCGACGAGCTTTCGCGGCGGCGACATCGGCGTCTATCATGACACCCGCCAGGCCGATGTGCGTCAGGTGTCGCGGGTGAACTGGCGCGACCTGCAGAGCCTGATCGAAGGCGAGGCGATCATGCTGTTCGGCGGCCGCCGGATCTACGCCAAGGTCTTTCATGCGAAGGTCGACAAGTCCGGGCCGAAGCCGCTCGTCAGGCGCCTGTCTCTCGCGCCGCCCGCCCGCGTCGAGCTGGAGGCGAAGCTCGACGCGGTCCACGAAATTGCGGCCAATATCGAGAATGGGATGGTCGCCGCCGGCGGCCGCGAGCCCATGGAGCCGACGCTGAGGGCGATATACGAAGCCTTACGCGACGCGAAGGCGAATGGAGGCGATCGGGACGCCTGCGTCGACGCGGCGATCCGCGCCGCGGGCGAAGTTCCTTTTATTCCGGGCGAGGAGAGGCAGGGCGCGGCGGCCCGCCTCCTGGTCATGCTCAAATCGGCGCTGCACGGAACGGGCGGGGAGGCCCCGGGCGACGTTCGGCCCAATGAGCCTTTCGACAAGGCGCTCTTCGAAAAGATCGTCGAGATCGAGGCGGCGATCGGCGAGGAAGGAGAGGCCGCCAGAGAGAGGGCGTCGATTCTTCTCGGCAAGATCGAAACAGCCGTAAAGGAGACCGAGGGGACATTGCCCAGCCGGGAAAATCGGGAGAAGCTGCGAGCCGATTTGGCGGCGATCACGTCGATGATCGCTCCGAACGCGGCGGTGGTGGAACAGCCGACGCCGCGGCGGCGAGTGGAGGCCTCCCCATAATGGCGCCGATGCGGCTTATGGATATCGAGCATGTCGCGCCTCTGGCGCTGCTCGGCGTCATCCTTCTGGTGATTGTCGCGCTCATCGGCTCCCGACGGCCCGCCTATCGGCGCGGGCGATTTCTGACGACAACTGAGAAGCGCTTCCTGTGCGTCTTGGACGAAGCTGTCGGACAAGGCTATCGCGTGTTCGCGCAGGTGCGGCTCGCGGAGCTCGTCGACGTCGATCTGAGCGCAACCAGCGCGAAGCGACGCGCGGCGATGAACAAGGTGTTCGGCAAGAGCATCGATTTCGTCATCTGCGATTCCGCCAGCCTGGAGCCCGTCGCGGCCATCGAGCTGGACGACAGGACGCATGCGCTGCCGCATCGAAGAGAACGCGATATATTCGTCGACGCCGTGTTCCGCGAGATCGGCATTCCGCTGCTGAGGGCGAGAGCGCGGCGAGCTTATACGGTTTCGGCGCTCGTGACGTTGCTGCGCGAGGCCGGCGTCGTGAAATCGGCTCGGCCCGAACTTCGAGCGATCGAGCGAAGATGAGAATTGCCCTCGGCGTCATCGGCTATTTCGAGCAAAGTAATATTGGATCGCAACATGAAAGACACGATCGAAACGTCATTGGGAAAAATCTGGGTGACGCTCCTGGAGAACGGCGAGATGCGCGTCTGGTGGCCACCCAACGCGCGCGTCGGCGACGCGGCGGCCGATGTGCTTCGTGGGCGCGCGCGATGGGATCCCCAGACCTATGGCTGGTATGTCTCCGCCAAGCACAAAGACAGTGTGCATGACGAGCTGTCGGAAATCTGAGCCGACGCGCCAATCATCCAAAAACATCGCGTTCTGAAGGCTCGAGGACGTCCTTCGATTCACGGGAGCGGCATCATATGTTTTTTCGCTTTTCACTTCTCGCCGGCGTATTCGTTCTCGCACAGTCGCAGTCGCTGTCCGTCATGGCGGCCGAACCACCTGAAATCCATTACGCGCCCGCCGAGAATCTGGAACGCGTCGATGTGGCGCTTCTTCGCGCCGCGCGCTCCACGATCGAACTCGCCGCTTACGTGCTGACGGATTGGCCAGTCATCGACGCCTTGATCGACGCTCATCGGCGCGGCGTGACGGTCCGCATCGTCCTCGATCCCAGCGAGCGGAGCGATCTCGATCGCCTGCGAGAGATCTCTGGAGACATTCGCGTCAGCCCGCCTGGGCCGTTCATGCACCTCAAGTCCTATTCCATCGACGGCGCGACGCTGCGGTCGGGCTCCGCCAATCTGACGGCTTCGGGTCTGAAACAGCAAGACAATGATCTCATTGTCCTGCGTGATCGCGCCGCGGCGCAGGCCTTCGAGGGGCGCTTCGCGCAGATCTGGTCGGCGGCCAAACCCATCGGCGCGCCAGGCCCTTCTTTCGCGTCGAAGGTCGTCGCTCCGGCTTCGACGAATGCGCCGGCGCCGGCGAGCTGCGCAATCAAAGGCAATATCAGTCGCAAAGGCGAGCGGATTTTTCATAAGCCCGGCGAACCTTTCTACGACCGCGTCAAGATCGACCAGAGCGCCGGAGAGCGGTGGTTCTGCTCGGAGCAGGAGGCGGTCGCGGCGGGGTGGCGGCACGGGCGCGTCGATTGATTGCGTGAGAAAGGGAAGCCGTGCAGCTGCTTCACGCCGTTCCGAAAGAGACCGAAGAAGAAGGCGTCGCTCTCTCGGAGGAGGACGATCGCCTGTTGCGCGCGGCTTTCGGACGCTACGGCGGAGGTCTCGCCGAGCGATCCAGAGCCGTCGAAGTCGTCGCGCATTATCAGCAGATGGGCGCTGGGATGTGGTTCGCCTGCGCCTGTCGTCCGGACGGGCGGCGCGGACGGCTGGTTCCCGTCGCGCAATCCTATATCCGGCGCCGAACGGGCGCCTGCTGGCCCGAACATGACGAGACATGCGATTTCTATCGCGATCCGTCGGAACAGCTCGAGATCGTAAGAACCTATACTCGGATCGCCGCCACAGGCCCGCTGCGCCTCGCGGGACCGTTCAGCGACGGGAGGCGGGCTCTCGATCGATCCTTTGTGGGAGTCTCCAAGGTCCGATCTCGGCCGAGCCTCGCGAAGCTGCTGGCCTTGCTGGTGGACAAGGCCGGATTGCAAATCGTTCCGCCCGGTGGCCGATTTGGCTTGCTTTCCGAACAATTCGCGGCGGTTCGACGAGCGTCCGAAGGCGTCTTTCTCGACAGTCCCGCCCGACTGAGGGATTTCTCGACGACCTTTCCGAAGGCCCTCGACAACCTCGTCTCGCGGATCGACACGGCGAGGCCCGGCATCTTCACCAGAAACCGTCCGCATGGCGTGCTGATCACGACGCTCGAAGCCGTTCGCCAGGGCGAGCTGCTGCCATTTTCCAGCACGCCGATCCCCGTTCGAGGCCGCATCTCGGTGTTCGGCGAGAAGGCCGGCGGGGCGGGGCGGAGCGCAGCTGGCGCTCGCGCGCCTTATCTCGCCGCTTGCCTCGTCGGGCGCGCCACGGAGAACGGCCCGATCGAGGTCCTGTCGGCCTATGTGCATCCCTGTGTCGCAAAGCATCGTCTGATGCTCGTCGACAACAATTTCGAGCGTCTGACATTGGAGCGCCTGCTCGGACTACAGGGGTGGCTCCAGAGAAAGCACGGAATCGAGGTGACGATCGAAAAGCCGGTGTTCGACGTCGGCCCGTATGCGAACGAAGCGGATCCGGTCGGACGAAGCGTCTGCATTCAAGATTTCGTACTGCGGGCGGCGCCCGCCGCGAATGTCGCCTGCGAGACGGTGATCGTCGAGACCATGGGCTTCGACGACGAGGATTATCGGTTGCGAAAGCAGCGAACCCACGCGACCATGCGAGCGGCCTATGGCGGAGCGCCCCTCGTCACGCACGATCTGGCCGGTTCCGACAGAGACGCGGAGCAACGAGAATTCGGGAAGGCGGTCGTGCGGGCGATTCTCGGAAGCGGCGGGCGCCGGTAAGGGGATCGGCGCCGATCCAGTTAAGGCAGAGCTTCGTCTATGTTTTGGGGTGGCGTTGCGACAATTCCTATGGCGATGATGCGCCAGGAGCAGTCATTGGCGCAACTGAATGCGCATGGCCGTCGCGTGCACGCTGAGAAGAAACTGCGTGGCAAGCCCCGAGCTGTCAGGCAACTACAGATTGGGCCCCCGGAGCGCGCTGCCGCGCGCATCGTCGACGAGCTGCGCGGTCGTCCCTACGACATCATCTTCGTCGCCGGCGGCTGGCAGTTTCGGACGTAGGTTGATAAAAGCGGCGCGCAGTTCCGCACTGATCTTGTCGTGGCACCTATACTCCACCGCCACCGGCGCGCTCAAGCACGCGAAAGGAGCACGGCCGTCTCATGGCCTCAGCGATTATCCTCATTCGCCACGGCCGCGTCGCGATTGCATCCGACGGCCTCTTTTCACGCGAGCGCTTCCTTCGCTATCTCGAAGATTACGATACCGCACCCCTCTGCTTGGATTCTCGTCCGCCGGAAGAATTGACCGAACGGCTCAGACTGGCCAGCGGCTTGTTCGCGAGCGAACTGCCGCGCGCGAGAGAATCGGCGCGCATGCTCTCGACCGATCGTGAAATTCGATACGAAGCGATATTCAATGAAGAGCCCCATCACGTCGTTCCACGACTTTTATTTCAAATGCCGCTCTTAGCGTGGTTCGCTTGGTCGCGCATCGGGGAATCAACGAATCGGTCGCTGCGTCGGGCGATCGCCGAACGCGGATCGATTGCGGCGAAGCGGCTCACTGTCGAGGCGCATCACGGGACCACGGCTCTGATCGGCCACGGCTGGTTCAATCGCGCCATTGCGCGTTCATTGATCGAGAGCGGCTGGAGATGCGTGTTGAGACACAGAGGTTCAGAGCCTTGGTCCTTCCGTGTCTTCATGCGCGAATGATTTTCGTAGCGCTGGAGCAAAGGCGATGCTCATGAGAGTTCGTCTTTGGGCTTGGAGCGCGATAATATCGTCATTGTCGCTTTCGCAAGGACCGCAACGCTTTTCTCACAAAGTCTCGCGGCGATCTCTGCTTCCTCGGGTCTGCCGTTCGGGCTCCGTCACTTCACGGACGGCGCCGATCTCCCGCGGATCGGCGTCGTCCCGTTCATCGTGGGCCTTGGTCCGGCATGGGATATTGCTCATGGGTCGTCGCAGGCGCCCTCGATCACGCCGATGCACGGCTGAATCGCTCTGCAGGTCGTCGCGGCCTTCGGGATCGTCATGGATGCGCCGAGCTCGACTTTGTCGTGGGCATGGATAGCCATGACGGCCGAGCATTTTTCAATGTGCCAATCTCCAATTTTCCCGGGTGGTTCGCGGTCTCTATCCTGCGTCGGCAGGAGCGAGCGCTGGGTCCGGCCCGTGCGCAAGATGAGGAGTTTCGACTCGCGACCGCCTTCCGCTTCATTGGAAGGGCTCCGCTTTCGCTGCGCTCACGGCAAACAAGCTAGCATTCAGCCTTGTTCCCGGAGCCGAATTGAGTCACTCTGACGGTCTTCGCGAATTCACCGGAAATTGCAATGGGCCGCACCTGCGAAGACAGCACCCCCTTGCGCGGCGAAAAGACAAAGCCTCCGAGCATCAGCGGGGACGCCTTCCTCGCCGCGATCGTGAACGGAGCTTTCGACGGCGTCATCTCCATCGATGAGGCCGGAACAATCCTCTCGTTCAACCCGGCCGCCGCGACGCTCTTCGGCTACGCTCCCGAGGAGGTCATAGGACAAAACGTCCGCATCCTGATGCCGGAGCCGTACAGAAGCGAGCATGCCCATTATATCAGCAATTATCTGCGGACAGGCCAGGCCAAGATTATCGGCATTGGCCGGACGGTGGAAGGACGCCGCAAGGATGGAACAGTTTTCCCAATGGAGCTGGGGATCTCCGAGGTTCATCTGGGCTCAAATCGCGTCTTCATCGGCGTCACGCACACGACCTGAGCGAGCGGCGCAGGTTCGAAAGCCGTATGCATGAACTTCACATGCAGAGGCTCGACGCCATCGCGAACATGACCGTCGGGCTCGCCCATGAACTCAAGCAGCCGCTGTCAGCAATCAACGCCTACCACAGCGTCGTCCGCAGACTTCTCGAGGAACACGGCGTCTCTTTGGAGAAGGTCGACAGAGCCTTGGACGCGGCGAGAGAACAGGCATTCCGCGTGTCGGAGATCGTCGACAGCCTGCGCCAGTTCGTTTCGCGCGGGGAAGCGGTAAAATCACGGGAAAGCTTGAACGAAGTGGTGCGATCCGCCTGCGAGTTCACTGACGCGATGGCAGTGGAGAATGGCGTCAACACGGTGGTGCGTCTTGACGCAAAGCCAGACCACGTTCTCATAAACCGGGTGCAGATCCAGCAGGTCGTAGTAAACCTGAAGCGCAATGCGATCGAGGCGATGCGGGACTGTGAGAGACGCGAAATGATCGTGTCCACGCGCTTGGCTGACGGCTGGATGATACCGACTGACGTGGCCGACACAGGCCACGGCCTCCGTGGTTCGGTCAAGGAGAAGTTGTTCGAACCGTTCATGACCACCAAGCCGCACGGTTTGGGCGTCGGCCTGTCGATCTCTCGCTCCATTATCGAGGCCCACCACGGAAAACTCTGGGCTAGAGACAATCCGGGAGGCGGCACCGTGTTCAGTTTTGTATTGCCGTTGGCGGAGCTTTGACGGCCAAGGGAAAACTTTAGAGTGCACGGATTTACAAGGCTCAAGATCGCTGCTGCGATGATCACGGAGCCCTGCCGGCGTTCAACCCTCGTTGAGATAGCGAGTACGATTCGTGTGGTCGCTCGCCGGCACGCAAATTCGATCACGGTCGTGACAACAGCCTTCACGGCTACGTGTTTCCCCGGGTTTGCCCGCTGAACGTTCATTTCCGACTTTCCAGGAAGCCTCATGCGAAGCGTGAGCGCTTCGCATGAGGCTTTTGCGGAGCGAAAGAACGGAGGGAACGAGAATGGCCGATCTTTACTTTGATACGTTTCGCGAATTCGGAAACTCCCAGATCGAGGCGTTCAATTCCGCGACCAATTCGACGGCGAAGAGCGTCACCGCGATCGGTGCGGAAGCTACCGAGTATTCCAAGCAATCACTCGACAAGGGTCGCGCCTATTTCGAGAAATTACTGCAGGCGCAGAAACTCGATGAAATCGTACAGCTCCAATCGGATTTCTGTTGGAGCGCTTACGGAGACTTTTTCACCCACGCTTCCCGCATCGGCGAGCTCTGCACCGGTCTCGCCAACGAAGCCGTGGTTTCGGCCCAGACGGTGAAGACGCCGCTGATGTCGATGTAGGCGAACGCATCGCTCCCGAGACTCGACGTTAGAACGAAATCGGACAAAGTGCGGCGGTTTGCGCTCAGGGCAGAATCATCAGGAGGATCGAAGGTCGAGCGCCAAGTTCCTTCCCGGTGCATCGTTGCGCTTCGCCTCGCCATAGCCGGCCGCCGTGCGAAATCCAGTGAAAGCGCAAGCGAGGCCGATCGGCCACATTTTCGGCTCGTTGCCGTTCGGCTGGACCTGTCGTGGCGGTGCTCGTTCGGTCCACGAATCCGAGCGTGAAGACGATGGATAATGATCGCCTGGTCGAGACGTTGCCGTATCCACCAAGCTTGTCGAGACTAGCCGGAGCTCCGTTGCCACGCGAGGACTTGTCGCTCGGTCCGTCGTGGTTTGGCTGACGGCTGCTGTCGATCGCAGGCGGAACAGCGACCGCGGCGCCTAGATGACGCGGAGTGGCGTCACAGATGATCGCTGAAATATCCGCTCCATGCGCCCCCTCGAACTTGCGCGCGCCGTGGCCCGTCCGTGATGGCCGTGCTCCAATTACGGGAGGCGCGTCGCGAATAGGCTCGCCGAAGCGGTCGATCCGGCTAGATAGGAACGGCGAGGCCGAAAGGAAACTGAAACGGAGCCAGGCGGTGGAGCTTCCTTTATCGACACTCATTTTCTCGCCTTCCAGCACGCATTTCGCGATGATGGACGAGCAGCGTCGCGCCATCGGCCGATTCCTCGAACTGTGCGGGTTTGGCCCCGACGAATGCACCTATCGCGTGGTGCTCGAGGGCCGTCATTGGCGGCTGCGCAAATACGCCTCCATCGACTGCGATGCCGCTGTGCTCATCGTCCCCGCGCCGATCAAGCGGCCCTATGTTTGGGACCTGTGGCCTTCGGCGAGCGCCGTGCGCGAGTGCCTCGATCGCGGCTACGAGGTTTACCTCGTCGAGTGGACGCCGGCCTCCGACGATTGTCCTCCACTCGGCATACTAGATTATGCAGGCGAAGCCGTCTCTCGATGCGTCGCTAAAGTTCGGGAACGCACCTTGGACGATCCGTCGCTCTTCGGTCATTCGCTGGGGGGAACGTTCGCGGTGATCTACTGCGCTCTCGAGGGAAAAGTTCGAAGCCTCGTGCTCTTGTCGGCTCCGCTGTGCTTCGAAGTCGGATCGAGTCGCTTCCGAGACTCGCTCGTGACGTTGTTTCCGCAAGTCATGTCCGAATCCGGTACGGCCCCAGGCTCCTTTCTCTCGCAAGTGAGCGCTATGGCGTGTCCCCAGGCTTTCGTATGGGACAAGCTCGCAGATGCGGCTCTGTGCGCTTTCGACCCCGCTTCGCTCGAGATCGAGGGACGTGTCGAGCGTTGGATGCTCGACGAATCGCCGCTTCCGGCGAAGCTCGTCGCGGAGATCGTCCAGCTCCTATATCGGGAAGACCGTTTTTGTCGCGGGGCGCTCGAGATCGGCGGCCAAACGGTTGGTCCGAAGAGCGTCGAAATTCCTACGCTTGCGGTCGTCAACGCCGCTGATGACGTCGCGCCGCTCGGCTGCGTCGCGCCATTCCTGAACGCGATGGTGTCCGCGGAGCGGCGCATCATCGAATATCCCGGTGAAAGGGGCGTGGGCCTGCAACATCTCGCACTGCTCGCTGGACCGAAGGCCCATGCGCAGATCTGGCCACAAATTCTCGGTTGGCTCGACGCGCAGCATGAGAGCGTCGAGTAGCGACCCGCCGAGGCCTTTTTCGCATTTCCTGCCGCGTGGCGGATGGCGCCTTCCAGCGTATCGATGGGGTCCGGTTTCATTGCAATAAACACGCCTCGATGGCGCGCCAATGCACGAATAGTTCGAAATCGGCTCTCGGTGAGAACGCATGCGTGAGCGTATGGTATGCCGAGCGACGACACGAAGACTCTCTTCGCCCCGACTTGAAGGACGGCGGGCTCCGTTTATATTTCAGCATCATCGGGAACGGGCGGCTTCCGAGAAGACGATGTATGCGTCCATGATGACTCGCTCGCAGGCGCGTGGCCTGCACATTCTCTCCTCAGCTTCCTCAAATCGCGATCACGACCATGTCAAAAATCGTCAAGATCGAGCTCGAACGCTCGCGAGCGGAGTTGCTTCTCGAGATACTCGAGCGTCGCCTGGAGGTAATCCAAAAGCTCGAACGGAGCAACGGCGCGATCGTCGCTAATGAAATCGAGCGAGAAAAGACCGCGATTGTCCCGCTTATTGTCACCCTCGAGGCAGCCTTGAAAATTCCGCCGCATCAGTGACGCTCATTCGAGCCGTCACGCCATCGCACACTCGATTTCAGTTCTCGTGGAGCGAAGAGTTTCAGTTGATTTGGAAGCCGGACGGCTTCGGGACCATGCCCGCTGACACCCGAGCCCACGCATAGCTGCCCCACCCGGTATTCTCGGTCTTGTTATGCAATGAGCCGTCGGGTCTCTCTTATCTTTTCCGAATTTGCGCTTACATGACCTGAAGGTCAGCCGTGTATCGAGGCGCAGATGCTCGAAACGATATCTTTGATCCGCCTGGCGGTCGAGCGGCTCGCGGTAGAGGCTGCGCCCGTGGCCATGGTAATGGTCGATGAGAATGGAACCATTCAATTCGCCAATACGGAGTCCGAGCGCATGTTCGGCTATGACAGATCAGAATTGATTGGGAAGCCAGTGGATATTCTGGCTCCCGAGTCGATTCGCAATGAACATGCTTCTTTGCGGAAGGGGTTTCTTGCCAATCCGAGCAAGAGGCCTATGGGCGCCGGACGCGATCTCAAGGCCACTCGTCGCAATGGCAGCGAATTCCCCGTAGAGATCGGCCTCGTGCCGATTCGAACCGAGATTGGATTAATCGTCCTTGCCACGATCGTCGATATCACGGCACGTCGTGAGGCGGAGATCGCCTCAAAGAAAAGAACCGAGGAATTGGAACAAGCGAACTATCGTTTAGCGCGTTTCGCTTACGTTGCTTCACATGATTTGCAAGAACCGCTTCGGAAGATCGCGACATTCGCAAACGTTATCCAGACGGCGCTCGACGAGCGGAACCTGGACGGCGCGAGACACGCGGCCGAGGTTGTTGATGCGTCGGGCCTCCGCGCGAGGGAATTGATCGACGATTTGTTGTCCTATTCCAGACACGTGAGCGCAGACCTCAAACTCCAGAACTTGAATCTCGGCGAGCAGGTCACATCCGTTCTCGAGGATTTTTCTGAGAGCATTAAGGAAAATGACGCAAGCGTCAAATTGGAAATCCAACCGCTTCTCGAAATCAGAGCGGATAAGGCGCAGTTCATGCGTCTTTTGTGCAACGTCCTGTCGAACTCGATAAAATACTCCTCGAAGGAACGAAAGCTCGAAATCATTATATCGGCGTCTGCGACACACGATGGAGGGATAACACTTTCCATTCGGGACAATGGCATCGGCTTTGAACCGGCATACGCTGAAACGATCTTCGAGCCTCTGAAGAGATTACACACTTCACAGTATCCGGGCACGGGCATTGGCTTGGCCATCTGTAAATTAATCTGCGAGAGGCACGGATGGCAAATTAAAGCTCGCTCCCAGCTCGGCCAGGGCGCAGTATTCACAATTTCAATTCCGGCTGACCTGCGCCCGACGTTTCATCCAGAAGCGAGTTGAGTCCCGGCGGTTTATACGCCCGCGGGCGTGGGGCAGCAACGCGCTCGGACAGTCCTCCCCTGTCGAGCTACGCCCAGCTTTCTGTTGACGCAGCGATCGTCTCGAATTTCAGCTGGTCACTTTAGAACCGAACAGCTTGGTAACGCGCGGCGCGACACGGCTTTTCGCCGATTCGTCCTTTCGCTTCCAAGGCGAAAAATTACTGAATGCCGATGCTCATATTTTCGCGCCTTCGAGCTGCGCGGGTCGGACTTCGGTATTCCACAGCTTGCAAGTGTGAGCGCTCCGCTAGTTTGACGGGATGACGGCGGGTTTCCCAGGGCCGCCGTCTTTGTACCTCCCTTTGGACTTCAGCCCGGCGCCTTCCGGGCTTTTTCCGCTTCAGCTTGTAATGACGCGAAATAAGCAAGTGGCGGACGCGGGAAGCAAAACGCGCGCGATCATTCCGACAATCGTTGGAAGCTGCAGTGAACGTTCCGCTCTTCAGTGCGCTGTCGTAAGCAGGCTACGAAATAGCCCCACTTGCGGCGTTGGGTCGGAGGCCATCCCATCTCTTTCGTGGCTGTGTCTGATTCCCAGAGGAGAAGATGATCGCTCCTACCGAATGCGCGATCTGCGCCAAGCTCGTGCGAGATGAATTGATTGTGGGCGCGAGAAAATGCCGTAAACACGATGCCCTTCTCCTGACGTACATTCTTAACTTGGACAAAAGCCCGGGCGGGGTTCGGGATATGATTGTTTCCGATCTCCGAGGATATCTCGATCTCGGGGCGACAAGTTGCGCGGCAGACACATTGCTGGTGCTGCGTCTGTTCCTCTTCAAATATCCCGAGGCATGCGAGCGCCGTGATGTTTGCATCGGTCTTTCGCAGACCGCTTTTGACAGCGGCCTCGATGGCGTTCGGTAGTCACGCTGTCGTGCCGCCCTTAACTGCGCGAACGCAACAGCGTCGATTGTCGATTCAGTAAGCGCAAGTAAGCGCTTTGACCAATGATGTCTCTCGCGAGTTCGAGAAAAACGCGACGGCGCTGGCCGATGTTTGTCTTCGCGGGCGATGCGTCGACGCCGGTCTGACCGGCGCGCCCGACGAGCGTCATAGCAGGAGCTCCCGACCAAGCAGCGGCTCTTCGTAAACGTCGAGGTCGCGGCAACCGAATGTTGCGAACGACGGCGCGGCGAACCTGCGTGCATAAGCGGCGCAGAAGGGAGATCCCGATTCGACGAGCGCCGGCAAGCTCCTCCAGCGATCTGTCAATCGATTTCGGTGATCGGAAATTGCCGGCCGCGTTGCACAAGCCCAGAATCTAGAATGTGAGCAAGGTTCGAGGAGTCCCAGTTTCGCTTCGGGTACACTATGGAAGCTTCCTTTGCAAAGCTTCGACTGCGGCGGTGGCGTTCAAACCAGTTATGCTCATTGGGCAACTGGCCGTCGTTGATAACGCTTCCGGGAAAGCGACAACGGCATTATTGAATGCGCGCCGTCGGAGACGATGTTGGCCGCTGCACGAAATCAGAACGCATAAAGGTTTGTGAGTTCATTGCGCGTTCTCCCCTGTCGGCGGATTTCGCAATGCACGCTTTTAGCGGCTCTGCGCACGAGACATGCGCAATTGCTCCCCTATCTGACATCATTGCGGCGTCGCGAATGCGACAAACGGGAGCGGCGCCGGTAGAGGCGATCGAGAGGGCGGCAACTTCTGTTCTCGCCTGACGGTTGATTCCGCCAAAACGCCGTGAGGCCGTGGTGAACGATAATCAAACGCGAAAAGGACTGGTGACAGTATTTGGCGGATCCGGCTTTATCGGGCGACATGTTGTCCGCGCGCTAGCGCGTAATGGGTGGCGCGTCCGTGTGGCGTGCCGACGCCCTGATCGCGCCTTCGATCTGCGGTCATTCGGCGAGCCGGAGCAGATTGATGTGGTTCAGGCTAATTTGCGCTATCCGCAGTCGATCGCGGCCGCGCTAGAAGGCGTGGACGCTGCAGTCAATCTCGTCGGCATCCTAATCGAAAGTGACGATCAGACGTTTGCCGGTATTCAGTCGCAGGGAGCGCGCGCGGTAGCCGAAGCGGTTAAACAAGCCGGCATCACGCGTTTCGTTCACATATCGGCGATCGGCGCACGTAAGGACTCTCCTTCCGCTTACGCCCGCAGCAAGGCCGAGGGCGAGGCCGCGGTGCACGAACTCGCGCCCCACGCCGTCATTTTTCGTCCGTCGATCGTGTTTGGCCCAGAGGATGATTTCTTCAACCGGTTCGCCGCGATGGCCCGACTCATGCCAATTCTACCGCTCGTCGGCGCAAGCACGCGATTCCAACCGGTATTCGTGGATGACATCGCACAGGCGGTGGCTCTCGCCGTCGACGGCAAGGCGACGCCTGGAACAACTTACGAGCTGGGTGGACCAGAGGTGAAGACCTTTCGTGAACTCGTTCAGTATGTCTGTCAGGTCACGCACCGCCGCCGGTATTTGGCTTCGCTGTCGTTCGAGACGGGAAAGCTCATGGCGAGCACCACACAAATTGCAGGCAAGCTGTCCTTTGGGCTGTTTCCGAAATTGCTGTCCATGACGACCGATCAGGTTGAATTGCTCCGTCGCGATAACGTCGTTTCGGATGAAGCGAAAGTGAGCGGAGCGACGCTGGAAGGGTTGGGAATCGTGCCGCAGCCAATTGCGGGAGTCGTCCCCGCCTATCTGGATCACGATCGCAAGGTCGGCCAATATCGATCGCGGCGCCTCGATTGATCTTGAAGTCCGTACCCAGATCGCGCCTGACGATGTTGCTCGGCGCCGAAACTGATTCCACGACAGGAATCGAAACATTTTGTCGCGGGTTTGAAGACGTTTCCTTGTCACCGCCGATAGATGCCGACAAAAGTCGCCTCCTGCATGCGAATTTGCGCACCTCTTGTTCAACTTCTTCGTAAGAAGGATGGGTTCGAAATGGAGGGTCTGCGCGTGAAAGTGCGAGCAGGCAAAAATGGTAATGATGAGCTCCTTGTCGATCGGGGGACATGGCCCGCAACGTCCAAGGCGTCTGGAATCGTTAATTGCCTATTTGAAATAGGCATGGGTTTTCGGTTGCCCTGCGCCTTCGACAAGACCGGTTCAATCGACAGGAGTGTGTAGGCAGCCCAATGATATCAGGCACCCTCAGGCGCGTCGGGATCGTCACGTATCAAGGCGAATCTCTGGATTCACGCGAGTGCTCAAAGCATTGCAAAGCTGGCGATCGCGTGCAGGAATCGCGACTGTGCTAGGCGATGGATTGGCAAAAATCGGCTCGCGCGCGCCGACGCGCCGTCGGCGGGGAGCAATAGCGCGTTGTTCACGGGGAGAAGGAGCTTGTCTTCACATATTCGGATAGTTCGGACCGCCGCCGCCTTCCGGTGGAACCCAGGTGATGTTTTGCGCCGGGTCTTTAATGTCACATGTCTTGCAGTGAACACAGTTCTGCGCGTTGATGACGAAACGCGGATCGCTTTTCGTCGCTTCGTCGCCATAAACGACTTCATACACGGCCGCCGGGCAGTTGAGCGGAGCCGGCTCGCCATAACGCGGGAGATTGTCGCGTACCGGAACATTGGGATCTGCAAGCCGCAGATGCACGGGCTGATCTTCCTCATGATTGGTGTTCGACACGAACACCGAAGAAAGCTTGTCAAACACGAGCTTGCTTGAAAGCTTGGGATAGGCGATCGGCGTCACTTCCGATAAAGGCGTCAGACAGGCGTGATCAGGCTTACCCTGTTTCAGCGTGCCGAAGAAGGAGAGGCCAAACAATTCATTTGTCCACATATCGAGACCGCCGAGCGACGCGCCGAGATAAGTCCCATATTTCGACCACAACGGCTTGACGTTGCGTACGGGTTTCAAATCGCGGCCGATGTCGGAGGCGCGCCACGCCGCGTCATAAGCGGAGACTTCATCATGTGCGCGACTCTCGGCCAGCGCCTTAGCGACATGTTCGGCGGCGAGAATTCCGGAAAGCATCGCGTTGTGCGATCCCTTTATGCGCGGGACATTCATGAAACCGGCCGCGCAGCCGATAAGCGCGCCGCCGGGGAAGACGAGCTTCGGCACGCTTTGCCAGCCGCCTTCGGTGAGAGCGCGCGCACCATAGCAGGAACACTGTCCATCTTCGAGCGTCGGCGCAATTAGCGGATGCGTTTTGAAGCGCTGAAATTCGTCGAAGGGCGAGAGCGTTGGGTTGGAGTAATTCAGATGCACGACGAATCCGAGGGACACAAGGTCCTCATCGAAATGGTAGATGAAGGATCCCCCGCCGGTATCAGCGGCGAGCGGCCAGCCAAAACTGTGCTGCACCAGCCCCGCCTTGTGCTTCTCCTTCTTGATGCGCCATAGCTCTTTGAAGCCGATGCCGAATTTCTGCGGCTCGCTGTCTTTCGCGAGATCGTATTTGGCGATGACCTGTTTGGAGAGCGAGCCGCGCGCGCCTTCGGCGAACAGCGTGTACTTGCCGTGCAGTTCTATGCCGCGCGTGAACCTGTCCTTGGGCTTGCCGTCGCGCCCGACGCCCATGTCGCCCGTGGCGACGCCAAGCACTTCGCCCTTGTCGCCGTAAAGCAGTTCGGAGCCGGCAACGCCGGGATAGATTTCCACGCCCAAAGCCTCAGCTTCGGACGCAAGAAAACGCACGACATTGGCAAGTGAACCAATGAAATTGCCCTGGTTACTCATGAGCTTCGGCATCAGGAAATTGGGGATACGAAAGCCACCGTTTTCGCTGAACAGGAAGAAATTGTCTTCGTGCACCTGCGTCTTAAGTGGCCGATCATCATTCTGCCGCCAACCGGGTAGGAGCCGGTCGAGGCCGATGGGATCGATCACCGCGCCGGAAAGAATATGCGCGCCGGCTTCCGAACCCTTTTCGATGACGACGACGGAAGCGTCCGGCGAAACCTGCCTCAAGCGAATTGCGGCGGCGAGGCCGGCGGGACCTGCGCCGACGATGACGACGTCATATTCCATTGTTTCCCGGGGCGGCAATTGGCGGTCTTCTCGGGGCATGATCGTGCCTTTTTGCAACTGGCTGCGACCAGTACAGCCTTTGCGCGGTCCACGCGGTCTTGTTGGCGAGCGCGACTGAGACAGGACGCGCCGGACGGCGCGTCAGGAGCGAATTGATCCATTGCGCTCCGGTGGCATTCTTACTGCAGGCGCAACGAATAACGCCGCTCCCGAGCACCGCCAGCCAGCGGGCTGTCGCCAGCACCAACGTAGTCGTTTCAGGTGTTCAAATCTAGCGTCAACGGCGTTCGCGACCGGAGAAGGAGGCAGTTGGCGTACGCCGAAAATACCTTTCTCAGCGACGCAGACCCGCAGTCGAAGGAGGATCAGACTGAGGGCGCGCCGAGGGTTCGTCTCTGGGCGACCTGAAGCGGGTCTGGGCTGACTGGCCCATTCAGCCCCTGGCAGCACCGCAAATGCCGTTTATCAATGATCCGGTTTCGTTTGCTATGCATAAGCCTCGCTTTTGGTGAGCCCGATTGCTGCGATGGTGTCATTAGGGTCACGTCCGGCCAAAAACCCGGAGTTGGGGCCGTAATCAGCTCTCTATATGTCGGGGCGCCCGATCAAGCCGATAGGCACAGCTTCATCGAAACGGCGACGGAGAGGGGCGTTCTACAGCTGGAGCCGGAGAGGCAGGCCCTGGCTGCTGCTTGTCGAGGCGGGATCCGATGTTCTCTTTCGCCTCACGCAATAGCGCGGCGTTTCCCTCGACGCCGGCGGCGAGATCGGCGATGTGGGGCGCGACCTCTTCCGCAGCGATCTTCGAGCGCACGCGCTCTCGCGCCTTTCGACCGGGATCCATGGCGTCGGCGGCCCGCCGGTGAAACGTGCGGCCTTGTTCGATGAAGGAGTCGATCGACCGCTCTCGCGTGCGTTTGCAGGCCTCGACGAGGTCGAGAGCGAGAGATTTATAGGGCTTGGCGGCCATATCGGCGGCGATCCGCTTCCAGAGATCTTCCGCCTCGATCGGCTTGGCGTCGCCGAGCGCGCGGCTTCGTCTCTCGGCCTCCTGGACGGCCGCCTCGGAAATCATCGTCCAGGTCGTTCCCCTGGCGCGGCTCTCGGCGACATAGGCCTTGAAGGCCGTGATGCCCGCGCTGCCGCGCGGCAGGGCATCGATATGTTCGTCCGAGGTGACGCCTTGCGCGGCGTCGATCGTCAGCGCATGGCCGAAGCCGAGCATCAGTCGCTTGGTGACGGGATCGGTCAGGCGGCGCCATTCGACCTCGCCGATCTGGCCTTTGGCGTTTTGCAGGAGGAGGCCGCCGACGGTCTTGCCCATGACCTTCACGACATGGCCGTTATAGCCGATCGGGCCTTCCTTGCCGTCGATCTTCGCCCATGTGTAGCGGTAGAGGCGAAGGTGGTCGCCGGTGGCGATCGGCAGGTCGAAGGCGTGCGGCTCCTTCGCGCCGCGCGGCGCAATCGCCTTGTGAACAGCCTCGTCAGCGCCGATCTCGCCGCGCGCTTTGAGCCGCGTCCGGATCGCCATGCTGATCGCGGCCGCGTCCTCATTGGTCGGCGCGGAAATCGTGATCCCGCGCTTCGAGCCGGCGGCGTCGAGAATGTCGCGCCGTCTGACATAAAAATCGGCGATCTTCGCGGCGACCTGGTCGAAATCGCCGCCGACCAGCATGGCCGTTCCCTCGGCGCGCTTCATCGCGAGGGCGGTCTCGGCCTCGGAGTCGCGGAACATGCCGGCGATCTGGCGGTCGCGTCGATCGACCTGACGGACGGCGGTGAGAAGCTCGGGTTGCGCCGATTTCGGCAGGGCGCGACGCAGGATTTCGATCGTATCGCCGGCCTCGATCGCCTGCGCCTGCTCGCGGTCGCCCAGCGCCTTGATGGTCATGCCGCTCTCGGCCTGCAGCTCGAGCAGCCGCAGCATCGGCCGCGGCGCGATCTGGCTGATCTCGTCGATGACCAGGATCGTGTTGCGGGTCGGTACGAACTCGCCGGCCTCGACGGATTTGAGGAATGGCTCGAGCGCCCGGGTCCGATCGATGCCGGCGTCCTGCAGCGCGTCGGCCTGCCGCCATGCGGTCGAGACGCCGACGAGCTCGCGGCCCGAGGCGTCGAAACGCGTGTCGGCCTTCCAGGCGGCGACGAGAGGCCGCAGCAGCGTGGATTTGCCCGCGCCGGCGACGCCAGTGAGGAGCGACAGCGCGCCGCCCTGGCCGAGCGCATAGATCGCGGCCTTTTGCGCGGCGCCATGCTCCGGCTCGCTGTCGAAGTCGAGCCCCGAAGCCTCAATAGCGCGGCGGATGTCGCCGGCCGCCAGCGCGCCGGACGTGTCGAGCGCGGCGCGCGCGGCATGGTCGCGAAGGCTCTCCTCGACGCGGATCTGCGCGGAATTGGTGACGCGGAGCACCTGCCGCGGCTCGTCCTCGGGATTTTCGCGCTTCGCCCAGGCGGCGACCAGATCGACGTGCTCGCCGTGAAGATCGACGCCCTTGCGCTCGATCAGCTCGACGACCCGGTCGATATCCTTGACGCCGCCGGCGACGCCGACGCCGATCAAGCCACGCGCGGCGTGGATGCGAAGACGATCATGGTCGATGACGGCGGCCGTATGGAATTCCTCGGCGAGATGTTTCGCCGCGAAGGCGTAGGCCCGCTCGAAACGCTCCTCGTTCGACAGCGCGGCGATCTTCACGTCCTCCATGACGGTCGAGTGTTCCCAGCCCATCGCCTCGGCCTGGTCGCGCCAGATTTTATGATCGGTCTTTTCGCCATGCTTGGCGAGGCGCGCGGCTGCGGCCGCTTCGCGGAGGATTTCGGCTTTCTTTTCCGCGGAGATGTCGTCCCAATCGAGCCCTTGGCCCGCCGCGAAGGCCTTCGCGTTGCGCAGGACCTGATGGGTGCTCTTGCTGAAGGCCTCATTGGCGAATTGCGGGATGGCGAGGATGACGGCGGCTTGCTCCTTCTCGTCATAGGCGACGCGGATGCCGAGCGCGCGCAGCTCGTCAGCCAAGACGGCCTGGGCGAAGGCGCCGAACTCATGGACCCGGGCGTGAAGGCGCTGGGTGTCGAGCGAGCCGATATGGCCTTCGCCGGTGACGACCAGATTGAACAGCGCATTGTGGATGTGATCGTGGGGATCGCCGGCGATCGGCGCTTCGAGGAGGTAAGTCGCGCCCTCGCGGCCGTCTTGGACCGGCAGGGTCGGACGGGCGATGTAATGTCGGAAGCTGACCCAGCCGACAGCGCCGGGATCGGCCCCGTTCTCTCCCGCGCGCCCGCGCCGCGCCCAGCCGATCTCCCGGGCGACATAGCGCATCGCCGCGTCATTGGCGCGATGGATGGCGTTGCGGATGGCGGCGGCCTCCGCTGGATCCTGCGCGAATTCCGCGGCGAGCGTCACGGATTTGTGCGGCGAGAAGGTGAAGTCGTAACCGCTGATCTCTCTCTTGTGCTTGGACCAAGCCTTTCCCGTGTCGGCGCGCTTGCCCTCGAAGAGCCGATCGAGCTCTTCGTCCTTGGGCGCATGGTGAGAATTAATGCCGAGCGCGCGGGCGACGGAGAGCGGCATATCCGATCGCCAGGCCGGCCCGGCGTCGCGGCCGGTGTAGTAGCTGGTGAGGCGCGATCCCGGCTCCAGCTGCTGCCGGCCGAGGGCCTCGGCCGCCTGCTCGGCCGGCGGCGGGCCGAGCCTCGCCTCGGTGAAATACATGCGGACGAGCTTGCCTTCGGAGGCGGCCGCGAACTTGCGGAAGGTGATCATCGATCAGGCCTTCGCGAGGGAAGAGAAGCGCTTTTCGAGGGCTTCGACGGTCTTGTCCGGGAGGCTTTGCTGCATGTCGACGAGGAGCTCGAAGGTCTTCCGCGAGAGGATGAGCTGCTCGCGGTTCTGCGCGATCAGATGGGCAAGCAAATCGCTCAGCGTCGGCTCGCCGGCGTCGTCCTTGGGTGTGAGCAGGGCGATGATCTCGTCGAGGCGGGCGATGGTGATGCGGATCTGCTCGTTCTGCAGGCCGACCGCTTCGACGATTTGGTGGGATTCCTGCTCGACGCGAGCGAGCCCTTCTTTCAATTCCTTGGACATGATTGCGCCTCCGCTAAGAGCGCAAAGGGTCGCCGGAGTCCGCGCGAATGAAAACGATCGCCGCCGAAAGATTCGCGGTGGCGTCCGGCGCTGGCGGCGCGCGGTTCGCGACATCAGCGGTCATGGGCGCTCACACCGCGCGGCGCCGGCGACCGCTCTACGGAGAGTCGCCGGCGACCGGGGATGCTCTCGACGCCGCCACTGCCGATTTGAGATGTGGCGCCGCTTTGAACACGACGACCCGACGCGACGAGATGAAAGCGGCGGCGCCGGTTTTGGGATTGCGGCCCGGGCGAGCGTTTTTGGAGCGGATACGAAAAGTGCCGAAGCCGCGGAGCTTAACGTCTTCTCCGCTGGTCAGGGCGGACAGCATTTCCTCGAGCGAGCAATCGAGCAGGGCTTTTGCGTCCGCACGGGAGAGGCCGGGGATGCGGGCGTAAATGGCGTGCGCGAGGTCGTCACGCGTCACCGTGCTCCTGGAAACAGCTGCGTCCAAAATCCCATCCGGCTTTCGCCGTTCCCTCGAAAACAAATCGCGTCGCCCGCAGGGCAAACCGAATCGCAGTGTGGCTGGTGAATTTCTAACCCGCAGGTAGGGGGCGGACCAGGGCCGCCCGAGCTTGGTATTTGGTCACTGCGGTTTTTCGTTGGCGATCCCGGCAAGTCGCTGGCTATAGGGGGTCTATGGCGAGGATGCGCCATAACCAGCCGTTCGACCCGCATGACCCGAGGACCGCTTGCCTTGGAATTCGCCGACGTTCGCCGCGCCGGATATCTCATAGCCTGGCTGAGGTTCTCGTGACGAGTTTTACGCCCCGACGGTCGGGGTTCGCTATGCCGAAACGGCGTTACGCGTGCGTGCGCGGCGGCGGCAATAATCGGCGACGGTGCGCGCCATCGGATGCCGGCGGTCGAGAGCGACCTCGGATATGGGCGTGACGAAGATCGCCGTGTCGAGGTCGTCGCCAACCTCGATCTGGCACATGAGGCCGTAGCTCTCGCCGGCGTCGAAGACATCGGTCATCATGCCCGTGTCGGGCCGCTCCTGTCGAGGCGGCGAGCGAGCGGCTTCTCGGATGCGCGACGAGAGGCAGGCATCGTCGAAGCGCGTCGAGCAGGCACCGCGTGTCGCCAGCGCGCACAGCGTCGATCCGATCGATGTTGGGAGAAGTTGCTCGGTGAAACATAATGTTCGTTTCCCAATTGATTTATATCGATCGATGCCGACAAGAACTTCCGCGGTTCATTTTCGCAGACGGTCTCGGACCGACGAGGTGCCGAATGCGAGCCGTCACTCGACGTCCGTCGCTTCCGGCGCCGCGCCAGCCGGCGCGCCACGCGCCTTACGAATGCGCCGCGCCTGCCTTTTCTTCCACCACATGTAGACCCCGGTAACGGAGAGCGCCGCGATGGCGAGGCCGAGGACGCAGACGAAAATTTTATAGGGAAGGCCGAAGACGTTGGCCTCGTGCAGCTCGACGAGCCAGGTGGTCAGCGTGTTGCCGACGCGATGACCGGTCGGCAAAATCATCGAGAGCAATGCGCCGGTGCTCGCGTCGAACCAGAAAAATGTCTGGCCTGACTTCTCGCCGATATCGCGCGAGGAATGAACGCGATATTCGAAGAGATGATTGTCGCGATCGAGGCCGAAATAGATGACTCTATCGATCGCAAATCCATGATCCGTTACCGCATCGGCGGCGATCCGCTCTGCGACAGTCTGCGCCGCCACCCAATCCATCGGCTCGCCAACGCTCGCAGAATCGTTCACGCGGAACCAATAGGATTGCTCGAGCGCGAACAGCGTGCGCGTCGCCGCCGTATAGACGCCGTTCAGATCCATATAGACGCTCGACCAGGCGAAGATCAGCAGCGCGGCCCATAGCCACAGCCCGGTCGCGCGGTGAATGTCGAAATTGACGCGATAGAAGGACGCCCGCCATTTGATCAGCCACGCCGGCTTCCATCGCCGCAGCCAGCCTTTTTGCGAGGAGCTGGTCGATGCGGATGCGGGAAGCGTCAGAAAAAAGGCGATGAAGCAGTCGAACGTCCACAAGAGCGCGACAATGCCGAGCGTCCAGCTGCCGAGCGAGCCCAGCGCCAGCGAGTAATGCAAGCGGTAGATGAACGGAAGCAGCGCGTCGAGACGATCCGGCAATGGGCCTGCGAGGCGCCTGCCGAGCTCTTCTCCGGTGATCGGATGCAGGAACAGCTGATTGAAGCTCGCCGGTCCGGCCGCATCGGGGCGAGGCTGCATTCGCACCGTCACGGCGTCGCCATTGCCTAGCTCGACGCTGGTCGCGCGAGCGCCGGGCGCGAGCGCCTCGGCGCGCCGAATGAGCTCGGCGGCTCCGAGCTCTGCGCCGCTGATCGAACCGAGATGAAACTGCGGCGTGATCCAGCGATCGAGCTCCGGCAGAAAGGCCAGAATGCTTCCGCTGAGCCCGACCACGATCAGAAAGGCCGCCGTCGCGAGCCCGAGCCAGCGATGAAGAAAGACGCAGAATGCTCTGATCATCGGCGAATATCCCACGACTGACGGGAGGCGAGCAGGAATAAAAGCCGGCGGAGCGCCCAATCCGCGCCCCGCCGAGCCACGCTCAGAACTCCATGCGCAGAGAGCCTCGGAACGTGCGGGGAGTGCCCGGGATCACGCCCTGGAAGCTCTGCGTCAGGTAATAGGTCTGGTCCAATAGATTATTGACGTTCAGCTGCACCGTGAATTTCTTCTGGTCGTATTCGAAGCTGTAACGCGACATCAGATCGACGACGGTGTAGCCGGGAAGCGTGAAGCTGTTGGCCCGGTTGCCGGCCACCTGGTCGCGGGCGATGAAGCCGGCGCCGAAGGCGAAGCCCTTCAGCAGTTCGGTCTGGGGCTCGTAGACCGCCCAGAGGCTTCCCGCGTGCCGCGGCACGCCGTACCAGTGATTGCCCACGCCGCCGCCGCGAACCGCCGAGACGATGCGGGAGTCGGTATAGGCGTAGCCGCCGATCACCTTGAATTCCGGCGTGATCTGGCCCTGGATGTCGAACTCGGCGCCCGTGCCCCTCACCGCGCCGGTCGTATCGGAGCGGGTCGCGGTCGCCGGCGATCTCACATTCGTCTTCAGAATGTCGAAATAGGCCGCGGTCGCCGTCAGCCGATCGTCGAGGAGCGAGAGCTTGATGCCCCCTTCCCACTGCCGCGCTTCTTCCGGCGGGAGGGGCTGATTATTCGTCGTCGCGCCATTGGAGGCGCCGAAGTTCTCGACATAATTGCCGTAGAGGCTGATCTGCGGCAGCGGCTGCCAGACGACGCCGACCCGCGGCTTCACCGCGTCGACGCCGACCGACGAATGATCCGGCAGCGCGGTCGGCAGATAATAGGTGAAGACGTCGGTGTTGCGGGCGTTGTCGTATCGGAAGCCGGCCAGCAGATGGAAGTCGTAGGGCAAGGTGATCTGGTCCTGCACATAGACGCCGTACCAGCTCTCCCGATAGTGATCGTTCTCGATCCAGTCCGGAGCCCGCGTGAGCGGCAGCAGAGCCACGGGACGGCCCGGACTGAACAGCTCCACGGAAGGCGTCGAGCCGAAATTGGCCGGATAGTGATATTGATCATTGGCGACATAGCCGTCCGCGCCCACCAGCAGCCGGTGGCCGAGGCCGAATGTGTCGAAGCGTCCGGTCAGCTCCAGATTGGCGAAATAGGTCTGCTCCTTCGCCTGAAAGTCGATCACGTCGCGCCCGACCGGGCAGGAGGCGAGCGTGCAGCTCGCGGCCGAAGGGCTGTAGATGTCGACCCAGGGCATGCGAAGCTCGCGGACATTGATGTCGAAGCGCTGGACGATCTTCCAGTCGCTGGCGAGCTGGTGGGTGAAGGCGTAGCCGAAACGAACATCCGATTTCGACTGCAACGCCATGTCCGTGGACGCGTAATTGGCCGATCTCGGCACGGGCGCGACGGTCCGGCCGAGGATCGGAATGCCCGCATCGATGGGGTCGCGTCCGCCATAGTAATTGAAATAGAACAAAAACGACGTGTCGGCGGTCGGCTGCCAGAGCAGCTTGGGCGCGAGATAGACATGCCGGTCGTACAGGCCGTCGCGAAACGAGCCGCGATCCTGATAGGAGGCATCGATTCGATAGAGCAGCGATTTGTCGTCGGTGACCGGCCCAGTGGCGTTGAGGCGCGTGATGTAGGTGTCGTAGGAGCCGAAAATCTGCTCGACCGAATAGCGACGTTCGGCCTCCGGCATCTTGGTCGTGACCTCGACGAGGCCGGCCGGCTGCGAGCGGCCATAGAGGATCGAGGCCGGACCCTTCAGCACCTCGATCTGCTGCACGTCGACGAGATCGCGCGGCGGGAGGGAGATGAAGGAGTTCACGCGCACGCCGTCCTGGTAGAAAGAGTACGTGTGGAAGCCGCGAATGAGCCAGCCGCCCTGCATTCCGCCATAGGGCAGGGAATAGACGTTGCTCACATTCTTCGCGGCGTCCTCGATCGTGACCGCCTGCTGATCGCGCAGCACCTGGCTCGGCACGACATGAATGCTGATCGGCGTCTGCATGATCGGCGTGTCGGTCTTGGTCGCCGTCGAGGTCGTGATCTTGCGATAGGCTTCGGGATCTTTCGGCCCGCCGCGCTCGGCGGCCGCGACGCCCCTCGTCGCGGCGCCGCGCTGCGCGCCGATGTCGATCGTCGGCAGCGCCTCCTGCGCATCGACGAGCGAGGAAGTGGCGAGCGTCACGAGAGCGCCGGCGGACGCGCCGCGCAGAATTTTGAATACGTGCATGTTCATTTCTCCTGAAGCGGCGAACCGCTCATGAATTCGAAGAGGGCGGCGAGCCGCGCCGCCTGCCAGACGAAATCAGGAGAAAAGCGGCGGCGCCTGCGCCGACCACGAGCTCGCCCAGCCTTCTGGGCGCGCATTGTCCGAGCGTCCGCGACCGGCCGCCGCAGCGCCGGCGCCCGATCCGATCTCGGCGGCTCGGAGCGAGGCTCGGTAGGGAGGGGGCGCTGCGTCGACGCCGTCCGGCGCGCAATAGGGGCAGCAGTTCGTTGCGAAGGGGCTGCCCCGCGGGACGTCATTGTGCTCATGGGACGCGGGGAGGCAGAAAGACGATGCGGTAGACGAAAGGTTCGGCTGCTCGTGATGCGAGAATCGTCCCGTCGAGACGGCGGTCGCCAGACCCTGGCATGCGATGAGGAGCGCGAAGACGCCCACAAGGAGCGCACGGACCGCCGCAGCGGAGAGACGCAGTTGTCCGTGTCGTCGAAGGCCGCCGCGCAACATCGAGATCAGAACCCCGGGAACCGCATCGCTTCGTCCCTGAACGAGAACAAAGGCGTTCCCGGCGACGAGCTCCGCCGACCGGGTAGCCTCGCGCGTCTTACGCCGTCCTTACGGGACGGACAAACTCGTCATTGCCGCCGGCTGTTGCAATTCTGCAACAGTTTTCAGCCCCCTCGGAGTTCCCGTAACCTCTCCCCGCCACTCCGATTTCGACAGAGTCGAAACGCCCAGAGGAAGGAACAGGATGCGGATCCTCATCGTCGAAGACGAGCCCGACATGGCGTTGCTCATGTCGCGGCGGTTGAATCGCGCGGGCTTCGCCTGCGACCAGACGGGGTCGATCGGAGAGGCGATGGAGGCGCTGCGGCTTTCGCCCTATTCTCTCGTGCTGCTCGATCGGCGGCTGCCCGACGGCGACGGCGCCGAGCATGTCTCCGCCTTGCGCCGAATTCGCCCCGAAGTGTCGGTGATGATGGTCACGGCCCTCGACGCCTATCGTGAGCGCGTCGCCGGACTCGACGCCGGCGCCGACGACTATGTCACCAAGCCGTTCAACGGTCCGGAATTTCTGGCGCGCGTCCGCGCGCGGCTGCGCGGCTCCGCGGGCGTTCGATCGCTGCCGCCGATCCGGCTCGGCCGCCTCGCCTATGATCAATATTCGCACGAGCTGACGCTCGGCGAGACGCCGTTCCATTTGCACAAGCGCGAGCTGGCGCTGCTCGGAGCGCTGATGAAGCGCGCGAACCGCGTCGCGACGCGGCCCGAGCTGACCAATGAAGTCTATGGGCTGGATCGCGATGTGTCCGCCGGCGCGCTCGACACGCTGGTTTCGCGCGTCCGCAAGCGCCTCGCCGACGTCGGGGCCACCGTCGAGATTCACCTCGTTCGCGGCAGAGGCTATCTACTGACCGAGCGCGCCTCGTGAACAAGGCGCCGTCGATCGCTCTGCGCTTCGCGGTCTTTCTGCTGGGGACGCAGATTCTCGGCGCGGTGTTCACCACTTTGGCGATCGAGCTGTTCGTCGACGACGAGTCCGGCCTGCTGTTCAACAAGAACAGGAGCGGCCTCGCCGCTCCGCGCGTCAATCACCTGATCGCCGAATCGCTGATACGCGCGCCCGACGGCGCTCTGTCGATCGCTCCTTCCGCGGATCTCGTGGAGGAGTTTCGGCGCGCGCCGCAGATGCGCGTCGCGGCTTTCGATCCGAAGACCAAGACGCCCTTGACGGGCTCGTCTCCGGAGCTCGTCGCAAAGCTCGTGGTGCTTCGCCATATCACTGCGTCCCACATGCACTTCAGGCTGGACGACGAAGCGGACGAGAGCGCGACCGGCCATCTCGCAATGGAGATCACGCCCTATGGCAAGCTCCTTCTGGCCACCTATGGCCATCAATTCCGACTCGAGGATGTGTTTCATACGCTCCGCTACGAATTCATGTCCTTCCTGCGCTATTTCGCCTTCGAGGCGCTGATCGCCGTCGCCGTCGGCTGGATCGCGTTCAAGCGCAGCCTCAAGCCGCTCAACGACGTCGCGCGCGAGGCGGAGCGCATCGACCTCGATTCGCTCCACCAGCGGCTGTCTCTCGAGCGTGTGCCGGCGGAGGCGATGACTCTCGTCTCCTCGATCAACAAAGCGCTCGCGCGGCTCGACGACAGCGCCGAGCGCCAGCGCCGCTTTCTCGCGAACGCCGCGCATGAATTGCGCACGCCCGTCGCGATCCTGATGGAGCGCCTCGACGATCCGGCCGAATCCAGCCTGCTTCCGAAGCTGCGCCGCGACGCGGAGCGCATTCGCAACATCGTCGAGCAGCTGCTCGCCGCCGTGCGCCTCGATCGGCGCGTCGCCTGCACGCAGGAGACGATCGATCTTTCCGAGATCGTGCAATCGATCGTCGACGATCATGCGCTGATCGCGGTGAAGACAGGTCGGCAGGTCGCATTCGAATCGATGGAGAGGTGTTCACTGATATGCGGAGATCGCCTCGCAGTGCAGAGCATTCTCGCCAACCTCATACATAATGCGCTGCGGGCGGAGCCCGAGGGCGGCGCCGTGGTCGTTCGGGTGCTGGCCGGACGCCGAGTCGAGGTAATCGACCACGGCGATGGCATTGCCGAAAGCGATCGCGATCAGATTTTCGAGCCCTTCTGGCGCAAGTCCGACAGGACTCCAGGAACCGGCCTCGGCCTCGCGATCGCCAAGGAGCTCATGGGGAAGCTCGGCGGACGCATCGAGGTCGGACGCACGCCGGGAGGAGGAGCGACCTTCCTGCTCACATTCGCGAGCGCCGATGTCTCGACACGCAACGATTCGCCGGAGAGCTGAGCCGCGCGGTGGCGAAGCAACAAGATCGTCGCCGCCTGTCGCACCGACCTTAGTCGCCGCCTGTCGCACCGACCTTAATTAAGGTCGGCGCAAGGATTACTATTTTTTGTACGCTAACTTGGACAGATCGTGAACTTTTCGTTGGGCGCTCATCCCGTCAAAGCACGGCAAAGCATGCCGGCTTTCCTGACGCCGGCCGATGCGGCGGCAAGCTCCTCCGAGAGGTCGGTTAGATCGGGACAGCGAGAGTCACGCACGAATTCGTCGCAGGAACAGCGATCGATCATCGGCGGGGCTCGGCTAAATTTTCCGTTGTCGGCAACGATGCGCGCGATCACCTTGGTCGAAGGCGGGATCGGTGATGCGGCGCGGGGCATGTCAGCTATCGGCGCAACCAGACGTTGGTAATGCGGCGGGACGGGTCTCCATTGGGTCACAATTCCCCGCTCGCCGTTCCGAAACGGCGAGGTGGCGCCATTTCCGGACCTTCGCGCGAAGGTCCGTGACGGGCCTTATGCGTGTGTCGTGACCGCCGTTGCGCCGAGCGCGCCGAGAACGACGACCAGCCAAGGCGGTGTCCGCCAGAAGACCAGCAGCAGGAAGGCGAGAACGCCGAGCCCGAAATCTGCGGGCGCGAAAATCGCGCTTGTCCAAACCGGCGTGTAGAGCGCGCCCAGAAGAATCCCGACGACCGTCGCATTGACGCCCCTGAGCGCCGTTCGCACGCCCGAGCGGTGACGCAAAGCGTCCCAAAAGGGCAAAGCGCCGAGAAGGAGAAGGTAGGACGGCAAGTAAATCGCCGCGAGGCAGATGAGACCGCCCGTCCAGCCGTTCGGCGCCGCCTTCATCGCCACTCCGAGATAGGCCGCGAACGTAAAAAGCGGGCCGGGAACAGCCTGCGCCGCGCCATAGCCGGCAAGGAAGGCGTCATTATCGATCCAGCCGCGCGGCACGACGGCCTGCTGCAGGAGCGGCAGCACGACGTGCCCTCCGCCGAAAACAAGGGAGCCGGAGCGATAGAAGCTGCTCATGAGCTCGACCGTATGATCGGCCGTCGCCTCTGCCAGCACTGGAAGCCCAAACAACAACGCGAAGAAAAGAGTAAGGGAAGTAATCGCTACCCCGCGACCGACAGGAATGGCAAGCGGCGTTGCGGCCCCGTCGGCCCCGCTCGAGAGGAAAAGCCAGCCAATCACGCCGCCCGCGACAATGGCTCCGATTTGTCCGCTGGCGGACGGAACCGCCAAGGTGAGCAGCGCCGCAGCCACGGCAATCGTCGCCCGCTCCCGATCTGGACAGAGGTTTCTCGCCATGCCCCAGACTGCCTGTGCGACGACTGCGACAGCCACGATTTTCAGGCCGAGCAGCCAAGCGACATGGGATAGATCGCCGAGGCGACCGACTCCATAGGCGAAGGCGATCAGCGCGAGCGCCGAAGGCATCGTAAAGCCGACCCATGCGGCCAGCCCACCTACGAAGCCGGCCCGCAACATGCCGAGGATGATCCCGGCCTGACTGCTCGCGGGGCCGGGCAAGAATTGGCAGAGCGCGATAATGTCGGTGTAGGCGGCTTCGTCGAGCCACTTGCGGCGCTCGACGAACTCCGTGCGGAAATAGCCGAGATGGGCGATCGGTCCACCGAAGCTCGTCACGCCGAGGCGCAAGAATATTCCAAGCACTTCCAGAAACGAGCCACGCTCCGTCGAATGCGTCGCGGCAATGCCGGCGCACATTGGGCCTCACCCTTTCGGCAGAGACGGCGGAGTAAACTGCGCTATATCGCCGATCCCGAGCGCTTCCTCGATGTGCGCAATCTGCGCGACCGCGTCCTCGAAGCCGTCCTTGCCGAATTGCTGATGCTCGATTTCCTCGAACAGCTCGCCCATTTCGTCGAGCTGATGGGCGGAGAGCGCGTCCTTCCATGCGGGAAAAACGATCGTGTCCTCACGGGCTGCATGGTGTTCATACATCAGCTCGACGCTGTCCAAGACCTGCGCCAGAGCGCCGGCGTCGCTGGCTCCTACGGCACCCTTGCCGACGACTCCGAGGATGTGATCCGTCAGCTCTCGTCCCCGCTTGTGCTGCGCAACGAGAATATCCACGTAGGCCGCCGCCGGGCCGCCCGCCTTTTTGATTGTCGGGAAAATATGCGTCTCTTCGAGTTTTTTCTCGTGATAGTCTTCGCCGAACGTTCGAAACATCGTCGCCGTGCGGCGGAGCAACTCGGGATCGAATTTGCTCGGCTCGGCGCGCAGTTTCGAGGCCGTGATGCGATAGACGAGGATCGCGCGGCGGATGACGCCGTGCTCGCGCATCAAGTCTTCGACCGCGCCAACTTCCTTCTCCTCTTTTTTCTCGCCCGGTTCGGGCTTTCCGGCTGCTTTGACGATTTTGGAGTCGGCTCCGGCCAGCAGGAGGCCAGCGCCGGCGGCGACGACAAGACGGCGGCGAGCGTTGTCGAATTCAGTCATGGGCGTTTCCTTTTATGATTGGTGTTTTCAGAAGGCTCATCTTCTTCAAACAGCTCGCCGAAGAGTTCCCGTACCTTGAGTTTTGCTACCGCGAGCGCGGCCGCTCCGGCGGGCGTTGCTCGATAGACGCGGCGCGCCGTGCTGCCGCTCCGTTCTTCGGTCGAGATCAGATAGCCTTTGCCTTCGAGCCCGTGCAGGATCGGGTAGAGCGTACCGGCGCTGATTTTGTAGCCATGCCTTTCCAGCTCCTCGATCATGGCGAGGCCGTAAATCGGCTCTTTCACGGCGTGATGCAGAACATGGAGCCGTATCAGACCTGCATAGAGATACTTGTCGTCCATTCGGCGGAGCCTAAGACGGAAACCGATATCGAATATCGATATCGTAAAGCGATAAGTGGCCGTGTCAAGGGCGTTCCGGGGCCGCGCAGGAGCGTGCAAAAGTGAAATAGAGTGCCTGCTTCCGTAAAATCAGCGGCTCATGACGAGAACGTCTCCTTAGGGTCACAGTTCCTCGTTCGCCGTCGGGAAGGGGGAACTGGCGCCAGGAGCAGACCTTCCGTGCCGGGATGATGACGAAGGCATTTTCTGCTCCGTATACGAAACCCAGGCGGCACGCTCGCGAATTTCGCGAATTTCGAGAAATCGCGCGATTGGCGCCGGCGGTCGCCAAACAATAGACGCGATCGCCGACATTCTCCTTTGAATGTCCGATTTGAGGAGGCTCTTTTGCGAAAACAATTTCTGCTCACCTGCGCGCTTCTCTCCCTGCTCGCTTTCACGGAACTAGCCTTGGCAAAGCAGGCGATAAAAGCACAAGCCGTGGAAGTCGAGCTTCCCGATGTGATCGTGGGCGCTGGCGAGCGCTCCGAGGCAATTTCCTATCAGGCGATCATTAAAGCCTAGAGGCGTTCGCTGGCCACAGCCATCTGGCCCCCAGGGCGACGCCGAGATTCATCCTCCAGCCACAGCAGCCGGATACGAATTTGAAAGAGCTGACTCTGGTTCTCACCGCGGCCAATCGGGACATCGAAATCGCGATCGACAAGAACGGCGTTTTCACCGCACCGCGAATCGACGCCCGCGAAAGCCTCGACGCTCGTATCCTGCTCAACCGACCCGATGGCGCCTTCGCGCTAAAGCCTTTTGTGCGCACGCCCGGACTTCCCCCGAACACTCGGCGCCTCGGTGACTTCCGGGCGATATGCGAAATGCGCTGGGCAATAGAGCGCGACGACGGGTCGATTCCACTCCCGACGCGGCTCTTGGCCGAGGGAATTGGCACGCCCTGCCGAAGCTGGTTGATCAAAGTCATCTTTCGGGAGCCGCGTCCGATCGCCGAAGTCTGGCTTGTTTCAGGTCAGAGGCGGGAGGCACTGGCGCAGGAGCGCATCCGACAAGACCGCACCAGCTTTTCACCGCCACTCCACGATGACTCCTGGCCGGACGATACGCTGATCGAACTCAAATTCGTCGAGGACACAAAGCAGTGACTGACGGCGCCGCAATCTTGCTAAAGCCCCGTGCGATTGTGAGGAGCAATAGACCGTCGTCGTCCGATGCGCGGAACCGAGCCTTCACGACTCGAATTTCATCGGGTTGGGTTGCGCAAAAGATACGACGGAAAATCGAGTGTCCTTTGATCCGAGGTCGGATTGCTTCCGCGAATGACAGCTTCGGGTCAAAAGTAGGCGCCGCCTCGTCACCAGATATCGCCGAGCAGCCGGAGCGCAAAGCGCCGATCGGCTCATAGCCGCCGTCTTTGCTCTCGGGTAATGGCTTGGTCCAACGCATGAAGGAACTGCGACCGGTTGGCTGAAGAAAATGGCGGTGGGCCACCGGTGATTTCGCCCGTCGAGCGGATATGCTCCATCAGCGAGCGCTGCGCGAGGGCCAGACCGATCGAGTCCTGTGTGAAGGCGCGACCATAGGGCGCGATAGCATGCGCGTTCTTCGCCAACACCCGTCCGGCCAGAGGAATATCGGCCGTGACGACGACATCTCCAGCAACGACCTGCTCTGTGATCCAATCGTCGGCCGCGTCGGCTCCGGCGTCGACGATGATCCTGGCGATCAGCGGTGATCGCGGGATTTGCATAAAGCTGTTGGATACGACGAAAGTTTGCAAGCCATAGCGAGAGGCAACTTTGTAAGTTTCATCTTTCACGGGGCACGCGTCGCCGTCGATGTAGATCTTGATCGTCATGGCGCATCCTAACCTATCGGGCGTCGGTCGTCGCCCGCTCGCAAGACTGGTCCCGGTTACTCTTTCCCGTTCACGAACGACGAGGTCACGCTACACTCTCGCGTTCGCGTCCGGCCGAGCAAAGAAATATCCGCAAGCCCATCCTCTTGACTCCCGACCTCGAAGGGGAGAACATTTAGGGAACATGACAATGAGCCCACATCCAGAGGTCGAGAAGGCGATTGCGGCACGAGCCCGCCATAGAGTCGTTGCGCGCGCAGATCGAGAAGATCGAAGGCCGAGCCCGGCGCGTCAAATCGGTCCTTCCGTTCGGAATCGCCGACATCGACGCGCGTCTTCCGGGCGGCGGTCTCCCTCTCGGTGCGCTCCATGAGATCGCCGGCGGCGGAAACGGCGCCGTGGACGGCGCGGCCGCAGCGCTCTTCGCCGCCGGGATCGCGACCCGCACGAAAGGGAAGGTTCTCTGGGTCATCACCCGATCCGACCTCTTCGCCCCGGCGCTGGCGCAAGCGGGCTTGGCGCCCGATCGCGTGATCTATGTCGAGGCCGGCAACGACAAGACCGTGCTCGCATGTGTCGAGGAAGGCTTGCGGCACGGCGGTCTCGGCGCGGTCGTCGGAGAAGTTGAGCGTCTCGACATGACCGCGTCCCGGCGTCTCCAGCTCTGCGCCGAGGGAAGCGGCTCGATCGGTCTCGCGTTGCGGCGCTGGCGCCGGCAATCCGAAGCCGTCGACTTCGGTCAGCCGACTGCCGCGGCGACCAGATGGCGCGTCTCGGTCTTGCCCTCGGCGGCTCTGCCGGTCCCCGGCGTCGGCCGTCACCGTTGGCTCCTGGAGCTGATCCGCGTCCGCGCCGGTGAAAGCGCGGATTTCGAAGTGGAGGCGTGTGATGAGTCGGGTCGTCTCGCTGTTCTTGCCGAGCTGGCCCACAGACCGGCTTCGACGGCAGGCGGGCGACGCGGCGCCGCCGGCTGAGACGCCGCTCGTCCTGATCGGTCACGACGGGAGGAGGCAGGTGGTGCGGGCTGCGGATGCGGCGGCCGTGGCCGCCGGCGCGCGCGTCGGAATGCCGGCCGCCAAGGCGCGGATTCTCGTGCAGGGACTCGTCGTTCGAGATCACGACGCCGCGGCCGACGCCCGAGGGCTCGACCGTCTCGCGCTGTGGGCGCTCCGACGCTACGCGCCGATCGTCGCGGCCGCCCCCCCGGATGGCATCGTGATCGACTCCACCGGCTCCGATCATCTCCACGGCGGCGAGGAAGCCATGCTCGCCGGCCTGATCGACCGGCTTTCATCGTCCGGCGTGCGCGCGCGTGCGGCGATCGCCGACAGCTGGGGCGCGGCGCACGCCTTGGCGCGCTACGCCGCGCGGCCCGTGCTGATCGCGCCGCTCGGACATGGCGGTTCCGTCCTGACGGGCCTCCCGCTCGCCGCGCTTCGTCTGCCTGCCGACATGGTCGCGGCGCTCCATGTTCTCGGCTTCGAGCGGATCGGCGATCTCCTCGCGCAGCCGCGCGCGCCGCTCACTCTGCGCTTCGGGCCGCAGCTCGGCCGCCGCATCGATCAGGCCCTCGGAATTCTCAGCGAGCCGATCGAGCCGATCCGCCCCGACGAGCTCATCGAGGTGAAGCGCAATTTCGCCGAGCCAATCGGCGCGGCCGAGACCATCGCCCGCCATATCGGCGAGCTGGTCGTCCAGCTCTGCGCCGGACTGGAGGCCGAGGGGCTGGGGGCCAAACGTCTCGACCTCATTTGTCACCGGGTCGACGATCGCCTGCAGGCGGTCCGTGTCGGGGTCGCCATGCCGGTGCGCGACGTGAAGCGCCTCACGCGGCTGCTGACCGACAAGATCGACACGATCGAGCCAGGCTTCGGCATCGAAACCATCAGCCTCGCCGCGACGCTGGCCGAGCCGCTCGCGGAAAAGCAGACCCTGACCGCGATGGTCGATGACGAAGCGCCGGACGTGTCCGATCTCGTCGACACGCTCGTCAACCGCGTCGGCGAGCGTAGCCTCTATCGAGCTGCGCCGGTCGCCACCGAGACGCCCGAACGCTCGGTGCGCCGAATTCCGCCCATGGCGCCGGACACAGGCGCGACATGGCAGGGGCGCTGGCCTCGGCCATCGCGGCTGTTGCCGTCGCCGGAACCGATCGAGACACTGGCCGCCCTGCCGGATCATCCGCCGGTGGCCTTCACCTGGCGCGGCGTGAGGCGGCGCGTCCGCCGGGCCGACGGGCCCGAGCGTATCCGCGGCGAGTGGTGGCGGCGCGATGCAGAGCTGACCGCCGTGCGTGACTATTTCCGCGTCGAGGACGACGCCGGCGAACGCTATTGGATCTTCCGTTCCGGGGACGGCGAGGACCCCAATAGCGGCTCGCAGCGCTGGTTCCTGCACGGAGTATTCGGATGAGCGGCCCATTCCGCTACGCCGAGCTGCAGGTCACATCGCATTTTTCGTTTCTGCGCGGCGCGTCATCCTGCGATGAGCTTTTCGCCCAGGCGGCGCTTCAGGGCGTCGAAGCGGTCGCCGTGGTCGACCGCAACTCGCTGGCCGGCGTCGTGCGCGCATTCGAGGCCGCCAAGGCGACAGGCGTGCGGCTGATCGTCGGCTGTCGCCTCGATCTCATCGACGGCGTGTCGGTGCTGGTCTATCCGACCGACCGCGCCGCCTATGGCCGGCTCTGCCGGCTTCTGTCACTCGGCAAGAAGCGCGGCGGCAAGGCGAAATGCGTCCTCGAATGGGCCGATCTCGTCGCCTATGGCGATGGCCTGATCGTCATCCTCGTTCCCGACGAGGCCGATGAGACCTGCGGCCTGCGATTACGTCGGCTGCGCGACGCCTTCGGCGACCGCGCCTATCTCGCATTGACGCTTCGTCGGCGCCCAAACGACCAGCTTCGCATCCACGAGCTGTCGACCATGGCCACGCGGATGCGCGTGCCGAGCGTCGTCACCAATGACGTGCTCTATCACGCGCCCGACCGGCGCATGCTGCAGGACGTCGTGACCTGCATTCGCCACGGCGTCACCATCGACGAGCTGGGCGATCGGCGCGAGCACGGCGACCGCTACATGAAGCCGCCCGAGGAAATGCGCCGGCTGTTCCCGCGCAATCCCGAGGCGGTCGCGCGCACGATCGAGATCGCGGCGCGCTGCCGTTTCGACCTCAGAGAGCTTTCCTACCAATATCCGGAAGAGCGCGACGATGCGACGCTCACCCCGCAGGAGACGCTGGAGAAGCTCGTCTGGGAAGGCGCGGAAACGCGCTATCCCGAAGGCGTGCCTGAGAGCGTCCGGGCGTCCCTGCTGCACGAGCTGGGCCTGATCGAGAAGCTTCGATATGCGCCATATTTCCTCACAGTGAACAGCATCGTCCGTTTCGCCCGCTCCCGCGACATTCTCTGCCAGGGTCGCGGGTCGGCCGCCAATTCCGCCGTCTGCTACGTGCTCGGCGTCACCTCGATCGATCCCGGCCGCAACGACCTCCTGTTCGAGAGGTTCGTCAGCGAGGAGCGCCGCGAGCCGCCGGACATCGATGTCGATTTCGAGCACGAACGGCGCGAGATCGTCATGCAGTGGGTGTTCGACACCTATGGCCGCGACCGCGCGGCGCTTTGCTCGACTGTCATCCGCTATCGCGCCAAGGGCGCGATGCGCGATGTCGGCAAGGCGCTCGGCCTCACTCAGGATATTGTCGAGACGCTGTCGAGTCATGTCTGGGAACGATCGGAGGGCGCCGAGGACGTACACGTCGGCGCCCTCGGCGACCGGCGCTTGCGCCTGGCGCTCGAACTTGCGCGTCAGCTCATGGGGACGCCCCGACATCTGTCGCAGCATCCCGGCGGATTCGTGCTCACCCAGGACAGGCTCGACGAGCTGGTCCCGATCGAGCCGGCCGCGATGGACATGCGGCAAGCGATCGAATGGGACAAGGACGACATCGACGCCTTGAAGTTCATGAAGGTCGACGTGCTGGCTCTAGGGATGCTGAGCTGCATGAAGCGCGGCCTCGACATGCTCGCGGATCATAAGGGAATCCAACTCGATCTCGCCGCCATCCCGGCTGAGGACCCGCGGACCTATGCGATGATCCGGTGCGCCGACACGCTCGGAACCTTTCAGATCGAATCCCGCGCGCAAATGTCGATGTTGCCGCGGCTGAAGCCGCGGACCTTCTACGATCTCGTCGTGCAGGTCGCGATCGTCCGGCCGGGACCGATCCAGGGTGACATGGTCCACCCTTACCTGCGCCGCCGGGAAGGGCTGGAGCCCGTCGTCTTCCCGAAGCCGGAGCTCGAAAAAGTGCTCGGCAAGACCTTGGGCGTCCCGCTCTTTCAGGAACAGGCCATGCGCGTGGCGATCGAATGCGCCGGCTTTACGCCCGGCGAAGCCGACATGCTGCGCAAATCCATGGCCACGTTCAAATTCACCGGCGGCGTCTCCGGATTCAAGCAGAAGCTGATCGAAGGAATGGTCGACCGCGGCTATGAGCGCGACTTCGCCGAGCAGACCTTCCGTCAGCTCGAAGGCTTCGGCTCTTACGGCTTTCCAGAATCGCATGCGGCCTCTTTCGCGCTCATCGCCTATGCCAGCGCCTGGCTGAAATGCTGGCATCCGGATGTGTTCTGCGCGGCGTTGCTGAACGCTCAGCCCATGGGCTTTTATGCGCCGGCCCAGATCGTCAGGGACGCGGTCGCGCATGGAGTCGATGTGCGGCCGGTCTGCGTCAACGCCTCGCGCTGGGATTGCGCGCTGGAGCCGACCGAGGACGACAGCCGCTTCGCGGTGCGCCTCGGCCTGCGCATGGTCAAGGGTCTCGCCAACGCCCATGGCGGCGCCGTCGTCGTCGCACGCGCCGACCGGCCCTTCGCCTCGGTCGACGATCTCTGGCGGCGCGCCGGCGTCCCATCCGCGGCTCTCGTCCATCTCGCCGAAGCCGACGCCTTCCGTCCGGCCCTGGGGCTCGCCCGCCGCGAAGCCCTGTGGGCGATCAAGGCGCTGCGGGACGAGCCGCTTCCTCTCTTCGCCGCCGCCTCCGCGCGGGAGGCGGAATTCGTGCCCGAGGTGAACGAGCCGGCGGCGACATTGCGGCCGATGACAGCTGGCGGCGAGGTCGTCGAGGACTACGGCCATGTCGGGCTGACATTGAGAGCGCACCCGCTCAGCTTCCTCCGCGAGGATCTCCGGCGCCGGCGCATCGTCACCTGCGCCGAGGCCATGGCGGCGCGGGACGGCCGCTGGCTGGAAGCCGCTGGCATCGTCCTCGTCCGCCAGCGTCCGGGCAGCGCCAAGGGGGTCATGTTCGTCACCTTGGAGGACGAGACTGGCATCGCCAATCTCGTGATCTGGGCGAAGCTGCTCGAGGCGAACCGGCGCGCCATCCTGTCGGCCGGCATGATGGCGGCGCACGGCCGCGTCCAGCGCGAGGGCGACGTCGTTCATCTGGTCGCGCAGCGCATCACGGACCTCTCGGCCGATCTCGCCAGCGTGGGCAGCCGAGAAGCGGCGTTTCCTCTTCCGCATGGCCGGGGCGACCAGCTCCGCAGCCGGGGCTCGATACGAGTGAAAGGCCGGGATTTTTGCTGATCGAAATCTCTACAGCCGCCTCGCCGCGACGGCTGCGTCGAGATAAGTCGACGCAGCCGCCAGGGTCGAGAGCGCATCAGCGATTTTGGAGCGCGGATGTCTCCTCGACGGGCGATGACCCGCGCGCCGAGAAGCTGGAAAGCTGGGGAGATCCGCTCGCCCTTTCGTGACCCGATTTTTTATCGAAAGATCAATGTCCCCGGCGCGGCAAGCCGACGGTGAGCTGCTGGTCCGCGGCTTGGGCGGCGCTCGAGATCACCCGTTCGAAATTGTGGAACGCCGGTATTTCATCGAGCCCCGCTCCCGGCGAGACCGACTCTCGGAAGGACCGGAAGTAGCTCTCGAGCGTCTTGATCTGATAGGAGAGGGCGACTGCGTCGCTTCGCTCAGCGATGTCGTAGGGAAAGAGACCGCCGGGGCCGGCGGGCCAAGCAGTGTTGAGCTGGCGACGATCGAACGCGAGCGCGTAGAGAGCCGCCTCCGTGATTGCTTCGCGCTCGGTGGGTCCACCGCCGAAATCGACGGTGACGAACCCTTTGGCCAGCGCGGGAAGACGCCCGAGGGCGGCGTCCTTATTGCCGATCCCGAGCGCCTCGCAGGATTCTTTCGCGAGCAGCGGGAAGCGCTTGTTGCCGGTGTAGGGGATATTTCCGACGAACAGGATTTTGAGCAGATAGTCCGGGCTGATGAAGTCGCCGGAGAAGATATCCTTGTAGCGTCGGCGGCAGTGCTCGAGGAGTTCCACCGAAGCGGACAGGGGCTCCTCGGAACCGACCGCGCGCTGGAGACTAAGCTCGGTCTCCATGGCGCTGAACGCGTCGATGTATTTAATTTTCCACTCCAACGCTTCATCTCCCGTGAAGCCGAAGGCGAGAAGCGCGAAGCCGTCGCGGGTCATCGCGAAGGAGCGAATAGCGCGACCCGGCACGGTCGGGTGAGCGAGCGAATTCTCCTTAAACCATTGTTTCTGCACATCCCCCAATTTTGGGGAATGGAGAAGATCATCGATATCGCGCAAGACATGATCATGCCTTTTGCCGAACACATCCGCGACTTGGCGACTGTCCGCGAGGACGGCGCCATCCGTGATGGAGACGAGACTTTCGATCGGCAGGTTCTGCGCCGAACCGCCGGCTTCATGGTTTTGATGATCTGACATCTTCAACTCCGCATTTGAAATATCGGCTGTTTTCCAAACAGCCGCTCTGCGCCAGGGCGCCACGAGAATCAGCTTGCGGGTGGTGTGCGCGAATATGAAGCGCCGCGCCGGCGGGAAATTCGCGCCAAAAAAAATTATCGGACCGCGCCGCGCGCGCCGAATTCCACGCCGGCGGCCTCTTCAAATTCAACTTTTGCGTATTTTCCCGCGCGTCAGCGCGCGTTGCGTGTGATGTTCGCCGGTTCGGCTCTGAGCGCCCCGAAGGGGCGTCCGGCACCAACGGTGCAATGGTCCATTCCCGGAGATTTTTGCTGTCCCGCTGGTGTCCCGGGTCTGTCTCGGAGGCGTCGCGGAAGCGTCCCGCTCGGCGGGGGCGTCAGCAAGAAGCGGGCCGCTATGGGGCGCGGGAGCGCGCGCCGAGCGGCTTCTCATTCGCGCAAACGCGACTCACGGTGACCCGTCAAGAGCAAATTTGCAAGCCGCGGAGGTCAAAGCGCGATGCAGAAGAAGACGGAACGGGTTCTCGGGCTGATCGCCCGGCCGGCGAATCGATCGGCGCTGTTCTGGTGGATGCTCGAAAACCACGATCGGATCGCTGAGGCGTCGAGCGGAACACGGATGGACTGGCGGAGTTTGTGCGCGGAATTCGCGGCGATGGGAATGGGCGACACGACTGGCAAGCCGGTGTCGGAGGCGAACGCTCGAAAGACCTGGTTCCGGGCGCGGCGCGAAAAGCAGCGGCGCGACGAAGCGACGAGAGCGAGCGAGGCGGCGCGGGGAGCGGTCGCCGAGGTGCGAAAGAGCTACCCGTCACGGCAGCCGGCGGATTTGCGGCCGTTGGTCGCGACGAATGGCGCGGCGAGCTCGGTCGCGAGCAGCGCCGGGGGCGGGCGGGCGCTCACCCTGCCGAAAGCGGGGGCGCCGGGCGTTCGCGAGGGGCTAGTGCGACATCCGATCGAGCCGCAGCGGGCGGTGCAGCAACGTGTCGCGGCCGAGGCGGACATTCGCACACACATGAGCGAGATCGGGGAGGACGGGCGTCTGACGCCGCACGCGATCGAGCTGACAATGGCGTGGAGTGGGATGCAGGCGCGCCGAGCGGACAAGTGGACGGGCGTAGCGCAGGGACTGCTCGTCCTCGAGGACGAAGTGATTCTGGTCGAGTTCGAAACGGCGAGGCGACCATGACGAAGGGACAAAAAAATTCGAATTCATATTCGCGCAGGGTCGGCCGACGTTTGCGGCGTCGGCCCGGCCGAGACGGCGGCGGTCGAGAAGCGGAGATTATCACGATGGCGAAGGTCGAAAACCAAATCGAAGACACGGGAACCGCAGTCGTCGGCGCGCCCAAGGCGGGCGAGGGCGCCGCGCTTCCGGTGCTGATCATGATGCTGGGCCGGGGTCGGGTCGGGAAGACGGCGACGGCGACGACGCTCATTCAATACTATCGGTCGGCCGGCGGGCAATTGCAGGTCTGGAACGCGGACCAGCAAAACGAGACGCACAGCCTGTCGCGTTTTCATATGGATGCGCTCGAACCGCGCCCCGGGAGCACCTTCGAGGACCGAAAGCGCTGGCTGGAGGATCGGATACAGGATCAGAGTCGGACGCGATTTCACGCCTTGATCGACTTTCCCGGCGGGGATTCGACGGTGCTGAAGCTGGCTCAGGAGACGCGTCTCGTTCGATTGCTGAAACGCATGGGCATTCGGCCGGTGGCGGTGCATGTCGTCGGGCCGGAGAAGGCCGATCTCGATTATCTGCGCCACATGGCGGCGGCGGATGTGTTCATGCCCGAGGCGACTCTCATCGTTTTGAACGGGGGCCTCGTGCAGTCGGGTCAGTCGGTCGATCAGTCGTTTGCGGAAATCATGACGGATAGCGTCGTTCGTGACGCGGTTTCCAGGGGCGCGGTGGTGATCACCATGCCGGCGCTTCCGTGCATGTCGGCGATCATGGATCTGGGGATCTCGTTCCGCGACGCAGCGGATGGGAGGTTCGAGGGCGACGAGGAGCTGCTGTCGCTGTTCGATCGGGCTCGGACCGAGATTTTCTTGGAGGAGGAGCTACCCGAGGCGTTGGGCGGGATTCCGCTCGCGTGGACGCCCGCGGCGAAGGAGGCATGATCATGTTGGATCACAGCAATCGACCGAGCGGCGCGCAAGCGTCCGAGGCGGCGACGATCACGGAGCCGCTCGAAGGCGCGATCCGCGAGGTCGAGCAGGCGGCTCACGGCTGGGGCGTTCGGACGAACCATCCGGAGGGTCGGTTCATAGCGGTGTTCCTGGCGGCGCTGCGGGCGCTCGGGTCGCTCGTTGCGGGATCGGTGGCCGAAATGCGGGAAATCGTTCGTGGCGCGCAGAGCGCGACGGATGCAGAGATCGCGCGCTTGCGTGAGGCGAATAGGCTGGCGACCCTGACGATCCGGCAGGCGGAAGTTGTTCAGGAGACGATCGTCACCAATGTCTGCAAGGACTTGGTGAAGAATCTGGTGAGCGAATCGCAGCGATGGCTGGTGTTGGCGGAGGACAATATCTCTCGTCGGCGCACGCGCATTTTCGCGATGAAGATGAGCGCTGCGGCGGTGGCGCTGCTGTGTGTGAGCTTTTGGTCCGGCTATCAGATTCGCGTGTTGCAGGATGAGCCGGCGCTGCAATCACTGGCGCGTTGCGCGAAGACGCCGATGCGGGTGGCGATACAGGGGCAGCCGACGGGCGACTGGGTGTGCAAGCTGGAGACGCTGGCTCCGCGGGAGTGGCGAGATTTGCCGGACGAGCTGAAGCGTCGCTGGCTGACGTGGTGGCCGTTTTCGGGCTGAGGCCGAGCCGGCGTGTCTGACACGGACGAGGGGCAGATGCGCGGCGCACGTCTGCCCCTTTCCTCTTTTTCGGGCCGGCCGCTGCGCCGGCGCGGTTCAATCGCATGTGAAGGCGAGGATTCTCTCGATTTGCGCCTTGATGAGATCGCCGTGGCACGGCTTGTCGAACGGAGCGCCGTGACACCAGCACATGAGGATGAGGCGCTCGCCGGCGCGCACGCGCTCGGCGAGTTGTTCAGTCGCGGCGGACATCGGCCCGCCGCGCGCGAGGTCGGCGTCGTATTTCTTTTTGTAGAGCGCGATGACTTCGGCGCGGCGGGCGTCGTCGCGATGATTTTGGAGAATGAAGGGATTGCCGAGGATCGGATTGCATCTGTCGATATCGACGACGGATTCGCCGGGGCGCGGCTTGGCGGCGGCTCCCTTGCGCTTGTTGCCGAGGCGGACGCTCCCCGAAGGGGCGCTCTCTCGGATTTGGTCGCGCGCGGCTGCCGCGGTGGCGGCACGTCGGGAATCGAAGGCGTTCATTCGCGAGTCTCCTGTCAGAGTGGCGAATCCGAAGCGCCGAGGGGCGCTCAGTCATTCGGGATCGGGAGGCTTCTGTTTGACGCGGCGATAGGAGGCCTTGCCTTTTTTCGGCGCGACGATTTTGGGCCGAGCGTCGAGAGCGAGCTCGGCGCCGGCGTTGGCGGCGCGACGGCGCAGGGCGCGGGCGGCCTGGTTGATCGGGCGGGCGATGGGCCGGCGGGCGGGAGGCATAGCGATGACTTTCGTGGTGGCGAGGCGAGGGGCGAGCTACCATTCGCCATAGAGTTCGTCGTCCTCGAGGCGCCAGACATCCCAATCGAAGCCGGAGGACGTCCCGTCGCCGTAGAAGGCGCGGCCGGTCTCTTTCAAGACGGCTCCTCCTTCGAGCGAGGCGACTTCGTCGTCGATCCCGAGGCGCACGCAGCTGTCGGATGACGCCATGACGCGCGCGACATAGGCTTTTGCGGTTTCCGCGGTGAGCTGCATGGGTCGCTCTACTTGTCGGCTGGATAGGTCAGTGAAATGCGGAAGCCTCGAGGCTCCCGCACGTTTTACGTCAAGGATCGAAGGCGGCGATTTCGGCGTCTGGCGATTTTCGCTCGGCTGGTTCGGCGCGATCGGCGGCTTTCACGAATTGGGCGACGAAGGTGAAGCTCGTTCCCAATTTGCCAGTGAACGGTTTCCAATAACCACGCAAGTCGAGCGTTGCGCCGATCGCGTATCGGGCGACGATCGCGTCGAATTGGTCTCGGCTCATATGGTCGGGGGCGTACCAGACGGCGCGGGCCTCGCGGCCGTTCGGCTGGTCGCCATAGAGATGGACGGCGCGGTCGCCGGCGATGGTGAAGCGGGCGTCCGGGTGATCGGTGAGGGTGAGGCGGAGGGCGTCGCGGGATCGCAGCAGGCGACTTGTGTGGTCGGCGGCGATGGCGTCGGCGCGGCGGCGCTGTTCCTGCTCGCGCTGCTCGGCGGCGTTCGGGCGGCGGAGCTTGGTGAAGTCGAACATGTCGTTCTCCATCGAGATCGCGAAAGAGGGAGGCGGGGCGCTTTCGCCCCCCGCCCGGCGACGTCAGCCGAAGGCGCCCATTTCGGCGGCGGCGGACTTGCGCTCGACAGTCTCGCTTTCGCGCCGCGCGACATAGGGCTTCCAATCCTCGCCGGTGATTTCGAGGTAGGCGTCGATGGCGCCCTGAGCGGCGGCGAGCATGGCGAGCGTTCTTGACGGCGACGCTGGGTGCGCCAGAGAAACGGCCGAGGCCGGGCGGAGTCCCGGCGTCGGCCGGGAAAGAGATTTCGTCTTTATGAGGGAAGCGCAGCTTCGCTCTGAAAAGGGCATGCGGAGGCATGCGCGGAAACGCATCCGCGCGCGGGAGCGCGCTGAGGAAAAACGTCGTCAGGCTCTTGGAATGCGGTGATTATTCGCGGTGACGGCCGGCGCGCGCGAAAGCGATCGTCGCCGAAGGCCGAGACGTCGCTCGCGACGGCTCGGCGAGCGCCGCCTTCGGCGCGAGTAGAGCGCGGTTCCGATTTATCGGAATTCGCCCAAGGGGATCAGTGGATGAAGAGCTTCCCGACGATGAGGAGCTGGAAGGCGAGCAGGAAACCCATCATCCATTTGAGGACGCGGACGTCGGCTTTGGTGTCGGCGCTATCGGCCTGCAGGGAGGTTTTGACGTCGGCGATTTTAAGCTCGAGGTCGTGTTTTGCGGCCTCGACATCGACTTTTGTCGCGGCTTGGGTGTCGATCAATTCGGCGAGGGCCGAAACCTGGTCGACGGAGAAGCCGGAGGCCTGGAGTTTGAGAATGGCTGAGGCGCTCATAGGGAAATCCTATCATAGGAGTTGAGATAGAAGAAGGGGTGGAGCTGGGCAAGAGGGCGAGCTCTGAGCGCTGGGACCGGGAGGTCCCAGCGCTCAGAGCGGTTCGTTTAGGATTTCGCGTCGCCCCTTTCGAGCTCGCGGATGCGGGCGGCGGGGACCTTTCGATCCCCGCCGCTCTTGCTCAGCCGAAGGCGCCCATTTCGGCGGCGGCGGACTTGCGCTCGACGCTTTCGGCCTCGCTGTGGGCGACGTAGGGCTTCCAATCCTCGCCGGTGATTGCGAGATAGGCTTCGACGGCTCCCTCGGCGGCGGCGAGGAGGGCGTAGGCCTGCATGGCGAGATCGGCGGCGAACTGGCGAGCGCGCTGGGCCTTGGACTCGAAGCCGGCGGGGGCGTCGCGATCCTCGTCGCGGGGGTCGTTGGCGAGCTTGCTGGTGAGGGACCGGGCCTCCGTCAGCTTCTCGGAGTAGAAGCGTCCGGCTCCCTGGGCGGAAGCGACGTAGGTTCCGACGACGCGCTGAAAATGCATCTTGGTGGCGGTCTCGTTGAGCGCTTCGTCGAAGGCGGTCCAGGTCTTGCGGAGCAGCGTGTCGTGGGCCTCGCGAATGCCGGAGAAGTCGGGCACGGAGAGGGCGAAGGCTGCGGCGACGTTCGTCGCGATCGCGTCGTCGGGGCAGAGGAGGCGCGCGCTCTCGAGGGAGATCTGGGGGCGAGCGGGCTTATTGCGTTTCGCAACGGACGTTTGGGGACGCTTAGTCATGATCGTGATCCTGATTATCTGGGCCGGGGGTTTCGCCGGCCCGATGCCGGTTTGTTCCCCTCGGTGCGATCCCTGAAAGCCTGGCCTAGAGAGCGGGCCTGCACCCGCGTCCGGCGCCCATCGGGCGGCGGCGCGGGCCGTAGCAAAGCGGAGGACGGCGAGACGCCGACTTTTTTGCTTCGCGATGCAAAGATGTCCGGGGCGAAGGAAAGAGATCCGGCGCTTGCGCCGGTCAAAAAATGAACTGCCCCGGCATCGGCGGAAAAAAGTCGGGGGCCGCCGTTGCGGGCACGGTCGGCCAGGCTTAGGGAGCCGCATAAAACCGAGGGGGCAAACCGACGCATCGGGCTCTCGATGCGAAACGCCCCCAGAGAAATCGAGCGATCTTCGCGACCGAGCGCGCTCTCCGAACGCCGCGACTGCGAGACGCATCCCGCCGACCATCGATCGACCGGAGCGCGCCGACGACTGCCGACGCGCGCGACGAACCGTCGACTGCCGCGGCCTCGGCCTCGATTGCCCGACGACTGCCCGCGGCCCATGACGCGCTCTGCAACCGGACCGCCCACGGCGCTCGACGAGACGGCCGACCCAGCACATCGGCGCGTCGGACGGACCGAGGCGCGCACTGCCGGGGTCCAGCTTTCTCGGAGACAGCGACGAGGCTTTCACCCCGACAGCGCGCTCGCCATCGACAGCGACGAGGGCGCGCCCGCCGTGCGAGAGACCCTTGGCCTGCGCTCGCCTTCGCGCCGAGCCATGCAGGGCTACGCCCGCCGCCTGCCGGGGAGCCGTCTCGCCGATCCCAACGGCGGGATTGGCTGCCCACGGCGCCGCGAGATTGCGGCGAGCACAAATCCGACGCCCGCTGAGCGCCCGGCCCGAGCGGCGGGATCGAAAGGCGCCCGCCTCTCCGCACGCCTGCCTCTTCATAGTGAGGGACGCGAATCTTCGTTCTGAAAACCGCAAACTGCGCAAGACCTTTGGAAGGCTGAGGATTGTTCGCGCGTCGGATCGGTTCGCGCCAAATTCGATTTCAACATTCGCGCAGATTTCGCGGAGCCTGTCGGCGGCGCGTCGGAATTCCGGCATGGGCTGGAGCGACGCGCGGCGAGGACTGCGAAATGGCGATCTTCTATCTCAATGTCATCACGGTGAGCCGGTCCATCGGGCGAAACGCAGTGGTCGCGGCGGCCTATTGCTCGCGGTCACGGCTGCGCGATTCGCGGTGGGAGACGGTCGCGGATTTTTCTACCCTCACCGACGCCGAGCATTCGGAGATCTTGCTTCCCGCAGGCGCGCGGCCCGAGTGGTCGGATCGCGCAATCTTATGGAACGAGGTCGAGGCGGTCGAAAAGCGCGACGACGCGCAGGTTGCGCGGGAGGTGGAGATCGCGATTCCGTCCCAACTGTCGAGAGAGGACGGCGTCGCGCTCGCGTGCGAATTCTTCAACGAACAATTCGTCGAAAGGGGGATCATTGTCGATCTGAACATTCATCGCGCGGCGGGGGCGGACGGCGTCGAACGGTCCTATGTGCAGGGGCTCTTCTCGATGCGGGAGATCGTCGAGGAAGGCTTCGGAAAGAAGCGGACGGATTGGAAAGACGCCAAGCTCTTGTCGAAGTGGCGCGAGCGCTGGACGCTTCTGTCCAACAAATATCTGATCGCCGCGGGCTGCGGCCAGTTGATTCGCGCCGGAGCGGATGCGGTTCGTGGGCGCGCGCTGGAACCTTTTTTCGAAGACGAAGAGATCGAGCGGCGCGCGGAAAATCTGGAAATCGCGTGGCGCAACGGCGAGCGCCTGCTCGGTGAACCCGAGCTAGCGCTGAGGGCGTTGACCCATGCGAGCGCCAGCTTCTCGCGCCGCGAGATGATCGCATTCGTGAGCAAGCACACTGCAGGCAAAGAGCAATTCGAAACGGCGCTGGCGCGCGTCGAATGTTCGGTCGAGCTGGTGCGGCTCGCCGGCGGCGAGAGTTTCAGCACGCGCAGCCTCGCAGCGACCGTGCAATGCAGAAATGATGAATCCATGAGTGGTTCCGACGCCTTAGGCGAGGTGAGCGCGACGGAGACGAGCCGCACGCTGGAGGAGGCGATCGCGCAATGGGAGCGCGCGGGCCTGCGGCTTCGTGGAGTGGGCTTGACATATGAGACCGCGAAGGCGTTCGAGAGGCGATCGGGCATCAAGAGCGTCGGTGTTCACGGCCTTCTCGGGCGGTGGAAGAAGAAGCAGGATCGGCTGGCGGCGACGGACGTGCTGGTCGTGAATGACGCCAAAGGCTTGAGCGCGCGGCAGAAGGAATGGATGTTGCGTGCGACGCGCGCGGCGCGGGCGAAGCTGGTGTTGATCGACGGGATCCAACTTGTCGAAATCGACGGCGGCGCGACCGGACTAAGCCCGGAAGAAATGACGGCCGTGAGCGGTTGACGCCTGTCGAGCCGGATACACATCCGTCGATCGGAGGCCATTGTCAGAGCAAGAATAGGCATTTGGAAAGAAGCATCGATGAACGCCGGCATTAAATTGACCGATGTCGATCGCCCGCGAGAACCGCTCGAGGTCGAGGTGGTGAAGTCGAACGCGCGCACGATGATCGTGGCGGTTCCTGGACCGATCATGGAATTTCAGTTGCGACGTTCGCAGGATGGCGCGTGGTTCGAGGGCGCGATCGGCGGGCGGTATTTCCGCTACGATCCGAGCGCGGCCACGTCGCGGGAGAAAACGAGCGCGGCGTCGACGCGGAGAAAAGTCGCCGCCGTGTGACTTGTCCTATTATCTTCAATAGGTTGTCGTTGCATCCCGACTCTGTGTCTGATTTGATGCGACGATCAGCGACAGGAGAGTTGCCATGCGCATCGAATTGACGCCGGGCATGACGAACGTCGTGCGCTTTCCGATCGAGCGGCGCGCAAAGCCGTCGATGGATCTCGTGCGCGAGATCGCGCCGGATCCGCGAGAAGTCTCCTTGGTGATCGAGTCGTTCGGATTCGACGACGACATCGATGGAATACGCGATGCGGCCGACCAGGAGCTGGCGGATTACATTGCCCAGAAGGGGGCTCGGCTGTCGGGTTCGAAGGGGCAGGCGGAGCTGGATTCGCTTCCGCAGCCGATCGTCGAACGCGCGGTGTCGCTGTGCCGCGAGGCGCATGACGCATCATTGGCGGCCGTGAAGGCGCAGCGCCTGGTGGTCGAGGCGCAGTCGGAAGGCGCCTATTGGCTGACGCCCCTCAGCGAACGGGCCTCCGCGCAGACCTTCTACGCCGCGCGACTGCTGGTCGACGCGCATGTGGCGTGTCAGCACGCGGCGGGCGCGTCGCGCGCGATCGAGATCGCGAAGCGCAGCGAAACCCGGGCTCCGTTCGACTTGCACGCGGAAGCGCTCGCGATGTGCGTCGACGAGCTCACGGCGAGGTCGTCGCATCGTTGAAGCGCTCGCAATCACGGGGCGCGCCGAAATCGGGACGAGGAGAGGCCTAGCGCCTCCCCTCCGGTCGGTCGATCAGTAGGGAATGGCGTCGTCCGGCGCCTGGACGCGGTCCTTTGCCGTCGCCCGAAGGCGTCGTCCCGGGCATCGGCGTCGCGGTGCTCGCCGTCACGATTGTCGGCGGCTTGCGCGAGGCGCGAGAAATCATTGCAGATGAGATCGACGGTGAAGACGCGTTCGCCATCGTCGCGCTCATAGCTGTTCTGACGCACGCGGCCGCGTGCGTGAACGAGATCGCCTTTGCCGATATATTTTTCAATATACCGCGCGGTCGTGGTCGAAAAAACAACGACCTCGTTCCAATGCGCGTCGTCCTTCCACTCTCCGCCCTCGTCCTTGTAGGAGTAGTTGGACGCGATGGTGACATGCGTGGTGGAGCCGACCTTCTTGATCACGCCGACGCGTCCGATGAGCTGAAACTCTGCTAGTTTTTCATGTCTTTTCTCCGAGCGGGGCCGCAGCCCGTTGCACGGCGTTCACGAACAGCCGGAAAGGCGATCCGGAGCCTCCGGCCGCAAGGCCGGAGGTCGAGCTTCAGCGCTGAACTCCTGGAGACGCCGAATTTTGTTGCGCGAGGAATGGCCGCGTCGGCCCGCCGATTTGAGGCGGGGCGACGCTGACAGGGGAAAATTCTGCGGCGCCTGGAGCCGAAGGAGTCGACGACGGCTGTAAAACGCCGGCGTGCAATCGGGCTTTCGGCTTCTCGCTCGATTTCGATTCTTCATTCCTGCTTTTTCGAATTCTACTATCACGCAAGTCCAAACGGACGAGTCCGCGGCGCGCCTGCAGGGGCGACGGCCGGTCGCCGCCGCCGGGAGCCCGTCGCTATCGAAGATCGCCAAAAGCGCGTCGACGAAACGCAGCCGAAAGATTCGCGACGATGATTTCGTGGTTGACAGGAATTTCACATTCGCACTGTTGCGAGCAATGTTGAGAGCCTTCTGCAAAAGGAGGTCTCATGTTGCGAAAGATGAATGTGTCCCCTCCGCGCGAGGGCGGTGGAGGAAACGGTGAGCGGCGCAACCGGCGCGTCGACTCATGCCGATTGATCGTGGCGGCGCTGGCGGCGATCGCTGGATGGCCGCTCTTGGGGAAGGCGCCGGCAAGCGCCGATCCGACTCCCGTCGTCGAACGTGGATTGCCCGCTGCGGTGATCCCGACCTATCGCGAGAAAGGAGCGCCGAATTTCAGCTACCCGACCGGCGGGACGGATACAGGTGGCGGGAACGGAGGAGGAGGAGGAAATGGCGGAGGCCACGGCTATAATGGCGACGGCGGAATAGGCTCGGGCTCGATCGCGACCGACTACAGCCAATACAATGGTCAGAGCGTCGGAAGTGGTCAGTGCGTCGCGCTGGCGCAAGCGACGTCGGACGTCGGCCTCACGTCGACCTGGGTTCCAGGAGAGCGCGTCCAGGGGGCGACCGATATTCCCGAAGGGACCGTAATCGCGACATTCGGTGAAGACGGAACCTACACAAACACTCCGGGCCAAAGCCACACGGCGATTTACCTCGGTCAGAACGACCAAGGCATTCAAGTCATGGATCAGTGGGTGGATCATCCGGCGAGCGTAAGAACGATCGGCTGGACGACGCATAACGCATACGAATCAGGGAGCCAATTCTATGTCGTCTCTCACTAAGATAGCCGCATATTTGTCGTTGTTGCTGATCGCGCCGGGGATCGCTCAAGCGTTCACGCCTTGCAAGGGAAACTTGAGTGGAATCGAGATAATCGAAGGGTCGTATGATCCTCCGGGGTACCAACCTCCCGACAATGAGTCCTATCGGCCGACCGGCCAATGGCCCGACAATTTGATAGAACAAGGCTGGCATAACTTGCGAAGGGCAAAGCGGCCCGTGAGCGTTTTGTGTCGCTATGCTAGCGGACAAAAGGAAAAAATAGTTCTGCCGGAAGGTACGAACGATTGCGTATTGAGGAACGGCCGCTCTGGTCTCTTTGTCACTTGCAAGTGAGCCTTCAAGGCGGCGTGGCATTTCGGCGATAGACAATTGCGCGTAAGCGACCGGGAGATGCGAAACATTTCCCGGTCGCGCGAATCTTTTCACTGGGAACGGACGTATTATCGATCGAGCGAGAATTTTCCCGAAAGGCCGGCTCCCAATTCGCGCAAGTGGGCCGCACGGTTGCAGTGCGGACGATCTCGGAGCGGCCGCCTGCAATTCGGGAGCTTTTCATGAATAAGGAATCGTCGGCGTCACGTCTTCATCCGAACGCAAGTCGGATTTCGAACTCTCTCGTCGGATTTCTTGCGGACGCCCTTTCGATAGCGATCGGAGCGGGTGCGCTGGGAGGCGCTGTCGCCGGCATCGTCGTGCTTCTGTTGGACGGTCCGACCACCATTCAAAGGCGGCTGCTCGACGCGCCTTTCGTTCATCCTGCTCCGCGCGTGAGCGACGATTTGCTGCGGCTATTCGAGAGAAGCGCGACAGATCAAGGCGAAGTTTCGGAGTCCCAAGTCTCGGGCATGAATCGGTCGCAATATGAGCGGACGGCGCCGCGCTCCACGTTTATGAGCGCTGAATGAACTCGGGACCGTTTGGCGCTCGCAAATTGAAAAATCTTAAGGGGAGGCAGTCTCGACACACTCCGGCGCCCTCTGCGTCCGAATTTCGTCGCTGGCGTGAACGCCAGGCGTATCTCCATTACGCAGCGACAAGCCGAAGCCGTGAATTGCGATCCGACAACCTCGGCAGCGACGGATATTCGGTCGCTTGCTTGCACATGCCGAGATCGTCGTGAAGGATCAGAGTGCGGACGGCGATCTTGCGAATGCGCCCATCACGGAGAGACCGCACGAGCGCGACATCGGAGCGGCCGCTCACAAAGACGTCTTCCCATTTGCCGGTAGCGCCGCTGCGGCGGGAGGCGGCGACGACGCCGTTCAAAAACGCCAGGACGATCCAGGGATCGCGGCACACAGGCGTCCCGCGAAATCGGTCGCGCCAATAGGAGTCGTTCTGCAGATAGTAGATGGCTCCGACCGCGATGACGCCGACGCCCTTGGGATTGTCTCCGCCCTGACAGCGCCGTGCGTAATATTGTCGAATCATTTCGAACCTCCAAAGGTGAAGGCGTGCCGTTGGAAAGCCTCGCGTCAGTCCGCCCAGGCGGCGACGCGGCGAATGGAACCGTCTTTGAAGGCGACTCGAACGCCGACGCCGCATTCGATTTCGGTCTTCGCGTGATCGATTTCGCAGGACCAATTTCTTTCGATCAGGCTCATGGCGTATTCGACGGTCATCTTGTTGCTGTCTTCGCCGTCGAATACGAATTCCGCCTGATGCGCGGTGCTGGTGGCGCCGCCCGATGTTTCGGCGGTGACATCGACGTGTGTCCTGGCCATCTTCATGTCTCCTGAAACGGGCCTACCGACTGGATCGCGGGCCGCGTTTGCGTTTCCCTGACGTCGCCCGGGAGTCGAGCTGCGGCGAAGGGGCGGGACCGTCGAGGTCGATCTCCTCGACTTCGTTGCCTTCGTCGTCCAGCAACACGCAATAGACGCGCGTGCGAACGAGATTGTTGGGTTCGATGCGGGCGCTCTGCCCGTCCGGCAGGGAGACCCAATTGGACGATTTGTCCCGTGCGCGAGCATGGGCGCCGGCGAGGATTTTTGCGCCGTCTCGGGGCGTGGAGGCGGCGACTTTGAATTCTGCGCAGTCGCTTTCCACCTGCTCTTCGACAAGAAGGATGCGGTAGGTCGGCATTCGGCTCTCCCTTGGTCGAAAGACTATGAACGCACGAGGCTTTGCGCGGTGATCTCTGTCGCATCGGTGAGCATGCGAACGAGGCTTCGTGTCTCGTCGAAGGTGAGACTCGCGTGTCCGAAGCTGTCGGTGAAACGAAATTGAACGGCGACGATATGCGGCGACTCGTTGTAGACGCGAATGCAATCTTGCGCCTTCATCGGTCTCTCGGTTTTGGGAGCGCGTTTCAGAAGTGGGGCGCGCCATCGCGACGCCATTTTCAGTATCGCATCCATTGTCGGGCCTTCTCCGATTTCGGTCAGGCGTCGGCCTCGGCGCCGGTGTGCTGAATCGCGAATGGCTCGCCGGCTTGGAACAGAGTCGCAAAGGCGTGCGCTTCGCTGGCCTGAAGCGCGAACTGATCGGCGAGACGCAGCGCCGCATCTCCCGTCGGGAGCAGCGATTTCGTCTCCGGTGATGGTGGAGCGGCCGCCAGCTTTCGGAATTCGACTTCATGATCGTTGAAGCGCTCCGCCGCGACGCGGCAGATATTGGCGAGCGTGGCGAGATCGTGCTCGGTGAAGAATTTCGATTTCATCGGGCTCCTCATGATTGCGTCGAGAGTCGTTGGACACGAACGCGCGAATTTTCTCGATCGCCGCATCCGCATCACGGCGGTTCAGGTAGGATGCCTCAAAGAGATCAAAGGCCTCGGTCCTCGGCCGAGGACGGGGCGACCGGCTATTGGTCAAGGAGTCGATACGCCAGCTGCCATCCTGGAATTGAAACGCCTACATGGTCGGACCTCCCATCCTCGACGGCTGGCTCCCCATGGACGCGGCCGGCGTCGAGCCGGCCGCGCCATCGCCTCTCTCAGGCGAATTCCTCGGCTTGATGATCCTCTTCGGGATCGGGGTCCTCATCAGAGCCCCCGATCTCCGGGTCGGGGCCCTCGACATTTCCGTCGTCGTCCTCGACGCCTTCGGTCGCCCGGGCAATCTCGCTCGCGATCTCCTCCTCGGAGAGGGCGAAGCGGGCGGCGGGAAGAACGTAGGTTCCCCCGGAGACCTGCTCGATGAGAGCGGCGCGCGTCTCCTTGGCGCGCGGACGCGGCAGCACGGAGCGCGCCGCGGCGGCCTTTTCGAGCGCGGCCTTCGAAAGCGACGACAGAAAATCGTCCGTCGCCATATTCGGCAGATGCGCATCCGCGCCGATCGCGTCGCCGACGAGGCGGGCGGCGACGCCGCTCGAATGATAGCCGGGGCGGCAGTTGAGAACATGGGCCAGCATGTCGCGCGCCGCCTTTCGAACGAGGGCGGCGTCCTGGGTGATGCGTCCGTCATCGGCGAGCCGATGCGCCAGGCCTCGACGCAGACGCGAAGAGTAGCCGCTGGCTTTCACATCGACATTGTCGGCGGCGAAGGCGACGACGAGCAGGCCGAGAAGCGTGAAGTCGTCGATCTCGTTTTCCGCCAGCGCTCTGACCAGGGCGTCGGTGCGGAAATCGCCGATGATCGCGAGGCCTTTCTGCGTGATCTCGGGACGGCTGCGAGCGGGCTCGGCGAGCGTCTCCGACGTCCCGCCGGATGCTGCATTCTTTCCCTTCTTCGGCTCCGCCTTGGGCAGGCGATAGGTGATTTCTTTCACCGATCCGTCGCGGGTGTCGACGTAAAGGCCGATCATGTCGCTCTTTCTCGGCTGTCCCCAAACCCGCTCGGCCTTCGGCGGCAACTTGCCCTGGCCGTATTCGTCGATTTGCAGGAGAACGCCATTTTTCGGGAGATTGGCTTCGATCCATGCGGCCTGCGCGGCGAAGAACGCCTCGACCTGGGTGGTGTAGCGGCTGTCCTGGTCGCCCTGCTCGAACAGATCGTCCTCCCAGACGATTCCGAAAGCCTGCTCTTCGTCCGGGCCGAACTTCGCGTTCTTGGCGTGGATGCGCCGTTTGTCGAGTGCGCGAGCGACCTCATGCCAACTGACGGTGTCCTGGCCCTTCTTGGGCTTGTGCTTCTTCCAGACGGACGCCTGCTCGTCGGCGCCGGCGACGGCGATGGTGCGCAGAAGATTTTCCTGCGGCATGTCGCCCTTGGCGATCTGGTCGAGAATCGCCGGATGGATATTGGCGAGCAGGCGCAATTTCTTGATCGTCCGCACGGGCAGGGCGAGAGCGTCCCCGATCGCCTCTTCCGTCCAATGGTCGGAAATGAGCGCTTCGATCGTGCGCCACTGGTCGACCGGCCCCATCTGCGCGCGAACGACGTTTTCGGAGAGCGAGCGAAGATTGTCGGCGCCGTCGTCGGGGCCGCGGACGAGGACGAGGATTTCGGAGAAGCCTGCTCCGATGGCGGCGCGCACGCGGCCGTGGCCCGCGACGATGACGAGATCGTCGCCGTCGGGACGCACCACGGGCGGCTGCGTGATGCCGGTGGCCTTGATATTGGCGAGCATTTGCCGGTCGGCATGCTCGCTGGGAGCGGTGCGACGGGGATTGTTGGGATTGGGCTTGAGAGAGCGCGGATCAACGTGGCGTAGCTCCAGGCAAACGCGGCCATACCCCGGCGCGGTGGCGATATCGGCGCCGCCTTTCGCCTCGACGTCGGCGACGATTGGTCGATCGGTCTGCTCGCCGGGAGCGGCGTGGCTGTGATTGTTGGAATCGGGCTCGTGAGAGCGCACATCGATGTGAGGCTGTGCCATGATGATGATCTCCTCTTTCAATTCCGATTGCCGATCTTCTTTTCGAAGACGAGGATCGAACGCCCCGATCGCGGACGGCGGGGCAAGAGCGCGCGGCACGCGCGGGAGCGCAGCGACGAACTCTTGCGGCGGTGGCCGCGCATGGGGCAAATCGCTTTTTTTCTTCTTCTCGATTTTCGTGCTCGTTCCGCTCGGCGCTGGCGGCTTCTCTCCTATCGGCGCGAGGAGGCGCGTCGTTCATTCGGAGAAATCGAACAGTGAGCCTTGGCGAAGGACCGCTGTCGGCGCTGTCGCCGGCGCGGTCAGATCGGAGCGAGTATCCGGTCGGAGGCTTGGTTCGTATTTGGCTTTCAGACGCTCGAGCAATCCGCGCTCTCGACGAGCGACGTCACTGTCGCGCTGCGCCTTGACGATCGCGAGAAGGTTCACCATCGTTATCCTCGATTGAACGAGCATCTCGACGTCGCAAAATGTAAATTCCGCGGAACCGTAACAGGGCCACTGCAGCGTTTCTTCGAGGAACGCGATCCTTCTTTCAGAATCGGGAAAGAAGTGCTCGAAGAATTGATGCTTGTCGTAGTGAGCAATATGCCCAAAGCTGTTGGAGAGGCGGACATAAAGTCGATCGATGAAGCCGCTCCTCGGACAATCGTCGGCGAGGAATTTCAACAGCGCGTTGGCGAACCAGGCCTTGTCATCCGCCGTGTGAAATTTGGTCGGCGTGAAGTCGGCGGCCGTCAATTGGGGGATTCGGAGAGATCGAATGATTGCGGGCGGGAGCATCGAAGGTCTCCTGATTGGAATGGGGCGGAAGCGATGAGCGGCGATGCGGCCTCCTTGGGATCGCCGGCGCCGAGGTGCTCCGACCAGGACCATCGTCGTCCGAGGCCGCGAGTGGTCGTGAGGCCGCGATGGTGCGCGCGCCGCTCCATCTCAATCGAGATCGCCGCCAGCTCGGGATGCGTCGCTGCGAGCCAGTCGACCTCGTGCTTCTTGGAGGCAGGGCACATGAAGCAGGAAGATTTCAGGGGGGTCGGCAGGCCTTCGTCGGCAATGACGCTTTCGCAGATTTCGCGCGTCCAGCCCCATTCGGCGAGCGGATAGCGGTAGCGATGGCCCGGCGGCCATTTGCCAGAGGCCTTGGCGATGCGCTTGGCGTCGGAAGGTCCGGCGTCATATCCGATAAGCTTCGTGACGTATGGCCCATGTCTCCATCGGCGCAGGCGCCGATCCCAACCCAAGTGATCGCGCGTGAACGCCCATTGGGGGTCCACTTTCCACTTCAGGGAGCAGGAATGGCCGCCGTAAGCGAGCGACGGAAGAATGCTTTTGCGCAAGCATTCGTCGTGCAATGAAACATCGCCCGCGCGCGGGCTTCGCCGGCGGACGATGGTGATGGGCGGAAACGCATTGGCGGCGAGCCACGCGCCGATGACGCCGAGATAGGCTTTTGTTTCGGGCTTTTCCGACCCGGTGTCGGCGAAGAGGATCAGATTCGGCGTGACCTTGTGGTTGCGCAGGCCGATCAGCATCGCCGTGCTGTCGACGCCGGCTCCGTAAGCGACGATGATCGGATCGCACCCCAAAGAGGCGCGAAACGCGCGAGAAGAGGCGTGAGCGAGAAGCGTCACGGGATTTTCCTTTCGACAATTTGCGGATGTGATCGAAGCGCGACCAAGAGCTGCGCGTCAGGCCGCGGAGCTGGCCTCGGCGTTTCCGTCGTCATTCGCCGCGAGCGACGCGTCGAGCGCCGCCAGCTCGTCGCGTTTCGCGTCGAGCTCGTCTTCGTAGGCGAAAGCTTCATCGAGGCGCCGGCGATAGGCCGGGAGGCGTTCGGCGGCGTCCTGCATGGTGCGCTTCTGCTCGGCCAGTTCGACCTCGAAGCGGCTGAGCGCATATTCGAGGCGAGAGATGACCCCGAGCGGGGTCAAATCGTGCGAATATTCGATCTCCATATGCCGACCGGCGCGCTGAATCGTCAGCTCGACCTCGGCGAGCTTCTGGCGCTCGACGGATCTCGCCGTTACAGCCAAATCGAAGCCGCCGATGTTGGCCACGCGCCAGTCGCCGCCCTTGCCTTCGAACTCCCTGGCTCGGATTCCTCTGAGCAGGGCGGCGCCGGCGTCCTTGCGTTCGACGAAGCGATGGCCCTCGACCTCCATTCGGAACGCGTCGCCGCGGGTCGGGATGCGCGTGACGATGTCCTGCTCGATCTCGCCGATCCGCTTTTCGGCGTGACGGAGCGAGGCCTCGGTCGAGGAGATCGTGCGGCGGACGGCGTATTGATCGTCGAAATGCGCGTCGCGCAGGCGCTCCAGGCGCGCGATCTCGGCTTCGAGCCCGGCCTTCTGCATGAGCCTCGGGTCGCCCGATGCAATGGCCTTCGCCATGGCGAATTGATTGACCTGCGATCCGGCGTCCTCCAGCCGGCGGATGCTGCGGTCGCCGGACATGGCCATTTCGATGAAGCGGGCCTTCCGCTCCAGCAATTGCCAGCCGGTGGCGTCGACGCTGCCCTTGGTGGCGTAGGCGTAGAGCTCGATCTCGTCATTCTCGTTTCCCTGCCGCTCGATGCGGCCCTCACGCTGCTCGATCTGCGAGGGGAGCCAGGGAACGTCGAGGTGATGCAGGGCGACCAAACGGCGCTGGGCGTTGACGCCGGTGCCCATCGTGTCGGACGATCCGATGACAATGCGGGTCTTGCCGGCGTTGATGTCCTGGAACAGGCGCTGCTTGGCGCCCGACTTCTTGTAATCCTGCATGAAGGCGATCTGCTCGGCGGGGACGCCGAGCGCGACGAGGCGCGACTTGATCCAGCGATAGGCCGAGAAGCCACGCGTCGCCTCCACATTGAGCGTGCCGAGATCGGAGAAGATCATCTGCGCCGCGCCGGGCAGGAGGTAGGGGACGCCGTCGGTCCTCGTGTAGCGGCGGTCCGACGTCTCGCGCCAGATCGAATAGACATTGTCGATCAGGGCGTTGAGCTTGTTGCCATCCTCATTGGCGGTGCCGGGGAGGACGAAGCGCAGATCGATGGCGGCGTGGCGGCCGTCGGTGATGACGGAGAGGAGAATGTCGTCGCCCTTCTCGGGCTTGCCCTTGCGCGCCTCGATGACGGCGATGCGCTGGGCGAGGATTTTCTGATAGGCCTTGAAAGCGGCGGTCGGCTCGGCCGTGACGATCTGGCGCTTGCCGCCCTTGACGCTCGGCAGGCGCAGATAATGGCGCAGGTCCGATTTGAGCACGACATCGGCGACCGAGCGATACATGGCCATGAGATCGGCGACGTTGACAAATTCCGAGAAGCGCGTGACCGGCTTGTAGAGGCCGGAGGGCTGCAGCTCGAGCTCGGTGCGGGTCTCGCCGAAGGTCGCCGCCCAGGCGTCGAACTCGTGAATGCCCCGTTCTTCGAGCGTCTCGGGCTGCATGAAGCGCTGCAGCGTGAACATCTCGCCGAGCGTGTTGGTGATCGGCGTGCCCGAGGCGAGGAGCAGGGCGCGGCCGGGATTCTTCTCGTCGACGAAGCGGGATTTGACGAAGAGGTCCCAGGCGCGCTGCGAGCCGTCGGGATCGACGCCCTTCAGGCTCGTCATATTGGTGGCGAAGGAGAGCTTGCGAAACTCCTGCGCCTCGTCGACGATGAGCTGGTCGACGCCCATCTCGCCGATGGTCAAGAGATCGTCCTTGCGGCTTTGCAGGGCCTCCAGCTTGGCCTCCAGCCCTTCCTTCATGCGCTCGATGCGCTTGCGCGAGATGCGGTCGTCGCCGTCGATCTTCTCGAGCAATTCGGAATAGCTGGCGAGGTGGGTCTGAATGAGCCCCTGCTCGAAGGCGGCGGGCGCCGGAACGAATTTGAAGGCGCTGTGGGTGATGATGATGCAATCCCACTGCGCCGTGGCGGCGCGGGCAAGGAAGCGCTGGCGCTTGTCCTTGGAGAAATTCGTCTCGTCGGCGACCAGGATGCGGGCGTTCGGATAGAGCAGGAGGAATTCGCGGCTGGCCTGCGCCAGACAATGGCCGGGAACGACCAGCATCGCCTTGGAGACGAGGCCGAGCCGCTTCTGCTCCATGATGGCGGCGGCGATGGTGAAGGTCTTTCCGGCGCCGACCGAATGGGCGATATAGGTCTTGCCGGCGCTGATGATGCGCCAGATGGCGCGCTTCTGATGGTCGTAGAATTTGATGACGCTGCTCGCGCCGGGAAGCTGGAGATGGCCGCCGTCGAAATGCCGCGGGACCAGATTGTTGAACTGGTCGTTGTAGATGCGGGTGAGACGCTCGGCCCGCTCGACATTGGTCCACACCCAGCGCTCGAACGCCGTCTTGATCTTGGCGAGCTTCTCCTTGGCCGCCTCTGTCTCGGCGGCGTTCAGCTCGCGCCGCTCTCTGCCGTCCTCCTTCCAGACGTCATAGATTTGCGGGATCGACGAATTGAGCGCGTCGCCGAGCAGGAGGCCGGCGTTGCGGCGCGCCGTGCCCCATTCGGAGGTCGCCTCGGCGCGGCCGGAGAAGGCGGAAAGCTCGACGGTCCAGGAGGCGATCTCGACGGTGTGGCGGATCGAGGCCTTCACGCCGATGACCTCGGCGACGAAGCCCATGACGACGTCGATCGGGATCCAGGGCGCGCCGAGCCGCGCGGAAATATCCGACGGCTTCAGATCCTCGGGCTGGACCTGGCCGAGCGCCTCGACATTGCGCCGATAGCGCGCATCTCGCTCGGCGGCGACAATCGCGGCGGCGAGCTTGGTGCGCACCGGGCCGGACAGATAGGCGTCGGCGGTTTGCCAGCTCTCGAATCCCTCGATCGTCGTCTGCGGGTCGAGGAAGACGCGTTCGCCGAGCTCGGCGAGCGTTTCGTCGCGCGAGCGCCCCAGAAGATCGGCGATGCGATCGATGTCGACATGGCCGAGCTCGTGCAGGGTGACGGCGAGGGCGTCGGCCGCGCTCTCGATCGTCGGCATCGCCGGCGGATGGAGCACGCGCTCGGAGAAGATCGGCCCTTTCGTCGCCATGCCGGTCTCGACGTCATAATCCTCGATCGAGGCGACGAGCCAGACGTCGGGGTCGTCGAGGAAGGGCTGGAGATTGGGGCGGCGCTGCGTCTCGCGCGCCTCGCCGGTCTTCGGATCCGTTGTTTCGCTGATGGTGGTGAGATTGATCGCTCCGAAATTACGCAGGAAGCTGTTGTAGGCGATACGCAGGCGCGTCTGGGCCGGCCCCCAGGGCTCATTGGCCTCCTGGGCGCGCAGGACCTCGCGGATGGCGTCGCGGATCGGGATGAGCGCGCGAATGATGCGGGCGTGCTTTGCGGGAATGCCCTCGGTTCCCTTGCCGCCGCGCACCTCGACCTTGCGCGGCGCGCCGTCGATGATCTGCGTCAGCGCGTCGTCGACGATGACGAAGCTGCCCTCCTTGATCGTCGCGCCCTCTGCAGCCGTGCCGACGCGGAGGGCGGGGCGGCTCGGCGCGGCCGCGGCGACACGCTCGCTCGGCTGATGGATTCCGCGCGGCAGGCGCGAAACGGCGGCGTCGATTTGCTGGTCGAGCGCGGCGCGGTCCTTTCGCTGGCAGGTGTAGGTCGGCCCATAGGCGCTGCTGGTCCGGGCATGGAGCCCCATGACCATCTCGGGATGATCGAGAAAATAGCGATTGATCGCGAGCGGCTCCTCGCCATCCTCGGCGGGGACCGCTTCGGCGAGGCCATCCCATGCCGCGCCGGCGGGCTCCTGGTCGGCGGCGCGCCTCTGCAGGAACAGAATGTCGACGACGACATCGGTTCCGGCGGCGGCGTTCATGGCCCCCTCGGGGAGCCGGATCGCGCCGACGAGATCGGCCATTGTGGCGATATGGGCGCGCGCCCTGTCGTCGACCTTGTCCATGGTCCAGCGGCTGGTGACGAAGGCCGCGAGGCCGCCCGGCCTCAGCCGCTCGACGGACCGCGCGATGAAATAATCATGCAGGGAGAGATCGAGCCGCTCTGCCCCATCGAGACGCGCGCGCCGGTCGCTGAACGGCGGATTGCCGATGACGAGGTCGTAGCTCTCCGCGATCCGCGCTTTGGTGAAGTCTTCGCGCCGGATCCAGGCGTTCGGAAACAGCTGAGCGGCGATGCGTGCGGTGGTGGCGTCCATCTCGACGCCAGTGAGGCTCGATTTGCCGATGAGGCTTTCCGGCGCGAGGGCGAAGAAGAGCCCTGTCCCGCACCCAGGCTCCAGGATCGAGCCGCCGGCAAAGCCCATACGCTGGACGGCGCGCCAGATGGCGCGGATGATGAACTCGGGCGTGTAATGAGCATATTGCGTGGCGCGGGCGAGGCTCGCCAGCTCTTCGCGCGGGACGAGCCGCTCCAGCTCCTCGCCGAGATCCTCCCAGCCCTCAGTGAAGGTCTCGCCAGCGCGGCGGAACATCATATCGGCGAGGTCGCGCGCGCCGAAGCCGACGAAGCGGCTCAGGACGTCCTGCTCCTCCGAAGTCGCATTCCGCTTCTCGGCCTCGATTTCGAGCGCGAGCCGGATGGCGGCGAGATTGTCGGCGGCGCGAGCCTTCCAGCCGTGGGCGAGCTGGCGGTCGCCGCGAAGCACGAAGTCCTGCGCGGGAATGGCGGGCGCCGCCGCGACGGCCAACGTTTCGTCCTCTTCGGGGAGATCGGTCGAGGGGCGAAAACTTCCGCCGTCGAGCGTCAAGCCGCCGGCGAGGCTGGTGGAATCGAAGAGAGAAAGCGTCAGCTGATTGCTGTCCTTGGCCATGGCGAGAAATCCTTTCGGCGAGCACGAAAAAGCCCGGCGCGCGATCGGCGGCCGGGTGGTTTTGGGAATCGAGGCTTGGAGAAGCGTGAGGACTGGACCGGCGCGGCCTTCAGGCCGACAGCGCGCTCCAAAAGCCGCGGAGCACGGCCTGACGGGTGGCGCTCCAAGGAAGCGTCGTGTCTCGGGCGATGTGATCGAGGATCGCTGTGAACGTCAGCGATTGCGAACGGTCGAGGCGAACCGACGGCTGGTCCGGGGAGATCGGAAGCGCGCAGATCACGATTTCCTGCGCGCCGTCGGAGAGGATCTTCGCTGTGAACCAGTCGAGCTGGTTCGGGATTGGATCGCGGAGCATGTTCGCACCTTTCGGATCAGAGGATCGAGCGCCGGGCTCACCAGGGTCCGAAGGCGGCTTCGATGGCGAATCGCTCGCGTCGATCGACCAGATCGAGGGCGCGAAGGTGACGCACGGAGCCTGCACGCGCCCGCGCGACGACATGGCCCCAGGCCTCTCTGTCGTCGCGAAATTTAGGCGGACCCTCCTCCGGGTCATCGAACTTCTGCAGCTCGATGCGAGGCGCGCCGTCGCGATAATTGCCGCAATCGGATATGACCCAGCCGTCGCGGCGCGCGGCGTCATGATCGAACGCGTCGAGACTGAATGTCGCCGCGGTGGCGGCGTCGCGATTTTCGGATTCAGTCGTGCTGATCTGTTGCATCGGAGTCTCCTCTCGATCTTCTTCTCGAAGACCCCGATCACGCACCGAGGACGAATGGCTGGGGCAAAGGCGGCGCCTCGTGCGCCGGGATCGCTCCGGCCCAGCGAAGCGGCCGGAGCGACCCCACCCTTTGCGGCGGCCGTTCGTTCGCGGTAACGCCTTCCTTCTCCTTTCTCCTCTTTGGATTTTCTTTTTCAACTTGCGAATTGCGAAGCGTCACGAATGGGGCCGAACCACCCGAGCCGCCGGCGCCTTGTCACGCGCGATACGGTCGGAGAGCCAGCGCCGACAATCGATCCTGTCGACGACGCGCTGTTCGCCGAGATCGAGCAGGCAAGCCGCGCCGCCGAAGGCGTCGAACGAGGGGAACACGCAGCCTTGACTCCAATGGAAGCCCCACAGGCCGGTCAATCCGAAGGTCCTCGCACAGCGCTGGACGAATGCGATCACCTGTTCGGGATCGCCGTCGTCGCCCGACACGATGCGAAGACATCCTCTATCGGCGTCGCTGGCTTTCACCGTGAAGCAGACGCGCTCAAATCTCGCGTCGAGCTCGTCCGCATATTGCTCATAAAGAGCAATGGCCGGAGGGACGAATTCGGAACGGCCGAGGGGAAGAACGCAGGAAAAATGCGTGTAGGAGCGGGACATGTCGATGTCTCCTCTGCGAGGCGTGAAACGGATTTTGAGAAAGGGAAGTCGAGAACTGCGGACGTCAGCCGGGGCCGGCGGCGTCGCCGAAGGCGCCGGCGGGAAGGCGCCAGCGTTCGGGGGTAGTGCGTATCGCCGGCAACCAAAACTCGGACATGGCGAGCTGCACGAGATCGGACCGCGCGAGCGCGGCTGGATAGGGTCTGCCGCGATCGGCGACGTCATGAATGGGCGCGTCGCGTTTGATGGTGCCGCCGAAGCCCCGTTCATATTCGGCGATCATCTCGAAGCGTTCCGGCGCCATCCATCTGATCGTCGCCAGCTGGTCGGGCGAGGCGAAGATGCAATGCATGCAGGAGACGCGGCCGAAGCCGAGCGGATAGGCGACGTGCGGACCGACGCCGTGACGCCGGAGCAAATCCCACACTTGTCGTTCCTCCAAGCCGAGGATCGGACGCCAATGATCGACGTGGCGAGGCCGGCGTGGTCCGCCGCGCGTGTCGGTGCGATGCGGCTCGAACGCCATATAGCGCGCCCTCGCCTGGCTCTCCTCGGCGCGCTCGCCGGTGACGACGAGCGTACGCTTGCCGAAAAAGCGCGGCGAATTGCAGATCATGCTTCGCATCACGTCGATCTTGGCGACGGAACTGCACCAGCGAAGCCGCAAATCGGCTGTGACCTGCGGGAAGCGCAGACGCGTGCCAGGACCGCCGCGGCCGCCAAATGTCGCGATACTTTCTTCGGGCGTTTCGAACATCACGGAAGCTGTGGGTTCGCCATCGCGCAACATCTCGCGGCGCAGTCCTCCGTCGCGCCATGAGAAGTAGAGCGGAACGCCGAAGGACTCGGCGATCACTCGGCAATAGCCGGCGGTGATCGGCCAATCGAACGTCGGCGGCCCGCGACCGTCGACGTCGTGATGATGCAGCTCGATCCGCGAAGGATCGCCGCCTTCATCGAGGAGATGAAGAAGGCATGCGAGTGAATCTTTGCCGCCCGAGAAGGCGACAAGAATGTGATCGTAGCTCCTGAGATCAGGAGCAATGAGAGATTCATTGCGGACGAGAGCGAGCGTGCCCGCTCTCGTCTCTGGGGATTTCGGAGTGATGCGCGGCATATCGATCACGCCGCACGAATAAGGGGGGAGTTGTCGCCGGCAAAGTCCTCTTCATCCGAGCCGAATTCGCTTTCGGCAAAATCGGGATGAAAGGCCAGACAATAATCGGCGGCCCTCTGCGCCGCCGCGGCGGCGCGAAATATCTCGCGCTTGTCCGTCTTGAGGCGCTGGAGCCAAAATGCCACATAGCTCGCGTGGTTCTCTATGTCTGTCGGCAATCCGAGCTCTGTGTTGACGAGACAGCTCGCTATGTCCGCGACAAGTTCTTCGAAAGCGTATTTCGCCGAACCGAAGCGTCCTGTGAGATCACGGTTCAGCCGACTCGGCGCGCCAGAATAGTGACAGAGCTCGTGCATTTGCACAGCTGCGTATGCCTCTGGAGATCGGAATGCGCGTTCCGGCGGTAGCTGAATGTGGTCGGTCGACGGACTATAGAACGCTTGGTCGCCGCCAATGCGAACGACGGCGCCGCTATTGCGCAGGATGATGTCGGCCGCGTCGAACCGGCGCCACGGCGCTTCTTCGATCGTCGGCGCCACGAATTCAGGGATACCGTCGATCTGCGAGCCGTTAAATACCGTGTAGGCGCGAAGCAGAGGGATGTTGCGCGTGTGCTCCTCGCCATCGGCGGGAGCGTCGCGATCCTCGACGCGTAGCTGCTTATAGAAGAAGACGGTCGTGCCCTTTTCACCGGCGCGCACCTGCCAGCCCCTGGCCTTCGCCTGCTTATAGCTGCAATAGCGTGGATCGCCGCTCGCGAATGAAAATAGCGACATGCCGAGCAGAAGAACGTTGATCCCGTGATAGCGGCGCCCCGTGACGGCGTTGATCGGCGAGAGTGGCCCGCCCGATTTTTCGGGATCCCAGGGCCTGCGCCAGGGAGCCGTGCCCGCTTCGAGAGCGGCGACGATGCGCTCCGTGACGTCTTGGTAATGGTCGCGACGCGCGGACGCCCGTCCATTGCTTTTCATGTCATTATGCATGGGATTCGTCTCCGTTTCAGGTTTTGGAAAGAAATCCCACGCCCCGCATCGCGGCCGCCGGGGCAAGGGCGGACTCGCCGCTCGCGGCGAGAACGGGCGCGCGCGCCTTCACCCTTGCGGCGGTGGATGCACATGCGGGAACGGCGCTTCGCGCTTTTCGATTCTTTTTTGCTTCGGCTGTCGGCGTTTTCTGGATGCGCCGATTATCATGTGGCCGAAGACGCTCCGCGTGGCGAGAGCAGTCCATTCGACTCCTCTCCAAAGAAAAGTCTCGGAAAGCGCTTGCGCTGGTGCGGAGGAGCGGCCAATAGTTTCGAAATCTAATTCGTCATGAACTTCGAGGAAAATTCGAATGACGGCTTCCGAGGCAGAACCTTCTCGTTCGACCACGCTCGCGGCCGAGGTCGTCGCGGCCTTCGTCGCCAATAATTCCCTGCCGATCGGAGATCTACCTTCGCTGATCCACGCTGTGCGCGGCGCCCTGGAGAACCTCGGCAAAGCGTCGATCGTCCCGACGACGCCAGCGGTGAAACGAGAGCCTGCTGTTTCGATCCGCAAGTCCGTCACACCCGATTTCATCATATGTCTCGAGGACGGAAAGAGCTTCAGATCGCTGCGACGCCATTTGAGGGCGCTCGGCATGAGTCCGGAGGAGTATCGGGCGAAGTGGAATCTTCCGTCGGACTATCCGATGGTCGCGCCAAATTACGCGGCGCAACGATCGGAAATGGCAAAGAAGATCGGGCTCGGTCAGCTTCGCGAGAAGGCCGCACCGCGCCAGAAGGCCGTCGCCGTCGCGCCGGTCAAGCGCGGTCGCACGACCAAGAAAAAAGTGTAACCGGCGAGCAATGATGCCTATCATGTCGCGCCGCTCGTCAGCGCCGGATGTACACTGGCTCGATCGCAACTCGGCGTCGCGCTCGTGCCGGCCGACGCGGCGTCGGGGCCGGTCGGATTCGCGCTCGGCCTCAGCGGAATCGCCCGCTATCTGATCGAGCGAACGTTCGGCTCGTCGACCGTAACAATCCCATGAGTCCGTAAACGCGATCGAGGCGACCCCGCCGACTTTTTCGGCGGGGTTTATTTTTTCAACAGCATAGAATAATACATTTTGGTCATCGAAAGGGTTATCATGCATCAAAATGCTCACATCGATCCCGACGTTCGGCAAGTCGTTGCTAGAACTATCGAAAATACGGACACTCTGCTCGAACGAGGAGAATTGAGCATCGATGCGGCGAAAGATGGGGTCAGCAGGGTCTTGTCCGATCTAGCGCAGCAAGAACCCGCCTGCTCCAATTGGATTCATTCCCAGCTTCAAAATTGGGTTCGATCGCGTTATTCTTGATGGCTTCGGTCACACATCGATCAGGCCGCCATATATCGCTTTGGCGACAGCCTGCGACTTGGTTACGGCATCGAGCTTCCTCAGAGCCCCACGCGCATATTCTTCGACTGTCGATTCCGAGATTCCCAATATCTCTGCCGTCTCGGACATTGTTTTGCCTCGTGCGGCCCACGCGAGCACATCGCGCTCGCGATCCGTCAGTTGGCCATGCGGCAGGAGCCGTCCGCCACGGCCTCCGTACCGTTCGACCCGGCCATTCTGCTTGTCCATAATGTCGATGATCCTTTGAGCGCTGTACAGCGCGACGACATGCAGATCATGTTTGCCGCCCGCGATCGCGAACTCGAGCTTCCTTGCTTCATCCTTCCAAAAAAAGACGCACGAAGCGCTCGCGACGCGCCCGATTCGGTCGGTCGTATGGATGGGAATAACGAGACCGTTTTGAAAGCCATGATCTCGTGAGGCCTCGAGCACTTTTTGTCCGCCCGGCTTGCGTTTGCCGCGCCGTTCCGGCGGCGGAATGTCGCTCCAAAGAAACGGAAGGTTCGAACGCCGCACGACCGGCAAGATCGGGTCCACAAGCACGAAGTTGTTCGAGCGGTAATCCTGGTCCCAGCTCTGATTCGTTGTCGTGATGAAGAACGGGACCTCTTTGGCGGGATCGCCCACGTCGACAAAAGAAAAACTCTCGAATCCATAGTGCTGCGCGATCTCGTGCAGTCGCGCTCGCACCTCGCCGATCGTGACGCAGCTCTCGATCGCGGCCAGATGCTCTTCGAGTTTGTTCATTGCTAAACCCCTGGAATCCCAGGGTAGCACAAGTAACAGCGTCGTGTGACACCTCACCCGCTGGCAAGCAGGGGGCAGAACGATGCAAAGTAGTTACTCAGTGACGTACTTTCGTGCGGAAGACGACGAAAGACTAATGAACGACGTATTTGCATTCCGTAAAGCATTATTCGTCGATAGATACAATTGGGATTTGCAGATCATTTCGGACGGCGAGCAAGACCGCTTCGATAATCCGGATACGATCTACTCTGTTTTATACAATCATGGCCGCTTTGTCGGAATGTTCCGGGCGATCCGCGCCGATCAGCCGTATCTCGGCGAGGCCGTGTTCCCCGAACTCTCGAAACTGCGGCCGTATCCGAAGAGCCGCGAGTTCTGGGAAATCAGCCGTTTCGGGGTCGTTCCGGACGTCGGAATTCGTCACGCCGAAATGAACTATGCGGCGATGATCTACTTCGCTCTGCGAGTGGGCGCGAAAGGCTTGGTGGCCGTCGCCGACCTCACCTACGAGCGGTTCCTCTCCATGCTGGGCATTCGCTCTGTTCGTTACGGCGCGCCTCAGGTCATCGGCAAGAGCCGCAACGGCCTGCCGCTCACAGCGGTTGCCGGCGAAATTCCCCTCGCGGAGCAGACCAGCCCCAAGTTCCACCGTTTCCTGTCTCTCATCGAAAAACTGGAGATTCGTGATGTTTCGCAGATTTTCGGACCTTCCCGCATTTCAGCGTGACGCGCTCGGGTTCTTTCTCGAGAAGGGCGCAAACGCGACGGCGCCGCTCGTGGAGCTCAGAGTCGGCTTCGATCCGGTCTATCTCGTTGCAGACCCGACGACGGCCAAAGCCGTGCTCAAAGCCGACGAGGCGGTCCTCGACAAGGGAAAGCTGATTTGGAAGCTGCGCGAGGTCATCGGCCGTAGCATGCTCACGATCAGCGGGCCAGAACACCGCCAGCGGCGTGAGGCGGTCCACCGCGAATTCGCTCAGGGCGTGGGCGGCCCCTACGTTCCGATCATGTGCAGCGTGATAACGGAGTGGATCGCGGAAATGGTTCGCGCCGGTGAATTCGAGGCGCATAAGGCGACAGCCACCCTGGCGCTGCGCATCATCGCCTCCCTCGTCTTCGGCAAGGGCGTTCTCACACCAGACGATGAACGCGCCATGACAGAAGCCGTCGCGCTCGCCGAGGACGACCTCGCCGCGAAAGTCTTTCAAGTGCTTCCTGATCTGCCCTGGAACTACGTTCGGAAGAAGCGCAAGCTGGCCGCCGCACGCGCGACGATGGCCGAGATCGTCGAGAAGACGCGGCGTCGCGCATCGGACGCGAGCCTCATCCGGACCTATGAGAGAATCGGCCTCGACGACGAGACGATGCGAGACGAAATCCTGCTCATGCTGCTCGCCGGCCATCACACCAGCGGCACCGCGATGGCATGGACGCTCTATCACATCGCCATCGACCCGGCGATCGCCTCGCGGCTCGCCGAGGAGGCGAGGAAGGTCGTCACGGACACCGGCGAGCTGACCGCCTCATCGATCCGGCGCGCGCCCGTCAGCAAGGCGTTCGTTCAAGAGGTCGTCCGCCTCTATCCTTCGACCTATTACATGTCGCGGGAGACCAAATGTGAGCACGAAGTGGGCGGGGTCCGGCTTCGGAAGGGAACGTCGCTCGTGATTTCGCCGTGGCAGTACCACCGTGACCCGAGATACTGGGTCCGACCGGAGACTTTCGACATGGACCGAGAGTTCGCCGGCGACCATTACATGCCGTTCGGCGTCGGGCCGCGCGCCTGCGTCGGATTGAGCGTCGCGATGCTCGAGCTTCAACTCCTGGCGCTGGAGTTCGCCGCGGCGCTCGAGCCGACGGTCACAACGCAGATCCCCGCGCCGCCACCGAAGCCGGTGATCACTCTGGTGCCGCCGAGCATCGGGATTCGAGTGCGCCCGCGCGGTCTCCCGACCGCTGAACGAAAGAACGCAGCATGACGAAGAAAGGATCGCGTGCCGATAAAAGCGGGCATGAGCAAGCGATTCTGAAACTGTGGGAGGCTTACAATCTCATTGCCGACAACCGACGTGACCTCCGGGTGTTCGTCAGGACCGCGATCGTAGGGCTCGCCGAAAAGGAGCCGGCAGGCGCCGGCTCCCGCATAGAAAGGCCGCCGCTCTAGGAGCGGCGGGCCCCCACCTTCTCATCCGCATTAGCATCGCGCATAGCAGCGGCGCGGCTCTGAGCCAGTGGCTCCGAGGAATAGAAGTGACGGCCAGTCGACATCAGCGCCATTGCATCGTCCGCCTCGACCACGGCGAGTGGATTGCGATGCCATGATAGCCATCCAAGGATGGCGTAATCGGGAAAATCCGCAATGATCGCACCCCAATCAACTCTGACTTTGCCGGATCGAGCATGAGACGCATCCTGCGCCAAATGCCCTATTTTCTCGCTTTCGCGGCGGTCTTTCCAGCCTCGACAGCATGAGGAACAAAGCAGAAGCTCCGGCCACCCAACGATCCTTGGTAGGGAGCTTGGCGGCTGTGGCGAAATAATCGAAATTGGACGGATGTGTTCGGCACCGCCAGCGTCAAAGACGTCTCGTCGACAGCAATGATGTCGACTTCGAGCGCCTCTCCAGGGCGGTCTATGTCAGTGAGAGTTATTCGTCCTTCCACGACGGGTGCTCCTGAAACAGATTCTTATGAAATGCGATCGACACCGCGCTGCTGGCGAGGAAACATCGGCGCCTATATGCCGCGACGTGACGGTGAGGGGTCGGACATGGCGCAAACGCAATGCGCACGCCGTAGCCGGCGTACCGAGAAAGCGATCGACTAATTGTCCGTTCGCCGCATTCTCACGTTTTCCAATGCCTCTCGTATCATTTCGTCGACCGCGAAGCGGACATTGCTCTCGAGCGAGTCGAGACCGTCTCTGCCGATCAGATAGAGAGCGTCGTCGACGTGCGATTCGAGGAAGTAGCGGGAAATGATCGGCTGGTCGAAACCTGCGCCTCTCGATCTCGCTCTGATGCTCGCCATCGCTGCGTCACGCAGCGCTCGAGCGAACTGCTTGCACGTGCTCAACAAAATCGTCGCCGAAGAGACGGCATGACCCAGATGCTTCTCACGCATATTCGGACTCTCGGTCGTTTACGGACTCGCCCCCTCTGCCGCGCCGCCGATTCGCGTCCTCGAACCAGCGGCTACCGATTGTAGAGTATACTCCGTAGATAAATACTCTTCAAGCTGGCTGGTTCTCGTCATGGAAATGCGAGAGACGCTGGCGCGCAATCTGAGGAAATATCGACGGGCGCAACGCCTGTCGCAGGAAGAGCTCGGCCATCGGGCAGAGCTCGACCGCACCTATATCAGCTCGATCGAACGCTGCGTCTATGCGGCGACGGTCGACGTCGTCGGCCGCCTCGCCGACGCGCTCGGAATCCCGGCGCTCGAGCTTCTGAGGCCGGGGAACGAAAGCGCGGAGACGAAATCGTCGTCGACGACATCGGCGGAAAGCGCGAGCACGAAGGCGCAGGCCAAGAAAGGCGCAAAGCCCTCTCGGAAAAGTGAGGGGCCGGCGGAAAGGCGGGCGACTCGAAAGAAGCCGGGCCCGTAGCCAGCCTAGCGACCACGGACCCGAGCACGCAGGATCACATCGGCGAAACAGCCGCTTCCGGCGACGCCAGCCGGGCGATATCTGCGAGCGCCGAGCGCAGTTCCGGCCAAGGAAACTCCGCATCCGTCGGGCTCGGCTCGCCGAGCTGAATGAGGATGGCGAGCTTGGCCGCGACGCCCGGCAGGCTGGCGGCCTTCGTCTTCGGGATCGAAACCACGAAATCGCGCTCCTTGCCGAGAACGGCGCGGAGTTCAACGTCCACGGCGTCCAAGCCGAGCGCCGCGGCCGCCTCGTTCCAGCGCTTTTGCTGCTCGTCGAACGCGGCGATCAGCGCTTCTCTCTCGATCGCCGGCTCGTTCGCGACCAGTTCCTCGATCTCGTCGATTGATTGAGCGAATTTGGCCTCCTCCTCGCCGGAAAGGCGGATCGTTACCTCGGGGATGCCCACCGTGTGAATGAGCTGCTTTTCGATGCGCTGCCATTGGCGCGTCAGCGCGACGACCTGTGTGTGGTTGGCCTGCCAATTCCGCCAGAGCTGCAGCGCGGGGTCGGAGGGCGCCCCGTCTGTCCTCTTCCCGGACGGCAAGGCGTCGGTCCCCCGCAGGATGGCGCGCCAGCTGATGGCGGGCGGAGTCGTGCTATGTTCAAAATCAGCCATGATCCAGGCTCCTCGAAAGCGTGGGTGGTGGTCAGGCCGGGCCGGATGTTCCACCATCCCGTCCGGCCGCTGCTCGTGAGATTGTAGCCGGGAGAAGGTCCCCGGTTTTAGCAACGCATACTCGAAAACGCAGAAATCCATAGCGTTGCGCCGCAGACCGTCCGGGCTACGGCGACGGGCGCGCAGGCGGCACAGACGTCTTCAGTGAGTTTGATTTCCTCCTTGCTTCTCCGCGGCTCTGCTCAGGGCCTGCGCAAATGGTTCGGAAGCCGTCGCCGATCGACAGGACCGCATGCGGCGTCGCGCCGCTGGTCGGCTGCGCCGAGGCGCCCTTTGACGCAATGGGTGTCGGGAATGTCATTGATGAAAAGAGACGGCGCTCCGAAGCCGCGTCGAAAGCCGCAGTAGGAAATGCTCACGCGCCGCATGCCGCGCATCAGCGCGACAAAGGTCAGCCGGCGCTCTTCATCGGCGTCGCCGCAATCCGAGGGAAACACGCCGGCCTCCCAGGCGGCCAGGAAAACAAGCGGGAACTCGGGACCCTTCGCCTTGTGCAGCGTCATCGAGCGCACGCGGTCGATTTCGTCCTCGCAGGGGCGTCTCTCATGCTCGCCGCTCCCTTCGGATCGAGGGGAAGGTCGGAGTCGCTTCCTCCTTTTCCTCTCCCAAAACGCTGTCGGCCGACCGCGAGGCGGCCGCGCTGCAAGGGCGCGCGAATCGCGCGGGAGCGCAGCGACGCACCCTTGTCGGCGCGGACGGCGCTAGCGGTAGCCATGTCTTCCTCTCGCTTTGCTCCGGATTCCCATACCTGTTTCACTCGTACGCGAATGCGAAGCGGATGGAGGCGAGTGGAGACTGGCGTGGCGGTGACGGACGAGATCGCGGACGTGCTGCAGGGACAAAACCCAGAAGGAACGCGCCGCCGCGCCTGGAGCGTCGTGGCGGGGCGGGATCTCTTTGGCGTGCGGCGTCGATTATCGCATCATCGAGGCGTCGCCCGCCGCCGAGCCCCTCCTGGAAATCGTCGGCCTCTCGCGGAGCGAAGATCGGCGAAACAGGCGAGTGTCGCCGTGAACCCTAAACCGCCGGCGGAAACGGCCGCTTCTCGGGGACCTATGCTACGCTCGCCACTCGACGAGCCTGCCCGTCGCCTTGGCGATCAATCGCTAAAGCGAGATGAATAGTGTATAAGTTCAACATGATATGTGTCAGCGCATAATCTCGATTATGGAACCTAGAGCCTCGCCGGACGAGCCGCGTGCGTTCGCCACGCCGTCGCCTTCGACAATAACCCTCACGGATCCGCGGCGTTATCGGAGAGACAGATATGCCCGTCGTCAAGAAACCGTGTGAATGACGCCCAGCGGTCGAGGCTGATCACGGGATCGCCGAAATCGTCGCTCACGCGTTCAACGACAAAGCCGCTCGGGACCAAACTCGAGGCTCGGAGGGCATGGTGGACTGTCGCCCACTATACAGCCGCCTTCGATGTGAATAATCCGATCGGCGGCGTCGAAATAGCGATCATCGTGCGAAACGACGATCAGCGTCTTACCATCGGCCTTCAGCTCAGGCAGAATCTCCTGGTAGAAGATGCGGCGAAACGTCGGATCTTGCTCCGCCGCCCATTCGTCGAGAACGAAGATCGGACGCTGCTCGAGGTAAGCCCCGACGAGCGCAAGGCGCTTTCGTTGTCCGGTCGACAGATCGGTCGTTGTGAACTTTCCCGCTTCGATTGACACCTTGTGGCTAATGTCCAGACGTTCGAGATGACGCCGCGCCGCCTTCATCGCCGTCTCGTCCGCGGCGATGAGATCGTCGAAAAGAAAAAAGTCGAAGAAAATCGCCGAAAAATGCTGACGGTAATCATCACGACTTTCGTCATCGACGATCGCGCTGTTAAGTAAAATCTGGCCGTCTGTCGGTAAGTAGAGGCCGAGAATCAGCTTGATCAGGGTCGTCTTTCCGCTCCCATTTTCTCCGGTGATGAAGAGGGTTTCCCCCGTCCTGACGACGAGATCAATCGGACCGAGCGTGAAAGGCTCCGCGCCTTCAACGCGGGGAAACGAAAAATGGATGTTGCGAAACTCGAGTACGGCGGCGGCCTCCACTTGTGCAGATGCGGGCGGCGCTTCGAGGAGAGCATTTTCCGAGCCCGCGAATGTCTGGCTCAGCTCCAGCACCTTCTCGAACGAGACAAGCGCCAGATTGAACATCGGTAATGATGTGACGACCTGACTCATCGGGCCCTTCATATACATCAATACGAGCACGAAGGCGGCGAGGTCGCTCTTGTTAGCCCCAAAGACAGGAGCAAGGCCGATCAGCGTTCCCGTGATTGCGAAGAAAGACGCTGAATCGAGTGCGCCGCCGGCAACGAAGCGGGCGAACGCGCGATTGCTCGACTCGCGGATGCGATCAATCGCGACAGAAAGTTGATCTTCATAGAAGTGCAGCCGCCGCTTTTTGTTGACCCGCAGCTCCTTGGCTCCCTCGACGAGTGCGCGGTAGCTCCTTTGCAGTTCGTCCACGGCCGCTCGTTCGTCAGCAAGATTCTTGTAAGCGCTTTTCAGCGTCAGCCGGATCGCGGCATATGCCGCCGCTCCGACCACGACGCCAATGAGGAACATGGGCCAGGAGAGATAGATGAGATAGGCGACGCATCCGAGCGTCTGGCAGGAGGCGACGACGATATAGGATAGCCCGCGGGTGAATTCGCTGATCCTGTCCACGTCCTGATTGAGGGTCGTGATGATGCGATGAGCCTGAAGGCGTTCGATCTCGGCGATCGGCGCGCAAAGAATCTTCTTTGTGAGATCCTTGCGAACCTCTGCGATAATGTTCTGACCGACGAGGCTGTTGCCGACGCCGGACACGATCTCGCTCGCCAGCAAGAGAAGGGTCAGGCCCGCAAGAGACAGAAGAAGCGTGGCGGGCGCAGGCGTCTCGGCGTGAAGTTCGCGGTCGACGAGAGAAATAAGCGACACTGCCGCGAGGCCGCTCGCGCCGCCCATGGCAGTGGCAGACAGTGTGGTCTTCCAAAAGGGGCGAAGAAGTCCGATCGCATAGGAAAGCAGCGCAGCTGATGAAGAATTCATGATCATGTTCTTGCCCGATCGCTGCGCCACGCAAGGCGCGTTCACCGGTTGGAGGACACAGATGTGGCCGTCGTCGAGAAATCGCGTGAATGACGCCCGGGGTTGAGGCTATAGTTGATTGCCTTGCAGATATCGCTTTTGCCCGAGACGAGCGCGCGTTGCCCCGACGAAGCGCTTGTCTGGCTCGAATTCCTGTGATCCTCGACCTCACGTTGGGGAAGTCGCGAAGCGACCATCTCGAGGGGCGAGGGGGTCCAGCGGATGGTTTTCGCTCTCTTCGAGACGGGGGCTCTTCGGCACGGGAAAGGGTCACCCGATTGTCCCGGCCTCCACCTCCCATCCAATCGCGCGACGCAGAAAGCTCATTCCCAGTGCCGCGAAGCGCGCGACCTCAGCATTGTCCTTGCCGTAGCCGTGCCCACCGGCTGCCGGCTCGTAGAACAAGGCCGGATAGCCCAGCGCCTGTAGCTTCGCCGCGAATTTGCGGGCATGGCCGGGATGCACGCGATCATCGCGCCGCGTGGTGGCGATGAGGATCGGCGGATAGGCGCGGCCGGCCTCGACATTGTGATAGGCGGAAATCTCCTGGAGGAACGCCCAATCCTCGGGCAGGTCGGGATCGCCATATTCCGCGACCCAGCTCGCACCCGCCAGCAGCTTGTGATAACGGCGCATATCGACGAGTGGAATTCTGCAGAACAGCGCGCCGAATTTCTCGGGATGCCGCGTGAGCATGTTGGCAATCAGCAGGCCGCCGTTGGAGTCGCCCTCCGCCGCGATCCGCTGCGGACGAGTCACTCTGCGCGCCACGAGATCAGCGGCGATCGCGGCGAAATCATCATGCGAGCGGGCCTTGCCCTCGCGCCGTCCGGCCTCGTGCCACGAGGCGCCGAACTCGCCGCCCCCGCGCAGATTCGTCAACACGACAACGCCGCCCTTCTCGAGCCAAAGCTTGCCCCGGGTGGCGGAGTAATAGGGCAGCGTGCTGATGCGAAAGCCGCCGTAGCCGGTCATATAGACCGGCGCGTCGCCGGTCTCGCCCGGCGGTCCGATCTGCACATAGGGGATGCGCTGGCCGTCCGGCGCGACCGCCTCGTGACGGGTGACGACCGCGGCTCCGGGATCGAAAGCGGCGGGCGATCGGTGCAGCGGCGTCGGAGCGGCGACGCCCGGCGCGAGCAGCGACAGTTCCGGCGACGCGATCGGCGTCTGCGACAGCGCCGCCAATTCACCCGTCGATTCCAGCGGATCGCTGTCGAGTGGCCAGAGATCGACCGCGCCGATCGACGGCAGGCCGGCGATCTCCTCGACCCGCCAGTCCTCGCACGCAATGGCCCTCAGAAAGACCGGCCGCAGATCGTCGAGCACGGAGATCACCAGATCGCCGCCGCTCCAGAACTGCCATCGCAGCGCTTTGCGCGGCTCCGGCGTGAACAGCACGCGAAAATCGCGCGCGCCGGCGAGATAGGCCTCGCGCGAGGTCACGAGAATCGAATCTGCCGGATAGGTCGTGTCGCCGACCGTCCACGGCCGGCGCGGCCGCAGCGCGATGAAGCCGCGGCTCCAGCTCGTTCCGGCGTCGGTCGGGCGATCGATCTCGGTCTTCGGGCCGGAGCGGTCGCCGATCGAAATCACCGAGTTGTAGAAGTCGATCTGCTCGCCGAAGACGATGTCGGAATTTTCCCGATCGAACCAGGCCCAACAGGACATGCTCTCTGCAGCGACCTCATGCAGGATCGCGGCCTCTGCCGGATCGGACCCCCGCGGCCACAGCCGTACGGTCCGCGCATAGCCGGACTTCGTCGCATTGCCGTCACCGAAAGTGGAGGCCAGCAGCAGCGTATGGTCATCGAGCCACGAGGCGCCGCCCTTGGCTTCCGGCAGAACGAAGCCGTCCGCGACGAATGCGCGCGTCCCTAGGTCGAACTCACGCAGAACGCCGGCGTCCGAGCCGCCGCGCGAAAGGCGGACGAGCGTGCGATCATGCGTCGGGCGCGTCGTCGCGCCGCTCCAGACCCAATCCTCGCCCTCCTTTACGGCGAGCGCATCGATGTCGAGTAAGAGCTCCCATTCCGGCTCCGCGCCGAGATAGGACTCCATCGTCGTGCGGCGCCAGAGCCCGCGCGGGTGATCGGCGTCGCGCCAAAAATTGTAGAGGAGCCCGCCCTGCCGGGTGACATGCGCGATACGGTCGGGCCGATCCAATATTTCCAGCAGCGCCGCCCGATCGGCCTCGAAGCGCGCATCGGCGAGCTTTGCGATCGTTTCGTCGCTGCGCGCCTGCGCCCAGGCGCGGGCCGCCTCGCCCTCGACCTCCTCGAGCCAGAGCCAAGGATCGTCGTCGGGCGCGAAAAGGGTCGGAAGCAAATCTATCATAAAAAAGGATTCCCTTTGATCGACCAGAAGGCGCGGAGCCCGTGGCCACAACGGGACGCTAAGTCGAGACGCAGCTGAGTTCAAGACGCAGTGGGCGCAACGCCAACAAGCCCGACAAGCGCGCCAATCGCCGAGTTCTCGACCCAAGGTCCCCCGAAGCCCCGGACGAAGGGCGCGCGCTTGCAGGACCGCCTTCGACAATACCCTCACCGACGCTCCTCGTAGAAGCGAAAGCGACGATCTTTCCCGATGCGTCTGACGCAGCCCTCGCCGACCTTGGGCCTTCGACGCGGCTCCGACGAACGGGCGCTTTCGGCCTGAATTCAGAGATGCTCGCCGAAAAAGCTCAGGATCCTCTCGCGGTATTCGACATTGGCGCGGAAATAAATGTCCTCATGGCCGACCCCTTCAACGGCCCAAAAGGCCTTCGGCTCGGGAGCGCGGGCGAAGAGTTCGCGCGCTTCGTCGATATGGGTATTCGGGTCGCGAACGCCCGAAATGACGAACACCGGCGCGCGAAGCTTCTCGATCCGGTCGATCGGACGCAGAAACGCCGGGTCGAGGCCTGTCATTGTCCGCCCGACGACGAGCAGCGCCGGCGTCACGAGATGGCCGAGCGGACCGAAAGGCGCCGTCAAACGGTCGTCGATGGCGCGGTCGATGTCGGGATAGACGGATTCGAGCACGAAGGCGTCGGCCGTGATCGGCCCCTGTCCCAGGAGCGCCGCCGCGCCGCCGAGCGACTGCCCGATCACGGCGATCTTTCGACCCGGCAGCTTTTCTCGCATAAAGGAGAGCGCCGCGGCCGCGTCGGCGCTCTCTTCTTGACCGAAAGTGATTTTGTCGCCCGTGCTCTCGCCATGCGCGCGAAAGTCGATCGCGGCGACGGAATAGCCAGCCTCGTTCAAAAAGCGCATTCGGGCGATCATCGCGAGCCGGTTGGCGCGCACGCCATGCAATAGCAACACGCCGCCGCGTTCGGGCGCGCCCGGCATGAACCAGCCCTGGACATTCACTCCGCCGCTCGGGGTGAGCGTGAAGCGCGTCACGGGCAGATCCTCCGGCGCCTTTACGGTCGCCGGCGCTGGGGCCGTCAGCGCATGCACGAGACCGACGAGCGCGATCGGAAAAAGCGCGAGCGCGCCAAGTACGGTGTAAAGGAGTGGGCGCATAAATCTCATCTGCCTGCTACCCTTTTATCGAATGCATGAATGAGGCGCCGAGAATCCAACCGGTATCTTAGCGACAATGTGCCTTTGATACAGGAAAGTGAAAATAGGAAAAGCTCAGCGACCCTCGTCGCGGCGCTCCCACGCCGCTGGTTATTCATCGTCGCGGCGTTTTCGTCCGGCGCGCCACTCGACGAACTCGCTTCGATGTAACTCTAGCCAGGTCACGAGATCATGTAGCTCTTCCAGCTCTACGAGCAGTGCGTCGAATTCCGATTGACGGACTCCGCCGCACTTTCTGGGACCGGCGGTCCGTAGGAGCTGCTGGACGACGCGGATCGTCGCGGCGTGTGCGGTGAGAGAATGTCGTTTCTTTCCGCCGGGGCCAATCATGGGTTTCGCCTCAGCCATCCGAAGGATGGTTCCCCGACATAGTTTCTTTCCCAAATATACCACGCGAAATCCGTTCGTCCTCCGCGCGCTTTGAGCCCTGCGAGAATGACTGGACCGGGCGGCATGGAAGGGCGCGGCGTGATGATCAGCACGCGCCGCGGAAATGTTCTCTCCAGCCATCTGGAGCGGCGGTCGCCGGAAATCCAGGAGACCGGCAGGATCATCGCGACCTTGCGTCTCGCGATCTCGCGCGCACGAATGACGAACTCCCGCGACTTTCGAAATGGCGGATTGCAACAGATGTTGTCCGGCGCCGGCCTTCCGGCTTCCTCGGATAGGAAGTCGACGGCGCGGTCACAGTACATGGATCGAGAAACCAGGTCCTCGCCCCAGACGTCATTGTAGCCCGCGGCTCTCGCGGCTTCGATGATGCGTCCGAGCCCGCAGGCCGGATCGTAGATCGAACCTTCGAAGGTCTCCTCTTCGAAGAAGCGATGATCGACCCAGCTTTCCTCGACGTACCAATCCTGCGGATGCCGCACCCAGAGATGAGCGTTGAGCGCGCGATCGGGCACGGCGGGGAGGATTTCGACCGGCTCGGGCCGATCGTGGCGCGCCCGGTAGGACTTGCGGCGCGCCGGCATGGTCAGGCCGTCTCGCTCGACCAAGATCGACGACGGCCGTAGGGTCAAGTCGTTCATAGAATGTCTCCTTATACGAGGCCGCGATGAGACATTCACGAACATTTCGACCAACCGCAGTGACGGCAGGTCAGACAGCCGTCGTTCTTGATGAGACCCGGTTGGCTGCATTTCGGGCAGAGCGCGCCGAGGGCGCGCGCCGGCGGAGGTACCTCGGAAGCATCCGTCACGATCGTTTCAGAGGGAGAGAGAAATCCGATGTCGATCATGTGTCGCTCGATGATCGAGCCGAAGGCGGCGACGAGGGAGGGGACATAGCGCCCTTCGCTCCAATGTCCGCCGCGCGGGTCGAACACGGCCTTCAACTCTTCCGCGACGAATCCGACGTCGCCGCCGCGTCGGAACACCGCGCTGATCATGCGCGTCAGGGCGACGACCCAGGCGTAATGTTCCATCGACTTCGAATTTAAGAAAACCTCATAGGGCCGCCGCCTCCCATCCTCTTCGATGTCGTTGATCGTCACGTAGAACGCATGCTCGCTTTCCGGCCATCGCAGCTTGTAGGTGGCGCCGGCGAGCTTCTCCTCGCGCGGGGTGATCGCCGGATGCGGCTGCGCCGGGGGAACGGTAGCCGCCGGCGTGGTGGTCGACAGGATGGAGCCGGTGATCTCGTTCGGCCGATAGGTGGTGCAGCCCTTGCAGCTGGAACGATAGGCGTCCACGTAGATCGTCTTGAAATCCTCGAAAGAGATATCGGCCGGGCAGTTCACCGTCTTCGAGATCGATGCGTCGACGTGGTCCTGAACCGCAGCCTGCATGCGAATGTGATCGGCGGGGGTCAGGGTCTGCGCGGTGACGAAATAGTCCGGCAGTTCCGCGTCCGCGCCGAATTTTTCGCGGTAGAGCCGTACGGCGTAGTCTTCGACCTCCTGCTCGACGGAGGAATTGTCGGGTTGGCGGATCTTGCGCAGATAGGAAAGATCGAAGATCGGCTCGATCCCCGAGGAGACATTTTCCGCGAACAGCGAAATCGTTCCCGTTGGCGCGATCGAGGTGAGCAAGGCGTTGCGAATGCCATGCTCGACGATTCCGGCTTTGATGTCGTCATCCAGATTGCGAACCGTCTCGCCGGCCAGATAGGCGTCGCGGTCGAAGAGCGGGAAGGCCCCCTTCTCCTTGGCGAGACCGATCGACGCGATATAGGCGTTTCGATTGAGCAAGCGATTCCAGCGGGCCGCCATCGCGGCGGCCTCCGGCGTCCCATAGGTCAGCCGGCACATGGCAAGGGCGTCGGCGACGCCGGTAACGCCGAGACCGATGCGCCGCTTGGCCAGCGCTTCCTCCCTCTGTTCGGGGAGCGCGAATTCCGACACGTCGATCGTATTGTCGAGCATGCGCACGGCGACGGTGGCGAGGCGTGCGAGGCCGCCCTCGTCGAGGTGGGCGCGCTCCGTGAAGGGGTCGCGCACGAGCTTGGCGAGATTGTTCGAGCCGAGGAGGCAGGCGCCATAGGGCGGCAGAGGCTGCTCGCCGCAAGGATTGGTCGCCGCGATCGTCTCGCAATAATAGAGATTGTTGCGGGCGTTGATGCGGTCGATGAAAATGACGCCGGGGTCGGCATAGTCATAGTTCGCACGCATGATCTGGTCCCAGAGGTCGCGAGCCCAGATCGTGCGATAGACCTCGCCACCGAAGACGAGCGGCCAATTCTTGTCGGCGTCGACGGCCGCCATGAAAGCGTCGGTGACGAGGACAGAGAGATTGAAATTGCGCAGGCGAGTCTTGTCGGCCTTCGCGGAGACGAAAGCCTCGATGTCGGGATGATCGCAGCGCATCGTCGCCATCATGGCGCCGCGCCGTGTACCGGCCGACATGATCGTGCCGCACATGGAATTCCACACATCCATGAACGACAAGGGGCCGGAGGCGTCGGCTCCAACCCCTTTGACGAGCGCGCCCTTCGGGCGGAGCGTCGAAAAGTCATAGCCGATGCCGCCGCCGTGCTGCATGGTGAGTGCCGCCTCACGCAGATGCGAGAAGATGGCGCCGAGATCGTCCTCGATCGTTCCCATGACGAAGCAGTTGAAGAGGGTCACGCGGCGCGAGACCCCTGCCCCGGCCAGGATGCGGCCACCCGGCAAAAATTTGAAGTCCTCCAGAGCCGAATAGAAGGTTTCCTCCCATTGCGCGGGATCGGACTCGGCCATCGCGAGGGCGCGGGCGACACGGCGCCAGCTGTCTTCGACGGTCAGGTCGATCGGCTCTCCGGCTGGCGCCTTCAGCCGATATTTTTCGTCCCAAATCTGTTGCGAGATCGCGGGCAGCGTCGCGCCTATCGGGCGCGATCGGGTTGCAGATATCATATTCATGATTTGCTCCTCGAGCAGTGAATGGTTTTCTCCGATAAAACCCCGAAGGCCGCCTCACGCCCGTCGGGGCAAGGGCGCGCGGAACGCGCGGGAGCCTCGGCGAACCCTTGCGGCGATGGGCGTGCAGGCGGCACTCGTGTCTTCAATGATTTTCGGTTCTCGTTCTTTCATGCCACCTTTGCTCACGGCCGCCGCAAATGGCTCGGGAGCTTCCGCCAATCGATCGGCTGGCGTGGCGTGCCGCGGCGCCGCTCTGCATCGCGCAGGCGGCCTCTGACGCTGTGCTCGTCGGGGACATCGTCGACGAAGAGCGACGGCGCTCCGAAGCCGCGCCGGAAGCCGCAGTAGGAGATGCTGACGCGGCGCATGCCCCGCGTCAGCGCGACGTACGCCAGCCGGCGCTCTTCATCGGCGTCGCCGTAATCCGAGGGAAATACGCCCGCCTCCCAGGCAGGAAGAAAGACATGCGGGAACTCGAGGCCCTTTGCCTTGTGCAGCGTCATCAGGCGCACGCGGTCGGTTTCGTCTTCGCCGGGGCGGCTGGTGGCGAGCGCCGCATGGTCGAGGAGCTCACGCGCCGTGTGGACCTCGCCGGCGAGCGCGATCAGCTCCTGCAGGTTTTGGAGGCGATCCTCCGAGCTCTCGGCCTTGCTGTCACGCAGCATGGTCCGATAGCCGCTGGCGTCGAGCAGCAGCGAGATCTGATCGGCCAGGGTGTGCGAGCGGTCCTCGCCGATGCGACGGAGCTGATCGGCGAACAGCAATCCGGCGGCGCGGCATTTGGCCGGCAGCTCGGCGGTGTCCAGGGCGCGCAGCAGCGAGACGTTGCGGAAGGAGGCCTCCGTCTCGACCGCTTGCATGGCCTTGGCGCCGAAGCCGCGGCGCGGCTCGTTGATCACGCGGCGGAAGGCCTCGTCCGACTGACGATCGTCAGGCGTCGCGGCGAGACGTAGAAGCGCGAGCGCGTCCTTGACCTCGGCGCGCTGATAGAAGCCGACGTCGCCGACGATCACATGCGGAATGCGGGCGCGCATCAAGGCCTCTTCGAAGCCGCGCGACAGGAAGGAGCTGCGATAGAGAATGGCGATCTCCTGCCACCCCGTTCCCTCGGCGTGGCGAGTGAGTATCTCCTCGACGACGCCGGCGGCCTCTGCCTGCGCGTCGCGATAGGCGACGATCTCGATTCTGTCGCCCGCCTCTTTTCGCGTGTAGAGCGTCTTGCCGAGACGTTTCCTGTCGCGAGCGATGACCGCATTGGCGGCGGCGAGTATGTGGCCGGTCGAGCGGAAATTCTCTTCGAGCCTGACCCGCTCAGCGTTCGGGAAGTCTTGTTGAAAGCGGCGGATGTACTCTATATCTGAGCCTCGCCATCCATAAATCGCCTGATCATCGTCGCCGACGCAGAAGACGCGTCCATGCTCCGCCGCAAAATGCTTCAGCCAACTGTATTGAGCGAAGTTGACGTCCTGATATTCGTCGGCGGCGAGCCAATCGAAGCGCGACGCCCAGCGCGCGCGATAGGCGTCGTCCTTGCGCATGGCGAGGGTCGGCCAGAGGAGCAAGTCGCCGAAATCCGCCGCGTTCGCCTCGCGCAGGGCGCGCTGATAATCGGCGTAGACGCGCACGGCGGCGCGCAGCGCATGGGGATCGATCGGTTCGCGGGAGCGATCGCTTTTGGCGATCTTGGCTTCGACCCAGGCGGCGGCGCCGGCCGGCGTGATCAGATTGTCTTTGAACTTCGCGATGCGATTGCACATGATCTTCAGCGGATTGCGTGCAGTGCCGTCGCCGCCCTCCTCGCCACCGAGGCCTTGCGCCTTCATGACGCGTTTGACGAAGCGGCGGCAGTCGTCGGCGTCGACAATGTCGAAATCGGGCCGAAGCTCGGCGATCTCCGGCGCGTCGCGGAGCTGACGCGCGGCGAGCCCGTGATAGGTGCCGAGCCAGGAGGGAGCCGCGTGACCGTCGAGCGCGGCGCGGATGCGCGACGCCATCTCGGCCGCGGCCTTGTTGGTGAAGGTGACGGCGAGGATGCGGGAAGCCGGAATGCGCTCGACGGCGATGCGATGCACGACGGCGGCGGTGAGCGTCGATGTCTTTCCGGTGCCGGCTCCGGCGAGGACGAGGATCGGCCCCGTGTGCGCCGCCGCGCGCGCCTGCTCCGACGTGAGGGTTACGGCCATCCTGTCGAAAGCGTCGGCCGACGGAATGTGCTCCGCCGGCGGTTCGTCGAAGCAGGGCTCGAAGCGGTCCCACTCCTCCATGCCGGCGAGCGGGTCGATGTCAGAGTATCTCGACATGGCAGTTCGCTCCATTGCAGCGGATGAGTTCTCCGCTTTGTGTGTCGACGGTCGTGAAGACGACGAAGTGATCGTCGAAGTAGAAGGCGCCCGTGTCGTTGCGTTCGCCGTCGACGACGACGCCCTCGACGATTTGCGAGCCGTCATCGGCTTCGACCTGAACGAGCGTGTCCAGTTCCCGTCTGCCGGTCGGGATGTGTCGGCAACGACGGCGCTTCGCCTCGGGCAGCTGGGAGAAGGCTAGGGCCAGTTGCACGAGCGTGTCGTCGATCGCGATATCGTCGAGTGCGTCGGTGACGTCGATCGCGGCGCCGAGCTCACCGAGCCTTTGAAGGAAGAGTGCGCTGGCGAGCTTCGGCGGCCACGGCTCCCAGCGCGACATGCCGGGCGGCAGCGGCAAGGGGTCGTCGTCGAGCGGATCGAGCGTGATCTGCAGGCTCGATCTTATGTCGTCGCGACTCCAGCCGACGACATGATAGGCTTCATTCGCCGCGGCCTGGCGATCGGCGCGCTTATGGAGGGCGTAGCTATCGTCGGTCCATGGCGGCAGACCGTAACGTCGATCAACTGCTCGCTGCAGCCGCCGATCGAGCCGTGCGAAGCCCTCGCCGAGATGCGGTTTCAACGGCATGAGCACGTCGAATCCGACCAGCCCCTCGGTGGCGTCGTGAAGAAGCTCGCGCAGGGCCTCACGCGGCGCGAGCTTTCTCTCGCCTTCGCGCAAGGCCAGAACGGCGAGGCTGTGCTGGGCGACGCTGAGCGGCAGGTCCCATGCCGAATATCCGCCCCAGCGATAGGCGCGCGACAGGCCGATCGCCAGATCCTCGTCGGTCCAGGCGTCCGGCTTCGGATCGAGCAGGTCGAGCCGACCGCCGGATTTGAGCAGCATCCAGGCGCGATGTGATGTCATGGTTTCGTCCTTTCTCGTTGGTCGAGCATGTCGTTCCAGTCGCTGTCCTCGACGGGCGGCCGTAATCGCTCGAAGGCGACGCCGGCGGCCGCGGCGATCAGCTGGTGGCGCGCCGCGTAGCGGTCGCCGGCGCGATTGGCGTCCGTCGCGCTGCAGAAGCGCGATCCCGAGATGGGCGCGAGGCGCGCGACGATCGCCTCGATCTCAGAGATTGTTTTCGGACCCATGCCGCCGCCGGTCGCCGCATACAGCGTGTCGGCGCGAATGTTCTCCAAGGCGGCGAGGCTGAGCGCGTCGATCGGCGCCTCGGCGAGGGCGAAGCGCGTCGGCGGCTCGGAACCGCCGGGCAAGCGGAACAGGATCTTGTCGCCGCCTCGCACCGATCTTTTGAAGTCCGGTCCGCGGATTTCGATATGGGTGACGGCTCCGCGGTCGTCGTGATGCGCGAACCAGGCGCTTCCGTATGGCCCCTCTCGGACGACGTCGGCGGCGCGAGCCGTCTCCAGGACGCTCGGGGGAAGGCGACGCGCGTCGGTGAGATATCGCCAGACCGGCGATCCGCGCCGAAGCCGAGGGCGGCGCGCCCATCTGATCGGGAGCGGGAGATCGGGGGAGCGTCCCCTTTCGATGGCGGCGGCCGGAAAACTCGGCTGTATCCCGGTGAACCGGCGCAGCACCTTGCGGACCTCGCCGAAATTCAGGCCAGGCTCGAGATGCTGCACGAGATCGAAGACGTCGCCCTTCGCGTCGCTCTGGGGATCCCACCAGCCGCGGCCCTCGTGATTGACGATGAGGATTTCTCCCCGCCCGCGTCGATATTTGAGGCAATGCTTCGTGCTCTCTCGGCGATCGAGCCGCCATGGCGGCGTCGAGCGCTCCAGCAGCGCGGCGCAGTTCGTGCGCGCGCGCAAGATTTCGATCTCCTCGTCATGTCTCATGGTCTCGCGGCGCTCCCTTCGGGTTTCTCGGGAAGGGCCGGAGGCCTCGAATCTCCCTTTTCCTTTCCCGAAACGCCGTCGGCAGACCGCGAGGCGGCCGCGCCGCAAGGGCGCGCGGAACGCGCGGGAGCTCAGCGACGAACCCTTGTCGGCGTGGGCGGCGCTAGCGGTAGCCATGTTCCCTCTTCCTTTGCTCCGGATTCCCATTCGTGATTCACTTGTGTGCGAATGCGAAGCGGGCGGGCGTGGAGGGCCGGCATGGCGGCGATGGACGAGATCGCGATCCTGTTGCAGGGCCGCAATGCGGAGGCGAACCGCCATCGGGCCTGGCGCGTCGAGGCGGGCCGCGATCTGTTCGGAAAATGGATGGTGCGCGTATCTTTCGGTCGGATCGGCTGCCGGGGGCGGACGTTCGCGCGAGAATTCGCGTCGGAGGACGAGGCGTGCGCTTATGTGCGCGACGGCCTGCGCCGCCGGAAAGGCGCCATTCGCCGCTGCGGCGTCGAGTATCGCGTCATCGACGCGTCGCCAGCGGCGCTGCCTCTTCTGGCGACGCTCAAAATATCGAGCGCCCCGAAGATATTCGAAGCGGCTGGGCCTCGCCGTGAAGCCTGAACGGCCATCGGCGGCCGCCGCGTCGCGGGAAACCCTCGTCGGCTCGGTCGAACGCGTGACTTTTCATAATGAGGAGAATGGGTTCGCCGTCCTGAAGGTCAAAGCGCGCGGCAAACGCGACCTCGTGCCGGTCGTCGGCCACGCCGCTTCGATCTCGGCCGGCGAATATATTCACGCCGTCGGCGTTTGGATCACGGATCGCACTCATGGTGTTCAATTCAAAGCGGATTTTCTGAAGACCACGCCCCCGACGACGGCGAAGGGCCTCGAAAAATATCTCGGCTCCGGCATGGTCCGCGGCATCGGTCCCAAGCTCGCCGCGAGAATTGTCGCCGCCTTCGGCGTGGCGACCTTCGAAACCATCGAAGCGGCGCCGGAAAGACTGCGGGAAGTGTCCGGGATCGGGGAGTTTCGCGCGACGCGGATCGCCGCTGGCTGGGCCGAGCAGAAGGCCGTCCGCGACATTATGGTGTTCCTGCACTCGCACAGCGTCGGGACGTCGCGCGCCGTGCGTATCTTCAAGACCTATGGGTTCGACGCCATTCGGGTCATGACCGAGGATCCCTATCGGCTCGCCCGGGATATTCGAGGGATCGGCTTTCGGACCGCCGACGCCATGGCCATGAAAATGGGCGTCGCGCGGGACGCGCCCCAACGTCTGCGCGCCGGAGTGTCGTTCGCGCTACAGGAGGCGACCGACGACGGTCATTGCGGACTTCCGGTCGAGAGCCTGCTCACGCTCGCGGTCAAGCTGCTCGATGTCGACAAGGCGCTCGTGCGAACAGCGCTCGATCACGAGCTCGCCGGCGCGGAAGTCGTCGGCGACACGATCGGCGGCGAGCACTGCATTTTCTTGCGCGGACTTCATACCGCCGAGCGCGGCGTCGCCGAACGGCTGCGAGCGTTGGCCGACGGCGCGCCGCCCTGGCCGGCGATCGACGTGGTAAAGGCCGCGCCGTGGGTCGAAAAGCGGACGGGAAAGACCCTGGCGCCGTCGCAGCGCGCGGCGATCGAGATGGCGCTCCGATCCAAAGTGGCCGTGATCACCGGCGGCCCCGGCGTCGGCAAGACGACTCTGCTCGACGCAGTTCTGCGCATATTGGTCGCCAAGGGAGTGAAAATTCTCCTCGCCGCGCCGACCGGCCGCGCCGCCAAGCGCATGGCCGACCAGACCGGCATAGAGGCGAAGACCATCCACCGTCTCTTGGAGGTCGATCCGAAATCCGGCGGGTTTCGTCGAGACGCCGACAATCCTCTCGACTGCAACCTGCTCGTCGTCGACGAGACCAGCATGGTCGACACGTCGCTCATCTATGCGCTCGTCAAGGCGATCCCGACGCCATCGGCGCTCCTGCTGGTGGGCGACGTCGATCAGCTGCCCTCCGTCGGACCGGGGCAGGTGCTGGCGGACATCATCGCATCCGGCGCGATCCCCGTGGCGCGTTTGACCGAAGTGTTTCGGCAGGCGGCCGAGAGCCGCATTATCGTCAACGCCCACAGGATCAATCGCGGTGAAATCCCGGAATTGCCGAGGCGCGGCGAGGATTCGGATTTCTGGTTCGTCGACGCCGAAGATCCCGAGAAGGGAGCGGCCAAAGTCGTAGAGATCGTTCGCGACCGCATTCCGCGGCGCTTCGGTCTCGACCCCATCCGTGACATACAGGTGCTCTGTCCAATGCAGCGCGGCGCGCTCGGCGCGCGATCTCTCAACGCCGACCTGCAGACAGCGCTCAATCCCGACCCGCCGGCGAAGGTGGAGAAATTCGGCTCGATCTTCGCACCGGGCGACAAGGTCATGCAGACCGAGAACGATTACGATCGCGACGTGTTCAATGGCGATCTCGGGACGGTTACGCGAATCGACGCAGTCGAGGGCGCGCTCGTCGCGAGCTTCGACGGCCGAGAGGTCGTATATCCGTTCGGCGAGCTCGACGCCTTGGTCCCGGCCTATGCAACGACGATACACAAATCGCAGGGCTCGGAGTATCCTGCCGTCGTCATCACGCTGGCCACCCAGCATTACACCATGCTAGCGCGCAATCTCGTCTACACGGCGGTCACTCGCGGCAAGCGCCTCGTCGTTCTTGTCGGTCAGCGCCGGGCGCTGGCGATCGCCGTGAGAAGCGGCTTTGGCAGAAAGAGATGGACGAAGCTGAGGGAGTGGTTGTCGGCCAGGGCTGTTTAGTTCTCTGATCTTTAGAAGGAGTTTCACGATTCCCATCGCGGCGGCTATGTGAATCTATAGGCGACAACCCGAATCAGAGGTTGTCGCATGCAGGTGTCGCTACTGGAGATTTTGCAGGAAATTCCGGATCATCGTCGTCGGGAGGGCAAGCGGTTCGATCTTTCGACTGTGCTGCTCTACGCGATCCTCGCCATGGTCGCCGGGGCCAATTCCTATCGGCAGATGCACGAGTTCATTCGCGCGCATCGTCTGCGATTGAACGACGCCTTCGGCCTGAAGCTGCCCTACACGCCATCCTACAGAGCTGGCCCCGCTTATTTGGACAGCGCCCCGCGGAAATAAGGTGGATCACTGCCGGGGTTTGCGGAACGCGGGGCTTTCGCGATTTTGTCGCGGCGTCGGGAGGGCGTAGCCCGACCAGAGGCGCGGCAAAATCGCGGCGACGATCATGCAGCCATCACAGCCTCGCTACAACCGAAATAAGCCTCGTCCGGCGTGCGGGAGTCGAGGCTCGAATGCGGGCGCCGCTCATTGTAAAAGGCCAGATATTTGGCGATCGACGCGCGCGCCTCGGACACGCTGTCATAGGCGCGCAGATACACCTCCTCATATTTGACGCTGCGCCACAGCCTCTCGACGAACACATTGTCACGCCAGGCGCCCTTGCCGTCCATGCTGATGGCGATTTTCGCATCGAGCAGCACGCTCGTGAAGTCATGGCCGGTGAACTGGCTACCCTGGTCCGTGTTGAAGATTTCGGGTCTGCCATGTTTTGCCAGCGCCTCTTTCAACGCTTCGACGCAAAACTCCGCCTCCATCGTGATCGATACGCGATGCGCCAGCACGCGCCGGCTCGCCACGTCGACGACCGCCGCGAGATAGACGAAGCCGCGCCGCATCGGGATATAGGAAATGTCCGTCGCCCAGACATGATTGGGCCGCTCGATCTTCATGCCGCGCAGGAGATAAGGGTAGATCTTGTGCCCTGGCGCCGGCTTGCTCGTGTTCGGACGCCGATAGATCGCGGCAATGCCCATCCGCTTCATCAGCGTCGCCACATGGCGGCGACCGACGACGACGCCCTCGCGCCGCAAAAGATCGCGCAGCATCCGCGCCCCTGCAAAGGGATGGTCGAGATGCAATTCGTCGATCCGCCGCATGAGCTTCAAATCCTCGACCGAGACGGGCCGCGGCTTGTAGTAGACCGAGCTGCGGGCGACGCCGAGCGCTCGCGCCTGACGGGCGATGGGGAGCTCGTGGCTGCGGTCGATCATCGTTTTACGCTCAGCAATCCCGCTTTGGTGAGCGCGCCGGACAAAAAATCATTGGTCAGCGTCAGCTCGCCGATCTTGGCGTGAAGCGCCTTCAAATCGACCGCCGCTTCCTTCGCTTCCGGCTTTTCGTGACCGAAAACGCCCGCCGCGCCTTCGAGAAGCTGGCCCTTCCAGGTCGTGATCTGGTTCGGATGAACGTCGAACTGCTGCGCGAGTTCGCTGAGCGTCTTCTCGCCCTTGATCGCGGCCAAAGCCACCTTCGCTTTAAACGCCGGGGAATGCGTCCGGCGGCTCTTCTTCGTCATCGAATGCTCCTGATTCGCAGCGAGAATCCTCGCCGCTGTCAGGCAGAAAATCCACTCAAGTCACTGTCCGAATTTACGAGGCCGGCTCTAATCTCCTGCGCGCCGACGGTTGCGACAACATCAGGAACGCCAGATGGCGCGCCGCTCTCGATATCCGAGCCGCCCTTGAAATAGCAGGGTGTCATTGAGAACTAAACGACCCTGGGTTGTCGGCGCGGTGATGCCGACCGCCGTCAGCGCATGAAGAGGCGCTCGAGAAATGCAGAGAATAAGCGCCTCGATGGCGAACGACAACAGAGCCGCGACAACGATCCCGGGATGCAGAGCGACAGGCGCCGATCGACAGGCGCAAGCGCGGGGACGGGAGATCGTGCGCCTCCACCAGACGCTGGAGGAGTGGCGAGATCGCCGACGGCTGGCGGACGCCGCGGGTTGGCCGGCGCTCGCCACGCAGGTCATCGGCATCGAAATCCGCGCGCTGGAGCGGGAGGTCGCCCGGCAAGCCCGCGAGTTGTTTTGAGGTCGCGCCGACGCGGATGCCGACTCCGGAATCCGACGGCACCGATCCGCGCCCGCTTCGACGGGCCCACGCCGATGTGCGACGGCCGACCACGGTCATGGGCGCCGGCGTCGGCGGCGCGTGTGGAGGGCGCGGATGTCGCCGAACGCGCGTTATGGAACCCTTATATTCCTCGCGATCGTAGGTGGCGGATGATCCGACCACATTTGCCGTCTTGCAAGGAGGCCCCCGAATGGATCTTCGGATACAGGACAGAACCGCTATCGTCTGCGGCGCCTCTCGTGGGCTAGGGATGGCCTGCGCCTTGGCGCTCGCCAATGAGGGCGTCCGTGTCACACTCGTCGCTCGTCGCGCCGAAGCCCTGCAGATGGCGGCCGAACGAATTGCTGAGGCGACGGGAACACAGCCCGGCTTCGTGGTCGCAGATGTCGGCACGGCGCAGGGGCGCGCTGCGGTCCAGGCGTCGAACGCTGATCCAGACATCCTCGTTACCAATGCCGGCGGCCCTCCGGCCAAAGATTTCACAGACCTGACGCTCGAGGATTGGGAGCAGGCGCTCGACGCCAATTTCCTGTCCGCGGTCGAGATGATTCGGATGTTTGCGCCCGCTATGCGTGCTCGGCGCTTCGGCCGGGTCGTCAACATCACGTCAGCGACAGTCAGGATGCCCGTCGAAAGACTCGACCTCTCCACCTCGACCCGACTAGCGCTGACCGGATATGTGGCGGGGGTCGCTCGACAAATCGCCAAGGATGGCGTGACGATCAATAATCTACTACCGGGAACTGTCATGACGGAACGACTCGCCGAGCTCGGGGCAACGGCGGATGCGCTGATAGCCCGTGTGCCCGCCGGAAGGGCCGGAAAGCCGGAGGAGTTTGGAGCTGCATGCGCATTCCTGTGCAGCGAGCAGGCCGCTTTCATCACCGGCCAAAACCTTCTTGTCGACGGAGGACTGTGCACGCTGACAATCTGATCGCCACGAACCTCCGTCGTCGAATAGAAGCGACACGGTAGCGATGACGCGCTATCGTCAGTTATTCGGCGCGCCAAGATTGGCCCCCAATCGGCGTGGAGGCTACAAGAATATACAAGAACAATCGACGGCTTGGTTTTGCGACCCTCGCCGATTAGGGGTCAAGGCGTCGAGCCGATTCACATTTGGACGAAGCTGAGGGAGTCGGCGTTCGCCTCCGAATAGCAGATCGACTCCTGCGGTCACGAGTGTAGGGAGAAAGTGGTCAGTTGGGAACCGCTAAGGACGCGGGGCAAGGGATTATCGGCTACGGCATTCACGCCATCCGCAGTTCAAGCCTTTGTTTGCGCTCGCGCCAATCCGGAAGAACACGATTCAAAATCTCAAAGAACTCCAACCCGTGATGCGGCACGGCGATGTGGCAAAGCTCGTGCGTGATTACGTAGTCGATCGCATCGGTCGGCGCTTCGATCAGTCGGCGATTCAACAACAGACGGCGTGATGGAGACATCGAGCCCCATCGCTGCCGGAGGTGACGAACGATCAACCCCTTGGGCCGAAAATCGTCGGGAGCAGGAAAGCGCAGAAGGTTCAATTCAAGGCGCTCGGCGAATTTGGCATGCGCGCGTTCGCGATACCACGCCTCAACAAGTTCCCTTGTGACCTCGGCGCGATCCGGCCTGTGAGTTTGCACCACGATAAGCCCGCGCGCGAGCTTCACCGAAGCCTGAATATGGAACACGACCTTCAACCGATACAGGCGACCGAGATAGAGATGCGTTTCGCCTGCCACATAGCGGCGATCCGGCGTGCGCGGCAGGAACTGATTGAAGTATCGCTGCTGACGCTGAATCCATGCAGCGCGCTTGCGCACCTTGGCTTCGATCGCCGCGAGCGGAGCGTTCCGCGGCGCAGCGACCACGACGGAGGCGTCGGGCTCGACAGCGATTTCCAGCGTTGTGCGCCCGCGGCGCACAATCGCGAATGCAATGCGGCTTTCACCATACTGGATGCTGTGACACTCTGTCGTCATCCTGGAAAGCGCGCCCGCGCGAGGTCCATGATCTTGAGTTCGATATCGTCCATCACCTCGACCGGCAATTCGATGCCGCGCTCATCGCGAAGCACGTCGAAGAAATAGTCGTCGATGGCATTGCGCATCTTGTTTTGGGCAATGTCGTTCGACCAGACATCAACGATGTGGTGGGCCTTTATGATGCCGATGATCGCGAGAGCAATCTCGGCGACCTCATCCCCTCGGATCTGCTTATCGTCAGCCCTCGCGAGCGTGCCTTCGAGGATGCCAAAGAATGCTTGGCCATCGTCATTGCCCTTGATGGCGTCCGGCACCGCACGGCCTCGGTCCTTGCGCGCGACCCTGCCCGCGAGGTCGAGCACTTTTTTAAGGTAATCTCGCTCCGAAATCCGCTTGGCCCGATAGTCGCGGATGGTCTCCTCCAGCAGCTCCGAGAAACTACGATAGAAGGTCGGGTCCTCGTCCATCTTTTCCGTGATGGTTCGCCGGGTCGCGCTGGCGATTCGGTCAGCTCGTGACGCCTCGGAGACGCCGGCTTCTTCCACCACGGCCTTCAGGGCGTCGGGGTCGTTGATGTTGACCATCTCGATGATCGTTTCGGCCGGCATGGCGACCACATGGTCGTCGAGCAGCTTCTGAATCTTGGGCTCGAATTCCTTGACGTCGACCGTTTCCTGATAGCGAAGCTGAACCGAGCGCCGCAGTTCGGAAAACTGCTTCCAATCGTGCTTCATGGCGTCGATCTTTGCCTCGGGGAAGACGTCGAGCAGCTTTTCCGATGACAGCGAAATATGCAGGCAGCGGCTGAACGCTTTCAGCCGTTGATAGAAATCGTGCCGAATTGCCTCGTCGGCCAGGAACTGTTCGAACCGCTCCATGTCCCTTTTGTTTTTAACGGGCTTGAACAGGTCCCAGAGCTGATCGTGCAACTGGGGCAGCTTGCGGATTTCCTCGCGAACATCATGGACCGTGCCGACGAGATCGGCGTCCTCGAAACCCTCGAATGCGCTGTATGCCGTCAGCGCGGTATCCAGTTCGCCGAGCAAGCCTTCATAGTCGATGATGAAACCGAATTGCTTCTCGCTCGCGCCATCCTCGTATAGCCGGTTCACGCGGGCGATTGCTTGCAGAAGGCTATGCTCGCGCAGCGGCTTGCACACATAAAGAACCGTGTTCCGCGGCGCATCGAAGCCGGTGAGCAATTTCGACACGACGATCAGGATCTCCGGATCGCCCGAACCTTTGAACGTATCGATGATTTGCCGATTATATTCGTCCTCGGTCTTGTAGCGGCTCATCATCTGCGCCCAGAACGCGCGCACGAGGTCCTTCGATTCCTTATCGACCTCTTCGTTGCCTTCGTTGTCATGGGGCGGCGAGATGACGATTTCGCTGGTGACATGCCCGATCTCGTCGAGCACCCGCTTAAAGCGAACGGCGGAAGCCTTGGACGGCGCCACGAGTTGCGCTTTGAAGCCGGTGCCCTGCCAGTGCTGCCGGAAGTGCTCGGAGATATCGAACGCCTTGGCCCGGATGGCCTGGCCGGTTTTGGACAGCGCGCCCATGCGTGAATACTTACGTTTAAGGTCGGCCTTCTGGCTGTCCGTCAGTCCTTCGCTGATCTTCTCGAACCACTTGTCGATTACGCCGCCGTTGACCTGCTGTTCGACCAACCGCCCTTCATAGAGCAGCGGCACGACGGCCCCATCGGCGACAGCCTCGTCGATCGCGTATTTGTGGACCAGACCGCCGAAGGTCGAGAGCGTGTTCTTGTCCTTCTTCAGCAGCGGCGTACCGGTGAAGCCGAGATAGCAGGCCTTGGGCAGAAGCCGGCGCATCCGGGTGGCGAACTGGCTGTGGCCGCCATAGTGGCCGGTTTGCGAGCGATGGCTCTCGTCGACCAGAACGAAGACGTTGGCGTCTTCGTCCACGTCCTCGGCGGCTTTGGCCGCCGTATCGAACTTGTTGATGATGGTGGTGACGAGCGGGCTCCGGTTGCGGATCAGCTCGATCAGGTGGGCGCCGCTGGTAGCTCGGACGGACTCCAGTTCGCAGGATTTGAACGTATCCTTGATCTGCTTGTCGAGGTCGTCGCGGTCGGTGACGATCAGGATGCGCGGGTTGGGGATGGCTTTATCCATTACCAGCGACCGGCCCAGCATCACCATGGTCAGCGACTTGCCAGAGCCCTGGGTGTGCCAGATCACGCCGCCCTTGCGCCTTCCGTCCAGGTTGGACTGGCGAATGCGCTCGACGGCCTTGCGGATGCCGAAGAACTGCTGGTGGCGCGCGATCTTGCGGGCGCCACCGTCGAACACGGTGAAGCGGCGGATCAGATCCAGCAGGCGTTCCGGCCGGCACAGCGCATGAAGGGCGCGGTCCTGCGCCGTAACGGCTCGCGGACCCTCGGCCGCCAGCGCCTCGAAATGCGCGCGGGCGAAGGCGAAGTCGCCCGAGAACACCGCCTCGGCCTCGGCCGCCGTCAGGGGGCGGTTGGCCAAGGGGGCGATAGTCTCGTCGCGGTCTTCCTCATCCCGCCACGTCTGCCAGAACTGCCGCGGCGTGCCGACGGTGGCGTAACGCGCCTCGACGCGGTTCATGGCCATGAGAAGCTGCGCGAAGTGGAACAGTTGCGGGATGTTGTCTTCGTTCTGATAGCCGATCAGTTGGCTGCCAGCCTTCTTCAGACCCTCGGTCGGCCGCTTGTTCTCGATCACCAGGAACGGGATACCGTTCACGTAGCCGACGATATCGCACCGCCTAGTCTGGGTGCTGGCCGTTCGCTCCACCGAAACTTCGGCTGACACGTGGAAGAAGTTGTTCGCCGGCGTTTCCCAATCGATGTAACGGAACGAGTAGGATTTGGAGTCCCCCTGGATCGTCTTGGTGATGGTCGTGCCGAGCACGAGGCCGTCATAAATATCCTGGTTCGTGCCGCGCAGTCCCTTCTGCCGATCCGGCGTCGGTTTCAGCCGGCGGATGGCCTCGTGCGCGTCTTCGAGATCGAAGGGATAGGTCCGGTCACGATAGGTAAAGCCGTTGATCTTCAGAAGCTGGTCCGCGAGGATGTCGTCAAGCACCACGTTGCGCAGGCGCGCGCCACGCAAGTGAATAGCCTGGGCCTGGGACAGCGGCTTGAACCCAAGCGCCACCAGCATTTGCAGCGCGGGAATCTGAGACTGATGCTTTTCGGCGGCGTCGAAGGTCATTGCGTACCGCCCGAAAACAGCCCGGAGAGCGCCGCCCGCGCCGCGACAGCATTGATATTCGCCTTGATGATGCGATCAAGATCGCTGCCGTCCGTGTAAATGGCCGGCGCGACGCAATGAACCCTGCCATCCTTGATGTAACGATCCGCCTTGCCGCGCGCGCCTTTGGTGTGGGGCTTGAAGACCGCCACGGAAAGACCACCCTGCTCCTTGACCAAACGAAAGCACGGGATGTCGGTCGAACCGTCGCCGATGAACACCATGTTCTCGAAGGGAACGGGTCTATCTCGCTTCTCGACGAACTGGTTGACCTTGCTGTTGTCGCTCAGGTCGAACGCACCCTTGTTGATCCGGAACAGATATTGCGTCTTGGTCGTGTAATTGACCGCCAGTGCCGGCCACGCGGCGACTCCGTTCTGGTCGAACATGAATTTTGACGCATAAACCTGAGCGAACTTGGACGCGATCGGCGTTCCAGCGAAAATCTCCGCATTCCCTGACGAGACGAGGTAATGCTCGACGCGCACGCCTTGCACTCTGCCATAGCCGGTGATGCGGTCGAACCACTCCTCTACCCCCTCGAATAGCTGGATGGTCTTGCCGCGCGCCTTGAAATCATCCCGCCGCACCGGAACGTTGGCCGCGTCGGCCTTGCGCAGCATGAGGTTCATGTATACCAACACCTCATCGGCCTGATGTTCCTTTGTCAGGCGTTTCACCTCGGCCCAGAATGCCGCCGGCTTCATGCCGATATCGGGCAGGAACTGATGCTCCTGCATGTTGCCGTCCGCCAAGGTGCCGTCGAAGTCGTAGGCGATTGCCATCTCGATGTGTTTTCTAGCCATTGGCATCGCCCTTCAATTCTTGCAGTTTGGCAGGCTCTTCGGCGGCCCGTAGAAAGACGCTGAGCTGCTTGAGTTTCTCGAGCAGCTCGTCGAACGTCACGATCTCCACGTCCTTGGAATTCCGTCGGAACAGCTCGAACGATTTCTTCTGGTCATCGCCTTCGGGCGTCTTGCCGATGACAAGGCAGCAATGCACGGCATAGGACTCGATATCGTAAAGCCGCGTATTGTCCTTGATCTGGGCGATCTGCTTTTGAAACTGATACTTCTGATCCAGCGCCTGATTGATCGATCCCGAGAAGTCGGTCGATGGTGTGAAAACACCATCGCGAAACGGCGTCTTGTTGAGGATCGAGGTCTGTGGCGTCTTGATTTCGAAGATCGCCGTGTTGTTGGTCAGGCTGTTCTTGACCAGAAAGTCGGTAATCTTCTCGCCATCGCCGGACAGCTTCCGGCCGCCAACCGAGGCTTGGTCGTGAACCTTGATGACGGGATAGCCGAAGGCCATGTTCAGGATGAACGGATTCTCGTTGAAGAAATCCTGCCAACGTCCTTCAACCAGCTTATCGCCGAGCATCTCGTCATATCGCTTGATCAGCGCTTCCAGCGTCACAAGCTCGATATCGCCGCGCAGCTTGGCGAGCTTCTCTGGCTGGCCCTCGGCAATGCTGGCGACGTGATTGCTTAGGGCGCCGATGACGGCGTTCTGATCTTCCTCGGACAGCTCCTCCTTGCCCTGCGCCACAGCGGTGAAGAGCTTTCGATAGGGGTGCCGGCCCGCCTTGGGATCCAGCTTCTGTACGCCAAGCCGTTCTGCGAAGATATTGTAGGCAGTCGTTTCTTTGACGGCACGCGCGGCGGTTTGAGCGAGGCTATCTATGCTGTTGATGGCGCGCCGCGCGTGCTCGAAGTCTTTATTTGAGATGTAAAAAAGTTGACCGTCGTTTGGGTCAGGACCCGTGGGGTATTCGGCGGTGATGACGATCTCGGTGCAATCCGACAGCTCTTCCACTGCATCGATAATGAATCGATATGGCTTCGCCAAGCCGAGCCCATAAGCGTAGTCCTTGGTGAAGGCGGATGGCAACTCTTCGAGAACTTCCAACACACCTTCGGGCGTCGTCGGCACGCCGCCATCGTCGCCGCCACGAAAGACGATGTCCGTGCCATCGAGCGTGATACGCTCGATTCGGCCATATTTCGGTTTCAGGAAATCGGGCTTGTCTCCGAACGTGCTGATCGGATGGATGGACAGGAACGTGTCCTGGCCATTGATTTCCAGCAGCTTGGCCCGGTAGCTCTTCGCCCGCGTCGGATCGAGTCCTGCCGCAAGCAAGCTGTGCTCTGGGGGCACGAAGTAGACCTCGACGAAGTTCGGATGATACTCTTCAACCTCGAGGGTGCCATCGCGCGCGGGGTCATGTTGCCGGAAGCCGAGTGCCATCAGTTGGCCTCCACCTTCACGCGCCATTGGCCCGTCAGCAGCTTCTGCATCAGGCCGCGTTTTTGGAGGTTGACGACTTCGATCTGTGTTCTCAGCACCGCGCTCTCGGCGGCAAGGGTGTCCAGCAGATCCGCTTGCTTTTTCTGATCCTCGGTGGGTGGCAGGAAAACCTTGATCTTCGAGAAAGCTGGAAACTTCAGGTTCCAGGTGTCGCTGGTCAGGCCCTGGGAATAGCGCTCGAAATCGAACACCATGCGCGGCGATTTGAAGAGGTGGGCCGCGTAGCGTCCGACTATGCGCTTTGTGACCGGCGTGACGACCGTGTAGGCGGGGCTGACGATGCCACGCAACGTGGACAGACCCGACACGCCCTGCCACATGCGCATCGTGTTGTAGCCAATGTCGCCGGGCAGAATGAGCTTGTAATTCGACTTGTCTTCCATCGATGTGTCTTTGCGGCCCACGTCGTCGCGATCGATGACGCCACCGGACATGGTGATGCTGAGTAACCGGTCGCCTTCCCCTCCCGATTGGCTACGCTCATGAAATACATTGCCGAGTTCAAATTCACGCCATGTATTCGGACGGCCATTGTACGTAGGATGGCAAGGTTCGAAGAACCGCCGCGCGAGCGCCTTGTAGCGGTTTTCGTTCGACGCCCGCAGCGCCTCCAGCTTCTCGATGGCCTCCTCCCAGGTGCGCAGGATTTCGGCGATCTTGCGCTGTTCGGGGAGTGGGGGAAGAGGAACTTGAATTGATCCAATGGCATCGGCATTAAGCCCCGGCATTGTTCCGCCGTGTGCGCGACGCTCCAACAGCCGTCGGATCTCCGCCGATTCAAGAAATTTACTTACAAACGATGGCTCCGCAACAGACCTATCGAGTACAATCCGCATCAACCGCGGGTTTATGATTCCCGGCTCTGCCGCAGAGGGTACAAGAAAAACATTACCAACAGTGCCCATCATTGTTATAAGGATATCGCCAGGCTCAACGGCGCAGCTCTTAAGCTTCTCAAACATATGTTTCGAAATATAATAACGTTCAGCATCGAGGTTTCCGCTGACGACTTCTTGCTGCCCATATACTTTAAAGCCGGATTCGACATAGCTGTCTTTTGTGACAGCAGATCCGAATGGCCCCGCCTTCAACACTGGTCGCGATTTGCCGCCAAGCTCGTCGAGGCGGCGCCATGTCCAAGCACTATTCACGCTTGCCCCCCTTCGTCCGCCCCTTCGTGGCTTTTTCCATCTCCTCCAGCCGTGCGATGTCCGCTTCATCCGCCGCCAGCGCCTCCGCCGCGCGCCGGTTGGCGTCGAACACCTCGAACCGGTCTGCCGCCAGCTTCTGCGCCACATCCATCCGCAGCCGCCCGGCATGGGTCAGCACGTCGCGTTCGTTGAAGGACAGGAAGGCGTCGAGCTTGTCGGCCCATTCCGCCATGGTGATCGGGCGGCGGCGCTTGGCCTGGTCCTCGGCATAGTCGAGATACATCACGACGATGCGGTTGAGCTCCTCGACTTCCTCGGCCTTGAGGTAGTTCTTGGCGGTGCCGACATCGCCCTTGCGCACGACCGAGCCTTTCCAGCTGGTCAGGCCCATATTGGGGGCTTCCGGGTCGCTGCGGCTTTCGATCAGTTCGGCGGCCGTCTTGCCGGTGACCGCCCAGAGCATCTTGTTTTGCACCTTCTTGAAGAAGGCCTGCGCCTGCTCGGACGTCTTGTCGTAGTCGATGGCCGTCGCGTAGAGGTCGCGCACCTTCTGGTAAAAGCGCTTCTCCGAGGCGCGGATGTCCCGGATGCGGGCAAGCCACTCGTCGAAATAGTCCCACTGCTCGGCCTGTTTCAGCCGGGCGTCATCCATGGCGAATCCCTTGACTAGGTATTCTCGCAGGACGGTAGTGGCCCAGCGGCGGAACTGGGCGCCGCGGGCGGAGCGGACGCGGTAGCCGACGGACAGGATGACATCGAGGTTATAAGCGTCCACCTCGCGCTCGACCTGCCTGGCGCCCTCGGTTTGAACTATCCGGAATTTCCGGATAGTTGCCCCGGGGTCACACTCCCCCTCGGCGAAGACGTTGCGGATGTGCTCGTTCACGGTGCGCACATCCTTGTCGAACAGCTCCGCGATCTCCCGCTGGCTCAGCCAGACCGTGCCACCGACGGCCCGCAGGCCGATGGTCGCGGTGCCGTCCTCGGTGCTGTAGAGGATCAGCTCGCCTTCAGACATCGACGCCCAGCTCCTTCAGGTAGCCGGCCATGCGCCCGCGCACCTCGGCCAGCTCGGCCTCGATCGAGTTGATCTGCTTCTGCAGCGCGGCGACGTCGATTTCCGCCTCCGGCTCGAAAGTGTCCACGTAGCGGGGGATGTTGAGATTGAAGTCGTTTTCCGCGATTTCTTCGAGGCTGGCGCGGTGCGAATATTTTTCCACCTCCGCCCGCGTGGCGTAAGTTTCCAGCACGCGGGCGATATGGGCCTCGTCCATCACGTTCTGGGTCTTGCCGGGCGAAAAATCCTTGCTGGCGTCGATGAACAGGACATCGCGGCGGGACTCGTTCGGGCCGCCCTGCTCGCGGGAGCGGTCGAAGACCAGGATGGCGACCGGGATGCCCGTGGTGGTGAACAGGTTGGCGGGCAGCCCCACCACCGCGTCGAGCAGGTTCTCCTCGATCAGCGCCCGCCGGATGCGCCCCTCGGACCCGCCCCGGAACAACACGCCATGCGGGACGATGACGGCCACCCGGCCGCTCTGGCGTTTGGCGATTTCGACCATGTGGGTGATGAAGCCGTAATCGCCTTTGGACTTGGGGGGGATGCCACGCCAGAACCGCTTGAAGGGGTCGGTTTCCGCACCCTCCGCGCCCCATTTGTCGAGGCTGAAGGGCGGATTGGCCACCACCACATCGAACTTCATCAGGTGATCGCCCTCGACGAGGGCGGGGCTGTTGAGCGTGTCGCACCATTCGATACGCGCGGCGTCCTTGGCGTGGAGAAACATGTTCATCCGCGCCAGCGCCCAGGTGGCGCCGTTCACTTCCTGGCCATAGAGGGCGAAGTTTTCTGACCCGACCTCCTCGGCCGCGCGGATCAGCAGCGAGCCGGACCCGCAGGCTGGATCGCAGATGGTGTCCCCCGGCTTTGGCGCCGCCAGTTTCGCCAGCAGGCGGGAGACGGCGGAGGGCGTGTAGAATTCGCCGGCCTTCTTGCCGGCGTCGGAGGCGAAGCGCGAGATCAGATAGATGTAGCACTCACCGATGATGTCCTCGGTGACGCGGCTGGGGCGCAGGTCCATCGCAGGCTTGGCGAAGTCCTCGAGCAGGTTCTTGAGGCGGCGGTTGCGATCCTTGACGCGGCCGAGATTGGCTTCGGAGTTGAAGTCGATGTTGCGGAACACGCCTTCGAGCTTGGCGCGGTTGGTGTCCTCGATCCGCTCCAGCGCCATGTTGATGCGCTCGCCGATATTGGCCTCGTTCCGCGCTTCATACAGGTCGTAGAAGCTGGCGCCTTCGGGCAGGACAAAGCGCTCCCGCTCCAGCCGCCGCCTGATGCGCGTTTCGTCGCCGCCATACTGCTTGCGGTAGGACTCGAGGTGATCGTTCCAATGGTCGGAAATGTATTTCAGGAACAACATCACCAGGATGTAGTCCTTGTACTGCCCGGCATCGACGACGCCGCGGAAGGTGTCGCAGGCGGCCCAGGCCGTCTGGTTGACCTGTTGCTGGGTGAGCTGATCGTTCATCGCGGCGTCCCTTTTTTCGTCGCGCTGGTGCGCTTTCTGCCCGCTCGCTCGACGAGGATCAGGCTCATCATCTTTCTTCGCGCTTCGGCGGCGCGCTCCGTCAGCTCCCGCTCCCGCTCAGCCAGCGCATCGATGGCGACGATTCGTCTCTGCGTCTCGACATCCGGGATGTCGAGTTCGAGGTCGTCCAGGCTGGATCGGGGGATCATCCGGATATTCGTGCCGCGCGCGGCGGCGTCGAAATGGCGCTGGGCCGGGGCTTGGTTGATCGCCCATGCCAGATACGCGGGGAGGACGACATCGGGCCTAGGCCGCAGCACCATCAGGGGGAGCACCGCCAGAGCGGGCTCTCGCAGGCGTTCGTCCAACGCCGAAGCCGTGTTGCGCTCGCCCCGGGAGCGGAACACGATGTCTCCGGCGCGCACGAAATACCGGTCGGGCAGGTCGTCCAGATGGACGCGCGTCAGACGCTCGGGATCGACAGTGCCTTCGGGGGAGATGTCGCGCAGCTGGATGGCAAGCACGCCTCCGGCAGCCGTCGGCTCCAGTCTGCCGCGGGCGGTGTAGCCCGTGTGGATGGCGCAGGCGTCTGCGAGTCGCATTGGGTCCGTCTCTGTAGAACTGCCTACAGATAGAACGAGGCTGACGCCTGTGTCAATACGCTGTAGGCTGTTCTACAGCGGAATGTAACTGCGGTGGCCTTGCAGGAGAACGCTCGCTGCGCCCCAACGGTAATCGTGAGAGGCGCGTGAGCGCCCCCGCCGCAATGCGAGCAGTTGTGCGACGGATGGGTGTCGCTAAAGGCCTCGGCGATGAGGTGGCTTTACCGCGCAGCATCGGACTCCCATCGGAGAGATGCCTGCCAGCAGCACCCCAGTTCAGCCGCGCGGCGAGAACGGAGTCGACCGCCCATAGGAATGTCCGCGCCGGCGCGCCCGGCGGGCGTCGCCTTTGCGAGGAGCTCACAGTCTGCGCGGCCGCGGAGAGCGGACGCGCATCGGCGGGCAGCGACGCTGCAACGGCGGCCCAATTAACCTTTGGCGGTACCAGCTGCATGGCGGCGGCGAGCCTCGCGCCGTCCAGCGCCGGACCGCGCGCCGAACCACGCCAAAGCGCGAGCAAGGTGCCCGCCCGGCGTCAGCGCGTCAGCGCCGGGCGCGGCGAGGCAGAGGACGGCGCGCAGCGCCGCCTCGTCCTTCCGCACTCCGGCGATCATGGCAGCGGCGGCCGCGGCGCCGCAGCGCGAGCGGGCGTCGCCACGCGCCGACGAAGGGCGGCGCGGCTCGAAACGCCTGATCGAGCAGCGCGAGGCCGACGCCGGCCGAGAACGACGCGCCGCGGGGCGCGATCTGTGCCAAACGCGAAAACACGACATCTGCCATGCTGTTATGCGACGTCTCCGCCGAACCGAACCGCCCCGGCGCGCCGCTCGACGCGCAGGTTTCCCACAACGACAGCGGTCGCATCGTCGGACTCGAATCGGCGCATCGCGGAATCGTAACCGACGGCGACGCTTTGTGATGCAACTTCGAACACAAAGCGCCGCGCCTGTCGGTCTCGCTCTACGTCCGATAATCTTTAGCTTATCGGACATCATGGGGTCGGCCCGGAAAATCGCGAGCTTCGGTCGCATTTCTTGGCCGGGCGCCCCGGAAAAATCGAATTCAGGCGTCGGATTTTCGCGCTCCGTCGCTGGACCGGCTTCGCGGTTCATCGGTGGACTGGGGCCGACGAAGCCCGGAAAATCGACGAGCCGAGCTCTCGAGAGCAGCGCGGGCGGACGCCGACCTTCGTCCGCTCATGGAGTGCGGGTCCGGCAATGAACCGCGAGCCCAAATCGCGGAAAGCCGGGTAAATCCAGTCTACTCACGAAGCGTGAGGGACAGGGCCTTCGCCGCCGGTCGCGGCGCTCGGGCGCGTTCCGAGGCGTCGGACGTTTGCGTCCGCCTTCCGGCTGGCGCTTTCAGCCGGGCGGGAAATGCCGACCGAGCCTCGTTTGCAGCAGTTTCACCAACGTCGGGTCCATGAACTCGAACTCGTCCGGAATGTCGAGGCAGATCAATCGTTTGCCTTTTAGCGCCGAGCGAAACCGCTTCTGCACCTTGGAGCGATGAGCCTTTTCCATGACCACAACCACATCGGCCCAGGCGACCAGTTCGGAAGTGAGGGGATTGTCGGCGTCGTTGTTCGTTCCGGCCGACGCAACTTCGAGGTCCAGCCGCGACGAAAAAACCTGTTCGGCGGTAGGGCTGCGGAGACGGTTCTGACTACATACGAATAGAACTTTTTTCATATAGCGAGTCTTCGGCGTCGAGGCCGCCATCTTAATTCCAATGACCGGCAGCGGGAACCGTCGATCCAGCCCGAACGCGATCGTCGAGGCGACTGCCGCCCAGCAGTCTCGGCGGAGGTCCGAGCGTCCGGCCGGCAGGGGCGCAAGTTCCTTGCGTAGGCGCGAGATGCCGTTTCATTCTGGCGCTCGAAGCGCGAATCATCGACGCGGGACGCCCATTCGTCGTCCGCTTTCGCGCTCGAGACCGAGACATGACCGAAGCAGACGACGTCATCATAGACGGGGATTTGCCGGACGCTCCGCCGGCGGCGGCCGAACGGAGCGTTTCACCTCATCTCGCGGCGCTCGGCCAGAAGGCCAAGGATTACGCGCGCAACGCCCGCGCCGAGAACACCCGTCGCGCCTACGAGTCCGACTGGCGGCAATTCTCGTCCTGGCTCCGCCGCCAGGGGCTCCCCGCCGAGCCCCCGGATCCGCAGATCGTCGGCCTCTATCTCGCGGCGTGCGCGGATGGAAAGAAAGGGGGAGCGAGCGCCGTCTCCGTCGCGACGCTGGAGCGCCGCCTCTCCGGAATCTGCTGGCGTTACCGCCAGCTCGGCGAGCCCCTGGACACCAGCGATCGTCACATCTCGACCGTGCTGGCCGGCATCCGCCGCGCCCATGGGCGGCCGCCCGTGCAGAAAGAGGCGATTTTCGCCGACGATCTGCGCGCCATGCTCGCCGTGCTGGACAACGACCTGCGCGGGCTGCGCGACAAGGCGATGCTCGCAATCGGCTTCGCCGGCGGCCTGCGCCGCTCGGAAATCGTCGGGCTCGACTGCGGGCCGGACCAAACCGAAGACGGGTCTGGCTGGATCGAAATCTTCGATCGGACGACCGCGACCACCGGCGACGAACGAGCGCCGTCCGCCGCGACGAGCGACGGCGGCCTGCTGCTGACCATCGACGGCAAGACGGGCTGGCGGGAGGTCGAGATCGGCCGCGGCTCCTCGCCGGCCACCTGCCCGGTCGCCATGCTGGAGACCTGGATGCGGCTCGGCCGGATCACCCACGGCCCCCTCTTCCGCGCGATCACGCGCAAGAACGGCGGCGTCGGCGCGGAACGCCTGACCGACAAGCACGTCGCCCGCCTGGTGCAGAGAACCGCGCTCGCCGCCGGCGTTCGCGGCAATCTCCCCGAAGGCGAGCGCAAGCTCGCCTTTTCCGGCCATTCGCTGCGCGCCGGTCTCGCCTCCTCTGCGCAGATCGAGGAAGCCCACGTCCAGCGCCACCTCGGCCATGCCAGCGCCGAAATGACGCGCCGCTACCAGCGCAAACGCGATCGCTTCCGCGTCAACCTCACCAAGGCCGCCGGGCTATAGCAGCTTGGTGCCTCGTCATTCCGTCGGCTCCCGATTACGGGCGAACCGGGCCACTCTCGGCCGCCCGTCACGAATCACGAAGTCCATGCGAGCGTTCTGATTTTTCCTTCACCTCGGCGGTCAGCGGCCGTCACGCAATCTCGGAGGATGGGATGGGATTGAACGAACCTCCCCGAAAGCCCCCGCCGGATCCACGTCGAAAGGTTCGCTTCCGCGAGGCCGCGCGCGACATCGTCGCCAAGGACCGTTACGACCGCCGCTATGGGCGCGCGGTCGACACCGCCGGCGCCATAGCCCGCGCTCTGGAGCGAGCCTACCGGGAAGGTTTCGCGGACGCACAATCGGAACCGCGAGCGCCCGACATTTCAACGGAGTCGGTCCCCGGAGCGATCGAATGGGCGCTGATCCCGCCGAGACCGCGAAATGCGCTCTGGAGCATCTGCTTGTCCATCTGCGGACGCGTCGACGCCCCAGGGAGCGGCGGTTATTTCGTCCCTGTCACGACCGTTCGCGGAACCGCGGGGTGGAGCCTGTTTCTGCCGAAGCGCGACTTTTATGAAAAAGAGCTCGGCGAACGAACGATAATCCCGCTCGTTCGTCTGGGCCTTCTGGAACTGGCCGCGGACGAGCCTTCGCGCCTCCTCCTCTCAACACGTGGCGAGGCGACCTGGAGGCGTTTCCTCGAGCGTGGCGGCCGATTCCCAGAAGATCTGAGCAATATCTGATCCCTTCCGCTTCAGCGTCGCCGCAGCTTGCAGATCATTTGAAATGCCCTAGATCAAATGATATCGTTCATGCTTCCAATACAGAAACAGCCATGCCCAAAGCCCTATCCGCCACGGTCCCAGACCCCCTCGAGGCCCGCGCACGCGCCATCGCGACGCAGGAAAACCGCTCCTTGTCTAACGTCGTCGAGAATGCGCTCGGCGTCTTCACCGCCCTACCCAAGGACTTGCGTGATCAGCTGGTCGCGCGCCTCGCGATCGGCGGCCCAGACGATCCCGGCTTTCGCGAAGCCAGCCATGAAATGATGTTCGTCCTCGCGCGCAGACGCTACGAGGAAGCCCGTGACGCGCTCGCCAAGTCGATCGATGAAAAGGCCATCGATCCCGCGCTGGCGCGTCTCGATGATTGGCGCATTGACGCGGAACCGACAGCGCCATGAAGGGAGCGTCGCCGCTCCGGATCGTTCTGGATGTCAACATCTTCGTGAGTGACATCATCGGCCGAAGCCTCGGTCGTAGAGGAACGACCAGTCAGAAACTCGTCGACGCCATGCTCGCCGGCAAAATCGGCGATCGACCAGCGCAACTCGTTATCTCCCTCGCCATGCTCGAAAGCTTTCGAGGCGCGCTGCTTCGTTTGCGCGCTCCGACGGCTAGCATCGAGTCGGCAACCGAGGCGCTTCTCGACCTCACCCGCAATGGTCCTGACAGACTGGACCCTTATCTCCTGCTCGATACGGGTCATGCCGCATTCTCCATGCAAGATCGCGAGGATGCCGGGGTGTTGGCAATCGCTTTCGCGGCGAACGCCGATCTCCTCGTCACCGATAATCTCGCGGACTTCGCAACCAAGGACTGCGTCTCCATCGAAACTTCACAAGCTCGCCACGCCGATGGGTCGGAACGCCAACTGTCTTGTCAGTTCCACCGCTCACCAACCGGTCGAGAATTGGTCGTCGCACATCCGCTCGACGTCGCCGCTCGAATGGCCAAAGGGCAAGCAGTGACCTTCGATGATCTGACCGAAGCCGCTGAATCGATCTTCGCACGTCGCGACAGCGGCATCCCAAAGAATTGAGCGCGGGACGCCCGTTCCAAATGCGATGATCCCCCGCTCCGAAACATTCTCGAGCGGCGCCTGAGCCAGTCGCCATATCGATCGTGCGCCACAAAGCGGTGGTTGCGTCAGCGGCTCGAAACAGCCAGCCGATCTCACCCCGCCGCTTTTCTTTCGCGCGCCGCCTTCGCGGCCTTGCCGCGCAACAGCGCCATCAGCACCGGCCCGAGCGAGAACTCCCCTGCCCTCGCCTTCTCGGTCAGAACGCGGAGATAACCGCCAGCGCTCTTGATCTCATCGCCGCGTTGCAGAATCGCCGATCCATCAACCTTGTTTGGGTTCTATGCTCGGGTTCAAGCGTTTCCGACATGCTGCGATCACGATCGCCGACGTCGAACTCATGCCTCGCATCAGAAAGGGCCAATTCGCGCTGAGCAGATTTAGAGCCGCCGGGACAACTGCGCCCGAAATCTGAAACGGGGTGCTGGCTGCCTGACCCTCATGAAGTGCCAGCCCCCGTCGCACGGCCATCCGCAAAATTTGCACCGCAACCTATGGCGCGGCAATCTGGATGAGAAGACTCTCACCTTGTTTGGCGCGCGGCAGCAACCGCCTCCTTCTCCTCGCTAAACTTCGTTGGCTTCTTCCGCTTTTGCATAGGCTCGCCTTTCTCAAAGAGGCGACCTCAAACTTCGAAATTTACGTATTCCCCACGATGTGGCATGCTCTCGTTACTGCATATCGACAAGGCGCTCGGGCGAACCGCGCTCGATCACGAGTTGGCCGGCGAGGAAGTGTTCGGCGAATCGATCGAGGGCGAGCACTGCATTTTCCTGCGCGGACTTCATATCGCGGAGCGTGGCGTCGCGAGCGCGGAAGGCTGATTTCAGGATCAAAGGTCGAGGAAGACGACATGATCCTTCGCCTGCTCGCGGGCGATCTCGAGCCGATTAGCAGGAAATTCCGGGTCGGGGTAACCGACGGCAAGGCCGCACAATATCAAGTAATCAGCCGGGATTGACAACTGTGTACGGATAATCTCAGGGTAACCTGTGACCGAGACTTCGACACAGCTGCCAATTCCGCGTTCGGTAAGAGCCAACAGCAAGGTCTGCAAGAACATTCCCACGCCGACAGCGTCTATGAGACCGAGGTCGTGGTGCATGCAAACGATGCCCGCCATTGGTGCTTTGAAAAATTCCCAATTGCGCAAAACAGCGGCCGCATGCCCCGCTGTGTCGGTGATCGGAATCCCCATCGCTCCATAGACTTGCGCCCCTAGTTCACGGCGGTAGTGTTGAAACTCCTTGGGCAAAGTCGGAATGTCAGGCGCCGCGCTTCGAGCCGCATGGAGCAAGGCAGCGGTGAGGCGATCGCGCCGCGCTGCTGATGCAAATACTAAATGCCACGGCTGGGTGTTCGAATTTGAGGGCGCATGCTGCGCCAAGGCTAGCGCCTCATCGATCAATTCGCGCGGCACCGGCCGTGATAGAAACATTCGCGTCGAACGCCGCTCTCTAATTGCCTGATCGAGGTCCAGCATCGCATCTTTTCCTACCGCAGTCTTCGCCACCGCCAGCTTCCGTCCATAAGCCCTTATCGCTGTCGCGTAATTGGTCCGCCCGAATTGGACCGAGAGCCCGTTGACGGAGTTTATGTTCACGATGCGCCCAAATCGTCTCTCGCGCATCGTCTCGATCACGGAGCTGTATATATTTTGAAGCAGCCGCAAAGATCGATGTCGATCACCGCACACCATTGCTCGCAGTCAAATTGGGGGGGGCGCGAGTGACGCCCGCATTGTTGACCAATATCTCGATCGGACCGATCGCTTGTGCAGCGTCCGCTACGCCGTGTCAGCAGGCGTAGCGTTCCGCCACGTCCCATACGGTCGAGATCCCCTTGCGAAGCGCCACCACTTCCCGCTCTTTTCCGAAATAGGTCGCCGCGACCCCATAGCCGAGCTGGGCGGACATTTTGGACGGAGTCGCGCGGATGCTAGTCACGCCGCCCGTCTCGACCGCTGCACCGCATGGGCACCTCCTCCACTTCTTTGACTTTCGATGGCTGCTTCCCCCTGGCCCAAGCTGTCCATCGCGTCACCGAGCACCGGACCTCTTCGCGTTAAAATGGGGGCATCCTCTCAAATCGGCGAGCGAGGGCCGAAGCGCTCGGGTGCCGCCATGTCCGTCAAGCGCATTATCGCGTTGCCCTTAATGGCGCCAATGCAATAATGTATATTATCAACCTATTACGCGAAACTTGAGTTGCCCCTTGTTTGAGAAATCGCTCTTAAAGGCACCATGGAATCGGCACCCAATTGCTCTTAAAGCACAAATTCCTGGCGCAAAAAGTTGTTCACCGGCGAACCAAATATTTTCGCGTAGCTTCAACACGTTGGCGACCATTCGGGCTAAAACCGAGCGCTGTTATCAACGATTTCTCTCGCAAATTAGAGGCAACTCAGCTGCCCCTAACGCGAGATTCGCCGAATAAAAGACAACGCGACAAAACGGAAGGAAGCCGCTATGAAGATCGCGATCAGTGGGGCCGGGATCGCCGGGGCGACGCTCTCCTATTGGCTCCTGCGCGCCGGGCACGAGCCGCTCCTGATCGAGCACGCCCCGTCTCTCAGGACCGGCGGCTACATCATGGACTTCTGGGGGCTCGGCTATTCGATCGCCGAGCGAATGGGCGTTCTTCCCGCCGTGCGCCGAGCCGGATATCAGGTCGAGGAAGTTCGTTTCCTCGCGGATGACGGGCGCAAGGTCGGCGGCTTCTCCGTCGACGCGCTCCGCGATGCGATGGGGGGACGAATGACGAGCGTGGCGCGAGGCGATCTGGCGGCTGCGATCTATCGCTCAATCGACGGCCGTGTCGAAATAATGTTCGACGAGCAGATTTCGATGATCGACGAACATGAGGGCGGGGTGCGGATCGCGCTGCGGAGCGGCGAGACGCGCGACGTCGATTTGCTCGTCGGCGCCGACGGCCTGCACTCACGCGTGCGCGAACTGATCTTCGGCTCCGAGGACCATTTCGAAAAGGATCTCGGCTATCGCTTCGCCGTGTTCGAGACCAACGGCTACGCGACGAGCGACGAGAATGCCTACGTCATCCATGCCGCAGCGTCGCGCCAGATCGGTCGCTTCACGCTCCGCGACGGCAGAACGCTTTGCCTGCTCGTCTTTAGAAGCGAGCTTTCCAACGGAGCCGAGCCGAACGGTCGAGTGGAAACACAGGCCCTGCTGAAAATGATCTTCGACGACGCAGGATGGGAGTCGGGCCGCATTCTGGCGGCGATGGAGGCCGCGGACGATGTCTACTATGACCGCGTCAGCCAGATACGCATGTCCAGCTGGCATAGCGGGCGGGTCGCGCTCATCGGAGACGCGGGCATGGCGGTGTCCTTTCTCGCTGGCGAAGGGGCCGGGCTCGCGATGACGGAAGCTTATGTGTTGGCGGGGGAAATTTCGCGCGCGCCGGGTGATCACGCGAAAGCCTTCGCGGCCTATGACGCCCGGCTACGGCCCTTCATCGAGGGCAAGCAGCGGACCGCCGAAAGTTTCGCTTCCACTTTCGTCCCACAGACAGAGCTCGGGATTTGGCTCCGCAATCAAGCGACCAAGCTGATGGCCTTACCCGGCGCAGCCAATCTCATGCTGGGCAAGAGCCTCCGCGACGACTTCGCGCTGCCCGACTATCTATGATCGAAGATATGAGGCGAGTCGGCCCCATGACGGGCATTTCGTGGCGTGGCTTTTGCTTTCTTTTCGGCGCCGTGTCTTCCTTTGGAAGCGGAGCCTGTCTCGGCTCGGCTACGCGGCCAGTCGCTCGACGCGAATATTGTCGCCGCCGCCGGCGTGGTTTCGGCGGCAGTGGAGATCGCATCGCTCATCGACTTGCATCCTGAGAAGCTCCGAGAATGCGGCTATGACGCATCTCGTGATCGCTTCCCGAATGTGCCGCTGGAACGGAGCACGCACATCGTCGGGGTCAAAATTTCTTCGATAGCGCTCGAAGAGCTCGAGCGAGCCGACTATCCGACACGTCAGGATTCTCCATGTAGCTCGATCGCACGTCGGAGGAAGCGCATCGCCTCGTTCTTATAAGTCGCTTCGTGCGGCGATACGATGCCGCTTACGATGTCACGGGCTATCTGGTCTAAAACAGCCGAGATGAGACGTGCGGCATAGGCGGGCGAAAGATCGCCGCGGATGAGACCGGCCTGCTGATCGCGGCGGATGAGAGCGGCCAGACGCTGGAGATGAGGCTCGCGCAATTCTTCCGCCCGTCGGGAGCTGCCGAACAACAAGGCTTCGGAGCCCAGGAAGGGCAGAATATCGGCATAGTCCCGGCAAACGGCGGCGCCTGCCTCCATGAGCCGCCCGATCAGCTCGATCGCAGGAACGTCCGCGGAGGAGCACAGCGAGATCCGGGCGTCGATCGCGCGCTGAACGTCATCGGTGAGCGCGACGATCAACGAGGCCTTCGACTCGAAATACAGATAGAATGTTCCCTGAGCGACGCCGGCAGAAGCTGCGATTTCGGGCACGCTCACCTCGTCATAGCGCTGTTGGGCGAGCAAGCTGCGCGCGGCCCGCAGAATGCGCTCACGCGCGTCGCCGCGAGGGCGGCCTCGTGGGCGTCTTTGTCGAGGCTCGGCCAAGTCCGGACGTTTGGTCATATTGGGATCGCCATCTCACGCAGGCCCATGGGCGAGCGGCTCTGCGCGAACGCTTTGTCCGATCCGCAACTTGTCCGCAAGATAGCGGCGCAGAGGGGATTCGAGCGCCGGCTGACTTCGAAAGCCGATGAAGCCGTCGGGACGTATGAGGAACAGACATTCGTATTTTGCGCCGTAGCGCTTATGCAGCGCGCCGTCTTTGTCGTGCAGCACGCCCGGCGTCGCCTCCCGTGTCACGAGGAAAGGTTCGAGAAAACCTTCGTGATCGACCTTCAGCCGGGCGACGAGCTCTGCGAGCCGGACGAGATCGCTCGGTTTGGGATCGACGCCTCCGAGAATGACGACGATCGCAGAGAGATCGTTCGCCATCAAACGGTGCAGGCTCGTCTCGCTTCCATCCGGCAGGACGAGACCGGCGGCGTCCGGCGCCCAATCGCCCGGCGCTGGCGCCGTTCGAAAGGCGCGGCGTTGGTCGCAATTGGGAAAGGGTCCGCCGCTGATGATTGCGCCAAGATAATCTGCCGACGACTGCTGACGATCGTCGACGATCGTGCTGTCCCGATAATGAAAGGCGGTCGCCGTGAAGGCCGCCGTCAGCACATTCTGTATCGGGCGCAGGCGACCGAGCGATTCCGCAGCGAGATCACGCAACGCGATCCGAGTGGGACTTTCGAGGCTGATAGCGCGTTGCGCGAGCTCGGTCTCGCGGACAATCGCGCGCATGATCGGAAGCCGCTCGTCCTCATAACTGTCGAGCAATTCTGGCGACGCCACGCCTTTTACGACGGCTGCGAGCTTCCAGGCGAGGTTGATCGCATCCTGCACGCCGGCGTTCATGCCCTGTCCACTTTCTGGGCTATGAATATGCGCGGCGTCGCCGAGCAGAAATACGCGGCCTTTCCGCAGCGTCTCCGCCACTCGGCTCGAGACGCGAAACACGGAGATCCACTGCGGATCGCGCAAGACGCCGTCGAATTCGGGGAAAGCCGCCAAGCCGTTCCGAAGATCGGCGACGGCGACGCTATCGGCGGTCACATTCGGTCGGTCGGTCAGGTCGACGACGACGCGCCAATTTCCGTCTCGCAACTTGCCGAAGATCGCAAAGCGACCGGCTCGCAGCAGCGTGTGAATCTCTTGTTCGGGCCAACGCGTCTCATCCGGGAAGTCGATCGCGAGATCGCCGGTTGCGAAACGGCCTTCGAGTGATCTGCCGTCGAAACCGACTCCCAGCGACTGACGCACGAGACTATGAGCGCCGTCGCATCCGGCGATGTAATCGAAGCGAGCTTCCTCGAGCCGGCCATCGGCGCGGCGCAATACAGCCGTGGCGCCGTCGACGGTCTGGGCGAATGCCTCGAGTGGGACGGGCCGTTCGATTTCGACGCCGAGCTCCCGCAGTCGCTCGATGAGAAAGCGCTCGCTCTTGCCTTGCTGAACGAGGAGCGAGAACGGATAGGGTCGATCCTTGCCGCATTCGAGGCCGATCCGCAGAACCCGTTCTCCGCTCGAATAGAAATTGGCGGCGCGGAGCGCCATGCCAGCGTCGAGGAATGGCGCCGCTGTCTTGTTGCGCGCGAAAGCTTCAATGGAGGGTGGGTGAAGTCCGATCGCCCGGGATTCCGAATCTGGGCGCTGCGGCGCCTTGTCGATAATGCGAATTCCGACGCCGGCGCGCCGTAACTCTAGCGCGAGAGTGAGACCCGCCGGCCCGGCGCCGACAATGAGGACTTGCGAATGCGAGGGACGCATGGGAGTCTCCATTTAATATAATGAACATTATTATATTAAATTGAGCGCAATTGCGCAACCCATGAACTCGGCGAAGCCCGGAGACGTCGCCACGTCTCAGCCCCGCGAAAGCCGCCGCCCCGATCTCACGCGACAATCGTTCTTCGCGATTGTGCGATCGATCGAAACGCGGTCGACGCGGAACCCCGGCGGCATGTCGCAAATCGAAATAGGGTGTAGCGCTCAATCGCGCTCGATGCGGATGCGGCGCCGCATCGTCAATCGCCGGCGACGCCCAGGATCGAAACCTTCGCCGTCGTGATCTCGGTCGGCCACAAGATCTCGGTGAGACCGGTCGCGACGGCGACGCGCTGACCTTTCGGCGTCGCGAAGGTGATGACGCCGCCGCCGACCGCGCCGCCGATTTTCGCGCCCCACAGCCTGCCGCCCGTGTCGGCGTCGAGCGCATAGAAATTCCCGCCCATGTCGCCGAAGAAGACGACGCCGCCCGCCGTCGGCGTCACGCCGCTCTGCACGGGATAGTTGGTCTTGGCGCGCCAGCGCCATCGGCCGCTGTCCGCATCGACGGCGGTGAGCCAGCCCGCCCATTGAAAGACCGGATCGGCCCGGCCCCACATGTTGAACGGATCCAGCGAGTCCTCGCCGGACCATGGCGCGAATTTCGGCGCGCTCTCGATCTCCTTCTCGGGTTCGGTTCGGACGGTCGTGCACCATTGCACCTCGCCGATCATGACGAGATTGTTCTGCGGATCGTAGGCCGGTCCGTTCCATTCGGCGCCGCCGACGGAGCCGGGGCAGAAATGCACGCTCCTGTCCGCCGAGAACGGAACGTCGGCGTTCTCGATCTTCGTCACCGGGACGCGATAGAGCCGCTCCTTCGTATCGAGGTCGAAGCCATAGAGATGGCCATCCTTCGGCGCGACGAGCATCACGCGCCTGCCGGACGCCGTGGCGACGAGCGCCGGCGCGCCCGAGACATCCCAGTCGTGCCAGTCCTTGCCGACGATCTTGAAATGCGTCCGATAGGCTCCGGTCCTCGCGTCGAGCACGACGACCGAATTCGAATAAAGATTGTCGCCGCCCCGCAGAGCGGCCGCGAAATCGGGCGCCGGATTGCCGCCCGGGACATAAAGCAGCCCGCTGTCGGGATCGAGCGTGTAGGAGGTCCAGGTCGCGCCGCCCGAGATCGGCGAGCCGGGCGCCTGATTCCAGCTGGAGGCGTCGAGCGGGGACGCGCCTTGCGGACCGCGAGTCGAATCTCCCGGCTGCTTGGGAACGAGATAGAACTCCCAGGCGATCCGGCCGGTCGCCGCGTCGAGCGCATACATGCGTCCCTTCACGCCTTTGAAATCGCCGCCGGCGTTGCCGATGAAGACGAGGCCGTTCCAGGCGATCGGCGCCGCCGGCGCCGTCTCGCTCTTCTTCGGATCGGCGATCGCGGTCTCCCACAGGCGCGCGCCGGTCGTGAAATCATAAGCGATCACGCGACCGTCCTGCGTGCCGCGGAACACACGTCCGTCGAGATACGCCACGCCCCGATTCACGCCTTGCGGCGTCGCCGGCGCATAGCTCTCGCGCTTCCGCCAGTTCTCGCGACAAGTGAGCGGGTCGATGGAGAATGTGTCGTGCTCGGTCGCAAAGAGCAGCGCTCCGCGCACCATGACGAGGCCCGAGTTGAAGCCGGTGTAGCGACCGGTGTCATAAGTGCAGAGAACCTTCAGCCGGCCCACGTTGGCGCGGTCGATCTCGCTGAGGGAGGAGAAACGGTCGGAAGCGAGCGTCTTGTTGTAGCTCGGCCAAGAGCCGTCGTCCGGCGGCGCGGCGCGGGTGTCGGCGACGCGCGGCGCCGTGTCGAAGTCGGGCGCGGTCTCGACCGTCAATACGCCCGCGGGGGCGTCGAGATAGCGCCAGTAATTGAGTCCCATGGCCGCGATCGGAACGAAGGCGTTCCAATGCGTATAGATCGCGGTCGCCGCCGCGGCGCCGAGCGCGGCCGTGACTCCGAGCGCGATTGTCGTCGCCTTCTTCATGGGATCGCTCCGCTCATCTATTCGACCGCGGGCGCCCGAGCCGACGGCCCCTTTCGATCTTCGCGGCGCTCAGCGCCGTGTCTCCTCGTCCCGGGTCAGATCGAGAGTCGCCATTCCTCCCGGCGCGCGTGTGCGCGTGAGCCATTCGGGATGGCTCAGCGTCGTCTCCACGTCGCGCTTGCCGTCCTTCCAGTTGCGCATCATCGTGTAGCGGGAGAACTCGAAATCCTCGGAGGGGCCTTCGCCCGCCGTCGGGCGATGGATCAGATGCACAATGGTCGTGGCGTTCTCATGCGCGGCTTCGTCCAGAATGCGCCAGTCGGCATCCTCGCGCAGCTCCTGCGGCGCTTTGGAGCCGAGGCGCGCGATCGCCGCGGAGAGCTGGTGCAAGCGGCACATCACATCGGTGTTCATGCGAGTGCGCGAGGAATAGCGAATCTCCTTCTCGCGGCAGGCGATCTCGAGCAGCGTCTGCGGCAGCTTGCCGCGCGCGCTGAAGAGGTCCAGCTGAAACACCAGCATGTCCCGACGAGGCCGTTCATAGTCGAGCACATATTGCAGCGGCGTGTTCGAGACGAGGCCGCCGTCCCAATAATGCTCGCCTTCGATCTCGATCATCGGCAGACCCGGTGGCAGAGCGCCGCTCGCCATCACATGCTCGGGGCCGATCCGCTCGCGCGCCGTGTCGAAATAATGGAAGTTGCCGGTCCTCACATTGACCGAGCCGACGCTGTAGCGGATGGCGCCGGAGTTGAGCAGGTCGAAGTCGACGAGCGACAGCAGCGTCTCACGCAAGGGCGTCGTGTCATAAACGCTCAGACTCGCGGGTGCGTGGCGGAAGCCGGGAATCGTCGGCGGAATGCGCGGCCGAAAAAAGCCGGGCGCGCCGAAAGCCGCAGTCATCGCGGCGCTCGATTCGTCGAAGAGCTGAAGGACCAGCTCCTCGTCGTTCGGCGGCGACGCCGTGACGAGGCTCGAGGCTTCACGCCAGAATTGGCCGAGACGCTCCACGCGGCGCTCGGGTGGATTGCCGCAGATGATCGCGCCATTGACCGCGCCGATCGAAATGGCCGCCACCCAGTCGATCTTCTGGCCGGCTGCGAGAAGCGCCTCATAGGCGCCGGCCTGATAAGAGCCCAGCGCGCCGCCGCCCTGAAGCACGAGCGTGGAAAGTTCGACGTCGCCTGCGCTCATCCCGTCTCTTCTCCTATCTGCGCGTTGCGCGCCATCCGCTCTGCGACGCCACGCCTCACGGGTCTGTTCTCTTGCGCGGAGAGATGCGCGCTCTCCCGACTGTCCCCGGCGCGAGCGCATGACCCGGATCGCGCGCCATGATCTCGACGCTCGCCTCCGCGCCGGCTCGCGCCGGCTCGATCTTCGTCACCTCTCCCTCGAACGATCGCCCGGGAAGGGCGTCGATGGTGAAGACGGTCTTGTCGCCGACGGCGATCAGAGCGCTTTGCGCGGCGCCGAGCTTCACGACGATGCGCGCCGTATCGGGAGCGATCACGAACATCGGCGCTTTCGACTCCGCAGAGACCTCCTCGCCCGGCGCGACATTGCGCGCGCGGATCGTTCCGTCGATCGGCGCAACGATGCGCGTCGCGGAGAGCTCCGCCTTCGACGCCGCGAGCGCGGCCTGCGCCTGTTCGACATCCGCGGCCGCGCGATCGACGCTCCTTTCATGCCTTTCGACCGATCGACGGAGTCGCGCGACGGCGCTGCGGCGCTGCACGCCCTTTGCGCCCTGCAGAGCGTCGCGGGCCGCGCCGAGCCGCGCCGATTCGCGGTCGAGACGTGCTTGCGCCGCCTTCAGCGCGTGCGTGGACCGATCCACCGCCGCTTGGAATGGCCGCGGGTCGATTTCGGCGCAGAGCCATCCCGCCTCGACATGCGCGCCGGCTTCACAGCCGATCGCGGACACTCTTCCCGAAACATGCGCTGCGATTTGCTGCGGCTCGGTCGGAGCGACTATCCCCTCGACGCGCAGGCCTCCTTCCGCCGCCATGCTCTCGAGGTCCGTCCTCGCCATCATGCGATCCGGCATCACATTGTGCTCGAGATGGGACATGATCCACAAGGAGCCGCCGACGACCAGAGTGACGATCAGCACGCCGAAGGCGAGGGCGAGCGCATTATTCGTGTTGTCCGGCGCAGTGGTGAGATGGAGGAAGAAGACGAGATGCACGCCGATCTGCGCGATCGCCAGCGCGACCAGCGCCATGGTGATCCCCGGCCCCCAGATGAGATTCGTGCGAACGAGATAGAATGACGCGATCGTGAGCAGAGCCGCGAGCGCGAAGCCCGTGAAATAGGTGAGGAGCCCCTCGCGCACGCCATGGCCCGGCGCATCCATGAAGCCTGGCGCGACATCCTCGGAGTTCTTTTCCTCGACATGACTCATCGGCCTTCTCCGATCAGATAGACGACCGTGAAGATCGCGACCCAGATGATGTCGAGCACATGCCAGAACAGATTGAAGCAGATGAGCCTGTAGAGCACGGGTCCGAAACCCTTGACGAAGAGCTGCGCCATCATCGTGCCGAGCCAGAGCAGCCCGACGCTGACATGCGCGCCGTGCAGGCCGACGAGAGCGAAGAAGGAGGAGAGGAAGGCGCTCCGCATCGGCCCGGCGCCGCTCGTGATCATTCCCGAGAATTCCTGCGCCTCGAGCGAGAGGAAGGCGAACCCGAGCAGGCCGGTGACGAGCAGCGCAGCCTGCGTCCAGAATTGATTGCGCGCATTCGTCGCGACCGCCGAGAGGCCGCATGTGAAGCTCGAGGCGAGCAGGCATGCGGTTTCGAGCGCCACCCTCGTCGGATCGAACAGGTCGCGTCCGGAAGGGCCGCCGTCCGTCGCGGTCTGCAGCACCGCATGCGCCGCGAAGAAGGCGGAGAACATGACGATGTCGCTGAGCAGGAATATCCAAAATCCGAAGGCGATGATGACGCGCTTCGAAGCCGGTCCAGCCTCGCCGTGACCTGTCGCCAGGATCTCGGAGCGGCGGAGCCTGTAGGGGTCGATGTGTCGGCCGAGCGCAGGCGCCGGCGCCTCGATCGTCGTCATGTGGTCTCACTTGCTTGCGGATGTCTCGCGAGCCAATCGGCTCGGCTCTTTCGGTGGACGAGATCGATGCGCTCGACCTCTTCCGCCGATATCTCCTCCTCAACCTTGTCGCGCCAAGCGTACCAGACGAACACGACATAGGCTGCGACGAGGCCGATGGCCGCGAGCCACCAGATGCGCCACACCATGGCGAAGCCGGTGATCGTCGCGAAGAAGCCGGTCACGACGCCAACCGGACTGTTTCTCGGCATGGCGATCGCCTCGTATCGCGCGTCGCTCTGCTGGGTCTCGATCGCGCGCCGCTTAATCTCCCAATAGGGTTCCTCGCCTTCCACATTCGGCTGCGTCGCGAAGTTGAATTGCGGCGGCGGCGACGGCGTCGCCCATTCGAGCGAGCGGCCGTTCCACGGATCGCCGGTCTCGTCCCGCAGCCGGTCGCGATGGCGAATGCTGACGACGATCTGGATCACTTGGCAGATAAAGGCGATCGCGAAGAGGACGACGCCGACCATCGCCGCCGCCACCCACGGGCGCCACATCTCCATGTCGTAATGCTGCATGCGACGCGTCATGCCGAGTAGACCGAGCACGTAGAGGGGCACGAAGACGGCGTAGAAGGCCGCGAGAGTGAACCAGAATGCAGCGACGCCCCAGCCCTCGTGCAGGCGAAAACCGAAGGCTTTCGGAAACCAATAGGCGATGCCGGCGAAGGCGCCGAACACGACGCCGCCGATGATGGTGTTGTGGAAATGGGCGACGAGAAAGAGGCTGTTGTGCAGCACAAAGTCGGCCGGCGGCACAGCGAGGAGGACGCCTGTCATTCCCCCGAGGACGAAGGTCACGATAAAGCCGAGCGACCACAGCATCGGCGTCGTGAAGCGAATACGGCCGCCATACATTGTGAACAGCCAATTGAAGACTTTGACGCCGGTGACGACGGCGATCACCGTCGTGGCGATGCCGAAAGCCGCATTGACCGTGCCTCCTGCTCCCATGGTGAAGAAATGATGCAACCAGACGAGATAGGAGATGACGCATATGCCGAGCGTCGCGAGCACCATCGACCGATAGCCGAACAGCGGCCTGTCGGAGAAGGTCGAGATCACCTCGGAAAAAATGCCGAAGGCGGGCAAGACGAGAATGTAGACCTCTGGATGCCCCCAGGCCCAGATCAGATTTATGAACATCATCATATTGCCGCCGCCGGCGTTGGTGAAGAAATGAAAGCCGAGATAGCGGTCGAGCGCGAGCATTGTGAGCGTCGCCGTCAGAATCGGGAAAGCGGCGACGATCAGCAGATTGGATGCGAGCGCCGTCCAGCAATACATCGACATTCTGAGGTAGCCCATGCCGGGAGCGCGCATCTTCAGAATCGTGGTGACGAAATTTATTCCGGTCACGAGCGTGCCGACGCCGGAGATGAGCAGCGCCCAGAGGTAGTAATCGACGCCGACGTCGGGCGAGAATTCGCGCTCGGAGAGCGGTGGATAGGGCAACCATCCGGCGCGCGAGAACATGCCGACGACGAGCGAGATATTGACGAGAAGCGCGCCGGTGGCGGTGAGCCAGAGACTCGTCGAATTCCATGTCGGAAAGGCGACGTCGCGCATGCCGAGCTGCAGGGGAATGACGAAATTCATGAGGCCGATCATCATCGGCATCGCCGCGAAGAAGATCATGATCGTGCCGTGCGAGCTGAAAATTTGATCGAAATGCTCGGGCGGAAGATAACCTTCCGCGCGATACGCATAGGCTTGCTGGGAGCGCATCAATATGGCGTCGGCGAAGCCGCGCAGCATCATGACGCAGCCGAGCGCGATATACATGACGCCGATGCGCTTGTGATCGACGCTGGTGATCCACTCGCGCCAGAGGTACGGGAGATGGCCGGCGAGCACGACCCAGGCCACGATCGCCAAGCAGATGGCTATGACCACCGCGCCCGCGATCAACGGCAGCGGAGAATTCCACGGGATCGCGTCCCACGACAGATCGCCTAAAATCTTCATCGCATCGCCTCCGGACATGGGACGGCGGAATTGTCGGACGCCTTCTGCGGCGTGAGCTTCCCCGTCGCGATATCCGAGAACAGGGCGGGCGCGACCGAACGGAAGACGAAAGCAGGCACGTTCTGACTTGCGGGCAGAAGCGCTGCGTAGCCGGCGTGATCGAGATCGCAGGCGCGCTTTCGCGCCTCCGCGATCCAACGCTCGAAGTCCTCCTCGGATTTGACATGCACGGCGAAATGCATGTCGGCGAAGCCGTCTCCGCTGAACTGTGTCGAGAGGCCCCAGAGATCGCCGATATGATCCGCCTTCAAATTGAGCTGCGTCACCATTCCGGGCATGGTGGCGATCATGCCCCCGAGACGCGGGATGAAGAACGAGTTCATCACCGTGGCGGAGGTGAGAGAGAAGTGGACCGGAGCCTCGACCGGCAGAACGAGCTCATTGACGCTCGCGACCGACTGCTCCGGATAGACGAAGAGCCATTTCCAATCGAGCGAGACGACCTGCACCTCGACCGGCTCGCGCGAGGCGGCGATCGGCCGGAACGGATCCAGCCGATGCGAGCCGATCCAGATCAGCCCGCCGAGAAAGAGGATGATGAGCAGCGGAAAGCCCCAGTTGACGAGCTCGAGCCGGCCGGAGAATACCCAGTCGGGAAGATATCGGGCCCGGCGGTTGGATGCTCGGAACCACCAAGCGCAGACGAGCGCCCCGATGATGGTCGGGACGACAATGATCAGCATCGTGCCGAATGCGTTAACGAGAATTTTGCTTTCTTCAGCGGCAATCTGTCCCTTGGGATCGAGCACCCCGCCAGAACAGCCGGCGAGCAGCAGCATGGATGCCTTCGATAGAAGCGTCGCGAGCGTCGACGCGCGGCGCCTCGCAGGATGACGACCCGGCTGCATATACGCTTTCTCTCTCAGTAGATACCGAAATACATGCCTCAATTGTCTCGCCCGTCGAAGCGACTTCGACTCGCGACTCGACTCAAAACCGTTAAGTGAAGAATTGGTTCCGGATTGCGCCCCGCGCCTCGGTCTCGTCGACCGCTAAATCCGCAAGGTGTAAAGTTGCATGGAATAAGGATGTCAGGAGCCATTTTGGCGTGAGAATTCGATGTGAAGAAAATCAATGATTTGATAGAAAGCCAGTGATTGAGAATATCCATTTAATTCGATAATATGGCTTGCTGAAGCCAGCTAATTTGAGAATCTGCTGTTCCAACATTTCTATAGAATTGCGAACAGCGACGCACGACACAGCCTAGTTTTCCGGCCAAAGCGACGTGGGAAGCCATCAAACGTGAGAATATTATCGGTCAATATTATCACGTTTGATGGCTTTTTGGATTCGGATTCCGATATTCTCAAGCCAAGATGGCTCCTGACAGCCGTTTGCGCTCTTGGGATTGGATACCGACAACGACACTGTGTTCATGAGCTTCAGCCAAGCTTGTCCTTCGCAAGCTACGAGTCATTCTCGAGGCCCTGGAGGGCGTTTTGGCCAGTCGCCCCCTCCTCGCGCAGAACGCCATAAGCGGCGAGCGTCGCGCGCGCCGCGGGCCAGAGGACGGCCCTGTCCGGTACTACCTTGGCCATCATGTTGAGTCCTACCAAAAATGTCATAAGCGCCAGCGCGCAGGCCGGAATGTCGGTATCCGAAGGTAGCTCGAACCGGGCGACGGCAGCGCGCAGAAGCGCCTCGATACGCTCCACCCGCGCGATCAGATGCGCCGCGATTTCGGCGCCGAGATCGTCGACGGGCGGGCACAGCGCGCCGACGCTGTTGACCAGCAGACACCCCTTCGCCTCGGCGTCCGCCGCCAATGTCTGGCACACGGTCCTGAAAGTCTGGGTAATCAGTGCGCAGACACTGCCTTGCTGAGGCATTTGCGCCAGCGCGCGGTCTGGCGAGCCATCGAGATAGCGGCCGAGCGCTTCGAGGAACAGCGCCTCCTGACTGTCGAACGCATTGTAAAAGCTCGACCGCGTGATCCCCAGACGCTCGGACAGGGCCTTGACCGAATTGGCCTGATAGCCGTCGCGCCAGAACGCTCGCATCGCGGTATCAAGGGCTGCGTCTCGGTCGAACTGCGGGGGTCTGCCGGGCTTGGGCATTTTGTTTGTACACCTATGGACAAAATGTTGGGCAGGTTTTATACATCGCTGCACATAACCTGTCCGCCGGTCCTTGTCGACCGGGTTCGCCGGTGGCGGGTTGCGCGATCCTCTCTTTCAACGTCGATCTTCAAGGAGCCCCCAATGACCGCGTTCTTCATCGTCGCCACTACCGTCAAGGATTCTGAGAAGTACCAGGCCTATCTACAGGGCGTCGGGCCGACTCTTGCGCCCTTCGGCGGCAAGGCGCTGCTGCGGGGCAAGGCTATCGATGCCCTCGCCGGCAAACTGACCCACCAGACGGTCGGTGTCATCGAATTTCCGGACATCGACGCGCTCAACGGCTGGCATGCGTCGGAAGCCTGTCAGGCGCTCGTCCCGCTGCGCACGCAGGCCGCGGACATGACCATCACCAGCTACGTGGCGTCGGCCTGATCCGGCCTCGCCCCGACCGTTCTTGACCTCAAACGATCCGTTCCAGGGACTTCCCTTCATGTTCACCTATCACGATGAGACCACCGCCCCCGCCGCGTCGCTCCCGCACATCGCGGGCGCGAGGGCCATGTTCGGATTTCTGCCCAACCTGCACAAGGTGCTCGCCGAATCCCCCGCCGCTCACGAGGCCTATTCGACGCTCTACAAGCTGGCGACCGAGAAGACCGGTTTCACCCCGATCGAGGCGCAGGTCGTGCTGATGACCTCGAACTTCCACAACCGCTGCCACTACTGCATGGCCGGCCACTCTCTGATCATGTCCATGCTGAAGGCGCCGCAGGACGTGATCGACGCGCTGCGCGAAGGCAGACCGATCGCCGATCCAAAGCTCGAGGCGCTGCGCCGCTTCGCCAGCCAGTTGCTCGAACAGCGGGGTCATGTGGGAGACGATACGCTGCAGGCGTTTCTCGATGCTGGCTATACCCGCGCGCAGGCGCTCGACGTGCTCGTGTGCTTGTCTGCGAAACTCATCTCCAACTTCACCAACGCGCTCGCCCATACCGAGCTCGACGTGCCGATGAAGGCAATGGAATGGACGCATCCGCACGTCAGCGCGGTGTGATAAGGCCTGTCGATCTGTCGCGATGCAGGAACGACTGAGATGCGGACGTACAGTGGAAAATGTCTTTGCAGCGGCGTTCGCTTCACGGCGACCGGACCGCCGGTCATCGTCGCGCAATGCCATTGCGAAGAGTGTCGGCGATTGAGCGGCACGGGCCATTCGGTGGGGGCCATGCTTCGGACGGACGCGGTTGTCCTGAGCGGCAAGACAAGCGAGTTCGTCTATCTGAACCGCGCCGGGATCGCCGGAGGCCATTTCGTCTGAGTCACGCCGCGATGGCGGGCTCCTCGAGTTGCGCATAATAGCGCGCTTCGGCTTCTGCCGGCGGAATGTTTCCGATCGGCTCCAGCAGTCTGCGATTGTTGAACCAGTCGACCCATTCGAGCGTGGCGAACTCGACCGCCTCGAAGCTTCGCCACGGCCCGCGTCGCCAGATCAGCTCGGCCTTGTAGAGTCCGTTGATCGTCTCGGCGAGCGCGTTGTCGTAGCTGTCGCCGACGCTGCCGACCGATGGCTCGACGCCGGCCTCGGCGAGGCGCTCGGTGTATTTTATAGAGACGTATTGAACGCCGCGGTCGCTATGATGGACGAGGCCGCCGCTGTGAACCGGCCGACGATCATGCAGCGCCTGCTCGAGCGCGTCGAGCACGAAGCCCGCATGCGCTGTGCGCGAGGCGCGCCAGCCGACGATCCGCCGAGCGAAGGCGTCGATCACGAAAGCTACATAGACGAAGCCTTGCCAAGTCGAGACATAAGTGAAGTCGGACAGCCACAGCGCATTCGGCCGCGCCGCCCGAAATTGCCGGTTCACCTTGTCGAGCGGGCATGGAGCCTTGCGGTCGCTCACCGTCGTTTTGACCGGCCGGCCGCGCACGCATCGTCGTCGGCCAACGTCTCCAGCGCATAGTCGCGCACAATGTCACGCAGCGTATCCGCGTCCCAACGTCCGCGGCCCAGAATGGCCTGTTGTCGCCATGGCCCCGGATCGCCGGTGGCCGCCGCAAGCCGCTCGCTCGCTACGGCGCTATGAAAAGCGCGCGTCGCGAGCCGCTTGCTCCCGAGCTGCTACACCACCGGTGGGGGCACGACCATCCCACCAGCCGCGGCCCTCGTGGTTGACGATCAGGATTTCTCCCCGTCCGTGCCAATATTTGAAGCAGAGCTTCGTACTCTACTCTGCGATCGAGCCGCCGCGCGGCGTCCGGCACTCCAACAGCGCCGTGCGAGATTTCGATCCCCTCGTCATGTCTGAGGTCTCTCGGCGCTCCGTCAGGCTTCACAGGAAGGGCCGGAGGCCTCGAATCCTCCTTTCCCTTTCCCAAAACGTCGGCAGAGCGCGCAGCGGCCGCCGATCACTTCCGGGGCGACGAGTTCGCTGCGAGCATTCTCCTTCGTAATCACCCGGATTCGCTCGAAACCCGCTGCTATAGGAGCAGAATAGCAGAAGCGTAGACGAGAGAAGCGACATTAGCGATACATCTGAAATTTCCTCAGGGGGGGTTGAATCAGCGCCACTCTTGTCTAGCTGGTCGAATTAGGAGCCTCTTGGAGGAGGCGTCTAGGAAGCGCGGGTGCATGCGGGCGGCGGCGTCTAGCGACAGCGCTGTCGTTTGCATGCATTCGCAAAATTAGAAACATCTGGCCATGATCAAAGTCGAATTTGAACGACAAGTCGCAGCCTGCCTATTGGAAGTCCTTCAACGGCGGCTCGAACTCATCCATCAGATCGAAAATCATCACCCGCAGAGGCTATCGACATCGACTCAGGCAGAGCGGTCCGCTCTCTGTCCGGCGATCGTCGCACTCGAGCATGCACTCAAGCGATCAGCTTGCCCGAGAACGGCGGACGTCCCTTAACGGGAAATGCGAGCACAATTTCTGCTGATAATATTTCGATTCTTCGTATTATCCGTTCGGCGCAACCGCCAAAAAAAGTGTCCGAACCGCTGAAAATCCTCGGAACAAAAGCAAAGGTTGTCGAGTCGTGTCACGGAGTAACGTGTGTGATGCGAACTTGAGTCGGGAGGAACTCCGGGAGCAGTCGGCGCATGCGAGTGCTTGACCATCGCTCGCATGCGCGCTGACCAATATGCGAAAGGCGCGCATGGCAAATGATCTGCGTCCCTTCGCCGTCCAACCACACGATCTAAGGAACGCAGCAGCGAAATTTCTCCGCGTTCGCACCAAGTACGGTTGCGGTCGTCCAGCGACTTTCGTCGCGTTTCCTCGAACTCCTCGACGCTGCGACCCGTCGCGCTACGGGCCGCGGACTGCGCCTTGGCCTTCATCCGGCTCGTAACGCGGCTCCGCGGCGCTCGAAACGATTCGCTGCGGCGATGCCAGTGCGAGGCCGAGGACGAGCAGAGCGACGAGGCTCAGAGTCATCGCGTTTATCCCCGCGACTGCAATGAGGCCGAGCAGGCTCGCGGCCAAACCCGCGAGCATTTGGTTCTTCGCAAAAGCCTGGTCCATTCTTCTCGTCAGAATTTCGCGTCCGGTGAATAACACCGGCGCCCAGGCGAGGATCGCAAGCTCTAGCGCGTACAAGCGCGACCGCGAATTCCCGCTCAGAACGAATGCGACTCCGAAACCGATGATCGCGGATGGCGTAAGAACCGTGACGGGACCGCCGAGTAGAACGAGCGCGCCCAGGAGCGCGCCGCCGCCGCCGATCAGCGCAACGCCCAGCCAGCTGACGACGCCGAACGGATCGGCCGGAACAGAAGCGGCACTCGGCAAGGAAGCAAGCCTCGCCGAGTCGACCAGCAGCGCCCTTCCACGCAACAGCAGAGCCAGACCGAGAACGACGGTCGCAACCGCAGCCATCACAGTCGAAGCGAACCCCGATAGTCCGATCATGGTCAAGCCCGATATGGCGACGCCGGCGGCGAGATCCGCGAACTGGATGGGCGCGACCCTTACGAGGTGCAAGGGAACCGCTGCTCGACCTGGACGCCCGCCTGCGCGCGCAGGACGCGAGCGCCGCCGAGCTTCGCGAATGGGACGTCTTTCCCTCCTGCGGTCGAGGATATGGTAGGCGCCGAGCTTGACCGCGTCCATCGCCAGCATCCACACGATATCATAAGCCCAGATGAGGCCGATCGCGGCCAAAGAGATTGGCTGCATGAGCCAACCGAACCAAACGAAGAGCACGCCGACGATCTGTGTCGCCACGACCGCCGACAAAAGCTGCCAAGACGGGTGTGGACGTCGCCAAAACGGACGGCGCGTGCGGCTGACGAGCAGAAGCAGATGGCCGCCGACGATAAAGCGCAAGAACATCATCGTCTGTGTTTCGGCAACGCCGATTCCGAAGACAGAGCGAGCGAGAATAAACAATGCGAAGCTTTGAGCGAGCGCCAGCGTCCCGAACATGACAGAGATGATCAGCAGGCGGTCCATCTGCCAGCGAACCGGTTTCGGACTCAATTCCGTATTGTCCCAGGCGATGGTCATGATCGGAATGTCATCGAGCAACGCCAGCAAGATAATCATGATGATCGTCAATGGATAATCATAGTACACGATCATCGTCAGCACCACGAATACCATGATGCTCAACGTCATGGCGATGCGATAGATCGTGTAGCTCGTCATTCGAGCAAAGATGCGTCGAGCCTCCTCCACGGCCTGGACGATGACCGATAAGCCAGCTTCGATAAGGACGAGGCTGGCGGCGTCCCGAGCGGCTTCGGTCGCGCCGGAGACTGCGATTCCGACCTCGGCCTGACGGAGTGCGGGCGCGTCATTGACGCCGTCGCCAGTCATGGCGACGATATGGCCCTTGTCCTGCAACGCCTTGACGATGTTGAACTTATGCTCGGGAAATACTTCGGCGAAGCCATCGGCTTCCTCAATGGCGCGCGCCAAGCGCGGACCACCGTCTTCGTTTCCGCCTTGAAGCAGCGCCGCGGCAGGATGAATATTTGTCCCCAAACCGACCTGCCGAGCGATCTCACGGGCGATCGCGGTGTTGTCGCCGGTCACCATCTTGACGATGATTCCATGATCGCGCGCATTCGCGAGCGTCGCCTCGGAATCGTCACGTGGGGGATCGTAAAGCGGCAAAACTCCCAAAAGCCGCCAGCTCGCGCCATTGTCGTCCGAGCGCGCCACGCCCAATGTCCGGAATCCCTTGCGAGCGGCTTCGTCGATCGCCTTATTGGCGCGCTCGAGCGCATCTTCTTGCAAATGGCACATTTCGACGATGACCTGAGGCGCGCCTTTCGTCACGGAGAAGACTGTTTCGTCGGCCGCTTTCACTGCGGCCTCTGTGCGCTTATGTTTCGGATCGAACGGCGTGAACCGCGTCTGGCGATAAGGCTCGAGCGCTTTGGCGTCAGGCAAGGCCGCGATCACCGCATCGTCGATCGCGTCTCGATTCTCCTTCTTCGAAGCGAGCGCCGCGGCCAGGATCAACTCGGCTGCGTCTTGCGCCTCGAAGATCACGGGATCGCCCGCGGTGAGCTTGTTCTGCGTCAAAGTTCCCGTCTTGTCCGCGCACAGGACATCGACCCCGGCCATCTCTTCGATGGCCTCCAGGCGAGACACCACGGCCTTCATCCTGGAGAGGGCGAGCGCGCCCAGAGCCATGGTCACCGACAGCACCGCAGGCAAGGCGACAGGAATGGAGGCGACCACGACAATCAGCACGAAAGAGAGCAGTTGCAGCAATGCTACGCCGCGATAGATCTCGACGACGACGAGGAGCGCGGAAAGAGCTATGGCGCTGATGACGAGAGTATTGCCGATGCGGAGAACGGCGCGTTGGAAATGGGATTCCGCGCCCGCACTTTCCACCAGCTTTGCGGTCCGACCGAAGAAAGTGTTCGCGCCCGTCGCGCACACGACGGCAATCATCTCGCCTTCTTTGACGGCCGTGCTGGAATAAGCGATATTTCCCTCATTCTTGGTCACTGGCAATGATTCGCCGGTCAGCGCAGATTGGTCGACGGAAAGATAGTCGCCTTCGAGCAGCTTCACGTCCGCAGGCGTTATGTCGCCCAGTTGAATACGCACCACGTCGCCCGGCGCAAGATCGGCGGCGTCGATTTCGATCCATCGATTGTCTCGTCGCACACGCGCCTTCAGCGCGAGCTGTCCTTTCAGCGCGTCGAGGGCGTCGGCGGCCGATTTCTCCTGCCAGAAGCCGACTCCGCCGTTGATGAACAGCATGAGGAGAATCACGCCGAAGCTGCGCCAGTCCTCGTTCACCGCCGAAAGCACAGCCGCAACTTCGATCATCCAGGGAATCGGTCCCCAGAAATACGTCAATAGGCGGCGCCACAATGGAACGCGTTTTTCTTCGAGAGTGTTGGGACCATAGACGCCGAGGCGACGGCGGGCTTCCTCGGCGCTCAATCCTTCGGGCGCGCTCTCGAGCTTCGCCAGCGCCTCCTGCGCGCTCAGCTCGGCGAAGGCGTCGGCGCTCTCGCCTCTGCCGGGCTTTTGCTGTGCTGCTCTCTCGCGCGGATCCTCAGAGGCGGAGCTGTCGATTGCTTTCGAGTCCTTCGCCATGGCCGACCCCGTCGTGGATTGCGGAGCGCGTAGTTGCGCTCCTGTGATCCGTTCAGCTTGCTTGATCGTCACACTCGCCGCTTTTTCAAGTTTGACCTGTCCGTTCGGCGGCGCAGCTCAGCGCCCTCACCGTCGCGCTGTCGAGATCAGAGCAGCAGATTCCATGTATGGCGCGCGATCATGAGATCCTCGTCCCTCGCGATAACCCATGCGGAAGCTCGGCTTTCCGGCAGCGAAATGCGCGGCCCGCTCGCCGCGTTGCCGCTTCGTCGAGTTCTATCCCGAGCCATCTCGCTCCCCGAGACCACCGAGCGCCGCCGCCAAGGAGCCGCGCTCTCGTCCAATACTGTATATGAAAAGCTCGACCGCTTGTTTCGCTAGCGGGTCGCCGCTCGCCATCTACGTCCGCATGTCGTCACTGACGCCAGAGACGCCCAACAGGCCGGACGCGCTGTAGAGAAGCTCGCTGACTTCCCGAACGCTCATTCCCTTCTGTCCGATCAGGTAGAGCACCACGCCCGGGTCGAGAGCGCCACAGCGGTGGCTCATCGGACGCCCGTCGAGCGCGGTGAACCCCATTGTGGTGGCGACGCTTTTGCGTCTGTGCAGCGCGCACATGCTGGCGCCGCTGACGAGATGGGCGGCGACGATTCGACCATCGGCCTCCGTCGGTCCCATCGCTTCGGGAAGGACGCTCGCGATATATTCATACGAAACACCATGGAAACCGTAACGCCGAACGCCTACGTCGGCGAGCGCGCGCGGCCGGCCCGGTCTTTCATCGGCGGGAAGGAGCGCGAACTTGACGCTCGAGGAGCCGGCGTTGATCGTCAATATGGCGTCGCTCATGTCCTGGCTCCCGCCTCTCGACGCGCGAGCAGCAGCGCGATTGCGCAGGAGGCGAGAGCTGGCCTCGCAAATTCGGACAGTAGCTTGAGTGGATTTTCTGCCTGACAGCGGCGAGGATTCTCGCTGCGAATCAGGAGCATTCGATGACGAAGAAGAGCCGCCGGACGCATTCCCCGGCGTTTAAAGCGAAAGTGGCTTTGGCCGCGATCAAAGGCGAGAAGACGCTGGGAGAGCTGGCGCAGCAATTCGACGTTCATCCGAACCAGATCACGACGTGGAAGGGCCAGCTTCTCGAAGGCGCGGCAGGAGTTTTCGGTCAGGAGAAGCCGGAAGCGAAGGAGGCGGCCGTCGATTTGAAGGCGCTGCACGCCAAGATCGGCGAGCTCACTCTGACCAACGATTTTTTGTCCGGCGCGCTCAGCAAGGCCGGCCTGCTGAGCGCAAAGCGATGATCGATGGCGCTCACGAGCTTCCGATCGTCCGCCAGGCGAAAGCGCTCGGCGTCGCCCGCAGCTCGGTCTACTACAAGCCGCGACCGGCCTCCGATGAGGATTTGAAGCTGATGCGCCGCCTGGACGAGCTGCATCTCGAATATCCTTTCGCCGGAGCCCGGATGTTACGCGACTTATTGAACCGCGAGGGCGTCAGCGTGGGCCGTCGGCATGTGGCGACGCTGATGAAGCGCATGGGGATCGAGGCGATCTATCGGCGACCAAATACGAGCAAGCCGGCGCCGGGACACAAGATTTATCCCTACCTCCTGCGCGACGTGAAGATCGAGCGGCCCAATCAGGTCTGGGCGACGGACATAAGCTACATTCCGATGCGGCGCGGCTTCGTCTATCTGGCGGCGGTCGTCGACGTGTTCAGCCGGCGCGTGTTGGCGCATCGGGTGTCGATCACCATGGAAGCCGATTTTTGCGTCGAGGCGCTCGAGGAGGCGCTGGGCAAACATGGCAAGCCCGAGATTTTCAACACGGATCAGGGCAGCCAGTTCACTAGCATCGACTTCACGAGCGTGCTGCTCGACGCGAAAATCGCCATCAGTATGGACGGCAAGGGCGCGTGGCGCGACAATGTGTTTGTCGAGCGGCTGTGGCGCAGCGTCAAATATGAGGAGGTCTATCTGCGCGCCTATGACAGCGTGTCCGAGGCGCGTGCTTCGATCGGCCGATATCTGGCCTTCTACAACGAGGGGCGCCCACATTCGAGCCTTGACGCGCGCACGCCCGACGAGGCCTACTTCGGCGAACTGGAAACGGCGATGGCCGCATGATTGTCGCCTTCGATTTTGTCGCAGCTCTGGTCGGGCTAAAGCCCTCCCGCCGCCGCGACAAAATCGAACCGCCCCGTGTTCAGCAAATCCCGGCAGGAATCCACCTTATTTTCGCGGGGCGCTGTCCAAATAAGCGAGGCCAGCTCTGCGAGACGGGCGAGGGGCTTGTCGGCGCGACTGGTGAGAATGATCGGCGCGCGCGCTCCCACCACGATCCCGGCCACTTGCGAATCGGCGAGATATTCGAGCTGCTTCGCCAGCATGTTGCCGGCGTCGAGATCCGGCGCGACGAGGATGTCGGCATGCCCGGCGACCGGCGATTTTATGCCTTTCGTCTCGGCGGCCTCCGCGGATATCGCATTGTCGAAAGCGAGCGGCCCATCGATGATGCCGCCGGCGATCTGTCCCCGATCCGCCATCTTGCACAACGCCGCCGCGTCCATCGTCGATTTGATTTTCGGCGAAACCGTCTCTACCGCCGCGAGGATCGCCACCCGCGGCCCCTCGACGCCGAGCGCCTGCGCGAGCTCGATCGCATTTTGGATGATATCGGCCTTGTCCTCGACAGTCGGATAGATGTTGATTGCAGCGTCGGTGACAAACAACGGCTTCGGATATTCCGGAACGTCGATCACGAAGACATGGCTCATGCGTCTGGCGGTGCGCAGCTTTGCTTCGCTGACGATCGCGCTCATGAATTCTTCCGTATGGAGGCTGCCCTTCATCAATGCTTCCACTTTTCGATCTCGCGCGAGCGCCGCCGCCTGGGCCGCCGCCTCATGGCTGTGCTCCGTCGGTGCGAGCTCATACGCGGAAATATCCACCTCGGCCTTTTCCGCCACAGCGCGAATCTTGGCTTCGGGACCTATCAGGACGGGGATGATGAGCTTTGCTCTCGCGGCCTCGATCGCGCCGAGAAAGGAGACCTCGTCGACAGGATGGACGACGGCTGTGCGGATCGGCTCCAGCCCGCCGCACCGCTCGAGCAGGCGACGGAAATGACGGCCACGCTCGCGGAACTCCGGCTCGGGCAAAATCACCCGCTGGCGCGATATTTTCTCGACTGGCGCGATGACTTCGGCGACGCCGTCGATGACGACCTCACCGCGCTGGTTTGTCGCAGCGCAGTCGAGAACGACTCTGTGGCTGTCGTTCTTTTTGGCGACCTTGACGGTCACGGTGATGGCGTCGCCGAGCCCGACCGGCTTTCGAAAACGCAGCGTCTGCCCGAGATAGATCGTGCCCGGTCCTGGAAGCTCGGTGCCGAGCACGGTCGAGATCAGGGAGGCGCCCCACATGCCATGCGCCACGACCTTGTGGAACATGTCGCTTTTGGCGAATTCACGATCGACATGGGCCGGATTGACGTCGCCGGACATAACGGCGAAGAGCTCGATATCCTTGTCGGTGAGCGTCCGCGCGATGCTGGCCGAATCGCCGATGCGCAGCTGGTCGAAGGTTCGGTTCTCGATCTTGTTCATTTACGGCCTCCGATCGAAAGCGAGGCTGCGAGTCACCCCAGAATATGGTAGCCCGCATCGACATATTCGATGTTGCCGGTCAGCGCCGCAGCGGCGTCGCTTACGAGAAAGGCGGCCACATTGCCGACGTCCTCGATCGACACGAGCTGGCGCTCCGGCGCACGCAAACGTGTCCTCTCGAGCAGCTCGTCGAACCGATCTATGCCCGACGCCGCTCGCGTCTCGAGCGGGCCGGGAGACAGCGCATGGACACGAATGCGCTTTTGTCCCAACTCGGCCGCCAAATAGCGCACTGTGCTCTCGAGCGCGGCCTTCACCGGCCCCATGAGATTGTATTCTTCTACGACCTTTTCCGAGCCGTAGAAGGTAGCGGTGAGCAGGCATCCGCCATCTGACAAGAGCGGCTCGGCCAATCGAGCCATGCGAATGAAAGAATGGCAAGACACGTCCATCGCCAGCGCAAACCCCGCCTGCGAGCAGTCGACGACCCGACTATGAAGATCCTCCTTCGGAGCATAGGCGATAGAGTGCAGCAGAAAATCGAGGGCGCCCCAATCGGCGGCGACCCGCTCGAACACGGCCTCGAGCTGGCCGGGCTCACGAACGTCGCAGGGAACAATTATGGGGCTTTGCAGCCGCTCGGCCAGCGGTCGGACATAGGGTTCCGCCTTGGCATTGAGATAAGTGATCGCCAACTCTGCGCCGGCGTGGCTGAAAGCCTCGGCGCAGCCATAGGCGATGCTATGGTCGTTGGCTATACCGAAGACCAGTCCCTTTTTGCCGAGGAGTTGCGACATGAGCACTCTCCTATGATCCGGCCGGCCCATTTGAACTCGGCTCCTCGCGAAACCGCGGGAGGCTTCGTGGAGGCTGCGGATCAGCGCTCCAAGACGTATGCGCCCGGCGCATTTTCGAGCGAGGGATATCCTTTTTCGGGCGCGCCCAGAGCGGGAGGAGAAGCGCGTCCACCTGATCGAGCGTCGAGCCAGGAAACCCAGGCCGGCCACCACGATCCCTCTTCGGCCTCCGTTCTCGCGCGCCAAGTGTCAGGGTCGACATATTGGGTGTCAGCCGCGCGATGGCCGATTCGGTAACGCCGACCCTTGTGGCCCGGTTCGCTGACGATGCCGGCGTTGTGGCCGCCGCTGGTCAGAACGAAGGTCACGTCGGTGTCGCTGACCAGATTGATCTTGTAGACCGAGCGCCATGGCGCGACATGGTCTCTTTCTGTGGTGACGGCGAAGATCGGAGCGCGGACGTCGCTGAGCACAATCGGCTGTCCATCGACCTTATAGCGGCCTTCGAACAGATCGTTGTGGAGGAAAAGACGGCGCAGATATTCGCAGTGCATGCGATAAGGCATGCGCGTCGTATCGGCGTTCCAGGCCATCAGATCGAACATGGGCGATCGACGCCCTATCAGATACTCATGCGCCACGCGAGACCAGATGAGATCGTTCGATCGCAGGAGCTGGAACGCTCCCGCCATCTGTCTCGTGTCGAGATAGCCTTGATTCCACATCATGTCTTCGAGATAGTTGAGCTGGCTGTCGTCGATGAACAAGCTCAGCTCTCCAGCCTCGGTGAAATCCGTTTGCGCCGCCAGTAGAGTGACGGAGTTCAAGACAGAGCTTTTTTCCCTTGCCAAATATGCGGCAGCGATCGACAGAAGAGTTCCACCAAGGCAGTAGCCGACCGCATCGACCTTGCATTTCGGTACGATCTCCCCGACGATCTGAAGAGCGTCGAGAACGCCGAGCCGAAGATAGTCATTGAAGCCCAAATCTCGATCTTCGATATTCGGATTGTGCCATGAGATCATGAAGACGGTATGCCCGTGATCGACGAGATATTTGACGAGGGAGTTGTCCGGCGAAAGATCGAGAATGTAATATTTCATAATCCAGGCCGGCACGATGAGCACCGGCACCGCGCTGACATCAGATGTCGTCGGCGCATATTGAATGAGCTCGATCAACCTGTTGCGATAAATCACTTCGCCTTTCGTCACCGCCACTTGTTCGCCTGGGCAAAAGTTTTCCGCGCCGATCGGGAGCTTGCCGGAGATCGTTCGTTCCCAGTCCGCCCAGAAATTCGTCGCTCCACGAACGAGATTTTGTCCGCCCTCTCGAATCGTCGCGCCGAGAACCTCGGGATTGGTGGCAATGAAATTGACGGGGGAAACCACGTCCAACAACTGCCGTGTGCCGAAGGCGACGACCTGCTCATGATGCTGCGATACCCCGCCGATGTTCGTCATAGCGCCGTGCCACCACTGCTGCGTCAGAAGGAATGACTGGTAGATCAGATCGAACGGCAGTTGCCGCCAAGCGTCGCTTCTGAAGCGATGATCCTGCAGCAAAGGTTCGATGCAGGGAGCGCAGGCCGGGTCGGACGCCCGATGCACGAGATAGGTCAGAAACAGGATTGTCTTCTGCCCGATTTTCTCGGCCAATTGCTGATGTTTTCCAGGAGACGCCCAAAAATGGATCGCCCAATCCGCATAGGCGATCCATAGCGCAAATGGAGAAAGGCCGAAAGTCAGACGTCCCATGCCGGCGTGGAGCAGCCGGTCGAGATTGGAAGAGGATTTCGCTCCGGCGCGAAGATCCGGCTGCCGTCGCTCATTCCGCGCCGATCCGATTTCCTGGACTCGGGCCGATGGCTCGAGCTGCGGAAGTCGAACGACCGTGCGCCATGCTTCGAAAGTAGCATCGATGAGCGCAGTCAGCGGCCATGTACTCACCTGCCGATCAGGCTTTTCATCCATTGCTGCTCCTCCCGAGAGCCTCCAGTCCGTTATGAGACGCCCACCCCCCTGTACCGTTCCCAAGGTTCATGACGAGCAGCGCGCGGTCGGGAGCGCGACGCGGAGCGTAGCGCAGCAAAGCGCTTCCGACCGCGCGCGCCGAAAGACCGAGACCGAGCTACTCTCCTGGATCGAGCCGACCCGCCGGGAGCGACCAATCGCCCCCTGTGTCCTGAACACCTGGGGGGGACCTGTGCCCCGGCGGGCGGCCGCGATGAATGCCCCGTGGGGAGTCCGCGCCTTCGAGCGCCAGTACAGGGAATGGCTGACATCGCGGCGGCTCCGTGGACACGGGGGGCTTCGAGATGGAGGATGAGAATAACTGGTTCGTGGGCGTCGATTGGGCTTCGCAGACGCACCACGTGCGCCTGTCGGACGCCAAAGGCGCCAAAATCGGCGAGCGCGCCTTCGAGCATGGCGGCGAAGGGCTGAAGGAGATGGCCGACTGGATTCTCAAGTCCACCGGCGCGCCGCCCGAGGCCGTGATGGTCGCCATCGAAGTTCCGCATGGCCCCGTCGTGGAAAGCTTGATGGAGCGAGGTTTCCGCGTTCACGCCATCAATCCCAAGCAGCTCGATCGCTTCCGCGATCGCTTTTCGCCCGCCGGCGCCAAGGACGACAGCCGCGACGCCGAGGCGCTCGCCGACGCATTGCGCACCGATCGACGCTGCTTCCGGTTGCTGGCGCCGCTCGATCCAGTGGTCGTCGAGCTGCGGGAATGGTCGCGCATCGCCGACGAGCTGCGTGTCGAACGCACCTGTCTTTCCAATCAGGTCCGTGAGCTGCTGTGGCGCTATTATCCGCAGTTTCTCGAACTCTGCGACGACGTCGCCGCCGATTGGGTTCTCGAGCTGTGGCGTCTCGTTCCGACGCCCGACAAGGCCAGGCGCGTGCGCGAGCCCACGGTCGAGCGTCTGCTCAAGCGTCACCGTATCCGTCGCATTACCGCCGCCGGGGCGTTGGAGCAGCTGAGGGCGCCCGCCATCTCCGTCGCCGCCGGCACGGTCAACGCCGTGACCGGGCAAATCGAAGGCGCCGCCCAGCGCCTCGCCCTCGTCAATCGCCAGATCCGCGAGGCCGACAAGCGCCTCGATCGCCTGACCGAAAAGCTCGCCGGCGGCGAGGAGACAGCCGAGGGGCAGAGAGAAGAGCAGCGCGACGTGACGATCCTGCGATCCTTGCCGGGCGTCGGAAGGATCGCCCTCGCCACGCTGCTCACAGAAGCTCAGCACGCTCTGCAACGCCGAGACTACCATGCGCTGCGCTGCCTGTCGGGCGTCGCGCCGATCACGAAACGGTCGGGAAAGAGCAAGATCGTGCTGATGCGCCAAGCCGCGCATGTTCGACTGCGCTACGCCGTCTATCACTGGGCGCGCACCGCCGTGCAGCATGACCCGAGAAGCCGGGCCAAATACGCCGCCCTCCGCGCCCGAGGCCATGGTCACGGACGAGCCCTCCGCTCGGTCGCCGACCGCCTGCTCGCCGTCGCCTGCGCCATGCTCCAGACCCGGACTCTCTTCAATCCAAATCTCCCCGCGAAAATCACCAATCCCGGCCCATGATCACGCTTTACAAACGGTGGGGAGTCCCCCCCCGCGTCGAGGTCGGCGAACGGTACAAGCGGACATTGTTCGGCTCGGACGCTCTCCAGTGAGCGTGCCCCAATTGCCTCCGCCGAAGAGCATGGTGACCAGGCCCTGCGTCGGGGTCGCACGTCGGGCTATTGCATATATTTGCCGCCGTTGATGGAGAGCGTTTCGCCCGTGACGAATCCCGCTTCGTCGCTGACGAGGAACGTGACGCCGCGCGCTATTTCTTCCGGTCGCGCGAGACGCCCGATCGGCACGGTTGCCACAATTTTCGTCAAGACATCCGGGGGCATAGCCGCAACCATGGCGGTGTCAGTATATCCGGGCGCGATCGCATTGACGGTAATGCCGCGAGATGCGCTTTCGAGGGCCAGGGCTTTGGTGAAGCCGATGATCCCTGCCTTGGCCGCGGCATAATTGGTCTGGCCGAATTGGCCGGCGAGAGCGTTGATCGAACTGACATTCACGATTCGCCCAAATCGCCTTTCTCGCATACCCTCGATCACGGCTCGGCACATGTTGAAGCACCCGCCGAGATCGACGTCGATCACGGAGCGCCACTGCTCATGAGTCATCTTCTGTAGCGTCGCGTCCCGCGTGATTCCTGCATTATTGACCAATATTTCGATCGGCCCGATCGCTTTCGCTATTTCCGTGACGCCACCCTGGCATGCGTCGAAATCCGCTACGTTCCACTCGTATGTCGGAAGCTCTGCTTCCTTGGAAAAGATTTCGGCATCTCCTTGGTTCTTGAAATAGGTTGCAGCCACCCGATAGCCAGCTTTCGAAAGAGCTCTGCAGGTAGCTGCGCCAATGCCGGTCACGCCGCCTGTCACGATCGCTGCTCGCGCCATCGCCAATTCTCCTTCTTTCTCGAATGCGCAAGGACGCGGTCTGGCCACTTCCATACCAAAGAGGGACCACCTTGGCTCACGCGCAACGGAGTGCTGGTGCGGTCGAAGCCCGTCACCGTCTTCGCAAATAGTTGGCTGCTCCGGGAAATCCATCGCTGCGCCCGACCGTCAAAAGAATCCTGATGTCTTGCGGCAGAGCGCCCTCAGGGCGCTCTGCAGGTCTACGGAGAGGGCGACAAAGCTCTCGTCGCCGAATGACATGGGCGGGCTCGAAACCAAAGAACGACCGGCATCGATGACCCAGAGGAACGCCTGCGACGGAGACGTCGAGATCATACACGTCGCAAGAGTCCCCTCATCCGTGAGCACAAACCGTTCGCTACTCCGCTTCAGCCTACATCTTTTCCTTGATCCCAGACCGCATCGGTCTTCCTCACATCCTGTTGCGCCCTTAATCGGCCGGCGCCCCCTGTCGCTGTGAAGTTTCGCGTTCAGCGCTCACCGAGCGGGCCACCGAAATCATTTATCTACTCGGCCACGGCGTGGGCGGACGTCCGGGAGCAAGCTACGCTGTCGACATTTTCCCGAGAAGGATTCTTCCTATCTCTTTGGCCGGCGGCGGCTACGAGATCGTCGTCCGATGCACGAGCCAAGGGGCAGGAGAAGAATGATGAGCTTCGATCGAAATGAATCGGACCCGCGCACTCCCCTTCGATCGCCGAATGCATCGCTTTGGATCATCGGCGTCACCGGCCTCGTTCTCTTCTACCTGCTGCGCTGGGTTTTGCTACCTTTCGTGATCGCGGCATTGGTTGCGCTCGTCTGTACGCCGCTCATCGACCGATGCGCTGCGCGGGGCAGGTCTCGAGGAGTCTGCGCGACCATCATTTTTCTTCTTGTCCTCACGATCGTGGCGGCGCTGGGATTTTTCGGGGCTTTGCCCTTAATCGGAGCCGTGGAGCGATTGGCCACAGGCGATATGCAGGACGCGATCGCCAAATTGGTTGAGGATACGACCGGAGGGCAGAGTCATTTTCTCGGACAACGCTTGGATGCGAATAGAGCGGCCGAATCCGCTACGGCGGCGCTTCGTAATTGGCTCGAGGAGCCGTCGAGGATCACCAAGCTGTCGTCCATTGCGATTGCCGCTCTATTCGGCGGCTTCTTGACATTGGTGCTGCTGCTTTACCTCTTGGTGAGCGGCCCCAGGCTCGCGCGCGGCTTGCTTTGGCTCGTTCCCGAACGCGAGCGCGGGAGGCTCGAAGCGATCTCGAGCGCCCTTGCGCCCGCTGTCAGGCGCTATTTCATCGGCGTTTTCATCATTGTCGTCTATGCGGCTGTCGTCGCCTATGTCGGGCTAGGGTTACTACTCGGGCTCCGGCATGCCGTCCCTCTCGCCGTGCTTACGGGCGTTCTCGAGCTTATACCTATCGTCGGCCCCGCCGCTTCTGCGATCACAGCGGGCCTAATTGCGCTGGCCCAGGCAAAGAGCATCGGAGCCGTCCTAGCCTACGCAGCCTATGCGGTGGCGCTTCGCTTGTCGATCGATCAGGTCGTTGGTCCGTTGGTGCTCGGCAAAGCAGCGCAGCTTCACCCGATCATCATCATCTTGAGTTTTCTCATCGGCGCAGCGCTCTTCGGCGTTTCAGGCGCGCTACTCGCGATTCCGTTTGCGCTCGCCGTAAAAGTGACGGTCGCTACGAGCCGAGGCCAGGAGGCCTTCGAAAATCCGCGAGCGTGATCCCCAGATCTATGCGTCGCCGTAGCCGCCGAGCAGCAGGCGAGAACTCCGCGCGGCCTCGATCGTCTCGGGTGCACAAAGGGCGTCGAATTCCTGCCGATATCCGTAGCCGGAAGCGTGCCCGACGAAGTGATCGACGACTGCTGGATGTGTATAGATTTCCGTGATCCCGTCCGGCGCCCCTTGAAGAAGGCCGAGGAGCCGCTTCTTAGTCATTGCGCCCGACCATGCCCAACCAAATACGGACGTTGGCGCGAGAAGCGTCGCGTTCCGCGCTCGACTCGCTAGCAGCCCGACAAAGAAATCCACCGTCCTCGGTTGCGGCTTGACGCCCGCTTCGATGCTAGCCAACATGCCGATCGGTTCACGAGGAACACGCATAGCTCGTAGCCCATAGCGCCGTCCTATCGAGATGATTTCGGCGGCGACAATCGGGTGAATATGATAATGGGCGTGCGCGTTCACATGGTCTAGCGGCAGGCCAGTCGCAACGAAAGCTTCGAACTGCGCCGTGATCTCCGCCCGCAGCTGGTGGCGAACGGAGGGCCGACACGCGATTTCCACTCCAAGTCGCGCGAGGTCGCGCCGAAATTGTTCCCCATCGAGGAGGTCGGGAATGTTTGAAAGCGGCGAGGTCGGCGCGCCGTCCACGAGCGTGACGTGAAGTCCGACCCGAAGAGTTTTAAGCTTGTGCGCCCTCGCGACCGCGTCGCCGGCCGCCGAAGCGCCGACCATCAAGCTGGCCGCGGTCAGAATTCCGGAGCAATGAGCGCGCTCGACGGCCTCATTCACCTCCGTCGCGAGGCCGAAATCATCGGCTGTGATGATGAGAGTTCCGCGACGTCGACACACGGCCGCTACTCGGACGGCGCCACTGTGACGCCAGATCGGTTTCCGTCGCTTTGTATCTTGCCGTTCCTGCGCATCTCGAGAGTCGTTCCCCGCCATTCGACACTATGTCCGAATAGGCTCGTTACGAATACAGCGAAGGACAAAAGGTCTCGAGCCGGAATGAGCTCGTGCGGTTGCCGGGCAAGCCCGAAGGCATGACGGACGCTCTCGCAGAGGAGGGCGCGACTGGCCAGCGCTGCGACGATCAGCACGAGGCCATGATGCCCCCCAACCGTGAAATCTATCAGCGCCATTGGAAGCGGATGGGTGATGACCGAGCCGCAATGCCCGAGAGGACAAATTTGGCGGATCGTTCGCGCTGCCCGCACCTCATTGGAGAAGAGCGCCTTGAGTGACTTCTCGAAGCAGAGATGGCCGAGGGAAGACGTCGCGATCGACACTTTGCGCCCCGCGGAACGGACTGCCATTCCGATAGCATGATCATCCGCGAGGCAATCGGCGAACGCCTGCAAGCCTCCGATGTTTTGGAGCGTGCTCTGTCGGATAGCGATCGTCGAGCCGAAGCACGGCCGCGCCAAGCCGAAACTGATAGCGAGAACGACGCTCGGTAGAAAATGCGCATTGATCGCCAGCGCCGCGTAGCGGGACCAAAGGGCCTTCGACGGCACACCGTGATAGAGGCACGTCACTGCGCCGACATCAGGTTGAGCGAACCAGGACACGACGTTGGTCAGATAATTCTGATCGACCTCGATGTCGCTGTCGGAGAGCACCAAAATCTCATGCCGGGCGTCCCTCGCCATGTTTACGAGGTTGGACACTTTACGATTTCCTCCGTGCTGGAGCGGGTCGATCCTGAGCTCGATGCGAGGTCCGACGGCGTCTTGAGCGATCCGTACCGCTTCGGTCGCAGGATCTGCGTGATCGCGAACACCACAAATCATTTGCAGCTCGCCTTCATAGCGCTGCTCACAGTACGCTTGGATTCTTTCGGCGAGCCGCGGCTCGGCTCCGTGCAATGGCTTCAATATCGTCACCGGAACGGCCGGCGCTTTCGGCTGGCCTCGGCGTCGGGAAAAGCGCAGCACGACTGCCGAGGCGACGAGAAGATAGACGCATCCGACAATTGCCATTGCGGAGGAGATGTCGGAGACGAGCTCGAATATTTTCACATCCAGCAAGGTCGACCTCCAAAGGAATAACGCTCGCTAAGCGACCGGCTGCTCCTTCCCTCCGAAGCGTCTTTCGAGATTGTTACGCGAAATATAGGTCAAGGTCCGGCATCGGAACAAAGTGTCGGCGTGCAGAGCCGACGCATTTTCGGCGAGAACCAGCATTGAGATTAGGATGTTCTCCCCGAACCAGTGAAGGCGCTCCTTATGGGACAACCTCGGCGTCGGAAGCTGCTCGAATCCGAAACGTGAAGCGACACGCGCGATTTGATTAGAGCGGCTCTGCGCGCCTAGGCTTAGATTGCCTCGAACTGCGCTGACCCCGTCGAGGGTCCGATTGCGCGCGAGATGAGCTGCCAGCTCTCTCAGCGAAGCGTCGATGCAGCGGTCGAGTTGCCGCGCCCAACCGAGGTTAGGGCCACCCTGAGGAGTGCGAGGGACGTGCTCGTTCCAAATATGAAGATCGAGGATCGGGGCGCCTCTTCGAAGAGGCGTTCCGTCCCCCAATATCGCGTCGATTGTGCTTTCAACCAGTTGAACACGAAAGAGACATTGTCCCAAATTCGAATATTCGTAGACCCCTTGTCGCCGCCGAAGATAAGCGTCGAGGGCGCGAATGCTCGATTTTAACAACGAATATTCTCCATCGGGCGAGCCTTCACGCCCTTGTTGCGCCGCCGAAGGTTCCATATCATCCTCGCGTTCAAACATTCGTTGAACGCGCCAAGCGCAGCGTCGTTGCATCTCAGATCAACTTTAAGCGATCCTGACGCGGCTCGGTGAGGACAGCAGCACCATCACTATACTGATGCTCCCGTGTCCAAGGACGAATGGCCGGCCAATCGTTCGATCCTGGCTTGTAAGCGAGGGCCTGCGCGACAGAGAGCCAACCCCGATCGAAGGCATACGCCATTCCAGCAAGATAGGTGTCCCAGATACGGAAGCGTTCGGGGCCTGCGCACGCAATCGCTTCGGCGGCTCGGGATTCAAGTCGCCGAGACCAGCAACGCAAGGTGCGCGCATAATGCGGCCGGAGATCTTCAATGTCGGCGAGCTCGAGGCCCGCGTCTGCGATCTCGTAGACGGTCCGCGACAGATGCGCGATGGCCCCGCCAGGAAAAACGTGACGAGCGATGAAATCTCCGAAGTCGGGTCCATGACTCTCGCCGTGCGGATCTGTGGCGATGACCCCGTGATTGAGGAAGGCTCCTCCAGGTCGAAGCAACCTCGCAATGCTGCCAAAATAGGTCCGCCAGTTGTCCACGCCGACATGTTCGTACATTCCGATCGACACGATTTTGTCGAAGCCTTCCTCGTCGACGAAGTCGCGATAATGTCGTAGACACACCTCGATCTGCTTTTCGAGGCCTTCTCGCGCGATCATTTCACGCATAAAGGCGTACTGATTCTCGCTCAGAGTGACGCCGACGCCTTCGATATCGTATCGGCGCGCCGCGAATTCGAGCAGTCCGCCCCATCCACATCCGACATCGAGCAGCCGCTCACCTGGCTTCAAGGCGAGCTTGCGGCAAACATGCTCCAGCTTCTGCTCCTGTGCGCTGTCTATATCTTCGTTTCCGAGACGGAAATAAGCGCAGGAGTAGATCATGCGCTCACCGAGCCATAGCCGATAAAACTCGTTCGAGACGTCGTAATGGCTGCGAATATCGCGCGCATCCTCGCGCCTGCGGCCGCGGGCCACGAGTCGATGAAACGAGAGAGCCGCCTTGGTCGCGACGAGACCGCCGATTCTGTCTGCGAATGCGATTCCAGCCTCCACGACATCGTCGATCTTCCCATCGACGGTCAAGCGCCCGTCGACATAGGCGTCACCGACTTTCGTCAGATCGCCGGAGATGAACGCTCGCAGCACGCCGGGCGATCGAATTGTGATCGTTGCGACTGGCGCAGTCCCGAGATCGACACTTTCTCCCGTCCATAAAATGAGCCGAAGCGCCGGGTGACAGGCGCCGAGCCTGGATTTGAAAAACAGGAGCGCTCGATAACTGATCGACATATTTTCGCCCGCCCGATCACGGATAGACACGACCTTTCCACCGTCTGCGTTTGAGACGGCGACGTCGGATGCTGTCGAAGGCGAGCGCCATTCCGACCGTATAGCCGACCGGAAACAGGAGACCATAGTACAGAGGTATGCCGAAATAGACGGAGCCGGAGAGATGCAGCCCTATGGCCGCTCCCAAGGCGCCTAGGGCAGGAACCGCCGCGAAGCACGCGGCGGCGGCGCCGTTCGCGCAATCCCATCCGTCGACGGCTGGCGTCAGCCATATCGCCCAGGCCAACGCCACCGCCGTCACGGCTGTGGTCGCCGTTCGCAGCGGACCACCCAGCGTTTCGACGAGATTTTTTGTCAATCCCGGCCAGAGGCTGCCCCATCCATTATACATTCGCGTCGACAGCATCTCGCGCCCGTCCAGCAATAGCACGCGGTCTCCGTTACGCTTCGCCGCCCGCGCCAGAGCCACATCCTCGCATATGGAGCCGCGAACAGCCGCATGGCCGCCAGCGGCTACATAGGCGCTGCGGCGAATCAGCATGAATTGGCCGGTGACCGTCGGCTCGTCGCACTCCTGTGACTGCGCCTTGCCCAGGTGACGGCAAAATCCCAGAGTATAAAGTCCGCATGGAATGATTATTCGCTCGGCGAAGCTGCGCAGCTCCTGCCGAGGAGCGAGAGACAGTATGTCGACGCATTCGGCGCTTGCCGCAACGACCGCGCTCGTGAGCAAGCTCGGCTCCGCTTTCATGTCCGCATCGATGAAGCATAACCACTCGGCGTCATCTACCGCGGCGCCGGCTCCGACCCAGCAGGCGTAGCACTTGCCCGTCCACCCCTCGGGAAGCGGGGGGCAACGGACAACCGTCAGGGAGGGTGCTCGGTGAGCGATCGATCGAGCAATCTCGATTGTCGCATCGACCGAATGATCGTCGATCAGACAAATCGAAAGGCGCTCACGCGGATAGTCCTGAGCAGCGAGGCTGACGAGACAACGCGCTATGTTTCTCTCTTCGTCGCGCGCGGGAATGATGATCGCTACGCTCGGCGCATTGTCGCCCATGTTCCGTGCTTTTTCTAGCCTTCGAAAATAGCCTCGCTGTCCATAGGCCCGCAGAATTAGCCAGCCTACGAGCAATGGCAGAATCCAGGACAGCGCTCCGTTCATGTGATCTCCCAAGACAGTGAACTATCCCGAAATCCGTAGCTCCGAAGCCCGCGCAGCCAGAGCCTCCCACGCGCGGCCCGCGAAGGCCGCCTCCGAATTGAAATGGCGGACGCTCGGGATGGTTCCCATCGCGGCACGGCACACGTCAGCTCGACGCACCGTCCGAGAAGATCACGGCCGGGACCGACTGCTTCGTAGCACGCCGTTACCGAGCGAGACCCGAATTCATGACAATGGATGGCGCTCCTGAGCCGAAACTGCGCGCGATTGACGCCGACCAGTTCGACGCCACTATTTCGTCGGGCCTCGCGAGATATGCGAAGACGACGACCTCCCAAATTATTTCGTCGAGCCGCGCTGAAGAACCGCCGAACGCGAAGGTGAAAGAGCTGTCGATGCAGACGACCCTGGGCGAATTCTCGAAGCGAGCCGCTGTGCTTGTCGCTTTCGCGCTCGTTCCCGTCTTGGTCTGGCGTTTGTTCGATGTGATTTTGATCTTGATCGGCGCCGGATTGTTCGCGATCCTGATCGAGGTCGTCGCGGAGCCGTTCCGGTGGGTCAGACTACCCAAAAGCCTAGCTCTGCTTTTGTCCGGAATCGTGATCGCCTGCGTGATCATCGGAACGGGCTATCTGTTCGGAACCAGAATAGCGGAGCAAATGGACGAAGTCATCCGCCGCGCTCAAGAAGCGCAAGGAAGCATAGTGGTTTCGCTCGAAAGCTCCCGTTTCGGAAAAGCCCTCGTCTCCCACATTCAGGCGGCGCAATTTCCCGTTACCGAAATCGCCGCTCGCTTTTTCAGCGTGAGCACGACTCTGCTGGCGGCCTTCGTTGTGACGATTTTCTTGGGAATCTACGTAGCTGCTCAGCCGGTCGTATACCGCGATGGCGTGATCAAGCTGTTTCCGCCGCACTCGCGAGCGCGCGTCGGAGAGACGATCGAGGCCGTCGCCAATGCCCTGCGCTTCTGGCTTTTTGGGCAATTGATCGAAATGGCGATCATCGCGATACTTTCCGGGTTGGCCGTCTGGATGATCGGACTGCCCTCCCCTATCGCCCTCGGGATCATCGCGGGCGTCGCAGAATTTGTTCCCTATCTCGGTCCGATCATCGCGGCCATTCCGGCCGTTCTCGTCGCCACGACATTGGGGCTGGGCGCCGTAATCTGGACTTTGACGGCCTATATGTTCATTCATCAGGCGGAGGGTCAGCTGATCATGCCCATCATTCAGCGACGTATGGTATATGTTCCTCCTGCGCTCATGCTGGCGAGCATTATTACGCTCACTTACCTCTTCGGATTGACGGCGGCCATTTTTGCAGCGCCCATAACGGTCATCCTATTCGTGACTGTCAACAAGCTCTATGTTCGCGACTCGCTGGGAGAGCCCGTTGCGCTCCCCGGCGAGGACAGCTGACGAAGCAAGCGTCTGAATGCCATTCGTGTGCGGATTTCGGTCGACACTGCGCTCCGAAACGACTTGGAAATTAGACGCATTCCGATGCGCCGAAGAGGTCGTGCCGCTCGAAGGAGCTGCGGAGCGCCGCCGTGATCCGAATCGTCGAACCATGCGGACTCGGGTCGGGTGTCGAATTTGAGCGCTCGGCTTTTCGTAATCTCATTCTACGCGCGACGACGTCGAACGATGGCCGATATATATGAGCAGCCACCCTCCTGCACGGAGCCGATTGTGCAGGAGGGGGTTTGTCGAGTTACGTGATCTCAACGCCGGGTCTCCGGCCTCATGAGAGACATCACGGTTGCGCTCAAAGCGCCCCCCGTCATCAGCACCGTAGCTCCCAATCCGAGTAGCGCGACTAACACCAAGGTGAGATCGTCTCCTTGGCCTGCCAGAGCGATAAGACCGAGCACGATCCCACCCAAGCCGGCGAGCACTTGAATTCCCGCCGAGCCGGATGCGAGCTCATTCGCGAGAACTTCGGCGCCGCCGGTCGTCGTCACGTCAGCGCTGTGCGATGAACCCATTTGACGGGTTGCATTAGCGCTCAGCAGCAATGCCGTGCCGAACGCGATCACAGCCACCGCCGTGAGCCGCAAAGGATGCACTCCCAGCAAGGCGAGAACGCCGAGAACTATTCCCGCGGCTCCGACGAGGAAGAGGAACGCGAGACCGCTGGCCTGGACTTCGGCGATCGAACGGCCCGATATGTTGGCAGCCCTGCCATGCACGCCCTCTGAAGCCATTGCCCCGGCCTGGACAAACAGAGCCACGCCAAAGACGATTGTCGCAATCGAGGTCAGAAGCTGCGGATCGACTCCCGCCAATCCGCAAATCGCCAGCACTATCGTCGCGACGCCACCCGCGGCGTCGATCAGTCCTCCATATGCGGCGTTTTCATATGCGGCGGATTGAACATAGGGCGTAGACATAGGCTTCTCCTTCTCATCGCCCCCGGGCGCGTAGCTAGCCTGAAAGAGTGATGGGACAAGTCAGTCATGCGCAATTTGGATATCTCGGGCTCTAGTGCGCAGCCTCAGACGGACCATGCAGGAACGCGGGCCAGCTCGTCGAAAAAGATCTTTGCCGGCTTCGTCGAGACGAATGGCTCGTCGGATTTGTTCTTTCGCCTGTGATGTATCGGGTGTCGTTCGCGCTTTGTCGCCGCGGCCGGTCCACAACTCGGTCGTCGGCTATTTGTCCGACCGATGAGATAGGCGTCGAACCGAATGATCGAGGCGTAGCTCGTATCGCGGGGATTTGGCGCCAAATCGACGAGATCATTGTAGCGAAGAGCGAGAGGCGGCGTTCCATTGCCTCCCAAGAACGAGAAGCGCACTCGGATCAGGAACTAGATCTTTGGTGAGCCGGCTTTTCGGCCATGCCAAGGTTATGGGCGCTGTTGATGAGCGCAATGTGAGAAAGCGCCTGCGGAAAGTTGCCGAGCATCCGCTTCGATCCCGCGTCGACTTCTTCGGACAATAGTCCGACATCATTGCGGAGCGCCAGCAGGCGTTCGAAAAGTGACCGCGCATCCTCGGTCCGTCCGAGAAGCGCCAGATTATCGACGAGCCAGAAGCTGCAGGCGAGAAAGGCGCCTTCGCCTTCGGCGAGACCGTCGTCGCCGTCGCCAGAGTCGTAGCGCATGACCAAGCCGTCGCGCAGGAGACGCCTTTCGATCGCGGCGACAGTGCTTCGCATGCGCGGATCTGCCGCCGGCAGAAATCCGACGAGCGGCGCGAGCAGCAGGCTCGCATCGAGACGTTTCGAACCATAACTTTGCACGAAGGCTCCGACTTCTCCGTCGAACCCGCGTCGGCAGACCTCCTCATGGATCTCCCTTCGCACAGCGCGCCATCGATCGAGCGGTCCTTGCTCTCCGAAGATTTCTGCCGTCTTGATCGCGCGATCGAAGGCGACCCAGGCCATCACTTTCGAAAGCGTGAATTGCCGAGGGCCACTCCTCATCTCCCAGACGCCATGGTCGGGGTCGCGCCAGGTCTGCTCGAGATGCGCCAGAAAGGCGCATTGGAGAGCCCAGCCCGCGGCGTCGGCGCGCAGCTTACCGCGTCTCGCATGGTAGAGCGCGTCGATCGTCTCGCCATAGATGTCGAGCTGCAGCTGGCTGCAGGCGGCATTGCCGATGCGAACAGGCCTGGAGTCCTCATAGCCGCAGAGCCAGGGCGCCTCCCATTCCTGTAGCCGTCGCTCTCCGTTCAGGCCATACATGATCTGAGCCTGCTCGGGCGCGCCCGCCACGGCGCGCAGCAGCCAGGCGCGCCACGCCCGCGCCTCTTCGAAATATCCGGCGTTCATCAAGGAGAGCAGCGTGAAAGTGGCGTCACGCAACCAGCAAAAGCGATAATCCCAATTGCGTCCGCCGCCGAGACGTTCTGGAAGTGACGTCGTCACGGCGGAGACAATTCCGCCGGTCGGACGATAGGTGAGAGCCTTCAGTGTGATGAGCGAGCGCGTCACTGCTTCTTGCCATTCGCCGATGGCGTTCGCGCTCGCCGTCCAGCAGCGCCAGAAGGTCTCGGCGTCGACGAGCGCGGCAAACGGATCGATTGCATCGGGAGCCGGCAGATGAGACGGGCCATAGCTCAGAACGAAGGGAACAGTTTCGCCGGCCGAGATATCGAACGCGGCCTTATGGGCGAGCCCGTCCGCCCTCAGCGGCGCCGGCGTGCGGAGCACGACCAGGTCGGGTCCGGCGACGGCCAGAAGCGCGCCTTCCTCGAAGCGAGTGATCCATGGCACGAGCGATCCATAGTCGAAGCGAATCACCAGCTCCACATCGACCGGCAGGACTCCACGCTTGCCGACGACGAGCCGCACGACATCAGACGCGTTTGCACTCGGCGGCATGAAATCGATGATGGTGGCTTCGCCTCGAGAGGTCTCTATGTCGGTCTCGAGGATCAGAGTATCCTTGCGATAGCGGCGGCTGATCCGCGCATTAGGATCCGCTGCGCCAACACGCCATCGCCCATTCTCTCGCGAGCCGATCAGTGCAGCGAAGCACGCCCCGGAATCGAAGCGTGGCCAGCACAGCCAATCGATCGAGCCGTCTCGCGCGACGAGGGCGGCGGTTTCGCAATCGCCGATCATCGCATAGTCTTCGATACGCGCCGCCATGCTCCGTTTTCGCTCCGGACTGCACCTCTCGCCGCAGATCACGCGAGCCACGAGCTCGGCGAAATGGAGGGTCCGGCGACCGGCTGCCTGCTCGATCTGCTCGCGGCAGCTGAAGCCATCGGCGCGGCTCCGTGTCTGTTCTGGAGCGGCGCACATTTTCGGCAAGAGCATGCGCTCTGAAACCAGCGGCGCGCGCCTTCCGCGTCGCGACCGACGCCCCCGAGTCGGGGCTCGGCTACAGCCATGCGAGCGAAGCGGCGCAGCGTGCGGGGCCCTCAGCAATGTCATCGCCGAAGGAGCTTTCGACATTCCGCGGCTCGGGGTCAAGATGGTCGACGCCATGCGCAATCTCTGCCGGCGACGCGGCGATGCACCTAGCGGTCGACGTAATCATCACTCTGACGCAGTTCCCAGGAACCTATTCCGTTGCGCAACGGCTGCATATGAGAGGCCACTGGCCGTCGTCGGAATATTCCGCGTCTCGCTCGGGCCGGCGTGCGCGGCGGCGTTTCGGTCGCCTTGGCCTTGTCGCTTCTGAACAATCGGGCCTGCGTCCAAGGCTCGACTCTGCCTTATTGGCAAAGCGAACCTTGCGATCTCACGCGCCGGCGCCTCGACCCAGCGGCTACTTTGATTTCCTGGTCTCCAAGCGCTCCAGGCAGCCCGTGACGCCATGTTCCGCCATCGCTTCAAAAGCGCCGTGGCGTTTGCGAATAGCGTCGAGATCTTCCGCCATCGCGATCGCATTGCTGGCGGTCGCCAGCACCAGATCGGCGTGGCGACGCAAAGCCGCGACGCGGTTGTCTCGATGCTCGCAGCTCGAGACGATGGTCAGCACGCTCAACATGTGGGCGAGCAGAGAGGGGCTATGCGAACCGTTCTGGCGGATCATATCGAACATCAAGTCGAGGAGCTGATCATAGTCGATGCTGGGGATCACCAGAACGGGCTTGCCGTCGCATTGCGACACGCCAGTGGGCAGGTGCAATGGAGCCAGACGGCAGAGCGCGTCGCCGAGACGATTTACGACGCTCATCGCCGTATGAGGATCGTTGATCGACGGCGAAAGCGCTCTGACTGCAACTTCGACGAGCTGCCGGACGGCAAACTCCATATCGGGCGATTCGTCACGTACCCGACCGAGCGCTGTAGCCTTGCGGATGACAGCTTCCGCGCCCTCGGCATTTCCTATTGCGAGAGCGATCGGCGCACCGGGAAACAAGTAGTCTCCAGGACGAACGAGCAATCGCAGCGCCACGCCATTGCGGACGCACCATCTGGCGAGTCCTTGATTGTCGAACTGCTGGAGATAGCCCCATCGCGGATCAATGAGCGTTGTGGCCTCACGCCAAAAGACCGCGGGCGGCGGCTCTGGTTGGGGGAGCCGCATTGTCGAAGCTTCCAAGGCCGCCCGAATATCTTCACTCACGAGGCCGATGACCGTGTCGACATTGATGCGACCCGCCATATGATCGACGAAGTAGACGAGAGCGCCAACGCAGAGCAAGGCGAGCATGATGCCGATGCTGAGCGATAGATGCGGAACGAATCCGCCCTCCTCGGGCGAGCGGACGGCGCGCAGCACCGTCAGCGCGTAGGCGAATGTCCCGAGGAAGGTGCCGAGAGTGAATTGATTGCCACGATCCCTGGTGAAGTTGCGCAGCAGGCGCGGCCCCATCTGATTGGCGGCGAGCGAGAGCGCCGCGATCGTGATGGAGAAAACCGTTCCGGCGACCCCTATGGTGGAAGAAGCGACAGCGCCGAGCAGCGTTCTGGCTCCCTTGGCGCCGCCATAATAAATCCAAGAGCTGCCTTTCAGCCATGCCGAAAGCGATCCGACCTCATCGACCTGCACCAGCGCGACCGCGAGAAGGACTCCGCCTATGGTCATCGCCCCCGGAAGCAGCCAGAAAGCTTCGCGAAGTGCGACAAGAGCCTTCTGAAGCCGAGCTTTCAAGTCCAACTCCGATTGTTCGAGCCCAGGGCCGAATCTCGACGCGCCGCGCGCGATTCGAACTCATAAATAGAGGCTTTCCAACGGCTATGTATCGGCGGTTCAACGACTTGTTCCGGGACGAGAAGGCGCGCTTATATGCGCTGGCGCTCGATGGTGACGAAAAGCGCGTGATGTCGATCGCCTCGAATCTGGGTCTTTGCCTCTGGACCGGGATCGCGCCGAGGGAGCGCGCTCGGCGCGCGGCGCCTGTTGCAGGCCGGATATATGGGGGGGTAAGGACTTTGCGCCGCTTGCCCAGGACTAAGCCGCATTTGCGTCAAGACAGCGAACCGGAAAGCCGATATCTCAGCGGTCGCACCCCGCGAACGGCGCGGTCTGCCACGCTAGGGCGCCGCGCCTGTGCTCGTCGGGCGCTGGGACTCGCATTTCGTGGAATAGTCATCGTGGATTGGATCTTGTCGCTGGTGTCGCCGTTCGTTGCGACGTCGTTCGGCGCCACCCTCGCCGTCACTCAACTCGCCTCGATGGCGCCTATCTGAAATTCATCGTCGCGCCGGTGATCTTGTACAGCTGCCTTCATCCAGGGTGAGGCTCACGTCTCCCTCAACTGTGAAAGCGCTCGAACGCGGGCAGCAGGACAATGGTGAGAAAATCCTGAAGGAAGTGCATCACGACCGGAGCCACCAGGCTTCTGCGCCACAAATAGACGAGCGCGAAAAGAGCCCCCATCGTCCCGACTGTCACGACGCCTGCCGATCCCTCGTAACCATGCCCGAGGGCGAAGACCGCCGAGGAGAGCAGCACCGAAGCCGTCGTGCTTCGCAGAATGCCCTGGAAGCGGAGCAGCAGGTAGCCGCGGAAAATGGTTTCCTCGGCCAAGGCGACGACCGTGACCAGAAGCGTGGCCAGGAGCGCTTCGGCGGCGCCCTTGTCATTCAGAAAGGATGGCAGCGGCGTCGTAGGCGCGGACAATCCAACGCGCACTAAAGCGCGTTCGAGCAGAGCCGCGCCTAGGAAGACCGGGGCGAAGCATACTATGCCGATGGCCAGTTCCCTCACCATGTGACGTCGCGTCCAGCCGAGGCGGTCGACCGGCTCGCCATTCCGCCAAAGGAAGTACAGTATCAAGCAAACCAGGCCCACATCACGGAAGATCGTTGCCGTGGCCGCCAGCACAAAGCTCAACTGCCCTTGTCGAATCACAAAGAGCGACAGAACCAGCGATGGAACGATGAGCAGCAGAAAGACGGCGACTTCGGACGTCAGGACCCTCCGGCTCGGCGCCATGCCCTGCTCCCTATTTTGGCGGCAGATCGAATGTCATCGAGGCGGTTGCCGCGTTTGTTGATGTCCCGCGGCGATAGGGTCCATCGGGCGTCCCCCAGAGGCTTTCGGTGGGAAAACTGCACCTCCGGATCTTTAGGGGACCGGGTTCCGATTCGATTGGACTGAAACCCGGTTCCATTTTTCTACCTGGAGCGAATATCTTGGACCAACGCGCTCTATACGTCGCGCGGATCGCTTCGGCTCGCTTTGTCCTTGTCGTCTCGGCGGTGATTCACGACGCCGCCGGCGAGGATGATTTCGATTTGATCCGATGTGAGACCGTGCTGCGCTTCTATCGCCCGGCTCGCGCACTCTAGAACGACATTCTCGCCGCTTCGGAGCTTTTGACGCAAATCCCGCACGCTGAGCATATCGTTCTGCTCCAACCGATCATAGTCCTGGGCGTCGATGAAGAGCAGTGGGAGAATGCCGTAATTGATGAGGTTTTGCCGATGGATTCGGGCAATGCTCTTCGCGATCACGATCCTGAGACCGAGATAGCGCGGCGCCGCGGCGGCATGCTCCCTCGACGAGCCCTGCCCATAGTTCTCGCCCGCGACGACGAGATGCCCCGCCTTCCGGCCGATCGCGCGAGCACGATCGACATAGGCCCTGTCGATGCGTTCGAATGAAAATTCGGCGATCTTCTGGAGGTTGGAGCAATAGGGCAGCACCTTCGCGCCGGCCGGCATGATCTCGTCGGTCGAGACGTCGTCTCCCATCTTGAGGAGCACCGGCAGCTCCATTTCTTCAGGGAGGCCGTCGAACTCGGGCAGCGACTTGATGTTCGCCCCCTTGACCAATTTAACGTTTCGCGCCCTCTCGATCGGTAGAGGCGCTTCGAGCAAGGAAGAAGCCGAGTGCGAGATCGTGGGTTGCGAGAGCTTCGGATACATGACGCGCAACGTCCTCGGGTCGGTGATTTTTCCGAAAAGGGCGGAGGCGGCGGCAGTTTCGGGAGAACACAGGAACACCGAATCTTCATCGGTTCCCGAGCGACCCGAAAAATTGCGCGGAGTGGTGCGCAACGAATTGCGTCCAATCGCCGGAGCCTGTCCCATGCCGATGCAGCCGTTGCATCCGGTCTGATGAATGCGCGCGCCCGCGCTCACGAGCGCGCCGAGATGTCCATCATCGATCAGCATCTGCAGCACTTGCCGCGATGTCGGATTTATGTCGAAGGACACATTGGGCGGGATCGTTTTGCCGCGGACGATTTCCGCCGCTATGGCGAAGTCCCGCCATCCAGGGTTCGCCGATGAGCCAATGTAGGATTGCGCCATCTCTTCGCCTTCGACTTCCCTGACTGCGACGACTTTGCCAGGGCTCGACGGCTGGGCGATGAGCGGCTCTAGCTTCGAGAGATTTATGCAGTCGTGCTGGTCGTAACCACAGCCATTGTCGGCCATGAGCTCGACCCAGTCTTGCGGCGTGCTCCTCGGTCCCGACGTGATCGGGGTCCTGACGCGTTCCGATCTTTCCGCCTTCGGAGGCTTCCTGCAGGCGTCGCTCGCGCTCGTCGCCTTCCAAATAGGCAGCAAGCTGACCCGCTCCGAATTGCGCACGCTCAGCGCGAGCATCGGCTGGCTCGCCCTCTGTCAATTGCTCGCTCCGCTACTCGCCGTGCTCGCCGCATTGGCCATCCTTCATTTCCCCTGGTCGACAGCGCTGATCGCCGCGGCTGTTGCGCCGGCGACCGCGCCCACAACGACTTATGCGGTGGCTCGACGCCACGATGCGACAGGTCCTTTTGTCGATCGTGCGCTTGGAATCCTCGCAATCAACGATGCGCTCACGATTCTTCTTTTCAGCATTATCTCGACGACAGCCACCGCCGGGCTCGGCGCGCAAAGCGCGTCGGCCGAAATCTGGACGGCGTTGTTGCCCGGAGCCGCGGCGCAAGTGGCTTTGTCCTTGGCAGCGGGAGCCGCATTGGGAGGGCTCTACCATATTCTGTGCGCCGTGCTCGCGGATGGAACATCAGGCTGGCAGGATCGGCTTCGAGCGACGCTTTACGCTCTACTGCTTTTGGCGGTGGGGGCGGCGCACGCCTTCGGACTGTCACTTCTGCTGACAACGCTCGCGATGGGCGCCGTGGTCGCCAATGGCGTCCGAGAGACGGAGGAGGAAGCGACGCGAGCGACCGTCGGCGACATCGAGCAGCCACTCTACATGATCTTCTTCGTGTTGGCCGGCGCACACCTACCTGCAACGGACTTCGTCGGGCATAGGGCGATCTTAATAGCGGCCGCGGCCTATGTACTGGCGAGGCTCGCGGGTAAATACGTCGCGATCTTTCTGGGAGCGACAGCGCTGCGGCTCGACCGAGCGACGCGATGCTACCTAGGCCTATGTTTCCCTTCGCAGGGGGGCGCCGCCATCGGGCTCGTCCTCGCCTACAACGGGTCCCCAGCTGTCCGTGCCCTGTCGCCCACCGCCAGCAGCCAAGTCGAAACGGCGGTTTCGATCGTGCTTTTGGGCGTGCTCTTGTCGGAGATATTCGGGCCGACCCTCATCGATTACGCATTTCGTCATGGCTCGAAGGGTTCTCGAAGCGCGTAGATGCGGTCAAGATCGCGGTCAGCCTCGATATTCGGCGCGAGCAGAACGTCGGCGCAGCCGGTGACCGGCGAGACGAGGTTCTTGACGCGGGCGGCCTCGGCGTCGACGGCGGCGTCGAGATCGAGCGGCCCGTCGACGAGTCCGCCGACGATCTGCCGCCGGTCCGCCATTTTGGCGAGAATGGCGCCGTCGAGCGTCGCCGCCATTTTGGCGCGCACCATCTCGACCGCCGCGAGCACGGCGACCTTGGGCGTCTCGACGCCGAGCGCGCGGGAAAAGCCGATCGCGTTCTGGCAGATGTCGCGCTTCTGCTCCGTGTCGGGAGCTATGTTGAGCGCGACATCGGTGAGCACGATGCGGCGCGCATAGGTCGGCGTGGAGATGAGCGCGCAATGGCTGAGCAGCCGCTACGTGCGCAGCCCGGACTCCTTCTGCATCACGGCGTGGAGCAGCACGTCTGTGTGCAGGCTGCCCTTCATCAGCGCCTGGGCTTCGCCCGCCCCGGCCGCGCGCGCGGCCTTCAGGGTGGAATCTTCCTCGTTCTCTGTGGAGACGATCCGGCAGCGGGAGAGATCGAGCCGCGCCGTGTCGGCGATGCGACAAATCTCCGCTTCCGGCCCGAACAAAATGGGCGCGACGAGACCCGCTGCGGCGGCATCGAGAGCGCCTTCCAGCGCATCCGCGCTCAGCGGATGGACGACGGCGGTTCGCACTGGCTCGAGGCCCCGGCAGCGCTCTAACAATTCGTCGAGACGATGATCCGGCGCCTCGACCCTGACGGCGACGGCCGGCGCCGCCACCTCCAGCGCGGCGGTCGCCAGCAGCGCGCCGTCTGGCGCGGTGAGCCGGCCGTCCAGCGTCACAGTCCTGCCCGCGGAACGGGTCTCGCGCACCGTTACCGTCGCGGTCAGCGCCTGGTCGAGCGGCAGGGACGCGCGCGGCGTCACCGTCGCCGCGCGGATCGCGGAGCCGGGTCCCGGAAGCCCGGTGCCGACGAGGGCGGCGAAGACGGAGGCGATAACGCCCGTTTCCGCCTGGCCGGCCCCCGCCTCGTAGAAGCGGCCGGCGTCGCCGAACGCGGCCGCCCAGGCGCGGAGATCTCCGGACCTGCACCGTCCGGTGCGTCGAGGCGCTGTCGCCGGGCCGAATCTCGTCGAAGGTTCGGTTCTGGAAAATCGGCATCGGCAAGTCCTCGATGTTCGGGCGCCGTCGGCGCTCAGCTGGTCGTCGAGACGCGCCGGCGCGTCTTGCGAAAGCCGATGTCCTCGGCGACGAACGGCGGCGCCTCGGGAGAAGAGACGCCCAATATTCCCGCGATCTTCTCGACGCGCAGCCGCTCGGCGAGCGTCAGAGCGCCGCCGCTCCCGACGATGGCCGTCACATCGTCGAGGAGGCCGCGGCGGGCGCCCTCGTCGCTCACGAGGGCGGGAAGCGTCTCCATCGCCGCCTCGCGCTCCTCGAGCAGAATGGCGAATTGCTCGCGCACCAGAGCCTTGAAGGAGTCGATGGACAGCGACATCAGCCGCTGACGGGCGACATTGAGAGCCTGGGCGCAACGGTCGTCCAGCGTCCGCTCGGCGGAGATGACGAACAGAACGGCGCGGGTGAGCGCCTCGTCGAAGCCGCCCTGCGCGGTCTTCGCGCGCAAGTCGGCGAGCCGTCGCTCTCGCGAGGCGCGCCGCTGCGGGCCGACGCCCGGCAGCTCGCGCGCTTTGTCGCCGGCCGCCATTCCGAGCGCGGCCTGGAGCACCGGCGCGCGATAGATAGAGAAGAACGTCTGCTCCGTTACGCGGTCGCGCATGTCGCGAAAAGCGTCGAGCGATGCGACGATCGTGTCGGAGACGCGCTTCTCGGCGAGGAGAAACGGATTGTCGGCGGCGACGGGTCGGCGCGCCGACTTCACCTCGTCGGCCCTCTCCGCCACATCCTTCATGAAAGGATTGCTGTCCGAGAACAGCCTGTAGCCGAGACGCAGAGGATGCGTCTCGAACAGCAGCTCCGCGAGCTGCGGCGTCACGAGGGCGCGCGCAGCCGGCTGGACGAATGCGCAATAGAGCGCGTGGTCGATCTCGGAGACGCGCTTCGCGGCCGCGAAGGCGCGGTCGTCCTCCACGCTGTTGCGGCCGAGCGCGCGAATATCGTCGAGCGTGCGCATCTCGAAACGGCTGCGCCAGGCGCCGCCCTCGCCTGCGGCCACGTCGGCGGGCGAGATCACTAGCTCGTAGAGGCCGGGCGGCAGACAGTCGAGGACGTCCATCAGCCGCACCATCTCCTCGTCCTCCTTGGCGCCGACCTTGGCCGAGACGAAGATGGCGAGATGGCCGACCGTCTGGTTCAAGCAATAGACGATCGTGCGCCCCTCGGCGCGAATTTCATCGACGTCCTCGTAGAGATCGACGATCCAGCCCAGCGTCTGCTGCGGCGGGCTGATATTGTCGCCGAGAGAGGTGAAGACGATGATGGGAGAGACGATGTTGCGAAGATCGAATATCGTGCCGTCGTCGGCGCGGATCCCGTTGCGCGCGAGCTTGTCGCCGATGAACATCTCGTCGACGAGGAACTGGATTTCCTCGCCGTTCAATTCGACGAAATCGCCCCACCATTTCTCGAAGCCCAGATAGCGCGGCCCTTCGGTGTCGACGGCGGAATAAACGCCGTACTGCTTGCTCCACAGCCAATTGGCCGGATTGAGCTCGTCGAAGTTCTCGATCAGCCAGGCGCCGTCGAACTTGCCGCGGCCGAGGTCGGCGAGAAAAGCGGTGAGCCAGCTCCCGCCGGCGAGGCCTCCGGCGTAACGCATGGGATTCTTGCCGCGCACGCCCTGCCAGAACGACATGGGAGAACCGGCCGCCATGCAGGGACCGAAGAGGTCGGGACGCAGCATCGCGACCATCAGCGTCTGATAGCCCGCTTGGCAATTGCCGATAGCGAAGGGACGTGGCGCGTCCGGGTGCAGCTCCACGATGCGCTCGAAGAAGGCGACCTGGCCCTCGACTACATCGAGAAAAGTCTGGCCCGGCTCTGGCCGCGCCGAAAATCCGATGAAATAGACGGGATGGCCGCTGGCCAGAGCGTCGCCGATCTCGCTCTGCGTCTTGAAGCTGCCGATTCCCGGGCCTTGGCCGGCGCGCGGGTCGACCACCACCACCGGACGCTTTCGTGGGTCGAGGTCCACGCCCGCGAGCGGCGCGATGCGCGAGAGCGAATAATTGATGGGCCGCGGCAGGGAACGACCGCTCATCAGCACTTCGTGATCGAAGGCGAGAACCGTCGCCATGGGACGCGACGCCATCTCCTCCTGCTCATTGCCGCGACGGCGCAGAATGTCGAGAAAGAGGATGCTGCGCTGCCATGCGTCGACCAGATAATCCTGCAGCGCGCCGCCGGCAGGCTTGGTCGTCTCCGTCGCCTGCTCGGTCCGCCTCGGCGCCGTCGCCGCAGGGGACAATCCCCAGAAGGCGGGGTCGAAGAGCGACGGAATCATGGGCTCGTCGGACATGCGACTCCTCCCCGACCCAAGCGAGATCTGCGCGCGAGGCCAGACGCCAAAGCGCGAACGGTTACAGAGGGCGTCGCATGGCGATCGTCAATCGTCTTCGCTGCAATGGCGCGGCGCATACCGTCATTGATGCGTCACATCCAGAATAGAGCGCCGTTTGCAGTCGGTCAGAGAAGCTTTCCGGCGCGGTAGAGGAGCGAGCCCACCCACACGACGAGGACGAGGTAGTAGAGCACCCAGCCTTCGGCTGGCGGAAACCAGCGGGATATCGTGCGGAAGTGCTGAACGTACCACCGGCTACCGAAACGCACCACGACGTTCGCACCGATCGCGTCGATGAGAAGGAGGTAGAACACGAGGGACTCTAAGCTCATACGCGCCCTCCATGATCTGTTCTGACAACAGGCGACGTGGCCGGTTCGGCGAGCTATGGCGGCGGCGCCTGAAAGGGGCATGACGACGAAGCCCCGAATAATCAGCGACTGTCGCGCCGTCAATCCTGATGCGTCGGCTCGCTGAACAAGCCGCTCGTGCTGGAGCTGGCGCGCTGCGAATTTGTCGTCGTGCGCGAGAACATTCTCGCGATCGGCAACAGCGGCACGGGGAAGACTCACTCCTGCTTGGCGCTCGGGCTCGCCGCGTGCCAGGGGGGCTCCATCACCTTCACGACGGCGGCGGGGCTCGTCCATCAGTTGGATGGAGGCGCGCGACGAGAAGCGTCTGCTTCGGCTCCAGGCGCAGCTCTCAGCCGTGAAGCTGCTGATCGTCGACGAGCTCGGCCCTGTGCCGCTCTCGCAGACCGGGGCAGAGTTGCTGTTCGAGGTGTTCAGCCAGCGCCACGAGCGCGCCTCAACCATCGTCACCTCCAATCTGCCCTTCGACGAGTGGATGAGCATATTCGCCAATCAGCGTCTGACCGGCGCGCTGCTCGATCGCCTCACCCACCACGTTCACATCCTCGAGATGAATAGGGAGAGCTATCGGCTCCGACAATCGAAGGCGCGACGACGCGTGACCCCCACGCCGATCGACGAGGCGAGCGTCGACGCCGACACGGGTGAAAACCTCTCCGCGTAGGCCCACGAGAAATTTTTGTCACCGACATCAAAGGGCGCCATCGAGCTCATTTGCATGTCGGCGGTCCCGCTCCGCTGACCTGATTTTGCGCCGCCCCGACAGCGGGAAATCTCTCCGCTGTTGACAGGGGCGCCCGGTCGATCCGACGGCGCCTGAAGTTCATCACCCGAACGGAATGCCGCCCTACCTTATCTGCCTGGAAGGTTTCGATCCACGTCGAAATCCGAGGCTACGGCGCAGCTTCCGAAACCAACGGTCATCCGCGCCGGCCCGAATTGGATCGGGAGACGAAGACGCCATGAGCGAGAAAGACACATCGCAGAGGTCGGGTGAAAGCAGCCCGGGGCTCTCCGACGTCGACTTCCTTCTGACGCCCCCCAGGGATCCTAGCTGGCTCATAGTCGAGGACGGCTTCACTCTTGTGCGCGAACACGAAATCGAATCGATCTTTGCCGTCGCCAATGGATATATCGGCGCCCGGGCGGCCGTCGAGGAAGGAAGCCGGCTTTCACAACCGGGCGTCTTCGCTGCGGGGGTCTATATCGATGATCCAAACTCTCTGGTCGGTCCGGCGCTCGCGACGCTACCTGACTGGTCGCGCCTCGAGATCATAGTCGACGGTCAGCGTTTATCTCTGGAATCAGGCCGCGTGCTCGAGCATCGGCGGATTCTGGATCTACGCCGAGGCATACTATGGCGCGAGTGGCGTCAACAGGACTTATGCGGTCGAATAACCCGAGCGGTCTTGCTGCGTCTCGTATCCTTGTCCGATCGGCATGCGCTGCTGCAGTCGGCAGCCGTCACGGCCGAGAACTACTCCGGACAAATCGAACTCGTCGCAGACGCCGCGTCGTTCGATCGCGGAAACAAGCGTGGGCGGCTCACAGCGGATTCCGAGGCGACGATCATTACCGTCCTCGCGGGAAAGACGGTTGTCGCAATGGCGGCGGGAGCCATCTCCCGACCAAACTGTGAATTACCGCGGTCGTTTCGCAAGGGTTCGTCGGTCGATCGTCCGGAGAAACATTGGTCTTGGGAGGCGCGTCTCGGCGAGACGGTTCATCTGCATCGACCGGTCGCGATCTACACGTCGCGCGAAGCCGCAGACCCGGGGGTTAGCGCGCAACGCCATGTCGCGTACCTTCAAGAGCAGGGGATGACGGCGCTCATCGCAGCCCATAGCGCCGCCTGGAGTCGCCGATGGAGCGCAGCCGATTTACGGATTGTCGGCGACAGCAAAGCGGACTTGGCCCTCCGTTTCGCCGCCTATCATCTGATAGCGGCTGCAAACCCCGCCGACGAACATGTTTCGATCGGCGCGCGAGGCCTTACCGGCCGAGCTTATCAGGGCCATGTCTTCTGGGATACGGAGATCTACATGCTGCCGTTCTACCTGCTCACCGAGCCGACCGCGGCGCGAGCCCTCCTGATGTATCGCTATCACACGCTCGGCGCGGCCCGGCGGAAGGCCGAAGCGTATGGTTACCGGGGCGCCCTTTACGCCTGGGAGTCGACCGACACCGGCGCGGAAGCCACGCCGCGGGCGGCTCTCGCCCCGGATGGCCGCATCGTTCCCATTCTGACCGGCGCGCAGGAACATCACATCAGCGCCGATATCGCATATGCGGTATGGCAATATTGGCGCGCGACTGGAGATGACGGCTTCATGATCGACGCCGGTGGCGACATTTTGATCGAGACGGCTCGATTTTGGGCGAGCCGCGCCAGGATGGAGCCGGATGGTCGAGCGCATATTCGCGCCGTCATCGGCCCCGACGAGTATCACGAGACCGTCGACGACAATGCTTACACCAACATCATGGCGCGCTGGAATCTCGATCGTGCGGCGGACGCCGCTACCAGGCTCGCGCGGAAGCGCCCTGCCGAGTGGAGACGGCAGGCGGCTCGCCTAGCGCTCGACGACGACGAGCCAATGACGTGGCGACGCATCGCTGCGGCGCTCGTGACAGGGTTCCATCCCGCCACGGGCCTCTTCGAACAATTCGAGGGTTACTTCGCGCTCGACGACGTCGACGTCGTCTCGCGCCGAGAAGGATCGACGCCGCTCGATCTCTATCTGGGCCGAGAGAAGACCCGGCGATCCAAAGCCATCAAGCAGGCCGATGTCGTGGCGATCTGTGCCTTGCTGTGGGACGAATGGCCGCGCGCCGTCCATGCCGCGAACTTCGCTTATTACGAGCCTCGGACCGCGCATGGCAGCTCGCTCAGTCCGGCGATCCATGCTCTCGTCGCCGCGCGGCTGGACGATGGCGAGCGCGCTTTGAAATACTTTCGCCAGTCCAGCGAAATCGATCTGGCCGACAACATGGGCAACGCCGCAGGGGGCGTCCACATGGGAGCGCTCGCGGGGCTTTGGCAGGCGGCCGTTTTCGGCATGGCCGGTCTCCGGATTCGGGAGGACGGTATTGCGCTCGATCCTCATTTGCCGCCGGGCTGGTCGGAAATATGCTTCCCCGCGCTATGGCGGGGGCGAACGGCGAGGCTGACCCTCGAAGCGGACCCCGCTCGGATCGAGGTCGAGGTAGAGGGCGTCGGCGAGATGACGATCCGGGTGATCGACGGTCCCTCGTGCCGCGCTCGCGCGGGCCGGTGTTATGTCTCGAGCCGTCAAGGCGCGAGATGGGGCGCCTGGCGGGAGGCCTGCCGATGACGGCCGTGCCGACCCTTCTGGTTCCTCTCGATGGCTATTCGAGCGCGATGGCTGCACTGCCGGTCGCCCGCGGTCTCGCATCCTTGCTGGACGCCACGGTCACCCTTTTCTATGTCGGGAACGAGGCGTTGGCGCCGGATGAGCTTCTCGGCCGCATCAAGCTTGCGCAAGACGATGCTCGTGGACTGATCATCGAGCAGGATACGGGATCGCCAGCGGACGTCATTGTCCGCGCAGCTTCGGCGCGCGACGCCGCATTCATCGTAATGATCGGCGCTGGCCGGCCGTCTGATCCCTCCTGCCTATTTGAAGGCGTGACAGGAGGCGTTTTGCGGATGGCGCCATGCCCGGTCGTCCTCGTGCCCCCTGACAGGGGACAGAAACCGTGGGTTCTACGCCGAGTGGCGCTGCCGCATGACGGCACCCCGACCAGCGCCGCAGCCATAGCTCCGACTGCGAACCTCGCCTCGCGGGCCGGCGCAGAGCTCCTCGTCATTCACGTTGCGACGCCGGGCGTCGCGGCTCCTGCGGAGCCGGGAACATTCGCAGCGCCACGCTACCTCGACCATCCACATCACGAATGGCCGATGTGGACAAGCGAATTCCTCGAGCGCGTCCGTTGCGCCTGCCATCCGGCGCGTCCCGAGAAAATCCGCCTCCTCGTCGCGCAAGGTGAGAGTGGAGAGGCGATCCTAGAGCTTGCTCGTCATAACGAGAGCGATCTGATCGCTCTCGCATGGCGTGGCGGTCTCGAGCCCAAGCGGGCGAAAACGATTCGACGAGTTGTTCGTGGCGCTCATTGTCCGGTGATCATCTTCCGGGTGCAGCCGTGACGCAGTCTGCGAATCGCATCGACCTCCGCGAAGTCGAAGCATTTCTGTTCGACCTCGACGGCGTCATCACGCGCACGGCAGGCGCTCATGCCGCTGCCTGGAAGCGTCTTTTCGATGATTATCTGCAACAGCGAGCCCGTATCGAGGGCGTGATCTTCATACCGTTCGATCCGATCGACGACTACCAGGACTACGTCGATGGCCGGCCGCGAGAGGCGGGCGTTCGCAATTTCCTGGAGGCGCGAGGGATCGTCTTGCCCCTTGGAAATCCCGACGATCCGCCCGAGATGGAAACGCTGAATGGCCTCGGCAACCAAAAGGATCATTACTTTCTGCGAGAGTTGGCGCGAGATGGCGTCGAAGTATGCGAAGGCGCGCGGCATTTCGTCCTCGACGCACGGACCCGGGGAGTGCGCACCGCCATCGTCTCTTCATCGCAGAACTGTGCGGCGGTCCTCGAGGCGGCCGGCCTCACGCAGGCCTTCGACGCGAGGGTGGACGGTCTCGATCGCCGTCGCCTCGATCTTCATGGCAAGCCGGACCCGGATATATATTTGGAAGCGGCGAAGCGGCTTGGGACACCGCCTCGACGCGCCGTCGTTTTCGAAGACGCCATCGTCGGCGTGCAAGCAGGGCGCGCTGGCAGGTTTCGACTGATCGTCGGCATCGGACGAGGAGCGCATGCCGGCGCTCTCAAAGCGCACGACGCCGATATCGTCGTGGGCGATCTTCGTGAGCTTTTACTCGAGAACGATGCGCACGGCTTTCGCAGACGTAAATGACGTCGATCGGTCGCATCTCGCAGAGGGCTGCAGCAAGGAGTCGACACCCGATTCTCGTAGATGTTCTTGTTCGGCGCCAATCGCCGCTGATTGGAGATCACGATGGCTACGGATCAATCGACCGCCGAAGTCGAAGCCGATGCCATGAGCCCCGGCTCTGCGGCGGGGCTCACGGAGGAAGAGGCCAGGCGACGCCTTGCAAAGTTCGGCAAGAACACCCTGGCGGAGCGTAGGCTCGGAGCATTTCGACGGCTGGCCGGATTTTTCTGGGGGCCGATTCCTTGGATGATCGAGGCGGCGGCGATCTTGTCCGGCGCCCTACGCCATTGGGCGGATCTGGCGATCATCGTGACGATGCTGTTCGTCAACGCCGGCGTCGGCTTTTGGCAGGAATACAAGGCCGACACGGCCATCGAGCTGCTGAAACGACGATTGGCGCTCAAAGCACGCGTCTGTCGCGACGGACAATGGAAAAATATCGACGCCGAGCTGCTCGTGCCGGGCGATGTCGTCGAAATCAAGCTCGGCAGCATAATACCCGCGGATGTAAGGCTCCTGTCAGGAGCCTATCTCAGCGTCGATCAGTCGGCGCTCACCGGAGAATCCTTGCCGGTCGACAAGAAGGCGGGAGATACGGCCTACTCGGGTTCGATCGCCAAGCTCGGAGAAATGACGGCCGAGGTGACGGCAACCGGCATGAGCACCTATTTCGGCCGCACCGCGCGGCTCGTCGAGCAGGCGCGAACGGTTTCGCATTTCCAGCGGGCCGTGCTCCGGATCGGGAATTTTCTGATCCTTATCACCATCGGCCTGGTCGCCCTCATCGGTCTCGTCGCGCTGTTCCGTCACGATCCTCTTATCGAGACGGCCCAATTCGCCCTCATTCTCACGGTCGCATCCATACCCGTCGCGCTGCCTGCGGTCCTCTCGGTCGCCATGGCGGTGGGCGCCGAGCATTTGGCGAGGCTCAAAGCAATCGTCTCCCGTCTCGTATCGATCGAGGAGATGGCGGGGATGGATATGCTGTGCTCGGACAAGACCGGCACACTTACGAAGAACGAGCTGACGCTCGGCGATCCGCAGGCTGCGCCCAATGTCGATACGGATGAGCTCATTCTCGCCGCCGCCCTGGCGTCGCGGCGAGAAGCGCCCGACGCGATCGACGCGGCGATTCTCGCGGCCGCCCCATCCTCCGAAGTTCTGGAGAAATACACGCTCCGGGCCTTTCATCCGTTCGACCCTGTTATCAAGCGGGCCGAGGCGGAGTTCGAGCGCGAGGGCGTCTGCTTCAGAGTGGCTAAGGGAGCGCCGCAGGTCATCGTCGATCTGTGCCGACTGGACAAGGAGGAGGCGCGCAGCATCGCCTCCGTGGTCGACGCCGACGCCGCCAGGGGGTTTCGCACCCTCGGCGTGGCGCGAGCCGACGGCGATTGGCGGTTCCTGGGCCTGTTGCCATTGTTCGATCCGCCGAGAGACGATTCCGCCCTCACTATCGCAGCTGCCCGCGCCATGGGCGTCGATGTAAAGATGGTGACTGGCGACCATGAGGCCATCGCGCGGGAAATCGCGGGCAAGCTCGCGCTCGGCAAGGACATCGTCGTGGCCGAAGCCGTTTTCGGCAAAGGCGCGACCTCCGAACAGCTCGCTGCGATCACGGCCGCAGACGGCTTTGCCCGCGTCTTTCCCGAGCACAAGTTCGAGATCGTCAAAGCGCTCCAGGAGGCGGGACACATCGTCGGCATGACCGGCGACGGTGTGAACGATGCGCCGGCCCTGAAGCAGGCAGACGTCGGCATCGCCGTCAGCGGCGCGACCGACGCCGCTCGGGCTGCGGCCGACCTCGTGCTGACGGCTCCAGGGATCTCGGTCATCACGACAGCGATCGAGGAGGCTCGGCGCATCTTCGAGCGCATGAGCAGCTATGCAATCTATCGCATCGCCGAGACCATTCGCGTCCTTCTGTTCATGACGGCCAGCATCCTCGTCTTCGATTTCTATCCAGTCACCGCTGTCATGGTCGTCCTGCTGGCGCTGCTCAACGACGTGCCGATCATGATGATCGCTTACGACAATGCGCCGATCGCCTCGAGGCCTGTTCGGTGGGACATGACGCGTATCCTCGCCATCGCTTCGGTCCTCGGAGTGTACGGCGTCTTGGAGAGCTTCGGATTGTATTGGATCGTGCGCGATTATCTGGCCCTACCGTTTTCCGTCGTGCAGCCTCTGATCTTCCTCAAGCTGCTTGTGTCGGGCCATATGACGATCTACCTGACGCGGAACAAAGGGCCGGTCTGGCAGCGCCCTTGGCCGAGCTGGAAACTGGTCCTCCCCTGCGAGTCGACCCAGCTCTTGGGCACGCTCGCTGTCGTCTATGGATGGTTCATGTCGCCGACCGGCTGGAGGCTGGCGCTGATGGTCTGGGGCTACACCCTGATCACTTTCCTCGGCGCCAGCGCCCTGAAGCTCGTCGCCTACCGGTTGTTGGAATATCGTCCAATCGTGCAATTGAAGCATCTCGATCGCGTCGAATTGGCGAGCGCAGGGCGCCCCTCGGCCGTCGGCCGCCGATCCTTTGTGCTCGGCGCCATCGCTCTCGTTGCATTCGGTGTCGGCGCTTTCTTATTGGCGAACCGGCTGCAAGCGCCCGGTGGCTACTCGACAGAGGTTATCGGCCGTGGCTCCATCGTGCAGACGATCGAGGTCAATGGCTTCGTCGAGCCGGCCCGCAAATTTCTTGTCACTCCGCGCGTGTCCGGCGTGATCGCGAGCATTTCTTGCGACATCGACATGCAGGTCGAGACGGGAAAGGTCTGCGCCACGATCGCGCCGCGTCCTTACGAGGACGCCGTCGCTCGCGAGAAGGCCGATGTCGCGATCGCCGCTGCACAGCTCGCCGAAGACGAAGCCGTTTTGGCGCATGCGAAAATCGCTCTCGAGAGCGCCAGAAGGGAAAGCAGACGCCGCCGTCTTTCGCGTCATGAGTTGGAGCAGCGTAAGAGCGCCTACGACCTCGCGGTCGCTCGAATCGAGCTCGGCAAAGCGACGATCGCGAAAAAGCAGGTCTCGCTCCGAGCAGCCGAAGGTGACCTCGCGGGGACAGACATCGTCGCGCCGGAGCGCGGGACGATTATCTCGCGCCATATCGCCATCGGGCAAGTGGTCGCCCCTCGGGTCGAAGCCCCTGCTCTCTTCACGATCGCTGGCGATCTCGCCCGAATGAGGGCGATCGCTCATGTCTCCGAACGGGAAATGGGTGACATCAAGCCCGGCGACAACGCGCAATTCTTCGTCGAGACTTTCCCAGGTCACGCCTTCGAAGCCGTCGTCGCCGAGGTTCGTTTGACGCGAACGACGCAAAGCGCGGCGACCTACGACGTCACTCTCGACGTCGACAACTCGAAAGAAATCCTGAAGCCGGGCATGACCATCAGAGCGCGGATCATAACCGCGCGACGCAACGACGTATTACGGACGCCGGATCAGGCGCTGGCCTATTCCCCGCGCGGCGTCGAGGCGCCGCCGCTTCTGGCCGCCGGGCAAAGCCGCGTATGGGTCTTGCGCGCAGGAAAGCCAGTCCCGGTCGCGGTCAGGCTCGGACTCGACGACGGTCGTTATTCCGAGATCTTGCACGGCGACCTGAAGCCCGATGATCGCGTGATCGTCACCCCAGAATGAAACGGCTGGCTCGAGAGCGACGTGCATCGCAATCGGTTGTGATGGGGTGGACGCCCCCCGACGGCCTCGATGTGCCAGAGTGGAGGTGTTGAATCTTACTCGGGGGAGGCGTCCATGAAAAAAGTTAGCACTATCGGATTGGATCTGGCGAAGAATGTTTTTCAAGCTCATGGCGCGGATTCGTCAGGGGCCGTCATCTTCCGCAAGAAACTACGGCGAACGCAGGTGCTGGAATTCTTTGCGGCCCAATCGCCATGCGTCGTGGCCATGGAGGCTTGCGGAGGGTCGCATTTCTGGGGCCGAGAGATCGGCAAGTTCGGGCGTCGCCGCGCAGGACGACATGTCGGTCACGAGATCATAGGCGCCGACCAGAGAGGGATCATTAGCGAAGGAGAACGCGTCCGCCAGCACGAAGAAGGTGCAGGCGACCCCTCGTAAGAACGAAATTGCAATGACCTATGACGCCGATCGGCATCGAGACTCCACGCCGAATATCATTTGAGCGCAACGCACCGTCGCCGGCGTCTGCCAGCTCTGATTTCGCCATCGGCGCGAGCGACTAACGCGCACCATCCATCAGATGACAGCCCACGCCCTGTATCTCCCACGCCCGGTCAGTTCGCGAAGGTTCGACGAGAGTTCGTCGATCATCGTGGTGGCGGCTTGTTGAGAGA
>NZ_JAHLJF010000001.1:992926-1198534 GCF_018887255.1 Methylosinus sp. KRF6 | reverse complement strand
GTTAACCGCCGTTAACCCGAATTCGGAGCCCTGGGCGGTTGCTACATAAGACCGGATTTTTCCGTGACGCAGCCGTTCTCGAATTCACTGTTCGAAACCTGCGGGCGAACGGCATCCAGTATCGTTCGATAACGCAGCCGACCGGAAACGATGACGCGGGCGACATGGTTCGGCAGGTGTTCGCCATTTTTGACGAGTATGGCTCGAAGGAGAACGCGAAGCACGTCCGTCGCACCATGGTCGCCAATGCGAAGGAAGGATTTTGGAACGGCGCGGCCCCACCCTATGGCTACAAGACCATCGTCGCCGAGGTCCGCGGAAAAAAGCAGAAGAAGAAGCTGGAGGTAGACGAAGTCGAGGCGCCGGTGGTTCGTCTCATATTCGATCTCGCCTCGAAGGGCGTCGGCAAATCGGGCCCGCTCGGCGTCAAGAAGATCGTCTCTTATCTGAACGACAACGCCTTCCGAACCCGAAACGGCAATTATTGGCACATAGGGCCCCTCCACCAACTCCTCACTCGCGCCACCTACAAGGGCGTGCATCAATATAATCGGTCCGACTCGCGAACCCGCGCCAAACGCAGCGAGGACGAGATCGTGGAGGTCGCCGTCCCCCCGATCGTCTCTGTCGACCAGTGGGGCGCCGTTCAGGAAATTCTCCGCTCGAAGAATCCGAGGGTCAATCCGCCGCAGACGGTGAGCGGGCCCATTCTTCTCACCGGTGTCGCGCGTTGCGCGGAGTGCGGGGCCGCCATGACGATCCGCACGGGCAAGTCGGGACGCTATCGGTATTATTCCTGCGCGAACCCTCAGGCGCGCGGCAAATCAGCGTGTTCCGGGCATTCGGTCCGCATGGGGCGACTCGACGAGGCGGTCACCTCGGCCTTGTGCGAGCGCGTCCTGGAACCGAGTCGCCTCGAAAATCTTTTGCGGGAGATCGGCGATCGGATGCAGGAAGTCGACAGCCGGGATCGGGGCGAGCTGCTTCGCGTCGAAGCGGAACTCGCAGAGGCCAAGCTGCGGCTCGACCGTCTTCACGAGGCGATCGAACGGGGAATTGTGGATGGTTCGGACCCGCAGTTCGTATCTCGTATCGCCAAGGCCACGACCGATCGGGATGTCGCGGCCGTGGCGAAAGAGCGCATTCTGGCCCGGCGCGTCAACGGCGTCGACATCACGCCGGACAAGGTCGTGGCTTTTGGCGCTGTGATGCGCGACGCCATCACGGCGGGAGAGATCCCGTTCCGGAAGACCTATCTTCGCCTTCTCGTCGACGAGATCCGCGTTGGACCGGCAGTCGCCCTGATCCGCGGCCGCCATGACCGGTTGCGTTCCCGCGTCGCCGGCGGCTCGCCGTTCGCCGGCGGCATGGTGCCCACTACTGTTCAGGAATGGCGCGCCCGAAGGGATTCGAACCCCTGACCTCTGCCTTCGGAGGGCAGCGCTCTATCCAGCTGAGCTACGGGCGCGTGAGGGCTCTTTGTCTTCACTATCGCAAGAGCGCGAGGCCTGCAATCGCTCGAGGAGCCGCTTTCGGGCATTTTATCCGTTTTGGGCGGGTTTACAGGTCGATATCCTCATCGAATATATCGAGCGGCAAAAGACGGCGGAAGCGGACCGCGAAACCGTCTTCGGTCTGGCGAATGACTTCCGCCTGCGTCCTTTTGCCGATCGTCACCTTCTCGCCGGGCGGAACCTGAACCGCTGTCCTCAGCGACGCGCCGCTGCGCGACAGATCGACGATCTCGCAGGGCAGAGTCACTTGCGCCACGGTGAAGGTCGTGAAACGCTGCTTGGGCCGCAGCCGCTCATGCGCGCGGCATCGCGTGGCGTCCGGCGCGAAATGCCGCGTCAGCCAGGCGAATTGCATCGCCACATGGGCCCGCGGCTGATCCGCCACTTCGAGATCCACAGTGAAGCCGCCTTCGAAGAGGCGAATCACCGCGCCGTCGAAACGGCCCCAGCGGTCGAGATCGAGCGCGATCCGATCGCCGACCGTGGGCCGGAAATCGCTGCGCAAGGCCACGATCTCCGCCGACATGTCGATGGTGCGGCAGGCGTAGCGGCGATGGTCCGGCGGCAGCGAAAAGCGGCCGTCGAACCGCGGCTCGGCGATCGTCTCGGCGGCGAGTTGCGCCGCCCCGATCTTGGGGCGCAAATCTGGTCGTCTCAAGGCCGTCGCTCCACATGCGCGGGCGCTCGCCAGTCGCGCATGGACCGGAGCGCTGACGAGTTGCGGCCGCTCTACGACCGACAAAGATTTAGAAAACTCAATTGCTTCAGTCAGTTTCAGCCAGAAGGCGGCACGCCGCCCTGCGCATTAGATTAAGCACTATAGCGGCGATACGTAAATCGGGCTTGAATCGAAGCTGCGCAATTGGCGGCGTCGCCATCCGTGACGCCGGCGCGAGCTTGCGATAGAAGGCGGTCATGCGCACGCTTCTCATCATCTTTCTCGGGGCCGGATTGGGCGGAGTTCTGCGACATTCCGTCAATATCGGCTGTCAGCGCTGGCTCGGCGCGCAATTGCCCTGGGGCGTTTTTCTCATAAACGTCACCGGCTCTTTCGCCATGGGGCTGGCCGCCGGCTATTTCGCTTTCAAGGCGGGGGCGGGCTGGACGCAACAGATGCGGCTCTTCGTGACCACGGGCGTGCTCGGCGGCTATACGACATTCTCGGCCTTTTCCTTGGACGCAGTCACTCTGATCGAGCGGGGCGAGACGCTCGGCGCCGCGGCCTATATCGGCGGCTCGGTCGGCCTGTCGATCATGGCGTTGTTTCTCGGGCTCTATCTGTTGAGGGCGCTGACATGAGCGCGGCCGTGGCGCAGGCGCCGCAATCGCAATCGACCCCGGTGCAGACGCTGATCGTCGAGGAGGACGAGGCCGGGCTGCGCCTCGATCGCTGGTTCAAGCGGCGCTTTCCGGCGCTGGCTCTGTCCCATCTCGCCAAAATCTGTCGTAAGGGCGAGGTGCGCGTCGACGGCAAGCGCGTCGACACATCCACTCGGCTCGAGCAGAACCAGAAGATCCGCGTGCCGCCGCTCAAGCTGGAGACCATCTCGGCGCCGACGGTGATGCGGGCGCGGCCGGAGGACGCCCGCGCGCTCGCCGAGATGACCTTGTTCGAGGACGCGCATCTCCTCGTCCTGAACAAGCCCTATGGACTCGCCGTGCAGGGCGGCTCGGGCATGAAGCGGCATATAGACGGAATGCTCGAATCGCTGGCGGTGGGCGACAAGCGGCCGGTGCTGGTGCATCGGCTCGATCGCGACACCTCCGGCGTGCTGCTGATCGCCAAGAACAGGCGAACCGCCGCTGATCTCGGGGAAATTTTCCGCTCGCGGCAGGCGCATAAAATCTATTGGGCGCTGGTGGAGGGCGTGCCGAAGCCGGCGCAGGGGCGGGTCTCGCTCTATCTCGCCAAGGGCGCGGATATGGTCGATGAGCGCTTCCGCCGCAGCGGCGAGCGGCGCGCCGCCGAGCCTGCCGACGCAAGGGAGAAGATGCGCGTCGCCCGCCATGGGGACGAGGGGGCGCAGCATTCGCTGACCTATTACGCCATCGTTGACAAGGCGGCGCCGCGCTGCGCCTGGCTGTCGATGAAGCCCTTGACCGGCCGCACGCATCAGCTCCGCGCCCATGCGGAGGCGATCGGCTGCCCGATTTTCGGCGATCCCAAATATGGCCACAGGCCGGAGGACGAGGTGCGCCGCCGCGATTCGATGCGCGCCATGCCTTCCGAGCTCGAGCCCAAGCTGCATCTTCTCGCGCGGCGGCTGATTCTGCCGCATCCCAAGGGCGGGACGCTCGACGTCACCGCGCCGCTGCCGCCGCATATGAAGAATAGCTGGGCGTTTTTCGGCTTCGATGTGGGGCAGGACGATCCCATATTGTCCGCGCCGGACGCGTGAGCCCCGATACGCCCGAGGAGAGCCCCCAATGTCCCATGACAGCGAAAATCTCGCCGACGGCCTGTTCGTGCCCGATGAGGAGCGCAATCCGTTGCGCAACGCGGTGCAGCGGGGCGCGAGGCCAGAGCTGCCGAAGCGATTCTACCAATCGGCCAGCGTCGGCGAGGCCGAGGGCGGCTATGCCGTCCTGCTCGACGGAAGGACGGTCAAGACGCCGGCGCGGCGCATTTTGACGACGCCGTCTTCGTCTTTGACCACGGCGCTGGCCGAGGAATGGGGAGCGCAGGGCGAAAGGCTCAATCCGACATCCATGCCTTTGACGAGACTGGTAAACTCGGCGATCGACGGGGTCTCCGACCGGCTCGAAGAAGTCGCCGCCGACGTCGCCAAATATGCGGGCTCCGACCTCGTGAGCTATCGCGCCGAGGAGCCGGCCGGCCTTGTCGCGGCGCAGGCGGAGGCGTGGGACCCGCTGCTCGCTTTCGCCAAGGAGCGGCTCGGCGCCGAGCTCGCCGTGACCTCTGGCGTGATGTTCGTTTCCCAGGCCCCGGAGGCCACGGCGGCGATCACCGAGGCCGTTCGCGCCTATGCGGGGCAGGGGGCGGACGCTCCCTTCCGTCTCGCGGCGCTCCACGCCATGACGACGCTCACCGGCTCCTGCCTCATCGCGCTCGCTGTCGCGCTGGGCGAGATGGAGGTCGAGGCCGCCTGGGCCGCGGCACATGTCGACGAGGATCATCAGATCGAGGCCTGGGGCGCCGACGCCGAGGCCATGGAAAGGCGGGCGCGGCGATTCGCGGAGATGAAGGCCGCCGCGCGGATCATCGAATTCTTCAGCGGCGCCGCCTGATCGACAGGCGCCGACGGGTATTTTTCTGCCGGGGGCGGGCGGGCGTAAGGTCCGCGCGCCCAATCCCTTCGGTAAAGACGCGCTCGGCTCTTGCTTTGACCTATACGCTGGGTTACGGAACGCGCGGTCAGACGGCGCCCGGGGCTCCCGCCCCGCGTCACATCGCCGCCCCCGCCGCAAACGTCGGACATCGCCATGCCGAGCCTGCTCGAACAATATTTGCCGCTCGTGATCTTCATCGCCCTCGCGGCGATCATCGCCGGCGCTCTGCTCGTTCTCCCGTTCCTGGTCGCCTTCAAGGCGCCGGATCCGGAGAAGCTCTCCGCCTATGAGTGCGGCTTCAATCCTTTCGGCGACGCGCGCATGAAATTCGACGTGCGCTTCTATCTCGTCGCTCTGCTCTTCATCGTCTTCGACCTCGAGGTCGCCTTTCTCTTTCCCTGGGCGGTCGCCTTCAAGGAGGCGGGCAGCTTCGGCTTCTGGTCGATGATGTTCTTCCTCGGCGTGCTGACCGTCGGCTTCGTCTATGAATGGCGCAAGGGAGCGCTCGAATGGGATTGATCACTCGCCAGAGCCCGACGCAGATTCCGGCCCTCGTGGCGCCCTCCGCCAAGGGTCTCGTCGATCCGCGCACCGGCAAGCCGGTGGGCGCGGACGATCCCTTCTACCTCGGCCTCAATGACGAACTCGCCGATAAGGGCTTTCTCGTCACCGCGACCGATGATCTCATCAATTGGGCGCGCACCGGCTCGCTGATGTGGATGACCTTCGGTCTGGCCTGCTGCGCGGTCGAGATGATCCAGGCGGCCATGCCGCGCTACGATCTCGAGCGCTTCGGCTTCGCGCCGCGCGCCAGCCCGCGCCAGTCGGACGTCATTATCATCGCCGGCACGCTGACCAATAAGATGGCCCCGGCGCTGCGCAAGGTCTACGACCAGATGCCGGAGCCGCGCTACGTCATCTCCATGGGCTCCTGCGCCAATGGCGGCGGCTATTACCACTATTCCTACTCGGTGGTGCGCGGCTGCGATCGAATCATTCCGGTCGACATCTATGTCCCCGGCTGTCCGCCTTCGGCCGAGGCGCTCGTCTATGGCGTGCTGCTCCTGCAGAAGAAGATTCGCCGCAGCGGCACGATCGAACGATGATGTTTCGCGCCTCCTGCAGAGCGCGCGCAAAAAAGAAGAATGCGATGCGAGCCGGCCCGCCCTGAGCGGTCGGTTTCTCATGACGCGAGGGTGAGAAATGAGCGCGGAACTCGAAAAGCTCGGCGAGAAGGTCGCCGCGGCCCTGCCGGGCGTGGTGAAGGGCCTCAAGATCGCTTATGGCGAGCTCACCGTCGAAGTGGAGCGCACGCGCTGGCTCGATGTGGCTCGCGTGCTGCGCGACGATCCTGAGCTTCTCTTCGTCAGCTTCACCGACATCACCGCAGCCGATTATCCGGAGAGAGACCTGCGTTTCGACGTGGTGCTGCATCTCCTCTCGCCCAAGCATAATCAGCGCATCCGCGTGAAGACGCAGACCGACGAGGAGACGCCCGTCGCCTCGTTGACCAGCCTCTATCCGGGCGCCGACTGGTTCGAGCGCGAGACCTATGATCTCTTCGGCGTGCTGTTCGATGGCCATCCCGACCTTCGCCGCATCATGACCGACTACGGCTTCGACGGTCATCCGCTGCGCAAGGATTTCCCGATGTCCGGCTATGTCGAGGTGCGCTACGACGACGAGCGCAAGCGGGTCGTCTATGAGCCCCTGAATCTCACCCAGGAATATCGGAAGTTCGATTTCCTCTCGCCTTGGGAGGGCGTTCAATACGATCTCCCCGGCGATGAAAAGGCGAGCAAGTGAGAGCGAGTAGCGAATAGGGAGTAGCGAATAGAGGGCGAGAGTCGATCATGGACGGGCCGCGATTTCAATCGTATCGAGATCTCAAGGTCTGGCAGGAAGCGATGAACCTCGCAGTCGATTGCTACGAACTCACAGGTAGGTTTCCGAGGGAAGAAATGTACGGGATGACCTCGCAAATTCGTCGTGCGGCTGCGTCGGTGGCCGCGAATATCGCGGAAGGCCATGGCCGCGAGACAACGGGGTCGTTCGTCCAATTCTTGAGAAACGCCCAGGGATCGCTCAAAGAGCTGGAAACGCACTTGATGCTCGCCGACAGAGTCGGGCTTGCGTCCGCGAGCGCCGTGACGCCTTTATTGGCGCGCGGCGACGAGATAGGCCGAATGCTGCGTGCGCTGACCCGCTCGCTTCAACGAAAGACAGGGGTGGCGACGACATGACCCACTACTCGCTACTCGCTATTCGCTATTCGCACTCCCCGCTGGGACTGTCACGATGAACGACCAGAGCCTGCGAAACTTCAACCTCAACTTCGGCCCGCAGCATCCGGCGGCGCATGGCGTGCTGCGCCTGATTCTCGAGCTCGACGGCGAGGTGGTCGAGCGCTGCGATCCGCATGTCGGTTTTCTGCATCGTGGCACAGAGAAGCTGATGGAGGCGCGCACCTATCTGCAGAACGTGCCTTATTTCGATCGGCTCGACTATTGCTCGCCGATGAATCAGGAGCACGCTTTCTGTCTCGGCATAGAGCAATTGCTCGAAGTCGAGGTTCCGCGCCGCGGTCAGCTCATTCGCGTGCTCTATGCGGAGATCGGCCGTCTTCTCTCGCACCTGCTCAACGTCACCGCGCAGGCCATGGACGTCGGCGCGCTGACGCCGCCGCTCTGGGGCTATGAGGAGCGCGAGAAGCTCATGGTCTTCTACGAGCGGGCGTGCGGCGCGCGGATGCACGCCAATTATTTCCGTCCCGGCGGCGTCGCCCGCGATCTGCCGGATCGGCTCGTCGAGGATATAGGCGCGTTCTGCGATCCGTTCCTGAAGGTTCTCGACGATCTCGACGAGCTGTTCATCGGCAACCGCATCTTCAAGCAGCGCAACGCCGACATCGGCGTGATCTCGCTCGAGGACGCCTGGAAATTCGGCTTCTCCGGCGTGATGGTGCGCGGCTCCGGCGCGCCCTGGGATTTGCGCAAGGCGCGTCCCTACGACTGCTATGAGGAGATGGAGTTCGACATTCCCGTCGGCAAGAATGGCGATTGCTACGACCGCGCGGTGATCCGCATGGAAGAGATGCGCCAGTCGACCTACATCATGAAGCAATGCGTCGAGAAGCTGCTGAAGGCCGAGAATCGCGGCCCGGTGGCGACGGTGAACAATAAGATCTGCTCGCCGCCCCGCGCCGAGATGAAGCGCTCGATGGAGGCGCTGATCCACCACTTCAAGCTCTATACGGAAGGCTTCAAAGTGCCGGCCGGCGAGGTTTACGCCGCTGTAGAGGCGCCCAAGGGCGAGTTCGGCGTCTATCTCGTCTCCGACGGCGGCGACAAGCCCTATCGTTGCAAGATTCGCGCGCCGGGCTTCGCGCATCTGCAAGCCATGGATTTTCTCTGCAAGGACCATTTGCTCGCCGACGTCTCGGCGATCCTTGGTTCGCTCGATATCGTCTTCGGGGAGGTCGATCGCTGATGTCCATACGTCGTCTCGCCGAAGAGCAGCCCGCGAGCTTCGAGTTCACGCCCGAGAACAAGGCGTGGCTCGAGGCGCAGATCGCCAAATATCCGGACGGCCGTCAGGCTTCCATGGTCGTGCCGGCCCTGTGGCAGGCGCAGAAGCAGAACGACTATTGGTTGCCGCAGAAGGCGATCGAGAAAGTCGCGGACACGCTCGGCATGCCGTATATTCGCGTGCTCGAGATCGCGACCTTCTACACCATGTTCAATCTCGAGCCGGTGGGCAAATTCTATGTCCAGCTCTGCGGCACCACTCCTTGCATGCTGCGCGGCTCCGACGAGCTGATCGCCGTGCTCGAGCGCCGGGTCGGTCCGCAGCGTCATGTGACGGCGGACGGGCTGTTCTCCTGGCTCGAGGTCGAGTGCCTCGGCGCGTGTTGCAATGCGCCCATGGTGCAGATCAACGACGACTATTACGAAGATTTGACGGCTGAGAATTTCGAGAAGCTGCTCGACGATCTCGCCGCCGGCCGGCCGGTGAAGATCGGCTCGCAGACGGGCCGCGTCTCCTCGGAGCCGGCGGGCGCGCTGACGAGCCTGACATCCTTCTACGGCGACGGCGCCAAAGCGCAGGCGGAGTGAACGACCCATGCTCGCCGACAAGGACCGCATTTTCACCAATCTCTACGGCATAGGCGACAAGAGCCTCGCTGGAGCGCGCTCGCGCGGCGCATGGGATAACACCAAGGCGCTGCTGGCGCTCGGCCGCGACAAGATCATTCAGGAAATGAAGGATTCGGGGCTGCGCGGGCGCGGCGGCGCCGGCTTCTCCACCGGCCTCAAATGGTCCTTCATGCCCAAGACGCCCGATCCCGCGCGTCCCTCCTATCTCGTCATCAACGCCGACGAGTCGGAGCCGGGCACCTGCAAGGATCGCGAGATCATGCGCAATGATCCGCAGACGCTGATCGAGGGCGCGCTGATCGCCTCCTTCGCCATGGGCGCGCACGCCTCCTACATCTATGTGCGCGGCGAGTTCATCGCCGAGCGCATCGCGCTGCAGAAGGCGATCGACGAGGCCTATGAGGCGCGGCTCATCGGCAAAGACAATATTCACGGCTATCCCTTCGACCTCTACGTCCATCACGGCGCCGGCGCCTACATCTGCGGCGAGGAGACGGCGCTGATCGAGAGCCTCGAAGGCAAGAAGGGAATGCCGCGCTTGAAGCCGCCGTTCCCGGCCAATGTCGGCCTCTATGGCTGCCCGACGACGGTCAATAATGTCGAATCCATCGCCGTCGCGCCGACGATTCTGCGTCGCGGCGCGAGCTGGTTCGCCGGCATCGGCAAGCCCAACAACACGGGCACCAAGCTCTTCTCCATCTCCGGCCATGTGAACAAGCCGTGCAATGTGGAAGAGGCCATGTCTATTCCCTTCCGCGAGCTGATCGACCGCCATTGCGGCGGCGTGCGCGGCGGCTCGGACAATCTTCTCGCCGTCATTCCCGGCGGCTCCTCGGTGCGGCTCGTGCCGGCGGATCAGATCATCGACTGTCCGATGGATTTCGACAGCCTCGTCAAGCTCGGCTCGGGCCTCGGCACGGCGGCGGTCATCGTCATGGACAAGTCGACCGACATCATTCGCGCCATCGCCCGCATCTCCTATTTCTACAAGCATGAGAGCTGCGGCCAATGCACGCCCTGCCGCGAAGGCACGGGCTGGATGTGGCGTGTCGTCACCCGCATGGCGGAAGGCCGCGCTCACAAGCGCGAGATCGACATGCTGTTCGACGTGTCGAAGCAGATCGAGGGACACACGATCTGCGCGCTCGGCGACGCGGCGGCTTGGCCGATCCAGGGTCTCATCAATCATTTCCGTGGCGAAATCGAGAAGCGCATCGATCGTTATGCGGCCAATCCGCATCCCGATCCGGTGCGCGTGGCGGCGGAGTAGGGACGGATGGCCGAGCCGGAGAATCTCGTCTTGGAGCTGCTTCCCGAAATGCGCGCCGATATTCGGGGCGTGCGAGACGAGCAAAAGGAAGATATTCGCGGCTTGCGCAGTGTCGTCGACAGCATTCTGCTTCGGTTGGACTATTTCGAGGAGCGAGTCGAAATGCTGCGCGAGTCGACGATGACGGCTCTCGGCTTCGCGGTCGATGCGAGCGAGCGGAAGAAGAAAATCGAAACGCAGATCGCCGAATTGCGCGAGCGCGTCGAGAGGTTGGAGAAGGCCAAGTGACCAGAATTCTCGTCGATGGCGTCGAGGTCGATGTTCCGGCCGAATATACGCTGCTGCAGGCCTGCGAGGAGGCCGGCGCCGAGGTGCCGCGCTTCTGCTTCCACGAGCGTCTGTCGATCGCCGGCAATTGCCGCATGTGTCTCGTCGAGGTGAAGGGCGGTCCGCCCAAGCCGCAGGCCTCCTGCGCCATCGCGGTCAAGGATCTGCGTCCCGGCCCCGACGGTGCGCCGCCGGAAGTCTTCACCAAGACTCCGATGGTGAAGAAGGCGCGCGAAGGCGTGATGGAGTTCCTGCTCGTCAATCATCCGCTCGACTGTCCGATCTGCGATCAGGGCGGCGAATGCGACTTGCAGGATCAGGCGCTCGCCTTCGGCGGCGACAGCTCGCGTTACGCCGAGAACAAGCGCGCGGTCGAGGACAAATATATCGGTCCGCTCGTCAAGACGGCGATGACCCGCTGCATCCATTGCACCCGCTGCGTTCGCTTCACGGCGGAGATCGCCGGCACCAGCGACATGGGCGCGATCGGCCGCGGCGAGGATATGGAGATCACCACCTATCTGCAGACGGCGATGACGTCTGAGCTGCAGGGCAATGTGACCGATCTCTGTCCCGTCGGCGCGCTTCTGCCCAAGCCGCAGAATTTTCGCGCGCGTCCCTGGGAGTATCAAAAGACCGAGACGATCGACGTGCAGGATGCGCTGGGCTCCGCCATCCGCGTCGACGCGCGCGGCCGTGAGGTGATCCGCATTCTGCCGCGCCTCAACGAGGCGGTGAATGAGGAGTGGATCTCCGACAAGACCCGACAGGTCGTCGACGGACTGAAGGCGCAGCGCCTCGATCGCCCCTATATTCGTGAGAACGGCCGGCTGCGTCCCGCGACGTGGCAGGAGGCGCTCGCCGCCGTCGCCGCCAAGACCAAGGCGACGAAAGCCGAGAAGATCGGCGCGCTCGTCGGCGATCTCGCCGCGCTCGAGGAGATCTTCGCGCTGAAGCTCCTCGTGGAGGGGCTCGGCAGCGCCAATCTCGACGCGCGCCAGGACGGGAGCAAGCTCGATCCGCGCTTCGGCCGCGCCTCCTATCTCTTCAACGCCACCATCGCCGGCGTCGACGAGGCGGATTCGCTGCTGATCATCGGCTCCAATCCGCGCAAGGAAGCGCCCGTGCTCAATGCGCGCATCCGCAAGCGCTGGCTGAAGGGCGGTTTCCCTATCTCGGTGATCGGCGAGCAGGCCGATCTGACCTATGATTATGATTATCTCGGCGCCGGTCCCGACGCTCTGGCGCGCTTCATCGAAAGCGCGCCGACGGCCTCCGCCAAGCGCATCGTGCTGATCGGTCAGGGCGCGCTGACGCGTCCCGACGGCCGCGCCATTCTGGCGCTCGCCGCTCAGGCCGCCAGGAAACACGGCGGTCTGTCTGAGGGCTGGAACGGCTTCAGCGTTCTGCACACCGCGGCTGCGCGCGTCGGCGCGCTCGATCTCGGCTTCACGCCGGGGCAGGGCGGCCTCGACGCGGCGGACATAGCGAAGGCCGGCGCGCTCGATCTCGTCTTCAATCTCGGCGCCGATGAAATCGCGATCGAGCCGGGCGCTTTCGTCGTCTATATCGGCACGCATGGCGACAAGGGCGCGCATCGCGCCGACCTCATTCTCCCGGGCGCGGCCTATACGGAGAAGTTCGGCCTCTATGTGAACACAGAAGGCCGTGTGCAGGAGGCGCTGCGCGCGACCTTCCCGCCGGGCGACGCCCGCGAGGATTGGGCGATTCTGCGCGCGCTCTCCGGCGCTCTCGGCGCGCCGCTGCCCTTCGACTCGCAAAAGCAGCTGCGCGCCAAGCTCGGCGAGGCGCATCCGCATCTCCTGCGGCTCGATCAGATCGGCTCCGCCTCGGCGGCCGATCTCGAGGCGGTGGCGCTGCAGCCGGCGACCGCGTGGAAGGACGATTTCGCGCCTGCGATCACGGATTTCTATCTCACCAATCCGATCGCGCGCGCCTCGGCCACAATGGCGGAATGTTCGGCGCTGGCGCTGGATCGACTGAAGCAAGCGGCGGAATAGGAGCAAGGACGTGATCGACGGCTGGCTGCTGAACCTTCTCCTGATCATCGTGAAGAGCGTCGTTCTGACGGTCGTTCTGCTGGTCTATCTCGCCTATGCGATCTACATCGACCGCAAGGTCTGGGCCGCGGTGCAGCTGCGCCGCGGACCCAATGTCGTCGGGCCCTGGGGCTTGCTCCAGAGCTTCGCCGACATGCTCAAATTCGTGTTGAAGGAGCCGGTGATCCCGGACACGGCCAATAAGGGCGTGTTCCTGCTCGCGCCTTTCGTCACGGCCATGCTCGCCGTCGCCGCCTGGGCGGTCATCCCCGTCAATGACGGCTGGGCGGTCGCCGATCTCAATGTCGGCATTCTCTATATTTTCGCCATCTCCTCGCTCGGCGTCTATGGCATCATCATGGGCGGCTGGGCGTCGAACTCCAAATATCCCTTCCTGTCGGCGCTGCGCTCGGCCGCGCAAATGGTGTCCTACGAAGTCTCGATCGGCTTCGTCATCATCACCGTTCTGCTCTGCGCCGGCTCGCTCAATCTCACCGAGATCGTGCGCGCGCAGGATTCGCAATACGGCATTCTCGGCTGGTATTGGCTGCGCCTGCTGCCGATGTTCATCATCTTCTTCATCTCGGCGCTGGCCGAGACGAACCGCCCGCCCTTCGACTTGGTGGAAGCCGAGTCGGAGCTGGTCGCGGGCTTCATGATCGAATATTCGGCGACGCCCTACATGCTGTTCATGCTCGGCGAATATGTGGCGATCCTGACCATGTGCGCCTTGCTGACGATCCTCTTCTTCGGCGGCTGGCTGCCGCCGGTGAATATCGCGCCCTTCACCCTGATCCCGGGCGTGATCTGGTTCATCCTCAAGGTCACATTCTTCTTCTTCTTCTTCGCCATGGTGAAGGCCTTCGTGCCGCGCTATCGCTACGACCAGCTCATGCGGCTCGGCTGGAAGGTGTTCCTGCCCATCTCGCTCGTCATGGTCATCGTCGTCGCCGGCATTCTGCAATTCGCCGGCTCGGCGGGCGCGAACTAAGGGAGTGAGGTCATGAAGCTCGATTCTGCGGCCAAGTCGCTCTTCCTCAGCGAGTTCATCGCCGCCTTCTTCCTATCGATGCGCTATTTCTTCAAGCCGAAGGCGACGCTCAACTATCCGCATGAGAAGAACCCGATCTCCCCGCGCTTTCGCGGCGAGCACGCGCTGCGCCGCTATCCCAATGGCGAGGAGCGCTGCATCGCCTGCAAGCTCTGCGAGGCGATCTGCCCGGCGCAGGCCATCACCATCGAGGCCGGTCCGCGCCGCAACGACGGCACCCGCCGCACGACGCGCTACGACATCGACATGGTGAAATGCATCTATTGCGGCTTCTGCCAGGAGGCCTGCCCGGTGGACGCCATCGTCGAGGGGCCGAACCAGGAGTTCGCCGTCGAGACGCGCGAGGAGCTCTACTATAATAAGGAGCGCCTGCTCGAGAATGGCGCGCGCTGGGAGCGCGAGATCGCGCGCAACATCGCGCTCGACGCGCCTTATCGCTGAGAAGCAACGAGAGCCGGACGCAACGAGACGCTCGAGAGAGGACGACAAAGTGGCTGTGGCATTCTTCTATCTTTTCTCGGCGGTGCTGATCGCATCGGCTTTCGCGGTGATCGTCTCGCGCAATCCGGTTCATTCGGTGCTCTATCTCATCCTCGCCTTCGTCAATGGCGCGGGGCTCTTCCTGCTCGCCGGGGCCGAATTTCTCGCCATGATCCTCGTCGTCGTCTATGTCGGCGCGGTCGCTGTGCTGTTCCTCTTCGTGGTGATGATGCTGGACGTCGATTTCGCCGAGCTGCGTCAGGGCTTCAGCAAGCACTTGCCGGTCGGCGCGGCCGTCGGGGCCGTGGTGCTCGGAGAACTCGGCCTGCTCGCGCTCGGCTGGCAGAGCGCGCCCGGCGCGAAAGAGGCCGCCGCGGCGCCGATCGTCGCCGGCGTCTCCAACACGGCGGCGCTCGGTCAGGTGCTCTACACCAAATATTTCCTCTTCTTCCAGGCTTCGGCGTTCGTGCTGCTCACCGCCATGATCGGCGCGATCGTGCTGACGCTGCATCATCGTCCCGGCGTCAAGCGGCAGAAGATCGAGGAGCAGAACGCGCGAACGCGCGAGAATGTCATCGAGATCAAGAAAGTGCCCTCGCGGGCGGGCGTCTGAGGGGATCGCAGCAATGGTCGTCGACCTCACCCATTATCTCGTCGTCTCGGCGATCGTGTTCACGCTCGGCGTCGCCGGCATCATCCTCAACCGCAAGAACATCATCATCATCTTGATGTCGGTGGAATTGATCCTGCTGGCGGTGAACATCAACCTCGTGGCCTTCTCGGCCTCGCTCGGCGATTTGACCGGCCAGGTCTTCGCTCTGTTCATCCTCACGGTGGCGGCGGCGGAGGCGGCCATCGGCCTCGCCATTCTCGTCACCTATTTCCGCAACCGCGGCACGATCGCGGTCGAGGACATCAACTCTCTGAAGGGCTGAGCGCCGATGATCCAAGCAATCGTCTTTCTGCCGCTCATCGGCTTTCTCATCGCGGGCTTGTTCGGACGGCGCATCGGCGCGCGGGCGTCCGAGCTCGTGACGACGACGCTGCTGTTCATCGCCTGCGGCTTTTCGTGGATCGAGTTCTTCGATGTGGCGCTCGGCCATGGCCATGCGAGCGCGCCGGTGCTCGCCAATTGGTTCACCTCGGGCAAGCTCAGCGTCGATTGGGCCTTGCGCGTCGACTCGCTGACCGCCGTGATGCTCGTCGTCGTCACCAGCGTCTCGGCGCTCGTGCATTTCTACTCGATCGGCTACATGCACGAGGATCCGGATCGTCCGCGCTTCTTCGCCTATCTGTCGCTCTTCACCTTCGCAATGCTCTCGCTGGTGACGGCCGATAATCTCGTGCAGATGTTCTTCGGCTGGGAGGGCGTCGGTCTCGCCTCCTACCTCCTCATCGGCTTCTGGTATCAGAAGCCTTCGGCCAACGCGGCGGCCATCAAGGCCTTCGTCGTCAACCGCGTCGGCGATTTCGGCTTCGCGCTCGGCATATTCCTGGTCTTCCAGCTCACGCAATCCTTGAGCTTCGAGCAGGTGTTCGCCGCCGTGCCGGGCATAGCCGGCCATAAGATTCATGTGTTCGGCGCCGATTTCGACGCGCTGACGCTCGCGACCTTCCTGCTCTTCATCGGCGCGATGGGCAAATCCGCCCAATTCCTGCTGCACACTTGGCTGCCGGACGCGATGGAGGGCCCGACTCCGGTCTCCGCCCTCATCCATGCCGCCACAATGGTGACGGCCGGCGTGTTCATGGTCGCGCGCCTGTCGCCGATCTTCGAATATGCGCCGGACACCCTCGCTTTCGTCACGCTGATCGGGGCCATCACCGCCTTTTTTGCAGCGACGATCGGCCTCGTGCAGAACGACATCAAGCGCGTCATCGCTTATTCGACCTGCTCGCAGCTCGGCTATATGTTCGTGGCCGAAGGCGTCGGCGCGTATTCGCTCGGCGTGTTCCATCTCTTCACCCACGCCTTCTTCAAGGCGCTGCTGTTCCTCGGCGCCGGCTCGGTCATCCATGCGATGCATCATGAGCAGGACATGCGGAACATGGGTGGGTTGTGGAACAAGATTCCCTTCACCTTCGCCATGATGACGATCGGTACTCTGGCGCTGACCGGCGTCGGAATTCCGGGGACGGAGCTCGGCTTCGCCGGCTTCTTCTCCAAGGACGCCATCATCGAGGCGGCCTTCGCGGCCGGCGAGCATCGCAGCGTCGCTTATCTCGCCTTCGTCTCGACGGTGGTCGCGGCGGGCCTCACCTCCTTCTATTCCTGGCGTCTCGTCTTCATGACGTTCTTCGGAAAAGCGAAGGAGTCTCATGCGGACGCTCACGCCGCGCATGGCCACGACGATCACGCGCATGCCGACGCTCACGGTCATGACGATCATGCCCATGGCGCGCACGGCCATGGCCATCACGCGCCGCACGAGTCGCCGATCGTCATGTTGATCCCGCTCGCCGTTCTGGCGGTGGGAGCGGTGGCTGCGGGCGCCGTGTTCATGGGCGATTTCGCCGGCCATGGCTATGACGAGTTCTGGAAGGGCGCGCTCTACACGGGGCACGACAATCATATTCTCCACGCCATGCATGAGATCCCGCATTGGGTGTCCTATGCCGCGACGGTGATGATGATCCTCGGCTTCCTCGGCGCTCTCTTCGTCTATCAGCTGGCGCCGGGCGCGGCGCAGAAGATCGCGCACGCCTTCCCGCGGCTCTACCGTTTCCTGCTCAACAAATGGTATTTCGACGAGCTCTATGACGCGATCTTCGTGCGTCCCGCCTTCGCGCTCGGTCGGCTGCTGTGGAAGGGCGGCGACGGCCGCATAATCGACGGGCTCGGCCCGGACGGCATTGCCGCTCGCGTGGTCGACGGCGCCCGCCTCGCGGTGAAGCTGCAGACCGGCTATGTCTATCACTACGCCTTCGCCATGCTGATCGGCGTCGCGGCGGTCGTCACCTGGTTCGTCGCAGGAGGTCTGCGCTGATGTTCGGCTTCGGCATTCTCACCGGCCTCACTTTTCTGCCGCTGGTCGGCGCGGCCTTCATCCTCACGCTGAAGGGCGAGAGCGAGGCGACGCTTCGCAACGCCAAATGGGCGGCGCTGCTGACGACGATCGTCGTCTTCCTGCTCTCGCTCGTCGTCTGGGGACGTTTCGACACGGCGAGCGCGGCTTTCCAGCTCGTCGAGGAGAGGGCCTGGTTCGGCTCCGGCCTCACCTATAAAATGGGCGTGGACGGCTTCTCCATTCCCTTTGTGCTGCTGACGACCTTCCTGACGCCCTTCGCCATTCTCGCCTCTTGGGAGTCGGTGAAGTTTCGCTTGAAGGAATATCTCGTCGCCTTCCTCGTCCTCGAGACGCTGATGATCGGCGTGTTCTGTGCGCTCGATCTCGTGCTCTTCTATCTCTTCTTCGAGGGCGGCCTCATTCCGATGTTCCTCATCATCGGCATTTGGGGCGGCAAGCGGCGCGTCTATGCGAGCTTCAAATTCTTCCTCTACACGCTCGCCGGCTCGCTGCTGATGCTCATCGCCATTCTGGCGATCTACGGCAAGACCGGCACGACGGACATCGTCACTCTGCTCGAGACGAAATTCCCGCCGTCGATGCAGATTTGGCTGTGGCTCGCCTTCTTCGCCTCCTTTGCGGTGAAGATGCCCATGTGGCCGGTCCACACCTGGCTGCCGGACGCCCATGTCGAGGCGCCGACCGCGGGCTCGGTGATCCTCGCCGCCATCCTTCTGAAAATGGGCGGCTATGGCTTCATCCGCTTCTCTCTGCCCATGTTCCCGGACGCGTCGGCCTATTTCGCGCCGCTCGTCTATGCGCTGTCGGTGATCGCCGTCATCTACACCTCGCTGGTCGCGCTGGTGCAGGAGGACATCAAAAAGCTCATCGCCTATTCGTCGATCGCGCATATGGGCTTCGTCACAATGGGCCTGTTCACGCTGACGACGCAGGGCGTGCAGGGCGCCATGTTCCTGATGATCTCGCATGGCTTCGTCTCCGGCGCGCTCTTCCTCTGCGTCGGCGTCATCTACGACCGCATGCATACGCGCGAGATTGCGGCCTATGGCGGCCTCGTCAATCGCATGCCGCTCTACGCCGTGACCTTCATGATCTTCACCATGGCGAATGTCGGCCTGCCGGGCACGTCCGGCTTCGTCGGCGAGTTTCTGACGCTCGCCGGCGCCTTCGTCGCCAATAGCTGGGTGGCGCTGTTCGCGACATCGGGCGTGGTGCTGTCGGCGGCCTATGCGCTCTATCTCTATCGGCGCGTGGTGTTCGGCGCGCTGGAGAAGCCGTCGCTGCAGACGATCAGCGATCTTTCCGCCCGAGAACTCGTCCTTTTCGTGCCGCTGATCATCCTCACCCTCTATTACGGCGTGCGGCCGCAGCCGATCATCGACGCTTCCGCGGCCGCCGTCGCCAATCTCCTGCAATCTCACACGGCCCTGGCCAATGCGGCGCATGTCGTCGCCCAGGCCGCTCAATGATCGGTCGCTGACGATGTCGTTCTCAACCGCCCTCGCGCATCACTTCCTGCCGGAAACCATCCTCGCCCTCGGCGTATTGGCGCTGATTCTCATCGGCGCCTGGCGCGGGACGCGCGCCTTCGGCCTCGTCAACGAGCTCGCGGCGGGGCTGCTCGGCCTCGCCATTCTGGCGCTGTTCTTCGGCCAGACCTCGGAAGCCTCGCTCTTCGAGGGCGCCTTCGTCGATGACGCTTTCGCGCGCTTCGTCAAAGTGCTCACGCTGATCGGCTCGCTCGTCACAATATTGATGTCGCGCGACTATCTGCAGCGCGCCAAGCTCGGCAATTTCGAGTTTCCGGTGCTGGTGGCGCTGTCGACGATCGGCATGCTGCTGCTCGTCTCGGCGGATAATCTCATCGCGCTCTATCTCGGCATAGAGCTGATGTCGCTGGCGCTCTATGTCGTCGCCGCCTTCGATCGCGACGACGCCCGCGCCTCCGAGGCCGGTCTCAAATATTTCGTGCTCGGTGCCCTCTCCTCCGGCATGCTGCTCTATGGCGCCTCGCTGCTCTACGGCTTCTCGGGGACGATCTCCTTCGACGGCATCGCCAAGGCGATCACCGGCGCGCCGTCGCTCGGCGTGATCTTCGGACTCGTCTTCGTGCTGGCCGGGCTCGCCTTCAAAATGTCGGCCGCGCCCTTCCACATGTGGACGCCGGACGTCTATGAGGGCGCGCCGACGCCCGTCACCGCCTTTTTCGCCTCGGCGCCGAAAATGGCCGCCGTCGCAATCACGGCGCGCATCGTCGTCACCGCCTTCCCCGGCATTGTCGCGCAATGGCAGCAGATCATCATCTTCCTCGCCATCGCCTCGATGCTGCTCGGCTCCTTCGCGGCGATCGGGCAGACCAGCATCAAGCGCCTGATGGCCTATTCCTCGATCGGCCATATGGGCTTCGCCCTGGTCGGCCTCGCGGCGGGCAATGAGGCGGGCGTGCGCGGCGTCGCCATCTATCTCGCCATTTATCTGGTGATGACGCTCGGCGCCTTCGCCGCCATTCTGCAGATGCGCGTCGAGGGTCGCCCGGTCGAGAAGATCAGCGATCTCTCGGGCCTCTCCCGCAATAATGGGACGGCGGCCTTCTTCCTCGCAATGCTGATGTTCTCGCTCGCGGGCGTGCCGCCGCTCGCCGGCTTCTTCGCGAAATATTACGTGCTGCTGGCGGCGGTGGACGCCGGGCTCTATCCGCTCGCCATCGTCGGCGTGCTGGCGAGCGCGATCTCCGCCTTCTATTATCTGCGCGTCGTCAAGGTGATCTATTTCGACGAGCCGGCGCCGGCCTTCGACCATTCGCCCCTGTCGCTGCGCGCCGTGCTGGCGGTGTCGACCGTGTTCCTGCTCGGCTTCTGGCTCTATCCGGCGCCCGTGGTCGAGGCCGCGACGGCCGCCGCCAAGTCGCTGTTCTGAGCCCGATGGAAGGCGCGAGGCTCGGCGACCGCGCGCGCTCGCGCGGGGTTCGTCTCGAGATTTACAGCGAAATCGACTCGACCAATGACGAAGCCAAGCGTCGGGCCGAGTCGGGCGACGCCGGTCCCTTGTGGATCGTCGCCGCGCGCCAGACCAAGGGCCGCGGCCGGCTCGGGCGAAATTGGAGCTCGATCGAGGGAAATCTCCATGCGAGCCTGCTCGTCTCGGGCTTCGGCCCGGCGGCGCTCGCGCCGCAGCTCGGCTTCGCGGCGGGTCTCGCGACGATCGCGGCCTTGATCGAGGCGACCGGAGCCGTCGATCGGCTCGCGCTCAAATGGCCGAATGACGTGCTGCTGGACGGAGAGAAGCTGGCGGGCATTCTTCTCGAGGGCGTTCAGCCAGCAGGGCCGGGCGCTGCCTTCGGCTGCGTAATCGGCATAGGGGTCAATTGCGTCGCCGCGCCATCCGATCTGCCCTATCCGGCCAGCGATTTGTCGCGATTGGGCGGTCCTTCGGCCGGCGCGCTGTTTGCTTTGCTCTCCGACAAAATGGAGGAGACGCTGGCCCTCTGGTCGCGCGGCTCCGGCTTTGCGGCGCTTCGCGAGCGCTGGCTCGGCCATGCGGCGGGATTGGGCGGGGAGATCGAGGCGCGTCTTCCGCGCGAGACGGTCTCGGGCCTTTTCGAGACCATAGACGCCGACGGGCGCCTGATTATTTCCACCCGCAGCGGCCGTCGCGCCATAGAAGCGGGAGACATCTTCTTGCCGGCCCTCGCGGCGGCCCGGCCCGAGCCGGAGCGTGGCCGATGAACGAGGAAGTGAGCGAATTCGTCTTTGCGCCTTTGGGCGGTCTCGGCGAGATCGGCATGAACGCCGCTCTCTACGGCTTCGGCCCGCCCAAGACGCGCAAATGGCTGATGGTCGATTGCGGCCTCGCCTTTCCCGGGCCGGAACTGCCGGGCGTCGATCTCTTGATGCCGGACGTCACTTTCGTGGAAAAGATCCGCCGCGATCTGGTCGGGCTGGTGATCACCCACGCCCATGAGGACCACATCGGGGCGCTCTCCTTCCTCTGGCCCAAGCTCGGCTGCACGGTCTATGCTACTCGTTTCGCCGCGAGCCTTTTGGAGGCGCGGCGTCTGCAGGAGGCGGGCTCGCCCAATATAGAGGTCGTCACTGTGGCGACGGGCCAGCGCCTCGACATTGGTCCTTTCGATGTCGAATTCGTCGCCGTGGCGCATTCCATTCCGGAAGCCAATGCGCTGGCGATCCGCACGCCGGTCGGGCTCGCCATTCACACCGGCGACTGGAAGATCGACCCGGAGCCGGGCGTCGGCCACCGCATCGACGCGGTGCGATTCCGGGCGCTCGGCGATGAAGGCGTCGACGCGCTCATCTGCGATTCGACCAATATTCTGCGCGAGGGCGACAGCTTCTCCGAGAGCGATGTGGCGCAGACGCTGCGCAAGCTCATCGGCGACGCCAAGGAGCGCGTGCTGGTGACGACCTTCGCCTCCAATGTCGCGCGCATCCGCGCCGTGGCGGAGGCGGCGCAGGCGGCCGGGCGCAGCGTCGTCGTCGCCGGCCGCGCCATGGAGCGCGTCATCCAAGTCTCGCGCGAATGCGGCTTTCTCGACGGCCTGCCGCCGTTTCTCTCGCTCGACATGTTCACGGCCCTGCCGCGCGACAAGATCGTGGTGCTGGCGACGGGCAGTCAGGGCGAGCCGCGTGCGGCTATGGCGCGCGTCGCCGAGAAGGAGCATCCGGTCATCAAGCTCGTCTCCGGCGATACGGTCATTTTCTCCTCGCGCGCCATTCCGGGCAACACGCGCGAGGTGCATCGCGTCGTCAACAAGCTCTGCGATCAGGGCGTAGAGGTCATCACCGATCACGACCATCTCGTCCATTGCTCCGGCCATCCGCGCCGCGGCGAGGTCGCGCAGCTCTATGATTGGGTGCGGCCGCGCATATCGGTGCCGGCGCATGGCGAGGGGCATCATCTCTCCGTCCATGCGGCTTTCGCCAAGGCGCGCGGGGTGGAGCGCACCATCGGCGCCCGCAATGGCGACATTGTGCGGCTGTTTCCGGGGGAGCCCGGCGTGGTCGGCAAGGCGCCGACCGGGCGCCTGCTCAAGGACGGCGACGTGCTCGTCTCGGAGGATGACGGCGCCGTGCGCGAGCGCGCGCGTCTGAGCTTCTCCGGCGTGGTGTCGCTGGCGCTCGCCATCGACAAGCGCGGCGATCTCGTCGGCGATCCCGACGTTCTTATCTCCGGCCTGCCGAAGAAGGGGCGCGACGGCGCGGACATGGGGGAGGTGGTGGACGACGCCATCTTCCGCACCTTCGATAATCTGCCGCGGCAGAAGCGGCGGGATTTCGACGCCGCCGCGACGGCGGTGGAGCGCGCCGTGCGAGCCAGCGTCAATGCGGTGTGGGGCAAGAAACCGCAAGTGCATGTATTGATCATCGAGGCGTGATGACGCATTTAAGTCTCTGGAGAAATTTCAGGGAAACGCCATGATCGGACGCTTGAATCATGTGGCCATCGCCGTCTCGGACCTCGCGGCGGCGACGGCGACATATAAAAATACGCTCGGCGCAAAGGTCTCCGAGCCGGAGTCTCTTCCCGAGCACGGCGTCACGGTCGTCTTCGTCGAGCTGCCCAACACCAAGATCGAGCTGCTGCAGCCGCTCGGCGAAGCCTCGCCGATCGCCGGCTTCGTCTCCAAAAATCCGGCCGGCGGCATTCATCATCTCTGCTATGAGGTGGATGATATTCTGACGGCGCGCGACCAGCTGAAAGCCTCCGGCGCGCGCGTGCTGGGCGATGGCGAGCCGAAGATCGGCGCGCATGGCAAGCCGGTGCTCTTCCTGCATCCGAAAGACTTCAACGGGGCCTTGGTCGAGCTCGAGCAGGCCTGAGCTCGAGTAGCCGGAGCAGGGCCGAGGGCGCAAGGCCGAGGAGCGCGGATTTTGCCATTCACGACGCCGCTCGCGATCGCCATCTATCTCACCATCTGGTGGATCGTGCTGTTTGCGATTCTGCCTTTCGGCGTCCGTTCCTCGGAGGAGGAGGGCGATACGCCGTCAGGAAGCGACCCCGGCGCGCCGGTGGCGCCGAAGCTCTGGATGAAGGCAGTGGCGACGACGATCGTCTCTACGGTCTTGTTCGTGCTTTTCGTGCTTTATGTGAAATGGATGGGATGATGCGGCGATCGCCTCCGCGGGAACGATCCGGTCAAGTCGGGGTTGACCGGTCGGTCGCCAGCGGTTAGGGGTCGCTCGCCGGAGTTCTGATGAGTCTCGCGCGGCGAGGCGCGGAAATTGGGCGTGGTTCGAGCGAGCGCGTAGCTCAGTCGGTAGAGCATCTGACTTTTAATCAGAGGGTCATGGGTTCGAGTCCCATCGCGCTCACCACACTATCAACGACTTAGAGATATGCCCCGCTCTGGGGCGAGAGGTCCGAGGCAAGAGCCCTCGCCCAATGGCGGCCTCGTCGCTGGAAAAAGCGCTTTTGATCCATAGCCGGCGCCCAGCGGGCCGCTTCCAATGAGGTTGGCCCGGCGAGATTGCGCGCCGTGGCGGGAGGTGCTAGAACAAAAAAAGAACAACGCGCGAATTGTGGACAAGGCGGCGGAACGCCTTCGCAGCCGTGCGTTTCGGACTAAGGTGCCGCGAGCATCATCCAGGCGGAGAAGGGTCATGGCGGGCAGCGTCAACAAGGTCATATTGGTCGGCAATCTCGGCCGCGATCCCGAGGCGCGGACCTTTCCGTCCGGCGACCGCGTCGTCTCCTTTTCGCTCGCGACGACCGAGTCGTGGCGCGACAAGAACACGGGCGAGCGCAAGGACCGCACCGAATGGCACAATGTCCAGATTTTCAACGAGCCGCTGGGGAAGATCGCCGAGCAATATTGCCGCAAGGGCGCGAAAATCTATCTCGAGGGTCAGCTCCAGACCCGCGAATACACGGATAAGGACGGCAATCAGCGGCGAGTGACCGAGGTCGTCGTTCCGCGCTTCCGCGGCGAGCTGACGCTACTCGACAGCAAGGGCGGCGGCCGCGGCGAGGGCGATTATGAAGGCGGCGGCTCCTATCAGTCGAGCGGCGGCGGCGGCTCCAGCTTCGGCCGCTCCTCGCCGATGGAGCGCCCGCCCGCCGAGCGCTCTCCGGCGCCGGCTGGCGGCGGACGTTTGTCGGAGCAGCTCGACGACGATATTCCGTTCTGAGTCCGGAGGGAGATCGCGAGCCCTCGATGAAGGGCGGAGTCTGGTCCCTCTCCCGCGAAGCAGGGGAGTGTGCGCTCGAAATCTCTATGAGCTCCGCGAGCGCAGCCCATTCGTCCGGAACTCCCGCGACTGCGGCCGCGCGCCGGTCCCCCTGCGGCGGCCTTCGCCGGCCTTGCCGGTTCCAACCGGTTGCCAGCCCGGCACGAGATGATGCTTGCCGGGGCCGATGAGATCGGCGCGGCCCATCGCTTTCAGCGCCTCGCGCAGCACCGGCCAATTCTCGGGATCATGATAGCGCAGAAAGGCCTTGTGCAGGCGGCGCTGGCGCAGGCCCTTCACGGCGTCGACCTTTTCCGACGCGCCGCGCCGCACCGGCTTCAGCGGATTGAAGCCCGAATGATACATGGCCGTCGAAAGCGCCATGGGCGAGGGCAGATAGGTCTGCACCTGATCGGCGCGATAATTGTTCTTTTTCAGCCACAGCGCCAGATTCATCATGTCTTCGTCGCTCGTGCCCGGATGCGCGGCGATGAAATAGGGAATGAGAAAATATTGCTTCTTGGCCGCCTGCGCCGCCGCGTCGAACAGACGCTTGAAGCGATCGTAGGAGCCTATGCCGGGCTTCATCATCTTTGAGAGCGGGCCGCTCTCCGTATGTTCGGGCGCGATTTTGAGATAGCCGCCGACATGATGCTCGACCAGTTCGCGCACATAGGCCGGGCTCTTCACCGCGAGATCATAGCGCACGCCCGAGGCCACCATCACTTTCTTGACGCCGGGAATTGCACGCGCCTTGCGATAGAGCTGGATCAGCGCGTCGTGGCTAGTCTCGAGGTTCTTGCAAATATCCGGATAGACGCAGGAGGGACGCCTGCACAGCGCCTCGGTCTCGCGATCCTTGCAGGCGAGGCGATACATATTCGCCGTCGGGCCGCCAATGTCGGAGATGATGCCGGTGAAACCTTCGGTCTTGTCGCGGATCGTCTCGATCTCTTTGAGGATCGAGCCTTCCGAGCGCGATTGGATGATGCGCCCCTCATGCTCGGTGATGGAGCAGAAGGAGCAGCCGCCGAAACAGCCGCGCATGATCGTCACCGAATGACGGATCATCTCCCATGCAGGGATAGGCTGCGTGTAGGAAGGGTGCGGCGCGCGCGCAAAGGGCAGATCATAGACGCCGTCCATCTCGGCCATGGTCAGCGGAATCGGTGGCGCGGTGAGCCAAATATCGCGCGTTCCATGACGCTGCGTCAGTGGCCGCGCATTGCCCGGATTGCTCTCCCTATGCAGCACGCGCGAGGCGCGGGCGTAGGATTCGGGGTCATTGGCGACCTGGTCGAAGGCGGGCAGGCGAATGACGACATTTTCGCTCTGCGCGTCTTTGCGCATGCGGCCTTCGTCGGGCTCGTCAATGTCCTCGGCCGAGGCCTCGAGCCAGCCCTCGGGCGTGGCGTCGCGCGTGAAGGCGACGCCGCGGATATCGGAGAAATCCTGCGTCATGCCACGTTTGGCGATGCGATGCGCGACCTCGACCAGCGCGCGCTCGGCATTGCCATAGAGCAGCAGATCGGCCTTGGCGTCGAAGAGGATGGAGCGGCGGACCTTGTCCGACCAATAGTCGTAATGGGCGATGCGCCGCAGCGAGGCTTCTATGCCGCCGAGCAGGATCGGCGCCTCGGGAAAAGCCTCGCGGCAGCGCTGGGCGTAGACGATGACGGAACGGTCCGGCCTTTTGCCGCCTTCGCCGCCGGGCGTGTAGGAATCATTGTGCCGCAGCCGCCGGTCGGAGGTGTAGCGGTTCACCATCGAATCCATATTGCCGCTGGTGACGCCGAAGAAGAGATTGGGCTTGCCGAGCGCGCGAAAGGCGGAAGCGTCGCGCCAATCCGGCTGCGCGATGATGCCGACGCGAAAGCCTTGCGCCTCGAGCAGGCGGCCGATGATGGCCATGCCGAAGCTCGGATGGTCGATATAGGCGTCGCCCGTGACGAGGACGATGTCGCACCTGTCCCAGCCGAGCGTCTCCATTTCGGCGCGCGACATGGGCAGAAAAGGCGCGACGCCGAAGCGATGCGCCCAATGTTTGCGATAGGAGAACAGCGGCTTGGCCGCGCCTCGATTTTCGGCGGCTTTCGTCATGGCCGCACGAATATCATGGAAGGCGGGCCGGATGCGAGGAGCCTGACATCCCGGCCCTCGCTACACGATCTTCGCGAATGCCGCCGCGCCGGCCTTGCCCGGCGCCTCGCGCTCGGCCTGCGGCGCGCGCAGCGCGTCGGCGAGGGCGCCTTGGGGGTCGGCGGCGCCTTCGAAGATCGCCTCGACGCATTTGACGCAGAGCGTCACCTTGGCGTCGGTCAGGCGGTAGAAGACCTGCTTGGCGGCGCGGCGGGTCTCCACCAGCTCGGCGCGGCGAAGCTCGGCGAGCTGCTGGCTCAAGGCCGGCTGCTGAATCGCCGTCGCGGCCTCGATCTCGCCGACCGTGTGCTCGCCGGCGAGGAGATAGGACAGGATCATCAGCCGCTGCGGCTGCGCGAAAATCTTCAGCCTTTCGGCGGCCTCATTGGCGCGCTCGCGCGATTCGTAGAGTGCGGTCATTTGCCTGAATCTTTGCAAGTCCGATAGAACCAGCGGTCGGTCGCGCCCGGCGCGAGCGCGTCCTGCACGGCGCTAGTGGGCGGCAGCAGGAGGTCGTCGCCGGGCGTCCAGCCCTCCGGCGTCATCACCTCGCCGGAGGCGGCCTTTTTCAGCGCCGTGACGAGGCGCAGCATCTCCTCCACCGAACGCCCGACCGTCAGCGGATACCAAGTGAGCGCCCGCACGATTCCCTCCGGGTCGATGTAATAGGTCGCGCGCATCGCCGAGGAATCTCGTGCGGTCTCGTCCAACATTCCATAGGCGCGACCAATGGTCATGGTCGGATCCTCGACGATGGGGAAGGGGACGGTGACGCCGAAAAGGTCGCGAATCGCCCGCACCCAGGCGAGATGCGAATAGAGGCTGTCGACCGAGAGGCCCAGCAGCGCGCAGCCCACTTCCTCGAATCGCGGCGCGGCGCGCGCCAGCGCCACGAATTCGCTGGTGCAGACCGGCGTGAAATCCGCCGGATGCGAAAAGAAGATCAGCCAGCGGCCGCGGAACTGATCGAGACGAATGTCGCCGCCGGTGGAGCGCGCCTGAAAAACCGGCGCGAGATCGCCGACGCGCAGCGCGCGCACGGCCGTCGTAGGAGCCGAAGTCGGTTCTTTTTCCATGGCTTTCAAATGCCCCCATTCCTCGCTTGACACAAGCGGGCTATATGATTACATAAATCATGTAACCATGAAATTAAAGGGGAGGTTGCCATGACGGATGCAGCGCTCGAGCGGGCCCGGGACCAAATCCTCGCCGCCGCGAAACGGCCGTCGGTCCAGGTCGAGACCTTCTTCGACGAGCCGACTTTCACGGCGTCTCACGTCGTCTACGATCCCGCGACCCGCCATGCGGCGATCGTCGACAGCGTGCTGAATTTCGATGCGGCGTCGGGCCGCACCTCGACCAAAGGCGCGGACGAGATCATCGCTTACGTGAAGTGTGAAAGTCTCACGATCGACTGGCTGCTCGAAACCCACGCCCATGCCGATCACCTTTCGGCGGCGCCCTATCTTCAGACCAAGCTCGGCGGCAAGCTGGCCATCGGCCGCGAGATCACCACGGTTCAAAACGTCTTCGGCAAGGTCTTCAACTTCGGGACCGAATTCGCCCGCGACGGCTCGCAGTTCGATCATTTGTTCGACGATGGCGAGACTTTCGCGATCGGCGAGATTCCGGCGATCACGCTGCATGTGCCCGGCCATACGCCCGCCGATGTCGCCTATGTGATCGGCGACGCGGCCTTCGTGGGCGATACGCTGTTCATGCCCGACTATGGCACGGCGCGCGCCGACTTCCCCGGCGGCGACGCCCGCGCGCTCTATCGCTCAATCCGCCGGCTGATGGCGCTGCCGGACGAGACGCGGCTGTTCCTCTGCCACGACTACAAAGCGCCGAACCGCGATGCCTACGCCTGGGAGACGACCGTCGGCGCCGAGCGCAAGGGTAATGTGCATGTGCATGACGGAGTCGGCGAGGACGCGTTCGTCGAGATGCGCACGCATCGCGACGCGACCTTGGACCTGCCGCATCTGATCCTGCCCTCCGTGCAGGTGAATGTGCGCGGCGGTCGCCTGCCGCCGCCGGAGGACAATGGCGCGCGCTATCTGAAGCTTCCCTTGGACGTGTTCTGATGACGCTTTTCTCCTCGATGACGCAGGGTCTCGCCGGCGGGCTGATGATCGGCGCGAGCGCGTCGATCATGCTGCTCGCCGCCGGGCGCATCGCCGGCGTCAGTGGGCTTTTCGCCCGCACGCTGGGCCTCACCAAGGCCTGTGGGCCGGATGGTCTGGCGGCGGGCTTCGTGCTCGGCCTGCCGCTCGGCGCGGGGGCGCTCGTTCTTCTCGCGGGGCCGATCGAGATGCGCTTTCCGCCGCTGGCGATGTTGCTGATCGGCGGGCTGCTCGTCGGCTATGGGGCGCGGCTCGGCTCCGGCTGCACCAGCGGCCATGGCGTCTGCGGCCTGTCGCGCCTCTCCAAACGCTCGCTCGTCGCGACGGGAGTGTTCATGAGCGTCGCGGCGGCGACGGTGGCGGCGATGAATGCGGCGGGGCTCGCATGGTGAAAAGCTCCACTGTCCTCGGCGTGTTCAGCGGCGTGATTTTCGGCCTCGGCCTCGCCGTCTCCGGCATGGCGAATCCGGCGCGCGTGCGCGGCTTTCTCGATGTCTTCGGCGCCTTCGATCCGACGCTCGCCTTCGTGATGATCGGCGCGCTCGTGCCAATGGCCATCGCCTGGCGCGTCATGCGCCGGCTGGAGCGCCCGCTCGCCGCCGAGAGCTTCGATCTGCCGCCGACCTCGCCGATCGACGTGCGCCTCGTTTCGGGCGCGGCGATCTTCGGTCTCGGATGGGGCGTCGCCGGACTTTGCCCCGGGCCGGCGCTCGCCGATCTCGCCCTCGCGCCGCTCGAGGCCGCGCCCTTCGTCGCGGCTATGGCGCTCGGAATGGTTCTGCAGCGCGTCACCGCGCAGAAAATGTGAAAGCCCGAGCACTCGAACGAAAGGCGCGAGTCATGACCGGGAATGTCGGAACAATAGACCGTATTTTCCGTCTCGCCATCGTCGCCGCCATTGCATTGGCCTATTGGCTCGGCGCGCTCTCCGGCGGCCTCGCCATCGCGCTCGGCGTCGTCGCGATCATCGCCTTTGCGACCAGCCTCGTCTGCTTCTGCCCCGCCTATCGTCTCTTCGGAATCTCGACCTGCAAGCGCGTCTGAACCGACGCGCTTGCAGGTCGCAGCTTCTCCCCGACACACTCCTAAAAAAGCGAATAAAAAAGAGGAACGCACCGTCATGAGCTTCACGAAACTGTCGTCCGCTTTCTCCGTTTCGCCGCAGATCTCCGAAGCCGATGTCGAGCGCGCCGCGCGCGACGGGTTTCGTCTCGTCGTCGATTGTCGTCCCGACGATGAGGAGCTGGGCCAGCCCAATTTCCGCGACGTCGCCGAATGGGCGGCAAAGCATGGTCTTTCGGCGAAGCACGTTCCGGTCACGCCTTCGAGCATAGACGACGGCGCGGTCGCCGATTTCGCCGGCGCGCTCGCGACTGCGGGCGGTCCCACGCTGGGCTATTGCAAGAGCGGCAGGCGCGCGAGCGCATTATGGGCGCTGTCTCAGGCCATGCCGCTCGGCGCCGAAGCTGTTCTCGCCGCGGCGAAAGAGGCCGGCGTCGATCTCGAGCCGTGGAAGGCGCGCATTATCGCGCGTGGCGGCGCGCCGGCCGGCGATCGTGGTCCTGGCTCCTATGATGTGGTGATCGTCGGCGGCGGCAGCGGCGGCGTCGCGGCGGCGGCGAGCCTTTTGAAGCGTCGGCCCTCGCTCTCCATCGCCATCGTCGAGCCGGCCGAGTTCCACTATTATCAGCCCGGCTTCACCCTCGTCGGCGCCGGCGTGTTCGAGCCGGAAGTGACGAAGCGTCCGATGGCCTCGGTCATCCCGGACAAGGCCGTCTGGATCAGGAAAGCGGTCGCCGAATTCGCGCCCGATTCCGATGAGGTCGTTCTCGACGACGGCTCGCGCCTGCGCTACCGCGCGCTCATCGCCTCGCCCGGCATAAAGCTCGATTGGGAGGCTATTCCCGGCCTCGTCGAAACGCTCGGCAAGAATGGCGTCACTTCCAATTATCGCGCCGATCTCGCGCCCTACACGCATTACCTCGCGCAGACTCTGCGCGGCGGACGCGCGCTGTTCACGCAGCCGCCGATTCCGATCAAATGCGCGGGCGCGCCGCAAAAGGCCATGTATCTCTCCTGCGACGCCTGGCGGCGCGCCGGCGCGCTCTCCGACATAGAGGTCGAGTTCCACAATGCCGGCGCCGTGCTGTTCGGCGTGCCGGCCTATGTGCCGGCGCTGATGGAATATGTGAAGCGCTACGGCATCGATCTGCGCCTCGAATCCAAGCTCGTCGCCGTCGACGGCCCCGCCAAGATCGCGACATTCGAGGAGAAGGACGCCAATGGCGCGATCATTCGCGTCGAGCGCGAATTCGCCATGATGCACGCCGTGCCGCCGCAGCGTGCGCCTGATTTCGTCGCCAAAAGTCCGCTGGCCGCAGAGAGCGGCTTCATCGCCGTCGATCCAGAGTCGCTGCGTCATACGCGCTTTGGAAACGTCTTCGCGCTCGGCGACGCCATAGCGACGACCAACGCCAAGACGGCGGCCGCCGCGCGCAAGCAGGCGCCGGTCGTCGCCATCAATGTGCTCTCGGTTCTCGACGGCAAGGCGCCGCATGTCGGCTATGACGGCTATGGCTCCTGCCCGCTCACCGTGGAGCGCGGCAAGATCGTGCTCGCCGAGTTCGGCTATGGCGGCAAGCTGCTGCCGAGTTTCCCAAAATGGCTCATCGACGGCACGCGTCCGTCGCGCGCGGCGTGGTTCCTGAAGGAGCGGCTGCTGCCGCCGATCTATTGGCGCGCGATGCTCAAGGGCCAGGAATGGCTCTGCGCGCCGCATATGATCGAAAAGGGCGAGCAGCCTGCAGAATGACGAGGCCGATGTGCAGCTAGAGCTCATTCAATATGTGATCAGCGCCGGCTGCGGCGCCGCCATCGGCTTCACGCTCGGCCTCATCGGCGGCGGCGGCTCGGTGCTCGCCGTGCCGCTGCTGGTCTATGTCGTCGGCGTGAAGGATCCGCATGTGGCGATCGGCACCAGCGCATTCGCCGTCGCCGTCAATGCGGCCTTCAGCCTGTGGAACCATGCGCGCTCCGGCTCGGTGAAATGGCGCTGCGGCGGCATATACGCTGCGGCCGGAATGTTAGGAGCCGTCGTCGGCTCGACGATCGGCAAGAGCTTCGACGGACAGCGTCTCTTGTTTCTCTTCGCGCTGGCGATGATCATGACCGGCGTGATGATGCTGCGCGGCCGCGGCGCCGCGGGCGACGCCGCTGTCGAATGCACAGTGGAGCGCGCGCCGCGCGTCGCCTCCTTCGGCTTGGTCACGGGATTGTTCTCGGGCTTTTTCGGCATAGGCGGCGGCGTTCTCGTCGTGCCCGGCCTCGTCGGCTCGACGGGAATGCCGATGATCAACGCCGTCGGCACGTCGCTCGTCGCCGTCACCGTCTTCGGCCTGACGACGGCGGCGACTTACGCGGTTTCCGGCCTCATCGACTGGCTGCTCGCGATCGTCATCATCGCCAGCGGCGCGATGGGAACGTTGATGGGCGCGGCTATGGCGCGGCGCCTCTCGAAGGAGACGGGGCAGCTCACCGTCGCCTTCTCGATCGTCGTCTTCGCCGTCGCAGCCTACACGCTGTTCAACTCGCATCTCATCGCGCGATGAGGCGCAAGAAGACGATTTCGGCCGCGCCTCTCACGTCGCCGACTCGTCGTCCATCACAGGCCTTCTCTGGAAGGCGCGATCGCAGCGCGGCCTTCGCCGGGCGGTCGCGCATGCTCGGCGCAGAGCCCCCTCAGCCCATTCCTGCCGTCTTCAAAATCGTGCGCGCATCGACGAGGGCGGCTTCGACGCCTTCGTTTTTGTCGAGCGCCTCGACCAGCTGCTTGAGACAATCGATCGCCGTGGGTTCGAAGAGACGCTTCGTCGAGAGAGTGTGCTCCCGCGATTCTTCGACAGCGCGAAGGATCGCGCGAACGTGCCGCAGCTTGTCCGCGAGCGGCTCGCCGAGTGACGACTTTTGCGCTTGCTCGCCGGAAAGGGGAGGGTGCTGACGCCGGCGCGCGCGCGTCGAATCTCGCCCGAAATTGATCGAGGGCTCGTTTTTTTTGGTCATCGTCGATGTCATCTGTATCGTTTTGGCGCGGTCGAGAGCTCCACAACGCGAGACTCTCAATGCATTGGAATTACGCATTTTTTTTAACAAGAACGCGTGATCCCGCCGCTTCCAAAATGGGACGCGTCGACGATCATTCGTACGGTATCGCAAGCGCCGTGCCTCCAAATCCTTCGATCGGAGGAGATCGGAGAAACGATCGCATCGGGCGCTTGCGGCATTATGATGCGGCGCTCGCCGCGAGATGGCGACGACGGCGCGAGAGGCGGCCGCTAGACTGCGCTTGTCGGGATTTGTCCGACGGGGGCCGAGGGCGGCGAAAGGCGTTCACCGATGCAGAAGATCTACAGCAGAGAAATCGTCGCCGCGCGCAAGGCGGCGCTCGTCGAAGCGATCGGCGCGCTGAGGGCGCGCGGCGTCGTCCCCAAGCTCGCGGCCGTCGTCTGCTCGGCCGATCCGGCGGCTCTGAGCTATGTCGCCGTCAAGCGCAAGCACGCTGAGGAAGTCGGCGCCGATTTCGAGGGCGTCGATCTCTCCCATGCCGGCTCTTACGGAGAAATCGCGATGCATATGCGCGCGCTCTGCGCGCGGCCCGATATTCACGGCGTCATTGTCGTCATGTCGTCCAAGCCCGAGGTCGACGAGATCGACGTGACCAATCTCGTCCCGGCGCATAAGGACGTCGACGGCCTCTCGGTCGGCAATCTCGGCGCGCTGCTGCAAAACGGACCGCATCAGCGCTTCATCGCGCCGGCGACGCCGCGCGCCTGCATCGCGCTGGCGGAGACGCAGGAGAGGCTCGCGGGCAAAACTGTCGTCGTCATCGGCCGCGGCCGCACGGTCGGCAAGCCGCTCGCCAATATGCTGGTCAACGCCGGCGCCACCGTCACGGTCTGCCATTCGGCGACGCAGGACATTCCGAAATTCTCGCGCGCGGCGGACATCGTCTTCGTCGCGACCGGCCGTCCGCATTTCTTCGGGCGCGACTATTTCTCCGAAGGCCAGCTCGTCGTCGACGCCGGCGTCGGCTTCATCGACGGCAAGCTCGCCGGCGATGTGGACGCTGCTGCGCTCGAGGGTTTCGACATTCGCCTCACGGCGGTTCCCGGCGGCGTCGGCCCGCTGACCTCCGTCCTCATTCTCGAAAACCTCTTGGCGCTGATCGCGCACGCCGAGGCGGCGCATCGACTGTGACCGATAAGCTCCGGGGCTGGAAGGCGCGCGCTCGCGAGCGTGGGCGGCGCCGGCCGGATCGGCTCTGGTCCGCAACTTGCGTGTCGCGGCGGGAAGCTTCTTGAAACGAGGGCGATCCCGATGGCGTTCACCTTTATCTGCAACACCAGCGCCGTGAGCGAAGGGGCCATGGGCTTGTTTCAGGCCGGCCGCAAGAGCGTCCTGCTGGTCTGGCCGGCCGGCGGCGAGCTGAAGGCCTTTCGCGGCCGCTGTCCACATGCCGACATGCCGCTCAATGAAGCCAGTTTCGACGGCAAGACCGTGCTCTGCAATTATCACAATTGGGGCTTCGACGGCGTCAATGGCAAATGCGTGACGCATCTCGTGCGCAACGCCCTGCATCCTTACGAGCTGAAGATCGAGGGCGACGAGATTCAGGTCGATCTCGGCCAGGCGAAGGCGGCGCGCGCTCCGGCGTGAGCTGTCGCCGGGCGCTTTGGCAGGGTTGTTGCTTCTAATTCTGAAACAGGAGCGACAGCCGTGCCCGAGACGCGAAGCATCACGACCGAGAAAGATTTCGAGCATCCGGTCGACGCAGTCTGGCGCGCCATGACGGATTCGGAATGGCTCGCCGTCTGGTTTTTCCCCAATGACATCCGGCCCGAGGTCGGACATTCCTTCACCATTTGGAGCCGCCCGATCGAGCGTTGGGACGGAGAGTTCCAATGCAAGGTGCTCGAGGTCGTCCCCGGCGAGAAGCTCAGCTTCCGCTGGAAGGGCGGCCATGAGGAGCTCAAGGGCTTCGGTCACTATATGGATGTGACCGTCACCTGGACGATCTCCGCCCTGCCGAATGGCGGCACGCATTTCCACTTCGTCCAGGAGGGGATCTCTACCGATCCGACCTCCGACGCGCTCTATGACATCATGCTCAAAGGCGCGGACAGCGTGATGCGCAGCCTCGCCAAGCGCATTCCCGACCTCCTCGAGCACGAGCCCTGACGCGCTGGCCCCGAACCTGGGGCCGGGCTCCCGCGTTCGTCGCATGGGATGGCGCAAAGGCGCGTCCGCGCTAAAAGCAGGGACGCGCCGCTCTCGGCGCGATCGACCGACGGGGGGCATATGGAGGAGATCGCCGCATCGATCGGCAATCACGTCGGGATATCCGCGCCGACCGCCCGTCTGGCGATCGGCCATATTTTCGCGTTTCTGGAGAAGCGTGACGCCGCCATCGGCGGCGAGCTGATCGCGCGCGTGTCCGGCGGCCGCGAGGCCGTGGTGGAGGCGCTCGCCGCCCCGCGTCGCGGCCTGCTCGGATTGGCGCTCGGCGGCCTTGGGACTCTGGTCGGGAAAAATCAAAAAGACGTGATCGAGCTGACCTCGCGGCTGACCAGCATGGGGCTTTCCGCCGCGCAGCTGCAAAAGCTCGCCAAAGCGGTCTTCGTGCTCGCCGAGCAGGCAGTCGGCCGCGCCGAGCTGCAGACGATCACCGATACGATTCCGGGCTTCTCGAAATTTCTCTGGCCGAACGGCTGAGGCCGCTCGCTTTGGCCGGGGTCGAGCCGGTCGCCGTCAAGATCGACCTCCATTTGTTCCGCCGTCACGCGTTCCGCCCTTCGCGCAGGCGCCGCCGCCCGCAGTCCGGCCTCGCGGACCGCCCGCGCGGAAATCCAGTCCTGCTCGGGTCTCAATGGCTAATTTTGATTCACCGTGAGAGCTTCGCCGGCGCCCCTACGAGCCGAGGCTTCCGGCCTTATATGGCTGCCTATCGCAGACATGACGCTGGAGCGGCGACGCGATGACGCCAGTAGACGCCTCGGAGCGCGTCGACCTATCGATCTGCGATCGGGAGCCGATCCATGCGCCGGGCGCGATCCAGCCGCATGGCGTGCTGCTGGCTCTCGATCCGAACGATATGCGTATCGCCCAGGTCGCCGGGGACACGCAGGCGCTGCTCGGCGCGCCGCATAGCGCGCTGATCGGCCAGAACGTCGAGGCGCGGCTCGGCGCCGTGGCGGCGACGCGATTGACGCGGCTCGCCGCCGACGCCGCCGGGCCGCGTTCCTGTCTCGCCTTCGAGACCGAGGCCGGCGATGGCGCGCTCGCGCTCGAGGGCGTCGTCCATCTCGGCGATGGCGTCATTCTCGTCGAGCTGGAGCCGCGGCGCGACGGCGTCGAGAGCGATCCGCTCGGACTCGTGCAGAAAATGCTCGCCGCGACGGCGGCGGCCGAGACGTTGGAGACCTACGCCGAGGCGGTGGCGCGGGAAACGGCGCTCGCCACCGGCTTCGACCATGTCATGGTCTATCGCTTTTTTCCGGACCGCTCGGGGAGCGTGATCGCCGAGGCGGCGGCCGAGGGCTGCCCATCCTATCTCGGCCTGCGCTTTCCGGCCTCGGACATTCCGCAGCAGGCGCGCAGGCTCTATCTCACCAATTGGCTGCGCCTCATTCCCGACGTCCGCTACACGCCGGCGCCGATCGAGCCGGCGCTCTCGCCCGCGACCGGGCGGCCGCTCGATCTCAGCCATAGCGTGCTCCGCAGCGTTTCGCCGGTGCATTTGCGCTATCTCGCCAATATGGGGGTTCGCGCTTCCATGTCCTTGTCGATCGTCGTCGGCGGCGAGCTGTTCGGCCTCGTGGCCTGTCACCATCGCACGCCGCATTTCATCGATCTGCGCCGGCGCGCGGCCTGCGAATTATTCGCGCAGATGATCTCGCTCGAGTTCCAGAGCCGCATCGAGGCCGAGACGGCGAAGCGGCGTATGCGCGCCGGCGAGGTCCAGAGCCGGCTGGTCGGCGCGCTGTCGGGTCGCGCCGATCTCGCCGGCGCTCTGCTCGAGGGTAAGCCCGATCTGCTCGATCTGATCGAGGCCGACGGCTGCGCGGTCGTCGTCGAGGGTGAGTGCGCGACGCTCGGCCGCACGCCGTCGACGCAGGAGATCGGCGCGCTGCTGAGCTGGATTCACGCGCAGTCGAAACAGGGCCTCTTCGTCAGCGATCGTCTGCCTTTGTCCTATGCGCCGGCCGAGGCCTTTTGCGACGTCGCCTCCGGCGTGCTCGCCATCGCCATCTCGCGCACGCCGAAGGATTATGTGCTGTTTTTTCGCGGCGAGCTGCGGCAGCTGGTCCGCTGGGCCGGAAATCCGGCCGAGGCGGTCGCGATGGATGGCGAGACGCTGACGCCGCGCGCCTCTTTCGAAGCCTGGGACGAGACCGCGCGCCTGCAATCGTCGGCCTGGAGCGACACGGAGATCGAAATCGCGCGATCGCTGCGCTCGGCGATCCTCGAAGTCTTCGTCCATGCGCTCGACCTCGCCGTGCGCGAGCGGCAGGCGGCGCAGGCGCATCAGCATTTTCTGATGGCCGAGCTCGAGCATCGCGCCAAGAACATATTGTCGGTGATCCAATCGCTGGTGCGCTTCACCGCGCGCTCCGCCGCTTCGCTCGAGGAATTCAACGCGACGCTGCAGAGCCGGCTCTCGACAATGGCGCGCGTGCAGACGCTGTTGACGCAGAGCCGATGGGAGGGACTGTCGCTGCGCGCCATCGTCGAGGACGAGCTCGCGCCTTTTCGCCAGGGGAGGGAGAGCGCCTGCCGCATCGACGGCGAGCCCGTGGCCTTGAAGCCGAAGGCGGCGCTCGCCGTCAGCATGGCGATTCACGAGCTCACGACGAACGCCGCCAAATATGGCGCGCTGTCGACGCCGGGCGGCCGCGTGCGCGTCGAATGGCGCCGCCGCCGCGAAAAGGGCGAGAAGCGGCTGACGCTGACCTGGAAGGAGAGCGGCGGCCCGCCGACGGCGCCGCCGAAGCGATCGGGTTTCGGGCGTATGCTGATCGAGCGCACGATGGCGATCGATCTCGGCGGCGAGGCGGAGCTGCGCTTTCCGGCGACGGGAGTAGAATGCCGCATCCGCATTCCCGTGTCGCAGATCGCTTTCGCCAAAGGCCCGCAGGAGAGCGAGAGGCGGCCGCGTTCCGCCGCCGCGGTCGAGCCGGCGGCGCTCGCGCATCGCCGTGTGCTGCTGGTCGAGGATGCTGCGCTCGTCGCGCTGTCGGTCCGCGAGCTGCTCGAGGAATGGGGAATGGAGATCGCGCAGAGCTGCGCGACTGTCTGGGATGGGCTGCGCGCGGCGCTGCGGCATGATTGCGACGTCGCTCTGCTCGACATAGACCTCGACGGCGAGCCCGTATGGCCGGTCGCCGACGCGCTCGCGGAGGCGCATGTCCCCTTCGTCTTCACCACGGGATTTGCGAACCGCGCCGTGACCCCTTCGCGATTTGCGGGCCGTCCCGTCGTGACCAAGCCTTATGCGGCGGAGGAGCTCGTCGGCGCGCTGTCGCGCGTCATGTCGCAACCACCGGTGCCACGGCCATGACGCGCATCGACGCGTTGCGAGCGGACGAGCGCCTCTCGCCGACGCGCACGGCGCTACGCCGCGCGACCTGCGCCGCGCATCTGCGGCTGCATGGTCATCCTTCCTTGGCGGCGCTGGCCGCCGGCGCGATCACGCAGGAGCAATATCGGCGCTTGCTGGCGCGTCTCTACGGATTTCACCTGCCCTTGGAGCAAGCGTTGATCGCGGCCGCGCGCCGGCATGGCGTTGATCGGCTCATTCGCGCGCGCACGCATCTGCTGGCGCGCGATCTCGTCGATCTCGGCGCAGATGAGGAGACGATCGCCGCTCTGCCCATGGCGAGGCGGCTCGAGCCGCGCGGCCATGGCGAATGGCTCGGCGCGCTCTATGTGCGCGAGGGCTCGACGCTGGGTGCCGCGCGACTCGCCGCGGCGCTCGATCCGCTGCTCGGCGCCGGCGTTCTGCGCGGGCGGCGCTTTCTCTCGAGCGGCGACGAGACGGTTTGGCGCGAATGCTGCGCGGCTCTGGAGGACGGCGCCGCGCGCGGCCTGCTGCCGGAGATGACCGAAGGCGCGCGCGCGACATTCGAGGCGATCGAGCTTTGGCTCGCCGATCAGAATTCGACGCTGAGCTTGCCGATCACCGTGCGCGGCGCGGCGGGGAAACAGATTCCCGAGATCGACAACTGCTAGACATAGTCGTTGTTGATCTGGCCGATGCAGCGTTGGTCGAAGAGATTGGCGACGGTGAGGCTCGCGTCCCCTTATCAATCCGTGGAAGAGTTCAGATTTATATTTCACTGCTATGTCGAGCAGCCCCGTGGCGCCGTCGCCGCGGCCGCCACGATATGGATGATGGGCGTCAGAGTGATACCGCCGATGCGCCAATCGAGGCCGGCGGCGGCGATCCAATACGGCGCCTCGGGCATTTGCCGGCCGGTCACGCGCAGCTGACATCAGCGTCACGGCGCTCGCGCTCGGCGGCGCCGGCAGATCGCTGACGAAGACACGAGTTTCATAGCCGATGGGGGGCGAAGACGCCGACCGTCTCGGCCGGCGCATAATGGGCGAGGAGAGCTGCGCGTCATGGCTCTCGCTCTCGTCGTATTCTGACCATAGGACGCGCCTATGATCGGATCATTGCGAGACGCGCATATCCGCGGAAAGCAATTCTGTGATAATGGGAGCTGGCGTGAGTGCGGGCCGTAGCCATATCCCATGAGGGCATAGCGCGGCGCGGGTGGAGCCGTGGGCACGGGAGGCGCGGCATCCTCGGTCCCATGCGACTTCGATTCGGCTACGGAATTTCCTGGGTCATTTAGCCGACGTCATCGAATTGACGTGACGATCTATCGTGCCGGCAAAGTCCGGAACCCACAGGGCTACGTGCGGCAGCGCGGCCAATGGCGCGTCCACGGGGAAATTTGCGCCAGGGGTCACGCGTCCGAGACGAATTTCTGCGTAACAGACCAGCAACCGATGGGACGGTTCGTTCGGGTCGAGATTATATGCTGTCCAAGCGAACTCGGCCCCTTGGATCTCTTCGCCGACACTAAAGCAGAGCTCAGCCATCTGTCGATTGGCCCCGGCATGCCCAGGAGATTCGCGAACCGCTATGAATTGCTCGCGATAGGCCTCTTCGAAGCGTCCCGCATGTTTGAGAAGATCCGCTAACCGAAATCGCTCGTGAACCGACGCTATTCCACCGTCCACCATCGACTGTAGCGCCTCGATTGTTCCGTCGCGATCGCCGGTTCGTCCTCCGAATAATACGAGCAGCCGCAGGAATTCCGGGTGACGATCGTAGCCGACAGTTTCAGCTAATCGACGCAACCCAGGAATTGTCGCATCGCTCGCCCGTTCCAAATACGCCCCGTAGAAAACGATATGGCTGGCCGCTTCGCTGATTGTTCTCGCGATTGTCTCGATGACCTCGAGCCCCTCTTTCTCTTGCAGTCTCGCGAGGGCTCTCCCGAGGAGCCTCTCACTCTGCACGGGGCGTGGGCCAGTCAAGAAATAGTCGGCCAGTCGCTGCGGGTCCTCGATGACGGTCCAATCGGCGATACGCGCGCATGCGTGAGCAAAAGCGCTCACGGTGGCCCCTTGGATATTGATATCCGACGAATGACGCAGCCATATCGACAGGAGCGCGCAGAGGCCACTCGCTACATGCTCGTCGAGTTTTTCGTAGGTCTTCGCCAGAACGAAAAAATAAGCGTCGAGATGGTCGAGATCGCTGTCTGCGATCTCACCCTCGATGATGAGGCTGCGTCGCGCGCTTTCCGCGTCATCGCCAGCAATGGCCAAATTGGCGGCGAGGGTTCTCGCTGTGATCTCATGCTGGACCGACCAGTCGTCGGTCCCCCGCATTTTTTCGAGCAACGCGGCCAATTCCGTCGCTGTCACCATCTGATCATTGGCATATAGCCCGAGATGTGGATAGCGCTCGATATCGATATCGGCGTCGCTGAGGTGTTTGGCGAGATTTACGTGAATATGCGTCCACTCGCTCTGGGATGAAATAGCAGCTCCAAATAGTGACGAGTATCGATCTATCGCACGCGATGTTCCTGCGGCAAAGCTATCGCCGATGAATGTCTTTTGTTCATTAAATGAGCAAATAAATATTTTATTGTCAGAGCATGTCGACGTTATCAGATCTGTGTCGATTTTAAATACGAATAGATCTGGCCGAGTTCTTATAACACAATCGAACTTTCCGTCCTGGCGCTCGATTTTTCGCTTTATCTCGTTCGCGCGCCAAATCTTATATAACATGCGGACCGAGTTCTTATCGTCACGTTCCGTGTCGAAATCCAGGGAAAGCAAATCGGGCGCTTCGAGATCGATAATTGCGTCTGGAAATATTTTGTGAATGCGAGTCGCGATGCGATCGGGGTTTTCCGACGCCATTTGCTCCGTCAAAAAGTCGCGCACTGTCGGCAAACGACGCCAAAATTTATCCGCGCCAAACCAGCCGATCGGGAGTGTTTCGATAGCGGGAGCCTCGAAAAGCCTCACCAGCTGATGGATGTTGAGCGGACCGTCCACTTTCGCGCCGATCCGATCCCATACCGAGAAGATGAATGTCGCGTCGAGCCCGGCCGTTGCGTTCCTCAAGCTCACCAGCGCCTCATCGCTTGTGCGCAACTGCCCCGAAACGCAAATGCAAACACGCATTTATGACCCTTTAATCTGCGGAGTCCGAAATTGATCACCCGCCTTATAGGACGCGTACGGGGAGACCGCAACATTGCCGCCCGCCAACGCCTTTATACAACGGGACCAATCATCTAGCGCGCCACGACGGCGACGATGCGCGCCGGGCCGCCGGTGCCGCCGGCGATCTTCATCGGCAGAGCGAAGACCACCGCGCCGGTCGCCGGCAATTTGTCGAGATTGTCGAGATTCTCGAGCCCGGCGGCGTCGGCGCCGGCGACGATGCGATGCACCAGAAAATCCTGCGACGGGCCATTGTCGACGCTCGCCGTGTCTATGCCGATGAGCTTGGCGCGGCGATCGACGACGAGCAGCGCCGCCGCCTGCGCGCCATAGCCGGGGAAATGCAGATGCGTTGCGTCGCCGGGCGTATCATCGCCGAGATAGGATTTGCGGTCGCTCCAGCGCGCGCTCCAGCCGGTGCGCAGCAGCACGATCGCGCTTGGCGGAATGCGCCCATGCGCCGCCTCCCATTCGGCTATGTCTTCCGGCGTCAGCGTGTAATCGGGATCGGCGGCGGCCTTGGCGCTCACATCGATGACGAAGGCCGGCCCGACGAAGCGATCGACGGGAATTTCGGCGCTGGTCCAATGGCCTCGAGCGAAATGCAATGGCGCGTCGAGATGCGTGCCGCCATGCTCGGGCGAGCAAAAGCTGTTCGCGGCATAGAAATAGCCGCGCTCGGTGAGGCCATTGTGCAGCGATTTGAGCTCGAAGCCCGAGGGCGAGGTCGGCCAATAAATGGTTTTGGAGTCGAAGGGATGGGTGAGATCGACGATGGTCGATTTGGAGAGATCGAGGCTCTGGCCGAAGGCCGGCGCCGCGATCATGGATGAGAGAAAAGCGGCCAGGACCAAGCCGCGGATCGGGTGATGCGCCATCGATCGATCTCCTCGCAAAGAGAAGCGATCCTGCCACGCCCGAAAGCTCCGTCTCAATCGTGTGGAGGCCGGAGCGATCCCGTCAGGGCTCCAGGCTGCGCCAGCGGAACAGCAGGCCGGCGGTCAGTCCGCCGAGCAGCGGCGCCGCGAAGAACAGCCACAGCTGCTCCAGCGCCTTGCCGCCGACGAACACCGCCGGGCCGAGCGAGCGCGCCGGATTGACGGAGGTGCCGGTCACGCGAATGAGCGCGATATGGATGACGACGAGGGCGAGGCCGATGGCCACGCCCGCCGAGGCGGAGCCGCCATTGGTCGAGGTCGCGCCGAGGATGACGACCAGAAACAGGAATGTGCCGACGAATTCCGCCAAAAAGGCCGAGGTCGTCGAAATATTGCTCCAGCCATTCTGACCGAGGCCGGCGACGGCGACGTCATATCCGCCTTCGCGGCCTTTCAATATCGCATAGAGGATCGCCGCGCCGACGATGGCGCCGAGACATTGCGCGATGATGTAGCCGATCAGATTGAGCGTCGAGAGCCGCCCCGCGGACCAGACGCCGATCGAGACCGCCGGATTGATGTGGCAGCCCGAGACCGGCCCTATGCCATAAGCGAAGGCCGTCACGGTGAGGCCGAAGGCGAAGGCGATGGGCAGCACGGCGAGCGGGCCGATCCCTTGCGTCGAGCTCAGCACGCCGCCGAGCTCGCCGAGCGTCACCGAGCCGCATCCGAGCAGCACCAGCGCGCCTGCGCCGATCGCCTCGGCGACATATTTCTTGATTGTCATTTCCGCACCTGTCGTTTCGTGAAAATCGAATCCGCATCTTGCAAAAGTCGGATCACCGTCGAAAATCCGCATCGCCGATGAACCCGCAATGAATGATCGCACGGCGCTCGATGGGAGGAAACAGAATGTCGGGCTCTTCGTCCGCTCTGACGCATTCGCTCGATGTTTCGGCGTCGGCGCAGGGGCCGCTTTCGGGCGCGCGCTTCGTCGTCAAGGAGAACATAGACGTCGAGGGCCTCGTCTCCGCCAATGGCCAGCCGACATGGGCGGCGACTCATGCGCCCGCCGCCATCAATGCGCCCGTCGTCGATCGGCTGCTCGCTTGCGGCGCGCGGCTGGTCGGCAAGGCGCATATGGACGAGATGGCCTATAGCCTGCTGGGCGCCAACGCCCATTATGGAACGCCAAAAAATCCCGCTGCGCCGGATCGCCATCCGGGCGGCTCCTCCTCCGGCTCGGCGGCGGCTGTCGCGGCGGGCCTCGCCGATTTCGCGCTGGGCACGGATACGGCCGGCTCCTGCCGCGCGCCGGCGGCCTTTTGCGGAATTTACGGATTTCGCTCCTCGCATGGCGCGATTTGCGTGAATGGCGTCGTTCCGCTCGCCGCCTCGCTCGACGTCATCGGCTGGTTCGCGCGCGATATCGATCTCATGGCGCGGGTCGGCGACGCGCTGCTGCCGCGCGATCTCACGCAAGGCGCATTCGACGAGGCCGTCTTCCTCGGCGAGACTTTCGCGCAATGCGACGCCGAGACCGCCGCGGCCATGGCGCCGGCGCGCGCCATCGTCGCGCAAGGATTTTCCGAGCGAGACGCGGCGCTGGGCGAGGAATTCTGGACCGAGTCGCTGCGTCATTTCCGCAATCTCCAGGCCTATGAGGCCTGGGGCGCGCATGGCGCCTGGATCGCGGCGGAACATCCGCAATTCGGTCCCGGCATCGCCGAGCGCTTCGACATGGCGTCGAGAGTGACGCCCGCCGCCAAAGCCGAGGCCGACGCTTTTCGGCGCGATGCGCGCGCGCGTGTCGCGGCCATGTTCGGCGAGAACAGCCTCATCATCGTTCCGACGACGCCTTTCGTCTCGCCGCGGCTGGGCGAGAGCGAGGAAGCGCTCGACGCCAAGCGCTATCAGATGTTCCGCACGTTTCTTTTCGCCAGCTTCTTCGGCCTGCCGCAGATCAGCGTTCCGCTTTCGCGGCCCGCGGGCGCGCCGCCGCTTGCGATTTCATTGATCGGCCCACGCTGGTCGGACCGTCGGCTGATCGCCGTGGCGCGGGGGCTTTCGGGGCTGTAGCCTTTTCCGCCAGCACATTGTCGACGCCCCAGCGGAACAAGAGCGCCAGCACCGGCTCCAGCGAGCGGCCGCGCTCGGTGAGGCTGTATTCCACGCGCGGCGGCACTTCCGCATAGACGTGGCGCGAGATCATGCGATCGCGCTCGAGATCGCGCAATTGCTGGGTGAGCGTGCGCTGCGTGATCGTTTTCAGCAGCCGCTGCAATTCGGAAAAGCGCTTGGTTCCATCGGCGAGACGAAAGAGGATCGACGGCTTCCATTTGCCGCCGATGATATCCATCGCGCCCTCGATCGGGCATTCGTCATATTCTACGTGCCGCTGCTTGCGCATGGGATGGTGCTCCTAACCCTTGCCGAGTGAGGCGTTTCCACCTCCCCCTCGAGGGGGGAGGTCGAGCGCGAATGCGCTCGGGAGGGGGTGACGCCCCGAGTCTTCGCCGTTGGACCCCACCCCGTCCGGCTATCGCCGGCCGACCCTCCCCCTGAAGGGGAGGGTGGATGCGCCCTCCATTCGAGGTTGGTATCATTTATTGCCGTATCGACAAAGTTCGTCGGTATCGGCGATATTTCTGCGTACTTCACCAATGCGCGGCGCTTCGCTAGCTTGCTTTCGTCTTCGACGAATGAGGAGAGCGACACGCTATGACCAACGCTATTTCTCCCGAGCTCTATTGGACCGTGCTGACCGCCGGCCTCGCCTCGGTCTTGTGGATTCCCTATATTCTGCAGCGCATATTGGAGCTGGGGCCGATCACGACATTCAGCGATCCGCTGCGCGATGTCGCCACCAAGGCGCCATGGGCGCAGCGCGCCAAAAACGCTCACACGAATATGATCGAAAATCTCGTCGTCTTCGCCGTGCTCGCATTGACGATTCAGATCGTCGGCGGCGGCACCTCGGCGACGGCGCTCGCTGCGCTCTTGTTCTTCGCCTCGCGCGCGGCGCATTATGTCGTCTACACGCTGGGCCTGCCATGGGTGCGCACGCCGATGTTCCTCATCGGCTTCTTCTGTCAGCTCACGCTGCTCTTCGCTATTCTGGCGCATGGGTGATCTCGTGTCCTTCATGTCTTCGTGGCGCATCACGCCACGAAGACGAGGCTTCAATCCGATCCATGCTCCACCGACAGCAGCTTCAAGATGCGCTTCGACAGCGAGTCCCGCACGGCGCGATAAGACTCCATGATCGTCTCGCGCGAGCCGCTGGTCGCGGTGGCGTCGAGCGTCGGCCAATAGACGACGTCGACCGCCATTGTGCGCGTGAACTCCAGCGCCTTGTGATGCGATTCCGGCGACAGAGTCACTATGAGATCGAAGTTGGAATCTTCCAAATCCTCGAAAGTGTGCGGCTTGTGGCGGGATATATCGACGCCGAGCTCGTCCATCGCGGCGATGGCGAAAGGGTCGCTCTCGCCGCGCTTCAGGCCGGCGGAGGCGAAATAGATCTCGCGGCCGAAATAATGACGCCCCAGCGCTTCCGCCATGGGCGAGCGCACGGCGTTCTGCGTGCAGGCGAACAGCACGGCGCTCGGCCGTGATACGGGTCCGCCTCCGTCCGGCATGGGCTCAGCCCTTCCAATGCAGGGCCGTGACCAGCGTGAAGAGGCGGCGCGCAGTGTCCGAGTCGCAGTCGATCTTGCCCTTCAGCCGTTCGGCGAGCAGGGCCGCGCCTTCATTGTGCAGCCCGCGCCGGCCCATGTCGATCGCCTCGATCCGGCTCGGCGTCGCGGTGCGGATCGCGGCGTAATAGGTCTCGCAAACGAGAAAATAGTCTTTCAGCAGGCGCTTGAAGGGCGTCAGCGATAAAATATGCGTGACGATCGTGGCGCCGGCCTCGTCGCGGACGTCGAAGACGAGCTTGGCGTCATGCAGGGCGATGACGAGGGCGTAAGGCCCGCCGTCATGCCCTTCCAGCGCGAAGCTGTTGTCCTCGATGAGATCATAGATGGCGATGGCGCGCTCATGCTCCTGATCCGCCGTGCCACGCCCGATGGATGCCTCATCGAGCGTGACGGAGATCAGCCGCTTGGTCGCGCTTGTCGACACCTCACGCCCCGCGCTGATCGAGGCGCACGGCCACAGAGCGCGCATGCGCCTGCAGCCGCTCGGCGTCGCCCAGAGCGACGGCGGCGGGGCCGATCTCCTTCAGCGAGGCGGCGTCGCATTTCAAGATCGACGTGCGCTTCACGAAATCCAGCACGCTGAGGCCGGAGGAGAAGCGCGCCGAGCGGGCCGTCGGCAGAACGTGATTGGAGCCGCCGACATAATCGCCGATCGCCTCCGGCGTATAGGCGCCGATGAAGATCGCGCCGGCGTTGCGCACCTTGGCGGCCAGCTCCTCGGCGTCTTCCGAGACGATCTCTAAATGCTCGGCGGCGATGCGGTCGGCGAGCGGAATGGAGTCGGAGAGGTTCTTGGTCACGATGATCGCGCCATAGTCGCGCCAGCTCTTGGAGGCGATCTCGAAGCGCGAGAGCGTCGCCAGCTGGCGCTCGACGGCGGCGGCGGCCGCGTCGGCGAAGGAAGGATCGTCGGTGATGAGGATCGACTGCGCCGATTCGTCGTGCTCCGCCTGGGCGAGCAGATCGATCGCCACCCAATCGGGATTGGCGGTCTTATCGGCGAGCACGAGAATTTCCGAGGGGCCGGCGATCATGTCTATGCCGACGAGGCCGAAGACGCGGCGCTTGGCGGCGGCCACCCAGGCGTTGCCGGGGCCGACGATCTTGGCCACGGGGCGAATGGACTTGGTGCCATAGGCCAGCGCCGCGACGGCCTGCGCGCCGCCGACGCGATAGACCTCGTCGACGCCGGCGCGCTTGGCGGCGGCCAGCACCAGCGGGTCGATCACCCCATGCGGGGCGGGGACCACCATCACCAGACGATCGACGCCGGCCACCTTGGCCGGCACGGCGTTCATCAGCACGGAGGAGGGGTAGGAGGCGGTGCCGCCCGGCACATAGAGGCCGACCGATTCGAGCGCGCTCCAGCGCCAGCCGAGCTCGACGCCGGCCTCGTCCTTATAGCGCAGGTCCTGCGGCCGCTGGCGCTCGTGGAAGGCTTTGATGCGGGCGTGGGCGAGATCGAGGGCGGCCAGCGTCTCCTTCGGAACCTTGGCCTCGGCCGCGTCGATCTCGGCTTTCGTCAGCGCGATGCCGGTTTCGGCGAGGTCGATATGGTCGAAGCGCTTAGAATAATCGATCAGCGCCGCGTCGCCGCGGGCGGCCACATCCTCGATAATGCCGCGGACGGTGTCGTCGACGTCCTGGGCGGCCTCGCGCTTCGTCGCCAGCAGCGCGGTGAAGCGCTCCTCGAAATCCGCCGCCGACGCATCCAATCGCCAAGTCATGTTCTTCTCCAACCGGTATTTCCGGTTGTCATGACCTTCCCTCGCCGTCTTCGTCAAGCTCATGTGACGGACAGGCTTTCGCGGCCCAGCGCGGACCGAGGTCCTGGAGGCGGGCCTCGACGCACTCCACGTCCAAGGAAATCGCCGCTCCGCCGGCGAAAATCAGCGTCACCACGCCCCCGGGGGGCTCGACGGCGGGCTCGAAAGTGACGGCCAGCAGCTCCAAAATCGCCTCGGGCCGGTCGCGGGCGATTTTGAGCTGACGGACCCGCCGCACCCCGTCGAAATGCACGCCGGAATGGCAGCGCTCGCGTTTGCCCTGCTCGGCGGCGGCCCAATCATAGCGGCAGCCGAGAAAGGCGAAGCGACGCTGCTCGGGCAGAAAGGCGATATCGCCGACGCGGACCAGCGCGTCCTGAAGCAGGGCGGAGAGGCAGGAGAGGTCCTCGGCGTCCATTGCCTGGAGCCTCAGACCATCGTGCTGTGGCGATGACGAGCGCTTGAACATGGAGCGGGCCTCCTGTTCGAGCATATGGCGAGCGCCGTTTCGCTGTGCAACCGCGCCGCTGAGGCGACGGCGCACGCCGAGTGGAAGTTTGCCACGTGGTTTCAAAAGAGTGAGCCCTGGTCGCCGCCGCCCTTGTCTTTTCCGCGCTTCGGCCGTGCGGTAGGGGCCGGAGCGGGCGACGCGCCGCCGGATTCCGCCTGCGCGGCGATATGGCCGTCAGAAAATTGCACATCCAGCCTCTGGCCCGGCGCGACATCGGCCGCCTGCCGCAGCAAGGCGCCCGTCTCGTCGCGCACAAGGGCGAAGCCGCGCGCGAGCACCTGCTCATAGCCGAGCGTCTTGCGTAGCTGATCGAGCCGCACGAGCCGCGCCTGCCGCTCGTCCAATATGCGGACGAAGGCCGAGCGCAGCCGCTGCTCGGCATGGTCGAGGCGCCTTTGTGCGCCCTCGGCCTCCCGGCGGGAGAGGGCGAGCCGGGCGGCGAGGCCCTGCCGCAGGCGGGCATGCAGGCCCTTCAGCCGCTCGGAGGCGCGCGCCAGCTCCGCCTGCGGCGAGTGGCGGGTCAGCACATGGGAGACGCGCGAGAGCGCGAGCCGCCTGCCGTCCAGCGCGCGTCGCAAATTGCCGCGCAGCCGCTCGCCGGCGCGATCGGCGCGCTGGGCGGGCGCGAGCAGCAATTGCGTCCCAGCCGGCAGCACGCGCTGCAGCGAGGCGAGCTGCCGCCGATTGGCGTCGAGAAGCCGCCGCTCCGCCCCGGCGAGGCGGCGGGCGAGCGTCGCCGTATGCTCCACCAGCTCGGCGCGCACCGGCACGCATTTTTCTGCGGCGCCTGTGGGAGTGGGCGCGCGCAGATCGGCGACGAAATCGATGAGCGTGGTGTCGGTCTCATGGCCGATGGCAGAGACCAGCGGAATGGCGCTCGCCGCCGCCGCGCGCACCACGATCTCCTCATTGAAGCTGAACAAATCCTCGAGCGAGCCGCCGCCGCGCGCGACGATCAGCACATCCGGCCGCGGAATCGGGCCGCTGGGGGGCAGAGCGTTGAAGCCGTCGATCGCCGCGGCCACTTCCGCGGCGCAGGTCTCCCCCTGCACGCGAACCGGCCACACCAGCACGCGGCGCGGGAAACGATCCAGCAGCCGATGCAGAATATCGCGAATCACCGCGCCGGTCGGCGAGGTGACGACGCCCACGACGAGGGGCAGGAAGGGCAGGAGCTTTTTGCGCTCGGCGTCGAACAGTCCCTCGGCGGCGAGGCGCTTGCGCCGCTCGTCGAGCAGCGCCATCAGCGCGCCGGCGCCGGCCGGCTCCAGAGTTTCGATGACGATCTGATAGGAGGATTTGCCCGGAAACGTGCTGATCTTGCCGGTGGCGACGACTTCCAGCCCCTCCTGCGGCTTCACGCGCAGGCGCAGGAAGGTCATTTTCCAGATCACGGCGTCGAGACGGGCGTTCTGGTCCTTGAGGCTGAAATAGACATGGCCCGAGGAATGCGGCCCCCGATAATTGGTGATCTCACCGCGCACGCGCACATGGCCGAAGCGATCCTCCACCGTGCGTTTGAGCGCATTGGCGAGCTCGGAGACGGACAGCTCCGGCACATTCGGCCCGGCGGCGATCGGCAGGGCGGGATCGTCGCCCTCGGGGGCTGGGGATTTGGCGGGACGCTTGGCCATGGACGAGATATGGCCGATTTTGCGCCGTCTCGCGAGGGGGACCGGGCGCTCGTCCAGAGGATTGCGACGGCGCACGCGCAAAACAAAAGGCGCGAGGCTCTCGCGAGCCGCGCGCCCTGAGGTTTCGGAAGAAGAGGCCGAAAGTCAGTATTTGCGGACCAGCGGGCCGGGAGGCGCCATCAGCATCGGCGCCGGCGCCATCAGCGCGTAGCGGAAGCCGAGGCGAATGTCGTGCGAGGCGAGCTGGAAGGTCTGGCGCTCGCCCGCGCAGCCGGCGGCGAGGCAGCCGATCACATTCGTCTGGAACTTGCCCATGTCGAGATAGCGATAGCCGAGCTCGACCTTGAAATTGGGCGTGATATTATAGGCGAGGCCCGCCATCACGGCCCAGGCGAAATTGGTCTTGGTGGCGTCCTGGGCGATGCCGAAGCCGCCGGCCGGCTGCGCCGAGAGATCATAGAGATTGTTCAGCCAATTGACCGCGACGCCGACGCCGCCGCCGACGAAGGGCGTGATCCCGTACCAGGTGCCGAGATCGACATAGCCATTGGCCAGGAAGACTGCGGCGCTGTGCTGCGCGCTGTAGATGTCGTAGCAGCGCGCGCCGCAGGCGAGGCCGAAGATGTTGGCGTAGCTCTGCGTGGCGCGATAGTTGGAGGCGGTGCGATATTCGCCCGTCACGTCGACGCGGAACCAATTGTTGATCTGATAGCCGACGCCGCCGCCCGCGAAAGCGCTGTCGCCGATCGAATATTGATCGAACTGCGGCGCCGGCACCAGGACGGTGGGGCTGAAGGTCGAGCGAAGCTCGGAAATCTGATTGACGCCGACGCCCACATCGCCGCGCAGATACCAGCCGCCGAAATCGGCGGGCGGCGGCGGCTCGAGCGGCGGAGGCGGCGGCAGAAGAAGATCGGCGGCGAATGCGCTGAAACTCATGGTCATGGCGGAAGCGAATGCGGCCGCTATGAAGAGGGCTCTCGTCTTGCCCATAAATGTCTTCCCTTCACGATAGAGGACCGCGGCGCGGACCCTTGGCTGGCGCCAATGTGAAGGAAGATTGAGGGAGAACGCTTAAAGTGGAGTTAACCTTACTGGCGATGTACGTAGTCGAGCGGCAGTAGCGAGTAGCAAATCGGCTGCTCGCTACTCCCAAAACCCTATTCGCTATTCGCTCTTCACGCCGCCTCGGCCCGGGTCAGCGCGTCGCAAATATCGTCCACGACGCTGACGACGATCTCGGGGTCGTCGCCTTCGCCCATCACGCGAATGACAGGCTCCGTGCCGGAGGGGCGGATGACGAGGCGCCCGGAGCCTTCCAGGCGCCGCCGTCCCGCCTCGATGGCGGCGATGACGCGCTCCTGCTCCAGCGCCTTCGCGCCGCGCGCGCGCACATTCTTCAGCACTTGCGGCAGCGGCTCGAAGCAGCGGCATACCTCGCTCACGCGGCGGCCGAGTTTCTTCACCGCGGCTAGCGCCTGCATGGCGGTCACGAGCCCGTCGCCGGTCGTGCTGTAATCGGAGAGGATCACATGGCCCGATTGCTCGCCGCCGAGATTGTAGCCGAGCTCGCGCATCCGCTCGATGACATAGCGGTCGCCGACGGCGGTGCGCTCGAGCGTCAATCCGAGCCCTTGCAAATGGCGCTCGAAGCCGAGATTGGACATGATGGTCGCGACGACGCCGGGCTTGGCGAGCAGGCCGTCGTCGCGCCAGCTGCGGGCGACGACGGCCATCAGCTGATCGCCGTCGATGACATGGCCGAGCTCGTCCACCATGATGACGCGGTCGGCGTCGCCGTCGAGCGCTATGCCCACATCGGCGCGCATCTCGCGCACCTTGTCGCGCAGCGCCTGTGGGGCGGTCGAGCCGACGTCGCGATTGATGTTGAAGCCGTCCGGCTGGTCGCCGATGGTGATGACCTCGGCGCCGAGCTCCCAGAGAGCTTCCGGCGCGACCTTATAGGCGGCGCCATTGGCGCAATCGAGCACGACGCGCAATCCCTCGAAGCTCATGTTCCGCGGCAGCGTGCGCTTGGCGTATTCGATATAGCGGGCGCGCACATCCTCGACGCGCTTGGCGCGGCCGAATTGCTGCGGGCCGGCGAGCCGGCTGGTCAGATCGCGGTCGATGAGCTTCTCGATCTCGGCTTCCGTCTCGTCGGTGAGCTTGAAGGCGTCCGGGCCGAACAGCTTGATGCCATTGTCCTCGAAGAGATTGTGCGAGGCGGAGATCATCACGCCGAGATCGGCGCGCATGGAGCGCGTCAGCATTGCCACGGCCGGCGTCGGCATCGGGCCGAGCAGCAGAACGTCCATGCCGACCGAGGTGAAGCCGGCGACCAGCGCATATTCGATCATATAGCCGGAGAGCCGCGTGTCCTTGCCGATGACGACGCGATGGCGTCTCTCGCTCTCGCGGTTGAACACGAGGCCGGCGGCCTGGCCGACCTTGAGCGCGAGCTCGGGCGTGATCTTCTGATTGGCGCGTCCGCGGATGCCGTCCGTGCCGAAATAGCTGCGCGTCATTGCTTGTCGTTCTCCGAGAAACGGCGGGGGCGGCGACGCCGGAAAGGCGCGAGCGCCGCCGCCGCGGCGCCAATCGACCTCGAGATTATGGGCGTTTTCGGACGAAATCCGTCCCTACGCGCATCATCGGAAAAGGATATGAAGAAATATCGCTTCTCATATTGGCCGCTTCCATCGCCTTTCTCGCCCTGTGGTCTGTGCGTATGGCCCGGTTTCGCCCTTTCGGCGGCGGGGCTATGCTCGCGCCACGCTAACATGATCCGGGGGGCTCGATGAAGGTCGTCATCTATCACAATCCCGCCTGCGGCACGTCTCGCAAGGTGCTCGCGCGGCTGAAGGAGGCCGGGCTCGAGCCCGAGATCGTGCAATATCTGAAGACGCCGCCGGACCGAAAGACGCTGAAGGCGCTGCTGAAGCAGATGGGGAAAAGCGTGCGCGACATTCTCCGCGAGCGCGGTACGCCTTACGCGGAGCTCGGCCTCGGCGATGCTTCGGTGACGGACGAGGCGATCTTCGACGCGATCGAGAAGCATCCGGTCTTGATCGAGCGGCCGATCGTCGTCATCGGCGACAAGGCCGCTCTGTGCCGCCCGCCGGAGGCCGTCGAGGCGCTGCTCGCGTGAGCGGGGTCGGCGCGGCGACGCTGCTCGCCTATATCGGCGCCGCCTTCGCGGAAATCGGCGGCTGCTTCGCCTTCTGGGCTTTCGCGCGGCTCGGCAAATCGGCGTTCTGGCTCGCGCCCGTCGCGCTCTCGCTTTTCGCTTTCGCCGCTTTGCTCACCCGCGTGGAGACGGAGGCCGCCGGCCGCGCCTTTGCAGCCTATGGCGGCGTCTATATCGCCGCCTCGCTCGTCTGGCTCTGGGCCGTGGAAGGCGTGCGGCCGGATCGCTGGGATGCGATAGGCGCGACGATCTGCCTCATCGGCGCCGTGCTCATTCTTCTCGGCCCGCTCCGGCTGAGCGCAAAAAAAAGCCCGGCGGTTCGCGCCGGGCTTTTGTTTGAAATCGGGTCCGTCCGATCAGACCGGATGCGGCTCCAGCCCGCCGGCGTCCGGCTCGGGCGAGGGGCGCGTGCGGCCGGCCGTCGGCACGGGCGAGGGGCGCGCCGGCGGGGCCGCGGGCGGCACATCTTCGCGCACTGGGCGCCTGCCCTGCAGCAGGCCGATCATCTCGTCGCCGGTCAGCGTCTCGAACTCCAGAAGGCCATTGGCCAGCACGTCGAGATCGCCGCGCTTCTCGGTCAGAATGCGCCGCGCGTCCTCATAGCCTTCCTGCACCAGGCGCCGCACTTCCGCGTCGATCGTCTGCTGCGTCGCCTCCGAGAGGGTCTGCGTGCGGCCGATCGAATAGCCGAGGAACTGCTCCTGCTGCGGATCGGCATAGGCCACCGTGCCGAGCTTGTCCGAGAAACCGAGCTGCGTCACCATCGCGCGGGCGATGCGCGTGCATTGCTGAATGTCGCTCGCCGCGCCCGAGGTCACCTTGTCGCGGCCGAACACCAGCTCTTCCGCCACGCGTCCGCCCATCGCCAGCGCCAGCATGGCCTTCAATTGCTCGAAGCTCTGCGAGATCTGGTCGCGCTCCGGCAGGCCCTGCACCATGCCCAGCGCGCGGCCGCGCGGGATGATCGTCGCCTTGTGGATCGGGATGGAGCCCGGCATGTTGAGCTGCACCAGCGCATGTCCGCCCTCGTGGAAAGCGGTGAGGCGCTTCTCCTCCTCCGTCATCACCAGAGTGCGGCGCTCGGCGCCCATCATGATCTTGTCGCGCGAGTCCTCGAACTCTTGGCGCGTGACGATGCGCTTGCTGCGACGGGCCGCCAGCAGCGCCGCTTCATTGACGAGGTTCATCAGATCGGCGCCCGAGAAGCCGGGCGTGCCGCGCGCGACGACCTTCAGATCCACATCCGGCGCCAGCGGCACTTTGCGGGCGTGAACCTTGAGGATCTTCTCGCGGCCGATGAAGTCGGGGTTCGGCACATTGATCTGGCGATCGAAGCGGCCGGGACGCATCAGCGCGGGATCGAGCACGTCGGGACGGTTGGTGGCGGCGATGAGGATGATGCCCTCATTGGCTTCGAAACCGTCCATCTCGACGAGCAACTGGTTCAGCGTCTGCTCGCGCTCGTCATTGCCGCCGCCGAGCCCGGCGCCGCGGTGACGACCCACAGCGTCGATCTCGTCGACGAAGATGATGCAGGGCGCGTTTTTCTTGGCCTGCTCGAACATGTCGCGCACGCGGCTCGCGCCGACGCCGACGAACATTTCGACGAAGTCGGAGCCCGAGATGGTGAAGAAGGGGACGTTGGCCTCGCCGGCGATGGCGCGGGCGAGAAGCGTCTTGCCGGTGCCGGGCGGGCCGACGAGCAGCACGCCGCGCGGAATGCGGCCGCCGAGACGCTGGAACTTCTGCGGATCGCGCAGGAATTCGACGATCTCCTGGAGGTCTTCCTTGGCCTCGTCGACGCCGGCGACATCCTCGAAAGTGACGCGGCCTTGCGTTTCCGTCAGCAGCTTGGCCTTGGACTTGCCGAAGCCGAGCGCGCGGCCGCCGGCGCCCTGCATCTGGCGCGACAGGAAAATCCACACGCCGAGGAAGGCGATGAGCGGCAGGCCGTTGATGAGCAGAGTCATCAGCCAGCTGTTGCCGTCGGCCGGCGGACGCGCGCTGATGGCGACATTCTTCGCGGTCAGGCGCTGCACCAGCGAGGGATCATTGGGCGCATAGGTCGAGAACGGCCGATTGTCGGAGAAATGTCCGCTGATCTCATTGCCGGCGATGGTCACGTCATGGACGCGCCCCTGGTCGATCTGCGTGAGCAATTCGCTGAAGCTGATATCGCGGATCGGAGTCCGCTGACCCGGCTGCTGGAACAGCATGACGAGCGCCACGACGAGCAGCCCGATGATCGCCCAAAGAGCGATGTTCCTGAAGTTTGCGTTCATGTCGAACCTTGCGAATGACGATTCCGCCCGAGCCATCCCGGAAAACGAAAGTCGTTTCCTGTAATCTAGGCGCGTCGGAAGCGATTGCCAAGAGAGCGCCTCGAGCGCTTCCGAGCGAACGGCGCGCGTGTCGACGAGATCCTTCGATCGAAACGTCATACGATCGAAACGGAGTGGCTTTTTTGCGGCCGTCAGGTGATTTCGGCGCGCCGTCGCGGCGGCTCGGGCGCGATGGCGACGGCGTCGCCCTCCAATGTCACAATGGCGCCGCCCAGCGTTGTTTTGAAGCGCCTTTCGGCCGCGAGCGCCGCGGCGAGCCCTTCCCCTGCGCGCTCCAGACGCTCGAGCCGCGGCTCGCCGCCGCCGATGCGCGCGATCTCCGCTGCGAGCAGGCGCAGCAGCAGCTCGCGCGGCAGAGCGCGCAAGGCCGCGGCCGCGACGTGGAATCGTTTCGTCTCGCGTTCGGCCGGCAGCTCCAGCGCGGCGCGCTCGGCGCTCCAGGCGAGCGCTTCTTCGGCGCGCGCGGCGCGGGCGGAAAGGCGCAGCAGAGCTTTAGAGTCCAGTCCTTCCGCCGCCAGAGTGGCGGCGAGACGACGCAACCGCACGCGGGCATAGGCGGGATTCTCATTGGAGGGATCGCTGACGAAATCCTGTCCGGCGACGGCGCAGACATTTTCCAGCTCCGCTTTGCGAAAGCGCAGCAGCGGCCGCAGCAGCGGCAGCCCTTCTATGCGCGACTCCGTCGCCATTGCGGCGAGGCCGGCCGTTCCGCTGCCGCGGGTCAGACGGAACAGCACGGTCTCGGCCTGATCGTCGGCGTGATGAGCGGTGACGATGGCGCTCGCGCCGATCTCTCTCGCGCAGGCGCAGAGCAGGCGATAGCGCGCCTCCCGCGCGCGCTCTTGAATGCGCGTCGTCGGCTTTTTCCCCTGCCATCGAAGAATATGATGAACAAATCCGCGCGCGCGCGCCCAGTCGCCGACTTGCGCCGCCTCCCGCGCCGCTTCGGCGCGCAGCCCATGGTCGACAGTGGCGATCTCGATGCGCTTCTGCGCCGCGAGCGGCCAGCGCGCGGCGAGCAGCATCAGAGCGATGGAATCCGGCCCGCCGGAAACGGCGAGCAGCAACGTTTCATGAGCGGCGAGCGGCGCCAGCGCGTCGGCGGGATCGGGAAGGGGCGGTTCGGCGGGCATGAAGCGATTCAGACGAGAGGGCCCGTCAGCATCGCACCTTCTTGCTTTCTTGCTGAGCGATTTCTTTCACCCGCGCCGGGGCGCCCGGATATTTCACCGCGATTTCGCCGAATGAGGCGCAGGCCTGCTCATTGGCGCCGATCTCGTGCAGCGATTGGCCGAGCCTCAGCATGGCCTCCGGCCCCTGCGGCGAGCTCGCATGTTTGGCCGTGATCTCGAGAAATTTCTCCGCCGCCTCGCGATAGCGCTTCCGCAAAAAATAGCTCTCGCCCAGGTTGAAGATCGCCTGCGGCGCGAGACGGCTCTTCGGGTTGCGCGTGAGAAAGCCGGCGAAACCCGTTTCGGCGGCTTCATATTCGCCTTGACGCAGTTTGGAGACGGCGAGGTCGAACTCGTCTCTCGGCGTTTGCGGCGGGGTGGCGGCCGGCGAGAGCGCAGCCGAGGTCGCGGCGGGCGGCGCTGGCGCTGGCGCGGCCGGCGGCGCTTCGCCGAGACGCCCGTGCGTCAGGTCGAGCGGGGCGCCGGGCGAACGCAGATCCGAGGCGCCGACTCCGCCCGTCGGAAGCGGCGCGCTCGGCGGAGTCGCGCCGATGGGGCGGGGCGCGCCGGGAGCATTCGGATTGAGGCTGGGGTCGAAAGCGTCGCCGCGCCGCTGCCCGACAGGGGAGACTGCGCCCGGGCCGGGCGGCGGCGCCTCCGGCGCGGCGACGGCGCGCGGCGGCTGCGCCGATCCGGCGGCGGGCGGCAGGCCGGCGGCGTTCTCCTGCGAGCGGCGCAGCTGATCTTCCAGCCGCCGCACGCTGTGCTGCAATTCCTCGACGAGACCGTTGAGCGAGCGGATCTGATTTTCGAGCCGGTCGATGCGGACGCTCGCCGCGCTGGCCTCGCGTCCGGCGGCGTCCTCCTCCGGGTCGCGATGGCCGAACAATTGCGTCACATCGAGACGGCGGCCGATATTCTGGCCGATGTTCTGAAGGCCCTGGCCGATCTTGTCGAGGCGCGGTCCGTTATTTTCGGGCTCGGCCGCGAAGGCCGCGCCGGCGGCCGTCACGACGCCGAGGACGGCGCCGACGAAAATGGAACGTGACGAAAGCTTCATGGCGGAATCATTCGCGGGGAGCCGTATGGGACGAGGCGTAGCATAAGCCCGGTTTCGGCCAAAGTTTGACGAAGCCGCGGCGAAGGTCGCGCGAGTTGTGGCGAAGCGTTTTCTTCGCGGCTACTCTCGCGATCGTTTCGCCGTCTTTCTCCATAGCCGGTCCGCATGACGTGTCGTCCTCGCCCAGCCGTTTTTTTCGTGATCGGCGCCGCTTTTGCGGCGTCCCTGGCCCATGCGCAGGAGGCGGCCGGCGTCTGCGCGCCGGAGGCCGGCGCTCCGGTCGAGATCGCGTCCGTGGGCGCGGAGCTCGACCTGGCGACCATGGACGGGCGCCGTCTGACGCTCGCCGGCGTCGAATTTCCGTCGCGGGAGGCGGCGCGGGAGGATTTGCGGCGCTTTCTCTCCGAGCGTCTTTCGGCCGGCCGGCTGGTCTTCCTCTCCACCGCGACGGCGGCGCCGAATCGCTGGGGCGAGGTCGCCGCCGGGCTCTTCGTCGAAGGGGAGGGGGACGAGGCGCCGCTGATCTCGCTCGCGCAAGCGACGATCGCCGCGGGGCTCGCGCGCTTTCGCCCCGATCCGGCCGCATTCGCCTGCAGCAATGGGCTGCTCGCCGCGGAGGCGCAGGCGCGTGGACGAAAGCTTGGACTTTGGGCCTCGGGCGAGTATCACATCGTCGACGCCGCTCGACCCGAAACGCTCGTCGAACAAAAGGGCATGGTTCTGGTGGAGGGCGTCGTCGGCAAGATCGGCGAGACCGGAGGCTCTCTCTATCTGAATTTCGGGCCGCGCCGGGGAGATTTCGCTGTCGTGATCTGGAAACGCAATCTCGAGACATTCACGCGGGCCGGAACGTCGCCCAGAATGCTCACGGGGCGGCGGGTGCGCGTGCGAGGATTGATTGACACAGCTTTTGGACCGCGCATGGAGCTTCTCTCTCCGGCGCAGATCGAGCTCCTCGGCGACGAACGCCCCGGCGCGCTCGGCCGGCCCTGAGGCGGGGCGGAGCGGCGCGCGTGTCGCCGCGCTCGCGGCTTCGCTGGCTTTCGGTCTATCCGGCTGCGCCCAGCTCGAGCGGCAGGGCGAAATGCTCAATGGCGGAGCCGCGTCGCAAGCGCGATTGCCGCCGGCCGTGCCGCGCACCGTCGGCGGCGAGCAGCCCTCGACCGCCGAGCATAAGGATCTCGTCGCGCAATTCGGCGGCGAATATCGCTTTTTGTCGGCCGAGCGCTATCTCGACGAGATTTTGGTCAAGCTCGCGCAGGCGAGCGACACGCCGGGCCAGGCCGCCTATAAGGTGACGATCCTCAACACGCCGGTGGTGAACGCTTTTGCTCTGCCGAGCGGAAATCTCTATGTGACGCGCGGCCTTCTCGCCCTCGCCAACGACGCCTCGGAGGCGGCCGCCGTGATGGCGCATGAGATCGCCCATGTGAGCGCGCGCCACAGCGCGCTTCGCGCCGAGCGCGAGCGTGAGGCGGAGGTCATCAGCCAGGCCGCGGCCGTCATTCAGAGCAAGCAGAAGAGCGACGACGTGCGCGCCTCGCAGCGTCTGTCCTTCGCGAGCTTTTCGCGCCTGCAGGAGCTGGAGGCGGACGCGATCGGCGTGCGCGTGGTGGCGCGCGCCGGCTTCGATCCGTACGGCGCCTCGCGCTTTCTCGCCGCGCTCGGCAAATCCGCGGAGCTGCGCGCCGTTCTGTACGGCAAGAAGAAAGCGCCCGACCTCGACATATTGGCGACGCATCCCTCGACGCCCGATCGCATCGCCAAGGCGGTGGCGGCGGCGCGGCAGATCAGCGCCCCCGGCGTCGGAACGCGTGATCGTGAGGGCTATCTCGCCGCGATCAACGGCCTCGCTTATGGCGACGATCCCAATGACGGCTTCGTGCGCGGCCGCAAATTCGCGCATCCGCGGCTGCGCTTCACCTTCGTCGCGCCGGAGGGCTTTCTGCTCGAGAATTCGAGCGAGGCCGTCTTCGGCGTGAAGGAGGGCGACGACGAGGCGCTGCGGCTCGATCGCGTGCGCGCGCCGGTCGGCAAGACGATCGAAGCCTATGTCGAATCCGGCTGGGTCGACGGGCTGTTGCGCTCGTCGATGAAGCGCATCGACGTCAACGGATTGCCGGCGGTGGTGGCCAGCGCGCGCGCCGGTGAATGGAATTTCAAGCTCGCGGTCATTCAGATCGACGATGAATTCTATCGGCTGATTTTCGCCGTGCGCGCGCTCGACGCGGAGGCGGAGCGACGTTTCGCCGCTTCCGTCGCCACATTCCGACGCTCGAGCTGGGAAGAGTCGCTCGATGTGCGCCCGCTGCGTCTCTCCATCGTGAGCGCGGGCGCAGAGGACACTGCGGAATCCATGGCGCAGCGCATGGTCGTTCCCAATCGTCCGCTCGAATATTTCCAATTGCTGAACGGCCTCGAGCATGGCGCCCGTCTCACGCCGGGCGAGAGATACAAGCTCGTCGTCGAGTGAGAAACGCGCGTCCGCGATGGAACCGTCGCGCTTCGAAAATGTTGTAAGCCTTAGAATTCCCGGGGGGGCGGACAGGCAGGGCGCCGATCGCGCAGCCGCCGGTCGCGTGACCATCTGGGAGTTCTCCTCAATCGAGGCATCGTCGCAGCGCTTTTCATTCGATCGATCTTTCGATCGAAGCCTCGATCGCGCGCGACAGCCACCCCGGAGAGCGAGAATGGCTTATTTGCCCGGAGTCGGACGCGAACTCGTGAAGGCGGCGATGGATGCGCCCTTTCTCGAACGCGAAGAAGAAAAACGTCTGGCCATCGCGTGGAAGGACAATAAGGATACGGATGCTCTGGATAAGCTCGCCTCCGCTCATATGCGGCTGGTGATCGCGCTCGCTGTGCGCTTCCGTCATTACGGGCTGCCCGTCGCCGATCTCGTGCAAGAAGGGCATGTCGGCCTGCTCGAGGCCGCCGCGCGTTTCGCGCCGGAGCGCGACGTGCGCTTCTCCACTTATGCGACCTGGTGGATTCGCGCGTCCATTCAGGATTATGTGCTGCGCAACTGGTCGATCGTGCGCGGCGGCACCAGCTCCTCGCAAAAGGCGCTGTTCTTCAATCTTCGCCGGCTTCGCGCCAAGCTCGCACATGCGCCGCAGTCGGAAGCGGGCGACGCTTTCCAGGCCATCGCCGGCGCCATCGGCGTCTCGCGCGCCGATGTGGAACTGATGAACTCGCGTCTCGCCGGCTCAGATGTCTCGCTCAACAGCCAATTGGTCGAGGACGATTCCTCGACATCGGCCGAGCGCATGGATTTTCTCGTCGACGATCGGCCGCTGCCCGACGAGGTGGTCGAGGATCGCGTCGATTCCGGGCGTCGCGCGCGCTGGCTCGCCGATGCGTTGACGCTTCTGTCCGAGCGCGAGCTGCGCATCGTGCAGGAACGGCGGCTCAGCGAGACTCTCGTTACGTTGGAGTCGCTCGGCGATCGCCTCGGAATATCGAAGGAGCGCGTCCGCCAGATCGAGAATCGCGCATTGTGCAAGCTGCGCAAGGCGCTGACCAAAGCCCAGGAGACGGCGACGCCGGCCGAATGACGCGGCTCCGCCGGCTCGAAAGAAAAAACGCGGCCCCGTTCGGGGCCGCGTTTTTTCTTTTGCGTTCGAGATTGCGCGCGATGTCAGGCGGCGCGCTCTTCGACGTCGTCCTCTTCGCCCTCTTCGCCGGCGTCGTCACTGGCGTCGGCGTCATCGCCGCCCTTGGGACCGCCGCGGCGCGGGCCCTTCTGCAGGAAGGATTCGATCAGCTTGAGCGATTCCGAATCGATGAGCTTGCGCACGGCCGCGACCTCGCGCGCCATGCGGTCGAGCGCCGCCTCATAGAGCTGGCGCTCCGAATAGGACTGCTCCGGCTGCGTGTCGGACCGATAGAGGTCTCGCACCACCTCGGCGATGGTGACGAGATCGCCCGAATTGATCTTGGCCTCATATTCCTGGGCGCGACGCGACCACATTGTGCGCTTGACGCGCGCGCGGCCGCTCAGCGTGGAGAGCGCCTTGTCGACGACCTCGTTCTCGGCCAGCTTGCGCATTCCCACGGCGGCGACCTTGCTGGTCGGCACCTTCAACGTCATCTTGTCCTTGATGAAGCTGACGACGAACAGCTCGAGGCTGAAGCCGGCCACTTCCTGCGTCTCGATCGCGATGATCTGTCCGACGCCATGCGCCGGATAGACGATGAATTCGTTCGTCTTGAACCCGAGCTTCTGCGCCGATGTCTTCGCCTTCGCGGCGGGCGTCGGCGGTTTGATGGGGGCCGCGGCCGCGGCGCGCGCGGCGACGATGGCCTTGGGCGAAAGGGCCGAGCTCGCCGCTGCGCTCGTGGGAGCGGCGGGGGCTCTGGGCGCCGGCGAAGATTTGGCGTTGACCGCCTTTCCTTGTGTCTGTTTTGGCACTGGAATGGTTTCGCTCGAAGCTGGAGTTGAAACGGCCGCCGTCGCATTCGCCCCGCTCGCGCCCGCATCGGGGGTGGCGCTCGGAGAGACGACGTCGGAGTGCTCGATATCGATATTGGTCGCGCTCTGGCGCAAGGGCGTGGTGATTCTCGTCTCCCCGGTTACGCCGGCCGCAACGGCGATTGAAGTCTGATGCGTCTGCGGAGCCTCCGAGGAGGTCTGCGGGCGGATGGTCTCGACACGCGTCGCTTCGACGCTCGGCGCGGTCTTTTGGGTCGCCTCGATCTCGATGCGGCGCTCCGTCGCGCACGCAACCTCGCCGCTGCGCTTGGCTTCGCTGCTGCGGGTGGCGCTGGCGCGCGCCCGCGCCGGCGCTTCGGCGACGGCGGCCTTGGCGACCGCGATCTTGGCGATGGCCGCCTTGGCGATGGTGGTCTTGGCCGAAGCCGCGGTCTTGGCGCTATTCTGGGTCACTTCGGCGGCGGTCTTGGCGCTTCGCGCCGCGATGGATTTCGCCGCTCCAGACCGAGCCGCGCTGGCTTTGGCGGCGGTCTTGGCGGCGGCGCGCGTCCGAGAGGAGGCGGTTTTCTGCGTTCTGGCGGAGCCGCGCTCGGCGCTCGCCGCCGAGCGACCCCCAGAAGACTTGCGGCCGGCCGAAGGCGCGGCTCCTGCGCCGACGCTCGTCCGCGCGGGTTTGGCGGCTGTCTTCCCCGCCGCGGCGGCTGTACGCGCGCTCGTTTTTGCGGTCTTGGCGGCCGCGGTCTTGGCGGAAACGCTCTTTCCCGAAGCCGTCTTTCCCGAAGCCGTCTTGCCCGAAGCCGTCTTGCCCGAAGTAGTCTTGGTGGAAGCCGTGGTCTTCGACGTCTTGCCTGCGGCGGTCGCGCTCGCCGACCTTTGGGTCCGCGTCTCGGAAGCTGCGGCCGTCCGCGCCGTTTTGCCCTCAGCGCCGCGTCGCGCTCCGGCGACGGACGCCTTGCGATTCTTTGCGGTCTTCTTGCTGGACGAGGGCATACGCGGATACTCCTTCTATTGTCCCGCTGTGGAGACGGGACGAAGCCTCGTGACCGAAGGGGCTCATTGCGCCCCGGCCAGGATAGCGCCAATGATCGCGCATGGTTCGGCTGGCGAAAGTCCGACGCTTCACAATATAGAGCCGACGCTGGCGGGCGCATCGCCGCCATCTTTGCCCATTCTCGACGTCGCGGGTTTATCTCCGATCGGGGCGCCGCGACGTTCGAGCCCTGCGCGCCCGAAAGTTAAGTCTTAATGTTCTGTATATCATGTGGTACGGCAGAAATCAAAGGAAAGGCGTCGGCGCCTTTCCGCATGGTTACGATCGGCCGGGGAGCAGCCGTTGAATCTCTTAACGATTTCGACGGCGCGGAGGTTGTGGACGGCGCGGCGTCAGTCGCCTTCGCCGGGCTCGGGCGAGAAATGCGCCTCCAGCTTGCCGGGCTTGCCGTCCCATTCCTTGGCGTCGGCCGGCGGCTCGCGCTTGACCGTGACATTGGGCCAAGTCTGAGCGTATTCGGCGTTCAGCGCCATCCATTTCTCGAGGTCCGGCTCGGTGTCGGGCTTGATCGCCTCGGCCGGACATTCGGGCTCGCACACGCCGCAGTCGATACATTCGTCCGGATGGATCACCAGCATGTTGGCGCCTTCGTAGAAGCAGTCCACGGGACAGACTTCGACGCAATCCATATATTTGCACTTGATACAGTTTTCCGTGACGACATAAGGCATGGGGGGTCCTCGATCCGCGGGCTTGCTAGCGTTTTTGAGAATGGGTTGCAAGCGGCCTCCCGGCCCGCGCGGCGCGCATGATATCCTGCGAGGCGTTGGAAGGGAATCAGTCTATGGCGGAAATCGAATCGGCGCCCGAGGGCGCCACGGCCTCGCCGGGGGCGCGTTGCTTGACGGCGCGGGCCTTGCTGCTCGGCGAGCGAATCGACACGGGCGGGCTCGAGCGCGCCGATCTCGTCTCCACCTCGCCGCTCGCCTTTCCGGCGGGGCAGGCGGGCTTCGTCGTGCTCTACCGATTCGGCGTCGCCGTGCTGTTCGGCCTGTCGCCGCTCGAGGAGGACGAGACGCTCGCCAAGGTCGGCGCCCGTGTCGCCGGCGCCGCCACGCGTCGCGACGACGAGACATTGGTGCTCGAGATCACGCCCGACAGCGACGACAAGACGCTCGCCAATGGCCGTCTCGCGATCCGCGACGCCTCCGGCGAGCGGCTGCTGGTGGTGGCGGACGCTCTGGCCAAGAGCGTGGCGCTCGCCCGCGACGAGCGGCGCGTCAACGCCGTCTTCGACACGATCGAGCCTTTCGCCGCCGATCTCGCCAGCAAGGGGCGTCCGCCATGGCGCCGCCGCGCCATGCTCGAGCTCATCGGCCAGACGCTGCTGGTGCAGCATCGCGTCTCCGGCCGCGTGGCGGTGGAGGACAAGCCAGACGTGCTCTGGGACCGGCCCGATCTGGAGCGTCTCTACACGAGGCTCGAGGACGAATATGAGCTCGAGGCGCGCAGTCACACGCTGAAGACCAAGATCGAGGTCATCGGCGAGACGGCCCGCATTCTGACCGAGATCATCGACGTCGATCGCGCGGTGCGGCTGGAGGCGACGATCATTGTGCTGATCCTCGCGGAAATCCTGCTCACTCTGTTCCAGATATTCGTGCAGCGGGCGCATTGAGAGCATTCATGCCGGAGGCGCGCGCGTGACCTTCGGCCAGCTCTCCATTCTGGCCGCGGCTCTGTTTCTGGTCGGCTCGGCGGAGGTGGTCGCCGGGCCGCTGATGACTGCGATGGCCCCGGATTTCGGCGTCGCGCCGGCCGCCATCGCCTATCTGCCGGCGGCCTATGGCCTCGCCTATGCCGGCTTCGCCATCATCGCCGGGCCTTTGTCCGATCGCTTCGGCCGCAAGCGGCCGCTGCAGGCGGGGCTGCTCGGCTTCGCGCTGCTCAGCGCCGCGCTGGCCAATTCCTCCAATCTCTCCGTGGCCATAGCGCTCAGCGGCCTCGCCGGCCTCTGCGGCGCTTTCGTGCAGCCCAATTCCCTGTCCTTCGTCGCCGACGCCTCTTCGCCGGAGGAGGTCGACGTCCGCACGGCGCGCGTTTTTATCGGGCTGATGTCGGCCTTCGTCGTCACCCCCTCCATCGCCGGATGGATCGCCGATCGTTTCGGCTGGCGCTACGCTTATTATCTTCTGGCGCTGCTGGCGGCGCTCGCCTTTGTGGCGGTTTCGGCGGCCTTTCGGCCCGGCCGCTCGCATGGCGGCGGGGTCGTCTCCTTCGTCGCCACCCATAGGGGCGCGCTGGCGACGCCCGGCGTCCTGCGACGGCTGGCGGCGAGCTATTTCTGGCTGGGCTCGGTGGCGGGCTTCGGCGTCGTCGTCGCGGATGTCGCGGCGCGCAAGCTGGCGCTCTCGCCCACCGACGCCGGCCTATTGGCGGGCTTTTTCGGCCTCGTCACGATCGCCGGCAATCTCGCCGGGCCTCTCGTGCGCAGGCTTCTCTCCTATAGGGCGCTGCCCATCGCCTGCCTCGCCGCCTCGGCCGGCGTTTTCGCTTTCGCCCTGCCGGCCGGCTCGGTCGCGCAGCTCGCGCTCATCGGACTGCCCTGGGCATTCGGCTATGGCTGCGGCGGGCCGCTGCATCACGCCCGGCTCAGCGGAATGTCGGCGCAGTTTCGCGGCACGATCAATTCCTATCACGCGAGCCTGCTCAACCTCGGCATTTTCTCGACGTCCTTCCTGTTCGGCGCGCTGGCGCCGAGTGGGCTCGTGGCCTTTTTCGCGCTGATCGGCGGAATATCGCTGATCGGCGCGACGCTGCTCGTCGTCGCCAATCTCGCCGAGCGCCGCGCGCCTACCGGCCGTTGAAACGCGCCGCCTCTTCGACGGCCGCGTCCGTCTCTCCGGGCGCGATCCAGCGGAACGACGGCAGCTGGTGGCGCGCGAAGGTGAATTGCCGTTTCGAATAATGACGCGTGTCGAGCTTGCCCTGCGATGCCGCCTCCTCGAGCGTCAGCTCGCCGCGCAAATAGCGCAGCAGATGCGGCGCCCCATGCGCGCGCATGGCCGGCAGAGCGGGGTCGAGACCGCGCGCGCCCATCGCCTCCACCTCCGCGAGCGCGCTTTCGCGCAGCATATCGTCGAAGCGCGCGGCTATGCGCCGATAAAGCTCCTCGCGCTCCGGCGCGAGGAAGAAGGCGAGGCATTGCGACGGATCGAGCAGCGAGGCCATGCGCGCTCCCTGGAAGGAGGCGAGCGGCTTGCCCGTCGCCTCGAAGACTTCCAGCGCGCGCAAGATGCGCTGCGGATCGGTCGGCCGCAGCTTCGCCGCCGTCTCGGGGTCGCTCTCGGAAAGACGCGCGTGAAGATATTCGGGCGTTCGGCCTTCCGCCTCGGCGCGGATTTTTTCGCGCACCTCCACAGGCACTTGCGGAATATCCGAGAGCCCATAGAGCGCGGCCTTGTAATACATGCCCGTGCCGCCGGCGACGATGGGCGCGACGCCCTCCTGCTCGAGCTTGCCGAGAAGGCGTCGAAAATCTTCGAGCCAGCGGCCGACGGAATAATTCACGGCGGCGTCGACATGGCCGAACAGCTCGTGGCGGATGCTGCGCTCTTCCTCCGGCGTCGGGCGGGCGGTCAAAATGCGCAGGTCGCGATAGACCTGCATCGAATCGGCGTTGACCACGGCGCCGCCGATGCGTCGGGCGATCGCCAGCGCGAGAGCGGACTTGCCGCTCGCCGTCGGGCCTGCGATGAGAATGGCGCGTCTCGTCATCGGCCCTTCGCAACGACAAAACGAGCGAAATGTCAAAAGCCCCTGTCGAACATGTCGCGACTTTCGTCGCCGGCGCCAGCGGCCCGCCGCTGACGGCCGAGGCCGTGCGCGCCTTTGCGCCCCTCGGCGCGCTGGATTGGCTGGAGAATGGCGTCGCCTGCGATGTCGCTTTTCCGCTCGCGCCAGAGGCGCTGCCGGATTTGCGTCTCGCGCTTCAGGCCGCTGCGAGCGCAGCCGGCGCCGATGTGATCGTTCAGCCGAAGGCCGGTCGGCGCAAGCGTCTCCTCGTCGCCGATATGGATTCGACCATGATCGGCCAGGAATGCGTCGACGAGCTGGCCGAATTCGCCGGCATTCGCGAGCGCATCGCGAAGATCACCGAACGCGCCATGCGCGGCGAGCTGGAGTTCGAGCCGGCGCTGCGCGAGCGGGTCGCTCTGCTCGCCGGCCTGCCGGTCTCGATCATCGAGACGATACTCGCCGAGCGCATAAGCTTCACGCCGGGCGCGCGGCGGCTGATCGCGACCATGCGCGCCAATGGCGCCTATACGGCGCTCGTCTCGGGCGGCTTCACCCTATTCGCCGAGCGCATTGCCGCCAGCCTCGGCTTTGATGAGGCGCGCGCCAATCGGCTGGAGACGCGCGAGGGGCGCATCACCGGAATCGTCTTGCCGCCGATCGCCGGCGCGGCGGCCAAGCGCGAGGCGCTCGATGAATTGCGCGAGACGCTGGCGCTGCCGGCGGAGGCGACGCTCGCGGTCGGCGACGGCGCCAATGATCTCGACATGCTCGCGGCGGCCGGCCTCGGCGTCGCCTATCACGCCAAGCCGAAAGTGGCGGAGGTCGCGGCCGCTCGCGTCGATCGCGCCGATCTTTCGGCGCTGCTCTTCGCGCAGGGCTATCGGCGGGAGGATTTCGTCGAGGGATGAGCGTCAGGCGCGACCTTCTTGAGGAACGGTCGCGACCGCGAAGCGAAAGCGTGCGCGGGTCGCCTCCGAGGTGAGAAAGGCGGCGATGGCGACGCCGATGAAATGCGCCAGCAGCAGCGCGAAATTCACCAGCAGAACGAAGACGTCCAGCGCGCGGATGATCTTGTTCGGATCGGTGATGGCGATGCCGGGCGGCTGCGACACGGTTTTTGCAACGAGCAGAGAAACGCTCAGCGACAGGCCGACGAAGGAAATGATCACGCCGGCGAGGCCGATCAGCAATCCGAGTGAGAGAAACCAGAAGGCCGTGAGTCTATGGACGCCGAGATAATCGGCCCGCGCCACGGAGCGCGCCGCGCGCGTGTAGAAAAAGGCGAGCGCCGTCGCCGCGCAGAGCAGCAGAAAAGCGAAGAGGCTCCAATAGATGGCGTCGCCATAGCCGGTCTGGCTGGGGCTGAAGGCGCGCCCGGATGTGGAAAATTGCAGCAGCACGGCGCTGGCCAGCGCGATGGCGAGCTGCGGCCAGAATTGCAGCCAGCCGAACAGGCGCAGACGCGAGGCGAGGCTTTGCGTCGGCGAGGGCTCGATGAGCGCCGGCGTGAGCTGCGCCAATTCGGCCGGCGGCGCCTCCGGGCGGAAGCGGGAGAAGCTTCCGAGCGCGAGAGTGAGAGTGATCGAAGCCGCGAGGACATAGCCGAGCAGGCGATGCGCGACGAGCAACGCATCCGAGGCTGTCGCGCCGGCGAGGCCGAGGGCCCGAGTCCAGGCCGGTCCGAGAAGATCGGCGAGCCTCGGGTCGGCGTCGGGTGAAACGGGCAAGGGATGGCCGAAGACGTCGAGCGGAGCGCCGCCGAAATAGCCCCACAGAGCGCCGGTCGCGACGAGCAGCGCGAGCGAGAGATAAATGAGAAATTCGCACGAGGCGGCGGCGTAGCGGCGCCCCTTGGACCAGCGCGCCGGCAGCGCCGGCGGCGGAACTACGAGCCGCAGCACGATCTGCGCGAGCAGCAAGGCGCCGGCGAGGACGCCGAGCGCGATATGCAGCGCGAAAGGAGGGCTCGTCAGCGGCCGCTCCGAATGAGCGGCGAGCCATCCGAGCGCCAGCGCGAGGGCGCCGAGCAGGATGACCGAGACGAAATTGATGCGGGCGATGATCGAGCGCATGGGAAAAGCGTCCGGCAAACGAAAACGCCCGCGTCGATCTCCGACGCGGGCGATCTCTTTCGCCAGATAGGGCGCTCTCGCGAAGGCGAAAGCCTGGGGCTGTCGTCAGTCGAGCGTCAGAGCGACGAAATGCGTGTCGCCCTGGGCGTTGGCGACGATCAGCAGCGCCGATTTCTTGCCGCCGTCCTTCAGCGCCTTCACCTTTTTCACGGCGTCGGCGGGATCGGCGATCGGCTCCTGATTGATTTCGAGCAATATCTCGCCCGCCTGCAGGCGCTTCTCGGCCGCGTCGGAGCGCGGATCGACGCCGGTGATGATGACGCCGTTCTTCACATTCTCTTTGATCTGGAAGCGGCTGCGCAGCTCGTCCGAGAGCGAGGAGAGCTCGAGGCCGAGCGCCTTCTGTGCGGCGGTCTTTTCGATCTGCTCATTCTTGGGCGCCTCGCGAGAGGCGACCTTTTCGCCATCCTCGAGACGGCCGAGCTTGATCGACTTCGTCTGCTCCTTGCCGTTGCGGACGACGACGACCTCTACGTCCTTGCCGACCGGCGTCGCCGCGACGAGCTTGGGCAGATCGCGCGACTCCTTGATGGGCTTGCCGTCGAATTTGACGATGACGTCGCCGGCCTTCAGCCCCGCCGTCTTCGACGGGCCCTTGTCGTCGACGCCTGCGACCAGCGCGCCGCGCGTGGCGCCGAGGCCGAGATTTTCGGCGATACCGTCATCGACATTCTGAATGCGCACGCCGAGCCAGCCGCGCCGCGTCTCGCCGAATTTCTGCAGCTGCTCGATGACCGGCTGCACGGTATTGGCCGGCGTCGCGAAGCCGATGCCGACCGAGCCGCCCGACGGCGACAGGATCGCCGTATTGATGCCGATCACCTCGCCGTCCATGTTGAACAGCGGGCCGCCAGAATTGCCCTTGTTGATGGAGGCGTCGGTCTGGATGTAATTGTCATAGGGACCGCTGTCGATATTGCGGTTGCGGGCCGAGACGATGCCGGCCGTCACCGAGCCGCCGAGGCCGAAAGGATTGCCGACGGCGAGCACCCAATCGCCGACGCGGGCCTTGTCGCTGTCGCCGAATTTCACCGCCTTCAGCGGCTTTTCGGGCTTCACCTTCAGCACCGCCACATCGACCTTCTGGTCCTTGCCGAGCACCTCGGCCTTGAGCTTCTGCCCGTCGGTGAAGATGACCGTCACCTCATTGGCGTCGGCGATGACGTGATTATTGGTGATGACGATGCCCGAAGCGTCGATGACGAAGCCGGAGCCGAGCGAGGCGGATTTGCGCTGGCGCGGCAGCTCCGGCGCGCCCTGGCCCTGCTGCTGGCGACGGCGCAAGAATTCCTCGAACAATTCGTCGAAAGGCGTCGAGGGCTGGCCGCCGGGGCCGGCGTCCTTCGACGGGCGCTTCTGGTCGACGGTCTGCGTCGCGGAGATGTTGACGACGGCGTCCGAGACATTGGCGGCGAGATCGGCCAGAGTGTCGGGGCCTTTGGCGTGCGCCGGCGTCGCCGCCAGCGGCCCGGCGACGAGCGCGCCGACGAGCCCCGCGGCGAGGGCGCGCCTCAGCGCCGTGAGTAGCGAAACGGACGCGGCAGATGTCATACTCTTGCTCTCCTGAGACCGGGCGGCGCCTCGCGCTGCGGCGACAGCGCGACTTGCGGTTCCGGCGATAGACGATGCTGCGAAGATTGTCGCACGACTTCGCTCGCACTCCGCCAGCAAAGCGGCGAGAGTTGGGCGTTCGCGCAAATCCTACCTTATGTACCTTATTTCTATCGCGACCGCGACTCTATTTCTTTTGCGGCGTCTGATCCTCGGCGGCTCTGCCGGCAGATGGCGTCCCGAAATAACGGAAGAAATCCGAGCGCGGCCCGACGAGAAAGCGGGTGTCGCCCGCTTTGAAAGCAGTCTCATAGGCCTGCATGGAGCGATAAAAGGCGAAGAAGTCCGGATCGCGGCCGAAAGCTTCGGCGAAAATGCGGTTGCGCTCGGCGTCGCCTTCGCCTTTGAGCTGATCGGCGCGGCGCTGCGCCTCGGCCTTGAGCACGATCACGTCGCGATCGGCCTTGGCGGTGATCTTCTGCGCCTGCTCGGCGCCTTGCGCGCGATACTCGGCCGCCTCGCGCGCGCGCTCGGTCTGCATTCGGCCGTAGACCTTCTCCGAAATCTGCTGCGGGAGATCGACCCGGCGGATGCGGGCGTCGACGACGTCGACGCCGAATTTGCGCGCCTCGAGATTGGCCTGCTGGCGGATCTTCACCATCAGCCCGGCGCGCTCGTCGCGCACGATCTGCTGCTGATTGGCCTCGCTCAGCACGCGCCGCACGGCGGAGTTCAGCACCGAGGCGAGCTGATTATTGGCCCCGGCGATACCGCCGACCGATTGGTAGAAGCGCAGCGGATCGACGATGCGATAGCGGATGAAGCTGTCGACTTCGAGCCGCTGATTGTCGGAGGCGAGCACTTCGAGATTGGGGCTCTCGACGTCGAGAATGCGATTGTCGAGGAAGATCACATTCTCGATGAAGGGAATTTTGAAATGCAGGCCGGGCTCGGTGATGAGCCCGCGGCCGGCGACCGGCTCGCCGAATCGCAGCACCAGCGCCTGCTCGGTCTGGGTGACGGTGAACAGCGCGCCGCCCGCCGCGATCAGCGCGAAAAGGGCGAGGATAACGCCGAAAAAAGCCAGAGAACCTTTCACTTGCGGCCTCCTTGCGTCGAAGAGAAGCCGGGCAGGGGGAGATAGGGAACGACGGAGCCGCCACCGGAGACGCCGGCCGGCGCCTCGTCGATGATGACCTTTTCGGCTCCGCCGAGCACGCGTTCCATCGTCTCGAGATAGAGACGCTGGCGCGTCACCGACGGGGCCTTCTTATATTGATCGTAGATCTGGTCGAAGCGAGACGCCTGTCCCTGCGCCTCGGCGACGATCTGCTCGCGATAGGCCTCCGCCTCCTGCAGAATGCGCGCGGAGGCGCCGCGCGCCTCCGGCACGACGCGATTCGCATAGGCTTCCGCTTCATTGCCGAGCCTCTGGAGGTCCTGCTGCGCCGCGGTCACGTCGCGAAAGGCCGCGATGACCGAGGCCGGCGGATCGACCGAGAGCAGCAGTACCTGCAGCACCAATACGCCGCTGTGATAATCGTCCAGCACCTTCTGCATCAGCTGCTGGCTCGCCGGCTCGATCAGTTTGCGGTCGGCGGTCAGGATTTTCTGGATCTGCGACTGGCCGACGATCTCGCGCATGGCGCTTTCGGCGACCGCCTTCACCGTCGCTGGCGGATTGGCGACGTTGAAGGCGTAATCCTCGGGATGCGCCGGATCGATCTGCCAGAAGACGCGGAATTTGACGTCGGCGATGTTCTCGTCGCCGGTGAGCATGAGGCTCTCTTCCGGCGCCTCCGGCGCGAGCGGACCGCGGCGCGTGGTCGGCTGCTCGCGAAAACCGATATCGACGGCGTTACGGTCGGTGACGGCGAGCTTGATCACCGTCCCGATCGGCGACGGCAGATTGTAATTGAGGCCGGCCTGCGTCTTGCCGCGATATTTGCCGAAGAGCAGATTGAGCCCGACCTCATTGGGGCCGACCGTGTAGAAGCCGCTGGCGAGCCAAGCGAGCACGGTCAGCAGCGCGAGAATGGCGACGCCGCGTCCGCCGAGGCCGGAAGGGAGCATTTGGCGCAGGCTGTCCTGCCCGCGGCGCAGCAGCTCTTCGAGATCGGGCGGCGCGCCGCCGCCGGAAGGACCGCCGCCCCAGGGACCTTGGCCCCAGGGGCCGTTGTCGTTCGGCTTGCGAGGGCCGCCGCCTTGACTGCTCCAGGGCATATCGACTCTTCGAAACAAGAGGAATGTGTCGGGCCGCGCCCGCCGATGGCGGACGCTGTTGTTTTATAGGCTTTGCGCGTGGCTTCGGCAATGAGCGGCGACGCGCGCGCGGCCGAATATCCTCGGCATTCGGCGCGTCATCGTCATCTCGGCGTCGCGATGGAGAGCAAATCTTTGAGTGAGAAGCCGTAATTGACGCCGACCCGAATGCTGTGCAGCGCCGACACCGTGCAGGTGGCGTAAGGCAGCGGGGATGTATTGGTGTCGTAGAGCGGGAGATAATGCTGCAGCTTGGCGTAGAGATATTCGGCGCGCACCGACACATTGTCCGTGATCGCGAATTGCGCGCCGGCGCCGACCGTCCAGCCCGGCAGGAATGGATTCTCGCGATTCGTCCCGTAAGTGTAGGGCGCAGCGATCACATTATAGCCGGAGAAGCTGCGCGGCGCGATGATATGGCCATAGGCGAGGCCGCCCGTCCCATAGACCAGCAGGCGATCGAAGGCATAGCCGAGGCGGATGCGGGCCGTGCCGAAGTAGCCGCCGCGCGCGCTCGACGCCTGGGCGTGGCCGTTGGAGCCGCCGCCGAGATCGCTGCGATAGGAGGCGTCGGTCTCGAAGCCGGCGATGATCTCCTTGGTCAGCGCGAAGGAATAGCCGAAGCGCAAGCCGCCTAGGAAGGCGGCGCCGTTCATCGGCACAGGGTCGGCGAATTCGCCGCCGCCGACCCCGGTTCCGGCGTCGAATCCGAAGGAGGGGCCGCTCCAGTCGATGGGCGAAGCCGTCGAGGCCGGAGTCGCGGGGGGCGGCGTCGTCGGAGCGAGCGGCGGCGTCTCGCCGGCGCGTCGGCCCGGAACCTTGCAGCTGTCGTCGAAGCTCCAGTCGCCGGAGCCGAGCGCCGCGGGCGCGGTCGCGCCGCCGTTCGCGACCGTGACGAAAGTGCAGGGTGTGTCGAGCGTTCGACAGGCGCCGCCGCCGATCGGGCAGACCTCGATGACGCCGTCATAGAGAACCGCGTCGGTGCGTCCGAGCCGCACGCGCACGGCGAAACTGGTGCCGCGCACGCCGATCGTCGCATTGGGCGTGCGTACTTCGTAGTCCTTGTGGACGGCCGGAGCGCTGATGAAGCGGAGCGCTCCCTTGGTGGCGCTGAAGACGGCGGTTTTGTCGTTGGAATAGACGAATTTGTCCAGCTTGACGCGGGAGGACGGGGCGAGCTGAAGATCGGTGCGGTCGTCGAAAACGAAGCGGCCGCGGCTCTCCGCGCCGGTGGACAGAACTTCGTCGGCATAGACGGCGTCGCCGACGCCGATCTTCGCCGTGCGGCCGTCCGATTCGCCGCGCACGTCCTTCTCGATCGCCGTGGCGCTGCCGATGTTCGGCGCCGCGCGAGAGAAAGACGTGAAAAAGGCGAGGACCGCGAGGGCGGCGACAAGTCTGCGCATGGTCGATCCGAAATTCTAAAGGGACGGGAATACGCGAATGCTCGCGCCCATCTAGCCCGACCATGAGCTCGAGCGCAACAGCGCGAGGGAAAGCAGAAGGGATGAAGCCTCGACGAAGCCCGTCACTCGCGAGGCTCGCTATCGGGCCGGCGGCGTAGGGGGCTGGCGGAGACGGAGGGATTCGAACCCTCGATAGGGCTTTACAACCCTATAACGGTTTAGCAAACCGCCGCCTTCAGCCTCTCGGCCACGTCTCCGCAGGCGTCCTGAGACGCTCTTTCCGAAGCTCCGAATCTCGGCGCTTCGGCGAGCGTGAGTTGAGATATGCCAAAGCGGCAAATTCTTGGCAAGCGCGCTTATGCGCTCAGATTATTTTTGCCGGGCTCCGGTACTGTTGCGTAATTGACACAGCTTTCGACAAAAACCGCGATTTGGAGGACGAACGGCTCCGCCTTTGTTGACGACGCACGCAATGATCCGTAGCTATTCACCACAGACGGCGCGCTTCTCTGCGCCGGGTTGTAGCGGTCGGCGATCGATCGTGCGGCGCCCAGGGGTTCCGGCGGCGGCGGATCGAAGACCCATGAAATCTAACTGAGGGCCGTATGATGAAAAAGTCTTTGCTCGCCGCCTCCGCGCTCGCGCTGGCCGTCTCCGCGGGCTCGGCGTTGGCTGCCGACCTGCCGTCCAAGAAGGCCGCCCCCCTGCTGCCGCCCCCGCCGCCGCCGGCTCTGTGGACCGGCTTTTACGTCGGCTTGAACGCGGGCTACACCTGGGACGAGAGCAGCTCGGTGGCGGTCTCCTCGGGCTCGATCGCTCCGGTCAACCCGATCGTCGGCATCGCCGGCTCGGGCTTGCTCGGCACCAGCATCGACGGCTTCATCGGCGGCGGCCAGATCGGCTATAACTATCAGTTCGCCAACGCCTTCGTCGCGGGCGTCGAGGCCGACATCCAGGGCGTCGCCGGCAGCAACAGCGGCACGTCCTCGGTTGCGGCTTTCGGCCCGCTGACCTCGACGATCAGCGCTTCGAAGTCGATCGACTATCTCGGCACCGTCCGCGGCCGTCTCGGCTATCTGATCACCCCCTCGCTGCTCGTCTACGGCACCGGCGGTCTCGCCTATGGTCAGGCCAATCTGAGCAGCAGCGTGTTCCAGGCTGTCGGCGGTCTCGTCGGCACCTCGTCGAGCGCCTTCTCCGACACCCGCGTGGGCTGGACGGCCGGCGGCGGCGTCGAGTGGCTGTTCCTGCCGAAGTGGAGCGCCAAGGTCGAATATCTCTATTACGATCTCGGCACGGTCTCGACCTCCAGCGTGATCTCCTTCACGACCGTCGCCGGTCCGGCCGCCACCACTTCCTCCTCGGCCCGCTTCAACGGCCATGTGGTTCGCGCCGGCGTGAACTACCACTTCAACCTGTTCAGCCCGGCCGCCGCTCCGGTCGTCGCCAAATATTGATTTGGCGGTCGCCCGATAGAGGCGAGCGAAAAGAGAATAGTACGAAAAGCCCGGCGTATCGCGCCGGGCTTTTTGTTTGTCGTCGTCTCGGGAGGTTTGTGTGTCTCGGGCGACCTGTGCTTTCTTCACGTGAGCCGGGTCCGACCTCGCTCGCTGACGCTTTAGAGTTTCCAGCCGAAGTGGACGCCGGCTCGGCGTTGGAAACGCGTCAAAACGAAAGACTCTGGACTTTAGCTGTGCTTCATCGAACCGTCCGCTTCGGTAGGAAGCGCCTCGCGTGATCGACCGCGATCCTGCCGGCGGCGATCGGCTTCTCGCCCGGCTGGCGGCTCAGAGCGAGTCGAGAAAAGATTCGATGCGCTCGAAATAGCGGATCCAATCGGGCGCCGAGAAGCTTTGCGCGGCGCCGATGGCGGCGAGACGGCGGGGCGAGGCCGCCGCGCAGAAGTCCGTCACGGCGCGTTTCCATCCGAGCCCGTCGAGGGGCGAAAGGAAGAGCGCGCGCTCCTGCGCGATCTCGCGGAATACTGGAATGTCGGAGACGATCGCCGGCGTTCCGAGCGCGAGCGCCTCGACCACCGGCAGGCCATAGCCTTCGGCGAAGCTCGGCATCAGCAGCGCATTGGCGTTGGCGAGCAGCCGGCGCAACGCGGTCGCGGGCAGGTCGCTCGTCCAGCGCACATGGGGACGGATCGCCTCGCAGCGATTCAGCATGTCGACGATCTGCTCATTCTCCCAGCCGCGTCCGCCGACGAGGACGAGCTTGGGGACGGGCTGCGGGCCCGCGGCCAGAGCGCGCCAGACATTGAGCAGCATCAGATGATTCTTGCGCGGCTCCAGCGTGGAGACGAGCACGAAATAATCGCAGCGCGCGAGCTGTTCGTCGCGCGCATCGGCGGTCTCGCCCTGCGTCGACGGCGCCGGCTCGACATGAATCGGAATGCGCGCGCCTTTGCGCGCGATCTCGCGCTCGAGACGTTCGGCGACGATTTCGCTCATCGCCAGCAGCGCATCGGCGTGTCGTAGGATCGTGTCGATTCGCCTGCGAAACAGCGCCTCATAGCCGCGGCGGAAGAATTCCGGCCGATCGAGCGGCAGGAGATCGTGTACGAAGAAGACGGCGCGCATGTCCGGCCGCCGCTCCAGCCATCGAAACAGCAACGGGAACTCGCAGGCGTGCTGCCCTATGTTCAGATAGAGCGAATTCGGCGGCGGCGCGTGCGGCGCGTCATTGGCGAGACGCAGCGGCGTGCGCCAGAGAAATTGGCCGAGAGCGTCGCGCGGCGCAGGGGCCGTGGCGAAGGGCGCACGCTCCGCGCCGAGTAGCCAGCCGCGCAGCCGCGCCCATTCCGACGAAGCGTCCGGCGCGGCGGGCGCGACATCGGCGACGATGCGGGCGAGGCGTGACGGCGCGAGCACATGCGGGCCGCGCGCGCCGTAATGCGCGGCGCAGGACAGGCGCGGATGCGCGGCGAAATGGCGTGCGAAAGCAAGATCGATACGCCCGATGCCGGCCGCGCCCGCCGCCCTTCCGAGGGAGACGAGATGCGTGGCGTCATAGACGATCGGGCGCGTCATATTCTTTTCTCTCTACCAGAGCGCCGGATGGCGCGCATAGAGCGATAAAGCAGGATGAAAATAGGGATCGTCGCGAATGACCGCACGCCAGCGGTCGCGGAAATAGTCGCGCTCTTTCGCATAGACGCTCATCGGACGAAACTTGGGCGAGCCGCGCGACGCCGATTCGTAATGCAGCAGCCGCGCGCTCGGATCATAGAGCGCGGTCCAGCCGCGCTCGCCGAGTCGCAGGCAGAGATCGACGTCGTTGAACTCGATCGGCAGATTGATCGCGTCGAAACCGCCGACCGCGTCGAATTTGCGCCGTTCCACCGCCATGCAGGCGGCGGTGACGGCGGAGCTCTCATGCGCGAGGCCGGCGCGACCGAGCCAGGAGGGCGTCTGCGGCGCGACCAGAGCGCCGAAATGTCCGGCGTCCTGCCCTAGCCCTATGGTGACGCCCGCATGTTGGATGCGTCCGTCCGGATAGAGCAGCAGCGCGCCGACGGCGCCCGTCTGCGGCGCCATTGCGCGACGGGAGAGAGTCTCGAGCCAGTCCGGGCTGACGATCGCCGTATCATTGTTGAGAAAGAGGAGGACCTCGCCGGTCGCGGCGCGCGCGGCGTCATTGTTGAGACGCGCGAAATTGAACGGCTCGGGGCGCGAGAGAATGCGCACGCGCGGGTCCTTCTTCGCCTTTTCGAAAGTGGCGAAGGTCTTCGCCTCGCGGCTGCCATTGTCGACGATGATCAGCTCGAAGGACGGATGCGTCGAGAGGCGCAATATGCTCTCGACGCAGGGGCGAAGAAGATCGGCGCGGTCGCGCGTCAGCACGATGACGGAGACGCTCGGCGCGGGCTCGGCGCGAGCGGACGCGGATGGCGCGACGATCGGCGCTTCCGGTTCCTCGTCGCGCGTCAGCAGCCAGCGGCGCAGATGCGAAATCTCTGCGCGCGCGAGGCGGAAGGGCGCGGCGCGCATCGACTCGCCGATCGATTTTCCCGTCAGCGTCGAGGCGGCGTAGAAAGCGCAACGGCCGAAATAGGAGCGCGCCGCCGCGAGCGACGGGCTCCAATCGGGCGTGAAGCTCGGCCTCGGTCCGTTTTTCGTGCGCAGCAGCTCGTCGGCGTAGATCAGCTTGGCGTGCGGCGCGCGCGCGATGTGTGCGGCGAGCGAGGCGAAGGCGTGATCGGCCAATTCGTCGCCGGCGCGCAGAACCGCGACGAAATCCGTCTCGGCGAGCAGGGGAACGAGTTCCGCCTCGCTATGCGCGATGCGCGCGGGTGGGAGAAACGGGAGTTGGGATTGCCGCTCGATCGAGGCGAGAGTGAGCGCCTTTCGGTCGGGGGCCGCGCCGGCGTCGAGGAGCAGAATCGCAAAGCGCGGCGCCGTCGCGGGGTCGTTGCGCGGCGCGTCGAAGCCCGTCGGTTCGAAGCGGCGGGCGCGGCGCGCGCGCCAATTCTCGAAATCATCGAGCGGCTCGAAATTGCTCGCCCAATCGAGCGCATTCTCGGCCTCGCTGCGATAGCCGAAGAGAGTGGGCAGGAAATATGACCAGAGCTTCGCAGGCCTGCGACGCCAGACGCGCATCAGCGCCTCGGCGAGGCCGACCGGCCGCAGGCTCTCGATCATGAAGCCGAAAGGGCCGGGCCGATTGGTCGGGCTGATGAGAAACTCGCGCGCGCCGCGGGGCAGGGCGCCGATCCAGACGCCTGCGCCGGCCGCCGGGCCGGGGAGAATGCGGTCGATGGCGCCTGCAGGCGTCACGAAGCGCAGCACGGGCCGCACGGGATCGTCGAGCAGGCTCGTGCGGAAAACCATCTCGACGAAAGGGCCGGCGCCGAAATCGGCCTCGATTCGAAGCCAGGGCTCTTTCGATACAGAGACGAATCGCTCGTCGCGGACGATCACGTCCTTCGCGGGGGTCAGCGCGATTGCCTGCTGCGTCAAATGTGATCCACTTCTCGAATTGGAGGCCGCGCCGCGAGAGGCCGTCCAGAATAGCCGTCCTCTTGAGCGAGGTGCGACGGCTTGTCAACGTCATGGTTAATGTGGCGCGCGGCGCAATTCATCATGAGGCGGAGGCTATTTCCGGGCGGCCTTGGCTCTATGTCAGCGAAAGACGCGCCCGCTTCTTGTCCCGCGACGCTCCGAGATTCGTTCCGAGACACACGCTCGAAGAGATACGCCATGTCGTTGACAACCAGAACCTCGCTGGCGACCGGGCCGCTCCCGCCGCGCTCCGCCGCCGGCCCTGCGGCCGCTGTTCCGCCGGCAGCCGCCGATTACGGCAAAATGCCGTTGGACGAAGTGCTGACGCGGCTCGGCGTCGATCCGAGACGCGGGCTCGCCGCGGATGAGGCGCGCCGGCGACTGCGGGCCTACGGCCCCAATGCGCTGCCCGAGAAGCGCGTCTCCCTCTGGCGCAAGATCCTCGGCTATTTCGCCGGGCCCATGGCCTATATGATCGAGGCGGCGGCGATCGTCTCCGCGCTGATCGGCCATTGGAATGATTTCGCCATCATCTTCGCTCTGCTGCTGTTCAACGCCGGGCTCGAATTCTGGCAGGATCGCAAAGCCTCCAATGCGCTGGCGGCGCTGAAGAAAGGCCTCGCGCCGGAAGCCACCGTGCTGCGTGACGGCGAATGGAGCGCGAGGCCCGCGGCCGAGCTGACGCCGGGCGACATTGTGAAGATCCGGCTCGGCGTCGTCGTGCCGGCCGATCTGCGGCTCCTCTCCGGCGATTACGCCTCCATCGACCAGGCGGCGCTGACCGGCGAATCGCTGCCCGTCGCCAAAAAGGTCGGCGATGTGGCCTATTCCGGCAGCATAGTGAAGCAGGGCGAGATGATCGGCGTCGTCACGGCGACGGGGGCCAACACATTCTTCGGCCGCACGGCGAGCCTCGTCGCCGGCGCGGGCGCAGCGAGCCATGCGCAAAAGGCCATGTTCGAGATCGGCGATTTTCTCATCGTCGTCGCCGTGGCGCTCGCGGCGGTTCTCGTCGCGGTGAAAGTCTATCGCGATCTCGTCGTCGCCGATGATTGGAGCATGGCGGACGCGCTCTCCATTCTTCAGTTCGTGCTGGTGCTGATGGTCGCCTCCATTCCGGTGGCCATGCCGGCGGTGTTCTCGGTGACGATGGCGCTCGGCGCGCTGGCTCTGTCGAAAGAAAAGGCGATCGTCTCCAAGCTCTCGGCGATAGAGGAGATGGCCGGCGTCGATATTCTGTGCTCCGACAAGACCGGCACGCTGACCAAGAATCAGCTGACGCTGAGCGAGCCAATCCTCTTCGAGTCCAAGGACGCGCAGGATTGTATTCTCGCCGCTGCGCTCGCCTCCAAGCTCGAGGATCGCGACGCCATAGACACGGCCTGCATCGACGCGCTGAAGGACAAGGACGCGCTCAAAACTTATTCGACGACGAAATTCATTCCCTTCGATCCCGTCGCCAAGCGCACGCAGGCGACGGTGACCGATGCGCAGGGCAAGTCGATCATCGTCACCAAAGGCGCGCCGCAGGCGATCGTCGATCTCGTCCACGCCGACGCAGACATCGCGCAGCGCGTGAAAAGAATCGTCGACGAACTCGCCGAAAAAGGCTCGCGCGCGCTCGCTGTGGCGCGCTCGGAGGACGATGGCGCGACGTTCCGGCTGCTCGGAATTTTGCCCATGTTCGATCCGCCGCGCGCCGATTCCAAGGCGACGATCGCCGCCGCTCGCGCCAAGGGCGTGGTGGTGAAAATGGTGACGGGCGACGACACCGCCATAGCGATAGAGACCGCGCGGCAGCTCGGCCTCGGCGATCATATCGTCGCGGCGGCCGATATTTTTCCCAAAGATCTCGATCCCAACCATCTTTCCGCCGATGTCGTCGACGCGATCGAGCGGGCGGACGGCTTCGCCCGCGTCTTTCCCGAGCATAAATATGCGATCGTGAAAGCGTTGCAGCAGCGCGGCCATCTCGTCGCCATGACGGGCGACGGCGTCAATGACGCGCCGGCGCTGAAGCAGGCCGATTGCGGAGTCGCCGTTTCTGGCGCCACCGACGCTGCGCGCGGCGCCGCGGCGCTCATCCTCACCGCGCCGGGGCTTTCCGTCATCTCCAGCGCCATCGACGAGGCGCGGCGCATCTTCGGCCGAATCGAGAGCTACACGACCTATCGCGTCGCTCTGACCATCGACATCATGTTCGTCGTCGTTCTGTCGAGCGTGTTTTTGGGCTTCACGCCGCTCACCGCCGCGATGATCGTCGTGATGTCGCTGCTCGACGATGCGCCGATCATGACCATCGCTTATGACAATACGCCGGTCGAGCCGCGGCCGATACGCTGGCGAATGCCGCGGCTGCTCGCCATTGCGACCGTGCTCGGCCTCGTCTGCGTCGTCGAATCCTTCGGCCTGCTGCTCATCGGCGTCAGGGCGCTGGCGCGCGAGCCGCTGGGGGAGGCGATGCAGCTGTTCTCGCCGCAGCAATTGCAGACGATGATGTTTCTGCAGCTCGTCGTCGGCGGCCATCTGCTGCTGCTCGTCGCGCGCACGCAGCGCTGGTTCTTCCTGCCGCCTTTTCCGGCCTGGAAGCTCCTCTTCGCGATTCTCGCGACGCAGCTTCTCGCCGCGGCCATGTGCTATTTCGGCTGGCTCGTTCCGCCGATCTCGCTGCGGCTCATCGGCATCGTCTGGGCCTATTGCATCGGCTTCATGTTCATATTGGGATTGGCGCGCAAGATCATCGCGCGCGTCGTGGATCATCGCATGAGACGGCAGGAGAAAAGCGTGGCCACGGTCGAGCGTCCGCTCTCCGGCGGTCTCGCGTTGGCGCGGCAGGCAGCCTCATCCAGAGGGTAAGCGAATGGATTGGCGTGACAAATACAGGGTCGAGCCGGGTGTGAAGCTCCGCCTCGCCGATTATGATCCTTCCGCTACGGGCAAGCACAAATCGCATGAGGAGGCGCTACCCAAGATCAAGGAACATGTCGAGCGCATGGCGAAGCTGCAATATCTGCTCTATGCCGATGGTTCGCAGGCGCTGCTGATCGTGCTGCAAGGGCTCGACGCCGGCGGCAAGGACGGCACTATTCGTCATTTGTTCTCTGGCATGAATCCGCAAGGCGTTTCGGTCGCCTGCTTCAAGCAGCCGACGCCGATCGAGCACGACCATGATTTTCTCTGGCGCATTCACGCCCATGCGCCGGCCAAGGGCCAGGTCGTCATCTTCAACCGCTCGCATTACGAGGATGTGCTGGTGGTGCGCGTGCACAAGCTCGTTCCTCGCGACATATGGTCGAAGCGCTATGACGAGATCAATGATTTCGAGAGCCTGCTCACCCGCGACGGCAATGTGCGAATATTGAAATTCTATCTCCACATCAGCCCGGAGGAGCAGCTCGCGCGCTTCGAGCAGCGACTCGACGATCCGGCGCGCAATTGGAAGATCAGCGAGAGCGATTACACGGAGCGCGAACATTGGCCGCAATATGTGGAGGCCTATGAGGAGGCGCTGGCGCGCACGAGCACGAAGCAGGCGCCCTGGTTCGTGGTTCCGTCGAATCACAAATGGTTTCGCGATCTCGTCATTTCGCGAATCGTGGTCGACACTCTGGACGAGATGGGGCTGAAGCTGCCGCCGACGCGCGTCGATCTCGCGCAGATCGCGAAGAAATATCACGCCGCCGTCGCCGAGGCGAAGAACGGCGGACCCGGGTGTCGCGGCTGAATATCGCCGAAGCGAGGATTTCATGAGAGGTTTCATCGTGATCTCGGGCTGCTCGGGCGGTGGCAAATCGAGCCTGCTCGCCGAGCTCGCGCGCCGCGGCTTCGCTGTGGTCGAAGAGCCGGGACGCAGAATCGTCGCCGAGGAGATCGCGGGCGCGGGAGCCGCGCTGCCGTGGGTCGATCTCGCGGCATTCGCGCGTCGCGCCCTTCGAATGGCGATAGAGGATATCGAGAGAGCCGGCCGCGAGACCGGGCTCGTGTTTTTCGATCGAGGGCTGGTCGACGCCGCCGTCGCGCTACAACATGCGACCGGAGAGCCGGCGCAGGCGACCTTGCGCGCGCAGCCGCGCTATGATTCTCGCGTGTTCATGACGCCGCCGTGGCGAGAAATCTATGTCGAGGATACGGAGCGCCGCCATAGCTTCGACGCCGCCGTCGCCGAATACGAGCGGCTCGCGGAAGCTTATCCATTGCTCGGCTATCGGCTGGATGTCTTGCCGCGGGCGAGCGTCGCCGAGCGCGCCGACTTCGTGCTGAATAGGTTGGAAATTTCCGATCAGTCGACCTTGCGCTGAGAATCGCCTTCGCGCTCGTCTCTGCGGCGGAAGCGCAGCACCGCGCCAGGGGCGCGATTGCGGGCGCTGATGCGGCTGCGGCCGGTGCCGGTGAGCACGTAACGGCCGCGGCTGTCGTCCCAACGCATGAGATCGGCCGCAATGGCGCGCTGGCGCAGCGCCATGGTCATCGGATCCTGCACATGCGGCGGCGCGATGTCGCCATGCGCATCGACCTTCTTCAAGGCCTCGATCAGCGTGGTTTCTTGAGAGTCCGTCATCGCTCTCCGTATATGACGCCGATCGAGCCGAGGAGCAAGGATTTTGAACGAATGGCGCCGGCGAAGGTTAGCGTCGTCTCGCATCCCGACGCGGCGTCTTTCGTTCAGCGGGCGGCCTCGGGAAGGCGACGCTTCCACTTTTCGCCGGCCCGCAGCTCCGTTCCGAGAACCCAGCGCAGCTGAATGGCGCGGCGAGTCCTGCGGCTCGTTGTCTCGCTCTCGACCCTGGCGACGGCGATCGGCGCCGGAGCCGGCGGCTGGCGCGCGACAATGGAGATCGGCTCCGGAGCGGGCCGCGGCGCGGGCGCGGCTTTCGGCGTTTTGGGGCGGCGCGCGGCGCGAATCGGCGCGTCGCTCTCGGCGTCGACGATCTTCGGCTCGACGGCTTTCTTCACGCCGCGCGGACGGCCGGGGCCACGGCGGACAGGCGCCTCCGGCTCGGGCGGCGGCGCGATGGGCTCGATGAGGCTCGGCAGCACACGGCCGGTGCTCGCCGGCTGCGCGGACACGGCCTCCGCCTTTATCGCTTCGGCCTTCTTGCCGAAAACGAGATCGGCCGCTTTCATCGCCGCTTCATAGCCGTCGTCATGCGGCGTCTCGCGTTCCACGACGCGCGGCGCGAAGGCCGCGAGGTCGAGAAAGGCGGGCTTTTGCTCGGCGGCCGCTTCGTCGAGCGGAACGATACGGCTCGACGCGGCCTTGGCGGAGCGCGATTTGAATTCCTTCACGAAGGGGCGAACGATGCGGCGCATGGGTCTCCGGCGTCGAAGGGGGCGGAACGACTTCCGTCGGACGATCTTTCGTCCAAATCGGTTACGTCGGCTCCGAGTTTTCCCAGGATGAACGGAAATTCCGAACGCCGATAGAGTGGGCGAATACTTAGCCGTTGTCGAGAGAAAATAAGAGCACGGCAACAGAAATGTCGCTCGGTCGCACGCGACGATAGACGCTTTTCGGCGCAACTCTACTTTATCGTGCGCATCGTTTCCCGCGTGCGTCGTTGCGCCGCCGTCTATGCTGCGGCGCGACGCGGGCGGGATTGAAGTCGCTCGCAGCGCCTCTAAATGCGTGCGAATAGACGAGAACTCGGGAGCCGATCATGGAGTCCTGCGAACAACCGCTCGCGTCGATGACATTTTGCGAGGCGGTGAGCTGCGTATGGGCCAAGGGCGAAACGGCCGTGAATTCGGTTTTGCAGGCGCCCTCCACGGCGAGCATAGGCGATTGGGGGCTGACGCTGCTCGTCGGTCTCGTTCTGATCAATCTCGTCATCATGCTGTTCAGAGCTGCCTTTCCGCGGCGGCGCTTCGACGAGCATGTCCCGACGCCGAGGGCGTGAGGTAGAGTGCTGCGAGCGAAGATCATGTCGTGAAGTCGACGACGCGAGCGGCGCGCCGCTACGGATTCGTGGCCGGCGTCGCGCGCGTGACGCGCGCCCGACAGTCGATCCGCGATTTCTGGAAGTCCGATCGCCGTTGAATTGATTGGTGGAGCTGGGGGGATTCGAACCCCCGACCTCTGCAGTGCGATTGCAGCGCTCTCCCATCTGAGCTACAGCCCCGCTCCGAGGCGCTGGATACTCGGCGCCTACCCGCCTGTCAATCCGCCCTGCGTCGAAATCGTTCCTCTTTTCCGAGACGGTCTCCGCCGAATGGCCGCGCCGAAGCCGGGGCCGGGGATTGCGGCGGCGGTGCAGGAGGGATAGAGACATTTTTCGACTTCGACCGGTGGAAAGCACATCATGCAATATGCTGTGGCCAATCTCATCTTCACGATCATCGACCTCTATTGGTGGGTCGTCATCGCCATGGCGGTCATGTCATGGCTCATCGCCTTCGATGTGGTGAACACCAGATCGCGCGCAGTCTATTCGCTGTGGAATGCGCTGAACGCGCTGACCGAGCCGGTGCTGCGGCCGATCCGCAGCGTGCTGCCGAGCTTGGGCGGAATGGACATCTCGCCCATCATCCTGCTGCTCGCGCTGCAATTCCTGCGCAATCTGGTCGCCGGCCAGCTCGGCGGCATAGGCTGACATGACGGAGGCCGCCGCCTGGAGCGCGGAGGGCGAAGGCGTCGCTCTCTGGGTTCGGCTGACGCCCAAGGGCGGCCGCGACGCGGTCGAAGGCGTCGAGCGTCTGGCCGACGGCCGGGCAGTGCTCAAGGCCAGGGTGCGGGCCGCGCCCGAGGATGGGCGCGCCAATGACGCGCTGGTCGAACTGGTCGCCGAGACGATCGGCGCGCCGCGCAGAACCGTGTCGATCGCCTCCGGTCACACGGCGCGGCTGAAAAAGCTCTTCATCGCGGGAGATCCCGCACGGCTCCTCGCAGCGCTGGAGAAGACCGGCGCGACAAGAAATGGTTGAGGCATGAGCAAGTCGAAGGTCGGAAATTTTTTCGAGGATTTCTCGCTGGGTCAGGTGATCCGCCACGCCGCGCCGCGCACGGTGACGGTGGGCGACGTCGCGCTCTACACGGCGCTCTATCTGCCGCGCTTCGCCGTCCAATCCTCGGCGGCCTTCGCCCAGGCGATCGGCTATAGAGAAGCGCCGATCGACGATATTCTCGTATTCCATTTAGTGCTCGGCAAGACCGTGCCGGACGTCTCGCTGAACGCCATCGCCAATCTCGGCTATGCGGATTTCAAATTTTTGGCGCCCGTCTATCCAGGCGACACGCTGACCGCGACATCCGAGGTCATCGGCCTCAAGGAGAACTCCAATAAGGAGACCGGCGTCGTCTATGTGCGCTCCACCGGCAAGAATCAGCGCGGCGAGACGGTGCTCGACTACGCCCGCTGGGTGATGGTGAAGAAGCGCGACAAGGACGCCCCCGTGGGGCCGGAAGTCGTGCCGACGCTGCCGAAATCCGTCGCCCCCGCCGATCTCGGCAAGGCCGTGCCGGCGATAAACGTCGCCGCCTACGACAAGGATTTGGCCGGCTCTCCCTATTTCTGGGGCGATTACGAGGTGGGCGAGAAGATCGACCATATCGACGGAATGACCGTGGAGGAGGCCGAGCATCAGATCGCCACGCGCCTCTATCAGAACAATTCCAAGGTCCATTTCAATCAATATTATGAGGCGCAGGGGCGTTTCGGAAAGCGCATCATCTATGGCGGGCATGTGATCTCGCTCGCCCGCGCGCTTTCTTTCAACGGTCTCGAGAACGCGTTCCACATCGCCGCGGTGAATGGCGGGCGTCATGTCAATCCGCTGTTCGCCGGCGGCACCGTCTTCGCCTGGTCGGAAGTGCTGGACAAGGCCGGGATTCCCGGCCGCTCGGACGTTGGCGCGCTGCGCTTGCGGCTCGTCGCCACGAAGGACCACCCGCCGGCGGATTTCCCGCTGACGACGGCCGAGGGTAAGCCGCATCCGGACGTGCTGCTCGACCTCGACTATTGGGCGGTGATGCCGCGCTGACGAAAGCCGCGGCGGCCGGAGAACCGGCCGCCGCTTTGGTCTCTCCCCTGGGAGCATAGTGGAGAGGCGTCGCTCAATGGAGCGTTTTCAGCCACTCATCGACATCTTTTTGAACGGCTTCCTTGCTTTTTCCGTAGCGTTTCTGCAATTCGCCTTCGAATTGGTCGCGCTTGCCCTGGATTTTGGTCAGGTCGTCGTCGGTCAAATCGCCCCATTTCTCTTTGATCTTGCCTTTGGCTTGCTTCCAATTGCCTTCGATCTGGTTCCACTCCATCGTTCTTCTCCTCTACTCGGGCGCGTCTATTTTCGAGCGCCGCAGGATCGGATGACAATTCTTGCCGATGGATATGGTTCCATCGCCCTTCGCCGCGCTCGAGCGCGGCGCTATCTGTTCTCGCATCGTGGAATGAAAGGTCGTGTCATGATTTCCAAAGCCTGGATTGCGCTCGCTCTCGCTCTTGTGCTCGCGGGCTCGTCGAGCCTCGCGGCGCCGCCCGCGGCGCAGAAAAAGGAGAGCGAGGAGGCCACGGACCAATCGCAAGGCCTTCCGACAGAGGTCACGACCACGCATTCCATGTCGATCCGCGGCGAGAAACTATCCTTTCTCGCGCGCGCCGGCGCGGTGCGGCTGCGTGACGCGCAAAGCGGCGCGCCGAGGGTCGACGTCGCCTATGTCTCTTATGAGCGCTCCGACGTCGATGCGCTGGCCCGGCCCATCGCCTTCGTCTTCAATGGCGGGCCGGGCGCCGCTTCCGCCTGGCTCGGACTCGGCGGCGTCTCGCCCTGGCGCCTGTCGCTCGGCTCCGGACCGCTGTCGCCTTCGGCGCCGCCCATCCTCGTCGACAATGCCGAAAGCTGGCTGCCTTTCGTCGATCTCGTCTTCATCGACCCGCCGGGCACGGGCTACAGCAAGTTCCTCACAGACAATGAGGAGACGAGAAAGCATTTCTTCTCGGCGCAGGGTGACGCCGAGGCGCTCGCGGTGGTGGTGCGCAAATGGCTGGCGACGCATCGACGCATCGCCTCGCCGAAGTTTCTGGTCGGCGAGAGCTATGGCGGCTTTCGCGCCGTCGAGCTCGCCCATGCGCTGCGCGAGCGCGAGAGCATCGGCGTCGAAGGTCTGGTGCTGATCTCGCCGGCGCTGGATTTCGCCTGGCTGGACAGCCCGCGCAATCTCCTGTCGCTCGCCGGCCGCCTGCCGTCCTATGCGGCGGTGGCGCGCGACGCCAAGCAGCGCGCCGAGCTCGCCGATGTCGAGGCCTACGCCTCAGGCGAATTTCTCGTCGATCTGCTCAAAGGCCCGCGCGACAAGGACGCGCTGGAGCGGCTCGACGCCAATGTCACGCGCTTCACCGGGCTGGAATCGCGGATCGTGATGGAGGAGGGCGGCCGCGTCGCGCTGAAGACTTTTCTGCGCGATCGTCTGCGCGCCTCGCATCGCGTCTCCAGCGCCTATGACGGCGAGATCACGGGCTTCGATCCGCGGCCCTTCTCGCGCGAGAGCAATTGGGCTGATCCGGTGCTCGACGCGCTCGCCGCGCCGCTCGGCGCCGCGATGACGCGCCTGACGATCGAGAAATTGCAATGGCCGATCGGCGACGCGCGCTATGAGATTCTCAATCACAAGGTCGCGCATGATTGGGACTTCGGCCGCGGCGGCCGCGCCAATGCGGAGGCGGTCTCGACGCTGCGCGACGAGCTCGCTCTCGACGCGCGGCTGAAAGTGCTCGTCGCCCATGGGCTCGCCGATCTGGTGACGCCCTATTATGCGAGCAAGCTGCTTATCGATCAGCTGCCCGCCTTCGGCGAGACGACTCGCGTGCGGCTCGTGACCGTGCCCGGCGGGCACATGTCCTATATCCGCGACGATTCCCGCCGTCTGCTGCGCGACGAGGCGCGCAAGACGATCGAAGGCAAATGAGCTTTTCGAGGTCGAGCCGAGCGCGGGCGACGAAAAACGAGGTCGATGGCTCGGCGCGTCGCCCCGCGAGCGAAAGGCGATGAGGCGTATCAGATGTATGACGAACGGAGCGGCTAAGTCCGCGCGGCTTCAACTTGGAATATTTCCAATAAGTCTCTTTCGAACAATGTCAACAACGTGACAGGAAGCTTTTATTTCAAGACTTTCAAGAATTTGGTCCTTGTAATATTTCCAGTCTACGCATCCTTCGATTGACCCTGCCCGCAGCGGAAAATACGCATAGTGGATCACCTTACCGGTTTTGCCGGACTTGATTCCACGGGGGCAGGACAGAATGAACAACATCAAAGCGCCGTTTTCTCTGCGCAGCCTGCGGCGCGGATCATCCGCGTCGGTCTCGCGCATCGACGGCCCGTCGGCGAAACTGTTGGGAGTAGCGGCTCTGCTGGCCGCGGGCGTCGGCGTCGCGACAGCGCAGGAAGCCAGTCAGTCTCTGCCGGCGGTGCGCGTCGACGCGCCGAAGGAGAAGCCGAAGCCGGTGGTTCATGCGGCGCCCGCCGCCCATCAGGCCGCCAAGCCGCGCCGTGCGACGCGCGCTCCTTCGACGCAGCCCGCCGCTCCGCAAGCCGGCGCGCAAGGCGCCCAGAGCGCGCAGGCGGGGGCAGGGGGCGGCGCCGCGCCGGCCGACGCCAATCCCTATGCCGATCCCAAGGCGCCCTATAAGGCCGATCGGCTGTCGTCCAACAAATTCACCCAGCCGCTGCTGAACACGCCGCGCACCGTGACCGTGCTCACCAAGGAAGTGCTCGAGGACAAGAACGCCTTCACGCTGAAGGAAATCGCGCGCAGCACGGCCGGCGTCACGCTCGGCTCGGGCGAGGGCGGCAACGCCTTCGGCGATCGCTTCTTCATCCGCGGCTTCGACGCCCGCAACGACATATTCATCGACGGCGTGCGCGATCCGGGCGTCAGCTTGCGCGAGAATTTCTATACGGAGCAGGTGGAAATCCTGCGCGGTCCCGGCTCCAGCTTCGCCGGCCGCGGCACCGCCGGCGGCGCGTTGAACATCGTCACCAAGACGGCCAAGGAGCAGGACTTCTACGATATGAAGTTCACCGGCGGCCCGTCGGACAACTCCAAGCGCGTGCAGATCGACGTCAACAAGGCGATCAGCCCGATTCTCGCCGTGCGCGTCAATGGCCTGTTCCAGGACGCCAATGTCGCCGGGCGCAATTACGTCACCGACGACCGCAATGGCGTCTCGGGCTCCGTCGTCTTCAAGCCGATCGACAACTTCACGCTCACGGCGAATTACACCCATTCCTATCAGAACGGCCTGCCGGACTTCGGCATTCCCTATAACCGCACGACCAATCGGCCTTACGCGGAAGGCGTCACCTCGCGCAACACCTGGTATGGGCTGCTCAATCGCGACTTCCAGAAATATCGCCAGGACTTCGGCACTTTCACCGGCGAGTATCGCGTCAATGACGATCTGAAGATCACCAGCCGGCTGCGCCAGAGCCGCTCGGTGGTCGATTACATCGGCACGTTGACGCAGAGCGCCAATTGGGCCGCCGGCACGGTGAACATCGGCGCGCAGAGCCGCTACCAAGTGACCAATACGCTCGCGAGCCAGACCGACATAAATTACAAATTCGTCACCGGCCCGGTGAAGCATGAGGTCGTCCTCGGCGCCGAATATAGCAGGGAAGGGCTGACGCGAACCAATTACACCAATCTCTCGTCGGAGCTGAACGGAGGCGCCGTCGGCGGCGCGCTCGTGTGCAATCTCTATCTGCCGTGCAATTCTCTGCCTTTCCTCAACACGCCGACGCGCAATCAGAATGTGACGCGCGTCGCCGTGGACACCAAGGCGGGCTATCTCATCGAGACGGCCAATTATGAGGATATCGTCATCGCCAACGCCGGCGTGCGTTTCGACGATTACACCATCACCAACCGCAACGAGTCGTACTCGACCTTCGCGGCCAATCACTCGGCGCTGGTGAATTACAATTTCGGCCTGGTGCTGAAGCCGCTGCCGGAAGTGAGCCTCTATGCAGCCTATGCGACCTCCGCCAATCCGGTCGGCGCGGAGCTCGACGGCGGCGCGGCCAATTACGGCGGTCTCACCACGGCGGTGCAGATCTTCCCGCCGCAGCGCAATTACGCCAAGGAAATCGGCGCCAAATGGGAGCTGTTCGACCGCCATCTGCTGGCGACCGCCGCGCTGTTCCGCACCGACGTGAACGGAGCGCGCGAGGTGAACGGTTCGGTGACGACGGGCGACGCCGCCTATTATGTGCAAGGCGCGGACATAGAGATCGCCGGCAACATCACAGACAAATGGAGCGTGACCGGCGGTCTCGTCATCATGGAGTCGAAGGTCACTCGTTCGCAAATCAGGACCAATGTCGGCCTACAACTCGCCAATATCGCGCATGAATCCTTCAGCCTGCTGAGCAAATACAAGTTCGGCGATCTCTTCGGCCTCGAGGCGGATCGACTCGAATTCGGCGGACAGGCGGTTTATCGCTCGAAGATCTACGGCGGCAACAATATCATCGCCAATGGCGCGACGTCGGTGAACGGCACGACGGGTTGGCCCGCGCCGACGGCGGCCAATCCCTTCGTGAATGTGCCGACCGTGCTGCCCTCCTATTGGCGCTTCGACGCCTTCCTCGAAGGCAAGGTCACCGAAAATATCACGCTCAAGGTCTCGGTCATGAATATGTTCGACCGCACCTATTACGACGCCTTCTATCAGACGGCGACGCCCTTCACGCAGGTCGCGCCCGGCCGCACCGTGCTGTTCGAGGCGCGCGCCAAATTCTAAAGACAAATCGTCGCAGGCGCCGGCTCCCTTGGAAAAGTTTCAAACAAGGGGCCGGCGCCTTTTCATTGCGTCGCAAAAAATGGAATGTGCGGAAATGCTGATCTGCGTGCCGGACGTTCTGAGCAAGGAGACGGTCGCTCAATTCCGCAGCGTCATGGACGCGGTGGAATGGGAGGACGGCGCTTCCACCGCCGGCGCGCAGCCGCCCTCGGTGAAGAGCAATGAGCAGCTGCCGCCCAATGGCGAATTGTCTCGGCGCCTCGGCGAGCGCCTTTTGCAGGCGATCGTCTCGCATCCGGGCTTCGTCGCCGCGGCGATTCCGCTGCGCATCTATCCGCCCATGTTCAATCGCTATCGCGTCGGCCATCGTTTCGGCGTGCATGTCGACAACGCCGTGCGCGGCGATCCGCTGACCGGCGTGCGCATTCGCGCCGATCTCGCGGTCACTGTCTTTCTGTCCGAGCCCGAGGAGTATGACGGCGGCGAGCTCGTCGTCGACGACGCATACGACTCGCATCAGGTCAAGCTTCCGGCCGGCGCGCTCGCTGTCTATCCGGCGAGCGATCTGCACATGGTCGCGCCGGTCACGCGCGGCGCGCGCGTCGCCTCCTTCTTCTGGGCGCAGAGCATGATCCGCCAGGAGAGCGTGCGCGATGTGATCTATGATCTCGATACGGCGATCCAGCAGCTCGCGCCGCGGCTCGGCGGAGACGACGAGGATGTGATGAAGCTCGGCGGCGTGTATCACAATCTCATACGCCATTGGAGCGAGGTATGAGGGGCGCGTCATGCTGATCTGCATACCCGATGTGCTCGATGCGCGGCAGGTCGCCTATTTTCGCGACGTGATGTCGCAGACCGTGTGGGAAGACGGCCGCACGACCGCAGGCTCGCAATCGAGCCTGGTGAAGAATAATCTGCAGCTGCCGCAAGACGGCGCCATCGCCCGCGAATTGGGCGATCTCGTGCTCGATGCGCTCGCAGCCTGTCCGACTTTCGTCTCCGCCGCTCTGCCGCTGCGGATTTTCCCGCCGCTGTTCAATCGCTATGGCGCGGGGCATGATTTCGGGCTGCATGTCGACAACGCCATTCGCGGCGTGCCGCGCACTTCGGTGCGCATTCGCACCGATCTCTCCGTCACGCTTTTTCTCACCGATCCCGATGAATACGACGGCGGCGAATTGGTCATCGAGGATCATTACGGCGCGCAGGAAGTGAAGCTGCCCGCCGGTCATCTGGTGCTCTATCCATCGACCAGCCTGCATCTCGTGCGAGAAGTGACGCGCGGCGAACGCGTCGCATCCTTCTTCTGGCTTCAAAGCATGATTCGCGACAACGTGGTACGTTCGTTGCTTTTCGATTTGGACCAGACGATTCAAGGTCTCACGGAGCGGCTCGGCGCGGGCGATCCGGCCTGCGTCAAGCTGACAGGCGTCTATCACAATCTCATTCGCATATGGGCGGAAGCATGAAACGGTCATATCAGACGCTAGCGATTGCGGCCTCGTCTCTCCTCCTCTCGACCTCTCTCTGTCTGGCCGAAGGGCGCGCGGACATCATCAATCGTCCGCATGATCTTTCTGTGTCGAGCATGTTCCTCAACGCCGACATCGTCGTGAAGATCGTCATGCTGGGCCTCGTCAGCGCCTCCATCGGCACATGGACTGTGCTCATCGCCAAGACGATCGAATTGCGGCGCGCGCGCGCGCGCATTCGCAGCTCGATCGAGCGTCTGCAGGAGGCGCGCGGCCTCGCGGAAGCGCGTCTCGCGCTCGGCGGCGACGATCCTCTGGCGAGCGCTCTGATCGCCGAGGCGCTGCGCGAGTTCCGCCTCTCTTCCGATCTCTCCTCCGCCGGCGGATTGAAGGAGCGCGTCGCTTCGAGCTTCGCCGAGATCGAGCGCGCCGAGAGCCTTTCCATTCGTCGCGGCACGGGGCTGCTCGCCTCGGTCGGCTCCACCGGCCCCTTCATCGGCCTGTTCGGCACGGTGTGGGGCATTATGAACAGCTTCATCGGCATATCCAAAGCGCAGACGACCAATCTCGCCGTCGTCGCGCCGGGCATCGCCGAGGCGCTGCTCGCCACCGCCATCGGCCTCATCGCCGCCATTCCCGCCGTGCTGATCTATAATCATCTCGCGCGCCAGACGAGCGCCTATCTCGAGCTCGTCTCCAATCTCTCCGGCGAGCTGCTGCGCATCGTCTCGCGTGATCTCGATCGCGGCGTCCAGCAGGCGCCCGCCGCTCTGCGCGCCGCGGAGTAACGCTCATGGCCGGCAATATCGGAGGATCATCGCGCGGCGCGCTCGAAGAGACTCACGAGATCAATGTCACGCCCTTCATCGACGTGATGCTCGTGCTCCTCATCATCTTCATGGTGGCGGCGCCGCTCGCCACTGTCGATCTTCCCGTCGATCTGCCGGCCGCGAGCGCGGCGACGCACACAAAGCCCGACAAGCCGATCTATCTCACCATTCAGGCCGATCTGGCGCTCGCTCTGGGCGAGACGCCGGTGAAGCGCAATGATCTCATCGCCTCGCTGGATTCGCTCGCCGGCGGCGACAAGGACAAGCGCGTCTTCCTGCGCGCCGACACGGCGGTGCCCTATGGCGAGATGATGGCCATTCTCGAGCGCCTGCGCTCCGGCGGCTACGCCAAGATCTCGCTCGTCGCGCTCGATGCCGGCGGCGCGGCGACGGGCGGAGCCGCGAAATGAGCGTCGCCGCCGATCTCGACACGGGCCGGAACAATCGTATCTGGACCGGCGCGGCGCTAGCTGCGCTGATCGCGCATCTTCTGGCGCTCGCCGCTATTTTCGTCGTCTTCGAGGTCGAGACCGACGATGATTCGAGCGGCGCCCCGGCGATCGAGATCGGCCTCGCGCCCGCCGCGCCGCATGTCGAGGACGCTCCCGACGCGCCTCCCGGCCCGCAGGCCGACGAAGCCGCCGCCGCCGCGCCGGCCGTCGCCGCCTCCCAGACCAAGGACAATGACGATCCCAAAATCGCGCGCGTCGAGGCCGACGACGCCGATTATGCGACCGCCGAAAAGCACGAGAAGCCGGTCGATGAGCCGACCAAGCGCGAGGCGACGCCGGTGATCTCCGCGGAGTCCGCGGCCTCCGAGGCGGCCGCGCCGCCGAAGTCGGATGTGGAGCGGGAAGCGCCTCGGGCCGTCGCGCCCGCTCAGGGCATGGACAAGGCGGCCCGTACGGCGGCGCTCTCTTGGCAGAAGCGGCTGGTGGCGCATCTGCACCGGCACCTGCGTTACCCGCGCGGCGTTCCTCGGCGCTCCGTGGAAGTCGGCGTCAGCTTCACATTGGATCGGCTCGGACATGTGGTCGCCTCGAGCGTCTATCGCTCCTCCGGCGATTCCGCCTTCGACGAGGCGGCCCTCGCGATGCTGAAGCGCGCAGATCCGGTTATCGCGCCCCCGCCCGTCGTCGCCGACGAGCGTCTCTCATTCGACATTCCGGTGAAGTTCGGCCCCGAAGTGCGCTGAAGAGACTCACTGAGGCGCGGTCATCAGCTCCAGAAGATGGCCGTCGGGCGTCTCGAAATAGACGCCGCGGCCGCCGTTCCAATCATTGAGCTTCTTATCGTCCCGGCTCCAGGGCGCGCTGCCATAGGGCCGCCCGGAAGCGCGCACGCGCTCGAGTATGGCGTCGAACTCGGCGTCGGAGACATGGAAGGCGTAGTGGCTCGCCGGGAAGGTTTCGTCGTCCGAGAAGAGAAAGGTCAGCGCGGCATTGACATGGACCGGGGCAAAATGCCCGTCGGACGAGGGCTCGTATTCGAGGCCGAGGACGCGAGCGAACCAGGCGGCCGCCGCGCCCTTCTCATGGGCGGGAACGATCGTGTGGTTCAATGTGACGGTCATGAGCGTCTCGCTCCGGCGTGGCGCCGTGAATTAACGATCTCGAGAAGCCGCGGTTCCCGCCACGCTGAGATTTCGACCGTCGTTCACGACATGATAGCTTCGGCCGCTTCTTTCGGGGCGGATCGAGGAGGGGGGATTGAGCGTGCGGAACAATGCGCTGCGCGACCTCTTGCGGGTGAAGTCGATCGAATCGCTGCAGTCGGAGTCCGGTCGGCATAGCGAGCTGCGCCGCGTGCTCGGCCTGTGGCAATTGACCGGCATCGGCCTCGGCGGGCTGATCGGCGTCGGCATTTTCGTGCTCACGGGCGTGGTGGCGGCGACGCAGGCGGGGCCGGCGGTCTCGCTGTCCTTCCTCATCGCCGGCGTCGCCAGCGCGGCCGCGGCGCTCTGCTATGCGGAGTTCGCCGGCATGATCCCGGCGGCGGGCAGCGCCTATACTTACGCCTATGCCGTGCTCGGCGAGCTCGCGGCCTGGATCATAGGCTGGGATCTGCTGCTCGAATATGCGCTCGTCGTCGCCGTGGTCTCCATCGGCTGGTCCGGCTATCTGCAGGCGCTGCTCGGCCAGCTCGGCCTCGCCCTGCCGATCTGGGCCTCGGGCGCCGCCGGGACGGGCGAGGGGCGCATTGTCGATCTCGCGGCCATATTGGGTGCGCTTTTCGTGGCGGGCGTGCTGGTGCTGCGCATCGAATGGGGCGCGCGATTCAACGCCGTGATGGTGATCGTGAAGACGGCGGCGGTTTTGCTCGTCGTCGCCGTGGGCCTGCCGCATGTGCATCTCGAGAATTGGACGCCTTTCATGCCTTACGGCTTCGGCGGCGTCGTCGAAGGCGCGGCGGTCGTGTTCTTCGCCGTCTTCGGCTATGACACGCTGACCACCGCGGCCGAGGAGGCGAAAGACCCTCAGCGCCAATTGCCTCGCGCGGTGCTGCTGTCGCTCGCTGTCGCGCTCACGCTCTATGTGGTGATGTCGCTCGTGCTCACCGGAATGGTGCGCTACGACACGCTGAACAATCCCGCGCCTGTCGCCGCGGCCTTTACGGCGGTCGGTCTGCCCTGGGCGACCTTCGTCGTCTCCGTCGCCGCCGTCGCCGGCATCGTCAGCGTCATGTTGGCGTTTTTGCTCGGCTGCGCGCGCATCTGCTTCGCCATGAGCCGCGACGGGCTGCTACCGGCGTGGTTCTCCCATGCGCATCCGCGCTTTCATACGCCGCATCGCCCGACGTTGGTCATCGGCGCGCTCACCGCCATCGTCGCGGGGCTCTATCCGATCCGCGAGGTCGCCGAGCTCGTCAATATCGGAACGCTGTCCGCTTTTGTCGTCATTTGCATTTCGATCATCGTGATGCGGCGCACGCGTCCCGATGCGCCGCGCAGCTTTCGCACGCCGCTCGTGCCATTCGTGCCGCTCGTCGGCGTCGGCTTCTCGCTTTGGCTTCTCTCCAAGCTGCCGCCCGCGGCCTGGGAGCGTTTCGTAATATGGATGACGATCGGGCTGATCTTCTACTTTTCCTACGGCCGCGAGCGCAGCAAGCTGGCGCGCGCAGCGCGAGCGAGCGCGGAATAGGCCCGAGCAGCTTGAAAATCCGGGGGACCCGCTTCAGATAGATGAAAGCAGGTCCGTGCGACCGCGATTGTCGTCTCCGGCGCGCCGCTCGGAGGGGATCGAATTGAATGAGTGACGTCGTGGGCGTATCCTCGGCAGTCGAGGGTAAGAACCGGATCGCCGAGCTCGAGGCGGAGCTCGCGAGCGTGCGAGCCGAGCTATGCGCCGAGAGAGATCGCTATCGCGAGCTGCGCCACCGCGTCCGCAACGATCTGCAGGCGCTGGCGACATTGATCTCCGCCCAATCGCGGCGTCTCGAGAAGCCCGAAGGTTGCAGCAATTGCGCCATGCGTCTTCGCAGCGCCGTGGAGCTCCACAATGCGCTGGACGAGGACGATGATGCGGACATCTGCATGTCCTCCTATCTCTGGGCGCTGTCCGAAGCGCGCCGCAAGGCTTTCGACGATCGCATCGTCGGCGAGACGATCGCGGACGATGACATTTTTCTCCATTATCGGCGCGCGCAATGTGTCGGCCTCGTCTATGTCGAGGCCGTCACCAATGCGATGAAGCACGCCTTTCCCGATGGAGCGCATGGCGAGGTGCAGGCGCGTCTGCGCCGCATCGGCGACAGGCTCGAGCTGACGGTCGCCGACAATGGCTGCGGCTTCGATCCGGCCAAGGTCGCGAAGGGCGACGGGCTTCAGCTGATGCGGGGGCTCGCGCGTCAATTGAAAGGCCAAGTCTTCTTCGAGCGGCTTCCGCAGGGCGCATTGGTGCGGCTCGATTTCCCGGAATATGTCGCGTCATAATCTGGGCCGCGAGCCGGTTCCGATGAAGCAGATCGTCGTCAACCGTAGCGGGTCGCTTCCCCGTTCAGCGCTCTCGCCGTTCCCTTCGGTCGCTTCGCGTCGGCCGATCGTGCGACGAGGCGAATGCGTTTCGTCGCGCCCGGCGCGAGATGCAGCCAATTGTCGCGAGGAAGAAAAAATTCGTCGTCGATCGCCACCGATTGCGCGGCGAGGTTCGTCGACAGAGCGAGAATGAATCCGTCGCCGTCTTCCGCGATCTCCGCGCGTAGCCCGAGCTGCGATTTGATCGCGCTGCGCCCGAGCGGGAAATGAAAGGCGTCGATCTCGGCGTCGCTTTGCGCGACTGTGAAGCGCGCCACTGTCAAATCATGCGACGGCGGGCCGAAATTATAGGCGAGCGCCGTATCGAAGAAGCCGCCCCAGAATTCCGCGTCGCGCAATGTGGTGACGCCATGCGGCTCGACGGCGACTCTGCGGCTCGCTTTCATCACCGGCACATGGCCGTCGCGATAGCAGGCGAGCGAAATCTCGCCTTCTATGCGCTGCGGTCCGTCGTTGCGCAGATGCGCGAAGAGCCCGTTGACGCCTTCGTCCGTGAGCATGAGCGACAGCGGACGAAAGGCGCGCGCCAAAGCGTGATAGGCGGATTTCGGCTCGCCGCGCGCATCGAGAACGCCCCAGCCGGCGCCGGGCCATAGATCCTCGAGGAACCAGACGATGGCGCCATGAGTCGTAGAGCCGCCGCGTCGCCATTCGCCGATCGTCGCCTCCATCGTCTCGGCCACTGCGGCGCGCGCTATGTCGAGATAGAGTTGCGGATCGCTCTCGCGCAACGTCGCCGGATCGCAGCCATAGAGCAGCCGCATGTAATGTTCGGTGACGTCGCCGAAAGTCTGCGTCGCGCCCATGTCGCGCGCGATGCGTCCGGCGAAGAGAGGCGATGCGAGCGGGGCGTCGCCGAAGTCGCGGCGTAACGCGGCGTCATCCGCGATATTGGCGAAGCCGAGACATTCGGAGGCGAAGCGCACATTGGCGCGGCGCGCATCGTCCAGGCCGCGGCGATAGGCGCCCACTCCGTAGTAATGCGATACGCTCGTGTCCGAATGAAAGGGCAGGGGTCCGTCGGAAGGCGAATTCTCGACATAAATCGTATCCGGCCGCTGCGCATGGACGAGCCGCGGAAGCGTTTCGTCGAACAGCGGCGAGCGCCATTTCGCTTCGGCGAGGCCGAGCATGGAGGCTTGCTGATAGACCTCGCTGCCGCCACAGAGCACGGCGAGCGAAGGCGAAGATCGCGTGCGCGCCAAAAACTCCGTCGCTTCTCTTTCGACGCTGGCGCGAAAGGCGGCGTCCTGAAACGGATAATCGAAATTGGCGAAGGCGAAGTCCTGCCAGACCAAAATCCCGAGCTCGTCGCAGAGCGCGTAGAAATCATCGCTCTCATAGAGAGTGACGCCGGGAATGCGGACCATGTTCATGCCGGCGTCGCGCATGGCGCGCAACAGCGGCGCGCAATCCTCGCGCTCGCCAGCGAGTGAAACTGCGTCGGCCGTCGTCCAGCAGGCGCCGCGGCAGAAGAGAGCGATGCCATTCACGCGAAGCGCGAAGCCGGCGCCATCCGCGCCGCGATCGACGTCGATGTCGCGAAAGCCGGTGCGGCCGAGATCGACGCTAAGATCGCCGATCGTCGCCGCGACAGCGTAGAGATGCGGCTCGCCATGCGTATGCGGCGTCCACAGCCGTGCATCCGGCAGAGCGAGCGTCGCCTCGATGCGAGCGTCGGCGACGTGCTCGAAACGCGTTTCCGCCTCGCCGCAGAAGAGCCGAGCAGGAGCGTCTGCAACGCCGGAAATCTCGAGCGCGACGCGCAGGCTGGCGCGACCTTCGTGGACGAGTGGGCGCATATCGATAGCGCGCAGACGCAGCGCGCCATGCTCGATCAGCTCGACTTCACGCCACGGTCCGAGCGGCGGCGTCGGCGGCGCGAAGCCGGGCAGGCGGCCGAGCGCCGTCGTGCGAATGTGGCGTAGCCCCGCCGGAGCGATCATCCGCGGCCGCCAGCGCGCGCGTCCGCTCTTCGTCGCGATCTCGCGCTCGACGGAGCGAAAGCGAATGTGGAGATCATGCGCGCCAGGCGTCTCGATCTCTATTCGATGCGCATGAAACATATTGTCCGAGCGCAGCGCGAGTCGGCCGTCGAGATAGACATCCGCGAGAGTGGCGAGGCCGTGCAGCTGCAATTCCGCCCGCGCCGAATTGACGAAGGCGGTCTTGTACCAGACGTCGATCGAATCGAGCGGCGGCAGATCGTCGAAGCTCGCGCCTTCCGCGATCAGCGCCTGCGCCAGCGTGCCCGGAACGCGCGCGGCGCGCCAGCGCGCGGCGGCGGGGATGTCGGAGGGCTGCGTCCATTCGCCCGCTTCGTCGATCGCAAAAGTCCAACCGGCGTCGAGACGCTGGCGCTTTTCTCCTTCGACGCGCGCACGCATCGGCGACCTCAGCGCAGCTTGGCCGAGAGACCTGCGAACAAGCCGTCATAGACGGCGGCGAGCTCGTCCAGCGTCTCGCGCGGGTCATAGGCGCGCTTGCGCGCGGAGGCGCGCGCCGCCTGGAACTGCATCGCCTTGGCGCCAGCGGAAATCCGCCGGCAGGCCTCCGCTTCGGCGGCGAAATCGCCGTCCGGCCGCAGCCAGTCGAGATGGCTGCCGAGCAGCTCGAAATTGGCGCCGAGCTGGCGAAACGTGTTGAAGGCGAGGCTGTGGAAGAAGCAGGGCGGCCGCGCCTCCAGCACGCTCCACAGCGCCGGGAAGCGCGCGGCGAAGGCGCGGATCGGATTGTCGCTCGGGCGGCGCGCGAAATGCTCGCTCGCCAGCGCTTCAGCCAATGCGCGCAAATCTCTATGCGGGCGCTCGCGGTCGAAGCGCACGAATTCGGCGTAAGGGAACAGGCTCGACGGATCGCGCGCCTCGCCGGCGCGGCCGAAGATGGCGTCGAAATCTTCGCCATCCAGCGTGAAATAGCCGTCATTGTGGAAATAGTCGATCCGTCGCGCGCGCATGTCGATTTCCGTGACGCCGATCGTCGTCTTGGAGTGATCGATGCGGTAGGTGACGCCGCGCGTGTCCGGCAGATGATAGCCGTCCACTTCCACCATCGCCACGCGGCCGCGCGCGGTCTGGCGCACAATATGATCGTCGAGCCGATCATAGAGCGCCAGCTCCTCGACGCGAAGGCCATAGAGGCGCTCGAGATCGGCGAGGCGCGGCTTGAAGAAGGTGAATTGATCTTCTTCGTAATCTTGCGCCAGCGTGCAGCCGAGCATCGCCTCGGGCTCGAAGCCGCGCATGGCCACGAGCTCGATCATGAGGTCGACATAGCAGTTGGTCTGCGGCCAATCGCGTTCTGCATGATGCAGCGCATGACGGAAATGCGGCTTCGCCGGCTTCGACGGCGTAAGCTCCGCGTCAGAGCGAGAGAGCAGCGCGGACTGAGTTCGGCCAGCCATTGGTGTCGATCCCATGATGTTTGAACAAGGCGAGGGCGAGACGCTCCATGCCGAAGCCGACGCAAGCGGTGTGCGCCGTCTCGCCCGAAGCGGTCGTGATGCCCCAGAGCTCGCCGAAATGGTCCTGATGATAGTTGAAGCTCTGGCAGGCGGTCGGATTTTCCGTGCTCTCGATCGGCACCAGCAGCTCGAATTTCAGCGCCTGCTCGCGCTGGCTCGAGGCCATCATGCGCCCGGCGCGGCCGAAAAAAGGATCATTCGCGACATCGATATGATGCGGAAGCTGCAGCGTCTCTGCGAAGTCGCGCGCGCGCTCCAGCCAGGATTCGCGGAAGCTCGCAGCCTGCTCCGGAAGGCCGATGCGCACGAATTCGCGCATACGGAACATTTGCATACGCGCGGGATCTTTCGACGGCTCGTGGCGGAAGCAATAGGATTGGATGTCGAAGAGACCGCCTTCCGGCGCGAGCGGCCCGCGCCGCGCGACGATCGGATAGAGCGGATAGCAGGCGGCGGGAGTCAGCACGATGTCGGTCGCGCCCTGTCCGCCGGTCCAGTCGCCGCCATTGTGAATATTGTCGAGAAGGGCGAGATGATCCCTCTCGCTGCCGGCGAAGCTGTGAACCGTGCCGGCGAGCTGCGGAAAATTCTTCATGTAGCCGCTCTTCTCGAAGAGCGCGCGATTCATGCCGGGCGGAAAGCGGATGACCTCGGCATGATCATTCGCGGCGGTGCGCGTGATCAGCCGATCCATTCCCTCTATGACCGCCTCGAAGGCCTGCCCCCGGCCATAGAGTCCGTCGACGCCGGTCTCATGCAGAACGCCTTTGGCGAAGAGGCGGTCGAGGAAGCTGTCGCAGGCCTGGCACACGGGTCACTCTCCCAGCCGCTGGTCGATGCGCTGCGCGAGCAGCATGTTGGATAGATTGGTGAAGATGCGATCGTTCGAGATCATCACCTGCGCCGAGAGCGCGTCGCGCATGTGGCGACCGACGCTGAAGGGCGTGTCGTTCTTGTAGCCCGCGATGCCGGCGATCAGCAGCGCATGATTGATGATCTCGATCGAGAGTTGCGACGAGCCGATCTTGATGTTGTTCATCGCGACGGCGAAGCTCATCGAATTGAGGTCGTCCTCATTCTGTTGCGCCTTGGCGAAGCGCTTGAGGCCTTCGACGATATTGGAGCGCATGAGCTGCAGCTTTGCTGTCGCTTCCGCGAGGCGCAGCGCGCCGGGAGCCGGGCCATTCGGATGGCGGCGCGCATCCTTGCGCACGAAGGATTGCGCGCGCGAGAGCGCGTCGGAGGCGACGCCGAACCATACGGCGCTCCACAGGAGATGCGCGGTCGCGAGCATGGACTCGGAGGCGATCTCGGCGAAATCATGAGTGAAGATCTGCTCGACCGGCGCCTCGCCGCTGAAGGTGAATCCTTCGCTGCAAGTGCCGCGCATTCCGAGCGCGTCCCAGCCGCCGGTGCGCTCGAGACGATATTGGCTCTTCTCGAGCACTGCCATTTGCTGATCGGAGGGCGGCGCGTCGGCGGCGCGGCGCGCGGTGACGAGGATCGCGTCGGAATAGGCGCCATAGGAAATGAGCGCGCCTTCCTTGGCGATGCGGAATGTCGCGCCATCGCGCTCGAAGGCGCAAATGCTGTTGCGCATATTGCCGCCGACGCCGCCTTCGGTCGTCGCGGAGCCGAGCAGCAGCTGCTCGTCGCAGAGGCGGCGCATGAAGTCCTCGTGCCAGGCGCTGCCGCGGCCATGCGCGACGAGGCTCGACACTTTGATCTGATGCATGGCGAAGATCATCGCCGTCGAGGCGCATCGCTGGCCGAGCGAGGTGCAGATCTCCGCGACGTCGAAGAGCGAAGCTCCGCCGCCGCCGAATTCGACCGGGATCAGCAGCGACAGAAGTCGCGCGTCCTTGAGCGCCCGGACCGCTTCGATGGGAAAGCGGCCATTGCGGTCGACATCGTCGGCGTGGCGGGCGGCTGTCGTGACGACATCGGCTCCGCGATCGAGCGGCGCATTCATCAGGCGGCTTCCTCACCCTTGAGCTCATGCAGGCAGCCGGCGATCGCCGAGATCGAGGAGAAGCTGCGACGATTGAGCATATGATCGGGGAATTCGACGTCGAAGGTCTCTTCGAGCGCCAGCATGAGCTGGACGGCGGCGAAGGATGTGAGGCCCGCCGCGTAGAGATCGGCGTCGTCGCCGATCGCCGTGGCCGCTTTCGACAAACGTCCTTGTTCATCGACGAGTCGTCTAATCGTATCGAGCATCCTCATCTCCATCGACCAAGCTCTAGTTCTATCGTCACCATACGCTGTCGCGCATTATTTTCAGCTAATTTGCAGCCAGTTGGTGAACAGTTTGCGGATTTGACCATCGCCAAACCCAGTTTTGGCCGTTGCCAAATCCATTCCATAAAATTCGACGCGTTCCGGCGAGGGTTTCGCGCCGATCTGAGTGAAAATGGCACGCGGCTATGCTGCGCTGGACACGAGCGAGACACTCGAGGCGTCCCGATTTCTGTCACAACGGAGCCGTCTGGCTATTTCGCGCCGCGGGACCCTAATTTCGACATGAAGAAGATGAATGAGAGAAGAGGGGTTCAAGAAAAGTTAACCATGAAATGGAACATTCGTCTTCAACGTGAATGTGGGGGCTGCGCTCGCTTGTTCGACGTCGAAACGGAACTCGCGTGATGTTGGATTATGAATCCGGGTCGAAAGGCGTGGCGGAGCGTGAACGTCCTGCGGCCGCGGAGCCGAGGCGCGCCCGTTCCTCGCTGACGCCGGGACGGCTGATCGCGCTCGCGCTTCGCAACAAGCTGTTCATCGTGTCGGTGGCGCTCGCCTGTGCGGCCGGGGGCTATGCGCTGACCAAGCTGCTGACGCCGCGCTATGTCGCCGCCGCGCAAATCTATCTCGATCCGCGCGGTCTGCCCGGCCTCGAGGGCGACGCCAATCAGGGGCAGGATTCCACCGGCTTCATCAATTTCGTCGAGACGCAGACGCGCATCTTGACCTCGCAGGTCGTGCTCGAGCGCGTCGTCGAAGCCGAGAAGCTGACCGACGATCCCGAGTTCGGCGCGTCGACGTCGTTGTTCGGCAAGCTGTTCGGCCATTTCGGCCGCACGCCGACCAAGGAGGAGATCGTCGCCGGCGCCGTGCGCGCTCTCGGCACGAAGATCATGGTGCGGCGTCCCGAGCGCACCTTCATCATCGATATCGCCGCCTCGAGCGACAATGCCCAGAAGTCGGCGCGCATCGCCAATGCGGTGGCGCAGGCCTATATCGATGTGCGCTCGGCCATGCATAAGGACGCCGCGAATCAGGCGGCGACATCCTTCACGGGACGTCTCGACGGACTGCGCGAGCGCCTGCTCGCCGCCGAAAAATCGGTCGAGGCCTATAAGGCCGAAAACGGCTTCGTCGGCACGCGGGACTCTTATATCGACGAGCAGCGGCTGAAAGAGCTCAATCAGCAGCTCACTTTCGCCCGTACGCGGCTCGAGGACACGCGCTCGCGTTTCGAGCAGGCGCAGCGCGCGGCGCGGTCCGATACCGAGCTCGCCGCTATCGCCGCCAATATGAATCTCACGACCTTGAACGCTCTGCGCGGGCAGCAGGCGGAGGCGGCGCAAAAGCTCGCCGATCTCTCCGCCGAGCTCGGGCCGCAGCATCCGGTCGTCAAAAACGTCACGGCGCGGCTCGCGGAAACGCGGCGTCTCGTCAGCGCGGAGCTCGCGCGCGTCGCGGCCTCGCTGCGCAAGGATTATGAGCGGGCGCGCGGCACGGAAGAGGCGCTGAACCGCGAGATGCAGAAGCTCGAGAGCAAGGCTGTCCTCTCGGCGCAAGCCTCCGTCAAGCTGCGCGATCTCGAACGTGAGGTCGAGGTCAGCCGCAGCATTTACGAATCCTTCCTGACGCGCTCGCGTCAGACCGGCGAGGCGCGTCAGCTCGACGCCGCCAGCACGCATATCATCACAATGGCGACGCCGCCCATCGCGCGCAGCTTTCCGCCCGGCGCCGGTCTGATGACGAGCGCCGGCTTCGTAGCGGGTCTCACTCTGGGGCTCGGCCTGGTGTTTCTGCGCGAGCGCGGCTTCAGCGGCGCGGACCCGGAAGCTGCGCCCCGTCGCGACGCCGAAGCCGAGCCGCTGCGCATCGCCGTGACCGATGCGACGAAATTCACTGTTCGCGGCCCGGCGGCGGAGCCGGACCGGCTCGAATTGACGCGGCTCGGAATTCCCTTCGTGCGGCCCTTCGCCGATCGCCGCGAGCTCGAGGCGGTGGTGTCGCGCTTCAGCGCGCTGGTCGAGGCGAGCGTGCATCGCCCGCTCGTCGTCGGAATCGTCGGCGACGCGCCGGGCTCGATCCGCACCGTGATGGCGGTCAATATCGCTCTGGCGTTGCGTTTGCAGCATCTCGAGGTCGCGCTCGTCGACGCCGACCGCGATCATGCGGCGCTCACCGTTCTCATCGAGGATGGCCTCGAGGCTTTCGGCGACGCCGAGGATCCTTTCGTGCGCACGGATGACAGCGTGCTGCTGGCGTTGCCCGCCATCGATCGGCGCTCGCGCTCGGCCGGCGCGGTCGAGCGGATCGTGGATGATTTCCGTGACGGCTGTCCGGCCGAGGTCGACATTGTGCTTTGTGACGGCGTCGGCTCGGACGAGAGCATGTTCGAGCGGCTCGACTGTGTTGCGCCGGTGCTCGGCCGCGATCAAGACGAGGAGACCGCGATCGCCGAGCTTCCGCAGGCGCTACGCGCGAAGATCGCCGTGATTTTGCGGGTCGATCACAGCGACCCCTGGCTGCCGCGCCGCGATGCGCGCCGCCGCTCGCAGGCGCGCAGGTCCGCCTGAGGCGGACATTGTCTCGGCGCGGAAATCCTCTTCGACGCGATCGAAGCCATCGATGATGGCCGCCGAAGAAGGGGCGGCGAACCGGCGGCCGGCTTCGCGCAGCTTCGCCGCGACATCCAGCGCGAAGTCTGGCAGCGCGAAGTCTGGCAGCGCGAAGTCTGGATTGCCGCCATCCCTCGGAAAGAGGCGAACCGTTTCGCTCAGCGGCCGGTCTTCACCCTGGTCCATTCGCGGGTGACGACCTTCTGGAGCGGCTGATCCGGGGCCGTGACGGTGAAGAGGCGCTTCATTGTCGCCGCATCGGGATAAATGGCCGGATTTTCGGCGATCTCCTTGTCGACCAACGGCCGCGAGGCGGCGACGCCATTGGCGAAATTGGCGATTTTGGTGTTGCGGGCGGCGACCTCCGGCCGCAGCAGATAATCGATGAAGAGATGCGCCTCGTCGGGATGCGGCGCGTCCTTGGGAATGGCGAGGCTGTCGATCGACATCAGCGTCCCTTCCTGCGGGATCACATAATTGATTTCGACGCCATTGGCCGCCTCGCGCGCGCGATTGCGCGCCTGGAAGCTGTCGCCGGCCCAGCCGATGGCGAGGCAAATATCGCCATTGGCGAGCGCATTTATATATTCGGAGGAGTGGAATTTCTTTATGTGCCGCCGCAGGCCGGAGAGAAGATCGGCGGCGCGGCGAATGTCGCCCGGCTCCTTGGAATTGGGATCGAGCTTCAGATAATTGAGCGCAATCGAGAACATATCTTCGGGACTGTCGAGCACATAGACGCCGCAATCGGCGAATTTGCGCAGATTTTCGGGCTTCAGCACCTGCTCCCAGGAGGCGATCGGCTTGTCGCCGATGCGTTCTTTGATCTTGGCGACATTATAGGCGACGCCGGTGGTGAACCACATATAGGGCGCCGCATGGGCGTTGGAGGGATCATAGCGCGCGAGGCGCTGCGCGATCTCCGGCCAGACATTGTCGATATTCTTGAGCTTGCTCTTGTCGAGCGGCCGATAGACGCCGGCCTTTATCTGCCGTTGCAGAAAGGTGGCGGAGGGGACGACGACATCGTAGCCGGAGGAGCCGGCGAGCAGGCGCGTCTCCAAAATCTCGTTGGAATCATAGGTGTCGTAGACGACCTTGACGCCCGTCTCGCGGGTGAAGTCCTCGAGCGCGCGCGGGTCGATATAGTCGCTCCAATTGAAGATATTGACGACCCGCTCCGCGCCCTGGGCTCCCATGGCGCCGCCGAGCAGCAACAGACATGCGGCGAGAATTCTCATTCGACCTGCTCTCCCTCAGCGTCGGGCGATCGTTCGCCGCGAATTGTTTCGCCGCATATTGCTTCACGGCTTGCGCGCCGCGCCGCCCCATGGGCACAATGGCTGTCCTCTCGCTCTCCCGCCATTCCGAGATTATGCGATGGAGCCCGTCTCTGCGCTCGAAAGTCTGCGCGAGCAAAACGCCCGTCTCGTGACGCGCGGCGCGCGGCGCTATTTGCGCGCGGCGGGTTTTTCCGTGCTCGCGGAGCTGCCGTTGCCGGGCGGGCGGCGAGCCGATCTCGTCGCGCTCGCGGCCGACGGCGCTCTGCGCATCGTCGAGGTGAAGAGCTCGCTCGCGGACTTCCGGGCCGATCGCAAATGGATGGACTATCGCCTCCATTGTGACCGCTTCTACTTCGCCATTCCCTGCGATCTTTCCGAGGAGGCTTTTCCAGCGGACGCCGGCCTCATCGTCGCCGACGCGCATGGCGCCATGCTGGCGCGCGAGGCGCCGGCTCACAAGCTCGCTCCCGCGAGTCGCAAGGCCATGTTGCTGCGTTTTGCCGGCGCCGCGGCGGAGCGGCTTCACCACGCCCTGCATCGCGACGAATTCTGACCGCCGCGTGTCATCGCGGCGCGCTCATCGCGGCGCGCGCTTGGCCAATATGCGTTGCAGCGTGCGGCGATGCATGTTGAGCCGGCGCGCCGTCTCCGACACATTGCGGTCGCAGCTCTCATAGACGCGCTGAATATGCTCCCAGCGCACGCGATCGGCCGACATGGGATTGTCGACCGCGTCGGGCTTGTCGATCTTCGTCGCCATCAGCGCATGATAGATTTCGTCGGCGTCGGCGGGCTTGGCCAGATAGTCGAAGGCGCCGAGCTTCACCGCCGTCACCGCCGTGGCGATATTGCCATAGCCGGTGAGGATGATGCCGCGCGCATCCGGACGCTTCACCTTGAGCGACGAGATGACGTCGATTCCATTGCCGTCGCCGAGCCGCATGTCGATGATGGCGAAGGCCGGCGGGGCCGCCTCGACCGCCGCCAATCCCTCCGCGACGCTCTCGACCGCGGTAACGAGAAAGCCGCGCGCCTCCATGGCGCGGGTGAGCCGGCCGAGGAAGGGCTTGTCGTCCTCTACGATCAGCAGCGTGAGCTCGTGCGGAATCTCCCCGATCGCGGCCTCCACGGCCGCATCGAAATCATTGTGTTCGGCTGCGCCAGCATCGTCGATCATGCGTCGTCGTCCTGCTTTGGGATGATTCAATATAGCATCACACCGCGTCGGACGAAGGCGTTTGTTGGTCCAAGTCTCGCTTCGAGCCCCGTTCCAACTCCCGCTCGCGTCCGCTGTCGCTATTGCCCGACGAGCGCTCGAGCGCGGCGCGCGGCCAGGTGATCGTCACCTTGGCGCCTGTGCTGGGCGCCTGCACATTGGCCGTCGTCACAGTGGCGCCGGAGCGCTCGAGCAGCGTCTTGGCGATGAAGAGGCCGAGGCCGAGGCCGGAGCCCGGCTCGTTCTTGGTGCGCCGGTCGGTGGGGCGCCCGCTGACGTAAGGGTCGCCCAGGCGATTGAGAATCGCCTGCGAAAATCCCGGCCCGTCGTCCTCTATGACGATGACGACGAGCTCCTTCGACCACAGCGCTTCTATGCGCACGCGCGAGCTGGCGAAATCGACGGCGTTCTCGACGAGATTACCGAGGCCGTAGACGATGCCGGGATTGCGCGAGAAGCTCGGCTCCTCGGGCGGACCGCGCCGCGTCAATTCTATGTCCACGCCGAAGGCGCGATGCGGGTCGACCACCTCCTCAAGCAAAGTCTCGAGCGTCTGCATGTCGAGCAGGCTGCCGGTGTCGGCCTGGCCGAGCGAGACGAGCTTGCGCAAAATCTCGCGACAGCGCCGCGCCTCCTGCGCGAGCAGAGCGAGATCGTCGGCGAGCGCCGGCGCCGAGGCCAGCGCGGATTTTTGCAGCTCCTTCGTCACCACGGCGATGGTCGCGAGCGGCGTGCCGAGCTCATGCGCGGCCGCGGCGGCAAGGCCGTCCAATTGCGAGAGATGCTGCTCGCGCTCCAGCACCAGCTCGGTCGCCGCCAGCGCGGTCGACAATTGGCGCGCCTCGTCGGAGACGCGGGCGGCGTAGAGGCCGATGAAGGCCGCGCTCAGCACCAGCGCAGTCCACACGCCCGTGCGATAGAGCAGCGGAAAATGCAGCTCCACGCCCTCGTACCAGGGCAAGGGCTGAAATTCGACGGTCAATATCGTCGCCGCGGCGATCATCAGCACGCCGAGCAGAATGGTGAGCTTGCGCGGCAGCGACACGGCCGAGATCATCACCGGCGCCAGAAACAGCATGGCGAAAGGATTGGCGACGCCGCCGGTGAGATAGAGCAGGGCGGAGAGCTGCAATATGTCATAGGACAAGAGCAGCGCCGCCTCGCCGTCGTCGAGACGGAATGTGCGCGTCGTGGCGAGCCGCAGCGCGGCGTTGAGGCAGGCCGAGGTCGCAATGGCGATGAAGCTCAGACCGATCGGGAAATCGAACTGAAAATAGAAGAAGGTGACGAGCGTCGCGAAGGTCTGGCCGGCGATCGCCAGCCAGCGCAGGATGATGAGCGTGTCGACGCGAAGCTGGCGGGCCTGATGGCCGAAATCGGCGTCGGCGGTATTGGTCATGAGGCGGCGTTGTCTCGAAAATTGCAGCAGCGCGAGACGCGCGGCTCTGTGGTTTGTAGCGCGTTTCGCCTGTGCTCCGCAGCGATTTTCCGTAGGACTATATGCCGCGCCCCTTCGCCGCGCGCCATAGCCGCCATTGTCGTCGCCATTGCGCGGGCTCGGCGATGGAGCGGAAGGGATCGAAGCCTTTGCGCTCCATCTCGCCGAGATAGAGTGGAATCAAAGCGGCGGGCAGCAGCGCGGCGCGCGCCGCGCCATCGCCGCGCACGGATTTGCGCGCTCTCTCGAAAGCGTTGCGGGCCGCTCCGCGCAGTTCCGCCAGAGCGGCGGCGACCGCCGGCGTCGCTTTCGCTTCGGCGAAATCCTCCGCGGCGCGATGGCGCGCGAGAAGATCGGCGGGCGCGAATCGCTGCCCCTGCGCCAGATGGCGGGGCAGGGCGCGCAAAATCGCCGTGAGGCCATAGGCGCGACCGGCGAGGCGCAGCGCCTCCTCCTGCCGCGCGGCGTCCGCAGCGTCGATGATGCGCGCGCGCCAGCGCAGAGGCGCGCCGAACACGCGGTCGCAATAGGTCTCGAGCGCCTCGAGGCTCTCCATCGGATCGTCATAGAGATCGAAACTATGCGCTTCGAGCAGCTCGGAGACCTCTTCGCGCGGGATGGTGCAGCGGTTCAGCGTATCGAAAAGAGCGTCGGCGATCGGATGGGCGCGGGCGCCTTCGTTATCGTCCGCCGCCTCCAGCGCATCGTACCACCAGCGCAGCCGCATCTCGCCGAGAATCGGCTGCGAGACACGGGCGCGCACGCTGGAAATCTCCGCCGCGAAAGCGCCGATCGCATGGAGATGCGGCCGCGCCTGCGCCGGCGCGAACAGGCAGGCGAGCCAAAGGTCGAGGTCCTGCTCGCGCAGCGCCGCCTCGCAATGGCGGTAGTGCTCGGCGAGCTCCGTCTCGCGCTCGGTCGTCGCGGCCTCATCCATGGGCGAAACCTCGGCTCACACCACGATCAGCACGGCGGCGACGCGGCGGTCTTCGTCGAGCAGCATATTATAGGTGCGAACGGCGGCTCCGGTGGCCATGGCTTCGACCATGATTCCCGCCTGCTTCAGCCGCGCGCGCGAGGCGACCGAGGGCGGCCGCAAATTTTCGCCGGAGCCGAAGATCAGCAGTTCGATCGTCCCTTCGCCCTCGGCGAAGAGAGGAGCGAGCGCGGCCTCGTCGATTTCCGCCGCGGCGACCGCCTCCAGCGCATGAATTCCCGAGGGCAGCGCGAGCAGCGAGCCGCGATGCGACATTTCCGCGAAGCGAAAGCCGCCGCCACCATAGGACTCTATCTTATGGCGGCCCGGAACGAAGCCTCGACCCTGCTCGGCCATCAGGCCGCTTTGGGCTTGGCGCGCGTCGTCGCTTTGGCGGCCTTGCTCGGCGCCGTCTCCGGCGCCTTGTCGGTGTCCTCGTTGCGCAGGCCGAGATAGATCAGCATGGGTGAGCAGATGAAGACGGAGGAATAGGTGGCGACGAAAATGCCCCAGATCATGGCGAGCGAGAAGGAGCGGATCACATGGCCCCCGAAGATCGCCAGCGACAGCAGCGCCAGAAACACCGTCGTCGCCGTCATGATCGTGCGCGGCAGCACGGCGTTGATGGAGAGGTCGATCATCTGATCGGTCGGCATTTTCTTATATTTGCGCATCATCTCGCGAATACGGTCGAGCACGACGACGGTCTCGTTCAGCGAATAGCCGACGATGGTCAGGATCGCCGCGATCGACGTCGTGTTGAATTCGAGATGGGTGAGCGAGAAGAAGCCGACGGTGAGCAGAAGATCGTGCATTGTGGCGATGACCGCGCCGACGGCGAATTGCCATTCGAAGCGGAACCACAAATAGGTGAGCACGGCGACGATGGAGAGCACGACGCCGAGCGTGCCGGACTGCACCAGCTCCCCGGAGACGCGCGGGCCGACCACCTCGACGCGGCGCAGCTCATAGTCGGAGCCGACCGAGCCGCGGACCTTTTCGACCGCCGCCTGCTGGGCGACGTCGCCGCCCTTCTGCGGTCCGAAGCGGATCGTCGCATCCGATTGATTGCCGAAGGCCTGCACCTCGACGTCGCCGAGCTCGAGCTTCTCCATGGTCGAGCGCAGCGTCGCGATCTCGGCGTCGCCGGTCTTGGCGCGCAATTCGATGACCGTGCCGCCGGCGAAGTCGATGCCGAAATTCATGCCGCTGAGAAAGAACAGCAGCAGTGAGCAAATGGAGAGAAAGGCCGAGAACGGATAGCTCACGCGGCGGAACCGCATGAAGGGGAACTTGGTGTTCTCCGGGGCGAGACGCAGCAGCTTCATGTCGGTTTCACCCTCAGATCGGCAGGCGCGTCGGGCGCGCGTAATGATACCAGATCGCGATCATCATCCGCGTCATGGTGACGGCGGTGACGATGGTCGTCAGAATGCCGAGCGCGAGCGACACGGCGAAGCCGCGCACCGGGCCGGAGCCCAGAAAGTAGAGGATCGCCGCGGCGACGAACATCGTCACATTGGAGTCGACGATGGTCGCAAAGGCGCGGTTGAAGCCGGCGTCGAGCGAGGCGAGGATCGAGCGCCCGCCATGCTGCTCCTCGCGGATGCGCTCATAGATCAGCACATTGGAGTCGACCGCCATGCCGATCGTCAGCACGATTCCGGCGATGCCCGGCAAGGTCAGCGTCGAGCCGAGCAGCACCAGGCCGGCGAAGATGAAGGCGATATGGACGAACAGCGCCAGATTGGCGAAGATTCCGAACACGCCATAGGTGATGAGCATATAGACGACGACGAGGCCGGCGCCGACGTAAGCCGCGCGCTTGCCGGCGTCGATCGAATCCTGGCCGAGGCCGGGACCGACGGTGCGCTCCTCGATGATGTTCAGCTTGGCGGGCAGGGCGCCGGCGCGCAGTAGGATCGAGAGGTTGTTGGCCTGCTCGACCGTGAAATGGCCCGAGATCTGGCCGGAGCCGCCGGTGATCGGCTGCAGAATGCGCGGCGCGGAAATCACCTTGTTGTCGAGCACGATGGCGAAGAGCCGGCCGACGTTTTTGGAGGTCACCTCGCCGAATTTCTGCGCGCCGCGAATGTTGAAGCGGAAATTCACCACCGGCTCGCCGCCGCGCTGCTGGTCGAAGCCGGGCTGAGCGTCGGTCAGATCCTCGCCCTGCACCATGACCTGCTTCTCGATGGCGATCTTGCCGGATTGATCGGATTGCTCGAGCTCTTCCAGCTCGGACGGGCTTTGGCCCGGCTCGGCGACGAGGCGGAATTCGAGCTTGGCGGTCTCGCCGAGAACGATCTTCAGCTGCTTGGGGTCCTGGAGGCCCGGCACCTGGACGTTGATACGGTCGTCGCCCTCGCGCTGAATGCTGGCCTCGCGCGTGCCGAGCGCATCGACGCGCTTGCGGATCACTTCGATCGATTGGTCGACGGCGTGGCGGACTTTGTCCGTCACGCCGGCGTCGGTGACCGTGATCTGGACCAGTCCGTCGCCCGAATCGCGCACTTCGAGCGGCGGCGCGCCGCCGATTTTCGCGCCGGCGAAGCTGTTTGCCAGATTGCGGAATTTCGGCAGCACTTTGGCGCGGTCGGCGGCGTCGGGAATGCGAAGTTGCACGCCGCGGGCCTGCGTTCCGATGCCGCCGGTGATGGCGACCTTCTCCTCGCGCAGGATGCGGCGGACGTCGTCGCGTAGATTGGTCACCTGCGTGTGCAGGACCGAGGCCTTGTCCACCTCCAGCATCACATAGGAGCCGCCTTGCAGATCGAGGCCGAGCACGATGGTGCGCGGCTGCGCCCAGGACGGCAGGGCGCGTTCGAGCGCCTTGAAGCTCGCCGGCGCGAGCGTGCTCGGGACGATGACGAGAACGGCGGCGAGCGTCAGCGCCAGTATGGCGATGATCTTCCAGGTGGCGAAGCGCAGCATGGATCGTCGGTCCTTGAGAGGCGGTCCTGAGGGATTTGTCCCGGCGCCGGAGGGGCGGCCGGGACGGGGCGGCGCATTCTTCGAGAGGGCTAGCGCGAGGCCGCTTGATCCTTCACCGGCTCGCCCTTGGCGCGCACCTCGGCGATGGCGGAGCGCAGCGCGCGCACGCGAATATTCTGGGCGAGCTCGACCTCCACTTCAGCGTCGTCGACGACCTTCGTCACTTTGCCGATGAGCCCGCCGCTGGTGACGACGGTGTCGCCGCGCCGCACGTTCTTGAGCGATTCCTTCTGTTCCTTCGTGCGGCGCGCCTGCGGGCGCAGCACGATGAAATAGACGATCAGCGTGACGAACAGCAGCGGGACGATCTGTGAGATCATGTCGGGCGCCGGAGGCGCGGGCGGAGCGGCGGCGTCCGGCGTGGTCTGCACCGTCGCGCTCGGCGGAACCGGCGGCGCCGCGGGAGGCGCCGGAACGGGCGGCGCCGTGGGGGCGGGCGGAGCGGGGGGCGTCGCCGCAGGGGCGTCGGTCTGAGCTTGGGCGGTCTGGATCAATTTCATGTTCGATCTCTTGGAAGCGGCGCGCGCGCCTTCGTGCCGGCAGGATGCCGCCTTGCAACGGGCGCGGACTATAGCCGGCCTTATCTCGAAATCAATGGCGGCCGGCGCCGCGGCGCAACGCCGCTCCCGGTTATGATTTCGGCGAGCTCTGTGCGACAACTCACAGTCGGCGGCCTCGGCGGGGGATATGTCGCTTCATGGAAGCATCGGGGCGGAGAGGCTCCGCGCGCTTCGCAGCGAAGGTTGAGGAGATACCGATGTCGAAGAAATTGTCGCTCGTTCTCGCGCTGGGCGCCGCTCTGGCGCTGCCGGCCGAGGCGCTCGCTCAGCATTACGGCGGCGGCCACGGGGGCGGCCATGGCGGCGGCCACTGGGGCGGAGGTCACGGAGGCGGCCATGGCGGCGGCGGCCACTGGGGCGGCGTCCATGGCGGAGGCCATGGCGGTGGAGGTTGGCACGGGGGCGGTCACGGCGGCGGTCACTGGGGCGGAGGCCATGGCGGTGGAGGTTGGCACGGGGGCGGTCACGGCGGCGGCCACTGGGGCGGCGGCCATGGTGGCGGCTGGCATGGCGGCGGCGGTTGGCATGGCGGCGGCCATGGCTACGGCCGCGGCCGTTATTGGCACGGGCGCTGGTATAATTACGGGGTCGGGCCGTGCTGGCGTTGGGCCGGCTATTGGGTCTGGGCCTGCTACTGAGCCGAACATCGCGCGACGCTCGGCGCCTCTAGCCTAGGCGCCGAGCTCGCGGGCGAGGCCGCGCATGAAATCGACGCAGGCCGAAAGTTCGCTCACTTCTATATATTCGTCCGGCTGATGCGCCTCGTCTATGCGGCCGGGGCCGCATATGACGCTCGGAATGCCGGTCTGCTGGAAGTGCCCCGCCTCGGAGGCGTAAGGCACGGCGATGGTGCGGTTGGCGTGGGCGAGCCGCAGCGCCAGGGTTTCCGCCGGCGAGCCCGGCTGCGGCGCGAGGCCTGGAACCTCCACCTCCATTCGGGTCTCGATCCCGGTTCCGGGAAAGGGCGCGAAGAAACGCTGCGTCAGCTCCGCCGAATAGGCGGAAATGCGCTCCTCGACGATTCGGGCTGCGTCGGTTCCCGGCACGCCGCGCACTTCCCAATGGAAGACGCAGTCCTTGGCGACGATATTGCGCGCCGTCCCGCCTTCTATCGCGCCGATATGCAGGGTGGAATAGGGCGGATCGAAACGCCCGGTCGGATCGCCCGCGGCGACCAGCTCCTCGCCGATTCGCAGCAGCTCCGCCCCGAGCAGCAGAGCGACATGCACCGCGCTGACGCCGCGATGCAGATTGGCGGAATGAATCTCATAGCCGCGGACCCTGGTGACGAAGGTCGTCACGCTCTTATGCGCATCGGCCACCTGCATGGAGGTCGGCTCGCCGATGACGGCCGCCGCCGGCCGCGGCAGCTCATAGCCGAGCCGGCCCAGCAGGTCGAGCGGCCCGAGGCAGGTGGTCTCCTCGTCATAGCTGAGAAACAGGTGGATGGGGCGCTTCAGCCCCGCCGCCTTGAATTCCGGGACCATGGCGAGGCAAACCGCGCCGAAGCCCTTCATATCGACGGCTCCGCGGCCGAGCAGCCGGTCGCTCTCGCGGCGCAGAGTGAAAGGATCGGCGGTCCAATTCTGCCCCGTGACCGGCACCACATCGGTATGGCCGGAGAGCACCACGCCCCCCTCGATTTGCGGGCCGATCGTCGCGAAGATCGCCGCCTTGTCGCCCTCGGCGTTGGGCGCGCGGATGAACGGCACGTCTTGCGCGCGCAAATAGCCTTCGACGAAATCGATGAGCGCCAGATTGGATTTGGAGCTCTCCGTGTCGAAGGCGACGAGCCGGCCGGTCAGCTCGATCGCGCGCTCGAGGGTCGACATGTTCTGCGACATGGGCCGGCTCAGTTGAGAGTCGGCTTGGAGAGCGGGCTGTCCAGCGAGAAGGCCGGCACTTCTATGTCGAAGGTCTCGCCGTAGGGAGTGATCATCGTATAGCTTCCCTTCATCAGTCCGGAGGGCGTCGAGAGCGGACAGCCCGAGGCGTAGCGGAACGTCTCGCCGGGCTCGAGAATTGGCTGCTCGCCGACCACTCCGGGTCCTTTCACTTCTTCCCGACGCCCATAGGCGTCGATGATGATCCAATGGCGTGACAGCAATTGGACGCGCTCCTTGCCGAGATTGGCGATCTCGATCGTATAGGACCAGACGAAACGATCGTTGGCGGGGTCCGACTGCTCCGGCAGGAAGTCGGGCAGCGCGGTGACCTGAATGTCGCGAGTGACGGATATATACATGAGGCCTACTCTAGGACGCGGCGCGCCGAAGGGGAATGTGGAATGTGTCGGCGCCCCGCCGCAAAAGCCGGCGCCGACCCGCATCTGCGTAGCAAAATCTGTGACATAATTGACACGGGTCAAGGAAAAGACGCTCCGTCGACGATGAGCTCGATTGCTCGCGCCGTCTTCGGCGCGTAGCTTCGGCGTGGGAAAATCTCCCGAGCGGCGAATGGTGGCGATGCGTCGAATTTCTCTCCGCGGCATGTTGGCGGTCGTCGCTCTGGCGCTTCAGGCGCTGAGCGCCGCCTATGCGCTCGGCGCTCCCATCGCCGGCGCGCATGGCCGCGGCGACTTCGCCTATTGCGAGGCGGCCGGCGTAGAGAGCGACCGGCGCGCGCCGGCCGGCGGCCATAGGGACGCTGGCGCCTGCCTCACCTGCCAGCTTTGTCTCGGCGGCTTCTCGCCCCTGCTGCCCTATTCCCTCGCAGGCCGTGCGCTCGACCGGCGCCGCGTCGCCGATGCGGATTGGAGCCGGGATGCTGTGGCCGGCGTCGGCTCTGGCCGCGCCCATGCCCATGGGGCCCGCGCCCCGCCCGCATTTTCCTGACACGACGGCGCCGCCGCCCGAGCGCTGCGGCCGACGAGGCGATGTCACGCGGACGCCGGAGCGTCGGCGAGCGCGCGCCGCTCCGATCCATCCCATCGAGACCAACCTCCCCATCGAGACGATGCGCGCCGGCTTTGGCGAGCCGCGGCGCGTCGAAAAGCGCCCGACCGAAGGCGCAGGAGACCAGAATGAGCGATCATTTCCATTTGCTGCGCGGCGCCTCCGCCTGCGCGCTGACCTTGTCACTCGCCGCCGGAGCGGCGCGCGCGCAAGAGGCCTTGCCGTCGATCGACATCGCCGGCGAACAGAAACCCGCCCAGGGACAGGGCTCCGGGCGTGGGCCGGAGGCGCCGGTCCGCCGCGCCATTCCGGACAATATTCCCGCCGTGGTGGAGAGCGTCACCCGCGCCGACATCGACCGCACGGTCAATGTCATGACCACCGCCGAGACGATGAAATATATGCCGAGCGTGCTCGTGCGCGAGCGCTTCATCGGCGACCGCAACGGCATATTGCAGACGCGCGTCAACACGCCGATCGCCGGCGCGCAGAACCTCGTCTACGCCGACAATATGCTGATCTCAAATCTGTTCGGCAACACATTCAGCACCGCGCCGCGCTGGGGCATGGTGTCGCCCGGCGAGATCGACCGCGTCGATCTCATCTACGGACCCTTCTCCGCCCTCTACCCCGGCAATTCGATGGGCGGCGTGATGACGATCACGACGCGTATGCCGGAGAATTTCGAGGTTCACTTCGCGGGCAACGCCGGCGTGCAGACTTTTTCGCTCTATGGCTCGAAAGAGACTGCGCTCGCCGGCGACATGAACCTCCTCGTCGGCCATAAGATCAATGATCTCTCCTTCTGGGTCAGCTATGACCGGCTCGACGCGCAAGGCCAGTCGCAGACTTTCCCCGGCGGCAATGTCAAGACGGGCAAGGTGAGCGGAACGCCGATTCTCGGCGGCTTCGCCGACGTCGATCAGGCGGGCAATCCGCGTTTCGTCGGCGGCGCCAATCAGGCCGACCATTCCCAGCAGCATATGGCGAAAATAAAGCTCGACTACGAGCTGGCGCCCAAAATCCACGCCACTTATCAGCTCGGCTTCTGGTCGCTGATCGACGACACTTTTCCGACGACCTACATACGCGACGCCAATGGCGTGCCGATCTATAATACGCAGAACGGCAATGTGCAGGTCGGCAACGCCGTCTTTCCCTTCACCGTCAATCCGAGCCATGGCAACGCCTCGCATCTGATGCAGGCGCTGTCCTTGAAGTCGGACACCAAGGGCGTCTTCGACTTCGATATCTCGGGAAGCTCTTACAATTATCTGCGCGACTACAATAATACGGCGCGCGCCTATGGCTGGCTGCCCAACGCCGCCGGAACCTCCTATTCGATCAATCCGCGGGGCTCGAACGTCAATCTGACCGGCAGCTTCTGGCATACGCTCGACATTCGCGGCGTCTGGCGTCCCGAATGGACCGAGCTCGGCCGGCACGAAGTCTCGGTCGGCGCGCATTGGGACATTTATTCGCTGGCGCAGACGCAGACCAACACCAATGTCTTCACCGACAATTATTATAATTCCATCCAGGCGATAAACCTCGGCAAGACCGAGACCAAGGCGCTCTATCTGCAAGAGGTCTGGTGGTTCGCGCCGAAATGGAAGCTGACCGTGGGCGGGCGCCAGGAGTTCTGGAGCGCCTTCGGCGGCGTCAACAACACGCTCGGCCAGAACTATGCGCCGGGCTTCGCCGGCTGGCCGCCCATGCTGGTCACGCCGCCCACTCTGCCCGCGGTCTCCAAGCCGACCTTCTCGCCCAAGGCGGCGATCGAATATCAGGTCTTCCCCGATTTCACGCTGCGCGGCTCGGTCGGACGCTATTATCGCTTCCCCACCGTGCTCGAATTGTTCCAGAACATCTCGGGGCCCAACTCCGTCTCTATCAGCAATCCGACGCTACAGCCGGAGAGCGGCACGTCCTATGACCTGACCGGCGAATATGTGACGGAGAATGTGTTCGGCGGCCTCATCGGCGAGGCGCGGCCGCGCATCTCGCTGTTCATGGACCATCGCTGGAACTCGATCGTCTCGCAGACCGACTTCACCACCGGTATCCCGGTGTCGCAGAACTCCAACATCGGCAAGGCGATCTTCCGCGGCGTCGAAGGCTCCGTCGTGCTGAAGGACATCGTCTGGAAAGGTCTCGACTTCAACGGCAGCGTGACCTTCACCGACGCCAAGATCGTGTCCGACTATCAGCAGCCCTGGATTCAGGGGATGCAATATCCGCGCATTCCGCGCATCCGCATCCGCGCTGTCGCCTCCTATGCGCCGACCGACGAGTTTTCGATTGCGGCGGGCGTGCGCTATGGTTCGGCGGCCTTCGTCAGCCTCAATAATTCGGACTTCAATCACAATATTTACGGTAGCGTCGACAATGAATATCTCGTCTTCGACGCCAAGGCGGCCTATAAGCTCACGAAGGAATGGACGCTCAACGCCGGCGTCGACAATATCGGCCGTTGGAAATATTACGTCAATCCGAACCCATATCCGCAACGGACCTATTTCCTCGGTCTGAAATATGACTTCGGCGGTCCGGCGTCGGGGATGTTCTCCGATATGAAGCTCGGCGCGAAATAGAGCGTTTCCAGCCGAATGCGACGCGACGGCGGGGAGGTGATGCTGCGGCGCATCACATTCCCCGCCGCCTCGTCTCTTGCTCCGCGGGGTGAATTGCGACAGACTTTCGTCCCGTCGCAGGCAGGAGCGTTCATGCGTCGGAATTTGGCCAGCATATTGCTGTTTTCGTTGGCTTTGGCCATTCAGGCCATTGCGCCGGCGACGGCTGGGCTCGCCCGATCCGCGCTCGCTCCGGGGCAGATTTGCGCGGCCTTCGCCGATAGCAAAGCAGCGCCTTCGGGCGTCCCCGCGGGCCATGCCGAGGCGGGACCTGAGCTCTGTGATCTCTGCATCCTTTGCTGCGGCATTGCGGCTCCTCTGGCGGCGTCTCCCGAAATCGCGCAGATTGCTTCGCCGGGCTGGACCGGGGCCGAATGGGCGGCGACGGTCCGACGCGCGGCTATTTTCGAGCCCGATCATGCGCGGCGGGCGCGGGCGCCGCCTCTCTCCATCTGACTTCCGACCGAATTCGACCGCCCGCCGTCTCGCGGGCGTCGGCACGTGGTTTCGAAAAAAGATGATGCGTCGCGAAAGGCGGCGCGGGGAGGGGAGATTGTTTGGATTTTCGATGAACGATCGCGCCGGCGTCGGCGCGTTTTTCCGCGATTTTCTGCGGACGCTCGCCGGCGAGCGCCGCACCTTCGGCCTGTTCGAGACGCGCGGCGCGATCGGCGTTCCGCTCCCGCAGCCGGAGGAAAAGCCGCGGCCGGCGCCCGTTGTCGCTGCGCGGCGCAGCGGCCGCCTCATCGACCTCGAGCGCCGCGCGAAATTCGGCCAGTTCTGACCGTTCAGCCGCGCGCGGCGGAAAGGCCGCGCGCAAGATCGTCGAGGAGATCATCCGTATCCTCGAGCCCGACCGAGAGACGCAGCAGCCCATCGCCGACGCCGATGAGCGCCCGCGCCTGTGGCGTCAGCCGCTGATGCGTCGTCGTCGCCGGATGGGTGACGAGACTCTTGGCGTCGCCGAGATTATTGGAAATCTTGACGATTTTCAGCGCGTTGGCGAGGCGGAAGGCCGCCGCCTTGCCGCCGGCGACGTCGAAAGTCACCAGCGTGCCGCCGCCCGTCATCTGCCGCCGCGCCAGCTCCGCCTGCGGATGATCGGCGCGGAAAGGATAGAGAACGCGGGCGATCTCCTTCTGCTCGGCGAGGAAATCGGCGATCCGCGCCGCGCTCGCCGTCTGCTGCGCGACGCGCAGCGGCAGAGTTTCCAGCGCCTTCAGCATGGTCCAGGCGTTGAAGGGCGACAGAGCCGGCCCCGTCTGGCGCAGGAAATTATGGATATTCTCCTCGATCAGCGCCTGCGACGCCAAAATGACGCCGCCCAGGCAGCGGCCCTGGCCGTCAATGTGCTTGGTCGCCGAATAGACGACGACATCGGCGCCCAATTCGAAGGGCTTTTGCAGCAGAGGCGTGGCGAAGACATTGTCGACCACGAGCCGCGCGCCGGCCTCATGGGCGATCTCGGCGATGGCGCGAATGTCATAGACCTCGAGGCCGGGATTGGTCGGGCTCTCGAGGAAGAAGAGCTTGGTCTCCTCGCGGACGGCGGCCTTCCATTGCGAAAGATCGGCCCCATCGACCAAGGTCGAGGCGACGCCGAATCGCGGCAGCAGATCCTCCACCACATAGAGACAGGAGCCGAACAGCGCCCGCGCCGCGACAATATGGTCGCCGGCGCGAAGCTGCGCCAGCAGCGCGGCGGTGACGGCGGCCATTCCGCTCGCCGTGGCGCGCGCCGCCTCGGCGCCCTCGAGCAGGCACATGCGCTGCTCGAACATGGCCACGGTCGGATTGGAAAAGCGCGAATAGATGAAGCCCGGGTCCTCGCCCTTGAAGCGCGCCTCGGCGGCCTCCATCGTGGGATAGGCGAAGCTCTGCGTGAGGAACATCGCCTCGGACAGCTCGCCGAATTGCGAGCGCAGCCCCCCGCCATGCACGAGCCGTGTCGCGGGGCGCAGTTTCTTCTCGTCGTCGCTCAACTTAGGTCTCCCCTGCGGCGCGCGGGGCGCGCCACGGCGACAAAAAGCGGATTTCACGAGGAAACCCGGCCTTTTAGCGCCTTGTTTTACGTGGCGGCAAGCCGGCCGGCTCAAAGAACCACGCGTTCGTTTAACAGAATGAACCGAAGGACGCGGCCAAGTCAACACTCTGCCGCATCCTTGCAGCGCACCGATTTTATCGCCACTAGAAGACGATGGCGTCGGGCGTGTAAGGTCCCACAACGACTGAACCGTTGTGATAGGAGTTTCGATGGCGTCCGCCGTCCATGGCGTGCTCTCCTGCGAGCAGATCCGAGAATTGGCGGCTTCCGGCGCGATTGTCGCGACGCTGCCGATCGAGGAGGGCCAGCATCAGCCGGCGAGCCTCGATCTGCGCCTCGGCCCGACGGCCTATCGCGTCCGCGCCAGCTTTCTCCCCGGCAAGCGCCGCAGCGTCGAGGCGCTGCTCGCCGAGCTGACCTATGACGAGATCGACCTGCGCGGCGCCGGCGCGGTGCTCGAGCGCGGCTGCGTCTATGTGATTCCGCTGCTCGAGAGCCTGCATCTGCCGGAGGATATCTCCGGCGTCGCCAATCCCAAGAGCTCGACCGGGCGGCTCGATATTTTCACCCGCCTCATCACCGACGACACCGAGATTTTCGATCATGTCGCGGCCGGCTATCGCGGGCGGCTCTATGCCGAGGTCTCGCCGCGTAGCTTCAGCGTGCGCGCGCGGCAGGGCTCGCGGCTCGATCAGCTGCGCTTGCGCCGCCGCGCAGCCGCCGGCGAGACGACGCTCTCCGACGCCGCGCTGGCCGCCGAGCACGCCCGCGCGCCGCTCGCAGATGGCGAGCTGACGCTGCGCGACGGCTTGATCCTGCGCGTGGCGCTGGACGGACTCGGCGACGTTGTCGGCTATCGCGCGCAAAAGCACACGGATGTCATCGATGTCGATCGCGTCGACCATTACGCCATTGAGGATTATTGGGAGCGCCTCGCGCCGCGTCGCAGCAAGCTCATTCTCGATCCGAACGAGTTCTACATTCTCGCCTCGCGTGAGCGCATCCGCATTCCCTCGCATCTCTCGGCCGAGATGATGGCGATCGATCCCGCAATGGGCGAGTTCCGCGTGCATTACGCCGGCTTTTTCGATCCGGGCTTCGGCTATGGCGCGCAGGGCCTGCCCGGCAGCCGCGCCGTGCTCGAGGTGCGCAGCCATGACGTGCCCTTTATTTTAGAGGACGGGCAGGTGATCGGACGGCTCGTCTATGAGCCCATGGCCGCCGAGCCGAAGATTCTCTATGGTCAAGGCGGCGTCTCGAATTATCAGGGGCAGGAGCTGAAGCTCTCCAAGCATTTCAAGGTGCCGTGAGCGCATCCGAAAGCGGCTGATCGGAGACGGAGATGTTTTCCGAGAGCGTTCATCACATTTTTGTGATCCCGGGATGTCTGCTGCTGGTCCTGGCGGCATTCAATCTCCTCCGCTACAGAAGTTGGGGGCGTGTGACGGGAACGATTGTGGAACGTCGGGCGCTTCCCATCGAGGGCGAGCACGATAAGATCAAGGTCGCGTACGTCATATCCGATCGCCGATATGTTTCCGACGTCCAGCAAACCTTCGGTCAAGTACGTATTGGTGCCGAAGCGAACGACGAAGTCGAAATAAGCTATGATCCGCTGAACCCGAGCCGATGCATGGCTTATGCGCCGACGGAAAATATCTGCACAGTCGCCATTGCGATCGTCATGATTCTCGTCTGACGTGGCGCGACAGCGCGTCGCCTCGATTTTTGTCGAGAAACTGCAATAATTCGATGAGATCAACGAGGGCCGCCGGTTCGACGGAGTGTCGTCGCGCGCCGAGACGCAGCGCTCGTCGACGCCGCGCCGATTTCGAACCCTAGATTCGAGACAATGGACAAAGGCATGCCCGAGGCCCGTTCCATCGTCGACGCCGCCGGCCTCGAGGCTCTGCTCGAGGCTCTGCGCGGGCAGGGCTATGCGCTCATTGGCCCGACCGTGCGCGACGGGGCGATCGTCTATGACGAGATCGCCACGCTGGACGATCTGCCGCGCGGCGTCGGCGATGAGCAGGACGGCGGTCATTATCGGCTGACGCGCCGCAATGACGAAGCTTTGTTCGGCTATGTCGTCGGCCCGCAATCCTGGAAAAAGCTGCTGCACCCGCCCGTGCTGCGCCTGTGGCGCGCGCGGCGCGAGGGCGATGAGCTGCGCGTCGAGGCCGAGCCCGAGCGCGCCGAAAAATTCGCCTTCATCGGCGCGCGCTCCTGCGAGCTGCACGCCATCGCCATTCAAGACCGCGTGTTCCTCGGCGGCGCTTACGCCGATCCGCATTATCGTGCGCGCCGCGAGGACGTCTTCATCGTCGCGGTGAATTGCGGCGTCGCCGGCGGCGCCTGCTTCTGCGTCTCGATGGATACGGGGCCGAAGACGACGATGGGCTTCGACATTGCGCTCACCGAAATCGTCGCCGGAAGCTCCTTTCTCGTCGAGATCGGCACAGAGGCGGGGAGGGCGCTTCTCGACTCTCTGCCGCATCGCGCGGCGAGCGCGAGCGAGACAGAGGAAGCGGAGGCTATTCTCGCGCATACGGCCGAGAATATGGGCCGCAGTCTCGAGGCCGGCGATGTGCGGGAGTTGCTCGCGCGCAATTTGGAGCATCCGCGCTGGGACGATGTCGCGGCGCGCTGCCTCGCCTGCACCAATTGCACAATGGTCTGTCCCACCTGCTTTTGCACCAGCGTCGAGGATGCGAGCGATCTCACAGGCCTCGAGAGCGAGCGCTCGCGGCGCTGGGATTCCTGCTTCACGCTGGATTTTTCCTATATTCACGGCGGCAGCGTGCGGCAGAGCGTCAAATCGCGCTATCGCCAATGGATGACGCATAAGCTCTCCACTTGGTACGACCAATTCGGAAGCTCCGGCTGCGTCGGCTGCGGACGCTGCATCGTCTGGTGTCCCGTCGGCATAGACTTGACCGAGGAGGCGCGCGCCATTCGCGAGAGCGACGCGCAGAAAGGCTCGACATGATCGAGAGCATCGAGCATATCGTCAAAGAGCATCGCTTTTTCGCCGGCATGGATGCAGGTTTCGTCGCGCTCGTCTCCGGCTGCGCCAAGAATATGCGCTTCGATCCGGGCCAATATCTTTTTCATGAAGGCGACAGCGCCGATTGGTTCTTTCTGCTGCGCAATGGAAGCGTCGCCATAGAGCTGCGCGATCCGGCGCGCGGCGCCGTCACCGTGCAGACGCTGCATGAGGGCGATCTCTGCGGCCTCTCCTGGCTCGTGCCGCCCTATCGCTGGACCTATGACGCGCGCGCGATCGATCTCGTCCGCGCCATCGCCGTCGACGCCGCTTGCCTGCGCCGCAAGAGCGAGGCCGATCCACGGCTCGGCTATGACATGATGAAGCGTTTCATGCCGCCGCTGGTCGAGCGATTGCAGGCCGCGCGAATGCAGATGATCGACATTTATGGCGCCCATGACTGATGCATTTTCCGCGGCGAGCATCGCCGATCCCATGATTCCGCGTGTCGCCCGCGTCGTGAAGCGAAAGCGCGAGATCGCGGATGTCGTGACTCTCGAAATCGAGGGCGGCGCCTTCGATTTCGCGCCGGGGCAATTCAACATGCTCACCGCTTTCGGCGTCGGCGAGGCGGCGATCAGCGTCAGCGGCGATTCGGCCAATAGCGCGCGGCTCGTTCACACGATCCGCGCCGTCGGCGCCGTCTCGCGCGCGCTCACAGAGCTGCATGTAGGGGAGCCGATCGGCCTGCGCGGACCCTTTGGACGCGGTTGGCCGATGGTGGAGGCGGAGGGGCGCGATGTGATCGTCGTCGCTGGCGGACTTGGCCTCGCGCCGCTGCGGCCGGCGCTCTATCGCCTCTTCGCCGAGCGCGAGAAATACGGCCGTATTCTTCTTTTGTTCGGCGCGCGCAGCCCGGCGGATATTCTCTTTCGCGACGAGCTCGAAGCCTGGCGCGGGCGGCTCGACGTCGAGGTGGAGGCGACGGTCGATCATGCGCGCGGCGATTGGCGCGGCAATGTCGGCGTGGTGACGACGCTGCTGTCGCGTGCGCAATTCGACGCCGCCAATGCGCTCGCCATGCTCTGCGGACCGGAGATCATGATGCGCTTCGTCGCCAATGCGCTGCTCGAGCGGGGCGTCGCGCAAGAGCGCGTCTATCTTTCCATGGAACGCAATATGAAATGCGCGATCGGCTGGTGCGGCCATTGCCAATTCGGGCCGGTCTTCATCTGCCGCGACGGGCCGGTGTTTCCCTATTCGCAATTGCGCGGCCTCATCGCGAAGAAGGAAATCTGAGCATGAGCGGGCAAGGACATCGGACGCCGTCTGCGCCGCGGCTCGCGGTATGGAAATTCGCCTCTTGCGACGGCTGTCAGCTCAGCCTGCTCGATTGCGAGGACGAACTGCTCGCCGTCGCGCAGGCGCTCGATATCGCCTATTTTCCAGAGGCGACGCGCGCGCCGATCCGCGGCAATTATGATCTCTCGCTCGTCGAGGGCTCGATCACCACGCCGCATGATGCCGAGCGCATACAGGATGTACGGCGCCGCTCGCGCGCGCTCGTCACCATCGGCGCCTGCGCGACATCGGGCGGCATACAGGCGCTGCGCAATTTCGCTGATGTGCGCGAATATGCGTCGATCGTCTATGCGCGGCCGGATTATATCCATACGCTCGCGACGTCGACGCCGATCAGCGATCATGTGAAGGTCGATTTCGAGCTGCGCGGCTGTCCGATCGACAAGGGCCAGCTGATCGAGGTGATCTCGAGCTTTCTCGCCGGCCGCAAGCCGGCGACTCCGTCGCATAGCGTCTGCCTGCAATGCAAGCTGAAGGGAAATGTCTGCGTGATGGTCGCGCATGGGACGCCCTGTCTCGGCCCCGTCACTCATGCCGGCTGCGGCGCGCTGTGTCCTTCCTATGATCGCGGCTGCTACGGCTGCTTCGGTCCCGCCGAGACGCCCAATGCGCCATCGCTGAGCGCGCAGCTCGCGGCGCTCGGCATGGATGAGCGAGCGCTAAAGCGCGTCTATCGCACATTCAACGCGCAAGCCGAGGCCTTCCGCGAGGAGAGCGAGCGCCATGACGAGTAGAACCATTTCTGTCGGCGCGCTGGCGCGGGTGGAAGGCGAGGGCGGGCTCGAAATCACCGTGCGAGACGGCGTGGTGACGAGCGCGGCGCTGACGATTTTCGAGCCGCCGCGCTTTTTCGAGGCGCTGATGCGCGGGCGCGCCTTCGCCGAGGCGCCCGATATCGCCGCGCGCATTTGCGGCATATGTCCTGTCGCCTATCAGATGAGCGCCGTCCATGCGATCGAGGATGCGCTCGGCGTCGCCGTGACCGGTCCGCTACGCGATCTGCGGCGCCTGCTCTATTGCGGCGAATGGATCGAGAGCCACATGCTGCATGTGCATATGCTGCATATGCCGGATTTTCTGGGTTACGCCGGCGGCGTCGATATGGCGCGCGACCATGGCGATATCGTGCGGCGCGGGCTCGCGATCAAGAAGGTCGGCAATGAGATCATGACGCTCATCGGCGGGCGCGAGATTCATCCGATCAATGTACGCGTCGGCGGTTTTTATCGCGCGCCGCGCAAGCGCGAGCTGCGCGCGCTCGGCGAGCGCCTCGAGCGCGCGTTGGAGCAGGCGCTGGAGGTCGTACGTTTCGTCGCCGGATTCGATTTTCCCGATTGCGCGCGCGATTACGTCTTCGTGTCGCTTCGTCATCCGGGCGAATATCCGTTCAACGAGGGCCGCATCGTCTCGAGCCGCGGCCTCGACATCCCCGCGCGAGAATTCGAGGCGAACTTCGAGGAGTTCCACGTCCAGCGCTCGACGGCGCTCCATGCGCGGATGCGCCATGGCGACGATCCCTATCTGGTCGGTCCGCTCGCCCGCTATGCGCTCAATTTCGAGCGGCTGTCGCCGCTCGCGCAGGAGGCGGCGCGCGAGGCGGGTATCGGATCGATTTGCGCCAATCCCTATCGCAGCATCATCGTGCGCGCGGTTGAGACCGTCTATGCATTGGATGAAGCGCTGCGCATCATCGCACGCTATGAGGAGCCGGAAGCGCCTCACATCGCGATCGAGCCGCGCGCCGGCGTCGGCTTCGCCGCGACGGAGGCGCCGCGCGGGATGCTCTATCATCGCTATCGGCTCGAGGCGGACGGATCGATCGCCGAGGCCGTCATCACGCCGCCCACCTCGCAAAATCAGGGGTTGATCGAGGAGGATTTGAAGAGCCTCGTCGGCGCCTTTCTGCATCTGCGGGAAGACGATCTGCGTCATCGCTGCGAGCAGACGGTGCGTAATCATGATCCCTGCATCTCCTGCTCGACGCATTTTTTGCGCCTCGATATCGATCGGGGCTGAGATGGAGCGCTGCGTCATTCTGTGCGTCGGCAATTCGGATCGCGGCGACGACGCCGTCGGCCGCACGGTGGCGGCGCTGCTGCGGGACGCGGGCGCGCCGGAAGTCGTCGAATGCCCGGGCGAGTCGGGCGCCGTTCTCGACGCGCTCGAAAAGGCCGGCGCGGCGATCATCGTCGACGCGGCCTTGTCCGGCGCTTCGCCCGGAACCGTGCGGCGCTTCGAGATCGGCGGCGACGGCCCGCCGCTCCGCCTGAATTTCGGCTGGTCGAGCCACGGCCTCGGCCTCGCCGAGGCGCTCGGTGTCGCGCGCGCGCTCGGCGAACTGCCCGCTGTTTGCGTTCTGTTCGTGATCGAGGGAGAGAGCTTTGCGCCCGGCGCGCCGCTATCGGAGGCGGCGAGAGCCGGGGCCGCCGAGGCCGCGCGGCTGATTTTGCGGGAGCTCCCGTCGATTCGGCGATCCGCCGCGCCATTGTTTTCCACCGGCGGTGACATGGTCGGACGCGGGGACTTGGTCGGACCTTGCCCGCAGGGCGGAAAAATCCTATAGGAATAGGCGTCTTCCGGCGGTTCGCGGGCGTAGTTCAGTGGTAGAACGACAGCTTCCCAAGCTGTATGTCGTGGGTTCGATTCCCATCGCCCGCTCCATTTCGCGTCCTTCGTTTCACCAGCGTCCGCTTTTCGGCCGCCTCGCTCGAACGCGTCTCGTGCTTTCGTGGCGGAGACGGTCGGGACGTTTCATCCGGATCGTGTGAACATGGCGGATTGTCTCCCGACCTTGCTGCTGATGCATTCCTGTGTGTTCGCGGTTCTCGGCGCCTTTCTCTATCTCGTGTGGCGGGAGGATCCGGAGGCGGACGAATATCGCTGGTGGTGCGCCGCTCAATTCGCGATCAGCATAGGCCTCGCCCTGCTGTCGTTTCGCGCATCCTATCCGCTTCTCGCGATCGGACTCGGCAATGCGCTCACTCTCTGGGGCGTCGGCCTCGCGTGGGGCGGAGCCCGCGTTTTCAGCGGCCGGCCGGTGGATATGCGGCTGGCGGCGGCAGGCGGGGTCATCTGGCTTCTGTTCTTCTCCTCGAGCGTCGATTCGGTTCGCGTCGTCGACCGCTGCGCGATCTCGGCGGTCTACGCCTTTCTGCTCGCCGACGAGTTCGGCTCGATTCGTCGGCAGCGAACGATAACGCAGCAGGCGACGATCGCGCTGGCCGCCGCTCATGCCTGTTTCGGAGCCGTTGTCGCGGTGATCGTCGTTGCGCTGATGGCGCGGGGAGAGGCGATCGACCTGAAGCCTTTCATCGTCGCCATCACCTTCGAGTCGCTGAGCTATGGTCTCCTCATCGGTTTCGCGCTGCTGGCGGTGACCAAGGAGCGAGCCGTGGAGCGCCAGAAATTCATGGCCGCGACCGACCCTCTGACCGGTCTCTCCAATCGGCGCAGCTTCGATCACAACGCCGATGTCGTGATCCGCAATTCGCGCGGCCAGGGCGATTCGGCGTTGCTGATCTTCGATCTGGATCGGTTGAAGACGATCAACGACAGCTTCGGCCATTCGATGGGCGACCGCGCTTTGACGACGTTCGGCGAGGTGGCGGCCAAGAGCATTCGCGACGAGGATTTTCTGGCGCGCATCGGCGGCGACGAATTCGCGCTGCTGCTGACCCGTGTCGATGGCGCGCGGGCGGTGGCCGTGGCCGAGCGCATTCGTTGCGCCTATGTCTCCGCCACAGCGGCGCTCGGCGACGGGCTTTCCTCGGTCAGCGTCGGCATCGCGCTCTCCGGGCATGAGACGAGCGATCTCTCCGCGCTGAAGGAGGCCGCCGACAAGGCGCTCTACGCCGCGAAATCCAGCGGCCGCAATCAGGTGTTCGTCGCGCAGTCGTGAAATGGCGTCACCGAGCCTCGGCGGGTCTTTCAGATTGGCGAAGACGAAGGGACGTTCGCCGCGCATTCGGCGGGCGTCGCGATCCATTACCTCGAGCGAGGCGGATCGGAGCGCATGATGCCGGGCCCGCCCTTGCGCGGAATTTTGTCGCCGGCCGAGACGTCGATGACATAGAGCGTCAAGTCGGCGAGCTCGGGGCTGAAGGTCGCGGCGAGATTGTCGCCGCCGTTCTCGATGAGAATGAGATCGAGATCCGGGAATTTGCGGTTCATCTCGGCGACGGCGGCGAGATTGGCCGAGGCGTCCTCGCGGATCGCCGTATGCGGGCAGCCCCGGGCCGTTGGGAGAATGGGGCGCGGTCATGAGCGGAACAGCCTCGTATATTGCGTTTCATGGCGCATGGACGCGATGTCTATGCGCAGGGCGGAGGTGCTGAGCTGGCTCGCACGCGGCAAGTCGAATCACGACATAGCCGAGATTCTCTGCATCTCGCCGCGCACGGTGCATGAGCATTTGGAGCGCATTTTCGTGAAGCTCGGCGTCGACAGCCGCTCGTCCGCCACCTCCGTGGCGCTGAAGGCGGTGGCGACGGATCGAGGGGACGGCGAGGGCGGCGGCGGAGCGGAAGCTCTTGTCTTTCCGCGCGATCGAAGCTTGGATGCGCGCGCCGGCCGATGGGATGTGCGGCGCAATGGGGCCCTCATGAGCGAAGAGCTGTCGGAATTGTCCTCTCGTCTCGTCGCCCTGGAGACGGCGCTCGCGCATCAGGACAGGACCGTCGCCGAGCTGAACGACGTCATCGCGTCGCAATGGCGAAGGATCGACGCGCTGGAACGGCAGCTCGCCCGATTGCGCGAGGAGTTCCAGACGCTCGGCCACCGCGACGCGCCAGAGCCCCCGCCGCCGCATTACTAATGCGGACGCGCGCTATCCATTTGAATTTATGATGTTATTGGTGCCCCTGGCCGGAGTCGATTTCATCCATAACTAATTGAAAATATTAACTAGTGGCGGACGGATACCAACATTATACCAACGGTCCAAAGCCTCCTGACGTAGATTGTCGACGGGGCGCTCGAACCCGGGAATGGCAGGAGTGGAGGGGACTGGCCATTCTGTTGAGTTTCAACGAGTTGGGCAGAAACTCCGCTCCTTTCTGTCTACGGATATCAAGGATGCGTCAATGATGATGTCTCACTCTCCGACGGTTCACCAACGGATGGCGAGGCCCAATAGAAGATTGTCCACCTTACGCTATCGGCACGCTGCTTTCGATTTGTCGACATGTCGATTTTCGCGTCCGCGTATTGGCGCAATGCGACGCGAATTCATTGCGCCTGTATCGATTTCTCGGCGAGAAGATGCAGTAGATGCAAGAATTCCCGTTGTCTTACCCCTTTATCACCTCGGCGCTCCGCAGCCTTCCGCAATTGCTCGAATACGCCGAAAATCTGATCACGCGTTATTAGATTGGTGCTTCCCGCTCGTGCAGATTGAGTTTTCTTCGCTTCGCTTTTGGCTGTTTGAATATAAAAATCTGCTAAATTCTCGGCATCCTCACTCGACATTAACGGCTCAAGCGAGATCAGGTTTTGAAATCTACTGCGAAAGGCGGGGAGCGCGGCCGAGTACCGGCGCATCGCGTCTGGCGTAAGCGCAATCATCATAAAAAGGTGACGAGGAAGAGCGTCGATGATCGCACGCATTGCCGAAAGATACCGTACAACTGCGGTGGGTCCGAGCACGCCGTCCTGTTTCTCAAGCTCATCTAGCAGGAGAAAAATACCCTGCAGTACGTTCGTGGCGCTGCTCACCAATACAAGGTCCCGTAGAGCAGCAGTTTTCGATTCAACAGTATCAAGTCTAAAGAGGACACCGAGCGCTTCGCGGTGCGCCTTTAGCAACCGAAAACCTAAGAGCCACTCCATCATAAGATCGATTCGATCTTGATCAGCTTTGCTATTGACTAAATATTGTAGGGCAGATCGCATATCCTGCCCACGCACTGTCTTCAGCGGTTTTGAATCTTTCATCAGGCTTTCGGTCAGCTTCTTTAGATGCGCAGGGCCAAGTTCCTGAAACAAACGCCGAATAATGCCGTCAAAAGAGGCCTCCGGATCAGCTAGATATCTTACGACGTAGTAGCCGTCCGTATCGGCCAAGCTGTCTTGGATCTCCGACTCGTAAAAGTTAAGAAAGTTCGTTTTGCCGACGCCTTGCGTGCCCTCGATTACCACCACTTGAGTAGTGCCATCACGCAGGAAGGTGATAATTCGTTCTTCCGCATCATCGTCTGCCGGCAGACGCTGATGTGGGTTGTGCGCGGTGTGAGTCGACGAGGGAAACGGATTTGACAGTACGCCGAAGCGAGAGAAAAGCTCTGAGGCCCTCCCGGCTGCGCTTTGCGCCCGTAGTTTATCGCGTAGGCTCATTAGCTCACACTTTCTATCAGGAGGCTCGTGCTTGACTTTCCGGGAATAAGATAGTCCCCTCTGTAGAGATGAACAGTTTCCACAGTCGGAACGCCAGAGGAGATACGTAGCACGTTGAGCTTATGCTCATCGAACCGGACCTCCGTGGTGGACCCTTCAGTCGAACGTTTTAGCAACCCTTCGTTGCTCGCAATTTCCAATAGCGTGCGTGCGATTTCGGGGTGGATGCCGTCCTCGCGAATGAGCGTCTCAAGCCAGCCGCCCGTCGAAACGAGCCCATCGCCATGGTCAAGTTGGTGAAAGCGTCTGAGAGCGATATCTGCAAACTCCCTCGGACTGGGGTTGGTCGGTGTCGGGAATATGCCCTCGTTAGCGATAGAAGCGCAAAGACAACACACTTCTCCAAGCGTCTTGTATGTTGTAGCCGCGCGTCCAAATCTCTCCGACTTCCACGTTTGTCCGACGGAAAGACTCCCCAAGTCTTTTAAAAAAAGCGCAAACGAGGGAGCTTGTGCAAATATCGAGGAGGCCGCCGCTGTATCTTGGGTAAGGAGGGCATCCTCCAATTTATGCAACCGATCAGTCGCAATCCATACGCCCCCCTCAACGTCGATTAGTTCTGCCGAAATTAGAAACCGCCGGTATTCGTCAACCGTGCGAGGGCTCTGAACAGAGACAATTTGGGCAACCGCATCAACCGAAAGTTGTCCCTGCTTCGCCAATGCGTCAACGACAGAAAAGAGTGTGCCGACACCGAAACGTTGCACAGCAATGGAGGAGGCAGTTTTGTTTGCAGTCACCGAGCTTGTCGTGAGCCCGTCCTGTTTCAAAGTTGCGGACTTCGGACGCTGCTCGATCTGATCGGAGGTTGCCGGCCGCGCCGAAAGGTTGCTGTCGTCGCACCAAAGAAGATCTGCATGCGACTGATAAGGTGCCCATGATAACCCTTCGCCAATGGCAGATATTACAATGGCATCCTTTTTGTCGGTTGTGGTGAGTCTGACGGTGCCGAAAGCGGTAGCGAATTCCCAAACGAGGGAAGTCAGCGCAACTTCGTGTAGGCCGCCGTTGAATGGGTTCAGCGTTGCGCCGGTAAGTCGCTTGCCAAAAAGATCTTCGGGGACGACCGCGCTAAAAAACAATGGCATGATCCCTTCGGCAAGAGCCATCCGCGCAAGCCCCTGGTCGCTTGTAAGCAGTTGCACCTTGTGACCGTGGTTGGATTGAGCCTGATGCTGTCGTGCTGTTTCAAGAATGAGCCTATCTGCATAGGATTGTATAGCAACGGTCAAGTTTAGATCATTGATTTCTGGGTCTTTGTCTTGCTGAAAGGCGCTCCGCAGCGGATCACCTAGCAAGAAAGTGCGCTCGATCTCCGTATCTTCATGGAGTTCCAGCCGAAGCAATACTCGTTGTCCGCCCTGGCTCATGAGGTGGTCGACAAGAAGGTCGGCTGAGCGGATTCGCGCCCCTCTACGGTTGTCCAAGAATCGGTGGCAAAAGTTAATGATCTCCATGTGGACGATCGCGGGAACCTTGACGCGAGCTGCGGGGTGCAGGAAACGAGCTACGAAATCTAGGCCACCTTGAACCGTGCCAGAAGTGTCTGCCACCACGGTGGTCGATCTACGGAACGGCATTGCTGCCAATGCTTGGGGGTCAAACTTAGGCGATTGGAGGCCTACACGCACGGGAGTTGCCGCTACGGAGGTTAGCACCTTACGCAATTTTGGCTCGGCTTTGGACTTGGCATCTGCGTTCTTCCAGGTAATCAGGTCGCACAGATCATTGTAAAATGTTTCCAGCTTAGGCAGTATCCATTCAAATCCGCCCCGCCGAACGGCAGAGGCTAGGTCAGTTTCGGAACAGCCCTCGGCCTTCAGCTCAATTTTACCTAAATTGAGCCAGCCACCTGCAATGAATGCTTTCTCCTCCCGCACATCAAACGAGCAAACGAGATCACGCGTAAACAGCCGCGCAATTAGGGTGGCCGCTTCGTGCGGCGTGGTGAGTCTGTAGTTCGTCATCGGACCAAGACCGAAATTCCAGGTTGATCAGCAAATGAACTCCGTAGCCATTCCAGATGTAGTTTCAGCGCTAAAAGAGGATTCAATCTATGCGGGGCCTCATCATCGTCGCATAGCGTCTGTTGACTAATCGTCCATTCGGCGCTTCCTGCAGCAATTATCCTATCTGCTTCTACAAAGAAATCTTGTAGCGCGCTGAAGCGTCGCTCGGCTGGTGGGCGCGCTGCGTCGAAACGGTCGAAAAGAAGTTCCCGAAGATGCGTGCGATCCCCTTCGCCTGACACGCCACCGAAGGGATCCTCCAACATATGCCACGAGTAAATTTCTTGCAGAAGGTCGCCATCAGAGGAGACGATTTGCTGATCCCTGGTGGGGCCAAACCGTACTAACAGCGTTTTGTCAGGCGCAAAATCACGCCAAACCGAGAATTTCAGCTTCACAGATGAATCGCCTGCCACTTTCTCCACCCTGCAATTTGCGCTCCTCGGTTGATATCAAGCATATATCAACGCTGGATTGCGATCTGCGAACGTCGCGTGACTTTATGCCAGAGAAGGCGCTTAGGCCACTCTGTCCACTGATCACAAATCGGTCATCCCCGGCTTTGCCGGGCGCGGCGCATTCCCTACGACGCTGCCCCTTACGCTCGGTGACTCGTGCGGGAGCAGGAGTGGCGCTCGGGCAAGGTGCGCTTGAGTGGCGAGACGTCGCTCTTCGTCGCTATTACACTCCAGTTCTTCGCGGATCTGCTCGATCGCCGCGAGGCGGCGCGCCGGCCGTTTCGCCTCACCGATTGGAGCGAGACGCGTTCTGATGTCGACGCTGCCGCCGCTGCGAACCGCCGGAAGAAATCAGCGCTAGAATTGGCTTAAGTGACGGCGGAATGCAAAGGCCCCACCGGCGGCGGCCGGCGGGGCTGACTTCGAACGGCGGTCGATGGTGCTATCGGCCGATATGTTTGCTGATATCGGGCCAGAATATTCCGAGCGCGGTCGTTCCGAGCAACGCGACCGCCCACCAGAATATTTTCTCGCCCCCCTTGCGAGCGCCGAGGCGTAGAGATCGCACGAACTCCATATCCTTACGCATCTCGGCTCGCTCTTCCGGCGAGCGGCAATCGATTCCGAGCGTCATTTCGAACTTTTCCGCGAGCGCCTCGCGCACGGCTTCTTTGACGTCATTCTTCGTCAGCTCGACCATTTCTTTCCCCTAATTTGCGCCTTGCGCGCCTCGGCAGACCCGTGCCTCGGCGTCGAGGCGCGAGAGGTCGCGGACGATCGCGACGGCGTCCTTGTCGCGATGCGTCTCGACGAAGGCCGCCGCCCGCTCGAGGTCCGCATCGTCGAGCGGCGTCGGACAGATGCGCGCGAGCTGGCGCTTGATCTCGGCCTTTCGGGCTTCCGGCGTCGCCTGCGCGGTCACGGCCCTAACCGCCGCGATCGGCGGCGGCGCGCCGTCGTCGCAGGCTGCCAGCGAGAGAATCGGGATCATCAGGCTCAGAAGGAAGGCTCGCGCGCGCATCGGCAGTCTCCGCGATCGCTTGTTGCGTTTCATTGGCGGCTTCGGCGGCGCCCGCGCGTTCGTGGGCGCTCGCCGTGTCGGTGCGTTGCCGATCGCCCGTCCAGGCCGATGCGACGGCCTGAAAGAGCGAAGAGAACAACGCGCCGACCAAACTCGAGAGAAAGCTCACGCCGCCGCCGGAAGGCCGAGGGCCGCGGCGTCCGCCTCGGCCGGGATGACGCCGAGCCTGGACAGCTCGGCCACGATCAGCGGCTCAAGCAGATCGCCGGCCCATTTGGCGATTCGCGGCTCGTTCGCGACGAGGCGCGACGCAATCGCCACGATCAGGTCATTGGCGACGCCGATTTCGACCGTCTTGCCCTTGATGAGCCCGACCTCGGTCGCAATGACGTAGTTCGCGGCTTTGGAGATCGCGTCATTGGTCAGATAGGCGCGCAGCGCCGCCGGCGCGCCGCGCAGCGCCCAGCTCACGACGGCGACGACGAGGCCGACCGACGAGACGAGCAGAGAGGACAGCCAATCGCCCCAGGGAATGGAGACGATTTTCGCGGCCGGCGCGGCCGCCTCGGCCGCGAGAGCGGCGGGAGCCGCGCAGAGCGCGAGCGAGCATACGGCGGCGATCGCCGCGCCCGCCGAGAGCACGTTGCGTTTCATGAGTTTGCCTTTCGAGATTTGGGAAAATGGCCGGAAAGAACAGCTCGCGGGCGCTCGGCCGGGACGCCGCGAGTTCGAAGCCCGAGGCGGGCTATTCGAAGGCAGCTATTCGAAGGATTGTCCCGTCGCCGCCAATCGCGCGACGCCGCCGATATAGAGCAACAGCGGAGCGGCGAGCGAGATAACGACGACGGCCGCGACAATGAGCGCGGCGCGTTTCCAATTGATCGGGGATATGGGCGCGCCCCCTTTCACGCTTCGCTTCCGGCCTTGACGGCGCCGACGCGGAACGCGCCGTCATGCGTTCCTTTCGGAAAGGCGACGCCATGCGGCCAGGAATAGGAATGGATCACGCTTCGCGGATAGACCGTGATGCTCACGGCGTCGGATTGATTGCCGCCGAGGCCCCAGACATGCGTCCCGTCGAAGTCGACGACGAAAAAGACATGGCCGCCGCCATCGCGCTTCTTCGTCGCGATGGCGCCGACGATCGGCGACGAGAGCTTGTCGCCATATTTGGCGTAATCGAGCGCCCAGAGAGTCCCGCTCGACGGCAGTCCCGCCTTGCGCAGGCACGCGCCGACGAAGGCGGCGCACCACGGAACGGAATCATGCTCGACCTCGGGATGGCCGGCGAGCGCATATAGCTCGACGACTTTCGGATTGTCTTTCGCGCGGACGCCCTCATGCGTCCCGATATAGGAACGCGCGACTTCGATCCATTTCGGCAAAGCGATAGCGCATTGCGGCGCGAGGGCGCCGCTCGTCTCATTCGTCATGTGTCACCCTTCGGAAAGAGAGCGCGCCCGATGCGAACGCGCTCGCGGCTCGCCGGAATGGCGAACCGGATGGCTTGCGAGCCGCCGCCGCCCGTCCCGGATGGCCGACGCGCGCGCTCTTGCGTCGCCGCCGCGTCATGAGCTGTTGCAGCGGCTCGCGCCGGCGCATTTTCTCAACGGCCTCGCGATCGTCGCGCGAGCGCCGCTCGCCGATCTGTCTGCCGCCTTCGCGGAATTGATCGGCCGCTCGCTCTGGCTCGAGAACCTCAAGCCGTCGCAGACGCAGAATTTCGTCTCGCTCGCCTCCGGCCTCGTCGATTTGCGCTCCGATCTCTGCGAGGCGCTGGACTATAGAGCGCTGTTCGAGGCCTCGTCGCGCGAGGATGCGCTCGACGCGATCCGCGCGATCGACGGCGAGGCCGCCGCCAATGAGGCGGGCAAGCTCCGCAAGCCGAAGATCGTCGAGCGAGCCGCCTTGCTCGCACGCGACCGCCATTGGCTTCCCGAGGCGCTGGCGTCGCTGTCCGCATCGAAGCCGAGAGACGAGCGCTCGACCGCGCAAGCCATGGTCGAGGAAATCGCGCGCGACGAAGCGGCGAAGGCGGCAGGGCAGGGGAGCGACGGCGACGGCGCGCCGACGATCGCCCGGGCCGTCGAGCGCTTCCTCGAGGAGCGCTGCGTCCGCGGCGGCGAAGGCCGCATCAAGGCAAAGGCCTTGCTCGACCGCTTCGGCGAATTCGCCGAGGCCGAGGGCCTACGCAAGATCGGCTATGCGGAATTGAGCGAGGCGCTCGGCTCGCTCGGCTTCGAAAAGAAGCGGTCGAGCGACGGCGTCCATTACCTCGGCCTCGCCTTGCGCGACGACGCTGAGGCGCGGCAGGCGGCGGAGTGACGCCGAAGAGAGGAGCTTCCGCCATGGTCGTCGATTCGAAATGGTATCCGGAATGCTATCTCGACGAGGTCATGCCTCCGGGCCGCGCGGACCCGAGCGCATGGATCGTCGATATCGGCGGCGCGGCGCATCTCGCCGGCCTCGAGCAAGACGGCGACCAATGGGCGCGACCGCTTCGCGACGGCGACACGGTTCGCTTCTTTCGCTGCGACACGCATGACGAGATCGAATTGCGGCTCGCGGCGGACGGCCATGCGCTGGCGTCCGAGCCGCCGGCCGAATTCGAGCAATGCTGCGTCGGCGGCGGATGGCAGGGCGACACGCTCGCCGAGAGCGTCGACGAAATGGTCGCTGGGCTTCGCGAAGCGGACGCGCCGCCCGGCGACTACGACGTCTTTTTCTACACCTATTTCGACACCGGCCCTTGGCGCTTCGTCGCCGAGTCCCGGACGTTCGAGCAGGTTCAGTCGTGACGGTCGGCGGTCACAGGGTCGGTGATGCAAAGGAGGAGTCTGAAATGTCGAATCAGGGAATGGCCGTCGAAGGCGATCGCCCCGCGATTGGCCCCGAAGCGTCGCGCGCCTTCGTGCAGATCACGCCCGCGGTCCTCAACCCTCGAGAGGCGGCGAAATACATCGGCGTCGGCCGTACGAAGTTTTTCGAGCTGCTCAAAGACGGCGCAATCCCGATGAAGAAGTCCGGGAAACATACGCTCGTCAAAGTGTCCGACCTCGATGCGTGGATCGACGGCTTGCCGAGCGCGAGGACGCTTTCGTGAGCGTCAGTGCCGAGCCGCACGCAGATTATCAAAGTTTCAATCCAGAGCGCTTATTTTCTCTGTGAACAATGGCGAGCGCCAATGAAAATGCAGAAATATCCAATCTATTTGCAGCTCGTTAAAGAAGATTGCTCGGGCGTCGAGCATAAGGGCGGGCTCGGCGATCAGAATATCGCCAATATCGCGGATCGCGTTGAAGCGGAATTCGGCAAGAACGCCTATTCCGATTTTCTGCGGAAGCATGGTCACTATCCGGATGTGGCGCAGGCCGCCACGATCGGAAAATTGCTCGGCGGGCGCGTCCGGGCCTCGGACGGGTCGATGCAACCGCCGCTTTCGAAAGCGGATCGGGAGGCGATTAAAGCGATCCGGCGCCGGCGGAAGGACTGGAAACGCATCCAAGACCACTTATACCGCGTCAATACTGCGATTTCGGCCCTTTCCGTCAACGAGGACGAACCAGAGACGGTTGCTCGATATTTCCGGGAGCATTCATCGGTGCCGGATTCCATGCAACTCGAAGCTGCGATATCTTGGCTGAATCGATTCGCCGAGGAGTTGCGCCGCAATGAAAGTCAGTGCTCCGAAAACGCGGACCTTTGTAAACGAGATCATTCGGTCGAGCGATGGCCTGAGCATCGCCGAAATAGCAATGAAAATGAGAAAGAAGCATCCTGAAATTATAGCGGAGGAACAATTAGACCTCGAGAGCGTAGGTTTAAAAAAGATAATTGGCGACGTGCTTCGCTGGAAATCCGGTTCTGTTGCAGGCGCGCAACTCGATTTTTTTCGAGAATTCGGATTACCGAAGCGGATTTCAGTCGGAGTTTCTATAAGAGGCGCGAAAAAGCGTATCTATAGGAGCCGATATACCTTGACGTTGGCGGAAGCCGAAGCTTGCGTCGCGCAGCGCGAAAGGCCCCCTTCCAGATCCACGGTCACGGACGAACTCAAACGTGCGATCGCCTTCGCCAAGTCGAGAGGCGCCTCGTCCGAAGACAAGCTATTCGAGATTTGGCGTGAGGCGCATGGCGCAGGCGGTGGCCTCTGATTCGTCGTTCGAAGGGCGACTTTCACGCATCGCATCGACCTTGTCTGCCCACCATTGCATGAGCCGGCGGCGCTCTTCGAAGTAATCGGCGCAATGATAGGCGCGCCGCACTTCCGATCCGTCTTGATGCGCCAGCGCGCGCTCGACCGCGTCGAAGGCGAAGAGGCCCGACTCGTTCGCCATGGTCGAGAACGTCGACCGGAAGCCATGGGCCGAAATATCTTCCTTTCCGAAGCCCATGGCGCGCAGCGCGACATTGAAGGCGTTTTCCGAGAGGGGACGCCCAGGCCGCGGACTGGGGAATAGGAAGGGCGAGGCTGGACGGGCGAGCCCGTCTTGCTTCTTCAGTCGGCGAAGTATCTCGACCGCCTGCCGAGCGAGTGGCGCTCTATGCGGCTCGCGCATTTTCATGCGGCTCGCGGGAACCGTCCACACGCCCGCGTCGAGATCGAACTCGCCTTCCCATTGCGCGAGGCGCAGCTCGCCGGGCCGCGCGGCGGTCAGGGCGAGCAATTGCAGCGCCTCGCGGACTTGGCTTCCGCGGCCCTCATAGGCTTCGATCGCCCGCAGCAGAGCGCCGAACGCCTTCGGATCGAGGATAGCGGCGCGATGAACCGGCTTCGGCGCGGCGAGGGCGCCGCGCAGCAGCGCCGCGGGATCATGCTCGACGGCGCCGAGCGCGGCGCCGTAGCGAAAGATGCGCGAGAGGGTTGAGCGAAGCCTTGTCGCGGTCTCGAGCTGGCCCGCCTCCTCGATCGGCTTCAACAGATCCATGATCTCCGGAGCTTTGATCTCTGCGATCGGCCGGCTATCCAGCGACGCAATGAGGCCGACGAGCCATTTCGCTTTTTCGAGAGTCGCGTCGGCTTTTCCCTCGCGTTCGAGCTTGGCGAGCCAGCCGGATTTCACGCTTCCGAAAGTCACGATCTGCGCTGCTGCGACGGCCTTTGCGGCCGCCCGCGGGCTCGGGTCTTCTCCGCCGGCGACGCGTCGGCGAATATCGTGAGCGCGCTCCCGCGCTTCTTTGAGCGAAAGGGAAGGGTAGTCGCCGAGCGTCACACTGCGTTGCCGACCTTCGAAACGATAGGCGACATGCCAGCTCCGCACGCCATTCGGATGTGCCCAGAGTTGCAAGCCATAGCCGTCCGAGAATTTCGTCAGTTTCCCGTCTTTGGGCTTGGCGGCGCGGGCGAGCGCATCGGAAAGCGGCATGACGACATCGGCTGTTGGTATGGCGGGGCGGTCTCGACCGCATACCAACCCGATAACAACAATCTGCTGCGGATGCTACCGTATCTTGGCGGATCAAGGCGAGCTAAAAGCCGGCCTGACTACCCATCAATTCGCTGATTTTGCAGAGCAATAACGTCTCAGACCGGACGTGGGCGAACCGATGCGAATGTGTGAGAAAAAGCCAATGGTGCCCCTGGCCGGAGTCGAACCAGCACTCCTTGCGGAACTCGATTTTGAGTCGAGCGCGTCTACCAATTCCGCCACAGGGGCGCGGGCCGGCGGGGCCGGCGTCGCGGCGCGGATATTAGCCGGGCCGAAGCCTCCGTCAAGGCGACCTCGCACATCTTCGAGCCTCGAGCCTCGCTTCCGGACCGCCGAAATGATAAACGAGAGGCGCTCCGCCTTCCGAACCGGTTGGAAAATGATCAAAAAGCTCTACGACTGGACCATGTCGCTCGCCGCCAGCCGGCACGCGCCGCTCGCGCTCGGCGCCATAGCTTTCGCGGAAAGCTCTTTCTTTCCGGTTCCGCCGGATGTGATTCTCCTGCCCATGTCGCTGGCGCAGCCGAAGCGCTCCTGGCTCTATGCCGCGATCTGCACTGTCGGCTCGGTTGCGGGCGGCGCGCTCGGCTACGCCATAGGCGCGCTGTTCTACGACACGATCGGCCTCTGGCTCATCGATCTCTACGGCTACGCCGCCAAAATGGAGGCGCTGCGCGCCTTCTACGCCCAATGGGGCGCCATCTTCATTCTGGTGAAAGGGCTCACCCCCATTCCCTATAAGCTCGTCACCATCGTCTCCGGGCTGATGGATTATAATTTCGGCCTGTTCCTCGCGCTCTCGCTCGTCACGCGCGGCGCGCGCTTCTTCATCCTCGCCGCCGCCATCAATCATTTCGGCGATTTTCTGCGCGACAAGCTGGAGGCGAATTTCGGCGTGTTCGTCGGCGGCATGGCGGCGATCGTCGTCGTCGGATTCGTCGTGGCGGCGAAATTCCTGTGATCGCGGCGCTGCTCTCCACGCGGCGGCGCGCGGCGCTGGTCGTTCTCGGCGTCGCCGTCGCCACCATAGGCGGCGCCTGGATCTTCGAGGCGATGGGCTTCGCCCCCTGCGAGCTGTGCCTGAAGCAGCGCATACCCTATTACGCCGGCATTCCGCTCGCCGCCTTCGCGGCCATAGCGCTGCAGCGGGGCGGGGAGGGCGCCGCGCGCATCGCGCTGGCGCTGCTCGGGCTCTTGTTCGCGGCGGGGACGGCGCTGGCGCTCTATCATTCCGGCGTCGAGCTGAAGCTTTTTCCCGGCCCCTCCGAATGCACGGGGGCGCTGAGCAAGGCCGGCTCCTTCGACGATTTCCGCTCCTCGCTCGACAAGATGAAAGTGGTGAGCTGCGATCGTCCGGCGCTGCGCATTTTCGCGCTCACGCTCAGCAATTGGAATGTGCTGATCTCCGCCGCTCTCGCCGCCATCGCCTTTCGCGCCGCGCGCGGCCGCTGAAATTCTCCGAACGGCCTTGTCGCAGCGGCCGCTCGCGCCATCCTCTGCCCGATAGAGAATTGACCATTCTCGATCGGCGGCGGCGCGGCCCGCTCGCGAGCAATCGGAGAATTTCCATGCGAGTCTTCCAGCAATACGACATGCAGACGCAGGGCGTTCAGACCAGCCCGGACGGCTCGCCCAACACGCGGGCGCTCGGCCGGCATCTCATCCTATTGGAGAATCGTTTCAACGAATTGGCGAATGACGTCAATCTGATGCAGGACAAGCTGACGAAGATTCTCATCACGCTCGACAAGCTCGCCAATAAGGGCGCGCCGACAAATGGCTCCGTCACCAGCGCGGAGGCGCTGCGGCGGCTGCTGGGCTGACAGGCGCCGCGAACATCGGGCCGCAGCTAGCTTTCGGGGCGCGCGCGCCGAACGACTCCGCAGGCGGCGAAGAAAGCGTTCAGACGCTCCGCTTCGCCTTCGAAATCGCCATGGGCGATGGCGACGACTTTGCCGGATCGGCGGTCCACGTCGACCGTTTGTCGGCATTTGTGCGTGTGCCAGCGCTCGCCTTTGCGTATGCGATCCGTATAGATCACGGCGACGGACGTGTCGGAGACGTCGGCTCGATCGATCTCCGATTCGTAGACGACTTCATCGAATGTCGCATGCGCCCAAGCCGAGGCGGCGCGATAGGAGTCGATGATCGCGATGCGTCCCGTCACGACGTCGCCGCCCGTGTCGTAGGCGCAATCCTCGCTCAGAAAACGACTCGCCGTATCGAAATCATCGCGGTCGAGTGCCTTCGCCAGTCCTTCGACGATCGGGACGATGTCTCGCATGGATATCTTTCCGGCGATGTCGTTCTTCGGGAGCGAGCGCGCTCTATTCCACCGCGAGCCGCGCCCTTGCGCGCAGCTTCTCGGTCTCGCTCTTCAGCTGACCGCAGGCCGCGAGAATGTCGCGGCCGCGCGGCGTGCGCACCGGGCTCGCATAGCCGGCGTTGAACACGATGTCGGAGAAGCGCTCGATCGTCTCCCAATCGGAGCATTCATAGGGCGCGCCCGGCCAGGGGTTGAAGGGGATCAGATTGATCTTGGCCGGAATGCCCTTCAGCAGCCGCACCAATTCGCGCGCTTCCGCCGGGCTGTCGTTGACGCCCTTCAGCATCACATATTCGAAGGTGATGCGCCGCGCATTGGAGGCGCCGGGATAGTCGCGGCAGGCGTCGAGCAATTCGCGGATCGGATATTTCTTGTTGAGCGGCACCAGCTCATTGCGCAGCGGATCGCGCACGGCGTGCAGCGAGATGGCGAGCATGGGCCCGCATTCGGCGCCGAGCTTCTCGATTTGCGGCACGACGCCCGATGTCGAGACGGTGATGCGTCGCTTCGACAGCGACAGCCCGTCGCCGTCGGACATGATCTCGATCGCATTCTCGACCTGCTCGAGATTATAGAGCGGCTCACCCATGCCCATGAAGACGATGTTGGAGACGGCGCGCACATCCGGCCCCGAGGGCACGAGCCCATCGGTCGGCGGCTCGAGGCCGGGAAAATCGCCGAGCCGCGAGCGCGCGACGAGAAGCTGCGCGACGATCTCGCGCGTCGAGAGATTGCGCACCAGCTTTTGCGTGCCCGTATGGCAAAAGCTGCAATTGAGCGTGCAGCCCACCTGGCTGGAAACGCATAAGGTGCCGCGGTCGCTCTCGGGAATATAGACGCATTCGATCTCCGCGCCCTTGTCATTGGCGTCGACGGGGTCGAGCCGCAGCAGCCATTTGCGCGTGCCGTCGGTGGAGACCTGCTCGGCCGCGATCTCCGGCAGAGCCAAGGTGAAGCGCTCGGCGAGCTTCGCGCGCACGGCTTTCGAGATGTTGAGCATCTCGGAAAACTCTCGCGCGCCGCGGAAATAAATCCAATGCCAGAGCTGCGAGACCCGCATTCTGATCTCGCGCTCCGGTATCTCTATGGCGCCCAGCGCATCGGCCAGCTCGGCGCGTGTGGCGCCGGCGAGCGACGGGCGAGGATCGGAAGCGGAAGCGGCGGTCATCAAGTCCTCTTTTCTGCGAGGAAATCAGTATAACATGCGCGCCGGCCGACTCCATGGGGCGGCGAAGGGACGAAGACGGACATGGGAGACGGGCGGAAAATCGTCATAGCGACCTTCGGCTCGCTCGGCGACCTCAATCCTTACGTGGCGCTCGCTCACGCGCTGAAACGCCTCGGCTTTCGCCCGGTGATCGCCACCAGCGTCTTCTATCGCGACTGGATCGAGAGCGAGGGGCTCGGCTTCGCCGCCGTGCGGCCGGACGTCGAGGAATTGACCGAGCGGCTCGGTCTGGACTTGGGCGGCGTCGCCGATCGCGTCGCGCGCGACGACGGCTTCATGTTCCGCGAGCTGATCTTTCCCTATCTCCGCCAGAGCTTCGAGGATGTCGCGGCGGCGGGCGAGGGTGCGGCGGCGGTGGTCGCGCACAGCATCTGCTTCTCGGCGAAGCTCGCCGCGGAACGGCTCGCCGTGCCGCTCTTCGACGGCGTCGTGTCGCCGCTCTTCCTGTTTTCGGCCTATGATCCGCCGCTCGGTCCGCGCTCGCGCTTCGTGGCCGACCCGCGTTCCGGCCTCGCGCTCGCCTATAACAAAGCGTTGGCTTTCGCGGTGACGCATTTTCTCGCTTGGCAGGGGCGGCCGATCGCGCGGCTGCGGCGCGAGCTCGGCCTGCCGCATCGACGCGGGCGCGATCTTTTGACCGGCGGCTCCTATGCGCAGGCGACTCTCGGGCTCATGAGCCCGCTGCTGGCGCCGCCGCAGCCCGATCATCCGGCCAATGTCTTTCTCGCCGGCCATACCTTCCATGACCGTTTCACCGATGCGGCCGAGGGCTTGCCGGAGCCGCTCGTAGATTTCCTCGAAGCCGGCGCGCCGCCGATCGTCGTGACGCTCGGCAGCTTCGTCGTGCGCGGGCGCTCGGACTTCTACCGCGCCGCCGGCCATGCGGCGCTCCGCCTGGGGCGGCGCGCCGTGCTGCTGGTCGCGGAGGAGGAGCGAGAGGCTTTGGCCGAGGGGCTGCCGCCGCAGCTCTTCGTCGCCGGCCATATCCGCCATTCGCTGATATTTCCGCGCGCCGCCGTCGTGGCGCATCACGGCGGCTCGGGAACCTGCGGGCAGGCGCTGCGCGCCGGGCATCCGCAGCTCATCGTCCCCGTCTTCGGCGATCAGGGCGACAACGCCGCGCGCGTGGAGCGTCTCGGCGTCGGCCGGCGCCTCCCTTATGAGCAATGCTCGAGGGAGCGCCTCGTCGAGGAGCTGGGCGCTCTCTTTTCCGATGACCGCTACGCCGAAAGCGCCCGCGAGGCGGCCGGGCGCATCGGCCGCGAGGATGGCGCAGCCGCGGCCGCGGCGAAGATATCGGAGCTTGTCGGATGCGCGGCAGTTGCTGTCGAGGCTTAAGGATGACGAAGCTGGTTCTTATCGCGATCGCGATGATTTTGCTCGAATTATCGTCGGTTCGAGCCGGGGAGGCGCATCTGACGCTCGCAAAGGGCGAGACGCGGAGGCTCGAATTGATCGAGAATCCCTCCACCGGCTATGTCTGGCGCTTCGACCGAGCGGCGAGCACAAATCCGGCCATTGTGCGGGTCGTGGATGGCGGTTTCGTCCCTTCGGGCGACGAGTCGGAGCCGCCGCGAGCCGGCGCCCCCAGCCTGCGTTTTTTCCGCATCGAGGCCGTCGTCGCCGGCAGAGCGCGTCTCGTCTTCGTCGAGGAGCGGCCTTGGGAGAAGCAGGCGGTGCGCCGCCGGGAGGTCGAGGTTCGCGTGCGCTAGCGATCTGCGAGCCGGAAGGCGCGCTTCGCGAGACACTGGACCGCTACGACGATCCTTCCTTCGGCTTCAGCGCATCGGCGAGCCGCATTTGCGCCGAGCCGGGCTCGAGCGGCTTCTGCTGGCTCTCGTGCGGCGCCCAGCCGGAGAGCCAGACCAGCTCCATCGTCGCGCGCACGCGGCCGTCGGCGTCGGAGAAGCGCGTCGCGTAGATTTCCGCGGCCCGCAGCAGAACGGCGCGCCGCAGCGGCTTGCGGGAGCGCTGCGTCAGCACATTGGCGGCGCCCATGGCGCGCAGCTCGGCGCAGAGCGCGAACATGGAATCATAGCGCAGCGTGAAGGAGTCGACGTCGGTCACCGGCAGGGCGAAGCCGGCCCGCTGCAATAGCCCGCCGAGATCGCGCAGATCGACGAAAGGCGAGACGCGCGGGCTCGCCCCGCCGCAAATCTCGTCCTCCGCCTGGGCGAGCGCGGCGCGCAGCTCGATGAGGCTCGCGCCGCCCGGAAAACAGGCAAGAAAAAGCCCGTCCGGCGCCAGCATCCGCCGCGCCTGGGCGAGCGCGCCGGGGAGGTCGTCCACCCATTGCAGCGCAAAGCCGGAGACGATGAGGTCGAAGGCCTCCGCCGCGAAGGGCAGCGTCTCCTCCTCGGCGACGAGATCGACGCTCGGCTCCTGAAAACGCCCGGCCCGCAGCGGCGCGGGCCGCCCGCTCGCCGCGACGATCTGTGCGAAATGCGCCGCGGGCGTGCAGAGATCGAGCGAGCGGGGGAAGGGACGCTTTATGCCCCTCAGCCGATCGGCGAGATCGTCGGCGGCGCGGGCCAATAGAAAATCGGGCGCGCCGCGGGACGCCGCCCGCGCCAGCCGGCGGCGCAGCAGGGCGCGGTCGAAAATCGCCGGCGCGAACTGTCCATGTTCCATGCCCCGTCATGCCCCGAACACGCGCGCCGCGCAACCGGCGCCGCGCAAGGCCGAATTAAGGCGGAGATTTCCCCAGCTTCTGTCGCGCTTTAGCGAGACAGGTAAGGAAATCTTAGTGTTAAACCGTAACCGCAACTATGAGATGGCTGGCGCGAATTATGGCCGAAGCTAGAATGCGCGACATGTTCGAATGCGACGCCGGCCATTCGGAGAAGGTGTGAGCCATGAGCATTTCGTTTCGTCAGCGTATTTCGCGTTACACGGCCGCGGCGGCGCTCGCTTGCGGCCTCGCCTCGCTGCCGGGAGCGGCGAGCGCGGCGCATAATGTCGTCTCCTACAGCGCCCCGGTGCAGCCGGGCACGGTGGTGATCAGCGCCCGCCAGCGCAGCCTGTTCCTGGTCAATGGGGACGGCACCGCCATTCGCTATCCGGTCGCGGTGCCCAAGGCCGGCAAGGAATGGTCCGGTTACGCCCGCATCGACGGGAAATATGTGAATCCCGATTGGGTTCCGCCGGCGGTGGTCAAGCAGGACCATCCCGAGCTGCCCAATTTCATCCACGGCGGCTCGCCGCATAATCCGATGGGCGTCCGCGCTCTGACGCTCGATCGCAATCAGGTGGCGATCCATGGCACGACCAATAAAATGCGCGCCTCGGTCGGCACTGCGGCCTCCTATGGCTGCATTCGTATGCTGAACGAGGATGTCGTCGACCTCTATGAGCGCGTCAGCGTCGGCACGCCGGTGGTGATGACTCCTTAAAAAAGACGAGAGCGGAGCCGGTCCGCCGCGTCGCGCAGCTTCGCGCAAGCCGCGCGACGCAGACTTGTCCCACGGTTTTTCGTTTCGCGAATGCTTCAGCTTGTGGACGTCGTCTCGCCGCCTGTAGACCGGCGGAAACGAATCCACCACTGTGCGACAAATCAACGAACGCACATGAGGTTCGCGTCCACACATCGTCGAGTCGGCGGCATTTCAATTGTTTCGAGTAGAGTGAACGAGCAGGACGATTCGTTTCGTCGGGCGGTTTCCACAAGGGGAGCGCGAAGGCTCGCAGTCAGCGTCTGCGTCTCTGAAGAGAGAAGCGTCCGTCGCCCTTGTCTGGCCGACCCTCACATTAGGTTTCGCTCATGCTGATCGCACCTGACAAAGACTTCGACCGTCCCCGACATCCCGTCGATATCGTCGAGCAGCTGGCCTCCACCAATGACTGGAGCTTCGATCGCGACGACGAAGACGAGATTTCGATCTCTGTCGCCGGCGGTTGGACCGACTATCATGTGGCCTTCACTTGGCTGGCGGAGCTCGAGACTCTCCATGTGAGCTGCGCCTTCGATCTGCGCGTGCCGGAACGCCGCCGCACCGAGGCGCAGGCGCTGATCCGCACGATCAACGAACAGCTCTGGGTCGGCCATTTCGATTTGTGGCCGAGCGAGGGGGTCGTCATGCACCGCCAGGGCCTGCTGCTGACCGGCGGCGCCCAGCCCTCCGGTCCGCAATGCGCCGCTCTGCTGGACCATGCGCTGGAGACCTGCGAGCGCTATTATCAGGCGTTCCAATTCGTGCTCTGGGCCGGCAAGGGCGCTAAGGAAGCGCTCGAGACCGCGACCTTCGAGACCAAGGGAGAAGCGTGATCCAAATGGCCGACGCGGCCGAGCTGCCCCGCTCCATCACTCTGGTCGGGGCCGGAAAAATGGGTTTCGCCCTGCTGCAGGGCTGGGCGGCTCGCGGGCTTTCTGGCGCGGGCGTGACCATTGTCGAGCCGCAGCCTTCGCCGGCGCTCGTCTCGCTCGCGCAGGAGCGCGGCTTTCGCCTCAATCCGGAAAATCGCGAGGCCCCGCGCGCGCTTCTGCTCGCCGTGAAGCCGCAGGCGCTGGATCAGGTCGCGCCGACGATCGCGGGAGAAGCCGGCTCCGATACGCTCATCGTCTCCATTCTCGCCGGCAAGCGCGTCGCCGATCTTTCCGCTCGGCTGCCGCAGGCGCGGCTTTTTGTGCGCGCGATGCCCAACACGCCGGCCGCCATCGGCCGCGGAATCACCGGCGCCTTCGCCGCGCCCGCCGTCGATACGGAGAATCGCGCGCTGGCCGAGACTCTGCTCGCCGCCGTCGGCGAGGTGGTCTGGGTCGAGGCCGAGCCGCTGGTCGACGCCGTGACTTCCGTGTCCGGCTCCGGTCCGGCCTATGTCTTCTATTTCGTCGAATGCCTGACCAGAGCGGGCGTCGAGGCCGGCCTGCCGGAGGAGACGGCGGCGCAGCTGGCCCGCGCAACCGTTTCCGGCGCCGGCGAATTATTGCGTCAGAGCGCCGGTACGACGCCGGCGTCGCTTCGTCAGAACGTCACCTCGCCCGGCGGCACGACCGCAGCGGCGCTCGAGGTTCTGATGGCGAGCGACGGCCTCGCGCCGCTGCTGGAGCGCGCGGTCGCCGCGGCGAAGCGGCGAGCGGGGGAATTGTCTGGCTGAACGGCGCAAAGCGCTTCCGATCCGGCAAAAACGCCCTAAATTAACTTGCCTAAATTGACTTCTTGGAAGCGGCTGGCTTCGAGCGATGTGAGGAGGCGGCGATGGCGACGAGCGGCAAGACCAACGAAACAGGCAATGGAAGCGGCTCGGTCCGCGACCGGATCGTCGAATCCTTGATGCGGCTGGCGGCCCGCCGCGCCTTCGAGGATATCGCGATTTCCGACATCGCCCAGGACGCGGATGTCTCGCTCGCGGATTTCCGCGACAATTTCCCCTCCAAAGGCGCGGTGCTGGCGGCTTTCTCGCGCAAGATCGACCGGCAAGTGCTGGAGGATTTCTCCGGCCGCTACGCCTCCGAGCCCGCCAAGGAGCGGCTCTATGAGGTGCTGCTGCGCCGTCTCGAAGCGCTCGAGCCCTATCGTAATGCGCTGGAGTCGGTCTCGCAATGGGCCTCGACCGATCCGCTGGCGGCGGCCGCGCTCAACCGCGAGACGGTCAATTCCATGCGTTTCATGCTGGAGGCCGCCGACATAGACAGCGAAGGCGCGCTCGGCGCGTTGAAGCTGCAGGGCCTCTCCATCGCCTGGTGGCGCGTGCTCGGGACCTGGTTCGACGATCGCGACGTCGATCTGTGCCGCACCAAGGCCGCGCTCGACCGTGAGCTCTCACGCAGCGAGGCGGTGATCGAGCGCATCGAGGATGTGAGCCGCCTGACCTCGCCGCTGCGCGGTCTGGCGCGCGCCGTGTTCCGCGGAATGACCGGCCGCCGTCGCCACCGCCATCATGCGCGTGATCGCGACGATGAGTTCGAGGAAGATTATGAGGAGGCGCGTCGGCGTCATCACCACGCCGAAGACCATCCTCACGCCGAGGGCCATCACCACGGCGAAGGCCATCGCCGGCATCAGGACGACGCCACCGCCTGACGGCGGCGTCGTCCCGCTTTCATCAAAAGCCGATGCGCACGGCCGTCGTCACCGAATGGGCGACGGCCCCGTTGCGAGTCGCGACATCGGCGTCATAGCCGATGCGCCAGCCGATATTCGTCGCGAGATCGCCTTGCGCGCCGACGCCGACCGTGACGGAGTTACGATCATAGGTCGGAATGAGGATCGTCTGCGTCGCCATTTGGCTGAGCACGCCGGCGAGGCTGACGTTCACGCGTCTGGGATCGCGGTCGAGCATCTCATTATAGGCGACCCGCACCCAAGGATTGACGCCGAGGAAAGAGGCCGAGACCTCGCCGCCAAAGCGCAGCGTCGTCGCATAGGTCGAGTGCTCCGGATAGACGACATTGCCGCCGGCCGCCCCGCTCTCCGTATAGCCGCGAATGGTCGCATGGGTCTGCGTCACGCCGAAGAAGGGCGTGAATTGGAAGGCGTCGAGCTTCAGCTTGGCGCCGATCTCGCCGCCGAACGCGTAAGAATCGACGCTGGTGCGGCCGACGCCGGTGAGCCCATAGGCGCCGAGGCGGCGAATGTCGGAGAAGCCGACGTCCGGCGAGAAGGTCGCCGTTCCGTGCAGATAGAAGAGATCGCCGAAATAGCCGGCGTAGAGGCTCGGCGAGACGGTCGGCGAAATGTCGAAATAGCCCAGCGCGCCGCCGCCATATTGGCCTGCGCGCACCGTCGCCGCGACGCCCACGCGAATCTCCTTCCAGCCATAATCGACGCCGAAGGAGCCGCCATAGAGCGTGCGGTCGCCGTCGAGCCCGGGCCGCGACGAAGTGGGGCCGAAATCGACATTGCCGCCGAGCCAGGTCGAGAGGCCCTGCGCCGCGAAGACGCCGCTCTGCGCGCGTCGAATCGATTGCAGCTGCGCGATGACCGGCGCGGCGGCGCTGGAGGCGAGGCCGAGAGCGCCGGCGTCGATGCGGCCGAGCACCTGAGGCGCCGTGTCGCGCATGGATTTGAGGAACAGCGGATCGACGGCGGTCGGCAGGGTGAGCTGATAGACCAGGACCATATTGTCGTTGTTCTGGCCGGAGTTGTAGGTCTGGCCCTGCATCACGCCATTGGTCGTGGTGAAATCATTGTCGTTGGAGACGAAGAGATAGAAGTCGTTCGGCCGGCCCTCGACGAGCGTCGGGACGAGCGCCATGCCCTCCCATTTCTCCGACAGGGTGAGCTGCGACTGCGCCGACTGGCCGGGCGCTCCATTGTTGAGGTTGAGGCCGAAGCGGGCGAGCTGTGTCGTGTTCAGCATGTTCACGAGCTCGACCGACTGCGCCGGCGTGATCGCCGGATTCAGCACGCCATTGGGCGCGACCTGGCCGCCCGCCGTCGTATCGGCGGCCGTGCCGGCGACATTGGTCGCCTGTCCGATGTCGACGAGATAGATGGATTTGACCATGATCGGATTGCCGGCCGCCGAACCCTGGCCGGTTCCGTCGCGCGCCAGCACGAGGAACTGCTTGTCGTTGAGCGCCACCATCTCGCTCTGCGCCGCGGTGCGATTGGCGCTGCCGCCATCGCCGTTCTGCCTGTAGGTCGGCAGCTGCAGCACATAGGTCTCGATCGGCGCCGCCGGCGTCGGATTGAGCGAAATATCATAGACCAGGATGCGCGTGTTGTTGCGCGTTTGCTGTCCAGAGGCCTGGTCCTGCATCGTCGCGCTCTGCAGGATCGCGAACAGCCGGTTGCCGTCCGGGCTCACCGAGACCGCCTCGAGGCCTTGATTGTTGCGGCGTCCCGTCGTCGGCGCGACGGTCGAGTTGAAGTCGATCGCGCCATTGGTTCGCGGCAGCAGCGAAGAGGGAACGCCGACCGAGCCGACGAGATTGCCATTGGCGTCGAAATAGAAGATCGACGGGCCATATTCGTCGCTGACGTAGAAGCTGCGGTCGGTCTTGAAGGCGAGGCCCTCCGCGTCGAGCGATATCTTGCCGGCGCCTATGCCGGCGGCAGGGCTCGGCGCGAGGCGGCCGAAGAGATTGACGGCGCCCGACCCAGAATCGGCGCCGGTGAATGTCTTGCCCTGATTGTCGCGCAGCAGAACGCCGCCGTCGGGCGTCATCTGCACCTGATTCTGCGAGCTGGTGGAGGCGGGGAGATTCGCGCCCGAATAGGGCGAGAAGGCGATGTTGAAGCGCAGCAGCCGTCCCGCATAATCGGAGAAGACGCCATTGGCGGGATCGTTGAGGCCGCGGTCGGGCAGGGCGAGCATGGTCGCGACGAAAGTCGAGCCGCTGCGCCGCCAGGAATAAGGATCGATGGCGAGGCTCGAGAAGGAGCCGAGCGTGTCGCCGAGGAAATCGACCGTCCCAGCCGGAAGACGTCCGGTTCCGACGAGACCTTGATTGGTGAAGGTCACGCCTCCCATGCTGATAGAGGCGGCCCCGTCATTGGCGACGACATTGGGCGTGCGATAGGTCTGCGCCATTGCGGCGCCATGCAGCGCGAGCGTCGAGATGGACGCGAGCAACCAGTTACGAAAAGGCATTTTATCCCCCGGCTTTAGCTTGGCCGGAGGTCGGTCTATGGCCGCCCGTTAACGATTCCGTGACAGTCTGGCCACGGTCGCTAACAGGACGGAAACATTCTCAGGCTGTGGCCCTTCCGCCACAATTCGCGAGCGTCACAAGGAGACGTAGACGAATTTGAGGCCCTTGAGCGTCGGGTAGTTCTCGCGCAGCGCCTTGGCGATCTTGCCGACGAGGTCCTTGTCGCCGGCCGCCGAGGGGCCGACGAAATCCGTTCCCTGCATCCATGTCTCGAGGAAGCAGTGGAGCGTGTTGTCGTAGGCGTCGTCGGTGGGATGCGCCGTCTTGTCGGCGAGCGAGGCGATTCCGTCGGCGCTGACCTCGAGGCGCCAGTCGCGGTCGTCGACGACCGAGCCGATCAGCTTCGCAATGTCGGCGTCGGTCCAATCGCCCTTCAAATCAACGGCCATTTTTTTCGCTCCTTGCTGCGCGCGGCTTCGGCGGCGCGGGACAAAATGGACGAAGGGCCGGGATCGCCTGTCGGATAGCCGACAGGCGCACATCGCGGCCCTTCCCGCAGGCTCACTTCTTGGTGAGCTTCGCCACCGCCATGTCGATCGCGGTCGTCGCTTCGCCGACGGTGAGCCACGCCTCGGCGCGGTCCTCGTTCTTGAAGGATTTGCCGAGATTGTACGGCTCCTCGCCCGGAACGTGCAGGAAGCAGGCCCATTTTCCGTCGGCCTGCTCCTCGACCGTCACTTTGTAGTCCGCCACGCGGTCCTCCTGTTGCTTTGCTGCGTCTGTTCTCACGGTGCGCCGGTCCGTCCCCGGCGCGACTGTGGCGAAGCAGATTGGGCGCCATATGGCGAGACATGCGGCGGCACGCTTATTGAACCTCGCCTCGCGGCCGGCGGAGCGCCGGGGCAAGGAGGACGATCCCCATGACCGACATTGTCGAAGGGCCGGCGCTGGCCGCTCTCTCCTGCGGCAAGCCCGCCTTTCTCGTCGTGATGCTGCATGGCGAGGGCGCCGACGGCCAGACCATGGTCGATCATGCGCTGAACTGGGCTCCGACCATGCCCAAGGCCGAATTTCTCGCCGCCGAAGCGCCCGCGAGCGTCGATGGCGTGAAGCGCTGGTTCGACGGTGGTGATCCGGAGGGGCTCGCCAAAGGGCTAGCGGCGCTCGAGCGCTTTCTAGAGGCGGCGCTGGCGAAGCGCCGTCTTCCGGCCTCGCATCTGGCGCTGGTCGGTTTCTCGCAGGGGGCGACGCTCGCGCTGCTCGCCGGAGTCGCGCGGCCGGGGCCGGCGGCGGCGGTGGTGGTGTTTTCCGGCGGTCCCTATGGCGCTCCGTCCGTCGGCGCCGATGGCGCGCCGCCCATTCTGCTGATCCATGGCGACGCCGACGTGGTTTCGCCGCTCGCCGCCGCACGCGAGACAAAGGCTGCGCTGACGGGGCAGGGCGCCAAGGTCTGGTCGATGACGCGCAAGGGGCTCGATCATGCGATGGACGATGACGGGGTGATCGCCGCCGGCGATTTCCTCACCGAGCATGTCGTGCACAAGAAGGGCGCGGCGCAAGACGATCACGACCACGATCACGACGACCACGATCACGCGCATTGAGGCTCGGCACGGCTCTTGCGGGACGAGGTCAGGCTCTATGCGAAAGGAGATATGGCCATGGCCCTGACCGCCGAGGACATAAAAGAAGGCAAATGCTATGCGACCCGCGGACCCGAGCGATACAAGGTGATCGCCATCAATCCGCGCGGAATCGTCACCTTCCTGACCTGGGAAGGCAATCAGAAGCCGAGCCCCCTGCGCGCCAATTGCGGCATGAAGGCCTTTCTCGAAGGCGTGACGAAGGAAATCCCCTGTCCGGCGGAATAGCGGGGCGAGGCCGCGCGAAGATCGGACGTCGATGACGCATGGCGCTCCCGCAGCGGCGTCCGCCGCTGCGGTCACTCGACGTTCAGCTGCCAGGAAATCCCGAATTTGTCCTTCAGCCAGCCGAACTTCCTGCTGAAGCCGTAATCGGCCGGCGGCATGAGGTATTCGCCGCCGGCGCTCAGCTGGCCAGCGATTCCGTCGAGCTCTCCTTCATCGGCGCAGGTGATGAAGAATGAGATGCTCGGCGTGAAGGAGAAGGGATGGGGAATGGGGCTGTCGAAGAAAATGAGCTCCTGGCCGCAGATCGAGACCAGGGCCCGTTTCACGCTGCCCGCCGGCTCGGGGCCCGAGCCGTCATAACGATCCATCGTCACGATGCTGCTGTCGGGGATGGAGGCGAGATAGAAGTCGATCGCCTCCTGCGCGCTTCCCTCGAACATCAGAAACGGCGTCATATTTTTCGGCATGAGAAAAGCTCCCCCTCCTTGTCGGCGCATCCGCCGGCGATCACACTGGCAAAGTGACGGTCGCGCGCAAGCCGCCGAGCGGCGAGCCCTCGAGCGTCACCTCGCCGCCATGCGAGCGCATGATGTCGCGCGCTATGGCGAGGCCGAGCCCGGAATGGCTCTCGTCCTGATTGCGCGACTCGTCGAGCCGGTAGAAGGGCCGGAAGGCGTCGTCACGCCGCTCGACCGGAATGCCCGGGCCGTCGTCGTCTATATGGATGGTCAGCATATGGCCGTCGTTGACGCCGGTGAGCGTTATGTTTTTCGCGTAGCGCTGGGCGTTGCCGACGAGATTGGCCAGGCAGCGTCGGAAGGCCGCGGGACGCACGGCCACCAGCCTGCGGCCGGAAAAGTCCGTCTGCGCTCCGAGGCCGCGCCGCTCCGTATCGGTTTTCAGCTCGTCGAGCATCGCCGCGACGTCGGTCTCCGCCGTCGCCTCGCCGCCGTCGCCGCGCGCGAAGGCGAGATAGGCCTCGACCATGCGCTCCATTTCGTCGACGTCCTTCTTCATCTCGGCCGTCTCCGCCGTCTCGCCGATGAGGGCGAGCGACAGCTTGAAGCGCGTGATGATGGTGCGCAGATCATGCGATACGCCATTGAGCATTGTGGTGCGCTGCTCCATGGCGCGCTCGACGCGGCGTTTCATCTCCAAAAAGGCGGCGCCGGCCTGCCGCACCTCGCGCGCGCCGCGCGGGCTGAAGGCGACCTCGCGGCCCTTGCCGAACTCCTCCGCCGCGCGGGCGAGGCGCAGGATCGGACGAATCTGATTGCGCAGGAAGGACGTCGCAATGGCGATGATGACCATCGAGGCGATCACGGTCCAGATGAAGAAGATTTCCGAGTTGGACGCATAGGCCTGGGTGCGATGCGCGAGCAGGCGCATCACCGAATCGTCGAGCGCGACTCTTATTTCCACAATGTTGGAGCGCCCCACCGTGTCGATCCAGAAGGGGCGCTGCAGGCGCAGCGACAATTCCCGCGACAAAGTATGGTCGAGCAGCGAGAAGAATGGCTTGGCGGCCGGCGGCGGCAGCGGCTCCTTGGGCAGGAAATGAACGTCTATGCTCAAATCCTCGCCGGCGATGCGCTGGATGATGTCGCGATGCTCGCCTTTGGGAAAGGCGTCGTAGAAATCGATCAGAGCGGCGACGTCGCGCGCTACGGCGGCGGAGAGGCGCGACGTCACCGCCTGCCAATGCCGCTCCATGAAAAAATAGGCGACCGCCGATTGCAGCAGCACGATCGGTAGAATCACGATCAGCAGCGAGCGGGCGTAGAGCCCCTTGGGCATTCGCTCATGCAGCCAGCCGGCGAAGCGCCGCCAGAGCTGGCGCGGGGCGTCGAGCGCGGCGGGGAGGGCTAGGGTCATTGCGCTTTTCCGTATTCCTCGTCCGGTCCGATGATGGCGTCCGCCCACAGCCTGTAGCCGCGGCCGCGGATCGTCTGCAAATGGCGCGGGCCTTGCGCGTCGCTCTCGAGCTTGCGGCGCAGCCGCGCCACCTCGACATCGACGCTGCGCTCGCCCGCGCTCTCGACTTTGCCATTGACGAGGCGCTGCGCCAACCTCTGCCGTGACACGATCTCGCCCGCATTCATCGCCAGCACGCGCAAAATCTCCTCTTCGCGAGTCGTCAGATGGACGATTCGATCATGTTCGCGCAATCGGCCCTTTTCGAGATCGAAGCCGAAGGCGCCGAAACGCACGCTCGCCGCCGCCGGGGCGGGGCGGGGCGCGCGGCCGGCGCGGCGCAGAATGCTGGCGATGCGCAGCGACAATTCGCGCGGCTCGAAGGGCTTGGCGAGATAATCGTCGACGCCGGCCTCCAGCCCGGCCACGCGATCGGCCGTCTCGCCGCGCGCGGTCAGCATGAGAATGGGGGAGGAGCGCAGCGGCTCCGCCTCGCTGCGCAATTTGCGCGCGAATTCCGGTCCGCTCTCGCCGGGCATCATCACATCGAGGACGATGAGGTCGAAGGTCATGTCCGCGAGCCGCGCGCGCGCCTGGGCGGCGTCGGCGGCGGCGCTGACCAGATAGCCCTGCGCGGCGAGATAGCGCGACAGCAGCGAGCGTATGCGCCTGTCGTCGTCGACCACGAGAATATGCGGGCCGGGCTCGGCCGCGGTCTGCGGCGCCGGCGCGCTCATGCGGCGTCGTCTTCGGTGAGCTGCCGCCGGCGCCGGCGCGGCGGCAGATGCGCGCGCACTTTCTCGCGGTCCGGGGCGTTGACCATGGCCAGCAGAAAATCGACGGTCGTCTCGCGCGCCTCGGGCGGCAGCTCGCCGAAGACGCGGCGGAAGCGCTCCGATTGCAGCGCCGCCAGCTCCTGGGCGAGACGCGCGCCCTTGGCTGTCGGGAAGAGGAGGCGCTGGCGACGGTCGGTCGCGCCCTCGCGCGCCTCGACGAAGCCGGCGTCGAGCAATTGCTTGAGCACGCGGTTGAGGCTCTGCTTGGTGATTTTCAGAATATCGAGCAAAGCGGCGATGGCGAGGCCGGGGCGGCGATAGACGAAATGCAGCACGCGGTGATGGGCGCGGCCGAACTGGTAATTCTCGAGCAGCCGGTCGGCGTCGCCGACGAAATCGCGATAGGCGAAGAAGAACAGCTCGATGAGATCGAACATGGGCTCGCTCTCGGGCGCGGGCTCGCGTCCGACGTGCGCCTGCGTCGAGGCCGGGCGCAAAGGCTTGCGTTCGATGGATGCTTTCACGTCGGGAACCGCTATATGTCGGTGGAAGCGAAAACCCTCGGACAGGGCGAACGAGCGAAAGACGGAAGCGCTGGTATGAGAGGCGTTTCCACCTCCCCCTCGAGGGGGGAGGTCGAGCGCAGAAGGCGCTCGGGAGGGGGTGACGTCCCGAGTCTCGGGGGCGCACCCCACCCCGTCCTGCTACGCAGGCCGACCCTCCCCCTGAAGGGGAGGGTGAAACGCCCTCCGGCGTTCATTCGATCGTCCTGAACTTATACGTCAGCTATATTGACATATTTCTGACCGATGGCTAGTGGTTTGGAGAAGGCCGGCTCGAGACCGGCCGCCGCATGGGACGGCCCCCCTTTTTCGCCTTTGACCTCATCGGAGTGTCGGATGTCGGTTTTGCCCTTCGACCAGCGCGACGGCTACATCTGGTTCAATGGCGCGCTCATCCCCTGGCGCGACGCCAAGCTCCATGTTCTCTCGCACGGGCTGCACTACGGCTCCAGCGTGTTCGAGGGCGAGCGCGCCTATGGCGGCGTGATCTTCAAATCGACCGAGCATTCCGAGCGCTTCAAGCGTTCGGCGCAAATCCTCGATTTCGAGATTCCCTATAGCGTCGCCGAGCTCGACGCGGCCAAGGCCGCGGTGGTGAAGGCCAATGGCTTCGACAGCTGCTATGTGCGGCCGGTGGCCTGGCGCGGCAGCGAGATGATGGCCGTCGCCGCGCAGAACTCGACGATCAATGTCGCGATCGCCGTGTGGGACTGGCCGAGCATGTTCGACGTCGCCACCAAGATGAAGGGCATTCGCCTCGACATCGCCGATTATCGCCGGCCCGATCCGCAGACCGCGCCCTCGCTGGCCAAGGCGGCGGGCCTCTATATGATCTGCACCATCTCCAAGCATCGCGCCGAGCGCCGCGGCTACGCCGACGCTCTGATGCTCGACTGGCTCGGCCGCGTCGCCGAATGCACCGGGGCCAATATTTTCTTCGTGAAGGACGGCGTGCTGCATACGCCTCTCGCCGATTGCTTTCTGGACGGCATCACCCGCCGCACGGTCATCGATCTCGCCCGCCGCCGCGGGATGGAGGTGATCGAGCGCCGCATCATGCCGGACGAACTGCCGAGCTTCAGCGAATGCTTCATCTGCGGCACGGGCGCGGAGGTCACGCCGGTCGCCGAGGCCGGCCCCTATCGCTTCACGCCGGGCGCCATTTCGCGCACGCTGATCGAAGACTATACGCGCGAAGTGAATCCGAAGGCGGCCGCCGCCTAAAGACGAATTGCTTCGTGTCCTTCGCGTCTTCGTGGTAAAAAAATCCCTCGAAGGCGCGACTGACGCGACGGGCCGAGGGGTTGGCGAGGCATGGGAAAGGTCACGGGGTTTCTGGAAGTCGACCGGCAGGACCGCAAATACAAGCCGGCCGCCGACCGCATCCGCCATTATGACGAGTTCGTCATACCCCTCTCGGAGGAGGCGACGCGCAATCAGGCGGCGCGCTGCATGGATTGCGGCATTCCGTTCTGCCACAATGGCTGCCCGGTCAATAATCAGATCCCGGACTGGAACGATCTCGTCTACAACGGCGACTGGCGCCGCGCCCTGGCCAATCTCCACTCCACCAATAATTTCCCGGAATTCACCGGCCGCGTCTGCCCCGCGCCCTGCGAGGCCTCTTGCACGTTGAATCTCGTCGATCAGCCGGTCACGATCAAGACGATCGAATGCGCGATCGTCGACCGCGGCTTCGAGGCGGGCTGGGTTCTGCCCGAGCCGCCGAAGAAAAAGACCGGCAAGCGCATCGCCGTCGTCGGCGCCGGCCCGGCCGGTCTCGCGGCCGCGCAGCAGCTGGCGCGCGTCGGCCATGACGTGCATGTCTATGAGAAATTCGCCAAGGCCGGCGGCCTGCTGCGCTATGGCATTCCCGACTTCAAAATGGAGAAGCATCTCATCGACCGCCGCGTGGCGCAGCTCGAGGCGGAAGGGGTGGCTTTCCATTACAATGTGCATGTCGGCGTCGATCTCGAGGCGGAGAAGCTCGTCGGAGAGCATGACGCCGTGATCCTCTCCGGCGGCGCCGAGCAGCCGCGCGATCTTCCCATTCCGGGGCGCGAATTGCGCGGCGTGCATTTCGCAATGGATTTCCTGCCGCAGCAGAACCGCCGCGTCTCCGGCGAGCCGCTCGTCACCAATGAGCCGATCCTCGCCTCCGGCAAGCATGTCGTCGTCATCGGCGGCGGCGACACGGGCTCGGACTGCATCGGCACATCGGTGCGGCAGGGCGCGCTTTCGGTGACGCAGCTCGAGATCATGCCGCGGCCGCCGGAGAAGGAGGCCAAGCTCGTCACCTGGCCGGACTGGCCGCTGAAGCTGCGCACCTCCTCCTCCCATGACGAGGGCTCGACGCGCGAGTTCGCGGTGATGACGCGGGAGTTTCTGGGCGCAGACGGCGCCGTCACGGGCCTGCGCTGCGAGCGCGTCGACGGTAAGCTGGCCGCCGTTCCGGGCAGCGAGTTCACGCTGAAGGCCGATCTCGTGCTGCTGGCCATGGGTTTCGTCTCGCCGGTCCGCGAGGGCCTGCTGGAGAAGCTCGCGGTCACGCTGGACCCGCGCGGCAATGTAGCCGCCGACGTCAAATCCTACCGATCGTCACGCGAGAAAGTCTTCGCGTGCGGAGACATGCGGCGCGGGCAATCGCTCGTCGTATGGGCGATCCGCGAGGGCCGGCAATGCGCCGCCTCGGTGGACGCGTTTCTGATGGGCGAAACAAATCTACCGAGGTGAGGACAATGCCCACGGCCCTGTGGTACTGTGAGAATATCGGAAATTCCGCGCTGCCCTATCTGCTGCTCGCCATGCCGATGGGCGGAGCCTATCTCTACGGGCAGAAGAAAACGCGCATCGCCTGGATATTGATCGGCGTCTGGGCCGTCGCGCAGATCGTCATGTCGGGCCTGACCAACGCCAATTGCGTCGGCTGACCTTCGATCCGAATAGAGAGCCGAGAGCGTGATCCGATGGGATCGGATCACGCTTCGGATCGAACGAGCGCGGGGTTTTCGTCAGAGCGGGGATCGCGTCAGAGAACGTGGACCTGCGTGCCGACCTTCACGCGGCTATAGAGGTCGGTGACGTCGCCGTTCAGCATACGTATGCAGCCGGAAGAGACGCCATGGCCGATCGTCCAGGGCTCGTTGGAGCCATGGATGCGGAACATCGTGTCGCGGCCGCCCGAATAGAGATACATGGCGCGCGCGCCGAGCGGGTTGTTGGCTCCGCCGCTCATATGGCGCGGCAGATCGGGGCGGCGGTGCAGCATGGCGGAGGGCGGCGTCCAGGCCGGCCAGGCCTCCTTGCGGCCGATATGGGTGTGGCCGCGCCAGGTGAAGCCCGGTCGGCCGACGCCGACGCCATAGCGGATCGCCTGACCATCGTTCATCGACAGATAGAGATAGCGGTTTTGGGTATCGACGGTGATCGTTCCCGGCCGCTGGCGGGTCGGATCGGCGACGACCGAGCGGGTCGACGAAGCTTCGCCGGCGAGCTGGCCGTCGGAATAGGACGGAGCGCTCGCGGCGGAACGTCCGCTGAACAGGAAGGCGAACGGGTTTTCGAAAGCCTGCGCGGCCGGCGCGGCGCAGCCGAACGCCAGAGCGAGCGCGACGGAAAGAGACGGACGACGAAAATTCATGATGGCTACTCCCTTCGAGGCCCTCGGGCCCTTCGAGCGGGAGGAAAATGCCGCGTGAGGCGCGCCGGTTCCGACGCTGGCGCGCTGTCGTCGCGCTTCATTCGAGACGAATTGAACGCGCAATTGACGGCTTTTGCGCGTTTTGAGCGATTTCGCGCCTCAGCGCGTCTCGGCGGCGGACGGCGGGGCCGCGACCGGGGCCGGCGTCGACGCCTGCGTGGCGGTCGGCGCGAGATTTGGCGCACCCTTCGGCCGAGACGCGCCCTTGGGCCAAGAGAAGTCATCGGCGCGGCCGGGCTGGCTCGGCTGTTCGCCGCCCTCTACGTAAATATGGTCGACCAGCGCCCGCGCCGCCGTCGCGCGGGCCTCTTCTCCATTGGCGGCGGGCGATTTTCCGCGCCGGGCCAGCTCGCCGTCGGCGGCGATGGCGCTGGCCGTCAGCGATTGCAGCGGGCCGATCGCCGGACGATCGGGCAAAATGGGCGCGGCCGCCGGAACAGGGCCGCTCGGCGCGATGATCTGGATCGGCGGGGCGACGGCCGCCGCGGCCTCCGCGGGCGCGGTTTCCTCCGCGGATGGCTGCATGGACGGCTGGACGGGAGGCGCAGCGGCGGCGTCGGCCGGCGCCGCGTCGGGCGCCGGATGGCGCGCGTCGAACAGCCGCTTGATCTCGCCCTCGACGAAATGAGCGAGCTTTCGCGCGCCGACATCCGTGAAATGGACGCCGTCCGCCGATCTCAGCTTGACGATGCGTCCATTTATGTCCGGGCCGAAGGCCTGATATTGGTTGCGCTCATCGGCGAAGGCCTCCCAAATATCGATGAAAGGCGCGCTCTCCTGCGCCGCCGCGCGACGATAAATATCGTTGAGCTTGGCCATATCGGCGGCGAAATGCTCATTCTTGGTGACCGGCAGGCCGACCCAGACGAGCGGAATCTTCTTCTCCCGAAAAGCGGCCCTGACGCTCTCCACGCGCTGGGCGTAGCGCTCGCGCCAGCGCGGCGACAGCGCCTCCATCGTCTCCGAGCCCTCGTGAATGGCCTGGCGATCGTTCGAGCCGATCATGATGACGGCCATGTCGATCTTGTCGCCGCCGGCCAGCAGCTCGCGCGCGGCTTTCGGCCAATCGAAAAAATCCTCGCGCACGAGGCCGGTGCTGTCCTTGGCCCTGTGCAAAATGCGAATGTCGGCGCGGTCCGAATAGGCCTCCTCCAAGCCGTCGGCCAGCATCTGCCCCAGGCTGTCGCCGATCACCGCCACATGGAAGGGCGGCGGAGCGTCGGGGTCCTCGGGCTTTTGGGTCTTCTCCTTTTTGGCGGCCTTGCTCTGGCCGCGCCAATAGGCCGGCGCGCTATATTCGCGATGCGGCACCAGGCGGCGCATTCGTCCGGTCTCATGTGCGGGCGGGCGCGCCTGCGGAGCGTGCGGCCTCCCGCCGAACAGCCCTTGAAAAAAATCCGCGACAGGATCCTGCGCGCGGGCGCTCTCGACGCCGCCGAGGAGCAGCGCGACGAGAAGGACCGCGAGGAGGCCGAGAGAATGGGACAGGCTGCGCATATCGCCAATATAGCGCGGCCCCGGCGGCAAAGCGATCCGGCGTCCCCGCTGCGCGCGCATTGGCGGCCGCGCTCGCGCTCACCGCAGATGCGCGGGCGCCTGCGGATTATGCGCCGGATCGGTGTCGTGTTTGGAAAGCTTCTCGACCAGGCCGCCGCCGACCAGCGGCGTGAGATCGGCCTCGAGCGCGTCCGCGGCGGCTTTCGGATAGACCTCCTCGCCTTCGACATAAAGGGAGAAGGATTTGACATGCTTGGCCTTCTTGACCGGATCCGCGATCGTCGCCTTGGTCCATTTATAGAGCGGAAAATGTTCGACGCCCTGTTTCTCCGCCTCGGCGACATAATGGGCGAAAGCGTCGAATTGATTGCTCAGCGCCGCATGATGCTTGGCCAAGATCGCCGCGATCGGCGCGAGCGCGGCGTTCTGCGGATCGGTGCGGGCGAGCTCGGCGTAGTCGTCGCTGATGTTCAGCCGGATCTGATAGCGCAGCTCTTCGCTCATCTTCATGCTCCTCTGGTCGGCGAGACGGGACGCCGCGCCCCGGTCTGCGTCCTGGCGCGTCGCGGGGACGATCGGCGCGCTCCGCGCGGGCTCGGCGAGCCCGAGCAGCGCAAAGCCGGCAAGGAGCGTGCGAATAGCGCTCGGCATATGAGCTTCCCTATGACGTCGCCCTGTCGCGTCGATGCAATATCCTAGTGAATAAGTAGATTGCGTCAACGCCCTCCGTTTCGCCGCGCGGCGGCTTGACGCGGCGCCTCGCGCTCCGGCATCAATCCGCTTCTGGGATTTTGCGGAGCGGCGCATGTTCAAGCAATCGATCTTCGTCGGCGCGGTCCTGGCGCTGCTGTCGCTTTTCGCGCCGATCGGCGTCATGGCGGAGCCGGAGCGTGAGCGGAGCGCGGCGATCGATCCGGCGGAGGCGCGCGGCGCCGGCTCCTTCGACTTCTATGTGCTGACGCTCTCCTGGTCTCCGGCTTTTTGCGCGAGCGGCGGCGGCCGCGAATATCGTTCGCAATGCGAGCCCGGCCTCGGCAAGGGCTTTGTCACGCATGGCTTGTGGCCGCAATATGAGCACGGATTCCCCAGCGATTGCGACGGCGCCGCGACGCCCTCGCGCATGGCGCTCGACCATGCCGCAGGGGTCTATCCCGACGAGGGGCTGGCGCGGCACGAGTGGCGCAAGCATGGCCGCTGCTCGGGCAAGAGCCCGAGCGATTATTTCCTCGATGTGCGCCGCGCGACGCAGAGCGTGACGATCCCGGCGCCATTCGAGCGGCCGCGGGAGGCGCAGAGCTTCGCGCCGCTCGATATTCAGCGCGCTTTCATCGCCGCTAATCCGCGGCTGCGGCCGGGGATGCTCGCCGTCACCTGCCGCAAGGGCGCGCTGCAGGATGTGCGCATCTGCCTCTCGCGCGATCTGCGCGAGTTCCGCCCTTGTCCCGAGATCGTGCGAAGCGCGTGCCGCGCGGGCGAAATCTCCGTGCCGGCGCCGCTGTAGACGATGAATTATCGCCATGGCTTCCACGCCGGCAATTTCGCCGATGTGTTCAAACATGCGCTGCTGACGCGGCTTCTCCTCTATCTCACGCGCAAGGAGACGCCGTTTCGCGTCATTGACACACATGCGGGGGAAGGCGCCTATGACCTTTGCGCCGACGCCGCCGAGCGCACCGGCGAATGGCGCGGCGGCATTGCGCGGCTCGCCGATCTCTCCGGCGCCGATGCGCGGTCGCGCGAATTGCTCGCGCCCTATCTCGATATAGTCGGCCCGCTCGGGGCCGATGGACGGCCGGCGCTCTATCCCGGCTCGCCGCTGATCGCGACGCATTTCCTGCGTGCGCAGGATCGCGCCGTCTTCTGCGAATTGCGGCCCGAAGCATATGACGCGTTGCAGACGCGCTTCGCGCGCGACAAGCGCGTCAAGACCATTCATCTCGACGGCTATGTCGGCCTCTCGGCTTTCGTGCCGCCGAAGGAGCGGCGCGGGCTCGTGCTCGTCGATCCGCCTTTCGAGCAGCGCGACGAGACCGAGCGTATGCTGAAGGCGTTGCTCGAGGCGCATCGCAAATGGCCGACGGGCATTTATGCGCTGTGGCGGCCGATCAAGGACGCGGCGGAGTCTCGCTCGCTGATCGGCGCCTTGCGCGAGAGCGGCGTGAAGAAGATCTTGCGTCTCGATCTTTCGGTGGGCGGCGCCGATCTGGATACGAAATTGCGGAGCACAGGGCTCATCGTCGTCAATCCGCCCTTCACCTTCGAGGAGGAGGCGAGGGCGATTTGCGCCTTTCTCGAAAAGCGGCTGGCGCAGGGGGCGGGCGCGAAATGCGAGATCGAATGGGTGAGCGGCGAGTGAGATTCGAATCTCGCGCGCCGTCCCTGTCGTGAGGAAATCCGTGATCGCGCTGTGCATGTCCGAAATGCGGCCGAGCCCTACTGTCCAGCTCGTGCTAAAATCATGCGTCGATGTGATCGAGCTGCTCGGCCCGTCGATTTTCGACCAGACGCCCGGGAGGCGCGCATGAGGTTTTTCGTCGCATTTTTGTGTAACATCGCCGCCATGACGTTCGCGGGATCGTGTTTCGCTTTTTCGCCGACCTATTTCACATGGCCGGATCACAGCGGATACAATCTCGATCAGATCTTGCGGATCGAAAGAGCGCCGACGCCGGAATTCGGCGGGTTCTTCTGGTCCCACCAATTCTACGTCGGCGACAAGAGCGATCATGACACGATGTATATGGGCCTGCAGCAACAGCAGGACGGCAGACGAAACGTGATCATGTCGATATTCTACAAGCCGACGACGGTCGTCGACGCGAAAAGCGTCAAATGCCCTCTGCCGGCGGATCGCTACATTTCGTGTCAGGCGTCGCAGAAGGCCGGCGACCAGGCTCCCGGCGCGCAGATCGTCGCGACCTATCCCTGGGTCGAGGGTCGTGATTATAGGCTGCGCGTCTGGAATGTCGACGGAAGCTGGTGGAACTTCTACGTCATGGACATGACGACGAAGGAGGAGACCCTTTTCGGCTCGATCGACAGCCAGGACTTCCCGAAAGGACGCCTCAATCCGACGAATTCGAGCGTCCAGTGGGAGGAAGTGTTCGGCGGCCAGCAGAGCCGCGGCGATTGCGCCTATTCGCCGCAAAAAGTCGTGTGGACGAGCCCCACGATGGACAATCTCGGCGTGGCTCCGAAGACATATGGCTATGACGGGACGCAAGCGCCTTTCAAGATCTTTCCCGAAGCCGGGAACAGGCATTACGAGACGCTCACCTGCCCGCTCGGCGGCGTTCCGATGGGCAATTACGGGGCGAGCGCCTGCTATTATCTCGGCGACGCCGGAAAATCCTGCTCTGAGGTCTGCACCTCGGCGCGAACCCTGCCGACGACGACATGCAGCGCGGCGGTCCCCTACACGCTCGGTGGAATCGCCTCCGATCGCGTGACATCGCCCTATCTCGGCACGCCCGGGCAGGGAGGGGATGTCGGAAGATGCGACAGCGTGCTGGCGGCGCTCCAGCTGCCGAAAGCGGAGGCCGGCACGCGCATAAATCCCCAGGAGGGGCTCGGCTGCCACCGCTATCCGCCCAAGAGCTGGTGGCTCCTGACGCCCGACACGACGGCCGCCTCGTCGGCGCCCGGCGCGCAGCGCGTTTGCGGCTGCGGTCCCTGAGCCGGACGAGAGGGGAGAGCAAGGCGCGGCTCCGCGCGACGACGCGAGAGGCGGATCAAATCTCCGGCGCAGCGCCTCGCGCGGCGCCGGTCGTCATCGCGCCTATGCCTTCAACATGGGCTTCACGCGGCTGCCGCCCCTGACCGCCGCGACGAGCGCCAATGTCAGCGCCATGCCGTCCTCCCTCGTGTCTCAGCCTTCTGGAACCTCGCGCACGGCGCCGCGCGCCGCGCTGGTGGTCATGGCTGCATAGGCGCGCAGCGCCTTCGAGACTTTGCGCGCGCGTTTCGCCGGCTTCCAGGCGTCCTTGCCGCGCGCTTCTTCCGCCGCGCGGCGCTTCGCCAGCTCGTCATCGGAAACGGCGAGGCGGATGGAGCGCGCCGGAATGTCGATCTCTATCGAATCGCCCTCGCGTACCAGGCCGATGAGCCCGCCCTCGGCCGCCTCCGGCGAGACGTGGCCGATGGAGAGGCCCGATGTGCCGCCCGAAAAACGCCCGTCGGTGATGAGCGCGCAGGCTTTGCCGAGGCCTTTCGATTTCAGATAGCTCGTCGGATAGAGCATCTCCTGCATTCCGGGGCCGCCGCGTGGGCCTTCATAGCGGATCACCACCACATCGCCAGCGACGATCTTGCCGTTCAAGATCGCATCGACCGCGGCGTCCTGGCTCTCGAAGACGCGCGCCGGGCCGGCGAATTTCAGAATGGAATCGTCGACGCCAGCAGTCTTCACGATGCAGCCGTCCTGCGCCAGATTGCCGGTGAGAACCGCGAGGCCGCCATCCTTGGAGAAGGCGTGGTCCGCATCGCGCACGGCGCCCTTCTCGCGGTCGAGATCGAGCGCGTCGAAGCGGCGGCTCTGGCTGAAGGCCACTTGCGTCGGCACGCCGCCCGGCGCGGCGCGGAAGAAGGTTGCGACGCTCTCGCTATTGGAGACGCGCACGTCCCAGCGCGACAGCGCCTCGCCGAGCGTCGTCGCATGGACAGTCGGCAGGTCGGTGTGCAGCAGGCCGGCGCGCGCGAGCTCGCCGAGAATGGCGTAGATGCCGCCTGCGCGATGCACATCCTCGAGGTGAATGTCCGGCACGCTGGGCGCGACCTTGCACAGAACCGGCACGCGCCGCGACAGGCGATCGATATCGGCCATCGTAAAGGGAACTTCCGCCTCATAGGCGGCGGCGAGAATATGCAGCACCGTATTGGTGGAGCCGCCCATGGCGATGTCGAGCGTCATCGCGTTCTCGAAAGCCTCGAATTTCGCGATGGAGCGCGGCAGCACGCTGGCGTCATCCTGTTCGTACCAGCGGCGGGCGAGATCGACGATGAGATGGCCGGCCTCGACGAAGAGGCGCTCGCGATCGGCGTGCGTCGCCAGCACAGTGCCATTGCCGGGCAGGGCGAGGCCGAGCGCCTCGGCGAGGCAGTTCATCGAATTGGCGGTGAACATGCCGGAGCAGGAGCCGCAGGTGGGGCAAGCGGAACGCTCGATGACCGCGACGTCGGCGTCGCTGACCTTGTCGTCGCCGGCGGCGACCATGGCGTCGACGAGATCGAGGGCGTGAGCCTCGCCATGCAGCGTGACCTTGCCGGCCTCCATCGGCCCGCCGGAAACGAAGATGGTGGGAATGTTCAGCCGCAGCGCGGCCATCAACATGCCTGGGGTGATCTTGTCGCAATTGGAGATGCAGACGAGAGCGTCGGCGCAATGGGCGTTGCACATATATTCGACGCTATCGGCGATGATCTCGCGCGAGGGCAGGGAATAGAGCATTCCGTCATGGCCCATGGCGATGCCGTCATCGACGGCGATCGTGTCGAACTCCTTGGCGACGCCGCCGGCCTTCTCGATCTCGCGCGCGACGAGCTGGCCCAGATCTTTCAGATGCACATGGCCGGGCACGAATTGGGTGAAGGAATTGGCGACGGCGATGATCGGCTTGCCGAAATCATCGTCCTTCATGCCCGTGGCGCGCCACAGGCCGCGCGCGCCCGCCATATTGCGTCCATGGGTGGTGGTGCGGGAGCGGAACGGCGGCATTGGGCGGCTCTCTTCTTCTTGCAAAACGCGTGTTCCCGGATGCACTATCCCAACGAGCAAGGCCCCGCAACCAGTCGACGCCCCTCGAGCTCCGGCGTCGGGAGGCGGGCGGCTCGGCCCGCGCCCGTCATGCGGGGCGCGGCGCGAAGCGCGCCGCCCAGCAGTTTTATTTCGAACGATTTAGGCGAATACGCTCAGGTCTCCTGAAAAATCGGCTCCCGCTCGAGGATTGCGTTAACGGAAAATTAAGGTATATTACTTGCGTGTATTTTCGGGGTCGATGCGTATGTGGTTGGATTACAGCGACTCGCGGGAGATCGCGTGGTCCCATAGGCCAACGCTGAAGTCGAAGCGTATTTCTCTGTATAATTTCGCCGCTGGATTTGCGGCCTTCGATATGATCGCTCTCCTCTTCGCCGGTTTCCTATGCGCCGATCTTTTCAGCTCGCCGCGATTTTCGGGCCAGCCGCCGCATGACGGGCAAATCTGGGCGATTTTCTTCGCCGCGGCTCTGCAATTCGGTCTCGCGCATATTTTCGAGCTGTATCGGACGCCCACCATATTGGACCGCCGCCATGTGCTGAGGCGCGCGGCTCTTTCCTTTCTGTCCACCTTCGCCATGATGATCTGCATCGCCGCGGCGACCAAGTCGGCGGAGAGCTATTCTCGCCTCTGGTTCTTTTCCTGGGCCATGACCAGCGCATCGCTCGCCATCGTCGCGCGCGCTCTGGTCCTGAAGCGCATTCGGCGGGCGCTCTCGGAGAGCGCCTTCGTCCATCGCGCCTTGTCGGTCGGCGTGTTCTGCGCGCCGCTGCATCCGCGAGAGATCGAGGGCGAGACCCGCAACGAGGAGGTCGTCGTCGGCTACGCCAAATATAACGATCTCGCCGAGCTCGCGGATTTGTCGGATCGCATCGTCCAGGACGAGATCGATCACGTCTATCTCGCGGCGCCATGGGACAAGATCCCGCTCGTTCTCCGCAATCTCGATCTGCTGCGACATTTGTCGACCCGCGTGTTCGTTCTGCCGGCCGATCGGCGCGTTCTCGCGGATATGTGCGGCGTCGCGAAATTCGGCGACCGCATCTCCTTTTGCGGCATGGAGGAGCCGATCCACGGCTGGAGCTTGTGGTTCAAGCGGCTCGAAGACATTGCTATCGCCAGTTGCGCCCTCGTCGCGCTCGCGCCCTTGATGGCCGCGACAGCCCTCGCGATCAAGCTCGACTCTCCGGGCCCTGTCTTTTTTCGTCAAAAGCGCGTCGGATTCAATGGCCGCATTTTCCAACTGTGGAAGTTCCGTTCCATGTTCGTGGAGCAGACAGACCCGCACGCCGCCGTTCAGACGAGCCGCGACGATCCGCGGGTCACGCGCGTCGGTCGTCTGATTCGCCGCTCGAGCATCGACGAATTGCCGCAGCTATTGAATGTGATCGTGGGGGATATGTCGATCGTCGGCCCGCGGCCTCATGCGTTGTCGACCAAGACAGACGGGCGCAATCTCGAGGAGCTCGTCGACTATTATGCGGTGCGCCACAGGGTGAAGCCGGGCATGACCGGCTGGGCGCAAGTCGAGGGATTTCGTGGCGAGCTGGACACGCTCGACAAGCTTCGCAACCGGGTGGATTGCGACCTCTATTATATCGACAATTGGACGCTGATGCTGGACATCGGCATCATATTTCGAACGCTGAAGATGGTGCTCCACGATTCTCGCGCCTATTGACGCGGCAATCATCGTTCGAGAGGCGGGGGAGGGCGCGTTTCGGCGAGGAGCCGCGATTCGCCCGCTTCGTCGCCGTCAATACTCCCGGATCGCATCCTTGATGATCACGACGCCGACGGCCTTGTCGGCGTCCATGCCGCTCGACAATCGATGCGGGCCGAGATGGTCCTTGCTGTCGGGATATCGATTGAGCATCACCAGTTCGATCAGCGGCGAGCCGCAATCATAGAGACTGTCGTCCTCGCCATGGACCATGACGCGCGCCGCTGGCGGCAGCTTCTGCAAGGCTTCGATCAACTCGCCGACCGTCTTCGGGCGTTCTCTGGTGAATGTCGGTTCGTCGGGCAATGTGATCTCCTCTGGAGCGTTTTCCGCCGGCGCCTCTGGCGTCGGACGGCTCATGCAAGAAACGGAGCGACGCTCTCCGACGCGCTCCGGGCGGCGAAAAAAGCCGCCCCTCGCGGGGCGGCGCAGAAGAGTCGGGAGGAGGGTGGAATTGACCGCCCGCCGAGAATGGCGCGAGCCCTTCGGGGAAGATGTGCGCGAACGCACAGGGCCGAAAGCCTCTTTCGCCGGCGCAGCTGCCGCTATTTTCGGCGGCGTCCGTCTGCGCACGGTCGAGGCGGCGCCGAGCCTCATTGCGGCGTCGCTTATTGAAGCCCCGGCGCGCGGCGATATTTGACAGCTCGGCCATTCACCGAGGCACAGCCGAGCGTCACGAATGACGGCATTGTTTTCGCTCGATCGACTCTTGACGAGACATATCGCTGCGGGGTCGCTGACGCTCGTCGGGCCGGACGCCGGCGTGCGCCGTTTCGGGCGCGGCGCGCCGGAGGTGACGATCGAGATAAAGGATCGCAATCTCGCGCAAAAGCTGATGCTGGCGCCCGATATCGCGCTGGGCGAAGCCTATATGGACGGCTCTTTCACCGTCGCCAGCGGCGACGTCTATGATTTTTTCGATCGGTGCTTCGCCAATTTCGGCCGCGGCTACGGCCATTGGCTGTGGCGCGCCGGCGCCATGGCGCGGCGCCTGCAAAAGCGCCTCGGGCGCAGCAATTCGCTGAGCGCCGCGCCGGATGAAATCCGCTCGCATTACGATCTCTCGGACGAGCTCTATTCGCTGTTTCTCGATTCCGAGCGTCAATATTCCTGCGCCTATTATCTCACGCAGGAGGATACGCTCGAGCGGGCGCAGGAGCAAAAGCTCGCGCATCTCGCCGCCAAGCTGATGCTGCGGCGCGGACAGCGCGTGCTCGACATCGGATGCGGCTGGGGCGGCCTCGCGCTCTATCTCGCGCGCGTCGCCGATGTCGAGGTGACGGGCCTCACCTTGTCGCAGGCGCAATGCGACCATGCGCGGCGGCGCGCGCGGGAGGCGGGGCTCGACAATCGCGTTCGCTTCGTCCTGCGCGATTATCGCGAGGAGACGGCCTGCTATGATCGCATCATATCGGTCGGCATGTTCGAGCATGTGGGATACGGCCGCTATTGCGAATTTTTCGGCAAGTTGCGCGATCTTCTGGTCGACGACGGCGTCGCCTTGATGGACACGACCGGCAGCGCCGCGGGGCCCGGCGCCGGCAGCCCATGGATCGAAAAATATATCTTCCCCGGCGGCCATGTGCCCGCTCTCTCGGAGATCGCGTCGGCGATCGAGCGCGCCGGGCTCTTTGCGACCGACATTGAAATTCTCCGCCTCCACTATGCCGAGACGTTGAGAATGTGGCGGCGGCGATTCAAGAACAATTGGTCGCGCGTCGCCGAAATATACGACGATCGCTTCTGCCGAATGTGGGATTTCTATCTCGCGAGCTGCGAAGCGGGATTTCGACATTCCGGCCTCGTCGACTTCCACATTCAGCTGGCCAAGCGCATCGACGCGGCGCCGCTCACGCGCGACTATATGTATCGCTCGATCTGACATTCGAAGGAGACGATCGCATGGCGTCCGGCGACGAGACCAATGGAGTTCGCGAAGCTGTCGGCGTGTTCGACGCGGCCGATGCGCTGCAAGAGGCGGTCGACGAATTGCAGACCTCCGGCTTCGATCGCGCCGACATCAGCCTGATGGCCGGCGAGTTGACGGTGCAGCAAAAGCTCGGTCACGCATATGAGAAAGCCGAGGATGTCGCAGACGACCCCGATGTTCCGCGCGGCGCCTATATCTCGCCCGAGTCGATCGGCGAGGCGCAAGGCGCGCTGGTCGGCGGCCTCGGCTATATAGGCGCGATCGGCGCGGCGGGGCTGATCTTCGCGAGCGGCGGAACCATGGCGGCCGCGCTCGCGGCGGCGGCCATCGCCGGCGGCGGCGGCGGTCTGGTCGGCGCGCTCTTCGCCAGGCTGATCGGCGAGCATCACGCGCAATATCTGCAAGAGCAGCTGGATCGCGGCGGCATATTGCTATGGGTGCGCACGCGCGACGCCGCGCATGAGAAGAGCGCCGTCGAGATTCTCAATAAGCACTCCGGCCGCGACGTCCATGTGCATGGCGTGCCGGATGCGCCTTTGTGAGCGGCTTGGGGCATTCAAATTCTCGGCGGCGAATGTGAAGATTCGCCGCCGATTCGTATGACGTCAGGGTAGAAAGCGCTAGGCTCAGCTGCACCCAGTCGTACTTCCGCAGGTCTCGCATTTCAGGCACGTCCCATTGCGGACGAGCGTGAAATTCGCGCATTCGGGGCAGGCCTCGCCCACATAGCCCTTCATCCGCGCTTCGGCGCGCTTGTCGGCGACGCTCTCCACCGGGCGCGTCGGCGCGGTCCAGCCGAGCTCGGACAAGGGCTGCTCCACTTCCTCCGCGGGGCTCTCGCGCAGCGCCGTCGCGCCGCCGCGCACCAGCATCAGCCGATCCGTCTTGGAGCGCAGCAGGCCTTTCGAGACGACCGACGATGCGCTCTCTGGCGCCTTGCCCTCATGCTCGCCCTTGCCGAGCACGTCATGGCCGATATCCTCCGGCGACACATGGGCGAGATCATTGCGGCCGAGATAGGAGATCGCCAGCTCGCGGAACACATAGTCGAGAATGGACGTCGCATTCTTGATCGCGTCATTGCCCTGCACGAAGCCCGCGGGCTCGAAGCGCGTGAAGGTGAAGGCGTCGACATATTCCTCGAGCGGCACGCCATATTGCAGGCCGAGCGAGATGGCGATGGCGAAATTATTCATCAAGCTGCGGAAGGCGGCGCCTTCCTTGTGCATGTCGATGAAGATCTCGCCGAGCCGCCCGTCCACATATTCGCCCGTGCGCAGATAGACCTTATGGCCGCCGACGGCCGCCTTCTGCGTATAGCCTTTGCGCCGATCCGGCAGCTTCTCGCGCTCGCGCACCACTTGATGCACCACGCGCTCGACGATGCGCTCGGCGATCGCCGCCGCGCGCGCCGGCGCATTGGCCGAGATGATCTCCTCGGCGACTTCCTCCGCCTCGTCGTCGGCGTCGGAGACGAGCTGCGAGGAGAGCGGCTGCGACAGCTTGGAGCCGTCGCGATAGAGGGCGTTGGCCTTCAGCGCCAGCTTCCATGAGAGGAGATAGGCCGCCTCGCAATCCTCGATCGTGGCGTCATTGGGCATGTTGATCGTCTTGGAGATCGCGCCCGAGATGAAGGGCTGCGCCGCCGCCATCATGCGAATATGGCTCTCGACCGACAGATAGCGTTTGCCCGTGCGGCCGCAGGGATTGGCGCAATCGAAGACGGGATAATGCTCCGCCTTCAAATGCGGCGCGCCTTCCAGAGTCATCGCGCCGCAGATGTGGACATTGGCGGCCTCTATCTCCTGGCGCGAGAAGCCGAGATGGGTGAGCAGATCGAAGCTCGCATCTTCCAGCGCCGCCGCCGGAACCTTCAGCGCGCCGGTGAGGAAATCCGCGCCGAGCGTCCATTTGTTGAAGACGAATTTGATGTCGAAGGCGGAGGCGAGCGCCTTTTCCACCGTCTCGATCTTCTCGTCGGTGAAGCCGCGCGCGCGCAGCGAGGTCGTGTTGATCGCCGGGGCGTTGGAGAGCGAGGCGTGGCCGACGGCGTAGGCCTCGATCTCGGCGATCTCGGATTCTCTATAGCCGAGCGCGCGCAAGGCTTCCGGCGCGGCGCGATTGACGATCTTCAAATAGCCGCCGCCGGCGAGCTTCTTGAATTTCACCAGAGCGAAATCCGGCTCTATGCCGGTGGTGTCGCAATCCATGACGAGGCCGATCGTGCCGGTCGGTGCGACGACGGAGACTTGCGCATTGCGATAGCCATGCTCCTCGCCGAGCGCGAGCGCCTCATCCCAGGCGCGGGTCGCGCGGGCGATGAGCGCCGCATCGGGGCAAGCGGCGTGGTCGAGCGGCACGGGCGCGGTCGCGAGCCCTTCATAGCCGGCGCGCTGGCCATGGGCGGCGCGGCGATGATTGCGAATGACGCGCAGCATGGCTTCGCGATTGGCCTCGAAGCCCGAGAAGGGGCCGCGCTCCTTGGCCATTTCCGCCGAGGCGCGATAGGCGACGCCGGTCATGATCGCCGAGAGCGCGCCGCAGATCGCGCGGCCGGCGTCGCTGTCATAGGCGATGCCGGAGGACATCAGCAGGCCGCCGACATTGGCGTAGCCGAGCCCGAGCGTGCGATATTCATAAGACAGCTGCGCGATCTCCCGCGAGGGGAATTGCGCCATCAGCACGGAGATTTCCAGCACGACGGTCCACAGCCGGACGGCGTGCTCGTAGGAATCGACGTCGATGCGCTTCGTCTGCGCGTCGCGGAACTGCAGCAGGTTCAGCGAGGCGAGATTGCAGGCCGTGTCGTCGAGGAACATATATTCCGAGCACGGATTGGAGGCGCGAATGGCGCCGCCGGCCGGGCAGGTGTGCCAGTCGTTGATCGTCGTGTGGAACTGAATGCCGGGATCGGCGGAAGCCCAGGCGGCGTAGCCGATCTTCTCCCACAATTCCCGGGCTTTCAGCGTCTTCGACGGCTTGCCGTCGAGACGGCGCGTCAGCGTCCAAGCACCGTCGGTCTCCACCGACTTCAGGAATTCGTCGGTGACGCGCACGGTGTTGTTGGAGTTCTGGCCGGAGACGGTGAGATAGGCCTCGCTGTCCCAATCGGTGTCATAGGTGTCGAAGGAAATGTCCTTATAGCCCTGACGCGCGAATTGAATGACGCGCTTGATGTAATTGTCCGGCACCTCGGCGCGGCGCGCGGCTCTGATCTCGCGCTTCAGCGCAGGGTTCTTCTCCGGGTCGAAGCAGTCGAAGCCCGGCCCCTCGCAATTGACGCAGGCGCGCAGCACGGCTTTCAGATGCTTCTTGACGATCTTGGAGCCGGCGACGAGCGAGGCGACCTTCTCCTCCTCCTTCACCTTCCAATCGATGAAGGCCTCGATATCGGGATGGTCGACGTCGACCACCACCATTTTGGCGGCGCGGCGCGTCGTGCCGCCGGATTTGATCGCGCCCGCCGCGCGGTCGCCGATCTTCAGGAAGGACATGAGGCCGGAGGAGGAGCCGCCGCCCGAGAGCTTTTCCTTCTCGCCGCGCAGCTTGGAGAAGTTGGAGCCGGTGCCGGAGCCATATTTGAACAGGCGCGCCTCGCGCACCCAAAGATCCATTATGCCGCCGTCATTGACGAGATCGTCCTCCACCGACTGGATGAAGCAGGCGTGCGGCTGCGGATGCTCATAGGCGGTCTTGGACTTGGTCAGCTTGCCGGTTTGATAATCGACATAGAAGTGGCCCTGGCTGGGGCCGTCGACGCCATAGGCCCAATGCAGGCCGGTGTTGAACCATTGCGGCGAATTGGGCGCCGCCATCTGGCGGGCCAGCATGTAGCGCAATTCGTCCTGAAAGGCGGAGGCGTCCTCCTCCGTGTCGAAATAGCCGCCCTTCCAGCCCCAATAGGCCCAGGCTCCGGCGAGACGGTCGAACACCTCGCGCGCCGAGGTCTCGGAGGAATAGCGTTCCGCCTTGGGCAGAAGGGCGAGCGCCTCCGAATCGGGAATGGAGCGCCACAGGAAGCTCGGAACCTCGTGCTCCTCGACGCGCTTCAGCCGCGCCGGCACGCCGGCCTTGCGGAAATATTTCTGCGCCAGCACGTCGACGGCGACCTGGCTCCAATCGGCCGGCGCATCGATATTCTCGAGCGAGAACACCACCGAGCCGTCAGGATTGCGGATCTCGCTACGCGCCGCGCGAAACTCGATATCCGCATAAGGGGACTGTCCGGCTCTGGTGTGGCGTCGGTCGATCTTCATCTCGTCCTATTCCTCGAAAAATATGCGCGCGAAACCGCGCGCGGCCGCTGGCGTCGGCCGTGTGGAAGCGTCGATTTTGTGGGACTCTACGTGGGGAAACGCAGATACCGACGCCTCGCCGCGATGAAAGGGCCGCCGCCGCGACGAGGCGCGCAGCGGGGGCGAGCATCGAGGCGAGCGCCGCCCGTTCGGGGCGCGCTTGCGGGCCTCTTCGATCTTCCGTCGCTGCGTCATAGGTGACACTCCGACAGTGCGTCAGTCCGGGGACGGCGTCAAGATATGGTGTGACTAATTAATTTGGTGACAACATGTTGCAGAAAGTCGTGGATTATGGGGAGAAGCCGACTCGGGCGTGGCTGTGAGAGTCGACGCGCGCGCCATTTTCGGCAAGGCGGACTGATCGGGATGATTCTCCCATTCGATTTTCCTCGTCTTGACGTGGCGGGGCGCGGAGGAGTTAGTTGCGCGCTGGCGGCGCCGGGGCAATAGGCGCCAGAAAGGCCTTCAGGAGGTTAGTCATGTCATTCGTCGTCGCGCGCCGGGGGTTCCTGGCCGCCTTGTCGCTAGCGGCTCTGGCCTCGTCGGCCGCGCTCGCTCACGGCCCCTCGCGCCAGAAGGTGACGGAGACGATCGAGATCGCCGCTCCGGCCGAGAAGGTCTGGGCCATCGTCGGCAATTTCCAGGATCTGAGCTGGCTCCCGCCCGTCGCCAAGACAGAAGGGCAGGGCGGCAACACGCCCGACAAGGCGACGCGCCATCTCACGCTGAAGAATGGCGGCGAGATCGACGAGCTGCTCACCAAATATGACGAAAAGGACTTCTCGCTCGCCTATCGCATCGAGAAGGTCGATGTGAAGATCCTGCCGGTGAACAATTACTCCTCGACGATCACGGTGAAGCCGCAGGGCGACAAGAGCGTCGTCGAATGGCGCGGCGCCTTCTACCGCGGCTTCCCCAACAACGACCCGCCGCCGGAACTCTCGGACGAGGCGGCTCTGAAGGCCGTGACCGATCTCTACAAGGCTGGCCTCGCCTCGCTGAAGGCCAAGGTCGAAGGCAAGTGATCGTCAAATCCTGGGGCAGGGCGGCGCGCGCCGCCCTTCTCGGGCTCGCTCTCGCTTCGCCCGCGGGAGCGGACGAGGCTTTCGTCACCAATCAGGGCAGCGGCGATCTCACCATCGTCGATCTTTCGACCATGGCGCCCGTCGCGACCCTGCCGATCGGCGGCAAGCCGGCCGGCGTCGCCGTCTCGGCGGATGGCGCGCGCGCCTATGTGACCAGCCCGGAAGGCAAATATCTCTCCGTCGTCGACACGCGCGAGCGGCGCGTCCTGCGCAAGATCCCGCTCGAGGGCGGTCCGCTCGGCCTCGCCGTCGCGCCGGACGGCAAGCGCGTCTATGTCGCCGATATGTACGAGCAGCGGCTCTTTTCGGTCGATCCGGAGTCGGGCGTCGTCGCCACGGCGCAAGTCGGCGTCACGCCCTCGGGCGTCGCGGTGACGCCGGACGGCAGGACGATCCTCGTCGCGATTCGCGACGCCAATAAAATCGCCTTCGTCGATGCGGCGTCCTTTCAAAAGCTCGGCGAGCTCGAGGTTGGCCGCCATCCTTTCGGCGTCACCATCGACGCGGACGGAAAGCGCGCCTATTCCGCCAATGTCGAATCGGACGATATCAGCGTCATCGATCTTTCGAGCCGGCGCGTCATCGCCAGGGTGAAGGTCGGCAAGCGGCCCTATTGCGTGGCGCTGGCGCAGGGCAGGGGCTTCGTCACCGACCAATATGCGGAATCGGTCAGCGTCTTCGATCTTTCGACCTTCGCGCCGGTGGCGCAGGTGAAGGTCGGCGAATATCCAGAGGGCATCGGCGCGAGCCGGGACGGCAAGACCATCTATGTCGCCAACTGGTTCACCAATGAGTTCTGGTCGATCGCCGCCGACAGTTTGAAGGTGATCGCCAAGGCCAAGACCGGCGACGGCCCGCGCGCCTTCGGGGCTTTCATCCGCGCGATGAATTGACATGCTCCGGCCGCACGCCGAGGCCGACCAGCCGCGCCGGAATTTGCCGTAGGACCGGGAAGACGTCCAGAAGCCGCAGCGCCAATGGCGGGTCGAAAGGCTTGTCCGCGGCGAGCACATTGCTGATCACGCGATTTTGAATGAAGAGCTGCAGCCGCTGCGTCATCCGCGCCGGAAATTCCCGGCGCTTCTGCACGGCGCCGACATCTGCGTCGGTCAGCGTTCCATCGCGCAGCTTTTCGGCGAGCAGATTGGCGGTCGCCACGGCGTCCTGAATCGCCAGATTGACGCCCACGCCGCCGACGGGCGACATCGCATGGGCGGCGTCGCCGATGCAGAGCAGGCCCGGCCGGCTCCAATTCTTCAAGCGATCGACCTGCACGGTCAGCAGATTCACATCCTCCCAATCGCGCAAATCCTCGACGCGATCGGCGAGAAAGGGAACGCAATCGGCGATGGCGTGACGAAATTCGTCGATCCGGCGGCCGCGCAGCGCCTGCGCTCGGCCCTTGGGGATCACATAGCCGATCTGCCAATAGGCGCCGCGCTCGATCATCGCCACCATGCGCCCGGGCGCGATGCGGCCGAATGTCTCCTCCGGGTCGTCCGCCTCGCGCCGCAGCTTGAACCACAGCACATCCATCGGCGCGCCGAAATCCTCGACCTCGAGGCCTGCCGATTCGCGCATTCGCGACGTCCGCCCATCCGCGGCGATGGTGAGATCGGCTCGGATCTCGAGCGGCCCCGCCGGCCCCGTGGCGCGCACGCCGACGATGCGGCCGTCCTCCTCGACGAGGCCCTCGGCGGCAGTCTGCATCAGCAAGCGGAAATTTTGCAGCTTCTTCGCCTCGCCGGCGATGAAGTCCAGAAAATCCCACTGCGGCATGAAGGCGACGAATTTGCACAAGGTCGGCAGGCCGCGGAAATCGGCGATGACAAATTTGCGGTCCCCCAGAAAGGCCGAGAGCTGAAACGCCTTGCGATGCGGCAGCTTCAGAAACTCTTGCAGCAGGCCGAGCTCGAAGACGAGCTGAAGCGTCGAGGGGTGGATCGTGTCGCCGCGAAAATCACGCAGGAAATCCGCGTGCTTTTCGAGGACGATCGTCTCGACGCCGGCGCGGGCGAGCAGAAAACCCGCCATCAGCCCCGCCGGGCCGCCGCCGACGACGCAGCATTTCGCGGAAATCGTCGCCGCCATCGGCCGCTCCCCGAATCGAAGGCCGCCAGCGGGCCCCTTCGCCTTTATGGTCAGTTCAGCAGCGGTTTTCCATTCGCATCCTTCACATTGGCCGCCCAGCTCTTGCGGATGAGAGTCACCACGGAGGGCGGCATGGGCTCGAAATCGAGCTCTTCGGCCGCCTTTGCGCCTTTGGCGAAGGCCCAGTCGAAGAATTTCAGAGCCTCCAGCGCCGCCGCCGAATCCTGCGGCTGCTTGGGCAGCAGAATGAAGGTCGCCGCCGCGATCGGCCAGGAGGCGGCGCCCGGCTGCCCGGTGAGCAGGCGGAAAAAGCCCGGCGCGCTCGCCCAATCGGCGTTGGCGGCGGCGGCCTCGAAGCTCTCCTTGCCCGGCGCGACGATCTTGCCGTCGCTGTTCACCAGGCTGACGGTGGTGAGCCGGTTCTGCCTGGCGTAGGCGAATTCCACATAGCCGATGGCGCCCTTCGTCGTGGCGACATTATTGGCGACGCCTTCATTTCCCTTGGCGCCGAGGCCGAGCGGCCATTCCACGGCGACGTTCTCGCCGACCTTCTCCTTCCAATCGGCGGAGACGCGGGAGAGATAATCGGTGAAGCAGAAGGTGGTGCCGGAGCCGTCGGAGCGATGCACGACGACGATCGGCTTCGCCGGCAGAGTGAGCTTCGGATTGCGGGCGCGGATCGCCGGGTCGTTCCAAAGCTTGATCTCGCCGAGGTAGATGCGGGCGAGGAGCGGCCCGTCGAGGACGAGTTCATTGGCTCCGATCCCATCCAAATTGACGACGGGGGTGACGCCGCCTACCACTTGCGGCCATTGGATGAGCCCGGCGGCGTCGAGCTCCTTGGCCGTCAGCGGCTGGTCGGAGGCGCCGAAAGTGACGGTGCGCGCCTTGATCTGCCTTATGCCGCCGCCCGAGCCGATCGACTGATAATTGACGCGATTGCCGGTTTCCTTCGAATAGCTCTGCGCCCATTTGGCGTAGACGGGTAGGGGAAAAGTCGCGCCGGCGCCGGAAATATCGAGGGCGCGCGCGCTCCCCACGGAAAGGATCGCCGCCAGAGCGGCGTGAACAATGAGCCTCGAAGCCTTGGAAATCATGCAGCCATCCCTGGAATTCGACGCGAGCTTTTTTTTTCGCGCGAGCCGAAAACCAATAGTCTCAGCTTGTGCGGCGCGCCTTCGAGGGCGCGGCGGCTGTCGTCTTTCTGTCACACTCCTCCTTTTCCACGACTCGCGGTCAAAAGCAAAGCTCGCGTATCGGCGCATCGGGAAGTGGCGCGCCCGACTGGACATTGCGCCGTCTTGACGCAATAAGGAGCCACGCAAACTTTCTTGGACGCTTCCGACATGTCCTACATCATTCGCTTCTTCACCTGGTGGAACCGGGCGACGCTCAGCACGGGCCTGTGGACGCTGCTCTATGGCGAGCGCGTCGGGACGGATGAGTTCGGCAACGTCTATTACCGCCGCCGCGGCGGCAAGAAGGACAAGGCGCTCGGCTTCGAGCGCCGCTGGGTCATCTATAAGGGCTATGCCGAGGGCTCGGCGACGCCGCCCGGCTGGTATGGCTGGCTGCACCACACGGTTGACACGCCGCCCACCCAGGAGAAATACGCGCCGAAGGAATGGGAGCTTCCCTATCGCCCCAATCTGACCGGCACTTCCGCCGCTTATCATCCGCCGGGTTCGATCCTGGCGGAGGGCCGCCGCGCTCCCGCCGGCGGCGACTATCAGGCCTGGACCCCCGAGGCTTGATGCGAGGCGGTCGCGGCCTCGCCCGCGACCATCGATCCGCCATGCTCTTCCTGTTCAACGACGGCGCATGAGGCGCGGGCGGCCGGCCCGAGCCAGAGATCGGAAACGAGAGCCGATATGATCTCCCGCTGCTTCCGCCTGCGTTTCGCTCTGTCCGGGGCCGTCTTGCTCATTGGCCTCGGCGCGGCCGCCGATCCGATCCGCAATCCGACCGCTATATTCGCCGGGCTCGACAAGACGACCGGCCGAATCATCAATTTCGACGTCGCTATAGACGAGACCGTGCAATTCGGCTCGCTGCAGGTGACGCCCCGCGTCTGCAACACGCGTCCCCAGACCGAAGCCCCGCAGACTACCGGCTTCGTCGAGGTCGACGAGCAGGATACGGGGAAGAACGAGGCCAAGCGGATTTTCTCCGGCTGGATGTTCGCCGCGAGCCCCGGCCTGCATGGCGTCGAGCATCCCGTCTATGACGTCTGGCTGGTCGATTGCCGCGGCGGCAAGGAGACGGTTCAGGCTCCCGCGAGCGAGCCCGCCGCTGCGGCGGCCCCGGCCGCTCCGCAGGAGAAGAAGCGCTCCCGCTCGCGCAAGGTGGAGCCAATCGCCCCCGTTCCGGTCGAGGCGGCGCCGATCGGGCCGCGCGATTCGGTTCCGCCGGAGGGCGCAAAGGCCCCGGAGAGCGCCGAGCCCGCGGCCGCGCCGGCCGAAAAGCCCAAGAAGAAGAAAAAGAAGCCGTCGGCTCAGCAGGCTCCGGCGCCCGCTACGGCTCCATCGCCTTTTCCGTTCTGATCTCCGGCTCCCGCCGCAATATGGCGACGATCTCGCGTCCGGGCACGGGCGAATCGTCCGGCCAGGCGGCGAAGCGGGCCGGAGCCGACAAAGCCTCTTCCAAAAGCCCATGATAGGCGTCGCGGCCGATCTCGATCGCCCCGAGCGAGGCCAGATGCGTGGTCATGAATTGCGTGTCGAGCAGGCGGAAGCCGCCTTTGACCAGCCGCGCGACGAGATGCGCCAGCGCCACCTTGGAGGCGTCGGTCTCGACGTGGAACATGCTCTCGCCGAAAAAAGCGGCGCGCATGGAGACGCCATAGAGGCCGCCGACCAGCCGTCCTTCCCGCCAGCACTCGACCGTATGGGCGAAGCCCATGTCGAACAGCTTGCGATAGAGCCGCTTGATCTCGGAATTGATCCAAGTGTTCTCGCGCTTGGGCGCGGAGGCGGCGCAAGCCTCGATGACGGCGTCGAAATCCGTATCGACCCGGACCTCGAAATGGTCCGAGCGAATGGTTTTGGCGAGCGAATGCGAGACCTTGAACGCATCCAGCGGGAAAATGGCGCGCTCCTGGGGGTCGACCCAGAAAAGCTGCTCTTCGTCGGCGCTTTCCGCCATAGGGAAAAGGCCGATCGAATAGGCGCGCAGCAGGATCTGCGGCGTGATGGCGTAATCTGCGTGTGAAGGGCGCGACATTTCGCAGATTGTAGCGCAATGCGCGCCGGAATCGAGAGCGTTCCACTCCGGGGTGAACGGAGATCGAGCGCGAATGCGCTCGGCCCCCTCGTCTTCGTCGTTGCCCCCCGTCCAGCTATCGCTGGCCGACCCTCCCCCAGAAGGGGAGGGTGGATAGGCCCCGCCGCTCCTTCGGCGTCGTCAGCCCTCGCCGATCACCTCGAGGAAGCTGTGCGCATCCTCCTTGCGCTCGAAGACATGGGGAGCGATGCCGCGCTTGCTCAGCGCTTCCTTGAGCTTCAAGCGCAGGAAGGCGCTGGTCGTATAGCGCGTCGTCGTCAGATAATAGTTCTCCAGCATATATTGGATCATCTCTGCATAGTAATCATAGAGATGCTCGCTGATGCGGAAATTGTCGAGATTGACGACCTGATTGACGCGCTTGTCGATCTTCTGGCAGGCGTCGATCAGCATTTTGCGCAGATCGTCGATATCGCGCTTGGAGCGCGCGCTCCAGCCCTCGAGATTGAGGAACTGAATATTGCGATCGGCGTCATAGCTCACGCGATCCTGCAGATCGAGATTGAGCAGATCGGAGATCAGCCCCATCGGCTCGTCGATGAAGATACGCCTGTCCATAGGGATCGGATGCTTGACGATGGGCTTGAAGTCCATATGCGGGAGAATGTCCCGCTCTATGTCTATGCCCGGCGCCACCTCGATCAGCTCTAGGCCTTCCTTCTTCAGCTGGAAGACGCAGCGCTCGGTGACATAGATCACCGGCTGCTCGCGCTTTTGCGCATATTTGCCGCTGAACGTCACCTGCTCGACGAATTTCAGGAACTTTCTCGCACGGCCTTCCTTGAGGATTTTCACCTCGCCGTCTTGAATCGCGATCTCGAGCCCGCCGGCCGTGAAAGTGCCGGCGAAGACGACGCTGCGCGCGTTCTGGCTGATGTTGATGAAGCCGCCGCAGCCGTTGAGGCGGCCGCCGAAACGGCTGGTGTTCACATTGCCCTGCTCGTCGCATTCGGCCATGCCGAGGCAGGTCATGTCGAGACCGCCGCCGTCATAGAAGTCGAATTGCGTGTTCTGATCGATGATCGAATCGGCGTTGGTGGCCGAGCCGAAGGAGGAGCCCGAGGCGAGCACGCCGCCAATGGCGCCGGCTTCCGTCGTCAGAGTGATGAAGGGCGTGAGCTTCTCTTCATTGGCGACTGCGGCTATGCCCTCCGGCGCCCCGACGCCGAGATTGACGACGCCATTGGGCGGCAGCTCGAAGGCGGCGCGGCGCGCGATGATCTTGCGCGCGTCGAGCGGCATTTTCGCCATGCTCTCGACCGGGACGCGGATCTCGCCGGCCAGCGCCGGATTGTACATGACGCCGTAATTCATGCGGTGCAGTTCGGGCTGATCGGCGACGACCACGCAATCCACCAGAATGCCCGGAACCTTCACATCCTTCGGGCGGATGGAGCCGGCCTCGACGATGCGCTCGACCTGGGCGATGACGATGCCGCCATTATTATGCGCGGCCATGGCCTGGGCGAGCACGTCCAGCGTCAGCGCCTCCTTCTCCATGCTGATATTGCCGGAAGGGTCGGCGCTGGTGCCGCGGATGAAGGCCACGTCGATCTTGGTCGCCGTGTAGAACAGCCATTCTTCTTCGTCGATGACGACATGCTTGACGATCTCTTCCGTCGTCACTTCGTTGACGCGGCCGCCGCCGAAGCGCGGATCGACATAAGTATAGAGGCCGACCTTGGAGAAGAGGCCGGGCTGGCCGGCGGCGCAGGCGCGATAGAGCTGGGAAATGACGCCCTGCGGCAGGTTGTAGCCGAGAATCTTGTTCTCGGCGGCGGCCTGGGCGACCTTGGGCATACGGCCGAAATTGCCGGCGATGACCCGGCGCAGCAGGCCCTCGTGGTGCAGGCGGCCAGTGCCGAGCCCTTTGCTGTCGCCGGCGCCGGCGGTCATGATGAGCGTGAGGCCGCGCGGCCCGCCGGTCTCGACGAAGCGCTTCTCCAGCGCGGCGTGCAGCGCCTCCGGAATGCAGCTCTGAACAAAGCCGGTGGTGGTCAGAACGTCATTTTCGCTGATGAGCGCAATTGCTTCGTCGGCGGTAATGACCTTGTTGTTCTTGTTGTTCATTTCCCTCTGGTTTCCTCCTCGCGGCCCGGCAGGGCGAAGGCCGCGGGCGCTCGTCTTTTCCCGCATCCGCCATTCATGGGCGCCCGGTGTCGAACCGGCGCCGACACTAGAGTTTGCGACAGGGTTTCGCAATAGCGCCAGGAAACGGCCGCAGTCGCGAAAGCGCGCCAAATCCGTCCGGCGACTGGGTCTCGGCGTCGCAGCGAGGCGAGCGCATTGCGGCGCCGGAAAGCGCGTCTTCCGCGGATAAAATAACATTTATCTTATAGATTTTAGTGATTATGCTCCAGCCTTGGGCGGCGAGGCGCGGCCGCGCTATGCGATTTCCTACGGCGTCGACAGAGCAGACTATGAGCAAGCTCAGATTTCTCCTGGCGGGCGCTGCAGCGGCGACGCTCATCGCCCAGTCTTCCCGCATCGGCGCCGAGCCGGAAAAGAGTTTCGTCTATACGCCCGCCGACGAGGTCCCGTTCAAGAGCCCGCTCGGCCTCGGACCCGCCCAGGCGGTGCTTGCCGGCGATCCGTCCAAGCCCGGCCTCTATGTGGTGCGCGTGCGTTTTCCGCCCGGCCATCATTCCAACCCGCACTTCCATTCGCGCGATCGTTACGCCGTGGTGGTGAAGGGCACATGGTGGAACGGCGTCGGCGAGGAACTGGATTTCAAAAAGGCGCGGCCGGTGACGGCGGGCTCCTATGTGCTGCATCCGGCCGGCGGCGTGCATTGGGATGGCGCGGGCGAGGAGGAGGTCGTCATTCAGATCTCCGGCGAAGGGCCGGTGGAGACGACGCAAGTGGGGGCGCCGGGCGCTCCGCAGGGCTATTGGCCGAAGCCGAAGTGAGAGCGGCTGGTGTCCAGCGAGGCGATGGAGCGTCGCTCCATCGCATTCATAGCGTGCGCCGCGGCGTCGGAAAGCGCCGAGACGCCCAATAGCAGAATGGCGGCGAGCGCGGCCGATACGAGAATGCGGAGCGCCGCGGGCAGAGGTTCGTCTGCCGCCCGCTGCGGCGCCACGACGACGAGGCGTGGCGCGATGCGCGGGGGCAGAGGCCGGCCGTCCGCGCCCTTCGAGCGCAGCACGCGCAGCGAGGCGCGGAGCTCTTTTCTGAGCGCTTCGTCTTTTGCTCGAGCGTCTGCTTCCATCGGCCCTCATGCAGAATTAGCGATCGAACGCCGCGGGCGTCGCAACCGCTTCCGCCTCCTCTTTTCGCTCGGGTCGGCGCTGCAGCCGGCCGAAGATCGCGGGAGGCGCGAATTCTTCCGGGACGCCGCAGAGTCCCATGCGGGCGAACCAAGCTCCGAGATTAGGCGAAGCGCTGGCCAGCGCAAAGGGAATTGCGACGATATATCCGAAGGTCGAGGGCGCCGACCAGAGCGCCAGCGCCGGCGCCGAAACGGCGGCGAGCGTGAGGACCAGCGCGCCGAACAGGAAAGCAGGGCGCAGCGCGCGCGCCGTCTCTCCTGCGTCCAGACCATGCGCGTCGCGTGTTTGCGCGTCCCAGTCGGCCGAGCCGCCGCGCAGAATCATGCGCGCCAGCAGCAGAGCGACGCTGAAGCTCGTGACCGTGCCGATGACGAAGGAGGCGGCGATCTCCAGCCCTGCGCCGAGCGTCAGGAGGGCCGCGCCGCCGTAGCGTCGCGCGCCGCCCGGCGTCAGCGCTATATCGGCGTAGCCGGCGAGCTTGGGCGCGAGATAGAGCAGGAGAAAGAGAAGATAGAGCGTCGCCGCCGACTGCGAAGGAAAATTCGAGACGTCCTGAACGAGCGGCAGCAGCGCGCCGAGCAGAATGATCGCCGTCCAGGCCGGCGCGCCGATGAACATGGCGATCGCCCAGACGAGCTGAAAGCGGCTCATCGGCAGGAGCCCGGGCAGAGCGAGCAGCTCGATATATTGCATATTGCCCCGGCACCAGCGCAGATCGCGGCGCAGGAATTCGAGCAGCGTCGGCGGATTTTCCTCATAGCTGCCGCTCTCCGCCGGCAGCACGCGCACCTCATAGCCGGCGCGCCGCATCAGCGCCGCCTCGATCTGGTCGTGCGAGAGAATATGGCCTCCGCCGGAGAGGCGCGGCAGGGCGCAATAGGCTGTGAAAGGCGCGATGCGCACCAGCGCATTATGGCCCCAGAATGGGCCGCAATCGGCGCCCCACCAGGCCGCGCCCATCGTATAGGTCCGCATTCCGGCGCGCATCCCGAATTGAAAGATGCGCGCGAAGGCCGAGCGCGACGGCGCGCCGACGACGAGGCTCTGAATGATTCCGATGCGCGGATAGGCCTCGCCGATCCGCATGAGCCGCAAAATCGTCGCGCCGTCCATGAGGCTGTCGGCGTCGAGCGGGATCATGAATTCGTAAGCGCCGCCGAAGCGCTCGCAAAAGTCGCGGATATTGCCGGCCTTGTAGCCGATATTGTCGGCGCGCCGGCGATAATGCAGCTTCGGCGCGTCGGCGTCTTCCCTGTCGCGCCAGCGGGCGAATTCGGTCTCCTCCTGCGCGGCGATGCGCGCATCGGTGGTGTCGCTCAGCACGAACCAATCGAAGCGCGCGCCTTCGCCGGTCGCGTCGAGATCGGCCTTCATGGCGGCGAGGCGCGTCAGGGCGCGCGCTGCGTCCTCATTGCGGATCGTCAGCGTGATCGCGGCGCGCGTGCGGAGCCGGCGCCGCGTCTCCCCGGCGCGGGCGAAAGGCGCGACGCTGTCGAGCGGATGCAGACGAAAATGCAGCAGCCAGAAGCCGAGCGCCGCGTTGCAGACGCCGAGCACGCTCCACGGCGCGGCGATGGCGAAGGCGAGGAAGAGCGCCGCCTCGATGAGGCTCCAGCCGCCTTGTCCGAGAATATCGGCGAGCCAGATCAGCAGAGCGACATAGACGGCGGCGTTGATCGCGGCGACGATCAGGCGGCGTCGGAAGAGTTGGGCGCGGCTCTGAAGGCCGGCGGGGGCGGCGGCGGACATTCTCGTCGTCGTTTCCTATGCGAGCGCAGGAAAATCGGATGGAAAATCGGCTGGCGCGTCGGGCCGCCGTGCTCTAGCAATAGCGGCGCAGCATGAGGTTTGTAAATTGGGCGATTCACAAAAATCCTATCTAAATGGTGGGAATAATGCCCGCGCTCTGTGGATCGAGGCGCCGCGCGAGGCGCGCCTTCGCGCCGTTCCGCTGGCGCCGCCGGGGCAGGACGAGGCGCTGGTCGAAACGCTGTGGAGCGCCGTCAGCCGCGGCACCGAGCGGCTCGTCTTCGAAGGGCGAACGCCGCGTTCGGAATGGGAGCGGATGCGCGCGCCGTTTCAGGAGGGCGCTTTCTCCTTCCCGGTGAAATATGGCTATTGCGCCGTCGGTCGCGTGGCGGCGGGGCCGGCCGAGCTTTTGGGCCGCATCGTCTTCTGCCTCTATCCCCATCAGGACCGTTTCATCGCGCCCATCGCCATGTTGCGGCCGGTTCCCGAGGCGACGCCGGCGCGGCGCGCCACGCTGGCCGCCAATATGGAGACGGCGTTGAACGCTCTGTGGGATTCGGGCGCGGGGCCCGGCGACCGCATCGTCGTCATCGGCGCCGGGGTCGTGGGGATGCTCGTCGCCGCTCTGGCTGCGCGCCTGCCGGGCGCCGAGGTTCTGGCGTATGATCGCGAGACGTCCCGCGCGCAGATTTTGGAGAGTCTGGGCGCGCGATTCGTCGGCGCCGAGGCGCTGGAGGGGCAGGGGGCCGATGTCGTGTTCCACGCCAGCGCCTCGCCGGAGGGGCTGGCGCTGTCGCTCGCCGCGGCCGGACTGGAAGCGACGATCATCGAATTGAGCTGGTACGGCGAGGGTCAGGTGGCGGCGCCGCTCGGCGGCGCTTTTCACGCCAACCGGCTGCGGCTCATTTCCTCGCAAGTGGGGCAGGTCGCGCCGTCGCGGCGGCCGCGCTGGACCTATGCCCGCCGACTCGACAAAGCGCTGGAGCTGCTCGCCGATCCGCGCCTCGACGCGCTCATCGCCGAGGAAATCGCCTTCGCCGACGCGCCGCGCGAGATCGCGCGTGTCCTCGCGCCCGGGGCGAGCGGCCTCGCGACCTTGTTTCGCTATTGAACGGAGAAGAAAATGTACGCAGTCGAAGTCCGCGACCACATTATGATCGCCCATAGTTTCAAGGGCGAGCTGTTCGGCCCGGCGCAGCGTCTGCACGGCGCGACTTTCGTCGTCGACGTCGCCTTTTTCCGCGAGACGCTGACCGCCGACGAAGTAGTCGTCGACATAGGCCGCGCCCATGACGCGCTGAAGGCGACGCTGGCGCCGCTGAACTATCAGAATCTCGACGAGATCGAGCAGTTCGAGGGCCGGCAGACGACGACCGAATTTCTCTCGCGGCATATTTTCGACGCCATGGCCGCCGCCGCTCGCTCGGGCGCGCTGGGGCCGGGCGGCGAGGGGATTTCGCGCATTCGCGTGACCTTGCACGAATCCCATGTCGCCCGCGCCTGGTTCGAGGGGCCCGTGTGAGGCGAATCGTCTTCGCCATTCCCGGAGATTTGCGAGCCAGAACCGGCGGCTATGGCTATGACCGCCGCCTGCTGGCGGAGTTTGCGCGCCGAGGCGTCGCGGCCGTCCATCTCGCGCTGCCGGGCGGTTTTCCGCATCCGACAGCGGCGGAGGAGGCCGCCGTCGCCGAGATTTTCGAGCGAGAGCTCACCGTCGACGACGTCGCGCTCATCGACGGACTCGCCTATGGCGCGCCGGTCGGGACAAAGATGTGAACGCTTATACGATTGAAATCATGCTATAAAAAGTAGGCCGAGCCCGCTCGATCCAGGCCCCGAGTATCCGGTGCCTATCGCGCCGCCTCCAGAGGCGCGGCGGGCTCGGCGCATGGAAGCCGGCGGCGGAGAGGCGGCCGAGCGCTGCAAGGAAAGCATAGGATGAAACGACGCGAGCGCGTTGCGCCCCGCCGAGCGGTTCCGTCAAATTCCCATGGACGTCTCGCCCCGATCCGCGCCGGAAATCGTCGAAGCCGTCAAACGAATCGCACATCGCTCGCGGTCAGCGACGCCTTTGAAAGGCCGCTGAGGATGATGCTGTCGCCGAACACATCTGTGATCACCGCGGAGCCGGCGGCGTTGTCCGCCGTATGCGCCAACAATGCCTGCCAATCGGCGTTTTGATCGGCTGCGGTCAGGCCGGCGCCGAAAGCCGAGGCTTCGAACTGCAGCGTGTCGTGTCCTGTCCCGCCGCCGGCCACAAAGCCGTAGAGAATGTCCTGGCCCGCTCCGGGCGTAAAGACGAATGTCTCGTCGGTCAAACCGAAGGCCGTGATCGATTCGGACCCATGCCCGCCGAATGTAAATGCGTTTCCGGCCGCCGTAGTCACGGTCGATTGTGTCGGAGAAAGCGTTATGGTCAGGTCATCGCCTTGCAGGAACAGGCCGCCGCTCCCGTCCGCATTATCGCGCGCGCCGCCCAATTCCGCGCTGGATCGGTAATTGCCGCTCTTGTCGACGTTCCATATCAGGAACTGTTTTTCCGTCGACTGCAGGGCGACTTCGTAGCCGTTCGCCGTCGCCTCCGCGCCGACCAGCGACCACCCGGGGAACTGGCCCGGCGTCACGCCCGCGCCCTGATACCGCAGGACCGGCCCCGTCGTCGGAGTCCCGGCGCCGTCCCTGCCGTAGAGCCAGTAATAACCGCCGACCGTCACGAGGGCGACATTGCCGGTGTTTTCGACCACGCCGCTCGGGGAAACCGGAGCGCCGATCTTGCCGTCGCCGTCGAGGTCGAAACCGAGCTGCGTCTCATACGACCACAGACCCGGGTCGTTCGCCTCGACGCCCACATTGGAAACATAATTGCCGCCGGCGTCGACGCTCCAGATCGAAAACGACGTGAGATCCGCATTCCGGAACGCTGCCAAATAACCGCTCGCCGTTTGTTCCGCGGCCGCCAGCGACCACCCGGAGAACTGGCCCGGCGTCACGCCCGCGCCCTGATACCGCAGGACAGGTCCCGTCGTCGGATTCCCAGCGCCATCCCTGCCGTAGAACCAGTAATAGCCGCTCACCGTCACGAGAGCGACATTGCCGGCGTTTTCGATCACGCCGCTCGGCGAAATCGGCGCGCCGATCTTGCTGTCGCCGTCGAGGTCGAAACTGAGCTGCGTCTCATATGACCACAGACCCGGGTCGTTCCCTGCGACGCCCACATGGGAAACATAATTGTCGTCGGCGGCGACGCTCCAGATCGAAAACAATGTGAGATCCACGCTCTGGAACGCCGTCACATAGCCGCTCGCGGTTTGCTCCGCGGCGACCAGCGACCATCCGGGGAACTGGCCCGGCGTCACGCCGGGGCCCTGATATCGCAGGACCGGCCCCGTCGTCGGATTCCCGGCGCCGTCCCTGCCATAGAGCCAATAATAGCCGCTGAGCGTCACGAGGGCGACATTGCCGGTGTTTTCGATCACGCCGCTCGGCGAAACCGGCGCGCCGACCTTGCCGTCGCCGTCGAGGTCGAAATCGAACTGCGTCTCATACGACCACAGACCGGGATCGCTTTCATCGACGCCCACATGCGAAAGATGATTGCCGTCGGCGTCGACGTTCCAGATCGAAAACGACGTGCTGTCCGCACTTCGGAACGCCGCCACATAACCGCTCGCCGTTTTTTCCGCGGCTGCCGGAGACCACCCGGAGAACTGGCCCTCAGTCACGTCGGCGCCCTGATATCGCAAGAGCGGCCCCCGCGTCGGATTCCCCGCGCCGTCCATGCCGTAGAGCCCGTAATAACCGCCCACCGCCACGAGAGCGACATTGCCGGCGTTCTCGATCACGCCGCTCGGCGAAAGCGGCGCGCCGATCTTGCCGTCGCCGCCGAGATCGAAATTGAACTGCGTCTCATACGACCACAGACGAGGGTCGTTCTTCTCGATGCCCACACTGGTGACGTAATTGCCGCCGGCGTCGACGCTCCAGATCGAATACGACGCGGCGTCCGCACTCCGGAGCGCCGCCACATAACCGCTCGCCGTTTGCGCCGCGGCTACCGGCGACCACCCCGAGAACTGGCCCGCAGTCACGGCGCCGCCCTGATATCGCAGAAGCGGCCCCGTCGTCGGATTCCCCGAGCCGTCCTTGCCGTAGAGCCCGTAATTATTGCCTGCCGCCACGAGAGCGATGTTGCCGGCGTTCTCGATCACGCCGCTCGGCGCATCGGCGAGCGTGGCGAGGGCGGCGATCGCGGATGCTCCAATTTGCGACCCGTCGGAGAAGGTGAGTTTCGTAAGCTGCGCATATGCACCGGCGAACCAGTCGCGGACAGCGACTCGACTCTCGGCGCCGATCACGGTGATGACGAGATCATTGCCGGATCGCATGAACCGGAGGTCGAATAGAGAAACGCCACCGCCCATAGCGAGCTCGCCGCTCGGCCCGGCATTCGTGGCGACGCCGTTGACGATGACGTCCTGGCCGCCCTTCGCGTCGAATTCATAAGTGTCGTAGCCGCCGCCGCCAGTCAGGATGTCATTGCCTTGGCCGCCGTCCAGTGTGTCATTGCCCACGCCGCCGAAGAACTGATCGTTCCCCCGGCCTCCATCGAGCTCGTCTCCAAACGCATTGGCGATCAGAACGTCATTGCCGTCCCCGCCGAATCCCTTCGCGAGATCGCCGTTGACGGCGACGTTCCATCCATTGATCGTCGAATCTGTCGAGCCGCCGCGCAGGTCGATGATGTTATTGCCGGTCGCCGCCGAAGCATTGAAACTATCGCTCGATGTTTGCGGGGTGATCCATGAGCCGCTGGAAAGCTCGTCGGTGAATATCCACTGACGCGGCGCGGCGTCGCTCGCGCCAAATGCTCTTATTCTCCAATTCGTGGAGGGCGCTACTTCCTGACCATTGCTGAACACCCGCAACACCCATTGTTCGTCGCCGTTCCAATCCTCGCCGCGATATTTCGCCGAACCGAATGCGAAATTGAGATGCCTGTGCCCGTCCGCGCCAGTGGAGAAGCTAGATTGGCCGGAAACCAATTGTTCGCCGTCCAGCAATATCGATCGCCGGCTATCGTCATAGGTATAATTCGTCGCGGAATAAGGGGTTCCATTATAGTCGAAGCTCGCGCCGCTCGCGACGAGCGGCTCATAGATCACTTCGAGGCTCTCGATTGGATAGACGTCGACATCGAGATCGACATAGATCATGACGTGCTCGGTCGTCACGTCGGAGGCCGGCGTCACATAAGACGCCGTGAACGAGCTGCTATATTCGACATGGGCTCCGATGGGCAACAAGACGTATGAGCCCCAAAGGTAGAAAAGCCCGTAATCTTCGACGAGATGCGCTCCATTTCCGAAAGTTCCGGTCTGGCTGACGGCGTCGCGGCCGAGAATATTGTTCGCGGTCTTCTGGCCCTGCCAGGTCTCGGCGAGACGCACCGCGGCGCGCGCATCGACCTCGCCGAACCCATAGTCGCGGCTGTAATGCAGACCGCCGCCGTTCCAATTCGTCGCGAGGTTGATCTGCCAGCTCGTCGCCGGATCACTCACCTTGCGCGCGGAATAGGCGAGTATGTCCTGCACGTCGCGATAGCCGAGGTTCGGATTGGCCTCGAGCATCAGCGCCGCGACGCCGGAAACGATCGGCGTCGCGAAGGAGGTTCCTTCGGCCGTCGCATAGTCGCTGCCAAAGACCGTGCCCGTCGAGCTCGTCAGAATTTCGCTGGTGGAGGCGATGTTGGAGCCGGGCGCCGAAACCAGGATGGTCTCGCCCTGTGTGCTGAACGGTTGCGGCGCGACGGTCAATGTCGAAAGGTCGGTCTTCGCATTGATGCCGGCGACCGTTATGCCGTAGAGAGAGTTCGTCTCATTGAGGTCGTTGGTATTGCGGGCGCCCCGGTCATTGCCGGCAGCGAAGACCAGAACAGTTCCTTTGCCGCCTCTTCCGTATCTGACCGCGGAATCATAGGCGTTTTCGTAATAGGGATTGGTCAGGAAATTATCGACGAAGGCCGGGTTCATCGTCCAACTATTGTTGACGACGTCGTAATTCCGCCAGCGCGTCAGATCTATATAGTCTGGATCGACGAAGTCTGTCGGGATCGCCACGGAGCTGATGGTCGCGTCATAGGCCACGCCGACCACGCCCTCACCATTGCGTTCCGCGCCGATGACGCCGGCGACGAGGGTCGCATGCATGCCGTATTGGTCGACTCCGGGAGAGCCGTCGATCTTGAACGAATTGCCGGCGTTCGTCGCGAGATCCGGATGTGTCAGATCGACATTGCCCGAAGCGTCGAAGACCGCAATGCTGACGCCAGCGCCCGTATAGTCCTCCCATATCGGCAGCACATTGATTTCCGGCAGATACCATTGCGCGTCGAACATTTCGTCGGTCGGATGGTCGGGCGTGTCGAGAAAAACCGTTCCCGCCATTTCGGCCATATTGGACGTGCCGGCTTGCTGCGCATAGAGGCCCGTCTGCCCCGTGCTGTCCTGCACCAGATATTTGAACTTCATCACGCCGGTGAAGCCGGTCTCGGGCGTGAAGGTGATCGTCGCCCCGTCCGTGCTGAGCGCCACCGTCCCGCCGATCGCCGCGCCGATCGCGCCGCGCACGATCGGATTGGTTCACGTCGAGCAATTGCCGGATCGACAGTGAGCGCCCGGCCATATTCTTGTCATTGGCGAGCACAACGCCCGCGGAAATCACATATGGCCCGATGCTCGAAACATCGATTCGATCATTGGCGGGCAGCGTCAGCCCGTAGGTCGACAGGCTGGGATCGAGCGCCACATTGGTGATGTCGGCGAAATTCAGCGTCGAAATGTCTTTCAGCGTGTCGGTTCCGTCGCGATCCGCATGGCGGTCGGCGACGGTGAAGGTCCAGTCCTCATTCTGCGTGACGGTGTAATCGGCGAACGAGCCCCGATAGCTCGCGACCGAATAGCCGCCGGTTCCGATCAGAAAATCGTCGCCTTCATCGCCCTCGAGCATATTGGCGCCGTCCGGTCCAGACACTGCGCCGCCCACCAGAATGTCGTCGCCGCCCTCGCCATAGACAATGTCGTCGCCCTCATTGCCGAAGATGAGATCGCTGCCGTCGCCGCCGCGCAGCACGTCGTTTCCGGCGCCGCCGTCGATGTAATCATCGCCCGTATTGCCGGTGATGGCGTCGTCGGCGATGCCGCCGATCAGAATGTCATTGCCCCCGGCGCCGTCGAGGAAGGCGTTGGAGGACATCCCCGAGGCGTTGAACACGTCGTCGCCATCGTCGCCGATCGCCTCCTCCACATGCGCGGCGGCGAGGTCGAGCGTCACGCCGAGCGTGTCATTGACCTTGACGATATCGAAGCCGCCGCCGCCGTCTATATTGGCCTGCGCGGTCGCGGCGTTGATGAACAGAAGATCGTCGCCGGCCCCGCCGAACAGCGTCAGCGATCCGGTTCCGCCACCGAGCCAATAGGAGCGCGTATCGTCCGGATCGGCGAAGAAGACGTCATCGCCCGTCGTCGAATAGAAGCCGTCGGGATGCGTTCCGTCGGCCAGCGTGAAATTCGACACGTCGATCGAATGGCCGGCGTTGTCGGTCACGACATAGCTCGTGACCGTCTCGGCTCCATAGGCGCGAACGACCGTCGCGCCGGGAAGCTGCGTCAGCGTCGCTCCGGCGCTATTGACCTCGAAGTCGACGCTCGCCACCTCGCCGGTCGCCCCGTTGGCCCGCGTGAAGCTCGTCCGGTTCACAATGTCATTGTCGGCGATCGTCTCGCCCTGATTGCCGGTTCCTTGCAGGGAGATCGACGTTATTCCGAGCTCGTCGAGCGTCTTCAATTCACCGGGGTCGGTGACGCCGTCCTCATTGGCGTCGACCCAGACGCGCAGATCGTCGAAATAGGAATTGCCGGTCCGCCAATTGATGTCCGATGTCGCGCGCGAGAAGACGCCGGCGCCGGGCTGCACGAGCGAGGCGAGCGCGTCGAGGCTGTCATTATAGGAACCCCCCCAGTCGAACTGCGCGGAAATCGTCTCGGTTATATTGTCGATGACGCCATTGCCATTGAGATCGAGCGCGAGAATGCCGTCGCCGCCGACGGCCCATCCGATCTGATGCAGCCTGCCGTCGCCGAGGATGTCGAAGAGGACGGTGTTCGAGACCCAGTCGGAGAGCGTGATCCCGTCGCCGTTGAGATCGAGCACGAGAGGGTCGATGTTGCTGAGCTTTGTCCCTTGCGCTTTCGTCATAGCACATATAGCGCCCCCCGGCCCGACGAAGCAGTCCTTCAGAACGTCGAGGCGTTTGGTCACGTCATTCGCCTTCGCCTGCTTCGTCTGGCGGGCGGGATTGACATTGCCGGGAATGATATAGCTTTGCGCCACCGAAATGAGGCCGTCGGTATTGATGACCGGAGAATAGGCGGTGAAAGCGCCGGAGCCGGCGACAATCCCAAGGCCGCCGGGCGCGTAGAGTTCCGGCGCGGTGAATACGGGAGACTTCTGCTGCGGCGCGCCGTTCGACCAATTGATCCCTTGGACATTTAAAAGGGAGTTGTCGGGGACGCCGGGATCGTAATTCTGAAGTTGATACTCCATTGGCGGCAAACCCGCCTGTTGCCTGTCTTGGTTCATCTGCTCATTGGTGAGAAGGGTTTGATCGAAGCCGGGAGCGCTCATCGCGATAATTGTGTTACCGGCAAGAGGAATACCCATGACTTTCAATATGGTGCTCGCCACGGAATTACTGTTTTGCGCTCCCCACCAACCCACCAGCCAGTACGGCAGCCCCAGAGCGTTTATTTGGTCGGCCGCGCTTCTCGCCGCCGCAACCTCAGCCTCGATCTGCTCCCTCGAACCATATTGAAGCACAGTTTCGGCCAAGCTGGGTCCATAAAATTTAGTTGTGTCGTTGTATACTCGTGCGCCTAAATCTCTGGCGCCCGGCAAATAGGCGCCGCTATCGTTATCGGCACTCGCCAAATCATCCTTCGTGGCGTTCCAAGGCCCCCCATCGATTTCGTATCTGATGGCTCCGTTGGCGTCCCGGACCAGAATGATCAGATGCGTGGCGCCTCCAAGAATCGGAAGCTGCGCGACGCTGACCGTCCAATTCTCTGACATGGCGAACTCCATCAATCGAGGGGGAAACTACGGCGGACTTCGTCGAAGGAGACTTCGATTTGCGACTGGCGAACAGGCAACTCGCTATTTCGAGGAAACCGAACCGTAATTTGATAGAAATCATGAACTTCCTGGATAGGTGTTTGGAACAAAAAGGCGGGTCTATCTATGATAACGAAGTCACGCCGACAAAATACGCGAGGCTTCTTTGTATCGTTTTTGCACTCGAACCTGTTATTGCGTAGAAACGATTCCAGCTCATAATGTTCAGAAAGCTGCAGGATCTTGTCCCGAAGGGCCTCCGAGCACGTTTGCAGGCGATGTTTTGGATTCTGTCGTCGGACAGAACACCAAGCGGCTATACGAAATATGACCAAGTCGAACTCAGGATGATGATCAGAGGTCGGATTCCTATACACATCCATTTTATAATCGACATCGTCTTCGGCGTGAGAGCCCTCGGTGTAGGAGACGAGGCAGAGGCACAACAACGCCACCCGCGTTTTGGCTATCGACGGACAAAGAACCCGCACCGCGCCTGTGCGAATGCGAACCAGGACAGTGTTGATCCGAGCCTTCGAGGAAGCAATATGATCCATTTAAAAATGCCTGCTGAGCTGCCAATCCAGAGGGTCGGGATAGTATATGTTAAGAAATTACATTACGATCGAGTGCCCGTCAAGCTCGAGTAATCGGCTTCCGCTTCACGCGTAAAGAATCGAGCTATCGTTGCCGCCGAACAGCGTCAGCGATCCGGTTCCGCCACCGAGCCAATAGGAGCGCGTATCGTCCGGATCGGCGAAGAAGACGTCATCGCCCGTCGTCGAATAGAAGCCGTCGGGATGCGTTCCGTCGGCCAGCGTGAAATTCGACACGTCGATCGAATGGCCGGCGTTGTCGGTCACGACATAGCTCGTGACCGTCTCGGCTCCATAGGCGCGAACGACCGTCGCGCCGGGAAGCTGCGTCAGCGTCGCTCCGGCGCTATTGACCTCGAAGTCGACGCTCGCCACCTCGCCGGTCGCCCCGTTGGCCCGCGTGAAGCTCGTCCGGTTCACAATGTCATTGTCGGCGATCGTCTCGCCCTGATTGCCGGTTCCTTGCAGGGAGATCGACGTTATTCCGAGCTCGTCGAGCGTCTTCAATTCACCGGGGTCGGTGACGCCGTCCTCATTGGCGTCGACCCAGACGCGCAGATCGTCGAAATAGGAATTGCCGGTCCGCCAATTGATGTCCGATGTCGCGCGCGAGAAGACGCCGGCGCCGGGCTGCACGAGCGAGGCGAGCGCGTCGAGGCTGTCATTATAGGAACCCCCCCAGTCGAACTGCGCGGAAATCGTCTCGGTTATATTGTCGATGACGCCATTGCCATTGAGATCGAGCGCGAGAATGCCGTCGCCGCCGACGGCCCATCCGATCTGATGCAGCCTGCCGTCGCCGAGGACGTTGAAGAGGACGGTGTTCGAGACCCAATCGGAGAGCGTGATCCCGTCGCCGTTGAGATCGACCACGAGACGATATTATCAAAGTTGGAGATATAACTCAAAGAGAAACGCACACCATTGACCACGCCGGAAGCGCTATGCTTGCCTTGGTCGAGGCGCCGAGCCGCTTCGCCAAATCGAAGACCGTCGGCGCGCCTTTCGGACTGACATCACGCCGCATTCAGAGCGGCGATACGATCGATATCGACGGCCACATCTCCAAATGCGGCGACGGCGAAGTGCGCACGGCGCTCTACGAAGCGGCCAGCGCCATGCTCGTGCGCTCCAAGAAATGGTGCGCCGTGAAGGCGTTGGGTGTCAAGATCGCGGCGAAGCGCGGCCACGAGCGCGCCGTCGTGGCTGTGGCGCGCAAGCTCGCCGTCATCATGCATCGGATGTGGATCGACGGCAGCGCGTTCCGCTTCTCGGCGCAGGAGGAGTCCTCGGGCGCGCCGAAAAGCGGAGCGAAGAGGACGCTGGCGATCGCGTCGTGAGCGCGCCGTCGGAGTCGATCGAAGCGCGCGGGAACGACGACACGAAGACGAATTGACGGCGCGGCGCCGACACGAGTTCCGCCATTCGGCGGGAGAGAAGCTGGTGGATCGAAGCGGATGCGGAAAGCACGATATCTTGTCGACGACGACGCCTCCTCGGAGGCGGGCAGCGCGCATGAATGCTTGTGGCCCCGCGATCCCGACGCAAAAATGTGCGCCCGCCCGGCACGCGGGACCGAGCACGAAGGACTGCATAGAACGATCCCAAGACGGAGACACACGTGGCGAAGAAGACAACACGACGACGCCCGATTAAGACGGCCCGATTAAGACGGCCCGATTAAGACGGCAAGATAAAGCGAACTGACGTTCGCGCCTCGCGTCGCTCGTAACGAGTTGTCTGCACATTGGTTTTTGCAGCACACAAATGCGCAGGCATGGCGCCGCGCGATGTACGGCGGTTTCCGGTAGAATCGAATTCGTTCGTATTTGCAGCGTGATAGACGCCAGCGCTCGCGAGGTGTGACGTGGCAGGCCCCGCCGCTTCTACGCCACAGCCGGTATTTTTGCGCTCCATTGCGATCGGCGCCCGAGAGCCATTGCACAGGCCGATTTTGACGCCGATCGTCTTGGAATGGTGAGCGACGACAGAGACGATTTCCACATTCGACCCGGCCGATCCCGAGCTGGCGGAAGGAGCGTCCGTCCGCGCTCGCTGCCCTTCGTTCGGCAAGTCGAGATCGCTGTCAGAAAGGCTGGCGGCAATCCCAACCGGATCGGCCGAGGCTCTGCGGACGCAGTCGGCCGGAAAGGGGAAGGAAGCGGCCGGTTCAACGCGCGGGGACGAGGCGCGAAGGTGGCGGCGTCGCTGCCGAGAGACGGCGGCGGCTGGCGGCGCGACTCCGCGGGGCTGTTCCGAGCGCGTCGCGTCGTCGTCAAGGCGCGGGTCGTGAAGCTCAACCCGCAACGCGGAACGCGCGGTCCAAAAATGCGCGGCGCCGCGAGCAAGGCCGTCGACGCTCACCTGCGCTATCTCGAACGCGATGGCGTCACCCGCGACGGCGAGAAGGGCCACGCCTATTCGGCGATCGAGAACGAGGCAGACGGCCGCGCCTTTGTCGAGCGCGGACGCGACGACCGTCATCAGTTCCGTTTCATCGTCGCGCCGGAGGATGCCGGCGACATGGCCGACCTGCGGAGCTTCACCCGCGACCTCATGCGGCAGGTGGAGAAGGACCTCGACACGGGCCTCGACTGGATCGCCGTCGACCATCACAACACCGGCCATCCCCACACCCACATCATCGTCCGGGGCGTGCTCGACGACGGCTGCATCCTCAATATCGCCGGCGACTATATCGCTCATGGCGTTCGTCAACGGGCGAGCGAGCTCGTCACGCTGGAACTTGGCCATCAGAGCGACATCGAGCTTCAGACGAAGCTCGCGAACGATGTTGCGGCGGAGCAGCTGACGCGGCTCGACAAGATGCTGCTCGCCGAGCAGCGCGAACAAGGCGTCATTGATCTCAGGCCCGGGGAAGGCGCCTCCTATCTTGTCCGAGAGAACCGGGCGCTGCTGCTCGGCCGCGCGCGGCTTCTGGAACGCTACGGCTTCGCCACGGAACTCGAGACGGGGCGGTGGGCGATTTCCGACCGTGCGGAGCAGATGCTGAAGGAATTCGGCGTTCGCAACGAAGCGATCGTGACCATCCGCCGGGCGCTGGCCGGTCACGGTCTGGCGGATGAGCGCGGCGTCGCGCAATATGTTTGCGACGGGGAGACCGGAAAGGAGCCGATCGTCGGCCGAGTGCTGGCCAAAGGGCTGGCCGGCGACGAGATGAGTGAGCGAGTCTATCTCGTCGTCGACGGCGTCGACGGACGAGTCCATCACACGGAGTTCGCCGATCCGATTCGTATCGAGGAGGTTGGACGAGGCATGATCGTCGAAGCCGCGCCCGCCGTTTCCGGTCCGAGGCCTGCCGATCGCAACATCGCCATCGTCGCAGAGGACGACGGCGTTTACCGGCCGAGCGCTCATCTCGAACGCATCCGCGAGAGCTTCGAGCGGCAGGGCAAGGACCCGGACGCATTCGTCCGCTTCCATGTCCGCCGGCTGGAGGCGCTGCGCCGGGCCGGGCATGTCGAGCGCGTCGACGCGGATCACTGGCGCGTGCCGAAGGATATCGTCGAGCGCGGCCGAGCCTATGACCTCGCTCAGGGCGGCGACGGACTTCGCGTGCGCACGCTCTCGACCTTCGACCTCGAACGGCAGATCGCGAGCGACGGAGCGACATGGCTCGACCGCGAACTCGTCGCCGATAAGCAGACTTCGTTAGTAGAAGCAGGCTTCGGTCGGGACGTGAAGATTGCGCTCCACCGGCGCGGAGAACGGTTGGTGGAAATAGGTCTCGCCACAGACAATGGAAAATCCATCTCCATCTCTCGCGGCGCCATCGCTACGTTGGAGCGGCGGGAGGTGGAGCGGGTCGGCCGGCAGATGGCGGCCGAGCGCGGGCTGACGTATTCGCCGAGCGGGCCAGGCGAATATGTGTCGGGGCGGATGGCAGGCGTCGCGAATCTCGCCAGCGGGCGCTTCGCGATGATCGAGGAGGACAGCCTCGGCTTCCAGCTCGTGCCTTGGCAGCCCGTTCTCGAAAAGCGCATTGGCCAATATCTCAGCGGCGTTCACCGTGCCGGCGGCGGCATCGAGTGGGACCTCGGCCGGAAACGCGGGCTGGGGCTATGATAAAAACTCAAGCCCCGTGGAGGCCCGGCCGGCACCCGAGCAAATGCAAAAGGTCGGGCTCTCTCCGATGGTAATGCGTAGGAAAGCGCGTCGCGTCGCAAAATTAGGCCATTCTTGTTTGAGACCGAGCGCGCGATCCTGCCGGGATGTCACGAGCGCGTGCAAATCCTCTCGATCCTCGTTGCGTCGGCACCGATCGCCGCGTCGCGTCGACGCGGATTCACGCCCGGTCGAACGTCGATCGAGAGGCGCAACGAGACCTCGAAGCGTGGACCGTCACCGACGATTGGCCCGAAGATGTCCCGGTCACGCGCGCCGAGGTCGATGTAATCGAGGCATGGCTCGGCGACCTATTCGACCAACGATTCTGGCCACTTCGATGAAGGGGAAGGAAACGAAACGGTTGTCCTATTGTGCCCGGCCGATGGCATTCCCGCTATTTCTTCAGCCGCACGCCGGCGCCGCCGCCGTTCTCGGGAATGAATTCGACGCCGGCCTGCTCGAGAGCGGCGCGCATACGGTCAATCGTCGACGGCTTGACCTGCTCGCCACGCTCGAAACGAGTCACGGTGTTGGTGGAAACTTCCGCCAAATCGGCGAGTTCGATGACGCCGAGATTCAGAGCGGCTCGGGCCATTCGGCATTGGACGGGCGTCATGCAGGAATCGCTATATTATGGCGAATTTTGTTGATCGGCGAGTCGTTCGGGTTATGATGGACCCATCTCTGACCAGAGAGCGGCCGAGCGGGATGGAGCTAACACCTCGCCCGGCCTGACCACAACCCGGCTTATGAGGAGCTCGGATCATGGCTGACCCCGAGACTATCACGAGTGCGTCTGCTTTCACCCGAAGGACTTTGTTGGTTGCGAGCGTCGGCGCCGTCGCACCGGCGCCATTCAAGGGCATTGCGAGCGTCGACTCGTCTCACACGATGGTCGTCGACCCGGCAACGTCCCTGTGGACGCAATGGAAGACCGCCCAGGAAATCACCGACGCTCTCTGCCAGAAGCAGCAGAGCTTGGAAACCCGATTGATGCAGATGATCCGCGCGTCAGACGGCGTCGACGATGCCGAAGGCGTCGAGGCAGGCTGCGCCATCGAGGAAGAAATCTATCGTACGCGTTGGGCTGCCGCAGATTTGGCCGTCGGCTACTCCGAAGCGAAAAAAGACGAAGAGCGAGCCGCGGATATGGCGAGAGATCTCGCCGATGCGCTGGCGGCCACGCCGGCGTCGACCGTCGAAGGCGTCGCGGCCAAGCTCCACGCTGTGCTCCGCGAGGGCGAATGGTGCGAGAACTGCCCCGAATTTCCCTGGCCGCAGGCCCGTTCGGCGCTGACCGACTTGGTCCGTATCGGTCGCCTCGATTCGTTTCCGAAGTTTTGAAGCGGGCCGTATGACGGCGAGATTGTCGATCTCACAATTTTCGAGCCGCGGTCTCCGCGGCTCGTTTTGCTTCTCATTGCGGGACGATCCGGGGCGATTGTCGCTGGCGCAGCCGAAATTCCGGTGACGCCTGCGAATCTCGGGAATAGACTCGGCCGATTGATCGGACTCGCGCCACGAATTTGATGATGACGGGAGTTTTCCCATGCCCGATGGCGCCCGCGCTGCGCTCTACCTCCGGGTTTCGACGACGCGGCAGGCGGAGGTCGACCTCTCCATCCCCGACCAGCACGCGCAGACGAGCGCCTATTGCGCACGCCATAGTTGGCGCATCGTCGCCGAATATGTCGAGCCCGGCGCTTCCGCCATGGGCGGCTCTGGCGTCTCGAAGAGCCAGGTCAGCCGGCTCTGCCAGGAGA
>NZ_JAHLJF010000001.1:945522-992826 GCF_018887255.1 Methylosinus sp. KRF6 | reverse complement strand
CTGCAATCGGCCGGACTCTAATCGATGCTGGGGGGATTTTTCAGGGGCACGTCAGCGGCGGCGAAGCGGGCGATCTCGTCCGGAGAGACGAGGATGGTCGAGGGATGCTTTTCGACGCGCAGGAAGCCTTCCCTGACGAGCGAACTCCCCATGTTCGACGATATGCCGAGCCGCCTTTGCGCTTCCCGGAGCGTGACGAGTTTCGCGCGCGCCTCGGCGGTCGCCGTATCGCTGGCGCATTTGTCGGCCTGCGTCGCGAAGTGCCGCGCGAGCGCTTCGACGGCTTCGTCGCGCCGGAAGACGAAGGTCTGGAATTCCGGGCGCCGACAAACGGGCTCGACGCCGAGATCCGTCAAAAGGTCGGTCATCGTCTTGCCGCCCTTGCGCCCGTCGGGCCGTCCGATCAACGCGCCGAGTTCGTTGGCGAGGACGTAGGCCTTCTTGAAGCGCGCAACACTGTCGCGGGTGAACGGAAGTCCGCGACCGCGCCGCCGGCGCTCGAGGAAGCCGGCGTCGGCCAGTTGGCCGAGCATCCAAGGCATCGCGCGGATCTCCTTGCTCGCCTCGATGGCGGTAAGGACCGGCTCCGCGCTTTCCTGCTCGTTGATCTCGGCGATCAGGAGTCCTGCCCCAATGTGGGCGTCGATGGCTTCCTCGGCCGCAGTCCGCGGATAGAGCGTTACGGAGCAGGTCGGCGGCCCGACGACAGGGGCGACGCCGGCGCGTCTCAGGACGGCGATGGACGCCGCCGCCCGCTTCTTCCCCATGCGCTTCGCCAGTTCGGTCGACGTGGCGTGGGCCCGCATGAAGGCGTCGGCGTCATCGGGCGCGACGATGAATCCGCGCGGGAGCTTGTAGGCGGGAAGCAGTTTCTCCGCGACGAGCCGCGTCACGACGAATGCGTCGAGCCCCATTCGGCGCGCGGCATCGTAACGGTCGAGCCCATTCGCGGGCAGGGGAGAGTTCTTCTTCCGGGCGGCTTCGGCAACGGCGGCGGCGAGCGCCGGCTCCGCGTCGGCCCGCAGGTAGATGACCTGCCGAAACGACGGCCGCGGGAAGGCGGGACGAACGCCGGCGGCGTTCAGGACTGCCATCACGGATCGGCCTTTGGGAAGGTCGAACTCCTTCGAGAGAGCGGTCGTCGTCGCGTAGGTCGCGCGGAATCGCTCGGCCTCTCCGTCGACAATGCGGCGGACGCGTCCGGTCGCTTCGGTCTGGACGGCGTCGTTCGCGATCAACTGGTGCACGGTGTCCGCGTGGAGGCCAATCTCCCGTGCGAATTCATAGGGCGACAGACCGGGGCGGGGCGGCCGGCCTGGCATCGCCGTGGCGTCGGATTTGGAAACCAACGCGCGGTTCAGTCCCTTTGCGCCCGGATCGACGGCGCGGATTGAAAGCGTCCCGTCGAGGACAAGCCGCAGGAGCTCGGAAAGCGGGCGCCGGAAAATCTTGTGGGCGATGGTGATCGGTATGAGGTCTTCGTTCTCTCCCGAGGAGGCGGGTTTACCCGCGACGAGACGTTCGACGAGATCGCAGGCGGCGGCTCCCGGAAGAATCCAGATGTTCAATCTGTTTTCCCGGTCGGTCTTTCCGTCGACGATCGCGGGAATGAGGCCGGCGCGGATGAGCTTTGCGACGCCGAGGGGCGCGATATCGAGTTCCTTGGCGATCTGCTGCCTGCTCTTGTTGCCTTTGAGCTTGGCCGCCAATTCGTCGACCTTGTCGGCGTCGAGCCGGGCCGGTCGGCCTCTCAAGGAATCCCCAGGAATGAGCCCGGTTGCCGAGGCTATCGGTCGAAAGCGTTCGAATGTGACGCCCATGGCGCGTGCGGCGGTGGCCATGTCGATGCCCGGAAGGTCGAACGCGGCGCCGCCGGCGACCGCGTGACCGCTTTTTATGACGACATTGGCGCGCGCGTGGTCGCGTATCACGGAGCGCAAGGCATCGCCGAAGGCGTTGTCCTTGGGCAGCTCGCCCACCCAAATATGGAAGTTCCCGTAGGCTTTCTCGACACCCCACCGACGGTCGTGCTTTTGCTTGCCGTCATCGGCGACGAGCCGGTCGAGGAGCCTTTCGAATTCCACGGGGAAGCCGGCGATGATGCGGTATCCTTCCGCGGCGATTGCGGCGCGTCCAAGTTCTCGACGTAGCTTCATCAGGCCTGCTTTTTCGTCGAGCGATGCTTGCCCGATGCGGTCGAGGGCGGCGATTGCGTCCCCGAGCGAGGGGAGGCTGTCGAGGAGGGCGTCGCCAGGGCGGGGGCGGCCGAGCAGGCGGTCGCGAATGTAGCGGCTGAGGGCGATCTCCCACGGCGGCGCCGGCTCGCGCGGACTTTCGCGGAAGTCGTGGCCTTCCGTGCAGCTCGTCGGGTAGGATCGGCGCCACTTGGGCGGCTTGGCGCATCCGCAGTTTTCGACGATTCTTATGCCGTGGTCTGGACAGGCGGAAACATAGGGGGTGTCCCACCAGACGCGATGATAGGGTTTTTCCTCGAGGCAGGCGGGGCACCAGCGACGATGCAGGACGCTGAACTGATCGCGCAGGAAGCGTTCGTCGAAGATGGCGACATGTTTCGGGTCGACGCGCGGACTGGCGGCGCGCACGGCGTCGGCGCCGCCATCGACGAGATCGGCTTGGCAGAAGCGGGCGACGATGTCGGGATCGACGTCCCACACGGTTTGACCCTTGCAGAGTCCGTATTTCTCGAACACGGTGTACATCAGGCGCGAGCCGTTGTGGTAGGCCGTGCGGACGAGCAATCCGTAGGCCGGCTCGTCGGCGTGGTGCGGAACGCGACCCGGATAGGGCCATCGTGGCGACGTGATCTTGGACTTTGCCATCGTCAGTGGACCTCGTTCTTTTTCGCCGGCTTCTTCCGTGACCAGAGGTTCGACTCCTCCGCGTCTTCATCGGGAAGCAGTCGAGGCTTCACCGATTTCCACGGCGGCTGCTTCCATGGATTTTTCGCGGTGAAATTTCCGCGACGCATGCGCTCGAACGCCTCCCAGAGATCGTATTCTGTGATCACCTCGTGATCCTCGTCGTAGGCGATGGATGTCGCGCGGAAGAGGAACTTCGCCAAGTGGTCGAGAATCCCGCTGCTGGTTTTGTGCAGGCGTTCGGCCATCCGTTCGTCCCTTAACGAGTCGGCTGGCTTCAGGTCGAGCGCCTCGCCGAACTCGCCGACGATCGCGATCCATTCCTTCCTGTCGTCTTCGTTCCCCCAGTCGAACGGCGTGATCATCATGTCGCCGGCGCTGCGGCGTCTCATCTGGTCGTATTGGGCGTGGACGGCGACCAGTTTCTCGGTGCCGGCGAGGACGACCTGGCAGATGTTTTCACTGACGATCTCCTTGATCTAGCGTGTCAATTTCTTCGTGAACCTTTCGGTCCTGTCCTCGACGACGTGGGTGAATTCGTCGAGGATCAGGAGCTTCACCTTTTGCGTGGCGAGCTGGGCGATGACGGCGCGTTTCTTGTCCGCGGGCCTTGCCCATCGATAGATCGCCGGCGCCGAGAGCGGTCAGGATCGCGTCGTGGAAATCGCCCAATTGCGAGTTGGGAGGCGTGACGACGCGCACGACGGGGCGCTCGATTCCCGACGCCGTCTGGAACGGACCGCCGAATTTCTTGGTGAAACGTCTGAGGACCGTGGACTTTCCCGTTCCCGATATGCCGTACAGCAGGCCGGCCGTCGCCTCGTTGCCGGTCCCGTGCTCCTCGAACATGCCGGTCAGCCATGCATAGGCAGCGTCGTATCGACGATCGTGCGCGCTCACGTCTCCGCCGCTGGCGCAAAAGGGGGCAAGAGGGGCAAGCGCTCGGGCGCTCGCGCGGCGGTTTCACGACGAAAATCCACGCGAAAGCCGATGCCTCGGGAACGATCATCGGCTTCGACCTGACCGGCGGCGAGGCTTCCGACACGCGCCACTTCGAAACCCTGCTCGATATCGGACCCGATATGAAGCCTCGCGCCGTCGTGTGCGACAAAGGCTATGCCAGCAAGGCGAACCGCGAGGCGGCGAGGAAGCGGGGCATCGCTCCCGTGATCCCGCACAAGGCCAACGAAAAGGAGCGCCCAAGTTCTTCGCCAAGGCCCTCTACAAAGCTCGCGCTCGCATCGAACAAGGCTTCGGCCGGCTCAAGCGATTCAAAAGGGTCGCCCTACGATGCGAAAAGACGGAACGAAACTTCAGATCGATCGTCAGTTTCGCCGCTGGCCTTTGCGTGATACAATTCGTCCACACGACCTAGCTACATGCGAACGATGGATGTACTGACGCGCGTAATGTCCCAACCACGAGAGTACGTCGTAGGCGTATTCGTCGCGGAGGGCCGTACGCCAGCCGAAACCCCATCCCGGAACGACTGTGCTCACCGCCAGCCCCTTCTGGCAGGGGGCCACGCGCCAACCTTGGCCTGAAGCCTGGAAGTGGGGAGCCGAGTGATCGCCAAGCAGGATCGTCATGCATTCCGACCAAGAGTTGCGATTGGCTATCTCGTCGACGAAGCGGTCCACGCCCGACGCGAGTTTGCCGCGCATTTCAGGTGGTTGGCTGCCCTCGTCGAACCACTTGAGGATTAGAGATTTTGCGCGAGCCTTCAGATTTGGCGAACGGAAATTCATGAAGACCTTTGACTTTGAGCGCTTTTAACGGCGCCCTAGGATTTGGTGTCTGAGCCAGTACAAAATCCCGGGTCATAGCGCCACAGCGAAAATATAGTGCTCATCGCTATCGGGCGTGGCCCGCCAGCAAAGAGTAGCGTAGCATAGCGTGCCAAAGGTGGCTGGATCGCAGAATTGGCGTTCCCCGTCTCACATGCGGCCGAGCGCTCACAATTAAATCAGCATTGCAAACGATGCGGCGGCCGGCGCGGTTCTCCGCACCAGCCACCTGCCCGGATAGAGATCGTCAGACGACTCGGGGGCTGAGCAGAGCCCCTAGATCAATATTGCGGTACATCTCGCGCGGCGTACCCGGTCGGCAACGGCGTTGACCACTTCCGCCCCGTCCTGCGACGGATCGACATGGACGCGGAACGGTCGCTTGCCGAACGGCGTATCGACCACTTGAACGATCGCCCGCGCCACCTCGGCCGGATCGGCATCGGCGGGTTCGAGGCTGGCCAGCTCCTTCAGCGCTTTGTCGGAGATGCCGGCATAGGGGCCGCTTTCATATTCAGCAGCGCGCGTGGCGTCTGCCGGGGCGCCGCTATGGGCGAAATGGTTGGTCCCCTTGGTGAAGGCGCCCGGCACCATGATCGTCGTCTCGATACCCCACAGCGCAAGCTCGGTGGAATAGGACACCGCCAACGCGTCCATCGCCGCCTTGGCCGCAAAATAAGGCGCGAGGAACGGCGGCGTGCCGCCACGAGTCGAGGACGAGCCGACCCAGACCAGCAGGCCCTTGCCCTGCTTGCGCAGGATCGGCAGCGCGGCGCGGTTCACCCGCTGCGTGCCGAGCACGTTGACATCGTACTGCTGGGCATATTGTTCGGGCGTGAACGCCTCGGCCGGGCCGAACATCATGTGCCCGGCATTGTGGACGACAACGTCGAGCCGCCCTGCATCTGCAAGCACTCGGGCGACCGCCGCCTCCGAGGAGGCATCGGACTGGACGTCGAGTTCGACGGTGCGAAGATCCACCTTCTGTTCGGCCGCCCAGTCGGCGATGGCGGCAACCTGCGGCGCGTTGCGGCCCTGGGTTTCGCGCATCGAAGCGTAGACGATGTGTCCGGCCTCTGCGAGCGCGCGGGCGGTCATCAGGCCGAAGCCCGAGGACGCGCCGGTGACGAGGATGACAGATTTGGTCATGGCAAAATCCTTTCGATCAGGGGCGCTTGAAGTGGTGATCAGATGATCCCGCCATTGGCGCGCAGCGTCTGGCCGTTGATCCAGGCGCCGTCCGGGCCGGCGAGGAAGGCGACCGCCGCGGCGATGTCCTCGGGCTGGCCAAGGCGCTCCAGCGGGGCGAGCTTGGCAAGGCGGTCGATCACTTCCTGCGGCTTGCCGTCGAGGAACAGCTTGGTGGCGGTCGGCCCCGGCGCGATAGCGTTGACGGTGATATTGCGGCCGCGCAGTTCCTTGGTCAGCACGCTGGTCATCGCCTCGACTGCCGCCTTGGTCGCGGCATAGACGCCGTAGGTGGGCTGGAGCAGGCCGGTCACGCTGGACGAGATGTTGATGATCCGGCCACCGTTGCCCAGGCGGCGCGAGGCTTCGCGCAGGGTGTTGAACACACCTTTCAGGTTGATCGCAATCTGGCGATCGAACAGCGCATCGTCGCTTTCGGCGATCGTGGCCAATTGCATGACGCCGGCGTTGTTCACCACCACGTCGATGCCGCCGAACGCCGCTTCAGCGGTATCGAACAGGCGGGCGACGGCGGCCGGGTCGGCGATGTCGGCCTGCGCGGCGACCGCCCGGCCGCCATTGGCCTCAATCTTCGCCACCAGCGCTTCGGCGGGAGCGACATTGCCGGCATAGTTGACGACGACCGTGAAGCCGTCGCGGGCCAGGCGCTCCGCGATCGCTGCGCCAATGCCGCCAGAGGCGCCGGTGACGATCGCTACCTTGTTGATGGTGTCGGTCATGGACGTTCTCCTTTTCGTCGCCGGTGATCGGCGGCTGACGAGAGATTTACCCAGTTCCTGCGCCCGGATAATCATCCATAAAGCGACATCACTATCCGGACAGTCGAACAATGGGGTGGCTATGGACAGATTCGATGCGATGCGCGCGTTTACCCGGATTGTAGAGCGCAGGAGTTTCACCAAGGCGGCCGAGGATCTGGGATTGCCGCGCAGTTCCGTGACGGATGCGGTCAAAGTGCTGGAAGCTCGGCTTGGCGTTCGGCTGCTCCAACGCACCACGCGCCAAGTCAGCCCTACGCTGGACGGCGAAGCCTATTATCGGCGCTGCGTGGGCCTGATCGCCGATCTCGAAGATGCCGAGGCGGGATTCACCGGAGCCAAGCCGTCCGGTCTGGTGCGGATCGACGTGCATGGCACGCAGGCGCGCCATTTCCTGTTGCCCGGCCTGCCGCGCTTTCTGGAGGCCTACCCGGATATCCGCCTGCACATCGGCGAGGCGCATCAGGCGCTCGACATGATCCGCGAAGGGTTCGACTGCATGTTGCGCGCCGGCGAACTGACCGTGGACAGCGTCCTGATCCGTCGTCGTCTGGCGACGCTGGAGCGCGGCACCTTCGCCAGTCCGGGCTATGTCAGCCGGTTCGGCATACCCAAAACGATCGACTCGCTGGAAGCCGACGGACATCGCATGGTCGGCTTCTATGCGCCCGACGCACCCGAAGTCGCACCGTTCGATTTCCTGGTCGATGGCCTATATCGCCGCTTGGCATTACCCTCGCTCATCACCGTGACCGGCGCCGAAACCAACGTCGCGTCAGCTTGCGTGGGACTCGGCCTGATCCAGGTGCCTCGCTATCGCGTTGCGGGCGAACTGGCGGCCGGCAAGCTGATCGAGGTGCTACAGCACTTCCCGCCATCCGCGCTGCCGGTCCATGTTCTCTATTCCCACACCCGGCAACTGTCTCCTCGCCTGCGGGTCGTGATCGACTGGATGGCAGAACAGTTCAGATCGATGGCCACATCCAGGCAAGAGACCATTGATATGGGAGAGTTATAGCGTACCTCGGGTGGCTATGGCGTAGGAATAGTGCCCATCTTCATCGGTCGCGGCCCGCCACGCGATTCCCGCTCCGATAGGCGCCGCCGCCGATTTCGATCCGACGCGGACCTTCGATGGCGCAGCCGGATCGCCCGATCTTCTCGAAAATTCGTCCCATCGATGGTCCTCGGGCTGTTCCGCGCGCCTCCCGCGCTTATTCGGAAAGACGACCGTCGCCTTCGCGGCGTATCGGTGCGGGGCCGAATTCCATGTTCGCGGCCTCGGGTCTGCTCAGCGCGCCCTTCTCGATCTCTGGATCGCGGCGATCGGCGCCGTCTTCGCATTTCATTGCCGGCTCATCGAGGCCTGCGTTTTGTATGGGCTGCCTCACCATGAATGCTCGCTCGATATGTCCCGCGTCACGGGAGCTCGGGGCTCGACAGCTCCGTTCGGTCTGACCCGAAAAGCGCTCGAGACCGTGACGAAGAACGCCGGTACGAAATAAATCGCCAGAAGCGTCGCGCTGAGCATTCCGCCGACGACCGCCGTGCCGATCGCGATGCGGCTGGCCGAACCGGCGCCGGTCGCGAAGACGAGAGGCAGAGTGCCCGCCACGAAGGCGATGGAGGTCATCAAAATCGGCCGCAGCCGCTCGCCGGCGGCGGCGATCGCGGCCTCCGCCAGCGTTGCTCCGTTGTCGAAGAACGCTTTTGCGAATTCGACGATGAGGATCGCGTTCTTCACCGCGAGGCCGACCGTCGTGAGCAGGCCGACCTGAAAATAGACGTCATTGGCCAGTCCGCTGCTCAATGTCGCCGTGATCGCGCCGATGACGCCGAGGGGAACGACCAGTATGACGGAAAGAGGGATCGCCCAGCTCTCGTAGAGAGCGGCGAGACAGAGCACCACGACCGTCAGGGAGATGGCGTAGAGCGCGGCTGTCTGCGAGCCGGATTTCTGCTCTTCATAGGAGAGGCCGGTCCATTCGTAGCCGACTCCCGGAGGAAGCTTCTCGATGAGGCGTTGCATCGCCGCCATGGCTTCGCCAGTGCTGTGGCCGGGCGCGGGGGCGCCGAGAATTTCAAAGGATGTGAGACCATTGTAGCTTTCCACTTTTTGTGGGCCCAATGTCCATGCGCCGTCGAGGAAGGCGTCGAACGGAACCATTTTTCCCGACGAGTTGCGCACATGCCAACGCGCGAGGTCGCTCGGCGACATTCGCGAAGCCGTGTCGCCCTGGACATAGACCTGCTTCACACGTCCCGCTCGCAGGAATTGATTGACATATTGCGAGCCGAGAGCGCCCTGTATGGTCGCGTTGAGGTCGCTCACCGAGACGCCGAGCGCATTGGCTTTTTCGCGGTCGATCTTCAGCCGGTACTGGGGCGCGTCTTCGAGCCCGTTCGGGCGCACGCCGGCAAGCGTAACATCCTGCGCGGCCATTCCGAGCAGTTGATTGCGCGCAGCGAGAAATTTTTCACGCCCGAGCTGGCCCCGGTCTTCGAGCTGGAGGTCGAAGCCCGTCGCATTGCCGAGCTCCATCACCGCCGGCGGCTGGAAAACGAAGACTCGGCCGTCGCGACTCCCGGCAAAATGTTGCATCGCGCGGCCGGCGACGGCTGCGCCGCTCTGTCGGGGGCTCGGTCTTTCCGACCAATCCTTCAGCTTGATCGCCGCGAAGCCGGCGTTCTGCGCCTGACCGGCGAAATTGAACCCCGAGACGGTCAGCACCGATTCGACATTCTCCTTTTCGGCGGTCAGCAAATAATCGGCCATCTGCTTGTTCAATGCCGCCGTTTGTTCGGCGGTGGCTCCAGGCGGCATCGTCACTTGGCCGAAGAGCAGCGCCTGATCCTCGTCGGGAAAAAAACCGGTCGGGATTCGGTTGAACAGCACGACCGCCGCCATGGTGATCGCCATGAAGATCATAATGAACGCGCGCGGACGCGCGATCAGATTGTGGACGCCGTTCTTGTAGCGCTCGGTGAGTCGAGCGAATGCGCGATTGAACCATGCGAAGAAGCCGGCCCTCGGACCGCTTTCCCGCGCCGGCTCTTTCAACAGCGTCGCGCAGAGCGCCGGAGTGAGAATCAACGCGACCAGTACGGAGAGCGCCATCGCCGACACGATCGTGACCGAGAACTGACGATAGATCACGCCGGTCGAGCCGCCGAAAAAGGCCATAGGCAGAAACACCGCCGAGAGCACCATAGCGATGCCGACGAGCGCTCCCGATATCTCGTCCATCGACGCGCGCGTGGCGTCTCGCGGCGACAATCCCTTTTCGCTCATGAGCCGTTCGACGTTTTCGACGACGACGATGGCGTCGTCGACGAGGAGGCCGACGGCGAGCACCATTGCGAGCATCGTCAGCGTATTGATCGAATAGCCGAGAGCGGCGAGCACGCCGAATGTGCCGAGCAGCACGATCGGCACAGCGATCGTCGGAATGAGCGTCGAGCGAAAGTTTTGCAGGAACACGAACATGACCACGAAGACCAGCGCGACGGCCTCGAAAAGCGTCTTCACCACCTCCTCGATGGAAAGCGTGATGAAGGGCTCGGTGTCGAGCGGATAGGCGAGCTTCAGGCCGGGAGGGAAAAATTTTTCGAGGCGGTCCAGCTCGGCGCGCACGGCTGCTTCCGTGGAAAGCTGGTTGGCTCCCGGGGCGAGCTTGAGCGCGAGAGCGCCGAAGGGCTTGCCATTATAGAGCGATGCCGTCGAATAGGACTGCGCGCCGATCTCGACGCGCGCGACGTCCATCAATCTCACCTGTGAGCCGCTCGGATTCACTTTGAGCAAGATGTTCTCGAATTGCTCGGGCGTTTCGAGCCGGGCCGGCCCGATGATGGCGGCGTCGAGCCGATTGCCCCTGCTGGCCGGCAGTCCGCCGAGCTCTCCTGACGAGACTTGCACATTCTGCGCGGTGAGCGCGCTCGTGACATCGCCGACGGTCAGCGAATATTTGTTGAGCTTGTCCGGATCGAGCCAGATGCGCATGGCGTATTCGGACCCGAACGAGGTGAAGTCGCCGACGCCGGTGATGCGCGTCAACGGATCCTTGAGGTTGGAAGAGACATAGTCGTCGATGTCGACGGCCGACATCGCGCCGTCGTCGGAATAGACGCCGACGATCAACATGAAGCTTTTGACGGATTTGTTGACCTTGATCCCCTGCTGGGTGACTTCGGTCGGCAGATTCGGCTGGGCGAGAGACAGCTTGTTCTGAACTTGCACCTGCGCGATGTTCGGATCCGTGCCTTGCGCGAATGTCAGGTCGATTTCCATCGATCCATTCGATTGGGCGGTCGAAAGTAGATATTCCAAGCCATCGAGGCCCGACATTTGTTGGAGAATGGGTCTCACCACCGTATCCATGACCGTCTGAGCGGAGGCGCCCGGATAGGTGACCGTGATCGAGATTTGCGGCGGAGCGATGCTGGGATATTGCGCGATCGGCAACCGAAAGATCGAGATGCCGCCGAGCAGCATCACGATCAGGCCGAGCACCCATGCGAAGACCGGACGGTCGATGAAGAAACGTGACATCGATGGAATCCTTGCGGCGAAACGTCAGGACCGTTTGTCGGCGCGGATTGCCGCGTCTTCGACCGCAATGGGTTGAACGACATCGCCGGGACGTATGTTCTGCAATCCGTCGACGATCACGCGCTCGCCCGCGCGAAGGCCGCCGATGACGATCCATTGATCGCCGATCGCTTGACCTGTTTGTATGATGCGCAGGCTCGCCTTGTTGTCGTCTCCGATCAGTAGGACGGTCGCGTCTCCATGCGTATTGCGGGAGACGGCTTGCTGCGGTATCAGAACGCCGTTTCTATCCACCCCTTCCTGAAGGGAGGCATGCACATACATGCCCGGCAACAGGAGGTGTTTGGGGTTGGGGAAGATCGCCCGCATGAGAACCGTGCCCGTCCCCTCGTCGACGGTGACTTCCGAAAACTGCAGCTTTCCCGCGACATCATATGTGCTGTTGTCTTCGAGCTTCAAAGTGACCTTCGCCGCGCCACGGCCGACGCTTTCGAGCCCGCCGCTCGCCAGCGCCTTCCGCAGACGCAATAGCGTTGTCGCCGATTGCGTCACGTCGACATAGATCGGGTCGAGCTGCGTGACCGTCGCGAGAACATTGCTCTGATTGGCGATCACGAGCGCGCCCGGCGTGACTGTGGATCGGCCGATGCGGCCGGAGATGGGCGCCAGAACTTTCGTATAGGAAAGATTGATCTTCGCCTGGGAGATGCTCGCTTGGGCGATTGCGATATCGGCCTCCGCTTGTTGCGCTGTCGCCACGGCGTCCTCGACGTCTTGCTTGCTCACGGCTTTCATGGCGGACAGCGACTTGTAACGAGTGGCTTTCGCGTTTGCCGCTTGATAGGTCGCCCGATTGCGCGCCAATGTGGCGACCGCGCTGTCATAGGATGCTTGGTAGAGAGCGGGATCGATCTGATAGAGTTGCTGGCCCTCTTTGACTTCGCTGCCCTCTTCGAACAGCCGTTTCAGGACCACCCCATTGACTTGGGGCCGCACCTCTGCGGTCAGGACGGCGGTCGTGCGGCCGGGCAATTCCGTCACGCGCGTGATCGGTTGGAGATGGACGACGACATAGCCCGCCTGCGCAGGCGGACGCGCCGGCTCTGCGGCCAGCGCTCGTTCGCAGCTCGCGACGACCGCCATAGAAAGCAGCGCGAAGTAAGCGCCGAACAGGCCTGCTGCGGCCGAGCGCGAAATCCGTGCTTCAGGAGTCGTGACGATCGAGGGCGACGAAGGGACTCGGTGACGCGTCGGGATCATGTGCGGCTTCGCTCGAGAGAGTGGGGAAAAACATGGCGTTTTTCGTCGTAGGGCTTCGGAGCAGCCGAGGCCCTCATTCCTTGCCTTTCTGGGCCTCCGCGGGAGACCCGCGGTAGGGTGGCGCCGAAACCGCTCGACCGAACATCTCCGCGAATTGTTCCAGAAGCCGCCTCGTCATTTCGGGTGAAGTCTCGAGAACCTCGCGGTGGACGAAACCCAGCTCGAAGCCCAGGCTGAGCAGCATTTCGGCGGCGGAGCCGACATCGAGATCGGGTTCGGCGATTCCAGCGTCGAGGTAGCGAGCGAGCCGCGACTCGAGGCCGCTCCTGATATCTTCACGGATCCAGATGCGGTTGAAATGCGCCTTGAAGGCGCGATCGAGCAGGGCTCTCGAGATCACGATGCGAATTCGGTCCGAACGTTCCGAGATTTTCTCGACCGAATGCACGAGCATCTCGCGCGCTTCTTGCGCCATGGTCGGACAAAGCGGGCGCCCCAGGAAGAGCGCCGCGTCGGAGCGGTCGTGCTCCTTGTCGAGCACCGCGAGCAGCAGGCCTTCCTTGCCGCTGAAATATCGCTGGATCAGGGCCTCCGAGCATCCTGCGGCGTCGGCGATGGCGCGCGTCGTCGCTCCCTCGTAGCCGCATTCGGCGAACGCCGTCGCTGCGGCCGCGATCAGAGCGTCGCGAGTGGCTTGGCGGTCGCGGGCTCGCGGCTTGCGGACCATATCGTCGGAGTGCATGTCGCCTCGTATGTAAGTATGTGCACACATACCTACGGCGCATGAGCTACCGGGTCAAGAGCCTCGGCTCAAGAAAATGCGGGCAAGCTCGCGCTATCGGCAGATCGGAAAGACCAAGGTTGTTCGACGCTGGTCGGCTCGGATCTCGACCGCAGCCTCTCTCGGAGTCCGCGATCATTCGACGACCACCGCGTAGCGATGGACTATTCCCTCGTCGAACAGGGTCGGAAATCGGAGCTCAGAGAGCCTCCTGGCGGGCGTCCCGCTCGATCTCGCGAGATCTCGCCGCGAGCCGGAAGAATGCCGGCCTTTCGAAGAGAAAGCGAAATCGCCCGCGCTTCGTCATTTTTTGCAGGAGCAGGGGGCCGCCTACCGCGGTCAGCGTGACGATGAGCGAGGCCATGTCCACATTCGCGACGAGATCATGATCGAGGATGAGCTTACGCGCGGCCGCCATCGGCAGAAAAAATCCGAGATAGATCGCCAATGAATTGGCGCCGCAATAGCGTAGCCATCCCATTGCCGGAAGATCGCAGGCGAGCGCGGCGCCGGCGATGACGGCCGCCGCGCCCGCCAAGCCGGCCGTGAGGCTCACCAGCGGCAGCGATGCGAGCGTGGAATAGCCGGCGATCGGGGCCGGCGAGAAGGCCAATGCGGCTTCGGCCGCAGCCCAGCCGAGCAGCCATGTCAGCGCCGCGCGCGGAGCCCGCCTCGCCGATTCGGCCAGGGCGAAGACCTGCGGCGCCAACATATGACCGGCCAGGAAAAAGAAGAAGCGAGCGGCGAATTCGTCCGGCGCGGTCCAGCCGCTCTCGATGCGGGCGGTCTCCAGCAGCGCGGCCGCCAGCAGCAGGATCGGCGGCGGAACGCCGCGTAGCAGCTTGGCGACGACGAAAAAGATCGGCAGCAGATAAATGAACCACAATGTGCCGAACGGCTCGATCGTGGCGAGCGCCAATTGCCGAAACGCGTTCAGCGGATCGGCTCCCGACCACAGTCCGCTCTTGAACAGCCATTGGACGAAGAGCCACAGAAAATAAAAATAAGCGAAATGGACGAGCTTCGTATCGAGATAGGCGCGCCAGTCGCGATCGATTCCGCGGGACAGGAAAAGCCCGGCGATGAAAAAAAAGCCGGGGATGCGAAACGGCTTGGCGAAAGCCACGATCCAATGCAGCAGCCCCTCGTCCCCCATCGCCTCTCCGACGCCGAGCGCGGAATGCATCATGACGACGAGGATGACGCTCATTCCTTTTGCATTGTCGACCCAGGCGATCCGAGATTCTCGCATCGACGCCCATTTCTATGCGGCTGGCGGGCGGCGCAGGAGGCGCGCGCTTCGTCGAGCAAATTCGCAAGCTAGCGGCGGAAGGTTACGAAACGATGGGCGAGAGGCGCGCGTCAGGGGAGGTCGACGAATTCTCGGTTGGATGCATCGACCCTTCGGTCGAAGAGCGCGCGAGCCGGTGAGGCGGGGGCGGCGCGGCTTCGCCCAGGAAAAGCCTCGAGGGCAGGGCAGCTTCGATCGACCGCGCCGATCGACCCTCGCGCCGGCCTCGGCTTGCGCCGAGCCGTCGGAGCGTCTAGCCAAGCGGTGCGGAACAGGTCGCGTCGGCAGGGCGCATCGGGGGGAGGGCGACGACAGGCGATGGCGATCGATTCTGCGCGACATGTGCCGGCCTCGTTCCGCCTCTCCGATTTCGATTCGCGCGCGAGGGTCGGATGATCGGCGTCACCATCACGCGCTATCTCGCCGCGCGATTCACCAAGACGATCATGGCGATCTTCGTCGCCATGTTCTGTCTCATGTTCGTCGTCTATTTCGTGGAGCTGCTGCGGCGCGCCGGCGACATTCCGCAGGCGGGCGCCGGCACTGTGGCGCTGATGACCCTGCTGCGCGTCCCGGCGACGGCGGAATTGATTCTCCCCTTCGCCGTGCTGTTCGGCTCCATGGCGACCTTCGTCGACCTCACCCGCAAGCTCGAGCTCGTCGTCGCGCGCGCCTCGGGCATGTCGGTCTGGCAGTTCCTGCTGCCGCCGGCGCTCGTCGCGGCGACGATCGGGATCGTTTCGGTCACACTTTATAATCCGGTCTCGGCGATGATGAAGATGCGCTCCGACCAGATGGAGCTCGATCTGTTCGGCGTGGAAGGCAGCGTGCGCATCGATCACGGCAAATGGTTCCGCCTCAATGGCGTCGACGGTCAGGCGATCATGCATGCGGTCGATGTGCGGGCCGGCGGCCTCGCGCTCGATGGCGTCAGCGTCAATGTCTATCAGAAGGACGGGGTCTTCCTCGAGCGCGTCGAGGCGGCGCGGGCGCGGCTGCTCGCCGGCGTTTTCGTGCTCGAAGACGCCCGCGTCAGCGCCCCGGGCGAAGCATCGCGGGCCGTCGGCTCCTATCTTCTGGCCACCGATCTGACGCCCGAGCAGCTCGCCTCGGCGGCGACGCCGCCGCAGGGCGCTCCCTTCTGGGATCTGCCGCGGCTCGGCGACAGCAGCCGCGACGCAGGCCTCGACCCGACCGGGTACACGCTGCAATTTCAAACGCTTCTTGCGCGGCCCCTGCTGCTGGTCGCCATGGTTCTCGTCGCCGCTTCCTTTTCATTAAGATTCTTTCGATTTGGCGGAATCGCACGGACCATTTCGGGTGGCGTCGTCTCGGGCTTCGTGCTTTATATCGGCTCGAAAATCTTTTCCGATCTGGGCGGCGCGGGCGTCATCAGCCCGCTGGTCGCTGCTTGGTCGCCTGCTCTCGTCGGAAGCATGTTGGGTGCGCTCGTTCTACTGCATTCGGAGGACGGCTGATGGAGTCCCGTCGTCGCTCTCGCGAATCTAGGCCGGGGCCGGAGCGAATCCGCTCCGGGCCGGCGTTGTCGCGCCTTCTTTCCCGGCTCTCTCCGGCCCTCGCTGTTCTTCTCGTCGCGGCCCCGGTCGTGGGTCGCGCGCAGCCGCTGGCCGCGCCGCCGCCCGAGAGCGCGCAGCGCATGGTGGTGGAGGCCAAGGAGCTCGCCTATGACGAGCGCCGTAACGTCGTCACAGCGCGCGGCTCCGTGCAGATTTTCTACAAGGGCCGGGTGCTGGAGGCGGACCGCGTCGTCTATGACCGCAACACGCAGCGCGTCTTCGCCGAGGGCCACGCCAAGCTCACCGAGAAGGACGGATCGATCGCCTATGCCGATCGCTTCGACTTCACCGACGACTTCAAGAACGGCTTTATCGACAGCCTGCAGGTCGAGAGCGCCGAGAGCACGCATTTCACCTCGCCGCGCGCCGAGCGCGTGGGCGAGGTCACGACCTTCGAGCAAGGCGCCTATACCGCCTGCGACGCCTGCCAGAACGATCCGAGCAAGCCCCGGCTGTGGACCGTCCACGCCAAGCGCATCATCCACGACAATGACGAGAAGGTGATCTATTACGAGGACGCCTCGCTGGAACTGTTCGGGACGCCAATCGCCTATGTCCCCTATTTCTGGTCGGCCGATCCGTCGGTGAAGCGCAAGTCCGGCTTTCTCAACCCGCAGCTGACCTATCGCCAGCAGCTCGGCTTCGGCGTCGGCGTGCCTTATTATTGGGCGATCGCGCCCGATTACGATCTCACCATCACGCCGACCGGCTTCACGCGGCAGGGCCCCTTCCTCGCGGCCGAGTTCCGTCATCGGCTCGAGAACGGCTCCTATGTCATCCGCGCCGAGGGGACGCATGTCAGCGACCCCAGCGCCTTCACCATCGCGCCCTATGGCGCGCGCAACGAGCGCTGGCGCGGCTCGATCTATTCGAATGGCGAATTCGCCATCAACGATTATTGGCGCTTCGGCTGGGACGCCACCGTGCTCAGCGACCGCTATTTCCTGCAGGATTACAAGCAGTACAACAGTTTCCTGCAGAACTACTTCTTCCGCGAGGCGTCTTCGACCGTCTATCTGACCGGGCAGGGGCCGCGCAGCTATTTCGATCTGCGCGGCTATTACTTCCAGGGCCTGTCGGCCAGCGACGTGCAGGCGCAGCAGCCGGTCGTGCATCCTCTGCTCGACTATAATCGCTCTTTCGCCGTGGACCCGGCCAAGACCTTCGGCATCGGCGGCCAGATCACGCTGGACGCCAATTTCACCAGCACCTCCGCCAGCATCGCCAATTACGAGTCGATCCAGCCGCGCACGCTCGATTCGCTCTATGGCCTCTATAACGTCTGCCAGCTCTACTCGCCCTCCGTCGATCCGTACAAGAGCGGCTGCCTGCTGCGCGGCGTCGGCGGCGACTATCAACATGCGACGGCGATGGCCTCCTGGCAGCGCCGCTTCATCGACCCGATCGGCGGCGCCTGGACGCCCTTCGCCTTCACCCGCGTGACCGGCTCCTATCTCAATTACGACTCGACGAATTCCTACGCCGCCTACAACAGCGTCGGGCAGCCGATTCCCAATTCTGCGCAGTCGCTGTTCGTCAATGGCGCGGACAGCGTGTTTCGGGGACAGGCGACGCCGGGCGGCGGCGTCGAATGGCGCTATCCCATTCTCGCGCGCAGCAATCTCGGCGATCTCGTGGTCGAGCCGATCGCGCAATTGGTGGCGCGGCCGAACCAGTCGTCGATCCCCTCGCTCGTCAACATGGACGCGCAGAGCCTCGTCTTCGACGATTCCAACCTGTTCGAATGGAGCAAATATTCCGGCTACGATCGTTTCGAGACCGGCACGCGCATCAATTACGGCGGGCAGGGCACGCTGACCTTCGCCAATGGCGGCTTCATCAACGCCCTCGTCGGCCAGTCGCGGCAGCTGGCCGGCAAGAACGGCTATTCCACCGCCGACGCCGCCAATGTCGGCCTTTCTTCGGGCCTCGACACGCGTACTTCGGACTGGGTCGGCCGTCTCGCCATCGCGCCTTCGTCGTTCTTCAGCATCGTCGGCAAGGGGCGGTTCGATCCGGACGGATTGCGCGGCCGCCGCATAGACGTCATCGCCTCGTTCAAGCTCGATCCGCTCACCGTCAATCTGCAATACGCCAATTACGCGTCGCAGCCGGTGATCGGCTTCGACCAGCGCCGCCAGGGCATGTCGGTGAATGGCCGCTACGACATCACCAAGAATTATTTTCTCACCGGCTCCGCCACTTTCGACATGAGCCGCTATCTCTACAATTCCTTGACCGTCTCGCCGGCGACGAATATCACGCTGACGGGCAGCACGATCACCGGATCGGCGCCGCTGTTCTCGGTCGCCGCGCTGGGCCTCGGGGGCGGCTACCACGACGAATGCACCACCGTCTCCGTCAATTATTCGTCGGTCTTCCAAGGGAACACCTCGACCGGGCTCTCGCGGAACCAGACCATCATGGTGTCGTTGCAATTGCGCACGCTCGGCGACGCCAAATTCAACTACGGGCTCGGCTCGCTTCAGCTCAACGACGGCGTGCGCACCCAGCCCTGACGCGCGAACGTCGAAGAGGACGTTCCGAACCCTTCGAGGAGATTGCCATGTCGCTGCGGCTCGCCCAAATTTTCGACCTCGGCGCTCTCGTCCGCGCCGCGGCCGTCGCGGCGGTCGGCTTCGCCGCCGTCGCCACGCCGCTGCGCGCCGAGCTCGCGGTCCCGCAAAAGGCCGAGATCGAGAAAATCGTCCATGATTATCTCATCGCCAATCCTGAGGTGATTCGCGACGCCATCGACGAGCTCGAGCGCCGCCAGAAGGTCGCCGAGGCGGATTCGCGGCAAAAGGCGGTCACTCAGGGCGCGGATAAATTGTTCAATTCCGCCAATCAGGCGGTGATCGGCAATCCGGCGGGCGACGTCACTCTGGTCGAGTTCTTCGACTATAACTGCGGCTATTGCAAACGCGCGCTGGACGATATCGCCAAGCTCATCGACGGCGACCCCAAGCTGCGCGTCGTGCTGAAGGATTTCCCCGTGCTCGGCGCCGGCTCGGTCGAGGCGGCCGAGGTCGCCGGCGCGGCGCGCCTGCAGCTGAAGCCGGAGAAATTCTACGAATTCCATCGCAAGCTGCTCAACACGCGCGGCGCGGTCGGCAAGGCGCAGGCAGTCGCTGTCGCCAAGGAGCTCGGCGCCGATCCGGCCAAGCTCGAGAAGGACGCCAAAAGCCCCGAGGCCAAGGCGTCCATCAAGGAGGTCATGGAGCTCGCCGACAGCCTCAATCTGAGCGGCACGCCGTCCTGGGTGCTGGGCAAGGAGGTGATCGTCGGCGCGGTCGGCTATCAGCAGCTCAAAGCCAAGATCGACAACACGCGCAAATGCGGCAAGACGGTCTGCTGACGGGGGCGGGGCTTCCTTCGCGGCGGCAATGAGGCTAGAAGAGGCCCCGCGGGGCGGCGCGCGCCCTTCGTTCAGGACCCGCCCTTCGTTCAGGACCCTCATGCCCGCCGTCCATGTTCTCAACGGTCCAAACCTCAATCTGCTCGGGACGCGCGAGCCCGATGTCTACGGCCGCGCGACGCTCGACGATATAAAGGCTCGGCTGGCCGAGATTTGCGCCGCCCGCGGGCTCGATCTCGTGTTCCGGCAGTCCAATCACGAGGGCGACCTCGTGGACTGGATTCAGGAGGCGGGCAAAATCGGCGCGGCGGTGATCCTCAACGCCGGCGCCTTCACCCATACGTCGATCGCGCTCCATGACGCCATCAAAGGCTCGGGAGCGACGGTCGTCGAAGTGCATCTCTCCAATGTTCATGCGCGGGAGAATTTTCGGCGTCACTCCTTCATCGCGCCAGTGGCTCGCGGCGTCATCGCCGGTTTCGGAGCCGATTCCTACGTTCTGGCGCTGGACGCATTGTTCGATCGAGAAGAAAGAAAGACCTGAGCAATCATGGCGCGCAAAGCCCAAACTCGTCGCCCTTCCACCACTGCCGCAAAACCGAAAGTCGCCGCCGGAGCCGCCGGCGTCGACACCGAGCTGCTGCGTGAGATCGCAAGCCTGCTCGGCGAGAGCGATCTGACCGAGATCGAGGTCCAGAAGGGCGATCTGCGCATCCGCGCCGCGCGCACGCCGGCCGTCGTGGCGCCTGCTCATGCGACCATCGCTCTGCCGGCCGCAGCCTATGCGCCGGCCCCTGTCGCCGCGCCGGCGCCCGCCGCCAGACCTGCCGCGCCGGCCCCCGCCGCGGCGGCCGAGCACGCCGACGCGCTGAAATCGCCCATGGTCGGCACGGCCTATCTGCGGCCGAGCCCGGACGCCAAGCCCTTCGTCGAGGTCGGCGCCCGCGTCACCGCCGGCGACAAGCTGCTGCTCATCGAGGCGATGAAGACCTTCAACGACATTGTCGCCCCCAAGGGCGGCGTGGTGACGGCCATTCTGGTCGAAGACGGACAGCCGGTCGAATATGGCGAACCGCTCCTCGTGATCGAGTAGGGCGCGCGATGTTCGACAAAATCCTCATCGCCAATCGCGGCGAGATCGCGCTTCGCATTCTGCGCGCCGCCAAGGAGCTCGGCATCGCCACAGTGGCCGTGCATTCGACGGCGGACGCCGACGCCATGCATGTGAAGCTCGCCGACGAATCGGTCTGCATCGGCCCGCCGGCCGCGCGCGAATCCTATCTCAACATTCCGGCGCTGCTGTCGGCCTGCGAGATCACCGGAGCCGACGCCGTGCATCCGGGCTATGGCTTTCTCTCGGAGAACGCCCGTTTCGCCGAGATCGTCTCCGAGCACGGCCTCACCTTCATCGGTCCCAAGGCCGAGCATATCCGCCTGATGGGCGACAAGATCGAGGCCAAGGCGACGGCGAAGCGCCTCGGCATTCCCTGCGTGCCCGGCTCCGACGGCCCCATCGCCGACGGGAAGGAGGGCGCGAAGGTCGCCGCGAAGATCGGCTATCCGGTGCTGGTGAAAGCGGCCTCCGGCGGTGGCGGCCGCGGCATGAAGGTCGCCCGCAGCGAGGCCGAGCTGCACTCCGCCATCGCCACCGCGCGCGCCGAGGCCAAGGCCGCCTTCGGCGACGACACCGTCTATCTCGAGAAATATCTCGACAAGCCGCGACATATCGAGATTCAGATTTTCGGCGACGGCAAAGGGCAGGCGATCCATCTCGGCGAGCGCGATTGCTCGCTGCAGCGCCGTCACCAAAAAGTGTGGGAGGAGAGCCCGTCGCCCGCGCTCAATGACGAGCAGCGCGCCGAGATCGGCGAGATCTGCGCCAAGGCGATGCGCGAGATGCATTATGCCGGCGCCGGGACGATCGAGTTCCTCTACGAGAACGGTTCCTTCTATTTCATCGAGATGAACACGCGAATCCAGGTCGAGCATCCGGTGACGGAGGCCGTGACCGGCGTCGATCTCGTCAGCGAGCAGATCAGAGTCGCCGCCGGCTCGCCTCTCTCGCTGCGGCAGGAGGACATCTGGTTTTGGGGCCATGCGATCGAATGCCGCGTGAACGCCGAGCATCCGTCGAGCTTTCGGCCCTCGCCCGGGCGTATCGCCTATTACCATCCGCCGGGCGGCGTCGGCGTGCGCGTCGATTCCTCCGCCTATCAGGGCTACACGATCCCGCCCAATTATGATTCGCTGATCGGCAAGCTCATCGTCCACGGCCGCAACCGCACCGAGGCGCTGATGCGGCTGCGGCGCTCGCTGGACGAGTTCATCATCGACGGCGTGGATACGACGCTACCGCTGTTCCGCACGCTGGTGCGCAACGCCGATGTCCAGAATGGCGTCTACGACATTCACTGGCTCGAGCATTTTCTGGCGACGGGCGGCATAGAGCCGGGCTTTTGAGGCGTCAGCGCGCCGCTCGCCGGCCGGGCAGCGCGCAGACGGCGCCATCGGCCGCCCCTCTGACCATCGCAGAAATTGCCGGTAGACCGAGCTCCAATTGCCATATTCGGCCGGCAGCTCGCGCCAGGCGCCGCCGGTCAGCGCGATCCAGAGCACGCCGTCGATGACGCGGCGATGATCGCGCGGCGGTCGCCCGCGCTTTACGCGGGTCGCGCTTCCGGCGTCTCCCCCCGATCGGAAGAGAATGGGCTCATGGCAGAGTGACGCCGGCGAGCAGGCGGACGAGATCGACCTGGCGCGACACGCCGGTCTTGGCGAAGACCGATCTGAGCTGAGTGCGAATGGTCTCCCCCGAGACGCCGTGCTCCCTGGCGATTTCCGAGGCGGGCCGGCCCGCGGCGATGGCGCGGGCGACGCGCGCCTCTGCGGGGGTGAGATCGAACAGGCCTTGCAGCAGGCTGGCGCTGGGCGCCGCTCCCAAGGTCACTTCGGTGACGACCAGCAGCAATTCGCCGGCGGCGAACACATCCTGCGCCGCGCCGCGAATCGGCGCGAGATGCAGGATCAGCGGCCGGCTGCCCTCGCGGGCGGGAATCGGCAGCGATTGGACGCAGGCCGGCGCGCCGATCACGCGCAAGCGGGCGAGCGCCCGCTCGAACAGCGCGTCGGCGCGTGGATCGGCGATGACTACGCGCTCGCGCCGATCCTGCACCAGCGAGGGCGCGAAGCGCGTGAACAGATCATTGGGGAGCAGCAGCCGATGCGAGCGTGACAATACCGCCGCCGGCAGGCCGAGCGCGCGCATCGTCTCGGCGGCCATGCGCGCGCGCTCGAGCCCGAGCCGCGCGGCGATGAGCGCCGCGCGGGCGAGATGGCCGCCGATGGCGTTCAAAGCGTCGAGCGTCGCGCGATCGAAGGGGCCGTCGACGAAGCGCCTTTCCCAGCTGAAGACCAGCATATCGCCCGAGGGCGGGGCGGCGATCTTGCCGGCGCACCAGCCCATCCCCTGGCCGCGCAAATAGCCATAGGTGGGATCGGCGTCCATTTCCTCCGGCGAGAAAAGCTCGTGATCGCCGACGAAGCCGCCGGCGCCGAAGGCGAGGCCGCGCGCCGGACGCGGATTGCGCGCCGCCCATCCCTTCTCGACGAATTCGACGAACATGGGTGCGATGCGCGGCGACGCCGTCCAGCCCGAAAATTGCGGATTGCTCGCGAAGAGAACGCCGCCGAAAGCGCCGCTGAGCGCGCCGATCGTTTCGAGCAGCTCCGGCCAGAGTTCCGGAACGACGGCGGCCTCGTAGATTCGGTCGGCCAAGGCTTCGAATTTCGACTGATCGACTCTCGACATTGGACGACGTCCGCCGGTCATGAGCGAGGGACGCGAGATGTCCGTCACGCGACCTCGAAAGAGAGACGCTCCGCCGCGCGCTGAAACCTTTCCGTTTCCTACACCGAACCGGCGTCCGCTTCGGCCGGAAACGCGCTACCGCGTCGCTATGCTCGGCGAGGCCGGCCCAGCGTCTCGTCGAAATAGGCGATAGTGCGCAGGAGGCCCTCGCGCAATTGAACTGTGGGCGCCCAGCCGAGCAGGCTCTCCGCCGCGGAAATATCGGGCCGGCGTTGCTTGGGGTCGTCGGCCGGCAACGGCTCGAAGACGAGCTTGGAGGCGGAGCCGGTGAGGTCGATCACCTGCTCGGCGAGCTGGCGAATGGTGAATTCATTCGGATTGCCGATGTTGATCGGACCGACGATATTGTCGGGCGAATCCATCAGCGACGTGAAGCCGCCGATGAGATCGTCGACATAGCAGAAGGAGCGCGTCTGCAGGCCTTCGCCATAAATGGTGATCGGCTCGCCCTTGAGCGCCTGCACGATGAAGTTGGAGACGACGCGTCCGTCGCGGGCGTGCATACGCGGGCCGTAAGTATTGAAGATGCGCACGACTTTGATTTTCAGCCGATGCTGCCGATGATAATCGAAGAACAAAGTCTCGGCGCAGCGCTTGCCTTCGTCGTAACAGGCGCGCGGCCCGAGCGGATTGACATTGCCCCAATAGGATTCCGGCTGCGGATGGACGGAAGGATCGCCATAGACTTCCGAAGTCGACGCCTGGAATACTTTGACCTTGAGCCGTTTGGCGAGGCCGAGCATGTTGATCGCGCCGAGGACGCTGGTCTTGGTCGTCTGCACGGGATCGAATTGATAATGGATCGGCGAAGCGGGACAAGCGAGATTATAGATCTCGTCGACCTCGACGAATAATGGAAAGGTGACGTCGTGGCGCAGCAGCTCGAAGTTGTCGTGATCGAGCAGATGGTGAATATTTTTACGCTGGCCAGTGAAGAAATTATCGACGCAGAGGACCTCGTGTCCGGCCGCGATCAGCCGCTCGCACAGATGGGAACCGAGAAACCCCGCGCCGCCGGTGACCAAAATCCTGCGATTGTCCATGTGACGCCCGGGATGATCTCACAAAAAGCGGCAAGTTCTCGAATTTCGATTCGTTGCGACGTGAGGTGTCCAGATAGCATTTCGCTCTCCCTGGCGCAACGCTGCCGCTTCGGCTCGTAGCGCCGAGACACGGGCCGGCCGGTTTCGAACCTGCCGCCCGCGCTCTTTTCTGGCGAAGCGCGTCGGCGTATAGAGTGCCCGACGTCCAAACGCCGGTTTAGCTCAGCTGGTAGAGCAACTGATTTGTAATCAGTAGGTCGCGGGTTCGAATCCTGCAACCGGCACCAATAAAATCAATGTGTTGTGGCGAAATTTCAGGCGCGTCCCGCTCTAATTTCCGCTTCGGTAAGCATTCGGTAAGCAGAAATGGGAAATTCAGGGTAACCGCCAGATATCGGCAGAACCGAGGCGGCGCGCCTTGGACGGCCAGAGAGATTACGGCTTAGCCTCCTCCTCGTTCTAGCTCCTATTTCGTCACCATCCGCCACGAGCAGCTACAGTAGCGCCGATCGCATCCGGGGAACGGTAGATCGGGCGGCTCGGGCAGAATGCGCCCCACCATTGCCATACCGGCGGCGCACAGGCCAATGCCAGGAGCTGGCCCGATCTTCACGCCAGCAAAGGAACCCCTTCGCAAAAAGCGGAGATCGCCGATCTTCTGGACCGCGTTGCGGGCGTTCGTCAGGGCTCGTGACACAGTATCGTCGAAGTTCCGCACCGGTTCTTGCCGGCCGATCTCCGTCAGAGCCTCCCAAACCTCAGTGCTCAGGTGGCCGTCGCCATACCTTAGGACAGGCCATAGATGGCGGCCTCACCCGCCATCATTCTTGTGACGCATCGTCCAACATTCCTGCCGATCGAGCCCACACCTGCCAATCCACCTCTTCCACTGACTTTCGTTCGAAGTCGATGTCCATAGCGATATTGTCAGTGAAGATGATAAGATTCTCGCAATTCCATCGCGCCGATGGGATAATTAGACCGTCGCATCCGATGAAGGCAACGACGGCACCGATTTCCTGCGTGCGACGATAATTCGGCTCATCATACCGCCCCATCTCGACGCCTAGCGCTTGTATGTCAGAGCGAATCAACTTGAGTGTTCGATCGCACTTGATACCAAGTTTATGCACAAGAGCCGGCTTCGTCGGCCTCGGAGTGAATTGCCTCCAGTGGTAGGCGATTTCCGCGAGAGCACCATCACGCTCGAAACTCGTGTAGAGGACTGCCGGACCGTCAACCGGCGCCCAACGGCCGCCCGATGTCGATGGCGTCGTTGGATCGAGATTTCGGCGTGTCGCGCGAAACACGTCGCCGTCAAAGCTCTCGGTTGTAGCCTTGACCAGTTGGTCGATGAGCCAAGGATCACGTAGCAAGTGACACCGGCCTCAGATATGCACGCTGTCGCGCAACTGGTTGACGACCACGATTACCTCCTGAGAACGTCCTTCCTGAATAAGCTCAGCCGGCGACCGATTCCCCAAAAGCCGCTGTGGCGAATAGAGCCACATACGTGCCTCTTGTGGCTCGTAAATGTCAGACAACTGGTCAATGATAAACTCCAACTGCAACAAGAGCTTTTCTGCGTCAGGGCGTGGGAATGCCTTGCCCTGGTTCCAGCGGGATACGGTTTCTGGGCGTGCATTCAGCAGATTGGCGACATCCACTGAACGCATTGCGCCCTTCTCCTGAATGACGCTTAGCTTCCTGGCGATCGCGTTGCTCATTGTATCCTCTCATAGCGCCTTTTCTTTTTTCGTTATGCGCTGCTTCAGTGTGGCTTCAGCCTTGGTGATCGCGAGCGATGCGAGTCGCTGGCTGCGCCGAGAAAGAGCTTGGCGGCGTCCGCTCCGCGCGAGCCCCAAGCACAATGCGTAAGTCCTCAACATGTTTGCGATGCTTGGCTAGGCGCTTGCCAAGCTTTTTTCCGCCCTCATCGTCGAACTTGATTTTCGACGCCGCGAGAGCACAATCCGTCATTGGCCGCACGCTTTTTTCCAGAAAGTGCTGCGGCCGTAAGACATCTGGGACCGCGCCTAAGCCGGCCACTTCATCGGCGCGCTGGACGACGAAGGCACGAGCCGGATGCCCAAACATATCCTCCACGCCGCGCGGACACGCGGCTGCATTGCGGTTCGCAAACAACCCTTTCGCGCGCGGCGAGGAGGCAAATAGCAGTTCAGCTTCTTTCCGCGAGAGCATTAGGCCGAGCGGCGGGCAATAGATGCGCCATCCACCACCTCCCCCGGATGAGGTCTTGGGATTACGCCAGTTGTATGATGAGAATTTCTCTCCAGCCGTGATGCCGTGAGCGATCCCACCAACTGCGCCAAATGCTAACAGACCCAACGCCGGGACGCCGCCAATATGATCCGCGACGACTGGGACGTCGAGTTTGTGCAGGTCGACAACGGCGTCCATGAAACGGGCGAGCGCAAACGCGCCGACATCAGCGCCGAAATTGTCGACTTTCAACCACAGCGAGTCGATCGGCACATTAGCAAGCCCGGCAATGATCGCCGACCGCTGATCCGCATCCCGAAAAACTGCGCTTGCGATAGCAAGAGAATAGATGAGTGGAATCCGCTTGCCGCCACGACGATCAAGCTCGGCTCGAAGCCACCGCGTCAGCTCCAAATCAATGCCAAACCATGGGTCGTTTGGCGAGACGAGGAAGTGTGTCGGACAGATTGCCTGAGTGAACCCATTCGCGACAATAAATTCAGCGAGCTTCACGACCCGTTGACGCCCTTGCAAATCACGAAAATCTTCCAGCCGAAGTGGCCGGTCGGCTCCCCACGGGAGTTTGGACATCGAAGGACGGAAGCCACCAGAAAAGGCGGCGGCCTGCGTCTTAGGATCAAGGATCACGTCCAAGTTGCTCCTGAGAAGCTGCTCGCATAGGTCTTTTTGGTGCTCGACGGAGGTCGCGTCGATTACCGCTCCGAAAATCTTCTGAGGTCCCGAAAGCAGGATCGTACCAAGCTCGCGATGGCCGATATGGCCGGGTCTGAGATACAGGCCGAGCGGTGCCGGAGCAGCCCGAACGGGAACGGGGAAAGCTGTCACGCGGTCAGACATAGATCATTCTCCGCATTCAGAATTGACAATATGATAGCGCTTTCCATTGCTAATGCAATTGGCATTTTTATTGACTTCCTGACCTTGAGCAATCCATATCAAAAAGTACGCACTCCGATCGGATCAAGGCCAAGCATCGCGCCTTTCGCCACAACCTCCAATGGACAGGAGGTCGAGTGGGCGGCGGCGATTCGATCGTTCGAGCCATAGGAGGAGCTCCTGACACAGGAAGCCAAGCATCTCGATCTGCGCTCGACGAACTTCCAGGGCTCGGCGTGGTACGAGCTGAGCGCTGGGGCCGCTCCGAGGGTGGTCTGGCTGACGCGAGCCAGCGAGGATGCCGCTCTCGGCCGCAGCATCGTGGAACGCGTCCTTCTACCTGCGCCGGACGAACCATATTGAAGAGAGCGTGGCCTGAGCCTCGGTCGCAGCCGGGCAATCCCGGGGGCGATTCACAGCGTTAAGAAGCATCCGGCGGGACCATGAAAGCGCCGAGCGAGAAGAACGACAAGACGACAAGCCAGATGCACTGACGAAGATTGCCCGGACGCGCTTGGGCACCCTTGCCACAAGCTTCCATTAATTGCCATCGGCGAGAAATCGTGCTTAAGTTGTTCTGCGCTGTAATCCAAACTCGCATTGGCCATTCGATTGGCCCGAAAATCAAATGGTTCGGCGCTCCAAAAAAGGGAGCGTTGAAATGGAACTAGAATGTCTCGTCGACTGCGAATCGACCGCTCACTGGCGTGCTCGAAAGCAGGAACAATACCCGGAGGATAGCAGGAACTCGGAAGCTCAAGAGCTGTTGTCTTCTCTCGGGAAGGAAATGGCCGCCCTTAACGGAAGTTCGATTCACAAGCGCCTTGAGCGGCTTTGGGCGACCAAAAAGGGCTTCGGCGAAATTGTCAGCGAGAGGCTACGTTGGGTCGGCTCCGGCTCGAAGCCGAAGAGCGCCTTGGAACTTCTCGAGGAAATAGCCGAAGCGGCCGAGCAAGCCCACGACCTTCAGGAAGGCGAGTATTTCTGAGGTTCAAGAGTGGGCCGCGCGAGCGGCCCATTCTCATTTCTGCCCCTTCGGCAGCTATACGCGCCGCCTGTTCATCAGAGGTCGTGGTGCTTTGAGCGACGCTCGTGTCGGGTCGCCCAACACGACAGGCTTCAGCGCCCGCCGTAATAATGGCTTCCCTTCCCATGGCTGTTATATCCGCCATAGCGATGGCTCCCGCTCCGGCCGCGCGCATCGGCCGTGTCGATGATCGCGGCAGAGATGGCGAGCGTGGCGATGGCGAGCGCCAGATATTTCAGAATGGCAGATTTCATAATCGACTCCTGAAAGACGGTCGTCATGCGACCGGAAGCGCGACTATATGTTGCGGATGTCGTGGCGTCGAGACTGCGGACGATCTGACTTCGATGCTCGGCCGATATCGCGCCGCGCATGATCGGGCCACACAGCCAAGTTGCCGTTGTTCGCGCGGATGGAGTATGATCGCCTGAGTTGCAATGAATTTCGCCTAACGGGGCCATATCGTGCGTCAAATTTCGATCGCTATAATTTCGTGTTTGGCTCTCGCGTCGTTCTGGTGTTTGCCGGCACTAGCCGCGAATATAGAACCCTTCAGCAGCACATGCGCGTCTAAGGCCCCCCGAGGCAACGATTCGTGTCCATTGGCAGAAAACGACATTCTTATCGAGGGTGAAATCGTTTCTGGAGATGCCCGAAGCTTCGAGCGAGTGGTGCGGGATATCGGGCGGCATGTCGATAAGGTTATTTTGCGGTCACCGGGCGGCTCCGTTCAGGAGGCAATCACTATCGGACGGCTTGTGCGTAAGCTGATGATTGAAACAGAAGGCCCGGATTTTAGCGGGGAAAGCGAGCAGGCCAGTTGCCAGAAGGATTACGACCATCCGAACGCACCGTGCGTATGCGCCAGCGCATGTTTCCTTATATACGCCGGGGGATTCCCTCGATCAGTTTCACACGTCATGTTGCATAGACCATTCGTGAGCCCGAGCACGAACGCTCTCATGAGCTTTGACGAATCGATTCGAGCGGCTGAGGGAGCGCGCAACAGCGTCGCCGAGTATCTACACGAAATGGGTGTGCCTGATCGCTATGCAAACGTCATGTTCTCAACGCCATCTAACGCCGCTGTGCTTGTCCCACAAAACGAAATGCTCGACTACATAGCCGGCTATCCGATCGATGTCGAAGAATGGCTCATGGCGCAATGCCAGACTACCACAACAGGGCAAGCCGCCCGCCAATTTGTCGAGGAAAACGCAAGAGACGGGCGCAGGGCTACGATTAAGAATCAGGCGATCAGACGGGGCCTAATTCGGGAAATTTGCATAATGAATTCGCTAAAGCCGAAGCGCGACGCCGTGCGGCATGAATGGTTCGGGCCGATAACAAGTGCGGAAAAAGCAAAGCACGAGATGGAAAAACTTAAGTTTGAATCGTTGACGCAACAGGCGCGATAGCGATCGCGAGGCTGGTCGGCTACGCAGTCAAGCGCCCTTCTTGGATTGGAGCCGTTTCGCTACCAGCTTCGTCGCTCAACGAGCATAGATCGACGGCGCAGTTCCTTCCTTGATGCGATCCTCCAGCTTCGGATCGAGATCGACGCCGAACTCCATGCGATCGTGCTTTTTCTTGAAGCGCTTGGCTTCCTGCATAATGCTCTTCGGCGTGATGCGCGCCTCCGGCACTTCGGCATTGTATGCGTCCACCTTCTTCTGCGCCGCCTCGATCGCGCTCTGGTCGCCACCCATCCTGGCCCGTCCAGCCGCCCTCAGCGCCGCCGACTTTTCGCCATGGATGCGCGTCTGCATGTTGCGCTGAAACGTGTTGCGATCCATGCGCTCTCTGATTTCCGCAGGGGTGAAGCCAGCCGCCTGCTTCATGATGTCCTGCCAGGGGACGTATTCGACGATTGGGTTCTCGTTCTTGTCCTGCACGCCTTCCATCGCGTAGCGGACGGCCTTGGCCGGATTTTTGATAAATGCCGGAGCCATCTTTTCCAGGCCACGCTCTACGTTGCCCTTCGCGACATCGACGCCACCTTGATAAATCTGATGCGCCAGCCCGAACGTCGCGCCGCCGAGCTGTTCGAGAAGATACTCCCACTTTTGCTCCGGGTTCATTTCCATATTGTTCGAACGAAACCAAAGATCGGCGTTGCCGATGCGGTCGGAAAGCGCCGTGCCGGTGATGTATCCCGGCGCTCCGTCCATAATCATTCCGCCGACCGCGCGGCCGATGATGCTGTCGCCGGTCATCTGCAACATGATACGCCGTAGCTCCTCATCTGGATCGTCGTCGTTGCCGGCAAGCCCCATGAAGAAGGCGGCGATTGTCATGAGCGTGTGGAAACCGAATGCGCCGCTCAATCCGGCAATAGGAAGAGACATGGCGAGCATCGTGGTCGTGCGCCCGATTGCCATCTTTCTTTCGTCCGCCGTCTTCGCGTGCATCGACTGATGAATGTCGTAGAACAGACGAAACAGGACATTCGCCTGATAGCTCTTGAGCGCGAAAACAACTCGCGCAACGTCGCCGCGCATCATGCGCGACTTGCTCGACGACTGATTGTCGTAGTGGGTCATCCACGTCAGGTCGCTTGCCTTTTTGATCGCCTGCTCCTGGGACAAGCCCTTGTCGCGAGCAATGCGATAAGCCGCGAGAAATGTGACCTCTCGGTTGAACCGCTCCGTATGGTGCATCGGAGCGGAAGCCGCCTTCATCATATAGTTCCAAAGAGGATTGTAGGAAACGCCCGTTTCGACCATCGAGGCCAAATCATGGGCCTGCGTCTTGTCGATGACGCCAAGCTCATATCCCTTGGCGATAGCGGCCCTCTCGTCATCCGTGAGCGTCGAAGCGTTCTCGATGAAGCCCTTCCCGATGAAAAACTCTTTCGTGGCTCTGGCGAGCTGCGAGAACGCCTCCTTGCGGCCAGCCTTTGTGTCGATATCGAAGGCGAGATTTCCGAGACCTTTCGACCACGTTTGCTCTGTGTTGACGAGGGCGGACGACACATTGAAAGCCATCGTCCATAGGAACGCAAAGGATGTCAGGCGATAGGCCCATGGTTCGCCCTGCGGGTTCATCGTGAAATCATGAGCGCGCTTCATTTCCTCGTATACCGCGCCGGAGCGAACCGGATCGTCCGATGCGCGAACTTCCTCAGCGATGTTGTCCATATGCTCTTGAAGCTCAATTCCATATTCAAGGCGCGCGAGCTGGTGGCCGCCGTGAAACATTGTGTGAGCGAATGCCCTGAGCGCGTCGTTGTTGAAGCCGGCGCGGTTCTTCCGGTGAATACGATGCTTGCGCATCGACAGGTCTGGAAGGCTTTCGAGATAGCGTTGCCAGACTTGATCGCGCACTTCATGCCCGACACCATGATCGTCGAACAGGGCGTCAAGCTTCGCCATGAATGTCGGATCGACGATCTTCTTGAACTCGTTTTCCTTCTTGACGAGCCCCAACTCGACGCTCTGGCCGGCTATAGCTTCCTGCTCTTTCGCGAAGCGCTTTTGATCCGATACGCTTTCAAACCTCGAAAACGATATGACCTTGCCGCCATTGTCGCGGACAGTGACGAAATAGTTTCCGAAACGGGCCAGAGGAAAATACGGCCCCTTCAAACGGTTCGACTCGAACATTTCGCGCATCCGCTTGATGCGAGCGGCACTGGCGCGACGCCCTGTGGTTTGCGCCAGCGCAAGCTTTCGATCGGCCGCCGCTACGGCGTCATGGCGCTCCTTGCCGGCCAGACCGTCGTCGGCGATGCGCGTCATGGCGTCCGCATGGTCCCGCTTGGCGCGCGTGAGCGCGGCCTCAGCCGCCTGCTTCACATTCTGGATGACCAGCTCCTCAGTCCTGTCCGCCATCGCCTTGTAGGACTCACGAACCTCGACGTAGATCGCCTTCGCTTCGTTCGACAGGGCGTCGTAGCGCGTCTTCAAATCCTCCCATGCGGCCTTGCGCGCAACGTCATCGTTCTGCTTTTTGAGCGCCGCATCATATCGCTCAGAGCCTGGACGAAAGCGCCTCATGTCGTCGCGGTCGGCTGGCGTCATATTCTCCTGGCCAGCCCATTCCTTGCTCGGATCGGCCTGCGCGATCGTGCTCTCGTGCATCAAATCCATGAGCGCGGTGTTCTCGGCGACATTCCGCCGGTAGATTTTTGCTCCGTCGCGAGCAATCTTGTTCGCAAATTTGAACCAGCGCTGAAGCGTTTCATCCGTTTCACGCGCATATTTGTTGCGCATGGCGTCCATCGCCTGCTTCGTATCGAGATATAGGCGCGCCGATGGAAGATGCTTCGCCAGTTCGAGGAAGAGAGGCCGAACCGGAACTGCGCCGAGAATGCTTGTCGATGGCGACTTCTTTCCTGTCATGAGGTCCGTGATGATATCGCTGAGCGCGTGTCGTGACTCGTCGAACAGTCCGCCGGTCCTCGTCGCAACATCGCGCGGACTTGCGATCGAATAGCGAACGTCGCCCGAACCGACATTGTTTACGCCGTCCGCATTGGCGCTCGACCGCAGCGCGGTGACGGCGAGCGCACGGAGCTGCGCCGGAGTGACTGAGCCGAACTGCCGGCCGAATGTCCGCACGGCCCACGCTTTCGCGAGACCGACGAGGCGATCGACGATATCCTTGATGCCGGCCGGCGCGCGCTCATAGTTCTCGACCGCATAGGCCGCCGCTTCCTCGGCGAGACGCCCGCCCGACGCCCGCGCCTGTTCGAGCGCATCGGCCCAGAAGCCTTCTACGTCGCCGCGCTCGACCGCCTTATCGACAGCCGTCTGGATGCGCTCCATGAGCGATTTCCAGCCGCGCGAGCCAGTCAGCGCCTCGGCCCCGGCATGGAAGGCTTCGTGCAGGAGAACGGCGCGCGCTGTCTCTGGCGTCAGATTGTCGGCGACAAGGTGGATCACCCCGTCCGCCGTCGTCATACCCTGGACCGTTCCATTCGGCGCGCCACCCGGCAGCGTGTCCGCCGTGGCATGGAGGACGATCCGGCCAGAAGAGATGAGCTTCTGGATGAGCGGCCCATCTTTGCCGCGAATGAGATGGTCGCGCAACCCTTCCGCATTCATCCCGGCATTGCCAGGATCGTTCCAATGAAATAGATTGATCTCGCTGGCGTCGGGCATCCAAGCCCTAAGCGATGCTTTCGCATCGCCACCTTGGTGGCTACCGGGGGCGTCAGCGCCCTCCGATACGTCTCTCGTATTGTCTGAACCGAGCGGCTTCTCGGAAGGCTCGACAGCCGCCTTCTCGACAATCTTGTCGCCACGATCTGGGATGGTCGAATGCGTTCTCGGTCGGTCTTTCGCAACCCACTTGTCGCCATCCTTGTTAACTGACTCGACTGTGGCGCGAACATCGCCATTGTTCCAATCGAACGAGATAACGCGATCGAAGCCGCCACCATACGATCTGACAATATTCCCTGGCGTAAAATAGTCCTCGACGCGAGCGCGCTCTGCCGCCGCCTTTTCTTTCGGGGATAGCTTTTTCGGTGCAGCGGCTTCCGCCTGCGTCGGCGTCGTCAGGTCAATCTTCTTGCCGAGAAGTTCCTTGCTGGCCTCCACTGCCTTCAGGCGATCCGCCTCGGCATTCGCGCCCTTCGGAACGATATCGAACCGGAACTTCCCGACTTGCTTTATTTCGTGAGACGCGCCGAGCTTTTTCTTCTCGATGAACGCCTCCGCCTTGTCGCGCGAGCCGAACCATCTTCCCTTGGCAGTGTCGGTCGGCGCGCTCTCCTGCGATGTCGTCGCGCTCGGGAATTCCTTGACGGCTTCGAGCGCCTTCTCAACTGGCGCATTTAGAACGATCGCCTTGACCTGCTCGCCTTCGTCCTTGGCAGCAAGCCATTGGTGATGGCCGTCGATCACATGGCCGTCGTTCGACACGATGACAGAACGATCGCCTTCGGCATCCTTCGCCTTCTCGACCTTCTCCGGCGAGAATTCGGCCTGCGTCGGCTTCAGCCCTTCGGCCGGAGCCTCTTTCGTCTCATGGTCGATCCCCTTGGCGTTGAGGAAATTAGTCAACGCGCCGTGATGCTCGGCGGCGACTTGCGGCATTTCGGCGCGCGGAACGCCGAGCGTGCCGCTGTCCTTGTCGAACTGAACGAAGCTGTTCTCGGCCCTCGGCACGGCGGAAAACTTACGTCCTTCCTGTTTGACCTCGTGGGTGTCGGCGAGCCCGTTGTTTTCGATGAACGCTTCCGCCGCCGGGCGTGCGCCCCACCAATTGCGCTTGGCGTATTCGACCGCCTTCGCGCGCTTCTCGTCGGTGACAGGGAGGAGAGCTTCCTCGGCCGGCTTCGAAGGATCACGTTCGGTTCCGACGAGCGCGCCAAGCGCCTTCTGCTTTTCTGGCGACAGATATTGCCAGCGAACCTTGTCATTCGGAATTTGAACACCAGCGCGCTCGGCCGCCTGCTTTCGGCCGAAACCGGTGAGACCACGTTCCCACCAATCTTCATGCGCAGTGTTGGCCTCAGCCGGCTTTGCAGCCTGCGCGCCGCGCGCATCGATCTCCGCTTCGACCTTGCGGCGCTCGACCATGAGCGGCTTTGTCCAGCCCTTCGCCGCCTTCGCCTGCCCGGCGATGAATTTCAGCCGCTCGCGGAGCTCCGGCTCAGACATCTCCGCGACGGATCGCTCCGGCGCGCGCGGCGCGGGCTTCGTCGGAGACTTGGCAATGGCCTCGTCGGTAATCGACGGCTCGGACAGCTTGCGAGGCTCTGGAGATTTGAACGCCGGATCGCCATTTGCAAAGCCCTGTAGATCGTCTGGCGACTTGATGAGACCGGCGTCGAAGCTCGGCTTGGCGCGCGCCAGAAGCGGGTCTTTGACGCCGGCAAACGTGCTCTTTCCATCCTGCAACGCTTTGAAGAGGCCATCATAGAGATTGCCGACGACGGCCTTGCCCATATCCGATCCGGCATCATCGAGACCGGTCGCGCTCTTCGGCGCTCCAGCAATCTTCGTCTGGCCCGTCGATATTTCCTCGTGCGTGACGAGCTGTTCCTGGCCGTCGTCGCCCTTGAACAGAACGCCGTCCGCGTCCTGGCCGATGATCGTGCCAGCGTGGTTGCCGGCCTCGTCGCTCACGACGACATGCTTACCGACGACATCGCCCGCAGCCGCGATATCAGGCGCACGCTCTTCCAGGATGCGCGCGAGGGGACCGCCACCGGTCAATTGTCGCATCGCGCGAGCGCTCTCCGCGCCGGGGCCGAAATCACGCTGCATGGCGTCCGCCGACGCGGTTCCGGGCCGTTCGAGCATCTGCGGCGGCGTATTGCGCCCGGCGACAGCGCCTGGGCCAAAGTCGCGACGCATCGCCTCAGCGCTCGCCTCGCCGGGCTGGTTCAGCATGAGCGGACCGTTCTCCGCCATCGCGGCGGCTGAAACGGACCCTGGAGGCGGCGGCTCATAGCCCATAGCGCTCGGATCGCGCGGCGGCTCCGGCGGCATCGCATCCATGTTGCGCGTCGCTCCGTGGAATGCGCCGCCCATGCCAGCGCCCATGGCCGCACCGGTGACCGCGCCGCCGAGCGCCTGGTTCACCACGTCGTCCATGAGCGGCTTGTCGGGATCGGCCTTCTGGACAGCCTCGTTCTGCGCGAGCTGTTGCAGGGCGCTCTGCGGCAGTTCCTCGGCGAGGCCTTCGCCCGCTGCGCTCTTCGCGAGATTAGCCGCGAGCGCCTTCGCGCCGCCGCCCTTGCCGATATTTTCGAGGAATGTCTTCGCGATCACGCGATCGCCCATGCCGCCGAACAGCCCGGTCGCGAGCCCGCCGGTGATGAAGGCGCGCGTTCCGAGGTCACGGGCCAGGGCTTGACGCGCCGCATCGTCGGACATGCCCGTCTGCTTGAGCGCATTGAAGGCGTCCGACTGCTTCAATCTCTCGAACGGGAGCTTCTCGATTTCGTCGCGCACTTCGCGCGAACTCTGCGCGCCGCCGAGCGCGCCTTCCGAGACCGCGCCGGCGACTGTTGCGACGGTAGCGGCCTGCGCCGCAGCCTCTGCGAGAGGGACGCCAGCTGCAACGCGCGAAGCGACCACGCTTTTAGCGAGACGCAGCGCCGGCAAGGACGATGCGATTGTTTCCGGCAGTGACTGTAGGAGCGGGCCGGAGATAGAACGCCAATCTCCCCAGGCGTCACCAAACCTACCTTCGTCGCCGTTCCACCACTTCTTTTCGAGCGACTGACGCATCTGCGGAGACAGCTTCTCCATCAGATGATCGGAGATTTCCTTGTTGCGCTCCTCCAGCGTCTTGCCGCCGACGCTCTTGTCTGCCCAATCGACGAAATCCGCAGCGAATTTCGGCATGAGCTTGTGCGTCAGCTCATTCATGTCCCCCACGGCCGAATTGACGCCAAGCGCCAAATTGAGCGCCGCGTCGCGCATGTTGTCGCCGAATGTCGCAGGCGGTGGAGGGGCTGGCGCTGGAGCCGGCTGCGGCTCCGGGGCGGGGAAATAGGTGTCGGCGAAGTGCTGCGAGCGCGAGAGAACGCCGTTTGCATATTCCTCGGCTTCCGGTCCCCATTGGTCCTTGTCGGGACCGAATTTCGTGGCCTTGATAGCGTCGGGAACGGACAGGCCGGATTGGAGATAGCTGCTCATTTTGCGTGCGGCCACGTCGATCGCGTGCGCCGGAACGTAAGGGTTGACGCCCTTGTTCTCCGCCACGTCGCGATCGGTCAGACTGATAATGCCGCGCTTCTTCTCGCCGGGGCCTCGCGAGCGCGAGAATTGATCGAAACCGGAGTCGCGCTCGGCCATCGCCATGAGCGCATCGGCGGGCACCTGATGTGTGACGGCCGCATTCGCGAAATCATCGACCAGAGAGCCGTCGATCTGCGCCGGGGCCGGCGGCCTGACGCGGAAAGCGTTGCCGGTGATCATCGTCCCTACATCGGCTTTCGGGCGGGCGCTGTCCATGGACGGGAAGGTGGGCGAAGAGGGGGTGTTGCCGAATGCAGCTTTGGCTCGCTCGACATTATTGTTCGCTTCGTCGAGAGCGCGATCGGCGGAAGATGAAATGAATTCCATGACGCAAATTCCTGTTCGAGATCGTCGATCGCGCTCGCCGCGTTGGACCAAGCCAATCGACGATCTCAGGTCCTAAATTCATCTCGCCTGATATACGAGCGTCGCCGAATAGACGTGCCCGCTCACGCCTGGGTAGCCGCTGACGCCGCCGCCGGGTAGAGTCACATACAGCATTTGGTCGTAGTCTGGCACATACGAGTAGAGAGGCTGAAACGCCGTCATGTCGGTGACGGTGCCTACCGCATCACCGAATGCTGCATAGGGGAGGCTGATTTGAAGTCGCCCATAGCAGGCAGGATCATTGGTCGTCACGGTCCACTTCAAATGAACTGTGACGGTCTTATCGACGCGCTCGAACCACGCATGATTGACCGTAGCATCGGTCAGCGTGCCGCCCTGGCAGGAAAGAGTGGCGGTGTAGGCTTGCTCATGGTCTCCGTTGCCGAACACGCTGTTTGTCGTCACGTCGCCAGACGAATCCAGCACGCAAGGGCCATTCACGTTCGCACATCTGTTGTTTACCGCAACGATAGATGATGAATCTGCGTCGATGGCCACGCCGACCCACCATGGTCCGCTGTGAATATTGTTGTTGGCGACCTGTCCGACAGAAGACGCGGCGACTGATATAGCCTGTGCGCTCGCATTCGTTCCCGAGATTTGATTTCCGATAGCGGTAAATTCAGCGACACCGTAGAACTGGATCGCAGTTCCAGTTGGCCCCAACACGAAATGATTATTCGTGTCGAAGATATGGAACATCGCTCCGCCGGCATTCACCCATCTATGGGGCACACATGACGTATTGGCGACGCCAGTGTGATATACGTGATCGACGTTGATGTTATAGATCGTGCCGCCTGCGCTCGCCTCGAAATCGATATAGTTGCAGCCGACGCCATCGAACTGCGTGCCTGGATCGACGTATACATCGCCGATGGTTCCATACACACCTGTTCTTCCCCTGATCCCCGCAGCCGCCGGCTCGAATATCGTGTTGGCGTCAAAGGTGACAGCGGCAATGTCAGATGGGCCGGTATCGCTCAGTTTGAAATCGACATTGACGGTGTTTGCACAGTAGCTGACGTTATTTCCAGGACACAAGTTTGTTTGAAATCCGTGGAAATGAATTTCGCCCGAATGGGCGACATTCGTTACGCTGTTGTCACCAGCGGTCTCGATTAGAACTCCGGTTGCATTCGTTTTGTCCGAAGTGTCGCGTGCGTTTGCGCCAGATCGAGTCAGTTCCACCTGTAGAGTGTTTGTGAACCGATAATCGTTCTTAAATCCTGCAACAAATACGTCATCGATGATCGATGATCGATATAGACCGTTGAGCCAATAACCTGAACCTTCTGGGTTGAACCAAATGCCGTTCTCGGCGGAGCCTGCCGCCTTTGTCGGGTTGTGGATGTGTAGCTTAGCGAGGCGAATTTGATGCAGAGAGGTCTCCTCCGCGGCAATGCCATGCACGGCGATCACGCTGCCGCCCGTGAAAGCGGAGCACGCGGAAATCCACGTCCCGGAATTATACGACCCGACCCCGCTCAGTTCGATCGGTTTCGCTTGGCCCGGATACAAATTAACGGGAGAGCAGACATTGAAGAACCCATGACCAAGAGAGCAGCTCGGCGAACCATTGCTCGCCGAAAACGCATTTGGGCTGGCTGGATCAAAGGACGCCTGAGCAGATGCGACACAGGAATTGATCGCCGCCGCCGAGTCCGCCGTGTTGCCGTAAATCCCGTTCGCACCCCACCACTCGGCCTTGCTCTGCGCGATGCCGACAACCGTTCCAGCTCCTCCGAATATCTGATATCGCCCGGCCTGCACATCTGCGAACAGCTTTATGTGCGCTCCGGCGGCAGGGTTGATCTTGCCGCCATCGGCAAACACCCAAGTGGCTTTTGGCGCGATAGTCCTGCTGGTTGTAGGCACGCATTCCACGCCGAACGGAAACATGACGGCTCGATCGGAAGCCTCTGCGGCGGTAAGAGCCGCGTCATCACACGTCGCTCCAAAGGCGACAATAGAAACTGCGCCGGCCATAGCGCGAACAGCATCCATCGTCGCGACACGGTTTGTGTTGTCAGAGGTCGGCGGCGTCTGAGCATCGATCCTGCCAAGAACAGTCAAATTCCGATATGTCGGGGACGAATAGTCTGCCATCGCCTGCTCAACGCTGAACAATGCGGTAGTCGAAATGATTGCAATGCGAAGCATGTTCATCGAGATACCTCCGGTGATGTCCTTCATGCGATTGTCGTGGGCCGTTGGCTTGCCGCGCAGCAGAACTGAGAGGTCGAACGACACCTTGTCGCCAGCGTCGCTCTCCAGCTCCGCCTTGCGCTGAATGACGCTGTTCTGCTCTTCGCCGATGAACTTGCGAGTGAAATAACTCTTCTTGTTGTGTTTCATTTCGTATCCCCTTCCAGAAGTTTGCCGCCATTGATGACGACGGGATTGAATGCTTTTCCCTGCACCTGTTGGATGAGCACGCTGAGCGGGTTCTCGAACTTCACCGCCAGCTTGTCCTTGTCGAACATGCCGAGATGACGCATGACCTTTTCGAGCGCGCCTATCTTGTCGGCGAACTTCACCTTCTTCGTGTGGCCGATAACAACGCCGTCCTCATTGTGGATTTCGGTCACCTCGAAACCGGCAATGGCGCGCCGCAGGTCTTCACGCATTTCGTATAACCGCTTCAAAGAACCGTCGGGGTTGAATGCGTCGCCAATGTCGAAGAAGGAGAGACACGACAGTTCTTTCAACACGCGATCGGCGGTTATCTCGGTTCGAAGTGATCTCTCGGACATGGCGAGTTCGATCGCTGCGGCCACCTGAGTGTTTCTGAGCAATTTCGCCGCATTGACTTCGGCGGCGTTGCCACGCGCCGTATATCCCGCGCGCTGATAGGCAGCGCTCGCATTGAGGTCGATCAGGTATTCCTCGACGAAGCGTTGTTGTCTTGCGTTGAGGCCATCGCGGGCCATTTCATCTCTCCTCTCGTCATCGTGTCTTCATGAGCGTCGAACCCGCGCCGGGCGTTCAGACGCCCGAGAGCGGGTTCACACGCTCGGGGGGTATAAGGGGGGTGTGTGGACAGGCAGTCTGAACCTCGTCCGAACCCCGTCTGAAAGCGTCTGAAGTGGCGTCTGAACACGCTCAAGAATGGCCATTCGACCCTCCATCGCTATCCTCGTCCCCCTCCCCCTCCCCTGGCTGGTCCGAAGGGGCGATTTTCCGAGTTCGTCGCGACGGCGGACCAATCTCTTCGACCTTGATGCGGCCGGTCTCAAAGAGGCGGTTCATCGCTTTTTCGAAGTCGCCTTTGTTCAGCCCTTCCGATTTCGGATGTTTCGCGAAGATGGCTGGCGCGAAGGCAGAGGACGGCTTGTCTGAAACTTGACGACTGTCGCGCTCGAATTGCGCGAGTAAGCTCATGAAGACGCGATCGGCATGATGACCACGGTCGGCCGTCTCAAAATTGCAGCCATTCTCGCGAATAAAGACGCCGTTCGAATAGCGAACCACGATCTTGCCGCCGCTGGCCGCGCGGTTAGACTTCTTCGTGGTCAAAACACGAATGTCGATGTCATCTTCCGAACCGTCGAATTTGTTGATGCGCCGCTCGAAATAGAGTCGCGAGCGAACTGAGTTGTTCCAGGCGGTATTCCCGGACATTCCCGAACCGGAGTTCAGTCCGGCTTGTGATGGATGAGACAGCAGCAGAACGGTGGCGCCGAATTCAAAGGCCATGCCGCGTAGCAAGGAAATGAATTGACGCGCGTGAACCTTTTTAATCTCGTCTCCGCCGAACAGGTCCGCAAGCGTGTCGAGAACGAGCAAGTCGGGGCTGTGCGTCTCGACAATTCGTCTAAGCGCCGCGAATATGGGCGTCGGTTGCAAGAGCCCTTCACGCCCCATTGGAGCCGCCATCACAGCGTCACGGCCGGCGAGCGGGACGATGGTCAGGCAGCCGAGGCTTTCGAGGCGCGGCGTCATGCGCGCCAGCCGGCGATGCAACTCGTCAAGCTCGTCTTCTGCAGAGACGAACACGACGCGGCCCGGATGAGGCTTCAGACCAAGCCAATCGCCCGCCGTCGCCGTCGCCACGCCGAGCTGAAGAGCGAGCAGGCTCTTGCCGGTAGCGCCGTCGCCGCTGAGCAGCGTGACGTTGGCATGGGGAATGAGGTTATCGACGAGCCAGAGCTGCTCGGGCACGTCCTGACCAGCGAGGGTCGCCGCGTTGATCGTTTCAAGCTCGATCGGCTTTCCCCCTCTGGCCACCCCGTTCGTCGCCGGCCTCTCGAAAACCTCGCCCGTGTCCTGGTCATAGACGGTCCCATCGTCGTCCTGAACGAGCGTCCGCCCGATCTCGGCGGCGAGCGCCTCGACCTCCGCCTGCTCGTCGCGCCAGCCGAGAGCTTCCGGCGTTACACCGAGTCTGCCGCACAACCAGCGCGCGGCGGCAGTCGCATCCTCTGCTCCGCCCCATTCCATGGCCACGTCGATCGCCGTGCGCTTACCCTGCTGCGGGTCGCCCATGTCGGCGACGCCGAAATCGACGATGCCGGTCGGCGCGAGCGCGATATCCTCCTGGAGTGGGCGGCCGAGCGATTTCGACGTGACGCGGAATGCGCCCGTGCTCGGCTGGAATTTTGCGCTCGGGAAGATCGCCGTGACCCATAGATCGAGATTGGCGAGCGCCCGTTCGTTCACGGCGCGGAAGAAGCTCTTGCTGTCGGCCTTGGGGTGATTTCCTCTGCGCTGGTCACCGCCTTCCGGCCTTACGATTTGTTGGCGTTTTCGCTGATTTCCTAGCTCTTCGCTCCTCGGCTTCGGGGCCATCGCCGCGACGCGCGCGAGCAGCCGCTCGATCGTCTGCGGGGCAGGGCGGATGTCCTCTGGCGTCTCGTCGATATGATTGCCGGTGATCGTCAGATAACGATGCGAGCCGTAAATCTCGACATGGGCCGGATCACACTTCGTCGCGCTCTCGACCTTCCCTCTGGCCAGGAGGCGGACGCCGGTGCCGCTCGGGCTGACCTCGGCGTAGGTCTCCGCCAGCTCGACGATCTCGGCCGCCCACGGTTCTAGCTCGCCCGTATCGACATTCCTGCAGGCGTCCAGGTCTATTCCGGTGAGTCCATCGCCATCCGTGAGAACGAAACCGACGCCCGCGAGGCGCGCGACGCGCGTGCGCCAGCACGCTTTCTCATAGGCCGCCCATGTCTTCGGATCGCTGTGATTGCCCGGCCCGCCGGTGTTCGGATCGACGGGCGGCTTGGTTGGCTTCGTCGCGCCAGGGCGGTGGAAATATTTCCAGCTCACCCAATGCGGGATAGCGCGCAGCTCGTCGAGCGCGGATGTCGGCGGCGCGACGGAAATACCGTCTGCCGCCTCAACGGTGTGATGGAAATAGGCATGTGGGTCGAACCAGTTGTCGTCACTGGGATCGTCGAGCACGGCCGACATCGTCACGACACCAGAGCGACGAGAGCGTCGATTGCCACATCCTCGGCGTCGTCTATCGGAAGATCGATATCGTCGAGTGCAGCATACAGATCGAGCACGATCCGCTCGCGCTCTGCGAGTGGAAGTCGAGAATATCGAGGTCCACGGAAGGGATTGTCATTCGGGCCGGGACGATGGCCGAATTCGAGCAACCGCAACCGACCAAAGGTTTTGGCGATCGTCGATTCGACCGCATCGCGACACTCATATAGGTGCGGCGTCTTGATGAAACTCTGGATGACTTTCGCTATGAAAAGCGCTCTACGCTCTTGAAGAAGATCGGCCGATGTCGTATTCATTTGCGTGCCTGCATAAAATCGTGAAAGTCTGAAAACGCTGCCGTCATCAGCCCACGGCGGCGTTTTTGCGTTTAGGCCGCTTCCTGGGAGGTCGAGCGGCGCGGTGCGCCGATCTTGGCAAGCGCCCAATCGTCCAGCGCCTGCTGCTCATAGAGAACGATCCGACCGACTTTGCGAAATTCCGGCGTGTCGCCGGTCACCACGCCTTTTGCCAGGGTGCGGGCGGCCCCAAAGCCATATGTCTTGGTGAGATATTCGCCAGCCTGCACGCGACGCATAAATCGCGGAGGAGCGGATGCCGGGCGCTGGTCGCGAACTTGGTCGGCGGGCTGTTCTTGAATGACCATCTTTTAGGGCTCCTGTTCTAAACAGTGCCCCATCCTTGCCCTGCAAATTGCGGGGTGTCCCGGACGCTAAGTCGAACAGGTGGCCGACTTAACGTCCGGCTTGCTTCTGAAGCTGGCTGCGCCCGCCCTGGCCAGGGGTGCGCCGAGCGCGTAGTGACAGTGCTTCAGTGACAAATCGCTCGATTCCGTCGATCGAGTGATGCTTACGAAGTTCAAGAGGGAGAGTTTTTTGTAACGCGAGGAACAGTGCGACGAAATCGAGCCCTGATCCTTTGGTCGCCTTGGCCGGCAAGTTATACGCCGCACAGGCGTCGACAAGTAGGCAGGCCATCTTGTCCCACGCTGATGGTCGATGCGGCGGAGCATCGACAGCTTTCGAGTCGTCAGTGAATGATCGTGTCGCAGATACCAACGCCTCGGCTTCGTGGATAAATCTGGCGAGCCGATCGTTCGAATGGTCGAACTCGGTCGCTTCGGAATCTTCGTCGAAGAACTCATAATCTCGCAGCATGGAGACCGTCGAACTCGTCACGGCATCATGTGCCATGAGGATATCTATTAGGGACAATGCAGCTCGTTCGATTTTTGAAAGGCTTTTTATTGAGTCGCCGGAGTCGAATCTGTTGGCCTCACACGTTGAGAAATAGATATAGTCGCTGATGATATCGCTGATTTTATCCCTCAATATCGTAGGTATGGCATGGCGATAGACTTCTTCGACTTCGCGCCATTGTGGGTCGGTGATGGACCAATCAGGTATTGGTGGTGGTTCGATAAAGAAGCTCGTCTGCGGTTTTTTTGGCGCGCGCCGCTTCGCTGTCCTGGTCATCACGACTCCATAAATGATGGGCAGGCGTGACGATCGGGGGCGAGCTTATAATCATTCGTCCCCGATCGTGCCTCGATATGCGACTATCCAATCATCTGCTTCAGCTCTTTGGCCGCAGCCTCACGCCGAGCATCGATCCAGTTAGCAAGATCGTCTATATGGACGCCACGCGCCGCTTTCTGGCTCGACGCCTCCATGCGGACGATCGGTATCTTGATCTCGCCCTTAGCGGCCTTCTCTATGAAGTGGCGTGGCGTCAGATGCGAGAAGTAGTCCTTGCAGACAAGCTCAAGCGGTATGATCGCCATCGCGCCGTATTGAGCCATCAGGATAAATCTGGTGTTCATTTTGCGCCATCCACAGCAGCTTCGGTAGCCTTTCGCTCGTGCCAACGCAAGATATTGGCGAATGGGATTGACATCGACTCCTGATCTACAGAGTTCGTGTCTGTGGGAACGACAAGCGCGCGGCCGGTGTCGGTGTCGTATTCGACAACGCGCGCGAGAATGGTGACGGTCCGGCCTATGGTTTTTTCTGTTGTTTCGATCGATTCCGCTTTCGGATATTTTCCGGCGATGTTATTTTTGGTGCTCATGATCGAAGCTCCATCTTCGGTTATGAATGATCGAGCAAAGCGTTCCTGCGCCTTGCTCGATCGCTTATCCGGCGCTATCCGCCGGAATTCTTTAGGCGGACCACATTGCCGCCCGGCTTTCCGTCCATGGCGGCGGCGATCGTCGCCCCGATCGTCTCGACTGCGCGGCGCATCGGGTCCGCGTCAAGGTGCGCGTAACGGGCCGTGGTCGCTGCCTGAGAGTGCCCGAGGAGCTTGCCGATGATCGGCAGGCCGAGCGATGCGCCGGCCCCGATGCTCGCGAAGGAATGCCGAAGATCGTGGAGCCGTAGGCCGTCGAGCGCAGCGGCCCGGCAGATGGCGGCCCAAGGTTTTTTCAGATCGGCCCGTGGTGAGCCGAGAACCTTGTCCGAGCCCTTGGCCCCTTTCTCGGCCGCCGGCTTCTTTCGAGGACCGTGGCCGGCGATGATGTGCGGGTTGCCTTCGATCCGGGGCAGGGCGGCCAGCACTTCTTGGGCTGCGGCCGAGAGATAGACCGGCTTCCGGCCCGTCTTGCTGTCCTCCAGGAAGAGAATGCCGCGCTCGAGGTCGACCTGCGACCATTGGGCGTCCAGGACTTCCCGTAGGCGGGCTCCCGTGAGGATCAGGAGGCGGATGGCGGCCACGGCGTAGGGGTCCAGCTTCACGCGCCGATTCTCGGCCTTGGGGGCGTGCTTGGCCTTCGGCTTCGATTCGTCGACCTGATAGACGAGTCCGACCGTCTCGCCCTCCGCGAGCGCTGCGCCGAGTCTGGATAGCTCTTCGCTCGTCAGGAAGCGCTCGCGCTTCTTTTCCTCGTAGCGTTCGATCCCCGTCGCGGGATTATCGGTGAGCGCGACCTCATCGCTCTTCGCAACCCAATTCCAAACTGCCGACACGAACGCCAGGGCGCGATTGGCCTGATATGGCGTCTCTCCGAGCTTGTCATGGAGGCGTTTCACATCCGCGCGCCGGAGGTCGAGCACGCGCTTAGAGCCGATCGCTGGCTCGACGTGAGACCGATACAACGCCCGATATTCCTCGGCTGTCCGCGTCTTGCGCTTGGTGTCGACGTGCGACGAGAGGAAGTCCTCAGCGACCTCGGCGAAGGTCCGCACGGCGCGCGCGGCGCGGCGTTCCTCGATCGGGTCGGCCCCCTTCTCAACGGCTCCGAGAAGCTGCTTGGCCTGCGAGCGCGCTTCGTCGGGCGTCAGCCGCCCGTGCTCGCCGATCGTCGAGCGCCGCGAGCGGCCGTGCTGACGATATTGCGCGACATAGACCTTCTTTCCCGTGGGGAAGACCGCCACGCCGAAGCCGGCGAGCGCGTCATCCCACAGGAAATCGCGGTCCTTGCCCTCTGGGCATTTGAGCGCATCGACTGCCCGTTTTGTGATCCTGCCGTGAGCCATCTCCCGCCCCACTGACTTCGGCGCTCGGTAAGCGGCCGGTAAGCAGATACAAGCTATCTCGGGTGATCTGTAGAATGCAACAGAAAATCTTCCGTCATCTAAGCGACGGAATTTCGGATATTTTCCGATATCTAAAAATCACTGGGAATGAGCAGAAATACTTGGCCGTCAAATTTGTAATCAGTAGGTCGCGGGTTCGAATCCTGCAACCGGCACCATCTCCCCGTCTCAGATCGTCCGATAACGTCCGAAAATCCATGAAAAACAAGCAATTTTCGGCGAAATAGCGTCCGAGGACGTCTCGCGGCGTGTGTTGGTTTCCGCCGCAAAGGTTGGTATTTTTGTTGGTCTCTGCGAAACCCCGTCCCGGCGGATACCAACATGCCTCTCACCGACGTCGAACTTCGCGCCGCCAAGCCCCGCGACTCACTGCTCAAGCTGTCCGATGGCGGCGGCCTGCAATTGTGGGTCTACCCCGATGGCGCGAAGCGCTGGCGCATGGCCTATCGCTTCGCCGGAGCCCAAAAGGCGCTGGCGATCGGCGTATACCCCGCGGTCGGCCTCAAAGAGGCGCGCGAGGCGCGGGAGCAGGCCAAGCGCTCGCTCGCCGAGGGACGCGACCCGTCGCTCGTGAAGAAGATGGCGAAGGCTGCGAAGGCCTCCGCCTCGGCCAATACTTTCGACGCGCTCGCGAGCGAGCTGCTCGACAAGAAGCGCCGTGAAGCGCCGACGCGCATTGGCGAGATCGCGCAGCTCGGCGCGAAGCTCGGCGTCG
>NZ_JAHLJF010000001.1:715854-945422 GCF_018887255.1 Methylosinus sp. KRF6 | reverse complement strand
GCTCGTCAGGCTCATAACCTGAAGGTCACAGGTTCAAATCCTGTCCCCGCAACCATCGATGTCGGCGATAACAAATCGCCAACCAGCCCGACTTCCGAAAGGACGTCGGGCTTTTTCTTGCCCGCCGCAAATCGTAGCATCGCAGCCAAGTCGCCTCGTAGGACGACCGCCAAGCGGCCCTCCTCCGGAACCAACGTCACCCGGTCGACGAGAGTGCGAACGATCTCCGCCGCCTCGGCTTTGGTCTCGTCGCTCTGCAGGCTCTCGTTGAGCGCGGAAATGCGTTGGCGATAGATCTCTGCCATGTTCGGATGCAGGAGCGGGGGCGGCTCCTCGGCTTCGGTGAGAGCCTTCTCGAGTTCCTCCTTCCGGTTCTCCAATTCCTTCATTTGCCGCATCACGCGCTTTGACGCTTCGAGGTCGTCGGATGCCAGGATCAGCCTCATGAGTCAGTTCGCGGCCTATTGGAAAGAGACGAACAGCAGTCCGATGCTGCAGCCATTTCTCGATCTGTTGCGCGCCCGCTATCCCGACCTTTCGGTTTCCGCGACATCGGGTTGAGGTTTCGGACGCGTCCGAGTCTTCGCGAAGGCTCGGTCTGTCGCGATGAAGCGCTGAAGCATCGGGACGATCAGCTTGAGCGGATCAGCGATCGTCTGCCCATTGGCTCGGCCGAGCGCGTCCGCATAGGCGACGAGATCGCGATGCAGAGACGCGGGAATCTCGACGGTGATTTTGACGTGCTTGTCGTCGGCGAAGGCGTACCACCACCAAAAGAATGCGGGCGGCGCATAGAAGGGGAAATGGGCCAGCTCGAACCAGGGATGTCCGAGCTGCGGCTGGAAGCCGAGGCGCCAGGCCGTCCATTCGGTCGCCGCCCATATCGTCGTCAGCACGATCAGCGATACGACGAGGATTTGGCCCCAGAGAATCCTGGTCGCCGACATGGACGCCTCCATTCGAATAGAGCGAGGCATCGAGACAAGGACGCGGTCCGGGCGCCTTCAAGCATGTTCGCGTCGCGATCGTAGCGTGGCGAACCGAGACGAAAAAATACTGGCGCGTGAACCGGCAATCGACGGTCGCCAATAGCCTGTTGCTCACCCCTCGTCCTCGGGCGTATCAATCGGCGGGAATTAACTCGTCGCTGGATAAGGTTTCGGGGGGCATATTTCGGCGAGTATTTGATCCGGCGTGTCTATTTGCGGAGTGAGACTCCGGCCAAAGGTCGATTTCATATCTTCCGCCTATCGGAGAGCGATATGGGCAGCATAATCTTTTTGCCTGGCATTCTTGGAAGCGAGTTGTTTCTCGATGGGGAGCAGGTTTGGCCCCCTACCGCGCTCGAGGCGAAATTCGGCTATGGCCGGATCGATAAATTGACGGACCCTGGATTACGCCCTGGAAATCCGATCGACTCGGTCCTCTGCTTCGAGATTTATGGTCCGCTCCTTCGCGATCTCGGGGACATCGCATCGGGGAACGCGGGTGCGCCAGCCAGATCGTTTCATGCGTTCGGCTATGACTGGCGCGTCGACCTGCGGGACATCGCGGCGAACGTGGCAGCGAGAATCGACGCCCTTCCCGCGGGGGATTTGTCGAAGATCTCTTTCGTTGGCCACTCGATGGGTTGTCTGATCATTCGGCTCATTCTGGAAAGCGGGCTTTACGACGCCAAGCCGTGGTTCGCGGCGGTGAAATCATTTACGGCTCTGGCCGGCCCCCACCAGGGCGCTCCGGCTGCGCTCGTGCGCGCCCTGGGTCTCGAGGGCACGGCGGGCCTTTCGGCGGCGGATCTCAAGCGCGTCTCGGCCGATCCTCGCTATCCCGCACTCTACCAGCTCTTGCCGGCGCCCGGCGTGGCCGCCCTAGTAGAGGCCAAGGGCAATCATCTCACCGAGCTGAACCTCTACGCCGAGAAGACGGCGGAGGAACTCGGCCTCAGCTGGGAGAACCTGGGCAAAGCGGCCGCCATCCACGACGTTCTCTCGAGGAACCGGCGACCCTCCAGCGTCGAGTATGTCTATTTGGCCGGCGCCGGCAATGACACCTGGGTACGCACGGATCGAGTCGGCGCGCAGCCGATACCCCGCAAGGGCAAGGAGACGGGCGACGGAACAGTGCCGCTGTGGAGCGCGATCAATTCGGCGTACATTCATCATGCGGCCCCCGCCGCGCACGACAAGGTCTTCCTGAACGAGCAGATCCGAACGCTTCTGTATTTCTCGTTGGACGCCAGGCCGGCCGCGACGGCGTTCCTGAGCGCCGCTCAAAAACCGCTCCTGTCGATTTTCCCGATCCATCCTGTGTATGCCCGAGGAAAACCCATCGACATCATGCTCGTTCCGGTGCGTCCCACCCGAGATATATCGGGCGAACTCATCGTCGAATTCAGTGATGGCGATCGAAATCCGGCCTTTCAACCATTCATCCGTTTGCCGCTGGCATATGCCGGCGCTCCTGTCGAGCAGCTCAAGATTCGTCTCGATCCCCCTTCCAAGATCGGTTTCTATAGAGTGAGCTTCAGCGGCTCCCATGATCTTGCAGCAACTGGCGCAGCGATCTTCGTAGTGTCGGATGTCGGCGGCGCCACAGGAGAATGAAATGGCCGACCGGGAAGGCATAATCAAAGCTGCTCACGATCTACGGCGTTGGGCCGAGGCCGCAGGAGTTTTCAGTCAAGGCCGATCGGCCAGCACGACGCCGCAACGCGATGTTCTCGGTCCGGGAGCGATGTTCTCGGCAAGCGCAGCGGAAACCTTCATTTCGAAGCCAATCACAGCAGTCGGCTACGCGGCCTCCGGGCGAGCCGACCCCAGAGTATTCATTTATACGCGAAGAAAACTCACTCGGGCCGAAGAGAGCAAGCTCTCCGAGAACGGCGCCGGCGTTCCGGTCGAATTCCGCGTCGCTTTGCCATTCAGTGTGACCGCTCCCTCGACCGCGGCCCGCTTCCCCGAGATGTTCCATGGCGAACGGCTCACCTGCGGTTCCTCGATCAGCGTCGGCAATGCTCGAGAGGCTGGAACTCTGGGCGCGCTTTTACGTGACGATGCCGGAAAGCTCTACGGGCTCTCCTGCAATCACGTCACCGGCGGCTGTTCGAACGCGAGAGTCGACGTTCCGATCGTGGCGCCGGGGATATTGGACGTCGGAGCTGGAGCGCCAAATCCTCGAACTATCGGCCTCCACCGAAGAGCCCTTCAGTTCATTCAGGGAGACCCTTCCTCGGTTCCGACTTATTCCGACAACCGCGATGCGGCGGTGTTCGAGATCGTAGCTCCGGACCTTGTCTCTTCATGGCAAGGGTCCGAATTCGACACTCCGTCAACAGTCGCAGATCCAGAGGAAGATGCTCCTGTCGAGAAAGTCGGGCGCACCACGCGGCATACCCGAGGTATCGTCGAGAGCCGGCTGGTGGGGCCCCAACGCATAGACTATAGCTTGACGGTGTACCACTCCGCCGAGGAAAATATCACCTTCAAGGGAACCGTCTTTTTCGAGCCTGTCTACATAATAAGGGGATATGATGGGGGGTTCGCGATCGAAGGGGATTCCGGAAGCATCGTAGTGCACCGGGAGCCGGGCCACTCGCCCACCGCAGCGGTCGGTCTCGTCATTGGTGGGCGGGGCAACGAGGAAACCTACATGGTTCCCTTGAAGCCAGTTATCGAGAAGCTCGGCCTTTCACTCGTTACGGGGCACGGTCGCCCATGACTGCAGATTTGGCGCCTCGCCAGCTTTTGGGCTAGACGCATAACTGGCGGTGCAGGACGGTGACGGATGTCGGAGACTTCGGGACCGAGGGCCACAGTTGAAACGCGTCGCGAGCTCCTGGAATGGCTCGAGGCGCCTCATGGCTCGGTCGTCATTGCAAGACGTCCGACATCTTCTGGAGATGTGCTTGTCGTCAGGATGGTGACCGCCGACGCGGTGCCCCCCGGCCGTCGTCTAAAGAAATTCAAAGGGTTTGGCGTCGATTATGAGATCGTAGGGCCGATCAGAGCCGGCCGCTGGTAAAGCGCAACGAGAAGAATTGCGTCTCGCCGCTGAGAGTGCCGGATGGCATGCCTTTGGCCTTAACCTCAGCTGCTGGCCAGAAGCACGCAGATCGCCACTCTCGCGCGCCGGCTGAGAACGACTCCGTCGGGGCCGAGCAGGCCGGCGGCCTTCATCTCGTCCGGTCATCCGCGGGCAGAGCCACGGGGTCTCCGTATCGTCGGCCTCGCGGCAGGCCAGATCGACACGGCGATAGAGAGTGGTCCAGCAGAGACCGCGATATAGCTGCCGGATCGGCGACGCGACGCAAGCCGATCGTCATAGGCCCAATCCACGCTTTCTGCCGATGCTCCATTCGATGCCGCCGTCGTCTCGAGCCGTCCCGGCAACATGCTGGCGGAGCTTTTTCTCGAGCGTCGGCGACCAGGGCACGAGCTGGAAGCCGAGGCCGTCGTCGATCATGGCGAAGCGCCCGGAAGCGAGCATGAGGCGCTGACGATAGACGCCGGAGATTTGATTGCCCGCCGCGGCCTGGGTGCGCGGAAGGCCGGTCTCGGCCGAGAGCTTCGCAGCGGCGTCATTCAGCTCGCGGCCGCGCAGCGTTGCGAGCAGGTCGTGCTGGAAAATGACCTGCCCGTTTCGGCGCTGAGCCAGCCCCGCGGAGATGAGATGCTCGGCGCGCGCCCTCATGGCCTCGCGGACCTCGCCGCCGAAGCCGCCCATCGCCAGCGGCGGTGATCGAGCCAGGTCGCCCCCGCCGCGCCGACTTGGCGATCCAGATCGAAGTCAGAGCGCGTCGCCAGCACGAGCGTCGGCTGCGGATCGTCGGTGCCGCCGAAGCGCCGCACCTCGACGACGCCGCCGATCGGCGGGGCATGTTCGAACGCCTCGATGCTGTGGAAGCGCACATGATGGGCCCGGCCGTCGGTCCCGTCGATGACGGCATAGGCTTCTCCGCTCAGCTCGTCGTGCAGGCCCTTTTCGATGAGTCGCCCGAGGATCGGCGACTCCGAAGGCGCCGCATCTATGGAATAATCACCGACGCCGCGATCCTGGCCGCGCTCGGCGAAGGCGCGGTGCATGGTTTTGATGATGTCGCCGCGCATTCCCAGATCGCGCAGCGTTCCTTCGGCTTCCAGTCCGATCATCCATCGGCTGGGACCGGCGGAGGCGGCGAGTCCCATTCGCTCGAGCTTTTGCGCCCGGCCGACCATCAGGCGGCGCAATTCGGGGTCGTCTGGACCAGGATTCGTCGGGCGCAGGTCGACCAGACCCGTCTCGTCGGCGGCAAAGCGGATGGCGGCGTCGAGCCGCGTCCAGCGATCGGCGTCGACTTCACGCTCGAGCGCAGTGCGGATCGCATGCTCGGGGCGCGGTCCGAGCTCGATGGCGACGAGGTCTTCCGCGCGCGAGCGCAGGCCGCGGCTGATGTAATCGCGGGCGATGACGAGATCGCCGCCGGTCTTGTCGACTCCGCGCACCAGCAGATGGACGTGCGGATTGTCGGTGTTCCAATGATCGACGGCGACCCAGTCGAGCTTCGTTCCGAGATCGACCTCCATCCGCCCGGCGAGATCCCGGGTGAAGGCTTTGAGATCGGTCATCTCGGCGGCGTCCTCAGGCGAGACGATGAACCGGAAATGATGCCGGTCGCCATCGCATCGCTCGGCGAAGGCGCGATCGTCGGCGCAGTCGCTGGCCGCATCGAACATCACGCCGTTCTCTCTGTCGCGGCTGACGCCCTCGCGCTTCAGATAGGAAAAATGCGCGGACAGCGGCGCCGATCGAAAGCTGCGTCCCTTGTGGCGCACGACGCGCGCCTTGACGACGACGCGGCGGCCCGGATCGACGAGGCGGGCGCGGCCGAACGCGGCGCGCCCACGCCCGAAGCCGGAGCCGCCGGCACCAGTGGATCGCGCGCCGCTATGCGGCGTCGCAGGACCGGCCTTGCGCGCGGCTTTCAGAACCTCAGCGACGAAGCTCTTCGGTTTCGGTGCCCGCGTCGTGCGGACCCGCCCCGGCCGGACGCGGAAGTCGCTCTCCTCCCGGCTCATCGGAGCGCCTCGCAGAGGCGTACGGCGGCTGCGAGAACGCAGTGTGCAAGCCGGACCCTTGTGATTTCATGAGAATTTGCCGAAGCCTGCCAACGACCGACGGGCCTGCCCGACGAAAGACAAGTCGCGCCCGCGACTTGTCTGCCGGCGTGGCAGGCGCTTTTATCTCGCCGTAGTCCGGTCGTGTTCTGCGCTGAATTGCCTTCCGCCGTTCTCTCTTCTCGACATTGCGCTCTGAAACGCTGGAGTGCGAAGCCGCCGCGAATGGCGCTCACAATACGTTTGCACGTTTTCAACGCCGGGCGAAGGACGGCGATGAGGCCCGTCGATGCACGAAGGTCGGCAATCCGACTGCAACAGCGGTGCTGGCTCATTGCACGTGCTCCGTCGACGAGAGCGCGACGAACAGGCCGTCTGAGCGAGGCGCGATGGCGGACAGATCGCGCGTGCCGGCGGCAGCCGTCGTGTCGGTCGCTGTCCGAATTGGCGCCGGATGATTGGCGGCGCGTGTGCTGTTGGTCCGTCCGACGAACAGCGGCGCCTTTATCCACAGCGACAGACCAGAGACGGAGCGAATGGCGGGTCGAGCGCTATCATTTCCCTCGATGAGAGGGGCGAGCGCCGTGACATAGGCGACGGTCTCGAATGGCAATGACCGGCGCCCGTCGAGATAATCCTCGTAGCGGCGCGGTCCCGCATTATAGGCGGCGAGGAAGCCCGGCGAGCCGTAGCGATCGTGCAGCTCGCGGAGATAGGCCGCGCCGGCGAGGATGTTGTCGCGAGGGTCGAAAGGATCGCCGGAAAGAGCGTAGCGGCTGCGCAACTCGGTCCAGGTAGAGGGCATGATCTGCATGAGCCCCATGGCGCCCTTGGGCGAGACGGCGTCTCGTCGGGCGCTGCTTTCGATCTTCATGACGGCGCGAATCCATGCCGCCGGAATGCCGAAGCGCCGCGCCGCCTCTGTGACGTGGCCGGCATAAGGCTCGCCATCGGTCGGACGATCGAACGGCGCTGCCTTCGCGGGCATGACTCCACCCAGTGTGCAGGCTGGGGCGAGGCCGATAAGGAGAAGGAGCGTGAATTGCGCGCGCGTGCAGGCACGGTTTGGGCGGTCCGATATGCTCATGAGCGGGAGTGCGGAGCGCATGTGGTCAGTCCCGCTCGTTGCGCTTCTGAAGTCGGGTCCAGTGCAGAATCCAGCTGGACTTGTCTTCGCTCGACTGGAACAGATTGGCGCGGATCGGCTGCGCCAGGGCCGGATCGTCGAGGAGCAGCGAGACATAGTCGCCGGCCTTTTCGCCGACGCGTTTCCATGCCACCCCGATCTCTGGTCCCTCGTCATCGCCGAGCAGGATGCGATAATCTGGTGCGTTCTCCGCGCCGCCGTGGTCGTAGGGAACGAGAACGATCTGGGCGTCGAGCGACAGCGTGCGGATGGCGCCCGAATACCCCGACTTGGTGCGAGTGAATCGACCGATCTGCGTCATTGGAATGCTCCGTAGCAGGATATGCGGTGGTCAATCGACGGCGGCGCGCCAGACGAAGCGGCCGTCGCCTTCTTCATCAGTCCAGATTGGAACCGCGCGAGCGGCGATCGACGCGGCGGGGAATGGACCGAAGTAACGCCCGTCGAGGCTGTCCTGAATGGTCGGATTCATGAGGAAGACTTCGTCGGGCCGAAGCGTCCGGCAGCCGCTCCAGCGTGGCAGCGAACGACCGAGACGATCGCGATCTCGCGCTTCGCCGACGTCGACACCATCGATCGTGATGACGGCGCCGGCGCGGCACACCGTCTGTCCGGGGAGCGCCAAGACATGCTTCAAGAGCAGCACGCCTTTCGGCAGGAAGCCGCCGTCAGCGAGGAAGCTCACGATGGGTTCCGGCGGGCGAACTGCCACCAGCTGCATAGCCCGGAGTCGGCCCGTGGCCTGAAGCGCATAGAGCCCTGTCGGCGTGCTCGCCGTGGCGTTCCAGACGAGCCATGGCGTGACAGGAACCAGGGACTGGCCGCCGATCAGCAGCACAGATGAGAGCGTCGCTGTGAAATAACCGAGGCGGATCATGGCGCGACGCCCCGGCGCATCAGCCAGGCGTCATGCTGCGCACGCGTGTATCCCCGCGCGAGCGCGACCGCTTCGCCCATCGTGCCGATGGCGCTGGCGATCATGAAATTCGCGGCGAGCTTGACGGCGTTGGCCTGCTCGGGCCGCTCGCCGAAGCGCCACGTCTTTTGGCCGATCAGGTCGAACAGCGGCTGAACGCGATCGAGCGCCTGCGCCTCGCCCGCGGTGATGATGTTGAGCCGTGCGGCCTCCGCGACATTCGGGCGCCCGAGAACCGGCGCGGCGACATAGCCGACGCCTCTCTCGCGATGCGATTTTTCGAAGCGGGCGGCGAGCGTGACGGAGACCGTCGCCATATTGACGTGGATCGCGCCCGGCTTCAGCGCTTCGAGCGCTCCATGGATGGCGCAGGCGAGCGGCGCGGGAGCGCGTCTCGATGCGCCTCTGAAATCGCAGTCCAAGCCAGTGCGCGTGCCGGCCGAAACGCCGGCGGCGCCGAGACGTCGAGCATCAACGACGCATCACGCATGGGCAGACCACCAGCGTTCTCCCTTGGGAGGGAGAACGCGAAGGCGCCAACTACCCCTTCTGTCACCGTCGACACCGTATCGGAGCCGCCGGCGACCAACGTAGTTTCCGTCATTGCGCTTCTAGGGCAAGGGCGATGCCTTGCCCGCCGCCGATGCAGAGCGTGACGACGCCACGCCTGATTCCGTCTCGCCGCATTGAATAGAGAAGTCGCGTGACGAGGATTGCGCCGGTCGCCCCGATCGGATGGCCGTGCGCGATCGCGCCCCCCTCCACGTTTACGAGGTCCAGCGGTATCGCGAGTTCGGCGGCGACAGCGAGAGGCACGGCGGCGAATGCTTCGTTGATCTCGAAACGCTCTACGTCCGCCAGCTTCCAACCCGCACGGTCCAGCGCCTTTCGGACGGCGGGCACAGGACCGATGCCGAACAGGCCTGGCTCGACCGCAGCCACAGCCGAGGCCACCAGCCTGCCCATGGGTGCGATACCGTTCGCCTCGGCGAATCCGCGTTCAGCGACGACCATGGCCGCGGCGCCGCTGTTCAAACCCGGCGCGTTTCCGGCCGTGATGGTCCCACCATCTCTGAACGCTGGCCGAAGCTTCGCGAGTATCTCGATCGTGGTGTCTGGACGTGGGGCTTCGTCGATAGCGAACCGCACGCTTCCCTTCCGACCGGGCGCCTCGACCGGCACGATCTCGTCCTCGAGGAGACCGGCTTCGCGCGTGCGGGAGAACGCCTGCTGCGAGCGGACGGCGAATGCGTCCTGCTGGTCCCGCGTCAGTCCCGCGCGGGCAACGAGGTCTTCGGTGTGCCAACCGGAATGTTTGCCGGAGAATGCATCCTCGAGGCCGTCTGTCACCGCGCTGTCGAAGATCTCGGCCGCCCCCATCCGGTAGCCCCAACGGCCGCTGCCGAGAAGGTACGGCGCGCGGTCCATGCTCTCCAGTCCGCCCGCGATCGCAACGTCGATCTCACCTGCGACGATTTCCGTGGCGGCGGTGGCGATAGCTTGGGCGCCAGACCCACAGACACGATTTACGGTCATTGCGGGAACGCTCACCGGCAGCCCGCCGCCGATCGCGGCCTGCCGGGCCGGGTTCATGCGGTTCCCGGCTTGGATGACATTGCCCATCACGACGCCGCCGACTCGGGTCGGGTCGAGACCCGACCGACGCAGCGTCTCCGCGACGACCGTCGAGCCGAGTGTTGTCGCCGAGACGTCCTTGAGAACACCTCCGAAGGCTCCGATTGCCGTCCGGACAGGGCTACAAATGACGATCTCACGCGTTTTCATAGTGTGTCTCCGTGTCGACGTAGGTGATTCTATGCAACTTCACAGATCTCGCAGTGTGCGAGCATCGCGTGGCGCCATGTCGCGTGAGCGCAGTCGCGCTTTTTCGCGCGTGGTCAGTGGTTGGGGCGCATAGCGGCCTATCGATCGTGATGCTGACGCAGGCGTTCCTGGCGGCGCTTCAGGAAAACAGCGCCCGCAATAGAAAGATCGCCCGGAAGATCGCCGGTGAAACCAAACGTCGCTTCCGTCGCTCGATCGCCTTGATGATCGCAGCTGCGGCCTGATCCGTCGTCAGCGGCCGAATGGCTTTCGAAGCATGTTCTCTGCTTCCGGGGTTATGCTCCCAATAGCTGCTCTCCACGACGCCGAGCACGACGAGGCTGACGAACACGCCTTTCGCTTCGACTTCCGTGCGCAGGGCATCCGAAAAGCCCTTCAATGCTTGGCGTGCGGCAATGTAAGCGGCTGCATTCGGCCACACCATATAAGACGCCGGAGATGTCACATTGACGATATGGCCGCTACGCGCCGCCAACAATCGCGGAAGGAAGAATCTCGTGACGTCGAACGCGGCGAGATACGGCAGCTCGATCATCTGTCGAGCTTCCTGTGGTGTTGTCTCGACAGTCGGGAGCCAGCGGCCGGAGCCGGCGTTATTGATGATGATATCGGGCGTTCCGACCTTTTCGAGCACTTGTTCTCCCATGCGAGATATTTCATCGGAGCTCGAGAGATCACACTCGACGGCGAGCGCGCTGCCTCCCGCCGCTTCGATGTCTTGCGCCAATTGCGCCAATTTGTCGCCTGAACGTGCGACCAGGATGACGCGCGCTCCTTTACCGGCAAGAGCGCGCGCGGTGGCGGCGCCGATTCCACTCGATGCGCCAGTCACGAGCGCAAGCTTTCCAGCGATTTCCATTGTCATGCCTCCTTGTCGATCGGTTGGCTGAGCGGGTTCCTTCCATCGAGCGGCTCATTACGCTGACGCCACTTAGGTGCTACGGTTTCGAACCGACCTCCGAACTCACGTCACGAGATGTATGGCGGCTGGTCGAGAGGCCGAGGCCGTCATGTTCAGTCATTGGACTTGCGCCTGCAGGCGTCACTTTGAACCAGATCGCGTAGAGCGCCGGGAGGAAGAGCAGGATCAGGACAGTGCCGACAGCCGTCCCTCCGATCAGCGTGTAGGCCATGGAGCCCCAGAACACCGAATGGGTCAGCGGAATGAAAGCGAGGACGGCCGCGAGCGCCGTCAAGATCACGGGGCGAGCGCGTTGGACAGTCGCCTCGATGACCGCATGATAAGTGTCCAATCCCTCGGCCTCATTGGTCTGAATCTGGCCGATGAGAATTAACGTGTTGCGCATCAGAATGCCGGAGAGGCCGATCAGTCCGAGGATTGCATTGAAGCCGAAGGGCTGTCCGAACAGCAGCAGAATCGGAACCGTGCCGAGCAATCCGAGAGGCGCCGTCAAAAACACCATTCCCATCGCCGGCAGGGACCGAACCTGAAGGACGATGACGAACAGCGTGAAGAGAATCATGATCGGGAAGATCGGAACCAACGCCGAATTGGCCTTGTTCGATTCCTCGGCGTTGCCGCCCATTTCGATCCGATATTGATCGGGAAGGCGCGCGATGATCGGCGCCAGCGCCGTTTGGATTTCCGCCGAGACCTGCGGCGGCTGGAGCGCCTCGTCGATGTCGCATTGAACCGTGATCGTCGGCGTGCGATCACGCCGCCTCAAAATGGGCTCTTCCGGACGGATCTCGACGTGGCCGATCTGGCTGAGCGGAATCGAATTCCCGCTCTTGCCGGTCAGCGTAAGATCCCCGAGCTTGACCGGATCGAGACGCTCCGGTCCAGCGCTGCGTCCCGCGACGTCGACTATACGAATTTCCTCCCGCACCTGAGTGGCGGTTACGCCGGTGAGCAGAAACTGCAGCTGCTCCGCCACGTCGATGGAGGTGAGACCGATCAGCTGGAGACGATCCTGATCCAGAACAAAGTGAACCGTCGGAGCCCGCTCGCCCCAGTCCTGATTGACTTGGCGTGTATTCGGATTGGCCCGCATCGCCGCCAGCACCTCATCGGCGATTGCGCGCAGCTTGGTCGTGTCCGGCCCCATCACTCGAAACGAGACAGGAAAATGCGTGTAGGGGCCGAACACCAGTTGCGCCACGCGAATGCGGGCCTCGGGCGCGAGCCCTTCGGCGATGCGTTCTCGAAAGCGTATTTTGAGGCGATCGCGGGCCTCCGCATCCGGCGTCAAGACGATGAGCTTGGCGAAGGACGCATCGGGGAGCTCGGGACTATAGGAGAAAAAGAAACGCGGCGCGCCCTGACCAATATAGGTCGTGACGATTTTCGTTTCGGGCTGCTGCTTCAGCCAATTCTCCAGCTTCGCGGCCGCGGCGCTGGTCGTCTCGATGCTCGAGCCTTCCGGCATTTGGACCTCGGCCAGTACTTCCGGTCGATCCGAGGTCGGGAAGAATTGTTGCTTGACGACGCCCATTCCCACGCCCGCGAGGACGAATAGACCAATCACGATCCCCGCGACCTTGAATTTCTGATCCACCGCCGACGTTATGAGGCGTCGAAGCTTCTGATAATTCGGCGTCGCATAGATCGCATGGTGTCCGCCTTCGATCGGCTTGATGTCGGGAAGCAGCTTCACCCCCAAATATGGGGTGAAGACCACTGCAACGATCCAAGACGTAATCAGCGCGAAACCGACGATCCAGAAAATATTGCCGGCATATTCGCCGGCCGTCGAGCGCGCGAATCCGACGGGCGTGAAGCCGATGATGGTCACCAGCGTGCCCGACAGCATCGGCGCGGCGGTGTTGCTCCAGGCATAGGCCGCCGCTTTGACGCGGTCGTAGCCTTCTTCCAACTTCACCACCATGATCTCGATGGCGATGATCGCATCGTCGACGAGGAGGCCGAGCGATATGATCAAGGCGCCGAGCGTGACGCGATCGAACACGCGGTCCGTGACCAGCATGATGACGAGAACAGCCGCGAGAGTGAGCGGAACTGCGGCCGCGACCACGATGCCGACGCGCCAACCGAGACTGACCAGGCTCACGACGAGAACCACACCCAAGGCGACGAAGAATTTGAGCATGAACTCGTCGACCGACTCCGCGATATTGACGGCCTGATCGCTGACCTTGGTGAATGAGAGCCCGGCCGGCAGTTCTTGCGCGATCTTGGCTTCCTCCGCATCCAGCGCTTTCCCGAGCTCGAGGCCGTTCACCCCTTCCTTCATGACGAGGCTGAGCGCCATGGCCGGCTCGCCATTGTGACGGATCAGATAGGTCGCGGGATCCTCATAGCCGCGTGTGACCTCCGCGATGTCGGACAGCTTCAGCACGCGGCCGCCGCTGACCAGAGGCGTGTCGGCAATCTTTTGCAGGCTGTCGAAGGCGCCGTCGATGCGAATGAAGACCTGCGGCCCGTCAGCGTCGATCGATCCGGCGGGAGTGACCGCGTTCTGACGCCGGAGCGCGTCGATGATTTCACGCGGGGCTATCCCGAGCGTCGCGAGCCGCTCATAGGAGAAGTTGACGAAAATTCGCTCCGGGCGCTCGCCGAGAATGTCGACTTTCTTGACGCCGGCCACATGCAGCAAGCGTTGGCGCAACGCTTCCGCCTCACGCGTCAGCTCGCGCGGCTGCATGCCGCGGGCTTTCACGGCGTATACGGCGAAACTCACATCGGAATATTCGTCGTTCACGAAAGGACCGAGCGCGCCGGCGGGCAGCTTATGCGCCTCGTCGCCGAGCTTCTTTCGCGCTTGATAGAACTCCTCCTGAACGACCGACGGCGGAGTCTTGTCCTGCAGCGTCAGGGTCAGGAAGGCCAAGCCCGGACGCGTGAAGGTCTCGACTCGATCGTACCAACGCAATTCTTGCAGCCGTTTCTCGAGTGGCTCCGCGACGAGGTTCTGCATCTCCTCGGCGGTTGCCCCAGGCCAAGCCGCGGTTACGATCAGCGTCTTGATCGTGAAGGCAGGATCTTCCGCGCGGCCGAGCCGGCTGAAGGCGAAGACGCCGGCCGCGGTGACGGCGATCAGAAGAAAGAGCGTGATCGCCCTTTCGCGAACCGCCAGGGCGGAGAGATTGAAGCCGCTCATTTCGCCGCCTTCTCGTTCCGAGCCTGCCCTGCCTCGATGTGCGCGCCACTGGTGCGAACGCGCTCGCCTTCGTGCAGAAGATGAGCGCCGAGCGCCACGACCTGCTCGCCGGCGACGACTCCCTTCTCGAGAATTGCTTTTTCCGCGCCGAGGCGGGCGATCTGGACCGGACGGAATGAAATCGTGTCGCCATTCACAATCCAAACGCCGGGCCCGTCGCCCTTGTCGAAGATCGCTCCGAGCGGAACCGAGGCCGCCGAAGCCGCATCGTCCTTCGCGAGGTAGACAGTGACCGTCGCGCCGAGCGGCGCTTGCTGCGCCGCGCCTTCCAGCACATAGCGGGCTTCGAAGGTCCGGGTCTGCGGATCAGCGGCGTCCGAGAGCTGTCTGAGATGCGCGACCGCGCCGGCCTGGCTCCCGTATACAGTGGCCCGCGCGGTCGATCCGATCGACGGCCGAAGCGTTTCGGGCAGATTGACGGCCGCTTCGCGCGGCCCCGAATGCGCGAGCTTCACGACGATCTGGCCTGCGGAAACGACTTGGCCGGGTTCGGCGAGCGTCTCGACCACGGCGCCGTCGGCGTCCGCGAGAAGAGTGGAATATTCGAGCTCGTCTTTCGCGACCTTCAGCTGCGCTTCGGCTGCGTCCAATTGCGCTCGCGTGGCGTCCGCCGTGGCTTTTGCCTGATCATATGCCGATTTGGACACTGCGCCGGAACCGACGAGCTTGCGATAGCGCGCTTCATCGGCCGCCGCCTGAGCGTAGCGGGCCTTCGCAGCGGTGACATCGCCGGTTCGAACGGTGATCGCATGCTGATAATCGATAGAATCGATACGCATGACAGGCTGGCGAGCTCGCACTTTCTGGCCCGTGTCGACCAGACGCTCGATGACCTTGCCTCCGACTCGGAAGCCGAGATTGCTCTGCACGCGCGCGGCGACAACGCCTGTGAAGGCCCGCTCTGGCGCGCCGGCCCGCTCTACGGTTGCGACCCGGACAAGCTGCTGCTTGGTTCTCGGGTCTTGTTCAGATCTGCCGCAGGCTGCGAGGCTCAACGCGGCGAAAACAGCAGCCGCGGCAACAGTCGATTTTTCCAATCGGGGCATGTTCGGGGTCCCAAGCCAAGCTCGAAACCCAAATTAGAAACTGGTGACGATATTGTCAATCCGTCACTCGTCACCAAACGCAAGCTAGGGGGCAAGGCTCCGCAACACCAGATTCGCCATAGCGGCCGCACGCTCCTCGAGATCATCGAAGTGCCGCTCCAGAAGGTGCGGATTCCAACATAGCTCCATCGTCTGGAGGATGGCGCGACATGTTTCCTCGATGGGCGTCTTGCGTTCGAACTCGCCCTTCTCGCGTCCTTCCGCGACGAGCTCGCGGATGAGTCCCAGCATTGCCTCCTCGTAATCATCGATCGGTCGCCACGCCTCCGAGCACGCCGTGACGACGATTTCGTGAAGTTTGCGCTCGTTGAAGAAAAGCGCGGCGCTTTCGCGCGTGAGGCGCTGATACATAGCGCGAAGCCTTTCCGCGGCCGATTTCTTTTGGCCTACGATCTTCTGAAGCTCGACGATGATTCCACCTAGAGCGGCTGCGCTGACCGCTTCGCCGATCGCCTGCTTCGAGTCGAAAAATTTGTAGATATATGCGGTCGACAAGCCGATCGCTCTGGCGAGGTCCGCCACTGTCGTCTTGTTGTAGCCGTAACGCCGGAAATGCTCGTTCGCCGCGCTCACGATCTGCTCGCGCCGCTCATGTTCGGCCGGCCCGCGACGCCCCGGAGGTGAATCGGAAGAACGGTTCTTGCGGCTCTTTTCTGTCATGGAGCCACCATATGCCAAAATCGTGCGCTCAAATCCAATTCGGCTCGCGCCGGGATGCGAGGCTGGCGATCAGCGTCCATTCGAGCCTCCTGCGTGGCGGGTCCTGCCGATCTTCGACCGAACGGCGCGATCGCGCATCGAGCTCGGCCGCACGACGGTCGACAGGACGCCCGTTTGCGAACTTCCCAAATCTTACGCGCTTAGTTACTAGTTGACAATATCGTCACTAGTAACCTATTTCTCAGCCGCTGAGCTGGAGCGACGGCGGGCGTTGGTCACGCGCGCGACAGCGCAGTGTCGCCCCCACCCGATAGATGAGGCCCAGCCGATGAAATTCGCCTCCGCTCCGAAGCCTGCGCTTGCGCGAGACCACAAGGCGCTCGCTCTGGCGGCGACACTATTCGGGGTGAGCGTTTCGGGATGCGCCGTCGGTCCCGACTATGTAGCCCCGTCGATATCGCTCGCGGATTTTCATAGCATCGTCGCTCGCCCAGTGCGTCGGGGTGATTCTCCGCCGCTGGATCGATGGTGGACAGGGTTCGATGATCCGACGCTGACACGCATCATTCGGCGCGCCCTGGACCAAAATCTCGATCTGGCGGCATCACTCGCACGCGTCGAGCAGGCTCGCGCCGCCGCGCGGGAAGCCGGCGCCAAACTTTTGCCGACTACGGATACGACCGCGCAGGCGGTGAAAATCCGCCAGTCGCTCGAAAGTCCGGTCGGCGCAATCGGAAGAAACCTGCCCGGCTATGATCCGAACCAGGCTTTATTCGACCTCGGAATCAGCTCGAGCTGGGAAATCGACGTCTTCGGCGGCTTACGTCGCGGCGCCGAGGCGGCGAGCGCCGAGGCCGAAGCCGCCGAGGCGGCTCGTCTCGGGACGCGCATTTCGGTGGCGGCCGACGCCGCTGACGCCTATTTTCAGATACGCGGAGATCAAGCGCAAATCGCTGCGACGGAAGGGCAGATCGCTACTGACGCGCATCTGCTCGACCTCGTTCGCCAACGTTCCGCCCTCGGCCTTGCATCGGCGCGGGAAACGGCGCAGGCCGAAGCGCTTCTCTATCAGGCGCGCAGCGCTCTACCGCCGTTGCGCGTCGATCTGGAGGCGCAGCTCAATCGCCTCGACGTCCTCATGGGCGCGCAACCCGGGACCTATGCGGCGGAGCTGAGAGCGCCTGCGAACATACCATCGGTTTCTCGCGTTTTCGGAGGCGACAAGCCGATAGACGTCTTACGCCGCCGGCCGGACGTCATCGCCGCCGAACGGCGACTCGCATCGTCAAACGCGCGGATCGGCGAAGCGATCTCCGGCTACTATCCGAAAATCTCGATTTCCGGCCTGCTCGGCTTCGAAAGCATGAATGTTTCGCATCTCTTCAGATCCGCCACATTCCAGCCCCAGGCAGTCGCGGGCTTGCGTTGGCGGTTGTTCGATTTCGGCAAGATCGACTCCGAGGTGAAGCAGGCCGAAGGCGCGCACGCAGAGGCGCTCGCCAGATATCGGCAGTCGATCTTGCACGCGGCCGAAGACGTCGAAAACGCGTTCACCGGCTTCATGCAGGCCAAGGCGCAAACGAAAGAGCTGGAGGCGGAGATTTCGGCTGTGAAGCGGGCTCTCACTCTCGCGCAAAGCGCCTACCGCGCCGGCGGAATACCGCTCACCGACGCGCTCGACGCCAATCGGCAATTGCTGGTCGCCAGAAGCGCGCTCGCTCGCACTCGTGCAGACACGGCGAGGGCCGCTGTCCGCGTGTTCAGGGCATTGGGCGGAACGCCCGACTCCGCGCCGTGAACGATAGATGGTGGAGTTGACGATAGGCGGGCTCCGCGGTCCTGCGCATCCGGGGTCGACGGCGACAATGGAACCGTGGTTGTCTGCCCGAGTTTCATGCCGGCGAGCGCGATGGACACATCGCCGGCCAACTGATGAAATCGGTTGGCTGACCAGTACAGTCGTGCAGCGTTCAGCTTCGGAGAATGGTCGGCCGCGTTCATGAGCCTCGGCGTTCAGTCGCCGGAATTGCTTCGAGATACATCAAAGCCCTCTATCGCAGCATTGTTTCGAGGACCATGTCCGCCAGCCGCCCGAAAGGCGCGCGTAGAAGGCTGCTGGCGTTCCATTTGCCTTGTTCGAAAATGCCCTTGGCGTGGCTGAGGGCTCGGAAGCCTTCAATTCCATGATAGGCGCCGATGCCGCTCGAGTCTACCCCGCCGAAGGGCAGATCGTCCTGCACATAATGCATGAGCGTGCCGTTGATTGTGACATTGCCGGACGTTGTGCGGCTCAGAACTTTGCGCTGGTCCTCGCCGCCGCTGCCGAAATAATAGAGCGCCAGCGGCCGCGGCCGCGCATTAACGAAGGCGATTGCCTGGCCATCGCGAAGAACTCTTCTCGTAAGGAGGTTGCCGGCTGCAGCTCGGCGGCCGCCAGCGCTTCGCGTAATCGGTGTCAGATTTTTGGGCGCAGCCAGCGCGGAACAATCCAATGCCGCCGGTCTTGAAGTAGCCGGTTATTGGCCGTACATTGTGGCGAGGAGAAAATGGGCTATGACCGACGCAGCATCCAGGTCTGGTGGGAGGCGCGCCCGCGCGGAGCGATTGGAGGCCCGCGTCACCGCCGAGCAAAAGAGTCTGATCGAGCGGGCGGCCGCCCTGCAGGGGCGGAGCCTAACCGATTTCGTGCTGACCAGTGTTCAGGACGCCGCCCGGCGAGCTATCGAGGAACATAATCAACTCTCGCTTTCGGTCCGCGACAGCGAAGCATTCGTAGATGCGCTGCTCAACCCGAAGCCGGTCAATGATCGCCTTCGCGACACGGTGCGCCGCTATCGCGAGCGAACCGGCGCTTGACGCGTGCCTGTCGGAAAAGACGAGAAGCTCTGCGTCGAGCCGCTGGGGTCAGGCCATGATCGATCGGGGTTCGAATGCGGCGCAGAGCCGCTCGACCGATATTTTCGGACGCAGGCCGGTCAGGACGCGCGAAAGAACATGGCCGCGCCCTTCGTTCTGGTGCTGCCCGATGGAACGATCGCGGGCTACTACACGCTTTCGTCGACCTCCGTGCAACTCGCCGAACTGCCGGAATTGACCCTGCGGAAGCTGCCGAAATATCCGCGCGTGCCGGCTACGCTCCTGGGCCGACTCGCAGTCGATCGGCGGCTACAAGGGAAGGGATACGGCCGGTTTCTACTCGCCGACGCGCTTTACCGATCCGCCCGGAGCGAGATCGCGTCCTTCGCGTTGATCGTGGATGCGAAGGACGACAGCGCCCGCCGCTTCTACGAGCGAGAGAGTTTTCTGCCGTTCCCCGAACAGCCCATGAAGCTGTTTCGGACGATGGCGGACATAAAGCAGCTCTTCAAGTGACGGGCGCAGGGGGAGGGGGTGTCGACGGGGGCGCGATCACCTGTGCCGATGGGCGCCTGCGCGCCGATTTCACGCGCGGGAAAGCTTTCTGCCAGTCCCTGAACAGCCATGACGCTGTTTCGGACAATGGCAGACAGCACGGGGCTCTTCAAATGGGCGGAGAGGGGTGAGCCAATTGGTGATGTTGACGGCACTCTCGGGGAAACTCTTGCTTGTCCGTGGGCGCCTCCCGGTCGCGACGCTCCTGCAGGATCACGAAGATGGAGCCTCGAAATCGCGTCGCGGGCCGATTGGAACAACGCCACTCGGATTCAGCCAGGGATGGCTGCCATAATAATGGCCCTTGATGTGACCGAAATCGACGGTCGGGCGGATCGCCGGGTGCTGGTAGAGCGCCCGCGTGTAGCGCCAGAGAGAGGGATAATCGACGAGCGCCCGCAAATTGCACTTGAAGTGGCCGTAATAGACCACATCGAATCGCACCAGCGTCGTAAACAGCCGGATGTCGGCTTCGGTCAACCGTTCGCCGACCAGGAAGCGCCGCGACTCGATACGCTGTTCGAGCCAGTCCAGCGTCTCGAAGACATCGGCGGCGGCGGACTCATAGGCCGCCTGCGTTGCGGCGAAGCCGGCGCGATAGACGCCATTGTTGAGACCGGCGTAGACGCGCTCGTTGACGGCGTCGATCTCGCTGCGCAGCTCGGCCGGATAATAGTCGCCTTCCGCCGCGCCTATGTGATCGAAGGCGCTGTTGAACATCCGCAGAATCTCCGAGGATTCATTGGAAACGATCTTGCGGCTGTCCTTGTCCCAGAGCACCGGAACGGTGACGCGCGAGCTGCAGTCCGGCTCGGACAATGTGTAGAGCTGATGTAGCCATTGTACGCCATTCACCGTGTCTGGGATGACGCCCGGGCCGGGCTGGAATGACCAGCCGTCCTCGCCCATCAGCCAATGCGCGACCGAAAGGCCGACGATCTCTTCCAGGCCCTTCAGCCGGCGCATGATGAGCGTGCGATGCGCCCAGGGGCAGGCGAGCGAGACATAGAGATGATACCGGCCGGCTTCGGCCGGAAAGGCGGGCGCCTTGTCGGCGTCGCTTAGGCCGATCCAATTGCGGAATATGGAGGTTGGGCGCCGCAGCCGGCCGTCCTCGAGGAGCTTCTCGACGCCGCCGCGCCGCCACTGGCCCGCGATCAACTCACCCATGGACCTTCTCCTTCGTCGCATCGCGGATCATCGGGGCGACCTTTGCGCCGAGAAGCTCGATCGAGCGGCTCATCGCATCGGCGTCCAGCATCGCCGAGCTCATTTGAAAGGTGAGCCGCGAAACGCCGCCCAGCGCCTCATTCGCCGCGAGCGCGCGCCGGGCGACAGTCTCCGGGTCGCCGATCAGAAAGGCGCCATGGGGCGAGCACATCGCCTCGAAACCGGCGCGCGTGACGGGCGACCAACCTCGTTCACGGCCGATCTCCTTGAACATGTAAGCCCACCCTGGGAAGAATGCGTCTTTGGCGGCCTGGTCGGTGTCGCCGACGAAGCCCATTGCGTGAACGCCGACCTGGAGCGTCTCGTCCGCATGGCCGGCGCGGCGGCCCGCCTGCCGATAGAGATCGACGAGCGGGCGGAAGCGCCGGAAGTCGCCGCCGATGATCGCGACCATGAGCGGGAGGCCCAGCGTTCCGGCGCGGATGAAGGATTGCGGCGTGCCGCCGACGCCGAGCCAGATCGGCAGGCTGGCCTGATGCGGTCTGGGGAAGACGCCCTGGCCGGTCAGCGGCGGCCGGAAGCGTCCTTTCCATGTGACATGGTTCTCGTCGCGGAGCTTCAGGAGCAGTTCGAGCTTCTCGGCGAAAAGGGCGTCATAGTCCTGCATGGCGAGGCCGAAGAGAGGATAGGCCTCGCCGAAGGATCCGCGCCCGACGACGATCTCGGCGCGTCCTTTCGCGATGAGGTCGAGCGTCGCGAATTCCTGAAAGACGCGGACCGGATCGGCGGCGCTGAGCACGGTGACGGCGCTGGTCAGGCGGATTCGCCGAGTCCGCGCGGCGGCGGCGGCCAGGATCACAGCGGGCGCCGCGTCGAGAAATTCCTCGCGATGATGTTCGCCGACGCCGAACACATCGAGCCCGACGCGGTCGGCGATCTCCACTTCGTCGAGCAGACGCTCCATCCGTTCGGCGGCCGAAATGATTTTCCCCGTCGCAGGATCGGGGATGATCGCCGCGAAGCTGTCGACGCCGATTTCCATGCAGCTTCCTCGAGAAGCAGGCGCTCCGTAGAGCGCGTCACGTGCGCGTGGCGCCCTTCGATAAAAGGCCGTCGACGGCGTCGAGTAGGAGAGAAGCCTTCTCGACACCGAGCGCATGATCAGGCTCGGAGGCGGCGGCCGTCCAGGCTGAATGAGCCGGCGCCGAAGGCGGCGATCTGAAGAAGCCCTCCGACGATCGCGATGTTTTTCAGAAAGTGGATCATCTGGTTTTGATCGGCGAAATTCTTATGGAAGAGCACAGCCAAAATGAGCGTGAAGGCCGCCAGGACCAGGCTGACGAGTCGCGCTCTGTATCCGACGAGCAGAAGGAGGCCGCCGCCGGCCTCGACGATGACCGCGACCACCAGTCCGAGAAGCGGCGCAGGCAATCCGACCGAGGCGATATAGCCTTGCGTGGCCTCGGGGGCCGCGAGCTTGCCGAGACCGCCGAGGATGAAGAGCGCGGCGATCAGCAGGCGGCCGACAAAGGCGAAGGCGTTGGTGGACTTGGAGGCGTTGGTCTGACTCATATCGATGGAGCTCCAGAGGTTCGACATAGGGGAAAGGGCGTCGCCGCAGGGTCAGGCGGCGAGCGAAGCGATTTGGGCTTTCGTCCCGGCGATGGCGGCCGCTCTCGGCTCTTCGCCGAGATTGAGCCCTTCGGCGCGGATGATGGTGACGTCGGTCAGGCCGATGAAACCGAGAACGCCGCGCAGATAGCTCTCGTGATGTTCGAGCGAGGCGGCCGGGCTGTCGCCGGTGTAGACGCGGCCCCTCGTCGAGGCGATGACGACCTTCTTTGCCTTGGGCAACAGCCCTTGCGGACCATCGGCGCCGTATTGGAAGGTGCGGCCCGCCACGCAGACACGGTCGATCCAGCCCTTGAGCTGTGAAGGGACTGAGAAATTATACATGGGCGCGCCGATCACGATGATGTCGGCGGCGAAGAGATCGTCGATATAGGCCCCGCCGAGCGCGAGGTCCTGGCCGAGGGCCGCGCTCGTCACCTCGCCGCCCTGGAAGACCGCAATATGCGCATCCGAGAGGTGGAGCGCGGGCTCGGCGACGAGGTCGCGGCGGATCACCCGCGCGCCCGGATGAAGGGCCAGCTCTTTCGCCACGACCTCCGCGGTGAGCGCGCGGCTGACCGAATATCCGCCGAGTATGCTGGAATCGATGTGCAGGATCGTCGTCATTGGGAACTCCTCCGGGCCGCCTGCGCGAGGCGTCATAGCTTTGCGAGCGACGAGGTTTTTCAGAGCGCGAAACATGAGTGTGTAGGTCGCATGGTTGCGCGAACAGGAGAAGCCGGCATATTCTTATACCTACCATCGGATAATCCGATGGATTGGAGATGCGCTGTGCTGGACGGGGTCTCTCTGGATCAGTTGCGCGCTTTCCTCGCCGCTGTGGACGAGGGCAGCTTTTCCGCCGCGGGGCGGCGGCTGTCGCGCACCCAATCGGCCATCAGCGAAGCGATCGGCAGCTTGGAGACGCATCTGGGTGTCTCTTTGTTCGATCGCAGCGGGCGCTATCCCCGGCTGACGAGCGAAGGCGCTGTCCTCGTCGCCGATGCGCGGCTCGTCCTCTCCGGCGTCGACGGCCTGAAGGCGCGCGCCAAAGGCATGGCCGCCGGGATCGAAGCCGAGCTCTCGATCGCGGTCGACGTCTTCTTTCCGATCGAGGCTCTGGCCGGGGCGGCGACTCGATTCCGTGAGCAGTTTCCCCGCACGCCGCTGCGGCTCTATGTCGAGGCGCTCGGGGCGTCGGTGGAGCCGGTGATCGACGGACGCGCGAGCTTCGGCATCGCGGGACCCTTGCCCATGCTGCCTGGCGGGCTCGTCGCCGAGCGCCTGACCCACGTGCGCTTGTTGATGGTCGCGGCAGCGAACCACCCGTTGGCCACTTGGAAGGGCGTCATTCCGAAGGAGGAACTGGCCCGGCACGTCCAGCTGGTCCTGACCGATCGCTCCGCCTTGACGGCCGGGCGCGAGTTCGGAGTCATGGCGCCGACCACTTGGCGCCTAGCCGATCTCTTCGCCAAGCACGCCTTTCTTTTGAACGGACTGGGCTGGGGCGGAATGCCTCGTCATACCGTCCAATCCGATCTCGACGTTGGTCGGCTGGTCGAGCTCGCGATCGAGGACATACCGTCCGGGGGGCTCGCCTTACCCATGTCCGTCGTCTATCGGGCGTCCGACCCGCCGGGACCGGCGGGCCGCTGGATGATCGAACGTCTCGCGATGTGTCCGAAGCAGATGGGCGATGCGGATGCGATCGCATGATTTCGGAGCACGCCATCAACTGCCCACTTCTCTAGCGGTCTCACGCAGCGAGCTTTGGGACCACGCGCTCGACCAATCGCAAGAATCGGGTGTTGCGGGTCCCCGCAACCAAGCCCCTATATCCAAATCAACCCCCCGCCGTCGCTCCCCATCCCGTTGAGCGCAGCCAGCCCCGCCGATTGTGCGGATTGCGGGGCCTGTGCGGGCGGGAATGAATCTCTCCGCTCATCGCGTTTCCCGGGCACAAACCGAATCGATAATCGACACTGCTGCGTCGATTTCGCTCTCAGCGACTGCAAGCCCAGGAAATAAGCCGAGGAACGATCCCATGGCGCGGGTGAGGAGCCCGCATTCGGCCAGTCGAGCGCGCATCGGCTCGGCTTCTTCGGGGCATTCCAATCCCTGCATCAGGCCGATGCCGCTCAATGCCGTAAACGCGCCGCGGCGCTTATAGAACAATTCGAGCAGCCGATCTTCGAGACGCCAGCTTCGGTTTTGGGCGCGTTCCAAAAAGCCGCGAGACATCAGTGCATCGACCGCGGCGCGCCCGCTGCGCAGTGCGGCCCCCTCGACGAGGAGAGGCCGCTCCGGCGCCCCGCGCGCCATTTTTTGCGTGACGATCACCGTCGCCAGCGACGAGGCGTCTCCTCGCCGATGCAGGGCGACCATCACATCCGGGGTCACGCCCGTCCATTCATGCGCCCAGAACATTCCTGAACGACCGAAGCCACAAGCGCTTTCGTCGTAAACGAGCGCAAGTCCATATTCGTCCGCCGTCTCGCGCAGTCGGGCGAGCAGCCTTCCCGGAACAACCTCGAACCCGGATTTCGTCCTCACGGGAGCGATCAGAATTGCAGCGGTTCTATTGTCGATCTCCGTGGTCAATGCGATCGGATCGTCGGTTTGGAGCAAGACGACTTCGCCATCGCTTTCCAAGCCCGGAGGCAAGCCCCCGGCTTCACCGGACGCTCCTGCGCAGACGACGAGTCGGCGACGCTTCGGACGTCCGACAAGCCGATGATAACGCCGAATCGTCTCGATCGCGTAGCGCCAAGCCTCTTCCTCGGAAGGCAAAAAAAACACACGGTCGCCAAAAGAAATGGACGCGATCTTCGCGGCGAGCGGCTCGCTCGGATCGGCGGCCGTCGGCTCGTCGCCTCGCTCGCACGATAGCGCGACCATGTCCTGCGCCGACGCCGCGAAATGTTTCTCGAGCCCGAGCGAAGAACCCGAAAAGTCGATCGGACCGGCGACCGCGCCGCCGTCGGCGACAGGCGCGGCCTCATCTTTGGGCTCATTGACCGAATCAGACGATGGGTCGGACATGTTAGCTGTTCGAGGGGCTGTGCTCGCCTCGATAGGCAAGGATCGGGCCATAGGGGCAGGTTGCCGATCGCCGACGCCGGGCGTCGAATCGAACGCTGGAAGCGGCGCGTGCTCGCGAAAGATCGGATTCGCTCCGCCTCGGACGATGATGAGGGGGAGTGGGAATGTGAGCAGTTCCAACACTTCGACCCGTGCGAGCCCGATTGGCTCCGGCGAACCGATATGGCGGCGGCGACGCCTCGCCCCGGCTGTCGCGGTCGGAGTTCACCGCGCACCTTTTTGGTGGTTTAATTGGTGCCGCAAGAGGGATTCGAACCCCCGACCCCATCATTACGAAGGTGGAAGGTAGGGGGTTCGAAGCCTTTGTTTTCATGCACTTATCTGAATCGAAAAACCCGATTTTCGCGCCTATTTTTCGTATAACCGGACTATGGGCGGACTATGGAACCGCCGCCGAGCTATATCGAATTAGGAATAGCTGAGTCTGGAGCAAGCCCCAGCGCCGTGCGTCTGGACCCGTCCTCCTAATTTGACTCCCTAACCCGGAATCAAACCGTCGCCTGCCGTGTTTTTGATCGCAGCCGGCGAGCCGCCGACGCTGTTTCAAGTTGAAACGGCGTCGGACCTTCGCAAGGACGGTCGCCCAAATCGCAAGGGACGGGGACAGCCGGACGAACTTCGACCACCTGTCACATAAGGACGGGGACAGCCGACCGAAGTTCAAGGACGGGTCCAGACGCAGAGCGCTGGGGCTTTGCTCCAGAACAAAACAGGAATAATGAGCCGCCTCTCTAAGAATCTGGACTTTTCCACCAACATTCTGTAGAATTCTCAACAGTTGGACAAAAGGTAACAGTTGCCGTCAGAAGAAGTCGAGTGTTCGCCGACCTTGCATTTTGACCGACAGCACTATTACGACAGCCGGTCGGGGATCGGTTAGTTTCGCCTCTATCAGACTCCCGCCGCACGGCATCGGCGGTTGAGAATATAGGCGACAAAGAATCCAGCGCTTTAGCTGAAACGCACAACTAGCTAGTCAGCTAAACTCGGCGCGACGTTGCGACTTCGGTTGGAACGGATGTCCAACGTCGCGCCCCTCGAATTCAGTTTCCGCGCCGTGCCTTGTGTCAATCGCTCTCGGATGACCGCAGGTAAAGGCAGGCGCGGGAACGGCGCGGCGGCAGTGATTCTCCACCCATTCCGGGACTGCCGCCGCGCCATCCTCCAATTCAGTTTTGCGCCTGCCAAACTCGCACGACGGAGCGCGAGCCACGGTCAGACAAGGCGCAAATCGCCGCCCGAACCCTTATTGGCATTCGGGGCCTGCTACTCCACAGGCAACGGGCGGCACAGCGCGAGTCCTATCACCGGAGCGAGAGTTTTCCATTCCTTCTCTCTCGCGACGGGTCCGGTGAAGGACTCGCGCCACCAACGCAAGGCAAGTCGCAATGAGTCTACAGTCAGTCGGCCGCGCGCAATTCGCGAAGATGCGTCGCCTCGCACAGGGCGGCACGAAGCAAGTCACGTTTCGCCTGTTCGATGATATCGCCTACGACCCGGAGACTGGCACAGCGACTGAGCCGATGTCAGACCATACGATCACCGTCTTTGCGACGCGGGGCTCGACGCAAGAGACGAAGGTCGGTTCCATCATCGCCACAGAATTTCAGCTCGTATTCGAGCAGGGCTTACTCCCGCGCGTTCCGCTTACGCAGGATGAAGCAATCATCGATGGCGCTCTCTACAAGGTCGTGTCGAGCGACATCAATGCAATGGGCGTGCATATGACTGTCACCGTGCGCGCCGCTTGATCGCCAAACAACGCAACGTTTTTAGGTAAACAATGGTGAATCCGATCGATCGGCCCTTCTACGTCCTAGGCGCGCAAGACGTTTGCACATTGCTCGGGATTTCATACCCGACTCTTCAGCGACTCCGCCGCGAAGGGCTATTTCCCGAGCCGACGATTCCAGGTCGTCAACCTCGCTGGTCGTCAACCGTCCTGAAGGAATTCGTCGCCGGGAAGTGGCGGCCCAATTCACAGAGCGCGACTCTCTCAGTCACCGGCGGCGCTGGCCATGGCGCGATAACACGCGAGTCCGCAGAGTGAGCGCAGCGACTCCCGGCTTCGGCACTCCCGGCAACCCGGCCTTCAGCGTCCGGCGCGGCGACACGCTCGAACTTCGTGGCGTCGTGACGCTACCCGCCGGCTCTTGGTCCGCCGCGGTGGCGTTTCGCGCCGGCAACACGCGTGTCGTGATTCCATCAACGCTGATCTTGCTCGGGCCGAATGAGTCGAATTCATCAAAGAACGATTGGATTCTGACGCTCGCCGAGACATCGGAGAACACGGCGAGCTGGCCATCGGCGACAAGCTCATACGACTATTTCGTCTGCGCCATCACGTTTTCAGACGAGTCGCTCCCGCCGATCGTTCGCACGACTGACGACTTCAGCATTCTCGTTCAACCGCGTCGCGTCTAACAATGGCGGAAAAGATCAAGATCGTTTTCGAAGACGCGCTGGCGTTACCGCCAATCACTCTCGCGTCTCCCGATGGTAAGCGATCTTTCAGCGTGCGCGCAAATCGCCCGCCTGAGTCAATCGAGCTAGGCGAGTTCTTTCGAGGTCCGCCAGACCCGACTCCTGCGATCATTTCCTTGATTGCGGCGACGACGATTCCAGGACATCGCGCCGTCATGCTCGACGTTGCTGGCATGGCCACGCTTGCCGACCCGACGCAACGCCCGTTCATTCTTGCCGGAGTTTCGGCAACCGCTGCAAACACTGGCGGGCGAGTCAATGTCATCATAAGCGGCCTTATCGAGAATGACTTGTGGTCGTTCACGCCGCTTTCGCCGATCTTCGTCGCACCTGAAGGAAAACTAACACAGGTCCGACCAACGGCGGGCGTTCTCCAAATCATCGGCGCGGCGCGGACTCCTACGTCGCTGCTGCTTTCTCCACAATCACCAACTTTGCTGAACTGAACCACGTATCCCACGGGAACCGCAGGGACCAATGACCGACTCACATTCGATTCAGATTTCCGTTGACGCATCGCGCGGCCTCGCCGGCCTCAACGCGCTTCGTCAAGCAGTCCAGGCTACAGGCCGAGAGCTGCAACAGCTCAGTTCGTCAGGTGGCGGCAACGCGTTTGCATCGCTCTCACGCTCACTAAGCGACACGTCGAGAGGGTTCGAGTCGCTGAAGCGTGCCACGCGCGACAACGGACTCGCCGAGTTCAATCAAAGCATCTCGGCACTGTCGCGCGGTATGCCAGTCGCCGCGCGAGAAATCGTAGCGCTCGCGAGCGCGTTCATCGTGAATCGCAACGCGGTTGCGCTGTTCGCTGGCGCTCTGGGGACGGTTGGCCTAGGAAAGTTGGCGTCCGACTCCATGGCTGCGGGCACGGCTGCATTGAACCTACGAATCGCCGTCGACTCCGTCGCGTCGAGTGGCAGCGAGGCCGGGCGCGCGCTCACATTCATTCGGCAGACAGCACAGGACCTCGGACAGCCGCTCGACGTTGCGACGAAGCAATTCGCTTCCTTCTACACGTCGGCGCGCGCATTGGGTAAGACGCCTCAGACGATCGAAAACGTATGGCGCGGGTTGTCTACCGCAATGAGCGCCCTTCACGTCGGGCGACAGGATCAAGCGCTCTTCTTCAAGGAGCTGCAAGAGACCTACGCCATGAACAAGATCGATGCGACGCGCTTGGTTCGCAGCATGTCGACTCACTTGCCGGGCCTCACGGCGAGCATGAGTCAGGCGCTCGGAATCACTGGTGCTGAAATGCACCATCGCTTCAAGAATGGCGGACTCAGCGTCGACTCGTGGGAAAAGTTGGCGGCGCTCCTAGAGAAGCGCTATGGCGGCGGCGTCAAGGAAGCTCTCGACCACGCGCAAGGTTCCGTTATCGCCCTGTCGAATTCCTTCGAATTGCTGAAGCAAAAGAGCTTCGACTCAGGAATCGACTCGGCAATCGCTGGCGTCGCGAACACCGTCAACAGCATCCTGAAGCCGAACGTCGACAGCATCGCGAGCGCGCTCGGAACAGCCTTTCAGCATGGTTCGGCTGGCGTTCAGTTGCTCATGACGAAGCTCTATGAGCTACGTTCTCCGCTCACGACAATCGGAACGATCCTCGCCGGCTATGCCGCTTATCAGGCAACCTTCGCCATCCTCGCGGCGGGCGTCTCATTCTTGCTGCGTCCAATCGGACTTGCCGTCGCCGCTGGCGCGCTCCTCTATGCGACGTGGGAGTCTTTCGAGCCGACAGCTCAGAAGCTCGCCGCCATTTTCCAGCACCTCGGGCAAGGCGTAGCGAATCTTTCAGCGATCATCGCAGACTCGACAAAGGGATTCATCAATTTTGGGGCTGTCGCCGCATGGGCGGGCGAAAAGGCAAGCTCTGCATGGTCGTTGTTGACCGGTGGCGTCGACAAGCTCGCCAACAACGCAGGCTACAAGGCCGGTAACGATTACCTGTCAGGCATTGCGTCGGCTGCGTCCGGCCTCACGCGCAAGCTCTGGGGCGGTATCGAATCGTCAATGCCTGATTTCCTGAAGCCCACAAAGCTGGTTGACGATTACAAGCGCCTCCTAGACGCAACGCGACCAAAGGAGTTCACGCAGCACGGCGACTACGCATCGAACGCAGATCGCTACAATCACCCGAACAATGATTTGAGCGAAGAGCAGTCGAAGCTTTATGCGAAGCTCTCGACAACCACGGCGGCGTTGAAGACCTATCGCGAAGAGCTGGAAAAGATTGCGGGTATGCGCGGAAAGATCGATCCTCTTTCCGGCTCGCTCATTGGCGACGCAGAGATTAACAAGCTTCGTGAAGCCGCTCGCGAGCAAGCTTTCACTCAAGCCTTTCCCGCTGCAAACCGAATCTCTGAGATGGTCGATAAGCTCCGACTCGAACAGGAAGCCATCGCGAACGCGGGCGGACTCTCGAATAAGGAGGCCATGCAGCAAGAGCGCGAGTTCCTTCAGATCAAGCTCGAAATGAAGAAGCGTCACGTTGACTTGACTCGCGAAGAGACGGCAGCGCTTCGTGACCTGATTCGGGCTGAACATGAATTGACGAAGGGCGGATCGAACGGCTTCAGCCAATGGGCGAACCAACAGAAGACATCCGTCGAGTCGATGAACGACAACATCAAGAGCAGCCTCGACTCGCTCGCCGATGGAATCGCGAAGATTGCAGTCGAAGGTAAGGGCAAGTTCAAGTCGCTCGGCGAGGCCATCCGCAGCGAGTTCGCCGATATCGCGAAGCGCATCGCGAGCGACTTCATCAAGGCCGGCATTCGCGATTTGATGGCGCAAGCCATCAAGGGAATGAGTCTGGACTCGTCCCTCACGTCGACTCTTTCCAAGGCCATCGGCGGCGGGCAAAACATCATCGATAAGGCCAATGGGCAGTTGGATAAGATCGGCGAGGATGCGTTGAATTCGGTCGCGACCGCAAACATGGAAGTTCAGGCTGGTATCGTCAACCTGAACGCGTCCGGCCTGACAGGATTCTCGCCGAGCGGCTTCAACGCCAATGCCGTAGGAGGAGTCGAGCCAAAGAGCGCGAGCGAGTCGTTGTTCGCGGGTAACGCACTCGCGGGGCGGGACCAGAGCATTACGCCTAATTCGGTCCAGGCGTTCGCTCAGATTCTCGCGCCATGGAAGAAGGGCGACGCTCCGAACAACATTACATCGAACAGCGTCGCCGAGTTCGCCAAGATCGCGAACCTTCAGAAGCCTGTCTCTGTCACCGACTCCGCCGGCCTCACGTTGCCGAAGAGCCTTCCTTCATTTGGCAAGCCTTCCGACCTGGAGTCGCTCTTCAAGAACGCGGGCCTTTCATCGACAACGGAGAAGGCGCTCCGCACGGTCGATCCTAATTTGCAGGCCGTCATCCTTCGCGCTCAGGAATTGAGCGGAACCAAGATCGCCATGAACGGACTCATGGGTGCTCGCACGGCCGAACAGCAAAACGCATTGTTCCGACAGAATCGGCCCGGTCATTGGGTGACGAGCAAGGACGGCTACAGCAATCCGAGCAACCACCAATCCGGCAACGCCGCAGACGTGACATTCGCCGATGCGAGCGGCAAGATGCGCTGGGGACAGCCGGACGAATATCGCCGCTTCAATTCCCACGTCCAGCAAGCAGCGCGCGAACGTGGAGTCGGTGTGAACTGGGGTGGCGATTGGAAGACGCATAAGGATTGGGATCACTGGGAGATGGCGCGCGGCAGCAAGCCGACTCCCGTGAGCGAGCGTTCGTTCACGTCCTACGCAGGATCGAACGTTGACGAGTTCAAGCGCGCATCGAGGGCGTTCGAAGAGAACATGCGCCAGTCGACGCAGAAGGTTTCTGCCGACTTCACGTCGAAGCTCGACAGCGCCGTGAAGCAGCCTGCCGACTTGCTGAAGAGCGATCTTTCGCAGAGCTTTTCACATGCGTTCGGCAACGGCGGCGCGAAGGAACTCACGAAGCTCGGCGACTCGATCAAGGACGTTGCCAGCGATTCCAGCTCGGCCATTCCGGCGCTTACCGGCCTTGCGTCGAAGATCGCCGGCCTTGCCAGCGGTGGGGGCGGCGGAGCTGGTGGCCTCATTGGCGGGGCTGTGAGCCTCATTGGTGGCCTATTCGAGGAAGGTGGCCTCAGTGGCAGCGCCGTGACCTCGGCAACAATGCCGGCGAGCTATTGGGTTGGTGCGCCAGCGTATGCCGAGGGAACACCGAACACGTCGGGCGCTATGCCAGCGATCTTGCACGACAATGAGGCGGTGATTCCGTTGTCACGCGGTCGCGAGATTCCGGTTGACCTGCGTGGCGCGGGAGGTGGTGGCGACACTCACGTCACCTACAACATGCATTCCAACGTCCAGGCCCGCGACTTCGACAGCTTCCGGCGCAATTCGAACCAGATGGCGGCGGACTTCCACAAGATGGCGGCGCGGATGCACGTTCGGAACAACTGAGTTGAGCGACGATCGGCGCGAGTGGTTGACTGACGTAGCGATTTTGCTGGTCTTGATCGACGCGATTTGGAGATTGCTTTCGGCGGAATGAGTCGCCGGAACGGCGCGCCGTCGCTCGGTCCCGATGGTTGGCGGGAGGTCACGAGCGGCGGCGCGGCGCTTTCATCGCGTATTAAATGTTATCGGCTATGCGAATAGCGACGCTGTAGTTAGTTCGCCTTGGGGCTTCGCATTATGAAACGATTCGCATTCGCTATTTTCGGCCTAGGCCTTGCCTGCGACGCCAGCGCGTCGACCATCAACCGCACGGCGAAGGTTTGTCCCGATAGCACGACGGGAAGTAATATCTGCATCGTGGTCAAGAAAAACACGCTTGTGATTCCCGTGGCGATGGATCGCTGGAATTTCGAGTTTCGCCTTCAGCCGAATGGCCCGGTTTACAATATCGACCGCGCTTCAGTGAACGATTGACAGGAGTCGACCATGGGCAAGCTCCTCCTCTCCATCGCCTTCGTCGTCGTCGCTTCTCCGGCCTTCGCCGATCGTTCTTCGGATATCGAGGGGCGTGCCGGACAATGCCTAGAGCGCGTCGCCGCGCAATCGATCGCGCGAAACAAGCGTTTCGTCGAAAACGACATAACGCGCCGCTTCGTCGCATCCTGCGACGCGGAAATGTCGACGCTCGTCAAAGATCAAGGATTGAATAGCGCCCTTGCGACGATTGCCGGATATTTGCACTTGATCGCCGCAGACGCCGCAGGTTTTCAATATTGACGGGCGAGGAATAAGAGCGACGGGGAGACGCTTTCAGGACTCAGGCGGCAGAGCTTGCAACCAGAATGTGAAAGTCAAGTCGTCGTCGGTTCCAGACGGATGAATGTCGCGCCTCAGCTCGCGTAGGAGCGCGTTCAATAGGCGGTCGTGCGCTTCCCGCGTCCGATGTTGGTTCGTGAAGGAAACCTCTTCCTGATAGGCCCGCAAGGCTTTCAAGACCGACATTGGAGCTATTAGCGACATGGCGTTTACAGCGTCGGTCCATTGGCGCATGGACTCCGGCGTCGAGCGTCCTTCGACAATGCCGGACAGGGCGAGGATGAATTGCTGATATTGAGCGAGCTTCAGCTTGCGCCAGTCGGCTTCGTGTTCACGACGACGAGTCAGGGTCGCGGTGACGATGACGGCGATCAATCCGGCTATGGCTGTTATCACGGTTGCGAACATGATCGCCTCTCCTACTGAAATTTCCGGCGCTTGAACGCGAGGATATCAGCCGGAGTCAGCTTGAACCATTCGCCATTCATCCGACGATCGGCGAAGCGCCTGTGCCAATAAGCTTCGATTCCCGATGGATCATCGGTCGTGATGGTATGCTCTAACGTCGTCGCCTCTGGCAGAGCGACCTTGATCTCTTTTATTCGGCGCTCGATTTCGTCGCTCTTGCCGATCTTATAATGAGCGCCGGAGCGTAGGAGATAGACGAAGCCATCCCTGGCAGCGCCACGCGTCGGGCGCTCTGTAGGAGCTGGCGAGGGCGCTGGCAGCATCGCCAGCACGTCGTCATAGCCGCCAGCGGTCGAAGCCCATTCACGTAGGCTCGCGATCAATTCCGCCTTGGTCGGAAAGCGCTTGTCCATTATCGAAGCCGGAAAGGCTGCGTCGATATTCCGATACATCTTGAACTCGGCCTGCGTTGGCAGCTTCCCGTAATGACGGAATGCCTCGGCGACCTTGGAAAACAGTTCGTCGTCTGGAATTTTGGGCGTGAGGCTGTTCGGCTCGAAACCGGCTTCCTTTATGGCGTCGCCCCACTTCACCCAAAAGCGACCGCGCCAGTCGATTTCCCTGATTCCCGTTTCATTGAGGAATGTCCTACGTCCGGGCGGATTGCCTCCGTTCTCCGATGCAATCCTTTTGATCTCGGCAATTATGCGGTCGCGCATGAGTTCGATCGTGTTCGATGAATCGTCGGCGCACTCTATCATAGGAGGAGGTCGGGCGTAGCGGAGCGGTTGTCCCCCAGCTCGCCCTCGGCCTCATTCACAATCCGCAGCGCCTCGGCGAGCTGCCGGCGAATGTCCCGCACGATCAATCGGGCTTCCTCGTCTGAGCCGACCGCATCGCCCGCCCTGTCTGCCGCCTCGGCGAGGATAGGAACGATTTCGATAATCGACTCTGAGAAGAGGTCGAGAGGACGGCGCTTGTAAGTCAGCACATTGGACATTGAACGACTCCCTACTCTAGGAGCCGCAAGGTTGTCGCAGCCATAGGCGCGAGTCAATCCATATTTTTCAATCACTTAGACGTTAGAAAACCCAACATCCGGGGCGATCTATGTCAGGATAACTAACAAACACGCGAGGGAATACGCGCGCGGACGTAGTGAGCCGCGACGTATAAATCTTGACATCATTGATGAATACGGATAGCCTCCCACCCTAAGGCTTACGCTTACAGCTCTCCGCACCTGAGTTTATAGCTGGCCTCCTAGAGGGTGTCAACCCTGGTTCCCCAATTTCTGACGCCCCATGCAATAGGGAAAGGTAATGAATGGTTAACAAGGCAGAAAATGCAAATCAGAACAAGGCGGTAGCCGAGTCCGCCACCGGGCCGTTTCCGACCGACAAGGCTACATCAATCAAGGAGTTGCGGACGTTCATCGGCGTATCGCACGGGCACATTTTCAAGATGATGCGCAACGGCGAGCTGCCGCCGAGCATCAAGCTCGGGGCGCGTCGCGTCTTCGATCCGATCGACCTCAACGCATGGTGGGCAGCTCGAAAGAGCGTGGCCTGAAAATAAGGAATCTCAGAAGCATGAATAGTAAGTTTGATGGTGCGATTCACGCGTTGGTGTCCCGCCTCGGCTGGTCCTACTCGTCAAAGACGATCGCCGATCTTCGTGAACGGCTGAAGGCCGAGGAATTTTTCATCGACGAGTCCGGCGCGATTGTTTCGCCGAGCGGCGAGTCCCTCGGATCGGCGGTCGGTCGCCTTTGGGAAGAAGGCCCGCCTCCCGGCGCGAACTCCGGCGCTTCAATCACCTCGACCTCCGAGGACGCGGAGCGCGCGCGCTACGGCGGCTTCCTGAAGGCTGATCTTCCGACTCTCTCCCACGAGACGCGCCTCGCGGTGATGATGGGAGCCGACGCGCCGCGAAAGGTCGATCCGTATATCTCGGCAAGGCCGGCTGCGCCGGTGTCGATCGCAGAAATCACGCAGCGCACGGGCATTTCGGCGAAGGCTTTCAACGCGATGTTGGTCGATCGCAAGCTCGCGATCGAAGACGCAGTGAAGCGCCTGCGGAGCGAAAGTGACCCCGATCGCAAGTTCGCGCTCGAAAACCACGTGAAGCGCTTGGCGGCGGGTGATGAGCTGGACGATGCGTGATTCAATGAACGCCTTCACCATTGTTTCGAGCGCGTCGCACGCCCTCACGGGCACGGCCTATTCTCTCCCGGCGGACCCGACACAGACGCGACTCGTTCGCGTCTATGGCAGCGTGAACTTTCACGTTCGCACGGATGGCGGCGACGCGACGGCTGACGACATGCCCGTCTCGGCGGGGCTGAACGGCATTCTTTTGAACGTCCCGCCGGGCGGATCAATAAGCGTCGTCAAGATGACCGGCGTGAGTGATGGAACTGCGTGGTTCGGCCACGTCAAGCGCACCTGAAAAGGGAACGAAAATGACTGACTCAAATCTAAACTCAACTTCGACTCCGACGCTCAATGAAATGCTGTATTTCACCGCGCTCGCCCCTGAAGTCTGGTTCGCTCTCGATGAAACGCGCAAGCAGATGTGGCTCGCGCATTGGGAGACCATTCGCGGCTTCAGCGGAATGTCGGCCGAAGTTTTCGCGGCGCAGACTCGCGCCGTTCGAGACATGTGGAAGAATCGATACATCGCGAGTGGGGGCGTCACGCCGTGAGTGAGATGGCACAGAATCCGGCGAGCGCGATCACCGCGCCCGCCCCCACGGTGACGGACCTTTTGTTCTTCAGCAATTTGTCGCCGGAGCGCTGGTTTCGCCTGAGCGAAGCCGAACGCGCCGACTGGACGCGCCGCTACATCGAAGCGGGAATCGAGCCGGGCGAGATTTATCGCGTTCAGGGTCGAGGGAGGCGCGCGAAGTGAGCGAGTCACCACTCGAAATTTTCAGGCGGCAGTTTCCGGCGATCGTGGCGCTTGTCGAGCGTTCCGACTCCTATCGGATCGATATCACATTGCCGCACGAACTCATTGGCGTCGGCGCATCGGCGACGGTCATCATCAAGCATCGCAACGGTCGCGGCTTTGGGATGACGTGGCAGATTGATCGCGGGTTGCTGCATGGTTTGCGCTCTCGACGATATGACGCGAATGAGCCGGACGATGCGCCGGCTAATGCGGATTGGCTCGCCGAGCTTGCGCGGCGATTGTCGACTGACGGGGAGTCGCGCGGTTCGGTCGCTGCGCGGCTTGGGATTAGCGGAGAGCATTATTCGCATCGGGCGAGGATGCGCCACGCGCTCGCGAAGAGCGCTTATTGAAGTAGGAGTATCGAGTATGGTTGAGTCGAGTTCCATCGGCGAATTTCAGAACATGTTGTCCACTCACATTTCACGCATTCGGTCGCGTGATTGGTATGGCTACTTCGTGAAGGCGTATCCTGAAGTCGCCAAGCACATCACGCAAATGAATGCCGCTCTTAAGTCGACATACGGCGACTTGGTTTCGTTCAGCGTCATGCACCTTGACGACGTAAAGCCGGGAGAAACGTCGGCGCGATTGCACCTCATGTTCGCGACGCCCAACGGTATCGAAGACGCAGGGTCGTGGGATATTTCCGAAGAACAATTGAGCTGGCACAGTGTGGGAACGGTTCAGGGTCTTGCTCTCCCATACCCACGAGAGGAGAAGACACATCAAGCTCGCGAGCGCCGTGAGCGCTTCCTCGTGGGATTGAATCGACTCGTCATGCACCATGTTGGCGAGGCCGGACTGGTTCCGCTGGCCAAGCGCTGAAAAAAGAAGGCCAGCGAAGAGCGTCAATCTTCGCTGGCCGTGAGACTTCAACCATTGCCCGAGAGGGCTGCATCAAACGAAAGTAGTATAGCTTATGTCTGCGTCTTGTGTAAATGAAAATGTGCTGAACGCCTGCGAAAATCAGGGTCAAACGTATCCTTACCAGTATCACGATGCGACCATCCTCGGCCCGATTCATGAGGACGTTGCGAGCATTCCGCTTCGTCTCGGCGGCGGTAGCAGTTGCAATGACAAGCGTTGGCCTGTGAAGAAGCAGTATGCGACCTATGCCGACCTTATCGAGGAAATGTCCCTTCACGTCGTCGGAACGAAGGATGGCCTTGCATTCATGCAGGGTAACGCGATCGGCAATGAGCGCCGCGTTCCGGCGATCAAGGAACTCTGCGTCATGGGGCTCGACGTGGATTCCGGTGTCGATCCGGCGGCCGTCATCGATAGGATTGCGAAGCGCGGACTGACGGCGATCATTTATACCACGCATAGCCATACGAAGAGCGAGACGTATCTTCTCGCAAGCTCTTTCACCAACTTTTGCAAGAAGCATCGTATCGAGGTCGCGGCGCAGGAATATCCGCTGGCAATCGTCAAGCGCTTCCTGATCGAAGAACGCAAGTGGGAGTCGTGGATCGTCAATACGGTTTCGATCGGCGAGCCCACACAGGAAGCCGAGGGAATGGGCGTATGGTTGCATCACGACCCCATGCCGAAGTTCCGCGCCGTGTTTCCGTTGGCGGAACCATACGTCATCGCCAAGCAGGGGCTGTCACAGCTCGACGCTGTGAAGAAGTGGAAGCGTAAGCTCGTAGGGCTGGCGAGGTCGCTCGACCTGCCGATTGATGAATCCTGCCTCGATCCCTCACGGCTCTTCTATCTGCCACGCCACAAGGACGGCGCGCCGTTCGGAGTGTGGGTTACGGGCGGCGATGCGCTCGATTTCGAGTCGGTTCCAGAAGGCGCGATCAATGGCGATCGGCAGTCCGACACGTTCATGCGGAACGGAGAACAGCTCGCCGGCACGGGTGTTCCTGAGTTTGTCGTCAATGGCAATTTTTCATTGAAGAAGTGGGCCGCTCAGAAGGCCGAGGGCTTCGATATCGCCACCATGTTCGATGCGGTTGCGCCACATAAGATTCGCTGCGACCAATCACGTCCAGGAAAGCGAACGATTGAATGTCCGTTCGACTTGTCACATTCGAATCCCGAAGACCTGGAGGACAAGGGTTGCTTCATCGAGAGCGCTCGACCCGAGGAGGGCAAGAGCTTCGCATTTCAGTGCAGTCACAACGCCTGTAAGGGGCGCGATCGGCTGGAGTTCGTCGCCGAGGCGGTGACACAAGGATGGTTCACGACCGACGACCTGGAGAACGAAGCTTATCGGCCTTTCATCGTCGAAGAGACTGACGAAGAGAAGCTTGCCAAGCTGGAGAAGCATATCGAGGCATTGACTCTCGACACGCGCGCTTCTGATCTCGACCCCCTCTTCGCCTCGCTCGGCTCCCTCGATATTCCGATCGCGCGTCGTGATGGCCTCTTCGACAAGATTTGCGCGAAGATCGGTGTCAAGGGAGGAAACGACAAGCGCTCGCTGAAGAGTCGGTTGACTCCTCACGTCAAGGCTGCGGAGACGAAGTGTAACAAGGCGAGTCAGTCCGATGGAGAGAATGAAGCGATAAAGGCGCTCGCTAAGGAGTCGGGAGACAAGCCTGTCCTCATTCCAAAGGTCAACGGATTCATGCCTTGTGTCGATGCGGCTTTCGAACGACTGCTAGAAATCAACAAGACCAAGCCGACTTATTTCTGTATGGGCGGTCAGAAGATTGTCATGAACGTAGACTCGCGCGGCGACATCGAGAGCTTCTCGCTTGAGCCGGAAATCATGCTGACGGAGCTGGATCACGAGTGCGCATGGTATGCGCCGGATGGCGATGATTTCATCAAGAGTGAGTGTCCGCCTCGCGTGGCGAATGACATCATCAATTACCGCAAGCGCGAGTTCCCGCGCTTGGAGCGTATCTCTCGCGCGCCGCTATTCGCCGCTGGGGGGACGCTTATCAAGACAGAAGGATATCATGAGGAGAGCGGTGTCTATTGCGCGCTTGCGCCGGAGCTGAAGAATCTGTCGGTTCCAGACGACCCGACGCCGGAGGAAGTGGCGGACGCCGTAGGCTTCGTGAATGAACACCTGTTTGCAAATTTCCCGTTCAATGACGGGGACGGAAACGGCGACGCATCGCGCGCAAACGCATGGGCGTTGTTTTTGGAGCGCTATGTTCGCGAGGATATCAATGGATTCGTCCCGCTCTACATGATCGATAAGATTCAGAAGGGCACTGGCGGATCACTGCTATCACAGTGCATTATGATGACTGCGATCGGGAAGGCGCAGCCGGCAATGCCATTCAAGAAGAACGAGGAAGAGCAGCACAAGGTGCTGACGAGCTTCTTCATCAATGGTGGAGAGTTCTTTTATATCGACAATCTGACGAACAAGCTCGCTGGCGCTGCGATGGCGATGGCGCTGACACTCCGCGAATGGCAGGACCGAATTCTCGGCACGAACAAGATGGCGAACCTCCCGGTTCGAAATTCGTGGGTCGTGGCAGGCAATCAGCTTAATCTCGACGATGACATGTCGCGCCGCTGCGTGCCGATCAAGCTGAAGACCAAGGGCGATCCGACCAAGCGCAATCCTGCCGAGTTCAGGCATCCGAACCTTGAAGCTTGGGTATTGGAGAATCGATGCAAGCTCGTAGAGTGCGCGCTCACGATTATTCAAGCGTGGTATGCGGCTAACAAGCCGGTCGCCGTGAATGTGCCACACTTCGCCTCATACGAGGCTTACGCCAAGGTCATGGGAGGGATTCTCCAAAACGCGAAGATCACGGGGTTTCTGGAAAATCTGCATCTGGCGAAGGCTGCGGCCAAGGAAGACCGTTGGATTGAGACTGAGGTTCTTCGCGCTTTGTTCGAGCGTTTCGGCGACGACATCCGGGAGATTGGCGACCCGGATAAGGATGCGACATTGGAAGTTGTCCAGATGAATCCCAAGGCCAAGGACAAGCGAACGTCTTTCATCAATGTGATTCTCGACGCGGAAATCGACATCCCCGATTTGGGCTTGGACGATTTAGACCTCGATGGAAAGAAGAAGGCACAGCGCCTCGGCAGTTGGTTCAAGACCATGAAGCTCGCGGAGGTGGCGATAGAGATTGCACCTGGGCTCGACGTGGCGTTGGAAATCATTCCGACAGAGGACCGCAAGCGCAACCCGCGCGGCAAGAGCAATCTCTACCGCGTCGAATGCGTCGGCTTCTATCCCAATAAGGCAACCGATCGATCGCGCCGCCTCTTCAGCCGTGTCTTCGACTGGAAGCACGCGGCGGATGAGTTCAGGCATTGGATCGAGGAAATGGGCGACGAAGTGGCCGTGTGAAGCGAAGCCCGAGGCGTTCGCCGAGGTTGCGCCTGCCGGACTGCCGGACTTTGGGGGGCTGAAACAGCCCCCTTCTGTTTTTGTGGACACACACACCCTTGCCGGACTGCCGGACTTTTCGGGCGGTTTGCTGCCCTTATGATTTTCTGGACACACACACACCGATATGTATCTGAGGTCTATTTCGGTGTGTGTGTGTCAAATTTTTTCGCTATAGAGATTTAGGGGGGTAAAGTCCGGCAGTCCGGCAGAATGTGCGCTAGCGCACAGTTGAGGCCGTTTCGCAGGTCCGGACGGTCCAGCGCTCCGTCCCTCAGTCCGGCAGGACCCACGTCGGGCGTAGCCCCCCAGTTCGTCCAGGTCCTGCCGGTCGCTCTGCCGAACGCGCAAGCGGTCATGTCCAGACGGTCCAGACGGTCCAGGTCCAGAGGTCTAGGCTTTCGTCTGATCGATCAGCCGAAATGTGTGGCAAAAATACCACAAAAGGTCACTATCCGAGCCTATATACCAATCAATTCGCCAGAATCGCCGACCGCGCGCCAGTGTTCATGTTATGTTCGATTTCGCGGCTGTGGCGGCTTCTATACGAAGGTATGGTTAACGATACGGCAGATCGCACATATAGTAGGCAATAGCTATGCAGGCACTACATCTAGTGTCTGCGCCCGTCCTCCTACCCCTCCCGCCTCCGGCGCGACTACGCGCCAATCCCCCATTTCCAAGCCCTCGCCGGCCTCCCACGGCAGGGGAGGGGAGGGCTCTGGACCTTCTGGACCCGCCCCGCACAGTCTCCTAGCCGGCTCCCGCCACGTCCAGCTTCACGCCGCCCTCGGCTAAGCCGCCCGCACCACGCAACGCATTGACGACACGCCTGAAACTGCGATTCGCATAAGACAGATTATGGAACCTAGAGCCGAAGCGTGGTGAAGCCGAGTGGGTCGGGAGGAGCAGATCGAGTCATGGTCGAGTTCAGATTGTCAACTGCCTGGGGCTTATGCGAGGTGTTTTCCCTAGGAATCTCTTCCAGTAAGGTTAACGGGGACCCAAAGCCCTCCCTACCCCTGGGGTAGGTGAGAGGGCGCATCGAGCGGAACGGCCCTACACCTTACATCGAGCATTAGCTTGACGATCGCCCTCCTATCTCGCTGACTCCATACCGTCAACAAAAGGAGTCACGTCCAGCCATGCCACGCCTAGCCAAAGGACCTTACCTAAAGCAGAGGAAGCAAGCCGGCGCAAAGTCTATCTGGTATGTCATAGACGGAAAAAAGCGCATCTCAACCGGCTTCACCGCCAAAGAGACACCAAAGGCCAAGGAATTCCTAGAGCAACACATTCGCGGGCGCTTCATTCAGAAGCCATCGCCGGACTACTACGTCCAACAGGCGCTTGAACTCTATGAGCGCGACGTTATGCCGAAGCACGCGAAGCCTGACGACACGAAAAGATACCTGCAACGGCTCCTAGAATTCTTCAAAGGCCGGACCTGTGACGAGGTATCTCGCGAAACATGCACGGCTTACGAGCGGTGGAGGGCACACACCGGCAAGCCGTTCCTCGGCGAGCCTCCTAGAGACCGTCGCCCGGTTCAACCGTCGTCAGTTCGCCGGGAACTCGCGACCCTTCAAGCGGCGCTCAACTACGCCTTCGAGTCGCGGAAGCTGAAGCATCCGATAGCTGTGACGCTCCCGCCCAAATCCGCCCCTCGGGATCGATGGCTCACGCCGAGCGAAGCCGCCCGGCTCGTCATGGGCTCGCTCGGCTGCATCATGGCACCTTACAGCGACATCGCCACCAAGGTTGAGCGCTGGACGATTTGGAGGCGAGAGGAAGCGGTCGTGAGCCGGCACCTCGCGCGGTTCATCTTGATCGGCTTGCGAACCGGAACGCGCCATGAGGCCATCAACGGCCTCGGGTGGTATCCCCACGCGGATGGCGGTCATTTCGATATCGAGCGCCGGCTCATGTTCCGATCGGCCTCGGGAGCGGTCCAGACGAAGAAACGCAAGCCGCCGGCTCCTATTCCCGACAAGCTCCTACGGCACCTCCCCCGCTGGAAACACCAGTCGGATAGCCTCTTCGTCGTCTCCTACAACCCGCCGACGAATGACGACGACGACAACGCAAAGCCGGCGAAGGGTAAAAAAGAAGACGCCAAGCTCGGGCGCGTGACGAAGGCTTTCAACCGGGCGGCGGCGCGAGCCGGCCTCGGCCCGGACGTGACGCCCCACATTCTCCGGCACACCTGCGTTACGTGGCTCATGCAGGCGGGGCGGTCGGCTTGGGATGTAGGCGGCTTCGTCGGAATGAGTGCTCAGATGGTCCAGGAAAATTATGGTCACCACGCCCCGGACTATCTACGGGAAACGGCCAACGCTCAGCCCGCCGCGCGTTTTTAGCGGACTATAACCGGACTAGGATTTCCAGAATTTTCGTAACCGTTTGATTTTATTGGTGCCGCAAGAGGGATTCGAACCCCCGACCCCATCATTACGAATGATGTGCTCTACCAGCTGAGCTATTGCGGCATTGTCAGGTTCTGAGCGCGAGCCCGCTCGGCTTTGCCCCGTAAGCGAAGATGCCGGCGGGGTTCGGCGTCGAGGCGTTCCTCTTAGCGGCGCCGAATGGGTTTTTCAAGCGCCACGGCGGCGTTCCTTCAAAGGTCGTTGCGCGAGGAGCGGCCGGGAGCCGGGGAAAGGCTCGCGAGCGCCTGGCCGCGCAATTGGTCCGCCTCGGAGCGGGCTTTTTTGGCGTCGGCGCGCGCGGCCTTCGCTGCGCGGCGGTAGCGGCCATGCGCGACGAAGGACGACAGGCCGCCCGCCATCACGCCCAGCGCGATGGACGCCAGAACCACCAGATAGAGCGGGGCCTCGAAAGAGGGGCCGCTCTCGCCGGCGCCCGGGAACGGGTCCAGAAATATCTTCACGGGCGACCGATTGGCCACCGCGAAATACAGAAACGCCAGCCCGAGCGGAACAAAGACGAGGATGCGCAGAACCGATCTCATGTCACCTTCCTACTTCGTCCGCCCGCAACCGGTCCGGGGTCAGCCGTGGGCCTCGTTCAGCCGCTCGCGCATCTCCTTGCCCGTTTTGAAGAAGGGCACGGATTTCTCGTCCACCGACACTTGCTCGCCGGTGCGCGGATTGCGGCCGGTGCGCGCCTCCCGCCGCTTCACGGAAAAGGCGCCGAAGCCGCGCAGCTCGACCCGGTCCCCGCGCGAGAGCGCCAAAGTGATCTCGTCGAGAATCGTGCTGACGATCGTCTCGACGTCGCGTTGATAGAGATGCCCGTTGCGGGCGGCGATACGTTGAATGAGTTCAGATTTGATCATGCGACGTTCCAGTTCTACCGACGTGACCGCATCGATCGGGAGCCTCAATCGGGCATTGGAGCGTGCCAAATCGCGACCATACCGTCAAGCAGCCCCTGCTGCGCGACCGCGCCTATGCGCTCCAGCGCGGCGGCGAGCGCCGAAAGCCCGAGCCCCCGCGCTGCGGACGCCATCGAATCGACGAGGCCGAATTTCTCCAGCGTGCTCTTTTCTTTCCAGTCGCGCACCGGCAGCTTTTTGGCGACGCCCTTATTGGTCTCCAGCCATTCGATGGCTTCGCGCTCGCCGCCGAGCTTGTCGACGAGCTTCAGCGGCAGGCCCTGGCGGCCGGTGAAGACGCGGCCGTCGACCACTTTGGCGAGCTCCTCGTCGTCGAGCTTGCGGCGGTCTTTCACCAGCTTCTTGAACCAGTCGTAGGAATCGGCGACCAGAGCGGCGATGGCCTCGCGCGCGGCCTCGCTGGTCGGCTCGAGGCCATTGGGCGCGGCCTTCAAGGGCGAGGATTTCACCTCTTCCACCTTCACGCCCAAAGTGTCGAGCAGACGCGAGACATTGGGGAATTGAAACAGCACGCCGATCGAGCCGACGAGCGAATTGCCGGAGGCGAAAATCTCGTCGGAGGCGATGGCGGCGATATAGGCGCCGGAGGCCGCTATGGTTCCGACGACGGCGACCATGGGCTTTTTCTCGGCGAGACGGCGCAGCTCGTCATGGAGCTTCTCGGAGCCGGTCGTGGTGCCGCCGGGGCTGTCGATATTCAGCAGCACGGCGCTCGCATGTGATTCGCCGATCGATTTGACGAGATCGAGCGTCGCCTTGTCGCCGGTGATGATGCCGCTGATCGAGAGGCGGGCGATATGGGGGGAGAGCTTGGCCGCAGGGCCGGGCCCGCCATCGCCGAAGCGCGCGAAGGCGGCGAGGCCGGCGGCGCCCACTGCGAGAACGGCCAAAACGCGCCAATAGCCGAGCTTGCGGCGCAGCCGGCGACGATCGATCAAATATTCGTTTGGAAGCGACATGCCGGGGCTCTGGCTCGACAGAAGGGACGCGACGAGCGCGACACTAGCCTGTTTCGGGCCACGAGGGAATCGGCCGGGCGAGGCTTCTTTGGCGGCGGCTTGGATAGAAATTGCAAAATCGCATAAAAAATTGCAGTTTTGCCGCAGATCGGAAGCCTCGGGGAGAATGGGGAAATTGGTCTCGCCTCGTCTTTGTTCGCGTCTCGTCGCCGCGCTCGTCCTCGCCGTCGCCGCTCTCTCCGCCCCTACGGCGAAGGCGGCCGGCTGGCATTATTATGATCCCGAGTGCCCCGTGGCGCTCGGGGCCGGCAAGGCGATGAAATTCGTCGCCATGCAGCCCAAGAAGAACATAGATCGCGTCTGCGACGTGCTTCCCGACACAGGCGCGACGGTGATCGCGCTGGACGCTCCGGACGCAGAATTGCGCGAGATGAATTGGGATATTCGCGTCGTCCGCGATATCGACGGCGACGGCGAGCCGGCCGAGAGCGACACTGTGCTGCGCCTGCCATTGCAGAAGTTTCGCAATGGCATGGTCAATTTCGACGTCAATATTCAGACGGCGGGCAAATATGCGCTCTACGCCCGGCTTTCGAGCGACGATGGCGCGAAGGAGTTCGTCGGCCGCCACCATTTCACCGTGGGGCTGATCGACAATACGGAACTCTATGCCTACGTCTTTTTCGGCCTGCTGGTCGCGGGCGTCGGCGGACGCTTCGGCTATGTCGCGCTGAAGAAGCGACAGGCCGCCTGACGGCCGCGGGCCTTTCTACCTCCCCCTCGAGGGGGAGGTCGACCCCGAGTCTTTCGCGTGAACCCCACCCCGTCCGGCTTATCGCCGGCCGACCCTCCCCCTGAAGGGGAGGGTGGATGCGCCCCTGTCGCCGGTCAGCCTTCCACCACAGTGAATTCCAGCGGCACGCCATTGGCGAGCGGCGTGGAGCCGCCGGCCTTGGCGTCGGCCAGCCGGTCGAGACGGATCAGCGCCAGACCTTCGCCGCCCACGGCCGAGCCGGTGACGCCGATCTCCACCTCGCCGGCCTTGATCGTCGTGCCCGGCGCCGGGGCCGCGCCCTCGGCGTGGAAAGTCGCGACGCGCTTTCGCACCGGGCCGCGATGCTTCATGCGCGAGACCACCTCCTGGCCGAGGAAGCAGCCTTTCTTGAAATCGACGCCGGCGAGGCGATCCATATTCGCCTCATGCGGGAAGGCGTCGCCATAGACGAAATCGAGGCCGCCCTCGGGCGCGGCGGCGGCGATGCGCTTGGCGTCATAGGCGTCGCGCGGCGCGGTGGCGAGCGTTCCGGCGATCTCGCGCGTCACGAGGCCGCGCCAGCCGAGGCTTTCCGCGCGGGGGTCGGGGCTGAGCGCTATGGCGTCGATCGCCGGCTTGGCGGTCGCCTCCGGGAAGGCGACGCTGGCGTAATCGGCGCTGCGGTCGGTGATCGTCACGGCGGCGCGCAGCTTGTAGAATTTCAAACGGTCGAGCAGCGTCTCCGCCATATTGGACGCGCAATCGAGCAGCAGCACGAGCCCTTCCTCGCCGGCGCGGGCGAAGATGAAGAAGTCGACGATGATCTTGCCTTGCGGTGTGAGCAGCGCCGCAAAGCGCAGTTCGCCCGCCTCTATGGTCTTCACATTCTGCGTCAGAATGCCGTGCAGATATTTGGCGGCGTCGGGGCCCGCGACCTCGACGACGCCCCGATCCGAGAGAAGTGTGGCGCTGGTCATTGTCCGATGTGCTCCAAATGAGGTCGGCGAACCGACAGGCTGTTTTCGCCGCCAGGCTCTGCTCCCAGCGCGGAGCGGGTTCCGGCCCGCGCCAATCTGCGCTAGATCGTCTCGAGAGGGCGACGCCCCGTTCGCGTCGAAACTCCACAGTCCGGGCGACACCTGCAAGCGAGGCGCCAGCCATGCCCAAGACCTTCGACATGATTCTCGCCGGCGGGACGCTCGTCAATCAGGATGGCGTCGCGCCGCGCGACGTCGGGCTGCGCGACCGCAAGATCGCCGAGATCGGCGATCTTGCGCAAGCCTCGGCCGGCGAACGGATCGATTGCGCGGGCCTTCACATATTGCCGGGCGTCATCGACACGCAGGTGCATTTTCGCGAGCCCGGCCCCACCCATAAGGAAGATTTGGAGACCGGAACCCGCGCCGCCGTTCTCGGCGGCGTCGTGGCGGTTTTCGAAATGCCCAACACCAAGCCGCTGACCACCGGCGCCGCCGAGCTCGCGGACAAGGTGGCGCGCGCCTCGGGCCGCGCCCATTGCGATTTCGCCTTCTGGGTCGGCGGCACGCATGAGAACGCCAAGGATATCCCCGAGCTCGAGCGCCTGCCCGGCGCGGCGGGGATAAAGGTTTTCATGGGCTCGTCCACCGGCTCGCTGCTGGTCGCCGATGACGCTGGCGTCGGCGAGATTCTCTCCAAGACGCGCCGTCGCGCCGCCTTCCACAGCGAGGACGAATATCGCCTGGAGGAGCGTAAGCCGCTGCGCGTTCCGGGCGATCCGACCTCGCATCCGGTCTGGCGCGACGAGATCACTGCGCTGCGTTCTACCGAGCGGCTGCTGCGCATCGCCCGCGAGAAGGGCGCGCTGGTGCATGTGCTGCATATATCGACGGCCGAGGAGATCGAGTTTCTCGCACGTCACAAGGATATCGCCAGCGTCGAGGCGACGCCGCATCATCTCACGCTCGATGCGCGAGACTATCTGCGGCTCGGAACGCTCGTGCAGATGAATCCGCCGGTGCGCGACGCGCGTCATCGTGAGGGGATTTGGCGGGGCGTGACGCAGGGAATCGTGGATGTGCTCGGCTCCGACCATGCGCCGCATACGCTCGAGGAGAAGGCCAATCCCTATCCCGAGAGCCCTTCGGGCATGACCGGTGTGCAGACTCTGGTTCCGACGATGCTGGATCATGTGAACGCCGGCCGGCTGACGCTGCAGCGCTTCGTGGACCTCACCAGCGCCGGGCCGGCGCGACTGTTCGGCCTCGCCGGCAAAGGCCGCGTCGCCGTGGGCTATGACGCCGATCTGACCATCGTCGACCTGAAGCGCCGCGAGACCATCCGCAATGACTGGATCGCCTCGCGCTGCGGCTGGACGCCCTATGATGGGGTGGAGGTCACGGGCTGGCCGGTTGGCGCGATCATTCGCGGCGTGCGGGTGATGTGGGAGGGCGAGCTGGTCTCGCCCTCGCGCGGCGCGCCGATACGGTTTCAGCAGGCGTTGTGACTGGCGGCAGTTCTTGTCGAGAACGTGAAATGTATCTGCCAGACCTATTCCACGAGCAGGATGTCGAGACGATCGCCGCCCTGATCGAGGCGCATCCGCTCGGCGCGCTCACGCGGATCGTGAATGGCGCGATCGTCGCCGATCACATTCCCTTTCTCTTCGACGCGAAGGCCAATGTGCTGCGCGCCCATGTCGCGCGCGCCAATCCACTGTGGCGGGATTTCGATTTCGCCAGCGAGGCGCTGGCGATCTTCACCGGCCTCGATCATTATGTGACCCCCTCCTGGTATGCGACGAAGCGCGAGACCGGAAAGGTCGTGCCCACTTGGAATTACGAGGCGGTCCATGTCTATGGCCGCCTGCGCGCGATCGAGGATGCGAATTGGATTCGCGCTTTGCTGCGCGATCTGACAGCGCGCCACGAATCCCCGCGGCCCGCGCCCTGGGCGCTCGAGGATGCGCCGGATGATTTTATCGACGCTATGTCGAAAGCGATCGTCGGCATAGAGCTGTCGATCACGCGCATAGAGGCGAAGCGCAAGCTCAGCCAGAATCGCAACGCCGCCGATCGCGCGGGAGTGATCGCCGGGCTCGAGGCGGAGGGCGGCGAGACCGCCGAGCGAATGGCGAAGGCGATGGCGGCGCTCGACACGAAGGCCTGAGGCTTCAGCGCACCCGCAGCGCGTCCAGCGTCTTTTTGCCGGCTCTGCCGTCGGCCTTCAGCCCGGCGCGGCCCTGAAAATCGGCCAAGGCCTCTTTGGTCTTGGTTCCGATCACGCCGTCGGGGTCGCCCACGGCATAGCCCTGGCGATTGAGCAGCGCCTGCATCTCGCGGCGTTCGGAGCGGGAGAGGCCGGGATCGTCGGTCGGCCAGGGCGCTTGAATTCCGGGACGCCCGCGCAGCCGATCCGACAGCACGGCGATCGCCAGCGCGTAAGATTCGGCGGCGTTATAGGAATAAATGGCGTCGAAGTTATGCGTCACCAGAAAGGCCGGGCCGTTGCGGCCGGCGGGCAGCAGCAGCGCCGCCTGGCCTTCGCCCAATCCGCCGCCGTCGAGCCGCGTGATCCCGCGCGACGCCCAGGCCGACATGGGCTGCCGGCTCGTGCGGCCCGAGGGGCCGCTATAGCCGGAAGGCACGCTCACCTCGAAGCCCCAGCGCAGGCCCGGCCTCCAGCCGGCCTTGCGCAGAAAATTCGCCGTGCTGCCGAGCGAATCGGCCGCCGAGCTGGCGATATTGCGTCGCCCGTCGCCGTCGAGATCGACCGCGGTGGAGAGGAAGGTGGAGGGCATGAATTGCGTATGGCCGAAGGCGCCGGCCCAGGAGCCCATGAACTCCTCCGGCGCAATGTCGCCGCTCTGCAAAATCTTCAGCGCGGCGATGAACTCGCCTTTGAAGTAATCATTGCGGCGCGGCGCCTCGCAGACGAGCGTCGCCAGCGATTGCACCACGCTGCGCTTGCCGAAATTCTTGCCGAAGTCCGATTCGACGCCCCATACCGCGACGACTGTCGCTGGATCTACGCCGTAACGCTGCTCCGCCGCATGCAGGGCGGAGGCGTGCCGCTGCATCATGGCGCGGCCTTCCTCGACGCGCTCCTCATCGACGAGGCCGGCGATATAGTCCCAGATCGGCGTCTTGAACTCGGGCTGCTTGTCCATGAAGCTCGGCGCGTCATTGGGCTCGAGCCCATTGGTGGCGCCGTCGATGACGCGCTGCGAGACGCCCGCGCCGGCCGCGGCATGGCGCAGGCCGGCGAGGCAGGAGGCGAAATCGGCCCGCGCCGGCGCGGCGCAGAGGAGAAGGGCGAGGACCGCCGGAAGCTTATGCGAGTTCTTCATGAGCGGATGCTAGGAACCGATGGTTACTGCTTCGTTGCCGCGATCGTCCGTTTCGGTTCATTTCGGCGCGAAGATCGGTTATTTTGAGGCCCAAGCCCGCGCGGAGACGGGCGGCGCCCCCGCTCGAATGGCGCGACACCAGACAAAAGAGGAACCCCATGCTCCCGAGACTGCTCGCGCTGACGCTCGCCGTCGCGCCCCTCACCATCGACCGCGCCGCCGCCTTCTGCTGGTTCGGCTGTCCCGATCCGACCGAAGCTCATGCGCGGCAGATTTTCGACAATTTGCTGAAGCAGCGCTTCGACAAGCCCGCCAAAGTGCTCTCCTTCAAGCAGACCATGACCGAGCGGCTGGAGATGCACGCCACCGGCGAGAAGGGCTTCGAGCTGTTCTTCAACGCTTCCGTGCAATTTCCCGAGGGCGCCAATCTCGAATGCAAGCCCGACGACGCCGGCAAGTTTCCCGAGGGCTGCTCGCCGAGCAAGCATTATGTGACCGCGCCGCGCGGCAGCGATCCCAAGGGCAAGCAATATGTCGCCCCCGGCGAAACGGTGCTGTTCGACGAGGAATATCGCTTCTACGCCGACGGCGACGGCTGGAAGGGCCCCGACGGCGTCACCTACAAGCAGTAGAAAGGGGCGGAACTCTCCTTCTCCCGTTTTCGGGAGAAGGTGGCCCCGCGCAGCGGGGTCGGATGAGGGCGCGTCGGGAGGGACACGCGACTCGTCGTCTTTACGGAAGTCATCGAGATTTCGAGCGTCCTGAAGGACCCTCGTCCGACCCTTGCTTCGCAAGGGCCATCTTCGCCCACGAGTGGGAGAAGGAAATCTCGCCGTCAGGCGATCAGCGCGCGGGCGGCGCCGCGCTCGTCGCCGAGCGCCTCCAGAACCTTGGCCACGATGGCGCGGGCGTCGAGGCCGGCGCGGGCGAGCATAACGTCCGGCTTGTCATGGTCGAGATAGAGGTCGGGCAGGATCATCGAGCGGAATTTGAACGCCCCGCGCGCGCCGTCCAGCGCGCCATGCTCCGATAGAATCTGGAAGGCCTGCGAGCCGAAGCCGCCGATCGAGCCTTCCTCGATCGTGATGAGGACCTCGTGATTGGCGGCGAGGCGCAGCAGCAGATCGCGGTCGATCGGCTTGGCGAAACGGGCGTCCGCCACCGTCGTCGAAATGCCGCGGCCGGTCAGCTCCTTGGCCGCCGTCAGCGCATCGGCGAGCCGCGTGCCGAGCGAGAGGATCGCCACTTTCGAGCCTTCGCGGATCACGCGGCCGCGGCCGATCTCCAGAACCTCGCCGCGCTGGGGCAGCTCGACGCCGACGCCCTCGCCACGCGGAAAACGGAAGGCGATCGGGCCTTCGTCGAAGGCGACGGAGGTCGCCACCATATGCACGAGCTCGGCTTCGTCCGCAGGCGACATGAGCACCATGCCGGGCAGGCAGGCGAGATAGGCGATGTCGAAAGCGCCGGCGTGCGTGGGGCCGTCGGCGCCGACGAGGCCGGCGCGGTCGATGGCGAAGCGCACCGGCAGATGCTGGATCGCGACGTCATGCACCAGCTGGTCGTAGCCGCGCTGCAGGAAGGTGGAATAGAGCGCGCAAAAGGGCTTATAGCCTTCGCAGGCGAGGCCGGCAGCGAAGGTCACGGCGTGCTGCTCGGCGATCGCCACGTCGAACATGCGGTCCGGGAAGGTCTTCTCGAACAGATCGAGGCCGGTGCCGGCCGGCATGGCCGCCGTGATGGCGACGATCTTGTCGTCGCGCTCGGCCTCGGCCACCAGCGTCTTGGCGAAAACGCTGGTGTAGGAGGGGGCGTTGGCCTTGGGCTTGTCCTGGGCGCCGGTCAGCACGTCGAAACGATTGACGCCGTGATAGCGATCCGCCGCGGCCTCGGCCGGGCCATAGCCCTTGCCCTTTTGCGTCACCACATGGACCAGCACCGGGCCGTCGTCCTTGTCGCGCACATTGGTCAGCACGGGCAGCAGATGCTCGAGATTGTGCCCGTCGATCGGCCCGACATAATAGAAGCCGAGCTCCTCGAACATCGTCCCGCCGCCGGTGATGAAGCTGCGGGAGAATTCCTCCGCCTTGCGCGCTTTCTCATAGAGGAAATGCGGCAGATGGCGGGCGAGCTGCTTGGCCGTCTCGCGCAGCGTGCGGAAGGCTCCGCCGGAGACGAGCCGGGCGAGATAGGCCGACATGGCGCCGGTCGGCGGCGCGATCGACATGTCATTGTCGTTGAGAATGACGATGAGGCGCGAATCGAGCGCGCCGGCGTTGTTCATCGCCTCATAGGCCATGCCCGCCGAAATGGCGCTGTCGCCGATCACCGCGACGACGTGATTGGAGCCGCCCGAGAGGTCGCGCGCCACCGCCATGCCGAGCCCGGCCGAGATGGAGGTGGAGGAATGGCCGGCGCCGAAGGCGTCATATTCGCTCTCGGCGCGCTTGGTGAAGCCTGAGAGTCCCTTGCCCTGGCGCAGCGTGCGGATGCGGTCGCGGCGGCCGGTCAGAATCTTGTGCGGATAGGTCTGATGGCCGACGTCCCAGACGATTTTGTCATTCGGCGTGTCGAAGACGTAATGCAGCGCCACGGTCAGCTCGACGACGCCGAGCCCGGCGCCCAAATGCCCGCCGGTGACGGAAACCGCGTCGATCGTCTCGCGGCGCAATTCGTCGGCGAGCTGGCGGAGCTGGCCGGGCTGCAGCTTGCGCAGATCCTGCGGTGTTTCAATCCGGTCGAGAAGGGGGGTCTTCGAAATCGTCAAAGCGCCTACTCTGGTCTGGACGGGCCGAAGGACTCGACCGCAGGTGAACTCATATAGCGGGTCCGCCACATCCGGCAAATGCCGGACCTCGGCAGTGTCACTCTGGCACGGGAGCGCGCGCGCGCGCAACCGCGCAGCAGCGCGGTCTCTCTCCCGATCCCCTTGATCCCCAAATATTTATCTATTCTGTGACAAATTTCCCACAGCCGGCCGCGGGGGAAGAGCGGCGGCATCGCTGGCCTCGCTCTTGAAAGGCTCGCCGCAGGTCGATGCGATTCGTCTCGCAATGGCGTCGGACCTGGGCGAAACTGACGAGCGACGAGGGGCGAATCATGGCCGCCGCGCCAATTTGGATCAATAGGACGCCGTTTCTGCGTAGCCTTCCGGGCCCTGCGAGAGCGTCCCAACAGAGCGCGGCTCGCCGCGAAGGCCTCATGACGAACGGGTCGCTGGAGACGGAGGCGCTCGATGTCGAGCGAATGAGCGAATTCGTTCGCGACTGGGCGGATCTCGTGTCGCGCGCCATCGAGCCCAACGGATTTCTGGAGCCCGGTTTCGCGCTTCCGGCGGCGCGGCATTTTCCGGCGAAATCGCGCCCGCTCTTCGTCGCCGTCTGGAAGGGCGGAGCGCAGGGCGCGCGCCGGCTGGTCGCGCTATTTCCCATCGCGGCGCCCGGCTTCTCGCTCGGCGCGGCGACGGCGCGCGGCTGGCTGCACAAGCAGGCCGCGCTGGCGACGCCGCTGCTCGATCGCGAATGCGCGGAGGAGGCGGCCGCCGCCCTTCTCGACTGGTTCGCGGGCGATCATTCGGGCGCGAGCGCCGTGCTCATTCCCATGACGCCGATGAGCGGGCCGGTCTTCGCCGCCTTCACCCGCGCGGCGCGCGCCACCGGGCGCGACTGGCGCGTGCTCGACCGGCATGAGCGCGCTGCGCTGCTCTGCGGCGGCGATCCCGAGGAAATCTGGACGCGCATGAGCTCGCGCAAGGCGCTGAGCGAGATGCGCCGTCGTCGGCGTCGCCTGGAGGAGGCCGGCGAATTGAAGCGCGTCGTCTATTCGACGCCGGCCGACATTCCGCGCGCGACCGAGGATTTTCTCACCCTCGAGGCCAGCGGCTGGAAGGCCGAGCGCGGCGCGCTGCTCGGCCATCCCTCGCTCGCCACTTTCGTGCGCAGCGCGACGCGTCTGCTGGCGCGCGAGGGCAAGATCCGCATCCACAGCCTCGAGCTCGCCGGCAAGCCGATCGCCATGGGCGTCGTCATCGAGAGCGGCGACCATTCCTATTTCTGGAAGATCGCTTATGACGAGAGCCTGCGCGCCCAGGCGCCCGGCGTGCAGCTCGTCTACGCCATCACCGAGACGCAGACGGAGCGCCAGGAAATTTCGCTCACCGATTCCTGCGCCATTCCCGGCCACTATATGATCGAGCGCTGCTGGCCCGATCGTCTCGTCGTCTGCGATCTGATGGTGCAGGCGAAGTCGGACGGCGGCGCGCAATTCGCCGAGGCGCACGCCAAGGAAGTCTGGCGGCGGCGTCTGCGCGAGGCGGCGAAGACGCTCTATCACCGCGTGCTGAGCCGCAAGCGGTGAGCGGGCGCCTCCGCTCGTCCGCGCGCGGGCTGGAGGCCGGGACATGATCCGCATCGGCATAGGGGGATGGAGCTTCGCGCCCTGGCGCGGGCTCTTCTATCCGCAAGATCTGCCCGCCGGCGAGGAGCTCGCTTTCGCCAGCCGCCAAGTGACGGCGATCGAGATCAACGCCACATTCTATCGCACGCAATCGCGCGCGAGCTTCGTGAAATGGCGCGAGGCGACGCCCGATGATTTCGTCTTCGCGGTCAAGGCGCATCGCGCCGCCGTCAACGCCCGCGCCCGGTCGGAGACAGGCGAGAAGATCGAGCATTTTCTCGCGAGCGGCGTGACGGAGCTGTCCGCCAAGCTCGGCCCCATCCTCTGGCAGCTGCCGCCCTATCGGCGCTTTCACGCCGAGGAGATCGCAGTCTTTTTGAAGCTCTTGCCGAAAAAGCGCGGCGCGCTTCGCCTGCGCCATGCGCTCGAGGTTCGCCACCCGTCTTTTCTCGACGAGAAATTCATCGCTCTGCTGCGCGCGGAAAATATCGCCGCCGTCTTCGTCGATTCCGCCGACGATCCTGCGATCGCCGACGCCACCGCCGATTTCGTCTATGCGCGGCTGAAGCACACGCGCGACGATCGCGTGATCGGCTATGCGGCGAAAGACATGGATTTATGGGCGCGGCGCGCGCGCGAATGGGAGAAGGGCGGAACGCCCGCCGATCTCCCGCATCTCGCCGCGCCGGCGAAGACGAGCGCGCGCGATGTTTTCGTCTTCATGATCGACGGCGCCAAGCGGCGCGCGCCGGCCGCGGCGCAGGCGCTCATCGCGCGGCTTCTGGCTTGACGTCGACCTTCTCGCAGATCGCCTTCAGCGCCGCCCAATTCTCGGCGTCCAGCAGCGGCGGCCCGCTCTCGCCTTTGTCGGCGGCGGCGAGCGCCGCGAGCCGATCGGCCGTCAGCGGATGATCGTGCAGAAGGCCGAAGGCGCCGTTCTCCTTGCCGGCGATGCGCGTCAGCAGATCGCCGAGCGGTTTCGCCGGACGGCCGAGCCGCGCCATCAGCTCGGCGGCGAAGGAGTCGGCCTGCGCCTCCGCCTCGCGCGAATAGGCGGCGCCGATCAACGTCTTGCTGGCGAAGACCAGCGCGCCGGCGCCGGTCACATCGCCGAACAGCAGGCCGATGAGATAGGACGTCCCGCCCGTGGCGATGAGCTTGCGCATGGCGTCGCGATGCCGCAGATGGCCGATCTCATGGGCCACGACGCCGGCGACCTCGTCCGGCGTCTCCGCGCGGCTCAGCAGTTCCGAGAACACATAGATCTTGCCGCCGGGCAGAGCGAGCGCATTGGGAACCGAAGATCGCAGAATCTCTATGCGCGCCGGCTGCTCGAGCGCGGCGCGCGATTGCAGCCGCTCCGACAATTGCGCCAGCGCGCCGGCGCCATTCTCGGCGTGGCAAGGCTCGGCGGAGAAGATCGCGCGCAATTGCGCCTCGGCCGCCTCGCCGAGCCGCCGCTCGAAGGCGGGCGGAACCAGCGGCGCGATGCGGTCGGCGGCGAAGGGAATGCCGAACCAGACGAGGCCGACGACGCTCGCCGTCGCGGCCAGCGACCAATAGAGGAGCGCGCGATTTGCGCCGGGCCGCGTCTTGCCGCCGAGAAAGCGGCAACGGGCGATGATCTCATTGTGGAGGCGCGGATCGTGCAATTCGAGCCGCGCCAGCTCGCCCGCCGCCGCCGTCTCGCGCCGCAGCGCGAAGCCCGGCGCCTCGATGCGGCGAATATCGTCATAGGGCCAGGATGCGAGCGTCGCGCCATTCTGGACGATCTCCAGCATGGCGCCGAAGCGCAGCTCGACACGTCGCTTGCGGCTGCTCCAGCCGTCGAAAAATATCACGCCGTCGTCGTTTAGGGCGCCCGGCTGCGGCTCCGCGCTCATGTCAGAAGCCGACGACGTCGAGACTATCGGCGAAACCCTCGCCGATGGCGCTCGGCGCGACGCTCGCCCGCGTCGCGACATCTTCCGCTTCCGCGAGTCCGTGGACGACGACCGAGCTCGCGACGAGCTTCCAGACGCGCTGCGTGAGGAAGATGCGCGAGGCCACGCCGGTCGCGAGAAATGTCGCGACATAGATGCCGATCCACGCGGTCATTGTCCCCATGGGAATATGCGGCGTCGCTCCCGGGGCGCCGCCGCCCTGGAAGCCGGTGACGCCGCCCGCCACGACCGCGAGAATGATTGCGACGAGCGTCAGACCGACGACGCTGGCGAACAGCGCGTAGTAATTGGTCAGCAGCCTGGTCGTCTCGAGCTTGCTCTCGAGGCGAATTCCGCCGAGGCGCAGCCCGCCGAGCCACCAGCGCCATTGCGCGCCTTTGAAGGCGGCGTAGAGCGAAGGATACAGCAGAAAAGCGACGATGACGCCGAGGGTGACGAGCAGCCCCGTCGCATTGGCGTCGTTCACCATTGTGCGGCCGCTCCCATCGCCGGCTGGCGCGCCGGCGTGCTGGGACGAGCGGGCGAGGAGGTAGAGGAGAATCGGATAGGCTAGCGAGAGCGCCCATATCCACCATCCGCGCTTGAAGAAATCGCCGCCGCGGCCGACGAAGTCGCCCTCCAGCGCGCCATAATAAGTGTTGCGCATCTTGTAGCGCTCGAGCGCCGCCTCGGCCCAGGGCAGAGCGAGGCCGAGCGTCACGGCGATCAGCGCGCCCCAGCCCAGGGCGCGCAGCATATAGCCGAGGCCGGAGCCGCTCATGCCGAAACGCAGCCCGCGCCAGCTCGAGCGGTTGAGCCGATAGCGCCGCGCGCGATAAATGGCGAATTGGCCGAAGGCGGCGAAGAACAGGCCGAGCGGCAGAGAGGCGAAGGCTTTGGCTCGCTCGGCCTCGAGGCCGACGACGAGATAGGCGATATAGGCGGGCGCGAGAATGACCAGCGCGAAGAAGAAGCCGAACAAAAGCTCGCGCGCCGTGCCGACATATTCGAGCGCGTCGCCGCCGATGACCGTGCTCGACCAGAGATAGCGGCGCATATGGGTGGCGAGCCAGAAGCGATAGAAGCCGGCCGTCACCAGCTCCAGCAGCGCGCCGCGCGTGACCAGACGGCGGAATTCGCCATTGTCGCCGGTGAAGAGAATGGGGGTCGACGGCGCGACTGAGGAAGACGGCGGCGCGATATTGTCGTCCACCAAGGAAACATCACTCATACGGTCCGCCTTTCGCAATCAACTCGTAATGTAACCCACTTCCATGGTATGCGAGGGCTCCGGTTCGGGCAAGCGATATCGCCGCGTTTTCAAAAGGCGAAAACCGTTGCGGCGATGTCGATCTCGACCGGTCCGCGCGTCACGCGCAGGATTTTCTGCTCGCCTGGCGCGCCGCGCAGAGCCGTCAGCACGCGCTCGCGCGCCGCGCCACGCGTCGGTTGTCCGTCAATGGCGACGAGCCGGTCGCCGATTTCCAGTCCTGGCGCGCCCGCTCTCGCGATGACGCCGCCGATAAAATATTCGCCATGCTCATAGACGAGCGTCACGCCGACGCGATCATAGTCATGTGCGTCCGGCTCCGCGCCTTTGCGCCAATAGGACATCGCATTGGGGTAATCGATCGTCAGCCGGTAGTGTTTCAGCACATTGGCGCCGAGCCAGCCGGCGACCGTCTCGCCGGCCTGCTCCTGCCAGACATTCCAGAAGGCTTCGCCGATGAGCTTGTCCGCGGCGCCGAGCGAGGGGCCGGCGCCCATCAAGCCGACATCCTTCATCTCGAGCGGCCCGAGCGCGATCCGCGGAATGCGCAGCACGTCGCCTTCCTTCTCGAAGGGCAGATCGAGCATATTGTAATTGGCTGCGCCGAAAGCGCCATGGGCGCGCAGCCAGTCTGGATGGCGGCTCAGCCATTGTGCGGCGAGCGCGCCGCGCATCTAGCTGTATGGGCTGCCGGCGTCGATGACGAAGGCGTGGGAGGCGCCGTCGATTGTCGCGTCGACGACGGCGAGGCCGGTTCTGCGGTCGATCCGCAAGGGGACGGCGACGCCTTCGCGCGAGGCGGCGCCCGGTTCCGTGAACGCGAGCCGGTGCCCCGGATAATCGATGATCAACTCGCCTTTCGCCAGCGCGCCCGACTGCAGGACCATATCGACGCGGCGAGAGGGGAAGAAGGAGCCGAACTGCCTTTCGCCGCTCGTTCGCTCCGGCTCGCTTCGCACCCAGCCGGCGGCCATCGCCATGCTCCGTCCACCGATGCGCAGTCGCAGCGGCCGTCCCGCGCCTATGGCGAGCTCGTCATAGAGGCTTTGCTTCAGCACGGGCGGCGACTGGCCCATATTGAGCAATGCGAGGCCGCTCCGCCAGCTCCCATTCGGCTTCTGCGCTTCGAATTCGAAGAGGATTTGATCGCCGTCGAGGATCATGGGGACATTGGCGGAGCCCTCCGCGGCGACGCGTCCGTCCATATCGACGACGCCCGCGATCATGGCGCAGGCGGCGAGCGAGACAGTGAGGCAGGCGGCGGCGAGGCGAAGCGATTTTTCGATCATCCCGCCTTCTCCATCGCTTCGGCGGCGTCGTCGGGCTCATATTCCATGAGGTCTCCCGGCTGGCAGTCCAGTTCGCGGCAAATGGCGGCGAGCGTCGAGAAGCGCACGCCATTCACTTTTCCGGATTTCAGCAGCGAGAGATTGGCCTCGGTGACGCCTATGGCGCGCGAGAGAGCTTTGGAGCGCATACGGCGTTTGGCCAGCATGACGTCGAGGCGCATGACGATGGGCATTATACGAATCCATCCCGCTCGGCTTCGATCTCATGCGCGCATCGCATCACATCGGCGATGACGAAGACGAGCGCGCCGAGAATCGCGGCCTGAATCTCATAGAGGTGAAACCAGCTCGGATCATTGCCGACGGCGGCGAGAATCGCGATGCGATTGGCGCAGAAGGGCGCGAAGGCATAGGCGATAAGGCCGAGCCCGGTCTGCTTCAGACATTGCGCATTGCGGGGCGAGAAGACGACGCCGCACGAATAGAGGCGAAACAATTTGCGCAGGCAAAGGAGAATATAGGCGGCGGGAGCGATCAGCAGCGTCAGCGCAAAGGCGCCGGCGAGCCTCTGTGGCGCGCTGAAGGCGGAGAGCGCGACGCGCCCGGCCCCGGCGTCCGGGGGAAGACCGAACCAGAGGCCGCCGGGACCGAAGGAGATGTAATCGCCTTCATAGAAGAGCGCGATCACGACGAGCGCGACGCCGAACGCGATCGTGGCGGCGAGCAGAGCCGAAAGCAGCGCGACGAGGATTTCGCTGTTGCGCCGCAGCCGTCGGCGTAGCGGCGGTTCGAAAGGCGGGGGCTCGGGAGCATCGAAAAAGAGAATGTCGGCCATGGGCGAATCCGGAACAGATATTATTGTAATGTGATAATTAATTTTAAAATACGATAAAGTTGTGGCGCGTCCTCATCCATTTCGGCGTCATCGCACCTGACGTCGGGGGCGAGCGCGTTATATTGGGCTCGATCCGAAGAGGAGCGGCCGATGGCGGAGCATTGGTTCATTTCCGGGGCCAATAGGGGCATTGGCCATGGGCTCGCGACCTTGCTCGCCGCTCGTGGCGACGATGTCGGCGCCTCCGTGCGCAGCGAGGAGGCGCGGGAGCGGCTGCAGCATGATGTGGCGCGCCATCGCGCGCGCTTCTCCATCTTTGTCTTCGATCAGCGCGACGAGGCGGGGATTCGCGCCGCAGCGCGCGAGCTGACGGGGCCGCTCGATGTGCTCGTCTGCAACGCCGGCGCCTATGGGCCGCAGACGCAATCGACATTGGACATGGATTTTCCCGGCGCGCTCGATCTCTTCGACATCAACACGCTGGGGCCCTTGCGGCTGGTCCAGGCCTTTCTGCCGCTGATGCTGCGCGCGGACAATCCGCGCATCGCGCTGATGTCGAGCGGCCTCGGCTCCATGGCGACGGAGGGCTCGACCAATATCGCCTATCGCGCCGCCAAAGCGGCGCTGAACAAGATCGCCCAGGGTCTCGCCCATGATCTGAAGCGCGAGAAGGTCACGGTCGTCGCGCTCAATCCCGGCTGGGTGCGCACCGATATGGGCGGCGAGAACGCCGATCTCTCGGTGGAGGAGAGCGCCGTCGGCCTCATAGAGACGATCGACGCGCTGACTCTGGCGGATTCCGGCCGTTTCCTCGATTATCGCGGCCGCGACGTTCCTTGGTGAGCGGCCTTCGATGAAGGCTCAGCGCAACGGCTGCGCGACGACATCGGCGCCGGCGGCCGCGGTGTCGCTCATATGCTCGCCGAGGCGCTGCAGCTGATCGCCGAGATTTTCGCGCGTGCGCGGATCGACGATGGCGAAAGGCGTCGAGACGGCGACGCTCGCCGCCGTCCCCATTGTCGAGGCCGCGCCGGTCGCCACCTGGCCCAGGCGCTCGCCCACTCCGGCGCGATTATCGGCCAGCGCCTGCCCTTCTGCGAGACGCGCGCCGATCGAGCGCACGATCTCCGGCGATTGCGCGAAAGTGCCATGGCCGAGCGGATCGGAGGATTTCACCGTGGTGAGATCGACGACCTTGAAACGACGCTGCTCCAGAGTGTCCTTGAACGGCTCGCGTTGCGGATCGATCGCGCCGAGCCGGACCTTGTCGCCCCACACCCGGCGGGAGGCGGCGAGCGCCTCGTCCTCGCGCGAGACGAAGAGGGTGAAGATGGCGCGACGCTCGTCGATCTCGGCGATCTGCCGCGAGAAGACGTCGTAATCGACATCGGGCGCGGCCAGCATCACATTCTTGATCTTGGAGGGGAGGCCGCGGTCGCGGATCGCCATTTGGCGCAAGGCTTCCAGCGTCACCCAATTGCCCATGGAATGCGCGAGGATCGAGATTTCGCCGACGGACGGGTCTTTGGCGAGCATATGCAGCACATGCTCCAGCGCGTCGCGGGAATAGCTCGCGCTCTCATGGTCGTAGCCGTAATCGAGCAGCTTGCCGCGCGAGGGCCAGGTGAACAGCACCGGCAGCGCGCTCGTCCCCGAATCATGGACGATCTGCGCGAAGCGAAACACCGCTTCGGCGAAGAGCGTGTTGAAGCCGTGGACGAAGACCAGCGCCTGACGCTTCGGCGCCTTCGCGATGCGCGCGTCGAAACGGCGCGCCGCCTCCTGCTGGTTGACCGCGTCGGCGCGCAGCGTGACGAATTCGCGGCTCGGATCGCCGGGCAGAGTTTCGGGCCATTGCACCTCGCCGATCTGGCGCGCGCCGTCCGGCGGAATGGAGACGGCGATATCGGCGAAGGCGAGGCCCTTTCCGCGCTCGCCGGTGAAGAGATCGCCGGGCTCGGCGCCGCGATCGCTGCGCGTCGTGGCGACCAGCAATTCGACGCGATCGGTTCCGGCCGTCTGCGGCTGTGGGGTCAGCACGCCATGTGGACGTCCGCCGCAGCCGCTCGCCGCCAAGGCGAGGCAGAGAATGAGAGACGGACGAGAAAATCGTTTCGACGATCGGCGCATTCGGCAAAGCTCCCGATCCTCCGAATAAACCGTGGGGCGAGGGGAGTCACGCGCTTACCGTTTGCTCCTAGGTGGCTGCGCTGAAAATCCCGGCGCCGATTGCCGATAATCGAGGCGGAGACGACGCGCCGTCGAAAGGGGTTGGTAACCGTTGTGTAGCGAAAATACGCAACTTTTCAAACCAATAGCGAAGTGTGTGATCCATGGCGGACAATTTGGCCGGGAAATTTCCGTGCGCGTTTCTCCTCGCGGCGACCTTCGCCGCGAGCTGCGCGCCGCTCGTCCTCGGCTGGGCGAGCGGCGATCCGCGTCTCGCCTTCGTCGCGGCGGGGCTCGCCGCGCTCGCGGCGGCGGTGGCGATCGAGCGACGCTTCGCCGCGCAGATAGCGGTGCTGGAAAAAATCGCCGCGGGCGATCGTTACGCCTGCCTTCCGCGCAAGAATGGCGCTCTGTCGGGGCGGCTCTGGCGCATCGGCGAAGAGATTCGGCGTATGCTGGCCGCCGTCGACGCTTTCGCCGTCGCCGAGCGCAGCCGCGAGGCGGAGCAGTCGATCCGCGAAGCCGGCCGCGCCGTCTTCATGGCGCGGCTGCGCGAATCCGCGGCGGAGACGGAGAGCATTCTCGACGCCGCCGGCGCGAAGACGCGGGCGGCGGTCGACGATTGCGCCTTCTGCACCGACGATATGCTCCGCCGGCTCTCCGAGGCGACGGGCGCCGCCGCCACGGCCGCGCAGAATGTCGACGGCCTGGCGCTGGCGGCGCGCGACGCCATCGTCGAGCTGGTCGGCCGCTCCTCCGGCCAGGTGGCGGCGGCGCGCGCGGCGGCCGATCGCAGCGCCGCCGATCTCGCCCGCGCGGAGGAGATCGTGCGCGGTCTCGCTGCGGCCGCCGGGCGCATCGACGCGGTGAGCAAGCTCATCCAGTCCATCGCCGGCCAGACCTCTCTGCTCGCGCTCAACGCCACGATAGAGGCGGCGCGGGCCGGCGAGAGCGGACGTGGCTTCGCCGTGGTGGCGAGCGAGGTGAAGACGCTCGCCAATCAGACCTCGCGCGCCGCCGCGGATATCGAGGCGCAGATCGACTCCATCCGTTTCGCGGTGGAGGGAACCGTCGGCGCCATCGCCGACGTCTCGGCCAGCGTCGATGCGGTCGCCTGCGTCAATCGCGATCTCGCCGACACGCTGAACCGGGAAGCGGCCGAGCTCGACGGCCTGGGGGCGCGCGCCGCGCTCGTCGCCCGCGGCGTCGGCGAGGCGCTGCCGGACGTCGGCGATGTGGTCGCGCAGGCGGAAGCGGCCGGCCGCGCGGCGCTCGCCACGGCGCAGACGCTGCTCGGCGGCTCGCAGAGCCTCGTCGGCGCCGTCGAGCGCTATTTCCTCGATCTCGACAATGGCGCGATCCGCATCGGCATATTGCATTCGCTCTCCGGCACGATGACCAGCAGCGAGCGTCCCTTGCAGGAGCTGCTGACCATGCTCATCGCGCGCTGCAACGAGCAGGGGGGCCTCCTCGGGCGCCCGCTGGAGGCAATGATCATGGACCCGCGCTCCGATCCCGCCCTCTACGCCGCGCAGGCGCGCATTCTGTTGGAGGAGCGCGGCGTCGCGGCCATTTTCGGCTGCTGGACCTCCGCCTCGCGCAAGGCGGCGCTTCCGGTGATCGAAAAAGCCAATGGGCTGCTCTTCTATCCGAGCCAATATGAGGGCGAGGAGCGGTCTCCCAATATCGTCTACACGGGCGGCACGCCGAGCCAGACGGCGATTCCGGCCGTCGACTTTCTGAAAAACCTCGGCGCGCGGCGCTTCTTGCTCATCGGCAATGACGATGTCTATCCGCGCGTCACCAACGCCATTTTGCGCGCCTATCTCGCCGCGCAGGGGGTCGGCGGCGACGATGTCGTCGAAATCTATGCGCCGCCCGCCCTCGAGGATTGGAGCGCCGTCGCCAGAGAAATTCGCCGCTTCGCCGCGCGTCCCGGCGCGGCCATCGTCTCGACCGTGAGCGGCGACGCCAATCTGCGCTTCTTCCGCGCCCTCGGGGCCCTCGCCGCGCCGACCCTGTCCTTGTCGATCGGCGAGGCCGAGCTGCCGGCGCTCGCCCATTGCGCGATCGACGGGCTCTATGTCGCCTGGAACTATCTGCACGCAATCGATTGCGCCGAGAATCGCGGCTTCGTGGCGCAATGGCGCCGCTACAAAAATGCGCCCGACGCCATGACCAATGACGCCATGGAGGCGAGCTATCTCGGCTTCGAGCTGTGGCGCGCGGCGGTGGTCGCGGCAGGCTCCGTCGATGTCGCGGCGGTGCGCCGCGCGCTGCCGCTGCAAAAGCTGCGCGCGCCGAGCGGCTTCTCCCTGCCGCTGGACGCCGAGACGCAGCATTTGCACAAGCCGGCCTTCATCGGCCGCGTCGCCCGCGGGCGCATAACGCCGGTCTTCGTCGGCGAAGGCTTGATCGCCCCGCAGCCCTGGAGCCCGTGGCTCACCAAGAACCACGCCAGAGCGACGCGCGCCGCCTGAGGACCGCAAAAACGAAACGAGCCCGAAAGCGCGCGGTTCGTAGGGCGAGGCCCCGGACCGCGAGCCTTCGGGCTCGCTCGGAAAGACACCCTGATGAAATCAGGGCGTGGCGGCCGTCTTCAGCTTGGAGAGGGCGCGGATTTTCACACGCACGCTCGCCGGCTTGGCGGCGGCCTTGACCATCTCGCCCGTGGCGGGATTGCGCACCAGAGTGCCGGCCTTACGCGCCGGAACCTTGCGCAGAGACACTTTCAGCAGGCCGGGCAGGGTGAACTCGCCGACGCCGCGCGGATGCACGGAGCCGAGGAACACCTCCTCGAGCGTGGCGTAGACCGCCGCGGCGGTCTTGCGCGGCAGCTCGTTCTGCTCGGCGAGCAGATTGATCAGGGCCGACTTGGTCAAGCTCTCCTTCACCGGACGAATCGCGGCGGCTTCGGGTTTCTTGGCCTTCTTGACCGCCGCAGGCTTCTCGCTCTTCGCCTTGGCCATCGCAAATCTCCCTCGAATTCTCATGAAAAGACGCGTCATATCGAACGCGCCATGTGAGGATTCGTTTGCTAACGCTTCGAGACGTGATTCGCAATCGGCGCGATGCTCGATTTTTGCAATGCCGGCTGCGCAAAATCACTCGTCGAACACGCCTTCCAGCGCATAATGCGTCACCGTCTTGCGATTGGCGATGAGCTCGTCGATCGTCGGCTCGCCCTTCAAAGCGCGGGAAATCGCCAGCTTCGTCGCCTCGTAATTGGTGCGATAGAGGTCGCGCCTGTCGAGGTTCGGATCAGTGGCGCAACGCGGATCGAGCCAGACCATGATGATCATGACCAGATCATTCACCTGATCTTTCGGAATGATTCCTTCGGAAACCGCATCGACGATGGCGTCGCCGGTCGCCGCCTGCACGACGCCGCCGAGCAGTTCGACGTAATCATTGGAGCGCACCGTCATCTTGGTCGTCATCATCGTGGCGGGGCGCACCTGCTGATTGAGATCGCGAATGACGAACATGCGCGGATGGCCCGCGACCTGTCCCGTCATGGAGGCGAAAGCCGTTCCCACCGGGCCCTTCACACTGCCGATCAGCACTTCCGGCATAGCGTCGGTATATTGCCCGTCCGCCGCCAGAACCGTCGCTTCGCCCGTCGCCAGCCAGATATCGGTCATCGTCATTTTCCTTTTCATTCGTCGGAGGCGGTCGAATAGCACCGGCCGTCCGCTGCAGGAAGAGGCGCGCCACGCGGGAGCGACAGGCGTCGAATGATGCGATAATTCTATCTTTTAAATATGATTCAGCCGAGCTAGAGTGCGGTCCTGTTTCGAAAGAGGCCGCCAATGAAGACATTCGCTCCGACACTTCTCCTCGTCGGCGCTTGCGCCGGTCTCGCCTTCGCGCAATCGGAGCCGGCGCGCCGGATCGGCGCCGCCGCCTTCGGCGATTGGCGTCTGGACGCGCCCGGAAGCTGGCGCAAGATATCGCCGGCGGATCTGCCGGCCCCGCTCGCCAGCGCGCCTGTCGCCTCGCGTTCGCAAGTGGTCGCGCGTCCAGACGGCGCCGCGCCGCGAACGCTTCCCGGCTTCTCGGCGGAGGTTTTCGCCTCCGGCCTCGAGGGGCCGCGCGTCATTCGCCACGCGCCCAATGGCGATATTTTCGTCAGCGAGAGCATCGGCGGCCGCATCCGCGTCTTCCATTCGCAGGAGGGGAGGATCACGCCGGCATCCTCCCATATCTTCGCCTCTGAACTCGAGCGACCTTATGGGATAGCTTTTTACCCGCCGGGGCCGGAGCCGCGTTTCGTCTATGTCGGCACGCCGACGGCGGTGCTGCGTTTTCGCTATCGAAACGGCGATTTGACAGCCTCCGGCCCCGCCGAGACGATCGCCGCGCTGCCCTGGGACGGCGGCCATTGGACGCGCGATCTCGTCTTTTCGCGCGACGGCGCGACGCTCTATGTCGCCATAGGCTCCAAGACCAATGTCGCTGAAGGCCATCCGCGCCCTTCCGCGCAGGAAATCGCGCAGCTCGAGAAGGCGCATGGCGTCGGCGCGGGAGCAGGCGCGGAATTCGAGCGCGCCACGGTGATCGCCATAGACCCGGACGGAAAGAGCCGCCGCAATGTCGCCAATGGGCTGCGCAATTGCTCCGGCCTGCAATTGCAGCCGGAGACCGACGCGCTCTGGTGCGTGGTGAACGAGCGCGACATGCTCGGCGACGATCTGCCGCCCGATTACGCCACGCGCGTGAAGGAGGGCGGTTTCTATGGCTGGCCCTGGCATTACATCGGCGCGCATGAGGACCCCCGCCACGCCGGCGAGCGGCCCGACCTCGCGAGCAAGATCACTGTTCCCGATGTGCTGTTCCAGCCGCATTCGGCGCCGCTGGGCATCGCCTTCTACGACGGCGGCCAGTTCCCGGCGGAATATAAGGGCGACGCTTTCGTCGCTCTGCACGGCTCGTGGAACCGCGCCGAGCGCACCGGCTACAAGATCGTGCGCCTTTCTTTCAAGGACGGCGTCCCGACCGGCGAGTATCAGGATTTTCTCACCGGCTTCGTCGTCGACGACACGAGGGTCTGGGGCCGCCCCGTCGATGTCGTCGTGGCGCGCGACGGCTCGCTGCTGGTGAGCGAGGACGGCAATGGGACGATCTGGCGCGTCTCCTACAGCGGCGCCGAGCGGACGCAGAGCTCGGGGCTGACGCCGGGCAAGTGAAGGGCGAGTGAGGGGCGACGAGGCGAGCGTATGGCCACGCGGCTGGACGCGGCGGGCGCCTTTGGCCTATTTCTTGGGAAAAATGCCGGGATACGATGACGTCCTCCCGGCGCTCCCGGAAACGCCGAGGCTAGCGCTATGTCCCTCCCACTCGCCACGCCGGGCCGCAAGCTCGGCTCGATCGCCCTTTGGACCGGAATCGTCGCCATCGGCGTCTTCTCGCTCTTCACTCTGGCGGTGGCGCGGGGCGAGACCGTCAACGCAATGTGGCTGGCAGCGGCGGCGATCTGCGTCTATCTCACCGCCTATCGCTTCTATTCGCTGTTCATCGCGGAACGCGCGCTCGGCCTCGATCCGCAGCGCAAGACGCCGGCGCATCGCCGCAATGACGGGCTCGATTATGTGCCGACCGACAAATATGTGCTGTTCGGCCATCATTTTGCGGCCATAGCGGGGGCGGGGCCGCTGGTCGGCCCGGTGCTGGCGGCGCAAATGGGTTATCTGCCCGGCACGCTCTGGCTGCTCACCGGCGTCGTTTTCGCTGGCGCGGTGCAAGATTTCGTCGTGCTGTTCATCTCGACGCGGCGCGATGGGCGCTCGCTCGGCGATCTCATCAAGACGGAGCTCGGCCCGGCCGCCGGAATCGTCGCAATGGTCGGCATTCTCACCATAATGCTCATATTGCTCGCCGTGCTGGCGCTCATCGTGGTCAAGGCGCTGGCCGACAGCCCCTGGGGCTTCTTCACCGTCTTCGCCACTCTGCCCATCGCCGTGCTGATGGGCGTCTATGGCCGCTATTTGCGTCCCGGCCGCATTTTCGAAATGTCGGCCATCGGCTTCGTGCTGCTCATCGGCTCCATCGCGCTCGGCCGCACGGTCGCCGAGACGCCGGCGCTCGCCGCGCTTTTCTCTTTCAAGGGCGAGGCGCTCGCCTTCATGCTGATCTTCTATGGCTTCGTCGCGTCCGTGCTGCCGGTGTGGCTCTTGCTCGCGCCGCGCGATTATCTCTCCACTTTTCTCAAGATCGGAACCATCTGGCCGCGCTTCAAGCATACGCGCGCCTGGATTCCCAATTTCGGCGCCACGGGGCTCGCCGTCGCCGGCTGGGGCTGGTTCCTCTATCAGGGCGTGGTCGATCCTCTGGGCGGCATCAACACGCTCTGGCCCATGTTCGGCATCGCCAATCAAATGCTGGCGGCCATAGCGCTCACCCTCTGCACTGTGGTGCTGTTCCGCATGAAGCGGGAGCGCTACGCGGTCATCGTCGCGGCGCCTGCGGCCTGGCTCTATATCTGCACGCTGACGGCGGGCGCCGAGAAAATCTTCCATCCCGATCCCAAGATCGGCTTCCTCGCCCATGCCGCACGCTATTCCGCCGCCGCGGCGGAGGGCAGGCTGCTCGCGCCGGCCAAGACCGCCGCCGAGATGAGCCGCATCGTCTTCAACGATTATGTGAACACGACGCTCTGCGCCGTCTTCATCGCGCTGGTCCTTTCCATGCTGTTCTTCGGCCTGCGGGCGATCGGCGAGGCGCGGCGCGCGACCAGCGTCACCACCAGGGAGACGAGCGATGAGCTGCACGATCTGCGGATTGCCCGCGCTTGATCTTTCCAAGCTCGGGCAAAAGCTGCGCAATGGCGCGCGGCTGATGATCGGGCAGGGGGATTACGAGGCCTATGCCGCGCATCGGCGCGAGAACCATCCCGACGAGCCGGCGATGACGCGCGAGGAGTTTTTCCTCGAACGTCAGGCGAGCCGTTTCGGCGAGGGCGGACGGCGCGCGCTACGCTGCTGCTGAGCGGCGGAACTGACCGCGCAGCGCCTGAAAGGCCAGCAGCGCGGCCGCCTCGGCGGTGTTCAGCGAATAGGTCATGTAGAGGAAGCCGAGGAAGGTCGGCCGCGTCTCGCGGATTTTCCGGACGAGCGACGTCGGCTCGAAGGGCGCGCGGGCCGCGAGCTCGCGCAATATATTTTCCGCGGCAAGGCGATAGCGGTCGCGCTCGGCGAGGGGAGCTTCGTCCCAAGGCTCCGATCGGGAGCCGAGACTGACGAACAGCGACTGTGCGAGGTTTTCGACCACGTCGATCATGTGAATTCTCTTATGAAGATTTTGAAATCGAGAACGCCTGTCGACGAATGAGACGCCGGATCGCCGCTCTGTCTTCGCGGCGGAACTGGACGGCGTCGCCGCTCGGCCGGAGGGCGGAACGCCCTCTTCTCACCTTCGCCCGATCGCCGTCTTTTACGCTTCGTTAAGCTATCGACGCGCCCCGTCTGCGTGTAGATCGATAATCTACGCAACCACATCGTCCGCGCCCGTCGAGCGATCGGCGGCGCTGCGCGCGAGCCGTCGCCTTCCGCCGTCTCGCCCTTCACCTTTTCGCGACGCTGATCTAATCTCGCCGCCATGTCCGCTGACGCCGATCTCTCCACGCAGACGGGCCTCGCCGCGCTCGTCGATTGGTATGTGACGATCGGCGTCGACATAGCGATCGACGAGGCGCCGCACGACCGTTTCGCCGAGAGCGCCGCGCCGCCGTCGGGCCGCGCCGCCGCGCCTCCGCCCGTCGCCGCGCCCGCGCGTCGCGCCGAGCCGCCGGCGCGGGAGACCCGCTCGCCGCGCCCAGCCGCTCCGGTCTTCACCGAGGAGGCCGCGCGCGCCGCGCGCGAGGCCGCGAGCGAAGCACGAACGATCGACGAATTGCAGGAGCGGCTCGCGGGTTTCGACGGCTGCGCGCTGAAGTCGACCGCCGGGCATTTTCTCTTCTCGGCGGGGGCGCGCGGCGCGGCTCTGATGGTTCTGGACTTCGCGCCCGGCGAGGAGGAGGAGCGCGGCGGCGAGGCTTTCGTCGGGCCGGAGGCGCGGCTGCTCGACAATATGCTGCGCGCGATTGGCCGCGATCGCTCCGGCGCCTATCTCGCCTATGCGACGCCCTGGCGCCCGCCCGGCGCGCGCGAGCTCAACCCTGCGGAAGTCGCGGCGCTCAATCCCTTCCTGCGCCGCCATGTACTGCTGGCCGCGCCGCGCGCGCTTCTCATTCTCGGCGATTTCGCCGCCCGCGCCGCGCTCGGCTCGCCGGATGTCGCGCGATATCGCAACGGCTGGTTCGATTATGATCACGGCGGCGGAACGACGCGCGCGCTGCTCGCCCCGCCGCTCGCCAGCCTGCTGCGAACGCCCATATTGAAGCGCCGCGCCTGGCGCGATCTGCGCGCGGCGGCGGCGCTCGGCTGATCACTCCGCCGCTTCGCCCTCGGCGCCGCCGAAGCGACGGGCGACATAATCCTCGACGATGCGGGTGAATTCCTCGGCTATGCCCTCGCCGCGCAAGGTCATCGCCTTCTTGCCGTCGATGAAGACCGGGGCGGTCGGCGCCTCGCCCGTGCCGGGAAGCGAAATGCCGATATCGGCGTGCTTGGACTCGCCCGGCCCGTTGACGATGCAGCCCATCACCGCGACATTCAGCGTCTCGACGCCCGGATAATCCTGCCGCCACGCCGGCATACGCTCGCGAATATGGGATTGAATGTCGCGCGCCAGCTCCTGGAAGACGGTGGAGGTGGTGCGGCCGCAGCCGGGGCAGGCGGCGACCAGCGGCACGAAGGTGCGAAAGCCCATCGTCTGCAAAATCTCCTGCGCGACGCGCACCTCATTGGCGCGATCGCCGCCGGGCTCTGGCGTCAGCGACACGCGGATCGTGTCGCCTATGCCGTCCTGCAGCAGCACGCCCAGCGCCGCCGCCGAGGCGACGACGCCCTTGGAGCCCATGCCGGCCTCCGTGAGACCGAGATGCAGCGCATAATCACTGCGCAGCGCCAACATGCGATAGACGGCGATGAGGTCCTGCACGGCGGAGACCTTGGCCGAGATGACGATGCGGTCGCGCGAGAGGCCGATCTCCTCGGCGCGCTCGGCCGAGATCAGCGCCGAGCGGGCCAGCGCCTCGCGCGTCACCGCGCGCGTGTCCAGCGGCGCCGCGGAATTGGCGTTGATGTCCATCAGATGCGTCAGCATCTCCTGGTCGAGCGAGCCCCAATTGGCGCCGATGCGCACCGCCTTGCCATGCTTTATGGCGAGCTCGACGATCGCGCCGAACTGGCGGTCTTTCTTCTCCTTGAAGCCGACATTGCCGGGATTGATGCGATATTTTTCGAGCGCCTCGCCGCAGGCCGGATGATCGGCGAGCAGCTTGTGGCCGATGTAGTGAAAATCGCCGATCAGCGGGACGTCGATATTCTTCTGCGCGAGACGATCGCGAATATGCGGCACGGCTGCGGCGGCCTCGTCGCGATCGACGGTGATGCGCACCAGCTCCGATCCGGCGCGGACCAGCGATTCGATCTGCGCGACGGTGGAGTCGACATCGGCCGTGTCGGTATTGGTCATGGACTGGACGACGATGGGGGCGCCGCCGCCGATCGTCACCGCGCGCGGCCCCCGGCCGATCGTCACCGCCGCCGTCCTATGGCGCGGCGCCGGCTCGGCGGAGATGGGGTCGGGAAGGCGGGTCTCGATTTCGTCGGTCATCGTCGGTCTTGTCCCCTCGATGGGATTTGGATCGTCTCGCGTGAGGTCTGCCGCCTTCCTTCTCCCCGCTTGCGGGGAGAAGGTGAGGATGAGGGGCTTGGGCGTTTTCCGCTGGGGTTCGAGCCCCGAGCCCCTCACCCCGACCCTCTCCCCGCTCGCGGGGAGAGGGGGAAATACGGCGAACCCATCACCTGGAATCTGTCGAGCCTTGGTGGGCCGGAACGCGCCCCGCGTCAAGCCGGCGGCAGCAGCCCCATGCGCTTGGCGAGGATGCGGTCCAGCAGCCGCGCCGGCAGCAGGCGCGGCAGCAGCCAATCCAATAGATAGCTCGGCACGACGCGAATGCGCGCCGGAGGCCGCTTCTCGGTCAGCGCGCGCAGCACGGCGGCGGCGACGCGCTCCGGCGGCGGGCCGAGCCGGCCCTTCTCCACCGCCCATTTCTGCAGCCTGCGGGCCGAGGGGCCGTAGACGGTGGAATCATAGCGGCCGAAATCGGCGCTCTCGGCCTTGTCCCATATTGGCGTGGCGATCACGCCCGGCTCTATGACCACCACATCGACGCCGAAAATCATCAGCTCCCGCCGCAGCGAGTCGGACAAGCCCTCGAGCGCATGTTTGGAGGCGGCATAGGCCCCCAGGAAGGGCGAGGCGAGGCTGCCCGCCACCGAACTCATATTCACGATGCGGCTGGGCGGCCCGTTGCGCTTTGCCGTGCTCGCGCCGAGCAGAGGCGCGAAAGCCTGGGTGACGGCGATCTGGCCGATCACATTGATCTCGAGCTGAAGGCGGACCTCCTCGATCGGCTGATAGAGCAGCGGCGCCGGAAACGCCGCGCCGGCGTTGTTGACGAGGCCGGTGAGGCGCGCGCCGTCGAGGCGCCGCTCAGTCTCCCGCGCGGCCTCGGCGACGGCGGCGGCGTCGGTCACATCGAAGAGGAGCGGAGTGAAGCTCGCCGCGCCGAAGCGCGCTTGCAGCCGCGCGCTGTCGGCCGGCGTGCGGACGCTGCCGAAAACGTGGTAGCCTCGCGTCGTCAGCGCCTCGACCAGCGCATAGCCTATGCCGGTGGAGACGCCGGTGACGACGACGAATTTCTTCTCGCTCATGCGCCCGCTCCCGCCAGCGCGCGCAAGGTGGCAATGGTTGAGGAATCTGCGCGGCCGTCGACGAGGGCGGGACGGAAATGCCGCTGAAAGGCGGCGACTGCGCCGGCGCAGGCTTGGTCGTAATCGCCGGTGACGTCGATCTTATAGCCGTAATCGGCGAGCGCCTGCTGCAATCGCCTCACCTCGTCGCCGCGCGCGCCGGTCTCCAGCGTCGCGCCGCCTGTGATGGCGGCGGGCTCCACATAATGGCCGACGCCGAGCTCCGCGAGCGCCTTCCAGGGGAAGAACTCGCCGGGATCGATCTTGCGGCCGATGGCGATGTCCGAATGGGCGAGCACGCGCCGCGGCGCTATGCCCTGCCGCGCGCAAATATCGCGGCAGAGCGCCGCTGTCGCCTCGATCTGGCGGTCCGGGAAGGGGCGCGGATCGTCATGGCCGGGATGGACGATCTCTATGCCGATGGAGGCGGAATTCAGATCGGTCTCGCCGGCCCAGAAGCTGCGGCCGGCGTGCCAGGCGCGGCGCGCCTCCGGCACGAGCTGGAGGATGGTCCCGTCCTCATCGACGAAATAATGCGATGAGACCTGCCCCTCGGAGCTGGTGAGCAGCGCCAGCGCCGAGGCCGCCGTCGGCATCCCCGTATAATGCAGGATCAGCGCGGAGACGGGCGTCAGCCGCTCATTGTGATTGGGCGAGGGACGGAAATCGGCGGCGTGCGGCGTGTCGGGTGCGGGCATTTCGATTCCGATGAGGCCTATGGCCTTCTATACCCCCGACCTGCCGCTCGCGGCCAGCGCCCTCATGCGCGGGACTGCTTCGTCTCGCGCCGCTCACGCCGCTAGAGCGGCGAGCACGCGCGCCCAGGAGCGAGAGCCTTTCTTGAACGAGCTATAGGCGTATTTTTCGTTGGGCGAATGAATGCGGTCGTCCTCGAGCGCGAAGCCGATCATCAGCGTGTCCATGCCGAGATCGCGCTTGAAGGCGCCGACGATCGGAATGGAGCCGCCGCAGCCGACCAGCGCCGCCTCCTTGTCCCACTCGTCTTGCAAGGCCCGCCGCGCGCGCGTGAGCGCCTCTGAGCCGAAGGGCAGCTGCAGAGCGCGCGAGGCGCCATGGGGAACGAATTTTGCGCGCACGTCCACGGGTAGGCGATCGCGCACGAAGGCGCGGAACGACTCCAACACTTTCTCCGGGTCCTGCGTCCCGACGAGGCGGAAGGAGATTTTGGCGCTCGCTTGCGCCGGCAGCACGGTCTTGGCGCCCGGCCCGGTATAGCCGCCGATGATTCCGTTCACGTCGCAAGTCGGGCGCGACCATACTTGCTCGATGAGGCTGCGCCCGCGCTCGCCAGCCGGGCGCGCGACGCCGACGCTCTTCAAAAACGCCGTCTCGTCGAACTCTAGCCCGCGCCATTGCGCGGCGATCTCCTCGGGCAGCTCGGCGACGCCGTCATAGAAACCGGGCAGCGTCACGCGGCCTTCGGCGTCATGGAGATCGCCGATGATCTTCGCCAGCACATGGATCGGATTGACGACCGGCCCGCCGAATATGCCCGAATGCAGATCGCGATCGGCGGCGGTGAGGATCACCTCCTCTTGCGCCAGGCCGCGCAGCATCGTGGTGATGGCGGGCGTCTTGGCGTTCCACATTCCGGTGTCGCAGACGAGCGCCAGCGCCGGCTCGGACAATTCCTCGCGATTGGCGGCGAAAAAATCCGGCAGGGACGGTGAGCCGGTCTCCTCCTCGCCCTCGAAGAGGAAAGTAATATGGCAGGGCAGGCCGCCATTGCGCTGAAAGGCGCGGCAGGCCTCGAGGAAGGTCATCAGCTGGCCTTTGTCGTCCGAGGCGCCGCGGGCGACGATCTCCTCGCCCTTCTCGCCTTGGACGAGGCGCGGATCGAAAGGATCGCTGATCCAGAGCTCGAGCGGGTCCGGCGGCTGCACGTCATAATGACCGTAGAACAGCACATGCGGCGCGTCCGGCCGCTTGGCCTTGGCGTGGCCGACGACGATCGGATGGCCGGGCGTGTCGCGCACGCTGGCCTCATAGCCGAGCTCGCGCAGCTGGCCGGCGAGCCAATCGGCGGCGCGTCGGCATTCGGAAGCGAAAGCGGGATCGGTGGAGATGGATTTGATGCGCAGAAAATCGAAGAGGCGATCCGTGGCCGCGGGCAGATCGGCGTCCAAGGATTGGAGAACGGTTTCCGTCGACATGAAAGGGGCTCCGCTGCGGGTCGCGCGCATTTTCGGGACGGGCGAGTCGCGATGAAAACTGCAAGCTGGTCTCGAAGCTAGTGCGAATGGAGCGTCATGAAAAGAGCGGCGGCCGTGAGATCAGCTGCGCGGCACGGAACGTGCGGCGCGAGCCGCTACAATAGAGAGAAAACGATCTCGAACGATGGCGAATAATTTGGGTGGAAGCATTCCATAGGCGACCGATAGATCATCGGCTCCGGGGAGCCGACGCAGGTCTGGTCCGGGCCAAACGAATTCATTCCATTCGGATAGAACGACCCAAGAGCGCGCTTCGTCCAGACCGAGACGTGATTTGACTTTCGCCGGGATTTCGACCGCCACGGCCGCGTCGCTCGGCTCCCGATGGGTGATCGGCAATACCAGCACGCGCGTGACGCCGACCTTGTCGGCGCGAATCGCCGCGATAATCGCGCAGGGCCGGTCCTTTTGGCCTTCTTCGCGACCGTCCAGAAACTCGCTCCGCCAAAGGTAGCTGTAACGGACGACGAGTCCGGGAACGGGTGCGGGAAGCGCCACCGTCTTTAATTCAATTCATCGTCGAGATGAGCGAATTCTTCTGGAACCTGCGCTCGGCGGACTGCTTCCGCCCATTCCTCTGGCAATTCGCTGGTCGGGCCGACGTTTCGACTACACTGCTTCAGCCGCTCCCACTGCTCTGCGGAGATGACGACGAGCGAGTCGCGGCCCTCGCGAGTTATGACCACGGGCTCATGGCGCGCTTTATCGCTCAGGGCTCCGAAGTCCTGCTGAAACTCGGCGGCGGTCACGCGTGTGGTCGACATGAAATTCTCCAAAGCAATAGTAGGTCCAAACCCGCCCCCGTTCAATCCGAAGTTCTGTCCCCTTCCGGCGTCGCCCGCACTTCCCAAGCCCTCATGTGCAGCCTAAGTAATGGGCGCGCTCCGTTCGGTGGGGCGGTGACGTCATGAGGAGACTTTCGGATGAATTTTTCCTTCCGCTGGCCGTCTCTGCTGGCCGCTCTCTTCCTCGCTCTCTCGCTCTCGGGTTGCGGCTACAACACGATTCCGACGCAGGAGGAGGAAGCCAAGGCCAAATGGGCCGAGGTGGAGGCGCAATATCAGCGCCGCGCCGATCTCATCCCCAATCTCGTCGCCACCGTGCAGGGCTACGCCAAGCATGAGAAGGACGTGCTCACCGCGGTGACGGAGGCGCGCGCCCACGCCTCGCAGGCCAAGGTCGATGTCTCGCAGCTCACCGATCCTGAAAAATTGAAGCAGTTTCAGGAGGCGCAGGCGCAGCTCTCCGGCGCGCTGGGGCGGCTGCTCGCCGTCAGCGAGGCCTATCCCGATCTGAAATCCAACACCAACTTCCTGGCCTTGCAATCGCAGCTCGAGGGCACGGAGAACCGCATCAATGTGGCGCGGCGCGATTACATTCAGGCGGCGCGGGAGTTCAACACCTCGCTGCGCACCTTCCCGACGCTGCTCTGGGCCAAGACCGTCTTCGCCGGAACCAAGCCGCTCGCCGAATTCACCGCCAACGCCGGCGCGGAGCAGGCGCCCACGGTGAAGTTCTAGAATCTTTTTGCAATGGGAGATCGCCGCTGATGCCGTCGCTTCCTTCGTGGCCTTCGCGTCGCCGCGGCTCTTTCGCCACGATGCGCGGGACGCGAAGCCTCGCTCTGCTGGTCTTTCTTCTGCTGCCGGCGCTCGCTTTCGCGGCGCTCGATTTTCCCGCGCTCACCGGCCGCGTCGTCGACGACGCCCATATTATTCCGCCGGCGGCGCGGCAGGCGGTCGAGACGAAATCGAAAGAGCTGGAGGAGAAGTCGGGCATTCAGCTCGTCGTCGCCACCGTGCCGTCGCTGCAGGACACGGATATAGAAACTTTCGCCAATGGCCTGTTCCGCTTCTGGAAGCTCGGCGAGGCGAAGGTCAATAATGGCGTGCTGTTCCTCATCGCGCCCAATGAGCGCAAGATGCGCATAGAGGTCGGCTATGGGCTCGAGGGGACGCTCACCGACGCGCTCTCCAAGGTCATCATCGCGACGGCGGTGACGCCGAAGTTCAAGACCGGCGATTTCGGCGCCGGAATCGAGCGCGGCGTCGATGGCATCATCGAAGTGCTGAGCGGCGATTCCGCCGAATGGGAAAAGCGCGTGAAAGTGCGCGCCGAGCATTCCGAGCCCGGTTTCGACGAGATCGTGCCCTTCATCATCTTCCTGCTCTTCATGTTCGTCTTCTTCTCCATGCTGGCCAACGCCCGCGGCGGCGGGCGGCGCATCTATCGCGGCGGGCGCGGGCCGATCGTCTATTTTCCGCCGTCGAACGACAGCTGGTCCGGCGGCTCCTCCTGGGGCGGCGGCTCCTCTTGGGGCGATGGCGGCGGATTTTCAGGCGGCGGCGGCTCGTCGGGCGGCGGCGGCGCCTCGGGGGATTGGTGATGCCGATTTCAGATGCGGATAAAGAGCGCATAGCGGCGGCGATCGCCGCCGCCGAGCGGCGCACGGCGGGGGAGATCGTCTGCGTCTTGGCGCGCCGCTCCTCCGATTACGCCTATGTGCCGCCGCTACTGGCGGCGCTCATCGCGCTCATCGCGCCCTGGCCGCTGGTCTTCTTCACCGAGTTCGGCGTGCGGCTCATTCTGGCCATTCAGATTCTCGTCTTCATCGGCGCGGCGCTGCTGTTCTCGCTGCCGCCCTTGCGGCTCGCGCTGACGCCGCGCTTCGTCAAGCGCGAGCGCGCCCATCGCGCGGCGATCGAACAGTTTTTCACGCGCGGCGTTTCGGCGACCAGGGACCGCACCGGCGTGCTGATCTTCGTCTCGCTCGGCGAGCGCTATGCGCGCATCATCGCGGACGAGGGGATAGCGGCGAAAATTCCGCAGGAGGATTGGCGCGCGGCGCTCGATCTTCTGCTCGCGCGCGTGCGCGAGGGGCGCATCGCCGATGGCTTCGTCGATGCGATCGGCGAATGCGCGCGGCTCTTGTCGAAACATGTGCCGCCCGGCGGCCATGAGGAGCTGCCGGACAGAATCTATGTGATTTGAAAAATCCCGGAGACGCCGGGGGGCGCTCCGGGAAGTCGCGCGAGGAGAAGGCTCTCAGCCGAGCAGGCGGGTGAGCTGGTGAATGACGACGATGAAGAAGGCGAGCGCGCCGATGATGCCGGCCAGCGCTTTGAAGACCTCCGCATTGCTGTGCATGACGTATTCTCCCTCAGTGCTTTTTTTCGAAGACGATGACGCAACCGCATCGCCCGTGCGCATCGTCGTGAATGAAACTGCGCCGCCGCAGCGGCGCCGACAATTGCGCGGAGCTGCGGCAGAATGGCGCGAATAGCGCAACCGAATTGTATTTTCGGCGGAAAGCGCGGCGGCTACAAAAAGTCGCGCCCAGCTAATTGCGAGACGGGCCCGCGATAGCCGCAACTCGACTCCGTCACCGTCGCGTCGTTAATGGAAAAGCAATCTCTATGGCGACACGGGGCGCGGAAGCTTATTCCAAGCATTAACCCGTTTACGTTAATATCCGTAGGGCGCGAGTCGCGAGCGGCGCGCGCCGGCATCGTTCGAGAGCGGATGGCGCGCGAAAAGCGCGCCCGCCGCCGGTGGCGTGAGGCAGGAGAGCATGGTGTTCCGCGGCAGTTTCGCGCGTGCGTCCATTCTGGCGTTCGCAGTCGGGCTCGGTTCGTCCTTCGTCGTTGCGCATGGCGCAGACGCCGCGCCGCGCGCGCCCTTTCGCGGGCCGCTGGCCGTCGCGCCGCCGCCACTGGTTCGGCAGCTCGAGGTTTCTCGGCCGCCCATCGGCGAGCCGCCGGCCGAGCTCTTCCCGCCGCCGCGAACCTCGGCGCTGCTTCCCATCGTCAATTCCGTTTCGATCGTTCTCCCGCCCGCAGCCGGCGGCTTCGATGTCGCCGAGGCGCTGATCGGCGAGGCGCAGCGCGCTTTCGCCGACGCGCTCGACGCCTGGGCGAGCGCGGCGCGCGGCTCGGAGCAGCGCGCGCGGCGCAAAGCGATCGTCGCCTTTTATGCGCAGCGCGCCTATGCGCCGCTGTGGCGCGAGGGCGACTCCTGGCGCGCGTCCGCGCCGGCGGCCATAGAGCGGCTGAGCCGCGCGCGCGACGATGGTCTCGATCTGCGCGGCCTCGCCTATCCTTCGGAGACGAAGCTCGGCGGCGACGCCGATGAATTCGCTTTGTCGGAGGCGGTCGTCGCTTATGCGATTCAGGCGTCCGGCGGGCGCGTCGATCCGCGGCGCTTGTCGCGGCTCATCAGCGCGCATCCCGCTCTGCCGGAGCCGGGCGCCGCGCTCGCGACCATCGCCGCCGCGGGATCGCGCGCCGGCGATCGTCTACAAGACTATAATCCGCCGCATGAGGGCTATCGCGCGCTGCGCGCCAAGCTGGTCGAGCTGCGCAGCGCTGGTCTGCCGGAGCTGGACAGGCGTTTCGCCGCGGCGTCGCATTCGCTCGCGCGTGACGCCGATCCGCGCGCGCAGGCGCCGAGCGCGCCGCCGCGCCGCTCCAATGCGCAGGTGGAGGCCGAGATCATCGCCAATATGGAGCGCTGGCGTTGGCTGCCGCGCGAGCTCGGCGAGAGCCGCATAGAGGTGAATATTCCGGATTTCGAGCTCGCCGTGGTGCGCGACGGGCAGGTGGCGCATCGCGCCCGCGTCATCGTGGGCAAGGAGGGCACGCCGACGCCGGTGTTCTCGGACAAGATGCAATTCATCATCGTCAATCCCTATTGGAATGTGCCGCCCTCGATTCTGACGAAGGAGATGCTGCCCAAATTCGGCGGCGATCTCAGCGCCATCGCCGCGCGCGGCTATGAGGTGATCACCCGCAAGGGACAGACTTTCGTGCGGCAGAGGCCGGGCGAAGCCAATGCGCTCGGGCGCATCAAATTCATGTTCCCGAACGACTTCTCGGTCTATCTGCACGACACGCCCAATCATGGGCTGTTCACTTCGGCGCATCGCGCCTTGAGCCATGGCTGCGTGCGCGTCGATCAGCCCTTCCGCCTCGCCGAGGCGGTGCTGGGGCCGGGCAGCGGCTGGCCGGAGGAGCGCGTCCGCAAGCTCGTCGGCTCCAGCGAGCGCTACATAAATCTCGCGCGGCCGCTGCCGATCCACATCGAATATTTCACCGCTTTCGTCGATGAGAACGGCCGCCTGCAATTGCGCGGCGATCTCTACGGCTATTCCGCCAAGGTGCGGCAGGCGCTGGGGCTCGAGGGGTAATTTCGGCTTCGCGCGGCGCCGGCCGCCTCCTTCTCCCCGCTTGCGGGGAGAAGGTGAGGATGAGGGGCTCGGGGCCTTTTCCGCTGCGGATAAAAAGCCCAGGCCCCTCACCCTGACCCTCTCCCCGCGCGCGGGGAGAGGGAAAGAGCGTCACAGAGTCGGCGCGTAGCCGAAGGCTTGATTCAATCGCGACAATGCGACGCCGAGGTCGATCGCGGCGCTCGCTCGCGCGCGCTGCGCGTCGAGCTGCAATTGGCGCACGCGGTAGAGATCGAAAGCGTTGATCTCGCCGAGCCGGAAGGAGCGCCGCGCGAGATCGAACTGTTCGGTCGCGACCGAAAGGCGCTTGGCGGCGAGGCTATCGGCGCGTCGCGCCGCGGCGACGGCGGCGCGGGCGGCGTTGATCTCCGCGGCGACGAGCCTCTGCGCGCGGCCGAATTCGGCGTTGGCGCGGTCGAATTCCGCCTGCGCCTCGGCGATGCGCGGAATGTTGCGGCCGGGCGTCGGCAGCGGAATGCGAAAGCGCACGCCGACCGTATTATTGTTGGAGCGGATCGGATCTTCGGTGGCGGGCTCTGTGCCTTGCTCATTGCGGCCGAAGATGGCGATCTCCGGATTGTCGATGAAGCCCGTCTCGATGAGCCGCATCTGCGCCTGCGCCTTGGCGAGCGCGGCGATCGGCGCGCGCAGCGCGGGATGATCCTCCGGCGGGCGCGCCGGCAATGGCGCCTCCAGCGTTCCATCCGGCGTGGCGCCGTCGGTCAGCACCTCATAGGCGGCGCGCGCGGCCTTGGCGGCGGCGTCGGTCTGCGCCACTTCCGTCTCGGCGGCGAGCGTCTCATTGCGCGCGAGCAATTCGTCCTGCGCGGCGTTTTCGCCGAGCTCGACGCGCCGCTTCATGTCATGGCCGATATCGCGCGCCGTCGCCAGACGATCGCGCGCGATGGCCGCGTCTTTCGCCGTGCGTTGCGCCGTCCACCAGGCGTCGCGCACCAGCGCCGCGACATCGAGCCGGCGCAGCGCCAGACGCTCGACGATCTCGGCGACGCCGGCGGTGACATTGAGCTCATACGCCTCGCGTTCGCCTGGCAGCCAGATCGGCATTCCGATCTCGAGCTCGGATTCGCGATAGCCCTGCACATTGCCCTTGACGCGCTCCTGCCGCGAGCCGCCGAAGTAGGGCGAGCCGGGCGTGAAGGAATTGGCCTGGGCATAGCGCGAGGCCACGGCGCGGCGTTGCGCTTCCAGCGCGGCGCTCTGCGCATCTATGCCGATCGCCTGATCGAGATGGCGCGTGAGCACGAGGCCGAAGGGCTTGCCCGGCGGCTTCTGCTTTGGCTTGGGTTTCGCCTCTATTCCCGGCGGCAGCGGCGAGACGGCGAGCTTGGGCTTCGTCTGCGCGGCCGCGCTCGCGGCGAGGACAAGGACGAGCGTGGTCGTAAGAAGCGGAGGAATGCAGCGCATAGTTTTCATCGGCGCTGAATCCGCCAGCGGGAATCCGGCGCCGTGGTCGTGGCGGGCTGCGTCGCGGCGCGCTTGCGCAGCAGGCGCTTGAAGTCGAAGCGTTCGTAGAGAATGGGCAAGAGCAGCAGCGTGAGCGCGGTGGCGGTGACGAGGCCGCCGATGACGACGATGGCGAGCGGCCGTTGGATTTCTGCGCCCGGGCCCTTGGCGAAGAGGAAGGGCGCGAGGCCGAGCGCGGCGATGGTCGCGGTGAGCAGCACCGGGCGCATACGGCGGCGCGCGCCTTCGCGCACGGCCTCCGGTATGGCGCGGCCTTCGGCGACGAGCTTGTTGATATAGGAGATCAGCACCACGCCATTGAGCACGGCGATGCCGATGAGCGCGATGAAGCCGACGGACGCCGGCACGGAGAGGAATTCGCCGGAGAGCCACAGGCCGATGACGCCGCCGATCGCCGCGAAAGGCACGTTGCAGAAGACGAGCGCCGCCTGCGACAGGGAATTGAAGGTGAGATAGAGCAGAAGGAAGATGAGCCCCAGCGCCAGCGGCACGACGATGGCGAGCCGCGCCGAGGCGCGCTGCTGATTCTCGAACTGCCCGCCCCAGACCAGCTCATAGCCCGGCGGCGTATGCACCTCCTTGGCGACGGCGGCCTTGGCCTCGTCGACGAAGCCGACGAGATCGCGTCCCGTGACATTGGAGAGCACGGTGGCGTAGCGCCGCGCCTCTTCGCGGATCACCTGGATCGGGCCGTTCTCGGCGCGAATGTCGGCGAGCTGCGACAATTCCACCACCTTGCCGTCGGCGGAGACGACCGGCACGCGGGCGAAATCCACCGGCGAGCGGCGCGACACCGGATCGCCGCGAATGACCAGCGGCGTGCGCACCGGGCCCTCGAGCACGAGGCCGACCTGCGTTCCGTCCACCCATATGCGCAGGCCGTCCTGTATCTCGCTGGCGTTGAGGCCGAAGCGGCCGGCGGCCAGACGATCGATGCGCGTGGTGAGATAGCGCATTCCATCGTTCTGCAGCGCGAAGACGTCGCGCGAGCCGTTGATCTTGCGCAAGGTCCCGGCGATCTCGCGCGCGAGGCGGTTCAATTCGTCGATGTCGTCGCCGAACACTTTCACCACGACGTCGCCGCGCGCGCCGATGATCATCTCCTGCACGCGCATGTCGATCGGCTGCGAGAAAGCGTAGGAAATGCCGGGGAAAGTGTCGAGCACCTGGCGCATCTCGCCGAGCAGCCAGGCCATGTTCGGCTCGCGCCATTTGTCCATCGGCGCGAGCGTCAAAAACATATCCGTCTCGTTGAGGCCGACGGGATCGATGCCGAGCTCGTCGGCGCCGGCGCGCGCCATCACGCCCTTGATCTCCGGCACGCGCGCCATCAGCGCGCGCTCTATGCGCATGTCGGTCTCGGCGGTCATGTCGACGCTGATGGTCGGATGCTTGCGCACGGTGATGACCGGCGTGCCTTCGTCCATCACCGGCATGAAGGTCTGGCCGATGTGATTGGAGGCCAGCAGCGCCAGAGCGAGGCCGACAGTCACGGCGGCGCCGACGACCATCGGGCGCTGCAATGCGCGCTCGAGCAGCGGGTCGTAGAAGGCGGAGATTTTGCGCACGAGCCAGGGCTCGTCGCTGCCGCCGGCGCGCAGCAGGGAGGCGGCCAGCGCCGGCACCACTGTGAGCGAGAGAATGAGCGCCGAGCCCATGGCGAAGGCGATGGTCAGCGCGACCGGCGCGAACAGCCGCCCCTCGAGCCCCTCGAGCGAGAGCAGCGGCAAAAAGACGGTGATGATGATGACGGCGCCGGAGACGAGCGGGCCGGCGACCTCGCGCGTCGATTCGTAAGTGATGCGAATGCGGTCTTGCAGGTCGGCCTTTTCCATGCCGGCGAGGCGATGCTCGACATTCTCGACGACGACGACGGCGCAATCGACCAATATGCCGATGGCGATGGCGAGGCCGCCGAGCGACATGATGTTGGCCGAGAGCCCGTAGAGCCGCATGATGGCGAAGGTGGAGAGCGCGGCGAGCGGCAGGATCAGTGAGACGACGAGCGCCGCGCGCAGATTGCCGAGGAAGAGGAACAGCAGAATGACGACGAGGACGATGGCCTCGATCAGCACTTTCTGCACGGTCCACACCGCTTTGGAGATGAGCTCGCTGCGATCGTAGAAGATCTCGACCTTTACGCCCTCCGGCAGGCGCGGTTTCAGCTCCTCGAGCTTGGCCTTGACGCCGGAGACGACGGTGCTGGCGTCGGCGCCGCGCAGGCCCAGCACCAGCGCCCAGACGGCCTCGTCCTCGCCATTGCGCGTTGTGACGCCATTGCGGGCGAGCGCGCCATTGCGCACCTCGGCGACATCGCCGACGCGCACGATTCCGGTCGGCCGCGCGGCGACGACGACGGAGCGTATGTCCTCGAGCGTGCGCAGCCGTCCCTCGGCGCGCACCAGCAGCGCCTCCTCGCCGTCGCGCACGCGGCCGGCGCCGTCATTGCGGTTGTTCTCCTCGAGCGCGTCCTTCAGCATCTTGACCGTGATGCCGCGCGCCGCCATGGCCGGCGGCGAGGGCGCGACCTCGAAAGTGCGCACATAGCCGCCGAGCACATTGACGTCGGCGACGCCGGGCAGGCCGCGCAGCGCGGGACGAATGGTCCAATCGACGAGGCTGCGCTGCTCGGCGGGCGTGAGGCCGCCGCCGACGAGGGTGAACATCAGCATTTCGGCGAGCGGCGTGACGATGGGCGCGAGGCCCCCCGAGGCGCCCGCCGGCAATTGGTCGGCGACCGAGGCGAGGCGCTCGTTCACTTGCGTGCGCGCCCAGAAGATGTCCGTGCCTTCGCTGAATTCGAAAGTGAGCAGCGCCACCGAATAGCGCGTCGTCGAGCGCATACGCACGAGATTTGGAATGCCGCGCGCGGCGATCTCGATCGGCGCGGTGACGCGATTCTCCAGCTCTTCCGGCGTCAGGCCGGGCGCGCGCATGGAGACGAGCACCTGCACCGGCGCGACATCGGGAAAAGCGTCGATCGGCAGCTTGGAATAGGCGTTCGCGCCCCAGACCGCGAGAGCGATCGCAGCGAGAAAGACGAGAAGCCTCTGGCCGAGCGCCGCTTTGATGAGTTTATCGAGCATGTCGCCTTTCGCTCACTTAGCGCTCGGATCCTTGGCCGCCAGCTCGGCGAGCAGGGTCAGCATTCCGCGCGTCGCCACTTGATCTGCGGCCGAGAGCGGCCCTTGAATCGACGCGGATTGCGGCGTCTCCGAGACGAGGGCGACCGGCACGGCGCGAAAACCATCCGCAGAGCGCAGAAACACCCAGTCCTTGTCGCGATAATGGACCACGGCGTCGGCCGGCACGCGCCAGAGCGTCCCGCCCGTTCCTTTGATGCGCAGAATGGCCTGCACCGCCTGTCCCGGTCGAATCGGGGATTTGCCGGGCGAGAATTCCGCGACCGCAGTGACCGATTGCGTCGCCGGATCGACGGTGCGGCCGATGCGGATGAGCTTGCCTTCGACGCCATGGCTCGGCAGCACGACCTTATCCGTGCGGTCCAGGGCGGCGGCGCGGCCGGTGGGAATTTGCAGATTGACCCAGATCGGCTTGAGCCGCGCTATTGTGACGAGCGGAGCGGCGGCCATCACGCGGTCGCCTACAGTGGCGTGGCGGGCGAGGATGACGCCGGACACGGGCGCGCGCACGGTGAGGGCCGCGCCGAGCTTGCGCTCCTTGCGCAAGGTCTCGATCGCCTGCTCGCTCATGCCGTCGAGCGCCAGCAGCTGGCCGCGCTCGTCGAGCAGCGAGCGCGCCTGCGCCGCCTCGGCCCGCGTCACCAGCAGGCGGCGCTCGGCGATGATTCGTTCCTTATATAGCTGTTCGTCGCGGCGCAGCTTTTCGGTGGCGAGCGCCGCATCGGCGGCGGCCTGCAGAAAGGACCGCTGCGCCTCGATCAGCTCGGAGGATTTCAAGGTGGCGATGGGGTCGCCCTCCTTCACCTCCTCGTCCGGCGAGACCAGAATAGTCTCGACGAGGCCGGCGGCGGGAGCGGCCACCATGCGCAATTGCTGCGGCGGAACCGCCACGACTCCCGGCGCGACCAGCTCGTCCGAGCCGGAGCTCTTTTCCACCGGCTTGGTCTCTATGCCCGCGGCCTGGACATCCTGGTCGCGCAGCGGAATGGCGATCTCGTCCGCGGCGACGGCCGCGCTCGCGAAAAGCGCGCCGGCGAGGCCGACAGCGAGAACAAGATGCTGAAACTTTTGTCTTTTCATTCCGCCTGGAACCGGTCTTTGCGTCGGGGCGCAATTTCGCTTATCGAAGCTGACGAAAAGCTGACGAGCTCGAACTCGACGCTGGCGCGACGACCCATGTTCGAGCGGATCATAGCATCGCAGCGCCGACACATGCGAATTTTGCTGGTGGAAGACGACGAGCGCATTTCCCGCGATGTGGCGAAGGCGCTGCAAGCGGCGGGCTATGTCGTCGACGCCGTCGCCAATGGCGAAGAGGCTTGGTTTCTCGGCGACACCGAGAATTTCGCGGCCGTCATTCTCGATCTCGGCCTGCCCGGCCTCGACGGGCTCGCCGTGCTCGAGCGCTGGCGCGAGCAGGGCCGCCGCACCCCCGTCCTGGCCCTGAGCGCGCGCGGCTCCTGGAGCGAGCGCGTCGCCGGCATAGACGCGGGCGCCGATGATTATCTACCCAAGCCTTTCCAGCCAGAGGAATTGCTGGCGCGGCTGCGCTCCATCATTCGCCGCTCGGCCGGCCACGCCTCCTCGGTGACGCGCAATGGCGCGCTCTCGCTCGACGAGCGCAGCATGACGATCAAGGTCGATGACGCGACCGTCGAGCTCACGGCGATCGAATATCGCCTCGTCGCCTATCTTCTGCATCGGCGCGGGCAGGTGGTTCCGCAATCGGATCTCGCCGAGCATGTCTATGGCCATGACCAGCAGAGCTCCAACGCCGTGGAAGTGCTGATCGGCCGCGTGCGCAAGAAGCTTGGCGCGCAGGCGATCGAGACCAAGCGCGGCTTCGGCTATTCGATGCCCGATCTCGACGCATGAGAACGCGCTCGCTGCGCCTGCGGCTGTTCCTCTTCGGAGCGGCCGCCATCGCCGGCGCGCTGGCGCTGGCCGGCTTCGTGCTGGTGCTCTTGTTCGAGCATCACGTCGAACGCACGATGGACGACGATATAGAAACCTACGTCCGCCAGCTCGTCTCCGATCTCGCCGTCGATGCGGACGGGCGTCTGCGCGTCATCACGGCGACGCCGGACCCGCGATTCGCGCGTTTTCGCTCCGGCTTCTATTGGCAGGTGGCGAGCGACGACGGCCGCGACGTCGAGCGTTCCGCCTCGCTCGGCGAAGAGGCGCTCGAGTTTCCGGCCGGCTGCGCCGCCACGGATCGGATTTATTATCACCGCCTGCGCGGGCCCTGGGGCAATGCGCTGCTCGGCGGGCAGCGCTGCATTGCGCTCGGCGGCGTGTCGGCGCTCCGCATTCGCGTTCTGGTGGCGCTCGATCTGGCCGGCGTCGTCCGCGCCCGCGACGCTTTCGCGACGGAGCTCGTGGCGGCGCTGTTTCTCATCGCGGTCGGGCTGACTTTCGCCACCTGGATTCAGGTCGGGCTCGGCCTCGCGCCGCTGGCCGGGCTCGGCGCGGCGGTGGGCGAGATCGCCAAGGGCCGCCGCCGCCGGCTCGATGCGCTGGCCCTGCCGGAGGTGCAGCCGCTCATCGACGAGGTGAACGGCCTGCTGGACGAGCGCGACAAGGAGATAGAGCGCGCGCGCAATCGCGCCGCCGACCTCGCCCATGGGCTGAAGACGCCGCTCACCGCGCTCGCCGCCGACGCTCGCCTGCTGCGCGAGAAGGGCGAGACGGAGATCGCCCGCTCGCTCGACCGCATCGGCGACGCCATGCATCGCCATGTCGCGCGCGAGCTGGCGCGGGCGAGGAGCCGCGGCCTCGCGCGGGGCGGCGCGCCGACGCCGGTCGCGGAAGTGGTGGACGCGCTGGCGCGCACTTTGGCCTCGGCGGGGACGGAGGCGCGTTTCGACATGCGCATCGCGCCGGATCTGCGCGTCGCCGTCGATCGCGTCGATCTGATGGAAATCCTCGGCAATCTCATGGAGAATGCGGCGCGCCATGCGCGCGCGCGCATTCGCGTTTCGGCCTCGGCGGGTCGCTTCGTCGTCGAGGATGACGGGCCGGGCCTGCCGGAGGGCAGCGAGGCGCTGATCCGCCGTCGTGGCGGCCGTCTCGACGAGACCGGCGGCGCCGGCCTCGGCCTCGCCATCGTGCAGGACGTTCTCGACGCCTATGGCGCCGATATGCGCTTCTCGCGCTCGGCGCTCGGCGGACTGCGCGTGGAGGTGGATTTATCCGGCGCCGCCGAATCTCCTGCGGCGGGCTGAGCGCGGCTCAGCCGAATTTCAATCCCGAATCGATCGTCAGCCCGACGCCGACGCTGGCGAACTTGTCGCCGCGCACGATCTTGGCCTGCGGCGTGTGCACGAGGCAGGCGCGCTCGATCGCCGGAATGAAAGTGCTGCCGCCGGTGAAAAACACCGTATCGACTTGCGCCGCCTTCACTCCCGCCGCCTTCAGGCAGCGCGCGACGCAATCGGTGAGCTTGCGGCATTCATTGGCGATCGTCTCCTCGAACAGCGCGCGCGACGTCTCGATCAGCAGCGCCTCGTCCAGATAGGCGAGGTCGATCATCGCCGTCGCGGATTCGGAGAGGATGATTTTCGCCCCTTCCACATCGCCGGCGACGCGATGGCCGGCGCGATCGTCTATGGCCTTGATGAATCGCTCGACCTTCTCCGGCTCGCCGGCGATGGCGCGCAGCTGCTTCAATTCCTCTAGGCTCTTGTTGTTGTAGAGGAAGGCGATGCGATGCCATTGCGCGAGATCGTGGAAATAGCCATTGGGCAGATCGAGCTCGGGGCGCTTCTTCTGCCGCGTCTGATAGCCGAACAAGGGCATGACCTGCTTGAGGCTCAGCCGATAGTCGAGATCGGTTCCGCCGACATGGACGCCGGCATTGGCGAGAATGTCGTCCTTGCGGTCGATCTTGCGCCTGTTCTTCGGCGAGACCTTCACAATGGAGAAATCGGAGGTGCCGCCGCCTATGTCGGCGATCAGCGCAATCTCCTCCCGCTCGATGCGCCGCTCGTAATCGAGCGCGGCGGCGATCGGCTCATATTGGAAGAGCACCTCCGCGAATCCCTGCGCGCGGGCGGCGGCGGCGAGCTGCTCCTGCGCCATGCGATCGGCGGCCTCGTCGTCATCGACGAAGAAGACCGGGCGGCCGAGCACGGCGTTGTCTACGGCGGCGCCGGCGCTCAGCTCGGTCTTCTCCTTCAAATGGCGCAGGAAGCTGCCCAAAATCGCGGTGAAGGCGACGCGCCTGCCGCCGGCGGCGGTGGTCTCGTGGATCAGCGAGCCGCCCAAAATGCTCTTGATGGCGCGAAACAGCCGGCCGTTCTCGCGATCGATATAGAGCGAGATGGCGGCGCGGCCGAAGCCGAGCTTGCCGCCATAGGCGGGGTAGAAGATCGCGCTCGGCAGCGAGACGCTGTCGCCCTCGAGCGGAACGAGCCTCGGCTCGCCGCCGGCCATATAGCCGACGGAGGAGTTGGAGGTGCCGAAATCGATTCCGCAAGCGAGGCGCACGCGATTGTCCTTATGTCATTCGTCGGCCGGCCTCGGCGCGGACGGAAAAATCCGCGCCGCGCATCGCGCATCGGCCATTTTCGTAGAGGCGGCAGGGCGTCCGGCGGGCCGCGTCGCCGCGCGGCCGTTCGAATCGGCGGCAAACTGCATTTTTTTGCCGGATTTCGCAAATGCCGGCCGCGGCCTCGCGCCGCCCGCGGGACGGTTTGAATCCCTTCGCGCAGGGGAGTAGAAACGGGCGCCGGGCCGCCTTTGCGCCGGCCATAGCGGAGCCTCCCCCTTGTCCCATTCCGTCACCGAGGCCATAGAGGCGATCGGGCGCGGCGAGATCGTCGTCGTCACCGATGACGACGACCGCGAGAACGAAGGCGACCTCATCGTCGCCGCCTCGCTCTGCACGCCCGAAAAAATGGCCTTCATCATCCGCCATTGCTGCGGCATCGTCTGCGCGCCGCTGACGCTGGAAGAAGCGCGCCGCCTGCATCTCGCCCCCATGGTCGCCGCCAATGACGCGCCGCTCGGCACCGCTTTCACCGTCAGCGTGGACGCGCGCGAGGGATTGACCACCGGCATTTCGGCCGAGCAGCGCTGCAATACGGTGCGCGCGCTCGCCAATGGCAATCGCGGCCCGCATGATTTCGTGCGTCCGGGCCATGTCTTCCCGCTCATCGCCAAGGAGGGCGGCGTGCTGATGCGCTCCGGTCATACCGAGGCCGCCGTCGATCTCTGCCGCCTCGCCGGCCTGCCGCCGGTCGGCGTCATTTGCGAGCTCGCCAATGACGACGGGACGGTGATGTCCGGCAAGCAGATCGTCGATTTCGCCGCCACACATGGGCTGAAGCTCGTCTCCACCGCCGATCTCATCGCCTACCGCCAGGCGCGCGAGAAGCTGGTGGAACGCGTCGCCTCCTTTCCGGTCAAGACCTTCGCCGGCGAGGCGACCTGCCACGCCTATGTCAGCGCCTTCGATCCGGTGCAGCATTTCGCCTTCGTCGTCGGGCAGATCGGCGACGGCAAGGGCGTGCCGGCGCGGCTGCATCGCGCCGACATCATCGCCGACGTCTTCGGCGGCGCGGACGCTATCCGCCGCACGATGGAGCGTTTCGCGGCGGAGGGGCGCGGCGTGCTGGTGTATCTGCGCGACGGCGCGGCCGGGGTGCCGGTCAATCCGGTCGTCTCGGGCGGCAGCAATTCGGAGGAGGCGCGCACGGCGCAATGGCTCGACGTCGGCCTCGGCGCGCAGATTTTGAAGGATTTGGGCGTCACCTCGATCCGCCTGCGCACCTCCAAGGCCAAGCCGCGCACCTATGTGGGCCTCTCGGGCTTCGGGATCGAGATCGTGGCGGTGGAGCCGCTTGATTAGCGAATCCAGACTCCCTCGCACCGCTGGCCGGGAGAGGGTCGGGGTGAGGGGCCAGGGCGGAGGCTACAATGTCTCTCGCCGCTCCAGCGCCGTGAGAATCGTCTCTTTCACGCCGTCGAGATTGTGAAATACTTCGTCATTGGCGACGCGAAGAACTCGGAACCCCGCCTCGCGCAAAAAACGGTCTCGATGCGCGTCACGAGCGATTTCCGCGTCAGTGGAATGCGTCGCGCCGTCGACCTCGACGACGAGCGCTTCGTCTCGACAAGCGAAATCGGCGAAGTAAGGCCCGATCGGCAATTGGCGGACGAATTTATAGCCGGCGAGGCGGCGCGCTCTGAGCGCGCCCCACAAGCGCTCTTCCGCCGGCGTCTGCGCCGCCCGTAATTCGCGGCTCCGCGCTGTCTCGTGAAGCCGAAGGCCGCGCATCGAAAGGCTCCGCGAAACGCCCCCGCCCCTCACCCCGACCCTCTCCCCGCTCGCGGGGAGAGGGAGAAATCATCCCTCAGATCACCACGACATTGGCGCCGATCTTGACGCGGCCGTAGAGGTCGATCGCGTCTATGTCGCGCATTCGGATGCAGCCGGAGGAAACGCTCTGGCCGATCTTCTCCGGCTCATTGGTGCCGTGAATGCGGTAGAGCGTGTCCTTGCCGTTCTCGAACAGATAGAGAGCGCGGGCGCCGAGCGGATTGTCCGGGCCGCCGGGCAGGCCGCCGGCGTCGGCCGTCGGCTGCAGATGCGGCCAGCGCTCCAGCATGTCCTTGGGGGGAATCCAGCGCGGCCATTCCTGCATTCCGCCGACGACGGCGCGGCCGGTCCAGCCATAGGCCTCCTGGCCGGTGGCGACGCCATAGCGGATCGCCTTGCCGTTCGGCTCCACGAGATAGAGGAACTTGTTCTTCGTATCCACGACGATGGAGCCCGGCGGCTCGCTCGTTTTGAAATCGACCAGATAACGCTCATAGGCCGCGCCGACGTCCGCCGTCGGCACCAGAGCCATGAATTGTGCGTCGCGCCCGCTGAGCTGCGGATCGGGCAGCCGGGGCGCTCCGACGGCATTGCAGCCGGCGAGCGCCAGAGCGAGACCCACTGCGACGAAACCGTGCCTCGAATCCATGAACGCGCCCTTTCTCAACGCCCAAAACAGCTATTTAGGAATTTGCTTACCATAATCTTACCGAACGAAAACGTCGGCGATGAATAATTCCCGAGCTGTTGCCGCGGCGCAACGGCGGCGGAGGAGGCAAGGCGCTTCTCGAGAATTTTTCCGGCGCCCGCCCGGGGCGGCGACGTGCTAAAAGGGCGCCGGCTTTTTTTGCAGGGCAACTTCCTTTAGCGAGAGTCGAGAGCGGCTGGCCATGACGAGGACCCTGTTCGTCGCACATGAGAGCGGCCTCGCCCATAATATGGGCGCTGGTCATCCCGAGCAGCCGGACCGGCTGCGCGCCATAGAACGCGCGCTCGAGGACGAGCGTTTCCAGCATCTCATTCGTCTCGCCGCGCCCGCGGCGCCGCGCGAGGCGCTGCTGCGCATTCACCCCGAAAGCCATTTGCGGGCGATCGAGAAGGCCGCGCCGCGCGAGGGCCTCGTCGCGCTCGACCCCGACACTCTGATGTGTCCCGATTCGCTCGTGGCGGCTTTTCATGCGGCCGGCGGGGCTGTGGCGGCCGTGGACGAGGTGATGACAGGGGTGGCGGACACGGCCTTCGTCTGCGTGCGACCGCCCGGCCATCACGCCGGGCCGACGACGCCCATGGGCTTCTGCATCTTCAACAATGTCGCCATCGCCGCGCGCCATGCGATCGCCGTCCGCGCGGCGGAGCGCGTCGCCATCGTCGATTTCGACGTGCATCACGGCAATGGCACGCAGGAAGCGTTCTGGGCGGATCGGCAGGTCCTGTTCTGCTCCACCCATCAGGCGCCCTATTATCCCGGCACGGGGGCGACGAGCGAGACCGGCGAGTTCGATCAGATCGTCAACGCCCCGCTCTTCGCGGGCGCGACGGGCGATGATTTCGTCGAGGCGCTGACGACGCGCATCCTGCCGCGGCTGAAAAATTTCGCGCCCGATCTGGTGCTGATCTCGGCCGGTTTCGACGGCCATAGGGACGATCCGCTCGGCGGGCTGCGCTTCACCGAGCGCGATTATAGCGAGGCGACCAAGCGCATCATCGACGCCTCGCTGCGCAGCGCCGACGGGCGCGTCGTCTCATTGCTCGAGGGCGGTTATGATCTCGCCGCGCTCGGCCGCTCGGCGGCGGCGCATGTGCTGGCGCTGATGGGCGCCTGACAGACCAGAACCTCACAGACAAAAAAACGCGCCGCTGCGAGGCGGCGCGCCGTCAGGACAGGAGGCGAAGGCTCAGCCCTGGCGGGCTTTGAAGCGCTTCTGCACCTTATTGATCACATAGACGCGGCCCTTGCGGCGCACGAGCTGGTTGGCGCGATGGCGCGCACGCAGCGATTTCAGCGAATTGCGGACTTTCATCGGTCGATCCCCGGGCAAAATTACACATAGCCGGGATCACCGCCCAGCGCCTCGTGGGCGCAGCCTATGCCCGATTTCGGCTCCGCGATCAAGTCCTGCGCACGACTCCCTTCGCCAATTCGATCCCGCGCTGCGCCTCGGCAGATTGACAGCAGCGGAGCCTCGGGCGCATATCTACGTAATGTTATAACATCGAGTCTCGGGGGCGAGATCCATGGAAAAATCATCTGTCCGCTTCGCGCTTTCGGCCGGCGTTCTCTCGGCCGCCGTTCTTTCGGCGGCGCTCGGCCCCGAGGCGGCGCGGGCCCAGGAGGCTCTGCCCGACATAGAAATCGCCGCGTCGAGCCCGATCCAGCGGCGCGCCCCCTCGACGGAGCGGCCGGCCGCGGCCGAGACGCGCGGCGCGCTCCCCATCGTCGCGGATCAGTTCGCCACGGTGACTCTCGTCGACTCCGACGAGATTCGCCGCTCCGGCGGCGCGACGCTCGGCGATCTTCTGTTCGACAAGCCCGGCGTCACTGGCTCGAGCTTCGCGCCCGGCGCCGCCAGCCGGCCGATCGTGCGCGGCCTCGACGCGCATCGCGTCCGCATTCAGGAGAACGGCCTCGCCTCCAGCGGCGTCTCCGAGCTCGGCGAGGATCATGGCGTCCCGCTCGATCCGCTCGCCGCCGATCGCATCGAAGTGGTGCGCGGCCCGGCCACGCTGCGCTGGGGCTCGCAGGCGATCGGCGGCGTCGTCGACGCCGCCAATAATCGCATTCCCGAGGCTCTGCCCTGCCGCGGCGACGAGCGGCTCCCCGGCCCCTGCACGCGGCTGGAGACGCGCAGCGCCGTCTCCACTGTGGATGCGGGATTGGAGCAGGCGGCGCTCGTCGATGTCGGGCAGGGCAATTTCGCTCTGCACGCCGACGCCCATGGCCGCCGCGCCAGCGATTACGCAATCCCTGCTTACCCTTATCTCTCGCCGACCGATCCGGCGCCGCTCGTCTTCGGACGTCAGCCAAATTCCTATATGCGCTCCGGCGGGTGGTCCGCCGGCGGCTCCTATGTTTTCGACCGCGGCTTTTTCGGCGCCTCGGTCACGCAATTCGAGAGCACCTATCGCATTCCCGGCATGGATGCGACGGAGAGCCGCACGCGCATCCAGCTACGGCAGACGAAAGTGGCGGTGAAAGGCGAATATCGCCCGCCAGCCTCCTTCATCGAGGCCATTCGCCTCTGGGCCGGCGCGACGGATTACAAGCATAACGAAGTCGCCTTCGAGGGCGGCTTCGAGGGCATACAGCAAACCTTCACCAATCAGGAGCAGGAGGCGCGGCTCGAGGCGCAACTCGCGCCATTCGATCTGCGCTTCGCCAAGCTCACCACCGCGCTCGGCGTGCAGGGCGCGCATCGGCGGCTGACTTCGCCGGGCGTCGAATCGGCTCTGTTCGACCCCACGGACTCGCGCAGCATCGCCTTTTATCTCTTCAACGAGCTCCAGCTCACCAATTCGCTGCGTCTGCAACTCGCCGGCCGCATCGAGAATGTCGAGACGACCGGGCAGACGCCCGATCTCTTCGTCGATCCGACGACCTCTTTCAAATACGATCGCCATTTCACGCCGAAGAGCCTAGCGATCGGCCTGCTGCAGGATTTGCCTTTCGACACGGTCGGGAGCGTGACGGCGCAGCATGTCGAGCGCGCGCCGCGCGGGCCGGAACTGTTCTCGCACGGCGTCCATGAGGCGACGGGAACTTTCGACATCGGCAATCCGCTGCTCGGCATAGAGGCCGCCGATTCGGTCGAGGTCGGCCTGCGCCGCGCCAAAGGGCCATTCCGCTTCGAGGCGACATTTTTCTACACGCATTTCGACGGCTTCATCTATCGCCGCCTCTCTGGTGAGACCTGCGCCGAGGATTTCGACAGCTGCTCGCCGGCCGGCGGCGGCGGCGCGCTCAATCAGGCGCTCTATTCGCAGCGCGACGCCACTTTCCGCGGCGGCGAGTTCCAGAGCCAATGGGACGCGCTTTCCGTCGCCGGTGGAATCCTGGGCGTCGAAAATAAATTCGACGTGGTGCGCGCGACATTCGCGGACGGAACCAATGTGCCGCGGATTCCGCCCGTGCGCCTCGGCGGCGGATTATTCTGGCGCGACTCCAATTGGCTGGCGCGCGTCAGCTATCTGCACGCCTTTCCGCAGAACAACATTGCGACGATCGCCGAGACGCCGACCAAGGGCTATAATCTGCTGAAAGCCGAGATCAGCTATAAGGTCGCTCTGCCCAAGGGCGAATTCCCGGCGCGCGAGATGACCGTCGGAATCGTCGGCGACAATCTGCTGAACGCCGACATACGCAACAGCGTGTCTTACAAGAAGGACGAGGTTCCGATGCCGGGCGCTAATGTGCGGCTGTTCGCCAATTTCGTGTTTTAGACCATAGGGCTCTGGCGGGCGCGCGCGCCGAGGCTCCGCGCTTCCGCGAGAGCGACGGGAGCATAGGGGCGACGTCCGTGGGCGTGAAGGCGAAGACGCGCGTGAAGACGATCGCGTCGAGCAGGCCGAAGATCGCCGCGAAATAGACGACAGTCCGCCAGGCGAGCATGAGCGCTGCTGTCCTCGTCGATCGGAGGGAGCCGCTGCGCCATTCTGGGACGCGCGAGCGGCGGCCGCAGAAAAAGCTCGAAGAATCGCGCCGGCCGCCGCGGGGCGCATTCTGGCATGGTTTCTTCTTCATTCGCGCAGAGGGCGCTTTTTTGCGCCGATTTGAACCGAATGGAAAGCCTGAGCCGAGGAATAGATCGCCGCGTGCGGACGAAAGCCTTAAACCGAGCAGGTGTGATTATGCGTGAAGGTGTGATTATGCGTGAAGGTGTGATTATGCGTGCAGGTGTGATTATGCGTGAAAGTGAGCGAGTCGACGAAATGAATTTTACCCCCGTCGCCATTGGCGAGAGCTTCGGCTGGCTTCATCATGCGGACGGCGACCGCGGCGTCGTGATGTGCGCCTCCATCGGCTATGAGGGGCTCTGCGCGCATCAGTCCTGGCGCGTGCTGGCGGATCGTCTGGCCGCCGCCGGCCTTCCCACTCTGCGCTTCGATTATCCGGGTGAGGGCGATTCGCTCGGCGATCCCGCCGATCCGGCGATCGTCGACGCCTGGCGCGAGCAAATCCGCGCCGCCGTGCGCTGGATGCGCGAGGCGATCGGCGTGCGCGAGGTCGCGCTCGTCGGCCTGCGTCTCGGCGCGGCGCTCGCGGCCGAGGTCGGCGGCGTCGAACGTCTGGTGCAGATCGCGCCCGTGACGAAGGGCTCGTCCTATCTGCGTGAGCTCAAAATGATGGCGCGCGTGCTGGCGGCCAGCGGGCCGACGCCGGAGGCGAGCATCGCCGCCGCCACCGCCAGCGACGATATTCACCTCGAAGGATTCACGATCACGCAGCCCATGGCCGCGGCGATCAAGCGCATCGATCTTTCGCGGCTCGAGGCCGCGCCGGCCGAGCGTGTGCTCGTGCTGCACGATCCGGCGGCCAGGCCGGCGCCGGAATTCCTCGAGCGTCTCCGATCGCTCGGCGCGCATGTCGAGACGCGGGAGCTCGCCGACTATCGCGCGCTGACTCCGGCGCCCATGCCGCCGCCGCCGCCGCTGGCCGATCTCGACGCCGTCGTCGCCTTCGCCAGCGAGGGCGCCGGCCGGGCGCTGATCTCGCAGCCGCCGCAAGGCGCGCTCGCCACGGAGCATTTCGTCGAGCGGGGCGTCGTGTTCGGCGAGCGTCGACAGCTCGCGGGCGTGCTGTGCCTGCCGCGCGGCAAACCGAAGCTGACCGTGCTGTTGCTCGACACCGGCGCCAATCACCATATCGGCTGCGGCCGCTCCACGGTCGATTTCGCCCGCGCGCTGACGCGTCTCGGCTTCGCCTCGCTGCGCATGGACACGCTCGGCATAGGCGATTCCGCCGTCGTCGAAAACGGGCCGCGCTCCGCTCTCTATGACGCGGCGCGCGCGGAAGACGTCTCGGCCGCGCTGGACTTCCTCGAGATGCGGGGCCTCGAGAATGTGACGCTCTATGGCGTGTGCAGCGGCGCGGCGCTGGCGCTCTACGCCGCCCTCGCAGATACGCGCGTGACGGCTCTGGCGCTCGCCAATCTCCAGGTCTTCGGCAGGATCGAGGGCGAAGATCGCGAGAAGCTGCTCGAAATGGGCTTTGCGGCGACGCATACTTATGTCGCCAAGGCGATGAGCGCCAAAGCCTGGGCGCGCGTCGTCAATGGCGAGGTCGCTTTCGCCAAGCTCCTCGACATCGCATCGGCGCTGCTGCGTCGCAAGGGTTCGGCCTTCGCCGTCGCGCTCGCGCAACGCCTCGGCCTCGCGCATGGCAAAACGCACGAGGCGCGGGCGAACTTCGCGCGATTATCGGCGCGCGGCGTGCGTATCCTCATGCTGCATGGCGACCATGACGTCGGCAGAGAAGAGATGAACGTCTGCTTCGGGCCGGACGCGCGCTTCTTGCGAAATCTTCCCAATGTCGCGGTCGACGTCCTCGACGGCGCCGATCACGCCCTCTCTTCGGCGCTCTCGCGAGAGGCGCTGCTGGAGAAGATGAGTTTTTTTCTCCTGGCGGCCGACCGCGATGCGGATCCCGGCCGCGACGATCGCAGAGCGATGGCGGGCGCTCTGACCATGGCGACATTCGGCGCCTTCACTCTGACGACGAATCTGGAATGACACGAGCCTCTCGACTTCCCCTCGAATCCATCGCCGACGCCGCTCGTTTCGAGGCGGTCGTCTGCATTCCGACCTTCCGCCGTCCCGAAATGCTCCGGACGACGCTGGAGTCGATCGAAGCGCAGGCGACGAATGTCGCCTTCGCCGTCGTCGTCGTGGACAATGACGCGGCCGCGCCGGTCGGCCTCGATGTGGCGCAATCCTTCTTTCGCGAGGGGCGCCTCTCCGGCGTCGCCGCGGTGGAGCCGCGCCAAGGCAATGTCCATGCGATCAACGCGGCCTTTCGCCTCGCGCGGGAGCGCTATCCCGCGGCCGAATATTTCCTGATGATCGACGACGACGAGCGCGCCGAGCCGCAATGGCTGGAGGAGATGGTCGCCAGCGCCCGCCAGGGCGCCGACATCGTCGGCGGCCCGGTGACGCCCATCTTCCCGGAGGAGGCCAAGGCCGCCTTCCGCGATCATCCGGTGTTCTGGCCCGCCTTCGGCGCGACCGGCCCGGTGCCGATCATCTATGGCACCGGCAATTGCCTGCTGCGGCGCGAGGTGTTCGACGGCCTCGCAGAGCCCGCGCTCGATCCGAGATTCAATTTTCTCGGCGGCGGCGACACGGAATTCTTCACCCGCTGCCGCCGCGCCGGCTTCACTTTCTTCTGGCGCCAGGAGGCGCAGATCTATGAGCAGGTGACGCCGGGCCGGCTCGCGCTCGGCTGGGTGCTGCGCCGCAGCCTCGCCACGGGCGCGATCAATTACAGCATCGATCGCCTCGCCGCGCGCAGCCTGCGTCAGCGCCTATTGCTCATCGCCAAGAATCTCGCTCTCGGCCCGGTCTCGCTGCAACGCGCGCTGCGCATGTTGCGGGACTCCAAGCATCCGCTCGCCGCCACCCATCCGATCGGCATAGCGATCGGCCGGCTGCTGGCCTCGGTGGGGGCGACGCCGCAACCCTATCGCTATTCCTCATGACGGATATGAGCGCCTCCTCCATGGGGGGACTGGACGAGATCGACGGCCGCGGAATCCTGTTCTGCGTGATTCTGCTCGTCGGCTGGATCACTTTCTCGCCTTTCGCCGATCTCGCTTCACCGGAGACGCTGGAACTGGCGGAAGGCCGCGATTTTCAGATCTACGCCGCTTTCGGCCTGATGGCGGCGGGGTCCTTCTTCTACATCTGGCGGACCGATCGGCAGGCGCTCGCCGCGCTCGCCACGCCCGCCAATATCGCGCTGGCCGGCTGGATCGGCGTGACGCTCGTCACCTCGCACGAAATCTCCAACTCGCTGAAGCGCGTCGCGATGCTCGGCTGCGTCGGGACCTGCTGCCTCTCGCTGTTTCTGCTGCCGCGCGGCCGCGACGATCTCGCCAAGCTGCTCAGCATCGTCGCGCTCATCATCGTCGGCCTCTCCTATTTCGGCCTCGTCTTCCTGCCGCATTACACGATCCATCAGGCGACCGACATAGGCGAGCCGCAGCTCGCCGGCGATTGGCGCGGCGTCTTCAGCCATAAGAACGGCGCCAGCGCGATCTTCTCCATGCTGACCTTCATCGGCATTTTCGTGCTGCGCGCCGGCCGCAAGATCGAAGGATGGACGATTTTCCTGCTCTCGCTCGTCTTCGTGCTCTGCTCGGGCGGCAAGAGCTCCACCGCAATTTGTCTCACGACGATCGCCCTCTCCCTGCTCGCCGAGCGCACGCGCAATGTCGTCCTGTGGTCGATCATCGTCTTCTCGCCGCTGGCGCTGCTGAATTTTCTCGGCATAGGCTCGATCCTCTTCCCTCAGCTCGGCGCCATCGCCTCGGCGCTGCCGCTCGACGCCACCTTCACCGGCCGCACCGACATTTGGACCTTCGCCATTCCGAAAGCCGCCGAGACGCCGATCTTCGGACATGGGCTCGGCGCGTTCTGGGCGACGGCGGCGCTGCGCTTCGGCGGCGACGACACGACGATCTGGGCCGGCAACGCCGCCCATGCGCATAACGGCTATCTCGACACTGTGCTGGCCATGGGCCTGCCGGGACTGGCCTTCACCTTGGCGGCGCTGATCGTGCAGCCCGCGCGCGACCTTCGGCGCGTCTGCGCGCGCGGCGACGAACCGGCGATGTCTCTGCTGTTCCTGCAGATCTGGATGTTCGGCCTCTATCTCAACTCGCTCGAGAGCTTTTTGTTCGAGCGCGCCAATCCGAGCTGGATCGCCATGCTCTTCGCCTTTTTCGGCGTTCGCTTTCTCGCCGAGTTCCGGATTCGCGCCTGAGCCGCCGCGGCTCGACGCTCAGCGCGCGCGCTCGGCGTCGATCCGCGAGGCCGAGCGCGTCTCCAGCATACGCGCATAGACGATCAGCGAGCAGAAGATCGCCGCGCTGACATAATAATAGAACCAGCTCTCGCGCCCCTCGCTCTTGAACCAGAGCGCGACATATTCGGCCGTGCCGCCGAACAGCGAGACCGCGATCGCGTAGGGCGCGGCGACGCCCGTCACGCGCACCGAGGCCGGAAACAGCTCCGCCTTCACCAGCGCATTGATCGACGTATAGGCGCCGACGATGAGCCAGCCCGCCAGCACCAGCGCGAAGGCCGTCCAGGGACCGCGCGCGGTCTGGATCGCCGTCATCAGCGGCACGGTGAAGAGCGTCCCCAGCACGCCGAAGGCGATGAGCAGCGGACGCCGTCCGATGCGATCGGACAAAGCGCCATAGGCCGGCTGCAGCGCCATGGCGAAGACGAGCGCGCCGGCGCTGATCCATGTCGTCTGCGCATCGCTCAGCCCGGCGGAGAGCTTCAGGAACTTCTGAATGTAGGTGGTGTAGACATAGAAGGCGAGCGTGCCGCCCATGGTCAGCCCGACCACGGTCGCCGCCTCGCGCGGATAGGATAAGAGCGCGCGCAAGGAACTGCGCCGCCGCGGCGCGGCCTCGGAAGCGAAAGCCTCCGTCTCCTCGAGATCGCGCCGCATGATCAGCGCGAACAGCGCCAGTCCCGCGCCGATGGCGAAAGGAACGCGCCAGCCATAGGCGCGCAACTCCTCCGGCGTGAAGACGAGATTTTGCAGCACGAGCAGCACGATGAGCGCCGTCAGCTGTCCGCCGATGAGCGTGACATATTGAAAGCTGGAATAGAATCCGCGCCGGCGCGAGGCCGCCATCTCGCAGAGATAGGCGGCGGAGGAGCCATATTCGCCGCCGAGGCTGAGCCCTTGCAGCAGCCGCGCGAAGAGGAGCAACGCCGGCGCCGCCTCGCCTATGCTCGCATAGTCGGGCGTGGCGGCGACGATGAGCGAGCCGAGGCACATCAAAAGAACGGACAGCGTCAGCGCGCGCCGGCGCCCGAACCGATCGCCGATCTCGCCGAACAGCGCGCCGCCGATCGGCCGCATGAAGAAGCCGAGCGCGAAGACGCCGGCGCCGGACAGCATTTGCGCGACCGGATCGTCGCCCGGAAAGAAGGAATTGGCGAAATAGAGCGAGAAGGCCGAATAGACGTAGAAATCATACCATTCGACGAGATTGCCGAGCGAGCCGATGACGATCGCCTTCAGCCGGCGCGCGGCCTCGGCGAGGCTCTCCTCCTCGAGCGTTTCCTCGCGCACGTCGGCCAATCCGTCCTCGCCTCTCGCGCCATGTCGCGAGAGGCGAGGCGCGAGAGACTTATGGGCCGGCCCCCTCTCGGACGCAAATCCGCGCGTCGAACCCGCGCGAAGCGCCGCAAAGGCGATCCCGCGTTTCCGCCGTTTTTCCGCTCCGCCGCGCGCCGTTTCACGAGCGAGGACGGCTCGTCCCAAAAATGGCGGAAAAACGCCTTGCTCGCGCCCTCCCTGGATTCGACCTGGAAACGATCGAGACATATTCGCGGGATAGGTCTCGATCCGACGCGACGGACACGCCGCCGCGCGACCCCGCAGGTGCGCTCGACGTGACCAAGACAGACGCAATTCTCCTGGTCGAGGACGATTCCGAAATCGGCGATTTGATTTCTCGCTATTTGCAGACCCATCAGATCGACGTCGCCCTCGTCGCCGATGGCGCGGCGATGGACGCCGCGCTCGCGCGGCGCGAGTTCGATCTCGTGATCCTCGATCTCAATCTGCCGGGCGAGAACGGCCTCTCCATCTGCCGCAGGCTGCGCGCCGACCGCAATCTGCCGATCGTCATCGTCACCGCGCAGGGCGAGGATGTCGATCGCATTCTCGGGCTGGAGATGGGCGCCGACGATTATCTGGTGAAGCCCTTCAATCCGCGCGAATTGCTCGCCCGCATCCGCTCCGTGCTGCGCCGCGCGCGCGCCGCCTTCGCCGGCCGCGACGAGACGAGCTCGCGCTATTATCTCTTCGAAGGCTGGCGCGTGGACATAATGGCGCATCAGGTGACGACTCCCGCCGGCACCAAAGTGGCGCTGACAAGCGCCGAATTCGATCTTCTCTATGCGCTGTGCGAGCGGCCCAATCGCGTGCTGACGCGCGATCAGCTGATCGATCTGACGCATGGACCGACCGCCGGCCCTTTCCAGCGCAGCATAGACGTGCTCATCAGCCGGCTGCGCCAGAAGATGGAGAGCGATCCCAAAAATCCGCGCTATATTCAGACCATTCGCTCGGAGGGCTATTTGTTCACGCCGCAGGTGGTGCGCGCGTGAGACGATTCTGGCGCACGCTGCGGCCCGATCATCTCGCCGGACAGATCGCCATTCTGGTGCTCGCCTCCATCGTGCTGTTCCACCTCTGCGTGATGATCGCGGTGCAATTCGTCCACGCCGAGCGACATGTGCGCCAGGAGCGATCGGATGTCGCTTCTGTCGAGACCGCTTCCGCTCTCGCCTGGGCCCTCGATCTCGCATCCGTCGCCGATCGCGAGCGGCTCATCGCCGCGTTCGACGATCTCGCCCATGGACTGCGGCCGAGCCTCGCCGCCGAGCATCCGCCCGCGGCTCGGGCCGCCCGCGCCGAGCCTTCGCCGACCGCGTTGCGCGGGCGCCTGTGGCCCGGCGCGGAGGTCTTCGGTATCGCGCCCGACGGCCGTCGTCTCGCCATAGCGCTGCACAAAGGCGGCTATCTGACGCTCACGCCGGTTGCGCGCGAAGGGCGACGCGAGGGTTTCGGCGACGGCGGCCCGCGCGCGCCGCCGCCGGAGGAACTGCCGCCGCCGCCGCTGGGTGGTCCGGGGCGGCCTCTCGCGCCGCCGATGATAGGCGTCTGGCTCGCCTCCGCGTTCTTCTTCCTCATCTGCGCCGCCATATTGACGTTCTGGACCTCGAGCGCGGTCGTCGCGCCGCTGGTCGAACTCGCCCACAGGGCGGAGAAATTTCCGAGCGACTCGGGCGAGAGCGAGCCGCTGGTGGAAAAAGGCCCGCAGGAGGTGCGCGATCTCACGCGCTCGCTCAACCGAATGCAGGCGCGCATCTATTCGATGATCGCGGCGCGCTCGCGCGTCCTGGCGGCGATCAGCCATGATCTGCGCACGATCATCACGCGAATGCGGCTGCGCGCCGAATTCATCGACGACGAGGCCTTGCGCGCCAAAATGCTGCATGACGTCGATCTCATGGATTCGATGCTCTACAAGAACCTCCTCTTCCTGCGCGAGGAGCGCTACCGCCACACGCATGAGATCGTCGATCTCGACAGCGTGCTGCAGACGGTCGCCGATCAATTCGCCGATCTCGGCCATGACGTCGCCTATGAGGGCGACGGGCGGCGCATGGTGATCGGCTCGCTCACCGATCTGCAGCGCGTCTTCGCCAATCTCATCGAGAACGCCGTCGCCCATGGGCGCCACGTCGTCATATCGGTGGCGCGCGGCGCCGCTGAGGGCGTCCAGATCGACGTCTCCGACGATGGTCCGGGCATTCCCGACGCGGAGAAGGACGAGGTCGTCGAGCCCTTCGTGCGCGGCCGGCCGGGGCGCAATCTCAATGAGCACGCCGGCTTCGGCCTAGGCCTCTCCATCGTGCGCGCGCTGGTCGAGGAGGCCGGCGGCTCCCTCCGCCTGCTGGACCGCGAGCCGCATGGGCTGGTCGCCAGGGTGACGCTGCGGCCGGCCGAAAAAGCCGAGGCCGGGGCGGCCTGATCGGCGCCCGCGCCTGCGCTGTCTGGTCGCGGCCCCTCGGCGCGCCCCGCGATTCTCGGCGGCGCGGATTCGTGGTCTCATGGTTCTTCTGCGAGTCGGGCGCGCCGCCCGGCGCGCCGAAACCGAGGAGGAGCCCCGCATGAAACTCTCGCGTCGCCTCTTTGCGCCGCTGGCCCTGGCCGCGGGCTTTTGCGCGCCGGCCGCCGCCGGCGACGCCGCCCATGGCAAGCGCATCGCCGAGCGCTGGTGCTCCGCCTGCCATGTGGTGACGAGCGCCCAGAAGACGGCCAACGCCGACGCCCCCTCCTTCGCCGACGTCGCTCAGCGCCGCACGGACGCCAAAGCTCTGGCCAATTTCCTCGTCGATCCGCATCCCAAAATGCCGAACATGCATCTGTCGCGGCGGGAGATCGACGATATCGTCTCCTATATCCGCAGCCTCGACCCGCGCCCGCGCGAGCCGGAGCAGGGCATTGACCGCTATGAACGGCCGAAGAACGGGTGAAGCGACAGAGGGCGCCTTCCATGATAGGCTCATGCCCCATGATCCTCGGCCGGAGCCGCTCATGAAGGTCGAACTGACCCCCGACGCCGCCCAATGGGTGGAAGCCGCGCTGGCGGCCGGCCGCTTCGCGAGCGCGGAAGAGGCGATCCGCTACGCCGTCGATCGCATCAAGCTATCCGAGCTGCGCGCCGAATTGGCCGCGGCCGAGGCGGAAGGCGGAGCGTTCGGCGGCGACGAGGTGAAGCGCTTCGCGCGCGATCGTCTCGCCGCCGAGGAGCGGACGTCAGACCACTGACGTGACCCGGCTCGTCTATCGTGCTGCGGCTCGCCGCGCCCTGGCGGAAATCGCCGCCCATATCGCCCGCGAGAGCGGCAGTCGCTCCGTGGCGGAAAACTTCGTCGATAGGCTCGTCGCTTATTGTGAGAAGCTCGCATCCCTGCCGGGCCTACTCGGCCGGCCGAGGCCGGAGCTCGGCCGAGACTATCGCAGCATTCCCTTCGGAAATTATGTGATACTGCTGCGTTATGCGGATCAGGACGGCCCGCGCAGCCACCTATATGTCGTCCATATTATTCACGGCGCTCGCGACATCGAAGCTCTCCCTGAGCCATTCGACCGATATCCCGAGGCTTGAAAAATTTCGCCCGGCTGGACCCCCGCCGCGCGAGGCACTAATCAGTCCCGATCGCTCCACGGGACCTGAAACCATGGCCTATGCGGTCAAGGAAGCCTTCAAGACGCTGCAGGGGGAGGGCCGCCATTCCGGGCGGGCCGCCGTCTTCTGCCGTTTCGCCGGCTGCAATCTGTGGAGCGGCCGCGAGGCCGACCGGGACGCCGCCGACTGCCGCTTCTGCGACACGGATTTCGTCGGCGTCGACGGCGAAAGCGGCGGCAAATTCGCCGAGGCTCCCGCTCTCGCCGCGCATTTGGCGCGTCTCTGGGGCGAAAACCGCGAGCGGCGTTTCGTCGTCTTGACCGGCGGGGAGCCCCTGTTGCAAATCGACGCCGCGCTGCTCGATGCGCTCCATGCCGAGGGTTTCGAGATCGCGGTCGAGACCAATGGGACGATTCCCGTCCCGCCTGCGGTAGACTGGATCTGCGTCAGCCCCAAGGCGGGCGCGCCGCTGGTCCAGACCAGGGGCGACGAGCTCAAGCTCGTCTATCCGCAAAAAGGCGCGGAGCCGGAACTGTTCGAGGGGCTCGCCTTCGACCATTTCCTGCTCCAGCCCATGGACGGGCCGGACATATTGCGCAATACGAAAGCGGCGATCGACTATTGCCTCGCGCATCCGCGCTGGCGGTTCTCGCATCAGACGCATAAGGCCATCGGGGTGAGATGACGGTTCTGTTCGAAGTCTATCGGGAGTTCTGCTTCGAGGCGGCGCACGCCCTCTACGACCCGGATCACCCGACCGGCGGGAAATACCGCAATCTGCACGGGCATTCCTTCCGCGTGCGGGTGACTTTGCGCGGCCCGCGCCAGGACGGCGACGAATGGGTCATGGATCTCGGCAAGCTCGGCGCGCGGCTGCAGCAGCTGCGCGAGCGGCTGGACCATTCCTTCCTCAACGAGCTGGAAGGCCTCGGCAAGCCGACGCTCGAAAATCTCTGCGTCTATATATGGAAGGACCTCAAGCCCTCGCTGCCGGCGATCCACGAGGTCGGCATTTTCCGCGACACCTGCAACGAAGGCTGCGTGCTGAAAAAGCCATGAAAAAAGCCTGCCCGAGTCGCCTCGGGCAGGAAGTCGGGAGCCCCCGCTCGGGAGCGCGACCGAGCGAAGAAGGAAAAGGGCTCGGGCTCAGCCGCTCGCCAGGAATTTCTCGAGATAGACCTGTTCCTTGGGAACGCCGGCCGTCGCTGCGGCGTCGAAGGCGGCCTCGATCATGCCGGGCGGACCGCAAAGGTAGATGTCCGGCGCGCCGCGCAGCTTCTCGAGCTCGGCGCGCATGAGATCGATGACCGTTCCCTTGGCGACGCCATTCGCTTCCGTCGCATTGACGACCGCCACCTGCACATCGAGGCTCGGCATGGCCTTCTGCAGCGCCTTCAGCTCCTCGACATAGAAGAGCTCCTCATAATTGGTGACGCCGAAGAACAAGGTCGCCGGTTGCGGATCGGCTTCCTTTTTCAATTGCCGGATCATCGACAGAACGGGCGAGAGGCCGGTGCCGCCGGCGACGAAGAAGCGCGGCCGCTCGCTCTTGTGCAGAAAGAAGGAGCCGGCCGGCCCGCGCAGCGCGACGCGCTGGCCGACGCTCGCCTGCGTGCGCAGATAATTGGAGAAAGCGCCGTCCGGCAGCAGGCGGATGAAGAATTCGAGCCGACCATCCTCCGCGACCGAGGCCATGGAATAGGAGCGGCGCGTATGCGTGCCGGGAATTTCGATATCGACGAATTGCCCGGGAGCGAAGTTCAACGAGATGGGCGCTGCGCCATCCGCGGTGAGGGGCTGCAGCACGAGCCGCACGACATTGGACGACACGCGATCGCATTCGACGATCTCGGCGAGCCAATTGGTCTGGATCGCCTCGAAGGAGATGCGATCATAGGTGTAGGGCACGATGAGATGAAGGTCGCTGCGCGGAAAGGTGCGGCACAGCAGAACCTTTCCGTCCTCCTCCTCGTCCGGCGGAAGAGCCTGAACCTTGACGTCGATGAGCTCGTATTCGCCATCCGTGCAATCGGCCTTGCAGGTCGCGCAGCCGCCGGCGCGGCAGGAGGCGAGCAGGATGACGCTCTGACGAAGCCCTGCGGAAATGACGTCCTCGCTCGGTCCGCATTCGAACGAACAGGTTTCTCCGTCCTCAGTTTCGATGACGATCTGGTACATACGTCTTTCGCCCTGTCTCTACTCTGGCTGCGCCAGCTCGTTCTTCGTCGAATCGTTCTGCTCATTGACGGGGATCGGCGTGCCGAGCGATTGCAGGAGCCGCTTGATCTCCGCGCTATTGTCGCCGGGCCGCTGCGCGGCCTCGTCCTGCCGCTTGAAGTGGCTCAGCACATGAGCGACCGCCTCGCGCGACGAATCGAAAGACAGCGAGCAACCTTCCTGGACGAATTCGCCGTCACGCAGGATTTCCCAACGCCACATATAGTCGAGGTCGACCGTAAAGGCCTCGTAGCGCGCATCCGAATGAATCAGAATGCGCGACTCTTCGGTCGCCGGTTCCGCAGAATGCGCCATCGCATCCTCTCCTTTCGAGGAAATGACCTTCGGGCGGCGCACACGCCGCCCGAACGCATGGATCATTGTCGAAAGCGAAGCGATCAGGCCTGCAGATGCAGGACCTTGACGCCGCGCTCCTTGCGCAGACCCTCGAGAGGCGTGGCGTAATAATCGGTGTTGCGCAGCTCCATCAGAATGGTGCCCAGCGCCGCATCGGTGCGCAGGAACACATTCACCGGCAGGACCGGCGGCTTGTAGAGCTGACGGAACTCGATATGGATGCGCTCCGCCGCATATTTGCTCTCGGCGGCCTTCATCTTGGCGATCCAGGCGGCTTCCACCGCGGCGGCGTCCTCGCCGGTCGTCGCCTTGGTGACGAGATCCGCGACGGAGAGCTTCTCGGTCTTGAGCACCGAGAGACGCTCTTCGATCTTGCGCTCGATATATTGATAATCGACGTCGAGGTCGTAGCTCTTGCGGAAGGGCGAGGAATAGGCGACGCGGAAGTCCTGAATGAACTTGGTCGCCTGGTCCACACTGTTCAGCTTGGCGATCTTTCCTTCCCACTCGGTGCGAGTGGAGTTCTCGTGGATCGGTTCTCTCTTCGCCATTGTGGCAATCCTTATCGTCGACCGATCAAATATCGGTCAGGGCGCGATCGAGGCCCATGAGTTCCGAGGTGATGGTGAATTTCGTGCCGAGCGTGTAGGCGCGGCCGACGGTCGACGACACATTCACGAGAAGGTCGTAGACCGAGAACGGCTTGCCGAGCAGATCGGAGGCTTCGGCGGCGTCGATCTCGATCGCGCCATCGGCCTTGATCCACCAGAAGCCCGCCTTGTCCTCGACGACGATCGACGGATTCTTCGCCTTGCCGCCCTTGAGCACCATGTCCTCGATGATCGCGTCGATCTCGTCGCTCTTCATCAGGACCAGAACCACGGCGTTGGATTCGTGGACGACCTGATTCTCCTCGGCGAAGAACTCGTCCGCGAAAGCCTTGCCGGTCTTCTGCATGATTCCGGCGTTGTAAGCGTTATGCGCGCTAGACATAGGAGCGTTTCCTTTTCAGTTCTTGTAGCCGGCGAGAACGGCGTCGACCTTCTGGTCCACGTCGATCTTGAAGCCGATCTTGTCGGCGTAATCGACCTTCCAATCGCCGAAGACGCGCTGCAGCGCCTCGGAGACGCCAGCGCGATCGGTCGCGCCCGCGACCTTCTCGACCTTGGCGTAGATGCCGACGAAATCCTTCAGCGCCGTCACCGAACGCGCGAGATAATGCTCGGTCCAGGCGTTGAGGAAGGTGCGGTTGTGCGCGCCGAATTCCGGATCATTGGCGAGGCAATAGACGAAGAGATCGTCGATCGCGCCGCGCGTGGTCTGGAAATAGGTCTGCGACTGCGCCGTGAAGAAGGGCGTCAGCGTGTCGCCATAGACGGTGGCGAGGCGCTGGAAGAACTCGCGACGGGCGAACTGGCCGAAGGTCGCGTCATAGACGGCGTGACCCGCCCAGAGGATCTCGTTCCAATCCTGAATGCCCTGCCAGATTTCTTCCACCGCGCCGCGCGCGCCGGCGTAGATCGGATCGGTGGTCCAGATTTTCTTCGGCACGTCGGTCGAAGCGTCGAAGCCTGGCACGAGCTTGGCGATGAACAGACGCTCCATCTGGATCATCTGCGCATTGTCGACCTTGTCGAGACCAGCGAAGGTCGCCGACTGACGGATCGTGTCCGACAGGCAGTCGCGGCCGACCGACGAATGGGCGTTGAACAGGCCATATTCGTTGTACAGCAGCGCGCCGTAATATTTGTTGAGGATCTCGTCGCGCCAATAGGCGTCGATGGTGCGGATCGAGCCCTCGGAAGAATAGGCGGCGAGGAAGCGCTGCGTGTAGCGCGCCTCTTCCGACTTGTCCTTCACATAAGGCGCGTGCCAGCGACGGGCCGGATCGCGATGGCGATACCAGTCGGTCGTGCGCAGCTCGGTGCTCTCATTGCCCCAGGACGGACGGCCGCCGTGGAACTTCTGAGTCCAATCGCCCCAATCGAGGCCGCCGGCGATCCAGTCGGGATTGGGCTGGGCATAGCAGGACAGCTGCTCATATTCCGACAGGCGCTTCCAGCGCGGCTGGATGAAATAATGATATTTGCGCTGCGTGTCGAGCGCGTGATCCGGAACCGCGGCGGCGATGATCGCGGCGCGTTCCGGATCGGTGAGACCTCGCTTCGTAACCTGAGAGCTCTGAGGCTGTGACATTTCAGACGTCCTCCACTAGGGATTTTTCGTGCTTCGTGCTTGTCGACGGACGCACGTCGCCCGCCGAGGACCCGGCGCGCGCGAAACGCGCCGGGAACCCATTGCAATTCGACGCGAAGCGCCGAATGAAGATCAGAATTTGGCGAGCGGATCGGGGAAGACGCAGCCCGCGCGCTTGATGTCCTCGAGCGTCCAGAGATTATCGCCGCGCACGTGAGGCTGGGCGATCAGCGTCTTGCCGTCGGAGCGAACGCCATGGCCCTCGGCGATCACTTCGGACAGTTCGCGTCCCTCATACTGCTCGAAGAGATTGTGGCACTCGTAGCGCTCCGGCTCCGACAGCCACATACGCTCACCCCAATCATCCGTGAGCGAATGCTTCTTGCCGTTGAACTCGTGCACGCGCAGCGAGCCGGAGCCCTTGGCGAGAGACGGGATGAACGGCACTTGCGAGACGCGGTCGATATAGACGTCGTGACCGTTCTGCAGCAGCCAGGCGTAGGGGATGAACCCGCTCTTGGGATCCTCATAGCCGAGCTTCTTCCACTCATTGTAGATCTTGCCGTAGTGATCGGCCCAGCCCGGGTAGTTCGCCTCGAACCACTCCTGATCCTCCTCGTCCGGCAGCGCGAGACGCGCGAAGCCGAGCGGCCACAGCGCGTAAGCGGCGAGGGCGAGATCGTGATGGGCCCAATAGGCGTCCGTCTTGGCGTCGCGCAGCGAGCGGGGGCTCTCCACGCCATACTTTCCGAGGCGACCGATCCAGATTCCACCCCAATCCTCGTAGACCCAGCGGTTCCAGGTCTTCACCCAGGGCTCGACCTTGAACTTGGAGCCATACTCGAAGAGATAGCCGAGGGCAGGCGTGAAATACTTCTGCTGCGTCCAGAAGGCGTTGTTCAGATCGGTGTTGAGGAACTTCGCCGCCGCCGGATCATTGGCGATGGACACCACCGTCTGATAGCCGTTCGCCATATGCCGCAGCTCGTCGGTCTCCACCGACAGGAACACCGTTGGCGTGATCTCGTCGCCATTGGCCGAAGCCCATTCGGTGACGGCGACGATCAGCGGATTGGTGAAGCAGGCTTCGCCGACCAGCTGCAGATTGACCGAGCATTCCACGGCGTCGCCGGAGATGAAGCCGTCGGCGAAGACGCGCTTCATGCCCTTCCACAGCGGGCCGATCGCGCGGGTGCGACGGGCGTCATTGTGGCCGGCCGGATCGTGATAATGCTTGGAGTAATAGTGGTTGATGAAAGCGCATTGATGCGTGTGACGAATTTCGTCGAGCACCTGAGCGAGATAGCCGTTCTTCTGCTCGGCCGCGGTGGCGCTGTCCCACAGCATGGCCGAAGCGGCGATGGCGTTATACTCGCCGACCTCGAGGAAGTTCGAGATCACTTTCATGGTCTCGCCCCAGCGGGGATGCACCTTGTTGCCGGCGCCGAGACGGGTCAGACCATCGAGCAGAGTGCCGAACTGGCGCTCGTCCTTGGCCGCCTCCATGCGGGCGTATTCCTTGGCGATGACCTTGAACTGCTCCTTGGTCTGGTTCGCCATGTGATATTTGGTGGCGTATTTGGTGCGATTTTCCTTGAAGTCCCAGTTGAAGCTCTGCAGCCACTTGTGGACCTCCTGCGGCTCGACGCCGACCGGAGCGCGGTTGACCTTCAGAGCATCGGTCGCCGCTTTTGTCGCGAGACTGATTGCCATGCTTCTTCCTCCTCACAGACTTTTTGTTTCTCGGATCGACGACTTCGTCTGCAGTCGCAGATCCGAACGTGAGCGCCGCTTTCCAAACTTTCGAAATGGAAACTTCGATGTCGTCTGCAATTCATCTATTGCGGAAGCGACGACGCTTATTGTTATGGCAAGCCCCGTGCCACTGATGGTGATTTTGCGGAATCATAGAGTTTGCAAGGGATTCGCAACGATCGTGAAAGAGATACGACGTGAGCGCGGGAATATTCGAAGGCGGCGCTCGATACAGTTGTCAAATAAGCATACGCACGAATTTCATCGGCTGTTTCGATCGCCGCGATCCATGCATGATCGCGGCGATCGAGGGCCTGATCAGGCGCGTGGATCTTCGCGCGTTTCGGCGGCGCGGCGCGCATCGAATCCGAATGTCGGATCGCTCGGCGGAATATGCGTCACCGCGCATTCCACCGTCATCAGCGAGGAGGCCGTGGCGACCGCATTACGCAATGCGAGACGCGTGACGCGCACGGGATCGATGACGCCGGCGGCGAAGAGATCGCCGCAAGCGCCGCTGCGCATATCCATTCCCCAGAAATCGTCATTCGATCGCCGCAGCTCGAACAAGAATTCATCGGCGTCGACGCCGGCGTTGGCGGCGATGCGGCGTATCGGCTCGTCGAGCGCGGCGCGCACGATGGCGACGCCATGGTCCTGATCGAGATTGTCGCCGCGCAGCTCTGCGAGAGCGGCGCGCGCGCGATAGAGTCCGACGCCGCCGCCGGCGATGACGCCGTCATTCTGCGCTGAGCGGGCGGAGTTGAGCGCATTCTCGATTCTCTGCATACGCTCCTTGATGACGATGTCCGACAAGCCGCCGGCGCGGATCGTCGCCATTCTGCCGGACAGGGCTTTTATGCGCGTCTGCAGATTTTGGAGCTCGTGGCGCTTGCCGCTCGGCGAGCCTTTGGAGCCGTCGCCTTCGACGATCCAATCGGCCTGACGTTTCGCCGAAGCGAGGCGATCGGCGATGACGGCGGCGTCGCCTTCGCCGCCGATGACCAGCGTATCGTCCTCGCGCACGACGACGCGTCGCGCGCGGCCGAGATGCTCGATCGTGACATTGGAAATATCTTCGCCGAACGCTTCCATGATCGCGCGGCCGCCGGTGAGCGCGGCGAGATCGAGAAGATATTCGTAGCGACTGTCGCCATAGCCCGGCCCCTTCACGGCGATGGAGCAGAGATTCTTGCGAATGTGATTGAGCAAGAGTCCGGGAAGCGCTTCCTCCGCTATGTTTTCCGCGACGACGAGCAGGCTGCCGCCGCGGCGCCGCACGAGCTCGAGCGCCGGCACCAGCTCGGAAAATTCATTGATGACGCGATCGTAGATGAGAATATGGGGATTCTCGAGCTCGGCGATTTTGCGCGCGCTGTCGGTCATGAAATAGGGCGAGCGATAGCCCTGTTCCCAATGCATTCCTTCGACGGATTCGATCTCGTCGGTCACGCCATTGCCGAGCTCGACATCGACGACGCCGCCTTCGCCGGCGATCTCCAGCGCTTCCGCGACGATCTCGCCTATGCCGTCATCGCCGCCGGCCGCGAGAGTCGCGACATGAGCGAGCGAGCGCCGATCGTCGCAACGACGCGAACGGCGCAAAAGGTCGGCCTCGACCGCGCGCGCGGCGCGCTCCATGCCGAGCGAGACGTCGCGCGGATTCATGCCGGCGGCGAGCGCTTTTCGCGTTTCCGCGGCGACGCGGCGCGTCAGCACGACAGAGGTCGTCGAGCCGTCGCCCGCTTCTTTGGCGACCGTCGTCGCCATTTGGCGCACCAGCGTTATGCCGACGCTCTCCATGCGTCCGGCGGCTTCGACCGCCTGCGCCACTGTGGCGCCATCCTTCGTCGCGACCGGCGGCAAGCCGGAGGCGCGATGCTCGATGACGACATTGCGCCCGCAAGGCCCGAGCGTCACGCCGACGGCGTTTGCGAGAACGTCGACTCCATCGAGCAGCTTTTTGCGAACGGGGTCGCCGAAGCGAATATTCCTGGCCACGACACTAATCCTCCACTGATGCGCGGCGCCGCCGCGGCGTCGCGCGCGTTTCCTTCGTTTTTTCGTTTCGCTTATTTTTTCTTGGGCTTGTCGAAAGCCGTAATGTCGATGTCCTCACGTCCGGCGTTGAGCGTCATCGCGCTGCGGCCCGCCGCCACACGGCGCGCGCGGTTGCGCTCGACGCGTATCCAGACGGAGATCAATCGGCGATCGTCGAAATCGAGCGTGCGACGTATTTCCTCTATGTCGACAGGCTCGAATTCCCGGCGCAGATAGGCCGCGAGTTCTCGCACGCGCTCCTCGCCGATGACTTCTTTCAGACGCTCTTCCTCTTCCTCGAGCTCGCGCAGAGAGGCGTCGAGCGCGCGGGCGGCTTCTTCGATAAAATCGCGGTCTTCCGGTCCCATCGCGTCACCTCTTGGAGACGATGCGCCGATCGCTTCGCAAGCCGTAGCGCGCCATTTTATGGTAGAGCGTCGCTCTGGTGATGCCGAGGCTGCGCGCCGCTTTGGCGATATTGCCTTTGCTCGAGGCGAGCGCATGTCGAACGGCGCGCGCCTCCCAATCGGAGAGGTCGAATCCGGCTTCGAGCTCGACTGTTTCGTCGACATTGGCGTCTTGTGACTCGGCGTCGGTCACGCGCTGATCGAAGTCGAGCTCCTGTAGAAAATCGATCGGAAGATCGTCGATCTCGATGACCGGGCCCTTGGCGACGGCGATGCTGGAGCGCAGCACATTGCGCGCCTCGCGAATATTGCCGGGCCAGGGATGCTTGAAGAATATGCGCCAGACTTCATCGGAAAAGCGCAGATCTTCCGCCGATCCCAGCGCGTCTCGCTCGAGGCGGAACAATTGCGACAGCAGCCCGAGGCGATCGGGCCGCTCGCGCAGCGGCGGCAGCCATAGCTGCACGCCGTTGAGGCGATAGTAGAGATCGCGGCGAAACGCGCCTTTTTGCACCATCTCCTGCAGGCTGCGATTGGTGGCGGCGACGACGCGCACATCGACGCGGATCGGCTTGCTGGAGCCGATCGGCACGACCTCGCTGGAGTCGAGCACGCGCAGCAGCGTCGCTTGCAGATCGGCGGCCATGTCGCCGATTTCGTCGAGGAACAATATGCCTTTGTCGGCCTCGACGAATTTGCCGGATTTGCCCTTTGCGCGCGCGCCGGTGAAGCTGCCGCCCTCATAGCCGAACAATTCGCTCTCGATCAGCTCGCGCGGAATGGCGGCGCAATTGATGGCGACGAGCGGACGCTCCTTGCGCGGCCCGCCGGCGTGCAGGCGGCGCACCAGATAATCCTTGCCGACTCCGGACTCGCCGGTGATGAGGATCGGAATATTGCGCTCCTGCAAGCCGGCCGCCTTGCGTAGCGCCGTCTCCAGCACGCTGTCGCTCCAATCGCGCTCGGCGTCGGGCCCGCAGGGCGCGGCGTCGGCGCGGTCGGGCGCGCGGCGAGCCGATGAGGCGGCGCCGTCGCGCCTCGGACAGCGATGCGCTTCCGCATAGAGCGGACGGCCGTTGCGATCGGGGAGCGATAGGATGCGGCCGCCTTCATGCGCGGCGATCAGCGCCGGCAGATCGACGCCGAGCGCGGTCGCCGCGCGCGCGCCGACGAGCGCGGAATAGCCGCCGCCGAGCGCCTCGACGGCGACGCGGTCGACGCCGCGAACATATCCGTCGGCGCCGACGAACACGCGGCCTTCGTCGGCGAAACGCGCATCCGCTTCGCCGATCGCGCGCAGGCGCAGCAGATAGCCGTCGGCGGCGAGGCGGTCGAACAGGCTCGCCTCCAGCATATGCCGCGCGATCTTCAGAAATCCGAGGGCGAGCTTGGCGGCGTCGCGCCGATCGGAGATCATGCCGAGGATCGCGCAGAGCCCGCCGTCGGGCGCGACGATGGGACAGCCGGCGGTCGCGAAGCGATGCAGCGCGCCGTTGAAATGCTCCTTGCCGTCGAAGGCGACGGGCTCGCGCAACAGGCTCGCCGTGCCGACGCCATTATTGCCGAGGCTGGCCTCGCTCCAATCGGCGCCGATGCGGCCGATCTGCGCGCCGCCGGCCGTTATGCGCGAGCCGGAGTCGAGCAGATGCACGACGGCGCCCGCCGGATCGGCGAGCAGCAGCGCGACATTGGTCTCGTCGAGCAGCGTGCGCAGATCATAGACCAGCGCCGAAAGATGCCCGGCGACGCCGCCGAGCGAATTGCGGCGCCAGCCGTCGAGCTCCGAGGCGCCGCTCTCGAGGCGGCGCTGGCGCGGCGCGAATTCCGCGCCGGGGGGCAGAGCATGGTCGTCGACGCAGCGCGCCCAGGCTTCCGCGACCTGCGGGCGCACCCAATCGGCGCCGGCGGGCGCCTGGCCGGTCTGCTTCATCCAGTCCCAGGCGACGCCCGGCCGATCGACGCCGTAGAAGCCGGTCTCCTCGGCGCCGCGCAGAGCGGCGACGGAGGCGGCCGCGCGATCGAGCAAGGGGGATCTCATTGCCATATCGCTCAAAAGCGATCCTCCCGAATTGTGACGTGTTGCGCCGGGCGTCCGCGCCGGGGCGCTCATGCGATGGCCGGCGCCCGCCGTCGCTTCGACGGCGGGCGCGCTTTCGACGTCGTAGCGGTCGGCGCTCAGCTGCGCGCGGCCGAGGGGGCTTTCTGGCCGGGCAGGGGCAGCTTCTGCAGCGCTTCGGCGAGCTGTTCGGCCGCATAGCCGAAGACGGCGCCCACGATCAGCGACAAGGCCGCCAGCAGCGCCGGATTATTCGGCGCGAGCGCGAGCAGGTCGTCGGCGTGCGTCGTCGCGAGCAGCGTCGCATAGGCGGCGAGGGAGACGGGCCATTCGGCGAGCGCCGGCAGCTTGGAGGCGAGCACGAGCAGGACGAGCGTCACCGCCACGGCGATGGCCGTCCAGGCGGCGACGCCGATCGTCTCGCCATAGGGCAGGCGCGTGGCGGCGACGAGCGCCACAGCGGCGAGCAGGACGCCGAACAGATGATGGGGGATCGACTTCTTGAGCCCCTCGAGCTTGCCGCCGAATTGCATATAGCCGGCCCAGCCGATGAGCGCGGCGAAGAGCTGCGCGCCATAGGATGCGGCGGGACCGAGCGCCAGAAATGCGGCGAGACCGCCGAGAGCGCCGACGCTCACGGCCCTAAAGGATGTGATGCTCATGACAATAGCCTCCAGCTGCGCGCGCGATCGAGGATCGGCGCAGATCGCATGAATCCCTCGACGGCGCAGTGGTCCGTCGATCTTCGAAAAGGAGAGTGGGGGGAGTTCAGGCGAGGCGCGCTGGGGGCGCGCGTGGGAACAGCGGCCGCAGCTCGGGCGCGGCGACGACGGCGTCGACGACATAGAGCGGCGTCGGCGCGCCGGAGAACATTTCGAGCGGAAGGATCGCGATGAGGACGCGTTCTTCCTCGCCGTCTATCGCCGAGCTGCAATGGAGAATGCAGCAGGGGCCGACATGATGGCTCTCGATCGGGGAAGAGTCGTTTTGCGAAGCGCGGGCGGAGTCGGCCTTGAAAGTCGCGCAGACGACGCCGGAGAATTGCGCGCTGTCGGCGGTGGCTCCGGCGGCGAAGCCGACGCCGACCGTCTGCAGCAGGAACAGCAGCGCCGCGACCAAGCTCAGGGCCGTTCGCATGACGCTCGAATGTGTCCGGCCGAGGATTCGCAAGGTCATATGCTCTGAAGCGTTCAGGCTTCGACGGTACGAGCGGCGCCCGCGAGCGTCAAGCGACGCTCCCTCGCGCACATGCGGCATGTTGTCGCGAACGTGCGCCCACGCCTGCGTCTGCGCTCCGCTCTGCTCCGCGCCCCGTTCCGCCTTTGCGGCGCGTGTGCGCGGCGGATGAAATCCTTCAGCGTTTTCGCAGCGTCGCCGCCACGATCCATGAAGGAGGCGACGCCGGACATGACGCCTTCGTGATCGACGAGATAGACGAGCGTGGTGTGGTCGATCGTATAGTCGCCGCCGTCGAGAGGAACCTTGCGATGATAGACGCGAAAGGCGCGCGCGGCGCGGTCGATCTCCTCCGGCGCGCCGCGCAGGGCGATGATGCGTCGTCCGAAGGAGGAGACGAAATCGGCGAGGCTTTCGGCGGTGTCGCGCTCGGGATCGAGAGTGACGAAGAGAATGTCGAAGCCGGCGCCGGAGGGATCCGCCTCATTGGCCGCGCGCGCGACCTCGAGCATCGTGCTGGGGCAGACTTCCGGACAATGCGCGAAGCCGAAGAAGATGGCGTAGGGCCGGCCGAGCATGGTCGTTTCGTCGACGACGGCGCCATTGGTCGCGGTCAGCCGGAAGGCGGGCGAAAAGCCGCGCGCGGCCGCTTGCGTGTGCGGCGCGAGGCGCGGCGCGGCGGCGCTCGCCAGAACGATGGCGGCGGCGATGGCGATCCACCATCGGCGCGCGCCGAGCGCGGCGGGAATGCGGCGTTCGCCGCCCGGCGCGGCGCGGGCGCCCGCCGGGCGGCTGGAGCGAGCGGAGCTCTCGGGCGGGATGGAGACCGATGCTCCGCTCGAACGACGAAGGCCGCGGCGGCGAATGAGGCGGCGAAAGCGCGCTGCGAGCCGCGCGCCGGTTCTCGGCGCGCGGCGCAGCGCTTCGACGAATGTGGTGCGTATGCGCGGCTCCACCTCTATGCCGCGCAGGCCGTCGGCGAGGCGCTCGACGGCGCTCTCCTTTTCCGCCGGCGTCGAATGACGTCCGATCTCGAGCCGGCGTCCGGCGGTTCTGATCTCGACCTGCAGATAGCGACGCGCGCGATCGAGACGGCGCTCGATGACGAGATCGGCGGCCTTGACGCGCCTTTGGTCGATGAGCCGGCCGCGCACATAATGCGCGACGCAGACGACGCCATTCTCCACCGTCACGCGCTCGACGATTTCGCCGCGCTGCGCGGGCGCGTCGCCGGCGAGGCGGCCGCAGAAGGATGCGAGGCCGTTGGCGGCGCTCGTCGCCGCGCGCATCAAGAGCGAAGCGAATGTGCGCGGCGCGGCCGGCGCGGCGTCGGCCGCGGGATGGGCGGATCGCGGTTTCGTCGGCGCGGGCTGCGCGCAGGGCTCCGTCACGCAGGTCTCCATTTCGCGGCGTCGTGTCGCGGCTCTCAATGTCGCAAGGTCTTATCGAAAACAGCAATTGCGCATATAGGTCAACGCGAAGGCGAATGATGTGGATGCGACCGGACGTCGCGTGCAGAAAGTGAACGACCATGCGTTCGATCGTGATCGTCGCAATGCGCGCGAAAGCGATACGTCTGTGCAGATTTCGATCCGAAATTCGCCGTTCGGCGCCTTTTCGCGCTATGTTTGTCGCTTCATGTGTCTCTCTGTGCGCTGGCGCCGAAGTTGCGGACCTCGCGCCGAGGGGCATGTTCAACAATCGGCTCGAGACATGATCACAGGCTCGCCGCGGCGGCGCGACCTTCTATCCTCGATAGGATATGGAAAATTTTGCCTATTGCGGGCGCTCACGCCCCCGCTGCTCCTTTTTGCGACAGTGGCGCTCTCCGCGCCCGCCGCGATAGAGGTGGAGCGCGCCTGGTGCGCGACTCCCCCCAAAGGGGTGAGGATCGGCGCCTGCTATCTCGCCCTGCGCAACGACGGCAAGATCGAGGATCGGCTGCTCGGCGTGGAGGCGGAGGCGGCCGGTCGGGTCGAATTGCATGTGACCAAGGTGGCCGACGGCGTCGGACGGATGCGGCCGCTCGCCGATGGGGTGGACCTCCCGCCCGAGTCGGTCGTCGATTTCCGCGAAAAGGGCTATCATCTCATGCTCGTCGATCTGCGCGGGCCCCTCGCCGAGGGCGAGACCATGCGCGGGACGCTGCGCTTCGAGCGCGCAGGGCCGCGGCCGGTGCTGTTCCACATCGAGCGGCCGGGCGCGCATTGAACCCGGCCGCGGCGTCGGCGTAGGATTGCGACGCCACGGCGCGGCGCGAAAATGATCCAAGGGCGGAGCTTTGCCGCCGGCGGGCGACCGGCCAATTAGGGATGCCGTAAAGGGGCGGATGGCGGAGTCGACGGATACCTCTATTTCAAGCCGGACGGAAAGATCGCGGAAAAGGCCGTGGTCTCGGTCAAAGGCGGCGGCAATGTCGGCGTGGCGATGATCCGCGACCTCATCGCCACGATCGAGCGCGAAGGCGCCAAAATCGGCGTGATCCTCACCCTCGAGGACTCTACGACGACCATGCGCCGGGACGTGACGGCAGCCGGCCTCACGAGAGTCCGATGCATGGCAAGTTTCAACGAATTCAAATTCTCACGATCGAGGATCCGTTCGGGGCCAAAAGCCGCATCTGCCCTGGATCGACCCGAGCGTCTTCCGCAAGGCCGAACGCGAGACCTCGAGCAAACAAGGCGATCTCTTATTGTAACCACTTCGTCATGAATATGACGCAAAAACGGGCGGAGCCTTTTGCGCCCGTCTTTGCGGCGACAAAATCCCTCCCATAGTGGGGTTCATCCCGCATTCAGCCGGAGTGCGGGATAGGATCGGCCTTCGCTCTCATGCTAGATGGGCGCGGATTTCCCGCGGATATGTCACGCAATGAATGAGTTGAACCCCAGTTTCGCGCAGAGCTCGCGTCTCGACGAGAATGCGGAGATCGCCGAGGACGAGGCGCGCAACGCGACGGCGAGGGCCGTGATGCGCGGCGCGGTCATGCCGCATCTGCTGCGCGACGAATTGCTTTGCGAGATTTTCGCGGCCCGCGTCGCGGCGACGCCCAATGGGCTCGCCATGGCGACCTTGGAGCGGCGCTTCACCTATCGCGAGGTGGACGCGCAGGCCTCGGCCATCGCCTGCGGCCTTTCGGAGCGGGACATCGGGCCCGGCGACGTCGTCGGCCTTTGGGGCGCGCGCGGGCCGGAGCTGCTGATCGCCCAGATCGCCATCGCCAAGACCGGCGCCGCCTGGCTGCCCTTCGACGCCGACGCGCCGGTCGACCGCATCGCGGTCTGCCTCGCCGATGCGGGCGCCAAGGCGCTGCTGACTTCGGCCGCTTTCGCCGCCAAGGCCGCCCCGTCGGTCTCGGTCGAGACGCTGGTCGACGAAGAGATCGCGGTCGCCGGCGGCCTCTGCCCCGATCCGCGCGGGCTCGGCGCGACGGGCGACCATGCGGCCTATCTCATCTACACCTCCGGGTCGACGGGGACGCCCAAGGGCATTGTCGTAACCGCGCGCAACATTTGTCATTATCTGCGCTCGGCCAATGAGATCTATCGGATTTCCACCTCCGATGTGGTGTTCCAGGGCGCCTCCGTCGCCTTCGACCTCTCCATGGAGGAGATCTGGATTCCCTATCTCGCCGGCGCGTCGCTCTTCGTCGCCACGCCGCAGATCATCGGCGAGACCGAGGCGCTGCCCGATATTCTGGAGGAAGCCGGCGTCACCGTGCTCGACACTGTGCCGACGCTGCTCGCCGCCATGCCGCGCGACGTCGCGACGCTGAAGAAGATCGTGCTCGGCGGCGAGGCCTGCCCGCCTTCGGTGGCGGAACGCTGGACGCGCATCGGCCGCACCATCTTCAACAGCTATGGCCCCACGGAGGCGACCGTGGTCGCCACCGTCTCCGAGGTCTGGCCCAATGAGACGGTGACGATCGGCAAGCCGATTCCCAATTACAGCTGCTATGTCGTCGATGAAAATCTGGCGCTGCTGCCGTCGGGCGCAGAGGGCGAGCTGCTGATCGGCGGGCCGGGCGTCGCCAGGGGCTATTTGCGCCGCGACGAGCTGACGGCCGAGAAGTTCATCGCCAATCCTTTCCCCTCGGACGGCTCCGATCCTATCCTCTATCGCTCCGGCGACGCCGTGATTCTGGACGAGAACGGCGACCTCCATTTCCGCGGGCGCATCGACGATCAGGTGAAGATCAGGGGCTTCCGCGTCGAGCTGGGCGAGATCGAGTCCGCGCTCTCGCGCCTCGACCATATACGTCAGGCGGCCGTCGTTCTGCGCAATGAGAATGGGCTGGACGAGCTCGTCGCCTTTCTCGTCGGCGCCACGGCCGTGTCGCCGGACCCGCGCGACCTGCGCGCCAAGCTGCGCGAGTTTCTGCCCTCCTATATGCTTCCGGGCCGGTTCGAGGTCGTGACCTCGCTGCCGCGGCTCTCCTCCGGCAAGGTGGACCGCAAGGCGCTGAAGCGGGCGCCGCTGACCGCCCCGCTGATCGACACAGAGGCGCAGGAGGAGCCGCGTACCCAGACGGAGGCCGCGCTGCTCGACGCCGCCAAGCGCGTGTTGCCGCCAGGCGCCATCCCCTTCGACGCCGATTTCTTCACTGATCTCGGCGGCCATTCGCTGCTCGCCGCGCGCTTTGTGTCGGTGGTGCGCGAGACGGCGCATCTCGCCTCGATCACGCTGCAGGACCTCTATTCCGAGCGCAATCTGCGCGCCCTCGCCGCCCATCTCGACGGCAAGGCGTCGCTCGCCGGGCCGCCGCGTGATCTCTCCTTCACGCCGCCGCCGCTGCTCCGGCGCTTCCTCTGCGGCCTCGCCCAGGCCGCCGCGCTGCCCTTCATCCTCGCTTTCGTCACCTCGCAGTGGCTCGGCGTCTTCGTCTCCTATCAGCTGCTCACTTCGCCGGACGCGAACATCCTCGAGGAAGTGGCGGCGCTGCTCGGCGTCTATATGTGCGTCAACATCGCCACTGTGGCGGTGTCGATCCTCGGCAAATGGCTGGTCATCGGCCGCACCAAGCCGGGGCGTTACCCGCTCTGGGGCGTCTATTACTACCGCTGGTGGCTGGCGCAGCGCCTCATCGGCCTCACCCACGCCAAATGGTTCCAGTGCTCGCCCTTGATGCGCCTCTATCTTTCCGCGCTCGGCGCGAAGATCGGCGCAGACGCCATCATCGGCGAATTGGACGTCGGCGCGATCGATCTCGTCAGCATCGGCGATGGCGCGAGCCTCGGCTCCAAGCTGAAGCTCGCCAACGCCCGCGTCGTCGGCAATGAGCTGATCATCGGGACGATCGACATTGGCGCGGACGCCTATGTCGGCACCTCCTGTGTGATCGAGGAGAATGTCGTCATCGGCGAAGGCGCGGCGCTCGAGGATCTGACCTCGGTTCCCGCCGGCTCGCATATCGGCGCCTATGAGATTTGGGACGGCTCGCCGGCGCGCTACAAGGGCGATGTCGACGCCCGCTCGCTCGATCCGCAATCGACGGCCTCCACGCCGCAACGGCTCGCCATGGGCTTTATGTTCACCGTGCTGGTGCTGGCGCTGCCGCCGCTCGGCCTGCTGCCGATCTTCCCGGCCTTTTGGGTGTTCGACCGTTTCGACAATTGGCTCGGCATAACGGATGTCGATCACGCCCTCTATCTCGCCGCCATCCCCGCGTTCGCCTGGCCGACGGCTTTCGTGCTGGTGCTCGTCACCGTGGCCTTCATTGTGGCCTTCCGCTGGATCGTGCTGCCGCGGGTCTCGGAGGGGACCTATTCGGTGTGGTCGGGCTTCTATCTGCGCAAATGGGCGGTGGCGCTGGCGACAGAAGTGACGCTGGAGACGCTCTCCTCGCTGTTCGCCACGCTCTACATGCGGACCTGGTACCGGCTGATGGGCGCCAAGATCGGCAAGGATTCGGAGATTTCGACCAATCTCTCCGGCCGCTACGATCTCGTCGAGATCGGCGAGAAATGCTTCATCGCCGATGAGGTGGTGCTCGGCGACGAGGATATGCGCCGCGGCTGGATGTATCTGAAGAAGGTGAAGACCGGCGCGCGCGTCTTCGTCGGCAATGACGCCGTGGTGCCGCCGGGCTCCGAGATTCCCAATGGCGCGCTGATCGGCATCAAATCCAAGCCGCCGGCCAATAGCGAACTCTCCGAGGGCGACACCTGGTTCGGCTCGCCGCCGATGAAGCTGCCGGTGCGCCAGACCTTTGACGGCGGCGGCGCCGCCTGGACCTATCAGCCGCCCTTCTGGAAAAAAGCGGCGCGCGCCGTCTATGAGGCGATCAACGTCTCGTTGCCGACCATGCTGTTCATCACTTTCGGCACATGGGCGGTGGAGAGCTTCGGCCAGAAGCTCATCGACGGCGATTATTGGTCGGTGTTCTGGCTGTTCGTGCTGTCATCGACGCTGATCTCGCTCGGCATGACGCTGGTCGTGGTGGCGGTGAAATGGCTGACCATGGGGCGCTATGAGCCGCAGGTGAAGCCCATGTGGTCCTTCTGGGCCATGCGCACCGAGGCCTGCGCCGTGCTCTATTGGGGCCTCGCCGGCAAAATATTGCTCGAGCATTTGCGCGGCACGCCCTTCCTGCCCTGGATGCTGCGCCTGTTCGGCTCGAAATTCGGCAAGGGCGTGTTCATGGACATGACCGACATCACCGAATTCGACTGCGTGAGCGTCGGCGACTATGCCGCCCTCAATCAGGTGGCGGCGCTACAGACGCATCTCTACGAGGATCGCGTCATGAAGGTCGGCCGTGTCGAGATCGGCCGCGGCGTCACCGTCGGCGCCGGCTCCACCGTGCTCTACGACACCCATGTCGGCGATTTCGCGCGGCTCGGCCCGCTTACCGTGGTGATGAAGGGCGAGAAGATTCCGGCGCATTCCGAATGGATCGGCGCGCCAGCCGAGCCGGCCGCGACGGCGCAAGTCGCGGTCGCGCCCGAGCGCGCGGCCAGCAAAGCGGCGTGAAGGTGGGGCGCGGCTCTCGCGCTTCAATCCTCGGCTTCGATCCTGTCGCCGCGCGTCGAGGGATGCGAGATCACCAGAAATTCCGCATCCTCGTCGCCGTCGTTGCGGACCCGATGCGCCGTTCCCGGCGCGATCTCGACGCCTTGTCCTGACGTTACGACGCAGCAGACGCCGGCGATCTCGAAACCGAGGGCGCCGCGCAGAACAAAGAAGAATTGCCGCGCCTTCTCATGTACGTGGCGCGTCTCGGCCCGGCCCGCCGGGATAAGCTCGAGAATGACGCCGAGATCGCGCCGATCGACGAAGCGCCAGCCTTCGCAATCGCCGCCCCACAGATAATGCTCGACGTCCTCCTTGCCGACGACGCTCATTTGCATTCGCCCTCCGCGCCTCTCGACATGAAGATCAGATCGGTGTCCTGCGGGCGCGTGCCGGCCGCGGTCAGCATCGCATGGACCTGTCCGCGATGATGGGTCTGATGGTTGAAGAGATGAACGATGACGAGCTTGCGCGGCTTGACGATATCCATCTGCTTGGCGCCCGAATACCAGGAGAAATCGCCCTCGAGCGCCGCTTCGTCGAAGGCGTCCGCAAAGGCGATCAGCCGCGCGTCCATCGCCGCGCGCTCCGACTTCATGACCGCCCAATCGGCGCGAAAGGAGGCGGAGTCGGCGATCGATACATTCGGGTTCGGGTCGCCGGCGAGGCGGCTCATCCACATGGCGTCCGCCCAGAGCAGATGATTCAGCGTGCCGTGGATCGATTTGAAAAAGGCCCCGCGATCGGCGCGCCGCGCCGCATCCGAGAGCGTATCGGCCGCCGCAAAGAGGCTCTCGTTCTGCCAGGCGTTGTAGCGCGCCATTTTCGGCGCGAAGGTGGAGGTGATCATTTTTCGGGCTCCTATTCCTCGACAGCGCCGCCGACGGCGCGCAAATGCGCCCTGAAGCTGAAATCCGGCTCGGCCGCGCGACGGGCGAGATAACCCCGGAAGCCGACCTGCGCGCGAAAACTCTCGCCCTCCCGCATTCGAGCGGCCTGCCCACGCTCACGATCTCTCACTTTTTCAGCGAGGAGGATAATATCCGTCTTGCGATCGAGCGGGAAAAAGATGGCTCCGTCTTCGTCCGCGACGACGAGATCCATCGTCGTCGCCACGACGGAACCGATGCGCGCCGTGGTCATTGCATCGGCCGGGCGCGGGTCGAGGCGCCGCGGCCCTGCGGGGATCGCGCCGAGGGAGAAGAGCGGCAAGCCGATTTGCTCGAGATCGGCCGTGTCTCGATGCAGGCCCCAGATCAGCACGCCCGCGAAACCGGCCTGCTGCAGCTCCAATGCGACAATATCGCCGACGCAGGATTCATCGAGCCGGCCGCCATTGTCCACGACGAGCACATCGCCCGCGCAATTTTCCGAGATCGCTTCGAGAAATACATCGACGCTGCCGACATGGCGCACAGGCCGCGCGCGACCGGCGACGCGCATTCCCGAAACGAGCGGCCGCAATCCGCTCGGCGCGCAACGAACCTCGACGCCGAGGCGGATGCAGGCGTCGGCGAGATGCGCAGTGGTCAGGGTCGAAAGTCGCTCGAACATTCGGGTCGCTCTCTTTTCGAATGCAGACGGAGAGATGATAGGCGATCACGAGAGCGGCGTCATTTGACCCGGCCTGGAGAGGCGCCTACAAACTCGCTTCCGACCGGATGGAGCTGCGCGTCAGCGCCGCTTGCGCCGCCATACCCCGATCCTCGGCTGTCCCAATGTCCCACAACAGTTTCGGCCATCTCTTCCGCATCACCACTTTCGGCGAGAGCCATGGGCCGGCGCTCGGCGTCGTCGTCGACGGCTGCCCGCCGGGGCTGGAACTGACCGAGGCCGAGATTCAGTCCTTTCTCGACAAGCGCAAGCCCGGCCAGTCGCGCTTCACCACGCAGCGGCAGGAGGCCGATGCGGTGAAGATTCTCTCCGGCGTCTTCGCCGATTCCGCCGGCCGCCAAGTGACGACCGGGACGCCGATCGCGCTTCTGATCGAGAACACCGACCAGCGCTCCAAGGATTATGGCGATATCGCCGAGAAATACCGCCCCGGCCACGCCGATTACGCCTATGACGCGAAATATGGCGTTCGCGACTATCGCGGCGGCGGCCGCTCCTCGGCGCGCGAGACGGCCGCCCGCGTCGCCGCCGGCGCCGTGGCGCGCAAAGTGCTCGCCGGCGTCACCATACGCGGCGCTCTGGTGCAGATCGGCCCGCATAAAATCGACCGTGTCCGCTTCGATTGGGCGGAGGTGGAGAAGAACCAGCTGTTTTGCCCCGATGCGGAGACGGCGAAGTTCTGGGCCGATTATCTCGACGGCGTGCGCAAATCCGGCTCGTCCATCGGCGCGGTGATCGAGGTGGTGGCGGAGGGCGTTCCCGCCGGTTGGGGCGCGCCCATCTATGGCAAGCTCGACTCCGATCTCGCTAGCGCCTTCATGTCGATCAACGCCGTGAAGGGCGTCGAGATCGGCGCGGGCTTCGCCGCGGCCGAGCTTTCCGGCGAGGCCAATGCCGATGAGATGCGCGCCGGGCCGGACGGCGAGCCCGTGTTTCTGTCCAATCAAGCCGGCGGCGTTCTCGGCGGCATATCGACCGGCCAGCCCATCGTCGCGCGTTTCGCGGTCAAGCCCACCTCCTCGATCCTGACGCCGCGCCACACGATCGACCGCAACGGCCAGGAGACCGAGATCGTCACCAAGGGCCGCCACGACCCTTGCGTCGGCATACGCGCCGTGCCGGTGGGCGAGGCGATGATGGCGATTGTGCTGGCCGACCATTTCCTGCGGCACAGGGGGCAGGTGGGCGGGTAGGGGCCGATTGCGCTAGAAACACCATTATGGTAGTTTTCTATGTCCGAAAAGCGGAAGCCGTCGCATGACCTCGCGCGCTTCAAGCAAATTTGTGGCGACCCGGATCGGCTGACGATCACCCGCGCGGCGCTGACCTCTGCGGCGCGCCTCGGCTTCGGACGCATCGAGATCGCTGCGACTATTCGGAGCATGGAGCGGCGGCATTTTTACAAGTCGATGACGTCCTTCGCCGATCATCGTCAATGGCAGGACGTTTATCGCACCCCGTCATCCGCGGGCATGTAAAATTTACCGACGATGTCGTGACCGAATTCATTCTGTTGTCGTTCAAGGAGAAAGACGATGGATGAGCGTGTATCGCCATTGACGGGCCGGACTCTGAAGCGAGACGTCCGGCCTTTGGAGCTGCGCTACAAAGAGTTCTCCGTCCGCATCGATATGCCCGGCTGGTATGGCGAGGATGATGAGGACGCGCTGCATTCCGGCGAGGATATGAAGGTCTCCGATCGCGCCTTGTGCCGCTTGAAGGCGCGCGCCGAAGGATTGCTGCAAGCCGACGAAATCCGCCGCATCCGCAAGAAGCTCGGGCTCACGCAAAAGCGCGCCAGCGAGATCATCGGCGGCGGCGCCAATGCTTTTCAAAGGTACGAGGCCGGCGACATTCTCGTCAGCCGGGCGATGAGCAATCTGCTTCTTTTGCTGGATCGCCAGCCGGATTTGCTGAAAGTGATCGAGGAGACAGGCGGGGAAGCGAGCGCGGCGTGACAGCTTCGCTCACACGTCGAGCGCTCTGCTTCGGCGCGCCCATGGTCGCGATCGGGCGCGCCGTCGCCTCGGATTCACCGACCCTCTTCGTCACCCATGCATCCAGCCTCGCGCATGAGGTCGGCGCAGGTCGTCCCGACCAGCCCGAGCGGCTGCGCGTCATCGCCGCCGCTCTCGAGGGCGACGCCTTCGCCGCGCTGCGCCGCGCCGAGGCCCCGGCCGCCTCGCGCGAGGCGATCCTCTCCGTTCACGCGCCCTCTCTGCTCGAGCGTCTCGAGAAAGCCGCGCCGCAAAGCGGGCTCGCGACGCTCGGTCCCGATATCGTCATGAGCGCGGGCTCGCTCAAGGCCGCGCTGCGCGCCGCCGGCGGCGCGACCTTTGCCGTCGACGCGGTGATGCGCAAGGTCGCCCGCAACGCTTTCGTCGCCATGCGCCCGCCCGGCCATCATGCGACGCGCGAGAGCGCCATAGGCTTCTGCTTCTTCAACAATGCCGCAATCGCGGCGCGTCACGCGATCGCCGCCCATGGCGCCGAGCGCGTCGCCATCGTCGATTTCGACGTGCATCATGGCAATGGATTGCAGGATATCTTCTGGTCGGACCGAAAGGTCCTCTATTGCTCCTCGCATCAATCGCCGCATTATCCCTTCACCGGCGCCGCGAGCGAGCGCGGCGCGCATGACAACATCGTCAACGTCCCGCTCGCCAAAGGCTCCGCTGGCGCGGAATTCGCGCAGGCTTGGACGCAGGCGATTCTCCCGCGCCTCGACGATTTTGCGCCGGACATCCTCCTCATTTGCGCCGGTTTCGACGGGCATTTGCACGATCCTCTCGGCGGCTTGCGCCTGCAAAGACAGGACTTCGCCGAGCTTACGCTGCGCCTTGCAGAGATCGCCGCGCGCCGCTGTGACGGGCGCGTCGTCTCAATGCTCGAGGGCGGCTATCGGCCGGACGATCTCGCCGCCTGCGTCGCCGCTCATGTCGGCGCGCTGATGGGGGCGTGAGAATTCCGTCCTCGCCCGGCGCGTGCGTGGGCGCACATCAATGACGATCTCGATCATGGCATCTCTGCATCAGAGACGTCGTGCAACAATTGGTGATGGGAGAGAACAATGGAATTCGGCAGGAGCGAATGGATCCAGGCCCGCGCGCAAATGATCGGCAAGCGCGCGCTCATCGGCCTCACCCGCGTGACGCCGCATGGCAAGGTGCTGCGCCAGATGTTCGGCACGATCGCCGCGATCGACGGAACTGGCGTCGATATCGAGCTCGAAGGCAAGGACGCCGGCCGCAAGGTCCGCCTGCCGCCGGACCTCGGCCGCTTCCGCATCGCCGGCCCCGGCGATTATCTGCTGTGGGAGACGGGAGAGATTCTCGCGGACCCCGATTTCGTCGGCGCCTTCACGGTGAACGAGGCGGCGTAAGCCGTTGGCGTCGTCTTATTCGATTGGCCCGACTGCTGCGGTCACGGGCGCAAGCGGATCAAGCGATGTGCGAAGAGGCCCGGAATGTCCAGAGTGATCGTATCGTGGTCATGCGGCAGGACGATGAATCCCGGGCCCGGCCCGAGATCGATTCCGATCGTGTCGCCGAGGAGACGATAGGTCACCGACGTGGGCTGAGGCGGAGCGAGCGGCTTGCGGTCCGGTCCGACCGGATAGAAGGACATCGACGTCGGGGTGAACTCGACGATCATGTCTGATTTGGCTCCCTTATGGATCCATTTGCCGAGGAGCTCCGTCGTGTCGAAGGCGAAGGATGGCGTCGCGGCCGACAGCATGATCAAGGCGGAGATGACGATTTGAAATGCATCGTTATTACCTTCGAATACAGTTCCTTTAATGACTAGAAACTAATTCGACGATGCCGTCGAGTCCTTTTCATGAGAGCAGCTCCCTCACCGCGCCCGCTCGACGACCCCCACGATCGGCCCCATCGGGCGGAAACGATCGTGCCGAGACAGCGTCGGCGCATAGAGCGCCGAGATCGAGCCGTCGAGGAAGAGCGCATCGGGACATTTCAGCCGCTCGCGAAACAGGCTCGCGAAAGCGTGAAAGGTCACCGGCTGGTTGGAGATGGCGAAGGCGACGATATGGCCGTCGCGCACGCCGACTCCATTGCGAATCTTCATCGACGTGCCAGTGTCGTGGATGCGCGGATTGATGCGTCCGCCGAGGACGAGCATCGGGCCCGATTGCGTCGCATAGGCGGGATGCTGCCGCTCTTTGAGAAAACGCGTCGTCTCGGTGACGCCGGCGCGCGCGCCCTCCACCCAGAAAATCCCATTGGGCTTCATGTGGAAATTGCCGGCGCCCGAATGGGTGTTGGCGCTCTTCTCCATATGGCCGCCTTCGACATAGAGTCCGATCGGCAGGCGCCGCTCGTCATACATTCCTGCGTTCATCGCGAAGAGGAGCTTTTCGCCCTTTTGCACGAGCGCGGCGTCGAGCGCGGAGAAGGAGCCATAGACCTCGTCTTTCGCATCGGCGAGGAAGAGGCGAATGGAATCGCCGCGCGTGTCGAAGACGCAGATGGTGTAGCTCGCGCCCGCATCCTCCACATCCTGGCAAGGATTGCGCGTCGCCGCGGCCGCGGGCGAGGCGAAGAAGAGCAAGAGGGCAAAGGGCAGGAGGCGGCGAAGCGGAATCATGCGCCGATCATAGCATGACCGCCGCGCCGTCCGCAGCGTCAGCTGCGCGCATCGGGAGGCGTCGCCGCGCCGGGGCCGAGCGAGCGCTGCAAGATCACCGAATCTGTCCAACGGCCGAATTTAAATCCGACGCCGGAAAGATATCCGGCTTGCCGAAAGCCGATCGCCTCATGCAGCTTCAGCGACGCCTCATTGGAGGCGTCGACATAGCCGATCATTTGCCGAAATCCCGCCGCCGCGCAGGAATCCACCAGCGCTTGCAGCAGCAGCCGGCCGACGCCGCGATGCAGATGGCGCGGATCGACATAGATCGAATGCTTGACGACGTAGCGATAGGCCGGACGCTTGCGAAACGGCACGACATAGGCGTAGCCGAGCACGGCGCGCTCATGCTCGGCGACGAGATGCGGCAGGCGATGATTGCCCATATTCTTGCGTCGGCGCTTCAAATCCTCCTTCTGCGGCGGCTCGTAGAGCGGCGCCTCGGATGGATCGAGCCCTTTGCGCACATGCTGCAGATAGATCGCCAGCATGGCGTCGACATCCTCGTCGCGCGAGGCGCGGACGAGGATCGTCGCGCGTTCGGCGCTCGCTTCGATCATGCTCATTCCTGCACCACATAAGTGTAGAGCCGCATTTTCGCCTCGCCGTTCCACTGCTTGTAGAGGCCTTGTATCTCATAATCGAAGCCGGGGAAGAGATTGGCGCTGCGTTCGAACATGCGCAAATAGTCGAGCATGGGCCGCGCCTGCGCGCCCAGCCGCTCGCCCGGAACGATCGTCGCAATGCCCGGCGGATAGATGACGAAGAGCGTCGTCGCTATGCGGCCTTCGATCTCGTCGATCGGCAGGAAATCCACATCATTGCGCACGAGGCGCAGATATGCCTCACGCGGCGTCATCGCCATTTCGGGGAGATGCTCCTGCCGGAATTGCGCCTGCTGCAGAGCGCTGGCGTTCGCCTCCTTGAAGAAGCGATGCATATCGGCGCAGAGATCGCGCAGCCGCACGCCCCTGTAGCGCGCGGCGCGGCGTGCGACGAATTCGGGAATGACGTCCTGCAGCAGCGCATTGTCGTCATGCAGGCGCTTGAAGGCGACGAGCGAGGAGACCAGAGTTCCCGCCTTGCTGGATTCGACGCCCGGCGTCAGCAGGAAGAGCAGAGAATTGAGATCGTTCTTCTCCGGCACGATGCGGTTCTCGCGCAAATATTGCGCGACGATCGGCGCCGGTATTCCATGATCGGCATAGGCGCCGGTCTCGCGATCGAAGCCCGGCGTCAGCAGAGTGAGCTTGGCCGGATCGGTGATCGCGAAGCCCGGCGCCATATTGGCGAATCCATGCCAGCGCGCGTCCGGCGCCAGCGCCCAGAGATCGGGATTGCGCGCGAGCTGATCGGTGGAGACGCTCTCCCAGGGAACGCGATGCGCGCCGGATTCGCGCGCGGCGTCGGGAATGGAGACCCAATCGGGCGCGAAAGGATCGAAGAACCAGCGCCGCGCCGGGTCCTGCTCCTTGGCCTCGAATTCGCGCCGCACGGCGCGCAGCTTCTTGCGCAGCTCTATGCCGAGCCGAATGGTGTCGTCCCACAAAAGCTCGCCGGAGCGGCCCTTCATCATCTGCGCGCCGACATCCAATGAGGCGAACAGCGGATAGAAGGGCGAGGTGGAGGCGTGCTGCATGAAGCCTTCGTTGAAGCGGCGATGTTCCACGCGCCGCCGCTGGCCCTTTATATGGCGATCGCGCACATGGATTTGCGAAGCCTGCGAGAAGCTGGCGAGCTGCTTATGCGTCGATTGCGTCGCGACGATGCCGGGCGAGGCCTCGGTGAGGTTCTTCAGCCCCATGGCGTAGCGCCGCTCATAGAGCGGATGAAATTTCATGAAGCCGGCCCAGGCTTCGTCGAAGAGAATATAATCGCACAAATGGCCGATCTTGCCGACGATCCATTCGGCGTTATGGATCGTGCCGTCATAAGTGCATTGCTCGATGACCGCGGCGCGAAACGGCCTCTCCTTACGCCAGGCGTCCTTGTCCTTCACCAGCGGATTGGCGCGAATGCGCTCGCGCAATTTCTCCTCGTCGAAGGCTTCATGATCGATCGGCCCGATGAGGCCGTGGGCGTTGCGCGTCGTCGGCAGAAAGATCGGCACGCCGCCGCCGAGCAGCAAGGCGCCATGATGCGCGGCCTTGTGATTATTGCGATCGAACAGCACGAGATCGCCCTCGGCGACGAGATTGGTGAGCACGACCTTATTGGAGGAGGATGTGCCGTTGAGCACAAAGTAAGTCTTCTCGGCGCCGAAGATTTCCGCCGCCGCTTTTTGCGCGGCGAGCGCCGGCCCTTCATGCGTCAAGAGATCGCCGAGCTCGACGACGGAATTGTCGAGATCGTCGCGGAACACGGCCTCGCCCAAATGCTCCATGAAGATGCGGCCGATCGGGCTGCGGCTGTAGAAAATGCCGCCATTATGGCCCGGGCAGGTCCAGAGCTGATTGCCTTCCTCTGCGTAATCGACCAGCGCGCCGAAGAAGGGCGTCTTCAGCGTCTCGGCGTATTGCTTGAGGCGCGAGACGAGATTTTTGGCGATGAATTCCGGCGTCTCCTCGGCGAGGAAGACATAGCCGTCGATGAAGTCCAGCACCTCGACGGGAATATCCTCGAAGCGCTTGCGGCGAATGAGCAGCACGATCGGCATGTCGAGGCCGCGCTTGCGCATGAGATCGATGAGCGAGGCGGTCTTGCCCTCGAGGCCTTTCTTGCCCCAATCGACGACGAGACAGCCGATGGCGGCGTCGGTCTGCACGACGATCTCGGCGTCTTCCACCCGTCGCGCGCGCACGACCTGAAAGCCCATGCTCTCGATCGCGGCAATGATCTGATTGACGCGCAGCCCCTCGAGGTCATCGGCCTCGAAATTGGGAGCGGAGAAGAGGAATGTGAAGCGACGGGAGAAGTCCATTCGAATCGGCCTGTGGCGCTGGCGGAGGAGAGGAGGCGTCGCGCACACACAGCCTTGTTAGATGACACAATCGTGACAGCGCTTCCTCGCTCGAAATTTGCGCAATCGGCCGCTTGCCGAAGGCGAGACCGCGGCCTAAGCTATGTAGCTACCCTATATAGCGTGGCGAGGAGGTCCCGATCGCCATGCGCATCGGCGTGTTCTGCACCTATGAGAACCCTGTCCGCGACTATAAGGCCTGCTTCGACGCGCAGACGCGTCTCGTGCGCCGCGCGGAGGAGGTTGGCTTCGAGGACGCGTGGGTCGCCGAGCATCATTTCGACGATGACGCCGTCAGCCCATCGATCTTGACGCTGCTCTCTTATCTCGCAGGCGTCACCTCGCGCGTGCGGCTCGGCTCGGCGGCGGTGCTGCTCGCCTTCCGCAATCCGATCCATGTGGCGGAGGATGTCGCGACCATCGACGTTCTCTCCAATGGTCGTTTCGATTTCGGCGTCGCCAGGGGCGGGCCCTTTCCGGCGCAGAACAAGCATTTTCACGCCGCCAAGGACGAGACGCGCGACATAACGCTGGAAGCGCTCGAGCTGATCGAGCGTCTGCTCTATGAGGATCGCGTCAATTTCTCCGGCGCGCATTTTCAGGTCGACGATCTCGCGCTCTGCCCCAAGCCGCTGCAAAAGCCGATTCCGACCTGGATCGCCACATCGACGCCGGCGGCGATCGAATATGCGGCGCGCAAAGGCTTTGGCATTATGGCGGCCTCGCCCGCGCCGATCGCCAAGATCGAGCAGGCGGTCGCCGCCTATCGCGCGACGGGGCCGGGCGCCGATCCGCGTCTCGCTCTGGCGCGCTTCTATTACGCCGCGGAGACGCGCGAGCGCGCGCTCGACGAGGCTTTGCCTTTCATCGTCCGCTTCGCGGATCGTATGCGCGGCATCTTTCTCGCGCAGAATGCTCCGGCCTCATTCGATCCGGCGGAGATCGTCGAGCGTTCGCTGATCGGCGGATATGAGGAGATCGCCGAGAAGATCGTCGACATTCATCGGCGCCTCGGCGTTCGCTCGCTGCTGCTGAAGCCGGCGACCGCGAATGAGCCGCGCGCGCTGGCGAGTCTCGACGATTTCGCCGCGAAGATTCGCCCGCGGCTCGTCGCCGCCGGCGTTTGACGGCGCTCATGATCGCTCGGCGGCCTGCGCGAGAAATTTCTGTATGGTCTCGATCAGCCGCTCGACGTCCGCGGGCTTGCCGAGATGCGCACTGTTCTGCAGCGGGATGCGGTCGGCGTCCGCAGGCCCGCCGCTCAGCACCAGCGCGGGCAGATCGTGATTGAGCAATTCGCGCAGACGGCGCACCACATGGGGGCCGTGAACGCCGTCGGGCAGATGATAATCGATGATCACCATGTCCGGCCGCGCGCGTCCATCGACGATGATCCGCGTCGCCGCATCGCCGTCGGCCGCGGCCAGAACGTCATGGCCCTCTGTCGTCAGCAGCAGCTCGAGCGAATCGCGCACATCGGGATCATCATCGACGATGAGGATGATTCCATTGCGGCGCTGCGGCGGGCGCGCCACTGCGCGGGCGTCGTCGTGGATGTCGATGGGGGGGCGGTGCTCGCTCGTGCAGTGGCGCGGCAACAGAATGTGAAAGCGCGTGCCTTGCGCATCGTCCGATTCGAATTCGATCGCTCCGCCATGCGCCAGCACGATCTGCCGGCAGATATACAGTCCGAGCCCGAGCCCGCGCAGGCGGTCGCCGCTGGCGAATGGCTCGAACAGCGCGTCGCGAAGCGCGCTCGGCACGCCGCGTCCTTCATTGCAGACGTCGATCGCCAGCCAGCCGGCCGAGACGCCGTCGATTCGCAGCGACACCGCCGCGCCCGCAGGGCTGTGCTCGACGGCGTTGCCGACGAGATTGGACAGGAGCTGAAGAATGCGGTCTATGTCCCAGGCTCCCTGCATGTCGCCGTCGAAATCCAGGCGAAGCCGGCTCTCGCGTCCGGCGAATTCATCGGCGATCTGCTCGACGATGCGCCGAAAATCGGCCGGAGCGGGGCGTATGGCGAGGCCGCCGCCCATTCTGATGCGCGTGAGGTCGAGAATCTGCTCGATCATCCGCGCCATGCGGCCGCCGCTCTGGCGAATGATGTGCAGCGCCTTGCGGTGGTCGTCGTCTTCGGCCTTGGTCAGCGAACGCTCGGCGGAGGTCAGAATGCTCTGCAGCGGATTGCGCAGATCATGCCCCAGAATGCCGACGAACATTTCGCGCATCCGCTCGATTTGCAACAGCTGCTGACGCTGGCGTTCCAGCGTGACGAAGACGTCGACCTTGCTGCGCAACACCTGCTCGTCGATCGGCTTGAACAGATAATCGACGGCGCCGACCTCATAGCCTTTGAACATGCGCGAGACGTCGGGCGAATGCGCCGTCACGAAGACGATCGGCACATAGCGCGTCTTCTCGACGCCGCGCATCAGAGTCGCCAGCTCGAATCCGTCCATCTCCGGCATATGCACGTCGATGATGGCGAGCGCGACGCTTCTGTCGAGCAGAATGTCGAGCGCGGCGCGGCCCGATTGCGCGGTGACGATCTCGAATTCGTCGCAGCGCAGCATCGCCGCCATAGCGATCAGATTCTCGGGGAAATCATCGACGATGAGCACGACTGGAAGCTTGCCTGCGCCGCCGGCGTCGAAATCGGCGGCCGCTGGGCGCCTGCGGCCGGACGGGTTCGAGGAGTTTTCGATCGCTCTCATCATTTCACCCGATAGATTTGCTCGTCGGTCGAAAGGTGTTCGAAAAAAGCCGCATGACGTGAAAAGGCGAGCGACTCGTTCGACCCGAGGCCGATGAAGCCGCGCGGGCAGAGCGATTCGCGAAACAATCCGATCGCGCGATCCTGCAACGTCCTATCGAAATAGATGAGCACGTTTCTGCAGGAGATGAGGTGCATTTCCGCAAAGGCGGCGTCGGTCGCGAGGCTGTGGTCGCAAAACAAAATGCGCTGCTCTAGGAAGGGGGCGACGCTCGCGCAGGCGCCGCGGGCGATGAAATAATCGGAGAGCGACGCGCGTCCGCCGGACCGGCGATAATTTTCGGCGAAGCCGCTCATGCGGAAGAGCTCATAGGCGCCGGCCTGCGCGATCGCCATGCTCTCTTTGTCTATGTCGGTCGCATAGATCAGCGCGCGCTCGAGCAGCCCCTCCTCATGCAGGAGAATGGCGATGGAATAGGCCTCCTCGCCGGTTCCGCAACCCGCCACCCAAATGCGCAGCGACGGATAGGTCGCGAGATGCGGCGCGACGGTCTCGCGCATATGCCGATAGTGGCCGGGATCGCGAAAGAGATCGCTCACCTGAATCGTCAGATAGCGGAGCGCCTCCGCGAAAGCGCCGGGATCGTGGACGATGCGGTCCAGAAGATCGGTGATGGTGGCGCAGCGCAGCGCGATCTGCGCCCGCGCCACGCTCCGGCGCAGCGAGGAGCGCGCATAGCCGCGAAAATCATGCTGATAGAGCCGGTAGATGGCCTCCAGCAGGAGGTCGAGCTCGATCTCGGCTTTCTCGTCGGAATCGAGTGCGATCATTTCGGTATCCAGACGCGGATCAGCGACAAGAGCTTTTCGATATCGATCGGCTTCGAGATATAATCATTGGCGCCGGCCGAGAGACATTGCGCTCTGTCGTCGGGCATGGCCTTGGCGGTCAGAGCGATGATCGGCAGCGCGGCCTTGTCCTCGCGTTCGCGGATCGCGCGCATCGCCGCCAGCCCGTCCATCTCCGGCATCATCAGATCCATCAGCACGAGGTCGATGGCCGGATCGCGATCGATGCGCTCCAGCGCTTCTCTGCCGTTGCGGGCGATCTGCACCGCCACGCCTTCGCGCTCGAGCACGGCCGTCAGCGAGAATATATTGCGGACGTCGTCCTCGACCAGCAGAAGGCGGCGGCCGTCGAGCACGCTGTCGCGGCGGCGCGCGATCTCGAGCATATGCTGCTGTGCGGGAGACAGCTCGGATTCCGCCTGATGCAGGAACAGCGTCGTCTCTTCGATGAGCCGTTCCGGCGAGCGCGCGCCTTTGACGATGACGGATTTCGACAGTCGCCGCAGTTTCTGCTCCTCGTCGATGCTGAGCGAGCGCGCCGTATAGACGATCACCGGCGGCGCCGAGAGCGTCTCGTCGCGGCTCATGCGCTCCAGAAATTCGAAGCCGCTGACGCCCGGCAGCATCAGATCCAGAACGACGCAGTCGAAGGCGCGCGCCGCGACCTCGCGTAGAGCCTCCTCCGCCGTCGCGACGGCGACGAGCTCCACATCGGCAGAGGACAGAAGATCGATCAGCGCGGCGCGCTGAACGCCTTCGTCCTCGACGATCAAGATCGATCTCTTCTCGCGCTGCATCCGGTCTTCCAACAGGCGAAAAGCCGAGACGAGCTGTTCGCGCTTGGCCGGCTTCAATATGTAGCCGACAGCGCCCATCTCCAGCGCAACCTTCTGATAATCATGCACCGAAACCACATGGATGGGCGTATGGCGGATCGCCGAGTCGCGCTTCAAAAGCTCGAGCACGGCGAGGCCGGATTGATCTGGAAGCCCGATGTCGAGCACCACCGCCTCCGGCCGGAATTGCCGAGCCAGCAGCAGCGCATCGCAGGCCGCGCTCGCGACGATGCATTTGAAGCCGAGCTCGCGCGCGAGATCGCGGAGGATTTCCGCAAAGGCGGGATCGTCCTCGACGATCAGCGCGATGCGGCGCGAATCGGCGATGGCGTCGCGGTCGTCGGCGATCGGCGCCGGCGCGCGTTCCGCGGCGGGCGGCGGCGCCTCTTCGCGCCGCGCGACGGGCCGGATCGGCCCGCCATCGGCGTGCAGCGGCAGCAGCAGAGTGAATGTGCTGCCGCGTCCCGGCGCGCTGCGCACAGCGAGCCAGCCGCCCAGCAGCTCGGTGAATTCGCGCGAGATGGAGAGGCCGAGGCCGGCGCCGCCGAATTGGCGGTTGATCGCGCCATTGGCCTGGCGAAAGACCTGGAAGATCGCCTCTTGCTGATCCTCGGCTATGCCGATGCCGGTGTCTTCCACGATGAAGGCGAGGCGCTGCGAATCCTCTCGCCGCACGGTGAGGCGCACGCCGCCGCGCTCGGTGAACTTCACGGCGTTGGCGAGCAGATTGGAGAGAATCTGCTGCAGGCGTTGGCGATCGGTGTCGAATGTCTCGGGCGCGCCGGGCTCTATCACGACGGAGAATTGCAGCCGTCGCTCCGCCGCCAGCGGCTCGAAACGGCGTTCGAGATCGGCGAGCAGCGGCGCGATCGCCGTCGGCTCTATATCGAGCTCGATCTTGCCGGCCTCGATCTTGGAGAGATCGAGAATGTCGTTGATGAGCACGAGAAGATCATTGCCGGCCGAATAGATGCTCTGCGCATATTTGATCTGCTCGGGCGCGAGATTGCCGTCGCGATTGTCGACGAGCAGCTTGGCCAGAATGAGCGAGCTGTTGAGCGGCGTGCGCAGCTCATGCGACATATTGGCGAGAAATTCCGATTTGTAGCGGCTCGTGCGCTCGAGCTCCTCGGCCTTTTGCCGTAGCGCCGCTTCGGTCGCCAGCAGATTTTCCTTCTGCAGTTCGAGCGCCCGCGTATGCTCCTCCAGCGTGTCGTTGACTTGGCGCAGCTCCTCCTGCTGCGCCGTGAGCTCTTCGCCTTGCGCGCGCGATTCCTCCAGCAATTGCCCTATGCGCGCCCGCGCCTCGGCGGAGCCGATCGCCTGTCCGACGCTGGTCGTGACGCAATCGAGAAACCCGAGGCGCTTCTCGCAAAAGGGCGTGATCGCGCCGAGCTCGATGACGCCGCGCGTCTCGCCCTCGTGCAGCAGCGGAAAGATCACGAGATGGCGAGGCGGCGTTTCGCCGAGGCCCCAATGGATGGCGAAGCCGTCCTCGGGAATGTCGTTCACCATCAGGCGCCGTTTCTCCAGCGCGACCTGGCCCACCAGCCCCTCGCCGAGCCGCCATCGCTCGCGCATTCCAGAGGCGGCGGCGTAGGTTCCGGCGAGCCGCAGCGTCGCGCCGCCGTCCTCGACCACATATTGCGCGCCGACCTGCGCATTCAGCGCCCGGCACAGCAGCGAGAGCACGCGATGCGCCAGCTCGCGCATCGTCGGATTGCCGCTCATCGCCTGGCCGAGCGCGGTCTCGTTCTCGGCGAGCCACATCTGGCGCTCGTTGCGCTCCGCGGCCTCGCGCAGCGCCCGAGTCATCGCCTGCAGCGATTTCCCGAGCTGATCCTTCTCGCTGCGCGGCGCCGGCTGCGCGGAATAATCGCCGCCGGCGATGGCCTCCATCTCCCGAGCGACGCCGCGCAGGCTGTCGACGAGCTCATTGAGCGAAAGCCCCAGAATATCGCCGGGGCCGGCGAGCTCTATATGGCGTTCGAGATCGCCTTCCGTCACCGCCCGCATCACGCTGGCGACATGGTGCAGGCGCTCGCGGTGATCCTCGAGGTTCTGCGCCGTCAGCGCGCCGTAAGTGTCGACGACGACCGCCGAGTCGAAGGCGATCAGCTTGCGCACCGACAGAGCGGCGGTCTGGTTCTCGCGCAATCGCTCGTCCGTCTCGATCGCGCGGCGCAGCCAGGCCGAGACATATTCCATGGCGAGCAGATAGATGAGCAGGCCGAGCTCGATGCGGGCGTGGGTCCGTCCGATGACGCGGCGACGCTCGACATAGGCGTCGTCGACCTCCGCAGCGAGAAAATCCGTCCAATAGCTCTGCTGCTGCGCCTTCACGCGCCGCAGGACGTGCGGGTCCACGAAAAAGCGCGCGAAATCGGAGAAGCCGTGCAGCCAGGCGTAGAAGTCCTCGATCATTTCCGGCACGCGCGGAGACAGCGCCGCGCCGACGACGCGCACATCGGCGAAGGTCGCTTCGTCGAGCCCGTGCGACGCGCGGAGCGAAGTATGGTCCACCAGAAAGGCGGCGCTCGTCTCGCCAGGGGACATTATGTTTCTCCGCGCGAGAAGGCGCCGTTTCGGGCGCGTCCGAAAGGTCCGGAATCTTCGCGCGCCATTGGGGGCGGGACGCGTTGACAAAGCATTACGGCCACGAAAACAGTCCGAACGGACATTGAACCGACCGTTCGTCTCGCATGGTATAAATATTGGAATCGTCGCGTCAATAGGCCGCGCTCTCGCCGCCGCGCCGATGGCGCGCCGGGACGGCGGGACCGCCAGAGGCTCAGGCCTGGACGGAATTCTACGAATAAGCAGGAAAAATGCCCATCTAATTTAGATGATTGTCCCTCGACAGCGCGCGCCGCAGAGGCGAAAGTCTTTTGCCGCCGCGTCACAGAGTCCGATGGACAAACGCATGAATCCGATGGAACCGCTTCGCTTTTCCTCTCGAGGCCGGGTCGGCGAGCCCTGCGCCCGGCTCGCGGAGATCAGGACATATCTGCAATCTCGCCTCATCGGCGCGGATGCGCTGGTCGAGCGCCTGCTGATCGGCCTCGTCGCCGACGGCCATGTGCTGCTCGAGGGCGCGCCGGGATTGGCCAAGACGCGCGCCGTCAAGCTGCTCGCGCGCGCTTGCGATCTGACTTTCGCGCGCATTCAATGCACGCCTGACCTCATGCCCGCCGACATCACCGGCACGTCGATCTGGCGACAGGACAGAAGCGTCTTCGAATTTTCGGCGGGGCCGATCTTTCATTCGCTGCTGCTCGTCGACGAGATCAATCGCGCGCCGCCCAAAGTGCAATCGGCGCTGCTCGAGGCCATGGCCGAGCGTCAGGCGACCATCGCCGGCGCGACCCATATGCTGCCCGATCCTTTCATGACCGTCGCGACGCAAAATCCGATAGAGCACGAGGGCACGTTTCCGCTGCCGGAGGCGCAGCTCGATCGCTTCATGCTTCATGTCGAGCTCGCTCTGCCCGATGTCGCGACGGAGCGCCGCATTCTCGATCTCGTCGAGCGCGAGGATCAGGGCGAGGCCGTCGCGCCGCCTGCGGCGTTGGAGGCGGAGGAGATCGCCGCCGCGCGCCATGCGGCGCGATCGGTTCATCTCTCCCCGGCGGTGAAGGATTATATCGTGCGCCTCGTCGCCGCGCCGCGCGATGCGGGCGTCGCGCCGGAGCTCGCGGCGAAGATCGCGCATCCGTCCTCGCCGCGCGGCACTCTGGCGCTCGCCGCCGCCGCCAAGGCGCGCGCCTTTCTGGATGGGCGCGATTATGTCGCGCCGCAGGATGTGAGCGCGCTCGCCGTCGACGTTCTCTCGCACCGCACCATTCTCGGCTGGCGCGCGCTGGCCGAGGGCGAGACGCCGCGCGACGTCATTCGCGCCTATCTCGAAATGGTTTCGCCTGCATGAGCGCGGCGGAGGAGCGCGTCGTCGGCGTCGATCTCGACGTCGAAGCCTTGATGCGTCTGCGGCTGCTCTTTGCGCGCAGCGGCGCGCGCCGCGCGGCCGCGGCGGCGCCTTTCGGCGGTCTGGCGCAGCGTCGGCGCGGTCGCGGCGCGGAGACCTATGATGTTCGGCCCTGGTCGGACGGCGACGATATTCGAAACCTCGATCGCAACGTCACCGCCCGCACCGGCGCGCCGCATGTGCGCAGCTTTCACGACGAGCGCGAGCGCTCCGTGCTTTTTCTCGTCGATTTTCGGGCGCCCATGTTGTTCGGCACGCGCCGCGCCTTTCGCTCCGTCGCGGCGGCGGAAGCCGCCGTCGCCGCGGCCTGGCGCGTGATCGAGCAGCGCGGCCGTGTCGGCCTCGGCGCGATCGGCGCCGAGGGCGCGCGCTGTTTCGGTTGGGCGGCCGGCGCGCGCGGCCTTCCGCCGCTCATCGTCGCGCTCGTCGAGGCGCATCGCGCGGCGCTCTCGGACAATGGCGAAGCGGTCGGGCCGTCGCTGGCCGCGGCGCTCGAGCAAATGGAGAGCGTCGGCGGATCATCGGCCGTCAGTCTCGCCAGCGCGCTGGATTTTCCGGGCGAGGCTTTCGACGCCATAGCCGCGCGCCTCGCACGGCGGCGCGATCTCTCCGTGCTGCTGATCGCCGATCGTTTCGAGCTGGCGCCGGCGCCCGGCCTCTATCCGTTTCGCACGGGCGAGGAAGAGGGAACGCTGCGCATTGCGCAGGGCGCGGCGCCGGCGCCCGACCAGCGGCCGGCGCGTCTGCGCCGGCTCGGCGCACGCGCGCTCGAGGTCGACGCCGGCCTCGAGGCCGAGGCGGTCGCCCGTCTTCTCGAGCGTTTCGATATGGAGCGTTTCGATGGCCGATCCGTCTGATCTGCTCCAGCAATTGCGGCCCCTGCGCGCGCCGCCGCCGGATGGAGCGGCGGAGATTCTGCTCATGGCGCTCGTCGGCTCCCTCGCCGGCGCCATGCTGGCGCTCGCCTTGCGATTCTGGCGCGCGCATCGCCGGCCTCTGCGTCGCGCGGCGCTCGCTTCTCTCGCCGATACGCGCGCGCTGCCGGCCCCGGAGCGACTCGCGGCGCAAGCGAAAATGCTGCGCGATCTCGTCGGCGCGCTCGATGGCGGCGCCGCGCGTCTCCATGGCGACGCTTGGCTCGCGCGGCTCGATAGGTTCTTCGCGACGACCCTGTTCAGCGAAGGGGAGGGCCGCGCCTTCGGCGATGCGCTCTATCGTCCGCGCGCCGACGATCCGAGCGAGACGCTGGATCGCGCCTTGCAAAAACTCTTGTCGAGGCTCGATCGATGAGCGGGCTCGAGCTGGCGACGCCTCTCGCTCTCATTCTCTTGCCGGCGCCCTGGCTGCTGCGCCTTCTGCTCGGCGGCGACGCGGCGCCGGGCGGCGGATTGCCATTGCCGGCGACGATGCGCGAGCGGCTCGGCGCCGGCGCTTCGACGAGCCGATCGCGTCTCTCTCGGCGCGCGATCATCCGAGCGCTCGCCTGGATCGGACTCGTGCTCGCGCTGTCGGGACCACGGATCGCGGGCGCCGTCGCCGCTCTGCCGGCCGCTGGTCGCGACATCATGCTCGCGCTCGATCTCTCCGGCAGCATGACGAAAACCGATTTCGAATTGAACGGCGCCGCCGCGAGCCGACTCGCCGTGCTGAAACATTTCGGCGCGGAGCTGATACGCCGTCGCGCCGGCGATCGCATCGGCCTCGTCGTTTTCGCCGAGACCGCTTTCGCTGCGGCGCCGCTGAGCTTCGATCTTCGCGCGGTGAGCGCCGCGCTCGAGGAAATGGAGATCGGCCTCGTCGGCCGCTCCACAGCGATCGGCGAAGGGCTCGGTCTCGCGCTGAAGCGTCTTTCCGATTCGACGGCGCCGTCGCGCATCGTGATTCTCCTATCGGACGGCGCCAATAACGCCGGCTCCAGCGAGCCCGTCGCCGTTGCCGAACTGGCGCGCTCGATGGGCGTAGACATTTTCACCATCGGCCTCGGCGTGAACGACACAGCCGCCGATCCGGGCGATACGGACGCGGTCGATTTCGTCGCTCTGCAACATATCGCCGAGATCGGCGGCGGCGCCGCCTTTCGTGCGCGCACAGGCGCGGAGCTCGACGCCGCGACGCGCGCCATAGAGGCGCTGCTCGCCGGTCCCGCGCCGGCGCCGCCGACGATCATCTACCGCGAGCTGTGGATCTATCCGGGCGCGCTCGCTTTCCTCGCGGCGACGGCGCTCGCGCTCGCGACGAGGGAGCGGCGATGATCGATTTCGGCGATTACGCTCTGCTGCGCCCGCTCTGGCTGCTCGCTCTGCCGGCGCTGGCTCTGCTTCTCGTCGCGACGCGACGTCGCGATGCGCTCGGCGATTGGCGCCGCGTCATCGATCCGGCGCTCCTCGCCGTCATTTCGCGTCGTCACAAAATCGCCGGCGCGACGCGGCGCGACGGCCCGCTTTTTGTCGGCGTCGCGCTCATCGCGCTCGCGCTCTGCGGGCCCGCGATGAAAACTCCGGGCGCCGAACAATTTCGCAATCTCGACGCCACTTTGATCCTGCTCGACGTGTCGCGCGCCGAGCGCTTGCCGCAGGGCGTGGCGGCGGCGCAATATCTCATCGAGCGTTCCGGCGCGCGCCGGCTCGGCCTCGTGCTCTATGCCGGCGACGCCTATCTCGCGAGCCCGCTCACCGACGATGCGAAATCGCTCCAATCCCTGCTCTTCGCAATAGACGATCGGACCGTTCCAGACGGCGGAGCAGAGCCCGACCGCGCGCTCGCCTTCGCCCGCCATCTGCTGCGCGAGACGCAGATTTTGACGGCCGATGTCGCGCTGATCTGCGACGGCGAGGGGTTAGATGCGCGCGCCGAACGTCTCGCGGCCGCGCTCGCGCGCGAAGGACACAGAGTGCACAGCCTCTTTGTTTCCGCCCGCTCCGGCGCCGATGCGCGCGATTCCTCGCGCCGCGCCGCGATGACATCGCTCGCTGCGGCCGGAGGCGGGCGCGCCGATGACGCGGCGCATCCGCAGGAGATCGCGCGCGCGATAGAGGCGCGCGGCGTCGCCCATATCGGCAGCGGCGAATTGCGCGCGCTCGCGTGGCGGGACTATGGGCGCTTCGTCCTTCTGCTCGCGGCGGCGCCGCTGCTGCTCGCTCTGCGCGGGAGGGGCGATTGAGCGCGCATCGTCGCAGGAGTGAGGCGCCGCGCCTCGGACCGCGAGCCTTCGGGCTCGCCCTGTTTTTCCTTATTTTATCGCTTCTCGTCGCTGGCTGCAGCTTCGGTCGACAGCTCGGCGGCCGCGCGCTTCTCGCCTCGGGGCTCGCCTCCGCCGCGGCGAATGTCTTCGCCGATCCGGCCTGGAAAGGCGCGGCGTTCTATTCCGCCGGGCGCTTCGAGGAGGCGGCCGCCGCTTTCGCGCGCGATGCCGACAGCGCCTATGATCTCGGCAATGCGCTGGCGCTCTCTGGACATTACAAGGAGGCCGTCGCCGCCTATGATCGCGCGCTGCGCGCCGATCCCGACGATGACGACGCCTCCTACAACAAATCGCTGCTGCTCGGCCTGATCGAGCGCGAGAGCGGCGGCGGCGACGCCAGGGCCAATTCGCCGGCCATGGGCCGGCAGCGCGCGCTCGGCAGTCTCGACGACGACAAGGGTGGAGGCGGGGAGGGCGCCGCGGGCGAGCGCGAGACGAGTTCGCGGCCGGGCGATCGCGGCGGCGCCAAAGCCTCGAAGCTCGGCAAGGGCCAGGAGGAGTCGGCGGAGAGCGGCGCCGGCGCGATGGGCGCTGTCGGAGCCTCGGAGGGCGCCGGCCGCACCGGCGGGCAGAGGATCGACGTCGCCGCTCTGCTGCACGAGCGCGACCGCCGCGTGCGCCGCCGGCTGGAGGCGCGCTCGGTGCGGCCGAGCGCCGACTGGCTGCAAAATCTCGACGACGATCCCGGCCGCTTTCTGAAGCTGCGCATCGCCGCCGAAAAGGCGCGGCGGCTGCGCGCCGGCGGCGGCCCGCTGGAGGAGGACGATTGATGGCGACGCGTCTCGTCCTGCTTTTTTGCCTGCTGCTTCTCCCCTTCTCGCGCGCCGCCGCGCAGGAGGAGCCGCCCTTCGGCCGCATCGAGCTGCGCGTCGAGACGCAAGCCGAAATCTCTGCCGAGACGCCCTATGTCGGCGAGCCGCTGCGGCTGGTGATCCGCTCGGCCATACGCGGCCATGTGCTGCTGGATCATATCATCCAGCCCTCGCTCGTCGATTTCGATTGGCAGCAATTCGGCGTCGACGCCTCCAGCGAGGAGATGATCGACGGTTTCTGGACGCCGGTGGTCGAGCGCGTGCTGATGATCTATCCGCTGCGCGCCGGGCGGCTGACCATCCCGCCCTTCAAGCGCCGCATCGCCTATCGCATAGAGGAGAGCGGCAAGGTCGAGGCCGAATATGTCTCCGCGCCTCTCCAAATCGAGGTGCGCGCGCGCGACGCTCTCGTTCCGCCGGGCGAGAGCTTTTTGCCGGCGAAGAGCCTGCGCATGACCGACGCCTGGGAGCCGGCGCCCGATAAAATCCCCTTCGGCGAGACGGCGCGGCGCACGCTGACTGTGGAGGCCGAGGGCGTCACCGCCGACCGGTTGCCGGCGCTGCCCAATTTCCGCGCGCCGGGCATCATCACTTTCGCCGCGCCGGTGGAGCGGCGGACCATCGTGACCGACAAAGGGCCGATCGCCCATGCCGTCTATCGCTGGAGCGTGCGCCCGGTGTCGGCGGTCCCGGCTTTCGCGCCGGCGATCCGCATCGCCTGGTTCGACGTTGCGACGCGGCGGATGCGCGAGGCGCTGGCGCCGGAGCGGCGCGTCGCCTTCGCCGAGGCGGGGCGCGAGCGGGTCGCCGCGCGGCTGCGCGAGAGCCCCGGCCTCACCGCGCCGCAGCCGCTCATCGCCGCTCTGGCGAGCTTCGTCGGCGCGGTGGCTCTCGTCCTGCTGCTCGGCTCTCTCCCGGCGCGACTTCTCGCACGCCGTCCCAGGGAGCTCGGAGCCTTGCGCCGCGCCGCCCGCGCGAAAGACGCCGCCGCCTTCCGCCATGCGGCCGCCCGCTTGGCGCAGGCCGATCCCGAACGCTGGCGCAAGATCGCCGCGCGCGCGGACATAGGTCCGGCGCTCGCGGCGCTCGATTGCGCGCTCTACGGGCGCGAGCCTCCCGAACCGCCGCCGCTCGCCCCGCTCGCGCGGGCGATCGCGGGCGCCTGGGCGGGAAAGGGCGGCGGCTTCGAGGTTTCGAAGGCTGCGCCTCGGCTATAGCTGCTGATACATCACGAACGCGTCGACGTAACCGCGGGTAGGATGGTGAAAAGCGAGCGGCAGCCGACCGACGATCTGAAAGCCCAGCGATCGCCACAGGCGCACGGCGCGTTCGTTCGCGCTGACGACGAAGTTGAATTGCATGGCCCTATAGCCTCGGCTTCGCGCGTGCTCCAGAGAGTGTTCGCACATTCTGCGCGCGACGCCTCGGCCGGCTGCCGAGCCGCGCGTCATAAATCCGCAATTGCAGACGTGGCGCCCAGCGCCCGCTTGGTTGGGGCGCATGTAATAGGTTCCGAGGATCGCGCCGTTCTCCTCGGCCACAAAGGTTTCTTTGTCCGCGCCGAGCCAGTAGGCGAGCGCGTCATCCTCGCTCATTTCTCGGTCGAGCGTATAGGTTTCGCCGGCCCGGATCACCGGCTCGACGATCGACCAGATCTCTGCGCGATCTTCTGCGGAGGCAGGACGGATGAGCATCGAGCATCTATAGGCGTTCTCGTGGATCTTCTGAAGCGGTCGACTTGCGCGCGGACGGCGCCGGCGGGCCGAACATCATCGATGCGATCCCTCGAGCGAGAATCGGGACGCCGGCGCAATGTGATCGTTTCCGCAGCCGAGAAATAGGGCGAATGCGCTTCGGCGGCTCGAGCGGCGCACGATAGGAAAATCGAAAGCAGCATGAACGATCGCGGCATGAGGCCGATCTTTCGCGAGCGCAGGTCTTTCGCGAGCGCAGGTCGAAGCGGAATATTCGGCGCAGAATGTTCCGCGATTGTGTCCGCTATAGGGTCCCGCTTTCCGGCTATCCGCTCCGGCCGCTGGGACAATTCGGGCCGAATTGCGCCGGGCGCGGCCGTCATTCCGTCCGCCCGACGAGCCGAACGGGTCCTGCCCGCCACCGCGCGATCAGCCGCGCGCGCAGCGCCGTCATGAATCCGGGCGGCAACATGCCGTAGGCGACGCTGGACGGATCGCCGCTGACGGCCGGGCGCAGGTCCGGCCCCGGCCAGATGAAATCATTGGCCTCCGTCAACACCACCCAAGAGCGGTCCGAATCCAGCCCGAGGCGTCGCTTGGTGGCGAGCGGAATTTCGAATCCGTCGGCCGGATCGGCCGGCGCGGCGTGGGTGATCGGTAGGACGCGCACGATCGGCGCGTCATTCTCGCGAAGCAGCGCGAGGATGATCGCGCAGGGGCGATCCTTCACCCCTTCTTCCCGACCCTCGCGGGCCTCTCTCTCCCACAGATATGAATAGCGGATCACCAGACCCGGCTGCGGAGCTGGCCAATTCACGGCCGCCAGTCTTTCAGCTCCTCATCGAGGCGCTCATGACCGGGCGGGACCTCCGCCTGGGCGATGAGGGCGATCTCTTCCGCCGTGAACTCTTCCAGCTTGACCACGCGCCGATCGCGGCGTTTGAGCCGCGAATATTCCTCGGCGGAAATCATCACCAGCCTGTCGCGGCCGTTCTTGGTGATGGTGACCGGCTCCGAGAGGGCCTTGTCCGCCAGCGTGCCGTAGTTCTTGATGAATTCGGCGGTCGAGACTTTCATTTGATGCATGACTCGAATGTTGCGTATCAGTCGTATTATGGGAGTGATCACGGAGAAGGCAAGTTTTTCCTGGCAGCGTTTCTTCGGGGCGCGACCGATCGAACCCGCCGATGAAATTGCTCCGGCCTCGCCTGGCGCAGCAGGCCGACAGACGGGTTAAACGCCTCTCCGGGCGTCGCTTCTCGCTCACCCGACCCGAACCCTCGCCCGTTGACTTGCCGTAACGCCGCGTTCTAGGAATCCCTCGCACGCGGTTTTTCGTCGGCCCTCGCCGATCGATCGCGCGGCGCCGGATCGTTCCCTATGGCGGGTTTGCGCGGCAGAGATTTTTCGTGGCGAGCGACGATCGTTCCGATCGCCGTTCTCGCGGCCTTGCTGCAAGCGCTTCTGCTCTTCGCCGCGATCGGCCCCGCCCATGCGCATCACGCCCCGCCGGGCCTCGCGCTCGCCTCCGCCGATTGCGGCGGCGCTGCGCATCCGGGCGAGGCGCCGGGGCCGCATTGCCCGCTGCATCCGCAATGCTGCGCGCTCGGAACGGCGAGCCTCGCGCCGCTGATCGGCGCCGTCCTCTCCATGCTGCTTCCCGTCTCTCCCGGCGAGACGATGACGCTCGGCGTCGCGGCCGAGCGCGGCGCGCATGGTCCCGCGCCGGCTCGTCCCTGGTCGTCGCGAGCGCCGCCCTTTCTCGGCTGATCCGGCGCAAGGCGCCGCCCGTCTCGCCATCATCCGCGCCTTCGCCCGCGCGGCCTCGCCAATTTCTCGCCGATGCGCGACCGTTCCCGGGGCGCGTCGGCCCTCGCCGGACATAGTCGATGTCGGATGAGAAATCGCGATTCTTCGATCGTTTGTTTCTGCGCAGCCGGCGCGAGCTCATCGGCTATTTCGCGCGCCGCGTCGGGCGCGAGGACGCCTCCGATCTGCTGCAGGAGACTTTTGTGCGCGCATTGCGGAGCGAGCGTTTCGAGCTGGCGGCCGATCCGCCCTCGCTGCTGCAGCGCATCGCCGTCAATCTGGCGCGCGATCACGCCCGCCGCCGCCGCACCGAGGCCAGATATGTCGCTTTCGACGCCGACGCCGAAATGGCCGTCGCGACCGGCGCCATGCCCGACGCCCGCCTCGAGGCCGAGGAGAAATGGCGCTTGCTGCGCGAGGCCGTCGACGCCCTGCCGCCGCGCTGCCGCGACGTTTTTCTCCTCTATATGCGCGAGGGGCTCGGCCTCGGCGAGATCGCCGAGCGGCTGGGCGTTTCGCGCAATATGGCGCAAAAGCACATGCGGCTCGCCATGGCGCGCTGCTGGGCGGCGCTGGAGTAGATTTTTGCGCGAGCGACCTCCTTTTTCCTCGGCTCGCGCGTGGTGTTCGGGGCAGGCCGCCGCTCGCTCGCCTCGGGCGTCGGCGCGGCTCTGCGACGGGTGAGGTGATGTCGAAGACGAAATCCGCCATTCGCGAGGCGGCGATCGACTGGTGGCTGCGGCGAAACGAGACGACGCTCTCGCGCAAGGAGCAGGCCGCCTTCGAGGCCTGGCTCGCCGCGGACGACGCCCATCGCGCCGCCTATGAGACGCTCGCCGCGCTCGGCGATTTCATGGCTCCGCGCTGGCCGGGCGCAGGGCCCCAGCGCAAGACGAAGCGCCGGCGGCGCAAGGCGGGCGCGGCGGCGGGCCTCGCTCTTCTGGCGCTGTTCTTCGCCGATGAGATCGCGCTGCGGCTCACGGCGGATGTCCTCACCGGCGCGGGCGAGACGCGGCAGGCGACGCTCGCCGACGGCTCCCGCATGGAACTCGATTCGCTCAGCGCCGTGGCTCTTCACTTTACCCAGAGCGAGCGGCGGGTGACGCTGATCGCGGGCGAGGCCTGGTTCGATGTCGCGCCCGATCCGGCGCGGCCTTTCGTCGTCGAGGCGGCGGGCGGAACCGCGACCGCGTTGGGCACGGCTTTCGACGTCGCCATAGAGAACGGCCGCGCGCGCGTGACTGTGACCAGCCATAGCGTGCGCGTCGCCGGCGGCGGCGGCGCGGTCACGGTCGAAGAGGGGCGGCAGAGCGCCTATGGGCCGGGCGAGGCGGCCGAGGCGCCCGAGCCCGTCGATCTCGCGCGCGCCACCGCCTGGCGGCGCGGCAAGCTCATGTTCGAAAATCGGCCGCTCGGCGAGGTGGTGCGCGCGCTCGGCCGCTATCATCGCGGCTTCGTCTTTTTTGCCGATCCCGCCTTGAAGGCGCGGCGCGTGACCGGTGTGTTCAACGCCCAGGACCCGATCGCCGCGCTCGACGAGATCGAGACGTCGCTCGGCCTCCATGCGACCCATGTCACCAAATATCTGACGATCGTGCGCGAATAGCCGCGGCGCGAGAAATATTTTTTCGCGCCGACCTCCTTTTTCGCCGTCTGCCGCGTGGAGGCCCGACACAGGGGGACGAAAACCGTCCCCGGCACGGAAGAGGCGGCGAGATGGCGGGTCGGGAAAAGCGCGAGGGTTTCGGAGCGGGCGAAGCAAAGATGGGTTCGACGCTGGCGATCGCCGCAATCGGCGCTCTGACGCTGGGTTCGGGAGTTTCGGACTCGCCGGCGCAGGCGGCTATTTCGCCGCAGGAGCGCTCCGGCCTCGTGCAGAACTATCGCATCCCTTCCGGCCCGCTGCCGGGCGCGTTGAACGCCTTCGCCGATCTCAACGGCTTGCAGATTCTCTATGACGCCGACGTCACCGGGCGATTGAAGACGGTGGGGCTCGACGGCGATTTCGCGGTGGACGAAGGGCTCGACCGTCTGCTGTCGGGAACGGGATTGTCGTGGCGCTTCGCCGCCAAGGGCAAGACCGTGTCGATCATACTGGCGCAGAACGATCGCGGCGTGACGAATGACGCGATCGGTGCGGAGTCGCTGCCGGCGATCGACATCGGCGCCGACAGGGGGAAGGTGAAGCCCGCGGCGGCGGGCGCGCAGGGGCCGGGAGACAGATCGACCGGATACAGGCCCAGCGCGACCGCGCCGACGACCTTGAAGACCGATGCTCCGCTGATGCAGACGCCAATGTCCATTCAGGCCGTGACGCGTCAGACGATGGATGACCAGCAAGCGATCACTTTCAGAGACGCTCTCGTCTCCAATGTCAGCGGCGTCACTCTCACGCCGAATTTTTTCGACAATGTGGTCAAGGTTCGCGGCTTCCAGGCCAACACCTTCAAGAACGGATTGCTGGAGTTTCGCTTTCGGCATTTCGATACGACCAATCTGCAGTCGCTCGACGTCGTGAAAGGCCCGGCGGCCATGCTCTTCGGCCGTATGGAGCCGGGCGGTCTCGTCAATATGGTGGTCAAGCGCCCGCTGGAGACGCCCTATTATTCGGTGGAGCAGCAGATCGGCTCCTACGGGCTGACGCGCACGATCGTCGACGCGACCGGGCCCGTCACGGACGACAAATCCATACTCTATCGTTTCAACGGCGAATTCTTCCGCTCCGGCTCCTATCGTGACGTCATCAACGATCGCAACGTCTTTCTGGCGCCGACGATCACGCTGCATCCGATCGAACAGTTCCGGATGAACATCGATTTCGAATACGACAATAGAACCTGGGTCGACGATTATCCGATCTATCCGGCCGTCGCCGGAGGCCCGGCCAATATTCCGCGCAGCCGCTATCTCTCGCCGGCCTTCATCACCGCGCGATTTCCCGACAATATGGACAAGAAGCGCATCGCCTTTGACTGGACTTATGATTTCCTGCCGGGATGGAGCCTGACGAACCGTCTCAGCTACTCCAATGCGGGATATCAGACCAATAATGGATTCCCGTTCGGATTCAATCAGGCGACTGGCGTTCTCTCTCGCTTTCTGACGTATCTCCCGGGCTACACCGATAAGAATTTCGCGACGAATCTCGATCTGAAGGGAAAGTTCACGACTGGCCCGCTCGAGCATTCGATCCTGGCCGGCTTCGATTATTTCAACTATTTCACGCCGATGTATGCGGGCCTGTCCGTTCTCGGCAGTTCGGTCAACATCTACGCGCCCAACTATTGGCAGTTCGAGAATCTCGCCCAGGCGCAGACATACACCGTCCTCGGGCAGAAATGGACCGGCGTCTATGCGCAGGACACGATCTCCTTCCTCGACGACACGGTTCATGTGCTGCTCGGCGGGCGATACGACTGGGCGGAGACATGGCAGAGCCGCTACCGCACCTCCGCCGCACTCGCGAACGCGACCTATTGGGCGAGCTACGACAAAGGCTTCAGCCCGCGAGTCGCGGTCCTCTATCAGCCTTGGCCCTGGTTGTCGGTCTATGGCAATTTCACGCAGTCGCTGGGCGCGAACCAGGTCACGACGCAAGGTCTGACCTTGCAGCCGCAGAGAGGCGAGCAATTCGAAGGCGGCCTCAAGGCCGAATTCTTCGACAAGCGGCTGCTGCTCACAATGGCCTATTTCGACATCACCAAGACCAACGTCCCGGTGACGGACCCGAGCAATGCGGCCAACACGCTCACCATCGGCAAGGCGCGCAGCCAGGGCTTCGAGCTCGATCTGACCGGGCGCATCGACGACAATTGGAGCGTCATCGCCAATTACACCCATAATGATGTGCGAACCATCATCGGCACCGCCACCGATCCCGTCACCGCTTATAATCGCCAGATCGCGGTTGCCGGCAGCATTCTGCCGGGCAGCCCGCGCAACTATGGCAATCTGTGGGTCAAATATGACGCCGACGGCGATTTGCGCGGATTGAGCGTCGCGGGAGGAGTCAATGTGAGCTCGGACCAGCTCGGCGACCCGGCGAATTCCTTCGTCCTGCCGAGCTATGCGCTGCTCAACGGCATGATCGCCTACACGACGAAGATCGCAGGTTTCAACGTCACCGCGCAATTGAACGTCAAGAACATCACCGACACGGTCTATTACCCTTCGGCGGGCAGCCGCACGACGATCATGACCGGGGCGCCGCGCACCTTCCTCGGTTCGCTGCGCGTGGAGTTCTGATCGGAGGGCGCCGGGGACGGGAGATTCATGCTCGCTGCAAAAAAAATCTTTCGTCCCGAGGTTCCTTTTCGCCTTTTCGCGCGTCTTATAAGATAGGCGGCGCCCTCGAAAATTTTTGCGGACGGCGGAACGCCCGGCCGAAGAGCGGAGGAAGTCGAGATGCGGAAATTGCGATATATCGGATTTGCGGCCGCGGCGGCCGGCTATTTTTGCGTTGTTTCCGGGTCGGCTCTCGCCGCCTCCGGCGAGGCGAAGCCGGTTTCCATCTCTTTCGCGCTGGTGAACGACGGCAAGGAGGTCGGCTGCGGCGCTCCGCTCGCCAATCTGGGAACCGGCCATCTTTCCGCCAAGCTCCACGAAGCGCGCCTTTATGTCTACGGCTTCAAGCTGATCGACGCCAAGGGCAAGCGCACGCCGGTGGCTCTGGATCAGAGCGAATGGCAATATGGCGATGTCGCTCTGCTCGACTTCAAGGATGCGCGCGGCGGCAATAGTCCCTGCACGCAGGGCAATCCGGCCAAGAATACGACCATCGTCGGCAAAGCGCCGGCGGGCTCTTATGTCGGCCTCGAATTCTCGGTCGGCGCGCCGGTGGAGACGATCGTCGACGGCAAGCCGGTCTCGATCAATCATTCCAATGTCGAGACTGCGGCGCCGCCGCTCGATGTGGTCGGCATGGCGTGGAACTGGCAGGCCGGCCGCCGCTTCGTCACTTTCGAGGTCGATCCGGCGACGCCGGTCATCAAGGCGGACGGCTCCAAGACGCGCAGCTGGATGGTGCATATCGGCTCGACCGCCTGCAAGGGCAATCCGGCGACCGGCGAGATCGTCGCTTGCGCGCATGAGAACCGCTTCACCGTCGCGCTCGATCGTTTCGACCCCAAGACGCAGCGCGTCGAATTCGATCTCTCCAAGCTCCTCGAGAATTCCGACATCGTCGCCGACAAGGGCGGCGCGGTCGGCTGCATGAGCGCGCTCGACGATCCCGAATGTCCGGCTGTTTTCTCTGCGCTCGGCCTCAATCTCGGCGACAGCGCCGCGGGCGCCGGCGACGCCGGCAAGCAGACCAAGCCCGGCGTCTCGCCGATTTTCAAAGTCGGCGCGACGGCGGCGAAAGTCGTGGGCGCGAAGCAATGAGGGGGGCGCCGTTCTTCGGACTGATGCTCGCCGTCGCGGCGGCCTTCGCCGCCTCGGCCGAGCCGGCCAAACAGGCGGCCGACAAGCGGACAGCGGCCGAGCAGACGGAATGGAAATGGGAGCTTCCCAAATATATTCCGCCGCCGCGCGTCCCCGCCGACAATCCCATGTCGGAGGAGAAGTTTCAGCTCGGACGGCGCTTGTTCTTCGACAAGCGCGTCTCCGGCAATGCGACGATCTCCTGCTCCTCCTGCCATTTGCAGGAGCGCGCCTTCACCGACGGGCGCGTCGTCAGCGTCGGCTCCACCGGCGACAAGACGCCGCGCAATGCGCCGTCCATCGTCAATTCCGGCTGGCGCGCGACGCTCACCTGGGCCAATCCGGCGCTGGTGACGCTGGAGCGCCAGATGGAGAATCCGCTCTATGGCGAGCGGCCGATCGAGATGGGCGTCAATGACGCCAATAAGGCGGAAATCGTCGCGCGCTTCCGCAATGATGCGGATTATGTGAAATGGTTCGCCGCCGCTTTTCCGGAAAAGAAGCCGGCCGAGCAAATCTCTTTCGAAACGATCATCAAGGCGATCTCGGCGTTTCAGCGCGGCGTCGTCTCCTTCGACAGCCGCTACGACCAATATCTGCAAGGCAAGATCAAGCTCACGGAGGCGGAGCAGCGCGGGCACGATCTTTATTTCGGCGAGAAGGCGGAGTGTCATCACTGCCATGGCAGCGTCGATCTCGACGATCAATTCGTGCACGCCAAGACGCGCGAGGCGGAAACGCCTTTCCACAATACGGGCCTCTACGACATAGACGGCAAAGGCGCCTATCCAGAGCCCAATCGCGGCCTCTATGACGTGACGCAGGACCCGGACGATATGGGCAAGTTCCGCGCGCCGAGCCTGCGCAACATAGCGATGACCGCGCCCTATATGCATGACGGGACGGTGGCGACGCTCGAAGAGGTCATCGATATCTACGCGCGCGGCGGACGCAAGATCGAGACGGGGCCGGCCAAGGGCGACGGCGCGCTCAATCCGCTGAAGAGCCCGCTGATCGTCAAGATCGATCTTTCGCCGCAGGAGAAGGCCGATCTGCTCGCCTTTTTGAAGGCGCTGACCGACGAGAGCCTGCTGACCTCTCCGCGTTTCTCCGATCCGTGGAAGGCGCAGGCGGCGAAGAAATAATTTCCGCGAGTCGCCAATCGGCGACTCGCGTTTTCGTTTCGATGGCGCGCGCAGGGAACGGGTCTCAGGGAATGACGGAGATCGTTCCGCTCATATGAGAATGCAGCCCGCAGCGAAAGGATACTTCGCCGGGGCGCGGCAGCGTGACGCGGAAGCTCTCGTCCTCGTCCATTTGCTCGGGCGAATGGAAGATTTCTTCCTTGCCCATTGCGCCGATGATCGAATGGGGCGCTTGATCGCGATTGACGAAGACGATCGTATCGCCGGCTTTGACGGTGAGATGCGCGGGCGTGAATGCGAAATTTTCGATCCGCACCTCGGCCGCGACGGAAGGGCCGAACGAGAGAGCCGAAGCGGCGAGAAGAGCGCGCGTTCTCACACGAAGCCCGCAGCGATATTGACGGTGAGCGCCAGAACGGCCGTATTGAAGAAAAAGGCCAATACGCCGTGAACGAGCGCCACGGCGCGCATCGTCGCGGAAGAGATCGAGACGTCCGCCGTCTGCGAGGCGACGCCGATCACATAAGCGAAATAGAGAAAATCCATATAGCCTGGCTGCTGCGCGCCCGGAAAGATCAGCCCGCCGCGCAGCTCGGACGGTCGGTCCGGCGCGCTGGCGCGCTCGAAATAATATTCATGCGCATAATGGAGCGCGAAGGTCAGATGCACGAACAGCCAGGAGAGCACGACGGTCAGCACGGCGAGGGAAATATGCGCGTGCTTTGAAAATCCCTCGAGATTTTTGACCGGGCCGAGCTCGGCGACGATCGCGCCTATGGAGGCGCAGGCGGTGGCGATGGTCATCACCAGAATGACCAGCCGGCCCTCGTCCTGCAATTGCGCGCGGCGACGCATGGAGATCGGCGTCGAGCGAGCCATCAGCTCGGCCGAGAGCAGCAAATAGAGAGTGACGAATACGTCCCAGCCGACGAGCGCGCGGGTGACTTCCCGCCAGCTCCCCGGCAATAGGAGACCGACGGCGGTTCCCGCGAGAACGCAGAAAAAAAGCCGGGCGCGCGCTTTGGCGACGCGCCACAGCAGCGGGCGGCGGCGGCGAGGACCGTTCGTCTCGCCGGAGAGGTTCAGCGCGCCGCTCAATTGCTGCGCAACGCGACGAAGCGGGCGGCCTCTGCGAGCACGCCGGTCGCTGCGCCGAGCCCGGTCTCGCCGAGCGCTTCTATGGCGGCTTCCACCAGAGCGTCGCGCCGCTCGCGCGCCTTGTCGAGGCCGAGCAGGCCGATCAGCGTCGCCTTGTTGCGCTCGGCGTCCTTGCCGGCGCGCTTGCCGAGAGCGGCCTCGTCGCCCTCGGCGTCCAAAATATCGTCGGCGATCTGGAAGGCGGCGCCGAGCGCGTCGCCATAGCGGCCGAGCGCCGCGGCCACGGGCGCCGAGGCGCCGCCCAGAATGGCGCCGAAATCCACCGAGATCCGCAAGAGCGCGCCGGTCTTCATCGCTTGCAGGCGGAGCGTCTCCTCCTGCGAGAGCGGGCTCGAGGCTTTTTCGGCTTCGAGGTCCAGCGCCTGGCCGCCGACCATGCCGCCGAGCCCGGAGGCGCGCGCCAGCGCCAGGACGAGGCGGGCGCGGATTTGCGCATCGGCGTGGGTCGCCGGATCGGCGAGGACGTCGAAGGCGTAAGTCAGCAGGCCGTCGCCGGCGAGAATGGCGGTCGCCTCGTCGAAGGCCTTGTGCGCGGTCGGGCGGCCGCGGCGCAGATCGTCGTCGTCCATGGCGGGGAGATCGTCATGGGCGAGCGAATAGCAATGGATCATCTCGATCGCCGCCGCCGCGCGGCGCGCGCTCTCGCCCTCGACGCCGAAGAGCCGGGCGGATTCGAGCGCCAAAAAGGGCCGCAGCCGCTTGCCGCCGCCGAGCGCGACATAGCGCATCGCCTCGAGCAGCCGCGCCGGTCGGGCGATTTCGCCGGGAAGCGGCTCTGCGCCGAGCAGCGTGGCGAGCGTGGACTCGGTCGCGCCGGCGGCCTCGTCGAGGCGGCGGCGGAAGTCTGCGTCTTCGGTCATAGCTGCGTCGCCGATCATGGGGCCCTTTCCCGAGAAAATCATTCCATCTGGTCCCGACCTAACAAATTTGCGATCAATCCCCAAGTGGGGGAGCGCTAGGGGGAGCGGTCGGGGAACGGCCCGCGCAGGGGCGAGAGACCACGAGGATACGGCAGATATGAGCGTTTCTTTATTCGAACCTTTTCGTCTCGGTGATCTTTCGCTGGCCAATCGCATCGTCATGGCGCCGCTGACGCGCCGTCGCGCCACACATGGGACCAACGCCGCCAATGCGCTGATGGCCGAGCATTACCGCCAGCGCGCCTCGGCCGGCCTCATCATCGCCGAGGCCTCGCAGATTTCCCGGCAGGGGCAGGGCTACGCCTTCACCCCGGGAATCTATTCGCCCGAGCAGATCGCCGGCTGGCGCGAGGTGACGGACGCCGTTCATGGGGCCGGCGGCCATATCGTGCTGCAATTGTGGCATGTCGGGCGCGTGTCGCATGTCTCGTTGCAGCCCGGCGGCGGCGCGCCGGTCGCGCCCTCCGCCATCGCTACGACGAAGCAGGTGGCGATCGAGACGGGCTTTGTCGATTGCTCCGCGCCGCGGGCGCTGGGGCTGGACGAAATCCCAGGGATCGTCGACGATTATCGCAAAGCCGCGCGCAATGCGAAGGAGGCGGGTTTCGACGGCGTCGAGATTCATTGCGCCAATGGCTATCTGATCGACGAATTCTTGCGCGACGGCTCCAATGAGCGGACCGACGCCTATGGCGGATCGCCGCAAAATCGCGCCCGCTTCGGCCTCGAGGTCGCGGACGCCGTGCTGGAGATTTGGGAGCCTTCGCGCGTCGGCGTTCGCATCTCGCCGGTGAGCCCGGCGCACGACATGGCGGACAGCGATCCGCAGACGGTCTTCGGCTATTTCGTGGAGAAGCTGGCGGAGAAGAAGCTCGGCTTCCTTCACGTTATCGAAGGCGCGACGCAAGGGCCGCGCGATGTCGCGCCTTTCGATTATCTCGCTCTGCGCAAGAGCTTTCCCGGCGCCTATATCGCCAATAACGCCTATACGCTGGAGCTCGCCGAGGAGACGCTCGCGAGCGGGCGCGCCGATCTCATCGCTTTCGGCCGGCCGTTCATCGCCAATCCCGATCTCGTCGAGCGCCTGCGCCGCCGCGCGCCGCTCGCGGAGGTCGATCGCGAGACGATCTATGCGGCGGGCGCAAAGGGATATACGGATTATCCGACGCTGACCGCGTGAGCGGCAGGGCTCGTTTCTCCTCATGGGGAAACGAGCCCGATGGCGCTATTGGGCCTTCTCCTGGCCGCCGCCATGATCCGGGCCATGATCGGCGCCATGACCGTCTGCGCCATGACCGCCGTCGCCATGATCCGCGCCATTTCCCTGATGCATCCGATGCATGGATTTCATGTGGTCCATCATCATCTGCTCATGCATCTGACGCATCTCATGCATCATCTTGCAGCAGCCCTCATGGCCTCCGCCGCCCTGCTGCTCGGGAGCGACGGGCTTGGTCTCCACTGTGGTTTCGGCGAGCGCCGGCGCGATCGTCGTCGCGGTCAGCAGCGCCGCCGCCAATAGGGGAATGATCTTTCGCATGGCGTCGCCCTCGCTATCGTCGGCCTCCCTTTACGAAGTGGTCGTTCCCGCGAGAATCTCAATGCGGCGCTTCGTCCTATTCCCCTACGAACTTTCCGCAGGCCCGCGAGCAAATCGGCTCTCACGAGCGAGTCAGCTCTCCGGCGCGGCGACGGTTTCACAGGAAACGGAACGCAGACGCTGCTCGGCGCGATCACGATCGCTCGCGCGCTTGGCCAGCGAGCGCATGAGCACGAAGCCGCGCATCGAAGGCGCCGTCACATGCACTTGGCTCGGCGGCGCTTCCTCGTCTTCTCCTTCCACCGCTTCGATCTGGCGCGCGTCGCCGACCAGCACGTCGATCTTGCCTTTGATCGCGGAGCGATCGGTCGCGGAATGAAAAACGCGGCCGGTGCGCGCATGAAAGGAGAGAGCGATCAATTCCTCGGGATCGGCGTCGGCGCGCACGCGCATCATCCCTTTGGAGAGATCGAAGAGACAGACGCCGTCGACGAAAGCGGAATCTTCGAAAGGCATGACTTCCGCGCCAGGCGCGGCGCGCGGCAGCAGAGCGACGCCATTGGGCGTCGTCTCGGCGCTCTGCGCCGCCGCGGCGAGGCGCGCATAGGCGTTGCGCGGCGCGAGCTCCGGCATCAGCAGCACGGAGACGATGTGAACGGAGCCCGCGACGCAGACGGTCGCGAGCGCCCAGGGCAGCCAGTCGAGATAGGTGCGAGATGTTTTCATGCGCAATGCAGCTTCACGATCTTCGGAAATGTCGCAGGGTCGGGCGCCGCTTCGATGTCGAGCGGCGTGTCATAGAGGCGCAGCACCAGCGTGAAAGGTTCTTTCGCTACGGGCAGCCAATTGCCCGGACGCGCCTGCGGGCCGATCTCGATCGCGAAGGCGCCGCCCTCGCGACGCAAAATTTCGCTCGAGGTGAAGGCGTGGCGACCGGCGGGATTGTCGATGAGCCGCCCCGCGGCGCTGGTCGCGCCGAGCGTCCAGAAGCGCGCCGTCGGCGTCGAGTCGGAGAGGCGGTAATCGCAGCGTCCATCGAGCGGCGCGCCGTTCGAATCCGTATCAGCGAAAAAGGCGAGGCCTTGACCATGGCCGAGCGGCGCCTCGCCCGAGCGCGCCAGCACGGCGCGCGCATAAGGATCGATATCGGAGCCGCCGTGGCGTGGCCAAGCGGTCCAGGGCCCGACATGCACCGCGCCGAAGCCGCGGCCGAGCCCGAGCGAAACGGCGGTGATCGCAAAGCCGAGCAGAAGACCCGCGATCATCACGGCGAAGGCCCGCACATAATTGATCATGCGAAATCCGTCAGCGCCGATCGGCGCGCTTGTCGGTGGGGGACGTCTGCGACGACGAGCCGGGGACGGAACGCTTCGGATCGTCGAGTTTCATCTTGGACTCGATCTGGCCGAGCGCCTCCAGCGCGCCGCGCGACAGCGCCGCGGGACGCGCCGGCGCGCCGAGCTCCAACGTCTTGGGCTGAGCGGCCGCCGCCGCCGCGAGCGTCGCCGGCGAAGCGAGGCCGCGGATCGGCTTGATGGCTATGCCTTGATGCGCATAGGCCATGATGTCGCGCCATGTCTTCGCCGGCAATGTGCCGCCGGTCATATTCGCCATACCCTCATTGTCGTCGTTTCCATACCACACGCAGCCGCCCAAATTGCCGGTAAAGCCGCAGAACCAGGCGTCTTTATAGCCGTTGGTGGTGCCGGTCTTGCCGATCACGTCGACGCCCGGGCCGAGATTGGCGCGCCCGCCCGTGCCTTCGTCGATCACGCGCTTCATCATCGTGTCGAGCTCGGCGACTTTCTCGAAAGGCACGACCTGCTCCTGCGGCGGCGCGTCGCGATCATGCTGATAGAGAATCTCGCCGCGACTGTTGCGCGCCTCCACGGTGGCGTAGGGCGTCGTCTTCTTGCCGCCATTGGCGAAAGCGGCGTAGCCGGCGGCATGTTCGAGCAGGATCACATCGCTCTGCCCGACGGGCAGAGAGGGCGTATCCTCGAGCGGCGTGGTGATGCCGAGCTTGCGGCATGTGTCGATGATCTTGGCGCGGCCGGCGCGCGAATCGCCATTGCCGATCGCGATCGACAATTGAATGGCGATGGTGTTGAGCGATTTGGCGAGCGCCAATGACAGCGGCAGCGAGCCGGCGTAACCGCCGCTGTAATTGTGGACGCAATAATTGCCGATGCAGGTCGGGCGGTCGGTGACGACCGTCGTCGGCTTGAATTTATTGCTCATCAGCGCGGTGAGATAGACATAGGGCTTGAAGGAGGAGCCGGGCTGGCGCGCCGCCTCCGTCGCGCGATTGAACTGGCTCGCGCCATAGTCGCGCCCGCCGACGATGGCGCGCACGGCGCCGTCGAGCTCCATGAAGGCGGAGGCGCTCTGCTTGGCGCGATAGGCGCGGCCGCTCTCGCGCAGATTCTCCTCCACCACTTCGTCGGCGCGTTTCTGCACATTGGGATCGAGCGCGGTGCGGATCGTCAGCACGCGGTCATCGCCGAACTTGCCGGCCTCGGCGAGGCGCTGCGCCTCCTTGAAGGCGAAGTCGAGATACCAATCCGGGCTCTGGTCGCGCTTGCGCTCGATGGGCGTCGCCGGATTGCGCTGCGCGGCGACGATCTGGCTCTGCGTCATGAAGCCGGCGTCGACGAGATTGTCGAGCACGTCATTGGCGCGGGCGCGCGCCGCGGGAAGATTGACATGCGGGGCGTATTTGGTCGGCGCCTTGAAGAGGCCCGCGAGCATGGCGGCCTCCGACAGCGACACGTCGCGCACCGATTTGCCGAAATAGAATTCCGCCGCCGCCTGAATGCCGAAGGCGCCGCCGCCCATATAGACGCGGTCGAGATAGAGCTTCAAAATCTCCTGCTTGGCGAGGCGCTGCTCGAGCCAGAGCGCGAGAAAGGCCTCGTTGATCTTGCGGGTGATGGTGCGCTCATTGGAGAGGAAGACGTTTTTTGCGAGCTGCTGCGTGATGGAGGAGCCGCCCTGCACCACTCCCGAAGAGCGCGCATTCACGGTGAGCGCGCGTCCCGTGCCGATGATGTCTATGCCGAAATGCTCGTAGAAGCGGCGATCTTCGGTCGCCAGCACCGCCTTGATCACATAGTCGGGATATTGATCGAGCGGCACGGCGTCGTCATGCTTGATGCCGCGCTGTCCGGCGACCGCGCCATAGCGATCGAGAAAAGTGATCGAGAGGTCCTGCTTCTTGAGCCAGTCGTCGCTGGTCATGCGCATGGCGGAGACAGACAGCGCCAGCGCGACAATGCCGCCGCCGAGCGCGAGCGTCAGCGACTCGCAGCCCAATTCCACCGCCGCCCGGCGCAGGCCGCGCATCTGGAATCGGTTCATGAAGGCGGAGAAATTCTCATAGGCCTCGCGCGCGCCGCGGCTCGAATCGAAGAGGCTCGAGTCGATATAGGCGTCGAGCGCCAGCAGCAGCCTTGCGGCCCGCTTGTATAAGCGCGAGGATCGAATAGTCTCGAGCAATTGCGCCGCTCCCTTGGGCCCTCCGGGCGTCATGCGAACCGGGGGCGGATGATAGCACTCCTCGAGCCGCCTTGACGATGGCCGGCCGGCAGGATGAATAGAGCGCGCGCTGCGCCGCAGACGAGGGTCGAAGACAGAGTATGGCGACGAAGACCGAAAAAGAGGCGGGCGAACCGTTCTGGATGAGGCCCTTGGACGAATTGACGCGGCCGCAATGGGAGAAGCTCTGCGACGGGTGCGGGCGCTGCTGCCTGGTCAAGCTCGAGGATGAAGATAGTGGGGAAATCTATCATACGAGCGTCGGCTGCGACCTGTTGGACGGCGACACCGGACGTTGCCGCGACTACGCCGGCCGCCAGACCAAAGTGCCCGATTGCGTGCGCCTCACCCTGAAGGCGCTCGCCGGGATCGCCTGGCTGCCGCCGACCTGCGCCTATCGCCTGCGCGCCGAAGGCAAGCCGCTCCCCGAATGGCACCCGCTCTTGACCGGCGATCCGGCCAGCGTCCACGCTGCCGGCGTCTCCGTGCGCGGCCGCGTGGCGGCCCGCGAGCAGGAGGTGGAGACCGACGATCTTCCCAATTTCATCGTGCTGTGGCCCAAGCGCTGGCCGCGGCGCAAGAAGGGGCGGGCGGCGTGAGGCCTGCTTGCGACGTCTTCGATTTGATTATATTGCGGAAATTCGAGAGGGCGGCCACATGTCCAAACCCACGACGATGACCGTTCGCGTGAGCGGCGCGTTGAGCGATTTCATCGCCGCGAATGTGGGCGAGAACGGCGCCTATGAGAATGTCAGCGAATATATTCGCGATCTGATCCGCCGCGACAAGGAGCGCGCGGAGACAGCGGCCTTCGAGCGCTTGAAAGCCGAGCTCGCCCATGCCTTCGCCGCGCCGGAGGCGACCTACGCGCCGCTGACCGCGGCCGATGTGATCGCACGAAACCGGAGCTGACCGATTGGTCGCGCGGTCTGTTCGAGGCCTTCGACCGGATCGAGACGCATCGAGAGATGTCGCGGCCGGTTCCGGCGGAGTTCGGCGTGGACGGGTTTTTCTTTCGATATGAGCGGCATGTCGTCTATTGGCGAAGGCTGTCGAACGGTGACGTCGGCATTGTGACGATCCTGCACGAACGTATGCACCAGATCGACCGTTTTCGCGACGACTTCCGCGCCTGAGACGGTGTTATGAATTTATTCCTTGACAGCGGGACGATGGTCCTATAGACAAATCCCATGCTCCAGAATTGCGCTCGGGGCGAGGGGCTTCGCCCGAGACTGGACCGCGCGCCTTCAGGATCGCTCTTTCCGAGACATAGCGCGCGGCTTCCCCCGATCTCTTACGTAAACAGCCGAAAGCGAGCCTGAAGGCTCGCGGTCCGGGGCTTTCGTCCAATGGAGGCCGATGCATGGCGCAAAAGTCGGACGCGCGCTCGTGTGACATCGTCACACAGGCGAAGCTGCTCTATGACGCGGGCGTTACGCCGATCACGGAGGTGTGCGCGATGCTCGGCATGAGCGAGAGCGCGTTCCGCAGCTTTCGTGAAAGAGAGGGATGGCCGCTGCGGCCGTCGCCGATCAAGCGCAAGAGCGCCGCAGCGCCCCCCGCGCCGGAGCGACGGAGCGTCGCGCCGCCGCCGAGAGAGTCGCGCAGCCTCATCGCGCGGCTGGAGGAGGCGGTGGAGCGCGAGTTTCTGCGCGCCGAAACGGCGCTCGCGACATGCGGCGCCAAAGCGGCGCCCAAGACCATGGAGACGAGCGCGCGCGTGCTCGCCAGCCTGGTGCGCAGCTTGGCGGAATTGAAGCGGATGAATCGCGACGCCGGCGCGGCGCGAGCGGAGGACGGGCGTGATCGAGACGCTTTCGACGACGAGCCTCCCCGCCGATTGGCCGAACTCCGCGAGGAGCTTGCTCGCCGGCTCGAGCGCATGTGCGGCGAAGGGCCGGCTCGATGAGCTGATCGACGGATTTTCCGCGCGCGAGCTCGAAACGCTGCTCGCCGATTGGGAGTTTTGCGCGCGCGAGGATCAATGGCCGCCCTTGCTGGCGCCGGGGGGCGAGCCTTGGCGGGTCTGGCTGATATTGGGCGGACGCGGCGCCGGCAAGACGCGCGCCGGCGCCGAATGGGTGCGCGCCATCGCGCGCGGCCGGCCCCAATTTGCGACGCGGCCCTTGTCGCCGATCGCGCTCGTCGGCGAGAGCGCCGCGCATGTGCGCGATGTGATGATCGAAGGCGTCTCTGGAATTCTCGCGGCGCATCCGCGTAGCGAGCGGCCCTTGTGGGAGCCATCGCGCAAGCGGCTCACTTTCGACAATGGCGTCGTCGCGCAGGCTTTCTCGGCCGAAGATCCCGAGAGTTTGCGCGGCCCGCAATTTTCCGCCGCCTGGTGCGACGAGCTGGCGAAATGGCGCTATGCCGAGGAGAGCTGGGACATGCTGCAATTCGGGCTGAGATTGGGCGAATGGCCGCGCCAGCTCGTCACCACCACGCCGCGCCCCATTCCTTTGCTGAAGCGCCTGCTGAGCGAAGGCCGTGTCGTGACCACGCGCGCGACGACGCGGCAGAACGCCGCCAATCTCGCGCCATCCTTTCTCGAGAGCGTCGTCGCGCAATATGCCGGCACGCGATTGGGACGTCAGGAGCTCGACGGCGACATTGTCGAAGAGCGCGCCGACGCTCTGTGGTCGCGCGATATGCTGGAGGCGGCGCGCATTGTCGAGGCGCCGCCGATGGAGCGCATCGTCGTCGCCGTCGATCCGCCCGCTTCATCTGGCAAGCGCGCCGATCGCTGCGGCATCGTCGCGGCGGGCGTAGCGCGCGGCGTCGTGCATGTGCTCGAGGATGCTTCGCTCGAAGCCGCGAGGCCGGCGCAATGGGCGCGCGTCGCGGCGGCGCTCTATCATCGGCTCGAGGCCGATGTGTTGATCGCGGAAGTCAATCAAGGCGGCGAAATGGTGCGGGCCGTCATTCACGAGGCCGATCCTTCCGTCGCGATCAAGGATGTGCGCGCGACGCGCGGCAAATATTTGCGCGCGGCGCCGGTCGCACAGCTCTATGAGCAGGGCCGCGTGCGCCATGTCGGCGCCTTTGCGGCGCTGGAAGACGAAATGTGCGATTTCGGAACGAACGGACTATCGTCGGGACGCAGTCCCGATCGTCTGGATGCGCTGGTGTGGGCGGTGACCGCGCTGGCCTTGACGCCGCGCGCGGCCGCGCCGCGTATGCGGCGAGTATAAGTCTGAATTCACTTTATCGAACGCGTAAGTCGCCGCATTCCTTCCCCCGCTCGCCGAGCGGAGGGGGCCTCTTCCTCGAATGTCGAAGCCCTTTCGCTTTGCGTCGCGGCGAGGCGGCATCGCCCGCTTCGCTCGACCATTGATTTCGCCCTCTCGTTCATGGAGAAAAATCATGACTGACGCTGTCAAGAAACTCAAAGATCTGGGAGACGGGAGCTATGCCGATGTCGTCTCCACCGTCGATTGGCCCGGCCAATGGGATTATCTGGAAAACACCTACTCTGGAACGAATCTGACGCAGGCGGTCTATAAGATCGGCGGCTCGGGCGGAACGATCATCGGCACGCTGACGATGACCTATGACGCTTCCGGCAATCTCCTCACCGTGACGCGGAGCTGACGACATGGCTTGGCGACTGAATCCCTTTTCGGGAAAGATCGATTTCGCCGCGGAGGACCGCATCGTCGTGGCGGCGAACAACCCCCAGAAGCTGATGGACATCGGCTTGGACAATGTCGAAGCTGGCGCGCCTCCTTATCGCCTGCACTATTACGCCGCGCAGGTGGACGACGGCCCCGGCTCCGTCGACCCGCGCACATATTGGATTCACGATCTGATCTGGGGTTGGAACACCAATCCCGGCGGAGCGCGAATTCTTTCGGGCGAGCCTGCGTGGTATCTGCATCTCGAGTCGAAGTTCCGGCTCGGCCCTGGGCAAAATCCGTTCCAGAGCGAATTTCATCTCGCGATGACGACGCTCGGCGATCAGGTCCTCCGGCCGATCACGGTCGGCTGCGCGCATGACGGGTCGTATATCGCCCATGGCTTTCTGACCGACAGGATGCGATGGAGCCGGCACGACGACAGCATGATCATGCTGCTCGATGCGGGGCCGGGCGGAAAGGCGAACTGGCACTGGACCGATGTGTTCGTGACGGTCGGCTACAATGATGCGCCGTTCATGTATCAGATCAAGAACGGCGGCGGCGTCCGCGCTCTTCCCTATTACGACGGCGACAACGTCTATCAGATCGAAGGCCCGATCAAAATATCGGCGCTGTCGTCGCCTGCGACGGGCGCTGTCCTGTACAGCTTCGTCGCGCAGCAGCCGATGACCGCCGCATGGCTGCTGAACGGCTACCCTATCACCGGCAAAGTGTGGGGATTGAAGCATCAGTTCAACTCGACGCTCGAGGCCTGCGAGCTGCTCGAGCAACAGAATGCGACCGCGACCGCTCATGCGGTGAAGCAGTTGCAGACGGCAGGAGCCGGCTCCGGCGACCCGTTCACGCGCTATACGGTCGCCGGCGTCGTCGACTGGTCGACGGGAATCGACAATTCTGACGGCGATAAATTCAAAATCTCGCGCTCCAGCACGCTCGGCTCCGCCGACGTCGTCCAGAGCGATGGGACGACATTCGACTTCCTCGCGCCGCCGAAGCTGCCGAGCTTTGCAGTCGCGGCGTTGCCGTCCGCGGCGACGATCGGCGCCGGCGCCTGCGCATTCGCGACCGATCTCGACGGCGCGGCCTTCGCCTATGGCGCGGCGGCGGTCGGCGGCGGCTCGCGCGGCGGCAAGGTGTTCTCCGACGGCTCGATCTGGCGCGAGGGCTGACGCGAGGAGCGCGACGCCCCTCTCGCATCTCGATCGCGACGTCCAGACCCGTTTTTTCGCCAGGGCGGGTGCGAGCGCGTCGCGAGGGGGTTCGCCTCGCGACGCGCTCGAATTGCGCCGCCGGCGCGCTCTCGTCGCGTCGAAATTTCCCGAGCCGATCGATCGGACATCGTCATGGCCAATTTCCTCTCACGCCTGTTCGGCGCGAGCGCCTCCGCTCGCGCGCGCGAAGAAAAGGCCTCGCGCGCCGCCGCTACGCTCACACTGCATTCCATCGGCGCGCCGCAATGGACCGCACGCAATAATGTCGCGCTCACTCGCGCGGGCTATGAGCGCAACGCCGTTTGCTATCGCGCCGTGCGCATGGTGGCGGAAGGCTGCGCCTCCATTCCCTGGCTCGCCTATGAAGGGCGCGTCGAAAGTCCCGAGCATCCGCTGCTGCGACTGATCGAGCGGCCGAACCCGAGCGACACGAGCGTCTCCTTCATCGAGGCGCTCGTCTCCAATCTTCTGCTCTATGGAAACGCCTATGTGGAAGGCGCTTTCGTCGACGGTCTGCTGCGCGAGGCCTATTGCCTGCGCCCGGACCGCATGAGCGTCGTCGCCGGACGCAATGGCTGGCCCGCGGCCTATGTCTATTCCGCCGGCGGCGAGGGCGTGCGCTATGAGACGCAGGGGCGCGGCATAGAGCCGATCCTGCATATTCGTCTGTTCAATCCGCTCGACGACATTTATGGCTTCGCGCCGCTCGCCGCCGCGCAGACGGCGCTCGACACGCACAACGCCGCGAGCTTCTGGAACAAGGCGCTGCTCGACAATAGCGCGCGGCCTTCCGGCGCGCTGGTCTATGCGGGACCGGACGGCGCGCATTTGACCGACGAGCAATTCGAGCGCTTGAAGCAGGAACTCGAGGAGAATTTCTCCGGCGCCGTCAACGCCGGCCGCCCGCTGCTGCTGGAAGGCGGGCTCGATTGGAAGGCGCTGTCGCTCTCGCCCAAAGACATGGATTTTTCCGAGACGAAAGCCTCCGCCGCGCGGGAGATCGCGCTCGCCTTCGGCGTGCCGCCGCTGCTGATCGGCCTGCCGGGCGACAATACATTCCGCAATTACGAGGAAGCCAATCGCGCCTTCTGGCGCCAGACGATCATTCCGCTCGTGCGGCGCCTGCAGAAGGCGTTCCACGCCTGGGCGCAGCCGGGCTTTGCGCCCTTCCGCCTCGATTACGACGCCGACCGCATCGATGCGCTAGCGAAAGAGCGCGCGCTGGAGTGGAGCCGCATCGGCGGCGCCGCCTTCCTCACAGTCGACGAGCAGCGCGAGGCGGCGGGCTACGGCCCGATGGGCGGCCACGCGAAATATTCGCGGGATCAGCCGCGCGTTTCCGCAGGCTCGCCCGAGGGCGGGCAATGGACGAGCGGCGACGGGAGCGGCGGCGACCTCGCGCAGGTCGCGCTGAACACGATCGCCGGCGTCGTGAGTGATGCGGGTGGTCTCGTTACGCAGATCGCCGATTCCATCGATCTGCGGGACGAGGAGGCGAATGGCGGACACGCCATCAGCGAACATGTCGGCAAGAGCGATGAGTATTTGATACGGCGTCTCCAAAGCATGCGCTTTCAATTGGGTTTGATCGACCTCGCGCCGCGTGTCGGTTCGTTCCCTTCGCTCGACGCAGCGCAAAAACTCGTTAATTCGACGATCGCGCAAAATCAGGAAATTGTCGACCTCGTTGCGAGCGGCGAACTCGGCGTGACCGAAGCCAAACGGATCAATGGCTGGTTCAATTCGCCCACAGGTAAGGAAGCCTATGTCCCAAGCGTTCGGGGGCGGCCCGAAATTCGCGACACATGGGGCGTTGCCGTGGCCTTGAGGCACGATGTAACATCGCCGCGCGGATATAGAGTGCAATCCGCTTTCCCTGCCAACCGATAGAGCGCGCACATGACGGTCCCCGACGCCTTCAACGCTATCGCCAACTCCTTTCACCAAGACACATTTCTGTTTCATAACTCGTTGGACAGCGCGATACGTGGGAGCATCTCCGAGTTGACGCCCGAGCAGATGCGGATCGCGAAGGATTATCTCGACGAATTGTTGAGCGGAAAATATAGCCGCGAGCAGCTCATCGACATTTGGTCGAAGAGCCCCGCCGGATCCGGCGGCTTCGGCATGCCGAGCCCGGCAGATGGCTTTTTGAACCGGATACGCGCCGCACTCGAAGCGAAGCTTGAGGCGCTCGAGTCGGAATAGCTTTCGGCGAACGCTGGCTGATGAGTGCAAAGGGAGAGCTTCGCTGATCATTCCGCGCGCCGGCGTCGTGAGCGATGTGGGCGCCCTCTTGGTTGGGGACAGCAATGACGCTCGGTACTCCGTCGACCTGCTGGCGGAAGAAGGCTATGGTCACGCTATACGCAACCATGCCGGAAAAGAAGATGTAGACCTGATCGCTGCTTTGGAGAGCAAGCGAATTAGAATTGGTCTACCATTCATAGGCGTGATCGCCTATGAGCCGGCGGTGGGCTCGTTCGACTCTCGGGAAACCGCAAATGACCTCGTGAACCGAGTGATAGAGACGAACAAGGATCGCGTCGATTCTGTCGCCGAAGGACGACGCGATGAGTTGACGCTGCAGAGAATATTCGGATTTCGAACCGGAAAAGAGGCATTCTTGGAGAGCGGAACGTCGAAGCCGGTCGTTCGATGGACGTTCGGTGTCCGAGTCGTTCTTCATGCCGATCCGACCAGCGATCGAGGTTATCGGGTGCGGACCGCCTTTCCTGTCGACAGCAGATCAGGCCGATGAGCGCGAAAGGGGACGTGGATGAACATTCCTGAAGCATTCTCGGACCTGGCTGAGCGGTTCATGTTCGAAGTCGAAGAAGATATCCCGGAAGGACAGGACTATGTGGCCTATGCCATCGGTCATCTCGACGATCGCCAGAAGAAGGACGCCGAGCGATTTATCGACGGGCTGCTATGTCAGGAGCTTTCCGATCGAGAGTTGATCGACATTTGGTTTCGTGCGGGCGCCAGAATGGGCTTCGCCAAAGACGCCGATTACCGCGTTGTGTTGATAGAAGTCCGGCGCCGACTGCGGGGTGATTGAACGGCCCGGTGTGGAGCGCTCGGACGGCGCGCCGCGCGGCGCCCTCACCGGGGACGAGCGGCGCGAGGCCGCGGGCTATGGCCCGATGGGCAAGCGCGCGAAATATTCGCCGGATCAGCCGCGCGTTTCCGCCGGTTCGCCCGAGGGCGGGCAGTGGACGAGCGGCGACGGGAGCGGCGGCGGCGGCCTCGTGCAGGTCAGACATCTCACCGACGAGAAATTCGAGCGCTTGCGCCAGGAACTCGAGGAGAATTTCTCCGGCGCCGTCAACGCCGGGCGTCCGCTGCTGCTGGAAGGCGGGCTCGATTGGAAGGCGCTGTCGCTCTCGCCCAAGGACATGGATGTTTCCGAGACGAAAGCCTCCGCCGCGCGGGAGATCGCGCTCGCCTTCGGCGTGCCGCCGCTGCTGATCGGCCTGCCGGGCGACAATACATTCCGCAATTACGAGGAAGCCAATCGCGCCTTCTGGCGCCAGACGATCATTCCGCTCGTGCAGCGCTTGTAAAAGGCGTTTCACGCCTGGGCGCAGCCGGGCTTTTTGCCCTTCCGTCTCGATTACGACGCTGAACGCGATGCGCTCGCGAAGGAGCGCATCGCGTTCAGCGTCGCCGCATCGACAAAAAGTTCGAGCTTTGAACGAATCCCGGCGTAACGATCGCTCGCGCGAGTGGCCGGCGCGTCTTCCCGTCTGAAAGGCGCCCCATGTCCGAGATCGTCACCTCGATCATCGAGCGCGGCGATCTCGCCCATCTCGCGCTCTTCCTCTGGGCGAGCGCCGCCACTCTGTTCGCGCTGCGCGCCTTGCGCGAGCTCGGACGATCCACGCGGCGGCTCGACGCCTTCGTGCGCGAGCTCGCGCGCTTCAACCGCCGTTATGGGAGCGACTGAATGAGTGTGTCCGTCTTGCCTCTCCGCTTCGCGAAACGTCGCGCGCCGCGCAAGCCGCCGCGCCTCGAGCCCGAAATCGTGTTCAAGACTTTCGTGCGCGCATTGCAGCGCCTGCGTGAGCCGCCTCATGGCGGCGGCCCTGCCGCAATCGGCGCGGCGCGGGAGAAAGCCTGATGGACCGAGCACTGAAGCGCGACATTCACATAGCGCGCCCTCGGCTCGAGACGAAGCGCGCGCCGCTTCCCGCAGCGATCCGCGCCGATGGCGCATTCGAAGGCTACGCGAGTCTTTTCGGCCTGCGCGACACTTGCGGCGATATCGTCGAGCGCGGCGCCTTCGCCGCGAGCTTGCAGCGAAGCGGCGCGGAAGGGGTGAAGCTGCTCTGGCAGCACCGCGCCGAGGAGCCGATCGGCGTTTGGACGGAGATCGTCGAAGACGCGCGCGGCCTCAAAGTGCGCGGTCGACTCGATCTTTCCGTTGCGCGGGCGCGCGAGGCGCTATCGCTGATCGGCGCCGGCGCGCTCGACGGACTTTCGATCGGCTTTCGCACGCTGCGTGCGGCGAATGACCCCAAGAGCGGCGCACGGCGATTGCTCGAGCTCGATCTCATCGAGATATCGATCGTCACCTTTCCTGCGTTGCCGCAGGCGCGTATCGGCGCCGCGGCCGCGCCTTCCGCCGCAGAGCCACGCGATGCTGCTGCGGCGTTCGCCCAAAAGCTCGCGCGCCTGCGCATGTCGAGCGCCGCGCAGAGCTTCGAGACGACGCTGCGCCGCGCCGCGCTCGCGCTAGAGCGCCGCTCCGTGCGAGCCGGCGCTCATCCCCGAGCGACAGCCGACGCCTCGTCACTGCCCGTCTGAACGCCATCGCCGCGCGCTAATCGCCTCGCTTTGCCACTCGGCGCCGGACTGCCCGCGCATTCTGCGCGGCGCATCCCCGCGTCTTCCTGCCCGAAAGAAGAGGTTCCCTTCAATGTCGTCTCTCGAAACCAAGACGCTCTCCGGCGAGGAGGCGCTCGCCGATCTCCATCGCGCCTTCACCGCTTTCAAGGATACGAATGAAGAGCGCCTCGCGCAGATCGAGACGCGAATGGGCGTCGATGCGCTCACGGAAGAAAAATTGCAGCGAATCGATCGCGCGATCGACGAGACCAAGCGGCGCATCGATCGCGTGGCGCTCGATCTCTCGCGTCCGCGCCTCGCCGCGTCGTCGAGTGACGACGCGCCGGCGCGCGAGCACAAATCCGCATTCGCGCTCTATATGCGCAGCGGCGAAGCGGTCGGCCTGAAGGCGCTCGAATCGAAGGCGCTTTCGGCGGGCTCCGGCCCCGATGGCGGCTATCTCGTGCCGACGCCGGCGGAGCAGGAGATTTTGCGTCGTCTCACGCGCCTCTCGCCCATTCGCGCCATCGCCAGCGTGCGCGAGATTTCGACGCATTCGCTGCGCAAGGCCTATTCGACACAGGGCCCGGCCTCCGGCTGGGTGGCGGAGGCCGATCCGCGACCGCAGACCAGCAGCCAGCAGATCGTCGATCTCACTTTTCCGGCGATGGAGCTCTACGCTATGCCGGCGGCGACGCAGACATTGCTCGACGATTCCGCCATCGATGTGGAGCAATGGATCGCCGAGGAGGTGCAGACCGTTTTCGCCGAGCAGGAAGGCGCGGCTTTCGTGAGCGGCAATGGAACCGATAAGCCGAAAGGCTTTCTCGCCTATACGACGGTGGCGGACGCCAGCTGGACGTCGGGCAATATCGGCTATGTGGCGACGGGCGTCTCCGGCGGCTTCGCGGCGAGCAATCCGTCGGACGCTCTGTTCAATCTCGTCTATGCGCTGCGCGCCGGATATCGGCAGAACGGCAAATTCGTGCTCAATCGTCAGACCCAATCCACGATTCGCAAATTCAAGTCGTCGACCGGCGAATATCTCTGGGCGCCGCCCGCAACGCTCGATCAGCCGGCGTCGCTGCTGAATTTCCCGGTGGTCGAGGCCGAGGATATGCCGAATGTCGGCGCCGATAGCCTCTCCGTCGCTTTCGGCGATTTCGCGCGCGGCTATCTCGTCGTCGATCGGCTCGGCGTGCGCGTGCTGCGCGATCCTTATTCCGCCAAGCCCTATGTGCTCTTTTATACGACGAAGCGCGTCGGCGGAGGCGTGCAGGATTTCGAGGCCATCAAGCTCTTGAAATTCGGCGCCGCCTGAGGGTGTGACCGGCGCAATAGCGGGCGGCGAGCCGATCTCGCCGCTCGTATCTCGCCTCGTCGCCAATCAGGCATGGGACAAAGACATGATTCCCGATCTTCTCACAGGGCCGGGGTCGGAGCCCGTTTCGCTCGACGAGGTCAAAGCTTGGCTTCGGCTCGATTCCAGCGACGAAGACCAGCTGTTGTCTACGCTGATCGTCTCGGCGCGCATGACGCTAGAAGCCTATACGCGGCGCTTCTTCGTGACGCAGCGTTGGCGAATGCGGCTCGACGCATGGCCGGCGCAGACGCTGCGCCGTCGGACCTTGGCCATTCCATTCGCGCCTCTCTCGGCCGTGTCGGATATTCGCGTCTATGATTCATCCAATGTCGCGCAGACCGTCTCCCGCGAATCCTATCGTGCGGCGCCGACGCGCGAGGCCGGGCGGCTGGTGTTCCTCGAGCCGCCAGCGGAGCCGGGGCGCGCCTATGACGGAATCGAGATCGACATCGATGTGGGATATGGCGAAAGCGCCACGGATACGCCCGAGTCTTTGCGTCGCGCCATTCTGGCGCTCGTCGCGCACTGGCACGAAAATCGTGGAGACGCGGCGGAGACGGGCGCGGCTCTGCCGACGATCGTCCTGGCCTTGGCCAAGCCGTTTCGACGCGAGCGGCTGACATGAGCGCGCCGAAGATCGGCGAGTTGCGCCTGCGCATGGGCCTCGAAGCGCCGGTCGACACGCCGGACGACAGCGGCGCGATGACGCGCAGCTATGTGACGATCGCCGACGTCTGGACGAAATTGACGCCGCTCTCCGGCGAAGCGCGCTTCGTCGAGGAGAGGCAGGAGCAAGTGCTCGAATGGCTAGCGCAGCTCCGGTGGCGCGCCGATGTGGCGAGCGAGATGCGGCTCGTCGCCGGCGGGCGCAGGCTGCGCGTCCTAGCCGTCTATGATCCGGACGGACGGCGCCGCTTTCTGTGGTGCCGCTGCGAGGAGATCGCATGAGGGGACCCGAATGAGCCGATCGCCGATCATCGTTCTGCGCCGCGTGATTCGCGCCTGCCTGGCGAGCGACGCCACTCTCGTCGCAGCGCTCGGCGGCGCGAAAATCTACGACGAGGCGCCGCGCGGCGCCGAAGCTCCCTATCTGCTGTTCGCCGAGGCGTCACTGCGCGACTGGTCGACCACCGGCAGTCGTGGAGCCGAGCAAATCTTTACTGTCTCGGTCGTCTCGATCGAGCGTGGCGTGGCGCAGGCGCTCACGATCGGCGAGCAGATCGTCGCGCTGCTCGACGAGGCGCCGCTCATTCTCGATGGGCATCATCTCGTCGATCTGCGTCATCAGGCGAGCGAGACGCGGCGTGAGCGCAATGGTCGCTTCGCGCGGGTCGATCTGCGCTTTCGCGCGACCACCGAATCTCTCTAGCCTCAACGATAGATATTCTGGAGCCATCGCATGTCCGCACAAAAGGGCAAAGATCTGCTTTTGAAGGTCGATGACGGCAGTGGAGCCTTCATTTCCGTCGCCGGCCTGCGCACGCGGCGACTTTCGCTGAACGCCGAGGCCGTCGATGTCACCGACGCGGAATCGAGCGGACGCTGGCGTGAATTGCTGGACGGCGCCGGCGTGAAGCGCGCGAGCCTCGCCGGGACCGGAATTTTCAAGGATCAGGCTTCGGACGGTCTCATTCGGCAGCTCTTCTTCGACGGCGTGCTGCGCCAATGGAAACTCGTGGTCCCCGATTTCGGCGTCATGACGGGTTCGTTCCAAATCACGAGCCTCGACTATCGCGGCGAACACAATGCCGAAATGACCTTCGACATCGCGCTCGAATCCGCGAGCGCGATCTCTTTCACGCCGGCGTGAGGCTCTCTTCATGGCCAATCGGAAACGCGGCGACGTCGAGGCGACGCTGGACGGAGAGACCTATCGTCTCTGCCTCACGCTCGGAGCGCTCGCCGAGCTCGAGAGCGGGTTCGGCGTCGACGATCTCGTCGCGCTCGCGGAACGTTTCGAAGCGCGCCGCCTTTCGGCGCGTGATCTCATTCGCGTCATCGGATGCGGATTGCGCGGCGCAGGATATGAAATGAGCGACGACGAGGTCGCGCGCATGACCGTCGCCGCGGGCCTCGGCGATTATGTGAAAATCGTCGCAGATCTATTGGCCGCGACTTTCGGAGATGGCGGCGACGCAAACCCTCCGCCGCCGCGGGACACGAGCGGATGAGGCCTCGGCCCTTTCCTTGGGCGCGGGCCATGGCCTTCGGTCTCGGCGTGCTGCGCCTCGCGCCGCGCGACTTCTGGGCGATGACGCCGCGTGAATTGGCCTGCGCGGCCGAAGGCGTCTATGGCCGCGCCGTCGGCGCGCCGTCGCGCGACGCTTTGACGGCGCTGATGCGCGCGTTTCCCGATGGAGACGAAAAGTGACCGACTCGACCAGCAGCGAAAATGGCGCGCAACTCTCCTTCGATCCGTCCTTTCATGCGCTCGATCTAAAGACGACGAAAGCGCTGTTGCAAGACATAAATGTCGCCGCCGCTTCGGCGACGAAGACATTGTCCAGCGGGCTCGCCGGCGCGGCGGCGAATGGCAAGAGCTTCGACGCGACGCTCGCCTCCATCGCGCGTTCGCTCGCCGAGCTCGGCGTCGGCGCCGGAACGCAGGCGTTGACGCGAGGCCTGACGAGCGGACTGAGCGGATTGCTCTCGGGCGCCTTCGGGACGGGAGGCGGCGCTTCGGTGGCGCCATTCGCAGAGGGCGGCGTCGTCGCCAGTCCGACATTCTTCGGCGCGAATGGGGCCGTCGGACTCATGGGCGAGCGCGGGGCCGAGGCGATCATGCCGTTGGCGCGCGGGCCGGATGGACGGCTCGGCGTGTCGATGCAAGGCGCGCAACAATCCGTCGCCGTGACCGTCAATATCGCTGCGCAGGACGTCGACAGCTTTCGGCGTTCCGAAGGGCAGATCACCGCGGCTTTGGCGCGCGCGGTGGCGCGTGGCCGGCGCAATATTTGAGGATGAGGCGCCATGACGGATTTTCACGAGACGCGCTTTCCGCTGGACATATCGCTGAATGGACGTGGGGGGCCGGAACGCCGTACCGATGTGATCACGCTCGGCTCCAATCGCGAGTCGCGCAATGCGCGATGGGCGCACTCACGCCGACGTTACGAGGCGGGCTATGGGGTAAAATCGCTGGCGCAGCTCGCCGCGGTGATCGAATTCTTCGAGGAGCGGCGCGGTCGGCTGTTCGGCTTTCGCTGGCGTGATCGCGCCGATTTTTCCTCCGCGCGATCGGGCGGAGCGGTTTCGGCGAGCGATCAGACGCTCGGCGTCGGCGATGGCGCACGCACGCAATTTCAGCTGCTCAAGACCTATGGCGAGAGCTTCGCGCCTTATGCGCGCGTCATCGCCAAGCCGGTCGCAGACAGCGTTCGCGTCGCTGTCTCCGGCGTCGAAAAGACGTGTGGCGTCGATTTCGGCGTCGATACGACGAGCGGCGTCGTGACTTTCGCGCCTTCGGCGGTTCCGCCGACAGGAGCCGTGGTGACGGCCGGATTTCTCTTCGATGTGCCCGCGCGATTCGATGAGGACTATCTCGAAATCAACGTCTCCTCCTTCGAGGCCGGCGCGATTCCGAAAATTCCGATCATCGAAATCGTTCCTTGAACGAAAGGAGCCTTCATGCGTTCGCCCTCGACCGCCATGCGGGAGCGTCTCGACGCTTCGGCTTCGACCTTCTGCAATTGCTGGCGCCTCGCGCGCAAGGATGGGACGATCGAGGGATTTACCGATCATGATCGCGATCTTTCATTCGGCGGCGTGACCTATCGCGCCGCGTCCGGCCTCACGGCGACGCAAATCGAGGCGAGCGTCGGTCTCGCGGTCGGGAGCGGCGAGGTGGTCGGCGCATTGCAATCGGACGGTCTTTGTGAGCGCGATCTGGCGGGCGGGCTCTATGACGGCGCAGGTGTGGAGATATGGCTCGTCGATTGGCGCGACGCCGACAATCGACTGCTTCTCGATGCGACCACGATCGGCGAGGTGACGCGCAGCGAATTCGCCTTCCGCGCCGAATTGCGGTCGCTCGCGCATCTCTTCGACGAGACGCGCGGCGAAAGCTTCCAGCGCGGCTGTTCCGCCGATCTCGGCGACGCGCGTTGCAAGGTCGATCTCGGCGCTGCGTCGTTTCACACGACGGGCGTCGTGCTGGCGCTCGCTCATCTGGCGCTCGCTCATGGCGCGATCATCGCGGGCCTGGCGAGCGAATTCGCCGATGAGTTTTTCACCGGCGGCTCGCTGACTTTCACGAGCGGCGCCAATGCCGGCGCGCGCGTCACGGTAAAGTCGCATCGGCGCTCTGGCGAAAACGCCGGGATAGCCTTGTGGTCCCAGCTCGCGGGGCCCGTCGCTTCGGGCGATACTTTCGCGATCGTGGCGGGATGCGACAAGAGCGCGGCGAGCTGCGAGCGGAAATTTTCCAATATCGTCAATTTTCGCGGCTTTCCGCATATGCCGGGCAATGATGTGGTGATGTCTTATCCGAGCTCGCTGGCGCCGTCGATGGACGGCGGGAGCTTTTTCGAGTGAGCGGGCTCGCGCGCGCGGCGATCGTGTCGGAGGCGCGGCGCTGGATCGCGACGCCCTATCGTCATCAGGCGTCGCTCATTCATATCGGTTGCGATTGCCTCGGGCTGGTGCGCGGCGTGTGGCGCGCGCTCGTCGGGCCGGAGCCGGTGGAGGCGCCGCCATATTCGCCCGATTGGGCGGAGGCGGAAGGCGAGGAGAGGTTGGCGCTCGCCGCCCATCGGCATTTTTCGTTTGTCGAGCGAGAGGGATTTCGCGCGGGCGACGTTCTGCTGTTTCGCTTCAAAGCGCATTTGCCGGCGCAGCATCTCGGCATAGCGACGAGCGCCACGCATATGGTCCATGCGCATGGCGGCGCCTGTGTCGCCGAGGCGCCGATCGGAGCATGGCGCAAAAGATTGGTCGGCGCCTTCGCCTTTCCCGGCGTCACAGACTGAGCTCGAGGACGAGATGGCCACTTTGTTGTTGCAGGCGGCCGGCGCAGCGATCGCGCCGGTCGGCTCGATCGTCGGCAATCTCGTCGGCGTCGTCGGCGGCGCGCTCGTCGATGCGGCGCTACAGCCGCGCGGCGCGACGCGCTATGAGGTCGGTCCGCGTCTCAAAGCGATGGACGGCGTCGCCTCCACCGAGGGCGCAGCCATCCCACGCGTCTATGGTCGCGCGCGCATCGGCGGTCAGATGATCTGGGCGACGCGCTTCATCGAGCAGGCCAATGTCTCGTTGGACGGCGGCTCCGGCAATAGCGGCAAGGGCGGGGGCGGTTCGGCGCAGACGATCGGCGTCACATATTCCTATTACGCCAATTTCGCGATCGGGCTGTGCGAGGGGCCGATCGCTTTCGTGAGGCGCATTTTCGCGGATGGAAACGAGCTCGACATGACGAGCCTTCCCATTCGAATTTATTCGGGCGACGAGGAGCAGCTTCCCGATCCGTTGATCGTCGCCAAGGAAGGAGCGGAGAATGCGCCGGCATATCGCGGCCTCGCCTATGTCGTGTTCGAGCAATTGGCGCTGTCGGCTTTCGGCAATCGCATTCCGCAATTCACATTCGAGGTGACGCGGCCGGTCGCCGGACTGGGCCGAGAGATTCGCGCGATCGATGTCATTCCGGGCGCGACGGAGGCGGGCTATCAGCCGTCGCTGCAGCTGAGCTTCTTTTCGCCCGGAGCGACCAGCGCGGAAAATCGGCATCAGCTGACGGCGGCGAGCGATTGGACCGCATCGATCGACGCGCTGCAGGCGCTCTGCCCCAATCTCGAGAGCGTGGCGCTGGTCGTGGCCTGGTTCGGCGATGATTTGCGCGCGGCTCATTGCTCGATCGCGCCGCGCGTCGATGCGACATTCAAGACGATCGGCGAGTTCGACTATATGTTGGGGCCGTTCTGGCCTGCCGATTGGTCTGTCGCGGGATCGAGTCGCGCGGCGGCGCGCCTCGTTTCGCAGATCGGCGGACGCGCGGCTTTCGGCGGCACGCCGAGCGACGCATCGGTGCGCGGCGCCATCGCCGATCTTCGCGCGCGAGGCCTCGCGGTCGTTTTTTATCCCTTCTTGATGATGGATGTGGCGCCGGGCAATGTCTTGCCGGACCCGCGAGCGGATGCGATCGGGCAGCCGGCTTTTCCTTGGCGGGGGCGCATCACCTGCGATCCGGCGCCGGGACGCGTCGGCTCGGCGGATGGAACGAGCGAAGCGGCGACGCAGGTCGCGGCGTTTTTCGCGCAATATCGCGCGTTCATTCTACATTATGCGGAGCTTTGCGAAGAGGCGGGCGGCGTCGACGCATTTCTCGTCGGCTCGGAGCTGGTGGGGTTGACGCGCATCCGGTCCGCCGCTGGAGTCTATCCGGCGGTCGCCGCGCTGGCGTCGCTCGCCGCGGATGCGAAGGAGCTCCTTCGCAGCGGAACGAAAATCGGCTACGCCGCCGATTGGACGGAATATGGCGCGCATGTTCCCACAACGGGCGAGCTGCGCTTTCCGCTCGATCGGCTCTGGGCGTCGTCGGCGATCGATTTCGTCGGGATCGACGTTTATTGGCCGCTCTCCGATTGGCGCGATGGCGCAGATCATCTCGACGCGCAGTTCGCGCGCAATATTTATGACGCCGATTATCTTTCGGCGCGGATTGCGTCTGGCGAGGGATTCGATTGGTTCTACGCGAGCGATGAAGATCGTCTGGCGCAGATTCGCACGCCGATCGTCGATGGGCTCGGCAAGCCATGGACGTTCCGAGTGAAGGATCTCGTCGGCTGGTGGTCCAATTCGCATTACGAGCGCGTCGATGGCGCAGAGCTCGGCGCGCCGACCGCCTGGACGCCGCAGAGCAAGCCGATCTGGATCATCGAGACGGGATGTCCGGCCGTGGATCGCGGCGCCAATGCGCCCAATGTGTTTCCCGACGCGCATTCGTCGGAGGGCGGCTTGCCGTTTTTCTCGCGCGGCGGGCGGGACGATCTCATGCAGGCGCGCTTTGTCGAGGCGATGATCGCGCATTTCGATCCGACGCGCGCGGGCGGCGACACGCGCAATCCGCTGTCGAATCTTTATGATAAGCGCATGGTGGATCCGGCGCGCATTCATGTCTGGTGCTGGGATGCGCGGCCGTTTCCGGCCTTTCCCGGCTGTTCCGACATTTGGACGGATTCGGCGAATTGGGAGACCGGACATTGGCTCAATGGACGCCTCGAAGGTGCGCCGCTCGATCGGCTCATCGCGACGCTCGCCGCGACGATCGCGACCGATGATCTCGTCGCGGAGCGGCCGGCGATCGACGGTTTCGTCGACGGCTATGTTCTCGACAGCGCCATGTCGCCGCGCGAGGCGATCGAGCCGCTCGCGTCATTGTTCGGCTTCGACGCGGTGGTCTCCGGCGGAGCGCTGCGCTTTGTTTCGCACGCGATGAAAAGCGTGCGGGAGATCGGCGACGACGATCTCGTTCCGAGCAAGGATGGAACGCTCATCGAATTGCGGCGCGCGCAGGAGAGCGAGTTGCCGCATGAGATCGCGCTGTCTTTCGGCGATTCGGAATTCGATTATCGCACGGGGCGCGTGCTGTCGCGGCGTCTCGAGGGCTACTCGTCGCGACGCAGCGAAGCGCAGACGGCGGTGATGATCGGCCGGAGCAACGCTCAGAGATTGGCGGATATTTGGTTGCAGGATATTTGGGCGGGGCGGGAGACGGCGCGCTTTTCCGTGCGGCCCGGCCTCGTCGCCCTCGAGGCGGGAGATGTGACCTCGTTGGCGAGGATGCCGGGGCGCCTATGGCAGATCACGCGGATCACCGATGGCGCTGCGCGCGAAATCGACGCGCGCGCCGTCGATCCCAGCGTCTATGACGTCGGCGAGCGCTTTCTCGGCCGGCGTTCGCTCGCGGCGCCCGCCGTGATCGGGCCGCCGCGCATCATTGTTCTCGATCTCGCGATCGCGAAGGAAGGCGCGAAGGCCTTTTCCTATGTCGCGGCTTTTGCCGATCCTTGGCCGGGCGCGCTGGCCATTCGTCGGAAGATCGGCGCTTCTTTCGAGCCGGTGGGGCTCATCGAGAAGCGTGCGACGATCGGCGAAACGCTGGATACGCTCGCCCCCGGTCCGCTCGCGCGCTTCAATCGCGGCGCGAGCGTGACGGTGAAGCTCGCCTCTGGAGCGCTCGCCTCGGTGGACGACGCCGGCGCTTTCGCTCTGCGCTCGGCGATGGCGATCCGCGGAGATGATGGATGCTGGGAGATTTTCGCCTTCACGCGTGCGGAGCTCGTCGCGGCGAGCACCTATCGCTTGTCGCGACTTCTACGCGGGATCGGCGGCGAAGACGCGCTCGCGTCGCGCAGCGTGTCGGCGGGGGCGACAGTGGTACTGCTCGATGATGCGATCACGCCGCTCGCGGTCGATTTCGCGGAGATCGATTCTGCGCGCGTCTATCGGATCGGTCCGGCGGATCGCGATTACAGCGATCCGACCTATGTCGAGCTCGAAGTGACGGCGACGCGCAAATCCGCCTCTCCGTATTCGCCGAGCCATGCTCATGCGAGACGCGTGACGGAAGGCGTGGCGATTGCTTTCACCCGGCGCGGACGCATCGATGCGGACGCTTGGGAGCCGCTCGACATTCCGCTCGGAGAAGAGAGCGAGGCCTATGAGATCGTCGTCGCGCTTCCCGGCGGCGCGCAGCGTTCGCTGAGTGTGACGAGCCCTTCGGCGCTCTATGCGGCGAGCGATGAGCTCGCGGACTTCGGAGCGCCGCAGACGAGCCTCGTTGTGCAGATATTTCAAATCGACGCGCGTGTCGGACGCGGCTTTCCGCTCGTCGCGACGCTGCCTATCGAGTGACCTCCATGACCGAAACGACTCATCTCGCTCTGCCCTACATCGATGCGGCGCAAGCGCAGAAGCATGTTACTCACAATGAGGCCTTGCAGCTTCTCGACTCGATGACGCAGCTTTCCGTCATCGATCGCCGCGCATCGCCCCCGGCTTCGCCCGAGGAGGGCGATCGACACCTCGTCGTCGCGACTGCGGCGGGTGGGTTTGCCGGGAAGGAACAGATGATCGCGGCGCGCCACGCCGGCGCCTGGGTCTTTCTCGCGCCGAAGGCCGGTTGGCGCGCTTATGTCGAAAGCGAGGAGGAGCTGCTTCTCTTCGATGGCTCGTCCTGGATCGACGCCGGGCTCGCGCTGCGCGAGCTCGCAAATCTGTCCCGGCTCGGAGTCGGCGCGACGGCGGATGCGGTGGATCGGCTCGCGGTCAAGACGAATGCGGCTCTCTTGGCGGCGTTGACGGTCGCCGAGGGCGGCGCTGGCGATTTGCGCTTCAAGCTGGAAAAAGAGTCGGCGGGCAATACGGTTTCGCAGCTCTATCAATCCAATTGGTCCGGCCGCGCGGAGACCGGGCTCGTCGGCGACGATAATTTTCATGTCAAGGTGTCGGCCGACGGGACCATTTGGCGCGAGGCGCTCATCGTCGACCGGACCAGCGGCCGCGTCGCCTTTCCGAGCGGAATGGGAGACGGCGCGCCGGTAGGTTTTCGCAATCGCCTGCGCAACGCCGCATTCGCGATCAATCAGCGCGGCGTCGCCGGAACAGTGACGCTGGCGGCCGGGCAATATGGCCATGACGGCGTGAAGGCCGGCGCCGCTGGCGCGACCTACACATTTTCGTCGAGCGGAATCGACACGAGCCTTTCCATTTCCGCCGGCTCCTTGATCCTGCCGATCGAAGCCGCGCTGATCGAAGGCGGGGCCTTTGCGCTGGCGCATGAAGGAACGTCGCAGGCGCGCGTCTGGCAGGGAAACGGCTTTGCGGGCTCGGGCGCTTATGCGGCGGCTTCGCGCGGCGCGCCGCTTCTCGCCTCGGGGCTGACCGCGAATGCGCAGACCAATGTGGAGTTTTCGGGAGGCTCGATCTTGCGGCCGCAATTGGAGCCGGGGGCTCATGCGACCGATTTCGAACGGCGGCCTTCCGGCGTGGAATTAGCGCTGTGCCAGCGATATTTCACGACGCTTTCGGTCGGCTGGGCCGGGGTCGCGACGGCGATCTACCAGTTTGCGGGCGGTTATATCCCGTTTCCCGTGCATATGCGCGCGACTCCGACCGCGAGCGCGCCGACCAGCGGGGTGGGCTACAACGTCGTCGACGAATTTGTGGACCTCATATCGCAATCGGGGTTCCGATATCTGATTCGCGCGGCGGGCGAGGGTTCTTTCACGAGCGCCAATTCCATCGTCACTTTCAGCGCGGAGATATGAGCGCGATGAGCTATTCGATCGCGATCGACATCAGCGGAGCCGAGCAGCGGGATTTCGTGCGCAGAGACGCCGACGGCGCACGCATCCCCGTCGACGCCGACACGGCCGACGGCCGCGTCTATCGGGAATGGCTCGCCATGGGCAATGCGCCGACGCCGCTCCCGGCGTCGACGCTGGTCGAGGCGAAGCGCGAGAAGCTCGCAGCGCTCGCCGAGCGGCGCTGGCGCGCAGAGACGGCGGGAGCGACCGTGCTCGGAATGCGCATGTCGACCGACGAGCGGACGCAGGGAAAGCTCACCGCCGCCGTGGTCGCGAGCGTGCTCGATAATAGTTACGCAGTGAATTGGAAGCTGGCGGATGGAACTTTCGTCACTTTCGATCATGCGACGCTGATCGCCGTCGCGCAGGGCGTGCGCGCGCATGTGCAGAGCTGCTTCGATCGCGAAGCGCAGCTCGTCGTCGCCATAGAGGCGGCGCAAGACATGGCTGCGCTCGCGGCGATCGACATAGATTCGGCCTGGCCCGTCTGACGAGAAGGCGCGCGTCCGGCTGTCATGCAGCAGACAGTTTCGGTTTTCTGATCATCGGGTTCGCGATGCTGCGAGCGGAGTCGTCTTGTTCAGAAGAACACGACGAACCCGATGGACGACTCCGTTATTACCATGAACATCTCGCATAGGATGGAACCATGTTCGTTAGACTTCTGTTAACTTTGGCGACAATCGCTTCTTTGGCGACTGTCGCGCGCGGCGCTCCAGCCATTTACCTGACGTGGTCGCAGATACCGACGACGACGATCTCTAGTGAGATTCAGTCATTCGTCACTGCTGGTTATGCGACGGTGTTCGATGGCGGCGAGGGTTGCGAATGGACGCGCGCGACCGTTTCCGCTCCTGGCGCTGTTCAGTCCGCAGACGGCGCCTATTGGGCGCTCTCGACGCAGGCCGCAATCCGGGCCGAATGCTTCGGTCTTGTCGGAACGGTTGCGGATGCGACGCCGATCATGCAGGCGGCGTTCGACGCGGCGATTAATCCCGCGACTGGCTCTTATGGCCGCGTGACGACTGGTCACAAATACCCCTACCCAATCATCCATACGGCAGGGCTGACACAGCATAATGTCCAGGGGTTCTCTGGCTGCGACGCCGGCCGAGCTCGTTTCGAAAGCGATCTCGCGTCTGGTTTTGCCTGGACTGTGATGGGGTCGGCAAATTTCACGCAATGCTTGGAGTTGTATAACAACAATCCGACAAACACGGCTTATGGAATACGTTCAGGAGATGGTAGTCTATATGACGCTGGCGCGCAAAGCCGTCTATTCGACAACTTCTATGTCGGCGGGTTCGACACTGGAATTGCGCAGCTTTCATCGAACGGCTGGACATATCGACATGGCGTAATCGAATCGTATTCCGCCGATGCGATGCTGATCGACAACGCCGTATGCGATGGTGGCGATTGGTCCATCACAGATGTCGTATTTGGTTTCCCGAAAGTCGGCGCAACCGGGACGCATAACATAAATTGGCGTTGCTCCGGCGGCGCTAAAATAACAGCGAACAAACTGTTCGGGGCAGAAACCGGGATAGGACTGCATCCGTCCCATTCCGGAGGGACGCAGGCTATCCAGATCACTGGAAACTCGATCGAGAACCAGACTAGCTTCGGCATCGATTGCAGCACGGACACATCGGATGTCGTCGGAAATGTCTCGATCGTCGGGAATGAATTCGCTGGCCAGCCATATGTCATCCGGCTCAAAAAAGGATGCTCTGGCGTCAATATAGCTGGAAACGTCTCGTCTAGCATCGGCGTCGCTAGCGTGGTTCTAGAGAATGGCGCAACTGGCATAACTCTCGGCCAAAATAATTTCGATTACACGCACCCGGCGCTTGTCGATTCTCGCGACGACTTCAACGAGGACGGCCCAACTCCTCAGCCGCCCATAAAGCGGTGTTTGCCTGTGTCACCGACAGTCCATGAGCTCTATTTCATAGACATCCCAAATTATAGATCGGCTGAATTCGAGGTAATGATTGAGGGTGTCGTGGATATGATCGGACCGACAATGACTAAGCAAAAAATATTTGCGCAAGCGGATGGCGCTGGAGCTTTGACTGTGCAAAAGACGACAAGTATTATAGGTGCTCCTCTCGTCTATACTGTTAACGCTGCGGCACATAATAGAATAAAACTCGGTCTAAATCTCGATGCTGGACAGTCTGGGGCGACTGTCTGCATGTATATCAATCAAACGCAGGGCAAGATTACGCAAATCGTCTATAATTGAGGCGACCGGCGCTTACGTCGCCGGTCTCCACATCGTAGGGCTGTCTTTCGCGACTACGAATTTGTCGCTTTCCGATACCCACGTTCCGAGGAAGTCGGTTCGGCGTCTCAGCGCACCATCGCATCTTGCGGGAATCTCCATAGGCGTGGTTCAGCAGCTCGATCAGCGTCCCATTCTTCGGCGCGCTTCCTATGGGCATGTAACCACTAGCGAAAGCATCAGACAAGAACGTCTCCCTCTTAATTGAGAGGGAGATACGCTATCATAGGAGTTGGAAAAATGAAAATAGCGGCGTCGCTGGCGGCTATGGCGTTGATTATCGCGAACCCGGTTCTTGCGGATGAAACATGCATCAACGGATCGTGCATGGTAGACAATCCATATACTTATACCAACAGCCTTTCGGCGCCGACACAATCCGCCTCCGACAACTCGACGAAGGTCGCGACGACGGCGTTCTTCGTCGCGCAGCTCGGCCAACCGCATACATGGTCGGCGCTACAGACCTTCGGGAGCGAGATTCACCTTAATCATGCTGGCGGGGCGATCCTCGGCAATCTGTATTACGACGGTAACTTCCGATATTACGGCGACGGTTTTGGCACTCAGTTATATCTCAACAATAGCACAGGCGGCATCACGATCTATGGGGCGCCCAGCAACAGCGGCGGCGCTGGCGCGCTGGCTACGCCAGTGCCCATTTTCAACTTGCCTCAGACCGGCGTATTGCAACTCCCTACCTACACTACGGCAGGCGCACTCACCAATGACGCCTCGGGCAATGTGACGACCACGGTTGGCGTAACGGACTCGGGCGCTTCATGCACGATCACCGCCATCACAAAAGGCGTGATCACCGGTGCGTCTTGCGCCAAGTGACATCGACCGGCGCCGACGCCGCGCCGCAGATCGGCGCGACGTCGGCCAATCTGTTCGCCTTCCTTGTGCTCGCCTGACATCCCGGCGCGCGTCTCGCGCCCCGAGCTGATCTGCGCTCGGCCGCTCTGACGGCTTCTTTTCCGAAAGGCTCTCCCATATGACGACGATCTCCGCCCCCGCGGCCTCCGCGGGGTCTCTCGACATGCGCGCGATTCAGCGCGCGCTCAACGCAGGCGGCGCGCATCTCGCCGAGGATGGCGAGACCGGCCCGGCGACTTGCTCGGCGATCTATGCAGCCGTGCAGGCCCGCGTCGGCGGCGTCGCGGCGCCGTGGAGCGCCGAGCGCCTGCGCATCGCCTATGAGCAGATCATGCTGCGCGACGCTGGCCTCTATCGCGGCGCCATCGATGGCGTCGCCGGCCCGCAGACGCAGGCGGCGCTGGCGCAATGGAGCGCGCCGGTCGCCGCGTCGCCCGCGGCTCTGCCGCCCTGGCTCGTCGTCGCGCGCTCCTACCTCGGCACGCATGAAGCGCCGGGCGCGAAGGATAACCCGAAGATCGTCGAGCTCTACGCGCTCTCCGGCCATCCGGAAGTCCAGCATGACGCCGTTCCGTGGTGCGCGGCTTTCGTCGGCGCCTGTCTGCGCAAATCGGGACTACCGTCGACGGGCACGCTCAGGGCGATCGACTACGCCGGGTACGGCGACCGGCTGGCGAGCCCTGTCGTCGGCGCGATCGCGACAAAGAAGCGGGACGGCGGTGGTCACGTGTTCTTCGTGGTCGATTTCGACGAGACCCAAATCTGGGGCCTCGGAGGAAATCAGTCGGATTCGGTCAATGTCGCGCGCTACTCGCGCTCGGTGATCCACTCTGTGACCTGGCCGCACGGCGTCCCGCTGCCGGCGCGGCCTCGAGACGGCGCGTTTCGAAAATGCGCCGTCTCGGCTGGAAGCGAAGCATGAAAGGAGCCGATCGCTCGCGAATGTGAATTTTTCGATCTCGTAACCCAAAAAGCTCTTCTGTCGACCGGAAAGGAAAAAGGATGAACATTCCCTCCATCTTCGTTCGGATCATCGACCGCGCCGTTGAACCGTCCACCTGGGCCGGGACCGGCGTCCTTGCGGCGGTCGTGCATTCGATCGCGCCGGGCGCGCTCGGCGATGGCGTTCTGGCGGCGGGGGCGGCGATTTGCGGCCTGATCGCCATCGTCGCGCCCGAGCGCAAGCCGGCATGACGCGCTCGGCGGCGTCGGAGGCTCAGCCTTCGACGCCGCCCACCCGGCGGGAGCGAAGCGGCGTTCACTCGGCGTTCAGCAGGCGCATCGCATAGATTTTGCGGGGAAAAGCGAGAATGCGTCGGATCGTGTCGAAACTATTGGCCTTCATCGTCGCCGTTCTGCCGCCCGCTCTCGCGCCGGCCGCGGATCGGCCCGCATGGCAATGCCTGACCGTCGCCGAGACCCGCCAGCTCATCGCGGATCGGCGGCTCGGCGATCCTTTCGCGCTGATGCAGGCGCAGAGCAATTCCGCCCATGCCGAGCCGATCAATGCGCGTTTGTGCCGCGAGCAGGAGGACCTCGTCTATGAGATCAGCCTGCTGCGCCGCGATGGGCGGGTGATGCGGATTTATCTCGACGCCGCGACCGGCCAGCCCCATGCTGGCCATAAAGAGCGCTGAAAAGACGATTCGTTCGGGCTGACGGAGGCGGGGCTTGCGGCTTCTGGTCGTAGAGGATGACAAGGATTTGAACCGGCAGCTCGTCTCCGCGCTGGAGCAGGCGGGCTATGCGGTCGATCGCGCTTTCGACGGCGAGGAGGGACATTTCCTCGGCGACACCGAGCCCTATGACGCTGTCGTGCTCGACATCGGCCTGCCGAAGAAGGACGGCGTCACCGTTCTCGAGGAGTGGCGCGCGGGGGGGCGGATCATGCCGGTTTTGATCCTCACCGCGCGCGACCGCTGGAGCGACAAGGTGCAGGGGTTCGACGCCGGCGCCGACGATTATGTGGCCAAGCCCTTCCATATGGAGGAGCTGCTCGCGCGGCTGCGCGCGCTGCTGCGCCGCGCCGCCGGCCATGCGACCAGCGAGATCGTCTGCGGCCCGGTGCGGCTCGACACAAAGGCCGGGCGCGTCGTCGTCGATGGCGCGGCGGTCAAGCTCACCTCGCATGAATATCGGCTGCTCGCCTATCTGATGCATCATTCCGGCCGAGTCGTGTCGCGCAGCGAGATCGTCGAGCATCTCTACGATCAGGACTTCGACCGCGACTCCAATACGATCGAGGTGTTCGTCGGACGGCTGCGCAAGAAGCTCGGCGTCGATCTCATCCAGACGGTGCGCGGGCTCGGCTATATTGCGGCGCCGCCGGAACCGGCGAAGCGCTGAGACGCGATGCCGCGGCTCGGCTTTCCGGGGCGATCGATCGCGGCGCGGCTGTTCTTCGCCGCGGCGGCGCTCAGCTCCGTCGTGCTGATGATCGCCGGCCTCGCCCTCACCGAATATTATCGCCGCACGGCGGAAGACGTGTTCGAGCAGCGGCTCGGCGTCTATCTGCGCGCCATTGTCGCGGATGTTTCCGAGTCGGGAGAGGATGGGCGCAGCGGACCGGGGCAGCTCGGCGATCCGCAATTCGAGCTGGCGCGCTCCGGCTGGTATTGGCAGATCACCCGTCTCGACAATGAGGCGCATGAGATAAAGGCCTCGCGCTCGCTCTTCGCCGCGCGCCTGCCCAGACTCTCCGATCTGCATGTTCCGGCGGAGACCGGCGGCGTGCGGCGCGGCGGCGCTCTCGGGCCGGACGGACGCTGGCTGCGCATCGTCGAGCGCGTCATCGATGTCGGCGACATCGGCGTCTATCTCGTGCAGGTCGCCGCGACGACGGAGGAGACGGAGCATCAGATCGCGCGTTTTCGCTGGTCGCTCATCGTCGCTTTCTCGCTGCTCGCCATCGCCTTGGCGCTCGCCACCGCGGTGCAGGTGAGCGTCGGCCTGCGGCCGCTCAAATTGCTACAGCGGGAGTTGTCGCTCATTCGCCGCGGCGAGCGCGGACACATAGAGAGCGCCTATCCGACCGACGTCGCGCCGCTCGCCGAAGAGCTCAATCTGATGATCTCGGCCAATCGCGACATTGTGGAGCGCTCGCGCACCCAGGTCGGCAATCTCGCCCATGCGTTGAAAACGCCGCTCAGCGTCATCGTCAATGAGGCGGACGCCGCGCCCTCGCCGCTCGCCGCCAAGGTGAGCGAGCAGGCGACTTTGATGCGCGATCAGATTTCCTTCTATCTCGAGCGGGCGCGGGCGGCGGCGCGCGCCGGCGCGATCGGCGCGACGACCGAGGTCGCGCCGGTGGTGGCGGCGCTGCTGCGAACTTTCGGCAAAATCTATGGCGAGCGCGGCGTCGCCTTTTCCGGCGAGGCGGCGGCGGAGCTGCGCTTTCTCGGCGAGCGGCAGGACCTCGAGGAGATCGTCGGCAATCTGCTCGACAATGCGGGCAAATGGGCGGCGAGCCAGGTGCGGCTTTCCGTGGCGCTGGAGAATGCCGAGGCCGGGCGCAGCCGGCTTGTTTTCACCATCGACGATGATGGTCCAGGTCTCGCGGCGGAGTTTCGCGCGCAGGCGACGCGGCGCGGCCAAAGGCTCGACGAGACTCGGCCGGGGACGGGACTCGGCCTTTCCATCGTCGCGCATCTCACCGCCGACTATGGCGGCGCGCTCGCGCTCGACGACAGCCCGCTCGGCGGGCTCCGAGCGCAGGCACGATTGCCGGGCCTTTGACAGAGTGAGGGCCTTGCGGCAAAGGAGAGCCGATTGCGCCAGCGGAGAGAAGTGATGTCGAGACAGGCGAATTCGACGATCGTCACAATAGCGGCGGCCGTGGGCCTGTGCTGCGTCGCGCTCGCCGTCTCGGGCTGCAATTCCACCGAATCTTCCGCGCCGGCCGCGGCCGTCGTCGTCGCGCCCGAGCCTCCCGCGCCGGGCGTCATCGGCGCCGCGATCGGCCGCGAGCTGGACGCCGCGGATCGCGTGACCGCCGTGGCCGCGCAACAGGAAGCGGTCGCCTCCGGCCAGCGCAAGAGCTGGCGCGGAACTCATGGCGCTTATGGCTTCATCGAGCCGGGGCCGGAAGCGGGTTTGGGCGGCTGCCGGGATTATACGCATAAGATATTCATCGACGGCCGGCCGCAGCAGGCCAAGGGCCAGGCCTGCAAGAAGCCGGACGGCGCTTGGCGCGTGACGAGCTGAGAAATCGTCGATCTCCTTCCGCTGTCGGATCGATGGGATCGCGCAGAGCGTGCGCGAGCGGGCGAGCCGCGCCTCGAGCGCGGCGTCGCTTTGAAAGCTCGCTCCTCGGAGCGATGATGCGAAGCGTGGTGCGGACGGCGGGGATCGAACCCGCATGGGCATGGCCCGAGGGATTTTAAGTCCCTTGCGTCTACCGGTTCCGCCACGTCCGCGATTCGCGCAGTGATAGCGCAGCGCGCAGGCCGCGGCAAACAGCGACCTCAACCTCGGGTTAACCATGAAGGCGATAAGCCTCGACGGTTCGCGCTGGAGCCGCCGCGCGCTTCGGGCCTCGAGCGCCGGGGAGTCGATTGCTCACCTCGACCGATCACAATTTCTGCGACGACATCGATGGTGCGCGGTCGTCTCGAATCGCCTTCGGAATCATCGCGCCGTTCGCCGCCTGTGCGGCGATTTTCCTGCTGCTGCGGCCCTATTACGGGCTCGAGCACGACGCGGTCATCTATATGGGCCGCGGTCTCGCCGATCTCGATCCGCAGGGCGTCGGCCGCGACATCATGTTCCGCTTCGACGGCCAATCGAAATTCAGCGTTTTCTCGCGGCTGGTCGATTTTTTGATTCCCGTTCTGGGCCTCGCTGTCGCGGCGAAAACGCTCGCTCTCGCGGGTTGCGCGCTCTGGTTCGCGGCGCTAGCGGCGCTGGCCTCGCGATTGGCGCGAGGAAGCGCCCTCTCCGCGCTGCTGCTGCTGGCCGCCTGTTTCGACAGCTCCTATGGAGGATTCGGCGTCTTTCATTTCGCCGAGCCCTTCGCGACGCCGCGGCCTTTCGCCGAAGCTTTCGTGCTCGCCGCTTTCGCCGCGCTGCTCGCCGATCGGCGCCGGGCGGCGGCCGGCTGCTTGCTGGCGGCTGCGGCCTTTCATCCGATCATCGCCGCGCCCGGCGTTTTGGTCGCTCTGCTCTATGAAGGGGTGAGAGACCGGCGGATTTTCCTCGCCGCGCTCATCGCCGGGGCGGCGGCCCTGGTCGCGGCCTTCGCCGGCGCGCCTCTGCTCGAAAGGCTGACCGCGCGCATCGATCCGCAATGGGCGGCGATCATCTCGGCGCGCAGCGATTATATTTTCCTCTCCTATTGGCCACCCGGCACATGGATCGCGACTCTGCGCCAGGCGAGCACGCTGCTGCTCGCCGCGAGCCTCGCGCCGCCTCATGCGCGGCGGCTTTTCTTTTGCGTGATCGCGGCGGCCTGCCTCGGCCTTTCGGTGAGCTACGCGCTCGGCGATCTGATGATGCGCGAGCTCGGTGCGCAGGCGCAGAGTTGGCGCGCGCTCTGGCTCGCCGCGGCTTTTGCGCCTCTGGCTCTCGGCCTCTGCGCTCCGACGTTGTGGCGGGATGGCGCGCAGGGGCGCATCGCGCTCACGCTTCTCGTGACCAGCTGGATTTTGCGCGCGGCGCCGGAGAGCGCCTTTCTCGCGCTCGTCGGCGTCCTCGCCTGGTGGAGCCGAGAGCGTTGGAGCCATATTTCGCTGGCGCTGCTCGAGCGCGCGCTCTTTGCGCTCTGCGGTCTCTGCGCGGCCGTCATATTCGGCGCGGCGCTCTGGTTCGCGTGGGAATATGCGCGCGCCGCGCCGAGCCGAGACGGGATATTGTCGTCTGTGCTTCGCGCCGGCGAGCCGGCCTATGTCCCGCTTCTCTTCGTCTCGCTCTCTATGCTCGTCGCGAGATGGCGGCCGCGTCCGCTGCTCGCTATCTCCACCGCGGCTGTCGTCGCGCCGATCGCAGCCTTCTGTTGGATCTTTGAACCTTTCCCGCTCCGGTCGGCGGATATGCGTCAGCCGGAGCTGGAGGCGATCGTCGCGAGCCGGGCCGGCGAGGTTCTGTGGCTCAACGACAAGCTCGCGCCCTGGGTTTGGCTCGGCCGCGCCAATTGGGCGTCTGCGGTGCAGGGGTCTGGAGTCGTGTTCTCGCGCGAGAAGGCGCTGATCTGGTGGGAGCGGATGGGCGTTTTGCGCGATCTCGGCTGGGTCGCCGACAGCGCTCTGCAGCGGCGGACCAATGATGTGATTGATTTTCCGCCCTTCACCCGCGCGTCGCTGGAGAGATTATGCGGGCGGGCGGACGCGCCGGCCTGGGTCGTCGGCGCGGTCGAATCGCCGCAGGCGCTCGCCGAAGGGCTGGAGGCGCGCTTCTGGCGTGGGCCGACGCGCTTCTCGCTGCATCTTTCCGAGGGGGCTGCGCATTGGACGCCGATCGCGCATTACGCCATTTTCGATTGCGCGGCCTATCGGCCCGCGGGATAGGCGGGATCAGGGCGCGCCTTTGGCGATCGGCGCCTGAAAGGTGAGGCCGGTGTCCCAGGGGAAATAGATCCAAGTGTCCTGCGACACTTCGGTGATGAAAGTGTCCACCAGCGGCCGGCCCTGCGGCTTGGCGTAGACGGTCGCGAAATGCGCCTTGGGCAGCAGAGCGCGCACGACTTTCGCCGTCGCCCCCGTATCGACCAGATCGTCGACGATCAGCACCTCCTCGCTCGGGAGCGTGAGGATCGTCTCCGAGAGCGGCTTCAGCACGCGAACATCGCCGCGCCGCGTCTCTTCCTCATAGCTCGCGACGCCGATCGTATCGATGACGCGAATGCCGAGCTCGCGCGCCACAATGCCGGCCGGCACAAGACCGCCGCGCGTCACCGCGACGATGGCCGAAAAGCCGCTGACCGCCGCGAGCCGCCAGGCGAGCGCGCGTGCGTCGCGGTGGAACGCGTCCCAGGACACGGGAAAGGCCTTGTCTTCCATCTGTGACTCCTCGCCGGGATTCTCCCGGCCGTCAGATCGGCGTTCCATTGGCGGAAAGATGCGTGATCAGCGCGCGGACCTTTTGCGCAGCGGCCTCGAGCTCGGCGCCGTCGCGGCTGCGCAGCACGATCTGATTGCGTACGCCGGCGCTGGAGAAGGAAGGGTACGAGCCGACCGTCACCCGTTCATGCTCCTTGGCGATGCGCTCGAGATCGGCGGCGTAGCGCCCTTCGGGAATATTATGGGCGTCGACGGTCGCGACCTGCACCTTCACGCCCTTGACGATGCGCCCGGCGGCGGCGTCCAGCATGGCCTGCATGATGATCGGCACGCCGGCCATGACGATCACATTGCCGATCATGAAGCCCGGCGCCTTGGAAATGGCGTTCTCGATGAGATCCGCGCCTTGCGGAATACGGGCCATGCGACGGCGCGCCGGATTGAGGTCCTGGAGGGCGATGCGTTCCAGCAGCATGGCGATGGCGCGCTCGTCCTCGCCGATCGGCACGCCGAAGGCTTTGGCCACGGCGTCGGCGGTGATGTCGTCATGGGTGGGGCCGATCCCGCCCGTGGTGAAGACATAGCCGTAGCGAAAGCGAAGCGCATTCAGAGCCGCGACGATCTCCTCCTCTATGTCCGGCACGACGCGGACCTCGCGCAGGTCGATTCCCAATTCGCCGAGATATTTGGCGATATAATTGGTATTGAGGTCCTGCGTGCGGCCGGAGAGGATCTCGTCGCCGATCACGAGCACGGCGGCGGTCACTATGTCTTCGCGCTCCATCTGGCCGCTCCTCGGGGACAATCTGGCCGAAAGTCTATGCCAGCGCCGCCGCCCTGGCCAGCGGGCGGGCTGGCCGCGCGCCGCGCGCATCTTGCTTTGCGGCGCCAATTTCTTAATTTATAAGCTGAAGCCGGCGGCCAACAACAGAGAGCGCAGCATGACATTCGTCGAGTCCCATCTCGCGGGCTCGGGCCGCAAAAGCGGCCAGATCAAGCTTCACGGTCCCGAGGATTTCGAGGGGATGCGTCGCGCCGGCCGGCTGACGGCCGAGGCGCTGGATATGCTCGTCCCCTATGTGAAGCCCGGCGTCACCACCAAGGCGCTGGACGATCTCGTCTTCGACTTCGCCATAGCCAATGGCGCCTATCCCGCGCCGCTCGATTATCGCGGCTATCGCAAATCCATCTGCACCTCGATCAATCACGTCGTCTGCCACGGCATTCCAGACGAGAAGCCGCTGCGCGACGGTGATATCGTCAATGTGGACGTGACCTTCATCGTCGACGGCTGGCATGGCGATTCGAGCCGGATGTTCGCCGTGGGCGAGGCGCCGCGCCGCGCCCAGCGTCTCATCGACGTGACCTATGAGAGCCTGATGCGCGGCATCGCCGTGGTGAAGCCCGGCGCGACCACGGGCGACATAGGCGCGGCCATCCAGCGCTTCGCCGAGGCCGAGCGCTGCTCGGTCGTGCGCGATTTCTGCGGCCATGGGCTCGGCCGTTTGTTTCACGACGAGCCGAATATTCTGCATTACGGCGTCGCCGGCCAGGGCGTGGAGCTCAGGCCCGGCATGTTCTTCACGATAGAGCCGATGATCAATCTCGGCCGGCCGCAGGTGAAGATACTCGGCGACGGCTGGACCGCCGTCACCCGCGATCGCTCGCTCTCGGCGCAGTTCGAGCATTCGCTCGGCGTGACCGAGACGGGGGTGGAAATCTTCACCGCTTCGCCCGCCGGGCTCGACAATCCTAATGGAGCCTCGCCGAACGCGGCCGCCAGCGCCGAATGAGCGAGACGCGCGTCCCCAGGCGGCGACCGGCCGGCGAGAAACCCGCCGACGGTCTGCGCGAGGAGGCGCCGCATTTTCATGGCCATAGGCAGAGGCTGCGCGACCGTTTCCTGGAGGCGGGCGAGGCCGCGCTCGCCGATTACGAGCTTTTGGAGCTGGTGCTCTATCGCGCCATTCCGCGGCGCGACGTCAAGCCGCTGGCCAAGGCGTTGATCGCTCGTTTCGGCTCATTCTCCGAGGTGGCGGCGGCGCGGCCGGAGCGGCTGCGCGAGATCGACGGGCTCGGCGAGGCGGCGATCTGCGAGATCAAGCTGATGGAGGCCTCGGCCCGGCGCCTCGCCCGCGGCGCGCTGCAGAAGCGGACCGTGCTCGGCTCCTTCATGGATGTGATCGACTATTGCCGCACGGCCATGGCCTATGCCGAGCGTGAGGAGTTCCGCATTCTCTTCCTCGACAAGCGCAATGCGCTGATCGCCGATGAGGTGCAGGGCGTCGGCACGGTGGATCATACGCCCGTCTATCCGCGCGAAGTGGTGCGGCGGGCGCTGGAATTGGGCTCTTCCGCGCTGATATTGGCGCATAATCACCCGTCCGGCGATCCGACGCCGTCCACCGCCGACATACGCATGACGCTGGACATCATCGCCATAGCGCAGCCATTCGGCATTGCCGTGCATGATCATCTGATCGTCGGGCGCAATGGGCATTCGAGCTTGAAGGGGCTGAAATTCATTTGAGGCGGCCGTTTCGACATTCCAGCGAACATCGCCATAAACGATCGTCATCGCCAATCGCAGAGGTCCGTTGCCTTCCTTCGCCGTCACGCCGCTCATCATCGCCACTGCGCTCTTCATGGAGAATCTCGACGGCACAGTGCTGGCCACCGCGCTGCCCGCCATGGCCGCCGATCTGCATGAAGATCCCATAGCGCTGAAGCTGGCGCTCGCCTCCTATCTTCTGTCGCTGGCCGTCTTCATTCCACTCTCCGGCTGGGTCGCCGATCGCTATGGCGCGCGACGGGTGTTTCGCGTGGCGATACTCGTCTTCACCTTCGGCTCAATTCTCTGCGGCTTCTCCACCTCGCTGGCCGGCGTCGTTTCGTCGCGAATCGTGCAGGGGCTCGGCGGGGCGATGATGGTTCCGGTGGGGCGGCTCGTGCTGCTGCGCGTCGCGCCGCGTCACGATCTCGTGCGCGCGCTCGCCTATCTCACCATTCCGGCGCTCATCGGCCCTGTGGTGGGGCCGCCGCTCGGCGGCTTCATCGCCACTTATTTCCATTGGCGCTATATTTTTTGGATCAATGTGCCGATCGGCCTTCTCGGCGTCACGCTCGTCACCCGCTATATTCCAGATCTGCGCGAGGAGAGTGTTCCGCCGCTCGATGTGACCGGCTTTCTGCTGTCGGGCTTCGGACTGTCGAGCCTCGTCTTCGGGCTCGGCGCGCTGGGGCAGGGAATTGTTCCAGTTCCGGCGGCGGCGGGGCTCGTCGCCGCGGGCGTTATCGCGCTCTTCCTCTATGTGCGCCATGCGCGGCGGACGCCGCATCCGATCATCGATCTCGATCTCTTGCGCGTGCCGAGTTTTCACGCCTCCATTGTCGGAGGCTTTCTGTTCCGCATGGGGCTCGGGGCTTCGCCGTTTCTACTACCGCTGATGTTGCAGACCGGCTTCGGCCTCACGGCGTTTCAATCGGGCTCGCTGACCTTCATCGCCGCAATCGGCGCCATAGCGATGAAGACGACGGCGCAGCCCATTCTGAACCGTTTCGGCTTTCGCCGCGTGCTCATCGTCAATGCGTTGATCTCGGCGGGCTTCTTCTGCTTCAATGCGCTGTTCACGCCGGCGACGCCGCATTGGCTCATCATGAGCCTGCTGCTCGCCGGCGGCTTCTTCCGCTCGTTGCAATTCACGGCGCTGAATGCGATCGGCTATGCCGACATAGAGGATGCGGCGATGAGCAGAGCGACGAGCTTTGCTTCTGCCGGCCAGCAATTATCGCTCTCGGCCGGCGTTTCGCTCGGCGCCGCGGCGCTGGAGACGGCGCGCGCGCTGCATGGCGGCGGCGAGTTGCGGCTCGCGGATTTCGATGCGGCGTTTCTCGTCGTCGCGGCGGTCTCGGCTGCTTCGATCGTCGTTTTTCGCGGGCTGGCGGCGAATGCGGGCGAAAGGCTGACAGGGAAAGAATCGATCGAGGCCGACGGGGCGGCCTAACCCCCGCGAAATCCGGTGGCGAGCACATAGAGCTCGGCGGAATCGGCGCGGCTCGCCGCCGGCTTCACATGGCGCACTTGCGCGAAATCGCGCTTCAGCGCCGCCAGCAATTGGCCCTCCGTGCCGCCCTGCAGCACTTTGGCGACGAAGAATCCGCCGGGCGCCAGCACATCTCGAGCGAAATCCACGGCCAGCTCGGCGAGCGCGACGATCTTCAAATGGTCGGTCTGCTTGTGGCCGGTGGCGTTGGCGGCCATGTCGGACATCACGCCATCGGCGCCGCCGCCGAGCATGGCCTTGATCCGCTTCGGCGCGGTCTCCTCATTGAAGTCCATCACCGTGAATTCGACGCCGGCGATGGGCTCCATATCGAGGAGGTCGATGCCGACGACCTTGCCTCTGCCCTCGGCCGACTTCACCCGCGTCGCGGCGATCTGCGACCAGCCGCCCGGCGCGGCGCCGAGATCGACGATGCGCTTTCCTGGCGCGAAGAGCTTGTAGCGCTCGTCCATCTCCAGCAGCTTATAGGCCGCGCGCGAGCGATATCCGTCGCGCTTGGCCTGCGCCACATAGGGATCGTTGAGTTGGCGCTCGAGCCAGAGCGTCGATGACAGCGAGCGCTTCCTCGCGGTCTTCACGCGCTCCTTCAGCGAGCGGCCGCCTTCTCGTCCCCCTGCGCCCGATTTCGTCATGCCAGCACCGCTTCGCGCGGCGCGAAGGTTCCGTCCGCCTCCTGCTCCATCGCGATATGGCGATGGTGGAAGGCGAGCAGGCTCGAGCGATGGCCGATGGAGACGATCGTCGTATTGGGCAGGCGCTCGCGCAGCATGGCGTAGATCTCTCCCTCGAGCTTCTCGTCCAGCGCCGAGGTCGCCTCGTCGAGAAACAGCCAGTCGGGCTCGGCGAGCAGCGCCCGCGCGACGGCGACGCGCTGCTGCTCGCCGCCGGAGAGGCGCTGCGACCAAGCGTCCTCCTCGTCCAGCCGATGCACGAACGGCCCGAGCCGCGCGGCGTCGAGCGCTTCCTCGATCGCGCGGCGAGAGAAGGATTCGGGCGCGCTCGGATAGGCGACGGCCGCGGCCAGCGTGCCGATGGGGATATAGGGCTTTTGCGGCAGCAGCAGCACTTTGGCGTCATCCGGCGTGCGCACGCGGCCCTCGCCATAGGGCCATATGCCCGCGATGGCGCGAAACAGCGTCGACTTTCCCGAGCCCGAGGGGCCGCTCAGCAATGTCGATTCGGAAGGGCGGAACACGAGATCGCGCGCCTCGACGATGCGCCGCCCATCGGGAAGCGACAGAGCGAGATCATGGATGGCGATCTCGGGAGAAGCGCCGCGCTCGATCTTCGGCGCGTCGGCGCTCATGGTCGCCGCGCGCTCGATCGCCTCGTCGAAGGAGGCGAGGCGGTCCAGCACCGCTTTGAAATTGGCGAGCGACGTATAGTAGGTGACGAAGAAGGTCAGCGCATCCTGCACCTTGTCGAAGGCGCCGGCGGTCTGCGTCATCACGCCGAGATTGATCTTGCCCGCGAAATAGAAGGGCGCGGTGAGCAGATAGGGGATGATCGGCGACAATTGCCCATAGGTCGCCGTGAAGCTGATCATCTTCTTGCGCGTCGTGATGATGCTCAGATAGTTGAGGATGATCGCCGCGAAACGGCTCACCAGCGAGGATCTCTCGGCCTTCTCGCCGCTGAGCAGCGCGACCTGCTCGCTATATTCGCGCAAGCGCGCCAGCGAGAAGCGGAAGTCCGCCTCGCGATGCTGACGCTCGAAGAACAGGCCCGACAGCGTGCGACCGAGAAGATGCGTCACCACCGTGCCGACCGCCGCATAGAGCAGCGCCACCCAGAACAAAAAGCCCGGAATGAAAATATCGGTGCCCGGAAAGGCGTAATTGCCGGAAAGTCCCCAGAGGACGATGGAGAAGGAGACGAGCGAGCTCAGCGTCTGGATCAGCAGGATAGAATAGGAATAGATACCGTAGCCGTCGGTGCCGCCGTCGATGAAGCGATTTACATCCTCGGCGATGCGCTGGTCGGGATTGTCGGTCTGGCTGCCGGCGAGCGCCATTCGATAATGGGTGTGATCGCCGAGCCAGCGGGACACGTAATGCTCGGTGAGCCAGCGCCGCCAGCGAATGATCATCAGCGATTGCACGACATATTCGATCACGGCGCTGATGATGTAGGTGAAGGCCCAAGGCGTGAAGACGTAGAGCAGCAGGCGCCAGAAGGCGTCGGCGTTCTTCTCCTGGATCGCGTTGAAGAAGTCGCGGTTGAAAAAGGACAGGCGCACATTGACGCCGACCTGCCCCTGATTGATGAGCACCAGCAGCACGATCATCGTGACGGCGATGCTGCGCTCCCGCGCGCCGAATTGAAAGAGCCCGAGGACGCGCGCCTCGCCGCGGTCCTCCGAATCGAAATAGAGATCGGCGATGCGCGTCATCTCCCGCACGACGGGAACATGCGAGACGGCGAAGACCGCGATCGAGAAGACGGAGACGGTGAGCGGCAGGCTCTCTGGCAGCGCATAATCGGCGAGCGCTGTGGGCCATAGGCCCTCCGCCGCGAGCAGGCGCGCGCCGCCGAAGACGATGGTCTCCACGGAGAAAATGGAGACGAATATCTTCAGAAAGCTCGAAATTGCAGCGCTGCGCCAGGTGGTGAAGGCGCAGAGCCCGGCGGTCGCGGCCAGGAGGAAGAGATTGGCTTCGCCGAGGTGAGCGCCCGCCGCGAGCGTTAGCGCCGCGAAGACGGCGACGGCCGCTCCGAGTCTCTGCATGTCCTGTCCTCTCATTGGTCGCGCCGCATTCGCGCGTCGCGTCGCATTCGGGCGCAGTAATCTCGAGATTGCGCCAATGGCGTGGCGCAGGGCTCGGCGCGCCGCTTTCGCCCTGCGATAGCGCGCTTTCGGGCGAAAGGGCAAATCGTCGCGTCGCGCCGCGCGCCTGCGCCACGAATGGATTTTGCTCGAGCTGCGCCGGCGCGAGGTGGCGACCGTCGCTCTTTCTCCCCGGCGGAGAAGAAATCGTCGGCTTTCGGGAGGCGAGGAAAAAATTCGGCGTTTTCGCTTTCGGCGGGCAAGGATAAGGGGCGCGTTCTTGACTTCCCGCGCCGTTACGGCCAGTTTCCGCGCCGCTTCGCTAGGCTCCCGAGCCGCAATCCCGTGTCGTTCGCCTCATGCGCTCCTATCTCGACTTCGAAAAGCCCGTCGCCGAATTGGAGACCAAGGTGGAGGAGCTGCGCGCGCTGTCCAAGGGCGACGGCGTGTCCATCGCCGACGAGCTCGCCAAGCTCGAGGCCAAGGCCCAAAAGGCGCTGGCCGATCTCTACGCCAGCCTCACGCCGACGCAGAAAATCCAGGTCGCGCGCCATGCGCAGCGACCGCATTTCTCCGACTATGTGCGGCTTTTGTTCAGCGAGTTCACTCCGCTCGCCGGCGACCGCCTGTTCGGCGAGGACGCGGCCATCGTCGGCGGCTTCGCGCGCTTTCGCGGCGAGCCGGTCTGTCTCATCGGCCAGGAGAAGGGCTCCGATACGGAGAGCCGGCTCGAGCATAATTTCGGCATGGCGCGGCCGGAGGGCTATCGCAAGGCCGCGCGTCTCATGGAACTCGCCGACCGATTCGGCCTGCCGGTCATATCGCTGGTGGACACATTCGGCGCCTTTCCGGGCATAGACGCCGAGCAGCGCGGCCAAGCGGAGGCCATCGCCCGCTCCATAGATGTCTCGCTGTCGCTCGGCGTGCCCAATGTGGCGGTAGTGGTGGGCGAGGGCGGCTCTGGCGGCGCCATCGCCATCGCCAGCTGCAACAAGGTGCTGATGCTGGAGCATTCCGTCTATACGGTCGCCTCGCCCGAGGCCTCCGCCTCCATTCTGTGGCGCGACTCCTCCAAGGCGCAGGACGCCGCCACCAGCATGAAGATCACGGCGCAAGATCTGCTGAAATTCGGCATTATCGACGTCATCGTCGCCGAGCCGCCGGGCGGCGCCCATCGCGATCCCGAGACGGCCGTCGCCGCCGTCGGCGAAGGGATAGACGATGCGCTGGCCGGCCTCGCCAATCTTTCCCGCCCGCAGATCGTCGAGGCGCGCGCCGAGCGCTTTCTCTCGGTCGGCCGCAAGGTCTGAGCAGACGAAATTCTCCTGCTCCAGCATTCGACGAACTCGACTTCGTGGTCGGCGCCGGTTTCGTCGTGTCGACCATTCGTTAACCTCGGGGGCGACGGACGCCCTCTGCCGGGCGGCGACAGTCACGCTCTGGCCTTATTCTTCCTCTTGCGTTAGAAAGACGTTGGTAATTCGGCGTCTATTGTGGTGCTAGCGTGCCTGGGCGTGATTCGCGCCCTCGGGTCGCGGATCTCGAGAAACGGGGCGAGAATGAATCTCTTCCGAAACGTCGGGCGTTTCGCCCCCTGGGGGCTCGTCGGCGCGGCAGCGCTTTCGCTCGCCGCCTGCGAGGATCTCGGCTCCGGCTCGCAGCGCGCGCTGTCGCCCATTCCGCCCGAGACCTTGGCGCTGATGGAGCAGGCCGGCGTCACCAAGGAATCGCCGACCCTCATTCGCTCCTATAAAAAAGAGGCCGAGTTCCAAATCTGGAAGCAGCGGCCCGACGGGCGCTACGCCTATCTCAAGACCTTCCCCATGTGCCGCTGGTCCGGCCAGCTCGGGCCGAAGGTTCGCGAGGGCGACCGGCAGGCGCCGGAGGGGTTCTATTCCATCACCCCCGGGCAGATGAATCCGAACTCCGCCTATTATCTCTCCTTCAACGTCGGCTATCCCAACGCCTATGACCGCGCCTACGGCCATAGCGGCGGCTCGATAATGGTGCATGGCGCCTGCTCCTCGGCCGGCTGCTTCTCCATGACCGATCGGCAGATCGCCGAGATCTATGCGATCCTGCGCACCTCCTTCAACAATGGCCAGCGCTCGATCCAGATGCAGTCCTATCCGTTCAAGATGACGGCGGAGAATCTGGCCAAGCACAGGCTCGATCCCAATATCGGCTTTTGGAAGCAGCTGAAGGAAGGCTCCGACCATTTCGAAGTCGCCGGCAAGGAGCCGAGCGTCGGCGTCTGCAATCGACGCTATGTCTTCGACGCGACCTCGGCCAATGGCCAGCCGCTCGACGCCAGCGCCGCCTGCCCGCCGCTGCGCCGCAATGCGGAGATCGAGGCGCAGGTCGCGCAAAAGGCGGCCGCGGACGACGCCAAAGTCGCGGAACTGGCGGCGGCTGGCTTGCGGCCTGTGCGCGTCGTCTATCAGGATGGCGGCCAGCATCCCGATTTCCACGCCCGCATCGCCGAGGTGAGCCGGCCCGAGGCGCTGGTCGCGCCGATCGAGATCGCGCTCGACGAGAAGACCGGCAAGTCGCGTTCGCCGGTCATCGCCATGAGCGCGGCCATGAGCGCAGCCAAGGCCAAGAAGGAGACCGAGTTCAAGGTCGCGGCGCATGAGGCCACGATCGTGAAGCAAGCGGAAGCCGCCCCGCCGGCCGAGCCGGCCAAGGCCGGCGCTTTCGCCGTCGCGACGGATTCGATCGGCGGTCTGCTCGGCCTCACCAAGGAGCAGCCGGCCGCGCCCGCGGTCCAGAGCGAGCCTGTCGCCAAAACCGAGCCGATCAAGGCGAGCGCCAAGACGGAGGTTTCCAGCGTCAAAGCCGATGCTTCCAAGACAGAGGCGACGAAGGCCAGCAAAGCCGTTTCGGTCAAGCCGGCGGTGATCGCGACCGCGGTCGTCGCCAAGTCGAGCGGGGCGAAGCCCGCCGCGACTTCTTCTCAGGCGCCGGCGTCGCTGCCGTCGCATCGCGCCGCCGATCCGGCGAAAAAGCCGCAGGCCTCACTCGGGGCCGAGCGACGCGCCAAGGTCGCGGCGGCCATGGGCGGCGCGTCGGGACTGCGCGAGGCCTTGCCGCCGGTCCCCGCGCGGCCCTGATCGAAGAAAACCCACAGATTTTGTGATCTTACGATCCGCCTGACAGCGGATCGTCTCAATTTTGCCTGCATTCGTCGGAAAAAGGCGTCGCGAGCGTTGCTGTTCGCTGCGGCCGCGCGCCGGAAATCGCCGCCGAAATATCGCTCTCGATGCGACATTGTGGCGGTCCTCCAAAAAGGCGCTTGACACTTGTGCGCCGCAGCAATACAACAGTGCGACGCAGCGAGAACTTCTCTCGCTCCGTAGCCCTCCTTGGGCGTTTCCTCCCTTGACTTGGGCCGCTGGCGTTACCGGCGGCCCTTTTTTTTCGTCATTGCGTGGAAGAAGCTTCCCGTGACCAGTCCCGCCCGCAGCCCCGCCGGCCGCTCCTCCTGCGAATAAGCGTCTGTAACCATCGCAAAGGGCCGGCCCTTTTCGCTTACGGTGGTCGCGTAGTGGAACTCGTGTCCGGCGAGCGCATCGCCCGCCGCGCCCAATGCGCAATCGCCGAGGAGTCGCGCGCGCCTATAGCCCAAATGAAGTTTGCGCTGCGCAAAACTCGTCGTCAGATCGAGCAGGCCCGCCATCTCGTGAGCCGCGCCGGCGGCGTCGATCAGCGTCCGCCCGAGCGTCATATAGCCACCGCACTCGCCATGGATCGGGCGCGTTGCGGCGAAGCGACGGAGTCCGCCGAGAAAGCGCTGCGCCGCGGCGAGGCGGCCCGCATGAAGCTCGGGATAGCCGCCGGGCAGCCAGCAGGCGTCGCAATCTTCGGGCGGCGGCTCGTCGGTGAGCGGCGAGAAGAAGACGATATCGGCGCCGGTCTCGCGCCAGCCGCGGGCGAGATGCGGATAGAAGAAGGAGAAAGCTTCGTCCCGCGCCACCGCGATGCGTCCGCCTCGCGGCCGTGGAATGTCGAGAGGCGCGTGGCCGACATCGGGCGATCCGCCCGCCGCGGCGGCGATCAGCGCGTCGATGTCGACATGGGACTCGATATGTTCGGCCAGCCGATCGAGAAGAGTGTCGAGACCCCGCGTCTCGCCGGCCTGCACGAGGCCCAAATGGCGCTCCGGCAAAGCGATCCCCTGATCGCGCGGCAGCGCCCCGAATATTTTTATCCCGATCGCCTCGATCGCCTCCTGCGCGAGCTTGCGGTGGCGCTCGGAGGCGACGCGATTGAGCAGCACGCCGGCGAGCTTCACCCGCGCGTCGTAGAGCGCGACGCCATGCGCTATGGCGGCGGCGCTCTGCGCCTGTCCCGAAACATCCATCACCAGCAGCACGGGCCAGCCGAGATAGGCGGCGACATCGGCGGAAGCGCCGGTCTGCGCCGGCGCGCCGGGGGCGCCGTCGAAAAGCCCCATCGCTCCTTCCGCGACGATGATATCGGCCTCCTCTCCAGCGCGTAATGCGAGCTGGCCCAAGAGTTCGGTCTCCATCGTCCAGGAATCGAGATTGAAGCTCTCGCGTCCGGTCGCGGCGGCGTGAAAGGCGGGATCGATGTAATCCGGCCCGCATTTGACGCCCGAGACACGCAGCCCCCGCTGCGCGAGCGCGCGCAAAAGGCCGAGCGTCACAGTGGTCTTGCCGGCGCCGGAACGGAGCGCGGCGACGAGAATTCCGGGGGCGGTCAGCGCCCGGCTCCCATCGGCCGGAAGCGGCGGTCATAGCCCGCGTCATAGAGCGCGCTTTCGCGGAAATCCTCGGAGGCCAGCGCTGCGCCGACGAGAATGAGCGCGGTGCGCTCCATGGGCGCGGCGCCGGCCAGCGCTTCGATCGTGGAGAGCGTTCCGCGGATGATGCGCTCGTCGGCCCAGGAGGCGCGATAGACGAGCGCTATGGGGCAGTCTGCGCCATAGAAGGGCGTCAGCTCGGCGACGACGCGCGAAAGCGCATGGATCGAGAGATGAATGGCCATGGTCGCGCGCGTCGCCGCAAAGGCGGCGAGCGTCTCGGGCTCCGGCATGGCCGATGCGCGGCCCGAGGTGCGGGTCAGCACCACCGATTGCGCCACTTCCGGCAGCGTCAGCTCGCGTTTCAGCGCGGCGCTGGCGGCGGCGAAAGCCGGCACGCCGGGGGTGATAGTGTAGGGAACGCCGAGCGCCTCGAGTCGCCGCGTCTGCTCGCCGACCGCGCTCCAGATCGAGAGGTCGCCCGAATGCAGCCGCGCGACATCCTGCCCGGCCTCCGTGGCCTTTTGCATTTCCGCGATGATGGCGTCGAGGGAGAGCGGCGCAGTGTCGACGATGCGCGCGTCCGGCGGGCAATGGGCGAGGACTTCCGGCGCGACCAGCGAGCCCGCATAGAGGCAGACAGGGCAGCGCGCGAGAATATCGCGGCCGCGCAGAGTGAGCAGATCGGCGGCGCCGGGGCCGGCGCCGATGAAGTGAATGGTCATGGCGCTTCCTCTAACGCATTTCGCGCGATCGCGCAGGTGACGCCGGCGCTGGCGAGGCGCGGCCCGAAGAGACGGCTTCCCGCCCCTGCGCCGACCAACGCCGCAGCCTCCGCCACGCTGCCGACGCCGGTGAGCGCCTCCACGCGCAGCGATCGGGTGAGAAGCTCGTCCTTGCGCGCGAGGAGCGCATCGAGCGGAAGAAAGACGAGCGGCAAATTCAGCAATCGCGCCGCATCATGAAGTCCGATCTCGCCCCGCTTCGACTCGATGGTAAAAAGCGCAATCTCGCCACGCCACTCCTTCTCCCACTCGTGGGAGAAGGTGGCCTCGCGAAGCGAGGTCGGATGAGGGTCCGCGCCGCTCTTATCCTCGAGACGCCGGCGCGACGGCGAGCCCTCATCCGACCCTCGCTGACGCGAGGGCCACCTTCTCCCGCAAGCGGGAGAAGGACCGCGCACATAGGCTTCGCAAACTTTCTGAATCAACGCGACCGCCTCGCGCGCCTCCACGCCGCTGCGCGCGCCTATGCCAATGGCGTAGCGCGCGCTCAAGCCTTCACCGCGCGCCATTGCAGCGCTGGCAGCGCCGGCTCCAGCGCGTGATAGGAGCCGATCGGGCGCGCTTTCGAGATCGCAATGCTCACCAGCTCGCCGCCCATGCGCCCGAAAGCGTCGATCAGCAGCGCCTGCGTCTCGATCGTCACCGCATTGGCGACGATGCGTCCGCGCATGGGCAGCGCGTTCCACGCCGCCTCTATGATCTTCGCTTCGCCGCCGCCGCCGATGAAGACCACATCCGGCGTCGCCAATCCCGCGAGCGCTCCCGGCGCCGCGCCTTCGACGATCGCGAGATCGGGAACGCCGAGCGAAACCGCGTTGCGCGCGATGCGGGCGGCGCGCGTCGCATTGCGCTCGATCGCAATGGCGCGATTGGCGGGATCGGCGAGCATCCATTCGATCGCGATGGAGCCGGAGCCCGCGCCTATGTCCCACAAGCATTCGCCTCGGCGCGGCGCGAGCGCCGCCAGTGTCACAGCGCGAATGTCGCGCTTGGTGATCTGCCCGTCATGCTCGAACCAATCATCCGGCAAGCCCGGCGTCAGCGGCAGAATGCGCGCATTCGGCCCTGCGACGACTTCGACCGCGATGGTGTTGAGCGGCGCGATGTCCCGAAAAGAAAAGTCCTGCGCGCGCGCGCTGCGAATGCGCTCCTTCGCTCCGCCCATATGTTCGAGCACATGGATGCGCGATTCGCCCATGTCGAGCGTCATGAGATGCGCGGCGAGACGCGCGGGGGTCGTCTCGTCCCAGGACAGGATCAGCAGTTTCCGGGATGGTTGAAGATGCGGCGTCACGCGCTCGAAAGCGCGGCCATGCAGCGACAGCAGCGCGCAATCCTGCTGGCTCCAGCAGAGACGCGCCGCGGCTAGGGCGAAAGCAGAAGGCGCCGGAAGGCAGAGAATTTCGTCCGCTGCGACATTGCGCGCGATCATATCGCCGACGCCGAAGAACAAAGGATCGCCGCTCGCGAGAATCGCGGTCGGCGCGCCGCGATGCGCGACAATCGTCTCCATCGCGGCGGAGAGCGGCGAAGGCCAGCGCAGCGTTTCGCCCTTTTGCGGGCCGATCAATGAGAGATGACGCGCGCCGCCGACAATCAGCGACGCGTTGGCGATGAGCGCGCGCGCGGCGGGCGACAGCGCATCGACCCCATCTTCGCCTATGCCGATCAAAGAGAGCCAGCGCGCCGCGCTCATGGCGCCTTCCGCGACGTGTAGACGAAAGGCCGCGCGCCGTCGCGTGGAACGAGCTTGGCTCCGCTCGCGCCGATGAGCACGAGGGTCGACATGTCGACGACGCTCGGATCGGCTTCGCCGAGCGTGGTGATGATGAATTGCTCTTCGGCGCGGCCGACGGATTTCGCGAAAACGACGATGCGATCCTGCGGCAATTCACGGCGCAGCAACGCGAATGCGTCGTGAATGCGCTGCGGCCGCGCGCGCGAGGCGGGATTGTAGAAGGCCATGACGAAATCGGCGCGCGCCGCCAGCTCGAGACGATTTGCGATCGTCTCCCAGGGCTTCAGATTATCGGAGAGCGAGATCACGCAGAAATCATGGCCGAGCGGCGCGCCGAGCCGGGCCGCCGCCGCCTGCATGGCGGAAATTCCGGGTAGGACTTCGATGTCGAGATCGCGCCAAGCCGGATCGCCATTGTCGATCGCCTCGAAGACGGCCGCCGCCATTGCGAAAATTCCAGGGTCGCCGCCCGACACCACAGCGACCTCATATCCGCTCGCGGCGAGGCGCAGCGCCTCTTGCGCGCGCGCGATCTCGACGCGATTGTCGCTGGCGAGGCGCGTTTGTCCGGGCGTCTCGGGAACGCGCGCGACATAAGGCGCATAGCCGACGATATAGCGCGCCGCGCACAACGCCTGCTGCGCTTCCGATGTGAGAAAGCGGGCGTCGCCCGGGCCGAGACCGACGATGGAGAGACGCCCGCGCCGATTTGTCTGCGTCATGGCCGGCGTCCATCGCCGGGCACGAGGACGAGCGCGAAATAGGGCGCGTCGTCGTCGCGCTTGTCCGTCAGGCGCATGATTTTTTCATCCGCCATCGTGCCGCGCTCGACATAGATGGCGCGCTCGGCGAGCTTCGCATCTTGGAGCGCGAGGCGCAGCTTGCCGAGATTGCCGCCGAGCTTCATCACCACCGCCGCATCGGTGGCGGCGAGACGCATGGCGAGCGCTTCGCGCGGCAGAGTGGCGGGAATGACGGTCAGAACATCGTCGCCCCATGTCATCGGCTGGCGCGCCGAGGCGAAGCAGCCAGACATGCCGGAGACGCCCGCGCAGACCTCCACGCTGAAGCGCGACGACAAGCGCGTCTGCAGATGCATGAAGGAGCCGTAGAGCATCGGATCGCCCTCGCAGAGCAGAGCGACGTCGCGGCCGAGCGAGAGATGCAGAGCGAGGCGTTCCGCGCTCTCTTCATAAAATGCCGCGAGCGCGGCGACATAATCGGGATGATCGAAGGGAATCTCGGTCGTCAGCGGATAGGTGAGCGGAAGTTCCGCGCAATCCTTCGCGATGAAGCGCGCGGCGATGGCGCGCGCATGGCTCGGCTTTCCGCGCTTGGAAAAATAGGCGACGATCTTGGCTTCGCTCACCTGACGCGCCGCTCTCAGCGTCATTAGCTCGGGATCGCCGGGGCCGAGGCCGACGCCGCGCAGAACGCCGAGCGTGATGCGCGACTCTCGATCTACGTGCAAATTCGGATCGACGATATTCATTCGTTCTCGCTCGCCAGCGCATTGATCGCAGCGGCCGCCATGGCGCTGCCGCCCTTGCGTCCGCGTACTATGGCGGTCGGAACGCGCCCATCGGCGATCGCCGCCTCTTTCGATTCCGCCGCGCCGACGAAGCCGACCGGCATTGCGATGACCGCAGCGGGCGGGGCTACGCCTTCGTCGAGCATCTCCAGCAGTCGGAACAGCGAGGTCGGCGCATTGCCGATGGCGACGACGGCGCCAGAGAGCTTCTCGCGCCACAGCTCCATCGCGGCGGCGCTGCGCGTCGTTTTCATCTCTTCGGCGAGCGCGTGCGTGCGCGGATCGGCGAGGGTGCAGATCACCTCATTATTCGCGGGCAGGCGCGCGCGGGTGACGCCGTGAGCGACCATATTGGCGTCGCAGAAAATGGGCGCGCCATTGCGCAGCGCAGCGCTCGCCGTTTCCGCGAAGCCGGGCGAAAAGACGATATCGTCGGCGATCTCCACCATTCCGCAAGCATGGATGATGCGCACTGCGACGCGCTCCTCCTCGCGCGAGAAACGCTCGAGCCGCGCCTCCGCGCGAATAATGGCGAAGGAGCGGTCGTAGATCGCGGCGCCGTCGCGTATGTAGGTCAATGCGCCGGACATTGTAGCTCCTTGCTCGTGGCAAGCGCGATGCGCGCTTTCATTGCGTCTTCTATCTCGTTCACGCCGAGGCCTCGCAACGTCGGCGCATCGCTCGCGCGTCCATCGTCGATGAGATCGAATCCTCGCGGCGTCGCCACCAGCGTAACCTTTGCCGTCGCGGGAGAGGCGCAGCCCTTGGCGCAGCCCGATATGTGCAGCCTCGCGCCCTTCGACGCAAGCCGCGCCGCGAGAGGGGCGAGAATTTCGGCGAGATCACGCGTCGGCGCATGCGCCTGCGGACATTCCGGCGCGCCGGGACAGGCGATGACGGAAAGGCGCGGATCATCCGCCGCAATGACGAGGCCGCGCCCGGCCGCGTCCTCGACGATATTTTGCGCGACATCGAGATCGGCGCAGGGCAGCAGCAGCGCGCGCCAGGGCGTGAGACGCAACTCGTTCAGGCCATGGACTTCGGCCAGCGCCGCCAGCGCGTGAAGATCATCCGCGCGCAATCGTCCAGAGGGCGCGCCTATGCCGGCGAAGGCCCTCACTCCTTTTTCCCCGCTATCACGAGACAGAAGCGCTCCGAAAATCTCTGCTGCAGAGGCTGCGCGACAGAGCGATTCATACGGCGTCGGCGTGAGAGCAGCCGCCTCGGCCAGCGCCTCGAGGCCGAAGGCGGCGACGACGTTGCGCATGCGACGCAATTCGAATTCACGGCCTTTCCGCAAGTCGAGAAAAGCACGCGCGAGCGCGAGCGCTACATCGCTCGCCGTTTCCGGCGTTGCGAGAAAAGCGCGCGCGCGCGCGCCATCGGCGATGACGGCGACAGTGTCGCCATGCGCCTCGAGGCGAATATCCATTGTCGAGGCGGAAAGGCCGAGCGCGCCGCCATCATCGACGAGAAAGCCGAACTTTCCTGGCAACGCCAGCAGAGCAGCGTCCTTCACGAGCGATTGCGCGAGACGCGCGACGAGGGCGCTCGCCTGCGCGCCGGCGAAAGGCGAGACGAGAAAATTGAGCAGGCTCTCCGTCGCCGCATCTTCGGCGAGCAGTCCGAGCGCGGCGAGGCGGCTCTGCGCCTGCTCGAGCTTCTCTTCGCTCACGCCGCGCAATTGCAATTGCGCGCGCTGCGAGAGATCGACGAGGCCATTGCCGCAATCCCGCGCGATCGATGCGATCTCGCGCGCGTGCTGCGCCGAAAGACGCGGATGCGTGGTTTTCGCGCGCAAGAGAAGGCCGTCGCCGCTCTGCATCGGCCGCAGCGCGCCGGGACACCAGCCTTGGATTTTTGGCGCGGCGGTCATAGCGAAAGCCCTTCGAGCGCCGCGGCGACGCTGTTGCGCCGCGTGCGCCACAAGCCGCGCGCTATGGCGCGCTGGAACATGTCGCGAATGGCCTCCGCCGCGCGCGGATTGGCGGCGAGCAGAAAATCGCGAACATTCGGCGCGCCGAGCGTCGAATCGAAGACGAGATCCCATTGCGCGTCGCGCACATGCGGCGTCGTCGCGGCGAAGGCGAAGAGATTGTCGAGCGTCTCGGCGATTTCCGCCGCGCCGCGATGGCCATGGCGCATCTGCCCCTCGAGCCAGCGCGGATTGGCGGCGCGACCGCGAATGACGCGCGCGATCTCTTGCTCGAGCGAGCGCAGCTTCAATGCTGCGGGGCGCGTCGCGTCGATATGCGTGATCTGCGCGGAGCCGCCGAGCGCGGCGTTGGCGGCGGAAAATCCGCCTTCGAATTCGGCGAAGGCGGCGCCGGTGAGCACATCCGTCTCCGCCATATCCTGCACATGCAGCAGAGCGTCGGCGACGCCGACGCGCTCGCCGAAAGCCTCGCGCGCCGGCGCGCTCTCGCCATTGCGCGAGACCGCATGGCCTCCCGCCATGAGAAAAGCCTGGCCCAATGCATTGCGAGTCTCGCCGCGCGCGATGGCCTCGGAAAGGCCGAGGCCATAGCTTCCCTGCGCGGCGCCGAAGACGCGCTCGAGCGCTCGGCCGGCGCGGCGAGCGGCGGCGAGCGGATTGGACTCGTCCTCTTCATCGAGCGCCGCCACAGCTGCGACAGCGTCATGGTAGAGCGCGATGAGGCCGGGGAACATATCGCGAAAGAGCCCCGATATATGCAGCGTGACGTCGACGCGTGGAAAATCGCGGCTCGCGAGCGGCAGGATCTCGAAGCCGCAGACGCGCGCGCTGGCGTTGTCCCAGAGCGGCGCGACGCCTATCAGCGCCAGCGCTTGCGCGAAATCCTCGCCGCCGGTGCGGATGGTCGCGCTGCCCCAGAGATCGAGCACGATATTGCGCGGCCATTCGCCATGCTCTTGCGCATGACGCATCATCACCTCGCGCGCCGCGCGGGCGCCGATATCATGCGCGGTGCGCGTCGGAACATGGCGCGGATCGATGCAGAAGAGATTGCGGCCTGTGGGCAGAACATCGGCGCGTCCGCGCGAGGGGGCGCCAGCCGGGCCGGGCTCGACGAAACCGCCCGCGAGCGCACGCAGCAAGCCGCTCGCTTCGGCTGCGCCGCATGGCCCTTCGCCGAATATGTGCAGCCCATCGCCGATGCGCATTTCCTTCACATCGCAGAGCCAGGCGTCGAGCCGCGCCAATGCTTCCGCGCGATCGGTCTCGCGTGTGACGCCGCAGTCCTGCGCGAGGCCGCTGCGTTCGGCGACATCGAGAATCGTTTCCGCCACCAGCTCGGCGCGGCGTGGATCGAGAGTCGCGGCGCTCGCATATTCGTCGAGCAGGCTCTCTATCTCCTCCGCCTCGGCGACGAGTCCAGCTTCGACGAGCGGCGGAGTCATATGGCCGATCGTCACCGCGCCGGCGCGGCGCTTGGCTTGCGCCGCCTCGCCCGGATCATTGACGATGAAAGGATAGACGAGCGGCGTGGCGCCGAGCAAAACCTGTGGCGCGCAAGACGGGCCGAGCATCGCCGATTTGCCGGGCAGCCATTCCAGCGTGCCATGTGTGCCGAGATGAATCAGCGCGTCTATGCGTCGACTGTGGCGGAGCCACAGATAGAAAGCGACATAGGCGTGGCGCGGCGCGAGCTCGGCGTCGTGATAGGTCTCGCGACGTTCGGCTCTGCTTCCGCGATCCGGCTGCAATGCGACGACGAGCTTGCCGGTCTCTATGCAGGAAAAGCGAAAGGCGCCTTTCGCGAGCGCCGGATCTTCTTCTGGCGCGCCCCAGGCGGCGAGGACTTGCCGCGTGAAGTCGTCCGGCAGCGTGGCGAAGAGGCGATGATATTCGGCGAGCGGCAGCTCGGCGCAATGCGCAGCGTCCTCGAGCGCGCGCATGACGAGATCGGGAGCTGTCGTCTCTCCGCCGTCATGATCGAGAGATCCGATTTCGTAACCGGCGTCGCGCAGCAGATCGCAAATGGCGATCACGCTTTGCGGCGTGTCGAGGCCGATCGCATAGCCGCCGCGTCCCCGTCGGGCCGGATAATCGGAGAGCACCAGCGCGAGATTTTTCTCGCTATGCCCGAGGCGGCGCAGGCGCGCCCAATTTTGGGCGAGCGCCGCGACGTGATCTATGCGCGACGGCTCGGGCGAATGGCGGATTTCCGCGAATTCGCTCGCTGCGCGTTCGCGCGTTTGCGCCTTGAACGAGACGGCGCCGGCGAAGATGCGGCCGTCCACCTCGGGCAGCACGACATTCATCGCGAGATCGGCGCCATTGGCGCCGCGCTTGGAGTTCTCCCAGGCTTCGCGCGTCGAAGTGGCGAGCGCGATTTGGAGAACAGGCGCGTCGGCGCGATCGAGCACCGAGCCGCCTTCCGTGCGCGCGGAGAAGGCGGTGGCGTTGAGAATCACATCGGGACGGAATTCTGCGATCGTCTGCGCGAGCAGCGTCTCGCAGGCGGCGTCCTTGAGGCTGGCGACGAAATAGGCTTCGACGCAGAAGCCGCGGTCATGCAGCGTATCGGCGAGCGCGACGATCGGTGCGAAATCGCCGGCGAGCCAGGCGGAGCGATAGAAGGTGACGAGCGCGCGCGGAGCCGACGCCGCCTGTGCGCCGCTCGATTGGCCGGAGGCTCCCTCATCCTGAGGAGCCCGCGCAGCGGGCGTCTCGATGGACGGGAGAGCCGTCCTCTTCGTGCTTCGAGACGGCGGCTGCGCCGCCTCCTCAGCATGAGGGGGAGGGTTGGCGCCGAGGGCGGTGCGGCAGGCTTGTTCGCAGCGGCCGGCGAGCGGCGCGGGCGCGCTCTCGCTCCAGGGCGTGGGCGTTCCTGCGAGAGTCGCGGCGTAGCCGAGGAAGGAACGTAGATTGTCCGGGCCGCCGTCGCGGAAGAAGGACCAGATGCGCGTGAGCGCGTCGGAAGAAAGCGTGGAGGCGCGCTCCAGTCTTTCATCGCTGTGCATGTCGCCCGGAACGATCGCCAGCGCGAAGCCGCGCATTTTCGCTGCGGTCGCGAGCTCGTCGACGCCATAGGCCCAATAATCCTTGCCGCCGAGCAGGCGGACGACCACGAGCCGCGCATGACGCGCGACCTTGTCGATATAGAGATCGACCGAATAGGGGTGCTTCAGCCTGGCGAGCGAGGCGCAGCGCAAGGAGGGAAGCGCGGCGTTCTGCTCATGCAGCTCGGCGAGGAGGGAAAGCTCGGCGTCGGAGAAGGAGAGGAAGACGATCTTCGCGGGCGTCTGCCCGAGGTCGACCGCCGCCTCATTATCGTCGAGGCCATGGAGATCGCGCGCGAGCAGATGCATGGCGCGTCCTCAGCTCGTCAGCATGGCCGTCACGCCCGCGCGATCGAGACCCTTTTCGCCGATGACGACGAGGCGGCTCGCGCGATTCTCATCGGCGCGCCAGGGGCGGTCGAACTGATGACGAAAGCGCGCGCCGACGCCCTGCACCAATAGGCGCATCGGCTTGCCGGCGATCTCGACGAAGCCTTTCATGCGCAAAACATCATGCGCCTCGGCGACGCGAGCCAAGCGCTCGATCAGCTCGGCCGGGTCGCGCGCGGCGGCGATCTCGACGATGAAGCTCTCGAAATCGTCGTGATCGTGGTCCTCTTCCGTATCATGATGAGAGGGGCGATTGGCGAGATCGTCCTCCGCCGCCGCGCCGAGACCGAGCAGAATGGCGGGGTCGAGCCTGCCCTCGCTGGCGCGCAGCAGCTTTACCGCGCGTGGCGCAGTGGCGCGGATTTGCTCCGTGACTTGCGCTTCCTCTTCCGCACTCAGCAAATCGGTCTTGTTGAGCACGATGAGATCGGCGCAGAGCAGTTGATCCTCGAAAACTTCTTCCAGCGGATTGTCGTGGTCGATCGCGAGGGTTTCGGCGCGCTCTTTCGCGATGGCGTCGAGATCGTCGGCGAAGCGGCCTGCCGCCACCGCCGGGCCGTCCACCACGGCGATGACGCCGTCAACGGTGAGATGCGGGCGGATCGTCGGCCATTCGAAGGCTTTGACCAGAGGCTTGGGCAGAGCGAGGCCGGAGGTCTCGATGATGATGTGCTCCGGCCGGTTCGGATGCGCGAGCAGCGCCTCGATCGCCGGCGCGAAATCGTCGGCCACCGTGCAGCAGAGGCACCCATTGGCCAGTTCGACGATGTTTTCCTCCGGGCAATTCTCCACGCCGCAGGCGCGAAGAATATCGCCGTCGACGCCGACATCGCCGAACTCGTTGATGACGAGTGCGAGGCGGCGGCCACGCGCCGTCTCGAGGATGTGGCGAATCAGCGTCGTCTTGCCGGCGCCGAGAAATCCGGTGACGATGGTCGCGGGGATTTTGGCGAATGTGCTCACGCCGCGGCCTCCGCGCTGGTCTTTGTCGAGAGATGCCGCCAGACGAAGCCGACCGCCGCGCCGACCAGAATCCAGGTGATCGCGTGAATGGCGAGAGAAGCGGCGGCGAAACGCGCGGCCAGTTCGGCTGGCGCGGTGCTCTCGGGCGCGGGCGGCTGCGGCGCGCCGATGAGATGCGGCGCGAGAATCAGCGCGACACCCAGTGCTTTGATGAGCGGACGCTCGACGCGCAGCACGGCGAAAAGGCCGGCGCCGGTCGCGGCCGCGGTGCCGATCCACCAGAATTGGCGCGCGGCGAGATCGCCGGCGGCGCTGCCCGGCAGTTCCGGCGCGAGGCCGAGACTGGTGGCGAGGCCGGTGGAGGCGAAGGCGCAGGCGCCCCAGAGCGCGGCGCGCTTGGGTTCGATCGTCTCGCCGGAGAGCAGCATCAGCGCGAGCAGCACGAAAGCGTAGCCGACCGCGGTGACGCTCGTCGCGACGCTGGTCACGGCGGTGCGCTGGAGGCCCGGCGCGGGCTCCCAAGCGGACTCGGCGGCGTGCTCGTGCTGATGCGCCTCGCCTCCCGCATGGGCCTGCTCGGCCGCGGTCTCATAGACCTCGGCGGCGAGGATCAGCGGAGTCGTGGTGACATTCTGCAGGGCCGCGACCGCGAGCCCCGCGAGAAGGCCGGCCAATAGGCCGACCGCGAGGAGTCGCTGGATCACCGCTGCGTCAGTGGCAGGGGAAGCCGAGCGAATGGCGCGAATCATGCGCTGCGTTATGCGCGACGCTCGCATAGGAGAAGCCGGCGAGATAGACGAGGCCGGCGCCGAGCGTGAAGACGACCAGCGCGGCGCGCAGGATCTCGAGGCGGCTGGCGGAGAGAATCGCGGCGGCGGAAAGGGTCTTCGTGGTCATGTTCTGCTCCTCGCCGCCCCACCGGCGGCATTCGTGGTTTCGCTGGACGGCAGGTCTCCTGGCTCACGGGTCGCTGCGCTCGCCGCCTTCCCGGGCTTTCACCCAGTGGCCTCACGGGCTCGCGCTCGCCGCTCACAGTTGCGGGGGCAGCCGCGGATCGGGGCGAGCCCCTACCGCATTCCCTCTTCGCCTCCTTGCGGAGGACCGTCGCGAACAGTCATATGACGGAGAGAAGGAGCCGTCAAACGGCTAGGAGGCGCTGATCATGTCGGAAGTCGCGGAAGAAGACGCCGCCCGCCGCCATCGCGAGAAGATGGAGAAGCGTAAGGCCGTGCAGGACGCCGAGGTCGCCGGCAAGAGCATCGCCGAGAAGGGCCTGCTGATGGTCCATACCGGCCCCGGCAAGGGCAAATCGACCGCGGCCTTCGGCCTCGCTCTGCGGGCCATGGGGCATGGTTTCCGCGTGGGCGTCGTGCAATTCGGCAAGGGCGCCTGGGACACCGGCGAGCGGCGAATCCTCGAGAAGCTCGGCGCAGAGGAGGAGCTGCTCTGCTGGCGCACGCTCGGCGAGGGCTTCACCTGGGAGACGCAGGACCGCGTCCGCGACGAGGCTGCGGCCCGCCGCGCCTGGGACGCCGCGAAGGAGATGATGGCCGATGCGTCGATAAGACTGCTGGTGCTCGACGAATTGTCGATCGCGCTGCGCTATGAGCATCTGCCGCTGGCGGAGGTGGTCGAGGCGCTAACGGCCCGGCGCGGCGATCTGCATGTCGTCGTCACCGGCCGAAACGCCAAGCCCGAACTGATCGCCATCGCCGATCTCGTTACCGAGATGACGCTGGTGAAGCATCATTTCCAGGCCGGGGTGAAGGCGCAGAAGGGCGTCGAGTTCTGAGAGCGGCGTCCCGGCCGGCCGAGGCCTCGCCGGGAGCCGATCGACGAGCCGCGATCAGCAGACCCAGTGACGGCGGCCGTTCCACCAGCGCCAGCAGGCGTTGGGGGCGACGCGCGGCCCCGCGTAATAGCGTGGTCCCGCATAATAGGACCGTCCATAATACCCCCCGCCATAACCGCCGCCCCATCCGGCGTGGCGCCCGGCGTGATGGCCGTGATGGCCGTGATGATGATGGCGGCCGTGATGATGATGGTGGCGGTGGTGGTGGTGGTGGCCGTGATGGTGATGGCCGTGATGATGGTGGCCGCGGGCGGAGGCCGCGCCGGGCAGCATCAGCGCGCCGATCAGAGCCGCTGCATAAACCATATGTCGAATCATGCCGTTCTTTCCTTGCTTTGATCGAGGAGGCTCTCGGCGCCGCCTCGGCTGGGAAAGAACGTCGCGCGCAAAGGGATTGTTCCGGCGCGCGCATGGTAAACGCCGCCTTGCCGGACCACATGGTCAAGGGAGGGTTAAGATCAGCCGAGGATCGCGTCGAGGATGAGCTTGCCGTTGAGCGCGATAATGGCCAGCGCGATGACGGCCGCGACGGCGGTGGTCGCCCGCGGCGCCGTGAGTTCGCCCATGAATTTGCGCGAGGCGGTGAACCAGACCAGGGGCCCGACGGCGAAAGGCAGAGTGAAGCTCAGCACCACCTGGCTCAGCACCAGCAGATGGGCGGTCGCCTCTTCCCCGGCGATCAGCGTGACGGCGACGGCCGGGACGATGGCGATGAGCCGCGTGATCAGGCGCCGCAGCGCCGGCCTCATGCGCAGCTCGAGGAAGCCCTCCATCACGATCTGCCCGGCGAGTGTCGCCGTCACCGTGGAGTTGAGGCCGCAGGCGATGAGCGCGATGGCGAAGAGCTTGGCGGCGATCGGCGCGCCGAGCAGCGGGGCGATCAGCGTATAGGCCTGGCCGAGCTCGGCGACCTCGGTATGGCCGGAGGCGTGGAACACCGACGCCGCAAGCACCAGAATCGAGCCATTGATGACGAGCGCGAAGAGCAGCGCCAGCGAGCTGTCGAAAATGGCGAAGTCGATCGCCTCGCGGCGGTCGGCCGGGCCGGAGCCGACGTCGCGCGTCTGCACGATATAAGAGTGCAGGAAGAGATTGTGCGGCATCACGGTCGCGCCGAGAATGCCGAGGCCGATATAGAGCATCTCGGGATTTTCGATCAGCGCCCGGGTGGGGACCAGGCCGGCGGCGACCGCGCCGAGATCGGGCCGCGCCAGCAGCAGCTGGCCGCCGAAGGCGAGCGCGATGATCCCCAGCATGGCGACGACGAAAAGCTCGATCTTGCGAAAGCCGAGGCGCTCGAAGGCGAGCACGAGGAAAGTATCGAGCAGAGTGACGACGACGCCGAAAGCGAGCGGCAGGCCAAACAGCAATTGCAGGCCGATCGCCGTGCCGATGACCTCGGCGAGATCGGTCGCCAATATGCCCGCCTCGGCCAGGAGCCAGAGCCCCATCGAGGCCGTGCGCGGAAAACGGCGGCGGCAGGCGCTGGCGAGATCGAGCCCTGTGGCGAGGCCGAGCCGCGCCGTCAGCGATTGCAGCACGATCGCCATCAGGCTGGACAGGACGGCGACGAAGAGCAGAGCCGTGCCGAATTTGGAGCCGCCGGCGAGGGCGGTCGCCCAATTGCCGGGGTCCATATAGCCGGTGGCGACGAGATAGCCCGGGCCGAGGAAGATGAAGAGGCGGCGAAAGCCGACGGTCTCGCGCGGGACGCGCACCGAACCGCGCATATCGCCGCGCGCCGAAACGAGCGTGGCGGAAAAATCGGGCGAGACGGCGTGCATCGGGCGACCTTCGGCTTCGCTCGCCTTCCTCCGAGGCGGACCTTCCTCGAACGATATAGGCCCCTCCCGCCGCGAGCGCCAGCGATCGGCGCCGGCGGCCGCGCAGGCGCAATGTGGACTGGGTCGTTTCTATGTCGCAATGCGTAGCCGGATGCGTCGTGGAGGCGTCCGGCATGTGGCGAAACGCGAAAACTTGTGACCTTGTTGCAACAGTCGTCGAGATAGTTTTCCGCAGAGCGCGCAAAGCGCCACATGCCCCTTTTCAGCCATAAACGCTGCGCTAATCTCGGCCGGTCACAAGGTCATCGAGGACATGGGGACGCCTCCCGCGCCGGCTCGTCGCGCGGGAGAACGCTCTTCTCGTTTTTGAACGACTGTCGTCGAATTTTCGACAGTGACGCATGGCGGTGGTGGTGCGCGGCGTTTTTTTCGAACGCCAGCGGCGTTGAGAAAGTCAGATCCTCGATGATCGTGTTTCTCCAGGCGATTGCGTCGACGGTAGGGCCGCGCGGGCGTCTCGGGACGCTCTATCTCGCGCTCGGCTGCGCGACGGTCGGGGCTGTTTCCGCGGAGCGGGCCCTCGCCTTCGACGGGAAGGAGCCGCGCTCGCTCGCCGCCGCCACACAGCCGCTCACCATCTTCAAGGATCCGCGAGCGGCTCTGCGCGCCGGTCTCGAGAGCTATCATGCCGGCAACGCCAAAAAGTCGGTGGAGGCGCTGCGCTACGCCGCCGATGGCGGGGAATCGCTCGCTCAGTGGAAGCTCGGCCGCATGTATGCGGATGGGGACGGCGTCACCCGCGACGACGCCAAGGCCTACGCCTATTTCTCCAAGCTCGTCGATCATTTCGCCGATGACGAGCCGAGCCCGCGCGAGCGGTTGATGGCGGCCGGCGCCTTTGTGGCCGTCGGCGTCTATTATCTCGAGGGCATCGCCGCCGCGAAGATCGAGCCGGACGCCGGCCGCGCCTTCGATCTCTTCCGTTACGCCGCGACCTATTTCGGAAACGCCGACGCTCAATATAACCTCGCGCGCATGTATCTCGACGGCAATGGCGTCTCCAAGGATGCGCGCCAGGCCGCCAATTGGCTCGATCTCGCCGCGCGCAAGGGCCATGCGCCGTCGCAGGCGCTGCTCGGCCATCTTATGTTCAACGGCGAGGCCGGCGGTCCGCCGCAGCGCGCCCGCGGACTGATGTATCTCACGCTGGCGCGCGAGGCCGCCGGCGATCGCCCGACCGATCAATGGATCGTCGAGCTACATTCGCGCGCGCTGGCGCGGGCGAGCGAGGGGGACCGCAAAGCGGCCGTGGCCATGCTCGAATATTATCTGACGCGCCGGGACTGAGCGCCCTTTCTCACGCAATGAGACATATGAGGCGATCCTGGAGCCGTCGGGCCCCGGGGTCGCCTTTTTGCGTCCGCGCTTCCGTTGCGCATTGAAACTGACTAATTTTGTCGCGCGCCTACATGCCGCATTGAAACTGGAAACGAGATGGTGTAGGCTTGCGCCGATGCGCCGCATCAAGTGCAAAAAAAACAAAATAAGCACCAACATTCGGAGGATCGTCACATGTCTATCGGCACTCACAGCAGCGCGGATATCGGCAAAACCGTGCTTTGGATCGTCGGCATCACGGCGTTCGTCATTATCGCTCTGACGAAGGTTCCGGACTGGATTTCGCCGGCTGGCACCAATGGCACCGGCAACGGCTCCGATCCGGGCGTCGGCCGCACCGTGAAGATGATTCAGTAATAGAGACGATCCTTCGCCTTTCGGCTGTGGCTTCGCTCCCTTCTCGTGAAGCTCGCGGCTCGGCGTCGATCGTGGACTTTTGAAAAGTCGTCACTCGATCCGCCTCCTCCGCCTCGATGTCGCGACATCGAGGCGGAGTGAGGCGGACGAGGAGGCGCCGAGGAGAGGACTCCCCGTCTGCGGCCGGGACGCTCCGCCTGTGAAAAAGCGCCGCTCTTTCCTTTTAAAATTGCAGAGTCGTGGCGAAGCGCACGCCGGCGAGCGCGGCGATCTCTCGCATCGTCTCGCGCGGCGCCGGCTCGTCGACCGCGACGAGGGCCACGGCCGAGCCGCCCGGCCGATCGCGTCCCAGAGCGCAAGTGGCGATATTCACGCCCGCCGCGCCGAGTAATCCTGCGAAACGTCCGATGAAGCCGGGCCGGTCGGCGGTGGAGACGAAAATCATCCGTTCGGCGAATTCCGCTTCCACGCGCACGCCCTCCACCGCAACGATGCGCGGCCTTTCATCGTGGAACACAGAGCCGGCGATCCTTCTTTCCCCCGCGCGCGTTATTACCGAGACGGCGACGAGAGAATCATAATCGCTCTCGCCGGAGCGCGTCGCTTCGTCGATCGCGATCCCGCGCTCCTTGGCGATGGCGAGCGCCGAGACGAGATTGACCTCGGCCAGCGCCGGACGCAGCACGCCGGCGATGGCGGCCGCCGTCATCGCCGCGATATTGCGCTGCGCCGCCGCGCCTTCGTAGACGACGGAGATGCGCTCGATCGGCGCTTCGGTCGCCCGGCCGAGGAAGGAGCCGAGCTTTTCGGAAAGATCGACGAAGGGCGCGAGCCGCGGCGCTTCCTCGGCGCCGATCGAGGGAAAGTTGACGGCGTTGACAATCGCGCCGCGCGTCAAAAAATCCGACATCTGCTCGGCGATCTGCACGGCGACCTTCTCCTGCGCTTCTATCGTCGAAGCGCCGAGATGCGGCGTGCAGACGACATTGGGGCGCGAGAACAGCGGATTTTCGCGCGCCGGCTCGGTCTCGAACACATCGAGCGCGGCGCCGGCCACATGGCCTTCATCCAGCGCCGCGACGAGCGCCGCCTCGTCGAGAAGGCCGCCGCGCGCGCAATTGACGATGCGCACGCCGCGCTTCGTCCTGCTCAGTGATTGCGCGTTCAGCAGATGCCGCGTCTTGGCGGTGAGCGGCGTGTGCAGAGTGATGAAATCGGCGCGCGCCAGCAGCTGTTCGAGATCGACCGGCTCGACGCCGAGCCTTATGGCGCGCTCCTCGGTGAGGAAGGGATCATAGGCGATGACGCGCATCGAAAAGCCGAGCGCGCGCGTCGCGACATTGGCGCCGACATTGCCGCAGCCGATGATTCCGAGCGTCTTGCCGGCGAGCTCGACGCCCATGAATTTGCTCTTCTCCCATTTGCCGGCGCGGGTGGAGGCGTCGGCGGCGGGAATTTGCCGCGCCAGCGAAAGCATCAGCGCCATCGTATGCTCGGCGGTGGTGATCGAATTGCCGAAGGGCGTGTTCATCACGATGACGCCGCGAGCCGTCGCCGCGGCCACATCGACATTGTCGACGCCGACGCCGGCGCGGCCGACGACCTTCAGCCGCTCGGCCCGCTTGAGCAGCGCTTTGTCGACTTGCGTGGTCGAGCGAAGGGCGAGTCCATCATAGGCGCCGATGGCGGCGGCGAGCTTGCTCGGCTCCTTGCCGAGCTCCGGCCGGTAGTCGGCCTCGATCTCGCGGGAGCGGAAAAGCTCGAGAGCGGCGGGCGAGAGCGCGTCGGAGACGAGCACGCGTTTGGGCATGAAGGGCCTCCCTCGGGCCGAGCCCGAGATTTCGCCCCCTTCGGCGCCGCGCTGGCGCGGCGGCCGTCCCTTTCCCTAGATCGTGACGAGCGGCCCGCGACTCAAGCCGCTTTGGCCGCCTGCGCCGCCGCCTCGGCATAGGCCCAGTCGATCCATTGCGTCAGCGCCGCGACGTCGCTGGCCTCCACCGTGGCGCCGCACCAGATGCGCAGGCCGGGCGGAGCGTCGCGATAGGCGCCGAAGTCGAAGCCCGCGCCTTCTTTTTCGACGAGGCCGACGATGCGCGCGGCGAGCGCCGATTGCTCGGCGCGCGGCAAGCCGGCGACGGCGGGATCGGCGAAGACGAGGCAGACGCCGGTGTTGGAGCGCGTCGCCGGATCCTGGGCGAGATGGGTGAACCAGGGCGTTTTCTCGACCCAGTCATGCACCACTTTGGCGTTGGCGTTGGCGCGCGCGAAGAGCGCGTCGAGCCCGCCGATCGATTTGGCCCATTTCAGCGTGTCGAGATAATCCTCGACGCAGAGCATGGAGGGCGTGTTGATCGTGTCGCCCTCGAAAATGCTCTCGACGAGCTTGCCGTTTTTGGTGAGGCGGAAAATCTTCGGCAGCGGCCAGGCGGGCGTGTAGCTCTCGAGCCGCTCGACGGCGCGCGGCGAGAGAATCAGCATTCCATGCGCCGCCTCGCCGCCCATCACCTTCTGCCAGGAGTAGGTGACGACATCGAGCTTGTCGAAATCGAGCGGCTGCGCGAAAGCGGCCGAGGTGGCGTCGCAGATGGTCAGCCCCTTGCGGTCGGCGGGGATGAAATCCGCGTTCGGCACGCGCACGCCGGCGGTGGTGCCGTTCCAGGCGAAGACGAAATCATTGTCGAAGTCTATCTTCGACAGGTCGGGCAATTCGCCGAAGGGGGCGACGAAGCTGCGGGCGGCGCCCGGCTTCAACTGCTCGATGATGTCGGTGACCCAATCGGCGCTGAAGCTCTCCCAGGCGGCGACATCGACGCCGCGCGCGCCGATCAGCGACCACAGCGCCATCTCGACGGCGCCGGTGTCGGAGGCGGGGACGATGGCGATGCGATGGCTCGCCGGCACGCGAAGCACCTCGCGCGTCAGATCGATGGCTTCCTTCAGCTTCGCCTTGCCGGCCGGGGAGCGATGCGAGCGGCCGAGGGCCGCGCCCGCGAGCGCGTCCAGCGTCCAGCCGGGACGCTTGGAGCAGGGACCTGAAGAAAAACGTGGATCGGCCGGCTTCACGCCGGGCTTTTGAACGGGCATTTTCGTGCTGCCTCCCCGGGGCATGGATTTTCGGAGCCTGCGCTACGCGCAACACGTCTTCGCGTCAAGTCGGGCGCGAGCTGGGGCGGGGCGGTCGCGTTCCGGGGCGCGGCGGCGGGGGCGCTTCTCGCGAGGGGACAGGGCCGCCGACTCGCGGGCCGGCTGCGGTTCCAGGCGCGGCGGCGAAGGCGAAACTCAGTCGATCAGATAGCGGAAACCGAGCCGCACCTGCTGAATGTCGAGCTTGCGCGAATGGCTGACGCCCAGCGCGTCCTTGCCGGAGATCGTGCCCAGATTGAGATAGCGATAGCCGATGTCGACCGACCAATGGTCGGTGATGTCATAGGCGAAGCCGCCCATGAAGGCATAGGCGAATTTCAGATAGGTGTTGGAGTAGCTGCGGTCCCAATTGGCCATATAGGTTCCGAGCGTGAAGGGGTCGGTCCAGGTCGTTCCGGCATAGGGAACGAGATTGCCCATGTACCATTGCACCTGGGCCTTCTGGAACAGCACGTCGACGCCAGCGCCGGCGCCGATATAGGGCGTGAGTCCGCCCCATGTGCCGAGATCGACATAGACATTGCCGAGGAAGACCGAGGCGGTTCCGCGGCTCTGCGAATAAGGGAAGCAGTCGGTGTAGACGCCGACGGAGTTGGTGTAGGGTCCGCCGGCCGGCGTGCCCACCGCGCCGGTCTGGCAGGGCGTCCTGACATAGGAGGCTCCCGATCGGCTGTAGAGCGGCTGATAATCGGCGGTGAGATCGGTGCGCAGCCAGCTATTGTAGCGATAGCCGAAGCCGATTCCGGCCGACCAGTTGTTGACGAAATTATTCGCCGTCACGGCGCCGTCGATGTTCAGCACGGGCGAGCGAACCGCGGCGATGTCGCCGCGAAGATACCAGCCGGTCCCGAGCTCGACGGGCTCGTATTCCTGCTCGGGCGGCGCAAAGAAAGGCATGTCCGCCGCGACGGCCGGGCCGAAGGTCGAAAGGCTCAGGACCGCATAAAAAAGCCTCGCCCCGGCGCAGGAACCGGAAAATCTCATTGGTTCATCCTCGCTTCGCGCCGGGCGGCCTCGAGCGGGCCGCGACGCGGGTGATGACCAATGCGTAAGTGATTATGCTTAATGCTTGCTTAATGGGCCCCGCCGCGGCTCGGCGGCGGGGCGCAGGGCCGTCAGAGCAGGTTGAAGACGCGGACCAGCAGCGGCGACAGAATCAGCAGCGTGAATCCGATGTAGATCGCCCCTAGCGCGAAGGCAGGGATGAAGCGCATTCCGGCGTGACGGTAGATCCACAGGAACACGGTGAACTTCCACAGCACCAGCGGAAACAGCACGAAGCCGACGAGCTTCATGGCGGGCATCGGCGGCGGAAATATCTGCGCGACCATCAATGACAGAACCATCGAGACGAAGCCGATGACCGCGCCCGTGGAGGCGAGGGAGATCAGCGTCTGCTGCAAGCGCTCGCGGGTTCCCGTCAGGACCAGTGCTCCGAAGGTCAGCGCGGCCAGCAGAGCGGCGCTCGCCACGCCGTAGGAGATGGAGGGAAGAATGTCGGCGCTCACCAATTGGCCGCCCGCCTCGGTGAGAAAATAGGCGGCGAGGCTGATCCACAGCGCCTGCCGGCTATCGGGCATAGAGGCCGGCCCGGCGTCGAGCTTGATGAGGTCGAGGAGCGCCTTGGGCGTCGGCGGCAGGCTTATGGACGACGAGAACGACATATGACGGCCTATGGGGTTCGAGCCTTTTGTCGCGGAAGTCGCGACTTGCGCTCCCGCTGCGAACAAAAGCGGCGAAGCCTGCGGTTCGAGTGAGCCGCAGGCGCCGCCGCCGCAATTCGTTCTCTATCATGCTTTCGGGCGTGGCGGAACAATGCCCCAAATCCGCTTCGCCGCTCACGGCAGCTCGGCGTTCCAATCCTCGGTCGCGATGACCTGCGCGACGCGATGCGCGGCCTCGGCCCAGGAGACGCGGCTGACGGCGGACGGATCGGCCTCGGCGCGCCCGTCCAGAAACGCGCCGATGCGCTCGGCGAGAGCTGCCGAGTCGTTGACGCGGAAATAGAGGGCGCCGGCGCCGCCGACCTCGCGGAACACGGGAATGTCGCTGCAGATCACCGGGCGGCCGCGGCGCGCCGCCTCGGCGATCGGCAGGCCGAACCCTTCCGCATAGGAGGGGACGAGCGCCGCCGCGCTGCTGTCGTAGAGAAAGGCGAGCTCGGCGTCGCCGATATCGTCGAACCAGAAGAGCCGCCGCCCGAATTCTCCATGGCCGCGGATTTCGGCGCTGAGCGCCTCCTCGAACCAGCCCCGCCGCCCGACGAAAACGAGCCGAATGTCGCGGCCCTCGCGCCAGAGCGCCTCGAAAGCCGCCAGCGCGACGCGATGCCCCTTGCGTGGCTCCACAGTGCCGACGCAAAGAAACATGGCGCCTCCCGCGGCGGCGGCGATCGGCGGCCGCGGCGCGGCCGGCGCGCCTTCGGCGATGTCCGAGCCGCAATGGAACCAGCCGATCGAAAGATTTGGGCGATGCGGCAGGCCCGTTTCTTTCACGAAATCCGCGAGCTCTTCGGCGACCGTGCGCGAAATGGCGAGAAAGGCGTCGCTCTCGACGAGCGCGCGGCGCAGCCAGGCCGCATAGCGCGGCGGCGTCACCTCGTGGCAGGCGTGCGGATAGAGCACGGGGATGAGATCGAAAATGCAGGTGACGATCGCGCCGCCGCCATCGCGAATAGTCGCGAAGACCGGCTGAAACTCCTCGAAGGCGTTCCAACTGTCCGAGAGCATGAAGAAGCGATCGCCGGGTTCTATCTCTATTTCCCGATCCGCCCCCGCGGTCCCTCCGACGAGCGCGGCGACGAAGGCCTCGCAAGTGAAAAGCCGCCCGCCCTCGCAGCGCACGGCGATCACCGGAATGGGAAGCTCGCTGTCGCGATAGAGCGCCTGCGTGATTTTCTTGACGACGCGCTGAATGCCGGTGCCGGCGTCGCGCCGCGCGGTGGCCGTCACATCGACGAGCAGGCGTTTCGGCTTGCGCGTCTCTCGCGTCGCGGGCGGCTCGACGAGGCCGGCCTCGATCGCCGGAGCGGCGCGCTCGCGCGAGACGTGGCGCAGCAGCGGCGTGACGGCGTCGACCAACGCCGCCTCCAAGCGGCGAAGCGGGCGGAAGATCAGCCATGCGGCCGAATAGACGTTTTTTTCGCGCTCATGGACGAGATGGAGAAGCTCGGCCCTCTGAAAGTCGAGCTGATATTCGAGCAGGCGATTGCGCTCCTCGAGACGTCGCTCGCGCTCGCTTTTCGTCATTTCGCCGCTTCTGCGGCCGCGCGCCAATAGTCGAGCAGATCGACGAGCGTCTCGTCGGTCGTGCGGGTCGGGCTCCAGCCGGTCGCCGCGCGCAGCTTGGCGGCGACGCAATGGGCGACCGGAATGTCGGCCGGCCGCAGTCTTTCGGGATCGACCACGATCTCGAAATCGCGCCGCGCGAGCCTGCGCATCGCCTCGACCAGAGAGGCGAGCGGGCGCGTCGTCCCCGAGGCGATGTCGAATATGTCGCGTGCGGGAAGATCGGGCGCGATGGCGATGAGCCGCAGATAGGCGTCGACGACGTCGCGCACGTCGAGGAAATCGCGCTGCACCGAGAGATCGCCGACGCAAAGGCGCGGCTCGGCGCGTCCGCTCTCGATCTCGACGATCTGCGCCGCGAAAGAGGAGATGGCGAAGCGCTTGTCCTGCCCGGGGCCGATATGGCTGAACGGCCGCGCCACGACGAGCCGCGCCGTCTGCGGCAGAACATCCGCGAGCATGGTCTCCGCCGCCAGCTTGGAGCGGGCGTAGGCGTTGAGCGGACGCGGGATCATCGCCTCATGCGCCGCGTCTTCTCCGAGGCTCGCGCCATAGACGTCGGCTGTGGAGGCGAAAATCACGACAGCCTCGGCCGCATGTCGCGCGAGCGCCGAGCCGAGATTGAGGGAGCCGACGAAATTGACGCGCCAGGTTTCCTCCGCCGCGACGAAGGATTTCGCCGCCGAGGCTTGGGCCGCGAGATGGACGACGAGATCTGGCCGGGCCTCGCGCATCGTCGCCTCGGTCTCCGCGGGATCGAGCAGATCGAAAGCGATCGGGCTCCAGCCGGCGGCGGGCGCGGGCTCGCCCGGCCGCGCGAGCGACATGCGATGTGCGGCGGGATAGGCGCGCGCCAGCCCCTCGAGCATATAGCGGCCGACGAAGCCGGAGCCGCCGGTCACCAATATGCGTTCGAATCGGGCCGCGGAGGGGAAGGCCGCTGCGGCGCTCATCGCGTCCCCGGTTCCCGCTTCAGCCGCTCGAGATCGGCGTCGACCATTTCGCGGATGAGCTGATCGAGCGATGTCTCGG
>NZ_JAHLJF010000001.1:699944-715754 GCF_018887255.1 Methylosinus sp. KRF6 | reverse complement strand
TATCTCGCCACAGCCTTGGGCGCTTCAGCCCGTTAACCCGGATTCGGAGCCCTGAAGGGACGGGTCGGCCTCACATGCGCCCTGCAGGCAGGCCTCGCCAGCGCGAGAAGATGCTGTCGATCTTCGTCGCCATTATGACGTCGTTCTCGTGCAGGCCGCGGATTTTCTTCGTTTGCAGCGAGACGGTCGCATAGCCCCAGCCGAAGGCGATGTCCGGGTGATGGCCTTCCGCCTCGGCCAATTCGCCGATCTGGCGCACGAATTCCGCCGCCTCGCGGAAATTGCCGAAGCGAAAGCCGCGTTCTATGCGTCGCGCGTCGTCCATCAGCGACCAATCGGGCGCTTCGGCGAGCAGCGCCTCGGCCTTTGCGCGGTCGAGCGGCGGAACGCCGCCGCGGCAGGGCGTGCAGGTCTTTTCCGCGAGCGTCGTCGGCATGTCGGCTTCTCCTTTTTCAGCGGTCGATCTCTCCGAAGACGATATCCATCGAGCCGACGATGGCTGCGACATCGGCCAGCATATGGCCGCTCGAGAGCCGGTCGGCCGCCGCCAGATGGGCGAAGGAGGGCGCGCGGATCTTGCAGCGATAGGGACGATTCGATCCGTCGGCGACGAGATAGACGCCGAACTCGCCCTTGGGCGCCTCCACGGCGGCGTAGACCTCGCCGGCCGGAACGTGAATCCCTTCGCTGAACAGCTTGAAATGCTCGATCGTCGCCTCCATCGAGCGTTTCATCACGCTGCGTTTGGGGGGCGTCACCTTATGGTCGTCGACGGCGATCGGCGTGCGGCCTTCCGGCCTGCGCAGCAAAGCGACGCATTGGCGCATCAGATACGTCGATTGGCGCATCTCGGCCATGCGCACGCAATAGCGGTCGTAGCAATCGCCGTGACGCCCGACGGGAATGTCGAAATCCAGCTCCTCGTAGCATTCGTAGGGCTGCGCCTTGCGCAAATCCCATTGCGCGCCGCAGGCCCGCACAAACACGCCGGAGAAGCCGAGGCCCCAAGCCTCCTCCAGCGACACGGCGGCGATGTCGGCGTTGCGTTGCTTGAAGACGCGATTATCGGTGAGCAATCCTTCGAGATCGTCGCAGACTTTCAGGAATGGATCGCAAAAGGCCTCTATATCGTCGAGCAGAGCTGCGGGCAGGTCCTGATGCACGCCGCCGATGCGAAAATAGCAGGCGTGCATCCGCGCGCCGGAGGCGCGCTCATAGAAGACCATCAGCTTCTCGCGCTCCTCGAAGCCCCAGAGATTGGGCGTCAGCGCGCCGCAATCGGAGGCCTGCGTGGTGATGTTGAGCAGATGCGAGAGCAGCCGCCCGATCTCGCAATAGAGCACGCGAATGAGCTGCGCGCGTCTGGGAACCGCGAGGCCGAGCAGCCGTTCCGCGGCGAGGCAGAAGGCGTGCTCCTGATTGATCGGCGCGACATAATCGAGCCTGTCGAAATAGGGCAGGGCCTGCAGATAGCTCTTGTCCTCGATGAGCTTCTCCGTGCCGCGATGCAGGAAGCCGACATGCGGGTCGACATGGGAGACGACCTCTCCGTCGAGCTCCAGCACCAGGCGCAGCACGCCATGCGCGGCCGGATGCACAGGGCCGAAATTGATGGTGAAGCTACGCTCGCCGTCGGCGCGCGGGAGCGCGCCCGTTCCCGCTCTGGTCCCCAAGCTCATTTCCGCCTCCTCTCGCGCGAAACCCGTTGGGCGCGCCGACGTTATCCCTCATCCATCCTCTATGGGAGGAGACAGAGATGAGCGATCTTCTGCGCTGGGCCGTCGTCTTTCTCGTGGTCGCGCTGATTGCGGCCTTCTTCGGCTTCGGCGGCGTCGCCGGCACGGCGATCGACGCCGCGCGCATATTGTTCTGGGTGGCGGTGGTGCTCTTCATCATCGCCCTCGTCGGCGGCGTGCTGCGGCGCGGCGTCTGAGGCAGCCGGCGACGGCGCCGGAGCGTCGCCGCCGCTTCTCTTCAACGTCGCCGGATGACGAAAGTTGCCGACGTCCTATGGCTCTATATGCTCGACTATCGCTTGCCGGCGAGCGTGGGAGCCGAGATTGGACGAGGTCGACAAAGCAGTCTTCCGGCGCGCTCTCGGGTCGCTCGCGCCATGGGCGGAACGATTGCCCGCGCCGCTACGCATTCCGCTGGACGCTTTCCTGCATTTCGTCGATCGCGACGGCTTCGCCATAGCGAGCCATATCGCGCTCTCGACATTGATGTCGCTGTTTCCCTTTCTCATCGTGGTCACGGCCTTCGCCGGCCTGCTCGGCTCGAAGAGCCTCGCGGACGAGGCGGGCCGCCTGCTGCTCGACGCCTGGCCGCCGGAGGTGGCCGAGCCGATCGCGCGAGAGATCCGGCGCGTCGCGACGGAGCCGCAGGCCGGCAATCTCACCTTCGGCGCGCTCTTTGCCGTCTATTTCGCCTCCAGCGGGCTCGAGAGCCTGCGCATCGGCCTCAATCGCGCCTATGAAACACCGGAATCGCGCAGCTGGTGGCTGCTGCGGCTCGAGTCGATCTTCTATGTGATCGGCAGCGCGGCGGCGCTGCTGGCGCTCTCGGTGCTGGTCGTGCTCGGCCCGCTCATCACTGACGCCGCTGCGCGCTATTTCGACTGGTTCGCGCCTTTCGAGACGATGGTGACGCTCGCGCGCTATGGCGTGGCCACTTTGATTTTGGCGCTGACGCTGCTGTCCGTTCACGCCTGGCTGCCGGCGGGGCGGCGGCGCTTTCTCGACATACTCCCCGGCGTGCTGGCGACGCTGCTGCTGTGGCTCGTCGCCGGCGCCGCCTTCGGCCGCTATCTCGCCGCCTTCTCGGAGCGCTATGCGCTGACCTATGCGGGCCTCGCCTCGGCGATGATCGCGCTCGTCTTCCTCTATTTCTCGGGCGTCATCTTCATCTATGGCGGCGAGCTAAACGCCGCCATCGTCCGCGCGCGCCGCGGCGCTAGATAAAGCGCGAAACAACAAGGGTCTCACCTCATGGCTCCACGCGCGCGCGCTTATTGGCAAGGCTATCTGCGGCTTTCGCTCGTCTCCATCGGCGTCGAGCTCTATGCGGCGACGTCGAGCGCCCAGGCGACGACGCTGCATCAGATCCACAAGCCCTCGGGCAAGCGCGTGCGCTATGAGAAGGTCGTGCCCGGCGTCGGCCCGATCGACTCCGCCGATATCGTCAAAGGCTTCGAGATCGGCGACGATTCCTATGTCGTGCTGGAGCCGGACGAGCTCGACGAGATCAAGCTCGACAGCGGCAAAGCGATCGAGCTGGTGCAATTCGTCGGGCGCGAGGAGATCGATCCGCGCTATTTCGACCGGCCCTATTATCTCGCCCCGGAGGGCGATGTCTCGACCGAAGGCTATGCGGTGATCCGCGAGGCGCTGCGCCGCGCCGGCAAGATCGGCATCGGCCGGCTCACCATGCGCGGGCGCGAGAGCATTGTCGCGGTGACGCCGCTCGGCAAGGGGCTGCTCGTCGAGACCTTGCGCTACGCCAATGAGCTCCGCTCCTATGAGCCTTATTTCGCCGAGATCGGCGAAGGCGACAGCGACGCCGAGATGGTGGCGCTGGCGTCCGAGCTGATCGAGCGCAAGAGCGCGCCTTTCGATCCCAAGGCGTTCAAGGATTCCTACGCCGAAGCGTTGCGCGATCTCGTCGAGCGCAAGCGCGAAGGCCAGGCGATCGTCACCACTGGCGAGGAGGAGCGTCGCGGCCCCGGCAAGGTGATCGATCTCATCGAGGCGCTGAAGCGCAGCGTCGGCGAGAGCGCGCCGCAACCCGTACACGGCAAGGCGCGCGCCGCCGAGCCGGCGAAAAAGGCGAGTCCGGCGAAGACGGCGTCAGCCAAGGCTGCGGCGAAGACGGGGCCGGTCAAGAAGCGCGCGTGACCGCGAGAGGAGCGCAAATTGGGTCCATCCGCGCGCTCGTCATCGGCTCATCGCGCTTCTCCCCGCGCGAGGCCGCTCGCAGCGAAGGACGAGCGGCTCGTCGCCTATCGCGCCAAGCGCGATTTTCACCGCACGGCCGAGCCGGAAGGCGCCGCACGGGCGCAAGGGCAGGGCGCCTATGTCGTGCAGAAGCATCGCGCGCGCCGGCTGCATTACGATCTGCGCCTCGAGCTGGACGGCGTGCTGAAGAGCTGGGCCGTCACGCGCGGCCCCAGCCTCGACCCGAGCGAGAAGCGTCTCGCCGTGCGCACGGAGGATCATCCGCTCGATTATGGGAGCTTCGAGGGAACCATCCCCAAAGGCGAATATGGCGGCGGCGAGGTGATGCTGTGGGACCGCGGCCGTTGGACGGCCAAGGGCGATCCACATCGCGGCCTCGCCGACGGACGTCTCGAGCTCACGCTGGAAGGCGAGCGACTGAAAGGCGGCTTCGCGCTGGTGCGCATGCCGCGCCGCGCAAAAGAGCCCAAAGAAAATTGGCTGCTCGTCAAAATGAAGGATGGGCAGGCCGACGCCGATCTCGATCCGACGCGCGAATGGACGCGCAGCGTCACGACGGGCCGTAGCTTCGCGGAGATCGCCGATGGCGAAACCCATGCGCCGCGCTTGCCGAAATTTCGCGCGCCGCAGCTCGCGACCCCGGCCGCCCAGCCGCCCGCGGGCGAGGACTGGCTGCATGAGATCAAATTCGACGGCTATCGCGCGCTCATCGCGACGGCGGGCGGCGCGTGCCGCGTCTACACGCGCTCCGGCCTCGATTGGACGGCGAAATTTTCGGGCATCGCCGAAGCCGCCGCGCAATTGCCGATGAGAAGCGCGCTCATAGACGGCGAGATCGTCGCGCTGGAGGTGAGCGGCCGCAGCGATTTCGGCCTGCTGCAGAAGATGCTGGAGAAGCGCCCGCGCGCGCTCGTCTTCTACGCCTTCGATCTGCTGGAGCTCGATGGCGAGGATGTTTCCAATGAGCCTTTGCTCGAGCGCAAGAATCGTCTCGCCGCGCTGCTCGCCGAGCCGCCGGCGGCGATACGTTACAGCGGCCATGTGATCGGCGCCGGCGCGCGTTTTCTCGCGGAATGCCGACGCATGGGGCTCGAGGGCGTCGTCTCCAAGCGCGTCGATCGGCCCTATCTCTCGCGGCGCACGCGCGCCTGGATAAAGGTCAAATGTCTCGGCCGCGATGAGTTCGTCGTCGGCGGCTATCGTCCTTCGACGAAGAAGGGCCGCGACTTCGCCTCTCTGCTGCTCGGCGAATTCGTCGATGGCGAATTGCGCTATCGCGGCCGCGTCGGCGCCGGCTTTTCCGATCGCGATCTCGCGCAGATCGGCGCCGCTCTGCGGGCGCATGCGCGCAAGACCTCGCCTTTCGCCGCCGTTCCGGCGGAAATCGCGCGTCATGCGCGCTATGTGGCGCCGCGGCTCGTCGTCGAGATCGATTATACGGAGCGCACCAAGGAGGGAGTGCTGCGTCATCCGACCTTCATCGGCCTGCGCGAGGACAAGCTGGCGAGTGAGGTGAGTTCTCCAACGTCCTGCAATCCTCGCCCTCATGCTGAGGAGGTCGCGAAGCGACCGTCTCGAAGCACGAGGGCGAGATCCAGCAGCCAGCGCATGAAGGCTCCCTCGTCCTTCGAGACGCGGCCTGCGGCCGCTCCTCAGGATGAGGGAGCCTCCATCCCAACGCCTCGCGAGCCGAAGCGAGGCCAGCGATGATCCGCCTCACCAACCCGGACAAGCCGCTCTACCCGGCCGCTCTGCATGTCACCAAGCAGAGGCTGGTCGATTATTGGCGCCGGGTCGCGCCTTTCGCTCTGCCGCATATCGCCGGGCGGCCGCTGTCGCTGCTGCGCTGTCCCAATGGCGCGGCGCATGGCTGCTTCTTCCAGCGCCATCATCGGCGCGGCCTGCCCGCGGGACTCAAAGCCGCGCCCATCGCCGGGAGCGATGGCGAATGGGAAGAATTCCTCTTCCTCGACGATCTCTCCGGCCTCGAAGGCGCGGCGCAGATGGATGCGCTGGAGCTACATATTTGGGGCGTGCGCTTCGATGCGCTGGAACGTCCCGATCGTCTCGTCTTCGATCTCGATCCCGACTCATCCGTCACATTCGAGGAGGTGAAGAGCGCCGCGCGCGATTTCCGCGCTCTGCTGAAGGCGGCAGGGCTCGCGAGCTTCGCGCTGCTCACCGGCGGCAAGGGGCTGCATGTCGTCGCGCCGCTGGATGACGCGCTCGACTGGCCGACCTTCACGGCTTTCGCCAGAGGCGTCGCCGGCCGTCTCGCCGCGGATGATCCGGCCCGCTTCACCGCAATGGCGACCAAGGCGCGGCGCCATGGCCGCATCTACATCGATTATCGGCGCAATGATCGCGGCGCGAGCGCGGTGGCGCCTTTCTCGCCGCGCGCGCGGGAGACGCCTTCTGTGGCGACGCCCGTCTCCTGGGACGAGCTCGGCCGCATAGAGCGCGCCGACTTCTATTGCCTCGACAAGGTCGAGCGCCGCCTCGCGGCGCTGCGCGCCGATCCTTGGGCCGGTTATTTCGAGCTGCGACAAGGCGTCTCGCCGGCGGCGCTGCGCATGTTCGCCGGAGCGCGAGTATAATCGTGAAGTTCCGCTTTTCGGGAAGGCCGGCGCATGGAGACGACCGAATTGTTCCGCCGCCTGACGGTGGCGCTGGCGATCGGCCTTTTGATCGGCCTCGAGCGCGGCTGGCAGGCGCGCGAGGACGAGGAGGGCGAGCGCGCCGCGGGCTTTCGTACCCATGCGCTGGCGGCCCTCCTCGGCGCCGTCTGGGGCGCCATCTGCAATCAGACCGGCATAGGCGGCGCGGTGTCGCTCGGCCTCGCCTTCGTGGCGTTCGCCGGCGCGATCGTCCTGTTTCGCTATCGCGAGATCGTCCATGACGAGACCTTCGGCGCGACCACAGTGGTCGCCGCTATGCTGGCTTTCGCGCTCGGCGCTTTCGCCGTCGTCGGCGATGTCGAGGCCGCGGCCGCGGCGGGCGTCGCCACTGCGGGATTGCTGGCGCTGAAATCCGCGAGCCATGGCTGGCTGCGGCGCCTGAGCTGGGAGGAGCTGCGCTCCGGCCTGACGCTCGCCGCCATGACGGTCATTCTGCTGCCGCTGCTGCCGGACCGCGCCGTCGATCCGTGGAAGACGGTCAATCCGCACGAGATCTGGCTGCTGACCGTGCTGATAGCGGTCATCAACTTCCTCGGCTATGTGGCCATGAAGGCGGCGGGCGGCGTCGGCGGCGTGGCGCTGACCGGAATTGCCGGCGGCCTCGTCTCCTCCACCGCCGCGACGATGACGATGGCGCGCCTCGCGCGCGAGCAGAGCGAAGGCGCGCCGCTCTTCGCCGCCGGCGCGTTATTCGCCAACGCCACAATGGCGTTCCGCGTGCTCGCCGTTGTCGCGCTGATCGATATCGAGCTCCTCGGCGTTCTCGCGGCGCCCTTCGCGGCAGGCGGCGCCGTCATGCTCGCCTTCGCGCTTTTGTTCATGCGCCGCGCGGTCGCCTCTTCGACCGATGTGAGTCATGCGTCGAAGAACCCTCTCGATCTCGGCGTCGTGCTTCAATTCGGTGCGCTCCTCACCGTGGTCGCGATCGTGGCGCGTCTCGCGACCCGAATGGCGGGCGAGGCGGGCGCGCTCGCGGTCGCGGCGATCTCAGGCGTCGTCGACGTCGACGCCATAACTTTGTCCGTCGCGCGGCTCGATCGCGCGACGCTCACGCTCGATGTCGCTGCGGCGTCGATCGGCCTCGCGGTCGCCGTCAACACGCTCTCCAAGGCGGCGCTGACATGGTGGATCGGCGGCGCCGGCCTCGGCTTTCGTGTCGCCGCAGCTTCCGCGCTCGCGCTCGCCGGCGGCCTCGCGGTCGCGCTGCTCGCGCGCTGAAAGGCGCGGAACCTTCGCCGGCCCCGCAAGTTTTCCAAGGCAAACACGGAGTCGAATGATGAAGATCAAGGACATCATGACGCGCGAGGTCTGTCTCGTCGAGCCCGAGCAGACGATCTGCGACGCGGCCAAACGCATGGCCGATCTCGACATCGGCCTGTTGCCGGTCGGCGAGAACGATCGTCTCGTCGGCATGATCAGCGATCGCGACATCGCCTTACGCGCCATCGCGGCCGGCAAGGGCGCGGAGACGAAGATTCGCGACGTCATGACCAGAGACGTTCGCTATTGCTATGAGGATCACGACGTCGAGGATGTCGCGCAGAACATGGCCGAGCAGCAGCTGCGTCGGCTGCCCGTGCTCGATCGCGGCAAGCGCCTCGTCGGCATCGTCTCGCTCGCCGATCTCGTGATGGATCGCGACGCCGGCCTCAGCGGCGCGACATTACGCGGCGTTTCCCAGCCCGGCGGTCACCATTGCCAGAGCGCGCGCGCCGCCTGAGCGGCGAGAAAAGCAAATCCGCCTATTGGTCGGCCGAGGTCGGGCGCAAGAGCAATGCGCTGGACCTCGAGCCCGACGTCTTCACGCAGGACGATCCCCGCGCCATAGCGCGCTCGCTGAGGCGCTCGGCGGAAAAGAGCGATCGCCGCAAGAGCGCGCCCTTCCGCTCTGCAATGTCCATGTTGACCTTCTACATCAATCGCGCCGGACGCGGTCTGCCGGCGGAGCGCCGCCGCATTTTAGAGAGGGCCAAGACAGAGCTGCGGAAAATATTCGGGCGCGCTTGAAGCGGGCGACGCTCAGCCCGCAAACGGGCCGAGCGCGGCTCTGATCTTCTCCGCCTGCGCCTTCAGCTTCTCGCCATCGGCCATGGTTCCCGGCGGCCGCAGCGCGACGCCCTCGAAGCGCGGCAGAATGTGGAAATGGAGGTGAAAGATCACCTGTCCGCCGGCGCTCTCATTGAACTGCTGCAGGGTGAGGCCCTCGGCGCCGAAGGCGTCCTTGGCCGCCTTGGCGACATGCTGCACGCGGGAAATGAGCGCCGCGAGCGCGGCCGGGTCGATGTCCAGGAGATTGCGCGCCGGAACCTTGGGGATCACCAGCACATGGCCCTCGGCGCGCGGCATGATGTCCATGATCGCCAGCGCCACATCGTCCTCATAGACCTTATGCGCCGGAATCTCCCCGCGCAGGATTTTGGCGAAAACATTGTCATTGTCATAGGCTGCGGCCATGGGGCTTCTCCCGTCTGAAACCAGCGAAATCGGGCGGAACGACAGAGACGTATGAAAGATCGCGTTTCCACCTCCCCCCTCCAGGGTGAGGTCGAGCGCCGAATGCGCTCGGGAGGGGGACTTCCCGAATCTCGGACCCCGTCCGGCCATAGGGCGTTCTATAAAGAACGCCCGTCGCAAGCGCCGGGCTATTCGCCGGCCGACCCTCTCCCCTGAAGGGGAGGGTGATGCGCGCCGTCGATCGTGCGTCCGAAACTAATCGCCATATTCGAAGCTACGCTTGTTCTCCTGGCGGAAGCGATGCGCCGGATAGACGCCGATGATCTCCAGCTCCTTGGAGAAGAAGCGCAATTCGTCGAGCGCGCGGGCGAGCGGCGGCTCGTCTGGATGGCCGTCGACATCGGCGAGGAAACGCGTCGCCGCGAATTCGCCGTCGACCATATAGCTCTCGAGCTTGGTCATGTTCACGCCATTGGTGGCGAAGCCGCCGAGCGCCTTGTAGAGCGCCGCCGGCACGTTGCGCACGCGGAAGACGAAGCTCGTCATCGTCGGGCCATTGCCCGCCGCCGCCCATCTCGACGTCTTCGACAGCACGACGAAGCGCGTCGTGTTATGCGCGGCGTCCTCGACATTCTCGGCGAGAATGTCGAGACCATATATGTCCGCTGCGAGGCGCGGCGCGAGGGCGGCTTTGCTCGTGTCGTTCCACTCGGCGACTTCCCGCGCGGCGCCGGCGGTGTCGCCGGCCGTATGGGCGGTGAGGCCGAGCGCGCGGATGATCTTGCGGCACTGGCCGAGCGCGTGCACATGGCTGTAGACGCCGCGCAACGTCTCGCGCGTCGCGCCGCGCGGCGCCATCAGCTGAAAATGGATCGGCAGAAAATATTCGCCGATGATGTAGAGCCCGGCGTTGGGCAGGAAATGATGAATATCCGCCACGCGGCCGGCGATCGAATTCTCGATCGGGATCATGCCCAGCGCCGCGACGCCTTCGGTCACTGCCGCGAAAGCGTCCTCGAAGCTGGCGCAGGGCAGGGGCTCGTAATCGGGATAGGCGTCCCGGCAGGCGATGTCGGAATTGGCGCCGGGCTCGCCCTGATAGGCGATTTTCGGCCGCTCGCTCATCGACGGCTCCGTTCGTCTTTGTCCCGCGCCTCGCGCAGGCGTTGAAGGTCGGCGCTGGTATCCACCCCGCGGGCGGCTTTGTCCAGAATCATGGCGTCGATGCGCATTCCGGCCTCGAGCGCGCGCAGCTGCTCCAGCCGCTCGCGAAGCTCGAGCGCGGAGGGCGGTAGGGAAGCGAAGCGCGCCAAAGCCGTGCGGCGAAAGGCGTAGACGCCGATATGATGGTAATCCGGCCCCTCGCCGAATGGCGCCGGAGCGCGGGTGAAATAGAGCGCCCGCATCCGACGCGGCGCGATCTCGGCGCCGATTAGCTTGACGGAATTGGGGTCGTCGCGCTCGCCCGGCGCGGCCGGCGCGGCGAGCGTCGCGATATCCACATCAGGGTCCGCGAGCGGCTCCAGCGCGGTCGCCAGCGTATCCGGGGCGATGTCCGGCTGGTCGCCCTGAAGATTGACGATGATGTCATGCTCGCCGGCGGGATCGAGGCCGGCGACCGCCTCGCCGACGCGGTCGCTGCCGCAGGCGTGATCGCCGCTCGTCATCGCCACGCGCCCGCCGGCCGCTGCGACGATCGCCGCGATCTCGGGAGAATCGGTCGCCACCGCGACCGGGCCGATCGCGGCGGCGAGGGCCTTTTCCAGCACATGCAGGATCATCGGCCGCCCCGCTATGGGCGCCAGCGCCTTGCCGGGAAGGCGCGAGGAGCCCATTCGGGCGGGGATCACGACGAGTGGGCGGCTCAATAGGCGATCTGGTCTTCGCCGACCCAGCCCTTGTCGGATCGCACGAAATGCAGCGTGCCCTCGGCTTTCAGCACTTCGCCCTTCTGGAAGCTCTGGCTTTGCGCGAGACCGAGATAGGCGCAGCGTCCGCGTGCGCGCTCATTCGCGCATTCGGCCTCATAGGCCTCCGGGAACTGCACCTCGGCCTCGTACAAGAACTCATAGGCCTCGGCGTTCGGCGTTTTCAGCGCGCGGCCGTCGATTTTCTTGAAGGAGATCAGCTTGCCATTGACGCCTTGCTTGGAAAGCAGATTGCGCAGCACTTTGGCGCCGACGGCGTCATTGGGCTCGCGGCCGCCGCTGCAGGCGGCGAGCGCCAGCGCCACCGCGCCGATGAGCGCCAATCCGAGACCACGAAACTTCATCGATTTTCCTCCCACGCCGCTGACGGCCAAACCCGATCGGCGGCCCCCGGCCGGCTGGGTTTGCCACAAAGCTCGGTCCCGAGCAAAGGCGTCGTGGACAAGCGCCCGCAGAGCGCGCTCACTGCCGCGGAGGCGTCATCACAAGCCACTGTTTTTGACTTAGTATCTGGAAAGTTGTAGAAAATTTTGCCAGATGGTTGCATTTTTATGCAGCTGAGCTAACCTCAGCCATGCCAAAACGTGATGCGCGTCAGGCAGCGTCGGGGGGCAAAGAAGAATAAGAACCCAAGGCGTGCTTTTGCGTTGGATGCGTATCGGCAGACAACTTCGAATACCCTGCGGAGTGCTCAGGTCCGCCGCATCTCCTGGGTCCGTGGGGTTGGCCGGCTGGCGTTGGTTGGAGTGGCCTCCTTAAAGCCAGCGCCAGTCGGCCGCCTTCGTTTCGGGAGAAACGAAGGCGGCCGCAGCCGGTGGGCGTGACGATCGAGGAACAATCTTCTCTCCGCCTGAAACGAAACGAGCCCGGAACGGAGAAATCCGCTTCCGGGCTCGTTTCGTTTCAGTATCACTTAGAGCTTCGGGCGTCTTCGAGCTTCGAAGCCGCGATAGCGGCGCCGTCGGCGGCGGAAGAGGCGGGCTGGCCCGCCTCGCCTTACTTGATCTTGGTTTCCTTGAACTCGACATGCTTGCGCACGACGGGATCGTATTTCTTGAACACGAGCTTCTCGGTCTTGGTGCGGGCGTTCTTCTTCGTCACATAGAAGGAGCCCGTGTCGGCCGTCGACAGAAGCTTGATCTTGATCATGGCGGATTTGGCCATTGCCGTCAGTCCTGAACTTGTGAGGGGACACTCTCGCTCCGGTCCCGATCCTCACGAACCCGGCGGCGAATTGGCCGGCACCATAAGGACGCGGGCGCCTTTGTCAAGGCGGGCGGCGGCGCGCGATCTCGCTAAATTCGCTCGTAATGGGCCATTTCGGTCTATATTCGGCGATAATTTCGGCGTCGGAGACGCAAATGCCCGATATTTCGATTTCGACTGAAGCGCTGGACCAGCTCTTCCGAACTTTCGACGCGCTTGTCGGGAACCGATGCGACGGCCCCGCCTGCGCCGTTCCCGCGCTTCTTTGGGCGAGTCGCTGCTGTTCGACGACCGCCGCTGGAGAGACCGACGAGCATGGCGTAGGTTTCTATATGCATTGCGCCGAGTCGGACGATAATCGGATGGTGTTCGTCGAAACTGTGCGGGGCCGAGTCGGCGTCGGTCCGGCGCGCTTGTTCGGACAGGGCGTCCATCACATATTCTTCATTGACGGGCGCTTCGGATGGCTTTCGGAATGACGGGTCACCGTGCCGGACAGCCGCCGCCCGCACGCCAGCGCCTCAGGCAGGCGCTGTCCTGCGGCTGCGCGAGTGGGACGACGAACTCTGATCGATCCATATTCGATGCGCCGCGCCTCGTCGGTCAGAGCGGCGCTTCTCGGTCGAAGACGACACGAGCGAGCATGGCGCCGTAGCGACCATTGCCGTGGACCATGGCTCCGATTCGATCGGAGAGAGGGGCGCCTTCAGCATCTCGCTCCGCGAGCAGGCTGAATTCCTGACGATTGAACAGTCCGTTTTCCGCCGCCTCGTCGATCGGTGGAATAATTCTCACGTCCTTGGCTTTGGCGATACGCGCGCAGACCGCGCGGAATATCATCGCGATCGATTCGGCGTCGCCGCATTCGACGGCCGTGTAAAAAGGCGGGAATTCTGGCGGCATCTCGCTTTCCGGGACTCCAGAGCCGGGGTTGGGAGCCGCTACGAAAGTGATCGGCTTATCGGTGACGGATCGAATGAGGCGTCCGATTTTCATCGCGTTGACGCTTCCAATGATGCGTTCGCTGGCGCTGATGTAGCAGGCGTCGGACAGGAGATATCGTCCGCGCTGCGGACCGGGCATGGAGTCGCAGCAATAGTCTCGATAGAGGTCCACCAGATGGCCGATGCTCAGGCCTTGTCCAACGATCACGAACGCGTCGTATAGGTCGAGCTCGATCGACTCTCGTCCGCCGCTGAACGCCGCAAACTCGCGCCGTAGCTCGTCGGTTGCGCCTTCGAGCTCGCGGCCCTTCATCTGCAGGGCGGGGAAATTGCGGGCGTGCATCGAAAAAAAAGTCGTCTCGTAATCGGGCGCCGAGATGTCGATCGCTGCAATCCCTGCTCCGAGAGCTCCGAGGTGAGAATCTCCGATGAGGCAGAATTTGGTCACGGCGCAAAAGCCTCCAGAAGAACGTCATCGCAAAACGCTTCTTGTAGAGCGTTTATCTTGTCGACGCCCGAGAGCGCGCTGCGCATATCATCGTTGGATGTCTTCGGCGCGTCCGCCGAATTCACATCCACGCCGCCGTGCTGACGAAAGAAAGCGCGCATCACCACATCGACTCCGGCAGCCGAAATCGATCGAAGGTTGCTTTCGTAGAAAAATCCACGCGCCGGCGCGCCAGCGATAATTTCATAGGAGGGAAAATAGTCTATGTCTGGGAAGGATGTGGCCAAATAGCCTGCGACCGCGCGAAGGACGGATTTGGAATAGACGGTCGCCGCCAGAACATGGGCGCCGCTGGCCGTCGCCGTGAGCGGCACCGGAGACACTGTGAGAATGAAACGTATGTCGTTCTTGATCGTCTTCAGCAGGCTTCGCAATTCGAGAAAATCCTGCAGAATTTCTTCATAGTTGAAGTTCTTGAAGGCGTAAGACGCAGGATCGTACGAGCCGACGATCGTGCCTGGAGCCGTCGGATAGACTGTCCCGTCCTCGCGATGTATCCAGCCTTCGGTCAGTCCTAATGTGAATACGAGGAGATCGGTTCGTTCGAGCATCGATCGGACGCGCTCGAGATGTTGGCTTCGATGCGCCGCGACCGCCTCCGGCGTGTACAATCCCTCCGGCTCGACCGAGGGACGCAGCGCGTCATAGAAGCGGTCGTCTTTCTCCCAAACGCCGACGAGAGGAGCGCGAAGGCCGCTGCATTCTTGTATCAATTGCAGCAATTGGCGAACCGTATACACATTACCGTAACGAGCGGAATAAAGCTCGAAGCCGAATTGCTGCGCCGCCTTCGTGTCGAGGCCGGGTGGCGGCGGTTCAGCGTCGAGGACCTGAAACCCACGGATTCGCATACGATTTGCGATGTGTTGCGCAAAGCAGCTGCCGGCGGTCGCGATCCGTTCGCTTCGACCGATCTCGAATTTCTTTATATAAATATCCTCCAACTCGAGAGGATGCTTTTCGACGACGCCCGTCTTCCAAAAAGAACGGCCTTCGAGTCCTGAATAGGGGGACAGCAATTTACTCTCCGCTCGAACTTAATCTTGTTAGGCCAGTAAGCTACTGGGCTGCCCGAATCACGTCAAGTGTCGCTGCCGTTGTTTTTCGTGGGGTTCTGCGCTCCGTTGGGAAATTGCGTCCCGCGCACATCCGCAGCGCCCGGCGCGGCGCGCATCTCGGCCGCCTTTGCTCAGCCGGAGAAGCCTCTGATGAATCCTCACGATTTGCCGGCGCAGTAACTGCGGTGATGGATCTTGGTTCCCGCTTTTCGAGCGTCTCTCTCGCCTGCGCCGAAGCGAGGTTCGCTCGGGCGGGTTCACTTTAGCGTCGTCGCCGGAACCCTGATCAGATGCCCGCAACTTCGAAGCGGCGAGAGTCGAGCGTCCAGAGTTCGAGTGGGGCGGTGCGTAAATTTATGTCGGACTTCGCCGCCATCCGATCGAGAGAATCTTCCGGGATTTCGGAGTTTCGGATAAGAGCGCCGAGATTCTCTAGTGTTCCGTAATCCCACACAGAAAGCATATCGCGAGGCGTAGCGACAGATAATTGATCATTGATGAAGCTTTCTCCAGACGGATATTTGAGGTGAATCGTCGTGTAGCTGCCAGCCTCGAACCACTGCTGATAATATGCGCCAAACCGCACGTTCAGGTCTGGCCGCGAATGCACGACGTAGTCGAATCGGCCCATGTTGTCGACGATCTGCAGACCGATTTTCGATAGATAATACTGATAGAAAATGTTTCTCACCGGCCTGCCACTCGGAAGCTGCTCCAAACCACAGATTTCGTGAATTATTTCTTCTGGAGGCGGCTCGATGATCAACGAATGGACGACATCTGGCTGCTCCATCAGGGTCCTCAGAAACGCCCGGTCTTGCGTGGACCAAGTGGCGAAAAACAAGCTGGGGTTGCCTCCGTTGGTTCTGACCTCGTCCGCGAGCGCTCTCGCACGAGCGAGACCCCCTTCGAGGTCGGGACGAAATGGTCCCCTCATGAAAATCGCAACCTGCATGTCGGCGTCACCTCTTAATTTATAGTATAGCTTAAGCCGAGACCGGATTTTGTCAAGGGTTGTGGTCAAACGGGCAGGGCTCCGAATCCGGGTTAACGGGCTGAAGCGCCCAAGGCTGTGGCGAGA
>NZ_JAHLJF010000001.1:402022-699844 GCF_018887255.1 Methylosinus sp. KRF6 | reverse complement strand
TCATGCCCTGGAATTTCAAGCCCACCGAGTGAACGGCGCCGGGTGTGCGCTTACCTTGAAACCGCCGGCGCCTCACATGCGCGCCGGCAGCTTGTCCTCCTCGGCGAGATTGGAGAAGCGCGTCACTTCGGCTTCGAAGGAGAGCGTCACCGTTCCCGTGGGGCCGTGACGCTGCTTGCCGAGGATCGCCTCGGCGCGCCCATGCACGCGCTCCATCTCGTTCTGCCAGGCGATATGCTCTTCCGTGCCCTCGCGCGGCTCGCGATTGCGCAGATAATATTCCTCGCGATAGACGAACATCACCACGTCGGCGTCCTGCTCGATCGAGCCGGATTCGCGAAGGTCGGAGAGCTGCGGGCGCTTGTCGTCGCGGCTCTCGACCTGACGCGAGAGCTGTGAGAGCGCGATGATCGGCACCGCCAGCTCCTTGGCCAGCGCCTTGAGGCCCGTGGTGATCTCGGTCAGCTCCTGCACGCGATTGTCGCCGCGCGATTTGGAACCCGAGAGCAGCTGAAGATAGTCGACGACGAGCAGGTCGAGCCCGCGCTGGCGCTTCAAGCGCCGCGCCCGCGCGGTGAGCTGGGCGATGGAAATGCCGCCGCTCTGATCGATGAAGAAGGGCACGCTCTGCATCTCGCGCGCCGCCTCGGCGATGCGGCGGAAATCGTCCTCGTTTATGTCGCCGCGGCGGATTTTGTAGGAGGGCACGCCGGACTGCTCGGCGATGACGCGCGTCGCCAATTGCTCGGCTGACATTTCCAGCGAGAAGAAGCCGACGATTCCGCCATTCGCAGCCTTGATCGAGCCGTCCGGCTGCTGCTCTGGGACATAGGCCTTGGCGATGTTGAAGGCGATATTGGTGGCCAGCGCCGTCTTGCCCATGCCGGGACGGCCGGCGACGATGATGAGATCGGACTTCTGCAGCCCGCCCATTTTCTCGTCGAGATCGACGAGCCCGGTCGCGACGCCGGAGAGATGCCCGTCGCGCTGATAGGCGCTGCTCGCCATATCCATGGCGGTGGAGAGCGCGTCGGCGAAACGCTGAAACCCGCCGTCATAGCGGCCGGTCTCGGCCACCGCATAGAGCTTGCGCTCGGCCTCCTCTATCTGCTGGCGCGGCGCCTGATCGACGGCTGCGTCATAGGCGGAGTTGACGATATCCTCGCCGATGACGATCAACTCCCGTCGCACCGCGAGATCATGAATTGTGCGGCCGTAATCCTCGGCGTTGATGATCGTCGTCGCCTCGCGCGCCAATCGCGCGAGATAGGCCTGCATGGTCACGCCGCCGGGCAGCTCGACATCGCCGAGATGCGTCTTCAGCGTCACCACAGTGGCGACGCGGCCGGCGCGAATGATCTGCGACGCGACCTCGAAAATGCGCCTGTGCAGCTCCTCGGAAAAATGCTCGGAGCGCAGAAAATCGGAGACGCGATCGAAGGCGTCATTATTGACCAATATGGCGCCGAGCAGCGCCTGCTCGGCTTCGATATTATGCGGCGGCGTTCGATAGGCGGGCTGGTCGAGCATCTCTCTCTCGGAAGCGGGACGGAGCGGGGTCGTCACGGAGCCGAGAACATCGCCAAAGGCGGGCGCTCGGCTCCCTCGCGAGGGAGCCGAGCGCCATAGGCGGCCGGGATGCGGTCGCTCCCCCAATCATGGGGACGTCCAGCCCGGCCTTTCGCCTGATTGCCTCTGATGGATGTCTTCGATGCTCGTGAACGCGTAGCGACAGGCACTCGAGAACGGTGGCGACATTGCCCGAAGGTGAGAGCGGCGCCAATGCCGAAGATCGACACAAAGATCGGCAAATGCCCACGCGGCGATCTTGTGAGTCATTTCCACATACCACAGCACAGCTTGCGGTCTATCTGCGTGAAATCCTTTGAGTGTGACAATTTCGCCACGGCGAATCGGCGGCGCATGAAAAAAGCCGGAGACCCAGGGGTCTCCGGCTTTTTGTAAAAAAAACGAATCGCTTCGCGGGTGATCAGAGCTCGACGTCGCCGGCCTCGGCCAGAGCGGCGCCGACCTCGAGGCCGAGATCGTCGAGCGTCGTCTCCTCGCGGGCGGCGGCCGCCTCGCCGCGCGCCTGACGCTCGGCCTCTTCGGCGGAGCGGGCGACATTGACGATGATCTTCACCTCGATCTCGGGATGCAGATGCACTGGCACATTATGCAGGCCGAGCGCCTTGATCGGATGCTGGAGATCGATCTGGCTGCGGTTCAGCGAGAAGCCGCCCGCGGTCGCCGCCTCGGCAATGTCGCGGGGCGCGACCGAGCCATAGAGATGGCCGCTCTCGCCGGCCTGACGGATGATGACGAAGGCCTGTCCCTCGAGCTTCTCGGCGACGGCCTCGGCCTCCTTGCGGGCGGTGAGATTGTGGGCCTCGATATGGGCGCGCTGCGTCTCGAAATGCTTCTTGTTGCCTTCGGTGGCGCGCAGCGCCTTGCCGCGCGGCAGCAGGAAGTTGCGCGCATAGCCGTCGCGCACGCGAACGGTGTCGCCCATCTGGCCGAGCTTGGCCACGCGCTGCAGCAGAATGACATCGACCATGGGTTCTTCTCCTCGTGTCTCTCGAATTGTGTCGCGGCGCTCAGCCGCGCCGCGCCTGCGCCGCCTGCTTGCGGCTGCGGAACGAAAACACCGCATCGGCGACGCCGATCACAGTGAACAGGACGATCGGCCAGGCGAACAGGCCGATGACGATATAGACGATGGTGAGCGTGACGCCGCCGACGCGCGTGCCGCGCAGCAGAGCGTGAATCACGGCGAGGCCCTGCAACGCCAGAGCGAGGCCGAGCGTCTCGGCGAAGACGAGGCCGATCGCGCCGGGAAGATTGCCGGCGAAGGCCACGGCGCTGGCGATGAGAAACAGCCCGGCGACCGTGCGCGGCAGCACGAATTCCCGCGCAATGTCGGGCCAGGGACGCGTCGACGCTTCCGAGGCGCGGGCGAGCAGGCCGGCGCCCCAGAGATTGAGCACATGGCTCAGCAGGGTGAGTGCGGCGAGAGTCGCGGGAAAGGCGAAGACGACGAGCGCCGAAAGCTGGCTCGGATCGAACTTGTCACCGAGTTCCTGCGTGCGGATGAGGTCCTCGATCGCGATAAAGGCGCGCGCCTGTAGCGGATTGAGCGCCTCGTCGAGGCCGCCCGAGCGAATCGCGGCTATGGCGACCGCTATCGATACTGCGGCCGCGACCACGCCGCCGGCGGCGAGGACTGCCCAGGCCGGCGCGTGAGCGCTCGCCAATTCGCGCCCGCGCCAGACCGCTCCGGACGCGACATAGGCGGCGGCGAGCGCCGGAAGGGCGACCAGGACAGCGTAGACGACGCCGAAGACCGGGCTCGGCCAGATCGACAAAAGGCCGGTCGCGATGAGGGCCGAGGTCGCGCCATGGCGCAGGCCGAAGCCGAGCGCGACGATCAAAATCGGCAGCGGCGCGAGAAAAGCGAAGAGAACCGCCGCCGAAGTGCCCTTGGTGATGACCGCGAACACGGCCGCGCCGGCGAGGCCTCCGCCGATGGAGGCGAAGATCTGCGACAGCGAAAAATCGCCATTGTCGGGAACGGGCAGTTTCTTGCGTTCGGGCAGAAGTTGGGGCATGGGCTCTACGCTTGTTCGAGGGCGAGCGCGATCATCTCGCGTCCAGCCCCCTGAACGCCGGCGAAGCCCGCCTTTTAAGGCGAGCGATCTCTCCCGGCAAGGGTCGGCGCGCGAAAAAGCCGCTTCCAAGCGACGAAAACATCGCCATTTTGGCGTTTTCGCCGCCTCGGCGCGAGATTCTATAAGACGAGAAAGCGCTTTATTGACGGCGCAGCGCCGGGCCGGGCTTTTCTCCGAGCACGCGCCAGCTCCCCGCGAGGCCGAGGCCGATGGCGAAGGCGAGCCCGCCGAGCGCGGTCAGCGCCACCGGCCAGGGGCGAAAGACGAAGTCCATTTTCATCAGCGCTTCCAATATGAAGCCCGCCGCGCCGGCGCCCGTGATCACAGAGAAGAGTCCGGCGACGAGGCCGAGCAGCGCGAACTCCATTGCGAAAGCGCTCGTCAGCCAGACGCGCGTCGCGCCGAGCGTCTTCAATATAATGGCGTCGCGCTGGCGCCCGCGCTGGCTCGCCGCCACGGCGCTGCCGAGCGCCAGCGCCGCCGTGACGATGGCGAGGCCGGCGGCCGCCCGCGCGGCGAAGGTGAGCTGATCGGCGATCTTCTGCACCGCTTCGAGCGCATCCTTCACGCGCAGCGCGGCGATCTGCGGAAAGCGCGCGGCGACCTCGCGGATCAGCCGCTTGTCGCGAGCGGGATCGTCGCGATCGGCGAAAGCGACGGTGAAAATCTCCGAGAAGGGCGCGTCGGCGAAAGCGTCCGGCGAGAACACCATCATGAAATTGATGCCATAGCTGCGCCAGTCGAGGCGGCGCAGATTGGCGATGCGGGCGGCGACGTCGCGGCCGAGCACATTGACGACGATCTCGTCGCCGACGACGAGGCCGAGACCTTCGGCGACGCGCGTCTCCAGCGAGACGAGGGGAGGCCCGTCATGCCCCGCCGCCCACCATTGGCCGGCGGCGATTTCGGAGCCCTTCGGCGGCGTCGCCGAGAAGGTCAGGCCACGGTCGCCGTCGAGCGCCCAGGCGATATCGTCCGGCGGCTTCAAATTCTCGGCGCGGACGCCTTTCACCGCGACGATGCGGCCGCGCATCATCGGCACATGCTCGACCTTGGCGTCCGTCGCAAAGGCGGAGAGGAAGGAGGCGAATTCGCCGGCCTGCTCCTTGGCGACATCGACGAAATAAAAGCTCGGCGTGTCGTTCTTGCGGACCTGGTGCAATTCGGCGTGGATCGAGCCCTCGATCAGCGCCAGCGCCACCAGAAGAGTCTCAGTGACGCCGATCGAGACGATGAGAGTCGCCGCGAGGCTCCTCGGCCGGCGAATATTGCCGATCGCATGGCGCAGCCGCGCATTGGGAACATTGGAGACGCGCTGCGCTATACGCACGACCAGCGCGGCGACGCCGCGCAGCAGAGCGAAGGCCGCCGCCGTGGCGACGATATAGGCGCCGGCCAGCCTCTTGTCGGCGGCCGAACCCAGGACGAGAGCGACCAGAAGCGCGGCGGCGGCGAGCGCCGCGAGCATAAAGATGCGGGGAGGGGCCTTCTCCTCCGCCTCGTCGCGCAGGAGGCGGGCGACTGGCGTCCCATAGGCGCGGCCCAATGGCGGCAGCGCGAAGATCAAAGCCACCAGCAGCCCATAGGCCGCGCCGACCGCGAGCGAGCGCATGTCGACAGAAGGGGAAAAGGGCAGAGGCACGGAGGCGGAAAGGGCGAAATCGGCGAGATAGGGGAAGGTCGCGCCGAGCGCGAGGCCGCCGATGACGGCGAGGCCGGCGACCAGCAGCACCTCGACCAGCGCCATGGCGAAGACGCGCGAAGCCGGCGCGCCGAGCGCCTTCAAAATCGCGAAAGCGTCGCGCTTGCGGGCGACGAATCCGGAAACGGCGTTGGCGACGCCCGCGCCGCCCGCGACCAGCGCCGTCAGCGCGACCAAGGTCAGAAGCTGTGTGAAGCGCTCCTGATTGCGCGAGAATTGCGGGGAGACGGCGTCGCGCTTGCGCAAATCCCAGCCGGCCTGCGGAAAGGCCGCGGTCAGCGCCGTCGCGAAACGCTCGACCTCGGCGTCGCTCGCGACCGCGCCGCTTCCGCGCAGCGATATCCGGGTCAGCCAGCGCACGACCGCGCCCGGCTGCAAGAGCCCGGTCGCTTTCAGCGCCTTCTCGCTCATCACGACGCGGGCGCCGAAGCCGAAACCGCCGGCGAGCTTGTCGGGCTCGCTCGTCAGTTCGGCTGTCAAACGGAAGGAGCCGCCGCCGATCTTCACCCGATCGCCGACCGCGAGATCGAGCCGGGCGATCAGCGTCGAATCGGCGACGAGGCCGTAGACTCCGTCGCGCTGGCCGAGCGCCTCGGCGAGCGGCTGCGCGGGCGTCAGCTCGACCGCGCCGGCGTTGGGGTAGGCGGAGTCGACGGCTTTTATCTCGACCAGCGACGCTTCGCCGCTCGTCGAACGGGCCATGGCGCGCATCAGCGCGATTTCGCAGACGCGGCCATTGCGCTCGAAAAATTCGCGCTCCTGCGGCGACAGCCGCCGCATCGTGGTGGCGACGGAGACATCGCCGCCCAAAATCGTGCGGCCCTCGCGGGCGAGGCCTTCCGAGAGCGATTGCGACACCGCGCCGACGCCGGAAATGGCGGCGACGCCGATGACGATGCACGCGATGAAGACCGAAAAACCGGGCAGATCGCCGGCCAGATCGCGCAGAGCGAAACGCAGCGCCAGCGGCAGGCGCGAGGCGAGGCCGCGCCTCATGACGCTTTCGCCTCCTCGCCCTCTATGCGGCCGGAGCGCAGCCTAATGGCGCGGTCGCAGCGGGCGGCGAGCGAGGGATCGTGCGTCACCAGCACCAGGGTCGCGGAGCGCCGCGCCTTTTGCGCGAAGATGAGATCGACGATGGACGCGCCGGTCTCCGAATCGAGATTGCCGGTCGGCTCGTCGGCGACCAGAATGACCGGATCGGGTGCGAGCGCGCGGGCGAGGGCGACGCGCTGCTGCTCGCCGCCGGACATTTGCGCCGGATAATGCGAGAGGCGATGGGCGAGGCCGACGGCTTCCAGCTCCTGGCTCGCGCGCGCAAAAGCGTCGGCGCGGCCGGCGAGCTCCAGCGGAACGGCGACATTCTCCAGCGCCGTCATCGTGGCGATGAGCTGGAAAGACTGGAAGACGACGCCTATCTTCCCTCCGCGGAACCGCGCCAGCGCGTTTTCGTCGAGGCGGGCGAGATCGCTGCCGTCGACGAGCACCTTGCCGGAATCGGGCCGCTCGAGGCCGGCGAGCGTCATCAGCAATGTGGATTTCCCGGAACCCGATGGTCCGACGAGGCCGACGGCCTCGCCGCGGGCGACCGTGAGGCTTATGTTCTTGAGCACATGGACGCGCGCCGCGCCCGATCCGAGGGTGAGATCGACGTCCTCGAGCTGAATGACCGGCCGCTGCACTTTGGGGAGGTCCTACAAATGGTATGCCGCTGCGCCGCCCGCCGGTCCGCCTCTCGCGTTCCGGCCCAGACGACCGCCCCGACATATGCGAAGGCGCCCCTGGTTTCCAGTCTCCGGCCGCGCTTTCGGCCGCGGGGACCGGCGGCGCTCCTGTGCGTCGCCATGCTTTTGGCGCTTTTAATGGCCTTCGCGCGCCCGGCGGCGGCCGAGCCCTTGCGCGTCATCGCATTCGGCGACAGCCTCAGCGCCGGCTTCCAATTGCCGGCCGACGCCGCTTTTCCCGCGCAGCTCGAGGCGCGGCTGAAAAAGGACGGCTATGACGTCCGCGTCATCAACGCCAGCGTCTCGGGCGACACCACCCGTGGCGGGCTCGCGCGCCTCTCCTATGCGCTGCGCGACGGCGGCGATCTGCTGATTTTGGAGCTCGGCGCCAATGACATGCTGCTCGGCTTCGATCCGGCGACGACGCGCGACAATCTCGAGAAGATCGTCACGCAGGCGCAGGCGAAAGGGCTCGACGTGGTGCTCGCCGGAATGCTGGCCAGCGCCAATTTCGGCGAGGAGCGGCAAAAGGCGTTCGACGCCATTTTCCCCGATCTTTCGGCGCGGCGCGGACTGCCGCTCTATCCGTTTTTCCTCGCGGGCGTCGTAGGCGAGACCGGGACGACGCTCGTCGACGGGCTTCATCCGAGCCGGGTGGGCGTCGCCAAAATCGTCGCCGGAGTCGCCCCGCTGGTGGAAAAGAGCCTCGATTCGCTGCAATCGAAGCGGCGCGACGCCCGGGACGGCGTCGCCATCCGTCCCTCGCCCTGACTCGAGGGAGCGCGCCCGAAGCTCACCGACGCCGAAATCCTACCGGAAGCGTCGGAGAATTCGTTCATCCAACTTGTTTTTGCGCGTCCGGCGTCCTAGGTTCCGGGGAGTTTCGGCCGGCCTCGCCGGTCCACGAAAGACGAGTGGGAGGTTCGCGCCATGGGCGGTCTGTCGATCTGGCACTGGATTATCGTCGGCGGCGTGGCCTTCATCCTGTTCGGCGGGCGTTTCAAAATCTCCGATGTGATGGGCGACGTCGCCAAAGGCATAAAGGCCTTCAAGAAGGGCCTCGCCGAGGACGAGACCGAGGCGAAGGCCGAGGAGCCGACGAAATCGCTGGAGCATTCGCCGCTCACGAGCCCGTCCACGCTTCACGCCGACAAGCCGGCCGAAGCGAAAAAGGCCTGACGTCACCCTTTTTCACGCCTGCCGCCGGCAGGCTCTCGAGAAGACCATGTTCGATCTCGATCCCGGAAAGCTGATCGTCATCGGCATCGTCGCGCTCGTCGCGATTCCGACCAAGGATCTGCCGCGCGTATTGCGCCAGATCGGCCAAGTGACCGGCCGTATGCGGCGCATGGCGGCTGAGTTCCAAGGCCAATTCATGGACGCGATGCGTGAGGCGGAGATTGCCGATCTCCATAAGAATTTGAAGAGCGAAGTCGATTCGGCCTTCGCCGGCGTCGGCGACGTCGCCTTCGATCCGCTCAAGCAGGCGCGCGAGCAGATCGTCGGCGCGATCGAAGGCCCGCCGGCCCCTGCATCCGACGATGAAGCCAAATCCGCCGAACCGGCGCCGGCGCTCGAAGCGCAGCCTGCGCACGAGACGCCGCAGCCGAGCGAACCGGCGCCCGCGAGCGAGATTTCGCCGCCCGAGAGCCTGCCGAAATGAGCGACGCCGACATTGACGCGACCAAGGCGCCGCTGATCGAGCATTTGATGGAGCTGCGCGAGCGGCTTATTCGCGCGCTGCTGGCGTTTCTGGGCGCCTTCATCCTCTCCTTCTTCTTCGCCAAGGATATCTATAATCTCCTGGTCGTGCCCTACACGATGGCGGCGGGGCCGGAGGCCAAGCTCATCTACACGGCGCCGCAGGAATATTTCTTCACGCAGATCAAAGTGGCGATGTTCGCCGCGGCCTTCATTTCCTGCCCGATCGTCATCGGACAGCTCTACGCCTTCGTCGCGCCCGGCCTCTATCGCCACGAGCGGCAGGCGTTTCGTCCCTATCTCGTCGCGACGCCGGTGTTTTTCGCGCTGGGCGCGATCGTCGTCTATTTCCTCGTCATGCCCAATCTGCTGCATTTCTTCATTTCCATGCAGCAGGCCAATGAGCCGGGAAAGGCGCAGATCGAGCTGTTGCCGCGCGTGTCGGAATATCTGTCGCTCATCATGACCTTGGTGCTCGCCTTCGGCGTCGTGTTCCAGCTGCCGGTGGCGCTGACGCTGCTCGGGCAGATCGGCATCGTCTCGTCGAAATTTTTGTCCGAGAAGCGCCGTTACGCGATCGTCCTCGTCTTCATCGTGGCGGCTGTGCTGACGCCGCCCGACGTGTTCAGCCAGCTGGCGCTCGCCATACCGGGCCTGCTGCTCTACGAGGCGTCGATCATTTCCGTGCGCTGGATCGAGAAGAAGCGGGCGGCGGCCGAGGAACAGCAAGCCGCGGGTTGACCCTTCGTTCCGCTCGAGGGACAAGGACCCTCATCCGACCCCGCTTCGCGGGGCCACCTTCTCCCGCAGGCGGGAGAAGGAAGCGACCGGCGTTTCGCGTACACGACGTGGTGAGCGAATCCTTCTCCCACTCGTGGGAGAAGGTGGCCCTCGCGTCAGCGAGGGTCGGATGAGGGCACGCACCAGTCGGCGGATCGATTCTCATGCACGACATCAAATTTATTCGCGATAATGCGGAAGCTTTCGACAATGGCCGCCGCCGCCGCAACCTCGCGCCTCTGTCGGAAAGCCTCTTCGCGCTCGACGACGCACGCCGTACGGCGATCGCGGCTTTGCAGGCGGCGCAGGAGCGACGCAACGCGGCCTCCAAGGAAATCGGCGTCGCCATGCGCGAGAAGGATGCCGCCCGCGCCGAGGCGCTGAAGGCGGAAGTCGCCAAGCTGAAGGAGGACTTTCCGCAGCTCGAGCAGAAAGAGCGCGAGGCGAGCGCCGCGCTGGACAAAGCCCTGTCGGAGATTCCCAACACGCCGCTCGACCAAGTGCCGGAAGGCAAGGACGAGCACGACAATGTCGAGGTTCTGCTCTGGGGCGAGCCGCGCAAATTCGACTTTACGCCGAAAGAGCATTTCGACATTGGCGAAGGCCTGAAGCTCATGGATTTCGAGAGCGCCGCCAAGCTGTCCGGCGCGCGCTTCGTCGTGAACAAGGGCGGAATCGCGCGGCTCGAGCGCGCGCTCGCGCAATTCATGCTCGATCTGCATACGGGTGAGCATGGCTATACGGAAGTGGCGCCGCCGCTGCTGGTGCGCGACGACGCGATGTTCGGCACGGCGCAACTGCCGAAGTTTCGCGACGATCAGTTTTCCGTGACGGCGGGTCGCGGCGACGGACAATCAGACGAGCCGGCGAGCGAATATTGGCTCGTGCCGACGGCCGAAGTCCCGCTCACCAATCTCGTTCGCGAATCCATCCTCGACGAATCGCAGCTGCCGCTGCGTTTCACCGCCGGCACTTATTGCTTCCGCGCCGAGGCGGGCGCGGCGGGGCGCGACACGCGGGGCATGATCCGCCAGCATCAGTTCTACAAGGTCGAGCTCGTCTCCATCACCACGCCCGAGCAGTCGCTCGAGGAGCATGAGCGCATGACCGGCTGCGCGGAGAAAGTGCTGCAATTGCTCGAGCTGCCCTATCGCAAGGTGACGCTCTGCACCGGCGACATGGGCTTCGCCTCGCAGAAGACCTATGACCTCGAGGTGTGGCTGCCGGGGCAGGGGAAATATCGCGAGATTTCCTCCTGCTCGGTCTGCGGCGATTTCCAGGCGCGGCGCATGAACGCCCGCTTCCGTCCCGCGGAGGGCAAGGCGACGCGCTTCGTGCACACGCTCAATGGCTCGGGCGTCGCCGTGGGCCGTGCGCTGGTCGCGGTTCTGGAGAATTATCAGGAGGCGGACGGCTCCGTCACAGTGCCGACGGTCCTGCGCCCCTATATGGGCGGGCTGGAGCGAATCGCCGCGGCGAGGTAGCTGGGGCGTGACCCTTCTCCCGCGCGCGGGAGAAGGTGGCCCTCGCGTCAGCGAGGGTCGGATGAGGGTCCTTCCGCTTTGCGCATGGCTTCGTGTGCTTCGATTCTCTGAAGACACGACGGCCCTCATCCGACCCCGCTTCGCGGGGCCACCTTCTCCCACGAGTGGGAGAAGGAATCGCGCCCGACGATTGCAGCTATAGTCCTTCGAGAACGAGTGACGATGCGCATCCTTATCACCAATGACGACGGAATCCACGGCGCCGGCCTCGCGCTGGCCGAGCGCGTCGCGCGCAGCCTCACCGACGATGTCTTCGTCGTCGCGCCGGAGAGCGAGCAATCGGGCGTCGCGCATTCGCTCTCTATCAATGATCCGCTTCGGCTGCGCGAAATCTCCTCGCGGCATTTCGCCGTCAAAGGCACGCCGACCGATTGCGTCATCATGGGGGTGCGCAAGCTGCTCGCCGACAGACCGCCGGATCTCATTCTCTCCGGCGTCAATTCGGGGCAGAATCTCGCCGAGGACGTCAGCTATTCCGGCACGATCGCCGGAGCCATAGAGGGCACGCTACTCGGCATTCCCTCCATCGCGCTCTCGCAGGTCTATGATTTCTTCGCCGGACGCCGGCATATTCACTGGGCCTGCGCGGAGGCTCATGCGGCCGACGTCATCCGCAAGCTGGTCGCGGCCGGGATTCCGCGCGGCGTGCTGATGAATGTCAATTTTCCCAATTGCGCGCCGGAAGAGGTGAAGGGCGTCGCCGTCACCATGCAGGGCCAGCGCTCCAATGATCTGATGCATATAGACGATCGCAAGGACGGTCGCGGCATTCCCTATTATTGGATATGCTTTCGGCGCGGCAATTTCACGCCGGGGCCGGGCACCGACCTCGAGGCGGTGGAGGCGAATAAGATTTCGGTGACGCCTCTGCGCCTCGACTTCACCGACCATCCGACCTTGACGCGGCTCTCCGCCGCTTTCGAATAGGGGAAAAATGGAGGAGAGCGCCGGCGAAGGACAGTCGATCGAGGCTCGCGCGGCGCTTCTCCTGCAATTGCGGCGCGCCGGCGTGCGCGACCTCGCCATCATGCGCGCCTTCGAGACCACTCCGCGCGCGCTCTTCGCCCCGTATCGCTTCCGCGATCTCTCCGCCCGCGACATGTCGCTGCCGATCGGCTGCGGACAGACCATGCCGGCCGCCGCCGAGCTCGCGCGCCGGCTCGAGGCGCTGCGCATAGAGCCGCATCATCGCGTGCTGGAAGTGGGGACGGGCTCCGGCTTCGGCGCGGCGGTGCTGTCGCGGCTCGCGCGCGAGGTGGTGACGATCGAGCGTTACGAGACTTTGGCGATAGAGGCGCGTAAGCGTCTCGCCGAGGTCGGCCGCGCTAATGTCGAGGTTCTGTTCGGCGACGGTCTCGCGGCGAATGAGACGCGCGGATATTTCGATCGCATCATTCTGCACATGTCCTTTCACGAGCCGCCGCACTCTGTCCTGGCGGCGCTGACGCCGGGTGGAACGGCTTTGTTCGGCCGCATTCAGGCGCCGGCGGACGAGGGCGAGCGGCCATTGGCTCGGCTCTGTCTCTCGCATCGCGCCGGCGATGCGATCTGGACCGATAGCGATCTTGGTCCGAGCCGGCTCGGCGCTTCGCTCGCAGGACGCGCAAAGGCTCTGTGAGCGCGCGCATTTACCTAAAATCGGCGAGGCGCGGCTGAACCCGCATTCATCTTAAACGCTCCCTTAACCGGCCTGTGGCTAGATGAGCGCAGTGAGGTTCGCGTTCGAGTGTAGGTCGCGTCATGGCAATTGAGCGTCGTATTTTTCTGTCGCGAGTCGCAAAGCGGCTCATGTTCGCAGCCGGCGCCGCCGGCCTGCTCGCCGGTTGTTCGGACGCTTCCCGCTTCACCGATCCCTTCACCAATCCGTTCCAGGATTCCGCGCCCATGGGCCGCGTCGATCGCGTTCCGACGGGGACCAATCCCGTGCGCCGCAGCGTCGTGGAGCGGCAGCCGCTCGCCCCGCCGCCGGCGGCGATCCGCGCGCCGGCGCCCGTCGCCGCGGCTCCTGCGCCCGCTCCTGTCCAAGTCGCCGCTCCTGCTCCCGCCAGGGCGGCGGGCGCCTATAATCATTGGAGCGCCGAAGGCGGCACGCCCGTCATCGTCGCCGAGGGCGAATCGGCCGGCGTCGTCGCGACGCGCTATGGCGTGCCTCTGGATGCGCTACTGCGCGTCAACGGCTATGGCAAGCCGGCCGAGGTGCATCCCGGCTCGCGGCTGGTGATCCCGATCTATCGCGCCTCCGCGGCTGCGGCGCCAGTCGCCGTTCCGGCGCCGGCGCGCGCCGCTCCCGTCTATGCCGCGCCCGCGCAGGTGGCGCAGCGGGCGGCGGATGTGCGCGACCGCAAGGCGGCCGCGCCGTCGAAGCCGGTCTCGACCGAGCGGCCGCGTCCGGCCCCCGTCAAGCAGGCGCAGATCGAGGCGAAGCCCGCGCCCGTCGAGCCCAAATCGGCCGTTCTCAAGCCGGCGGTCGTCAAGCAGGCCGTCGTCGCCAAGCCGGTCGAGGCGAAGCCCGCGCCGCGGCAGATCGCCCAGGCGCCGGCGCAGCCCGCCAAAGCGGCGCAAAAGCCCGCGGAGACGCATCCTGCCCGTGCGCAGCTCGCGCAGCGGACGAAGGAGCAGGAGCCCGTCAAGGCGAAGCTCGCTCGGGCCGAGCCCGCAAAGCCGGAGGTCCGCGCCGAAAAGATCGCCAAGAAGAAGCCCGAGCCGACGCCCGTCAAGGAGCGCGAGATCGCCCGCGCGCCGCAGGCGGAAAAGCCGCAGAGATACGCCGAAGCCGCGCCGGCCCCGCAGCCGCAGGCTCTGCGCAGCATCGACAAGACTCCGACCGCCTCGATCCCGTCGCCGGCCCAGCCGGCCGAAGAGAAATCGGCGTCGGCCTCGGCCGATGCGCGTCCCGAATTCCGCTGGCCGGCGCGCGGCCGCATCATCCAGGGCTTCGCCACGGGCGGCAATGACGGCATCAATATCGCCGTGCCCGAGGGCACGCAGGTGAAAGCGGCCGAGGGCGGCGTCGTCGCCTATGCCGGCAGCGAGCTGAAAGGCTATGGCAATCTGGTGCTGATCCGGCATCCCAATGGCTTCGTCTCCGCCTATGCCCATAATGGGGAGCTCGATGTGAAGCGCGGCGATCAGGTCAAGCGCGGCCAGACGATCGCCAAGTCCGGCCAGTCCGGCAATGTCGGCTCGCCGCAGCTGCATTTCGAGCTGCGCAAAGGGGCGACGCCGGTCGATCCGACCGGCTATCTCGCCGGACTGTGAGCGCAGGCTGTGAGCTGAGGAATCTCGGGCGTTCGCGAGACACTTGCGCCGGAGTGGGGCGACGGGCCGCGTAAGCGCCCGTCGCCCGTTTTCTTTTCGCGCCGGAGCCTCTATAGGGACGTCCGGGTCGGGCGATAAGGGAAAAATCGGCAGTGAAACGTCCTATGTCTCTCGCAGCGGCTCTCTTTTTCGCCACGCTGGCCTTCGCCGTCGATACGACGGGCATTCCGATCTGCGACACGCTGCTGAAGCGCTATGAGGAATGTTCCGTCGAGCTGCCGCGCGCCAATATTCACGCCGCGCAGAAAGAGCTGCTCGAAGGCGCGATGAGCCTGCGCGCCAACGCCTCCAATCCGCAGCTGCGCCCGAGCCTCGAGAAATTCTGCGCCGACACTTTCGAGGCGATGAAGACCTCGAGCGAGATCAAGGCCTGCATGTCGAAGTAGGTCTCGCGCGAGCCATTCCGCGTAGCATCACGTATAGCTGGCTCGGCGCCGCCGACTTATCATCGCCGCCGTTTCGGACGGGCCGGCGGTCTGCGTCGGACGGTTCGACATGTCTCGAGAAGCGAGCCGGAAGGCTCGCGCGCCGAGCTTGCGCCGGCAGAGCGCCGCTCGATCGGATCGGGGCGCTCTAGCGCCGAGCCCGTGGCGCGCCAAATATGATGCTCATGCGCTCCCTCTATCTGCAATGGCTGCCGAATTTCATCACCATTGGGCGGCTCGTGCTGACGCCGGCGGCGATCGACATGATCGTCGGCGAGCATTGGCGCGCCGCTTTCGCGATTTTCGTGCTCGCCGGAGCGTCGGACGCGCTCGACGGCTGGCTGGCCAAGACCTTCGATCTGCGCACGGACCTCGGCGCCGTGCTCGATCCCATCGCCGACAAGGCGCTCATCGTCTCCATTTATGCGACGCTGGCGATAAAAGGCGCGCTGCCGCCCTGGCTCGCGCTTCTGGTGATCTCGCGCGACGTTCTGATCGTCGGCGCCGTGTTCGTCGCCTGGCTGCTGGCCCGCCCGATGGACCTTCGTCCCTTGCCGGTCTCGAAAGCCACCACGGCGGCGCAGCTCTTGCTCGCCGCGATCGTGCTCGCCGGCGAGGCCTTCGCTTTTCCGCTCGGGGAGGCGACGAGCCTCGTCTTCGCCGTGGTGGCGGCATTGACCGTCGCTTCGGCCAGCGTCTATCTCTGGCGCTGGATCAAGCTCATGGGGCCGGACGATGTCGGAACGTGAGGTGGAGGCGACGCGTGTTCCCGTCGGGCTCGGGCTCGAGCGGCCGCTGGCCTTGTGGGCGGCGGCGATTCTCCTCGTTTTCACGCTGTTTTATTTCCTGAGCTCGGTTCTCGCGCCTTTCCTGGCGGGGCTCGCGCTCGGCTATCTGCTCGATCCGGTCGCCGATCGGCTGCAGACGCTCGGCCTCTCGCGCCTCGGCGCCTCTTTCGCAATTTTGACGGTGTTCGTCGTGCTGACGGCGGCGATCGTGCTGCTGGTCGCGCCGGTGCTCACGCGGCAATTGACCGAATTCGTCGAGAGTCTGCCCGGCTATCTCACCACTCTGCAGGGGCTGCTCGCGCGCGTCAGCCGCGAGGCGACCGGCGACTTCATGCGCAGCGTCTATGAGAAGCTCGGTCTGCCGGTCTCCGACGCCTCGCTCGACACGCAGAAATATGTGAACGACATCGCCAGCGAGGCGGCGCGCATGGGCGCCGCCTTTTTGAAATCGCTGGTCTCCGGCGGGGCGGCGCTGGTCAATATGGCGTCGCTCGTGGTGATCACGCCGGTCGTCGCCTTCTACATTCTGCTCGACTGGGACGATATGGTCGCGACGCTCGATTCGCTGACGCCGCCGCGCTATCGCGAGGACGTGCGCGCCATCGCGCGCGACATCGACAAAGCGCTCGCCGGCTTTCTGCGCGGGCAGGCGCTGGTCTGCCTGTTCCTGGGCCTCTGGTACAGCATCGGCCTGTCGCTCATCGGCCTGAATTTCGGCTTTCTCATCGGCGTCGGCGCCGGCGTGCTCAGCTTCGTGCCCTATGTCGGCTCGATCACCGCCTTCGTCCTCTCCATCATCGTCGCCACGGTTCAGGGCTGGCCGGACTGGCGGCTGCCGGCCATGGCGGTGGCGGTCGTCTCCACCGGCCTTTTTCTCGACGGCAATGTTCTGTCGCCGCGGCTCGTCGGCGGCTCCATCGGCGTGCATCCGGTGTGGCTGATGTTCGCTCTGCTGGCGGCGGGATCGCTGTTCGGCTTCACCGGCCTGCTGCTCGCGGCGCCGGTGGCGGCGGCGCTCGGCGTCATCTTGCGTTTCGCGACGCGGCGCTATCGGCAGAGCGCGCTGTTTCTCGGCCCCGCCGCGCCGCCGCGGGAGAGCTGACCCCGATGCCCGGCGCAGGCGACGCTCGCCGCGGCCCCGCCCAGCTCTTTTTCGATCTGGTGGGCGCGCCGCGCCATGGCGACGCGGATTTTTTGATCTCGCCCGCCAATCGCGCGGCTCACGAGATGATCTCCCGCTGGCCGGACTGGCCGGACAGCGCGCTGCTGCTCGTCGGCCCGCCGGGTTCCGGCAAGACCCATCTCGGGGCGATCTTCGCGCGCCGACATGACGCTCTTCTCGTCTCCCCGACCGATATTCCCGAGCCCGGCGCGCTTTGCGGCGCCTGCGCGCTGCTCGACGGGCTGGAGGCGGTGACGGATGAGACAGCTTTGTTTCATTTGATGAATTTCATTCGTGAAAGCGGCGGGTCGCTGCTGATCTCGTCGCGCCGGCCGCCGTCCGCGCTGAAAATCGCGCTTCCCGACCTATTGTCGCGTTTACGTCGTGCGCCGGTCGTAGAAATCGGCGCGCCGGACGATTCGCTGATTCGCGCCGTGCTGGAAAAGCTGTTTCGCGACCGCCAATTGGCGGTCGAGGCGACGCTGGTCGATTATGTCGCGCTTCGGCTCGAGCGTTCGCTGGATGCGGCGCGCGCCTTCGTGCGGATGCTCGACGAGGAAGCGCTCTCGCGCGGCCGTCCGGTCACGCGCGCGCTCGCGGGCGAGCTTCTCCAGCTCATCGACGCTTCGCGCGGCGCGTGAGGGCTTTCGTATGGCGGAAAATCTGTCAGAATCGCGCCGGCGGGCGAGAGGTGGGAAAAGCATGACGAAGCATATTCAGGACAATCTCGAGGCCGAGCGGACCGGAGCCGACATTCCCGTCATGGACCAGCCGGGCGAGCTTCTGGAGCATCCCGAAGAGCTCGCCGCTCTGCCGCAGCGTTTCATCAATCGCGAATTGTCCTGGCTCGAGTTCAACCGCCGCGTTCTCGAGGAGGCGTCCAACCGCAATCATCCGCTGCTGGAGCAGCTGCGCTTCCTCTCCATCTCCGCCAATAATCTCGACGAATTCTTCATGGTGCGCGTCGCCGGCCTGCGCGGTCAGGTGCGCACCGGCGTCGCCACTCTTTCGCAGGACGGGCTGACTCCGGCCGAGCAGCTGGTGAAGATCAACGAGCGCGTGGCGCTGCTCACCACGGCGCAGACGCGGCGCTGGCGCGAATTGCGCCGCGAGATCGAGGATGTCGGCATCGTCATCGTGGAGCCGGGACATCTCTCCAAGGGCGACCGCGAATGGCTCGACGACCATTTCCTCTCGCGCGTCTTCCCGGTGCTGACGCCGCTCGCCATCGACCCGGCGCATCCTTTCCCCTTCATCCCCAATCTCGGCTTCACTCTGGCGCTGGAGCTGGTGCGTCCGGGCGACCGCAAGACGCTTCACGCTCTGGTGCGCCTGCCGCCCAAGATCGAGCGCTTCGTGCGCCTGCCGAGCGCGCAAGGAACGGGACATGGGACGGGGCAGGGGCGCGAGCGCTTCATGCTGCTCGAGACCTTGATCGCCATCAATGCGCAGAAGCTCTTCCCCGGCTATCAGCTCAAGGGGCAGGGGATTTTCCGCCTCATTCGCGACAGCGACCTCGAGGTGGAGGAGGAGGCGGAGGATCTCGTGCGCCTGTTCGAGACGGCGCTCAAGCGTCGTCGCCGCGGCTCGGTCATTCGCCTCGAGGTCGCCTCGGACATGCCGGAGGCGCTGCGCGCGCTGGTCGCCGAGGAGCTCGACGTCGGCGAGGACGAGACTTTCGTGGTCGATGGAATGCTAGCGCTGAACGATCTTTCCGAGGTGGTCGGGCTCGATCGGCCCGATCTCAAATTCAAGCCCTATACGCCGCGCTTCCCCGAGCGCGTGCGTGATAATGGCGGCGATTGTTTTCTCGCCATCAAGCAGAAGGACCTCGCGGTCCATCACCCGTACGAATCCTTCGATGTCGTCGTGCAGTTCCTGCAGCAGGCGGCGCGCGATCCCAATGTGGTCGCGATCAAGCAGACGCTCTATCGCACCTCCTCCAACAGCCCCATCGTGCGCGCTCTGGTGGAGGCGGCGGAGGCCGGCAAATCGGTGACGGCGCTGGTCGAGCTGAAGGCGCGCTTCGACGAGGAGGCCAATATCCGCTGGGCGCGCGATCTCGAGCGCGCCGGCGCGCAGGTCGTGTTCGGCTTCATCGAGCTGAAGACGCATGGCAAATTGTCGATGGTGGTGCGCCGCGAGGGCGGAAGCATCGTCACGTATTGCCATGTCGGCACCGGCAATTATCATCCGGTGACGGCGCGCATTTATACCGACATCTCGCTCTTCACCGCCGATCCGGCGATCGGCCGCGACGTGTCGCGCATCTTCAATTTCATCACCGGCTATGCGGAGCCCGCCGGGCTCGAGCGCATGGCGGTGTCGCCCATCTCGCTCAAGACCAGGCTGCTCGAGCATATCGAGCAGGAGATCGGCTTCGCCAAGGCCGGCAAGCCGGCGGCGATCTGGGGAAAATGCAACGCCCTCGTCGATCCCGAGATCATCGACGCGCTCTATCACGCCTCGCAGGCGGGCGTGTCGATCGAATTCGTCGTGCGCGGCATATGCTGCCTGCGGCCGGGAGTGCCGGGCCTTTCCGACAATATCCGCGTCAAATCGATCGTCGGGCGCTTCCTCGAGCACGCCCGCGTCTATTGCTTCGGCGGCGGCCACGCGCTGCCGCACGCCAAGGCCCATGTCTATATCTCGTCGGCCGATCTGATGCCGCGCAACCTCGACCGCCGCGTCGAGGTGCTGATGCCCATCACCAATCCGACCGTGCATCAGCAGATTCTCGATCAGATCATGCTGGCCAATCTCATCGACAACGAACAGAGCTATCGCGTCTTGCCGGACGGCTCGTCCTTACGCATAACTCCCCCGGAGGGCGAAGAGCGGTTCAACGCCCATAAATACTTCATGACCAACCCGAGTCTCTCTGGCCGTGGCAAGTCTCTCAAGGAATGGCGTCCGCGATCGCTCCTCAAGCCGCGCGAGGAGTGACGCGGTCGAGACCGAGGCCGGGGCGCTCTCGCGAGCGCAGCGGCCTGTCGCGATCGTCGACATCGGCTCCAATTCGGTGCGCCTCGTCGCCTATGTCGGGCTGCACCGGGCGCTGACGCCGATATTCAACGAAAAGGCCATGTGCGGTCTCGGACGCGGCGTCGTCACGACGGGCCGCCTGCCGGAGGACGCGATTCGCAAGGCGTTGCAGGCGCTGCGGCGTTTTCGCGCTCTCTGCGAGATCATGGAGATCGACGACATAGAGGTGATCGCGACCGCGGCGGCTCGCGACGCCGTCAATGGCGCCGCCTTTCTCACTGCGGCGAGCGAGGCGATCGGCCGCGAGATTTCGCTGCTGTCGGGCCGCCGCGAGGCCGAGCTTTCGGCGCTCGGCGTGATCTCCGCCATTCACGAGCCCGACGGCGTCGTCGGCGATCTCGGCGGCGGCTCGCTCGAGCTCATCGATCTGCATGGCGGCGAAATGGGCGAGGGGGTCACGCTGCCGCTCGGCGGCCTCGCGCTGATGGACGCCGCCAGCCGCTCCACCCGTCAGGCGGCGCGAATCGCCCGTAAGGCGATCGAGGACGCGCTGCCGTTGCAACGGCTCAAGGGCCGCGCCTTCTACGCCGTCGGCGGCACATGGCGTGCGCTGGCGCGGCTGCACATGCGCCAGCGCAATTATCCTCTCGATATGATGCATAACTACCGCATCCCGACCAGCGACGCGGCGGAATTCGCCAGCCTGCTGGAGCGCGTCGACAGCGAGGCGCTGGCCGACATCGCCGCGGTCTCGACGGCGCGCCGTCCACTGCTCGCCTATGGCGCGATTGTGCTCGACGAGGTGATTCGCAAGGCGCGGCCCAAGGAGATCGTCATCTCGGCCGCGGGCGTGCGCGAGGGGCTGCTCTATGAGCGCCTCACGCCGGCCGAACGCGCCGCCGATCCGCTGGTCGCCGCCGCGCGCGAGCTCGAGCGCGCCATGGCCCGCGCGCCCGGCTATGGAGATGATCTCATCGCCTGGACCGACGCGCTCTTTTCCTCTTCGGGCCTACAGGAGACGGAGGAGGAGGCGCGGCTGCGCCACGCCGCCTGTTTTCTCTCGGATGTCAGCTGGCGCGCCCATCCGGACTATCGCGCCAATCAGGCGATGAATGTGATCGCCAATTCCGCCTTCGTGGCCGTCGATCATCCGGGCCGCGCCTTTCTGGCGCTGGTGGCGGTGCTGCGTCATGCAGGCCCCGACAGCGAGGGCGCTCTGCCGGTGCGCGGCCTGATGTCGCCGCGCCTGCTGGAGCGCGCCCGCGTGCTCTCGGCGGCGCTGCGCGTCGGCTATCTGCTGAGCGCGGCCATGCCCGGCGTCTTGCCGCTCACGCCGCTCGTCGCGAGCGACGGGAGGTTGATTCTGTCTCTGCCGGGGGAATTCGCCGATCTCGTGAGCGAGCGGCTGGCCAGCCGTTGCAAGGCGCTCGGCCGTCTCATCGGAGCCGAGGCGGTGATAGAGGCGACCGCCTCCGTCGTCTGACGGAGGCGGCGCTCGTTTCAATAGGCGGCGCGCGGCGCGACACGCTCGCTCGACGTCACCGTCAGGGCGCCGGCGTCGTCCGAGCAGGCGAAGCGCAGCGTCTTGGCGACGGCGGTGTCGAGATTGGCGGAGGAGCCGCTGGAGATCGGCACGATGAAGCGCGTCGTCGCGGTGGCCGGCGTCGCCTCCTCGAGCGTGGGCGCGTCGAAGACGATCACCGTCAGCCGGCAGGCGCCGCCGCCGCCGACAAAATAGCTCAGCACATGCTTTCGACCCGCGTCGAAGCTGGCCGCAGCGAGCGGCTTCAGCGTCACCGGCGCAGCGACCGGCCCATAAGGCTCGGCGTGCAGGGCCACGCCCGCCGTGAGGCTCAGCACAGCGGCGAGGGCCAGAGCGAAGATGCGTTTGCCTGCAGTCATCATGGTCTTGTCCTTCCTCATACGGCGCTGGGGAGCGCCCCTCTGCGACCTGCGCGTCCTCGAGGCGCCGAAGCCGTCCCGAGTTCACGTTGCGTCGCAACATGAGCGTATGTTGCATCGCAATAGCAGAATTTCAAGGCGCGGTTTGTCGCAGGGGCGTCTCTATAGAACTATTCGATTCTACAATGAATTCAGATCGAAAGGCGGGTTGTGCGTCGCAAAATAGAGCGGGGGAGCCTATGCCGATCAGGTGGGCATAGCGCTACCCATACCCATACTAGAGGATGGGTCATAGAATGGGTGAATGGGTGGGATTATATCCTACCCATACGTCAGTCGGATTGAAGGGAACGGAAAGAGCGAGCCTGAAGGCGCGCCTCGCAGATCTCGCGTGGAGGGGCTCAGCGTCCGGCGGACTCGTCCAGCTCCTGCCAGTCGAGCGTGACGACCTTGCCCTTTTCGACCGCCAGAGCCAGCCTTCCGGCTTTCAGCTGCAGCGCTTTCTCGCCGAAAATCGCCCGCCGCCAGCCGGAGAGGGCGGGCACATCCGCCCCATCGTCGGCGGCGATGGCCTCGAGGTCCTCTACGGTGGCGATCATTTTGGTGGCGACGCCCGTCTCTTCGGCGACCTGCCGCAGCAGAACCTTGAGCAGCTCGACCGTGGCTCCGCTGGAGCTGCCGCGCTTCTCCCGCTCTATGCGCGGCAATGTGGCGGGATCGCGCGCCAGCGCTCTCTCCACGGCGGCGACGATATCCGCGCCGGAGCGCGAGCGCTCGAGCCCGCGCGGGAAGGCGCGCAGATTGCCGAGCGCCTCCTGCGTGCGCGGGGCGGCGAGGGCGATCTCGATCAGCATATCGTCCTTGAGCACGCGCGAGCGCGGCACGTCACGGCCCTGCGCCTCGCTCTCGCGCCAAGCGGCGAGTTCCATCAGCACGGCGAGGTCGCGCGGCTTGCGCACGCGATGGCGCAGGCGCTCCCAAGCGTTCTCCGGGCTCTGCTCATAGGTCTCGGGCGTGGTCAAGGTGCGCATTTCGTCGGCGAGCCAGTCGAGCCGGTTGGAGCGCTCCAGCCGCGCGCGCAAATGCGTGTAGATCTGCCGCAGATGAGTGACGTCGGCGATGGCGTAATCGATCTGCGCCGCCGACAGAGGCCGCTTCGACCAATCGGTGAAACGTGAGGATTTGTCGAGGCTCTCTTTGGAGATGGCCTTCACCAGCTCGACATAGGAGACCTGATCGCCGAAACCGCAGACCATCGCGGCGACCTGCGTGTCGAACAAGGGCGCGGGAATCAGCCGCGCGAGCCGCCAGACGATTTCGAGATCCTGGCGGGCCGCGTGGAACACCTTGACCACGCTCTCATTGGCCATCAGCTCGAAAAAGGGCGTGAGGTCGAGCCCTTCGGATAAAGTGTCGACGGCGAAGGCCTCCTCGGGCGAGGCCAGCTGAATGACGCAGACCTTGGGCCAGAAAGTCGTTTCCCTCAAAAACTCCGTATCGACGGTGACGAAGGGATGACGGGAGAGACGGGCGCAGGCGGCGGCGAGATCTTCGGTAGAGGTCAAGAGGCTCATCGACATTCAGTCTTAGAGTAATTTTTTGTGGTTCAGAAGTGTCTCAATGCATGTTTTCGACCGTTTTTCTGGCTCGGGGGCGATCGGAGCTGCGCCTTAGCCGCACTGCAAGGCCAAAAATCGCGGCGGCCGCGCGTCTCGAAGTCGTCGGCGCCGCCGTTTGCGCCGCTGCGGTTCCGGCGCGGGCTCGGTTTTTTCCCATTGCCCTCGAAGCGTCGAAATGAAATCATAGCGGAATACTCGACAATAGGAGCCCCTGGCCACATGGCGCCTCTCGCTTTCGCCTCGACACCGTTTCATTGCGCGGCCCGCTTCGCTCTCGCGGCGGCGTTTTTCCTCTTTTCCGCCGCGGCGGACGCCAAGGGCGACGCCGGGGCCAAGGGCGACGCTTGGGCCGGCTGCCGCGCCGCCGATCCCGACAAGCGCATCGAGGGCTGTAGCGAGGTGATCGCCCGCGGCGACAAGGAGATAAAGCCGAACCGCGTGGCGGCTCACGTCAATCGCGGCGGCGCCTATCACGCCAAGGGCGATTATGAGCGCGCGCTCGCCGATTACGACAAGGCGCTGGAGATCGATCCCAATTCGGCGGCGGCTCTGGCCGATCGCGCCGCCGCCTACCGCGCCAAGAGCGATTTCGACCATGCTCTCGCCGATTACGACAGGCTCGTCGCCTTACAGCCGAAATCTCCGGCCGCCTATCTCGGCCGTGGCGGCGCCTATCAGAGTAGAGGCGATCTCGGCAAGGCCATCGTCGAATACGATAAGGCGCTGGAGCTGGACAAGAAATCCGCCGCCGCGCTGAGCAATCGCGGCCGCGCTTGGCGCGCCAAGGGCGATCTCGACCGCGCGCTGGCCGATTTCGACGCGGCGGTAAAGCTCGAGCCCAAATCCGCGCAGGCCTATCTCAATCGTGCCGCGCTCTATCAGGCGAAGGGCGATCTCGACCATGCGCTGGCCGATTACGACAGAGCGATCGAGCAGGACGGAAAGCTCGCCATCGCCTATAATAATCGCGGGCTGACTTTGCACGCCAAGGGCGATTTCGACCGCGCCGTCGCCGATTTCAGCAAGGCCGTCGGGCTCGACCCCAAATATGCGCGCGCCTATCTCAACCGCGCCAACGCCTATCGCGGCAAGCGCGATCCCGAACACGCCAAGCCAGATCTCGAGCAGGCGCTAGCGCTCGACCCCAATCTCGCCGCGGCGAAGAAAGGGCTCGACGAGGTGACGAAACAGCTCGCCGGCCGCGCCGCGGCTGCGCCGGCGCAATAGCGCGCGCCGTCAGGAGGACTTCGAGGGCGCCTCGTCTATGGCGAGAAAGAGCCGATCGACGCCGGTCCCGGCGATCGGCGGAGATCGATGCGGCAGAGCGGGGAGCTCGGCGCTCGCCGCCTTTTCGCCCCGCATCAGCGCGACCCAGCCGCGCTCGAGCCGGCGTATTGGCTCCTCCGCGAGCGGATCGGCCTGCGGGCTCGGCGCGATCCATTGCGTGCCCGGCCCGCGATAGGTGGTGACGAGGCGAAAGCGCACGAAATCGACGTGGAACAGCCGGCAGGCGTCGTCCTCGATCGTCTCCATCCGGACCCGCAACTCGCCCGCCCGCGTCGCCTCGCGATAGAGGCGCGCGAGGCGCATCGCATCGTTCACCAGCCATTCGGCGAGCCAATCCGGCGCGACGCCAGCGTCGGCGAGAGCCTCGGCGATGGCGTGTGGCAGGGTCTCCTCGGCGCCGGCGACGCGCAATCGCACAGGCCGCGCGAGCGTCATCCTATCGAGCGCCTCGGCGATCCTCGGCTCCAGCTCGCGCGGCAATAGACAGATCGAGCGACGCTGCATCAGCTGGCGAAAGGAGCGCCGCGACGGCGGGGCGGCGGCTTCGTCACATCGCATCGGCGCTCTCCCAAGCGGGGAAGGGATCGACGAGCGAACGATAGGCGGAGGCGTCGAAGCGCTTCGGCTTTTGCGGCCCGACGAGGCAGGCGTCGAGCGCGGCGCGAATCGCAGCCTCGTCGATGCCGATTCCGATGAAGACGAGCTCCTGCCGGCGATCGCCCCAGACCTCGTCCCAATTGCGCTCGAAATGGCGCTTCCAATCGTGATGATCGGGCCAATGCTGCTTCGGCACCGCGATCCACCAATAGCCCATTGCGGTCACGCGGGCGATCGCGCCGGCGATCGAGAATTCGCCGACCCATTTCGGCCGGGTGGCGAGCCAGAAATGCCCCTTGGCGCGCACCAGTCCGGGCCAGGTCGCATTGATGAAAGCGTTGAATTTTTCCGGGTGGAAGGGACGCCGCGCCCGATAGACGAAGCTTTCTATTCCATATTGCTCCGACTCCGGCACATGCTCTTCCGGGCTGTAGAGCGCCTTGTGCCATAGCGGATGGCGCTGCGCCTTCTCTTCGTCGAAGAGGCCGGTGTCGAGAATGGCGTCCATCGGCGCCGCGCCGAAGTCGGTCTCCACGATGCGCGCGTCGGCGTTCAGCGACATCACCACTTTGCGCACCAACGCCAGCCGCTCCTCCGACACCGCCGAGGCCTTATTGAGGACGATGACGTCGGCGAATTCGATCTGCTCGACGAGGAGATCGACGAGGGTGCGGTCGTCGTCCTCGCCGGCGACTTCGCCACGGTCGCGCAGAAAGTCGTTCGAGCCATAGTCCTGCAGCAGGCTGGCCGCGTCGACGACGGTGACCATCGTGTCGAGCCGCGCGAGATCGGAGAGGCTGGCGCCATTCTCGTCGCGAAAGGAGAAGGTGCTGGCGATCGGCAGCGGCTCGGCGATGCCCGTGCTCTCGATCAGCAGATAATCGAAGCGGCCGTCCTCGCCGAGGCGCCGCACCTCCGCGAGCAGATCGTCGCGCAAGGTGCAGCAGATGCAGCCATTGGTCATTTCGACGAGCTTCTCGTCGGTGCGCGACAGCTCCGCGCCGCCGTCGCGGATGAGGTCGGCGTCGATATTCACCTCGCTCATATCATTCACGATGACGGCGACGCGCCGGCCCTCGCGATTATTGAGCAGATGATTGAGCAGCGTCGTCTTTCCGGCGCCGAGAAAGCCGGAGAGGACAGTGACGGGGAGGCGGGGGTCGGGGGTCTGGGCCATGGCGCGCCATATGTTATGTTATAACATGTAAAGGCGTAGCCGAGCGGGATAGCGGCGTCAAGCGGAGGCGAGGGCGGGCGTGGATTCGCTTATGTTTCGTCTATGTGCGCCTATATGACCATGCTATATAGGGACATTAACATGTGATATTAGGAGAAACGCATGGAAAATAAGCTGCTTGACATGTTTGACGAGGGATACCGAGAAGCCGGGATATCTCCTTCGGTTCGCGCCGAGGCTTTCGACGATTTCCTGACGATGAAGTCGATTGCCGCCAAGCGGACATGGACCTTCGGGAATGGTCTGGGAGCGAATGCCGGCGCCGTTTGCATGGGAAGCCATTCCAAGGAGCTAGTTCGCAATTTGTGCGTCCGCGTCGACGCCCTCACCCTCGCGCAACTCGATGCAGTCACAGACTTGATGGAGTGCTCGAAGCAAGAGTTCGTCTTGGAAGCCGTGTCGAGCGCAATAGCAAAGGCTACGACTAATTTGCGCGTGCAAGGCCTCTCTCAGCCATTGGAGCAATCGCTGCGGACTCAATTAGAGAAAGCCGAGTTGAGCTACGAATATTCCGATGATGCTAAAGGTGGTGCGCTGCGCTATCGCGGCGAAGTTATTCTCAATCGTGATTCTCGAAAGCATGAAAATACGGTCAATGCAGTCAGAAATCTGATTGCGAATGGCGAATAAGTCACGCCAATTCGCTAGCGTAGTCCGCGTCATGGCGGAGAGCGGACAACGCTGAACGTTCGAGCCCGGCTCGTCGTGGAAGTCTTGAACCGGCTAGACCTTAGGCGCCAAGTGGTGGGCGTAGGGCCTATTTCCCCTTCGCCGCCGCCAGCACCTCGGCCGCATGGCCCGGCACTTTCACCTTGCGCCAGATTTTCTCGATCTTCCCGTCCGGGCCGATCAGAAAAGTCGAGCGCTCCACGCCCATATATTTGCGGCCGTACATGCTCTTCTCCACCCACACCCCATAGGCGGAGAGCATTTCCTTGCTCTCGTCGGAGGCGAGCGGGAATGTCAGCTCATATTTGGCGCGGAATTTGTCGTGCTTGGCCGGCGAATCCGGCGAGACGCCGACCAGCGCAATCTTCACTTTGGCGAAATCCGCTTTCAAAGCGTTGAATTCGATCGCTTCCTTGGTGCAGCCGGAGGTGTCGTCCTTGGGGTAGAAATAGAGCGCCAGCTTCTTGCCGGAAAAGCCGGAAAGAGAGAGCGTCTCGCCGCCGGCGCCGGGCAGCTCGAAAGAGGGGGCGGCGTCGCCTTCGCGCAAGCCTGTGGATTTCTTCGCTTCGGTCACTGCGCCTTCCTTTCGTCTCATCCGCCGTTACAATCGGCAGGATGCAGAGGATGGCGCGCTCCGCAAGAGATTCTGGTAGAAATCCCCAGTTGCGCGCCATTCGAGTTGTGATCTTCTCGACGACGTGCAGATTCGGCGCCGGCGCGCGCGGACCCGCGCGGTGCAACCGAAGGGCTGGCGTTTGACGCAGAGGATAGACGAGAGCCCGGCGGTCGAAACGCTGGCCTCGCGCATTTTATTGGGGTTTTTCCCGCGCGGCTGCACCGCGATCCGGCTGCGCGGCTTTTGCGCGCTGCGTTGTCTTTCCGTCATGGCGGTGTCGACGCTGCTCGTCGTCGTGGTCGCCGTCGGCGCTTTTTTCGCCGCGCTCGCTCGCGGCCCCATCGCCTCCGACTGGCTCGCGCCCAAGATCGTCGAGGCGCTCGACGATCTCTATTCGCATCGCTATCAATTCGGGCTGAGCTCGGTGGCGATCGCCAGCACCGATCACGGCCTCACTTTCACGGTCAACGGCCTCGCCGTGAAGGACGGCGAACGCACGGTTCTCGCCGCGCCGCGCGCGCAATTGTCGGTCGACCCGCGATCGCTGCTCATCGGCCGCCTGACGCCGCGCCGGCTCGACGTGCTGGACCTCGAGCTGCGGCTGGAGGTGCTTCCCAACGGCGTGGTGGCGATCTCGGCGCCCGGCGCCGATCCCGTCGCCATTCCGCTGGACGCGCCGCCTCCGCAATCGGAGCCGACCGCCGAGCCGCAGGCGGCGTCCGCCGCGGCCGCGCCCGTCCCCTCGCTGCGGCAGGCCGCCGGCGCTCTGCGCGCGGTGATGAATTTCATCGTCGATCCAGAGAGCCCCGTCGCCGCTATCGACAAAATCGGCGTCTCCAACGCCCGTCTCGTCATCGACGATCGCACGCTGGACAAGACCATCGTCTATGACGATCTGGCGCTGAGCTTCGACAGGATCGTCGGCGCGCGGCGATTGCGTCTCGGCGCGACCGGCCCTTCCGGCCATGTCGGCGCCGAAGTGGAAGCCAAGGGCGCGATGGGCGAGCGGCGCTCGCTCGACGCGCGGCTGCGCGGCCTCTCCATGGAGGAGGTCGCGCTCGCCGCCGGCGCCCGCACGCTGCCCTTCGACACTGACGCGCCCCTGTCGCTCGATCTGCATTTCGCGCTCGCCGGCGACGGCCGCGTCGTCGAAGCGAGCGGGAAATTCTCCGTCGGCGAGGGCTTTTTCCGGCTCGAGGAGCCGGACGCCGAGCCTTTCATGCTCCAGGAACTGTCCATCTCCGGCCGCTGGGACATGGAGCGCCGGCTGCTCGCCATAGAGCCGGTCGAGATCCGCACCGGCGTCGCGCGGCTGACCTTCAAAGGCGCGCTGACGCCGCCGGCGGAAGGGGCGGGGATCGTCGCGCTTTCTTTCGATCTCGTGCGGCCGGGCGTCTTTCTGCCGGAGCGTCATGGCGAGGCGCCGCTGGCGATCGAGAGCGCCGGCCTCACCGCGACGCTCGATCTCGTCGCCAAGAGATACAAGGTCGAGCGCGTCTTCCTCGATGGCCCCGAAGTGCACGCCACGGCCTCTGCGGAGGTCGATGGCGCGCAGCCGGATGGAACGCATCTCAAATATGCGATCCGCGCGACGCAGACGCCGATCCGCTCGGTGCTGCGCATCTGGCCGACGCAGGTCGCCGCGCCGACGCGCATGTGGATGGACGAGCATATCGCGGCCGGCGTGATGCGCAGCGGAACGCTCACCGCCGATCTCGACCAGCAGGCGATGATCGCCGGGCGCTACGAACGGCCGCCGCCGGATGCGGCGCTGCGCGGCGATTTCGATCTCGACAATGCGACGCTCGTCGACGCCGTTCCGGGCCTGTGGCCGATCAACGGGATGAACGGCCATATCGCGCTCACCGGCCGCACCGTGTCTTTCGTCGCCTCCTCCGGCGTGATGGAGAGCGCGCCGGGCCGCAAGCTCGCCATCGCGGAAGGCGTCTTCCGCGCTCCCTCGCTCGGCCCCGATCCGGCGCCCGCCTGGATCGAATTGAAGCTCGTCGGCGGCGTCGAAGCGGTCGCCGACATACTTTCCCTGAAGAGCGTCGCCCCGGCCGCCAGCCTGCCGATGGACGCCAATCAGCTCAAAGGCCAGATCGAAGGCAAATTGCGCATCGATTTCGAGCTCGGGCTGTCGGCGAAAGAAGAGCATACGCGCATCACGGTCGACGCGGAGACGACCAATCTCTCCATGGAGCGCTTCATCGGCAAGGAGCGGCTGGAGGGAGCCGCTCTGCGGCTGATCTCGGATCGCGAGGGGCTGCGCGTCACCGGCGCGGGCCGCGTGTTCGGCGCGCCGGTGACGCTCGATCTGCGCCGCGCCGCCGGCGAAAAGGGACAGGCGCAGGCGCAATTGTCGCTGTCGCTCGACGACGCCGCGCGCCAACGCGCCGGCTATGGGTTCAACGGCGTTTCCGGCGTCGTCGGCGTGCAGGTGCAGACCAAGCTGCCGATCGAAGATTCCGAATCGCAATTCGAGATCGATTTCTCCAAAGCCGCGCTCGATCATCCTCTGCCCGGTGTGACCAAAGCGCCCGGCAAGCCAGGGCGCGCCAGCTTCACTCTGGTGAAACGGCCGGACGGCTCGGCGCTCGAGCAATTGCAGGCGGAGGCGGGGCCGCAGCAATTTTCCGGCGTCGTCGAGCTCGCTCGCGACGGAGCGCTGCGCTCGGCCAAGCTCGCCCAGGCGAAGCTCTCGCCCGGCGACGATATGCGTCTCGAGGCGACGCGCAGCGGCGAGGGGCTGAAGCTCGTCGTGCGCGGCGCCAATATCGATGCGCGGCCGCTGCTGCGTTACCTCACCCAGCCTTCGACCGAGCCGGCCGCCGCCGCGGCCGCGGGCAAGCCGCCCACGAGCGACGACTTCGATCTCGATCTCAAATCGCCGATCGTCACCGGACACGGCAAGCAGATCCTCTCGAATGTCGATCTTCGCTTCGAGCGGCGCGGCGGCAAGCCGCGGCAATTGTCGCTGACCGGCAATTTCGGCCGCGAGCCTTTCGCCGCAATGCTGACGCGCCATCCGAGCGGCGCGCCGCAGATCGATCTCTCGACCAGCGACGGCGGCGCCTTTCTCTCCTTCCTCGATCTCTATCATCGCATGGAGAGCGGCGCGCTGTCGGCGACCCTATTGCTCAATCCGGGCCGTTCCGACGGCACGATGCGCATTCAGGATTTCTATCTGCAGAACGAGCCGGCCATTCGCCAGCTCGTCATGCAGGGCGCAGCGCGCGTCGACGATAAGGGCGCCGCGCATTTCGACCCGGATTCGGTGAAATTCGCGCGCGTGCAAGCGGCCTTCACCTGGGCGAACGGGCGGCTCAATCTGCGCGATGCGGTGATGTCGGGAACCGACATCGGCCTCACGGTGGACGGCTATATCGACATGGCGCGTGACCGCATCGACGTGTCGGGCTCTTTCGTGCCGGCCTATGGGCTCAATAATCTCGTGTCGAATATTCCGGTCATCGGCCTGATGCTCGCCGGCGGCCAGCACGAGGGCGTCTTCGCGGTGAGCTTTCGCGTCAGCGGCGCCTTCAGCGCGCCGGTGCTGACCGTCAATCCGCTGTCGGTGATCGCGCCGGGCCTGCTGCGCAAGGTCTTCGGCGTCATCGACGGAACCGGCACGGGCCGGCTGCCCGAGAGCGCGCCGGCGCCGCGCTGAACGAATCCTATTCCTCGCCGCGCTCCAGCAGCACATGCTTCTTCTTGCCGAGCGACAATTTGGCGACGCCCTCGGCGAAATCCTTCTCCGATAGCACAGCCTTCTCGTCCGTCACCGCAGCGTCATTGAGGCGCAGGCCGCCGGCCTTGATCTGCCGCCGCGCCTCGCCCGTGGAGGCGACGAGCCCGGCTTTCACAAAGGCGGTGAGCACGCCGATCCCCGCCGCCACTTCGCTCGCCGTCACAGCGACCTTGGGCAGAGAAAGCGCCAGCGCGCCTTCCTCGAACGTGCGGCGCGCCGTCTCGGCGGCGAGCTCGGCCGCCTCGCGCCCATGCAGAAGCGCGGTCGCCTCGGTGGCGAGAATCTTCTTCGCCTCGTTGATCTCGGCTCCGCCGAGCGCGGCGAGCTTCTCGATCTCGTCCAGAGGCAGGAAGGTGAACAGCTTCAGGAAGCGGACGACGTCCGCATCCTCCGTATTGCGCCAATACTGCCAATAATCGTAGGGCGCGAGCATAGCGGCGTCGAGCCAGACGGCGCCCGCCGCCGTCTTGCCCATTTTGGCGCCGGAGGAGGTGGTGAGCAGCGGCGCGGTCAGCGCATAGAGCTGATGCGTCCCGAGCCGGCGGCCAAGATCGACGCCCATGACGATGTTGCCCCATTGATCGGAGCCGCCCATTTGCAGGCTCGCGCCATAGCGCTTGGCGATCTCGACGAAATCATAGGACTGCAGGCACATATAGTTGAATTCGATGAAGGACAGCTCCTGCTCGCGCTCGAGCCGCAGCTTCACCGAATCCATCGACAACATGCGATTGACCGAGAAATGCCGGCCGACGTCGCGCAGAAAATCGATGTAATTGAGCTTGGTCAGCCATTCGGCGTTGTCGAGCAGGATGGCGTCGGTCTTGCCGTCTCCGAAGCTGAGGAATTTCGCGAAGGTCTTCTGGATCGCCGCCTTGTTGGAGTCGATCGTCTCGATCGACAACAGCTTGCGGCTCTCGTCCTTGCCGGAAGGGTCGCCGACGCGCGTGGTGCCGCCGCCGACGAGCGGCAACGGCTTGCCGCCCGTGCGCTGGAGCCAGGAAAGCAGCATGATCGACAAGAGATTGCCGATATGCAGCGAGGCCGCCGTGCAGTCGAAGCCGACATAGGAAACCAGCTCGCCGGAGCGGGCCTTTTCATCCAGCCCCTCGAAATCGGAGCATTGATGCACGAAGCCGCGCGCGATGAGCGTCGCGAGGAATTCGGATTTGGGGCGGAATGCGTCGGACATGGGGGCAGGGTGTTACGGGGAAAGGGGGCCGGGCGCAAGGGTGGGGACGCGTTCGCGACGTCGGCGCGCGGCGCCCCCGACGATTTCGCGCTCCAGCCCACGAAAAAAGGCCCTCTGGAGAAAATCTCCAGAGGGCGAGTCTGTGAGGTCGAGAGTAGCGTTCGACAGGCCGAGCAGGGCGCGCGGGATGCGCAGCCAGCCGAGCCGGCCGAAAAGGCAATTCAGGTTCTGAAGTTCTCGCGGGTCCTCCTGGAGGGGCTCGCTTCGCCGGGCGCGAGCGTCCGGCGAAGTCTTTGTTGCGACGGAAGAGGATCAGCCGAACGCCGCCAGCGGATCGTGGAAGACGCAGCCGGCGCGCTCGATATCCTCGAGCGTCCACAAATTGTCGCCACGCACATGCGGCTGTGCGATCAGCGTCTTGCCGTCCGAGCGCACGCCATGGCCTTCGGCGATGACGTCCGAAAGCTCGCGATCGAGATATTGCTCGAACAGATTCTGGGCCTCGTAGCGCTCGGGCTCCGACAACCACTGGCGCTCGCCCCAATCATCCGTCAGCGAGTGCTTTTTGCCATTGTATTCGTGCACGCGCAGCGAGCCGGAACCCTTGGCGAGCGTCGGGATGAACGGCACTTGCGACACGCGGTCGACATAGACCTCGTGTCCGTTCTGGAGCAGCCAAGCGTAGGGGACGAAGCCGCTCTTGGGATCCTCGTAGCCGAGCCGCTTCCACTCATTGTAGATTTTGCCGTAGTGATCGGCCCAGCCGGGATAATTCGCCTCGAACCATTCCTGGTCCTGCTCGTCCGGCAGCGAGACGCGCGAGAAGCCGAGCGGCCACAGCGCGAAAGCGGCCAGCGCCAGATCGTGATGCGCCCAATAGGCGTCGCGCTTGGCGTCGCGCAGCGAAGCCGGGCTCTCGACGCCATATTTGCCGAGACGTCCGATCCAGATTCCACCCCAATCCTCATAGACCCAGCGGTTCCAGGTCTTCACCCACGGCTCGACCTTGAACTTGGAGCCATATTCGAACAGATAGCCGAGCGCCGGCGTGAAATATTTCTGCTGCGTCCAGAAGGCGTTGTTGAGATCGGTGTTGAGATATTTGGCCGCCGCCGGATCATTGGCGATCGAGACGATCGTCTGATAGCCGTTCGCCATATGGCGCAGTTCGTCCGTCTCGATCGAGAGGAAAACCGTCGGCGTGATCTCGTCGCCATTGGCGGCAGCCCATTCCGTCACCGCGACAATCAGCGGATTGGTGAAGCAGGCTTCGCCGACGAGCTGCAGATTGATCGAGCATTCGACCGCGTCGCCGGAGATGAATCCGTCGGAGAAGACGCGCTTCATGCCCTTCCACAGCGGGCCGATGGCGCGCGTGCGGCGCGCGTCATTATGGCCGGCCGGATCATGATAATGCTTGGAATAATAGTGGTTGATGAAAGCGCATTGATGCGTGTGACGAATCTCGTCGAGCACCTGCGCGAGATAGCCGTTCTTCTGCTCGGCGGCGGTGGCCGAATCCCACAGCATCGCCGAACCCGAGATCGCATTATATTCGCCGACCTCGAGGAAGTTCGAGATCACCTTCATCGTCTCGCCCCAGCGAGGATGAATCTTATTGCCTGCGCCGAGGCGCGTGAGGCCGTCGAGCAGCGTGCCGAACTGCCGCTCGTCCTTGGCCGCCTCCATGCGGGCGTATTCCTTGGCGATGACCTTGAACTGCTCCTTGGTCTGGTTCGCCATACGGTATTTGGTCGCGTATTTCGTGCGATTTTGCTTGAAGTCCCAATTGAAGCTCTGCAGCCATTTATGGACTTCCTGCGGCTCGATTCCGACCGGCGCGCGATTGACCTTCAACGCGTCGGTCGCCGCATTGGTTGCGAGACTGATAGGCATGATTCCTCCGCTGGACTTTATCTTGTGACGTCGCTTCGTTCGCGGTTGCCGCACGCGTGGCGGGCGCGCTTCCCAAAGCAAAGCGCGACACGCCGACGCCCTTGCGGTCCAAAGACCAAAAACAGTTTCGACGTCGGTTCTTTCACAGCAAGGTGTGTGCCGTAATTCCATGGTGACAGAAAAACGAAGCTAACATGCGGTGTCAGCAGAATATTTGTGCTTAAATAAAAGACATTTTCGGAAACATATAATACGATAGCATAGATACAGAACGTAAAAATTCATGCATACATGAAACTATGCGATAGCTGATATTATAATAAGAGATTTAAATCAAGTCTCATATTAGAATATTCAATATCATATTTATGCGGTTCGGCGCGCCGCCACGCGACATGTGACGAATTGCTGAATTGACGCCGAATTGGCGATTCGTGGCTCGCTCGCGATCAGCGTCTCGTCGTCGCCATGACGCGTGACGCTCTTCCTGCTAGCTTGCGGGTCACCGCGATCGACGAGGCGGGTGTCGATGAAGTCGAGCAATGTCGTTTTCGTCCATGGCTTGATGGGTTGGGGGCCGAATGATCTCGGCGGGCTTCCCTATTGGGGCGACGCTCCGGCGCAATTTGCGCCGCGCTTTCGTACCCATCTCGCCAAATGCGGGCCGCTCAATTCGGTCCATGATTGCGCCTGCGAGCTATTCGCGCAGATCGTCGGCGCGCGCATCGATTATGGCGAGAGCCATAGCGCCGGCGCCGGCCATGCGCGTTTCTCGCGCGATTACGCCGGCCGCGGCTTCGTCGATGGCTGGTCGGCCGACAATCCGGTGATACTGATCGGCCACAGCGCCGGCGCTCAGACCTGCCGGATGCTGCAAAATCTTCTGGCTCGGGATTTCTGGGGCGTCGGGTCGAGCGCCGATTGGGTGGAGGCGATCGTCGCCATCTCCGGCCCGCTCAATGGCTCGACGCTCGCCTATCGTTATTGCGACGAAGAGCAGGGCAAGCCGAAACTGCTGCCGAGCGCGCTGGTCGCCGGCGCGCTCGCTGTCGTTTCGGCGCTCGCACGCGTCGGCGCGTCGCGCCTCTATGATCTGCATCTCGATCATTGGGCGCATGAGGACGACAGCGGCGCGGCGTTCCTGAGGCGGCTGGATGCGACCCGCTTCGTCGAGAGCGGCGACAATCTCGGCTTCGACGTCACCTTGCACGGCGCCGCGCGCCTCAATCAGACGATGGAGACATTCGAGAATTGTCTCTATCTCGCATTGGTTTCCTCCGCGACGCGCGAGGAACGGTTTTTGAATTTGCCGTTTCTGAGCGCGCGGCATCGCCCCGACCGCACCATGGATCTGACGATGCGGGACTCGGCCGCCTATATCGCGACACGGCCCGAGTTTTCGGCGCCTCCGACGCCGGATTGGGGAAGCGGCGATTTGACGATGGCGCTCTGGCGAGAGAACGACGGCGTGGTCAATACGATTTCGCAGCGCTATCCGTTCATCGGCCGCGCGCATCCGGTCGGCGGCGAAGGAATATTCGGTTTCGAGGATCGCATCGAGCCCGGCAAATGGCGCTGGCATCGGCTCGACGAAATTTTCGGGCGGGCCTTCGACCACAATGACGCGATGCATGGCGCGCGCATGAAGCCTTTCGAGAAGGGCCGGAGGGAGGCGCAACGGGAACTCTATCGAAAGATCGCCGATTTTTTTGCGGCGTTCGATGCATCGCGTGACGAAACGATCGTTCGAAGGCAAATTGTATAAAGACGAGGATTGCCGTGACGCGGCGCGGCAATCCTCTGGCGCCATCAAAGCGGATTTGAAGCTCTTAAGGAAGAGCCGCGCGTCGAGGCGCGGCGGGTTTCGATGATGGCGAGACGCCTTTCCAGCCCTTGGATCGCTTTGACGACGCCGCCGAGCGTCGGCGTAGCCGCAGGAAGAGAAGCGACCGCGCGGCGAAGGGCCGACACCTCCGCCCGCAGCTCCTCGAACGCCGCCGCGTCGATCGGCGCAGAGCGGCGCTCCTTGTCGATCGATCCGGTCACATCTTTCGGCGCGGAAACTCTTGCGGCGATCTCCGCCGGCGGCAGCCAAACGAGAGGATCGGAGGCCGAAGCCGACGCGGATTTCGGAGATTGTGGCGCGCCGAGCGCTTCTCTTTGCCCGACGAAGGCGAAAACGACCAAAAAAACAAGCGTAGTGAAGAATAGCGACATAGCTCTCTCCTCGAGAATCGATAATTCGACGAACCGGGAGACGCTGACGATTTCAACAGGGGGCAGGCTGGCGCAGCTTGGTTAACAGAGGCACAACGACGCAAAAAATCGCGGCGCGCTGGAGAGCGCGCCGCTCGAGAATTCTCGCCTCGGAGAAGGCGGCTCACACGTCGAAGCCGCCGTCCCCGCCGCCGTCGTCATAGCCGCCGACATCGGTGTCGTAATCGGCGCTCTGCACATCGGGGCCGCTGGGCTCCGGGCCGCCATAGCCGGCGTCGGGATAGCCGCCCTGGTCGCCGTAGTAATTGTTGATGATCGTGTCGCCGCCGCTGCTCGCGTGCTCGAAGCCCGAGCCGATGCCGAGATTGCTCCCCGCGCCGCCCATGCCGCCGCCATGGAACAGGCCGCGGATCGAGTCGGCGAGCAGCACGCCGCCGGCGACGCCGGCCGCCGTGCCCAACGCGCCCTTCAGAAAGCCGCCGCCGGGGGCCGCCGCCGCCTGCTGAGGCGGATAGGCCTGCGGGGCGTAGCCGCCGGGAGGCGGGGCAGCATAGCCCGGCGCGCCGGCCGGAGCCGCGCCCCAGGGGCCGCCCTGCTGCTGCGGGTAGCCGGGCTGCTGGCCGTAGCCCGGAGGCGGGGCGGGACGCGGCGGGGGCGGGGCCTGGCGCTGAGCGCCGCCGAACAAGCCGCCCAAAAATCCGCCGGACTGCTGCGGACGGCTCTCGAGCTCCTTCACGCGGCTGTCCAGCTCCTGCAGACGTTGATTGGCCGCCTGCAGCGCCTGATCCTGCACCAGCACCGTCTGCGCCAGCAGATAGGGCGCGCCGGGCTGCGACTTCAGCTGCTCGGCGATGAAACTCTCCGCCTCCTGATCGCGCTGAGCGCCGGAGGCGCTGCGCGTACGCTCGAACAAACCGGCGAGCAGTTGGCGTTCTTCGGGTGACATGTGTCTCTCCCAGTTGGAACCAGCCCTCTTCGCGGGCGTGGCGCCAGAAATATGGGAGCGCTTTTTCGCTCTCACAAGGGCTGCGGCTGCGGTCGAGCCCGAGATTTTGCCGGCTCAGTCGCCGGCGAGCGCCATGTCGTCGCGGTGGATGATCTCGTCCGGGCCCTTGAAGCCGAGCAGCCCTTCTATGTCGCGGGACGAGCGGCCGATGATGCGGGCCGCATCGAGCGCGTCGTAAGTGACGAGACCGCGGCCGATTTCGCCGCCCGAAGGATTGCGGATCACGACGCAATCGCCACGCGCGAAGCCGCCTTCCAGAGCGGTGACGCCGGCCGGCAGCAGGCTCTTGCCGGAGAAGAGCGCGCGTTCCGCGCCTTCGTCCACATGCACGACGCCCTTGGGCTCGAGCGAGCCGGCGATCCATTTTTTTCGCGCCGTCACCGGCGTGGAGGGGGTCAAGAACCAGCTGCAAGGCCCGCCCGCGGCGATTCGCGAGAGCGGCGCCTCGACCCGGCCGTCGGCGATGACCATATGCGCGCCGCCCGTGGTCGCGATCTTGGCCGCCTCGATCTTGGTGCGCATTCCGCCCCGCGAAAATTGCGAGGCGGCGCCGCCGGCCATCGCCTCCACCTCCGCCGTGACGCGCGGCACGATCTCGAGCAGTTTCGCATCGGGATTGCTCGCCGGCGGGGCCGTGTAGAGCCCGTCCACATCCGAGAGCAGCACCAAGAGATCGGCGCTCGCCATCGTCGCGACGCGAGCAGCGAGGCGGTCATTGTCGCCATAACGAATTTCGGAAGTGGCGACGGTGTCGTTCTCGTTGATGACCGGCACGGCGCGCAACGCCAGCAGACGGGTCAGACATTCGCGCGCGTAGAGATAGCGGCGGCGCTCCTCCGTATCGCCGAATGTCACGAGAATCTGCCCCGCAGTGACGCCGATCTCGCCCAAAGTCTCCGCCCATATGCGGGCGAGGGCGATCTGCCCGACGGCGGCGGCGGCCTGGCTGTCTTCCAGCGGCAGCGGGCCGGAGGGCAGGCCGAGCACGCTGCGTCCCAGCGCCACCGCGCCCGAGGACACGACGAGAACATCGGCGCCGCGACGATGCAGGGAGGCGAGATCGCCGGCGAGCCGCGCCAGCCACTCGCGCTTCACCTTCGCCTCGCTCGGATCGACGAGCAGAGAGGAGCCGACCTTGACGACGATGCGGCGGAAGGAATCGAGCTTGGGGCGTTGCACGGAAGACCAGTCGGTTGGCGGAGGAGGAATGCGGCGACTTATAGCCCTTCCGCGCAGAAAGCCTACCCCATGGCCGCCGGCGAATGGAAACCCGCGTGAAACGAAGGAGATATTTTCAGCCGCGCATTCGACGCCGGGCGCCGTCATGCTTTCGGCCCGGCTTCACTGTGCGATCGACGCGCCGCGATTGCGCAGGAAGACGACATAGCCGAGAAAATTCGGGCGTTGCGCCAGAGCGCGCGGCGGCGACCATTCCGCCCCTTCGGCGAGGCCGAGGCGATAGGGAATGCGGAGCCGACCGAGCCGCGCGAGATAGGCGTCGATATTCTCGACCGTCTGCGCGCCGCGATAGGTCTGAAAGACCAGCTCGTCGACGCTTCCCGCCAGCGCGTTCAAATCCTCGGGCGAGGCCTGCGACGCCCAATCCATGAGGCCGGTAACGCCGAGCGCGCAACTCTCCGGCAGTTCCCGGCGCAAGGCCCGCAAAAAGGCGGCATAATTCTGCAAGCCGCGCGTCACCGCGTCGAAATCGATCTGCACGCCGGCGACAGGGCCCGGCTGCGCACGCCAGGCCTCGAGCCGACGGCGAATCTGGGCGACGATCTGCGGCGGCCAATCGAGGCTGCGCACGCGATAGACGAGCCATAGCGTCGCCTTGTGCGGGCCGGGCTCGGTGACGCCTTGCGCCTTCATGCGGACAAAGCCGTTGTGATCCGGCCCGATCTCGCCCGAATGCAGATAGATGGTCTTCGCCGCAGCGAGTTCGGCGCGCCCTCTGACGCCGGCCCAGAGCCAGAAGGCGTCGTAATCCGCCGCCTGCACGCGAGGGCCGGCCGCGGCGGCGGAGGCCGCGAGCAGGGCGCCGAGCGCGAGGAGAAAGACCGCTTTCGTCACCAGTAATATTGCAGGCCGCGCGCCCATTGCGTCGCGCCATAACGTGATTTCAGCGTCTGGAACCACGCCTTTCGCTGCGCCTTGTCGACGTCCTTGCCGCCGCAGTCGTTGCTGCCCGCCGGCGCATAGCAATTGATGGCGCGATAGAGCGCATAGGCTCTGTCGGCGTCTTTCGTCGCCGGATCGGCGATCAGCCGCTGATAGACGTCGCCGCGCGAAAAGGGCTCGCCGGGGAAGATGGCTTTGGCGCCGCCCAATTCATCCGCGGCGGGACGCCAGGCGTCGAAGTGGGCGAAGCCGGAACGGCGGACGAAATCGCCGAGGCAGAGCAGCCCATGCGATGAGCGCGGATCGGCGGCGAGTTCGGCGACCACCGCTTTGGGCGCCGGGCATTTGTACGACTCGTTCGCGGGCGACGAGAGGAAGATCGCCGATTTGGGAAGATCGGAGACGTCCGGCGCCGCGGCGTCGTCCTCGGCGAGGCCCTCGGGCGAGAAGTCGCGCAGGAAATTCGCATATTGGCCGCGCGTCGCCTCCTTGTAGAGGAGCAGGAATCGGGCGAGCTTTCTCTCTTCCGCGCTCGCCTGCGGATCGGCGACGGCCATGCGCAGCAGAATCGGCCCCGCCGTATGGCGCAGCAGGATCGCGCGAATGCGCGGCGAGGCGAGCCGCGTCTCCGGCAAAAAGACCTTGTTGGCCATGCCGGCGCGCTCATAGCTCATGGCGAGGCCGAGCTCGACCGCTTCTCTCCACAAGGGATTGGCGAGGGTCCCGCGCAATTTCGTCCAATGCTCGATCGCCGCCGGAAATTGCCCGGAGGCCATCAGCGCCTGACCGCGCAAAACCTCGCGGCTGAAGGCGACATAGGAGCGCGGCGTCGCATTGGGCGCTCCGAGCGCCTGCAGCGTCGCCGAGAAATCGCGATCGGCGTAATAGGCGCGCGCGGCTTTCAGAAAGCCGAACAATTCCTCGCGGCCGGCGAAGACGGACGCCTCGGCGTCGAGCGCAGCGGCGGAGAGACTCTTTTCGGCGCCGTCGGCGCGCAGCTTCATCAGATCTTGCGTCGCCAGCAGGATCGGATCGCGGCTCTCATGATCTTTGGCGGCGGTCAAATATTTGGCGTCGATCTCCTGCACCAGATCGACGCCGTCGAGACCGGTCCTCGCGCCGCTCTCTTGCGCGATCTGTCGGCCGTATTCGGCCGCAAGACGCTCCTCGTCCGCCGCCAGCCAATAGACGCGCCGCAACAGGCCCTGCGCCGAAGCGGCGTAGCGCCCCGCCGGATAGGATTTAAGATAGGTCTGAAACGCCGTCTGCGCCGCCGTCAGCGTGGCGCGATCGGTCACATTGGGCGCGGCGGTCCCGTCGAAATCGGCGAAGGCGCCGATCTGCGCCTTGTTGAGCAAGGCGCGGGCGGTCATGTAACGCGCCGCTTCGCGCAGCCAGGCGTTGCGCGCCGAATCGAGCTTGCCGAAACGCGCCAGCGCAGAATCGAAATCGCCTTCGTAGAAAGCGTCGGCGCCGGCGAGATAGGAGGCGAATTCCTGCGCCGTCGCGGCGGAAGGCGCGATTTGCGCGAGCGCGGCCGGAAGAGCGGCGGCGTCGGGCTTTTCGCCGCGGCAGGATGGGGCGATCTCGGCGCGCGCCGCGGTCAGCGCCCGGCGCTCCTCGGCGGAAAGGGCAGGCTCGGCCTCGACCGCTGCCGCAAAAGCGATACGCCCGGACTCCATCGAGACGCAGCGCGATCCCTCGCCGTCGGCGAAGGCGCTCTGCGCCCCGTCTTTCCCGCGTCGCGCGGCGGCGGCGGTTCGGCAGGCGTCGGTAAAATCGGGCCGCGGAAACAGCACGGAGGAATAGAAGTCGATCTTTTCGACGCCTTTCGAGACGGCCTCGTCCTCGGGCCGCAGCTTCGGATCGCCGTCGATCATCAAAAAGAGAAGATTGAGCCTACTGTCATTGGCGGGATTGAGAAAGGGCATGGCGCCGAGACCGGCGTAGCCCTTTTGATCGAGCGCCCAGCGCTCGGGAGAGGGGTCGCCTCCGCCACATGCGCGAGCCGCGCCGGCGACGATCAGAAAGACGAGGCAGAAGGCCGCCGAGAGGAGAGGGCGCATCGAAACGATCCCGATTACGAAACGCGCGCGGAACTCGGCCGAAGGCTCGCGATTCTCACCTGCGTCGAGAGGCGCCGCCCGCCGCCGTCTCGGAGTTCGGCTGGAGTGGAAGCCCGCAAGACTGGCAGGAGTGGAGGGACTCGAACCCCCAACCCCCGGTTTTGGAGACCGGTGCTCTAGCCGATTGAGCTACACTCCTGCGGTGACGGCGCGCCGTCGGGGCTCTCAATGCCGCATCACGGCCGCTGATGCAAGCGCCGGGGAGGGGCCTCGGCGCATTTTGCGGGTCAAGAATTGCCGCCCGACAGCACGGTGACGGCGCGGCGGTTCTGCGACCAGCAGGAAATGTCGTCGCAGACCGCGACCGGCCGCTCCTTGCCGAAGCTGGTCGTGCGGATGCGCGCCGCGGCGAGCCCGCGCGAGGCGAGATAGCTCTTCACCACCTCGGCGCGGCGAGCGCCGAGCGCGAAATTATATTCGCGCGTGCCACGCTCGTCGGCATGGCCTTCCACGGTGAAGGAATAGCGGCCATAGCGTTGCAGCCAGTCGGCCTGCTTGTCGAGCGTCGCCTGCGCCGTCGGCGTCAGCTCGCTCGAATCGGTCTCGAAATAGACTCGGTCGCCGACATTGACGACGAAATCCTGCGGGCTTCCGGGCGCCGCATAGCCGCCGCGGCCATTGGCGCCGGCGAGCGCGGCATTCTCATCCTCGGCGTTTTTGGCGCAGGCGGAGAGCGAGACAGCCGCCAGAACGGCGACGGCGAAGCGCAGGGCGCGCGCGGCGGAAAGCAATGCCAAGTCCTCGGCCATGACCTCGAATCTCCTCTGACGACGGCTGTCGTCGCCAGTCCTATCCGCGCAGGGGTTAAGCGAAGGTTCCGTCAACCTTGACGAAAGCTTGTCGCGTCCCGATGCGGCGCGCGAAATGTCGGCAAGGTTAACGTGAGCTCGATCGTCGATGCGATCCGTGGCGCGAGTGAGGCGAAAACGCGGCGCGAAAGAAGTCGCGCGCACGAAATCCCGCGCACAGGGAATTGCTTATGGGGAATGCGGGGGCTGGACCGCATTGCGGATCATTGTTAGCAGTTCGTTCATCATGTGGCGGGGGAAATTGAAGACGATGCGCGATTCGAAACGCTCCGCCTTCGGCGTTTGCGCGGCGCTCGGCGCCCTGGCGCTCGCCGGCTGCGTCGATACGGCGGTCGAGATCGGCCAGCCGCGCCCGGAGCAGCTCGCTCAGCGGCGGCGCGCGACGCCGCGTCCCGGCGTCAGCCCGCGCGGCGCGCCGATCACGCTCGCCAGTCTCGAAGGCGCGCCGGAGGAAGCGCTCGCGCGTTTCCGTCCGGCTTTCGCCCGTGCCGCCGAGAGTCGCGACATCGCCTCCGCCGTCGAGCCGGACGCCGCCTATCGTCTGCGCGGCTATCTCACCGCCTATGCCGGCGCCGAAGGGGCGACGCGCTTCGCTTATGTGTTCGACGTCTTCGACCGCAACGGACGGCGCGCGCATCGTCTCACCGACGAGGTCGCCGTGAAGGGCGTGGGCGATCCCTGGACGCTGCTCGACGAAAAGGCGCTCGCCGAGGTCGCGGCGCGCGGCGCCGACGAGCTCGCCGCTTTTCTCAGCGACACGCCCGAGGCGATCGCCGCCGCCGCCGGCAATGACGCGGGAGTGACCATCGCCGCCGCGACGCGCTCGGAGCCGGCGCGAACCGCCGAAAAGCCATTGGGCTTCGCTGACGCGAAGTGAGCGCCTCGGCCAGCGTTGACGATCTCGCCGGCTTTAGGTATCGAATTATGACACATGGTCGCGTGGGCGATAGCCGGCGCGCCAGGGGATGGGGTGCCCCCTATAACCGCCGAAAAGGCTGATGACTCCTGCTCTATGTCCGACGATCGACGAGATCGGCGAACCCGGGCGCTCGCGCGCCTATATGCAGGAGGAAACAGATGAATCAGGATCTCTCGGTTTTCGTCACCCCTTTCGCCCTCGTCATCGGATGCGCGCTGATCGCCGCCGGCGGCCTCTATTTCATCGACATCCAATTTCTGAAGTCGCGCCTCCAGGCGGTCGCGGCGCTCGTCGCAGGCGCGATTATTCTCGCTGCGCTCGAGGTCGTGCTCGCGGGCAGCAGCGTGTCCTTTTTCAAGGCGCAGCAGGTGCAGACTTCCGCCTGCGAACTCGAGGGCGAATCGGCGCATCCGGAGGCGCGCCTCGGCGTCGACGTCCAGATCATCCACAAGCACATTCTCGCCTGTATGCAGGAGGCCGGCTATGAATGGTCGCCGACGCATCGCAATTGCAAGGATGCGCCGGTCGCCACCAATCCCTATTGCTATCTGCCGGTCGCCGGTTTCGACCGCACGATCACGGCGTTCCAGCTGAGATTCGAATAGAAGCGACGCGCGGGCGAGGCTAAGCTCGCCGTTCGCCTTTGCGGGGCGCTTGCCGGTCGGAGGATATGCTCCATTTGACCTCGAGACAGAGGGGAAGGCGGCGCCCCGTCGGGAAGAGACGGGAGACTTGCCGATGAATGAGGACATTTCCGCCTTCGTTGCGCCGCTGACGCTCATGCTGGGCGGGGGGCTGCTCGCAATCGGCGGCCTCTCCTTCATCGGGATCGATTATTTCGACAGCAAGTTCAAAGCGCGCGTCGCCTTCGCCATCGGCCTCGCCTTCATTGTCGCGACCGAGCTCGTCTTCGTCACCAGCAGCAGCAGCGGGCGCTATTTCGCCGGGCTCAAGATCGACGTCACCGATTGCGAGCTCGACGGCGAGAGCAAGCTGCCCGAGGAGCGGCACAAGAACAGCCGCGTGCTGCACGATCACATCGTCGGCTGCATGGAGCGGCTCGGCTATGAATGGAACGCCGACCACGCGCATTGCAAGGAGGCGAAGATCGCCACCAATTCCTTTTGCTATCTGCCGACTCGGCCGGTGGCGCGGGCGATCGTGCGCTTTCAGACCGCCTTCGAGTGAGCGATCGCGCTCTCGATTTTCTCCGACCGATCGAACCAAACCATTCAGACGCGATCCACCGCCTCGCCGGGAACGAAAGCGTCGAAAGCCGCCCAGAACTGCTCGCGCAATTCGTCGCGCTCCATCAGCAATTCGTGACGCGCGCCGGGAAGCTCGATGAGGCTCGCGACCGGAAGCCGCTGAACGAAGCGCTCGATCGCGCGCGAGGACACGATTCGATCGCGTCCGCAGAGAAACGCCATGACCGGCGTGCGCACGGCGCGGGCGTATTGCGGCGCGGCGAACTGCTTCATCAGCCGGAAGGCGGCGTTGATCCAGCCGACCGTCGGATCGCCGATGGCGAGATGCGGCGCGGCGCGCACCACATCGGCGTTGCGGGAAAATCGCGCAGGATCGGATGTCAGCCGATTGCCCTCGAAGGGCAATTCCTCGAGCGATTTCGGGCCGCCGCCGGGCACATAGACCGCGCCGAGCCCGAACATGTCGAGCGTATCCGCCACGGCGCGCGCGCCGATGGGAAAGCGCAGTCCCTCGAGATCGATCATCGGCGCCGAGACGATGAGGCGATCGAAGGGCGAGCGCGCCGAATGGACGCGATCGAGCAATATGGCGCCGCCCATGGAATGCGCCAGCGCGTGCCAGGGAGACGGGCAGTTCAATGCCAGAACATCCGTGATGAAGGCGTCGAGATCGCGCTGATAGAGCGCGAAATCGTCGACATGGCCCTTGCGCGGATCGGAAAGATCGCGTTCCGAGCCGCCCTGTCCGCGCCAGTCCAGCGTCACCACATGAAAATCGCGCGCGAGCAGGTCGTTGATCGTCTCGAAATATTTTTCGATGAATTCCGCGCGGCCCTGGAACAGCGCCACTGTGCCGATCGCCCCGCGCGGCGGCGCGAAGCTCGCCGCCCGCAAGCTGCGTCCGTCCGCCGTGCGAATGGCGAAGACCGAGGCGTTGGGCGGCGCGGGATTGTCGGGCGTTCCGATGAGCTGCGTTTCGGTGAGCGGCATGTCGGGCGATCCTGCTGCGGCCGGAAAAGTCGCGGCGAATTTCCGTCTATCGCATGGCTCGCCCGGACGCAAAAGGGCGACGCTCGGGACATTGCAGTCGAGGGGCGGAGCCTCGGCCGCGGCGTCGACGCCATCGAAGCGGACGCGCTCGACAAAATCGCGGCTCCCGTCCCGGCGCCTCTTGCGGGTCGCAAAAGCCGCTCCCACATAGAATTCAGCGCGGGCCGTAGCGGACGCGCTTCATCCCCGGCGCGAGCGGGGACGGGCTCCCCATCGCGCTTCCACTGTCGCTTCTAGGAGGACAATGACATGCGTCACTTCGATCTTTCGCCGCTCTATCGCTCGACCGTCGGCTTCGACCGGCTGTTTTCCCTGCTCGATCAGGGACCGGGCGCGGAGGCTGCTCCGACCTATCCTCCCTACAACATCGAGCGCACGGGCGAGAACGACTATCGCGTGACCCTGGCGGTGGCCGGCTTCGCGCGAGAGGACATCTCCATCGAGACTCGCGAGAACACGCTGACCATCAAGGGCGCGAAAGAGCCGCAGCCCGAGACCGGCGTCAAGCGCGAAATCCTGCATCAAGGCATTGCGGCCCGCGCCTTCGAGCGCCGCTTCCAGCTCGCCGATCATGTCGTCGTGACCGGGGCGACCCTCGTCAACGGCCTGCTGCATGTCGATCTGGTCCGCCAGATTCCCGAGGCGCAAAAGCCGCGCCGCATCGAGATCGGCGCCGGCGCCCCGGCGCAGACGATCGACGCCAAAGCCGCCTGATCGGCTTTCGGAAGCGTCAAAAAAAATCGAGGCGTCCCGCGAGGGACGCCTCTTTTTTCGTTCAGCCGCCGGGCGTCGGCTTGGCCGGCTCGCCCACGGACGGCTCCTTGGATTGCTCCGCCGAGACCGGATTGGCGGGAGCCGCGGCAGTGGGCGGCGGCGTGGCGGGCGTCGCTGGAACGATGGTCTGTTGCGCCGGCGCCGCCTGCTGATGGCCGACGGCGGCCGGTTCCGGAGCCGCCGCGCGCGGCGGCTCGGGAGCAGCTTGGATCGGCTGGGCAGGGGCGGCGACGGGAGAAGGAGAAGGCGCAGGAGATGAAGGAGAAGGAGCGGACGCGGGCGCCGGGGCCGCGCCTTGCGGCTGGGTCGGACCGGAGTGCTGTTGCGCCGGCGCCTTGCGCTCGGCCGGCTTCGCGACGGCGGGCTTGGCAGTCGTCGGTCTATCCTGCGGAGCTGCGGCGCGCGCCGGCGGTTTGGTCGCCTCGGACGGTGACGAATGGGGCGGGCGCCGTGTCTCGGCGTTGTCCTGCCTGACGGCGGCATGGGCGCGCGCCGGCGTCTCCGCGCGCCGCGCGAGCGCGGCCGATTGCGGCGCGGGGCGACGCGGCTCGCCGCCGAGGCCGGGCACGACCAGAGGATCTTCCGCGGCGGCGCGCGGCCCGTCATAGGGCTCCGGCCCAGGCCCGCCACGATAGGCGGCGGGCGGCGCTTCGACGAAGCCCGGTCCGACCTCGTCCGGCCCAATGCGCCAGGAGCGCAAAATCTCGCCCTCATAGGGGTCGATCAGAAAGCGCCGATAATGGCCGCGGCGATCGACGCCGGTCGCCACCACCTGATCGCCGCGCCGGCCGAGCCCGCCGACCAGACGAAATCCCTCCTTGCCCAAAATGCCGGCGATCGCGCGAGGCGTGGCGTTGGGCGCGGGCTCCGGGATCGGCTGGTGAAAGGCGTAGCCGAACGGACGAAAGAAGAAATCCGCCGCGGCCGGCGTCGGCGCCGCCATCGGCGCGAGGCTCGCCATCGCGAGCAAGAGCTTCGGCCGCAGTCTCGATAGCGTCATGAACCGCTCCACATCCATCTCATCGTCTGGCCCCGTCTCGATTGCCGAGCTTGGGCGACCATTGCGGCGAGCTTTGGACGCAAGAGGCGCGCGCCGGCGACGGAATGCGCCGGGAATTCGGTTTTGTAGCGGCAGATTGCTTGTGCGAGGGACGCAAATCTGGCAACAATATTTCCCGCCGATATGTCAGCCATGCTGACCATTCTGCGCCAGACGCTCGCGCCACCCTGCGAGCGACGCTATGATTTCGACGACCAAGGACGGGGGAGCGGGCGCGGCGATCGGGCCGGGCGGCCCCCGGACTCGCCCGGGAGACGCCGCTATGACCGCGATCGACGCCAGAGATCCCTTCCTGCCGCAGGCTCAGGGCCTCTACGATCCGTCCAAGGAGCACGATTCCTGCGGCGTCGGCTTTGTCGCCAATCTGCACAACGCCAAGAGCCATGAGATCGTCGAGATGGGTCTGCAGATCCTGCTCAATCTCGATCATCGCGGCGCCGTCGGCGCGGACCCCAAGCTCGGCGACGGCTGCGGCATTCTCGTGCAGATTCCGCACCAGTTTTTCAAGGAAGAATGCGCGAAGCTCGGCTTCGCCCTGCCGGAGCCCGGTCATTACGCCATCGGCCAATTCTTCCTCTCGCGCGACGAGGCCGAGCGCGCCAAGGCGAAGGAATTCATCGAGGCCGCCGCCGCGAGCCAGGACCTCGTCGTGCTCGGCTGGCGCGACACGCCGGTCGATTCGAGCGATCTCGGCGAGGCGGTGAAGGCGGTCGAGCCGGTTCATGGGCAGGTCTTCATCGGCCGCGGCCGCTCTGTGACCGACGATATCGATTTCGACCGCCGCCTCTATCTCGCGCGCAAGACCGCCTCCAATGAAATCTATGCGCGGGGGCCGGCTGCGCGCGAGCATTATTCGGTTTCCGTGTCCTCGCAGACCATCGTCTACAAGGGCATGGTGCTGGTCTCGCAGCTCGGCGAATATTTCCTCGATCTGAAAGACCCGCGCTTCGTCAGCGCCCTGGCGCTGGTGCATCAGCGCTTCGCGACGAACACTTTCCCGTCCTGGCGCCTCGCGCATCCCTATCGCTTCGTCGCGCATAATGGCGAGATCAACACGCTGCGCGGCAATCTCAACTGGATGGCCGCGCGTCAGGCCTCGGTCGCCTCGCCGCTGTTCGGCAACGACATAGAGAAGCTGTGGCCGATCTCCTATGAGGGGCAGTCGGACACCGCCTGCTTCGACAATGCGCTCGAGTTTCTCGTGCAGGGCGGCTATTCGCTCGCCCATGCGGTGATGATGCTGATCCCGGAGGCCTGGTCCGGCAATCCGCTGATGGATAGCGACCGCAAGGCTTTCTACGAATATCACGCCGCGCTGATGGAGCCCTGGGATGGCCCCGCCGCCATGGCCTTCACCGACGGCCGCCAGATCGGCGCGACGCTGGACCGCAACGGCCTGCGTCCGGCGCGCTATCTCGTGACCGAGGACGGGCTCGTCGTCATGGCCTCCGAGATGGGCGTGCTGCCGATTCCGCAAGACAAGATCGTGCAGAAGTGGCGCTTGCAGCCGGGCAAGATGCTGCTCGTCGATCTCCAGCAGGGACGCATCGTCTCCGACGACGAGATCAAGAAGGAGCTCGCCTCCTCGCATCCCTATAAGCAATGGCTCGAGCGCACGCAGATCGTGCTCGAGGATCTGAAGCCCGTCGAGCCGCGCGCCTCGCGCGCCGATGTGTCATTGCTCAATCGTCAGCAGGCCTTCGGCTATTCGCAAGAGGAGCTCGATCTCCTGCTCTTCCCCATGGCCGTCACCGGCCAGGAGGCGGTCGGCTCCATGGGCACGGATACGCCGATCTCGGCGCTTTCCGACAAGCCGAAGCTGATCTACACCTATTTCAAGCAGAACTTCGCGCAAGTCACCAATCCGCCGATCGATCCGATCCGCGAGGAATTGGTGATGAGCCTCGTCTCCTTCATCGGCCCGCGCCCGAATATCCTCGATCACGAGGGCTCGGCGAAGCGCAAGCGGCTCGAGGTGCGCCAGCCGATTCTCACCAATGAGGATCTCGAGAAGATCCGCTGCATTGGCCATATCGAGGACAGCTTCGACACCAAGACGCTGGACATCACCTATGACGCCGCGACCGGCGCCGCCGGCCTGCGCGAGGCGCTGAACCGGCTCGGCGAGCGCGCCGAGAAGGCGGTGAACGGCGGCTATAACATCATCATCCTCTCCGACCGCATGGTGGGGCCGGATCGCATTCCGATTCCGGCGCTGCTCGCCACGGCGGCCGTGCATCATCACCTCATTCGCCGCGGATTGCGCACCTCGGTCGGTCTCGTGCTCGAGACGGGCGAGGCGCGCGAGGTGCATCATTTCGCGCTGCTCGCCGGCTATGGCGCGGAGGCGATCAATCCTTATCTCGCCTTCGAGACGCTCGAGGCTTCGACGGCGGAATTCCCCTCCGACGTCGATGGGCCGACGGCGATCAAGCGCTTCATCAAGGCGGTCGACAAGGGTCTGCTGAAGGTCATGTCCAAGATGGGCATCTCGACCTATCAGTCCTATTGCGGCGGGCAGATTTTCGACGCCGTGGGTCTCGCGCAGAGCTTCATCGACGAATTCTTCCGTGGCACGACGACGCGCGTCGAGGGGGTCGGCCTCGACGAGATCGCGGCCGAGACGGTGCGCCGTCACAAGGACGCTTTCGGCGACGTCGCCATCTATCGCGACGCGCTGGATGTCGGCGGCGATTACGCCTTCCGCATTCGCGGCGAGGCGCATAGCTGGACGCCGCATACGGTGTCGCTGCTGCAGCATGCTGTGCGCGCAAATGCGCAGGACAAATATCGCGCCTTCGCGCAGCATTTGAACGAGCAGGACGACAAGCTGCTCAATCTGCGCGGCCTGTTCCGCGTCAAGACGGCGGAGGAGGATGGTCGCGCGCCCGTGCCGCTCGAAGAGGTCGAGCCGGCGAGCGAGATCGTCAAGCGCTTCTCCACCGGCGCCATGTCCTTCGGCTCCATCTCGCGCGAGGCGCATACGACTCTCGCCATTGCGATGAACCGGATCGGCGGCAAGTCGAACACGGGCGAGGGCGGCGAGGAGCCTGAGCGTTTCAAGCCGCTGCCCAATGGCGACAGCGCGCGCTCGGCGATCAAGCAGGTGGCCTCTGGACGTTTCGGCGTGACGGCGGAATATCTCGTCAACTCCGACATGATCCAGATCAAGATGGCGCAGGGCGCAAAGCCCGGCGAAGGCGGCCAATTGCCCGGCGACAAGGTCGATGCGGTGATCGCCAAGGTGCGCCATTCGACGCCGGGCGTCGGCCTCATCTCGCCGCCGCCGCATCACGACATTTATTCGATCGAGGATTTGGCGCAGCTGATCTTCGATTTGAAGAATGTGAATCCCCGCGCCGACGTCTCGGTGAAGCTCGTCTCGGAAGTGGGCGTCGGCACGGTCGCCGCCGGCGTCTCCAAGGGCCGCGCCGATCATGTGACGATCTCCGGCTATGACGGCGGCACGGGCGCCTCGCCGCTCACCTCCATCAAGCACGCGGGCAGCCCGTGGGAGATCGGCCTCGCCGAGACGCATCAGACTCTGGTGCTGAACAATCTGCGCGCGCGCATCGCTGTGCAGGTCGACGGCGGCCTGCGCACGGGCCGCGACGTCATCGTGGGCGCGCTGCTCGGCGCCGACGAGTTCGGCTTCGCGACCGCGCCGCTGATCGCGGCCGGCTGCGTGATGATGCGCAAATGCCATCTCAACACTTGCCCCGTCGGCGTCGCGACGCAGGACCCTGTGCTGCGCAAGCGCTTCGTCGGCCAGCCCGAGCATGTCATCAACTTCTTCTTCTTCGTCGCCGAAGAGGTTCGCGAGCTGATGGCGCAAATGGGCTATCGCCGCTTCGACGAACTGATCGGGCAGATGCAGATGCTCGACAAGGAGAAGGCGCTCGTCCATTGGAAGGCGAAGGGCCTCGACTTCTCCAAGCTGTTCCATAAGCCGGCGGGCGAGGGCGCCGCGATCCGTCACAGCCTCACGCAGGATCACGGCCTCGACAAGGTTCTCGACAACAAGCTCATCGAGGCGGCGCGCGCCTCGATCGACCGCGGCGCGAAGACGTCCATCGAGACGGCGATCCGCAATGTTGATCGCTCGACCGGCGCCATGCTGTCGGGCGAGGTCGCGCGCGTCTATGGTCTCGCCGGCCTGCCGGAGGACACGATCGACATTCGCGCTTCCGGCACCGCGGGGCAGAGCTTCGGCGCCTTTCTCGCGCGCGGCGTGACGCTGCGTCTCGAGGGCGAGGCGAACGATTATGTCGGCAAGGGGCTCTCTGGCGGCAAGGTCATCGTCTATCCCTCGCGCGAGGCCAAGCAGATCGTGCCGGAGAAGTCGATCATCGTCGGCAATACCGCGCTCTATGGCGCCGTGGGCGGCGAGGCCTATCTGCGCGGCGTCGCCGGCGAGCGTTTCGCCGTGCGCAACTCGGGCGCCTATGCGGTCGTCGAGGGCGTCGGCGATCATGGCTGCGAATATATGACCGGCGGCGTCGTCGTCGTGCTGGGGCCGACAGGGCGCAATTTCGCGGCCGGCATGTCGGGCGGCGTGGCCTATGTGCTGGATGAGGACGGCGGCTTCGCCGAGCGCTGCAATCTCGCAATGGTCGATCTCGAGCCGGTGCGCGACGAGGAGACCGCGATGACGCAGGCCTATCATCAGAGCGGCGACCTCGAGCAGCATGGCCGCGTCGATGTGATGAGCGATATGACGCGCTTCGACGCCGAGCGTCTGAAGCATCTCATCTCCAATCATCTGCGCCACACGGGCTCGGCGCGCGCGCGCGCGATCCTCGACGATTGGGAGAGCTACAAGCCGAAGTTCCGCAAGGTGATGCCGGTCGAATATCGCCGCGCGCTCACCGAGCTTCTGGCGCGCAGCCAGAGCGGCGAGAAGCTGAAGGCGGCCGGCGAGTGAGGCGGACGCCGGCGCGTCACGCCGCCGGCGCTTCCACCCGAATATGAAGGACTTCCGGCGGCGCGCCGAAGCGCACCGGCAGTCCCGTGCATCCCAATCCGCCGGAGACGATGAGGTGCCTCTCGTCTTCGACTATATGGCCGTGGACATAGCGACTGCCGTAGATCGACGGCACGATCGGCGCCCAGCCGAAGATCCGCACCTGTCCGCCATGGGTGTGGCCGCAGAGCGTCAGGGCGACGCGTTCCGGCACGCGCGGAAACACGTCCGGCTCATGCGCCAATAAAATCACCGGATCGTCGGTGGCGACGGCGGCGAGCGTCGCGGAAAGATCGTCGAGCCCGCGCCATTTGCGCCGGCCGACGGTGATCGCATATTGGTCGGCGAGGCCGGCGAGCCATAGCGAGCGGCCCTTATGCGCCAAACGCACGGCCGCATTCTCATAGACCGGAATCCCATTGTCCTCGAGCGCGGCGCGGGCGATCGTCTCGCCGCCGCCGCGACGTTGCGCCGTGCGATCGTCCCACATGTCGTGATTGCCGAGGATCGCATGGACGCCGAGCGGCGCTCTGAGCCGAGACAGCGCCCGCGCCCATTGCGCCGACGGAATCGGCGTCGCGAAATGATGCAGTCCGGCGACATAATCGCCGAGCAGAACGACGACGTCGGGCTCGAGCGCGTTCATGTGATCGACGATCGCGTCGATGCGCTCGAGCGACATCCATGGGTCGCAAGCGTGGAGGTCGGAGAGCGCGGCGATCTCGAGCGGAAAACCCTTCGGCCACATGCGCGGCGCGACGCGATAGCGGGCGACCCGCGGCGCCTGCAGCGGCCCATAACCTAAGGCGTAGGCCGCTCCCGCGAAGGCGGAAGCCGCGCTCGCGACCGCGCCCCTCAAAAAGGCGCGGCGGGTCAACAGCGGCATGGTCTTCTCCCGAATGGACGCATGACGTCTAAGCCGATCAATGCGTCCGTTTCGAGTCGCGGCGACGCGGATCACCTCGAAGGGAAGGGGCCTTCATCGAGGAAATAGCCATAGGCCTGCGCCGGCCGCTGCGGAATCGGGTCGATCGCCGTATAGGCTCCAGGCCGATAGGAGCGGTCATAGGGATTGCGCTCCTGCGCATAATACACGGGCGCGACATAGGGGACGGGCGCGGGCTCCAACGCGCGATAGCGCATCAGGTTCCGCTGCGGCCGCGGCCACGGCGCCATCTCCTCCGACGCCACATCGATGCGCCGCGGCGCGAACGTGGCGCGACCATAGCTCGGCTCCTCGTCGCGCCAGTGGCGCGGCGGACGGGAAGCGTGAGGCGGCCAGAAATTCATGGTCGCGCGCGGCGCGAAATCATCGGGCCCGAGCCCGCGAATGACGACCGGTCCGCGCGCGCCGGCGTAGGCCGGCGCAGAGAAGCCGGCGAATGCGGCCAGCAAGGCCACAGGCAGAATCGTCGCACTGATACGCATAATCGACGCCTTTCGTCTCGAAGCGGAGCGCGGCAAGGCGGAAATTTGCGCCGACGTTTCAAATCGGCGCGGCTCCCTGTCGCGCGCCTCTTCGGAGCAAGGCGCGTTCCCAATTCGTTAACCTTGGATGCGCGTCGGCCGAAGCTTTCGTCAGCCGAGCTTCGCCTTCAACGCATGGCCGGCGAGCGTCTTGCCGAGCGACCACACCGCCCCCGGCGCGTGATGCGCCTCGGCGATGACCTTGTCGAAGGACCGCTCGATCCAATCGCAATCGAAATCGTCTATGGTGAGCGGCGGCAGCAGCTTGATCGTGTGATTGCCATGGCCGGCGACTTGCGTCAGCACCTTGTGCTGCTCGAACAGCGGTATGCTGATGAGCTGGCAGAACAGTCCTGAATTCACCGTCTCCAAAAGATTCCACGCCGCTTTCAGCTTCAGCGAGCGCGGCTCGCCGAATTCGATTCCGATCATCAGGCCCTTGCCGCGCACATCGGCGACGAGTTCGTAACGCTCGGCCATGGCGCGGAAGCAAGCGAGGAGGCGTTCCCCTCTGGCGGCGGAATTCTCGACGAGCTTCTCGCTCGCCATCACCTCGAGAGTGGCGAGGCCGGCGGCCATTGCGAGATCGTTCTTGCCGAAGGTGGAGCCGTGCACGACCGCGCGATCCATGCGGTCGAACATTTTATCGAAGATCCATTTGCGCGTCAGCACCGCGCCGACCGGCACATGGCCGCCCGAGAGCGCTTTGGCGACGAGCAGGAGATCGGGCTCGACGCCATAATGCTCGACGGCGAAGAATTTGCCGGTGCGGCCGAGGCCGGTCTGAATCTCGTCGGCGACGAACAAGGTTCCGTATTTGCGGCAGAGCGCCGCCGCCTGCGCGAGGTAGTCCTGCGCCGGCATGTTCACGCCCTTGCCTTGAATCGGCTCGACGAAGAAGGCCGCGACGTCGCGATGGCGCAGCGCCTCCTCGAGCGCGGCGAGATCGTCGAAGGGAATCTCGCGCGTATCGGGGAGCAACGGGCCGAAGCCCTTCTTGAAAATCTCGTCGCCATTGAGCGACAGCGCGCCATAGGTGAGGCCGTGGAAGGAATGCGCGCAATGCAGAATTCCCGCGCGTCCCGTCGCCGCGCGCGCGAATTTGATCGCCGCCTCGACCGCCTCCGCGCCGGAGTTGGCGAAGAAGACTTTCTCCATATAGGGCGCGAAGGAGAGCAGCCGCTCGGCGAGCAGCGCGGCGGGCACGGACACGTCGAGCTGCACGAGATTGGGCAGCTCGGCGCCGAGCACGCTCATCAAAGCCTCGCGCAGCGCCGGATGATTGCGGCCGATCGCGAACACGCCCCAGCCGCTCAACAGATCGAGATAGCGCGCGCCTTTGCGATCGTAGAGATATTGGCCGGCGCCGCGCACGAATCCGACATCGTAGCCGATCGTCTTCAGCACGCGCACCCACATCTCGTTGAGATGCTGCGCGTGCAGCGCGAAACGCTCGCTCTCGCGTTCCGCATAGAGCGAGGCGAGATCGAAATTCGGGGCGCCGCCAGCCTGCGTCTGCTCACGATCGTCTCGTGGTGTCATGAAGGTCATGCGTTCATTGTCCGTGTTTTTGCGGCGGCGCGCGGTCTTCTCGTGGGAATTGCGGCTCATCGGCCGCGCCACCAGCGGCGGCGAGGGCACTATGTCGCGGCTTCGCGCCGACCGCAACATATGGAGGCGCAAATTGTTTCTCGCCCCTACGTCCGGCGCCCGGCGGGCCGGATGGATCCGCGAGGGCCGAAAGCGATTTGGGCGAAAGGCGACAGCGCTCGCGCGCCGAATGTCGCTCTGGCGCCGAATGACGCCGCTTTGATGGCGAAGATTCGGCGTCGCGGAGCGCGCATGTCGCGTCGCTTTCCTACTCTCAAAGCCGTTATCGCAGCTTGGATGCGCTCGTACGGTATTTCGCGTAACCCGCGCCGAGGTCGCGGAACGCCAAGCATTTTCGGGCTTTGTATCCACAGCGAAGGCGCGCGAGACAAAAAAGTCGGTTGGAGGAAAGCGTGGCGATGATATCTTAACCACAGTGATTCACGGGCGAGCGTCGCGATTCGAGTCTTCGAAGGCGAGCGGAGCGCATTCGTTCCGAATCGGCAGGGGGAGTTGGTCTGTTGGGCGCAAAAATTTCATTCCAGAATGAGTTGAGCGCGTCGACGATAAATATCGAAAACGGCGAAGCCGGGCTCGATCTCGTCGAAGTGTCGGGAACCATCAAATGGTTCGACGTTTCGAAGGGATATGGATTTGTCGTTCCCGATGATGGCGGCGCGGATATTCTCTTGCATGTGACGATCCTGCGTCGGTCCGGCTTCCAGTCCGCCTATGAAGGCGCGCGCGTCGTTTGCGAGGCGCAAAAGCGCGTCAAGGGAATGCAGGTGTTCCGCGTCGTCGCGATGGACGAGTCGACAGCTGTTCATCCCTCGCAGAACGGAGCCGCGCGCACCCATGTCCAGGTGACGCCGTCGAGCGGCTATGAGATCGCCATCGTCAAATGGTTCAACCGGGTAAAAGGCTTCGGCTTCCTGACCCGCGGCGAAGGCACGGACGATATCTTCCTGCATATGGAGACCGTCCGACGTTTCGGACTGGCCGAGCTGAAGCCCGGCGATAGTGTGCTGGTGCGCTACGGCGACGGCCCCAAGGGCCTGATGGCGACCGAAGTGCGGCCGCTCGAATCGGCGCTGCCGGCCTCCCATTAGAGCCGCGCGAGACGCGAGTCGTCCGGGCTTGTTTTGTATTTCCCGATCGCATTTGGCAGAATGGCCGTCGAGCGCCAGCTCTCGACAGTGTCGTGATATGCGCGGCGGCCAGGATGCGGCGAGGATGAACATGTCGGGTGCGTTGTCGCGGAGCATGTCGAAGCTCGTCGTCGCTCTTCTTTTCCTTTTCTTCGGCGCCGTTGTCGCGAGTCGCGCGAAGGATGCGGGACCGCCGCCGCCCGCGGTCAAAATGGCCGTCGAATCGCTCGAGATCGTCACCGCCACCGGCGCGCATCGGCTGCGCGTCGAAGTGGCGCGCACGCCCGACCAGCGCGAGAGGGGCCTGATGTTCCGCACATCGCTCCCCTCAGACGGCGGCATGTTGTTCGATTTCCGCGAGGAGCGGCCGGTCGCCATGTGGATGAAGAACACGCCGCTGTCGCTCGATATGATCTTCGTCTCGCGTTTCGGCCGCGTCGTCTCCGTGGCGCTCGGAGCGGAGCCCTATTCGGAGCGCGTCATTTCCTCGGGCGGGCCGGCGCTCGCCGTCATAGAGCTGGCCGCCGGCGCGGCGCAACGCCTCTCCATCGCCGTCGGCGACACGGTCAAACATCCGATTTTCGAGCGATAGAGCGGCCCGTCCGCGCGCTCGCGCTTGTGAGCGGCGCGCCCGCGTGCTAGCGAGGCGTTCGGCGGAAATGGGCTCCGCGGCCTATTCGCGAGACGGGGTATGGCGCAGCCTGGTAGCGCGGAAGTTTTGGGTACTTCAGGTCGCAGGTTCGAATCCTGCTGCCCCGACCATTGGCGCGGAGTCCCCGCCACAGCGCCGATTTTTCGTTCCGGCCGGCTCGCGAGCCGGCTCTTGCCGAGGCCGATATGACCGCACGCATTCACCGCCCGTCCCCCAGCGCGACGCAATCTGGTCCCGGACCGGCCAAGCCCTGGGTGCTCGAATATGAGAACGAGACGCCCCGCGAGCTCGATCCGCTGATGGGATGGACCGGCACCTCGGACGCCAAGGCGCAGATCAGGCTACGTTTCGCCACCAAGGAAGAGGCGATCGCCTATGCCGAGCGCAAAGCGCTCGTCTATCGCGTCGAGGAGCCCAAGCCCGGCTCGCCGTCGCGCCGGATCATCTCCTACGCGGATAATTTCAAGACGCAGCGCGTCGGCCAGTGGACGCACTGACGGCCGTCACGACCCCGTAGCTCAGCTGGATAGAGCAACCGCCTTCTAAGCGGTAGGTCGCAGGTTCGAATCCTGCCGGGGTCGCCAGCGGTCGACGACCGGCGACTGCGGGTTCTCCCCAATCGAGGCCATATCGACGAGAAAGCGCCCGAGACGACGCCGGCCGAATATGCTAGAGAATAGGCGTCGACTCCGTAGCTCAGCTGGATAGAGCAACTGCCTTCGAAGCAGTAGGTCGTAGGTTCGAATCCTACCGGGGTCGCCAGCGAACACCCGAGAATCTCCGCCGTATTCGACCTTCACTTCAACGCGAACGGCACGATCGCATCGATGGCGAACATGCCGGTCGAGCGCCTGTAGCCGCTCGCGCCGAAGAATGGCGCCGCGCCGGTCAGGGATGCGTCATAGCGCAGTTCCGGCCGCAGGGTCAGGCCGGCGATCGGCAGGCCTTTGGGAATTTCCGGCGTGATCGTCAGCCCGGCGGTGATCGCGAAATAGCTCGTTCCGCGTCCCTCTGGCTGGAAGATCGCCGAGGGCGCGTAGAAGCCATGGTCGATGTTCATATAATCGAAATAGCCCGGATAGGCGCCGACGAAATAATTATTGTGGTCGCGCCAGAATTCGACGCGGCCATTGAGCTGGAACACGTCGTCGATCTTGTAGGACGCGTATTGCGCCACGCCATAGCCGTTGACGCCGCGCGGGCGACGCGGAATGAGCGCGGCGTTGAAACCATAAATGTCGGCGAGCCTGCTCAGAACGCCTTCGGATAGTCCGGTCGCCGAGAGCGCGTTCCATCCATCGTCGTGGACGTAATTGATATCCGTGCTCAGTGTGAGCCGATCCGTCGCCTTCCAGGTCAGCGTTACGTCATTGCTGTAGGACAGCGCCCGATTGGGATCGCAGGCGCATTCGTAAGGGATGTTCGGCCAGCCGACGCCGAGCGGATCGAGCTGCTTCGGATCTTCCGGCCCGATATGAGTCGTCCCCAATATGGTCAGTCTGTCGTCGAAGGCCTTTATGCGCAGGCCGGCTTGGAAAGAGGCGGCGCTGTTGTTGTCGCCGGGCCAGCCGAGGCTGGCGCTGTCGCCCGACATGACGCTCGCATGGACGAAGAGCCAGGAGGCGAGATCGGATGAGATCATCAAGCCGGTCTGCTTGAGCGGGATGCCGAAATTGAAAATATAGGAATGAGTGTAGAAAATGCTGTCGACGAGTTCCGCGCCCTCGAGCGTGACGAATTGGCCGATCTTCACATCGAAGCCTCTGTCGGTGATCCAAGGCAGATGCAGCGTTGCGAAGGCCTGGAGAATGTCGAGCTGCGTGCGGTCGCGCATCGCATAATCGAGCTCGCCGAGAAAATGCGTGTAGCGCGCATCGGAGCCGACCATCGCCTGAATCTTGAAGCCGAAGTCGAAGTCCTTGGTCGCCTTCGGATCGGGCAGGCGCTGCATGGCGATCACGCCGGCGTTGAATTGCGGCTGATCGGCGCGATCGGTGAACAGATGGCCCCAATTGAGCTTGTTGAAGGGATTGTCGAAATTGAAAGTGGAGCCGGCCTCGGCGAATCCCGTCACGGCCAGAGCGTCGAGCCAGGACGGCGGCGGCCTTTTTTTCTTCGCCGCGCTCTCGCTCGAAATTGCGCTCGAGGCCGTCGCCGCATTCGAAGCGGCGGGCGATGTCGGCCACCCGAGAAGCGCGCGGGAATCGTCGTCCTCCGCCGATGCGGGGGCGATCGCGAGCGCCATCGTCACGACGGCGGCCGCGAGCAACGACCGCCATGTCTCGACCGCCATGTCTCGACCTCGAACAGGTCAGCCTCTTTTAAAAATTCGAATGAAACGGAATGATCGAAAACGTCGTCGAACCGACGATGATCCCGGCGACGAATGCGAGAGCTATCCGATTCCTCCGCGGCGAGCCAGTCGGCTATTCCACGCGCCCGGCTCGCGGCTCGCAGAGATAATCTCGCGAGCGCATTTCGATCAGCCGCGATATGGCGCGGGCGAATTCCTGAGCCTCATGTCCCATCGGCGCATGATAGAGATCTTGCGCCTCGGTCTCTGCAGAGAGAATGAGCCGCGTCTTCTTCTCGTAGAGAATGTCGACGAGCGTGATGAAACGCTTGGCCTCGTTGCGCCGCTCGAAATTCATTGCCGGGACGTCGTCGACGAAAATCGTGTCGAAGGCCTCGGCGAGAGCCATATAGTCGGAGGCGCCGATCGGGCGCGCGCACAGATCCTCGAATGAAAATCGCGCGATGCGGCCGGCCGCTTGCGGAACGATCACATTGTGGCAAGCGACGCGCAGCTTCGTCGGTGCGCCTGTGGCGACGCCCGTGAGCCGAAGAAACAGATCGTCCAGCGCCGAGCGGGCGCCGGCGTCGGCGGGGGTGAAATAGGTCTCGCCGAGCGCGATCTTCTCGAGGCGGAAATCGGCGCGCGCGTCGAGGCGCATTATGTCGAGCCGCTCCTCGAGCAGCGCTATGAAGGGCAAAAAGAGATCGCGATTGCGGCCCCCCTCGTAGAGCCGGCGCGGCTCGACATTGGAGGTCGCCACCACGACGACGCCTTCCGCCAGCAATCTGGTGAAGAGACGCGCGAGAATTGTCGCGTCGGCGATATCGGCCACGGCGAATTCGTCGAAGCAGAGGACGCGCGTCTCGCGCGCGATCTCCTGCGCTATATGCGCCAGCGGATCCGGCGCGGCGCTGCGGCGGGCGGCGGCGAGGCGTTCGTGAACCTCCGCCATGAAGGCGTGAAAATGCGCGCGGCGCTTTTCCGCGAGCGGCAGCTCGGCGAAAAAAAGGTCCATCAGCGTCGTCTTGCCGCGCCCGACGAGGCCATGAATATAGACGCCGCGCGGGCCCGCGCAGGGCGCGTGGCGTCCGAGCCAACCGCGCAGCCGCGCGGCGAGACCGCCCGCCGCCGCCGGCGGCGATGGCTTGCGCGCCAGCGCGCGCGCCAGCGCCTCCAGCCGCTCGAGCCCGGCGAGCTGCGCCGGGTCGCGCTCGAGCGCGCCGCTCGCGACGAGCTCCTCATAGCGGGCGAGGAGGGGGCGCGGCGCCGTCATGAAAGGCGCCGCCGAGTCGAAGCGATCACAGCCGGCGCATCCTGCCGCTGGCGGCCGCGAAGGCGCCTTCGCGCAGCTCGCAATAGAGCAGGCGCTGCGGATCGACCGGGCCGGGCATGACGATCTTGCCGCGCGGCGTGCGGGCGAAGCCGAGGCGGGCGTAATAATCGAGATCGCCGACCAACAACACGAGGCCGTGGCCCGCGTCGCGTGCGGCGTCCAGCGATTTCTTGACCAGCGCCTCGCCGAGCCCCTGCGAGCGGAAGGCCGGCTCGACCGTCAGCGGGCCGAGCAGCAGGGCAGGGGCCTCGTCGATGAGGATGGAGGTCATGCGATTGGCGCCGACCAGCAGCGTGCCGACATGGGCGACGAAGGAGAGCGACAAATCCGCCTCGACGCCCTCGCGCAGCCGATAGGCCGTGCGCGCATAGCGGCCCGGACCGAAAGCCCGCTCCTCGAGCTTTTCGATTTGGGGCGCGTCGGCCGGGGTCTGCGGCGAGAAGCGGATGACGAGATCGATCATCGCTCGCGCATAACATGCGCGGCCCGGCCGGCAAAGACCGCGAGCAGCCGGGCGGCCGCATTGCTTCCTCGAAGTTCCGCCAAGGTCGAGCGATGAATCATTTCTGGAGCTCGATCGCATGAATCGCCGCCGATTTCTCCTCTGTCTCGCCGCGTCCGGGGCGACGCCCTTCGCCCGCGCCGCGGATGCGGCCGAACTTTCCGCACGCGTCGAAGCGATCGAGCGACGCGCCGGCGGGCGGCTCGGCGTCGCGGTTCTCTCCGGCGACGGGCGACGTTTCGCCCACCGCGCAGATGAACGATTCCCGATGTGCTCGACCTTCAAAGCGCTCGCGGTCGCGGCCGTGCTGAAGCGCATCGACGCTGGCGCGCTGTCGCTCGAGCGCAAAATCGCCTATGGCCAAGCCGATCTCTTGGATTATGCGCCGGCGACGAGGGCCCACGTCGCGGACGGAGCGATGAGCCTCCGCGATCTCTGCGCGGCGGCGATGCAGCTCAGCGACAACACCGCCGCCAATCTCATTCTGGGCGCGCTCGGCGGGCCGCAGGCCGTGACCGAAACGGCGCGCTCGCTCGGCGATGAGGCGACGCGCCTCGATCGCGACGAGCCGACGCTCAACAGCGCCATTCCCGGCGATCCGCGCGACACGACGACGCCAATGGCGATGGCGCGCGACCTTCGCGAGCTGATCATGGGCAGAGCCTTGTCGGAAACGTCGCGGCTCCTCCTCGAAGACTGGATGATCGGCAATAAGACCGGCGCGAAGAGGCTGCGCGCCGGCCTTCCGCCGGATTGGGGCGTCGGCGACAAGACCGGCAGCGGCGAAAACGGCGCAGCCAATACGATCGCTATTTTCCGCCCGCCGCGCCGCGCGCCGCTCTTCGTCGCGGTCTATCTCGCCGAGGCGGGCGGATCGAAAGAGGAGCGCGACGCCGTGCATCACGACGTCGCGAAATCGATCGCCGAGACTTTCTGACCGGCCCGAGTCTTGCTCGAAAATCGCGCATGACAGCGATCGAGATCAGACCGGCGACGCTGGCGGATGCGCAGACGATCGCCGCCCTCCATGTCTCCTGCTGGAGCGAGACCTATACGTCTCTGGCGCCGGCGGAAATTCTCGCCGAATACACGCTGGAGACCCGCCTCGCGCAATGGCGTGAGACCTTGGACGGAGCGGGGCCGCAACAGCCGCCGCCGAACGTGTTTCTGGCGCTGCGGGAGGGGAGCGCCATAGGCTTTTCCGCCTGCGGCGCGCAGCAGAGCGGCATTCTGGGCGAGCGCGGCTATGCCGGCGAGTTTCAGGCGATTTATCTGTTGAAGGAAGCTCAGCGGCTCGGCGCCGGGCGCGGCCTCATGCGCGTGATGGCGCAGGCGCTGCGCGAGCGCGGGATCGAATGGGGGAGCCTCTGGGTGCTGCGGCATAATTTCACGGCCCGGAAATTCTACGAGAAGCTCGGCGGCCGCAAGATCGGCGTCGAAGGCGATTGGCGCGGCGTGCCGGAGGTCGCCTATGGCTGGCGCGATCTTCGGCTGCTGATCGATCCGCCGCCGGCGAAGCCCTGGTGAATGCCGAGCGAATTTTCCATTCGCGCCGCGACGGCCGAGGATGCGCCGACGCTCGCGGCGCTCAATCTCGCCTGCTGGCGCGAGACCTATGAGGGGCTGCTGCCGGCCGAGACCTTCGCCGCGCTCACGCTCGAGGAGCGGCTCGACCATTGGCGTGGGGCTTTTCAGTCGAGCGGATCGCGCGTCGCTCTGGCTTTCGATGTGGACGGAGCGGCTGTCGGCTTCACGCATTGGCGCGCGCATGAGTTCGTTCTCGGCGGACGGCTCGGCCGCGGCGGCCAGATTTGCGCCGTCTACCTACGCCGCGCCGTGCAACGGCGCGGCCTCGGCCGCCGGATGATGCGGCAGATGGCGCGGGAGATGCGCGCGAGCGGCTGCAAATGGGCGAGTCTCGTCGTGCTGCGCGACAATCTTCCCGCCCGACGCTTCTATGAGGCGCTGGGCGGGCGCCGCTTCGGGCGCGAACTCTCCTGGCGCGGCGTTCCGCAGATCGCCTATGGCTGGCGGGATGTGGCGGGTCTTGCCGCTCACCAATAGGGAGAGACCGGCGCGCCGCCGAATACCTCCGCTATGCGGGCGCGCGTGGCCGGCGTCGCGCTCTCGGGAAGCGCGTCCAAGGGAAAGAATCCCGCCTCGGCGATCTCATGGTCGGGGCCGCGCGGCGCGCTCTGCCGAAAGGCCCGCGCGACGAAAAAGGCCACATGGTCGCGCTTGGAGATGCGGCGGTTGAGATAGACGCCGCGCAGTTCGGCCGGCTCCTCCAGCTCTATATTGCCTTCTTCCGCCAATTCGCGGGCCAGCGCCTGCTCGAGCGTCTCGCCCGGCTCGACGCCGCCGCCCGGCAGATAATAGCCCGAGATATAGGTGTGCCGCACCAGCAGCACGCGCCGCTCGGCGTCCACTACGAGGCCGCGCACGCCGAGCGTCATCGGTCGGATGACCGTGGCGGCGAGCACCACGAGACGCGTCGTCAACAAGGTCCGCCAGCCGGGCTCGCTCATCGGCGCCGCGCCCGCGAAGGAGACCCCGCCGATTCAAATGTCTGGCGTTCCATGGTTCGACACTCTAGAACCGCTCTAATTCGTCGCCGGCGCGACCGAGCACGCCGAGAGCTAACTAGCGCCGTCGCTCCGCCATGCGCAAGGAGCGCAAGATTGAAATCCTTCTGTGATCTCACGGAACGCGAGATACTCGCCGTCGCCATCGCCTCGGAAGAGGAAGACGGCCGCATTTATCAGAGCTTTGCGGAAGACCTCTCCGAGCGCTATCCCTCATCCGCCAAGGTCTTCGAGGAGATGGCCGAGCAGGAGGGCGCCCATCGCCATGCGCTGCTCAGCCTCTATCAGAAGCGTTTCGGCCCCAATCTGCCGCCCATACGCCGCGAGGATGTGAAGGGCTTTCTGCGCCGCCGGCCGATCTGGCTGACGCGCAATCTCTCGCTGGAGACGATCCGCAAGGAAGCGGAAGTCATGGAATATGAGAGCGCGCTCTTCTATCAGCGGGCTGCGGCGCGGGCGACCGACGTCGGCGTGCGCAAGCTGCTCGGCGATCTCGCCGCCGCGGAGCAGGGCCACGAGACGCTCGCCATGCGTCTCGGCGCGCAGATCCTCACGCCCGGCGCGAAAAAGGAGGAGGATCTCGCCTATAGGCGCTTCTTCATCCTGCAATATGTGCAGCCCGGCCTCGCCGGGCTCATGGACGGCTCGGTCTCGACTCTGGCGCCGCTCTTCGCGGCCGCCTTCGCCACGCACAATAACTGGGAGACCTTCCTCGTCGGCCTCGCCGCCTCCCTCGGCGCCGGCATCAGCATGGGCTTCGCCGAGGCGCTCTCGGACGACGGCTCGCTGACCGGTCGCGGCTCCCCGCTTCTGCGCGGCGGCGTCTGCGGACTGATGACGACGCTCGGCGGCCTCGGCCATACGCTTCCCTATCTCGTGCCGGATGCGATCCCCGACAGCTTCGCCATAGCGACGACGATCGCCGGCGCGGTCGTCTTCGTCGAGCTATGGGCGATCGCCTTCATTCGCGCGCGTTACATGGATACGCCGTTCCTGCAGGCGGTGTTTCAGATCGTGCTCGGCGGCGCCATCGTGCTCGCCGCCGGCATATTGATCGGCGGCGCGTGAGGACTGCCCATGGGATTTCTGCTCGCTCATCTCTCTGACGCCCATATCGGCCCGATCCCGCGGCCGAGCCTGCGCGAGCTCGCGGGCAAGAGGCTCACCGGCTACGCCAATTGGATCAATAAGCGGGCGCAGGCGCATGATATGGGTCTGCTCGGCCGGCTCGTCGAAGACATGGCGGCGCAAAAGCCCGATCATGTCGTGATGACCGGCGATATCGTCAATATCGGCCTCGATGCCGAGATCGCGGCGGCGCGGCTCTGGCTCTCCAACCTCGGCAGTCCCGAGACTGTGAGCTTCACCCCCGGCAATCACGACGCCTATGTGCCCTCTGCGGTCCCGCGCGTCGCCGAGACTTTCGCGCCCTGGACCACTTCGGAGGAAGGCGCGGGCTTCCCCTATCTGCGGCGGCGCGGCGGAGTGGCGATCATCGGGCTCGATTCCGCGATTCCGACGGCGCCTTTCGTCGCCTCGGGCCGGCTCGGCGCGGAGCAGCGCGAGAAATTGGCGGCTCTGCTCGACAAGACCAAGGCCGAAGGACTCGTTCGGGTCGTGCTGCTGCATCATCCGCCGCATCGTGGCGGCGCCAAGGCGTTGCGCGGCCTCGACGACGCCGCCGAGCTGGAGGCGATTATCGCGCGCCATGGCGCCGAGCTGGTGCTGCACGGACATAATCACAAGATCAGCCTGCATCGCCTGCCGGGCGCGCATGGCGAGACGCCGGTCGTCGGCGCGGCCTCCGCCTCGGCCAAGGCCGGCGGGCATAGTCACCGCGCGGCCTATAATCTCTATTCGATCGAGCGTGAGGGCGACAAAATCGTCATCTCCGCCCGCTCGCGCGGGATGCTGGAAAACGGCGAGACGATCGGGGATTTGGCCGCGCTCGCGCTTTGAAGAGCGTCAGCGCGTCAGATGCGGACCAATCGCATAGACGCCGAGCTGCCAAAGCAGAAAGAAGAACGCCGCCGCGCCCGCTCCCTGCGCGAGAAACAAAATCGCCCGATAGATTTTCTCGCCGACTCCGCCGAGGCGTGGGAGGGCGGGCAAGCTCGCTGATCTCGGGGCGATCTGCTTCTTTTTCTTCGCCGCCTCCTCGGTGAAGGCGCGGGCGCCGCCCTGTCCGGCGAAATCGAACCCCAGCGCCTTTTCACGCTCGATCAGCCGATGAGCGATATATTCGGTGATCGCCTCCACCACTGTCGCGACATTGTCGGTCTCGCCGATCGTGATGCGGCCGTGGCGCGTGTCCTGCAAGAATCGATAGGTGCGGCGGTCGCGCCCCATTTCGACGAAGCCGACATGATCGATGAACAGTCGCGGCCGATCGCCATGCGAGACGCCGATGTCGAAGAGATCGCAATCCTTCGGCGCCTGGGCGAGGACAGGCTCCAAATGATCCCGCAAAATCTCCAGCCGCGCGATCTCGGCGTCGCGCAGATCCGCGAGAACGCCGGAGCGCTCGGCATTGGCGAGCCGGGCCCGCCGCATCGCCCCGGCCAGATTGGCGACGCGGGTCTCCTTGGTCTCCGTCGAGAGGGCGCGCTGGCCCGAGCCGCTCCGCTCGACGGCGGCGGCCCGCCGGTCGGTCACGAGGGCCGCAGCGGCGGACGCATCGCCGGTCGTCGCCGCTTGGCTGTCCCTTTTCGACTCGTCCATCTCACTCATTCGCACGAAAGACCGCATGGAGTTGCTCATTCATTATACCCTGTCGCGACCGAGATTCGACCGGAAAGCGCCGGGCGCCGTGACGCTTCGGCCGGCGTTCCTCATCTCCTGTATCGCACCATTATCGGCGGCGGCCTTCGCCTTGTTAGACCATAATGGCGGATAAAACATGACCGTCGTTACAGACCCGCCAATAGGGTATCGGGAATAATACTTATAATTCGACGTGAATATTACGCGATCCAGCCTCTGTACCACAGTGGCCTCCTCGTCATCCATCGATGCGAGCGGCGGCTCCGCCGACAGCAGAGCTTGCGGAAGAGTCGACATTTGCGCCGCCTTCCGGCAAATCTCCGGCCGACGAGAGAGCGGGCGCCCGCGATTCGTGCGCAGGAGGAGGCCGCCGCCCGCCGCAGGCCGCGCGCAAGCTGGAGACCCATATGGCGCCTCATGACGCCGGCCTGCCGACGGTGGGCGCACGCTTCGGACGGATCGCATTCGGCTCGATCTGCTCGCTCGTCTCGATCATGGAAGCCGCTGGCGGCAGGGAGCATATGCTCGTCGCCGGATTTTTCGCAGCGACCGCCATGCTCCTCATGCGGCCGGCGCCGGGGCGCATTCGCCAAGGAGTCGATTTCGCGCTCGATTTCTGCGCAATAGGCGGGCTCGCCCTCCTTTGCGATCCGTCCGGCGTGCTCTGGCGTGCGCCGGAGACGCTGTCCAGCCTTTTCACATTGACGCCGATCGGCGCGGGCTCCGCGGTCGGCCTCTATCTCTTCGGCGTCTCCATTCTTCCTGGATCGCCTTTCGCGCTGCGCGCGGCGCTGTTCCTTCTCCCCTTCCTGTTCAGCCTCCTGGTCGCGCTCGGCTCGCGGGTCATCGGCGAATTGGGCGGGCTGATCTTCCTCGGCCTCGACGTTCCGCAGACGGCGCGCGTCGTCGCGGCGCGGACGCTCATTGTTTTTCTCTTGAACGAGGCGGTCATCGTCGGCGCGCCGCTGGCGCTCGGCCGCTATCTGCCGCAGCAGTGGCGCCCGCATGGCGTGCTGATCCTCGCCGCTCTGATCGCCGCCGTCACGCCGGAGATCGCCAGCCTCGGCGCGCATCCGCATGTCGCCTTGCTGCCGGCGCCGCTCGCCATCATCGTCGCCTCGCTGCTCGCCGCCGCCGCTCAGGCGGGCCTTTGGGGCGAGACCTATCTCGTCACCCAGGCCATGGCAGGGATGCTGCGCGGGACGCCGTCTCTGCCCGTCATCGTGCTGAACGACTGGAAGACGGGCGCCGCCAAGGGCGCCGTCTACGGCTTTGTCTTCATGGCGCTGCTGCTGGTCGCCGGGCTCATTGTGAGCTTCCCGCCGGCGCTCGGGCTTCTCGTCGCGGCGGGGCCGGTCGGCGGCGCGTTGATCGGCGCGGCGACATTTCCGCTGCTGCGCGCCATCGTCGAGAGCACGGATTCGACCCCGCCATTCTACGCGAGGCTACGTCACGAATATGAGCGGACCGCCAATTTCCCGCGCGGGCTCATCGCCGGCGCCGCGGTCGGTCTCGCGCTGCTATTCGGCCTGCCGGGCGAGGACGGCGGCGCGCGCTTCCTCTTCGGCGCCGGGGCGGGGCTGCTCGCCTATGCCGGCGTCGACATGGGCTTCGATCTCTATGCGCTTCAGCAGAAGCGCCGCCAGCATTTGCGCAGCTGGTGCGTCTATGCGCTCGGCGCGCTCCTCGGCGGTCTCGTCGGCGGGGCGGTGGCCTGGTATCTCGACGCCGATCAGCTCTCGACGATCACCAAGAAATTCTTCGCCTATATCTCGCTGAGCTACGCCGCCGACGGACGGCCGGTCGCCGATTATGTGATCCGCCCGCTCTTCTCCAAATGGGGCGCGACCAATCTCGGCTTCGTCGACGGCGGCGTTCGCCTCTTCTTCGACGAGTCGCTGTCGGGCGTCATTCAATGGGTGTTCGCCGCACCCTTGTTCTCGATCAATCTCTTTTTCCTGACGGCGCTGGTGCGCCGCAGCCTCGCGCCTTTGCGCCAGCTCGCGAGCTGGGAAGGTCTCGACATGCTGGTCGAGAATGCGGTGCGCGTGCTGCGCTGGGGCCTGTGGATGGCGCCGGTCATCTATTCCTTCCTGAAGGCTTCGCCCGATCCCGCTTGGTACAATCAGGACGGCCTCATCCGCACCGGCGTCGCCATATGGATGAATCACGCGCTGCCGGACCAGGATTTCCGTGCCTGGAGCCTCGATATTTTCACGGCTCTGCTCGCCTATGACGCGATCCGCGTGCTGATCTGGTTCGACCATATGGGTCTGCGCGTCGCGACCTTGGTGAACCTCTCCTTCGTCGGCGGCGATGTCGCCGACGAGAAGGCCGCGCGCTTCATCGGCAAGGCGCAGAAGAGCCGCGCCATTCCGGAAGGCCTACGCCGCTTCGCGACCTGGGCGCCGCTGCTGCTGCCCTTCTACATTCCGCGCGGCGCGGAATGGGATCAGGCCTGGAGCGCGGCCGAGCGCATGACGCATCTGAGGCCGCCGTCCTATTCCTATCTCATGGGCGGCTATATGGCCTATGCGGGCGCGCTCTCCATCGCGCTCGTGATCTTCCTGCTGATCCAGCTCGCCAAGGCCGGCAAGCTGCCGCTGGAAGGCATCACCGGCGCCGGCGGCGCGCCCGGCTCCAAGCCCTTCGAGCTGACCAATGGCCTCGTCACCAGCCAATGGTTCGAGGATGGCCAGGGCGCTATGCGCGTCGAGGGCGTCGCCCGCGGCGGCCCGCCGATCGATCTCACCCGCCGGCCGGACGATCACGCCCATCCGCGCGGACGCTTTCTGTTCTTCCGCGAGGATGGCCGCGATCTCTGGTCGCTCGGCTCTGCGCCGACCTGCGTTCGCTGCGAGAAGGTCTCGCTGGAAAGCGAGGGCTGCACTTTCCTCTATTTCCTAATGGAGCAGGGCGGCTTCGCCATTGAGGCGAAGATCGCGCTCGCGCCGGACGAAGCGGTCGAGATCACGCGCCTGCGCCTCGTCGATCTCGAGCAGCGCCCGCGCAAGATCACGCTCGCGACCTTGCGCGAATGGGTGCTGAACGAGACCGGCGTCGAGCAGCGCGACGCCGCCTATAACGCCATTCACATCGGCACATGGTTCGTCGGCGGGCTGAATGCGATCATCGCGCAGAACCGCCTGCTGAAGGGCGGCGCGCGCCGCGACGTCGATCGGCGCCTCTCGCCCGAGGTCGGCTTCCATGCGATCGGCGCCAGCGAAGGAACGCGGCTTCGCCTCATCGGCTATGAGGATGTGAAGGCGCGCTTCTACGGCCTCGGCGCCGCTGGCGCGCCCGACAGTCTCCGAGACGGGGACATACCGCGCGATCCGTCCGACGAAGGCTTGCTGTTCGGCTTCGAGCCGATCGCCAGCCTGCGTGCGGAGCTGGAGATCGCGGCCGGAGGCGCGGCGGAGATCGTGATCGTCGACGGCTGGGCGCGCGACATTGGCGCGGCGACGCGCATGATCGCCGAGCATCTCTCCCGCGACTTCGATTTCGCGAGCGTGGAAACGGCGCTAGCGCGCAAGCGCGCGCTGCTGCACCCGCCGGCGCCGACCGAGCATCGCTACGCCTTCGCCGAGGACGGCCGCAGCCTGACGCTTCGGCCCGACACGACGCGGCTCTACGCCCATGTGATCGCCAATGCGGTCGGGCAGGGCGCTGTCCTCGGCAATCATGGCGATATTTATTCCTTTCACGGCAATTCGCGGCTCAACAGCCTGACGCCCTTCCGCATGGGCGAGGGCCGCATGACCCCGGCGGGACAGGCCATCTATGTCTACGACCTCGCCCGTCAGGACGCCCATTCGGCGACCTTCGCGCCGATGCGCCGGCGCGACGCCGAGCATTCCGTCGAATATGGCCTCGGCTATGCGATCTATCGCTCGAGCCGCGACGATCTCGATCTGGAGCTGACCGTCTTCGTCTCGCCGGACCAGCCGGTCGAAATCAAGCTGCTGCGCATCATCAATCGGCGTGATCACGAGCGTCTGCTGCAGATCACGCCAGCGATGGAGATCGTCCTCGCAGAGACGCCGAACGAAAGCCTCGGCCGCGTCGAGGCCCTCGCGGGCGAGAATGAGCGCGCGCTCTACTTTCGCAATCCTGACAATAATTTCGTCCAGGGATGGGCCTTCGTCTCGACATCCGTCCCGGCGGAATTCGCCGAGACGTCGCGGCGGCGCTTCCTCGGCCATGAGAGCCGCGATCCGGCGCTTCCCTATATGGTCGAGCACGGCCATCCCGACGCCGGCGCGCCGGAGCATCAGCGCAAGGTCGCGAGCTTTTCCGGCGCGATCGACGTTCCCGCCAATGGCGAGTCGCTCGTCGTCGTCGCCCTGGGGCAGACGCCGACGCTCGAAAGCTCCAGGATTCTCGCCGCTCTCGCCAGCGACCCGGCCTATGCCGTGCGCGCGTTGGAAGAAACGAAGCGCGATTGGGAGCAGCGCCTCGGCGTGCTGCGCGTGAAGACCAATCGGCCGGAATTCGACCGGCTGGTGAACGACTGGCTACCCTATCAGCTGCTCGTCTCGCGGCTCTGGGGCCGCTCCGGCCCGGCGCAGCGCTCGGGCGCGACCGGCTATCGCGACCAGCTGCAAGACGTGCTGCCGCTCATCCATCTCGCGCCGGAGCTCGCCCGCGCGCAGATTTTGAAGCACGCCGCGCATCAGTTCATCGAGGGCGATGCGGTGAAATGGTGGCATGACGCGCCGAACGGCGGCTGCGGCATCGCCGACCGCACCCACGCCTCCGACCCGCATCTGTGGCTGCCCTATTTGACGGTCCGCTATGTGAAGGGAACGGGCGACGACGCCATTCTCGACGCGATCGAGCCCTTCCTCGAGGCCGAGCTGACGCCAGCCGACCGGGAAGGAAACGCCAGCGTCCCGCTGACCTCGCGCGACAAGGACAGCCTGCTCGGCCATTGCGCGCGGGCGATCGACTATTCGCTGGATCGCTTCGGCGCCCATGGCCTGCCGCTGATGGGCACGGGCGATTGGGACGACGGACTCAATCTGCTCGGCGCGCAGGGGCGCGGCGAGAGCGTCTGGGTCGGCTTCTTCCTGCATGGAATTCTGGCCGATATCGCGCCTTTGTTCGAGGCGCGCGGCGACGCCGAAAGAGCGGCCCGCTATCGCGCGCGCGCCGAGGCGCTACGCGCCGCGCTCGATTCCTGCTGGCGCGGAGACCGTTTCCTGCGCGCCTATGCCGACGACGGCAGCGAGGTGGCGCCGATGAGCGCCATGACCGCCTCTTGGCCGATCCTCGCCGGCGCAGTGGATTTCGCGCGCGGCAAGGAGACGCTCGACAATGCGCTGGCGGCGCTCGCGCGGCCGGATCGCATATTGCTGGTGACGCCTTTCTTCGACGAGAACTCGCGTCCCTATCCAGGCCGCAGCGCCGAATATCCGCCGGGCGTGCGCGAGAATGGCGGCCAATATTCGCATGGCGTCTCCTGGCTGATCGACGCGCTGACGCGCCTCGCGCTGGAGGCCGCCGCGCGTGGCGATCACGCAGAATCCGACACGCTGTTCGCACGCGCGTGGGACGCATGGTTCGCCATCTCGCCGTTGTCGCGCCTCACGACGCCGGAGCAGGCCGATATTTACGGCCTCGCGCCGCATCAGCAGCCGGCCGACGTCTATGAAGGCGAGGGCTATGAAGGCCGCGGCGGCTGGAGCTGGTACACGGGCGCCGCCGCGCGAATGCTGTCCGCCGCCTATGGGCTGCTCGGCTTGGAGATGATCGACGGCGAGCTCAGGCTGCGTCCCGACGCCTTCGAGTCCAAGGGCGAGTTGAAGCTCGAGAGCGTCACTTGGCGCGGAAAGAACTTCTCGGCCTGAAGCGTATGTTTTCACCATGAATCGGCGTCCGCGGCGCGGACGCTTGTGGACAAATTGATTTCATTTTAGCTTTTCGCCGCTCGATCGGCAGCTTTCGCTCGGGCCTCGATCTCGATGCGGCGTTTTTGTTCATGAGCTCATGGGCGCGTATCTGCTCCTGTGTCGCGGCGCTGTCGTTTCTGCATTCGACGGCGTGCCGCGCCGGCGCGTTTCTGCAAAAGCCGGGCGAGGGGATCATCATCCTCTCGACGAGCTTCTCCGACGCCCATAAGGCCTATGACTCGCGCGGCAAGCTCGTCGCCGCGCCCTCCTATGCCAAATTCGAGACGCAGGCCTATGTCGAATATGGCCTCATCGACGAAATCACCTTCGTCGCAGAGTCGAGCTACATGCGCTTCCGCGGCGCGAACGAGCAGCGCCAGCTCGAGCAATTGCAATATCTGACGGCCGAAGCGATCGCCGGCGCGCCAATCTATCTGCCGCCCGGCCTCGGCGGCGGCGCACGTTACGAGGGGCTCGGCGCAGGCTGGATCGGCGCCCGCCTGCGGCTGCTCGAATGGGGCGCGACCATTCTCTCCGTGCAAGGGAGCCTGCGCGCGGCGACGCCCGCCGCGCAGACCTATCTCGATATGAAGCGGCGATTGCAGGAGGATGTACGTCTGCAATTGGGCTGGCCTGTCGAGATTTTCGGTCTGTCCGGCTTCGGCGACATGAAGCTCGGCTATCGCTCTCTCGGCCAGAGCGGCGACGAGCTGCGCGGCGAGACGACCTTCGGCCTTCGGCCCGTCGATGGCGTGCTGCTGCTGGCGCAGAGCTTTCTCTCCTTTTCTCCCTGGAGCGGATCGGCGCCTTTCATGTCCTCGCAAAAAGCTCAGGTGAGCGCGGTTTGCGACGTCACAAGCGAGATCGCCGTGCAACTCGGCGTCCGCGCCTCGCTGCGCGGCGTCAATGATTCGGCCGAGCGCGGCCTGCTCGGCGCCCTATGGTATAGGTTCTGAGAGGAACCGCGGGCGAGGGGAAGATGACACGCTGTTTCGGACTCATTCTGGCCGGCGGCCAAGCGCGGCGCATGGGCGGCGTCGCCAAGCCGCTGATCGAGGTCGGCGGCGCGCCCATCCTCGAGCATGTCGTGCGCCGGCTCGCGCCCCAATGCCTGCGCCTCGCGCTCAACGCCAATGGCGATCCGGCGCGCTATGCCGCCTTTCATCTGCCGATCGTGCCGGACGAGGTGGAGGGTTTCGCGGGGCCGCTCGCTGGGGTGCTCGCCGGGCTCGACCATGTCGCCGCCAATTTCCCGGATGTTCCGCTCATGCTGAGCGTTCCGGCGGATACGCCTTTCGTTCCGCTCGATCTCGCGGCGCGGCTCGCCAGCGCGCGCGCCGCGGCGAAGGCGGAGATCGCCGTCGCCAAATCGGCCGACCGCGTGCATCACGCCGTCGCTCTATGGCCGGTGGCGCTGCGCGAGCCGCTGCGTCATGCGCTGGTGAAGGAGGATTTGCGCAAGGTGTCGGGCTTCATCGAGCGCTACGCCAATACGCTAGTGGATTGGCCGGTCGAGCCCTATGACCCGTTCTTCAACGTCAATCGGCCGGAGGACATAGAGCAGGCCGAGCGCATAGCGGCGGCCCTTGAGTCTCAGCGGTCGTAGACGAATTCGATACGACCGATGATGTTCTCGACCGGCACGAAGCCGACGCCGCCTTTCTCTGGAGCCAAACGCGAATCCGCCGCATTATCGCGATTGTCGCCCATCACGAATATATGATGCGCCGGAACGACGAATGTGGATGTCGTCGCGAGAGGCGGCGGCGTTTCGCCAAAGCCGATGACTGTCTCGTAATGCGTAAAACTTCGTCCTTCCGGCAAATGCTCGCGAATGATCTGTCGGCCCGAATAGACGACCGATGGAATGAGCACGCGCGACACAGGCTCGCCGTTGATCCAAAGCTTGTCGTGATCGAGCTTGACGTGATCGCCGCTCAAGCCGATGACCCGCGCCAGATGGTCGCTTCCATTCGGAGCTATGAAGACGATGACATCGCCGCGAATGGGCTCGAGATTTGGCCATCGGCCCGAGATCGGCAGAGGAAACCATTCATAGCTGTGTCGGCTCAATCCGTAGGCGAGGCGATTGGCGTAGACGGTCTGTCGGTATTCGATGGTCGGCTCCATGGACGCGCTCGCGGAATAAAAGCTCCGAAACGTCGGCCCGATATTCGGAACGACCGCCCATATGGCGAGAAACAACAGAATTCCGACCGTGATCACGCGACGGAAAAGCCGCCGATCCGCGACGTCCGACGGATCGAGCGTTTCTGCATCCCTCATGCTATGACCTCAGAAAAGCGTCGATGAAACGAGCGGCTCGCACGAGGAAATAGCGTAAAGCGCCGCAATAGTCACCCGAAGCGTCGGCGCGCGCTTATCCCTCACACAAACCCCGGATCGATCGTCCCCGTCCGCTCGAGCCAGGCCGGCGTCGGCAGATTCTGCCCGCGTAGGAAATCGAGATTATAGAGCTTGGAGGCGTAGCGCGTGCCGAGATCGGCGAGGATGGTCACGATCGTATGGCCCGGCCCCAGCTCCTTGGCGAGGCGGATCGCGCCCGCGACATTGACGCCCGAGGAGCCGCCGAGCAGCAGGCCTTCATTCTCGGCGAGATCGAAGAGAATGGGCAGCGCCTCAGTGTCCGGGATCTGATAGGCGAGATCGATCGGCGCGCCCTCGAGATTGGCGGTGATGCGCCCTTGGCCGATGCCCTCGGTGATGGAGGAGCCCGAGGCCTTCAGCTCGCCGGTCGTGTAATAGGAATAGAGCGCCGCGCCGAGCGGATCGGCGATGGCGATTTTCACGGAGGGCTTGCGCTCCTTCAGCGCAATGCCGATGCCGGCGAGCGTGCCGCCCGTGCCCACCGCGCAGACAAAACCGTCGATCGCGCCCTCGGTCTGCGCGAAAATCTCCGGCCCGGTGCCGCGAATATGGGCGTCGCGATTGGCCACATTGTCGAATTGATTGGCCCAGATCGCCCCTTCCGGCGTCTCCTTCGCCAACCGCTCCGCGAGGCGGCCGGAGAGCTTCACATAATTATTGGGATTGGCGTAGGGGACGGCCGGCACCTCGACCAGCTGCGCGCCTTGAAGGCGCAGCGTGTCCTTCTTCTCCTGGCTCTGCGTCTGCGGGATCACGATGACGGTGCGAAAGCCGAGCGCATTGGCGACCAGCGCGAGGCCGATGCCGGTATTGCCGGCCGTGCCTTCGACGATGGTTCCGCCCGGCTTCAGCGAGCCTTCCGCTATGGCGGCCTGGACGATGGAGAGTGCGGCGCGGTCCTTCACCGAGCCGCCCGGATTCATGAATTCGGCCTTGCCGAGAATGCGGCAGCCGGTGGCCTTGGACGCCGCCTTCAATTCGATGAGCGGAGTATTGCCGATCGCTTCGATGACATTGGCGGCGAATTTCATGTCGGACCCGTCCTTTGAGCGCTCAGAATTCGCGCTAGCCTATGGAGATAGAGGAAGCAAGGATTATTCCTCGCGAGGCGGCTCGCCACGCGAGAGGCGAAAGGTCGCGGCGTGGACGGCGCTCTCGCCGGGCGCGAGAATCCGCATCGACGGCTTCTCGTAGAGATCGCCGGAAAAATCCTCCGGGTCGCCATGACCTGTCCAGGCCTCGATGCAGAGAAAAGGCGCCGGCGGCAGCGACCAGAGCGCGATATGGGGAAAATCCTCGAGCTCGATCGCGAGAACGAGCCCGTCGCCATTGTCGTAAAGGAGACGGCGGCTCGCGGCGCCCAGAAAGCACAGCGCCTCTTTCTCGAGGAGCGCCGCCGAGAGCGACAGCCTCTTTCCGACGAGCGGAATCGCGCGACGTCGGTCCGAGAACAGCCCGCCCGGCGCGATGACCGGGACCTCGCGGTTTTCCTCCCGATCGAAATGGATGGCGTGCGGGAAGGGGGAGCCGTCGAGCGGCCAGCGGAAGCCCGGATGCAGCCCGCAGGCGTAGGGCAGGGGCCGCGCGTCCCGATTGGCGGCGGCGAGGGAGACGCGCAGCTCACCCGGCCGCAGCGCGAAATGCGCCTCGAGGCGAAAGGCGAAAGGATAGAGAGAACGCGTGTCCTCGTCCTCCTCGAGGACGAGGCGCGCCTCGTCCGCGCTCCGCTCGAGAAGGGCGAAGCGCTTTCTCCGCGCGAAGCCGTGCAGGCCGAGCGGGAACGTCTCTCCGTCGACCCGCGCGCGCCCGTCCCGCGTCCAGCCGACCACCGGAAAGAGCAGCGGCGCGGTCTGCGGCCAAACGGAGGGCTGCGGCGTCCAGATCGCCTCGACGCCGCCCGCGCGCCAAGAGCGGAGCTCGGCGCCGAGCAATGAGATTTCGGCGACGTCGAGAGAGCCGGCCGTCAAGCGAATCGTATCCATCATTCGGGGATCGTAGCGAGCCGGGCCGTGGTCTGGGAGCGACTTCCCGGCGTCTTGCGAAATCCGGGGGGACGGCGCATTTTTCGCGTCATCGTTCGCGCGGGCGCGCGATGCAGACGAGCCGGGACATTTCCGGCTCGCCCGCCGCGAGCGGTCACGACGGGCCGTCGCGCTCGAAAGGTTTCCTCGCCTATGTATTTCAGCCGTTCATGGATTTTGATCTCCGCGCTCGCGCTCTGCGCGCCGGCCGCCGCCGCGCCCACCCGCGAGCCCGCCTCCGCTCCGCGCCCAGACGGACCGCCGATGCGCGTGACCATCGTGCGCGGCGCCTATCCGGGCTGCGAGCCGAATTGTGAAGAATGGATCGCCGCGGAAGGGCGGATCGAGAAGCAGTCGCCGGCGCTGTTCCGCGCGGCGATCGACGCCGCCGAGCCGCGCAAGCCGCCGATCCTCATTCATTCGGGCGGCGGCGACGTCGATTCCGCCATAGCGATCGGCCGGCTCTTGCGCCGGAAAGGATTCCAGGTCGCGGTCGCGCGCACGGAATTCCTCGCCGAAGCCGCGCCGGCGGCCGCGGAGCCGGCGCGCAGAAAAATCAAAAAGCCCGAGCCGCCGCGCGCCAGAGGGTTCGCGCGCAGCCTCCAGGCGAGCTGCGCCTCCGCCTGCACGCTGATCCTCGCCGCTGGAACGCAGCGCTACGTCGGGCCGACCGCGCTCGTCGGACTTCATGAGATCGTCGTGCCGGAGACGACGGTCACCCAGACGATGCGCTATTACCGGATCCGCACGCTCACCAAGGGCGGCCGCGTGGTCTCGAAAGAAAAAGTCCTTGTCGGCGAGAAGAATTTCGTTCGCCACATCGGCCGCTCGAAACCGACGCCCGAGACCTATCGGCGCGTGCGCCGCTATCTCGCGGAAATGGGCGAGACCAAGGAGGTCGTCGATCTGATGATGACCGCCCCGCCCGAGAGCATGCGCTGGCTGACCCGCGCCGAGCTCGTCTCGACGAAGCTCGCGACCGACGAGCGCGGCGGGGAAACGCTGGTCGCCTATGTCCCTCCGCCGCCGCCACCGCCGAAATTCGCTGTCCGGCCGATCTACGAGACCTTCGTCGCGCTGCAGCGGGAGACGGCCGCCTCTTCTCACGCGCCGCCGTCGTCGCCGCCGTCGCCGCCATCGATCCGGCCGCCGAGCTGGCTCGAGCTCGATCGCGATTGGGCGCTTCCCGCGGGCCTCTCCGGCGGCCTGCTGCTGCTGCTCATCCTATCGAGCCTCTTCAGAACCTTGCGCGGTCCCGAGCCGCAGCGATGGCGCCCGCCCGTCGCGGGCGACGCGCCCTGACGCCGAGGAGCGCGAATGGCGGGAGCGGCGTGGCGCGTGGCGGTCATCGGCAGCGGCGGCCTTTTCATCGGACGACCTCCGCACGGGACATCCCGGCCGATCGCTGAATGGCGAGGAGAGGGACACAGCGGATTTTCGGGGGATCGGCGGGCGCGGCGCGCCTTGTCTCATTGACCGGCCGCATGGCCGCGGCGATGCTCAGCAGACGATTCCCTCTCGTCTCCCGAGTCTCGATGCTGGACAAAATCGCCGGAAGCGACCGGCCGCCCTTCCTCGGCGTCGAGCGCTCCGTTTCGGGGCGCGTCTGGCGCGCGCGGCTGCGGCCGCAGGAGGAGGCCCAGGCGAGCGCCATCGCGCAACTCCACGGCCATGGCGATCTTCTCTCCCGCGTGCTGGCCGGGCGGGGGATCACCCAGGAGACAGCGGCGACCTTTCTCGCTCCCACATTGCGCGAACTAATGCCCGATCCGCTCGTCCTGCAGGAAATGGATGCGGCGGTCGAGCGGCTCGCCCGCGCCGTCGAGGCGGGCGAGCAGATCGCCCTGTTCGGCGACTATGACGTCGACGGCGCGGCCTCTTCGGCCCTCTTCGCCGAATTTCTGGAGGCGGCCGGCTGCCCGCGACCCTTCCTGCACATTCCCGACCGCATTCTGGAAGGCTACGGCCCCAACTTCGAAGCGATCGCCGATCTACGGGCGAGGGGGGCGAACCTTCTGGTGACGCTCGACTGCGGCACGACGAGCCACGCCGCCCTCGCCTCGGCCCGCGCGTCGGGTCTCGACGTCATCGTCGTCGACCATCATCAGGCGCCCGAGCTGCTTCCCGAGGCGATCGTCGTCAACCCCAACCGCGCCGACGACCTCTCCGGTCTCGGCCATCTCTGCGCGGCCGGGGTCGCCTTCATGACGCTGGCGGCGCTGGCCCGCGAGCTGCGCCGGCGCGGACATTGGACCGACGCCCGGCCGCAGCCCGATCTCCTCGCGGGGCTCGATCTCGTGGCCCTGGCCACGATCGCGGACGTCGCGCGTCTGCACGGCCTCAACCGCGCCTTTGTGGCGAAGGGCCTCGCGGTCATGCGGGGCCGCGCGCGCATCGGCCTTTCGGCGCTGCTGGACGCCGCCCGGGTGGACGGGCCGCCACGCGCCTATCATCTCGGCTTCGTGCTGGGCCCGCGCATAAACGCCGGCGGACGCATCGGCGACGCGGCGCTGGGGGCGCGGCTGCTGACGCTGCGCGATCCCGTCGAGGCGGCTCGCATCGCCGCCGAGCTCGACCGGCTGAATGTCGAGCGGCAGGCGCTGGAGAAGGCCACTCTGGAAGAGGCGGAGGCCGAGGCGGATCGACAAATGATGCGCTCCAACCGTCTCTCCTGCCTCGTGGTCGCGGGCGAGGGATGGCATCCGGGCATTGTCGGAATCGTCGCCTCGCGGCTCAAGGACAAGTTCAAGATTCCCGCCTTTGTCATTGCGAAGACAGGGGAAGTCTGCTCAGGCTCGGGCAGAGGCTCGAGCGGCGTCGATCTCGGCCGCACGGTGCGTATGGCCGTCGACGAGGGCCTTTTGCAAAAGGGCGGCGGTCACGCGATGGCGGCTGGCGTCACGCTGGCGCGCGATCGAATCGACTCCTTCCGCGCCTTTATGAACGACGCGCTCGAGGATGACGTCGCGCGCGCGCGCGACGCCGATGCGCTGCTCGTCGACGGCGCGCTGACGGCGCGCGGCGCGAGCGTCGATTTCATCCGCGGGCTCGAGCGGGCGGGGCCCTTCGGCGCCGGCAATCCCGAGCCGCTCTTCGTTTTTCCCGACCAGAGCATCGTCGATTCGGCGGTGGTCGGCTCCTCCCATGTGCGGGCGCGGCTGCAATCGGGCGACGGGGCGCGGCTCGACGCCATCGCCTTTCGCGCCGTGGGAACGCCGATCGGCGACGCTCTGCTCGACGGACGCGGTCGGCTTCTGCATGTCGCCGCCCGACTCGGAGCCAATGTGTTTCGCGGCTCGGAGCGCGTGGAGACGCGGATAGCCGATCTCGCCCGGCCGGATCGCGAAACATGGTGAACGCCGCGCTACGCCTGGAGATCGCAGGACAATTGCGGCGTCGAACGCCGCATATGCCGCAATTTGGTCGCAATCTGCCTCTCTCATTGCAAAGCTCGAGGATGCGGGAGAGGGAGCGCGCGACGCGTTAACTCTCGAGTAAGTCGGGCGCGAGACATTGAGGCGTGCGGTCGCGCCAATTCGAGGTTTTCGGAGCCCGCCGCCGGCGTCGTTCCGCAGGTCGAGCGTTGGAAGCGAGCCGTCCCCCCATTTCGAGCGAATGCGCGCCTGACATGAGATCGAGACTGCCGGACTTTCGCATTTCCATCGCGCTTCTCGGCCTTTGCGCGCTGGCCGGGTGCTCTTCCGCTCCGCCCGCCGTTCAGAAGGTCGCGCGCGCGCAGATCGACCCTCGCTATGGCGTGGCGCCGAGCCCGCGCGTCGTCGCCGATGGCGAGGAGGTGCCGCGCGGCGGCGGCTATTATATGGTCGGCAAGCCCTATCAGATCGCCGGCAAGACCTATTATCCGAGCGAGAAGGCCTATTCGGCGACCGGCCTCGCTTCCTGGTACGGGTCCGATTTCCACGGACGCAAGACGGCGAATGGCGAAGTGTTCGACAGCGCCTCGATCAGCGCCGCCCATCCCACTCTGCCGCTGCCGAGCTATGCGCGCATCACCAATCTGCGCAATCACCGCTCCATGATCGTGCGCGTCAACGATCGCGGCCCCTATCATGGCGGGCGCGTGATGGATGTGTCGCGGCGAGTCGCCGAGGCGCTGGAATTCTACCGCGTCGGCACGGCGCATGTGAAGGTCGATTATGTCGGCCGCGCCGCACTCGCCGGATCGGACGACGCCAAGCTGCTCGCCACGCTGCGCGAGGACGGCCGGCCGGCGACGCTGCCGGGCGGCGCGCCGATCATGGTCGCGACCAATCTGCGCGAGCCGCCGGCCCGCGTCGCTCGGCTCGAGCGCGCGGAGGAGACGCAGCCGGAGCGCGCGACCCTGTCCCGCGCCGAACCGCGAGAAGAAGAGATCGCCACTCGCGCCGACGCGATCGACATCGAGAGCCCACGGCGCGCCGAGCCGCGCGCCGTCGAGAAGGAGCCGGTCTCGACCATTCCGACTCCTATTTCTTCCAAAGCCTTGGCCATGGCCAAGAGCGCGCCCTTGCCGCCGTCGCGTCCCTTCGATCTCGGGACCGCTTCCGCGCGCAATGTCCGGCTGAGGCAAGCGCTCAATTAACCTCGATGCCGCGGGCGCCGTCCGAGCGTCGCGCGAGGCCGTTGCTTTCTGCCGCCCGACGCGCCACATTTTAGCGGAACTCATTGCGTGGGGCCGTCGACGCGCTCCGACGGCGTTTCGAACGAAGGCGAAAGACGCGTGCCTGTCTCCCTTCCCAAATCCCTCATCCGCCTCGGCTTTGTCGCGGCGGCTCTCGCCATCGCGCCGGCGGCGGCCTTGGCTCAAGGCTTCCAGACCAGCGCCCCGCACGCCATTCTCGTCGATGCGGGAACCAGAACAGTGCTGCTCGAAAAGGGCGCCGACGACTATGTGACGCCGGCCTCCACTGTGAAGATCATGACCGCCGAAATCGTGTTCCGCGAGATCGCCGAGGGGCGGCTGAAGCTCGACGACGAATTCTCCGTCTCGGAGCACGCCTGGCGCAGCGGCGGCGCGCCCGCCGGCGGCTCGGCCATGTTCCTCGCGGTCAACAGCCGGCCGCGAGTCGAGGATCTGATCCGCGGTCTCGTGATCGACTCCGGCAATGACGCCGCGATCACGCTCGCCGAGGGCGTCGCGGGATCGGAAGAGGCGTTCGTCGGCCGCATGAACAAGCGCGCCTCCGAACTCGGCCTGACGAAGTCCGTTTTCGGCAATCCATGGGGGAAGGCCGGGCCCGACCAGAAGGTGACGCCGCGCGAGATGGTTCAGCTCTCGGCGCATGTCATCAAGACCTATCCCGACCTCTATCGCTATTTCGGCGAGAAAGAGTTCACCTGGAACAAGATCAAGCAGCAGAACCGCAATCCGCTGCTCACCATGAGCCTCGGCGCGGATGGGCTCAAGACCGGCAATATAGACGATTCCGGATTCGGCATGGTGGGCTCCGCCGTGCAGGACGATCGCCGTCTCATCGTCGCCGTCTATGGGCTGCGCACGGCCAAGGACCGCGCCGAAGAAGCACGCAAGCTGCTGCAATGGGGCTTCCGCAATTTCGAGGAGAAAGCGCTGTTCAAGGCGGGCGAGACCGTCGGCACGGCGCAGGTCTATGGCGGGACGGCCGGGACCGTGCCGCTGACCTCTCCGAACGACATCAAGGTGCTGCTGCAGCGCGGCGGCTCTGAGAAGCTCTCCGGCAAGATCGTCTATGAGGGGCCGCTGATCGCGCCGATCGAGGCGGGGACCAAGGTCGCCAAGCTCGAGGTCCGCCGCGGCTCGACGGTCGTGCTGGAGCAGCCGCTCGAGGCCGCAGAGACCGTCGAAAAAGGTTCGCTGGCGAGCCGCGCCTTCGACGCGGCCTATGAATATGCCGCGGGCGCCATTCACAACAAGCTGTCGAAGAAGCAATGAGCGCAGAGCCGCCGCTCGGCCCGGCGCGTGGGCAGGACAAGGGCCGCCCCGGCAAGTTCATCACGCTCGAGGGCGGCGAGGGGGCCGGCAAGTCGACGCAGATGCGCCGCTTGCAGGAACGCCTCGCGCAAAGGGGCGTGGAGGCGATCGCGACGCGCGAGCCCGGCGGCTCGCCCCATGCCGAAGTGCTGCGCGAGGCGCTGCTCGGCGGCAAGGCGGCTTCGCTCGGCCCGCTCGGCGAGGCGATCTTGTTCTCCGCCGCGCGCATCGATCATCTCGATCGGCTGATCAAGCCGGCGCTGGCCCGCGGCGCCTGGGTCATTTGCGACCGTTTCGCCGATTCGACGCGCGCCTATCAGGGCGCGCGCGGCGGCGTCGATCCGCGGCTGATCGCTCTGCTCGAGCGCATCGCGCTGATGGGCTCCGTTCCCGATTTGACGGTGATCCTCGATCTGCCGCCCGAGATCGGCCTCGAGCGCGCGCATCGGCGGCGCGCGCCGGACGTGGCGGCGGACCGTTTCGAGCGCGAGGGGCTGGAGTTTCATCGCGGACTGCGCCAAGCCTATCTCGACATAGCCGCGAGCGAGCCCGGCCGCTGCTGCGTCGTCGACGCGCTGGCGCCGGAGCAGGAAGTGGCCGAGGCCATTTGGCATGTCGTCGAAGCGCGCTTTTTTCGGCCCGAGATCGTCATTCCGTTGAAGAGCGTGGTGGCGTGAAGCGCGACGTCGAGGCTCCGCCCGAAAGCGATCGTTTCGCCGATCTCCCGCATCCACGCGAGACCTTCGCGCTATTCGGCCACGAAGCCGCCGAGAGCGAGCTGCTCGACGGCTTTCGGCGCGGCAAGCTGCCTCAGGCCATACTCATCGGCGGGCCGGAAGGGATCGGCAAGGCGACGCTGGCCTGGCGCCTCGCGCGCTTTCTGCTCGCCCATCCCGACGCCTCGAGGCCGGAAGCCGCGAGCACAGAATCGCTCTTCATCGCCGAGGAGGCGAGCGTCAGCCGGCGCATGGCGGCGCTGGCGCTGCCCGATCTCTTTTTGCTGCGGCGCGAGTGGAACGAGAAGACCAAGAAGCATTTCACGGAAATCCGCATCGAGGATGTCCGCAGGCTCATTCATCTCTTCCAGCAGAGTTCGGGCGAAGGCGGCTGGCGCGTCGCCATCGTGGACAGCGTCGACGATCTCAACCGCTCCAGCGCCAATGCGCTGCTCAAGCTGATCGAAGAGCCGCCGGCGCGCTCGCTGTTCCTGCTCGTCGCGCATCAGCCGGGCCGCGTGCTGCCGACCATCCGCTCGCGCTGCCGCAAGCTCAATCTCGCGCCTCTGGCCGAGGCCGACGTCATCGCCGCGATAAGGGCGCTGGGCGCGCCCTGGGCCGAGGAGAAACAGGAGACGCTCGCCGGCGCGGCGGCGGGGGCGGAAGGCTCGGTGCGTGAGGCGCTGCGCCTCTTGGACGGCGACGGCGTCGCCTTCGACACGGCGCTGCGGGCGATGTTCGCACGCCTGCCGCAAGTGGATTGGCTCGCCGTTCATTCGCTCGCCGACCGGCTCGCCGGACGCGACAATGAGCAGGCCTATGAGACCTTCATGAGCGGGCTCTATCGCTTCCTCGATTCCACAGTGCGGACCAAGGCGGGCGAAGGCGCGAGCGCGACGAGCCTCGCCCCTTACGCGCGCGCCTGGGAACGCATAGGCGAAGCGGCGCGCGAGACGGAAGTGTTCAATTTCGATAAGCGCGGGCTCATTCTGCAGGTGTTCGCCGATCTCGAAGAAGCGGCGAAAGGCGCTTGAGGCTTTTCGGCCGACGCGAGCGCCGGCGCGACGCTCGAAGGCGCGTCGAAGCAAAAGCAAGGAGTGATTTTCATCGCAGCATGCCGCTCAACGGAACGGAGCGTATATTCCTGTTCGACTCGATCGATGGACGCAGCTCGACTCGTGGGTCACATTTGCGCTGCGCGTCCATTGCACGGCTCTGAGGCCAGTCAGTCGTCGACAATCCGTTCTTCGAGACTTTGATCTCGGCCGGGTTCTTCAAAATCCAAATGCCCAATTCAGTGAAAGGAAGTCGATAGAGCGACGCCCAGCGCCGTAGCGCTGAGCAGAATCGACGGTTGCGATCGGCGCTGGCCGCTGCAGCGTAATCGCCGGAACTGGTTGTTTCGCCGTGTCCGAAGGCTTCGGATTTAAATCCCGCGAGCAGACCCGCAGGCGCGTTCTCGACATCGAAAGAGGCGGGCGCCTCTATCGCCAACTTGCCCTTTTGGCTGGCGTCGACATTGCGCAAGCTCCAAATGGTCGGGCCTTCTCCGATCAGCAGAACTGCTGCATCGCCAGCGTTCTTCAGATCGAGCGTGATGCGCGGCGTCGGTGAACCGATCGGAGCGGGAGGAGCGTCGATGATAGCGACATGAAGGGCGTGATTATAGCGCGCAGGCTCGGACACAGCGGCGACGGAGGCGCTCAGACGGCCGAGAACTTTCGATAGGCTCAACGCGTCGCCGCCAATTGCAAGATCCGCGGGCGTCGCCGAGGTCGCTACCGCGAGGAGAGCGGGGTCGGGCGCGGACGGGCGCTTTTGCTGCGCGTCCGGGTGATCGATTTCGACGGTCGTCGAGAATGGCGTCGCGACGACCCTTACGCGTGGACGTGGCGCAAGCTGCACGGAAATGCAGCTTACCAGAATGAGGACAGCGGCCGCACCGACGACGACGCGCCCGACGGGGTGGCTCCAAATCGCTGAAAGTGATTGAAACATGCATAAATCCGGATGCTAACGTGTTTTCTCGCCGAAGCTGACGCCGTTCCGGTGTTTGGAGGCGCCTTTAGAATGAAAGCTATAGAGTGATCTCGAGGATGATCGACCATATGACGAAGATGTTACTGAATTCTCTAGCTGAAGCTTGCATCGGGAACGATCTACCGACCTCGAAAGGCTTCCCGCCGGTCTCCCGCGCCGACGCGCGCGTGCTGATCCTCGGCTCGCTGCCTGGGCAGGTCTCGCTGGCGCGCGTCCAATATTACGCGCAGCCGCGCAACGCCTTCTGGCCGATCATGGGGCTGCTCTTCGGCGCCGCGCCGGAGCTTCCCTATGAGGAGCGTCTCGCGCGGCTGACCGAGAGGGGCGTCGCTTTGTGGGACGTCTGCGCGCAAGGGCGGCGGCCGGGCAGCCTCGACCAGAAAATCGACACCGCCAGCGTCGTCGTCAATGACATAGCCGGCTTTCTGGTCACGCATCCGCAGACGGCCCTCGTCTGCCTCAATGGCTGCAAGGCGGGCGATCTCTATCGCCGGATGGTCGCGCCGGCGCTCGCTGCATCAGCGCCGCCCAGCATGGTCTTGCCTTCGACCAGCCCGGCCCATGCGGCCATGAGCTTCGATCGCAAGCTCGAACATTGGCGGGCCGCGCTCGCGCAATCGATCTAGCCAGGAATTTTGCTGCGCCGCACGCCTTCCGCTTCCCCGCCGCGGCAAAGCGCGCTAGACCCTTGCCCATGGCTGAACGTCCGACCTTCATGATCACCACCGCCATTCCTTACGCGAATGGCGCCCCGCATATCGGTCATGCGTATGAACGCATCGCGACCGACGCTTTCGCGCGCTTCAAGCGGCTCGACGGCTTCGACGTGCTGTTCGTGACCGGAATGGACGAGCACGGCCAGAAGATGCAACGCACCGCCGAGCGCGAGGGGCTGAGCCCGCAGAAGCTCGCGGACCGCACCGCCGGCCAGTTCCAGACCATGGGCGAGACGCTGAACGCGCTCGCCGACGATGTCGTGCGCACGACGCAGCCGCGCCACGCGGAGGCGGCGCTCGAGATTTGGAAGCGCATGGAGGCGGCGGGCGATATCTATCTCGCCAAATATTCCGGCTGGTATTCGGTGCGCGACGAGGCCTATTACGACGAAGGCGAGATCACCGAGGTCGAGGGCAAGAAGCTCGCGCCCACGGGCACGCCGGTCGAATGGGTGGAGGAGGAGAGCTGGTTCTTCAAGCTCTCGGCCTATCAGGAGAGACTGCTCGCCCATTATGAGGCGCATCCTGATTTCATCACGCCAGAGAAATACAGAAACGAGATCGTCTCCTTCGTGAAGCGCGGGCTCACGGATCTTTCGATCAGCCGCACGACTTTCGACTGGGGCATTCCCGTCCCGGCGAAGCCGGAGACCAATTCGCCGCATGTGATGTATGTGTGGGTGGACGCGCTCACCAATTACATCACCGCGACCGGCTTTTTGACCGGGGAGGGGGAGCGCGCCCGCTTCTGGCCGGCGAACGCCCATGTCATCGGCAAGGACATAACGCGCTTTCACGCGATCTATTGGCCGGCCTTTCTGATGTCGGCCGGCGTTCCGCTGCCCAAGCAGATCGTCGTGCACGGCTTTCTGTTCAGCCGCGGCGAGAAAATGTCGAAATCGGTCGGCAATGTCGTCGATCCGATCGATCTCGCGCAGCGCTATGGCGTCGATCAGCTGCGCTATTTCTTCTTGCGCGAGATTCCCTTCGGCCAGGACGGCAATTATTCGCATGAGGCGATCGTCAACCGCATCAACGCCGATCTCGCCAATGACCTCGGCAATTTGGCGCAGCGCTCGCTGTCGATGATCGCCAAGAATTGCGGCGGCTCCGTCCCGACGCCGGGCGAATTGACCGAGGCCGATCGCGCGCTGCTCGCCGACGCCTCCGCCGCGCTGGGCAAGGCGCGCGAGGCGATGGACGTCTATGCGCCGCATCTGGCGCTGGCGGAGCTGTTCCGCGTCGTCGGGGACGCCAATCGCTATTTCGCCGGCGAGGAGCCCTGGGCCAAGAAGAAGACCGATCGCGAGCGCATGGAGACGATCCTCTATGTGACGGCGGAAGCGCTGCGGCGGCTCGCCATTCCGCTGCAGCCTTTCATTCCCGCCGCGGCCTCGGGCCTGCTCGATCTGCTCGGCGTCGCGCCCGGCGCGCGCGATTTCGTCCATGCGGGCGAAAAGGACGCGCTCACGGCCGGCGCGCCGCTTCCTGCGCCTGTGCCCGTCTTTCCGCGTTATGTGGAGGAGGGTGAGGCGCAAGGCGCCAAAAACTGACGGGAGCAGCAGATGAAACGATCGCGAGCGAGCCTTCTTCGAATGACGGCGACGGTCGCGGCTCTGCTCTGCGCCGGCTCGTCCCTCCATGCCGAAGGCTGGCGCCTTTATCGCAACGCCCGTTTCGGAACGACAGCTGTCGTGCCGAAGGACTGGACGATCGGCGCGGCGCCGGAGAATGACGATGGACGCGTCTTCACCTCGCCGGACCGAAGATCGGAAATCACCGTTTATGGCGGCTATCGTAGCTTTCAAAAGGAACAGGAGATCGCCGATCGGCTCGCGCCCGTCGAGGGCGAGACCGTCACCTATCGCAAGCAGGCCAAGGACTGGCTCGCGGTCTCGGGAACGAAAGGCGACCGCATCTTCTATCGAAAGTCGATACTGTCCTGCCGCGGAGCGATCTGGAATACTGTCTCCATCGAATATCCGGCTTCGGACAAGAAGAAATTCGACGCGCTGGTGACGCGCGTCTCGCATTCGCTGCGCCCGGGACGGGCCGACGAAGCGCCGACCGATTGCCGCTGACGAGGCGAAATAAATGCTCATCGACACACATTGCCATCTCGACTTCCCCGATTTCGCTCCCGAGCAGGAGGAGGTCGTGGCGCGCGCCCGCGCGCAGGGCGTCGCGCGTTTCATCACCATCTCGACCCATGTCGAGAAATTCGCCGCGATCGCCGCCATAGCCGAGCGTTACGAGGATGTGTTCTGCACGGTCGGCACACATCCCAACCACGCCCATGAGGAGCGAGAGGCGAGCGCGGCCGAGCTCGTCGCGCTGGCGCGCCACGAGAAATGTGTCGGCATAGGCGAGGCGGGACTCGACTACCACTATGACAAAGCCCCGCGTGAGCTGGCGCATCGCGTTTTCCGCGCCCATATCGCCGCCGCGCGCGAGAGCGGGCTGCCGCTCGTCATTCACTCGCGCGACGCCGACGCCGATTGCGCCGAAATTCTGCGCGAGGAAATGGGGAAGGGGGCTTTCAAGGCCCTGCTCCATTGCTTCACCAGCTCGCGCGCGCTGGCCGAGACGGCTGTCGAGCTCGGGCTCTACATCTCCTTTTCCGGCGTGGTGACGTTCAAAAACTCCGGCGAATTGCGCGAGATCGCGCGCGACGTGCCGCTGGAGCGTCTGCTGGTGGAGACCGACGCGCCGTTCCTCGCGCCCGTCCCGCATCGCGGCAAGCGCAATGAGCCGGCCTATGTCGCCGATACGGCGCGCACGCTCGCCTCGGCCAAGGGCGTCTCCTTCGAGGAGATGGCCGCGCAGACGACGGCCAATGCGCTGGCGCTTTTCTCCAAAATGACGCCGATCGAAACACGGCGAGCCGCCGAATGAGCCTTTCCGTCACAATTTTGGGCTGCGGCTCCTCCGGCGGCGTTCCGCGCGTCGGCCAGGGCTGGGGCGCCTGCGATCCCGCCAATCCCAGGAATCGCCGCCGGCGCTGCTCCATATTGGCGACGCGGACCGCGGGAGACGCGCGGACCAATGTGCTCGTCGACACTTCGCCCGATCTGCGCGAGCAATTGATCGACGCGAAGGTCGATCATCTCGACGCAATCCTCTTCACCCATCCGCACGCCGATCACACCCATGGCGTCGACGATGTGCGCGGCCTGGTGCTGGAGAGCGGCCGCCGCATTCCGGCCTATCTGGACGAGCCGACGGCGAAAATGCTCACGGATCGCTTCGACTATATCTTCAAGACGCCGCCGGGCAGCTATTATCCGCCGCTGCTCGACGAGCATCGCATCCATCTCGGGCGAGAAGTGACGGTGGACGGCCCGGGCGGCGCCATCGCGGCCATGCCGTTCCGGCTCGACCATGGCGATATGGACGCGCTCGGCTTTCGCATCGGCGGCCTGGCCTATACGCCAGACCTCAATTCCGTGCCGCAGGAGAGCTTCCGCCATCTCGAAGGGCTCGACGTCTGGATCATCGACGCGCTGCGCCACAAGCGTCACAGCACGCATCTCTCCGTCGGCGAGGCGCTGGAATGGGTCGCTCATTTCAAGCCGCGCCGCGCGATTCTGACCGATCTGCATGTCGATCTCGACTATGACGCGCTGGCCGCGACTCTGCCGGAGAATGTGACGCCGGCCTTCGACGGAATGCAGATCGCTCTGGCCTAGGGCGATCCGAAGAGCCGCATTATCCATGACCCGAGCGATCGGCGCTGTGCCGACCGATTTAAGTTCCATAATATCGATTATGCGATTTTTGTTTCGCAAACTCTCCGGATTTCAGGAGCTTGCTCGGCGGAGCCCGCCCCTCGCCTTCGTCGTCTCCTTGCGGCGACGTCATTTGCCGCGCTCGCGCCACTTTTGAGGATTTCGATCAAAGAGTTCATGCGGGCGATTCGTCGCGCGGCGAACAGCGGAGCCGGGATTTTTCGATCTCGCTGGCGAATTCATCTAGCCAGAACCGGCCGCTTCCTGGTAAAAAGGCGATTGCGCGGGACTATATGGCATTCAACTGGCACACTTACGAACGCACCGGAACCGGCTCTCCGCGAGATGCCGGCAGACGCGCGCGTCGCGGCGCATTGCGCTCGGCGAGAGGCCGTGCATGTGGCTATAGCGGTCTTTTGGCGGATGGCGGAGACGAGTACTAAGACATGAGCAGCAAAGGTCGAGACTTCCGGGGACCCAGAAAGCGTGGGTTCGACGACGACCCCCCGTATGGCTATGACAGCCCGCGGCCGAGCCGGCCGCCGCGGTCGCCCTTCGGCGGAGGAGGCGGATTTTCCGATTCGCCGCCCCCGTCTTCGAACGAGCCCGCCGTCGACGCGGTCGTCAAATGGTTCAAGCCCGAGAAAGGCTTCGGCTTCGTCGAGCTGGGCAATGGCACAGGCGACGCCTTCCTGCATGTGGGCGCGGTTCAGGCTGCGGGCTATGAAGCCCTGCCGCCCGGAGCCAAGCTGAAAGTGCAGGTATCGAGCTCCGTCAAGGGCCAGCAGGTCTCGCGCGTGCTCGAGGTCGATCTTTCGACCGCGGCCGCCGAGCGCCCGCGCAGCAGCGGCTTCGACCGTCCGCCGCGGCGTCAGGCTCCCGATCCGTCGACGGCCGTGCCGGTCTCCGGCAAGGTCAAATGGTTCGACGAGACCAAGGGCTTCGGCTTCGTGCAGTCGAACGACGGCGGCAAGGACGTCTTCGTCCATATCTCGATCCTCGGTCCCTCCGGCGTCAATCATCTCGCCGAAGGCCAGCCCGTGACGATGCAGGTCGTCGACACGGCCAAGGGTCGCGAAGCGCTGTCGATCACGCTCGACTGAGACGCTGAATCAGCGAGCCGCAAGTCGTTCTCGGCTTGCGGCGACGCGCGCCTCACCGCTGCGATAATCAAGCCCCTCGGATGCGCAAGTCGGGTCCGAGGCGCTGTCGTTTGCAAGGCGTACTACGGCCCCGGACCCTCGGATCGACTGCGGAGGGCGGTAGACCAAGGGCGCAGTCGAGATCCGGCACTCATGTTAGAGCAAAGCGTCTCGAATTCCTCGCCTTTTTTCCTGCGCCCTGCTGCGTCAAAACAACGCGTCGCTCGCGCTTTCGGGGCGCTTTTCGAGGCGCATCGATGACGCAGGAGCGCATCACGCGCCTTCTCGGCATTATGGCGGCGCTGCGCACGCCCGGGACCGGCTGTCCCTGGGACCTCGAGCAGAACTTCGCCAGCATCGCCCCCTATACGCTCGAAGAAGCCTATGAGGTTGTCGACGCGATCGAGCGCGGCGATCTCGGCGATCTACGAGACGAGCTCGGCGATCTGCTTCTGCAGGTCGTCTTCCACGCCCGGCTGGCCGAGGAGAGCGGCGCTTTCGTCTTCGCGGATGTCGTCGAGGCGATAAGCGACAAGCTCATCCGTCGTCATCCCCATGTGTTCGGCGATCGCTCGGCTGCCTCGACCGAAGATGTCGCTGTGCAATGGGCGCAAATCAAAGCGCAGGAGAAGAAGGCTCGCGCCGAGCGGCGTGGAATAGAGGATTCCGGCGGCCTGCTGGACGGCGTTCCGCCCGCCCTGCCCGCTTTGACGCGCGCCGTGAAGCTGCAGGAGAAGGCCGGCAAAGTCGGTTTCGATTGGGCCGACGCCCGGCTCGTGCTGGAAAAAATCCGCGAGGAGACGCTGGAAGTCGAAGCGGAGCTCGGCGAAGCCGGCGCGCCGCCCTCGCCCGCCGTGGCCGAAGAAATCGGCGATCTTCTTTTCGCGGTCGCCAATCTGGCGCGCCATGTCGGCGCCGATCCCGAGCAGGCGCTGCGCGGCGCCAACGCCAAATTCGAGCGGCGCTTCGGCTTCATCGAACGCGCGCTGGCGGCAAAGGGAACGAGCCCGCGAGAATCGACGCTCGACGAGATGGAAGCGCTGTGGCAGGCGGCGAAAGCCGCGGAACGGAAATAGGTCCGGCCTCTCGCACGATCATCGCAGCGACTCACTTTTCGAATTTATCGAGCGTCCAAGGTTCCGCGCGTCCGCTTTCCACCCATTCCCGATAGGCCGGCAGAGCCTCGATCGCGCGCATATAATCCTGCGCCTGCGGCGAAACGTCGAGCAGATAGGTCGAGAAGCGGCAGACGACCGGCGCGAACATGGCGTCCGCCGCAGAGAATTCGCCGAACAGAAATGGTCCATGCGCGCCGAAGCGCTCACGCGCATCGCGCCAAGCGGCGTCGATGCGGGCGATGTCGGCCGCCGCCGCCGGACTCGGCGACGCGATCACGCGCGGGGCCCGGCGGAAATTGGTGGGGTATTCGCCGCGCAGCGCGGTGAAGCCAGAATGCATCTCCGCCGAAAGCGAGCGCGCCAGTGCGCGCGCCGCCGGATCCCGCGGCCAGATCGCGAGATCAGAAAAGCGCTCGGCGATGAATTCGACAATGGCGAGCGATTCCCAGACGAGAATTGCGTCGCAGCGCAGCGCCGGAACCTTTCCCGCGGGCGAGAAGGCGAGGAGCTTTTCTTTCGACTCGGGCCCATAGAGCGGGACGAGGCTTTCCTCGAAAGCAATGTCGAACTGTTTCAGCAGGAGCCAGGCCCGCAGCGACCAGGACGAATAGGCCTTGTTGCCAATGAGCAGATTGAGAGTCATGGAAAATCCTCAATGCGCGGTCTGGGAAAAGAGGCTCAGCACGACGACGCCAGCGATGATAAGGCCCATGCCGGCCATTTCGCCGGCGTTGAGCCTCTGATGGAAAGCGAACCAGGCGACGACCGCGATCAGCGCCTGGCCGACGCCGGACCATATCGCATAGGCCACGGCGACCGGAATGCTGCGCAGCGCCAGCGACAGCAGAAAAAAGGACACGCCATAGCCGAGGACGACGATGACCGACGGCAAAGGCTTGGAAAAAGCCTCGCTCGCCTTGAGCGCCGAGGTGCCGACGACTTCGGAGAGAATAGCGACAATCAGATAAATGCGATCCATTGATGCGTTCCGCCGGTTCGAAGGCCTCGGGGCGCGAGGCGCTCCGAGAGGGATTTAGCGCGCGCGCCGCCTGGATGAAGCTTCCGCCCGCACTTCGGCTTGCGGATAGCGTCGCGTCACCCCGTCGAAACGCTCCGGCGCGACGCGCACCACGAGCCGCGCGCGGCCGTCCGCCAGCGTCTGGCGGTCGAGAACCTCGGTATGGGCGTGCAGCCATGCGATGCCCGCGCCGTCGGCGGGGTCGAGCTCGACCTCGAGCCGAATGCGGCCCTCGGCGAGGCGCGTCTCTATCCGCTCGAGCAGAGCGTCGAGCCCCTCCCCCGTCAGGGCCGAGACGAGCGAGGGACGATCCGCGCTCTTGCGGCCGCGCGCGGCGATGCGCAAAGCTGCGAGCCGATCGTCGTCCAGCGCGTCGATCTTGTTCCACACCTGCAGAATGCGCGTCCCCGCCTCGCCGGATAGGCCGAGTTCGCCGAGAATGGATTCGACGTCGGCAGCCTGCGCCTCCCAATCGGGATGCGAGACGTCCCGCACATGCAGGATCACATCGGCGAGCGTCACTTCTTCGAGCGTGGCGCGGAAGGCCGAGATCAGCATGGTCGGCAGATCGGAAATGAAGCCGACCGTGTCCGAGAGCAGTATCTTGGCGCCATGCGGCAAGCGGATTTGGCGCAAGGTCGGATCGAGCGTCGCGAACAGCATGTCCTCCGCCAGCACGCCGGCTTTGGTCAGGCGGTTGAACAGCGTCGATTTGCCGGCGTTGGTGTAGCCGACCAGCGCGACGACCGGATAGGGAACCTCGCGGCGCTTCTTGCGATGCAGGCCGCGCGTGCGCTTGACCTGATCGAGGTCGCGCTCGATGCGCGCCATGCGCTCCTCGATCAAGCGGCGGTCCGTCTCGATCTGCGTCTCGCCGGGCCCGCCGAGAAAGCCGAAGCCGCCGCGCTGGCGCTCGAGATGGGTCCAGCTGCGCACGAGCCGCGATTTCTGATAGGCGAGATGGGCGAGCTCCACCTGTAGCGCGCCTTCCTTCGTGCGGGCGCGGCGGCCGAAAATCTCGAGGATCAGCCCGGTGCGGTCGATGACCTTGGCGCCCCAGGCTTTCTCGAGATTGCGCTGCTGCACGGGCGAGAGCTGGCAGTCCATCGTGACGAGCTCGGCCTCCGCGGCTTTCACCGTCTCGGCGATCTCCTCCACCTTGCCTTTGCCGAGATAGGTGGCCGGCCGCACATCATGCAGCGAGACGCCGATCTCGCCCACAATGTCGAGATCGATCGCCTCGGCGAGGCCGACGGCCTCCGCCAGACGAGCGACCGGATCGCGCTCCGCCCCCTGCCCCGCTCCGCTCTCCGATGGCCGCGCCCGCGTCGAATAGGGACCGACCACGAGCGCTTTCGTGGCCGCGCCGGCCGTCGTCTGATCCTTCGACGCTGATGTTTTCTCGTTCAACCCGACCTCGGCCCGCCGAGCGAGGCGCCTCGCCAGCGTCATTTGATTTATGCGGGACTCTTCAAAAAAGCGCCGCCCTTTTGCAAATCCCGCTCAACGATGGCGTTCCGGCGGGCTCTGCTCGCCTTCTTCGCCCGGCTCGAACATATGGATCGGATGGCCGGGCATGATCGTCGAGATCGCATGTTTATAGACGAGCTGGGAGTGCCCGTCGCGTCGCAGCAAGAGGCAGAAATTGTCGAACCAGGTCACAATTCCCTGCAATTTGACGCCATTGACCAGAAAAATCGTGAGCGGAACCTTGTTCTTCCTCACGTAATTCAAAAACGTATCCTGGAGATTCTGCGCGCGTTCGGAGGACATCGGCTATCCTGTTCTGTTTTTCGTTATCGGGGCGATTGTGTCGCTCTTATCGGTCATAGCCATCCGACCGCACATTAGAGCCCGCGCCGGCGCGATGCGCAAGGCGCAAACCCTTCCTGCGGCGAAAGGCCTCCACTTACGGTTCTGTAACCCGCTGTTTCGACGAGTTTACGACGAGACGAAACGCATCAACTAGAGCCAAACCGCCGCAGAGCCAATAGGAATTTTTTACAACGCTTTGTATCGCCGAGATTTGCCGCTCATTCTATGGCCAGCGATTTCAACTTGCGATGGAGCGCCGATCGCTCCATTCCGATGAATTCCGCGGTTCGGGAAATATTGTTGCTGAAGCGATTGAGCTGAGCGATCAAATATTCTCGCTCGAACACTTCGCGCGCCTCGCGCAGCGGCAGGCTCATCAGCTTCTCGCCGCGCACGCCGGCCGGCGTCGAGGGCACGAGCTGGCCGATCTCGGACGGGAGCATGTCGGCCGAAACCTCCGCGGTCGCGTCGCCAGCGGTCAGAATCATCAGCCGCTCCACATTGTTGCGCAGCTGACGGATATTGCCGGGCCAATCATGCAATTGCATCACGGCGAGCGCATCCTCGCTGATTTTGCGGCGCGGCATTCCGGATGTCGCCGAGACCTGCTCCATGAAATATTCGATGAGTTCGGGAATATCCTCGCGCCGCTCGGCGAGCGAAGGGATGCGAATCGGCACCACCGAGAGGCGGTGGAAGAGGTCTTCGCGCAGAGCGCCCTCCTCGATCGCGGAGGTCAGATCGCGCGCCGATGAGGAGATGATGCGCACATCGACCTCGACTCGCGCGGAGCCGCCGACGCGCTGAAAATTCTGCTCGACCAGAACGCGCAGAATTTTCGCCTGCGTGTCCTTGGGCATGTCGGCGATCTCGTCGAGGAAGAGCGTGCCGCCATGGGCCTCCTCGAGCGCGCCGATCTTGCGCGGAGCGTCGCCGCCCTCGCTGCCGAACAGCTCTATCTCCATATTTTCCGGCGTGATCGTCGCCGCATTGATGACGACGAACGGGCCGGCGGCGCGCTGCGACGCGGCATGGATGCAGCGCGCGGCGAGCTCCTTGCCGGAGCCCGGCTGGCCGGTGATGAGCACGCGCGAATTGACCGGCGCGACGCGGGCGATGACCTGTTGCAGCTGATGCGCCGGAAAGGAGCTGCCGACAATGCGATCCGAGGCGCCGGCGCGCTGGCGCAGCGCGCTCAATTCGCGGCGCAGATGCGAGGCCTCGAGCGCGCGCTCGGCGACCAGCACGAGGCGATCCGCCTTGAAGGGCTTTTCGATGAAATCATAGGCGCCGAGCTTTATCGCGCTCACCGCGGTCTCGATATTGCCGTGGCCGGAGATCATCACCACCGGCAGGTCTTTATGCTGCTTCTGGACGATCTCCAGCACCTGCATTCCATCGAGGCGCGAGCCCTGCAGCCAAATGTCGAGGAAGACGAGATGCGGGCGGCGCTGCTCGATCGCCGCCAGCGCGCCATCGGCGTCCTTGGCGGTGCGCACGCCATGGCCCTCGTCGCCGAGAATGCCGGCCACCAGCTCTCTGATGTCTTCTTCATCGTCGACGATGAGAATGTCGCTGACCATATTCCTCACCATTCACGAAGTCCGCGCCCGTCCCTCGCCCGCCGCCGAGCCGGCCTCGCCGAGCGGAATGAACAGACGCACGCAGGCGCCGATCCCTGAAGGGGCGTCGAGCAATTCGAGTCGTCCGCCATGGTCCTCGATGATCTTGGCGACAATAGGCAGGCCGAGCCCCGTGCCTTCGGCGCGCGTCGTCATATAGGGTTCGAGCAGACGCTGCCGGTTGAAGGCCGGAAAGCCTTTGCCATTGTCCACCACATCGATCTCCGCCATGCCGTCCCGCACCCCGAGGCTGATGTCGATCCGCTTGACGTCGATCCGCTTGGCGTCGAGCGCAGCGGCGTCCTCGCGCGCCGCTATGCCCTCGGCGGCGTTCTTCACAATGTTGGTCAGCGCCTGCGACAGCAGCCGGCGATCGAACACCGCGAAGACCGGCGCCTCCGGCAGATTGAGAGTCATCTCGACATCGTTATGGGCGACGCGCGTCAGAAAAAAGGCCTGACGCATACAGTCGCAGAGATCGTCGCGCACCGGCCGCGCCTTTGGCATTCGGGCGAAAGAGGCGAATTCGTCGACCATGCGCTTGATGTCGTCGACCTGACGCACGATCGTGTCGGTGCATTGGTCGAAGACGTCGCGCTCGAAAGTGATGTGCTTGCCATATTTGCGCTTCAGCCGCTCGGCGGAGAGCTGAATCGGCGTCAGCGGATTTTTGATCTCATGGGCGATGCGCCGCGCCACATCGGCCCAGGCGGATGTGCGCTGCGCGGTGACGAGATCGGTGATGTCGTCGAGCGTGACGACAAAATCCGAGCCGCCCTGCTGCGTGCTCGCCGAAGTGACGCGCACGGCGAGGGTCAGTTCCTTGGTGCCGCGCCTTATGTTGATCTGAGTCTGAATGGCGCGCGGAAAGGCCTCGACGGCGTCGGCGAGAATGGGCGCGATCTCGGGAAGCGCCTCCGCCGCGCGCGCGCCGATCGCCGCCGCGGCGCCATCTTTCCCCGCTCCGTCCTTTCCCGCCCCCTCCTGCCCCGCCCCGCCGACGAGAAGCTCCTCGGCCGAACGGTTGAGCACATTGATTCGCCCCTCGGCGTCGACGCCGATCACGGCGGCCGGCACGCCGGAGAGCACCGCCTCGGTGAAGAGGCGGCGCTCCTCGTTTTGGCGATTGGCGGCGAGCAGCCGGCTCTGCTGCTGCTCGATCTCGCTGGTCATATTGTTGAACACGGCGCCGAGCCGCGCGAGATCGCCATGCGAACGCTCGACATCGACGCGCACATCGAGATTGCCGGCCGAAACCTGATCGGTGGCCGCGATGAGGGCGCGGATCGGCGCCACCAGCCGGTCGACGAAATCGAGCCCGACCCATACGGCCGACAGCAGCATTATGGTGGCGAGCAGCGCATACATCACGGTGAAGGCCTTCTTCACCGCGCCGCGATAGGCCTCGAAACTGTCATAGGTGGCGATGAGATTCGCCGCCTGCTCGGGAAATTGCACGCCGAAAGGATCGACCGGACGCGTCACATAGAGGAATGTATCCGGGAAGGTCGACAGCGGCCGCAACGCGACGAAGGTGCGCCCGTCGTCTATGACGAGGCAGAGCGGCTCGCCCTTGCGCGCATCCTCGAAATCGGCGGCCGGCGGCGCGATGACGATGGCCGAGCCGTCGGCCGTCACATCGACGCGCTCCAATATCTGTCCGTCGGTCTTGACGATCGCCGCCACCGAAAAGCCGAGGAAGCGCGCCCGCGAGACGAAGAACTCGTGGAACAGGCCGCGATCGGCGTTGAACATGGCGCGCGCGCGATCGAGGTCCGAGGCGGAGAGCTGCGCCTCCTGCAGCAGCGAGCGGCATTGCGTCTCGCGGAACACGCGCGCGGCCTCCGCCGTGCTGTGGACGGAGGTCTTCACCATGGCGAGGAATTGCGGATTGAGCGCTCGCTCCAGCGTCACCGAGCCGACAATGGCGAGGATGATCGCCGGCGTCAGCGCCAAGGCGGAAAAGAAAGCGAGAATGCGAATATGCAGCCCGGCCGCCGCGGCGCCGCGCCGCCAGGAGCCGATGAGCGTGCCCGCCTTGACGAGCACCAAGGCGACCAGAAGAACCAGCGCGACGGCGTCGGCGAAGAACAGCGGATAGACGACGTCGCTTGTCGGCGCGACCGGCGCGAGCTCGGCCATGACGAAAAAAGTGGCGAGCGCGCAGGCGACGGCGGCGACCACCGCGATCGGCCCGAACCAAAGGCGCCAGGACCGCTTCCTGGGCGCGGGCGCCGGAATCTCTCCCGCCATGGACATGCGCCTGTATAGGTCGTGGCGCCGGTTGAGGCAATGCGGGCCAGCAGCCTCAGCCGATCGGCGAACGTGCAGCGTGTCGGAAACGCAGAATCACGATCTCCACGCCGTTCGCCCGATAATCCACGAGGTAAGGATAAGGCGACACGGAAATGCGCCGTACCGACGGGACGCTGGTCCGACGGCCTGCGAGTGGACGCTCTTGCAGCAACGCCACAACCGTCTGCAGCCTAATTCGGATATTGCGCGCGCCTCGAGGAGAGCGCTCCGCCACAAAGGCGAGCGCAGCGTCGATCTGCTGCGCCGCCCGCGCGGTGAAGCGGAGCCGCATCACTCATATTTGGCCCAGATAGCGCGGATCGTCTTGTCGGAGGCGAACTCCCCCCGTTCGACCTCAGCCAGCGCTTCCGTCAGATCGCTTTCTTCCTCCGACGTCAGCGTGACGCATTGGGTCTCGCCGTCGGCGATCTCGAGGAGAAGCCGCGCGAGATCGTCCTGCACAGGATCGGGCAGCTTGCGAATGGTTTCGAAGGCCTGTTCCAGCAGACGAGTCATGGGCGAAGCTCCTGAAGCAGGATCCTACCGCGGCGAGCGCATCAGGCGGATGTCGAGATCGTTGACCTTCTTGCGCAGCGTGTTGCGGTTGAGGCCCAGAAGCTCCGCCGCTTTGATCTGATTGCCCCGCGTCGCCGCGAGAGCGGCGGAGATCAGCGGCACTTCTATTTCACGGATGACGCGATGATAAAGGCCGGGCGGCGGCAGCCGCTCGCCGTGGTCGCGAAACAGCTTGGCGAGATATTGCTCGACCGTGGTGGAGAGCGCCACCTCCTTGTCGGAGGCCGTATCCGCCAAACTCGCCGTCGCCGATTGCAGCCGATCGCCGGGCGAGGCCTGACGCATCTCGTGCTCGAGCTCGAGCTCGACCACCGCCTCGGTGATGACCTCCTGCGGATGCAGGGCCGCGAGGCGACGAATGAGATTCTCCAGCTCGCGAATATTGCCCGGCCAGCGATAGCGCTTCATGCGGTCGAGCGCCGCCTGCTCGATGTATTTCTGTGGCAGGCCCTCGCTCGCCGCCACTTTGAAGAAGTGATGCACGAGGTCGGCGATATCCTCCGAGCGCTCGCGCAAAGGCGGCAGGCGCAGCGGCACGACGTTGAGGCGGAAATAGAGGTCCTCGCGGAAGAGGCCTTGCTGGATCAGCGCGCGCAAATCCTTATTGGTCGCGGCGATGATGCGGACATTGGTCTTGATCGGCGTGCGGCCGCCGACGGTCGTATATTCGCCCTGCTGCAGCACGCGCAACAGCCGCGTCTGCGCCTCCATCGGCATATCGCCGATCTCGTCCAGGAACAGCGTGCCGCCTTCGGCCTGCTCGAAACGGCCGATAGAACGCTGATTGGCCCCCGTGAAGGAGCCCTTCTCATGGCCGAACAGCTCGCTCTCGATGAGATCGCGCGGGATGGCGGCCATATTGATGGCGACGAAGGGGCCTTTCTTGCGCTTGCCATAATCGTGCAGCGCGCGGGCGACCAGCTCCTTGCCGGTGCCGGACTCGCCATTGATCATGACGGTCAGATCGGTCTGCATCAGACGCGCCAGCGAGCGATAAATCTCCTGCATCGCCTGCGAGCGGCCGACGAGAGGCATTCCCTCCATATCGTCGGGACCGTCGATCTCGTTCTTCTTGCGCGGCTCGGCCATGGCGCGGCCGACGATGCCGACCAGCTCCTTCAGATCGAAGGGCTTGGGCAGATAGTCATAGGCCCCGCGCTCGGAGGCGCGGATCGCGGTCATGAAAGTGTTCTGCGCGCTCATCACGATGATGGGCAGGTCGGGGCGCAATTTCTTGATGCGCGGCAGCAGCTCGAAAGCGTTCTCGTCCGGCATCACCACATCGGTGACGACGAGATCGCCCTCGCCCGATTGCACCCAGCGCCATAAGGTCGCGGCGGTTCCGGTGGTGCGCACCTCATAGCCTGCGCGCGACAGCGCTTGCGCCACCACAGTCCTGATCGCGGCGTCGTCGTCGGCGACCAGAATCTCGCCGTGGGTCATCGGAATTCTCTCCAGCAGATCGTGCTCACGAGCGGCGCTCTGTCGGCGCAGGCTCTGTTTCCTCGGCGGCGGAATGGTGTCGTCTGGCGCGTCGCTCGTCTGCTCGCTTCTCCTCGTCCTTGTTGCGGTACATCGGCATCAAAATACGGAAAGTGGTACGCCTCGGGTGAGATTCGCATTCGACGATGCCGCCGTGGTCATTGACGATCTTGGCCACCAGTGCAAGTCCGAGGCCAGTTCCGGAAGTCTTCGTGGTGACGAAGGGATCGAACAAATGCGCGGCTATGTCCTCGGGCACGCCGCGGCCATTGTCGCGCACACAGAATTCCAGCGGCAGCCCCACCGGGCGCTTGTCGCCGGCGGTGCGCAGGCTGACCCCCGGCCGGAAGGCGGTAGACAGCTCGATCTCGCCGTCTATCGAGTCGCCGATCGCCTCGGCGGCGTTCTTGACCAGATTGAGGAAGACCTGCACCAGCTGATCGCGATTGGCGGCGACCGGCGGCAGCGAGGGGTCGTAATTCTCGATGAAGCGAATGTGACGGGCGAAGCCGCTGCGGGCGACGCGCTTCACATGGTCCAGCACCACATGAATATTGACCTTCTCGCGCTCCAGCGGCCGCGAGTCGGAAAATACTTCCATGCGGTCGACGAGGCGGACGATGCGGTCGGTCTCCTCGCAGATCAGCCGAGTCAGCGCCCGATCGGCGTCTCCCACCGAGCTTTCCAGCAATTGCGCGGCGCCGCGAATGCCCGACAGCGGGTTCTTGATCTCATGGGCGAGCATCGCTGCGAGCCCAGAAACCGTGCGCGCCGCCCCCCTATGGGTCAGCTGCCTGTCTATTTTATCGGCAATTGTGCGCTCCTGCAGCACGACCAGAACGCCGCCTTCGCTGTCCGGCAGCGGCGCGCAGTGCACATCGACGCGCCGCTCGCCCTCCGCCCCGGGGCGGCCGAGGTCGATGCGATATTCATTGATCGCCGAGCCACGCTCGCGCACCTGCTCGATCAGCGCCAGAATGGGCGAGCCGAAGGGCACGAGACGGCTCAGCTCCTGGCCGATGAGGATCGGCTTGCCGATCTCGAAAAAGGATTCCGCCGCGGCGTTGGCGTCGACGATGACGCCGTCCGGCCGGATCGCCAGGATCACATTGGGCAATGCTTCGAGAATGCAGGCGCGATTATCGTCGGCGATGACGCGCAGCCTCGCGCCGACGGGCGTGGCGAGCGCGCTCTTGCGCCGGTGCGGGTTGGATTCGGCGGACATCTCGACACCTCGAACTCGTTTTCCGGCGCGGCGCGCGCCGATCCTCTATCGGACTTGAACGCGTCAACAATAGGCCGAAGCCGGCTCCCCATGCGCCGGCTCGAGCGAGAACAAGCGGCGAAGAAGTCCGCGCGCTTCCGCCGCCGAGTCGGCGGCGACCAGCGCCCGTCTGAGACGTGCGCGCTCCTCCGCCTCCCCCTCCGCCTGCTCGGCATAGGCGGAGAGGTGTTTGCGCGCGTGGCGCAGACCCATATTCGCCCCCATGGCGATCAGCAGACCGTCCAAATGCTCGAGCGCGGCCTCCAGCCGCGCCATGGCGGAGGGCTCGGCGCGGCGGTGGCCGGTCGCCAGAAAATACGCGATGTCGCCGACGAGCCAGGGCCGCCCCTGCGCCGCGCGGCCCACCATCACCGCATCGGCGCCGGAGGCCGCGAGCATTGCGGCGGCGTCCTGCGGCGAGGCGCAATCGCCATTGGCGACGACCGGAATTTTCACGGCGGACTTGACCGCGGCGATCGCCCGCCAATCCGCTTTGCCCTCGTAGAATTGCGCGCGGGTGCGGCCATGCACCGTCACCATGACGGCGCCCTCGGCCTCGACCAGCCGCGCCAGCTCGGCGGCGTTGCGGGAGGACTCATCCCAGCCGAGCCGCATTTTGACGCTCACCGGAACCGAGACCGCCCCCACGGCGGCGCGGACCAGCTCGGCGGCGAGCGCCGGCTCGCGCATCAGCGCCGCGCCGGCGAGGCCGCCGGTCACGCGTTTGCAGGGACAGCCCATGTTGATGTCGATCAGCCTCGCTCCCGCGGCCTCGGCCTGCCGCGCCGTCTCGGCGACGCCCGCCGGATCGCGCGCCGCGATCTGCACGATATGGGCGTCTATGCCGGAACCGTCCAGGCGCTGGCGGGCCTCGACGTCGCCACGCGCCAGCGCGCTCGCCCCGACCATTTCGCCGACCGCCGCGGAGGCGCCGAAACGCAATGCGATCCGCCGCATGGCGAGATCGGTCACGCCGGCCATAGGCGCCAGAAAGGCGCGCCCTTCGAGATGAAGCGAACCGATGCGCAAAGGCGTGGCTCCTATGGTCTCGCCTATAAATTCATCAGTTGTCATCGTGCCTACACTATATGCAGATGGTCATACGTACGCAATGCGTACATCCCCGAGAATGGTGAAAATTGACGCGAGGCCGAAAAAGCGGGAGAGGTGCCCCCCATGAGCTCATCCTCGACCATTGCGATCCTCACCGTCGCCGGCGGCCGCGGCGTGCGGGCGGGCGACGGCCTTCCGAAACAATATCGTTCGCTTCTCGGCAAGTCTCTTCTGGCGCGCACGCTCGAAGCGATGCATCGGGCGGCGCCTCAGGCGCGGCTGATCGTCGCCATCCACGCCGATGACGCCGCGCTCTATCGCGCCAGCGTCGCCGAGCTTTCGGACGGCGCGCGGGCGCAGCTGCTGGAGCCGGCGATCGGCGGCGCGACGCGCCAGCAGAGCGTGCGCAATGGACTCGAGGCGCTGGCCGTCCTCTCCCCCGCCCCGGAGATCGTGCTGATCCAGGACGCCGCGCGGCCCTTCGCCGATCCGGCTCTCGTCGCCAGGGCGATAGAGGCGGCCCGCGTATATGGCGCGGCGGTGCCCGGCCTGCCGCTCGCCGATACGGTGAAGCAGATCGACGCGGAGAGCGTCGTCATCGCCACTCCCGACCGCGCGAGCCTGCGCTTCGTGCAGACGCCGCAGTCTTTCGCCTTTCCGCTGATTCTTGCCGCGCATCGCAAGGTCGCGAGCGGCTGCGCCGAGCTCACCGATGACGGCATGGTCGCCGAGGCCGCCGGCCACAAGGTCCATGTGTTCCCGGGCGACGCCGCCAATTTCAAGCTCACCACGCCGGAGGATTTCTTGCGCGCGCAAAACGCTCTGCTGGGCGACCTCTCCGACATTCGCACCGGCCAGGGCTATGACGTCCACGCTTTCGGCGAGGGCGACAAAGTCTGGCTCGGCGGCGTCGCCGTGCCGCACAGCCACGGCCTCGCCGGCCATTCCGACGCCGACGTGCTCGCCCACGCCATCACCGACGCTCTGCTCGGCGCCCTGGCCGATGGCGACATCGGCAAGCATTTCCCGCCCTCGGACCAGCAATGGAGGGGCGCACCCTCCTCCATCTTCCTCGCCTTTGCGGCGAAGCGCGTGCGCGAGCGCGGCGGGATCATCTCCCATGTCGACGCGACCATCGTCTGCGAGGCGCCGAAGATCGGCCCGCATCGCGACGCCATTCGCGAGAGCCTCGCGAAAATCATGGAGGTCGACATCGGCCGCGTGGCCGTGAAGGCCACGACCTCCGAGCGCCTCGGCTTCACCGGCCGTCAGGAAGGCATGGCGGCGCTGGCGCTGGCGACGGTGCGGCTGCCGATGTCCGCCGCGTGAACGAATTTCGCCGGCCGGACTCTCCGAAGGGTCCGGCCGGCGCTTCTATTAGGACTTGCGCAAGTCGAAACGGTCTAAATTCATCACCTTGACCCATGCTGCGACGAAGTCGCGCACGAACTTCTCTTTCGCATCGTCAGAGGCGTAGACTTCCGCCACCGCCCTCAGCTCGGAATTGGAGCCGAAGAGCAGATCGACGGCGCTCCCCGTCCATTTGAGCGCGCCGCTCTGGCGGTCGCGGCCTTCGTAGACGCCTTCCGTCTCGGCCGACTTTTTCCATTGCGTGGACATGTCGAGCAGATTGACGAAAAACTCGTTGCTCAGCACGCCCGGCCGTGAGGTGAAGACGCCGAGCCGCGAATTCCCCTCATTCGCGCCGAGGACCCGCATTCCGCCGACGAGAACGGTGGTCTCGGGGACGGTGAGCTCCAACAGGCTCGCGCGATCGACCAGGGCCTCGGCCGGCGATTTCTCGCCGCCTTTGGCGAAGTAGTTGCGGAAACCGTCGGCTTTCGGCTCGAGAACCGCGAAGGATTCGACATCGGTCTGCGCCTCCGTCGCGTCCGCGCGCCCTGTCGAGACCGGAACCTCGATCGTGACGCCGGCCTTTTTGGCGGCGTCCTCGATCGCGGCCGAGCCGCCGAGCACGATGAGATCGGCGATCGACACGCGCTTGCCGTCGGCGCGGCCCTTGTCGAAGCCGGCCTTCACCTCCTCCAACGTCTTCACGACCTTCGCCAGCTCGGCAGGATCGTTGACCGCCCAATCCTTTTCCGGCGCGAGGCGAATGCGCGCGCCATTGGCGCCGCCGCGCTTATCCGTGCTGCGGAACGAAGCCGCGGAGGCCCAAGCCGCGCGGACCAACTCGGCGTCGGTGAGGCCCGAGGCGAGGATTTTCGACTTCAATCCGGCGATATCCGCAGCCTCGATCGGCTTGTAGTCGATCGCGGGAACCGGATCCTGCCAGATCAGGTCTTCTTTCGGAACCTCGGCGCCCAAGAAACGCGCGCGCGGCCCCATGTCCCTGTGCATCAGCTTGAACCAGACTTTCGCGAACGCCCGCTTGAACTCCTCCGGATGCTCGTGAAATCGCTGGGAAATCTTGCTGTATTCGGGGTCGAGCTTCAGCGCCAGATCGGTCGTGAGCATCATCAGCGGATGCGTCTTCGTCGGATCATGCGCGTCCGGCACGATGTTTTCGGCGTCCTTCGGTTTCCACTGGATCGCGCCGGCCGGGCTCTTGGTCTTGACCCAGTCGTGGCCGAACAGATTGTCGAAGAACTGTGTGGTGAAGGAAACCGGATCGACCGACCAGGCTCCTTCCAGCCCGCTGGTGATCGTATCCGCGCCCTTGCCGGAGCCGCAGCGATTGGCCCAGCCGAATCCCTGCGCCTCGATCTTCTCCCCAGCCGGCGCCGGGCCGACGCATTTGGCCGGCGATTTCGCGCCATGCGCCTTGCCGAAAGTGTGGCCGCCTGCGATGAGCGCGACGGTTTCCTCGTCGTTCATCGCCATGCGCCCGAAGGTTTCTCTGATGTCCTTGGCGGCGGCCAGCGGGTCCGGCACGCCGTTCGGCCCTTCGGGATTGACATAGATCAGCCCCATCTGAGTCGCGGCGAGCGGTTTCTGGAGATTGCCTTTCTTGTCATTATTGCTCGCCAGAAATTTGGACGCGCCCCAATAGACGAGATCGGGCTCCCAATCGTCGCTGCGGCCGCCGCCGAAGCCGAAGGTCTCAAAGCCCATTTTCTCGAGCGCGACATTGCCGGTCAGCACCATGAGATCGCCCCAGGAGAGCTTCTGGCCGTATTTCTTCTTCACCGGCCACAGCAGCCGACGCGCCTTGTCGAGATTGGCATTGTCCGGCCAGCTGTTGAGCGGCTCGAAGCGCTGCTGCGCCCCGCTCGCGCCGCCGCGGCCGTCGTGGATGCGATAGGTTCCGGCGCCGTGCCAGGCCATGCGGATGAAGAATGGGCCGTAATTGCCATAGTCGGCCGGCCACCAGTCCTGCGAGGTGGTCAGGACGGCGGCGATATCCTTCTTCACCGCGGCGAGATCGAGCGTCTGAAACGCCTTCGCATAGTCGAAATCCTTGCCGAGCGGGTTCGACTCCGCGGCGTTGCGGCGCAAGGGCGAGAGATCGAGCTGGTCCGGCCACCAGAATTGATTGGAATGCGGCGCGCCCTCGGCCGAGGCGGCCAGCGTCGCGCCGACGACGATCGCCATCGCCGCGGCCGTCGTCCGCAGAAATCGCAGCAAGCCCGCGCGCGAGCGTGACTTCTCGGCGCTCGCCATCATCTTTTCCGTTGCAATCGACATTGCTTTCCTCCTCGTCGCGCCCCCGCCGAGCTTGCTATAGGACGCGAAATCGATTAGGTAAAATCCGAAATTATTCGTCATCGATCAGGAAAACTGATGATCACGACTAAGCAGCTCCGCTATTTCGAGGCCCTCGCCCGCACCGAGCATTTCGGCAAAGCGGCCGATCTCTGCGCCGTGACGCAGCCAGCGCTCTCCATGCAGATCAAGGAGCTGGAGGCCGAGCTCGGCGCGCAATTGGTCGAGCGGCGCGGCAAGCTGGTCATAGTGACCGCCGCGGGCGCGGAGATCGCCAAGGTCGCGCGCCGAATCCTCGCCGATATTTCGGAGCTGGAGACGATGGCGGATCAGAATTTCTGTCCGCTCCGCCTCGGCATCATCCCGACCGTCGCGCCCTATATTCTGCCGACCTTGTTCGATGCGTTCGGCGGCGGCGCGGCCGCTCTTCGACCTCTGCATATTCGCGAGGCGCAGACGGCCACATTGCTGGCCGAGCTGGACGACGGACTTCTGGACCTCGTCATGCTGGCGACGCCCGTCGATCCCGAGCTCGAATCCATGCCGCTCTTCGAGGATCGTTTCTTTCTCGTCGCTCCTTTGAGCGGATTGCCGGAGGAGGCCGGCTCCGTCAGCGCAGAGACGCTGAAAGCTCAACGGCTGCTGCTGCTCGAGGACGGCCATTGCCTGCGCGATCAGGCGCTCAGCTTTTGCGAGAGCCGCAATGTGCTGAACATCGACACTTTCGGCATGACCAATCTGACGACGCTGGTCCAAATGGTTTCGGCGGGCATGGGTTGCACCTTGCTGCCCGAAATGAGCCTGCCGATCGAGACGGCGCGCGGCTCCATCCGCGTGCTTCGCATCGAGTCGCCGGAACCGCGCCGGACCATCGGACTCGTCTGGCGCAAATCTTCGCGCCGCGGCGACGAGTTTCGCGCCCTCGGCCGAACGATCGCGGCGTCGCGACAAAACCGTCCCGAGCGGGAGATGTCATAAAAATGTCATTCAAAATAACGGCTTGAACAAATTCATCTTAGCTTTTTCGAAACTTGCGCAGCGGATGATGCCGTCACTCTCGGCATTGTCTCAACGCGTTTCCAACGCCGAGCCGGCGGCTGGAAACGCTCGCGCGCGGCGTCCAATGAAAATGAAATCGAGCATCGCAGGCAAGCTCGGCGCGGTCATCGCGCTGCTCGGCGCTCTCGCCCTCGGCCTCTCCCTTTTCGCCTTCTGGCAATCGCGCCACGACGCCGGCGGGATGGATGCGCTCGAGGCGAGCTACGCATTCGCCCTGCAGGCGCGCGGGCTCGCGCAATCCGTCCAGCATTCGGCGATCGTCGCCAACTCCGTCTTCGCATCCGACAGCAAGGCCGAGATCGAAGGAAAACTCGGAACGCTGCGGCGAACGCTCGACGATGTGCGCGCGGCGAGCGAGGCGCTGCTCGCTCGGGCCGGCGGCCGCATCCCGGACGAGCGCAAGACGCGCATCGCGCTCGCCGTGCAGGAATTCGTCTCCTATCAGAACGACACTGTGGAGCTCGGCCTCTCCATTTCTCCCAAGGCGGCGCTTCTGCAGGCCAATGACGAGGCGACCATCGCCAATCGCGAGAAAATGGTCGCGGAGATGGAAGCCTTCGTGCGCGGAACCCTCGACGGTCTCGCCGCCGAGCGCCACGCGCGCGAAAGCGTTCGCGGCCGCGACGAGGCGCTGACGCTCGCCGTGCCCGCCGCGGTGACGAGCATCGCTCTCGTCGCCGCCATATGGATCGTCGCGACGCAGATCCGCCGCCCGCTGGCGACGATCGCGCGCGCCATGAAGCGCGCCGCCGACGGAGATTTCGACGCGACCGTGCCTCATGTCGAGCGGCGGGACGAGATCGGCGACATGGCGCGGGCGCTGCTCGCCTTCGAGGCCGCGGCGCGGGACAAGCGCCGGCTCGAGCAGGAGGCCGAGGCGCAGCGCCGAGCGGCGGCCGAGCTGCGGGAAATGGCGGAGGCGGAGCGTCGCCGCGCGGCGGAGAGCCAGGCCGCGGTCGTCGCCGCTCTCGCCCGCGGGCTGGAAAATCTCTCCCATGGCGAGCTGACCTATCGGATCGACGAGGCTTTCGCCGCCGAATACGAGGCGCTGCGCCAGAATTTCAACATAGCGGTGGAAAAGCTGCGCCGCGCCATAGCGGCGGTGGCGGCCAATTCGCGCTCGGTTCTCGACGGGACCGCGGAGGCCGCCGAGGTCGCCGGCCGCCTCGCCGATCGCAGCGAAAGGCAAGCCGTCGATCTCGAGAAAGCGACCGCCGATCTCGACCGCTCGACGGTCGCGATCGGCCACACCGCCGAAACGACCGCCGAGGTTCGCGATCTCGTGCTGCGCGCCAGCGGCAGCGCGCGGCGCGGCGGCGACGTCCTGCGCGAGTCGATCGGCGCGATGAGCGCGATAGAGACATCGTCCCGGCAGATCGGCCAAATCGTCGACATCATCGACGAGATCGCTTTTCAGACCAATCTTCTCGCGCTCAACGCCGGCGTCGAGGCGGCGCGCAGCGGCGAGGCCGGCCGCGGCTTCGCCGTGGTCGCCTCGGAAGTGCGCTCGCTCGCACAGCGCTCCTTGCAGGCGGCGAAGGAGATCGGCCAGCTCGTCTCCACCGCTCAGGCGCAAGTGAAGCGCGGCGTCGGCCTCGTGAACGAGACGAGCCGCGCCTTGACGGAAGTCGTCGAGCTGACCGCGGCTTCCGACGCTCTGGTGGCGGAGGTCGCCGCTGCGGCGAAGGAGCAGGCCGCGAGCCTCGGCGGCGTCTGTCTCGCGATCGGCGAGATCGATCGGGCGACGCGCGAGAACGCCGCGATCGCGACGCGTTCCTCGGGCGCCAGCGCCGATCTCACGGCGCGCACGCGCGAATTGATCGATCTGGTCGCCCGCTTGCGGGTGGCGGCGACGCGGGACGCGCGCGCGGCGTGAGGGTCGGGGGTGATTTGCGCGCTCGACAATCTGAGCGATAGTCGTCCTATGACCGATTGGATCGAACATTTTCGAGCGGCGGCGCGTGGACTGATCGTCGCGCATGTCTGGCGCGGATACGGCTCGACGCTGTTCCTCGAACTGGGTGAGCTGACGCCGAGTCGTCGTCGTGACGAAAGTCCGGCTGCTCCTCGAGGCGAAATCGGATTAATGATCGAATGGAGTTGGCGGATCGAGGATCAGCGGTCCGTTTTATGCGGCAGCTTCAGCGACGAGGAGTTCTGGGCACCGACGTTTGGTCGCCTCGTGGGTCGCGAGGTCATCGGACTTTCGACATTCGGCCGTCTGCCGGAGATTTTGCTCTCGCTCCGAGACGGTCTCTATGTCGCGTCCTTCATGACGACGGAGGGCGATCCAGCATGGACGATGTTCGACCGGCGCGCGCCCGAGTGTATTGCGCTCTGCTGTAGAAATGGTCTGTTCCATATCGAGCGAGATTGACCGACCGCCCTCCGCGCCTCGTGGACCCTCGACAAGCCCTCGCCGAACGGCGACGCTTTGAAGGCGCGGAGGGCGGGAATATGGTCGCCTTCCAAGCCGCTCGAGACACGATCGCCTCATGCCCTCCCCCGATCTCTCCCGCCTCGCCCGACATCTGCTCGACCTCTGCCGCGCGCAGTCTCTACGCCTCGCGACGGCCGAATCCTGCACCGGCGGGCTCGTCGCCGGGGCGATCACCGATATCGCCGGCTCCTCGGAGTCCTTCGATCGCGGCTTCGTGACCTATTCCAACGCCGCCAAGGAGGAGATGCTCGGCGTCAGCCACGAGATTCTCGAGCGTTATGGCGCCGTCAGCGCCGAGACGGCGCGGGCCATGGCGAGCGGCGCCGTCGAGCGCTCCTTCGCCGATATCGCCGTCTCGATCACCGGCATAGCCGGCCCGGGCGGCGGCAGCGTGGAGAAGCCCGTGGGCCTCGTCCATTTCGCCTGCCTGCGCAAGGGGTTCGGGGTGGAGCATATCGAGCGCCGCTTCGGCCCGGAAACGCGCGAGGCGATAAGGGAGGCCTCGGTCGCCCAAGCGCTGGAGCTGATGATCGCGGCCGCTCAGCGGCGGCCGTAGACCTCGCCGGCGCGCTTGACGAAAGCGTCCGAATATTTGTGGAAGGCGGAGTCGAACATCGCCCCCATCACCAGCCCGAGCGTGCGGCTGCGGAACTCGTAATTAATGTAGAAATCGACGACCGAGCGCGCGCCGCCATCCGGCCCGGCCGGCTCGTCGGCGAAGGTCCAGCGATTTTCGAGCTTTTTGAACGGGCCGTCGACATATTCGACGAGTATCTCACGCTTGTTCGGATCGCAGGTCACGCGGCTGGTGAAGCGCTCGCATACCGCCTTGAAGCCCACCTGCATCTCCGCGAGGATGACCTCCACCCCCTCCTCGGTCGTGCTGCGGCGGCGCACGCGCAGCGCCTCGCAGAGCGGCACGAATTTGGGGTAGGATTCGACATCCTTGACCAGGGCGAACATGTCGTCGGCGCGGAAGTTCACGCGGCGGCGGTTGCGGAAGCTCTTCATGGGCGAAGCTATTACCACTATTGCGGAAGGCGCGAAAACGGCGATTTCGAGCATGAGACCGCGCCGCTCTTCGCCCTATCTGCGTCCCCAGCGGCTTCGGCCAGAGGAAAATCATGTTCAAGATCAAGCGCGCCTACGAGCCGGCGAGCGCCGAGGACGGCAAGCGCATCCTCGTCGACCGCCTGTGGCCGCGCGGACTCTCCAAAGCGAAGGCCGCGCTCGACGAATGGGATCGCCTCGTCGCGCCGAGCGACGTTCTGCGCCGATGGTACGCCCATTCGCCACGGCGCTGGCGGGAGTTCAAGACCCGCTACGCCCGTGAGCTGCGCGAGACCTGCCCGCAGGAGCTGAAACGTCTGCGCGGGCTCGGCCGCGGCCGCGTCGTGACGCTGCTCTTCGCCTCACGCGCGCCGGAGAGGAACAACGCCGCCGCGCTGAAGGAGATCATCGAGACGCGCCGAGCCGCTTCTCCCGCAGCCGCTCGAAATCCGCGCCCGCATGGTGCGAGGAGCGGGTGAGCGGCGAAGCCGAAACCATCGAGAAGCCCTTGGCGTAGGCGATCGTCGTGAAAGCCTCGAATTCCTGCGGCGTCACGAAGCGGACGACCTCGTGATGCTTGCGGGTCGGCTGCAGATATTGGCCGATGGTGAGGAAATCCACATCGGCGACGCGCAGATCGTCCATCACCTGGAGAATCTCGTTGCGCGTCTCGCCAAGTCCGACCATCAGGCCGGATTTTGTGAAGATGGCGGGATCGAGTTCCTTGACGCGCTGCAGCAGCCGCAGCGAATGGAAATAGCGCGCGCCCGGCCGCACCGTCACATAGAGCGACGGCACGGTCTCGAGATTATGATTGAACACATCCGGCCGCGCGGCGACCACTTTTTCGAGCGCGCCATCCTTGCGGAGAAAGTCCGGCGTCAGCACCTCGATCGTCGTCGTCGGACAGGCGGCGCGGATGGCGCGGATCGTCTCCGCTATATGTCCCGCCCCGCCGTCCCCGAGATCGTCGCGGTCGACCGAAGTGACCACCACATGCGCAAGGCCGAGCTTGGCGGTCGCTTCCGCCACGCGCTCCGGCTCGGTGGGATCGAGCGCGGACGGCAGGCCGGTCGCGACATTGCAGAAGGCGCAGGCGCGCGTGCAGACCGACCCCATGACGAGGAAGGTCGCGTGCTTTTTCTCCCAGCACTCGCCGATATTCGGGCAGGAGGCCTCCTGGCAGACGGTGGAGAGTCCGCCGCCGCGCAGGATCGCCCCGGTCTCACGCCAGGCCGCGGAGCCCGGCGCCTTGACCCTGATCCACTCCGGCTTGCGCGCCAGCGGCGTGTCCGGCCGATGCGCTTTTTCGGGGTGGCGGACGGCGGCCGCTTCACGCTTGCGCGGGTCGTCGTTGAGAAGATCGAGCAGGACGGTCATGGCTTTGCCTAATGTCTCGGCCTTTGGTCCGGCCGGAGGGGAGCTCCGCCGTCGACTCGCGCCCAGAGCGAGACGCTGATTATGGACCCGAGCAGGCCAGCGAGGAAATGGCCGAGCGAGGCGTCGAGTGCAAGCCCGCAGAACTCGGCGAATTGCGCTCCGAGCCACGCGCCGACGACGCCGATCGCCATATCTGCGAAGAGCTGATCGGAGCCGCGTAGCAGGGCGCCGACGAGCCAGCCGCCGAGCGCGCCGATGACGACGAGGGGTAGAAAGCCCGCGTCGAGCCTTCCGAGAAAAGCGATCGCAGCGTCCATTTCCGCCACCCCGATCGAGCGGGCGTCGCCTCACACGAGCCCTGCTTCAAGATAGGAGCCTCCTGCGCCGACAAGAAGAGGCGCAGCGTCGCAGGCCGTCGGCGAGATCGCCGAGGCGAAGTTTCGTATCAGCAGTATTGCTTAGTTATTTCAATAAATAAGCACTAATATCTAATGTCATAGATGAGCTATGAACCCCGCGCTCACACATGCTCCACGGCGAGCACGCCGGGGATCGTTTTCAGCGCCCCGGCGACATCGGCCGAGACCGAATAGCCGCCCGGCAGCTTGATCTCCACCTCGCTCGCCATGCGCTCCAGCGCCACGACGATCGACACCTCGCCCTCGCCGCGCGTCGTCAGCCGCGACTTCAGCGCGTCGAGCGGCGCGGCGTCCTGAAGGAAGATGCGCAGCCCTTTTTGCGCCTTCGCCGCGGCGGCGGCGAGCGGCTGCACCTCGGTGATGCGCGCCCGCACATCCTCGCCCTCGAGCGCGGCGGAGAGCGTCACCAGCACGGTCGCGCCCTTTTCCAAAAGGTCGCGATATTGGTTGAGCCCCTCCTGAAACAGGATCGCCTCATACTGCCCGCTGTCGTCCGAGAGCTGGACCACGCCCATTTTCGAGCCCGATTTGGTGCGCCGCTCCGCGCGGTCGAGCACCACCGCGGCGAGCCGCCCGGCGCTGGCGCCGCGCTTCACCGCGATGATGAACTCCGCCCAGCGCGTCAGCCGAAGCCGGCCGAGCACGCTCGCATAGGCGTCGAGCGGATGGCCGGAGAGGAAGAAGCCGGCGGCGTCGAATTCGCGCTTCAGCTTTTCCGACGCCGTCCAGGGCTGGCTCTTGGGCAGGACCAGATCCTCTTCCGCCTCCGCGCCGCCGAACAGCGCATTCTGCCCGGCCTGCCGATCCTCGGCGCAGCGATTGGCGCATGCGAGCACAGTCTCGATCGCGCCGACGACGCGGGCGCGGTCGGCGTCCAGCTCGTCGAAGGCGCCGCAGCAGGCGAGATTCTCCAGCACCTTCTTATTGACCTCGCGCGGATTGATCCGTCGCGCGAACTCCGAGAGATTGCGGAAAGGCGCGGCGCCGCGCGTGCGCACAATGGACTCTGCCTGCCCCTCGCCGACGCCCTTCACGGCGGAGAGCGCGTAGCGAATGGCGAGATTGCCGTCGGCGCCGGGCGCGACGTCGAAATCGACGCCCGAGCGGCGGATGGAAGGCGGCTCCACCGCAATGCCGAGCCGCCGCGCCTCATTGCGGAATTCGGCGAGCTTATCGGTGTTGCCCTTGTCCAGCGTCATGGAGGCAGCCAAAAACTCGACCGGATAATGCGCCTTGAACCAGGCCGTCTGATAGGCGATCAGCGCATAGGCCGCCGCATGGCTCTTGTTGAAGCCGTAATCGGCGAATTTCGCCAGCAGGTCGAAGATATCGCTGGCCTTTTGCGCCGTGAGGCCGCGCTCCACCGCGCCGGTGACGAAGCGCTCGCGCTGGGCGTCCATCTCGGCCTTGATCTTCTTGCCCATCGCGCGGCGGAGCAGATCGGCCTCGCCCAGCGAATAGCCGGAGAGGACCTGAGCGATCTGCATCACCTGCTCCTGGTAGATGATGACGCCGAATGTCTCCTTTAAGATGTGCTCGATCTTGGGGTGAATGTAATCTGGCTCCTCATCGCCGAGCTTCACCGCGCAATAGGTCGGGATATTGGCCATAGGACCCGGCCGGTAGAGGGCAACGAGAGCGATGACGTCCTCGAAATGGTCGGCGTGCATCTCGACCAGCGCCTTGCGCATGCCGGCGCTTTCCAGTTGGAACACGCCCACCGTCTCGCCGCGCCCGAGCATTTCGTAGGTCGCTTTGTCGTCCAGCGGAATGGCGGCGAGATCGAAATCCGGCGCGCGCCGGCGCACCAGATCGACGGCTGTCGCCAGCACGGTCAGCGTCTTGAGGCCGAGGAAGTCGAATTTGATGAGGCCGGCCGGCTCCACCCATTTCATATTGAACTGGGTGGCCGGCATATCGGATTTCGGATCGCGATAGAGCGGCACCAGCGCATCCAGCGGCCGGTCGCCGATGACGACGCCCGCGGCATGAGTCGAGGCGTTGGAATAGAGCCCTTCGAGAGCCGCCGCGATTTTGAACAGGCGGGCGACCTTTCCGTCCTCGTCGATCGCCTCGCGCAATTTCTGCTCGCCGGCGACGGCCTCGGCCAAAGTCACCGGCTTGGCGGGGTTCTGCGGCACCAGCTTGGCGAGCTTGTCGACCTGCCCCGGCGGCATTTCCAGCACGCGGCCGACGCTGCGCAGCACGCCGCGGGCCAGAAACGAGCCGAAGGTGATGATCTGCGCCACTTTCTCGGCGCCATAGCGCTCGCGGACATAGTCGATGACCTCGCCGCGCCGCGTCTGGCAGAAGTCGATGTCGAAATCCGGCATCGACATGCGTTCTGGATTGAGGAAGCGCTCGAAGAAGAGGCCGAAGCGCAGAGGATCGAGATCGGTGATGGTCAGCGCATAGGCGACCAGCGATCCCGCGCCCGAGCCGCGCCCCGGCCCGACCGGAATCCCTTGCGATTTCGCATATTTGATAAAGTCCGAGACGATCAGGAAGTAGCCCGGAAAGCGCATCTTCTCGATCGTGTCGAGCTCGAATTCGAGGCGCGCGTCATAGGTCTCGCGCGTCTGCCCCGGCGCGGGCGGCTGCACGAGGAGGCGTGCCTCGAGGCCTTCCTTCGCCTGCCGGCGCAATTCGCGCGCTTCTATATCCTCGAGGGATTCCCCGCCCCCTTCCCCGTCCAGCATGAAGCGCGGCATGATAGGCTTGCGCGTCAGCGGACGAAAGGCGACCCGCCGCGCGATCTCGACCGTCGAATCCGTCGCCTCGCGGAGATCGGCGAAGAGCTCGCGCATCTCCTTGCGCGTCTTGAAATAATGCTGCGGCGAGAGCCGCCGCCGCTCGGCGACGCTGGTCACTGTGCCCTCGGCGATGCAGAGCAGCGCATCATGCGCCTCGAAATCCGCCGCCGTCGCGAAAAAGGGCTCGTTGGTGGCGACCAGAGGCAGGCCGCGCCGATAGGCGAGATCGAGCAATTGCGGCTCGACGCGCCGCTGCTGATCGAGGCCGTGGCGTTGAATCTCGACATAGAGCCGGCCGTCGAAGTGCGGCAGCAGCGCCTCGAGACGGGCGAGCGCCTGCTCCGCCCGGCCCTTGGCGAAGAGCGTGTCGAGCCCGCCCTCCGAGCCGCCGGTGAGGGCGATCAGCCCCTCGCAACTTTCGGCGAGGCTCGTCAGCGAGACATGGGAGGCCTCCCCCTGCGCCGGCTCGAGATAGGCGCGCGAGGCGAGCCGCATCAGATTGGAATAGCCCTGCTCCGATTGCGCGATCAAGACGATATGGCCGCGCCCATCGGCGGCGCCGAGGGCGCTCTGCGTCCCGTCGCCGAAATCGATAGTGAGCTGAACGGCTGGAATCGGCTGCACGCCGACCTTGGCGGCCTTTTCGGAAAACTCCAGCGCGCCGAAGAGATTATCCGTATCGGTGACGGCGAGCGCCGGCATCTGGTCCTTCTGGGCCAGATCGATGACGCGGGTGAGGGTCAGCGCGCCTTCGCGCAGCGAGAAAGCGGTATGAACATGTAGATGAACGAAGCCGACATCGTCGATCGCGCTCATTGGACCGCCTCCTGCGACGCCTCATGCGCCTCCGGCGATCTTATCGCGCCGCAGCGCGGGGATTCGCAACGCACGCGTCGCGTCTCCTGGATTTTACGCACAGGCTAGGTGATTTTACTGCGGCGCCGCAGAGCCGATAAACGAAAAGCCGAGCGGAGGAGGCTCCGCCCGCCTTTTCCGAGACTCTTGTCGAGGACGTCTCTCGCGGCGATCACTCGCCCGCGGAATAGACTTTCGTCGCCGCCGCTTCGACCGGCTTGAACGCTTCCTTGGCGAGGCTGGAATAGAGCTCGCCGAGCTTGGTCGCCTCGGCGATGAAGTCCTCGTACGCGCCCTTGGCGTAATCCGACTGCAACTGGAGGGCTTCGTCGATCTTCTTGACGCCGATCAGCTTTTCCGCGAGGAGGCGGCTCTTTTCGAAGGATTTCTTCGAATAGTCGGTCGTCTCCGCCGCAATGGTCTGCCAGCCCTTGGTGAGGGCCGCCGCGGCCGCGGACGCCGCTTCGAATTGCTCCTTGCCCAGCTGCTGAACGCTTTCGAAAGTGGCAACCATCGGTTTCGTCCTCGTATCGAGCGCCTTCCGGCCTTCGCCCCTTGGCGGACTCCTTGCGCTCAGTTGACAAGATCAACTTATATGCATTGCACAATCGAAGTCAATAACAATGTTGCGATGCAAAACCACAATCCCGAACGGCTTTCGCCTTAACCAGGGGGTAACCTCGCATCGGTAAGATTGTAATCATGTGGCTTTTCGGCAACGCCCGGGCGGACGGGACCGCCGCGAGCGCATGACGGGGCAAGTGAACGGGATCTGGATAGATGACGAAGCGTGGCGTCGCCGATGGGCTCGAGCGTTGGAAATGGGTGGTGGCGTTGGTCGCGGCGATCGCGGCCTTGTCAGCGCTATTCGCCGCCCCCGCCGAGGCGAGGCGCCATCACCATTCCGGCCGGGCCTATCACGCGCGTCACAGCTTCATTCACCATGCCGCGCATCATCGGCGCGGCGGAGCCCATCTGTCTCATGCGGCGCGGCGCGGCGCTTCGACCGCGAGCGGCGGCGGTCCGGCCTTCGCGGCGATCGTCGTCGACGCCAATAGCGGCCGCACGCTCTATGCGCGCAACGAGCACGAGCTGCGCCACCCTGCCTCCGTCACCAAGGTGATGACGCTCTATCTTTTGTTCGAGCAGCTCGAGAAGGGCCGGCTGCGGCTCGATTCGCCGCTCGTCATCTCTTCCCACGCAGCGGCGCAGGCGCCGACCAAGCTCGGCCTCGCGCCCGGCCAGACCATCGACGTCGACAGCGCCATCAAGGCCGTCGTCACCAAATCGGCGAACGATATCGCCGCGGCCATCGCCGAGAACATCGCCGGCGACGAGGAGACCTTCGCCGATATGATGACCCGCAAGGCGCATCAGCTCGGCATGAGCCGCACCCATTACGCCAACGCCTCGGGCCTGCCCAATGACGAGCAGATCACCACGGCGCATGATCTCTCCGTGCTCGGCCGCGCGATCCAGGACCGCTTCCCCCGCTATTATCGCTATTTCTCCACCCACGCCTTTGTCTGGCGCGGCCAGTCGCATCGCAATCACAATCATCTGCTCGGGCAGATTCGCGGCGTCGACGGCATCAAGACCGGCTATACCCACGCCTCCGGCTTCAATCTCTTGACCTCGGTGCGGCGCGACGGCCATCACATCGTCGCCGTCGTCATGGGCGGCCGCACCGCCGCCGCCCGCGACCGCGTCATGGCCGGGCTCATCGCCGAGCATATCGGCGACGGCGCCGCGGTCCGCACCGCGCGCGCCATCTCGGAAGGCGAGCCCGCTCCGGCTCCGGTCGCCAGAGCCGAAGAGGAGAAAGAAGAGACGCCCATCGTCGCCGCAGCCGTTACGGCCCCCGCCGCGCCGGCTCCTGCTGCTGCTGGTCCCGCTCTTGCGCCGCGCGTTATGGCGCTCGCCTCGGCGCCGCCGCTTCTCGCGGTTCCGACGCCCGAGCGCGCAGACAAAATTCGTCCGGCTTTCGTCGCCGGCGGACATAAGGCCGCAGAGCCCGCTCCCGTGCAAGCCGGCCGCCGCCAGCTGGAGCCCGCGCGTCGCGACAGCGCCCGCGCGACGACGGACGGCTCCACCGCCGCCAAAGCCGGACATGCGACCAAGCTGGCCGCTGTGACGACGCCGAATGCGCTGCCCGCCCGCATGACGGATACGGATCGCACGCTCGTCGCCCGTAGCGACCGTGGCGAGCCGTCCAAGGCCGAGCAGGCGCGGCCGAATCATTCCGGCTGGATGATTCAGATCGGCGCCACCGACGATGCGGAAAAGGCCCAGCAGCTGCTCTCCCGCGCCCGCGCCAAAGGCGTGCCGGCCACCGCCAAGGCCTTTACCGAAAAAGTGCAGAAGGGCCGGGAAACGCTCTATCGCGCCCGTTTCGCCGGGCTCGAGGAGAAGAGCGCGGAGACCGCCTGTCGCGCGCTGAAGCGCTCCGGCTTCTCCTGTTTCACGACGAAAAATTGATTCACCGACCTATTTTTCAAAAAGAGCGACGAGCGTCGAGCGAACAAGGTCGAGCTTCAATGATGATGACGACGCATGAGGACATCTTTGGCTTCGTTGACCCGGGCCGCGAGATCGGTCGTCCCGCCATGGTCCGGATGAAGCTTCTTCATCAGATCGCGGTGCGCCCGCGCAATGTCCTGGCGCGCCGCTCCCTTTTTGAGGCCCAGAATTTCATAGGCCTCATCTTCCGAAATCGTGCCGCCGCGGCGGCCTGGTCCGACGCCGCCCGCATCGGCGCCCCCCGCGTCGCGTCGACCGTCTCCTGTCTGACGCCAGCCGGCAAACCGGCGGTCCATATACACCTCTAGGAGACGCGCGCCTTCCGGGTCGACGTTGCGGCAATGGCGGTAGAGCTCCATCACCGCCGATCGCGTCAGCGCGTCGAGCCTTTTGCCCTCGTCCTTGCCGGCGAGGATCGTGCCGCGGATGGAGCCGCTCGCATGGTCGAGCTCCATCTCGATCATGGCGGAGCGCACGCGCGACACGCCGCCGCCGGCGCTCGCATGGCCGAAGCGCTTGACCCCGCGCGAGAAGGCGCCGAAGAGCCACATGCCGGCCGAGGCCAGCAGCAGGCCGATGTCTATGCGCCCGCGCAAAATGAAGAACAGGCCGAGCGCGATCGTCGCCGCGCCGCCGCCCTTGCGTATCGTGCGGGCCATGGCCGCGGGCGAAGCGCGCGTGAACATGCGCAAGCCGTAGAGCGCGAGGATCAATGCGAGAAATCCGATCAGAACCGGCATGAAGCGGGCTCCTCACCCCATTTGTGACAGAAGAAGACGCGCTGCGTCCTCGCCTTTTGTAGCGCGCCGTTCGAGCTCGGCCAGTCCGCCGGCCGCATAAGCCGCGGCCGCGGACAGAAGCTCCGCGAGGCGGCGCGGCGCCGAGGCGTCGAAAGCGGCATAGGCGCCGCCGCTCAGCCGCGCGATCTCGCGAAAAGCGGCCCCGGCCTGCGCATCGACGCCCTCATGGAACATGAAGGCCTTGACGCCGAGAAGGCCGAGCCGGCCGGCGAGCTCGCAGAGTTCGTCGACATTCTCCTCCAACGCATCGCCGACGAAAACGAGAGCGCCGATGCGGCGCGCGCTCGTTTCCTCGAGCGTATGACGAAACACTTTGGCGATCTGCGTGCGGCCGCCGCGACAGGAGATTTTCGCCATCAGCGCCGCGAGCCCCTGCCCGCCGCCGACAAAGTTCGACGCGCGGCATTCGCCGAAGCCACGAAAATACACGAGCTGCACATCGAGCCCGCCGAGCGCCGACGTCGCCTCGAACATGCGGCCCTGCAGCGATTGCGCGAGATCCCATGTCGGCTGACGGCTCATGGTGGCGTCGAGCGCGAAGATCAGCCGGCCCCGCTCGGCCGCTGCGCCGACGCGCCGCGCCTCCCGAATGAACGCTTCCACCGCCTGCGCCCGCGCAGAGGGAGAAAGCGGCGCATTGCCTCGTTCATCGCTCACGGCTGTTCACGTCGCGTCCCTGACCGTTTATATCAGATCGGTCGCCGCCCCGGAATGACAAGAGGCGCGAGCCTCGCCGAGCAAGGCCGGCCGCCCATCGACCATGCGAGGATAGGCGAGTCCGCCACGTCTTTCGACCGAAATCGCGACGTGAGAGACATGAGATGACCCTTTACGCTTCCTTGCCTGCAACGGCGCCGATCGCCGCCCTTCCCGGCGAGCCGAGCGCTCAGGCGCAGGCGCTGATCGCCGATTTCGCCCAGCGTCTCGCCGAGAGCGGAGCGCGCGTCGCCGGCGTCACTCAGGCGCGCATCCTCGACGAAGCGACCGGCCGCAGCCGCATCGTGCTGCGTGACGTCGCCGATGGCGCGCTCTATGCGATCTCGCAGGATTTGGGGGCCGGCTCGGTCGCCTGCAATCTCGACTCGAGCGAATTGGCGCTCGCTTGCGCCGCGATTGAGCGGCGCGTCGCCGAAGGCGTCGATCTCGTCGTCATCAGCAAGTTCAGCAAGCAGGAGGCCTCGCGCGGCGGCCTCGCCGACGCTTTCCGCGCGTCCATGCTGGCGAAGGTTCCCGTGGTGACGGCGGTGTCGCCGCATTACGTCGAGGAGTGGCGCCAATTCGCCGGCCCGCTGGCGGAATTCCTCGCGCATGATCTCGACGCGCTCCTCGCCTGGTGGCAGCGCGCGCAAAAGGCTCAGCTCACGGGCGCGGAATGATCCGCCAAGCGGCGGCGATGACGCTCGCGTGAGAGTTCCAGCGGCTGGGCGTCCGGCGCGCGCGGCCGCTTGACCGCTATGACCAGCGCATAGCTCACGATCTGCAGCAGGAACCACGAGCCGAGCTTGGCCGCGCCCACGGGCGACCAGACCGCGAGCTGGCTCGGATAGAGCCAGGTGCGGGTGAAGGTTCCGACATTCTCGGCGAGAAAGATGAAGCTCGCGGCGAGCAGCGCCGCCAGCAGCAGCGGCATCGACCGCCAGCTGTGATGCACGCGGTAATAGATCCAGGTGCGCGCGAACAGCGCCGCCGTCGCCGCGAACAGCGCGATCCGCAAATCCCCCAGGTAATGGTGCAGGAAGAAATTGCCGTAGATCGCCGCGGCGAGCGCCGCGACCATCCAAATCGGCGGATGGCGGATGAAGCGGAAATCGAACACCACCCAGGCGCGCATCATATAGCTGCCGATCGCCGCATACATGAAGCCGGTGAAGAGCGGAACGCCGCCGATGCGGAAAAAGGCCGGATCGGGGTAGATCCAGGAGCCGACCGCGGTCTTGAACACCTCCATCGCCGTGCCGACGAGATGAAACAGCAGGATCACCTTGGCTTCCTGCAGGCTCTCGAACCGCGTCGCGAGCAGCAGCGCCTGGATGGCGAGCGCGACGAGGAAGAGAAAATCATAGCGCGCGAGGAAAAATTCGCGCGGATAGACGAAATGCGTCGCGATCAGCAGCCCAACCATCAGAAAACCGAACAGGCACGACCACGCCTGCTTCACGCCGAAGCGTAGAAACTCGTAACTGAGGCGTCGCAATGGCCGCTGCGACGCCCAGCGCGCGAGGCGCGCCTCGGCGATGGCGAAGCGCGCCAATGGCGCCCATTGCGCCGCCGCGCTCGCGCGAGGATCGAAGAATCCCGGCTCCATATCCCCGCTCACCGCACCGGCGGCGCATACATCAGCCCGCCCTTGGTCCATAGCGCGTTGAGCCGGCGCTCCAGGCCGATGGGCGAGCCGGCGCCGAGATTGCGCTCGAAGGCCTCGCCGTAATTGCCGACGTGCTTGACGATGCGATAGACCCAATCGGCCTCGAGCCCCAGCCCATCCACGCGGCCGCCGTCGACGCCGAGCAGGCGCCGCACGCGCGGATCGGCCGATTTCAGCTGCTCGTCGGCGTTGGCGGAGGTCACGCCCAGCTCTTCCGCATCGACCATGGCGAAATGCGTCCAGCGCACGATGTCGAACCATTGGTCGTCGCTCTGCCGCACGATGGGGCCGAGCGGCTCCTTGTCGATGAGCTCGGGCAGAATCGCATGTTCGGCCGGCGCGGCCAGCTCTTGCCGCTTGGCGGCGAGCGTCGAGAGATCGGCGGTCAGCGCCTCGCATTTGGCCTCGGAATAGGCCTTGGCCGCCTCCTCGAATGTCGGAAAGAGCTTGGGCTCGATCGGCTTCACGCCCTCGCGATGAAAATCGACGAGATCGAGCTCGAAGGGCGTGCCCTGCTGCACGCAGACGGAGAGGCCGCCGAGATCGCGCAGCGCGGCGACGGATTTTTTGCGCGCGAGAAATCCCTGTCCGTCGAAAAAGCTGATCGCCGCATAGGAGAGTCCCTGCCCGGCGTCGCGCGCCAGCGTCCAAGCGGCGCCGCGCGCCAGGAGATCGACGACGCCCGATTGCAGCGCCTTCACGCGATCCTTGGCGGAGAGCGTCACGAAGCGCATTTTTTCCGGATCGTCGAAAATGGCGGCGGCGAGCGCGCGGCAGAAATCGACGTCGAAGCCGCTCCAGCGGCCGGCCTCGTCCTGATGCGCGAAGCCCGGCAGGCCATTGCTCGCGCCGCAGATCAGAAAGCCGCGCTTTTGCGCCTGCTCGAGCGTCGAGGCCTGCGCAGCGGCGGCGAGAAGCAGAGATGAGGCGATGACGAGGAAGCGGAACGGAAAGATCATCGGCTCCTCGGGTCGCGGCGTGTGCGGCGGACGATCATTGGACAAATCCTTCTCTATCGCCCATGTCCTGCGCGAGCAGCCTATACTGCGGCGCGCGGTCGGCCGCCGCAAATCCGTTCGACGAAACCGATGGGCGAGACATGAGCGAGACTAGAGGACAATCTGGGCGAAAAAAGAAAAGCCGCACCCGCCTCGCCCATGCGGGGCGCGCGCCCTCCGAGCAATTCGGGTTCGTCAACACGCCGATCTATCGCGGCTCCACCGTGCTGTTTCCCGACACGGCGTCGCTCCTCGCCAATCGCGGCGCCTATACTTACGCCACCAAGGGCACGCCGACGATTCGCGCGCTCGAGGAGGCTTGGATCGATATCGCCGGCGCGGCGGAGGCCGTCGCCGTCCCCTCCGGCCTCGCGGCGATCGCCATCGCTCTGCTGACGGCGCTGAAGTCCGGCGACCATCTGCTCGTCACCGATTCCTGCTATCTGCCGGCGCGCATGTTCTGCGACAGCGTGCTGAAGCGCCTCGGCGTCGAGACGAGCTATTACGATCCGCGCATCGGCGCCGATATCGCCGCTCTGATGCGGCCGAACACGACGGCCATATTGGCCGAATCCCCGGGCTCGCAGACGCTGGAGGTGCAGGATATCCCCGCCCTCGCCGAGATCGCCCATGCGAAAGGCGCCTGCGTCATCCTCGACAACACATGGGCGACGCCGCTCTTTTTTCCGCCGCATGAGCGCGGCGTCGATCTTTCGATCGAGGCCGGCACCAAATATCTCGGCGGCCATTCCGATCTCTTGCTCGGCCTCGTCTCGGCCAATGACAAATGGGCGCGGCGCCTGCGCGCCGCTTACGACGCCTTCGCCATCTGCCCCGGCCCGGAAGACGTCTTTCTCGCTCTGCGCGGGATGCGGACGATGGAATTGCGCCTGCGCGAGGCCGAACGCGCAGGGCTCGAAATGGCGCGCTGGCTGGAGGCGCGCGAAGAGGTCGCGCATGTCATTCACCCAGCGCTCGAGAGCCATCCCGATCATGCATTGTGGAAGCGCGATTTTCTCGGCTCGACAGGCCTGTTCTCCTTCATTTTGAAGCCGGTTCCGCCGGAGGCCGTCGCCGCCATGCTGGATGGGCTGGAGCTGTTCGGCCTCGGCTATTCCTGGGGCGGCTTCGAGAGTCTCGCTCTGCCCTTCGACTGCGCCTCCTATCGCACGGCGACGCAGTGGACGCCCGGCGGCCCGGCGATACGGCTCTCGATCGGGCTCGAGGATTTGGGCGATCTGAAAGAAGATCTGAGCCTTGGTTTCGCGCGGTTGCGCGCGGCGGCGCAAACCCCATGAATTCGAACGGCCGAGATACGTAATTCCCCCCGATTTCGCCTATCGGCGAAAGCGCTTACTGACGGGGAGAGACGCGACGGAATGTCGCGGAGCGGCGAGCTCGAGGGGAACGGTTTCATGTATGCGCAACGCAGAGCTTTCGATGCCGCGCCGACCTCCAACGAGGTGATGTCCGGCGTGCGGCCTTCTGCCCAGCATGATGCGCTGCTCGCCTCCTATCTGCTCGGCCTCGGACGTGGCCCGTCCGCCGTGCGCAATCTCATCGTCGCCGATCTCGATGGTTTTCTGGACCTCGGACTGAAGCGCCGCGCGGCCGATCAGCTCGTGGTGCTGCGGGCGTTTCTGGCGAAGTTCCCGGAGACGCGACGCTTCGGCGATTGCTGAGGGACGCAGAAGAATCCGCCTCTCTTGCATCGGCGAAATCAGCGCCTATTTCCTCGAGCAGACCGATCGACCGAAGTCTCGGCCGGCCGCAATCGACGCCCCGACCTCGGATGAACAGGCGGGGCGTTTTTGCGTCCGCTCCCGTGCTCCCCGTCAGCGGCGGCCTTCCCAGGCCCAGGCCAGCACGATCACGCCGAGCAGCGCCGCGAGACCCCATAGGCCGATCGCCAGCGGCGCCGTCTCGACGCCGATCAGCGCGCTCGCGCCTGTGCGCTTGACTCCGATGTAATCCGCGCCGCCGAAGACCGAGGCTTCCCGCATCTCGACGATGCGGGGGAGAATGACCGCGCCGCCCCTGTCTTTCGACAGACGTCGCACCGTGCCGCCGCTGGCCTCGGCGAGAGGCCGCAGCTTCTCGGAAGTGGAAACCACCTCGCGAAGCTCGCGCGGATTCTCCGGGCCGACATTGACGAGCGCCGTCAGATCGCCGCTCTGAAAGCGATAGAGCCCCATCTCCTTCGCCAGATGATGCGCGCGCGACAGGCCGGGCTCGCCGGGCGCGAGCGTGATCTGCGAGATCGCGCCCGAGGGCGTCGTCATCGTCACCGGCGCGACATTCTCTTCGAGGCTCTGGCGCTCGATCTCTATGTCGCGGCCATGGGCGCTGGCGCGCAGCGCCTCCTCCTCGAGGTCGGGCTCCTTCATCAGCCAATGGGCGAGGCGGCGCATCAGATCGATATGCGGGCCGCCGGTCTGATAGCCGCGCGCCCACAGCCACAATTGATCGGTGAGCAGAGCGGCGACGCGCCCCTTGCCCTCGCGCGAGAGCACGAGCAGCGGCTTGTCATTGGCGCCGGTGAGGATCGAATTGCCCTTCACCACTTCCGTATCGACCTGGCGGAACCACTCGCCCCAGGACGGCGGATTCTTCGCGCCCGCGAGCCCGCGGGTGACGGGATGCTTCTCGCCCTCCTTGCTCACCTTTGCGCGAAAGGCGCGCTCATAGAGCGAGCCGTTCGGCCGCGCCGGAATAATGCTCTCCAGCGGCGAGTAATACAGCCCTTGCACGGTCGCGAAATCCGGCCCGGTCGCGACCAGAAAGGCGCCGCCATTGTCGACATAGCGCAGGATATTGTCGAAATAGACGGAGGGCAGGATCGTCTGGTTCGAATAGCGATCGAAGATGATGAGGTCGAATTCGTTGATCTTGCGGCCGAAGAGATCGGCGGTCGGAAAGGCGATCAGCGAGAGCTCGTGCGGCGGCGTGCCGTCGAGCTTCTCCGGCGGCCGCAGAATGGTGAAATGCACGAGATCGACATTGGCGTCCGAGCGCAAGAGATTGCGCCAGCTACGCTCGCCGGGATTGGGCTCGCCGGAGACGAGCAGAACTTTCAGCTTGTCGCGCACGCCCTCGATCGTGACGACGGCCTTGTTGTTGACCGCGGTCAACTCGCCCGGCAGCGTCGGCGCCTCCAGCTCGACGACATTGGCGCCGCCATGCGCCACGCGCACCGGAATATCGACGATCTCGCCTGCGCGGGCGACGATCGGCTCCAGCGCCTCGCCGTCGCGGCGCGTCGCGATGACGACCGGCTCCTTGCCGCCGAGATTGCTGTCGACGACGCGCGCGCGGATCGTCTGATCCTTGCCGACAATGCCGAAGCGCGGCGCCTCGATGAGTTCGAGCCTACGGTCGCGCTCGCCCTCATGGCCGGTGACGAGCACATGCAGCGGAGCCTTGAAGCCGAGCGCTGCGGCGCTCGCCGGTATGTCGTGAACGATTCCGTCCGTCACCATGATGGCGGCGCCGATGCGCTCGCGCGGAACGTCCTTCAGCCCTTCTTCCAGAGCCTGGAACAATCTGGTGCCGTCTGCCTCTGCGCCGGAACGCGCGGCGTCGATGAAGCGCGGCTCTATGTCGCCGAGCTTCTGCAGCGCCGGCTCGAGCGCGGCCTTCGCCGCCTCGGTTTGCGCCATGCGCTCTCCGAAGCTCTGGCTCTCGCTGCGGTCGAGCACGATGGGAACGATCGTCTTCAAAGGCTCGCGCTGCTCGCGCAGCAGCGACGGATCGGTGAGCGCGAGCAGCACCAGCGCCAATGTCGCGAGCCGCAGAGGCGCGCCGCGCCCGCCCGCGCGCAGCGACAAGAGCGCGACGACAATCGCGGCGACGCTCAGAGCGGCGAGCGCCGGCCAGGGCAGCAGCGGCGTGAAGGCGAGGGAAAGCTCGCTCATTGGCCGAGCCGCTCCAATAGGTCGTGAACATGGACCTGATCGGATTTGTAATTGCCGGTCAGCGTGTACATCACGAGATTGACGCCGCCGCGTATGGCGAGCTCACGCTGGCGCGCGCCGCCCGGCGTCAACGTGTAGAGCGGCTGGCCGTTGCGATCCGCCGCCCAGGCGCCGGCGAGATCATTGGAGGTGATGACGACGGACGAGACGCTGTCGGTCGCGCGCACGGGGCGCGCCGGATCGTCCTTGCTCTCGGGCGGCAGCGCCTCTACCCAGGTCTTGCCGTTGATCGTGCGGCCGTAGAAATTGTCGAGCAGATAAAACGTCTTGGTGATGACGTGATCGCGCGGCGTCACTTCGAGCGGCGGAATGTCGAGATTGCGCGTCAGATCGCGCAGCCATTGCGTCTCCGGCGTCGGCGGCCCGCCCTCATGCGCCGTGAGCGCGTCGCGCGTGTCGAAGACGATGGTGCCGCCCTGCTTGAGATAGAGATCGACCTTGGCGATCGCCTGCGCCGCAGGCAGCGGCGCGGAAGCGACGATCGGCCAATAGAGCATCGGATAAAAGGCCAATTCGTCGCGCGCCGGATCGACGCCGACCGGCGCGCCGGGCGCGAAGGAGGTGCGCTGATTGAGCGCGCGCGACAGAGCCTCGAGGCCGAGCTTGCTGGCCTCGTCGACGCGGGCGTCGCCGGAGACCACATAGGCGAGCCGCGTCGTCAGCGCCGCCTCGCGGTCGCGCGGCGAAGCGGCCGAGGCCGAGGCCGCATCCTTGGCGCGGGCGCCCTGCGGCGCGGCGCTCAGAACGGCCAGCGCGCAAAAAGCGCCGAGAGCGATCGGCGCGGCGCGGCGCAATGCGCCGGACATTGCGAGCAGGATCAGCCAATCGGCGAGCAGCGCGAGGAAGACGAGGCCGAGCAGCCAAGGACGCAGATCGATCGGCGCGCCGGCGCGCAGAGCGGAGACGGCGAGCCCCTGCCCCGAAAAATCGAAAGCGCGCAGATCATCGCCCGCGCGCAGCGGCTGCACGGCGATGGGCGCATCGGCGACGCCATAGAAGCCCGGCGGATGCTCGCGATTGGCGCCGCCGTCATAATCGGCGCCGATCGGCCGGGCGGTGGGCGGCGGCGCGCCGAGACGGCCGCGTCCGTCCAGAGTGACCAGCGGCGCGAGAGCCGGCGCATCGCTGCGCGGGCCGTCCTCGGCGCGGCGGGCGGCGGCCTCGCCGCTCTCGGCGGCGATTCGGTGCAGCATGTCGATGAAAAGACCCGAGATCGGCAGATTGGACCAGACGGCGTCGGCGCTCACATGGAACAGCACGATGAGCCCTTTACCCCGCCGCTCGGCGGTGACGAGCGGCGTGCCGTCCGTGAGCGCCGCCCAGGTCTTGGCCGGCAGGCCCGGCTCCGGCTCGGCGAGAACCTGACGCGTCACCGTCACCTCGTCGGGAACCGCGAGCCCATAGAAGGGGCTCGAAGAATCGAAGGGCGCGAGCTTTTTCGGCGTGTCCCAGGACATGGCGCCGCCGAGCACGCGGCCGTTGCGGCGCAAGCGCACCGGGGTGAGATCGTCGCCGGCGTTGGCGAGGCGCGCGCCGGCGAAGCGCAGCAGCACGCCGCCCTCCTCGACGAAATGGATCAGCGCCTCATGCGCGTCGCGCTGCAGCGCGCCGATATCGGCGAGGGCGACGATATTGGGCTGCTCGGCGATGAGCTGGGGCAGCGGATCGGCGGCGCCCGGCCGCGGCTCGCGCACCTCGGCGAAAGGCGCGAAGGCTTTTTGCAGATAAAATTGCGGCTCCAGCAAAGGCTGCGCGAGATCGGCGCTCACGCCGCTCAGCACGGCGACGCGGCGAACCTTGGAGCGCCCGTCGAGCAGGGCCACCGCGCCGGCCGAAGCCTCGCCGTCGAGACGCAGCAGCGCCGCCTCATTGCGCAATTCGATCGGCAGATCGAAGCGCGCTTTCGCTTTGTCTCCCGAAAAATCGAAACGCGCTTGCGCCAGCGCGCGTCCCTGCTGGTCGAAGGCGGAGACCGCCCCGGACGCGGGCGCGCCCCCGGCGGCGCGCACGATCTCCACCTCGAGGCCGGCGGCCGTGTTCTGCGGCGCGAGAAGCGCGCGGGGCGCATGATCGCTGGTCAATGTCTCGACTTTCGCGCCGGCGGCGGACGCCGAGCTCAGCGCTTTGGCGAATTGGCTCGCGCCGCCCTGCTCCAATCCATCGGCGATCCAGATAATGCGCCCGTGCGGATTTGCGGCCGCGAATTCGCCGAGCCGCGCGGCGGCGGCGGCGCGATCCGGGACGAAAGGTTGCGGCGCGAGCGCGCGCAGGCTCTCGTCGATCTTGCCGCCATCCTCTCGCGTCGGCGCGGTCTCGGCCTGCGACATGGGCAAAAGAGCGATCGTCGCGCCGGAACGCGCCGCGTCGGCGGCGAGCGCGCGCGCCGCCTCGATGCGGGCGTCGAAATCCGGCGCCGCCGGCCAGCCGTCGTCGATCGCGATCAGCAGCGGCGCGCCGGAAAAGGAGGCGGTCGCCGTCGGCGTGATCGCCGGGCCGGCCATGGCCAGAACGGCGAGGCCGGCGAGCGCGAGGCGCAGGGCCAATAGCCACCAGGGCGTGCGCGAGGGCGTCTCCTCGCGGCGCAACAGATCGAAGAGCAGGCGGATCGGCGGGAACACGATCTCGCGCGGGCGCGGCGGCGTCACCCGCAGCAGAAAATAAATGGCGGGCAGAGCGAGCAGCCCGAGGAGCGCGAGCGGCGCGGCGAAGGTGAGTCCCATCAGACGCGCTCCAATCCCGAGGCGAGCGCAAAGCTCAGGGACAAGGCCGCCTCCGCCGCGGGCCGGTCGGTGCGGTGAATATGCAGCGAGAAGCCGACGGCGGCCGCGGCTCTGGCGATCTCGTCCCTATGCCGGGCCAGACGCTCGACATAGGCGTCGCGCCAGGATTGGGCGCGGCCGGCGCGCAGCGTCGCGCGGCTGTCGGTGTCGAGAAAAATCGTCTCGCCTTCGAAGGGAAAGGTCTCCTCCGCCGGATCGGCGATCATCATCAGCGCGCCCGCAGCGCCATTTCCCGCGAGCGCCGCCAGACGCTCGGCGAGCGCCTGCGGATCGCAGAGAAAATCGGAGATCAGCAGCGCCTTGGCGCCGCCGGGGAGCGCCGCCCCCTCCGGCAATTCGCCGCGCGCCGACGCACCCGCCGAGACGAGCGCCTGAGCGAGGCGCTCGATAATGTCGCGCGTCGACATGGGATGTGTGAGGCCGAGAAGCCCGATCCTTTCTCCGCCGCGCATGAGCACGTCGGCGAGCGCGAGGCCGAGCGTCAGCGCGCGGTCGAGCTTGGGCTCCAACGCCAGCGAAGAGACGAAACCCATGGAGGGCGAGCAATCCATCCACAGAAAATAGGAATGGGCGGCCTCCCATTCCCGTTCGCGCACGAAGAGCCGATCATCGCGCGCCGAGCGGCGCCAGTCGATGCGATGCGCGGCCTCGCCGGCGCCGAAGGGCCGGAACTGCCAGAAATTCTCGCCGGTCCCGGCGCGGCGGCGACCATGCGCGCCATGAACGACCGTCGCCGCCACCTCCCGCGCGCGGATGACGATATCCGGCAGCCGGCCGGCGAGCTCGGCGGCGTCCACGCCGCGGGCGCGCGCGAGCCGTTCGGAAATATCGAAAGCCTCGGTGGAAACCGCCGGTCCCGCCACCTCAGCCGATCCTCGAGACGAGCTTGTCGACGAGGCCGGCGACGGTCTTGCCCTGCGCGCGCGCGGCGAAGGTCAAGGCCATGCGATGACGCAGCGCCGGCGCGGCGAGCGCGGCGACATCGTCCAGCGAGGGCGATAGCCGCCCGGAGAGCAGCGCGCGCGCGCGGGTGGCGAGCATCAGGGCCTGCGCCGCGCGCGGGCCCGGCCCCCAGGCGACATGGGGCGCGATCTCCGGATCGCCCTCCCCCGGCCGCGCGGCGCGCACCAGATCGAGGATCGCATCGACGATCCTGTCGCCGACCGGCAATTGCCGCACCAGCCTCTGGGCGGCGATCAGCTCGTCGGCGGAAAGAGTCTTGCGCGCCTCGGTCACGCGGTCGCCGGTGGTCTCCAGCAATATGCGCCGCTCGCTGGCGCGGTCGGGATAATCGACGTCGATCTGGAGGAGAAAGCGATCGAGCTGCGCCTCCGGCAGAGGATAGGTTCCCTCCTGCTCCAACGGATTTTGCGTCGCCAGAACATGGAAGGGCCGCGGCAGATCGTGACGCTCACCGGCGACGCTCACATGATATTCCTGCATCGCCTGCAGCAGCGCCGATTGCGTGCGCGGCGAGGCGCGGTTGATCTCGTCCGCCATCAGCAATTGCGCGAAGATCGGGCCTTTGACGAAGCGGAAGACGCGCTTTTTGTCGGCGGTCTCCTCGAGCACCTCGGAGCCGAGAATATCGGCCGGCAGCAGGTCCGGCGTGAATTGCACGCGCCGCTCGTCGAGGCCGAGCACGCGGCCCAATGTCTCGACGAGCTTGGTCTTGGCGAGTCCGGGCACGCCGACGAGCAGGCCATGGCCGCCGGCGAGCAGAGTGACGAGCGCCTGCTCGACCGCCTCCTCCTGGCCGAAGATCACGGTGGAAACGGCGGCGCGGGCGCGGCCGATCTCGTCGAGGACACGCTCGGCGGCGGCGGGAGCGCTGGCCAGATCTTGCTCGGTCATTGACTGTCCTTCGATGACTGCCCTGCGATCGGCGACGACGGCCGCGTCGCAGTTTCCCCCTAGGATAAGCCGGAAAGGACGCTTGTCGACGTTAAAGAATGTTTAATTTCGGCCCCGGGATCGGCTCGGCCGGACAGATGGGTCGGCGGCAAAAATGGCTTTTTGAGGCTCGCGCGACGGGACGCTCGGCGGTCGATATGCGCGCCCTTTGCGCGGCTGCCGCTCCCGAGGAGGCCGGCGGCGGCCTGTGCTATAGTTTCGAGCGAAGTCCGGCGAGCGATTCCGGAGATCGTCATTCCTTCGAACGTCTTCGCCGGCTCCGGCCGCCGATCTACCGAGAGGCGTCCCCATGTGGCGGGTCATCGTTCAGCCGGCGTTGCTCTTCGTCACGCCCTTCGTCGCCTATGCGCTCTATCTGTTGGCGCGTCGGCGCTGGCCCTTCGTGGCGGCGCTGTGGACACGCGGCGTCGTCTCGTCGCTGGCCATCGCCGGGCTCGCCATCGCGATCGCCGGATTTGTTTTTCTGGCTCTGCTGTCGCCGCGCAACGAGGGAACCTATGTCCCGGCGCATATAGAGGACGGCCGGCTCGCGCCCGGCCGCTTTCAGTGATTTGCCGATCCGCCTGCTCGACAATCCGAAAATCATCCGCCTGCTCGAGGCGCTGCGCGCGACCGGCGGCGAGACGCGCATCGTCGGCGGCGCCGTGCGCGACTCCCTGCTCGGCCGCGCGCCGCACGAGATCGACCTCGCCACCACGGCTCTGCCCGAGGCCGTGACCAAGGCGGCGGCGGCGGCCGGACTCAAGAGCGTGCCGACCGGCGTCGAGCATGGCACGATCACCGTGGTCGTCGAAGGAACGCCTTTCGAGGTGACGACGCTGCGCGAGGATGTCGAGACCTACGGCCGTCACGCCAAAGTGCGCTTCGGCGACGATTTCGAGACCGATGCGCTGCGGCGCGACTTCACCATCAACGCTCTTTCCCTTTCGCAGGATGGAAAGCTCCATGATTACGCCGGCGGGCTCGCCGATCTCGAGGCGCGGCGCGTGCGCTTCATCGGCGATCCTGCCGTCCGCATCGCCGAGGATCATTTGCGCGTCCTGCGCTTCTTTCGCTTTCACGCGGCTTTCGGCGAGGGGGCGCTCGACGCCGCCGGGCTTCATGCGGCGATAATCGCGCGGACGAGCCTCGCCAAGCTCTCCGGCGAGCGCATCCGCGCCGAAACGCTGAAGCTTCTCGCGGCGCGCCGCGCGGTGGAGGTGGCGCGCGAAATCTCGCAGGCCGGCGTGCTGGAAGTCGTCGTCGGCGCCACTTTTCCAGCGCGGCTCGCGCGGTTGGCCGCGGTCGAGGCGACGCTCGCCCATGCGGTCGATCCGTTGCTGCGCCTCGGCGCGCTGGCCGCGCTCATTCCCGAGGACGCCGATCGTCTGCGCGAGCGGCTGCGGCTCTCCAACGCCGAGCACCGCCGATTGGCTCATGCGACGCGACTGCTCGAGGGACTGCACGGCGCCGCCTCGCCGCCGTCCGAACTGGAGCTGACGCGGCTTCTCTTCGAGCATGGCCGTCAGAGCGCCCGCGACGCTCTGACGCTGGCCCATGCGGAAAGCTCCGCCGCGCCCGATGCGGAATTCTGGCTGCGCGCCGCGCGCTTTCTGGCCGAGGCGTCGGCGCCGGATTTTCCGGTCAAGGCCGCCGATCTGATGGCGCGCGGTCTCTCGCCCGGCCGCGCGCTCGGCGCTATGCTGAAGGAATTGCAGGCGAAATGGATCCGGGCCGGCTTTCCGCGCGATCCGGCGACGGTGACGCGGCTCGTCGAAGAGGCGACGCGCGAGGCTCTACTCCCAAAATCACAATAGGCTGCGCCCGAACATCAGCACCGCCGCGAACAGGCAGAGCATGGAAAGAACGAAGAGAAGATCGGCGATCAACTCGTAATTGATCGGCGCGGGCAGCTGCAGCATGGAGGCGAAAGAAAAGAGGCAGGCGCCGACGAAGCCGACAGCCGAGACCATGGCGACCTCGTCCAGCAGAGTGCCGCCGCTCGCGCCGCTGATTTTCAGGCCGGTGATCAGCACGAAGCATATGCCGAGCAGGCTGGAGGCCGCGTTCAAAATATGCGGCTGGCGATTTTGTGACATATTTCCGCGTCTTGCTCCGCTGGAGCGGCTCCTTCCGAACATCTGGGGCGGAGCATCGCTGCGGCCAGAGCCTCCCCGCTGCGACGCGCGAGGCCGCGCCGAAGGCGGAAAATACTCGGCGTCGCTTTGCGTACGGCTTTTCTTTTCGGCGTCGAGCGCGCTATCATCCCTCCTGTCGGGGCCGCAGGAGTTGCGTATGGGCGTCGAGACGAGACAGCCGAGAGACGTCGCGCGTCGGCTCGCCGATCGCGCCCGCTACGTCAAAAGCGCGCGCAGCGACGGCTGGCGACGCGAGACCTTCACGCTCGAGCGTGGCGAGGCCCGCGCCAAAGCGCGCGAATGGTTCGACCTCTACCCCAAAGCCGCCTATATGACCGAGATCGAGTTCTGGCGAGAGCTCGAGGACGGCCGTATCGAATTCACCATCCGACGCCTGCCCAGCGCGGACTGAGCCGCGCCCTCCTCCGATCGCTCCGGCGCTCGAATTGCTCTATTCGAGGGTCTCGCGTTCCAGGAGGGAAGATGCAACACGGAGTCGATCTCGTCACGACTCTCGCCGCCGCGCTCGGCCTCGCGCTTTTCATGGGGCTCATCGCCGCCAAGCTGCGGCTCTCGCCGCTCGTCGGCTATCTCTTCGCCGGAATATTGATCGGCCCGGCGACGCCCGGCTTCGTCGCCGATGTGGCGCTCGCCGATCAGCTCGCCGAGATCGGCATTATTCTGCTGATGTTCGGCGTCGGCCTGCATCTCTCGCTCGACGATTTATTGTCGGTCCGCCGCATCGCCGCGCCGGGAGCGGTGGTGCAAATGGCCATCGCCACTGCGCTCGGCGTCGGCGTCGCCAGCTATTGGGGCTGGCATTTCGGCGCGGCGCTGATCTTCGGCCTCTCGCTCTCTTGCGCCAGCACCGTAGTGCTGCTGCGCGCGCTGGAGGAGCGCGGCGAGATGGACACGATCAACGGCCGCATCGCCATCGGCTGGCTCGTCGTCGAGGATTTGGCGACCGTGCTGCTGCTGGTGCTGCTGCCGCCGGCCGCCGGCCTGCTCGGCGGCGGCGTTCCCGACGCCATGGCGGGCGAGACGAATCTATGGCCGATCGTCGGCCTGACGCTCGCCAAAGTGGCGGCCTTCGTCATTCTCATGCTGGTGGTCGGGCGCTGGCTGTTCCCGCGCCTCTTGTTCTGGGTGGCGGGCGTCGGCTCGCGCGAGCTGTTCACGCTCTGCGTCGTCGCCACGGCGATCGGCGTCGCCTATGGCTCGGCCAAGCTCTTCGACGTCTCCTTCGCGCTAGGCGCTTTTTTCGCCGGCATGATGATGCGGGAATCCGAGTTCAGCCATCGCGCCGCCGACGAGTCCCTGCCGCTGCGCGACGCTTTCTCCGTCCTGTTCTTCGTCTCGGTCGGCATGGCCTTCGATCCGCGCGCTTTCCTCGAGGAGCCCTGGCGCGTGCTCGCAGTCGTCGGCATCGTGATGGTGGGCAAGACGCTGGCCGCCGTCGGCCTCACCCTCACGCTGCGCTATCCGCTGGACACGGCGCTGACCGTCGGCGCCAGCCTCGCGCAGATCGGCGAATTCTCCTTCATTCTGGCCGGGCTCGGCGTCTCGCTCGGCCTCATCTCGCCGGACGGCCGCGATCTGATCCTCGCCGGCGCGCTCGTCTCCATCGCGCTCAATTCGCTGGTCTTCGTCGCGATCGAGCCGATCCGCGCGCGCCTCGGACAAAAGGCGCGCTCATTGGATCCGCTCGCGGAATTGCCGGCGAGCGTCGACGATGCGCGGCTGACCGGCCAGATCGTTCTGGTCGGCTATGGGCGCGTCGGCCGCCGGATCGGCGAGAAGCTGCTCGAATGGCGAACGCCCTTCGTGGTGATCGAGCAAAATCGCGAGCTGGTGGAGTCGCTGCGCGCGCAAGATATCGCCGCCGTCTGCGGCGACGCCTCCGAGCCGGCTTCGCTGGCGCAGGCGCATATCGCGCAAGCGAGCGCGCTGATCGTCGCGACGACCACCGACAGCTGCGACCTCCAGCGGATGATCTCGGCGGCGCGACGCGTCAATCCCGCTGTAAGCGTCGCGCTGCGCGCCCGCGACGCGGCGGAAGCCGATCTGCTCGAGAGCGAGCAGATCGGCCGCGTCTTCACGCCGGAAGTCGAGCTCGCCGCCGGTATGCTCGACTATTTGCGCCAGCGTCTCGACAAGGACGGCTGACTATTCGATCTCGACGTCATAGCTCGGCGCCTCGCCCGCGCCGGCGAAAGCGAAATGCCACCATTCGGTCGGCAGATTGTGGAAGCCGTGGCGGCGCATCAGCGTCTCGAGGCGGCGACGATGCTCCTGCGCCTCGGTGCTCACATCCCTATTGGCTGTCCACGAGCGCTCGTCGAAGAAATCGAAAGGCGTGCCGAAATCCCAGCCCAGCACGCCGAGATCGACAGCGAGCCCGGTCGAATGCGAGGATTTCTCGGCGATATAGCCGCGCGCGAACAGGTCGCGCTTGGTCTCATGCGGATAATATTGCGCCTTCATGCTTTCGTCCGGGCTCTTCGCCCAATCGATGAAGGCGGCGACGGCGCGGCGCGGACGATAGCAATCATAGAGGATGAGCTCGAAACCTTGCGCCTTGGCTTCCGCCTGCACGGCGATGAGCGCCTTGGCCGCATCCTCGCGCAGCCAGCATTGCGCGGCCTTATAGCCGGGCACGGGGCGGCCGGTGAAATTATCGGCGCCGGCGTAGCGCATATCCTGCACGATCTGCGGCGCGAGATCGGCGAGCCGCACGAAGCCGGGCGGAAGCGATGCGGCAGCGGCGGCGCAAGCGACGCAGGCGCCGGCGGCGGCGACAATGTCGCGGGTGGCTTTGGAGGTCATGGGGCGGCCCAAGTGTTGACGGTGGCGCGGCGTGACGTCAGTCTTACCGTAGAGATCGGCCCAATCAAAGGCATAGAGACATGCTCATCCGGGACGAGAGCGGAGCGGATCGCATCGCGATTCGAAAGGTCGTCGCCGTCGCCTTCGAAGGTCATCCATTCAGCAATGGGCGGGAAGGCGAACTCGTCGACGCGCTTCGCGCGGCCGACGCCCTGACGCTGTCGCTCGTGGCGGAAGATGACGACATTGTCGGCCATCTCGCCGTGTCGCCTGTCTCGATCGACGGAGCCTCGCTCGGCTGGTTCGGCCTCGGTCCGATCGCCGTCCTGCCCGAGCGTCAACGGCGAGGAATCGGCGCGGCTCTGATCGGCGTTGCGCTCTCACGCCTGCGCGCCGCGAATGCAGCGGGCTGCGTCGTCTTCGGCGATCCGAAATATTACGGCCGCTTCGGATTCGATATCCATGCCGGCCTTCGCTTCATCGGCGGTCCGCCGGAGCTGTTCTCGGCGCTTCCCCTGGCGTCGCCGATCGCGACCGGCGTTGTCGATTATCATCCGGCATTCGCGCTGGTCGGCTGAGGCGCTAAATCCGTCGCAACGTCACCACGCGGTTCGTGTTCGTGCCTTTGGCGTTGTTGCCGACTCCCCAGCAATTGCTGGTCTTGGTGAAGCTCTGGCTGTTCACCAGCACGAATAGCCGCTCGAAAGGCAGCCCCTCGGCGGCGCGCCAGACGAGCCGCTCCAGCAAGACTTTGCCGCCGCGCACCTCGCCGACCTCGAAGGCCACATGCCCGCCGGGTGCGACGATGCGCGCGAATTCCGCGAGGCAGGCGCGCACCATCCGCTCCCAGTCCGCCTCGCTGCGATGCGCGGAGATGCGGACCGCATCCGTATCGACGCCGGCGAACCAATTGCGCATCCAATTGTCGCTCGCATATTGCACAACGTCCAGAAAGGGCGGCGAGGTGACGACGAGCCGTACTTCCGCGTCGCCGGCATAGGGCGCGCGCCAGGCTTCGCTGGTGGCGAGCACGGCGGGCGGATGCGGCGGCGGCGCGCCATCGGCGAGCAGCGCGCGCGATTTGCGCAGGATCAGCGCCGCCACATCGCGCAAAGGCGGCGTCTGCTTGCGCTTGGCGTTGATCTTGGCCTGCGCCTCGACGGAAACCGCCTGGTTCGGCGGCAGCGAATAGACCGAGAAAAAGCCGGGCGAGTGGCCGGTCAAGCGATTGATCGCGACCATGCGAATCCAATCGTCGACCGCATCCGTGTCGCGCTCAAGCAGATGCCGGCGCAGCGCGCAGAGGCGGCGCAAAGTTTCGGGATGATAGAAGACGAGAAGATCGCTTCGCTCGATCTCGCCTTGCTCCCAAGGGATTTCGACGAGGCGTTTCTCTATGGCCGCGAGCGGCGGCGGCGAGAGGCGCGGGCGCGTCAGCAGAATGGAGAGCGGATTGATATCCGCGCCCATGGGTCGCCGTCCTTGCAACGCGGCCTCGAGCGGCGTGGTCCCGCGGCCCATGAAAGGATCGAGCACAGCCTCGCCCGGCGAGGTGAGACGCGAGATGAAAAAGCCCGGCAGCTGCGGCTTGAAGCAGGCGCGATAGCTGATCTCGTGCAGAGAATGCGCCTGCCTTTGCGCCGAGGTCCAGAATTCATTGACGAGATAGAGGAGGCCCTCCTCCTCTATCCGCCGCGTCGGCGCGCCGAAAGCGTCGAAGCAAGTCACCTCCCGCATCAAATCGGCGATGTCGAATGTCGATCGCGCCATCCCGGAATACATCAAATGTCCCTTCGGACGAAAAACGGCATCCGGCTCCCCGACTGCGCTTTCGCTTCGCTCGACCCTCTGCTAAAGTAACGTTCTAGCCATTAGAATCTCGTTTTGATCGATATAAAAAATTGGAGGAGAAAGCGATGTCCATCTGGACTGACCTCGTCGATTTCTACAAAAACTTCAGCGACGCGTCCCCCGCGCTGAAGGCCGCCAGCCTCGCGCAGTGGATCGTCGAGTCCGCGCGAGGAACGAGCGTTCTCGCGACACAGCATCTCAATTTCGGCGGAATCAAATTCAGGCAGAGAATGCAGGGATACGCCACGCCCGTCGATTACCGTGGCAGCGACGGCGAACTGACAACATACTGCAAGTTCGCCACGGTGGACTCATTCGTTCAAGGATATTGGCATTTCATCTCGTCGGGCCCATATGACGATTATCGGACGTATGAAAACGACGCCGCCGGCTACCTTCGTTATATCGCGGGACAAGGTTACGCCGCCGATAGCAACTACGTCGCCGTCGCGCTCGGCGTGCTCGACGAAGCGGAGCGCCTCCTCGGTCAGAGCGATCGGAACTCAACGCGCTCACCATCGTTCCGGGTCGCCATAGTTGTCGGGCACAATCGCAGGTCGCCCGGCGCTTTCGCTGAAGCGCCGGTCAATGATCACGAATTTCATTTCAACAGTATAGTCGCTCAAGCCCTCAAGGAGGAGGCTTGGCATTACAATCTCGAAGCCAAAGTATTTCTACGTGAGCCCAACACGTCCTATAGCGCCGAGATCAAAGCTGTTTATGATCAAGTGAAGGCGTGGGAGGCCGGCTGCTCGGTCGAGTTGCATTTCAACAGCGGGCCGCCCAGCGCCACCGGCGTGTCCGTGCTGTGTCGGCGAGATATCACACGACCGCGTGCACTCGCGGAATCGTGCCAGTCTAGCACGGTTGAGGCGATTGGCCTGCGCGACCGTGGCGTCACGCTCGTCGATCGATCGGATCGGGGAGGCGGCTCTTTGTATGCGCTCGACGACGTGCCGAGCATACTCGTCGAGCCGTTCTTCGGCTCGAACAGAGACGATTGCGTGAAAATCGCTAGTCTAGGACCAACGGCTTTGGCGCTCGCTTATCTGCGAGGGGTCCGCAGCTGGGTGGAGTCGACGATCGCTTGATACAGCAATTCTGAAGAGTGCTCATGGGCGCGCCTCTCCGCGCGCCCAGCCTTCCTTCGTCTCCGCGATGAAATCGGCGAGCCGCCCCTGCTCTATCGCCTCGCGCAGCCCGGCCATCAGCTCCTGATAATAAGCGACGTTGATTTCCGTCAGCAGCATCATGCCGAGGATTTCTTGCGCCTTCACCAAATGATGCAGATAGGCGCGGGAATAATCGCGCGCCGAGGCGCAAGCGGCGCCTTCATCGAGCGGCGCGGCGTCGTCGGCATGACGCGCATTACGAAGATTCACGCGGCCGAAGCGCGTATAGGCGAGGCCATGGCGCCCGGCGCGCGTCGGCATCACGCAATCGAACATATCGACGCCGCGCAGCACGGATTGCACGATATCGTCCGGCGTGCCGACGCCCATCAGATAGCGCGGCTTCTCCTCGGGCAGATGCGGGATGACGATGTCGAGCATCGCCAGCATCACATCCTGCGGCTCGCCGACGGCGAGGCCGCCTATGGCGAGACCGTGGAAATCCATGCCGGCCAGCGCCTTCGCGCTCTCTATGCGCAGCGGCGGCGAAGCGCCGCCCTGCACTATGCCGAAGAGCGCCTTGCCTTTGGCGTCGCCGAAAGCCTTGCGCGAGCGCTCCGCCCAGCGCAGCGACAGGCGCATGGCGCGCTCCGTCTCCGCATCCGTGCAAGGCAGGCGCACGCATTCGTCGAATTGCATGTGAATGTCGGAGTCGAGCAGACGCTGAATCTCCATCGAGCGCTCGGGCGTCAGCATGTGACGCGAACCGTCGATATGGGATTGGAAGGCGACGCCCTCCTCGTTCAGCTTGCGCAGCTTGGACAGCGACATCACTTGAAAGCCGCCGGAATCGGTGAGGATCGGATGCGGCCAATTCATGAATTTATGCAGCCCGCCGAGCGCGGCGACGCGCTCCGCGCCGGGGCGCAGCATCAGATGATAGACATTGCCGAGCACGATATCGGCGCCGGTCGCGCGCACATCCTGCGGGAACATCGCCTTGACCGTCGCCGCCGTGCCCACGGGCATGAAGGCCGGCGTGCGTATGTCGCCACGCGGCGTCGAGACGAGGCCGCGCCGCGCCGCGCCGTCTTTCGCGAGTAGCCGAAAAGAAAATTGCTCGGTCATGCGTCTCTCATTGTCAGCACTTGGCGCCGAGAGACGCCACTTTGACGATCTCATAAACACCGAAATCGCGCTCGTTCCAATGCATTGTGAAGCGCTCGCCGACCTTGATCGCGACGCTGCGTAGATCAGTGCGCCACGCTTCCGCCGCGCCCATGCCGAAATCCAGAGCGCCGTCGCGCCGCAGCACGAAAGGCCGGCATTTGCCGCCGGAAAGATCGCAGGCGCCGAAGGTCTCCCAATGCGAGATCACGCGGCGACTGTCGGCGTCTATGCGCAGATCGAGCGTCAGCGGACATTCGGTGCGATCGTCGCGCCAGAGCGCCAGCACGCGCACATCGAGAAAAGCCGGCTCGCTCATTTACGCAACAGCAGGCAAGCGTCGCCGTAGGAATAGAAACGATAACCGGAGGCGATCGCATGCGCATAGGCCGCCTTCATGCGTTCGAGCCCGGCGAAGGCGCAGACCAGCATGAAAAGCGTCGAGCGCGGCAGATGGAAATTGGTGAGCAGCGCATCGACGGCGCGAAAGCGATAGCCGGGCGTGATGAAGATCGTCGTCTCGCTCGCGAATTCCGCGAGCGTTCCGTCCGCGTGCGCCGCGCTCTCCAGCACGCGCAGTGCGGTGGTGCCGACGGCGACGATGCGCCCTCCTCGCGCGCGCGTCTCGTTCAGCGCCTGCGCCGTGGCGGCGTCGATGTGGCCCCATTCGGAATGCATCTTATGTTCTGCCGTGTCCTCGACCTTCACCGGAAGAAACGTCCCGGCGCCGACATGCAACGTCACGCGATGCAGCGAAACGCCTTTCGCCTGCAGCATTTCGACGAGGCGCGGCGTGAAATGCAGCCCTGCCGTCGGCGCGGCGACGGCGCCGGCATTGGCGGCGAACAGCGTTTGATAATCGGTCTCGTCGCGCGCGTCGGCGGCGCGTTGGCCGGCGATATAGGGCGGCAGCGGCATGACGCCGGCGGCCTCGACAGCTTCGTCCAAGGCGGCGCCCGCGAGCGAGAAGCCGAGCAATATCTCGCCATTCTCGCCCTTCTCGAGCGCTGTCGCCGCGAGCGCGCCATCCGCGCCGAAGCGCACGGTCTCGCCGAGAGCGAGCTTCTTCGCCGGCTTGACCAGCGCGCGCCAGCGATCGGCCGCGACGCGTTCGATGAGCGTCGCCTCTATATGGGCGCGCGTTTCGCCGCGCGCGCGAAAGCCGGAGAGGCGCGCGTGAATGACGCGCGTGTCATTGACGACGAGCGCATCGCCGGGCGCGAGAAAATCGGTCAGATCGCGAATGGAGCGCTCGAGGAAGGCGCCGTCCGGCGGAACGACGAGTAGACGCGCGCTGTCGCGCGGCTCGGCGGGGCGCAGCGCGATCCTCTCTCGCGGAAGCTCGAAATCGAAGAGATCGACGCGCATGGGTGTTTTTTTTTGCGAAGCCTGCGTGCGCGACTCCTTCTCCCACTCGTGAGAGAAGGCGGCCCTCGCGTCAGAGAGGGTCCGATGAGGGCGACGCCGCTCGATCGGCGCCGCCTCGAAATTTGTTCGACGAGGGCGATGGCGAGAGCCCTCATCCGACCCGGCTTTGCCGGGCCACCTTCTCCCGCGAGCGGGAGAAGGGAGCGCGAGCCTTTATGAGCGACGGAAAATCAGACCAGCGAGGCCTTGACGATCTTGTCCGGATCCTTGACCGGCTCGCCGCGCTTGATCTTGTCGACATTCTCCATACCGGAGATCACCTGGCCCCACACCGTATATTTCTTGTCGAGGAAGCGGGCGTCGTCGAAGCAGATGAAGAATTGCGAATTGGCGGAATCGGGGTTTTGCGCGCGCGCCATGGAGCAGGTGCCGCGCACATGCGGCTCGGCGTTGAACTCCTGCTTCAGGTCGGGATATTTCGAGCCGCCGGTGCCGGTGCCGTGCGGACAGCCGGTCTGCGCCATGAATCCGTCGATGACGCGGTGGAACACGATTCCATCATAGAAGCCTTCGGAGACGAGCTTCTTGATATGCGCCACATGATTGGGCGCGAGATCGGGGCGGAGCTTGATCAAAACGTCGCCCTGCGTCGTCTCGAGCTTCAGATTTTCGGCTTCGGACATGTCCACTCCTGTCGGTTCTACATTTCGCCCGGCGAAGCAATCCGAGGGCCGAGGCGCTCGGATCGCAGCGCGAGAAGGCGCGATCAGCTATTGTCGCCGGCGAGGCGCAGCTTGATGATCTTGTCCGGGCTCGACACTTTGCCATTGTCGGCCTTGTCGCCCTTCTTGATCTTGTCGACGACATCCATGCCGGAGACGACCTCGCCGATCACCGTATATTGCTCTTCGAGATAGCGCGCCGGCGCGAGGCAGATGAAGAATTGCGAATTGGCCGAGTCCGGGTTCTGGCTGCGCGCCATGCCCAGAGTGCCGCGCACGAATTTCTCCTTGGAGAATTCGGCCGGAATATTCGGCAGGTCGGATTTGCCCATGCCCGTGCCGGTCGGATCGCCGGTCTGCGCCATGAAACCGTCGATGACGCGGTGGAAGACGATTCCATCGTAGAAATGGCGCTTGGCCAAGGTCTCGATTTGCGCCGCATGCTTGGGCGCTATGTCGGCGCGCAGCTTGATGACGATGCGGCCGTCCTTGGTGTCGAGATAGAGCGTATGCTCGGGCGCATCCTCGGCGCGGGCGGCGCAGGCGGAAGCGGCGGCGAGAGCGGCGAGCGTGAAGCTGCGGCGATCGATAGGCAATCGAGCCTCCCTTTGCGTTGTTTTCTGTCAGCGTCTGGAGAGCGCGCGGCGCAGAGCCTCCGCCGCCTCGGGCGGAACAAAGGCCGAAACATCGCCTCCGAGCGAGGCGATCTGCCGCACGAGCGTCGCGGTAATGTGACGAACCGCCGGAGACGAAGGGTGAAAAATGGTCCTGATCTCCGGGGCCATGGCGAGATTCATCCCCGCCATCTGCATTTCATAGTCGAAATCGGCGCCGTCGCGCAATCCGCGCAGAATCAGCCCGGCGCCATGCTCGCGCGCCGCCTCCACCGCGAGCCCGGCGAAGGAGACCACCTCGAAACGGCAGGAAGCGGCCTCCGCGAGCTCGGCGCAGACGGATTCGATGAGCGCGATGCGCTGCTCTAGCGAGATCAGAGGCGTCTTGCCGGGATGCGCGCCAATGGCGATGACGAGCCGGTCGCAGAGGCTCGCTCCGGCCCGGATCACGTCCAAATGGCCGAGGGTCAGCGGATCGAAGGAGCCGGTGTAGAGGGCGGTGCGAGTCATAGCGCGGATATAGGCGATTTTCTGGGCGTCGTCAGGGCGTGAGCGCACATCGACCTTCTGTCGTCACGCGGATTTTGGGACCAGCCGTTCGACCTTGATCGACCCCGCTCTCGCGCGCACCAGCGAGAGGTCATGGTTCGCCTGCAGACGAAGCCAAGCGTCCGCTGTGCTTCCGAGCGCCGCCTCCAGGCGGAACGCCATCTCCGGCGTTATCGCCGATCGCCCGGCTATGATATTGTGTAGCTGTTGCCGGGTGACGCCGAGAGCTTTCGCCGCTTCGCTCACAGAGACGCCCATTTCCTCGATGCTGTCTCCGATGGTCTGCCCCGGATGAGGGGGGTTTTTCATCGCCATTGCCAGCCTCGCTCAGTGATAGTCGATGAGGTCGACATCTGAGACCTCTCCCTTTTCCAAACGAAAAACGATCCGCCAATTCGCGCGAACCGTGATCGACCAGAAGCCACGCAGCTCACCTTTGAGCGCATGCAGTCGAAAGGTCGCCAAATCCATGTCCGCCGGCGTTTCGGCAATATCCAGCAGAGCGAGGATCTGCTTGATCTTGCGGACCTGATCGGCGCTGACGCCCTTTGGATCGTCCTGCTCGAACAGCCGCTTCAGACCCTTGTGCCGAAAGCTCGCGATCACTCGATCCAGCCGCCATTGTAAAACATCGATTTACATTTGTCAGCTCACCCAAGGCTCGCCTTCACCGTCTCGATCAGCTGCTTCAGGCTGAAGGGCTTGGGCAAAAAGCCGAAATCCCCCTCGGGCAGATTCTTGGCGAAAGCCTCCTCGGCATAGCCCGAGACGAACACCACCTTCGCCGTGACGCCGCGCTTGCGCAGTTCCGCGAACATGGCCGGGCCGTCCATCTCCGGCATCACCACATCGGAAACGATGAGGTCGATGCGCTGGCCCTCGCGCTCCACCACTTCCAGCGCCTCGAGGCCTGAGGCGGCCTCCATCACATTATAGCCGCGCGAGCTCAGCGCCCGCGCCGCGAAGGCGCGGACGGCGTCCTCGTCCTCGACCAGCAATATGGTCCCCTGCCCCGTGTAATCGGCGGCCGGCTTGGCGGCCTCCGGCTTCGCCGTAACCTCGCCGACCTCCGGCACATGGCGCGGCAGGAAGATGCGGAAAACCGTGCCGCGCCCGACCTCGCTGGCCGGGAAGACAAAGCCGCCCGATTGCTTGACGATGCCGAACACCATGGAGAGGCCGAGGCCGGTGCCCTTGCCGACCTCCTTTGTGGTGAAGAAGGGCTCGAAAATCTTGGCCATCACATCCGGCGCAATGCCGGAGCCATTGTCCTCGACCTCGATCAGCACATAGTCGGCCGGCGTGAGCGAGGCCTCGCCGAAGGCGCCGCATTCGCCGGCGGCGACATTGCGTGTGCGCAATTGGATGCGCCCGCCCGATTCGGGCATCGCGTCGCGGGCGTTCACCACGAGATTGATGATGACCTGCTCGAATTGATTGATGTCGGCCTTCACGAACCACAGGTCGCGGCCGTGCTTCAGATCGACCTCGACCTTCTCGCCGACGAGCCGGCGCAGCAGCAGCTGCAGTTCCGTGAGAACGTCGCCGAGCTGCAGCACCTGCGGGCGCAAGGTCTGGCGGCGCGAAAAGGCGAGCAGCTGGCGCGTGAGGCCGGCGGCGCGATTGGCCGTCTGCTTGATCTGGATAATGTCCTGGAAGGACGGATCGGTCGGCCGGTGATTGGCGAGCAGCAGGTCCGAATAGCCGATGATGGCGGTGAGCATATTGTTGAAATCATGCGCGACGCCGCCGGCGAGCTGGCCGACCGCCTGCATTTTCTGCGATTGGGCGAAGCCCTCCTGCAGCTTGCGATGCTCGGTGGTGTCGAGCGCATAGATGGTCGCGCCCTTCTTGCCGGCGTCCTCCGAGGGGGCGACGAAGAAGCGCGCCGAGCGCGTCGGCAATCCATCCTCCTCCTCGAGGGCGGCGTCGATGGGCGGCACGTCGCCGCGATTGTCGAGAGCCGCGGCCATAGCCTCTTTCAGCGCGGCGCGGTCGCGCTCGACGACGCTGGCCAACACGGGCCAGGCGGCTGCGCCCTTCAGCGCCTGCGGCAGCAGCTTGGCGAAGGCGGCGTTGGAGCGCGTGACCTTGCCGTCGGGATCGACGGCGGCGATCGCCATGGGAGTCGAATTGAAGAAACGCGCGAAACGCACTTCGGCGGCGCGCAGATCCTCCTCCGGCTCCTCGCCAGCGGTGCGGTTGAGCACCAAGGTCCGCGAGGCGCCCGGCGCGCCGTCCTGGCCGAAGGCGACGCGATGCAGCAGCCGCACCGGCAGAGAGCGGCCGTTGCGGCGCTTCAGATCGAGGTCGATCTGCGCAGTGCGCACCTCGCCCGAGCCGCCGGTGATGGCAGTGAGCAGCGTCGAGCCATTATTGGCGACGATATCGGCGAGCGAGACGCCGCCCGAGCCGACCTGGGTGAGGTCGTAGCCGAGCCAGCCCGCCAGCGTCTTGTTCATATAGGAGATCGCCCCGTCCGGGCCGGCCGAGAAAAAGCCCGCCGGCGCGTGATCGAGAAAGTCGATCGCGTGCTGGAGCTCCTGAAAGACATTCTCCTGGCGCTGGCGGTCGGCGGTGGCGTCGACGACTGTCCACAGATTCGTGTGGCGCGCGCCGTCGCGCCCGAGGGGACGCACGCGAATGCGATACCAGCCGACCTCGGCGTCGCCCGTGAGCGGCGGGACGAGGCGCACATCCTCGGCGTGGGCGCGTCCGGCGCGCGAGGCCTGGGCGAGGCGGTAGATCGCCTCGGACACTTCCGCCGGGCCCGAGAACAGTCGCTCGACTGTCAGCAGCCCGGCCGGATCGCGCGATCCGCATAGCTCGAGATAGGCGTCATTGGCGTAGACGATCTGCGTGTCGCCCTCGGTGACGAGCAGTCCCTCGGAGAAGGAATCGGCGATCCGCCGGGCGATGTCGAGATGCGTGGAGCGGCCAGGAAAGCGTAAAAAACCAACGGCATAGGCGAAGGCGCAGAAAACCCCCGCGACGGCGAGCAGCGCCAAGAGGCCGACGGCGAATTTGGGTGCCGCCGGCGCCGGCAGCAGAGAGGCGACGACGATCGCGCCAACGAGGGCGATGGCGAGAGCCAGAACCAGGCCGACGTTTCCGGGGCGTTCGGTGCGGTCGTAAGCGGGCGGCGCCGTCCTGTCGGTCACGGGTATCGTCTCGGCTGTGCTCCTGCGCCGGGCAAAGCGCCACGGCGCAGGCAGAATCACGCGGAACAATGGCCCCGGCCGGAGCCGATGGCAATGTCCTTGCGCATTTTCCACAAGCGCGAATCACGAAGCTCGCCCTATTAACCATTGTTTAACCTTTGAGGCGCGCTTGCGTCCAACGCCGATAGACTGCATTCTCGCGCCGCGTCACGACGAAAGAAAAATCGATTCATGCCGTCCAGCATCACACAGTCGCAACTCCTGCCGATACTCGCCGCAATTGTCGCGTTCCTGTTCGCGGCGCTGCTGCTCGTCTACATCTACCGGCTCCTGTTCGGACGACGCATCAAGGCTCCTGGGCCGCGCAACCGGCCGCGCCGCCTCGATATCGTCGATACTTTCGACGTCGACGGCGACCGCCAGCTGGTCATCGTGCGGCGCGACAATGTCGAGCATCTTCTGCTCATCGGCGGGCCCAATGATCTTCTGGTCGAGGCCTCGATCAGCCGCGTCGAGGCGCGCGAGCCGCGCCCACGCGAGAAAGAGGCCGCCGGCCCGGGCTGGCCGCTCGGCCCGGCCGCGCCTCAGGCGCCCGCGCCCGTCCTGCCGCCGCTCGGCCCCTCCGCTCCTTCGATAGAGAGCGAGGCGCCGAAGCCGGAGCCGGCCGCGCCGCCTCAGGCGCCCGGCCTCGCGCCGCTGCCGCCGGATTTATTCGGCCCGCCGCCGTCCAAGCCGCCGGCGCCGCCAGCCGCTCCCGAGGCGCCCGCGCGCGCGGGAACGCCGCGCTTCACGCCGCAGCGGCCGCCCTTTACCCCCACGCCGCGCCCGCCGCGTCCAGCCCCGCCGCCCTTCCTGTCGCGCGCCGCCAAGCCGGCGCCGCCGTCGGCCGTCGAGCCGCCGCCGCCCGCTCCCGAGCTTCCGCCGCAGGAGGTCGTCGTCGAGCCGCCGCCCCCTCCTCCGCCGCCGGAAGAGCCGCCGCCGGCTCCGCCCGTCGATCCGCTCGACTCGCTCGAGGCGGAAATGGCGCGACTGCTCGGCCGTCCGGAATCGAAACCCTGAACCGACAAAAACAGCGCCCGCGGAATTCTCCGCGGGCGCTGTTTTTTATCCCTGTTCGGATCTTTCGAAAGATCGAAGCTGCCCGTTCAGTCGTCCCGGTAGACGCGCTCGCGGCGCTCGTGCCGCTCCTGCGCCTCGATCGACAGAGTGGCGATCGGCCTCGCGTCGAGCCGCTTCAGCGAAATCGGCTCGCCGGTCTCTTCGCAATAGCCATAGGTGCCGTCCTCGAGCCGCGACAAAGCGGCGTCGATCTTGGAAATGAGCTTGCGCTGCCGGTCGCGGGCGCGCAGCTCGATCGCCCGATCGGTCTCCGATGAAGCGCGATCGGCGAGGTCGGGATGGTTCTCGTTCTCGCTCTGCAGAGTGGCGAGCGTGTCGCGGCTCTCCTGCAGTATCTCGTCCTTCCACGCGAGCAGCTTGCGCCGAAAATACTCGCGCTGCCGATCGTTCATGAAATCTTCTTGCTCGGACGGTCTGTAGCTAGCGTCTAGATCCACCGCCATTGCCGCGAATCCTCCCTAAGCCTGAACGCGGCGTCTATATAGCCGCGCCGCTCGGGTAGCACAATCACTTCGTCGATCCCTTATTTTCCGAGCGAAAGCGCGGCTGCGAGGTTGGAATCGATCTTGTCCAGGAAGCCGGTGGTCGACAGCCATTTCTGATTATGGCCGACGAGCAGCGCCAGATCCTTGGTCATGAAGCCCTGCTCCACTGTGGAGACGCAGACCTCTTCCAGAGTCAGAGCGAAGCGCGCCAACGCCTCATTGCCGTCGAGCTTGGCGCGATGCGCGAGCGCGCGCGTCCAGGCGAAGATGGAGGCGATGGAATTGGTCGAGGTTGCATGGCCCTTCTGATGCTCGCGATAGTGACGCGTCACCGTGCCATGCGCGGCCTCCGCCTCGACGGTCTTGCCATCCGGCGTCATCAGCACGCTGGTCATCAGGCCGAGCGAGCCGAAGCCCTGCGCCACCGTGTCCGACTGCACGTCGCCGTCGTAATTCTTGCAGGCCCACACATAGCCGCCGGACCATTTGAGCGCCGAGGCGACCATATCGTCGATGAGGCGATGCTCATAGGTGAGACCCTGCGCCTGGAATTGCGCTTTGAACTCGGCGTCGAACACTTCCTGGAACAAATCCTTGAAGCGCCCGTCATAGGCTTTCAAAATCGTGTTCTTGGTCGAGAGATAGAGCGGGAACTTGCGGTTCAGCGCAAAATTCATCGAGGCGCGCGCGAATTCGCGGATCAACTCGTCGAGATTGTACATCGCCATGGCGACGCCGGCGCCGGGGAAGCGGAACACTTCCTTCTCGATCACCGTCCCGTCGTCGCCCTCGAATTTGATCGTGAGGCGGCCCTTGCCGGGCGTGCGGAAATCGACGGCGCGATATTGATCGCCGAAGGCGTGGCGGCCGATGACGATGGGCTGCGTCCAGCCGGGCACGAGGCGAGGGACGTTCTTGCAGATGATCGGCTCGCGGAAGATGACGCCGCCCAGAATATTGCGGATCGTGCCATTGGGCGACTTCCACATTTCTTTCAGGCCGAATTCCTGCACGCGGGCTTCGTCCGGCGTGATGGTGGCGCATTTGACGCCGACGCCATGCGTCTTGATCGCCTCGGCCGCGTCGATCGTCACCTGGTCGTTGGTTGCATCGCGATTCTGGATCGAGAGATCGTAATAGAGCAGCTCGAGATCGAGATAGGGATAGATGAGCTTGTCTTTGATATAGGCCCAGATGATCCGGGTCATCTCGTCGCCGTCGAGCTCGACGACCGGATTCTCGACCTTGATCTTGCTCATAAAATGCCTCTCCCCGCGTGAGCCGCCGGCCTTATAGCGCGCGTAACGCGCGAGGCAAAGCAGGCGCCATGGGCAAATCTGCGAGGCGAAGCGGTTTGCGCGTCTCGTGACAGCGATTTTGATCGACTGCTGCCGAATGTTCAGGCGCCGACGCCTACGGCGCGCTCGCGCCGAGAGAAAAGCCGACGGCGCCCGCAATAGCACGTTATGCGCATATCGTGCTATAATCCGCCGAGGAGGCTCGCCATGAACGTATCCGTCGGCAAGCATTGGGAAGAGTTCATCGACTCCCTGGTCAAGCAGGGCCGCTACGCCTCGGCCACCGAGGTGATGCGCGAGGGCCTGCGTCTCGTGGAGGAGCGCGAGGCGAAGCTGAAGGCGCTGCGCGAGACGATAGAGGCGTCGCTCGCAGAGGGGGGCTCACATTCCGCCGAGGACGTTCGCGCACATATCGACGAAAAATACCGGGAACTGAAGGCGGCGAGGGAAATAGATGCGCGAGTTGACGATGACCGACGCCGCGCTCCGAAATTTGGATGAGATTTTTCTGTATCTGTCGGATCGGATGGATGATCTCGTTCGAGCGCGCGACATCATCGAGCAACTCGTCGAGCAGTGCGAAAAAATGGCCGCTTTGCCGATTCTTCTCGGTCGGCCGCGCGACGAGCTGTCCCCCGGTTTGAGGAGCTTTCCGTTTCGGGGATATATGATCTTCATGATCTATCGCGAAAGCGCGCTGGAAATCGTCAACATACTGCATGGGCGCCGCGACATAGATGCGTTCTTCGAAGACGACGCCTGATCGATGACCGGCGCTGGAACCGACCACACCAAGCCAAAGCTCGAAGGCGGGCCGACCATCGTGCTCGTGCGGCCGCAGCTCGCCGTCAATATCGGCATGTGCGCGCGCGCCATGGCCAATTTCGGCCTCTCGGATCTACGGCTCGTCGCGCCGCGCGAGGGCTGGCCGACGCGCGATCCTGTCTATCGCGAGGCCTCCTACGCCGCCGCCGCCGGCGCCGCGCATCTGCTCGATTCCGCCAAGCTCTACGAGAATGTGCGCGAGGCGATCGCCGATCTTACCTTCGTCTATGCGGCGACGGCGCGCGGGCGCGGCCAGGTGAAGCCCGTGGTGACGCCCGCGACCGCAATGTCCGATACAGTCGTGCGTCTCGCCGCGGGCGAGCGTCATGGCGTGATGTTCGGGCCGGAGCGCACGGGGCTCGACAATGACGATGTCGCGCTCGCCGATTCGATCCTGACCTTTCCGGTCAATCCCGCCTATGCTTCGCTCAATCTGGCGCAAGCTGTGCTGCTCACCGGCTATGAATGGTTCCGCTTCGCTCATGGCGAGACGCTGCCCTTCGACGTCACCGAGCGCTCGCCGCCCGCCACCCGCGAGATGACGCTCGCTTTCTTCGACTATCTGGAGAAGCATCTCGACGAGCGGCAATTCTTCCGTCCCGAGACGAAGAAGCCGGTGATGTCGCGCAATCTGCGCAACATGTTCCACCGCATGAACATGACCGAGCAGGATGTTCGCACGCTCTGGGGCGTAGTGGTGCGGCTGGTGGAAGGCCCGCGGCGCGAGCCGAAGAAGGCGAGCCGGCGCAAGAAAGAAGAGCAGAGCGGGACGCCCGGCGACTGAGCGCCGCCGGGCGCACGCCGGTCAGTCCGGCAGAGCGAAGACGGTGAGCACGCCGCCGAGCGCGGTGTAATTCGACAGGCTGCGATAATTGCCGACCGCGCCGAGACCGTCGCTGCTTTTGGTGAGGCCGGCCGCGAGGCCGATGCCGGCCCAGCCGCCGACGCCCGAGAGCACGGCGACATATTGCTTGCCGCCGACCTCATAGGTGATGACATTGCCGATGATGCCGGAGGGCGTCTTGCGCCGGAACAGCTCCTTGCCGGTCTTTGTGTCGACCGCCTTGAGATAGCCTTCCAGCGTTCCGTAGAAGGTCACGCCGCCATCGGTCGAGACGGCGCCCGACCACACGGAGAATTGCTCCTTGTTCGCCCAGACGATCTTGCCGGTCTTCGCGTCCCAGGCGATGAAATTGCCCGTATGCGTCTCGCCCTTGTCGCGATCGGCGGGGAACATTTCCACCGTCGCGCCGACATAGGGCTGGCCGGCGGAATAGCTGACGCGGAACGGCTCGAAATCCATGCAGACATGGTTCGTCGGCACGAGGAAGAGGCCCGTGCTCGGATCATAGCTCGCCGGCTGCTCGTCCTTCGAGCCGAGAGTCGTCGGACAGGCGCCGCGCGTCGTCTCGTCCTCGCCATGCGCCTCGGTCGAGAAGCGCTCGTCGAGGATCGGACGGCCATAGGTTTTCGACTTCTTGTCGAGGTCGATCTTCTTGGCCCAATTGACCGCCGGATCGAATTTCTCGGCGACGAGCAATTCGCCATTTGTGCGATCGAGCGTGTAGGCGAAGCCGTTGCGATCGAAATGAACGGCGGTCTTCGTCTTCTTGCCGCCGATCTCCTGATCGACGAGCACGATCTCATTGACCGCGTCATAATCCCATTGGTCGTGCGGCGTCGTCTGATAGACCCATTTCGCCTTGCCCGTGTCGAGATCGCGCGCCCAGAGCGTCATCGACCAGCGATTGTCGCCGGGACGCTGCACGGGATTCCATGTCGAGGGGTTGCCGGAGCCGTAATAGATCAGATCGAGCTCCGGATCATAGCTGTACCAGCCCCATGTCGTGCCGCCGCCCAGCTTCCACTGATCGCCTTGCCAAGTGTTGATCCCGGAGTCCTTGCCCACGGGCTTGCCGAGATGGGTCGTCTTCTCGGGGTCGATCAACGTCTCTTCGTCCGGCCCGGTCGAATAGCCGCGCCACAGCAGCGCGCCGGTCTTGACGTCATAAGCGCTGATATGGCCGCGCACGCCATATTCGCCGCCGGCGTTGCCGACGAGCACCTTGTCCTTGAACACATGCGGCGCCGCCGTGGAGGTCTCGCCCTTCGACGGATCGCCGAATTTGACGGACCAGATCGGTCTGTCCTTGCCCTCGCCGGAAGACGCGCCCGTCGCCGCATCGAGCGCTACGAGAGTCGTGTCGGCCTGCGCGAGAAAAATCTTGCCGTCGCCATAGGCGAGACCGCGATTGACCGTGTCGCAGCACATCACCGGAACGACGGAGGCGTCCTGCTGCGGCGCATATTTCCACAGCACCTTATGATCCGGGTCTCGCAGATCGAGCGCATAGACGACATTCGGAAACGGCGTGTGCAGATACATCACATCGGTGACATAGGCGGACTTCGTCTTGCCGTCCTTGTCGGCGGCCGCCGGAATCGTCACATCGTGAATGACGAGCGGCGCCCCTTCGTGACCGCGCAGAACGCCGGTCGAAAATTGCCAATCGACAGAGAGCTTGTGCACATTCGCGGTGGTGATCTGCTTCAACGCCGAATGACGACGATTGGCGTAATCTCCCGTCGGCGACACCCATTGCCGCGCGTCCTTCTGCAGCTCGAGCAGCGTATCCGCAAAGGCGCCGCTCGCCGCGAGCGCGAACGCGCCGACGGTCATCGACAGTCGGAATTTTCTCATCTGCATTCATTCCCTCCGCAGCCCGACGTTTTTTAAGCTTACGTTTTCTTCGCGACAGACGGCGACGGCCCGGGAAACCGCGCGCCGTCTGTCGCGAGCTCATGCAGCGGCCGCGACGCCGCTCGCAACGGAGGTTCCACGAATGCGCGCGCCTTCGCCAGATCGCGAAACCGCGACGCGTCTTTGATCGTCGCAGTTTTGCGACAGTTGCGACGACGATCGAGCATCGCCGCCTCGCGACGCACGCGCCAGCGACACGTGCGCCCCTTGCCCCTGCTCGGGAAATGCGGGACAATACGTGAACAAAATGCGCGCCCGAGCTTGCGATGCCCCGCTACGCCGAATTCGCGACGACGACGAACTTCTCCTTCCTGCGCGGCGCCTCGCATCCCGAGGAGATGGTCGCGCGAGCGATGGCGCTCGGCCATGTCGGCATAGGCGTGGCCGATCGCAATTCGCTCGCCGGCGTCGTGCGCGCTCATTCCTATCTGCGCGAGCACGCGGCCGAAGCGCCCGGCTTTCGTCTCGCCATAGGCGCGCGGCTCGTCTTCGCCGACGAGACGCCGGATATTCTCTGCTATCCGAAGGACCGCGCCGCTTACGGGCGTCTCTGCCGGCTGCTGACGCGCGGCAATATGCGCGCGCAGAAGGGCGAGTGCCGCCTTTTCCTCGACGATCTCTTAGAATTCGCCGAAGATCAGCAGCTCATCCTCATGGAGGGCGCGGCCCTTCCCCCTGCCCTGCTCGCTGCGGCCGACGAGCGGATGTGGCTGGCGGCGACCGCGCTCTATGGCGTCGACATGCGCGCCGCCCTCGCCCGCCGCATCGCGCTCTCGCGCGAGACCGGCCTGCCGCTCATCGCGGTGAATGAGCCGAACATGCATGTCCCCGAGCGACGCCCGCTCGCCGACGTTCTCGCTTGCGTGCGCGAGAAGACGACGCTCGACAACGCCGGCTATCTGCTCTCCGCCAACGCCGAGCGCGCGCTGAAGAGCGGAGCGGAAATGGCGCGACTATTCACGCAGGCGCCGCAGGCGGTCGAGGAGACGGCGCGCTTTCTGGAAGGCCTATCCTTCCGTCTCGACGCGCTGGCGCATAATTATCCGAGCGAGCTGCGCGAGGGATTTTCCAGCGAGCAGGAGGCGCTCGAATTTTACGCGCGAGACGGCGCGCGGACGCGTTATCCGGGCGGCGTTCCCGATCAGGTCGAGACGCTGCTGCGCCATGAGCTGCAGCTGATCGCAGAGCTCGGCTACGCCGCTTACTTTCTCACCGTGCACGACATTGTCCGCTTCGCGCATTCGAAGGACATATTCGCGCAGGGGCGCGGCTCGGCCGCCAATTCCGTCGTCTGCTTCTGCCTCGGCGTCACCGAGGTCGATCCGACGAAGCATGATCTCCTCTTCGAGCGCTTCGTCTCCGCCGCGCGCAACGAGCCGCCAGATATCGACGTCGATTTCGAGCATGAGCGGCGCGAGGAGGTGATGCAATATATCTACGCGCGCTATGGCCGCGAGCGCGCCGGACTCACGGCGACGGTCGTCTCCTATCGCTCGCGTTCGGCCATTCGCGAGGTCGGCAAGGCTTTCGGCCTTTCGGCCGACGTCGTCTCGCGGCTCTCGAACAATGTGTGGGGAGGAATAGCGCAAGGAGAGGCGTCCCCACCTCCCCCTCGAGGGGGGAGGTCGAGCGCCGAAGGCGATCGGGAGGGGGTGAAACCCCAAGTCTCTGCCGTTGAACCCCACCCCGTCCGGCTATCGCCGGCCGACCCTCCCCCTAAAGGGGAGGGTGAGCGCGAGCCGCGCCTCGCCAAGGCGCTGGAGCTGACGCGCGAGCTGACCGGCTTTCCGCGCCATCTCTCGCAGCATACGGGCGGCTTCGTCATCACGCGCGATCGGCTCGACGAGATCGTCCCGCTCGCGCCCGCCGCCATGGAAGGCCGCACGACGATCGAATGGGACAAGGACGATCTCGACGCGCTGCGCATATTGAAGATCGACGTGCTGGCGCTCGGAATGCTCACCTGCCTGCGCAAGGGCCTCGCTCTGCTGGCCGAGCGCTATGGCGTCGTGCATCGCCTCGCGTCGATCCCCGCGGAGGAGGAGAGTGTCTATGACATGATCTCGCGCGCCGACACGATCGGCGTGTTCCAGATCGAGAGCCGCGCGCAAATGTCCATGCTGCCGCGGCTGCAGCCACGCGAATTCTACGATCTCGTCATAGAGGTGGCGATCGTGCGCCCCGGCCCCATTCAGGGCGATATGGTGCATCCTTATCTGCGCCGTCGCATCGGCAAGGAGGAGGTCTCCTTTCCCTCGGCGGAACTCGAGGAGGTGCTGCGCAAGACGCTCGGCGTGCCTTTGTTCCAGGAGCAGGCGATGCGCATCGCCATTGTCGCCGGCGGCTTCACGCCGGATGAGGCGGACCGGCTGCGCCGCGCCATGGCGACGTTCAAGCGCGTCGGCACGATCGGAACCTTCCGCGCCAAAATGCTCGCCGGCATGGAGGCGCGCGGCTATAGCCGCGATTTCGCCGAGCGCTGCTGGGGGCAGATCGAAGGCTTCGGCTCCTATGGCTTCCCGGAGAGTCATGCGGCCTCGTTCGCCCTGCTCGTCTACGCCTCCGCCTGGCTCAAATGCCGCTACCCGGACGTATTCTGCTGCGCTCTTTTGAATTCGCAACCCATGGGCTTCTACGCCCCGGCGCAGATCGTGCGCGATGCGCAGGAGCATGGCGTCGGCGTGCATGAAGTGGATGTGAATTTCTCCGATTGGGATTGCGCGCTGGAGGCGCGCGCGCAGGCGACGCCGCTGCATCCACGCCATGTCTCCATGGCCGGCGACATTCGCGCGACGCATGACGTGCGTCTCGGCTTTCGTCAGATCGTGGGCCTGCGGGAAGAGGATATGAAGCGGCTCGTGGCGCGGCGCGGCTCCGGCTATGATTCCGTGCGCGATCTGTGGCTGCGCGGTGGGCTCGAGCCGGCGACGCTGGAGCGCTTGGCGGAAGCCGGCTCCTTCGCCTCGCTGGGCCTGCCGCGCCGCGACGCGCTCTGGGCCGTGCAGGCGCTCAATCGCGCCGGCGACAAGGACGATCTGCCGCTGCTGCGCGCGCTCTCCTTCGCGCCGCAGGAGGAGGACGCGAACCTTCCGCCCATGCCGCTCGGGGCGGAGGTGGTGGAGGATTATCGCTTTCTGTCATTATCGCTGAAGGCGCATCCGATGGCGTTTTTGCGGGGACGGCTCGAGGCGAAGGGAATCATGCCCTGTAGCGCGCTCGGCGGCGGCCCCCTCCCCAACCCTCCCCTGCGAGCGGGAGAGGGAGCAGGCGCCGCGCTTCATCGAGATTTCGCGCAACGCGGGCCGCCCCCCTCTTCCACGCAGAGAGTGAGGGAGGGCGCCCGCGTGAGCGTCGCCGGCCTCGTGCTGGTGCGGCAGCGGCCGGGTTCGGCGAGCGGCGTTATTTTCATGACGATCGAGGACGAGACGGGGATCGCCAATATCGTCGTCTGGCCGAAACTGTTCGAGCGCCAACGTCCCGAGGTCATAGGCGCGCGGCTTGTCGTGGTCACAGGGCGCGTGCAGAACGAATCCGGCGTGGTCCATGTGATCGCGCAGAAGGTCGAGGATCTGAGCGCCGATCTGCGCCTGCTCGAGCAATCGCGCGGCGCCAAGGCGCGCGAGGCCATTCCGAAGGGACGCAATTTTCAATGACCCCAGATGATTTCCTCACCACCTTCGACTCTCCGCCGGGCGCGCTGCAACGCGTTTCACGGCTGACGCGCCGCATTGTCGCGCCCAATCCCGGCGCCTTCACCTATACGGGCACTTGCAGCTACATCCTCGGCGAAGGCGAGGTGGCGATCATCGACCCCGGCCCGGCGGACGCTTCGCACATAGAGGCGTTGCTCGCCGCCATAGCGGGCGAAACGCTGCGCTATCTGCTCGTCACCCATACGCATCGCGACCACTCGCCGGCGGCGCGTATTCTGGCGGAGAGGACCGGCGCGACCATCGCCGGCTGCGCGCCCTATGCGCCGCCGCCCGATCTTTCGGTCACAGGCCCAGGCCTCGACGCCTCGCATGACAAGAGCTATGCGCCCGACCATCTCCTCGCCGATGGCGATCGGCTGAGCTTCGGCGGCCTCGCCATAGAGGCCGTCGCGACGCCGGGCCATACGACGAACCATCTCTGCTTCTCGCTGGCCGAGGAGGCGACGCTCTTCACCGGCGATCACGTGATGGGCTGGGCGACCACGGTCATCGCGCCGCCGGACGGCTCGATGAGCGAATATTTCGCCTCGCTGGAAAAGCTGCGCCGACGCGACGATCGTCTCTATTGGCCGGCTCATGGCGGCCCGGTGAAGGAGCCGCAACGCTATTTGCGCGCCTTGCGCCAGCATCGCCAGCAGCGCGAGGCGGCAATTCTCGAGCGGCTCGAGGCCGGCGACGAGACGATCGCCGTCATGGTCGCACGCATTTACGAGGGTTTCGACGCGCGGCTCCAAAAGGCGGCGGCGTTCTCCGTCTTCGCGCATCTCGAGGATATGATCGAGCGCGGCCTCGCCCGCTGCGAGGGGCCGGCGACATTGGAGGCGCGGTATTTCAAGGGCGGCGAATAGCGGCGTCCCGGTTCAATTCGCTACTCGCTCATTTCTCATTCAGCCCCGCCTGCAATTCCTCCGCGAATTGCCGGATGCGCTTGGCGTTGGCGCCGAAGTCGTGGCGTCCGTAGCGGGAGGCCGAGCGCACGTCTATGCGGGTCTGGCCGGCGAGCGGACGTAGCCGCACGGCTATGTCGTCGGCGAAACCCATGACGAGGTCCCGATCGAGAAAATCGAGATGGCCGACGCCCGAGCGCCCGCCCGGAGGACGCTGGTCGATGACCCGCCAGCCGCGGCTCTGGGCCGTCTCCAAAACCAGCTGATAGGCCTCGTCCGGCTCGAGATCGACGACGATCGGCTCAATGTCCGGATAGCCGTCCCTCTGCCGCTCGGCCTGATCGGCGTCGAAGCCGGCGGGCGTGAAGCCGGCGCGCGCCGCCACCGCCGCCCGGGAAGCGGAAAAGCGGGGCGGATCGGCGGTGTCGGTCGACACATCCGACAGCACCGGCAGGCGCACGGCCTGAACGGCGAGATAGGCCGGATAGGAGAGCGTCAGCACGGCGAGAAAGGCGCCGCCCAGCGCCGCGCCCAATCCGCGCCGGCCCTCCTGCCAGATGACGACACAGGCGGCGAAAAACAGCAGCAGAGCGATGAGCGCCACGACGATCGCGCCGCCGAGCACGGCGAGCGACGCCTGCGGCTCCACCGCATTGGAGCGCGCGAGAATCACGGCGATCGCCGCCACCGGCAAAGCGAAAACCGCGAGGCGTCGGCACCAGACCGCGGCGTTGGAGACTGGCTCTTCTGGAATATGGCGCAGCATGGCGGCCATCATAGCATCGATCGCGGCGGCGCTCACCCATTGCGCGATCGGGAAAAAGGCGCGGCGGTCTCCGCGATTTTACGAATAGTTTACCGGGGTAAGGGAGACTTTAAATCAAATGCGCGAAATTTCTCGAGCGTCCCGCCCCCGTCAGTAGAAGAGTCAGCCGCCATGTCGAATCTCGTCGCCTCCGATTTCAGCGAAACTCAATCCGCCGACCGCCCGCATGACCTGCTCGCCCGCCTCTATCGCGAAATCGGCATTTCCGCCGTCGCCGCCGCGCTCGAGGTGATGCTGCATTCGAGCGAGAACGAGACCGAGGCCGCCGAGGATGCGCGCCTCCCGGCGATCCTCCTCGAGGAGCAGCTCGCGGCCTGACCCCAGAACGAACCGAGCGAATGAACGCGGACCGCGAGCCCTCCGGCTCGCGGTCCTGTCATTTTGCGTCCACGGGTTCGGCTCACGATGAAGCATGGCGAGTGTGACGTGTCGCGCTCGCCCAGACGAATGCCCATATTCGATGATCGAGGCGACGACGCCGGGCGCAAGTGCGATGTTTCGCACTTGCGCAAACGCAAACGAATGTGCGCCGTCGCGACGGCGCGCTCGCTCCAATCACTCGATGATCGAGGCGACGACGCCGGCGCCGACGGTGCGGCCGCCTTCGCGGATGGCGAAGCGCAGCTTCTCCTCCATGGCGATCGGAACGATGAGGTTCACCTCCATCGCCACATTATCGCCCGGCATCACCATCTCGACGCCCTCGGGCAGCGTCACAATGCCGGTCACATCCGTCGTGCGGAAGTAGAACTGCGGACGATAGTTGGTGAAGAACGGCGTATGACGGCCACCCTCTTCCTTCGTCAGAATATAGGCTTCCGCCTTGAACTTGGTGTGCGGCTTCACCGAGCCGGGCTTCGACAGAACCTGACCGCGCTCCACGTCCTCGCGCTTGGTGCCGCGCAGCAGCGCGCCGATATTGTCGCCCGCCTCGCCCTGATCGAGCAGCTTGCGGAACATTTCGACGCCGGTCACAGTCGTCTTCACCGTCGGGCGAATGCCGACGATCTCGACTTCCTCGCCGACCTTGACAATGCCGCGCTCGACGCGGCCCGTCACCACCGTGCCGCGGCCCGAGATCGAGAACACGTCCTCGACCGGCATCAGGAAGGGCTGATCCTTCGGGCGCTCCGGCTGCGGGATGTATTCGTCGACAGTCTGCATCAGCTTCAGGATCGCGTCATGGCCGATCTCGGGGGTCTTGTTCTCGAGCGCCGCCAGGGCCGAGCCCTTGGTGATCGGAATATCGTCGCCGGGGAACTCGTATTTCGACAGCAGTTCGCGAACCTCGAGCTCGACGAGCTCGAGCAGCTCCGGATCGTCGACCATGTCGACCTTGTTCAGGAACACGACGAGCGCCGGCACGCCGACCTGGCGGGCGAGCAGGATGTGCTCGCGGGTCTGCGGCATCGGGCCGTCGGCGGCGGAGACGACGAGGATGGCGCCGTCCATCTGCGCGGCGCCGGTGATCATGTTCTTCACATAATCGGCGTGGCCGGGGCAGTCGACATGGGCGTAATGGCGATTGGCGGTCTCATACTCGACGTGCGCCGTCGAGATGGTGATGCCGCGGGCGCGCTCTTCCGGGGCCTTGTCGATCTGGTCATAGGCCGTGAAGGTCGCGCCGCCCGTCTCGGCCAGAACCTTGGTGATCGCCGCCGTCAGCGACGTCTTGCCATGGTCCACGTGACCGATCGTGCCGATGTTGCAATGCGGCTTCGTGCGTGAGAATTTTTCCTTGGCCATGCGTTCTCGTTCCCGGTTGCGGCGCGCCTCGCGTCCCGCGCGCGCGAGCCTTTAAGGCGGTTGCCGCCTTTCTTCAAGTGCGTTCGTGATTCGGGCGGGTCGCCAATGAACATAGGGGAGGCGCCGCTGATCGCCGCCTCCCCCTCCGATAAAGAATATCGCCTCGCTAGATCATAGCCTTAGGCTCAAAATCTGACCTTGACTCCGCCATAGGCCGCGAGCGGCGCGCCGGGGCCGACAGTGCGCGGATTGCTGAAGCCCGCCAACGCGCTGCTTTCGAAATATGTGCCGAAAGTATAGTAGCGCCGATCGAACAAATTCTGCACGAGCGCATAGACCTCGACATTGTCCATGACCTTATAGGAGGTCTTCAGATTGACAATGCCCCAGGATGGCAGCGTCTTGTCGAGATTTGCCTCGTCGCCCGCCAGATGCACGCCGCTCGTGAAGACATAATCGAGACCGAACTTCCACTCCGGCGTGATATTGTAATCGAAACCAAGCTTGACGCGATGGCGCGGAATTCCCGGCAGCACATTGCCCGGACGCACATGAATCTGGCCATTTTCGTCGGCGTAGGGATTGTCGCCGGAGTTCAACGTCATCGAATTGCGGAAGGTGGCGTCGACGAGCGCGTAATCGGCGTAGAGGGCCAGGAAATCATTGCGCCATGTGGCGCCGGCTTCCACGCCCTGCCGGCGCGTCTGTCCGACATTGGCGTAATAGCCGCGGCCCTGGATCACGTCGGACGGCAGCGCGAGAATGTCGTCCGTGCTCTCGGTGCGGAACAGGCCTGCGTGATAGTCGAGACGGCCATTGTCGGGGCCGATGGGGTGATAGCCGCGAAAGCCCACTTCCCAGGTCCTCGCCACCACCTGCTTCAGCGGCGGATCGGAGACGAGAAAGCCGTCGATCATGCAGGGATGCAGGCGATCCGAGCAGCCGTTCTCCAGCGCCGTCGGCGCGCGATTGGCTTCCGAGTAATTGCCGTAGACAGTGAATTCGGGAAGGAAATTATAGGTGAGGCCCGCGACCGGATTGACCCGCTGATAGACCGCGTTGCTATTCAGCGAGACGCCGCGATGGTCGAAGAGCGCGATATCGGCGCTGTTGAAGCGCAGGCCGGCGGTGACGGTGAGCTTGTCGGTCACATCCAGCGTGTCGAGCGCATAGACGCCCCAATAGAAATTGCGGCCGCCGACGCTCACCTGCTGGAAGCCGCCCTCGGGAACGGCGTTCTGATAGACGAGCCCGGTCGATGCGACGGAGAGATCGGGCTGCAGCACGCCGAGCTCGGAATAGCCGCGGAAGTCGACATGCTGGCGATCATGCGAGCCGCCGACGACGAGCTTGTTCTTGAAGCCGAAGATCGCCTCGTCATAGGTCCCCTGCAGCGCGAAGCCGAAGGAGCGCGAGTCGGTCCGCGTCTTGTCGACGCTCGCCGGCACGCCGCCGGCGAGGACAGAGGCGGGAATGAAATTACCGGAGACATCGCGCAGGCGGCGCTGGGCGTTTGTCGGCTCGTTGACGAGGAACGGCTCATCCTCCTGACAGATGAAAGCGCGCGAGCTGCAGCGCTCGACATCGGCCAGATTGCCGTCGACATGCTCCTGGCGGAACTGCCGAAAATAGGCGTTGCCGTTGAATTTCAGATGATTCGTCGCCTCATAGGCGCCTTTGAAATTCACGAAGGCGAGGTCGTTATTGGAGGTCTGCGGCGTCGTGAAGATGGAGCCGTAGCCGCCCCGCTGCAACAGATCGACCGGCGTCGCCGCCGCCGCGCCCAGGCGCGTGCCCGCGCCGGTGAAATTCAGATGGAACTCGGTCTTGTCGCCCTTATAGCCGAGATCGGCGTAGCCGCGCAGCACGGAGGAGCCCGAACGCTGGCGCCAGCCGCCGTCGCCAATGCCCTCGAAGGCGAGATAGGCGGCCCAATTGTCGATCTGCTTGCCATATTGCAGCGTGCCGACGCGGCGCCCATAGGAGCCGCCGCGGCCATCCGCCTCGAAGCCCTGCCAGGTGAAGCCGTTCTTCATCTCGAGCGTCAGCGCGCCGCCGAGCGCGTTGAGGCCGAACAGCGGATTGCCGCTGACGATGTCGCCATTGGCGATGGCGACAGTCGGGATCAGATCCCAATTGACCGCATCGCCGAAGGCCTCATTGATGCGCACGCCGTCCTGATAGATGGCGAGGCCCTGCGGCGTGCCGGCCACCGGCGAGGCCGAGAAGCCGCGATAAGTCACATCCGGCTGGAAAGGATTGCCGGCCACCTCGTTGATGTTGATCGAGGCGTTGCGCCGCGCCAATGTCTCGGTGAGGGTGAGCGCGTGATCGCGGTCGAGATCCTTGCGCGAGATGGTGATCGGATTGGTGGAAATCTTCGACTTTTCGATCCCCGCGCCCGCCTCCGGCGATGTCGCGACAATGTCGATGTCGGGCAGCGTCTCCTGGGCGTGCGCCTGCAACGCAGGCGCCGAGGCGACCATTAGCGCGACGAGGGAAATTCGGGAACCAAGCATCGTTTCTCTTCCACTTCCGGCCCGGCCGCTCGGGCGATTGTCTCGTCGAAGGCGGCGCGTCGCGGGTGGACGAACGCAGAATCAGGGCCAACGCCCCGCCTTCGGTTCGTGGAAGTTACGGGGAGTTAACCTACGTACCTATTTCAAAGATTCACATTCGAATTGCCTGTTTTTCCCGTTTTTGTCCGAAACCCGGCCGTAAATCGCCATATTCGCCAAAGCCGAGCTCTAGTCGCTGCGCCTCTCGAAGACAGATTGTCCCGCGACGAAGGTGGATTTCACCCGGCCTTGCAGCCGCGCCGTATCGAAGGGCGTGTTCTTGCAGCGGGAATGCAATTCGGCCGGATCGACCACGAAGGGCTCATCGGGATCGAAACGGATGAGATCGGCCGGCGCGCCTTTGGCGAGGCGACCCTGCTCGAGGCGCAGAATTTCGGCCGGCCGCGTCGACATGGCCCGCAGCAGCGTCGGCAGCGGAACATCGCCCGAATGGACGAGCCGCAGTCCCGCCGCCAGCATGGTCTCGAGGCCGACGGCGCCGGCCTCGGCCTCGGCGAAGGGCATACGCTTCATTTCCACGTCCTGCGGATCGTGATCGGAGACGATCACGTCGATGAGCCCGTTCGCCACCGCCTCCACCAGCAGCCGGCGCTCGTCCTCATGGCGCAGCGGCGGCCGCAGCTTCAAAAAGGTGCGGTAGTCGCCGATGTCGTTCTCATTGAGCGTCAGGTGATTGATCGTCGTCCCGCACGTCACCGGCAGGCCGCGCGCCTTCGCCTCCTGAAGCGCCGCCAGCGACAGGGCATTGGCGACGATGGAAGCATGGTAGGGCGCGCCGGTCAGCTCGACGAGGCGCAGATCGCGATCGACGATGACGGCCTCCGCCTCCTTGGGGACGCCGGCGAGGCCGAGGCGCGTCGCCAATTCGCCGTCATTCATGACGCCCTCGCCGACAAGGTCGCGATCCTCCGGGAAATGGATGATGAGCGCGTCGAAATCGCGGGCGTAGGTCAGCGCCCGACGCATGGTCTGGGCGTTGCGAAGCGAGCGCTTGCCGTCGGAGAATGCGATCGCGCCGGCCTCGCGCAGCAGGCCGAATTCGGAGATTTCCTTGCCCTCGCGGCCTTTGGTGAGCGCCGCCATGGGCAGAACGCGGACGCGGCCGGTGTCGCGGGCGCGGCGCAGGACAAAGTCGACGACGGCCGGATCGTCGATCGGCGGCGAGGTGCCGGGGGCGGCGACAATGGTGGTGACGCCGCCGGCTGCGGCCGCCGCCGTGGCGGTGGCGATGGTCTCGCGATGCTCGGCGCCCGGCTCGCCGAGAAAGGCCTGCATGTCGATGAGCCCGGGCGCGAGCACATCGCCCGCGCAATCGACGATTCGCGCGCCCTGCGGCGCGGATTCGGCCGTGAGAGCCGGGCCGAGATCGGCGATTTTACCGTCGAGGATGAGGAGCCCTCCGCGCGTCTCCACGCCAGAGGCGGGATCGACGAGGCGGGCGTTCACGAAGAGGAGAGGCGCATGCGGCGGCATGGGGCCTGCTTAGGCCATTTCGCGCGTCAAGGGAACGCGCTGAGGAACGCGGCGCGGCTATCGCGCCGATTTCTCCGCATCCTCGAGCGCGGCGAAGCGCACCTGCACATCGGCCCCGTCAGCGGGCGGCGAAGCGAGGCGCGCGCGGAACTGCACGCTCTCCCCGGCCGCGAGCCGCATTTTCGGCGCGGCGGCGGTCCAGCTGTAACGCTCGCGGCCGTCGGCGCCGCGAATGGCCAGCGCCATGGGCGGCACGCGATTGGCCGAGCGCCGCAGATTGACGATCTCGCCCTCGACGGTCAGCACCTTGCGCGATCCTTCGGTGACGATCTTGGAGGTGACGCCGCGCAGATCGAGCCCGGCGGCGTTGACCTTCAGCCCCATGGCCGAATAGAGCGCCGTCGCGAAGGGCATGACCCGCACGATCTTCTCGCGCATGCCGATCAGCGCCATGGCCCCGAAAACGACGGCGATGATCGCCGCGATCAGCGGCAGCAGGCGCTGGCGCCGCTCATCGACGAGGTCGCTCTCGCGCGGCGGCTCCCGCCACAGCCGGGCCTCGTCCAGATCATGGGCCTTCGGGGCCGAGCCGACCGGAGAATTGTGCGGGGCGAGGTGGTTGCGCATGGCCGGTCTCCGAACCGTGGGCGGCCGCTTCGGAATCGGCCGCCGACATGTCGTCGATTAGCCGCCGATATGGTTAATGGGCGGTGAACTGCTAATCTCCCCGCAGCGCGATTCTGAGCCCGCCAATGGATACACGCCTTTGCTGACCTTCGAGAACGTCGGCCTGCGCTATGGAAACGGCAGCGAGATATTGAGCGATCTCGCTTTTTCCATAACGCCGCGGTCGTTCCAATTCCTCACCGGACCCTCCGGCGCCGGCAAGACGACGCTGCTCAAGCTCGTCTTGATGTCGCTGAAGCCGACGCGCGGACGAATCAGCCTCTTCGGCAAGGATACGCAGACGTTGGACAAGGACTCCGTGACCGACATCCGCCGTCGGATCGGCGTCGTCTTCCAGGACTTCCGCCTGCTCGAGCATCTCAATCTATACGAGAATGTCGCTCTGCCTCTGCGGGTCATCGGCCGCGAGGAGACGAGCTATCGCGCCGAAGTGCTGGAGCTCTTGCGCTGGGTGGGGCTCGACGAGCGCATCGCCAGCCGGCCGAGCGTGCTCTCGGGCGGGGAGAAGCAGCGCGCCGCCATCGCCCGCGCGCTGATCGTGCGTCCCGAGTTGCTGCTCGCCGACGAGCCGACCGGCAATCTCGACCCCACTCTGGCGCGCCGGCTGCTGCGGCTGTTCGTGGAACTGCACAAGAGCGGGACCTCGGTCGTCATCGCCACCCATGATCTGGCGTTGATGGAGCAATATGAGAGCGCGCGCCGGCTGGTGCTCGCGGACGGGCGGCTGCATGTCTTCGAATGACGCGAAATCCCGCGCCGCGCTGCGCCGCCTGTCGCCGGCTGCGAGCTCGGCTCCGGGCGACGCCACGCTGGAGGAGACGCTCGGCCGCGAGACGCCGCTGGTGCCGACCTCCTCCATCGCCGGCCGCTCGCTGGTCATCGTCATCGCCATCATGACCTTTCTCGCCTCGCTCTCGGCCGGAGCGGCGCTGATGGTCGCCGACGCCAGCGTCGATTGGCGGCGCGAGGTGGCGCGCGAGGCCAGCGTCCAGATTCGTTCCGCGCCCGGCCGCGACATAGAAGCCGATGTGAACCGGGCGACCTCGGTCCTCGTCGCCGCCGAGGGCGTGCGCGACGTGCGCGTCTACACCAAGGCGGAATCGGAGGCGCTGCTCGCGCCCTGGCTCGGCCAGGGCCTCGATTTCGCCGAGCTTCCCGCCCCGCGCATGATCGTCGTCAAGCTGGACGAGAACCGCCGCGCCGATCTCGATGCGCTGCGCCGCGAGCTCGCTCAGGCGATCCCGACCGCTGCGCTGGACGATCACCGGCTCTGGGTGGAGCGCCTCGGCCAGATGGCGCGCACCGTGGTGGCGGTGGCGGCGCTGGTCTTCGTGCTGATCGTCGTCGCCATGGGCCTCGCCGTCGCCTTCGCCACGCGGGCGGCCATGGTCGGCAATCGCGAGATCATCGAAGTGCTGCATCTCGTCGGCGCGGCGGACAAATACATCGCCCAGCAGTTCCAGCGCCGTTTTCTGGCGCTGGGGCTGCGCGGCGGCTTTATCGGCGGCGCCTCCGCTATGGCCTTTTTCCTGTTCTCCGGCTATCTGGCGAGCCGCTGGACGGCGACGCCGGACGGCGACCAGCTCGAGGCGATGTTCGGCAGCTTCTCGCTGGGGCCGCTCGGCTTCACCGTCGTCGGCTGCATTTCCGCGGCGGCGGGCCTGCTCACCGGCTTCATGTCGCAGGAGATCGTCTTCCGGCAGTTGCGACGGTTGGACGGAGCCGAATAACCCCCTCCGCATAATTGCTTCTCGGCCCTGGACGGCCTCGAGCGCCGCTTCCATCTTGTCGGGGGAGCCGACGACCAGGGAGCCGACGACGAGGTGAATCGCTTGCGAGCGCGAGGACGAGACGCGGGAACGGCGCGGACTGCAGCGCTCGGTCGCTGGGGCATGGCGGCGCTCGCCCTCGTCTCGTTCCTCGCCGCGGCCTTCGTCGCCGGCTTCATCGGTTTCGCCCTCTCGCTCGAGCGGAGCGAATCGACTCTGACCGTGCAGGCCGACGGCGTCGTCGTGCTGACCGGCGGCTCCGATCGCGTCTATGAGGCCGGCGGGCTGCTGGCGCGCGGCCAGGCGCGGCGTCTGCTGATCACCGGCGTCAATCGCGCGACGCGCGGCCATGAGATCGCCAAGCTCCTGCCCGTCTCGCGCGAGCTCTTCGACTGCTGCGTCGATCTCGGCTATCGGGCCCGCGACACGATCGGCAACGCCCTGGAGACGCGCGATTGGGCGCAGGCGCGCGGATTGGACCGCGGCTCGCTGATCGTCGTCACCTCCAATTATCACATGCCGCGCGCTCTGGCCGAGCTCTCGGCGGCGCTGCCCGAAGCCTCGCTCTATCCCTTCGCCGTGGTCAGCGATCATGTGCGCGTCGAGGACTGGCTCGACGACATCGCCGTGACGCGGCTCATCGCGGCCGAATATTGCAAATATCTCTATGTGGCGCTGCGCAACCGGCTGCTGGAGCGAAGCCCGGCGGCGCCGATCGGAAGCGCCGCCGTCGCGGAGCCGCGCTGAAGCCGCCGAGCCTTTTGGAAAAACCCGATTTTATCGAAAATGCGGCTCCGGCGCTGCCGAACGGCGAGAAATGCGCTAGGAAGGCGTCCCCGCCCCGGCCCCATGCGAAACCATCAGGCGACAAGGCTATGCTCTTCCTGCGCTCGCTGCTGTTCCACATCGCTTTCTTCGCCAACCTCATAGCGCTGCAGATCGTCTGGCTGCCGGCGCTGCTGATGAAGCGGCAGGCCTCCATGACGCTCGGCCGCGTCTGGGGGCGCGGCTCGCTCTTCCTGCTCGACAAGATCGTCGGGCTGAAATTCGAGTTTCGCGGGCTCGAGAATATTCCGCAAGGCCCGGTCATCGTCGCCTGCAAGCATCAGTCGACCTGGGAGACCTTCGTCCTGCCGCTGCATTCGCCGGACTTCTCCTATATTCTCAAGCGCGAGCTGGTGCTGATCCCGTTTTTCGGCTGGTATCTGATGGGCGCGGAGCAGATCGGCATCGATCGCGCCAAGGGCGGCAAGCTGCTGCCGCAGCTGATCGAGAAGACCAAGGCGCTGTTCGCCCAGGGCCGGCAATTGTTCATTTTTCCCGAAGGAACGCGGAGGCCGGCCGGCGCGCCGCCCGTCTATAAATTCGGCGTCGCCCTGCTCTATCGCGAGACCGGCGCGGCCTGCCTGCCGGTGGCGCTGAATTCCGGCCTGTTCTGGCCGCGCCAGGCCTTCATCCTGCGGCCGGGGACCGCGGTCATCGAATATCTGCCGCCGATCCCGCCGGGATTGGAGCCACGGGATTTCTTCGAGCGGATGCAGGACAGGATCGAGAGCGCCTCCGACCGCCTCATCGCGGAGGCGGTCGCGCGCGATCCCTCCCTCGCCGCGGTGGTGGAGCGCGGACGCCGAACCGCCGAAACGGCGGCCTGAGCGCGAAGAGCCTATCTTCCGTAGGCGCGCAATTCGCTCGCGCCGGCGGGAAACGCCCGGCGATCCTGCAGCGGAAAGGCGGCCTCGACGAGATAGGGGCCGCCGCCGACCGAATCGCGCGAGGAGAACAGCACGAAGCGGGCCGCCTCGAAGCGCAGGGGCGGAAAATAGCCGCGCGTTCCGAGATAGGTGGCGACCGAGGCGCAGGACGCTCCGCGCAGCCGGGCGAGCGTCACATGCGGCGCGAATTTGCGCGGCTCGGGCGGAACGCCGATGCGCCGCAGCAGCCGCTCCTGCTCCGCCTGCAACTCGGCCAGCGCCCGATCGGCGCGCGCCTTCACCACCACCGCGCGCGGCTTGTCGCCGCCGAAACTCGACAATTCCTCGAGCGTGATCGTGATCGGGGAGCGGCGGATGGCGGCTAGCGTCATGGCCGCGTCATGGGCGAGCGCGTCATCCACATCGCCGATGAAGCGCAGCGTGATGTGGTAGTTCTCGGCGTCGATCCAGCGGGCTCCCGGCAGGCCTCCGCGCAATGCGGCGAGACTGCCGGCGACGAGAGGGGGGATTTCGAGGGCGGTGAACAGTCTGGGCATCGGAGGTCCTCCATCCTGGCCTCGCAAGGCGCGCGGGAGCGGGTACAGGCCGAAGTCGCTGTCTGTTCGCTGGGCCCCGTCTCGGCCGTATCGCGGCGGAAACGAAGGGCCTCGTGTCGGCGCCTCCTCGCAGATCGGCGCGCCGCGGCGGGCGCGCGCAAAGGATGGTGAGCGCACTATAGCCCGAATGCGACAGCTGTAACGACGATCGCGTGCGGGCCGACGGATTTTTTGACGATGGCGGCGCGACCTCGGCGCCTGGCCATGCGCAATCGGGGACCGTCCCCTCCCTCTCCGGCCGGCGGCCCTACTCCTCGATCGGCTCCGGCTCCTCCGGCGCGTCCGGCTCCTGCAGAAAATCCATCTCGAGCGCCGCCTCCGCGTCGCCCTCCAGCGGATCCTCGTCCTCCTTGAGCGCGGCGTCGTCGGTCGGCTGCGGCACGTCGAAGCCCTTGGGCAGGCGGCCGTCGAAAAGGCCCGCGCCCTTCAGCTCGTCGAGGCCGGGAAGATCGCCGATCTGCTCGAGGCCGAACTGCATGAGGAAACTATCGGTCGTGCCATAGGTGAGCGGCCGGCCGGGGGCGCGGCGACGGCCGCGCAGACGTACCCAGCCGGTTTCAAGCAGCACGTCCAGCGTGCCCTTGGCCACGGCGACGCCTCTTATGTCCTCGATCTCGGCGCGCGTGACCGGCTGATGATAGGCGACGATGGCGAGCGTCTCGAGCGCCGCGCGGGACAGCTTTTTCTGCTCCACCTGCTGGCGCGCCAGCACCCAGCCGAGATCGGCCGCCGTGCGGAAGAACCATTTGTGGCCGGCCCTCGTCAGCGTGACGCCACGGTCGGCGTAATCCTGCTTCAGCCGCGCCAGCACCGCCTCGACATTGGTTCCGTCGGGAAGACGGCGGGCGATCTCGCTCTGCTCCAGGGGCTCGCCGGCCGCAAACAACAGCGCCTCGGCGATGCGGGCGGCCTCGCGCAGCGCCGCCTCCTCACCTTCGAGGGCCGCATCGTCTTCGAACAATTCGACGGGTCGCAAGGCTCGCGCCAAATTTCTCTCCCTCGCCTTTGGATCATGAGCCTATGGCTCACGGCTCCGAGGCTTCGCTCAATGAGCCCGAAGGCTCGCGGTCCAGTTCCGTCTCCCGCCGCCGCAGCCAGATCGGCGCGAAGGCGCGGTCCTGGCGAATGTCGAACCGCCCTTCCCGCACCATTTCCAGAGAAGCGGAAAAAGACGAGGCGCGGACGGTGCGCGCGGTTTGAATATCCACACAATATTCCAACAGATAATCGTCGAGCGCGGTCCATTGGGCGGCGATTCCGGCGAGCCGCTCCAGGGTCTCGCGCGCCTCCGCCAGCGACCAGACATTGCGCTGGCGCAGCGTGACCTTGGAGATCGCCTGCTTCTGCCTTTGGCGGGCGTAGGCCGACAGAAGATCATAGAGGCTGGCCGTGAAGGTCGACGCCGTCTTGGTCTCTATCCCTTCCGGCCCGCCGCGCAGGAACATGTCGCGGCCGAGCCGCGCGCGCTCCTGAAGCTTGTCCGACGCCGCGCGGATCGCCTCCAGCCGGCGCAGCCGATCTGCGAGCGCCGCCGCCAGCTCTGCCGCCGAGGGCTCCTCGCCCGTCTTGGGCTGCTCCGGCAGCAGCAGGCGCGATTTCAGATAGGCGAGCCAGGCGGCCATCACCAGATAATCGGCGGCGAGCTCCAGCCGGACGCGCCGCGCCTCCTCGACGAAGGCCAGATATTGCTCGGCCAGCGCCAAGATGGAAATGCGCGCGAGATCGACCTTCTGGCGGCGGGCGAGCTCCAGCAGCAGGTCGAGCGGACCTTCGAAACCGTCGACATCGACGAGGAAGGCGGGCTCCGCCTCCGCGCGCTCATGTTCGCCGGCAATGTCGAAAGCCAAATCCTGCGCCATCTCGCCTCACGGCGTCGTCTCACGCCTGACCCATCGGGAAGGCGAGAGATTGGGCCGATCAGACGCCGGCCGCAAGAGCCGTGTCGAATTGGCGGGCGCCGTCCACAGGATCGAAATCCTTCGGCGCGGCGATTTTCGCCTTCGCCGCGCGCGCCCGCTCCAGCGCCCGGCCGGCGAGATCGCCCGCCCCTTCCGCGACGGCGCGGGCCTCGGCCAGATCGCCGTTGCAATGCAGGACCACATCGCAGCCGGCGGCGATCGCGCCCTCGGCGCGCGCGCGAAAGCCGCCCGAGAGCGCCTTCATCGAGAGATCGTCGGTCATCAGCAGGCCGTCGAAGCCGATGAGGCCGCGAATGATCTCTTCGATCACGGCTCTGGAGAGCGTGCCGGGATGATCGGGATCGATGGCCCGATAGACGACATGGGCGGTCATGCCGAGCGGCAGATCGGCGTCGGCACGGAAGGGAATGAAATCCTGCGCCTCCAGCTCGGCGCGGGAGGCCTCGACGACGGGCAGCTCGAGATGGCTGTCCGCCCGCGCCCGTCCATGGCCGGGGATATGCTTGATGACCGGCAGCACGCCGCCATCGAGCAGCCCCTCTGCCGCCGCGCGGCCGAGCCGCGCGATCTCGGTGGGAACACGGCTATAGGCGCGGTCGCCGATGATATTGTGGGAGCCGTCCACCGGCGTGTCGAGAACCGGCAGGCAATCGACGTCGATCCCGACCTCGCGCAGATCATGGGCGATCAGCCGCGCGCTGAGACGCGCCAGCGCCGCCGTCTCCTCTGGCGGAAGCCCCAGTCTCTCGAAGGCGGCGGCGGCGGGATAGGCGCGCCAGACCGGCGGGCCGAGGCGCTGGACGCGCCCGCCCTCCTGATCGACGAGAATCGGTGCGTCTGTTCCCAGCGCTCCGCGAATGTCCGCAGTGAGGGCGGAAAGCTGCGCGCGCGAGGCGACATTGCGCTTGAACAGGATCGTGCCCCAGGGCCGCGCCTCGCGCAGAAAGGATATTTCCTCCTGCGAGAGGGAGAGGCCGGCGCAGCCGCAGATGAAAGCGCGCGTCACGGAGCCGCTGTCTCCATCAATTGGCCGCGACGAAGCAAGAGCCGCCGGAGGCCTTCACCTTCTCGCAGACGCCGACCGCGGCCTCACGGCTCATGCCGGCGGCGCGAACGCGATAGACGCTCTTCTCGCCGACCTTGGCGAGGCGGAAACCGAGCCGCTTGCCGCCGAGCTGCGCGCTGAATTTAGAGTTCACCGTCTGGATCAGCCGGCGCGCTTCATCCTCCGAGCCGGCGGCGCCGAATTGCACGGCGAAGCCGCCATTGCCGCCAGTCGCCGCCTCCGTCTGCGCCGGCTCGATGGCGGCGGTCTGCTCGAGCGGGGCGGCCGGGGCGGCGGGCTTGGGACGCGGCGGCTGCGCGACCTTCGGCGTCGTCGCCGGCTTGGCCGGGCTCTTGGGCGTCGCGGTCGGCGGCTCGATCGGCGCCTCGACGGCGCTCGGCCGGGCGGCGAGAGACGGCGGCCGCGCCGGCGGCGCGACATTGGTCGCCGGACGCGCAATGGCCGGCGTCGGCGCGTCATTGTCGATCACAGTGCCATCGGGCCGCACCGAGACAGTCTTCACCCGTCGCGGCTCGGCGCCATAGGGATTATTGGGCCCGCCGACGGGAGCCGGCTCATGCGGCGCATCGACCGGCCCTTCGCCGCCGAGCTTGACGACGCGCACCGCCGCCGCCGGATCGACGGGCTGCTCCTGCTTGGAGACGACCTTCTTGACCGGGGCGTTCTGATTGCGATCGAGCACGGCGGCGCCGCGCTGGGGCGCAGCGGCTTCCGCCACGGAGGAAGGCTGCACCTTGGCCGGCCCCTCCGGCGCTTTGATGGTGGCGAGCTCTTTCGGCGCGACGACGCCGCCGCGATGGCCCAAGGCCAGTCCGACGCTCAGCGCGCCGACGCCGGCGAGCGCGACGACCGCGTGCCAGGGACGCAGCCGATCGCGCAGCGCGCCGAACAAGCCTCGACGCGCGGGCGGCTCGTCATAGGGCTCGTCCTCGACGCCATAGTCGAGATAATCCTGCGGCTCGTGATGCTCCCATTGCGTCTCACCGGACGCGTGCGCCGCGTAATAATCGTTCGATTGCGGCTGCGATTGCGACATAGGCGGCGGTGCGACAGACGGCGACGGCGACAGCGCGCCGCGCAGCTCGGCGGCGTCGAAAATATCCCTGTCTCTCTGGCCGATGGTCGGCTCCCGCCGCTGCCGATCGGCGAAGACTTTGCCGTAAGGGTCCGCCGCGGCGGCCGCCTCGTCGCCGTGCAGCAACCGCGCCAGCTCGGCGAGCGGATCGCTCTTCCCCTCGCCTTTGCCGGGCGGATTCGCCTGGCCCGGCTGATTTCCCTGCGGCTCGCCGCCACGCAGGCGCCGCTCGAACTCGCTGATGTCGATGGAAGGCCCTCGGGCCGTCGCCTCGCGCATGATGCACCTTCCTGCTCACTACCCGACGGACGCGACGTCGCCACTCCCGGATGCGAGCGCGCGCCGCGCTCTTGCAAAGCGCCGGCCGCGATCACCGCATCTCGTCGGGGGCGCTCACGCCTAGGAGTCTCGAACCCGACGCCAGGACGCAAGTCAAAGAAACGACCAACGCCATCCGCGCATAGGTCGAATTTCTATCATCTGCATTAACAAAGCGTAATTGTGGCCGATCTTTGCCTTTGTTCCAATGCGAATGAAAGACGCTGGCGAGATCGTAGAGATAGAAGGCGATTCTGTGCGGCTCATGCGCCGTGGCGGCCGATTCGATCAACCTCGGATATTGCGCAATGGCTTTGGCGAGCGCGATCTCGCCTTCGTCCTGCAACAGATCCAGCGGCGCGGCCGCGAGCGCCTTGGGCGTCAGATCGAGATCGGGAAAAGCGCCGAGCGCCTGACGCAGCGCCGATTTCGTCCGCGCATGAGCGTATTGCACATAGAAGACGGCATTGTCCTTCGACTGCTCGATGACCTTGGCGAGATCGAATTCCAGCGGCGCGTCATTCTTGCGATAGAGCATCATGAAACGCACGGCGTCGACGCCCACTTCGTCCACCACCTCGCGCAGAGTGACGAAATCGCCGGCGCGCTTCGACATTTTCACCGGCTCGCCATTGCGCATCAATTTCACGAGCTGGCAGAGCTTCACATCCAGCGTGACCTTATTGTCGGACAGAGCGGCGACGGCGGCGGTCATGCGCTTCACATAGCCGCCATGATCCGCGCCCCACACATCGACGAGCGTGGTGAAGCCGCGGTCGATCTTGGATTTATGATAGGCGATGTCGGCCGCAAAATAAGTGTTGGAGCCGTCGGATTTCTTCAGCGGACGATCGACGTCGTCGCCGAAATCGGTGGAGCGGAACAAGGTCTGCTCGCGATCCTCCCAATCATCCGGCAATTGCCCCTTGGGCGGCGGCAGGCGGCCGTCATAGACGAGGCCGCGCGCGCGCAGCTCGTCTATTTCCTTGTCGATCTGCGAGAGGCCATTGATCTTCTCATGCAGCGTGCGCTCGGAGAAGAAGACCTCATGGCGAATGTCGAGCGCGGCGAGATCGTCGCGGATCATCGCCATCATCGCGTCGATCGCCGCGCGCTTGACCGGCTCCAACCATTCGCTCTCGCTCTTGTCCAAAAGCTCGCGGCCATATTGCGTCGCAATGGCTTCGCCGGCGGCCTTCAGATAGTCGCCCGGGTAGAGCCCCTCCGGAATGGTGATCGTCTCGCCGAGCGCCTCGCGATAGCGCAGGAAGGCCGAGCGGGCGAGAACATCGACCTGCGCGCCGGCGTCGTTGATGTAATATTCGCGCGTGACCTCCGCGCCCGCGAAGGCCAGAAGATTGGCCAGCGCATCGCCGAACACCGCGCCGCGGCCATGGCCGACATGCATCGGCCCGGTCGGATTGGCCGAGACATATTCGACATTGATCTTGCCCGCGAGCGCCCCCCTGCCCTGCGGCCTTCCATAGGCGTCGCAGTCGTTCAGCACGGCGCGCAGCACATCGGCGTAGAGGCTCGGCTTCAGGCGGATGTTGATGAAGCCCGGCCCTGCGACCTCGGCCTCGGCCACATTGGGCAGATCGGCCAAAGCGGCCGCGATTTCCACCGCGAGCTGGCGCGGATTGGCGAAATTGGCCTTGGCCTCCTTGGCGAAGACCATGGCGGCGTTGGTGGCGAGATCGCCATGGGCGGCGTCCTTGGGCGGCTCCACGACAAAACGCGAATAATCCAGCGTCTCCGGCAGGCGGCCGGAGGCCTTGATCGAATCGAGAATGACGGCGGTGGCGACGTGGAAGTCGGAGAAGATGTTCATCGAATGTCCGGGCCGGGGGCGATTGCGGCCGGGGGTTTAGCAGAATGGGGAGCGGAACGCATCTTTCGCGAGCCGTGGCCGATCGAGTTGCGAGCCTGAAGGCTCACCCTCTCACTCGTCTATGCTCCAGCTCGCGACCTCCCGCCCATCGCTGTCCAATATGCGGAAGCCATGCGGCAGCGGCTTATGCTTGCGCTGGACGATCACATTCGAGAACAGTGACTTGGCGTGAGTGACCGCCTTGCGCACGTCGCTGATGTCGGTGTTCATCCGATCGATGACCTGCGCGGTCATTCCCTCTGGAGCGGCGCCGACGAATTCGATGACGAGCATGGGAGCCTCCCGGTCAGAATCAGGAGGTCGGGCGCGCGAGGGGCTCCGTCAAGGCGAGCTGTGGTCCGCCCTCAGCCCAGGGACATTTTCTCCCCGAACAGCTTGCGATATTCGCCGAGCGCGTAGCGGTCGGTCATTCCGGCGATGTAATCGGCGACATGGCGGGCGCGGGCGGCGCCCTGCTCGGCGCGGGCGAGCTCGGCCCATTCCGGCGGCATTTGCGCCGGATCGTCGAAATAGACGGGGAAAAGCCGCGAGATCACCTGCTCGGCGCGGTCCCAGACGCCCACGACTTTCTCGTGCCGATACATTTTGGGGAAGAGAAAGGCCTTGATCGAGCGATCGGCCTCGGCCATGGGCGGCGAGAAGGCGATCGTCGCCACGCCGGCGCGGCGCACATCCTCGACGCTTTTCGCCCCGACGAGGCGCAGCCGCTTCTCCGATTGGATGATGGCGTCCTCGACGAAGCGGGTGATGACGCGCCGGCCCAGCTCGTGAATGACGCGCGTGCGCTCCAGCGCGCCATAGACGGCGCGTATCTCGTCCAGCATCACGCCGATGAAGGGCACGGCGGCGATATCCTCGAGCGAGAACAGGTTTGCGCGCAGCCCATCGTCAATGTCGTGGGCGTCATAGGCGATATCGTCGGCGAGCGCCGCCGCCTGCGCCTCGGGCCCGGCGAATGTGTCCAGCTCCAGCGGAAACAGCGCGTCGAATTCCGCCACATAAGGAGCGAGCGCGCGATTCGCGCGAGGCCCGCGCAAAGGGCCATTGTGCTTGACGAGGCCTTCCAGCGTCTCGAAAGTGAGGTCCAGCCCGTCATAGCGGGCGTAGCGGCGCTCGAGCAGGGTTACGACGCGCAGCGCCTGGGCGTTGTGGTCGAAGCCGCCATAGGCCTCCATGCAGCGCTGCAACGCATGCTCGCCGGCATGGCCGAAAGGCGTATGGCCGAGATCATGGGCGAGCGCCACTGCCTCGGCGAGGTCCTCGTCCAGCGCCAGCGCGCGGGCCAGGGCGCGGGCGATCTGCCCCACCTCTATCGTATGGGTCAGCCGCGTGCGGAAATGGTCGCCGTCCAGCGGCACGAAGACCTGAGTCTTATGCGCGAGGCGGCGAAAGGCGGTCGAATGGATGATGCGGTCGCGGTCGCGCTGGAACTCGCTGCGCGTCGGCGAGGCGGATTCGGGAAAGAGGCGCCCGCGCGAGGCCGAAGGGTCGCTGGCATGGGGGGCGCGGCCGCGGACGGCGGGATCTTCGATCGCCAATCGTCTGCTCCTGTCATTGCAAGGTCACGCGGGCGGCCATATTTTCGCTTCGCATATCCCGCCCGCCCCGTGAAGCGCAAGCGACGAGGCCGGCGAGACAAAAGCCAAAAAAGAGGAAGGCGCGCCCAAATGACCGATACGGCGACGATTGCGAAGATCGAGATGAGCGAGCGCGCGGCCGAGCGCATCAACGCCATTCTCGCCGGCGAGACCGAAGCGAAGGCGCTGCGTCTCTCCGTCGATGGCGGCGGCTGCTCCGGCCTGCAATACGCCTATACGATCGAGACCGAGCCCAAGGCAGACGATATCATCGTCGAGCGCGACGGGGCGCGGCTCGTCGTCGATTCGATTTCCGCCGCCTATCTCGCCGGCGCGCGCGTCGATTATGTCGAGGATCTGATGGGCCAATCCTTCCGCGTCGAGAATCCGAACGCCACGGCCTCCTGCGGCTGCGGCTCCAGCTTCTCGGTCTGACGACGCCCTCCTCCTCTCCTCCTATCGAAGAGTCCTCGCTTGCAGTCACTATTCATTGGCCATTCCTATATCGACGTGACCATGCGCACGCAGGTCATGCCCAAGGGCGACGAGAAGGATGTGGCGGAGGATTACGCCGTTTCCTTCGGTGGCAACGCCGTGACGGCCGCCTTCGCCTGCGCCAAGCTGATCGGCGACGGCGTCGATCTGCTGACGCAGCTCGCGCCCGACTGGCTCGGCCATATGTTCATGGACATGGCCGCGACCTATGGGCTGCGCGTGCATCCGCGCCGGGTGCGGCGCTCCTCGCTCTCCTTCGTCCTGCCCAAGGACGGCAAGCGCGCCATATTGCGCGCCCGCGACAATAAATTCCTCGAAGATTTCCCGCGTCTCGATCTGACCGGAGTGCGCGCCCTGCACAGCGACGGGCATATCGCCGACGCCGCCCTGCATTACGCACGCGCCTGCCGCGAATCGGGCGCGCTGACCTCGCTGGACGGCGGCGCGCTGCGGCCGGGAATCACCGATCTGCTGGAGTTCATCGACGTCGCCATCGTGGCCGAGCGGCTCTGCGAGCAGATGAATCTATCGGAGGCCGACATGCTGGCCTTTTTGAAGAGCAAGGGCTGCCGCATCGGCGGCGTCACCAATGGCGAGCGCGGAATGCTCTGGTACGACGAGAATGGCGAGGTGCAGCGCCTGCCTTCCCTCCCTGTGCCGGCGGAGCGCATCGTCGATACTTCCGGCGCGGGCGATGTCTTCCACGGCGCCTATATGGCGTCCTATCTCCAGCGGCCGGAAGCGCCCTGGCGCGAGCACTTCCGCTTCGCGCGCGTGGCCTCCGGCTACAAGATTCAGCACCTCGGCAATGAGGCCGGCCTGCCCTCGCAAAACGACATAGTGGCGACACTCGCGCTTTTTCCCCCTGCCGATTGAAAGGCTTGTGGGCGAATGTGAAGGAAATCGAGAAAGGCTGCGAACAGGGCTTGGCAAGAGTGCTTAGAGCTTGCTATATGCCCGCCACCGTTCCCCGATAGCTCAGCCGGTAGAGCAAGCGACTGTTAATCGCTGGGTCGCAGGTTCGAGTCCTGCTCGGGGAGCCAGTAAATTCAATCGGTTAGGCTCGATTTCCGAACCCTCGCCCCAGCCTCATCCCGCAAAAATAAGCAGAAAGTAAGCGCGCGGTCGGCCTGCTACCCCGCCGACCGCCGTAGGCGGGCCGTTTCAATGCCCCAGTGAATTCGCGCCCTTCTTCCTCATGTTTTCCGCAATGAGGTCCATCGGTGTCCGCTGATCGCGAATGTTCACCGCCGGACAGCTCCTCTTCTTTTTCATTTTTCCTGAGAGAAGGAAAAAAGTCGTCCAGTCGTTCATTCCTGTCCATATATATGAATATTCAATGGTTTATGTCGATTTCCAGTTGTCCAAAATGACCATTGCAGCTGTCCAAGGTGTCCAATCCGTTGGCGTTCAAAAGCTTGCGCCGTCAACTCGGTAGCCATCCTCGGGCAAACGAAAAGCCCGAGGATCCCGATATCTGCCTTAGACATTTGGTTTTGTTATCTAAAGGACGGTCCTCGACAGGTTTATTCGATTTCCACACTGTCCAAGACGAATCGCGATGGCGCGCGAGGTCACCGCTCTCGTCCGCAAACCTGGCAGGTTCGCTCATCACCGGCAGCGCGCCGATGAAGGCTTCGACGGCCGGCGGAATCGCTTGATGTCAGGGGCGGGTGTCAGGTCAGCGGGACCGACCAAATGCGTCTCGATGCTAGAAAAATGCGCGCGAAGCGCGCAGATAGTATCCCATCGCACAGAAATCCTCGGCAGCGTGTCAGGGGTGTCAGGTCGGGAAATTTTCGGTCCGGCTACCGTTCAGTCGCGACTTTTACAGCCGTGCGTCGGCCGGGGCCCCGGGAAGGACCCGCGACCTCTCCGCGGGGTCGGTCGCCGGGCCGCTGGGCTGGCTCGGTCGTCGCGGGGAGCAGGATCCCGGCCCCATGAGCCCGAGGAGCCCAGCGACGGCCGGGACATGATCCGACGGGTGGGGAAACGAAAGACGAAGGGGGTGGGTCTCACGCCGGCGAGGTGGCGCCGGCGGGCTCGGTCTTGATGGGCGCGATCGTGATGACGCGCTCGCCGGAATGCTTCCGCGATACGAGGACGCCGTTGCGGCGGAGGACCGGGCCTATACGCGCCAGTCGATTGCCCAGGCTGATCGGACTCGCCGGCCAATCGCGAGAGCGCCGAATCGTCTCATTGACCTTTTGCGCGAGCAGCTCGAGCAGCCGTGACGCCGTGCCGGACCAGCCGCCCGGATGATCGTCGCGAACGAGCGAGAGGATCGCCGAGGCGACGACGTCCGATTCGATCGCCGCAGAATCGAGCTCCGCCTGATTATCGAGATAAATTCGCGAAAACTCGCCGGAAGCCCATTCGAGCGCCGGCGACGCCGCTTCGATCAGCTTCTCGAAATCGGCCATTCGCGCGGCGCGCGCGAGCTTCACATTCGCGATATTGTTCAACGCGCAGGTGAGCGCGTCGAGAAGTCCGCCAAGAACGAGCGGAAAGGCCTCGGCCCATGCGGCTTCCTGCTCCTCCTCGGTCTTGCGGCGCTCGTCCGGGATAGGGTCCAAATGAATGACGATCGCTCGAGAAGCGAGGTCCGGCCGACTCGCCAGTGACGGAATACCGTTCAGTATGACGGGATTGCGCGTATAAACAACGAATTCGTCTCCGTCGGTGAATTTGGCGCGAGACGCGAGGCCGCCGCCCGTAGCGATTCGACAAATCGCATCGGACATTTCGGCGCTCACCTTCGAGATATTGTCGATCGCCACCACATGCGAGTGAGTGGCGGAAACGAGCAGGTCCGTTTCATCCTTCGGCATGGCGCGCAAGGGCGCGATATTGGGATCGACGAGGTTCCGCAAAAGCTTCGAGAGCGTCGACTTAGCGGAACCTTGCTCGCCGTTCAGAATGAGGACCGGATAAGGCCCCCGAGGCGCGAGCGCCGAGAGGAGCCAGGCGACGACGAGCTTGAAGGCGTCGTCATGGGAGTTCACGAAAGGCTTCAACGTCTCGACGCCGTTGTTGAGCCGCGCCGGCTCTGGGAGCTCGCACATCGCCGTCGAGCGAACCATCGGCAAATCGTGATCCTCGAGGATCGACCAGCCGGCCGGCCGAATTTCGACGACGCGCCATCGAGGATCGCCGAGATCGAGATACCATAGGCCGTCCCTCATGCCGACGCGTCGAAACGGTTTTTTCAGAGGGCCGTCGTTCAGCGCGCGGGCTTCGAGAACGCGAAGCGCATCGGCGAGGGTCGACGAGGACGGCGGTGTCACGCCTTGCGCATAGGCGCGCGCCGCGACGAAGCGAGCGAACTCTTTCGACGAAAGAGCGCAATTTTCGCGGTGATCCTTCGTTCGAAACGATGCGTAAGCCGTCTTGTCGGGACCATGCCAGAATTCGACGTCGTCGACGAGCTCGACGATCGCGCCGACGCCGCGCTTTCTCGGCGGATCGTCGTCCTTTTTCGTCCCGCGACGCCTCGGCGCCGGCGCGATCGACGCCGCTTGCGCTGCCAGGATCAATCGCTCGGCTTCCGCCCTGCTCCACCCCTCCGCTTCCGCATCGGCTGCGTCAAACCCCTCGTCGACGTCAGCCGGCGGCTCCGCGATCGCGACGCTCGCGGCGCCGGCCGCGAAGGCGAGGCCGCTGGCTTCTTTCGCATAGGCGGCGCCAGGCGCGTCGGCGTCGGGCCAGATCGTCACCGCGCGGCCGCGCAGCGCGCTCCAGTCGGCCTTTCGGGCGCTCTTGGCGCCGTTCGGCGAAGCCACTGCAACAAAGTCCGGCATCAGCCGCTGCGCGGCGTCCGCAGCCTTCTCTCCTTCGCACAACACGACATGCGCCCCGGGCCGCGTGGCGAGCCGATCCAGGCCGTAGAGTGGTCGAGGATCCGGCCACATGGCCCAACGCCATTCGAGGGCGCCTATCCTCTCGTTTCGCCACAGCGCGAGCGGGCGAAACTCCTTGCCCGTCGCGTCATCGAAGCGAAGAACATAACCGAGGATGGCGCCGGCAGCGTCCAAGTAGGTCCAAGTCGCGCTCGGGGCGCCGAGTTTCGGATGCTTGTCGGGCCGACCCGGAGCGTCGACGGGGACCGGCGCGACGATCGACACGCCCTTTGCATCTGCGACAACTCGCAATTTCGGCTTACCGCGCCCGCCGTCGATCGGCGCGAATGGGTCATCTGCCATAAGGATCGACGCCGATCATTTCTGCGACTTTGAGAGCGGCTTCGTCCTGACGAAGATCGAAGAGAAACGCGGCCAGGGAAACGAGATCGCCGCCTTTGTCATCCGTCGCAAAATCGGCCCATCGGCCGGAGCGGAGATTGACTCGGAACGAGCCCGGCCGAGAATCCGCGCGCTTCGGATTCTTGGCCGTCCATTCTGCGCCATCACGCCGACCGTACGGCAGCCATCGCGTGACGATCGTTTCGCTGGACACGAGCGCAGCGCCGGCGATGCGTGCGAAATCGATCGAGCGGCGCCGCGAATTCATGTGCGTCGCTCTTCGTTCTTCGGAGCGCCCCGATCGACCCAGCGGTCGACCGCGGCGGCGATCTCCAGCGCCGCCGTCGCATCGAACCGGGCGTTCGTCGTCGCCTCCAATATACGCACGGCCGCAACGCCTCGCGGAATTCCATAGAGCTCCGAAATCAAGCTCAAGAATTCGTCGCCGAACATCACGCGGCCGTCGGGAAAGCGAATTGAGAATTGGCCGAAATCCGCCACGGTGAAGGAGATCTGCTGTTTCACGAGCGAACGCGTCATGATCGAGCGTGGCCGCTTCAGGAACATCGTGGAAAATAAAGCGCGGCGGAGAGCGTCCGCCGAGATTTCGACCGAGCGATGGAACCTCGAAATCCCGGCCATCGGAATCTCCGGAAAGACCGCTTGCTCCCGATAGTCGCGACGAGACGCGACCTGTGGAGAATAACCCGCGAGCGGCGAATTTCCGTCGCCATTGGCGCATCGCGCGCCGAGCCCGCCGGCCGTCTCGCCGTGATGATGGACGCGCTCGCACCATGGGCACCAGACGTCATGTCGATGCGAGCCATCGGGAAAATCGATGCGTTGCGCTTGGAGAACAGGCCGCAGCAGTGACATGTCGCGTCTCACGCCGTATGGGTTCGCTCGCTCGAAGAGATGTAATCTTCGAGATCGCTCTGCCGATAGCGAACGGCGCGCGAGAGCTTGATGAACTTCGGTCCTTTGCCTTGAACGCGCCATTGCTGGAGGGTCCGAACGGCGAGGTTGAGATATTCGGCAGCCTGCTGCTCGGTGAGCAACGGACGACTTTTCGGTTTCGTGGGCGTATTCATTGCCGCGGCCTCTTCTCGGTTCTCCGGAAGGACTATTCAATGGCACACAGCTACTTGTTTTCTCAAACGGATACTTGCTGCGAATTCCGAAGGGCGAAATCGATCGTTTCCGACGAAATCCGATTTGGATGTCAGGTGTCCCATCCGACCCGCCAAGCGGCCCTTTTCTCATCGCCGCGGCAGCTCATAGACCCCGTCACGCCGAACCAATTCGATTGCTCCGATGCACGGCCCTCGCCCAGCGACCAAGGCAACCGCGCGCCTGGCAATATCGGCCAGCGCATAGCGCCGAGCGAGACCTCGAACGCCGGCGACGAGCGTCGGACCGAGCGTCTGCGACAAGGTCGGCGGCAAGCGGAGCGTCGCCGTGCTGGCGACGGGCGCCGGGACGCCCGCCGGCGGCGCAGCGGCGAGGCGATAGCCATTTCCGCGCTTGGCTTCGACCGAGACGCCCTTTCGACGGAGGCGCGCCACTGCGCTGGACAGCGATGCGACCTTGCCCTGATCGCCGTAGACGGCCTCAGCGAGCTTCCGCCGAGAGACGAAACGGTTGCGTGCGCGGCGCAGGCGGGCGACGATCCTCGTCTCGATCGGCGACAGCGCCATCATGACCTGACCTCGCGCAGCTCAGAGACATGAAGCGGCTCCAGCACAGCGAGAGCGCGATTTATCGCGAGAAAGGCCTTGGACTCTCCGCTGTCGCCCATCGAGATCCTGTCCGCGTCCAACGTCGAAGCGACCGTGCGGAGCAAGATGAGGCTGCCTCCGGCGCTCATCGGCGTCATATCGAGGATTTCGTCCTCGAGACCTCTGAGAGCCCTTGCTTCCCGTATGACTTCGGCCTGTGCGGCTGTCAGGCCATACTGCCGATCTCGCGCATCGAAAATTTCGGACCGTTCGACGAGCATTCGTCGCAGTTCCACGACCTTTGGATGATCCGAAAAAAGCGACGTTTGAGCATCGAATGCGGCGAGATCGACGAACGTCTTACCGCCCCACTCGACAGGCGCCGCAGCCGCAGAGATCGCGGGATCCGAATAATAGAGTTCCTCGACGCGATCGAGGTTCTCGCAAGCCGCATCGTAGCGAGCCTGAACGACGTGCAATTTCTCGAGCGCCGCGAAAATGGATTCGTCGATCTGCAGGCTCTCCGCGGCCACGACGCTGGTCGCGAACGGAGCCGCGCCAAGGCCTCCAACGACCGCGCGGCGGGTGGGATTGTTTCTCGACATGTTCGAGGTCCTTTGCGCGTCAGATTGCGACGGGAGGAGCGGGGACGACCGTTTGCACGAAGCGTTCGAGAACTTCGCCCTCGTTGGCGAGATCGGAGATATAAGCGAGAGCCGCCAGCAGGCCGGCCACCGTGGGGGCGCGGTCGAGACGAGCGCGTCCATCGCCTCGACCTCGCGGTCATCCGCCTGGTCATAGATTTCGTGGTCGAGCGGCGTGACGACGCGGCCTTCTTGTCTCGCCGCCACATGGTCAATGAGAGGGCAGACGTCTTCGAACGCGGCGCGCGCCAGCCGATAATGCGCGATAGCGGCATAGATCGGATCGATCCTGCACGGAGCCGCGTCGACGACCGCCGGCAGCCCTGCGAAGGGCATAGCTGCGAGGCCGGCAAGGACGGCGCGGCGAGAAGCTTCAGTCATTGGCATTGTCCTCCGCAAGAGCGTCGAGCCGAAATGCGCGAGACGATGATTTCTTTACGTTCCGCCGCCTCGAGCAAATCACCGACGTTACCGATGAGCGCGCGATAGACGCTGGTCGTAGCGGAGGCTTTGATTTGTTCACTTGCGCAGGATTCCTTGATCGCGAAGATGGCGTCCACCAAGCCGCAAACGCTATAGAGCGCGTCGATCAGTTCAGATTGCTCGTGAAATAGCGTTCGGCGCGAAGGGTTTGTCATGGCGGCCCCTCACGCTGTTTTCGACTTACGTCGCCGAGCGGCGGAGCTCGCGAGGGCGCCGACGCATTTATGCAAGGCGAGCAGATGGTCGACCCGAAAGGTCACGCTGCGGGGCGGGTTCAACTGCTCGGCGAGGACGGCGAAAACGACATCGCTTTCAGGGGACATCTCGCACGGAATGGACAGGCCCGAAGGCGGCCCCATGACGAGCCTCTTGACCATCGCCTGCGGACAGCCGGGAGGAACGATCTCCGGCCGGGCGATCAAGATCACGAAGTCGCCGGGGGCGATCGGCGCGCGCTTATCGAAGACGAGCGTCTGGCCATCATGAAATTCGGGCTCGATGCAGCTCCCTTCGAGGATCATCCCGTATCTGTCCGGGAAGCTTTCGGGGTCGAGCTCGAGGGAGAGACCAGGCGCGACGCCAGGAGTGTGGCAGGCCGCCAGTTCGCGGCGGCGGTCGACAGGCAAGCCGGGGGCGGCTGCCGGAACGAGAGTGTTCGGCATTTGGAAAACCTCGCTTGATTTTTTCTCAAGTGAAATTGAATTAACCTCAATTGCATGTTTGGTCAAGCGCACTTGATAAAATTTCAATCCGACAGCATAAAAGGCGCATGATCACGCCTCAACAGATCCGCGGTGCCCGGGCCATGCTGGGCATGACACAGGCGAGCCTCGCCGAGGCCGCTGGCATTTCGACTACGGCAGTGAATAATATCGAAAGGGGAGCGGCCGACCCGAAGACCTCGACGTTGGTGGCGATCCAGCGTGCCCTCGAAGCCGCCGGCGTCGAATTCATTCCGGAAAACGGCGGCGGCGCCGGGGTAAGATTGAGGAACAAGCGCCATGACGCCACATGAGCCAGACGAAGGAATCACTCTCATTTCGGCCAAGGAAGCCGCCGATCGCCTCAACATCTCGACAAAGACATTGCGCGCGCATGTGCGAGACGGCGCTCTTCCTTGTGTATTGGTCGGGCGTGGCGAAAAGCGTAAGCATTACGCCTTCGATCCTGCCGACGTAGACGCTTTCATCCGAGCGCATAAGCATTTCGAAGCGCCAAAGGTGATCCCTACATCACGACGCCGCTCAAAGCTGCCGAAATATTCAATCCCATCTCTCGACGACGTCCGGGCGGAGTTGGAACGTCGAAAAGCGAACAAGAAGAAGACATGATCGGAATCTGCACTTATGCGCGAGTGAAGATAAAGGCGACTGTGAGAGGAGATCGACAGTGAGCTACGCGATCGCCGTCATTCATGAGGAACAGGGCGTCTACGGGATTTCCTTTCCCGATTTTCCAGGGTGCGTCAGCACGGGGTGTTCGCTCGAGGAGGCTATGACCAAGGGCGGTCAAGCTCTGGCCCTTCATGTGTCAGGCATGGTCGACGACTGCGAGCCGCTCCCGCAGCTGCGCGGGTTCGCGGAGCTGCGCGCCGATCCGGAGCTCGCCGGCTGGTTCACGGAGGCGATAGTCGCCGCCGTCTTCGTCGACCTCCCGCGGCGCGCTGTGAAGGTGAATGTCTCGATCGACGAGGGCTTGCTCGAGCAGGTCGACCGCGCGGCCGAAACCACCGGGCTTTCCCGTTCCGCCTATTTCGTCGAGGCAGCGAAAATCGTCTCGGCGCTCCAGGCAAGGGGTATGAGCTTTTTCGACAAGAAGGAAGAAGGCGCGTCCGTGCGGAAGAGAGTCTCCGCACCGGACGATACGAAGGCGGCGCCGCGCGATTGACGGCTGCGATGTAAGGGCATACCTTACAAGAATGATCCGATCCTTTCGCAGCAAAGCCCTCGAAAAATATTGGGAGCGCGGCGAGGCGAAGGGGATCAAGCCCGAATGGCGGGACAAGACGCGCATCATTCTCTCCCGTCTCGACGCTGTGGCCGGTCCCGAGCAGATGCGTCTGCCTGGCTTAGGCTTTCACCCGCTCTCGGGAAACATGAGGGGGCGCTACGCCGTCAGCGTTTCGGGCAATTGGAGAATCACCTTCGCCTGGGACGGCGAGGACGCGATCGAAGTCGACCTGGAGGATTATCATGGTCGCTAGGACCCGCCGACATGAAGCGCTCGAGCCGGCGACGCCGGGCGAGCTCTTGCGCGCGATCGTCATTCCAGCGACCGGACTGTCGAAGACGGCCGTCGCCGAGGCGCTCGGCGTGTCGCGCCAGACGCTCTATGACGTGCTCTCCGGCAAGCAGGCCGTGACGCCGGCGCTCGCGCTGCGCCTCGGCAAACTCTTCGGCGACGGCCCTGAGCCCTGGCTGCGCATGCAGCAGGCGCATGACGTGTGGCGGCTGTCGCGGGAAATGAAAGACGAGCTGGCGGCGATCGAGCCGCTCGATGCGGCATGAGCCGCCGCAAAAGCCTCCCGGAAAGCTCTCTACGATGAGCACCCGCACGCTCGCCCCTTCGGAAGGCGGAACAACCGGCTTTCGCCGTCTGAAATTCGCGAACGCGATCGACCCGCGCCGTTTGAGGGCGATTCTCGATGGGGCCGGAGAAGATATTCCCGCTTCCGGTTTATCCGAGGATCAGATCACCGGACTCAACGCTTTGAACGACGATCTCGGCCGAACCATTTTCCTTCTCCAGGCACCTGAACAACACCCCAGCGAGGACATCTGTTTCATTCTCGGTCTCGACAAGAAGGAGCCCCGCGCAAGAATTCGAGCAATCGTTTCGCGCGCCTTTTGGATCGCAGACAGCTATGCCGCAGCCTATGCGCGGGAACTCGATGACGCTGTTCGGGCCCGCGAGGAAGCCGAGCTGCTCGAACACTTCTTCTCGATGTGGGCCGGGAACACGGATTCTGTCTTCGATAAGGGCCATCGATACCGCGGCGGTTTCAATACCGATAGCCGTATCTCGAATGCCGTAGAGCGCTGGAGTCGGCTCTATGATCGCTCAGCTGACGAAGTCGTGGAACAGGAGAACGAAATCGCCAGAGGCATGGCCGCGCTCGATGGCCTTTGCAAGGACCTCAAACGAGCCGCCGATCAACGGGCGCCTGGCGTCGGGCCGACGGAGCACAATGCACAGTTTTTCTTTTTGATCCGTCTCGCCGAAGTTTTCACGATATGGAGTGGCCTTGCTCCATCTTTCTCCTACGACCAGGGGAAGAAGTACCGCAAGCGAGGAAAGTCATGGCACACGTTCGTGACCGCTGCTTTCCAGATCACAGGCCTCGGAAAAGAAGGACTCGGGAATCTTCATAGGCGGCTGGGAGGTAAAGGTCCGGGAGCAATAGCCTCTTACGCCAACGAAGAATATCGTTTCAAAATCCGAGAGGTAGCTAAAAAGCTAAATTTCAATTTCTTCGGTCGAGCCCAGGAGCACGAGAATAAAATCGAACTCATCGAGACATTACTCGATGCTACACAAATTTCTTCAGAGCCGCCAGAGGTGAATGACCTACGGGAGGCACTTTCCGCGATCGGCGCGAATATACAGCAAATGACCTTTCACATAGGACTTGATGATTTTGACCGACAGATTTTCCTCAAATGGTATGACGGACACTATCCTTTTTCAAACAATTCTATTGCGAGAGGAATCTCGTGCCTGCGCAAGACATTAGAAGACATGGGACTGAACGAGCTCGACCTCATAGAACTCCGAAAAAAAGCCGCTCGACCCTCGTCTGCCGAAGTCGAGTTGGCCAGACAGTTAGGATCACCGGATAGAGAACAGCAACCGCTCCTCGCCGAATGGTATTATTCGAAGGATCGAGGTAGACCCTTTTGCAGCGGCGATTTGCCGTCTTCCGGATGGCTGATCGATTACAAGCTTGCGCCGGAACCGGCGGACTATGATTGAGGTGGCAGCGGCAACAGCGCCAGGCGCGCCGATCGGTGAGGACTTTGGCCCAAGGTTAGACTGGCAAAAATTCGATGGTGATGTTTCCGAGCCGCTGACGTCAAGTTGATCCGGGAGAAAATTGCTATGCCGCTGTTGCCTCTTCGCCCATACTTCAGGACATATCGAGGGTCGAATGAGCAAAAGCGAAGGAAGTGCGACCTTTATAACCAAACAGCGCAACGCATCGCGGATTACGTCCATACGCAGATCGTTAATAACCAAAGCGAATTTCAGACATATATGTTCCGCATGATCTCAATAGAACTAGGAATTGACGAGAATATCATCCATGAAGCCATTTCTGATGGTGGCAATAACGGAATAACATTTCGCGTTACAGAAGAAGACCGCGTCGCACTCGCTTCCCATCTTAAGTCGCGCGACCAATAGGAGCCCGCGACGCGGCGCTATCTTGTCCGGCGCGTCCAGCTCTGAAGGGGCAGCGACGAACAGTCATCGCGCTCTGGTTGCCGCCGGCGCAGCATTCGCGAACGCGTCGGCGCCGCTATCTGACTTGCCGCCCTCGATAACTCGGAACCGCGGGCGCGCGCCGAGGATACGGCGCGCATGCTCGAGCGCGATCGGATTGTCCGCCATCGAGGAAACGATTCCGAAGACATGATCCGGGTCGAGGCGCCGCCGCCCAAAGACGAGGGAAACGAGCGTCCGGTTCACGAGCGTCAGGGCGTCGATATAGTGATGCAGGCCTTCGATCAATTCGAGATGGCCGCGCAACGCGGAGGCCGTCTCGTCGATCGCCGCCTGCGTCTTCGCGGCGAGGCCATCGATCGCTTCACGGTGATGCTCAAAAGTCAGGACGATGCGCTTCATGTCATCGTCGGTCGGATTCGACATTTCGACGCTCCCTATTTGCGATCATCATCTCCCACTTTCCCCTGCGGCTGCTCGACCTGGCAGGCGGTCGTCCATCCGCCGTGGCGGCTGTAGGTGTGCGTCACGCCCGTGATCCGATACACACCATCGATCCCCGGCCGGGCGCCGGACAGCGTCAACAACGTCTGCGGCTGCGCCGCCGGCTCGCCGTCGATCGTGACCGATCCGCCACCCTTGTCGCGTTTCGCTTCTTCAGAGTTCGAGGACGCCCTTTGCTGCGCTATATTGCTGTCCGCCGCTCTGCGCCGGTCGATCAGATCGACCTGAGCGCCATTGTCGCCGATCGCAACCTTCTTCGTGAGGTGCTTCGCCTTCTTGGGGTCGTAATAGCCGACGACCGACTGCGAATAGCGCGGGCGATTGCGGACCGGCGACAGACTCCAATCGATCAGATTCTCGCCATAAGTCGCAGTCACGCCGGAGAGCGCCTTGCCGCTCGTCGAGCTGCCCGAATTACGCGACACGAAGACCGCCTTTGCGCCGAAGACTTTGAACGTGGCGCCGAGCTCGCGCGCCATGCGCTCGCCCCAGGCGAGGAAGCTCTCGTTCGATATAAGCCAGTAGCTGCGCCGGATATTGGCGAGCGCGCTGTCGACCTTCGCCTCCAGCCCCGCCTTCTTGGCCCATGATGTCGCGACCTCGCCGAAAGTGGCGTCATCCCTGTGCGCCAGGAGCTTCTGTTTGGGCAAACCTTTGAAGTCGACAGATCTCGCGGTGATCGAAAGCGTGATCCCAGCGCTGCGAGACCCATGAGATTCGATCTCGTCGACCTTTCCATCGAACGAGATCGCCTTACCGCCACTACTCCAGGCCAATGTCACCGATATGTCCGCGCCCTCGCGCGGCAATCTGAGCGACCCATGCGCGTCGTCGAGCTCGATAGAGAGGGAATCGCTCTCCCCGCCATCGCTGAGCGAGATCGACAGGGAAATGAGAAAGGGAGCGAAATTGTTCGTGACTGCATTACCGTCGACGATGATCGTATAGTTCGTCATCTCGGTCATCTCAATCACTCTCCTTGAACTCCGCTGGCGGTGAAACTGCCGCGTCGAATACTGCCGAGGCTGGGGAGCGTCGCGCCTCTCACGCCGCGCGCGGCGCTGTGGCCGGCAGCCTCGACTGAATTGATGACCGATAGCAACTCGCGCCATTTCGCAATCGCGGCGTCGGCCGATGTCGTCGAGACGATCGGCGACACGGTCGTATCGAGCGCCTTGAATGCCTCGAGCGTCTCCTCGGCCTTCCCCTTCGCGAAGACGACGCTCTTCGTGTCGACGCGCTCGCTTTTCTTCATCTCCGCTGCGGGCGAGACGAGCGCCTTGATCTGCTCGCTGGTGAGGCGGCCGAAGATATTCAGGAACTTCAACCAGCCGCCGGCCTGCATGGCGACGTCCGGCGCCTGGGAGGCTTTCTGAGCGGCAATGCCGAGCGCGTCGGCCGAAAATTTGATGAGCGCCTGGTTCGCCTCGCCGAAACGGAGCTGCAACGTCTCGGCCGAGGCTTCGAGCTTGTTGAGCGATCCGGACACGCCTTCCATGCGCTTATCGCCGATCTCCTTGGCGAAGCCCTCGTGAACGTCATTGATCGCTTTAACGATCTCGCGAAATCGGTCGAGATTTTCGGCGAGCGCGCCGACCTTGGCGCCATGCTCCGAGGTGAACATCGCATTGAGCTGCTGAAGCGCCGGATGCTTCTCGAGGATCGCGCCGAGCAGGCCTTCGACGTCGACGCTCTCGGTCATCATCTTCGCGAAGTCCCGCGCGAGCTTCGCGACCTTGGCGGCGTCCTGCGCCTTCACCTGCCCATTTTTCGTTTTCCCGAAAGACTGCAAGATGACGTCGGAGAGCGCCGGAATGAGCTTGTCATAGTTGCCGGTCATCTCCTCGTCGCCGAGGATATCATTGATCGCCGTCGTCTGCGAGGAGGAGAAGCCCTTGCCGAAGCGCCGCCGCAGCATGGATTCCAGCGAGCCGGTGCGCGCGCCGGCTGGCATGGTGGTGAAAGCGTTGTAGTTCACGCCCATGGCCGAGAGCGCGTCGAGCCCCTTGGCCGTCGGCGAAACGAGTTTCGAAGCGATGGCGCGCGCCGCGACGCCAGCTTCGGATCCATGATAGCCGGAGCGCGACAGCGCGGCGGTGATGCCCCACAGCGTTTCATTGCGGAAGCCGGCCGCATGGCCTGCGGCGGCGCCGAACTTCGCCGCTTCCTGAATATCGGCGTCCTCGAGACCGCCGAGCTTTGCCGCCTTCACCGCGATATCGATCTGCCGGCGCATCGTCTTCGCCGCCTCGACCGCATTCTCGACGTGCTGATTCGTGCTGAAGATGATCGTCTCGAGCGTTTTCGCCGCCGATGAAAGGTCGGTATTCATGGCGCGCGCATAATTCGTCAACTCTTCGGTGAAAGGCTCGACGAATGCCTTCTTCACGCCGCGGCCGGCGAGCACCTGTTGCGCTTTCATGATATCCGTGGGCCGCAGGCCCGTCGTCGGCCCGAGACGATAGGCCTGCGCCGCGCGGCTCGCCATTTCCTGGGGACTGAGGTCCGCCATGGCGCCCTGATAGCGCAGCGTCGCATCGGCTTCGCGATACTTCCGAACGATGTCCTTCGCCTCTTCCGCCGAGACATAGCCCGCGGCGATCCCCGCCGCAGTCTTCAACCCGCCGCCGATCACGGCCGGCAGGCCTCCGCCGCCAGCGGCCCCGAGCTGGCGAGCATAAGCGGTTTGCTCGGCTTTCACCTTGCGGAGAGCCGAGACCGTTTGCGTCTCCCAGCGACGCACGTCCGCCGCCTGCGCCTTGGTCCATTTCGACGAGTCGGCCGCGATCGCCGCGGCCTTGGCGTAATCCTTCCAGGACGCCGCGACCGCCTCTATGTCTTTGGCGGAGAGCCTCAGCCGCGACAGCGATTTGACGAAACGATCCGTCGTTCCCGTATCGGCCATGCCAGCCGCGACTTTCTTGGCGGCCTGCTCGGCGTCTTTGAGCGCCTGAGAGACCGTTCGCGCGGGTTTCGAAACATTGTCGATCGCCCGAATGTCGATTGTCGCGGAGAGATTGGGCATATGACGTCTCTTTCCTTACTCGGACAGCTTTCTGCCGCCGATCATCATGGTCAATATCCCGCTCATTTCCGAGGGAAGCTCTTTGTTCACAATTCGGTTGAAGGCTCTGAGCGATTCTCCGCGAACCATCTCTTCCGGAATGAAAACGCCGCTCTTCTGCTTTTTGATCTGGCCGCCCCACGAGCCTTTCCATTTCGGCTTTCCATTCATCGAAATGTTTTTGCCTCCGGAGATGCGCGTATAGACTTGGCCGTTGAGCTTCGGAGACGGCTGCCGGTTCGGCTTGCGACCGCTCTTTATGAACGCCCCCGCAAAATGCGTTCGAACGCCGCGCGGAAATGCGGTGACGCCGTCTCCATCCTCCCGCGCTCCGAAATATTTGAGGTTGATATCGCCACCGCGCGCCACGATCTGGTAAGCGAGACCGTTCTCGCCCGCCGGAGAGTCGTGCAGCGCGCGCGGGATGGTCGATCCTTTCAACCCCGTCTGTATTTTGAGAGGCTCGATCAACGCATCATGCACATGCCCGCCGACCTTGTTGATCGCTCCGGCGATATTGGTCCGGATTTTACCCTGCCCAGCCTCGTCGAGGCCGGAGATCAGCGTCTGCAATGCAGAAGCATCATATGTGACCAGCAGGCGCATCGCGTTTACTCCACGATCTTAGCGGCGAGTGCGTGACGTCGTTCGACGGATCGACTGTAAATGGCCACCGCGACTTCCATGACCGAAGGACTAACCCCCTAGGCCCCGGAGGATGTCTTCCCGTGGTTGGATAGGTGACAATACCCGCATATCTCGCCTAGCGAATTCTGACTCGATGTCGGCGCCGGAAAACTGGCGGCGATTGAAGATGCGGCCGCGCTCTCCTTGACCGGATGGAAATAATCTTCGGGGCCGGAGAAGAGCTTACCGTTATTGGACGGGCCGCAACGCCCGCAAGGTCTCCCCTGAAGAATTCATTCGACGACGAGGGATCAAGCGATCGTCAGCTCGATCTCTCCCGAGAAAAGCGCTTGCCGACCCTGCAGCGACCGGTCACCAGAGCGGTCGAGCAGCATCAAGTCGCGTCGCCGCCGCTGAGACCGCCCAACGCCGCGACCACCGCAGCCGGGACCATCTCTCCGCGTGAGGGATGCAACGGGTCCCTACTCGTCGCAGTCGAAGCCGATGGACTGTGGATGCGGAAGGGTCGCGCGATCGGAGCCGACGGCTCACTCGTTGCTTTGTCCGTGATCGGTCGCAACTCGATCTGCGTGCGACGATCGACCGCGGACTCGAATTCGAGATCGTCTTCCTTGCAAAGGATCTCGAGCACTCGATAGGGAGAAACGCCCCGCTCTCCATTCCATTCAGTGAATTTGCTCCCTGGAAGCCGTGGGAGAGCCAGGCGCTCGGCTAAGGGCGGCTGGTATCCCAATTTCTGCTCGGGAATGAACTCGACCTTTTCGAACGGCCGGAGTTCGACAGCCATATCGCCCCGCATGTGCTGTGTTTGACGCAACCAACCGAGCCCTTCGCCGCGATCGACGACCTCCATCTGCAATGCTTCCGATAAAGGTTGTCCCGACCACGGATAGCACCAAAGAGAAATTTGCTCCCGCTTCAGTTCCTGACGCGGCCGACTCCCCTGCCTGCGCATGCTTTCTTCGACCACGATCAATTGTTCGCTGACCGGCACGCGGCGATTATATCGATCGACGGCGACGTCGGCCTCCGCGACTTTTACGAGGATATCGAGAATCGCCCGGGCATGGCTGGAATATTCGGTTTCGAGCAAATGTCGCGCGACCGAATTCAGCTTCAGCGCCTTTTCACGAAGCTCGGCGATCTCCGCTTTCTCGGTGGCTTCGCGGACTCGCGCAACACGTTCGGCGAGCGCCGTCTCCATCGCGTCCAATCGTTCGCGCCGGCGATCGATGGTCGTCAGCTCTACGTCGACCTTCGCGCATTCCTTTTCATTGCCGGCGAGAAGCAGATCGTGGCGCTTCTTACAGATCGCGTCGCGTTCGCCCGACGCGAGCGATTTGTGCGAAGCGAGGGCGTTCAACGCCGCTTCGAGCTCCGCGACCGTCGCCTCTTTGGAAAAGATGGCCTTATGAATCGTCTCGAGTTCCATCGCTGTGACCTCTCGCTCGTTTGATACCGAATTCGTCGACTATGACGTTTGCGCCCGTTCTCTGCGCCTCATCCTGCCCTTTGAAATCGTGCGAGCACGGTTTCGAGCAATGCATCCGCCGCTCGCTGGCTTTCTATCGAGCGAGCGCTCTGCGCCGCGAGCTCGGCGCTCGAAGGCTTTTGCGCCAAGCGAGAGGCGATCCGCGTTTCGAGCTTGCCTATCGCTTCCAAGCGCGTGTCGAGTTCCGCGATCGTCTCGCTGATCGACGCCTGCGCTCGCTCCGCGCCAGTGCATCGGTTTTCATGGAGCTTCGCGCTCCACCTGTCGCGCTCGCCGCGCGCTATCGCCTTATGGAAAGCGAGCGATTGCGACGCCGTTTCGAGCTCCGCGACCGTCGCCTCTTTGGAAAAGATGGCCTCATAAATCGTCTCGAACTCCACCGCAGTGCCCCCTCGCTCGTTTGAAATCGAATTCGTCGACTGGGGCGTTCGCGTCCCTTCCTCTCGACCCGTCCCGCTTATTGCATTCACGCGAGCGTGACCTGAAGCAATGCGCCCTGCGCTCGCCGGCTTTTCCGTCGCGAGAGCGTTCCGCGCCGCGAGCTCGGCGCTCGAAGGCTTCTGCGCCAAGCGAGAGGCGAGTACCGCTTCGAGCTTGTTGATCTCTTCCAGACTCTTTCTGTGTTTCGCGACGGTCCCGGCATCTCGACCGGCTCCATACTTTGAGAACGACTTGATCGATAATTCTGTCATTGCTCTATGGTCACGGAGCCATCTCGACGCCGCCTCGAGGTCGACCATAGACGCGCGTTGCGAATTGGCGATCTGGACAATTTCTGCGATTTCCATCGCCGGTCTCCTTCAGAAAGCTAAAAGTCGCGGCTATCCGGAGGCTCCGGCTTCAGATTGCCGCTACCGTCGGCGCTCCCTGTGATCAGCCCTTTCCGCTGCCCACATCGGGCGACCTCGTCGTCGATCTGTCGGAGGATCGTCGCGTCGAAATCGCCGGCGGCGGACTGAAAGTCGCCCTCTCGGCCAGCGCCGAGCTCCGCGACGAATGCGGTCGACGGTTGCGAAATTTCGGCGACCGCGGCGCCGACCTTCTGAAGCTCGCCGTCTCGACTCGCGACGAAGGCCGGCTCTCGCCGAGCGCTGGCGGCGATCCTCGCAGCAATTTCTGGAATCTTCATGCTTTGGTCCACTTCCAATATCGGCTCGTGTCGCCGCTATGTCTCTTTGTATATGCGATTTTGGAAGCGGAGAGTGGTGTCAGGCGGTCGAATATTCTCTGCGTTTTTATCTCGTTCGACGGAATGGATTTCGAAAAAATGCTGTGGCGACGTCAGGGCGTCGCATAGCCCCGCCGGCGCAGCGATTGCAGAGTTGAAGGTAGACCTGCGAGCTTAGTCGCCTCGATGTCAGTCGGCTCGCTGCCTTCGCTTTTTTTTCAACGGAATGACCTTTGCCTCTGTCCCCGCGAGGCTCGCCGCGATGCGCGCGCCGACGTGATCGGAAAGCTCGCGAACCGGTTCAGCGTCGAAATTGACGTATTTGTTCGTCATTGCCGTCGATGCGTGGCGCAGCAGGTCACGCACGGCGAACGAGCTGACGCCGGTTCGCCCTGCGACTGTCCCGACCGTGTGGCGCAGATCGTGAAGCCGCACATCCTCGATGTCGGCGCGCTTCCGCAACCGCTGCCAAGCGTTTTCGACGACTTCCTTGCTGACCTGCCGCGAAGGGTCTGTCGTTCGAGGGAATACCCAAGGCGAGTCGTCGACGCGCGTTATTCCAGCCAGCAGCTCCAGAACATCCGTTCCGACCGGATGCGTCTTGCGGACCCCGCCTTTTCGACCCGGCAGTCGAAGCGTGCGCGCTTCGAGGTCGACATGCTCCCATTTCAGTTCGCAGATTTCAGAGAGTCTCGCTCCCGTGAAGAGAAGCGTGAGAATGATGTCGAGCGGCGCCCGCGCTATCAATGTGCGCCGATTCTCCGGCTTCGCCAGATGCCTGCTCTTTGGACTTCCGTCGTCTTCCCAGGGCAGCCCGACCGTCTCCGCTTCTCGGATCGCCGCGCCGAGCCGCTTGAGCTCGGCCGCCGAGAGAAATCGCTCCCGGTGATTTTCCTCGTAACGCTTGACGCCGCGGCATGGATTCGAGAGCTTCGGGCGCATGCCCCAGACTTCGGCATTGCCGAAGGCCTTCGACAGAAGCGCTATCAGGAGATTCGCCTGCCGCGGTGTCTCGCGCAGGGAAAGATGGAGCTTGGAGACGTCCTGAAGCGTCACGCTCTCGACCTTCAGCGACCCGAGCGCCGGCCGCGCGAATCGATTGAAATCGCGCTCCGTCAACTCCAGCATCCTGGGGCTGTTGTGTATTTTCACATGGTCGTCAATGTGCCGGTCGAGCAGCTCGTTGACCGTGGGAGCCGCGCGGAGCGCTGAACGATCCGCCATCGGATCGGCTCCGTCCGAAACGGCCACGAGAACCTTTCGCGCTTTAGCCCTCGCTTCGTCGACCGTGAGAACGCCGTGCCGGCCGAGCGTCATCCGTCGTGAGCGCCCTGCCCTGGTCCTGTATTGGACGACGTAAGCCTTCGCCCCCGCTTCTCCCACCCGCACGCCGAAGCCTTTCAATTCGCTGTCCCAAACGAATCGAGTAGCGCCGTCGGCCGGAAGCTCGTCGACAGATCGTTTCGTGAGTTTCGGCATATCAGGCGGCCCGCCGTGAAATGGCGACGAAGCGTGAACCCGAGTGTTTCCGCTCGAAAATGACGCCACGGCCATGCAGCCATGCGCGCAATCGATTGAGACGCATCCCGAGCCCGGCCGCGGTCTTCGGCCAACTGGGGCGGAGGCCATCGGAGACGAATGGCTGAAGCGTTTCGAACAGTTGCGACGGCGAGCCCCTCCACCTGCCTTCCGGCTCGCAGGCCAGAAACGACAAGAGAACGCCCCCGATTACGATCCGGTCATGGTCGCGCCTCTCGATCGTCAAGGATCCGTCGTCCCGGCGCTCGATCAGAATTCCATGAGCTCGCAAAGCCTGCTGAAATCGGACGATCCGGCGCATGAGCCCCGCCGGCGTTCTCGGCAGCGAGCCGATATCTGCAGAATCGACGAGAGCGAGTTCGTCCGAGAGCTGCGAAGGAGTTCCGCGCCAGGAGGATGATGAGGCGCGATCGAGCACGCGCTCCAGCACCTCCACGAGCCCAGCAAAATGCGTGGCGGCCGACGCGCCAGATCGAGGCGCTGCGGCTTCTGAACGACGGCTATCCACGAAAGCTTCTCCAAAAAGTAATCGAGTGCAACCATAGCAAAGCTCGCTGAGCCGACAACGCCCTTCACCGTTGCGGATATCGCCCCTCCCCGTCTCGAATTTGCATTCTGCGCGCGGAGAAGTCGTGTAGCCTTGTCCAGACTTATTTATAATCATATGCTTACAATACATATTAGCGGCTCGTGACCGTGAGGGAATCAGCAAACCGCGATTTTTCCTCGATCGTAACTATCTGAGTTTGAATGACTTGGACAGGTTGGACAACCTGGTTCCGAGTTTTGGACAACACGAATTTTCACATAATTAGTTGATCTAAATTGGTTATGGACGAAGTCCGAAGACCTGGACAGCTTGCGCCCCTATGTTCCTATATGTTTACGGAGCTAAGATGCACTCCCCATATCGCCGGAGCTTTCGCTTTTTTCCGGTAAGCACATGGTAAGCAGGAAGCGACGAAATCGACCGTAGACCGTGCGACTGGAGTGAAGACTAACCAGTTGATTTTATATGAAGTATGTTAGTCCAGCGTAGGCCATGTAAGCAGGCGGCAACGTAGCTTTATCGACTGTTAATCGCTGGGTCGCAGGTTCGAGTCCTGCTCGGGGAGCCAGCCACCTGTTCGCCGGTGTCCGCAGGCGTCCAAAACAACCCAGAAAATCAGCAATTTAAGCGCCATGTTGGACGATCGGTGTCCGATTTTGTCCGCCCGTGTTCGCCCGTGTCCGGACTTTTTGTTGGTAACTGTGCTGGTATTCTCCTCCGGCTAGCCGGAGATACCAACACATGGCGCTTACAGCTAAACAGGTTCAGCACGCCAAGCCCGATCCTGCCAAAAAAATCACGAAGTTATCGGACGCCGGCGGCCTTCAGCTCTGGGTCAGCCCAGACGGCGCGAAGCGCTGGCGTTTCTCATATCGATTCGCCGGAAAGCAGAAGACACTCGCCCTGGGCGTCTACCCTGACATGACCCTCGCAGAGGCCAGAGAGGCCCATGCCGAGGCGAAAAAGACGTTAACGAGCGGAAAGGACCCTTGCCTCTCCAAGAAGCTCGACAAACTCGCCAAGGTCACGGCTAACGCCAATACCTTCGACGCTATCGCCCGGGAGTTCATCGACAAAAAGCGGGCGGAAGGAAACAGCGCCGCCACGTTGGAGCGGGACGAGCGATTCTACCGATATACCAGCAAGGCCTTTGGTCCTCGGCCAATCTCCGATCTGGAAAATGAAACCCTCGAACTTCTGGAGTTTTTACGGGTCCGGGCAAGAGCGCAGAATCATGAGACCGTCGCGAAGCTCCGAACCTTCATCGGGGGCGTGTTCCGCTACGCGATTCAAACAGGCCGAGCGAAGCATGATCCTACAGTCGGGATGCGTGGAGCGCTCCCCAGGGTCAAGGCCAAGCCGATGGCGGCCATCACCGACTCCAAGAGGCTAGGCGATCTGCTGCGGGCCGTCGACGGCTACAAGGGCGGCGTAACCACGGCACCAGCCATCAACCTCCTAATCCTGACGTGCTCTCGGCCCGGCATGGTCTTCGGAGCGAGGTGGGCGGAAATCGATCTCAAAGAGCGGAAGTGGAGCCTGCCAGCCTCTCGGATGAAGGCGCGACGCGAGCACGCCATCCCGCTATCTCCACAACCCGATGGCGGTCGAACTCGCGAAGGTCCTCTGTGGCTTCATTCTTTTACCGTAGGCGCGCCCCTCTCCTTCCTCGATCACCATTTGCGGGCAGGCGACAGCATTCTCGGCGCCTTCGTGCGACCCACAGTGGAGGCGCTCAAAGAACGTGGAGCGCTCTTCAATCTCGGACAAGTGACCCGCGTGGAGCAGATCGCCGGCGTGATGGCGGAGATCGAGGCGATCACCGACAACGACATCGCCGAAGTCAAAGTGTCCAAAGCCAAGTTCGGAGCCGTCGAAGACGTCACAGAGCCTGTCGCACATTTTTTCTCTCTGCTCACCGCCGAGCGCGTCATGGGCATATTCGACGCTGCGCCGAAGCGCGCGCCGGACTTGCGCAAGCTCGCAGGCAAGTCGGAAAAGCAGATCGCAAAAGCGAGAAAGGATAACGCCGCTTTCGAACGCGCCGCCGCACTGCAACTCGTGTTGGAAGGCGCCTGCGGCGACCCCCTCCTCATCGCGGCTGGGAAGCAACGCGTCGCAGCTCCTGGCGTGGCCGAGCAGCTCGCTCTGCTGGAGAGCCCGTCCCCCGAGCAGACGAGCTTCTTTCCCGCCATCAACATCGACGATCGCCGTCGCGTGGAAGCCGATAGAGTCGTCGACGCCGCCCGCTTGCTTACGAAAAAGCATCGCTTCCTGCATTGGGAAATCGGCTTTCCCAATGTGTGGTCGAACCTCCTGTCGCTGCAGCCAGAAGGCGGCTTCGACGCCGTGATCGGTAATCCCCCCTAGCCGAAGCCTCCGGCGGCAAGCATCATCGATGTCGTCTTGCCGTGAGAAGAGGTTCCGGTCAAAGCGATGATCGGCGTCGAGCCCAGATTGATGAACTGAACTAGAGCGCCAGCGACCCCCGCGAGACAGCCGATGAAGTGGTGAGCGCCACCATGATGAAGAGCAATACCCCAAGCGGCGAGTTGGCCGTCCAGATTCCCGGCTGTCTGGTCCGTGAAGGCGTTTTCCAGGTAGACTCCTTCACCGTCTTCGACGCCGATCATCACGCCCGCCGGAGTGACGAACTTCTTACGACCTGGACGCCAACCCGGCTTGCGGACGATGATCGAGCGTTCCTTCACTGAAACCAATCGAGCGAACAGGGCGTTGAAGCCCTTGCCGAGCGGATGGATGTCGAGTCCCATATTGGCAAGGCGCGGGCGAAGATCGCTGTTGCTCTTGTGAATGTCGGACAAAGCGATACGCGCCACATGCTCCCGACCGTCGAAGTCGTCGAACTTTATGCGCAGACTCCATCCTTCGCCGGACTCGTCGCGAGCCATGTCGAGAACATCGAACGCTCGACAAACGGGATAAGTCTTCACGTCCTTTCCGTTCTTTTGGATTTCGTCGTATTCGATCCAGTCATACTCGTTCACCGCGAACGGCTTCTTCCCGAGAAGCTTCTTCAGCTTCGCGCGATTCGGCTTGCCGCCTGCGGAGGTGCCGCTTTCAGATTCCTCCGTCACGAAATTTTCGAGTGCTGGCAAGTCGCTATCGACCGTCGCCTCGATGACCTCTTCACAGACCATTGTCAGAAAGTCGCGCGTCTCGAAATGACGGCAGTGGGCGTGCTGACAGGTGATCAGAAACGCACCGTTCTTGTAATGTGATCCGGGATTGATCGCGACACAGCCCGCATCATTGACGTTCGGGTAATCGGAGTGCTGAGTTTCGTTCGGACACCGGATCGATACCTTACCTTCCCGAACCTCGCCGCGCGTCTCCCAATCGATCGCGTTGAGCCATCCGATTCCGTCGAAGTCGTCAGCGTGGCGGCGCATGAACTTGGTTGTATCTGGGATTCCGTCGAGCTGCTTATCACTACGACGCGCCTGACGTTCCGCCAGTGCCTTCTTTCGCTTTTCCTGATTCTTGAAGCCTGCGGCCTCGCGCATCTCATCCGTGCAAGCAGGAAGGACCAACAGCGACGACCCACCAACTACGGCCCGATAGCGGTCATAGGACTTACAGCGCGCGCCATAGAACGCGCGCCCCACCTGTCCGCTTGTGCTATCGAACCAGAAGCCCAACTCTCCGGCGAGGTGATCCACGATCGCCTTGAAGTCGTTCATTGCCGCGAATGCTTCGTCAGGTTCGTCCGGAATGACGTATTCAGTCGCAAGCGGAAGGATGATCCGACACTTGTGGATCGGAGAGTGAGCAAGCTCGACCTGAAGCGGGTCCTTCGTCGGCTTGTCGTCGAAAGCGCCGATCGTGTCGACCTTCACAATCGAAGCGCTCTCGACAATCATCGGATGAAGCTTCAGTTCATTGGCGAGATAGCGCTTCACATCGGCAAGCGACGGGTTATATGGGACGCCATTCGGCGACTTCACATATTCGCGAAGCGCCTTCAGATCGATCTTCGTGCGGGCCTTACCGTTCGAATGGCTCGTGTAATAGACGAAGTTCAATCCGGACTTCAAAAGCGGCGGGAAGATTTCCTCTTCGGGCTGTCCAGCGTCCAGATCGAGCACGACAGCGTTGAGGCGCTTTACGCTCGCCTTCTTACGCGCAATCGTGGTCTTACCAGCCGCCGGCGCAACCTCGCCGAACATGATCATATGACCGTTCTTGTTCGGCGACACGTATGGATCATCGAAATAATTGATCAGCTCACGCCATGTGACGCGTTGCGGAACCCAGCCGATATGTCCCTTGTGCGGATGCTTCCATTCGGAATCCGCGCCCCACATCGCTTGAGGTGCGCGCATGACGACTGTCTCGCGGTTGAGGAAGTCATCCGACCAATCGTCGGCGAGTTCGATCGCGTGAAACCCTGGCACCGCGATCGGGTAGCCAAAGAACGTATCTGATGCGACCGGAGCGCCTTCAGTTTCGAAGCTGTCCGCTTCGTCATCCGTCAAATTGTCGAAAAAGCTCACGGCATCGTTGAACGCTGACAGCATGTCTGAAGTAGGATGATCCTGATTTTCGCTGGCATTCAGCACATTTTCGTTGAACTCAGGCACTGACATAGGTTATAATTTTCCTGTCGGTAGAAGCCCTCTCGAGGCGTAGGTTGAAGTTTCTCGGCGAGCGAAAGATTGATGCTCTTTCGCGCGCTTTTTTTGTCAGTCGCGGTCGTCGGACAATGAACCGGGCAACCGCGTCGACAATTCCTCCATCGAAGAATGGATATCGCGAAGAATGTCTTCGATGGCCTCGCTGCTTGCGTTGATGGCCTCGGCCATCAAGAGCGCGCCCAACAGGTCCGGGTGATTCTTCGCATAGCCGACACCAAGGTGACGGTCGATTGTCTTGACACTGGACGCGAAGACATTTTCAAAATGTGGTAATGCCATCTTCTATTGCTCCTTATGCGCGCCGATCGCGTCGGCAATGATCGTCGCCGCAATCAACTTAGCGCTGGCCTCGACGATCGCCGGCAAGACAGCATGTAACTTGCTCGCGTTACGCTGGAGGCCTACAGCGTCGAAATAGTCAGAGACTTCGAGACGCTACTTATCGAGGGGATTCATATATTACCTTTCGGATTAGGCAGCGCTCTGGCGCTTCTTTGCATTGATCCAATTCGCCACGTCGTCGACGGCGAACAATCGCTTCCCGCCGATCACGAGGTTCGGCGGCGCTTCACCGGATTCGATCATCTGGTAAAACTTGGTCCGACCGATCCCGAGAACACGGATGGTTTCCTGGACGCTCAACAGTCGCGGCAGTCCTGCGATCACCGGATCGAGGATAACCGAGCTATCGAGCAAGTTCTGGGTAGGCTGATTAGATGACATGAACGATCTCTCTGTGAGCCGTCACAGCACGCAGCAAAGCGCACGAGTGGCGGCGTTTCGATTACAGTTTCTGTTTCTGTATGGCTGTTTGCTTCGCCGCTGAAAGCGGACCCGCCGCGCTGTTTGCTCAATCCCATGAGTGGGAGAGCATTACGCTGATACCCTTCGTCCGCGCTGCGGATCGAAGGACCTTATGTGCAGTCTCGGCGAATGCCGGAATGATGTCAAGAAAACTAACCGCACGGCTCAGAATGAATTCGCGGTCCGGAATCCTGTAGGGAGAGGGACGAAGGCCACGGCTGAGGCCGACACCATAAAATAGGGGATCGAGAGAGAGGGCTCTGAAAACTCGTCCCGATGCCCAGTAATCGACGCCGGCAGGACTCCCACCAGTCAATTGTGGCGTCAAAGCTGGTAAATCTGCTGGTATTAATAATTTTTGTGGACATTTTTATCGCATAAAAACATGTAAATAGCTAAATAATGTGAGTCCTGCTCGGGGAGCCAGCCGCCTTTTTCCGCCAGCGTCCGGCAAAGGCCGCACTTCCCTTCAGACCCGCGATATTCGCCAGCGCGTCGCTACGGCCGAGACCCGAGCCCGCGCGCTTCTGTCCACGATCCCGTGTAGCGCCGGCTCACCTCATTCATCAAATCGAAAACCATCATCCGCAAAAGATGATGCTGGCCAGGAAAAGCGCTCCGCTCTCGCTCCGACGATCGTCGCGCTCTAGCAACAGCCCTGCCATTAGTTGTTTTCCGATACGTAATAGCTACACATTGATAATATATATGTTATAAAACTGATTACAGTTATTAATATATCTAAATACGTGAAATATCTAATCCACCATGGATTGACATAATCGCTATTAATACTATCATATAGTTGTTTTATATCTTAATAGACTCGGAGAATCACAATGCTGAAGGGAATCGTGTTGGCTTTTGCTATCGGCCTCGTTTGCTCCTCCGCGCTCGGAGTTCCCGCTTTCGCTCAAAGCAACGGAAACGGAAACGTCGGCAGCAACAATGGCAATTATAATCGCGGAAGCGGAAACGGAAGCGGAAACGTCGGCAGCAACAACGGCAACTCGAATGCCGGAAGCTTTAACGGCAGCAATAATTACGGCAGCAACAACGGCAGCAATAATTACGGTAACAACAACGGCAGCAATAATCGCTGAACAATCGGACGAAGGGCGGTCGAAGCCGCCCTTCGCTCCTCGCAGATCGGCCCTTCGAACCCCTCGGGCAAACCGCAGACCCTGCGTGAATTTCGGTGGATTTGCTTGAAATTATTCCGATAGGGGAGCGGCCCCTGTGAAATCCGTCTCTCGGCGCCTAGATTGGCGGCACGGGAGCCTCGCTATGCAAAAATCCATCGTCGTCACCGTGAGCCATGATCTCGGCGTCGAAACCGCGCGGGCGCGCGTCGCGGCCGGGCTCGATCAGCTGCGGCGGGACTATGTGGACAAGCTCGCCCATTCCGAAGTCGCCTGGACCGAAAACGCCGCCGATCTGAAAATCGGCGCCTTCGGCCACAATATGCAGGCGCGCATCGACGTGCTCGCCGATTCGCTGCGTATAGAGGTTTGGATGCCGTGGATTCTGGCCGTGCTGACCGGCCGCATCCAATCCGCGCTGGCCGATCGCGCCGGCCAGGCGCTGCGGATCGATCATCGGCCGAAGGGCTGAGCTCGGCGACCATCCACAAAATGAAAAAATCTTGCACAAAAATTGAAAAAAATCTTGCGGCGCGCCGGCGAGCGAGAGGCGCGCTTAACCACATCCGCGCGCGGCGCGGACGATCGGCGGCGCCATGGTCTAGACTACGCTTCGATTCATGATCGGAGCCGCTCCATGTCGAAAGTCCTGCTCGTCGCATCGATCGTCGCCGGCGTCGCGCTCGCGACCGCCGCCGAGGCCGAGCCTTTCGGCGCCCCGCGCGCCCGGGAGAGCGCAGCCCCGCAACAGTCCCGGGCCGCCGAGGAACAGCGCCGCCATGATCTCTGGGAGGCGCGCGAGCGTCTCGCCGAGCAGCGTGAGCGCCAGCGCAGCCGTCACCGGAATGCGGGCGATTATCCGGGGGGCGGTTACCCGGGACAAGCGCCCTACGCCTATGGCGCCCCGTATGGCGGCTATGGCTATGGCGACGACGTCGCCCCGCCGCCGCGCCCGGCGCCGCCGCAGTCGCCGCGCGGGCTGCACAATGGCCTCTGGTATTACTGAAGCGTCGGCGTCGCGTTCTCGCCGCCGGAGCGGCGCTCCAGCGCCGAGGTCACGATCTCCAGCGCGATCGCCAGCAGCGCCTCAGCATCATTGGGCTTGACGAAGACCTTGTCGGCGCCGGCGCGCATCGCCTCCTCATGGATCGACGGCGCGGTCGAGGTCGTCAGCACATAGACCGGCAAGTCCTTCAGCAGCAGCGAGCGGCGCAGCGACTTGAGAAACTTCACCCCGTCGAGCCGCGGCATGTTGAGGTCCAGCACCAGCACGTCCGGAAGCTTGTCCGTGATCTCCTCGCGCGAGACGAGAAAGATCGCATCGAGGCCATTGTCCACCTGCTCGCATTCTATGTCGCGCTCCAGCATGGAACGCACGGATTCGAGCGCCCGCTTGAACAAGAAGACGTCGTCCTGATCATCCTCGATGATTAAAACGCGGCAGGCCCGGTTCTTCGTCTCGACAGCCGACATCACAATCCCCATCTTCTCGATTGCGCTCGTTTCTCCGACGCTGTTTCCTCTAAGATAGGATGCGGCCGCCCCGCGCGCAGCCGACGAGCGCCGCGAATGCGCACGAAAGGGGTGCGAGGATGAGTTTCGACAGCATAGGCGACGACCACTTTCGCCTGGCGGTGGAATCGGCGCCCGCCGCCATGATCGTCAGCAGCGCCGACGGCCTCATCCAATTCGTCAACGCGGAGACCGAGCGAATGTTCGGTTATCGTAGCGACGAACTGGTCGGCAAGTCCATCGATATTCTCGTCCCCGCGCATATGCGGGCGACACACGCCAGCTTGCGGCGGAGCTTCTTCGCCCATCCGAGCAAGCGACCGATGGGAGTGGGCCGCGATCTCAAGGCGACGCGCCGCGACGGCAGCGAGTTTCCTGTCGAGATCGGGCTGACGCCGATCGAGAGCGAGAGCGGCCCCATCGTGCTGGCGACCGTGCTCGACATCACGGCGCGACGAGAGGCCGAGAATGCGCTGTCGCAACGCGCGGCGGAGCTCGAGCGCGCCAATGAGCGGCTCGCGCAATTCGCCTATGTCGCCTCGCATGATCTGCAGGAGCCGCTGCGCAAGATCGCCGCCTTCTCCGATATTCTCGAACATGCGATCTCCAGCGCCAATGCGACCGACATGAGCTACGCCAATAGCGTCATGCGCTCCTCCGCTCTGCGCGCGCGCGAGCTCGTCGACGATCTTCTCACCTATTCGCGCGCGATCAATGACGCGCAGAATGTGCAGGAGCTCGATCTGCGCGAGGAGATAGAGCTCGCCGTGAACGATCTCTCCGAGACGATCGCGGAAACCAACGCGCGCCTGCGCATCGAGGCGCCGCATGTCCCCATTCGCGCCGACCGCTCGCAATTCGCGCGGCTGACGCATAACATCGTCTCCAATGCGCTCAAATATCGCAAGCCCGATTGCGCGCCGGACGTCGTCATCCGGGCGACGCAGAGCGAGCGCGAGATCGTCGTTTCCTTCGCCGATAATGGCATAGGCTTCGAGAGCAAATACGAGCATCTCGTCTTCGAGCCGTTCAAGCGCCTGCATCCCAAAGGCAAATATCCCGGCACCGGCATCGGCCTCGCGATCTGCAAATCGATCGCCGATCGCCATGGCTGGCGGCTGTCGGTGACGTCGCAGCCCGGGCTCGGATCGATATTCTATGTCGCGATTCCGTTGGGAAGAGCGAGTAACGAGTAGCGAGTAGCGAGTAGCGAGTAGAAAATAGCGGCGGAGCGATCGACTGCGCAATTATTCGCTACTCGCTCCCCTCACGCGACACGGAGCCGCGACATGATCGACCTCCACTACTGGCCGACGCCCAATGGCCATAAGATCACGATCTTTCTCGAAGAGGCGGGGCTCGCCTATAAAATCGTTCCGGTGGACATTTCCAAAGGCGAGCAATTTGCTCCCGCCTTTCTCGCCATCTCGCCGAACAATCGAATGCCGGCGATCGTCGATCATGCGCCGGCCGATGGCGGCGCGGCCGTGTCGCTGTTCGAATCCGGCGCCGTGCTCGTCTATCTCGCCGAGAAGACGGGCCGCTTTCTGCCGAGCGATCTGCGCGGCCGCGCGCGCGTTCTGGAATGGCTGTTCTGGCAGGTCGGCGGGCTCGGCCCCATGGCCGGGCAGAACCATCATTTCCGCAATTACGCGCCGGAGAAGATTCCTTACGCGATCGATCGCTATGTGAACGAGACCAATCGCCTCTATGGCGTGCTGGACAAGCGCCTCGCGGGACGGGACTACATCGCCGACGATTATTCCATCGCCGATATGGCCGCCTATCCTTGGATCGTCCCCTATGAGCGGCAGGGACAAAATCTCGACGATTTTCCCAATGTGAAACGCTGGTTCGAGACGATGCGCGCGCGGCCGGCGGTCGAGCGCGCCTATGCGAAGGGCGAGGCCGTTTCGCGCCCGCGCGACGGCTTCACCGAGGAGGAGCGCAAAATCCTCTTCGGCCAGACGGCGGCGAGCCTGCGCGGCGGCTGAGCGCGTTCACTCGCCCTGTTTCTGGCGGCGCTTCTTGTTGCGCCAGGAGGCGAAGAAGATGACGGCGAGAAAGACATTGATGGCGAGGACCCATTTGTCGCTCCACGACAAATAGCCCCAGATCGTCTGCAGATAGGACAATTGGCTCTCCCTTTGCGCGCGCTCGCGGCCCGCTTTTTTATCGTTCTCGCCGCCGCGGCGGCGCAGGTCTGGAATTTACGCGCAACGGCGCGCGCGATAAAGGCCCGGCGCTCCGACCGAACGAATGAGGCGCGCGTCGGAAGCGGCGCTTCTATCTCGGCCTCGAGGGCCCTCGCGACATCCTGCCCCGGCCAGGACGGCCGCAGCGCTCGATGATGTGCGAATCCGGTCGCGCTATCGCGGGCGGGGCGAACCCTACTCTTTCTCCAACGGCAGATTTGCGTCGGCGACGCCGCCGATCAAATTGGCGGACAGCAGCAATTCCGTCGAAATCTCCCCGCCCATGGGACGGAGCCGCACGCCCGCGTCGACCGCCTCGCTCTGCGCGCGCCGCGCCGCGACGGCCTCCTCGATCGACACAGCGGCAAAGGAAAAGGCCTCGCCCGGCCGCCGCTGCGCGAAGCGGCCGATATCGGCGCCGATGACATTGGCGATCTTCGGATAGCCGCCGGTCGGCTGGCGATCCGCCATCAGCACGAGCGGCGCGCCATCGCCCGGAACCTGTATCGCGCCGAGCGCCACCCCATCCGAGACGATGTCATGGCCTTTGGCGTGAGCGAGGCGCGCGCCCTCCAGCCGATAGGCCATGCGATCGCTCCTCTGCCCGACCCGCCAGCGCGTCGACAGAAATTCGCCGATCGCCTCTGGCGTGAAATAATCCGCCTGCGGCCCGAGCACGGCGCGGATCGGCTCCTCCGAGGCGGCGAGCCAAGGCGCCTCGAGCGCCAGCAACGCCCGCGGCGGCGCGGCGAGATCGGCGAGCGGCAGACTATCGCCGGCGCGCAGTCCCCGCCCCTCGAGCCCGCCCATGGAAGAGCGCGTATGCGTGGCGAGCGAGCCCAGCGTCGGCGGCAGATCGATGCGGCCCGCGATTGCGACATAGCACCAGGCCCCGCTCCGCCCCGCGCGAATGGAGAGCCGGACGCCCGGCTCCAGCGCGAGAGCGCAAGCGGAGGGAAGCGGCGCGCCGTCCAGGCGAATGTCGAATTCGCCGCCGGCGATGGCGAGGCCGATCGTCTCGCCTTCCGCCGTCAGCTCCAATCCGCCGAGCGAGACCTCGATCGCCGCAGCGCCCATAGCGGCGCCCGCCGCGAGATTGGCGGCGGCGAAGGCGCGGGCGTCCATCGGCCCGGCCGGCGTCACGCCGAAGCGCAGGCTGCCGCGTCGCCCGGCGTCCTGCACAGTGACGCCCGGCCCCGCCGCGCGCGCAATCAGCCGCGCGCTCATGCCATCGTCTCACGTCGCGCGATCATCTCGCCGCGCGCGCTTTTCTGCTCGAGCGCGCGAAATGTCGCTTCGTCGATCGGCTCGAAGCGCAGCGCGTCGCCGACCTCGACGAAAAAGGACGGATCGCGCTCCGGCGCGAACATCCGCTCTGGCGTGCGGCCGAGGACATACCAGCCGGTCGGCATGGGATCGGCGCCGATGAGCGAGAGGCCGCCGCCGATGAGCACGGCGCCGCGCGGCGTCGGCCCGCGTGGAGAGGCGCGGCGCGGAACGGCCAGCGCCGAAGGCAGGCCGCCGAGATAGCACCAGCCCGGCGCGAATCCATACATGTAGGCGCGATAGTCGGCGCCCGAATGAAGCGCCGCGACTTGGCTGGGCGAAAGCGAAAGCGCCTCGCCCGCCGCCGCGATATCCTCGCCATGCGGCGGCGCGTAGCAGCAGGGAATGATCCAGCGGACGCTCGCAGCGGCGCGCGCCGGCGCCGCTCTCTCCAGCGCCTCGACATGAGCGACGAGCGCGGCGCGCGTGAGCGCCAGCGGATCGTAGTGAATCATCAGCGAGCGATAGGTCGGAACCGTCTCGACGATTCCAGCGAGCGGCGCGGCGCGCAGAGCCGCGTCCAGCGCCAGCGCCTCGGCGTTGATCGCAGGATCGACGCTGTCGCCGAACTCGACCACCAGCGCCGCCTCGCCGGCGTCGAGACAGCGCGGCGCGGCGTAGCGCATCGGCTCACGCCTGCGATGCCGCGAAGGGCAGCAACTGATAGCCCGCGCGCTCTAGCGCCGCGCGCAGGCGCCGCGTCATTTCGACGGCGTGGGCGGTGTCGCCATGCACGCAGATGGAGTCGATCGGCGTCGGCAGCCGCTTGCCGCTCTCGGTCACGATCGCCTGCTCGCTCAGCATGTTGACCGCGCGCGCCGCGGCCCAATCGGGGTCCTCGATCACCGCGCCCTTCTGGCTGCGCGACTTCAGCCGTCCATCGTCGAGATAGGCGCGATCGGCGAAGACTTCATGGGCGATCGCAACGCCCGCATGTTCGGCCGCCGCCACCTGCTCGCTGCGCGCGATGGCGAGCAGAGTGAGGCCGGCGTCGACGGCGCGCATCGCCCGCGCCACGGCGAGCGCGATCTCCGGCTCGACCTCCGCGACATTGGCGAGCGCGCCATGGCATTTCACATAAGTGAGGCGATGGCCGCTATAGAGCGCGAGCGCCTGCGCCGCGCCGATCTGATAGGCGACGAGACGCTCCACCTCGGCGGCGGAATAGGGAATGCGGCGCCGGCCGAAGCCGGCGAGATCGGGAAAGGACACATGCGCGCCAATGGCGACGCCGCGCGCCTTCGCCAGAGTGAAGCAACGCGCCATTATGTCGGGATCGCCGGCGTGATAGCCGCAGGCGACATTGGCGGAGGTGACGAGATCGAGCATGGCCTCGTCGTCGCCCATGCGCCAGGCTCCGAATCCTTCTCCGAGATCGGCGTTGAGATCGATTGTCACTGTCACCGGGCTCCCGCGCGCCACGACCTCGGCGATATCTGCTCCGATCGGAGATGCGCTTCGAAATGCTCCTCATCAATTCAGGACGGCGGCGCTCGCGGCCGCTTCTACTCCGCTGCGAGGACCTGCGGCGGCGGAAAGGCGACCTCGATCAAAGTGCCCTGATTCTTGCGGCTCTTGATCGAGAAGGAGGCGCGATTGGCCTCGATCAGCGCTTTCGTCACCGGCAGGCCGAGGCCGGTGCCGCCGCGCGACGCGCCCACCTGTCGGAACGGCTCGAGCGCCGTCTCTATCTCATTCTCCGACATGCCGATCCCTGTATCCTTCACGCGGATCACCACATAGCCGGCGTCGGTCAAGGCGCTCGACACGATCACCTGCCCGCCCGCCTCGTTGAACTTCACCGCATTGGACAGAAGGTTGAGCAATATCTGCCGCAGCGACCTGCCGTCGGCAAGGATGCGCGGCAAACGCGGCCACAGCGACAGGCGGATCACCACGCGGCTGCGGTTCGCCTGCGGCTGCATGATCGACACACATTCGGAGATCACGGCGTTGGCGTCGATGCGCTCGACGTCGAGCTCGAACTTGCCCGCCTCTATCTTCGAAAGGTCGAGCAGATCATTGACGAGGCTCAGCACATGCTCGCCGGAGGTGTGGATGTCCTTGAGATATTCCTTGTAGCGCTCATTGCCGAGGGCGCCGAAGCGCTCCTCCATCATCACCTCCGCGAAGCCGATGATGGCGTTGAGCGGCGTGCGGATCTCATGGCTGACCTTGGCCAGAAAATCGGTCTTGGCGGCGCTGGCGCGCTCGGCCTCGCGGCGGGCGGCCTCGAGCTCGTCGTCCGAGCCGCGGCGACGAACGACATGAAGAATGACGCACCGCCTCTGCTCGGGTGGCGGGCCGAGCGGCGCGAGGGTCAGCTGTACCGGGAGCAATTGGCCGATGCGCATATGCGCCTGGAGCGGGAGCTGAAGCCCCTCCTCTTGCGGCGGGGGCCGGCGGAGGAAATCGGCGACCGCGCCCTGATCGGCGTCGCAGAACAATGAGGCGAGGCCGGAGCCGAGCAGCACGCGCGCCTCGCCGCCGACGAGCCGGCCGAAAGCGGCGTTGACGCTGCGCAGACGTCCATCGGCGTCCACCACCACCACGGCGTCGCTCACCGCGTCCAGCGTGGCGCGCAACTCCTCCGCCTCCAGGCGACGCGCCTCCAGCTCCTTGCGCAAGGCGCCGGCTCGCGCCGACACGGGCGCGGCCGAAGCCGGGCGCGCGCTGCGCAAGGTGACGAGCGTGGCGGCGAGGCCGTCCCATTCGATCGGCTCCAGCCGCGCGTCGGCCTCCAGCGGCTCGCCATCGCTATCGATCACTTCGAGGACGCCGCCCGCGCTTCCGTCGGGCGCGGTCGGCGGGCGGCGGCCGGCGAAGAGCCGAGTGGCGCCGCCATCGCCGGCGAGCGCCGCAGCGTCGCCATAGCCGAGATAATCGAGCAGCGTGCGATTGGCGTAGAGGACCTCCGCCCCGCGCGCGACCATCACGCCTATGGGCAGGCGGTCGAGCAGCGCCTCGGCGCGCGAAAGATCGCGCGGAAGGACGTTATTCTCATTCGACGGCGACGGCTCGCAGACGGATTCGGGCTCGTGGACCGGCTCGGGCTCCGCCGGAGCCGCGGCGGCTTGTCCGGTCGTCGCCTGCTCGATCGTCTCGAACAAGTCGCGCACCGAGCCTTTGGCGGGTTTTTGCGCGGCGGCGAGCGCGCGGGCGATCTCGTCGAAGGCTGTGCGCTCGCTCGCCGACAGCGCCTCGCCGATGGAGGCGGTCGCCTCCTCGAGCCGCGGCGACGGGCGCAGCGCGACGACCTTGGCGCCGCCGGCGATTTGCGCCGGCTCGGCCTCGGCCTGGACCACCGCCAGGGTCGGCGGCTCGAGCGCGGCCGGCGGCGATTCTTTCTCCGGCTCCCGATCCGGCTCTTTGCGCAGCCTGTCGACATGCAGCACGCCATAGCCCTGATAGCCGCCGAAACAGCGCCCGTCGTCGAAGACGGGCAGAGCGCCCAATGTCACCGGCACGCGCGCCGAATGATCGTCGAGCGGCCAGTCGAGCTCGACCCCGCTCCAGGAGCGATGCGAGGCGAAGGCCTCGGCGAGACGGCCGTCCGGGGCGAGCCGCAGCCCGCTGGCCAGATCGAGAAACCGGCGACCGGCGATGGCGCCATTCTCCCGTCCGACGATTTCGGCGAGGGCGGAAGTGACGTCGAGAATCCGGCCATCGGCGTCGGAACGCCAGAGAAAGCGCTCCGGCCGCGCCACACGCGCCGGTTGCGGAGCCTCGGGCTCCGGCGCGGCGGCCGGCTCCGGCGCGGAAGAGGCGGCAGCTTCCGCGGCGACGCCGGGAGCCGCGCTCTCTTGCCCCGCGGCGCGCATTCCGAGCATTGCGACGAGGAAAAGAGGCGATCCATCGTCGCCGGCGAGGACACGGCACAACACGGTCGCCGTCTGCGCGATCGGACCGAAAGAAAAGCGCAGCCGCTCGAGCCGCGGAGCCGCCGCATGGCTCTGCGCTCCGGCGAGCTCGCGGAGCCGGCGCGCGCCGGGCTCCTCGCCGCCGAACAGACGTTCGCTCAGCGCGGCGATATCCCCGCCGAATATCGCTATGGCGGATTCATTGGCGTAGACGACCGAAAGCGGCGCGCCGGCGGCCGCGATGATCGGCGCCCCGGACGCTTCGAGCGCGGCGAAGGCCGGATCGGCGCTGATCCGCGCGGCGACCGCCTCGCTCTCGATCCCCAGCCTGTCGTGCTCGCTCATATCGACAGCGCCTCTTCGGACGCGACAAGCGCCGGAACGGCGCGGAACAAAGCGGCGCGGAACGCGCGTCGCGGCCGATCGAAGGTGAAGGATCGGTTAAAAGAAACTTAAAGGTTCGGCGCGGCTTGGTCTATGCGGCGTCGGACATTTTAACAAGCTTCGACGATTCATCATGAACGGATGCGCCGCCTCGAGGCCATAAATATGTTGCAATGCAGCATGAGTTGAGCCATATTCGAATCGGCGGTACCGTTCCTGTCGCGATGCGCGAGAACGGCCGCAGGCGGTCGGCCGGCGCCCCTTCTTCGGCCGACGGGCGGCCTCGGGCCGACCCGACCAGAAGGAAGCATTCGTGAACGATCCGATCTATCAGATACCGAACGAGGTCCGCGACTTCGCCGAGAAGAGCGTCGAGCAGGCGCGCAAGGCGTTCGAGGGATTCGCCGGAGCCGCGCATAAGGCGATCGGCTCCGTCGAGACGACGACCGCCACCTTCCAGGTCGGGGCCAAGGATGTGAGCGCCAAGGCGCTCGGCTACGCCGAAGCCAATGTGAACGCCGCTTTCGACCTCGCCCAGAAACTGCTCCGCGCCAAGGACCCGCAGGAGGTTCTCCAGCTGCAGGCGGAATATGTGAAGAGCCAGGTCGAGACCATTCAGAGTCAGGCCAAGGAGCTCGGCGCCGCGTTGCAAAAGGCGACGACCGGCAAGTGAGCCGGCGCAGTGAGATTGCGACGGCGCCGCGCCGCTGACGCGCGGCGCCTCGACGAATGACGATATGGCGTGCGTTGGCGGGTGAGTAAGGCGACCGAGCCGAAGACGATTCGGGCGCGCGCGACACCAAAAACCAGGAGCCCGAAGCGATGGCCACCCATACGAGAGGTTCTTCCAAACGCCCGGCGCCGCCGAAGGAGCCGCCGATCACTCTGAAAGACGCGCTGGACGACGACGAGCCCGAGGCGGCGCCGCCCGCCTCCTCCGTCCCGGCCGCTGAGATCGAGGCCGTCGCCGCGGCGCTGGAGGCCGTGGAGATAGAGACCGTCACTGCCGCGTTGGAGCCTGTCGAATTGGGCGTGACGACGGCCGAGCCCGTCATCGAAACATCCGAGCCGGCGCTGGAGATCGTCTCCGAGCCCATCGCCGAAGCGCCGATCGCCCTCGTCGCAGTGATCGCCACGACGATCGAGACCCCTGCGCCGACACCCGAAGCGATCGCGCTCGATCCGAGTCTCTGGCCGCTGAAGACGATCGACCTCGTCAATGAGAACGCCGCCGCCGTTTTCGATCTGGCGCTCGCGCTCGGCCAGGCCCGAACGGTCGGCGACGCGCTGGAGGCGCAGTCGCGCTTCGCCAGCGAGCGCTATTCGACTTTCATGAAGCGCGCCAATGAATTCGTCGAGCTGTCGAGCCGCTGGTCGCCCTTTCGCTTCGCCGTCTCCGCTTTTGTTGCATGAGGCGACAGCGCTCGGCCGAATGCGAAGCCGGGGTCGAAGGGTTTCGAAAAGCGAGCCTCAAGGCTCGTTCTCACGTCAATTTGTTTTGACGCGTTTCCGACGCCGAACCGGCGTCCACTTCGGCTGGAAACGCTCTAAAGCGTGGCCTCGATCAGCGCGCGCAGTTCCGGCGTCGCCTCGGGCATGACGCCGAACCAGTCGCGGAAGGCCGGCCGCGCCTGATGGATCAGCATTCCGAGCCCATCCACGGCGACATTGCCGCGCGCTCGGGCCGCGGCCAGCAGCGGCGTCTCCAAAGGCGCATAGACGATATCGGAGACGAGCGCCGCCGCGGGCAGGCGATCCAAAGTCAGATCGAGCGGCGGCTCGCCGACCATGCCCTGATTCGTCGTATTGACCAGGAGTCCGGCGCCGGTGAGGCCCTCGGCGCGCTCCTCCCAGCGGAACGCCGAAACCGGCGCGCCGAAATCTGCGGCGATCTTCTGCGCCCGCTCGAGCGTGCGGTTGAACAGCCGCACCTCCGCGGCGCCGGCGTCGATGAGCCCGGCGATGACGGCCCGCGCCGCCCCGCCCGCGCCGATGACGACCGCCGGCCCGGCGTCCGCCCGCCACATGGGCGCCGCCGCGCGCAGCGATGCGGTGAAGCCGAAACCATCGTAATTGCGGCCGACGAGCGTTCCGTCCTCTTCCACCACGACGCAGTTCACCGCGCCGATTCGCTCGGTGCCGGCGTCCAGAGAGTCGACGACGGAAAGCGCTGCTTCCTTATGGGGGATGGTGAGATTGCAGCCCGAAAAATTCAACGACGGCAGCGCGCGCAGCGCCGCCTCGAGACGTCCCGGCTCTATGGCGAGCGGGACATACGCGCCGGCGAGGCCGTAGCGCGCGAGCCAGTAATTGTGGATTTTGGGCGAGCGCGAATGCGAGATCGGCCAGCCCATCACGCCGGCGAGGAGAAAGCGGTCCTGCCCATGCATCTGCTTCTCCCCGCTCGTTCTTCCGCCAGCGGCGCCTATTGCTTCGCCGCGCAGCCCCCCTGCCCTCGCGCGGAGAGCGCCGAAAAGAGCGCGGCGTCGGCGTCGAGGCCGGGATTGCCGGCCGTGAGCAGCTTCTCGCCATAGAAAATAGAATTGGCCCCGGCGACGAGGCACAATATCTGCGCCTCGCGCGAGAGGCCGGAGCGGCCGGCCGACAGGCGCACGCGCGACTTCGGCATGAGGATGCGCGTCGTCGCGATCATGCGCACCAGCTCCAGCGAATCGACCGGCGGGCGGCCCTCGAGCGGCGTGCCCTCGATCGCGGCCAGCGCATTGATCGGCACACTCTCGGGATGCGGATCGAAGGAGGCCAGCACCTGCAGCATATGGGCGCGGTCGCGCACGCTCTCGCCCATGCCGATAATGCCGCCGCAACACATTTCTATGCCGGCCCGGCGCACGGCGGCGAGCGTCTGCAGCCGATCCTCGTAAGTGCGCGTGGTGACGATCTCGCCGTAGAACTCCGGCCCCGTGTCGAGATTGTGGTTATAGGCGGTGAGGCCCGCCTCCACGAGCCGCTCGGCTTGGCCGTCATCGAGCATTCCGAGTGTGACGCAGGCCTCCATACCGAGCGCGCGCACGCCGCGCACCATATCCAAAACGGATTCGAAACGCTCGCCCTCGGGCGCCTGGCGCCAGGCCGCGCCCATGCAGAAGCGATCCGCCCCGGCCTCCCGCGCGCGCTTGGCGGCGCTGAGGACCTCGTCCACCTGCATCAGCTCGACGCGGTCCAGCCTGACCTCGCGGTGATGCGCCGATTGCGAGCAATAGGAGCAATTCTCCGGGCAGCCGCCGGTCTTGATGCTGAGCAGCGCCGCCTTCTGCACGTCATTGGGATCGAAGAAGCGGCTGTGCAGCGCACTCGCCCGCGCGATCAGCTCGAGCAGGGGCGCGTCGTGGATGGCGACGATCTCCTCCAGCGTCCAATCGTGACGGAGAGTGAAATCGGCGGGAGCGTTCATCGAGCGGGCCTCTCTGCGGCTTTGCGTTTCAGCGCGATTTTTTGGCGATGCGGCGTTCGTTGCGCGTGAGCGGGCGCCCCGGTTCGTCCAGGCTCTCGCCGAGGGCCGCGGAGGGCCGCCTGCGCTGGAGCTGCGGATCGGCTCCGCGCAGAATGGCATAGACGACATAAGCGGCGACGGCCAGATCGAAACCGGTGAGGCCGAGCGTGAACCACGCCGGCGTGAACTCCGAGCCCGTGCCGAGATAATGGAACTGCAAATGCCAGAACGGATGCAGCGCGAAGCCCACGGCGAGCCACCAGGGCGAGCCGACGAGGCCGAGCAGAGCGAAAGAGCCGAAAATGGCGAAGCCGGTCATTTCTATGCCGAACCAGGCCTTGGGATTGTCCGAGGCGAAAGCGAGGCCGACATAGAGCGCGGCGGTGGCGATGAGCCCATAGGCCAGCGCGCGGCGCGAGCCCGCCTGCGGATAACGCTCCGACCAGCGCGCGAAAAAGGCGAAAGCCACGCCGATGAGCGCGCCGACGGCGGCGGGGATCAGAATCGAGGACGCGTCTTCCATGGTCGTGAGCTCACTGAGGGTACGGCCGCAGCGAGGTCTATAAGTCGGACAGGCGGAGGGGACAAGGGAGGGAGCGGGATGGCGGGGTCGGCGGGAGATGGCGGCGCTCTCGCCCATACGAGAGCGATCGGGTGAAGGTTTCCTCATCCTGAGGAGCCGCGAAGCGGCGTCTCGAAGGACGAGGAAACCTTCATGCGCGGCCATCTGGAACTCCCCCTCGTGCTTCGAGACGGCTCCTACGGAGCCTTCTCAGCATGAGGGGGAGGATTATTGGCCTCTTCACCCGATCGCCGTACCCCTCGCCTCGCATCGCCTCCGGTCCAAAATCTGCTATAGCTCGCAGGACCTACCGCGCCAACGGCGCCCCCGCTCGAGGATCGACGCCCCATATGCAAGTCGAAACAGACGCCGCCAATTTCAGCTCCTCCGCCCTGCTCGACGATCAGTCGCTGCTCGCCGATATTCGCCTCCTCGGCCGCTTGCTCGGCGACACTGTGCGGGAGCAGGAGGGCGTCGCCGCCTTCGAGCGTATCGAGACCATCCGCCGCCTCTCCGTGGCCGTGAGCCGCAATGGCGATATGGAGGCCGATCACAAGCTCGAGGCGCTGCTGCGCTCGCTCTCGGCGAGCGAGGCGGTCACCGTCATCCGCGCCTTCAGCTATTTCTCGCATCTCGCCAATATCGCCGAGGATCTGCATCCGCTGCAGGGCGACGAGGCCTCCGGCGCGCCGAGCCTCGCCAATACTTTCGCCCATTTGCGCAAGGCGTCCATCGGCCCGGGCAAAGTGGCGCAAGTGCTCTCCAATGGCTGGGTCTCGCCCGTCCTCACCGCGCATCCGACGGAGGTGCGGCGAAAAAGCCTGCTCGACGCCGAGCACGCGATCTCCGCCCTGCTGCAGGCGCGCCAGCACGCGCGCAGCAAAGCGGAACTCGCCCATAATGAGCTGCAATTGCGCGCCCGCGTCTCGCAGCTGTGGCAGACGGAGCTCTTGCGGCAGGCGCGGCTCACCGTGCGCGACGAGATCGCCAACACGCTGAGCTATTATCGCAGCACTTTCCTGCGCCAGATTCCGCTGCTCTACGCCGACATCGAAGAGCGTCTCGGCGGCTTGCGCATTCCGCCCTTTCTGCGTATGGGCACTTGGGTCGGCGGCGATCGCGACGGCAATCCCAATGTGCGCGCCGACTCGCTCGCCAATGCGCTGCGAATGCAGAGCGAGACGACGCTGCGCTTCTATCTCAGCGAGGTGCATGAGCTCGGCGCAGAGCTCTCCATCTCGCGCCGCTACGCCGGTTGCAGCCAGGCGTTGGAAGCGCTCGCCGCGCGTTCCGGCGACGATAATCCGCATCGCGACGACGAGCCCTATCGCCGCGCGCTGATCGGCGTCTACGCCCGCCTCGCCGCGACGCTCGAGGAGCTGACCGGCCAGGAGGCGCAACGCCATGCCGTCGCGCCGGCGAACCCCTACCCCAATGCGCGCGCCTTTCTCGCCGATCTCGAAATCGTCGACGATTCCCTGCGCTGCCATCACAGCGAGGTGATCGCGACGCAGCGGCTCGAGCCGCTGATCCGCGCGGCGGAAGTCTTCGGCTTTCATCTCGCCACGGTCGATTTGCGCCAGAGTTCCGACCGTCACGAGGAGACGATCGCCGCGCTGCTGCGCGAGGCGCGCGTCGCGCCGGATTACGCCGCTCTCTCGGAAGAGGAGAAGCGCGCCCTATTGCTGAAGCTGCTCGGCGATCCGCGGCCGGTGCGGCTGGTCGACGCCGCCTATTCGGAAGATGTGGCGAGCGAGCTGGCGATCTTCGAACGCGCGGCGGAGATGCGCAAGACCTATGGCCACGAGTCGATCCGCCATTACATCGTCAGCCATACGGAGACGGTGAGCGATCTCTTGGAAGTGCTGCTGCTGCAGAAGGAATGCGGCATGATGCGCGGCACGCTCGATCCGCGCGACGCCAATATCGTCGCGGCCGATCTCATCATCGTGCCTTTGTTCGAGACGATCGGCGATCTGCGCAACGCCGCCGTCATCATGCGCGAGTTCTACGCGCTGCCCGGAATCGTCAAGCTCGTCACCAATTCCGGCGCGCAGCAGGACATCATGCTGGGCTATTCCGACAGCAACAAGGACGGCGGCATTCTCGCGAGCATTTGGGAGCTCTATCGCGCCTCTACAGCGCTCGCGGATTTTTTCTCTAGCCTGCCGTCGATCGCCATGCGTCTCTTCCACGGCCGCGGCGGCACGGTGGGGCGCGGCGGCGGACCGAGCTATGACGCCATTCTCGCGCAGCCGCCGGGAACGGTGAACGGGCAAATCCGCCTCACCGAGCAGGGCGAGGTGATCGCGGCCAAATACGCCAATCCGCAGATCGGCCGCATCAATCTCGAGCTGCTGGTCGCTGCGACCCTCGAGGCGACGCTGCTCTCGCACAGCAAGGCGCCGCCGCCGGAATTCCTCGAGGTGGCGGAACAGCTGGCGCAATGGGGCATGGACGCCTATCGCGGCCTCGTCTACGAGACCCCCGATTTCGTCGATTATTTCTTCGCCTCGACGCCGATCTCCGAAATCGCCTCGCTCAACATCGGCTCGCGGCCGGCCTCGCGCAAGCCGTCGCGCAAGATCGAGGATCTGCGCGCCATTCCGTGGAGCTTCTCCTGGGGTCAGGCGCGTCTCGCTCTGCCCGGCTGGTATGGCTTCGGCTCGGCGATCGCGCGCTTCCGCGAGGGCGACGACGGCTCCAAGCTCGAGCTGCTGAAGCGCATGTATCGCGAATGGCCTTTCTTCCGCACGCTTCTGTCGAACATCGACATGATCCTGTCGAAGACCGATCTCTCGATCGCGCGTCACTATGCGGGCCTGGTGCAGGATCACGCGCTCGCCGACCGCATTTATGGGGAGATAGAGGCGGAGTGGAGCCGATCCAACGCCGCGCTCGCCGATCTCACCGGATCGAGCCAGCGGCTCGCCGACAATCCGGCGCTGGCGCGCTCGCTGCACCATCGCTTCCCCTACATCGCGCCGCTCAACTATCTGCAGGTGGAGCTCATTCGCCGCTTCCGCGGCGGCCAGACCGGCGACGACATTCGCCAGGGGATTCTCATGTCCATCAATGGCGTCGCGGCCGGCCTGCGCAACACGGGGTGAACAGAAAAGGGCGACATTGCGGCGCTGTCGTCAAAGCGTCATGCGCCGCCGCCATTAGGGGTTCCGATCCAGCTGGAACGGAACCGCAATGTCGCCTCTCCTCTCGCGCGTCAGCCCGCTCGCGCTCTTCGCCTCTCTCTCATTCTCATCCGCGGCCGTCGCAGCCGACATAAATGTCCCGGCCGATACAACCGTCTCCGGCCAAAAGACATTCGGCGGCGCCGACAAGATCACCGTGGGCGCCGGGGGCAAGCTCACCTCCTCCGCCAATCCGACGCTGAATCAGACGTCGACGTCGACCGGCGTCGCCATCGACAATTTCGGCACGATCGAATCGACCGGCACAGGAACGCGCGCGATCCGCTTCAACAGCGGAACCGCGATGAGCTTCACGCTGACCAATGAGGCGGGCGCGACGATCCAATCGCAGAACGATGCGCTGCAAATCGGAACCGCTGTCAAATCCGGGACCATCACCGTCAATAATTACGGGCTGATCCAGGCGACGGGCACGGGCTCGAACAATGGCCAGGCGATCGACTTCGGCAATGTCGTCGCCGGCACGGCGTCGATCACCATCAATAATTTCGCGACAGGCGTGCTGCAGACGGCCGACGCCGACGGCATACGCCCCGGCAACAACGCCACGGTGAATAATTACGGCCAGATCATCTCAAATAATTTCCAGACCAACACCGGCGCCGACGCGATCGACTTTCAAACCAGCACGGGCGGAACGGTCAATAATTACGCTGGCGGAATCATCTCTGGCGGGCGCCACGGAATCAACATCAGCTATGATTCCACGGCGAATACGACCAGCTCCTCCATCACCATCACCAATTATGCGGGCGCACAGATCATCGGCCGCAACGGCTCGGGCTTCGGCTCCGACGTCGGCGGGACGGTGATCAATTACGGCCTCATCTCGGGCGATATCGACAATATCGCCGGCGTCGCCAATGGCGATGGCGATGGCGTCGATATCGATTACATCGGCAATATCACCAATTACGGCACGATCCGCGGCACGGGCGCCAAGGGCGTCGGCTCCGACGGCAAGACCAACACCAGCCAGGGCGTCGCCATCGGCGGCGGCGTCATCGACAATAAGGCCGGCGCGACCATTATCGGTCAGGCGGACGGCATTCTCGTCGACAATAGCTCAGAAGGGCCCGCCTTCGGCGCGGTGACGATCACCAACGCCGGGACGATCGAGGGCACGACGCGCTATGGCATCGCCATCACCAGCACTCTCGACAATACGATCACCAATTCCGGGACCATCACCGGCGGCGGCGGACAGGCGATCGTCTTCGGCTCCGGCGACGACACGCTGAATATTCGCACCGGCTCCGTCATCAACGGCACGGTGGATGGCGGCGCCGGAAACGACCGCATCTCGCTCTCGGGAACGGGGACTTTCGCCGGGGCGCTCAATTTCGAGACGCTGAGCGTCGATGACGGCGTGTGGACGCTCACCGGAACGCAGAGCTATTCGAGCGGCGTCACTGTCGCCAGCGGCGCGGAGCTGGTCGCCGCCGGCGCGATCGGCAATCTCGTCACGGTCGCAGCCGGCGGGCGCCTGTCGGGCTCCGGCGCGCTGGGCGCGCTCGATCTGTCGGGCTTCGTCTCGCCGGGCTCGGGCGCCGGCGCGATCTCCACACTCTCCATCACCGGCGACGCAACTTTCCGCTCGGGCTCGGTCTATCAGATCGACGCCAACGCCGCCGGCGCGGCGGATAAGATCGTCGTCGGTGGAACGGCAACGCTCGGCGGCGTGGTGCAAGTGAGCGCCGCCTCCGGCAATTACGCCCCCGCCACGACCTATTCGATCGTGCAGGCGACGGGCGGCGTCAGCGGCTCTTTCGCTTCGGTCTCCACCGACCTCGCCTTTTTGACGCCCTCGCTCTCCTATAACGCCAACAACGCCTTTCTGACGCTCTCGCGCAATGGCGTGTACTTTCAGAGCGTCGCGGCCAATCGCAATCAGCGCGCCGTCGCCGCGGCGCTCGACACGACGCCGACGGCGAGTCCCCTGTTCCTCGCTGTCGTCGGCAAATCGGCGGCCGGCGCGCGCGCGGCCTTCGACGGACTCTCCGGCGAAGGCGTCACCGGCGCGCTGAATGTCGGCCTCGAATCGAACCGCCTGTTCGGCGGGACGCTCGCAGACGCCGGACAATTCTGGCGCTCGGGCGAGACGCGCGACGCCAATGGATTCTCCGTTTCCGCGACGACTCCCGCCCTCGGCTATGCGTCGCTGGAATCGAAAAAGGGTCCGATCGCCCTGCGTCCGACGCAGGAGCCGGCGCGGCTCTGGGCCTGTGGATCTCCGGCTTCGGCCAGAGCGCGCGCCTCGGCGGCGACGCGGCGCAAGGCTCGGCGACGCAGCGCACGAGCCTCGGCGGCGGCGCCATCGGCCTCGATGCGGCGGTGCTTCCCAATCTTCTGCTCGGCTTTGCGGGCGGCTATAGCGCCGGCGGAGCCTCGACCGATCTGCGCTCGACCCATGTGGACACGCATGGCTGGCACATCGGCGGCTATGGCGTTTTCACCTTCGATCCCAACTATATCTCCGCCTCGCTCGCCTTCTCCGATTTCGACAATTACTCCCGCCGCTCGGTCTTCGGCCTCGGGACGGGCGAGACGGCGAATGCGAATTTCGGGAGCCGCGTGCTGCGCGCGCGCGTCGAGATCGGACGCGACGTCGATCTGTTCGGGCTGAGGGCCACGCCTTTCGCGGCTGTCGAGACGGCGCATATTTGGACGGATGGATTCACCGAGACGACGGCGGCCTTCCCGGGCTTTGCGGGCCTCGGCGCGCTCACCTTCGCTGCGCGCGAGACGGACTCGCTGCCCCTCTATTTCGGCGCGCGCGTCAAGCGCAGCTTCGCGCTCGACAATGGCTGGCGGCTGACGCCCGATCTCTCGCTCGCCTATGTGCATGAATTCGAGCCGACGCGCGCGCTTCTCGCATCCTTCGCCTCGGCCCCCTCGGCGGCTTTCACCATCGCCGGCGCGCGTCCCGACGAGAATTACCTGCAGGTGAAAGGCGGATTGCGCCTCGATGTGAGCGCTTCGGTCGCGCTCTTCGCCTCCTTCGAGGGCGAATATGGCGGACGCACGCAATCCTATGCGGGACGAGGCGGCCTCAAACTGGTCTGGTGAGGCCGCCCCTGCTCTTTTACGCGTTCTGCGAAGCGCTCGAGGACTGAGAGCCGTGCTGAGCGACGAGATCCTTCAACAACGCCTCGACGCTCGATTGCGCGGCGCTGGCGTCGCCGCTCTTGGCGGCGGTGATCAGCGTCTTCAGATCATCGACTATGGTCGAAGAGGAAGACGAGGAATCGGTCGTCGTCGAGGACAATGAGGAGGAATCCGTCGACGATGTCGACAGCAGCGAAGCGAGATCGCTCTCGAGGCTCGCGGCGGAACTCTTCTGCGTCGTCGTATCGCCCGATTGCACCGCGCTCAGCAGCGTCGCCAGATCGGAGACGAAGGAGGACGCGGTCGAATCCGAGCTGTCGGAAGAGGAAGAGGATGCAGAAGTAGGCGGCGGAGGCGGCGCCTGCAAATGGCTCTCGATCGTCTTGGCCGTCGATTGCGCGGTCGTCGTGTCGCCCGACTGCACCGCCGAGACCAGCGTCTGCAGATCGGAGAGGAAGCCGGATTGGCCGTCCGACGAGGTCGACGATGAGCTCGCCGAGTCCGAGGTCGACGACGATTGCAACAGGCTCTGTAGGCTCGACGCGGCGGTCTTGGCCGCCTCGGTATCGCCGGCGTCGACCGCCTTCAGCAGACTGGCGACTGTCGAGGCGAAACTCGAATCCGAGGACGAAGAGGAATCGTCGCTGGAGCTGGTCGAGCTGGAATCGCTGGCGAAGAGCAGCGAGGCGAGTTGGCCCGAGCTCGGGCTGCGGAAGTCGATCGCCGAGCTGGGATCGACAGCGCTGGTCTGCGTGGTGGAGGTGGAGCTCGTCGTCGTCGAAGCGCTCGCGGCCGCCGCCGCTGTCGCGTCGTCGACGTCTTTCGGGGGACGGGAATGATGATGATAGGCGGTTTGAACCGCGCTGGAGGCCAGACTCGATATGGACATTCTGCGTATCCTGAGAAGGAGAGCGGACGCGCGAGACTGTCCGCGCGCCGCCTTACGCAAAACTTACCCGCGCCGGCCGCCCAGAGGCTATTTTTCCTAGAAATACTTGTAAAATCTGGCTATTTCTTCCCTTATCCGAAGAGTATCGGAATGTTTCTATAATATATATGCTAGGCTCCACTTTCGTTACGCGCCGCGAGCTCGCGCTCCCAATCCAACGCCTGGCGCACGATCGTCTCGAGATCATCGTGACGCGGCGTCCAGCCGAGGCGCGAGCGGATGCGGTCATTGGCGGCGACGATGGCGGCGGGATCGCCCGGCCGGCGCGCGGCGAAATCCACCTTGAAATCGACGCCGGAGACGCGCTTGACCGTTTCGATCACCTCGAGCACCGAGAAGCCATGCGCATAGCCGCAATTGCAGACGAGGCTCTCCCCGCCCCCGCGCAAATGGCGCAGCGCGTCGAGATGGGCGCGGGCGAGATCGGTGACATGGATATAGTCGCGCAGGCAGGTGCCGTCGGGCGTCGGATAATCGGTCCCGAACACCTGCATGCCGGCGCGCAGCCCCAGCGCCGCCTGCACAGCCACCTTGATGAGATGCGTCGCCTTGGGCGTCGATTGGCCGGAGCGGCCTCGAGGATCGGCGCCGGCGACATTGAAGTAGCGCAGCGCTACATAGGAGAGATCATGCGCGCGCGAGACATCCTCGAGCATCCACTCGACCATCAGCTTGGAGCGGCCATAGGGCGAGACCGGCTTCAGGCTCTCGTCCTCCGTCACCGGATTATGCTCGGGATCGCCATAGACGGCCGCGGTCGAGGAGAAGATGAAACGCCTCACGCCGGCCTCCACCGCCGCCTCCAGCAGAGCCCGCGCTTTTGCCGTATTGTTCGAATAATAGCCGAGAGGATCGGCGACGGACTCGGGGACCACGATCTTGGCCGCGAAATGAATGATCGACTGAATATCGTGCCGCGCGAAAATATCGCGCAGCAGCGCCGCGTCGCCGAAATCGCCCACGATGAGCTGAACCTCTTGCGGAACCGCCCAGCGAAACCCCGTGGAGAGATCGTCGAGCACGACGACCTTCTCGCCGGCGTCGAGCAGCTCGAGCGTCATATGGCTTCCAATATAGCCGGCGCCGCCGGTCACGAGGATGGTCATTCCGCGCCCTTCCTGCTGAAGACGTCATCACGGGAAATTAACGGGCAATGGTTAAGGACGAATCCTGGCCCGGCTCGGACTAGGCGTTGGTCTTTCGCCATTGCGGGATATTCTCGGAAAAGCGCTAGCGCCTTTTCCGAAACCCTGCTCGGGCGTCGCGCGCTCGCGCTCGGGTCACACTCGCTCGAAATGGACTAATCATGAGCAAACGCATTCGCAAGGCTGTTTTTCCTGTGGCCGGCCTCGGCACGCGCTTTCTCCCGGCGACCAAAGCGGTGCCGAAGGAAATGCTGACCGTCGTCGATCGCCCCGTGCTCCAGCATGTGGTGGACGAGGCGCGCGAGGCCGGGATCGAGCATTTCATTTTCGTGACCGGACGCAACAAGGGCGTCATCGAGGATCATTTCGACATCGCCTACGAGCTCGAGGACACGCTCAAAAGGCGCGGCAAGGTCAAGGAATATGACGCGCTGGTCGCCGATCTGCCGGCCGCCGGCGCGACGAGCTTCACCCGCCAGCAGGCGCCGCTCGGCCTCGGCCACGCCGTCTGGTGCGCGCGCGAGATCGTCGGCGACGAGCCCTTCGCCGTGCTGCTGCCCGATATGGTGACGCTCGGCAATGGCCCCAAGCAGAGCCGCTGCCTCGCCCAGGCGGTGGAGGCCTATGAGGCCCATGGCGGCAATGTGATCGCGGTGGAGGAAGTGCCGCCGGAGGAGACGCATCAATATGGCATCGTCTCCGTGGGCAAGGATTTCGGCGCCGCTTTCGAGATCACCGGAATGGTGGAGAAGCCGCCGCGCGGAACCGCGCCGAGCAATCTGATGATCTCGGGCCGCTATATTCTGCAGCCGGAGATTTTCGACATTCTGGCGAAAGGCGAGAAGGGCGCGGGCGGCGAGATTCAGCTCACCGACGGCATGGTGACGCTCAGCGGCTCACAGGCCTTCCACGGCGTGCGCTTCGACGGCAAGACCTATGACACGGGATCGAAGCTCGGCTTCCTCGCCGCCAATCTCGCCTTCGGCCTGACGCGCCCGGACATAGTCGACGGGCTGAGGGCGGAGATCGCCAAGCTGCTCGGCTGATCGGAAAAGGCCCCTCCCCGACCCTTTCCCGCGAGGGTGAGGGAGGGGCGCTAACCAAGCCTCGAAAGCTACGCCTTCCGCTTCGGCCGCAGCCGGATGATGACGTCGCAGCCGACGATCTCCATGCCCTCGGGCGGAGCGGGCAGCTTGGCGAATTCGATGGAGCCGTCCACCACGTCGAACATGCGCTTGCTGACCTCATCCATGAAATGATGATGCGGCGCGGTGCGTGTGTGGAAATAGGTGCGCGGTCCCTGCACGGCGATCTCCCGCAGCAGGCCGACGTCGGCGAATTGGTTGAGCGTGTTGTAGACGGTCGAGAGCGACATTTGCAGCCCGGCCTCGCGCGCTTCGGCGTGGAGCGCTTCGGCGCTCACATGGCGGTCGCCATTGCCATAGAGCAGCTTGCTGAGCGAGATGCGCTGCGAGGTGGGACGAAGGCCCGCCGCCCGCAGCTTGGCCTTCAGCTCATGCTCCTCCTTGGCGGGAACCGCCTTTTTTCCGAGTTGGATCGGCGCACGAAAATTCGTAATCATGGGGTGATGCGTCATTTCCGTTTCGCCTCAGATCCTGTCCTGCTCGCGGCTCCTAGTGGAAGTCGAGACATGCCGATTGAAAACGCAGCGCAGCGAAGTGTCAAACAAAATGGCCAAAAGTGTAAAGATTCCAAAGAATGGCCAAGCTCGTGGGCAATTCTGCAACAAACTTTCGGCCACGCTCGCGCCAGTCGCCGCGACGTGTTCAGAACATTGCCCGCCGTTTTCCTACTCTTTGTCCTGACGGCTATTTTCAGTTCCTTCGCCGCCGCGCAGGAAAGCGCCGGCGATTCAGATCTCGCGCATTTCCTGCAGCGATTATGGCCAGCGGCGCAGGACGCAGGGGTCTCGCGCGAGACTTTCGATTCCGCGGTCGCGGGCCTGACCGTGGAGCCTGGATTGCTGCGGCGCCCACAGGCTCAAGCCGAGTTCACCATTTCCATCCCCTCCTATGTCGCCGGCGCCGTGAGCGCGGCGCGTGTCCAACAGGGACGCGCGCTCTCGGGCGAGCTCTCCGCGCCGCTGGCGACGATCGAGGAGCGCAGCGGCGTTCCTTCCGAGATCGCTCTCGCCATACTCGGGGTCGAAAGCAATTTCGGTTCCGCGACCGGCGGCGCCGACACGCTGCGCGTGCTGGCGACGCTGGCCTTCGCCGGCCATAGGGGCGCGATCTTCGCGGACGAATTCGTCGCGGCGCTCGTCATGCTGCAGCGGGGCGACGTCACCCGCACGCGGCTGCGCGGCTCTTGGGCCGGCGCCATGGGACAGCCGCAATTTCTGCCCAGCGCCTATCTGAAATATGCGACGAGCTATGCGGGCGGCGCCGCGCCCGACATTTGGACGAACCGGCTCGATTCGCTGGCCTCCATCGCCAATTTTCTGAAATTCTCCGGCTGGGACCCGCGCCTGCCTTGGGGCCTCGAGGTCATCCTGCCCAAAAATTTCGACTATGCCGACTTCGATCTCGACTTCGCGCAATGGCGCGCGCTCGGCCTCGCCGCGGCGAATGGCGAAGCGCTGCCGGCGAGCGGCCCGGCGAGCCTCTATCTGCCGGCCGGCGCGGCGGGGCCGGCCTTTCTCATCACCGATAATTTCGAGGTGATTCGCAAATACAACACATCCGACGCCTATGCGCTGTCGATCGGCCTGCTCGCCGACCGAATCGCCGGGCGGCGCGCGCCCGTCGCCCCCTGGCCGAAGAAGATCGCGGCCCTCTCCACCGCCGACTGCAAGGAACTGCAACGCCTGCTCGCCGCGCGCGGCTTCTATCGCGGCGCCATCGACGGCAAGCTCGGCCGCACCAGCCGCAACGCCGTGCATGCCTTTCAGCTGAGCGAAGGTCTGCAGCCGGCGGACGGCTTCGCCACCAAGGACGTGCTGCAGCGGCTCGCGCGCTGAGCCTGTCGCGCCGAAGCTGCAGACGTCAACGCGAGAAATAAGCTATCTGTGACGCTGAAGAGGCGTCGAGCCGCTCCGCGAGAGCTCCGCCCGCCTGGAGACTTACGTGAGCGATCATATTCTGTATCTGGTGATCGCGGCCTCGTGGACGCAGTCGGTGGCGGCTGTGGCTTCCGCCTATTCGAAGACGATGATCCGCCTGCGGATCGCATCCATGATCGCGAATTTCCTCGGCGTCATCGTCGGCGCGGCGAGCGGCAATATGGCCGTGCTGGTGCGCCACCTCATTCTGTTTCCGCTCGACCTCACGCGGCTGCGCGAGATGCGCAAGCTGGTGGCGAGCGTGAAGCGCGCGGCGGATGGCGAGCTGAAGGTCGAATGGCTGAAGCCGTTCATGCATCCATGCAGCGTGAAGGCCGGCGCGCTTTTGTTTCGCAAAGGCGAGGAGGCCGACCGCGCCTATATGCTGATCGAAGGCGAGATCGAGCTCTCGGAGATGGGGATCGTCCTACCCCCGGGAACATTGTTCGGGGAAATGGCGCTATTCACGACGCAAGGCCTGCGCACGGCCACCGCGCGCGCCCGCGACGATTGTCGGCTGCTATCGATCACTTACGAAGAATTCGAGCAGCTCTATTTCCAGAACCCGCAATTCGGGCTCTATCTCGTTCGGCTGATCGTTCGGCGCTGTCAGACAAACATGCAGCAGCTCGAGGCCGTCGCCTGGCGCGGAACAACGGAAGATGTCGGCGCCTGAATCGAGGCGCTTGTCGCCGAGCAGACGCGACAAGGCTGCCGCTCGGCGCTATTTCGTAGCGAGCTTCTGCACCGCCTGCAGCGGCACCTCGTCGAGGCCCGCGCCGCCATGGGCGACATGATCGATGATGCCGGCGCGCATACGCGGGTCCCAGAATTTCTTCAAATGCTCGGCCGTGCCGGCCACCGCGTCGGAATGCCTCTGCGCAGCGAAGAATTTGCCGATCTGATTGGCCATTTTGACGAGCCGGTCAGCCGAATTATGCGACATGGGTAGAGACCTGTTCCAGAATGCGTTCGGGGTGGGTGAAGATTTCGAAGTCGCGGCCGCGCACGACCGCCACCAAGGTCATGCCACATTTCTCCGCCGTGCGCACGGCCAGAGCCGTCGGCGCGGAGACTGCGGCGATAATAGGCGCGCCGATGCGGGCGGCCTTTTGAACGAGCTCGACGGAAATGCGGCTCGTCATCAGCACGACGCCCTGCGCTGCTGGAAGCCGCTGACGCGCCAGCGCGCCGGCGAGCTTGTCCAGCGCATTGTGGCGGCCGACATCCTCGCGGACGATCAGCGCATCCGACTCCGGCGCCCAGAAAGCGGCGGCGTGGACGGCGCGCGTCTCGCGATTGAGCATTTGCGCGCCCGGCAGACGATCCATGGCGGCGACGAGCGCCGTCGACGAGACGCGCAGCGCATTGGCGAGAACCGGCAGCGGCCGGCTCGCCTGCTCGAGGCTTTCGATGCCGCAGAGGCCGCAGCCGGTCGGCCCGGCCATGGAGCGCTTGCGCGCGGCATAAACTTCCTGCCGTCCGCCGGCGAGCCAGCTGCGCAGCTCTATGCCGGCCTCGGAGGCGACGATCTCGAAATTGCCGGCCTCGTCGATCGAATCGATGAGGCCTTCGGTGAGCGCGAAGCCGATCGAGAAATCCTCGAGATCGGCCGGCGTCGCCATCATCACCGCGTGCGTGGAGCCGCCATAGGTGAAGGCGATGGGGGTCTCTTCCGGGATGATGCGGGAGCTGTCCGACAGAGCATCATTGCGCCGCACGATGCACGGAACGCGAATGCTGGCCGCGGGGAGGTCCTCGTTCATCCAGATCTATCTCCAGCGCGCGCCCCTTCTCCCGCTTGCGGGAGAAGGGGCGCGCCCATCGATACCGCTCTGCTCTACTCCGCGGCCGTCGCGATGCGACGGGCGTTCTCGGAAAGCTCGCGATATTGCTCCTGCCACTCGGTCGGACCGTTGGAGGGCGAGATCTGCACCGCCGTCACCTTATATTCGGGGCAATTGGTGGCCCAATCCGAATTATCGGTGGTCACGACATTCGCCTGCGAGAGCGGGTGATGGAAGGTGGTGTAGACGACGCCCGGCGCCACGCGATCCGTGACCTTGGCGTGCAGCGTGATCTCGCCGGCGCGGCTCGCGATGCGCACCCAATCCCCATCGCGCACGCCGCGCAGCTCGGCGTCATGCGGATGGATCTCGAGCACGTCCTCCTCGTGCCAACGGCTGTTCTCGGTGCGGCGGGTCTGCGCGCCGACATTGTACTGAGACAGGATGCGGCCCGTCGTCAGCAGCAGCGGGAAGCGCGGCCCGGTCTTCTCGTCGGTGGGAACATATTCGGTGATGACGAACTTGCCCTTGCCGCGCGTGAAGCCGCTGATGTGCATGATCGGCATGCCTTCCGGCGCGGCGTCATTGCATGGCCACTGAACCGAGCCGTCCTTCTCGAGCTTCTCATAGGAGACATTCTTGAAGGTCGGCGTCAGCCGCGCGATCTCATCCATGATCTCGCTCGGATGCGAATAGTTCCAGTCGAGGCCGAAGGCCTTGGCGAGCATTTGGGTGATCTCCCAATCGCCATAGCCGTTCTTCGGGCTCATCACCTTGCGGATGCGCTGGATGCGGCGCTCGGCGTTGGTGAAAGTGCCGTCCTTCTCGAGGAAGCTCGCGCCCGGCAGGAAGACATGGGCGTAATGCGCGGTCTCGTTCAGGAAGAGATCCTGCACGATGACGCATTCCATCGCCGACAGAGCCGCCGAGACATGCTTGGTGTCCGGGTCGGACTGCAGAATGTCCTCGCCCTGGCAATAGAGGCCCATGAACTCGCCGGCGATCGCCGCGTCGAACATATTGGGAATGCGCAAGCCCGGCTCATTGTCGAGTTCGACGCCCCAGGCCTGCTCGAAGCTGTGACGCACATCGTCGTTGGAGACGTGGCGATAGCCGGGCAGCTCATGCGGGAAAGAGCCCATGTCGCAGGAGCCCTGCACATTGTTCTGTCCACGCAGCGGGTTCACGCCGACGCCGCGGCGGCCGAGATTGCCGGTCGCCATTGCAAGATTGGCGATGGCCATGACGGTGGTCGAGCCCTGGCTGTGCTCGGTGACGCCGAGGCCATAATAGATGGCCGCGCGGCCGCCGGTGGCGTAGAGGCGCGCCGCGGCGCGAATCTCTTCCGCCGGGACGCCCGAGAGCTTCTCGACCTCTTCCGGGCTGTTGCGATCGTCGGAGACGAAAGCCGCCCAATCCTGGAACTCGTCCCAATCGCAACGCTCGCGCACGAAGGCTTCATTGACGAGGCCTTCCTTGACGATCACATGCGCCAGAGCGGTGACGACCGCGACATTGGTGCCGGGCTTCAGCGCCAGATGATGATCGGCCGAGATGTGGGGCGAGCGCACCAGATCGATGCGGCGCGGATCGACGACGATGAGCTTGGCGCCATCGCGCAGGCGCTTCTTCATGCGCGAGCCGAACACAGGATGCGCGTCGGTCGGATTGGCGCCGATCACCAGAATGACGTCGGAATCGTCGACCGAGTCGAAGTCCTGCGTGCCCGCCGAGGTGCCGAAAGCCTGATTGAGGCCATAGCCCGTCGGCGAATGGCAGACGCGCGCGCAAGTGTCGGTGTTGTTGTTGCCGAAGCCGGCGCGGGTCAGCTTCTGGACGAGATAGGTCTCCTCATTGGTGCAACGCGAGGAGGTGATCACGCCGACAGAACGCTTGCCATGCTTCTCGATGATCGACTTGAAACGATCCGCCGCGAAGGCGATGGCCTCGTCCCAGGACACGACGCGCCAGGGATCGGTCGCCTTGTCGCGGATCATCGGCGAGGTGACGCGCTCCTTGTGCAGCGCATAGCCATAAGCGAAGCGGCCCTTGATGCAGCTATGGCCGTGATTGGCCTTGCCGTCCTTCCAGGGAACCATGCGGACGATCTCCTCGCCGCGCATTTCCGCCTTGAAGGTGCAGCCGACGCCGCAATAGGCGCAGGTGGTGACTTCCGAATGCTCCGGCTGGCCGACGGCGATCACCGATTTCTCGGTCAAGGTCGCGGTCGGGCAGGCCTGCACGCAGGCGCCGCAGGAGACGCATTCGGAATCCATGAACGCCTCGGCCATGCCGGGCGAGACGCGGCTGTCGAAGCCGCGGCCGTCGATCGTCAGCGCGAAAGTGCCTTGAGTCTCCTCGCAGGCGCGAACGCAACGATTGCAGACGATGCATTTCGACGGATCATAGGTGAAATAGGGATTGGATTCGTCCTTCGGCATCCAATCGAAATTCGCCTTGCCGTCGACGCGGCTGCGGGCGAACACATGGTTGGAGCCGTCATAGCCATAGCGCACGTCGCGCAGGCCCACGGCGCCCGCCATCGTCTGCAGCTCGCAATCGCCATTGGCGGCGCAAGTCAGACAGTCGAGCGGATGGTCGGAGATATAGAGCTCCATCACGCCGCGGCGGATCGCCTTGAGGCGCGGCGTCTGCGTGTGCACGCTCATGCCCGGCAGCACCGGCGTGGTGCAGGAGGCCGGCGTGCCATAGCGGCCATCGATCTCGACGACGCAGAGACGGCAGGAGCCGAAGGCCTTCAGGCTGTCGGTGGCGCAGAGCTTGGGGATTTCCGTCCCCAGCTCCATGGCGGCGCGCATGATGGACGTGCCTTCCGGCACGGTGACCGATACGCCGTCGATCGTCAGAGTGACTTCTTTCTCGGACTTCGACGCGGGCGTGCCGTAATCGATTTCTTTGACGAGGCTCATGGCTTTGCTCCTCACTCGGCGGCGGCGGGAAGCGTCGCTTTGCGGAAATCTTCTGGATAATGACGAAGGGCGCTCTCGACCGGATATGGGGCGAAGCCTCCGAGCGCGCAGAGGGAGCCGAACTTCATCGTGTTGCAGAGGTCGGACAGCAGCTCGATATTCGCCTCCACATCGACGCCTTCGACGATCTTGTCGATCGTCTCGACGCCGCGGGTGGAGCCGATGCGGCAGGGCGTGCATTTGCCGCAGCTCTCTATGGCGCAGAACTCCATGCCGAAGCGCGCCATTTGCGCCATGTCCACGGTGTCGTCGAAAACGACGAGGCCGCCATGGCCGATCAGGCTGTCGTGCTTCTGGAACGCCTCATAGTCGAAAGGCGTGTCGAACAGCGACGGGGGCACATAGGCGCCGAGCGGGCCGCCGCATTGCACGGCGCGCACCGGACGGCCGGTCAGAGTGCCGCCGCCGATGTCGTTGACGATCTCGCCCAAAGTCAGGCCGAAGGGCGTCTCATAGAGGCCGCCGAACTTCACATTGCCGGCGATCTGCAGCGGCATGGTGCCGCGCGAGCGGCCGACGCCGAGGGAAGCGTAATATTCGCCGCCCTTGGCGAGGATCGCGGGGGCGGTGGCGAGCGTCAGGACATTGTTGACGACCGTGGGGCGACCCATGAAGCCGACATGCGCCGGCAGCGGCGGCTTGGCGCGCACAATGCCGCGATGGCCCTCGAGGCTCTCCAGCAGAGAGGTCTCCTCACCGCAGACATAGGCGCCGGCGCCGATGCGCAGCTCTATGTCGAAGGCGAAGCCGGAGCCGCGCACATTCTCGCCGAGCCAGCCGGCCTTGCGCGCCGCCTCCAGCGCCTCGGTGAGCACCTCGGCGCATTGCGGATATTCCGCCCGCAGATAGATGAAGCCCTTGCTCGCGCCGATGGCGTAGCCGCAGATCGTCATGCCTTCGATGAGGACGAAGGGATCGCCCTCCATCACCATGCGATCGGCGAAAGTGCCCGAGTCGCCCTCGTCGGCGTTGGTGACGACGTAGCGGCGGTCGGCCGGAGCGTCGGCGACCGTCTTCCATTTGAAGCCGGCCGGGAAGCCCGCGCCGCCGCGGCCGCGCAGGCCGGACTTCGTCACTTCCTCTATGACCTTGGCCGGGCCGATCTCGAAGGCCTTGGCGAGCCCCTGCCCGCCGCCATGGGCGACGTAATCATCGAGATTCACGGGGTCGATAATTCCGACGCGCTCGAAGGTCACGCGCGTCTGCTTGGCCCAATAGGGATGCTCCTCGACCTTGCCGATGGAGAGCGGATGCGCGCCGCCCTTCAGAAAGCCGGCGTCGAACAGCGACGGAACGTCCGAGGGCTTCACATTGCCGTAGCCGATGCGGCCTTCCGGCGTCTCGACCTCGACCAGAGGCTCGAGCCAGAGCAGGCCGCGCGAGCCGTTGCGAATGATCTGAATGGTCTCGCCGCGCGCGGCGGCCTCTTTTTCAATGGCGGCGAGGACGCGCTTGGCGCCCACCGCGAGCGCGGCCATGTCGCGGGGCACATAAATCTTGGTCATGATTTTTGCGCCTCCGACGCCAGCTCGTCCAGAATCTCCGCATCGACGCGGCCGATCGGCTCGCCGTCGTAGAGAGCGCCGGGGCTGTGAGCGCAAAGGCCGAGGCAATAGACCGCCTCGACCGTCAGCGAGCCGTCATTGGCGGTCCCGCCCCATTCGAGCTTGATACGCTCGAGGAAGTCCTTGGCGATCTTCTCCGATCCCATGGACTGACAGGACTCCGCGCGGCACAGCTTCAGCACATGGCGGCCGGCCGGCGCGTGGCGGAAGTCGTGATAGAAAGTGACGACGCCATGCATCTCGGCCCGGGAGATGTTCAGCGACTGCGCCAATTGCGGCACGACGGCCTCGGGCACATAGCCGAATTCTTCCTGGATAGCATGCAAGATAGGCAGGGCAGGACCCTCGAGCCCGAGATGGGCGTCGATGATCTCCTGCGCCCGCGCCTCGTTCCACGGAACAGCGCCAGACATTTCTTCCCCGTTCTTATCGAGCCGGCCCGTTCTTGAAGAGCGGACCTTTGTGAGCGACAGCCGCCCATTTTAGGTAATTGCCCCAACAGTGCCGCAAAAAGCCGGCGGGATCAATAATCTGGAACAGTTACACGATAGGCGAATCCTATAGATCGCCAACTATCGGATTCCGCGCGAGCTTCTTCGCCTCGGCGACCAGCGCTGCGACCTGCGGAATGGTCGGCTCGCGGTGCGGGACGACCAAACCGATCTCATGGACCGCCTCGGGCTCGACGATGGGAATAGAGCGCAAAGGGGCGGTGACGCGCAGCGAGTCGACCAGCTTTTCGGGTAGGATGGTCGCCCAGCGTCCAGTCTTCACATGGGCGAAGAGCACGATGACCGAATTCGATTCGAGCGCGGGCTCGGGCTCGCCGCCGGCGTCGCGAATCAGCCGCTCGACGATGCGGCGATTCTGCATGTCGGGCGTCAGCAGGCAGAGCGGGATGAGGCCGACCTCGGCCCAGCTCACCTTGTCGCGATTGCCGAGCGGATTGTCGGCGGCGGTCAGCAGCCGGTAGCGCTCGGAGAACAGCGGCACTGTGCGCACGCGGCCCAAGGGCTCGTTGTCGAGATAGGTGAGGCCGGCGTCGATCTCGAGATTGTCCAGCATGGACAAGATCTCGGTCGAAGAGCTGGTCAGAATGGTGAAGCGCACATTGGGGTGCTTTTCGCGGAAGGGCGTCGTCAGCGCCGGCACCATGGTCAGCGCCGTGGGAATGGCGGCGATCTTGAGCTGGCCGCCGAGCCCCTCCTTCAGCGTGCGGACCTCCTGGCGCATCGCCCGCGCGTCGGCGACGATGCGTTTGGCCCACTCCAGCACGCGCTCGCCCTCGGCGGTGAGGCTATGGAAGCGCGAGGAGCGATTGACGAGCAGGACGCCGAGACTGTCCTCGAGCTGCTTGATCCCGGCCGAGAGCGTCGGCTGCGTGACGCCGCACAGCTCGGCGGCGCGGGAAAAGCTGCGCTCTTTGGCGACGGTGATGAAGAATTCCAGCTTGTCGATCAAGTTGCGCTCGCGCTCCCTCTCGCGCCCTCGCGGGACCTTATGGGACGCTGGCGGGAATTATATACATAATGGCCCAGCTCGGCGAATGCCTCGCACGAATGGAGGAGGTCGTCGCTCCGCTCGCCATGACGGCGGGCTTGGGCTATCTCTCCGCTCAGAGCCCCTAGAATCACATCCCGAAGGCAAAGATGAAACGCGCTCTGTCGGTCACGAGAGAAGAGAATTTCGCGCAATGGTATCAGGCCGTCGTCGCCGAGGCCGATATGGCCGAGACGAGCCCCGTGCGCGGCTGCATGATCGTCAAGCCCTGGGGCTATGGCGTCTGGGAGCTGATCCAGGGCGCGCTCGACCGGCGCATCAAAGAGACCGGCCACGACAATTGCTATTTTCCGCTGTTCATCCCCATGAGCTTCATCGCTCAGGAGGCGAGCCATGTCGAAGGCTTCGCCAAGGAGATGGCGGTCGTCACCCATCACCGGCTGAAGGCCGTCGACGGCAAGCTCGTCGTCGATCCCGACTCCAAGCTCGAGGAGCCGCTGATCGTGCGGCCAACCTCGGAGACGATCATCGGCGACGCCTTCCGCCGCTGGGTCTCCTCGCATCGCGACCTGCCCGTGCTCATCAATCAATGGGCCAATGTCGTGCGCTGGGAGATGCGCACGCGGCTCTTTTTGCGCACCAGCGAATTCCTCTGGCAGGAGGGCCACACCGCCCATGCCGACGAGGCCGACGCACGGGAAGAGACGCGCAAAATGCTCGAGGTCTATCGGCAGATCGTCGAGGATGTGCTCGCCGTTCCGGTGATCGCCGGCGAGAAGCCGGAGAATGAGCGCTTCCCCGGCGCCGTGAACACTTATTCCATCGAAGCCATGATGCAGGACGGCAAGGCGCTGCAGGCCGGCACGTCGCATTATCTCGGAACCAATTTCGCCCATGCGCAGAATATCCGCTTCCAGAGCGCGAGCGGCGAGCTAGAGTATTGCCATACGACGAGCTGGGGCGTCTCGACGCGACTCATCGGCGGCGTCATCATGACCCATGGCGACGATGACGGGCTGCGCCTGCCGCCCGCCATCGCCCCGCGCCAAGTGGTGATCGTGCCCATGCTGCGCGAGAAGCCCGAGGACGCCGAGGTTCTGGCCTTCTGCGACCGGCTGAAAGCCGAGCTGGACGGGCTCTACGCGCTGGGCGCGCCTTTGCGCACGATCGTCGACAAGAAGCCGGCGCGCGCCGCCAATAAGCGCTGGGATTGGGTGCGCCGCGGCGCGCCGATCATTCTCGAGATCGGCCCGCGCGACGCCGCCAATGACGTTGTGACGCTGATCCGCCGCGATCGGCTGCGCGACGGCGACAAGATCGTCTCGTCGGCGACGCCCCGCGAGGAATTCGTGAGCGCGGTCCCTGCCCTGCTCGCGGAAATCCAGGCGGCGCTGTTCGCCGAGGCCAAGGCGCGCCTCGAGGCGAATATTCGCTCCGATCTGACGAGCTTCGCCGAGATCGCCGATTATTTCGGCAAGGCGGCGGAGGACGACGAGGCCGCGGCCTTCAAAGGCTGGGTGCGCGCGCCCTGGGCGCGGCCGACCGGCCCCGAGCTCGAGGAGGTGGAGACGCGGCTGAAGGCGCTGAAGCTGACGCTGCGCAATATTCCGCTCCAGCAGAGCGCGCCGAAGGGCGTTTGCGTCTTCACCGGCCGGCCTGCGGTGGAGGAGATTTTGATCGCTCGCGCTTATTGAGCGCGGGCGTAGAGCCGCCGCTATCGAGCCCGAGCGCGATGCGTTTCTTCTTCGAGAGGCCTTGCGAAACGATGTCGTGGGACTGACGAATGTAGTCCCGGAGTTCGTCGTCCGATAGTCCGGGCCTCGCAAAATGCTGGATCCATTTCAAGCCACGCGAGGCGAGATACGGCGCCGGCCGCAAGCCCGGCTGCTCCGCGAGCACTTCATATGCAATGTCGCTCACCTTGAAAGTGAAGCTCGGCTCGTCATCCTGCCACCCGCCGATCGCGAAGACTTTCTCGCCGACTTTCCAGACCTGCGATCCACCCCACTGGACCACATGTGTCGTAGCGGGAAGCGACCGACAAAATATGTTGAATTCCTCGTAAGTCATGTCGATTGGTCCTATTTTTGTTCTGGAATCGATGCGCCTTGCCGATCATGATTTTGGTCGGACTATAAAGCTTCCGCGTGAATGCTTCGCACGCCACATGGTCGTCCCCCAGGAGCCCGAGCGACGACGCGAGCTGGAGCAGTGTCTGGCGTCTGCTCTCAGCTTTCGCGGTCATCAGCTACACGTCCAATTGGGCCTATGTCCTTTTCGCCGCGCTCGATCGCGTCGCCCCGCCGCACGGCGCTCTCGGCGCCGAACGGAAAGGCCGAAACGCTAGACGGGAAAGCGAGCCGCGACGCGTCCACATGATATTGACGGCGCGACGCGTTCCGATATTCATGAGGCTTCGACGCGCGGGCGGCGCATTTTCCAGCGTTATCTTTCGTTCGAGGACAGATACTATGAAAGCGGCGGCGGTTTTTTTGGCCTTTCTGCTCATGCTCGCCCAGCCGGCGGCGGCCCAATCGATCTTCGACGCGCTCGGCGGAACCGGAGACCCAGCGCAGGACGCCGCCTCGGCGGAATATGACCAATGGAAGCGCTCGATCGCCCGGCAGATTCGGGACCATAGCTCGGGCCTCTGGCTCGGGCGCGGGACTGTGGTCGTCCATTTCTGCGTCGACTCGGCCGGCCGCGTGGCTGATATGAATGTCGTGAAAGCCGTCGACAACGAGCGGGCGCTCCTCGCCTTGAGCACGATATCGTCGCTCAAATTGTCGCCGCCGCCCGCCTCGGCCCATGCGGCCGCCGGAGGCAAGCGCCACTGCTTCTCGCAGAGCTTCTATTATCATTGAGCGCGGCGGACAGGAGGCCTCGCATCATGGTTCGAGCAGTGATCGTCTTCGTTCTCGTCGCCGCTTCGCAGTCGGCCTTCGCGCAATTTCTTTTCGGTCCCTCGGAGCGGCCGACGCTGGCCGCCTGCATGGCGATCCCCGAGAACAAGGCCTGGATACAGACCGTCACACGGCAGCTCCGCGAACGCGCGCCGAAGCTCGATCTGGGACGCGGGATAGTCACCGTCAAATTCCATGTCGATTTCAGAGGCCATGTCACCAGGGCCACTTTCGCGAACTCCGACAATAACGCCCGAACGCTGGTCGCGGCCGGCATGATCACCTCGCTGAAGCTGCCGCCGCCGCCCGACGACATGGACAGCGGCTGTCGCGACCTCGAGCAGACTTTCAAATTCCATTGACCGCTTCGATCGGCATCTCGGCGGACGACGAAACCTCGAACGAAAGCCTCTCCGACCGGAAGTTGGAACGAAATTTGATCGTCCGGGCGTACTAACCGTTGTCCATAACGGCGCTTTTCGGCGTCCCGAAACGGCGCAGAGCGCGTTTACGCCACATTCGGCCCATATTCGGGCCGTCCTTGGATCGAGACTATGTCTCGAATCGAACGCTGGGCCACAAATGGCCGTGGCCGAGGCCGATCGGATGAACATGAGCGCGAAACCGACCCTACGGACCCTCTCCGTCGCCGCCGCCCTCGTCGCGGCGTCTTCGGCGACGGCGGCCCCTTCTGTCGTCATCGACGTCTCCAGCGGTCAGGTTCTGGCGCAGGAGCAGGCGACGCAAAGCTGGTATCCCGCCTCGCTGACCAAGCTGATGACCGTCTATGTGGCGCTCGACGCGGTGCGCTCCGGGCGCATTCAATATGATACGCCGATGATCGTCTCGCCCCGCGCGCTCTCCATGGCGCCGTCCAAAATGGGCTTTCCGGTCGGCTCGGAAGTGACGCTGCGCAATGCGCTGGTCATGCTGATGGTCAAATCGGCCAATGACATAGCGGTCACTATAGCGGAGGGCGTCTCCGGCTCGGTGGAGGCGTTCGCCGAGGAGATGAACCGCGCCTCGGCCAAGCTCGGGATGCGAGAATCCTATTGGGCCAATCCCAACGGCCTGCCCGACGAACGGCAGGTGACGTCGGCGCGCGATCTCGCCATTCTCGGCCGCGCGCTGCTGACGGAATTTCCCGAATCCGCGGGCTTTTTCAACATTGGCGCGATGCAGCTCGGCCGGCAGATCCATCCGACCCACAATGGCCTGCTCGGCCGCTATCCGGGCGCGGATGGGATGAAGACCGGCTTCACCTGCCCCGCCGGCTATAATCTGGTGGCCAGCGCCACCCATGGCGGGCAGAAGCTCATCACCGTGGTGCTGGGCGCGCCGAGCGCCGCGGCGCGCACGGCCAAGGCCGCCTCGCTGCTGGACCGCGCCTTCATGACCGGCTCGCCCTCGGGTTCGGTGACATCCCTGCCGACCTTCGGCGTCGGCCAGGCGCCGGACATGCGCGACAGCGTCTGCCGCCATCGCGGCAAGGCCAATGCGGAATATATGGCGGAGGTCGAGGATATGACCGTCGCCATTCCACGCGAGAACGGCGCGACCGATCAGGTCAATGTAAAGACCATCGCCGCCCTGCCCCGAGCGCGCTTCGAGCCGACGCCCGTGTATCTCGGCCGCGCGCCCGGCTATGAGGGCCCCGTCGCCGGCGTGCGCGATCCCGGCTCGCCGGTCGGCTCGCCCTCGACCGTCACCGCCTATGCGCATGAGCCGCCGGCCGCCGCCGCCTCGCCCATAAGCCGCCCGGCGCCGGACGCTCTCTCCATGCGCCACAGCCGCAAGCCGGCGGCCAAAGCCGCCCATGCGCCGGCCAAGGAAAAAACCGCCAAGGCCAAGAAGCCGCCGCAGGAAGCGGGCTCTACGCCTGCGCCCGAAAAGACGGAGAAGCCGGCCAAGGCTGCCAAGCCGAAGCAGGGCAAGACTGTCGCCGCCGCCAAGCCGCCGGAAGCCGCCAAGGCTTCGGCGAAGGCCCCGGCGAAGACGCCCGCGGCGAAACCCGCCAAAAACGCCTCCGCCAAGAATGACAAGCACGCGATCGGCGACCACGCGCCGCAGCGCCGAGACAATGAGCAATAAGCCGCAATGACAATGACAGAGCCGCGTCGTCCGCCGCCGCCCATTCCGCTGACCATCCTCACCGGCTTTCTCGGCGCCGGCAAAACCTCGCTGCTCAATCGCCTGCTCGCCTCGCCGGATCTGACCGACACACTCGTGCTCATCAATGAGTTCGGCGAGGTCGGCATAGATCATCTGCTGGTCGAGAATGTCGAAGGCGACATGATCGTCATGAGTTCCGGCTGCATCTGCTGCTCGATCCGCGGCGATCTCGTCGCCGCGCTCGAGGATGCGCTGCGCAAGCTCGACAATGGACGCATTCGCCCTTTCCGCCGCGTTATGCTGGAGACGACCGGGCTCGCCGATCCGGCGCCCATTCTCCACACCATCATGTCGCATCCCTATCTCGCGCTGCGCTATCGGCTGGACGGCGTGGTCACGCTGGTCGACGCCGTGAATGGCGCCGCGACGCTGGACGCGCATGAGGAGGCGGTGAAGCAGGCCGCCGTCGCCGATCGCCTGGTCATCACCAAGACCGACCTCCCCGAGGGCGCCGCCCGGCTCGACGCGCTCGACACTCGCCTGGCGCGGCTCAATCCGGCTGCGCGCCGGCTCATCGCCGCGACAGGAGAGGCGAACCCCGCCGCGCTGCTCGATTGCGGGCTCTATGACGCTTCCGGCAAGATTCCGCAGGTCGCCAAATGGCTGAACGACGAGGCGGTCGCGGCGGCGCATGAGGCGCATCACCATCATCACGATCATGACCACCACCACGGCCACGCGCATCAGGACGTGAATCGCCACGACGCGCATATTCGCGCCTTCTGCGTCGCCAGCGACGCGCCGCTCAGCCCGCAGGCTTTCGACATGTTCGTCGAGATCTTGCGACAAGCGCATGGTCCGCATCTCTTGCGCGTGAAGGGAATCATAGGCCTCACCGATGATCGCGAGCGGCCCGTGGCCGTGCATGGCGTGCAGCATGTGTTCCATCCGCCGCATCGCCTCGCCTCCTGGCCGGACGCCGATCGGCGCACGCGGCTCGTCTTCATCGTCAAGGATATCGATCCGTCTTTCATCGAGAAGCTCTACGCCGCCGTCGCGGGAATTCCCGCGACGGATGCGCCCGACGCCGCCGCGCTGCGCGATAATCCGCTTGCCCCCAAAAACGCCGGCCTGCTAGGCTGACGCGGGGCAAGCACCGGAATCGCGCGTCATGAGCAAATTCTTCGCATCGATCGAGGCGCAGCATCGCGACTTCATCGAGAAGCAGAAGCTGTTCTTCGTCGCCTCCGCCGCGGCCGGCGCGCGCGTGAATGTCTCGCCCAAGAGCGCCGACATGCTGCGCCTTATCGACGAGCGGACCGCCGTCTATATCGACCGTACCGGCAGCGGCAATGAGACGGCCGCGCATCTGCGCGCCGACGGACGTCTCACCTTCATGTTCTGCGCCCTCGACGGCGCGCCGCTGATCCTGCGGCTCTATGGCCGTGGACAGGCGCTCACGCGCGGCGGCGAAGCTTATGCACATCTGCTGCGCTCGTCTTTCGACGGAGCGGAGCCGCCGGGCGCACGGCAGATGATCCTGCTCGACGTCGAATCGGTGCAGACCTCGTGCGGCTTCGCCGTCCCTCGCTATGACTATGCCGGCGAGCGCGACGGGCTCGACCGCTGGGCCGTAGCCAAGGGCGAGGACGCGCTCGACGCCTATCGCCGCGAGAAGAACCAGCGCAGCATAGACGGGCTGCCGACCGGCCTGCACGAAGAGCAAGCGCTCGACGCATGAGACGCACGCCGGCCGCCCTGCTCCGCGCGGCCGGCGCGCGCCTTCTCGACATCGTCTATCCGCCCGTCTGCCTCGTCTGCCGCCGCGCGGTGGCGAGCCATGGCGCGCTCTGCCCGCGCTGCTGGGGCGAGATGGGCTTCATAGAGCAGCCCTATTGCGAGCGCCTGGGCACGCCCTTCGAGCGCGATTTCGGCCCGGGCATGATCTCGCTGGAGGCGGCCGCCGATTCGCCGGTCTTTGCGCGGGCGCGCGCGGTCGTGCGCTATGACAGCGACCGCGCCCGCAGCCTCGCCCATAGGCTGAAATATTACGACCGGCTGGAACTCGCCGAGCCGCTCGGCCGCTGGATGACGCGCGCCGGCGCAGAGCTTCTGGCGGACGCCGATCTGCTGGTCCCCGTCCCACTCCACCGAATGCGGCTGCTGTCGCGGCGCTTCAATCAATCCGCCGCGCTCGCCCATGTGATCGCGCGGGAGAGCGCCGTTCCGGTCGAGGCGCTGGCGCTCGAGCGCGTGAAGCCGACCCCGCCGCAAGTGGGGCTGACGCGCAACCAGCGGGCCGCGAACATGCAGGGCGCCTTCCGCCTGCGCGAGGAGCAAAAGCCCCTGATCGAAGGCCGCAATATCGTGCTGATCGATGATGTGCTGACCTCGGGCGCGACTGTGAATGCGGCGGCCCGCGTCTTGCTGCGGGGTCGCGCGACGCGCGTCGACGTGCTGGTCTACGCCCGCGTCGTCGGCCAGAGCTGAAAGCGAAGGCCTTCCGTTGTAAGAATGCGCCGGAAACGCTTATAAGGGCGCGAGAGGTCACGGAACCGTCATGCCGCAGATCGTCATCTATACCACGAGAACCTGCCCCTATTGCCGCGCCGCCAAGCAGCTGCTCGACGTCAAAGGCGCCGCTTATGAAGAGATTTCCGTCGACGGCGACCCGCAAAAGCGCGCCGAGATGAGCCGGCTGGCCGAGGGGCGGACCACCGTGCCGCAGATTTTCATCGACGGCCGGCCGATCGGCGGCTGCGACGATCTCTACGCTCTGGACGGCGCCGGCGAGCTCGATCCGCTGCTCGCCGCGGGCGAACCGACGTCGTGATCCTCTACCGGCTGATCTGCTCGGAAGGCCATGAATTCGAAAGCTGGTTTCGTGACAGCGAAGCCTATGACCGGCAGGCTGCGCAAGGCGCGGTGAGCTGCCCGTTCTGCCATTCGACCAAAGTCGCCAAGGCGATCATGGCGCCGCATGTAGCGCGCCGCTCCGCCCGCGCGCGCGAGGAGGGAACCGGCGTCCCGGCTTTGCACGACGAGCGCCATGCGGCGCTGCGGACGATGATTCGGGAGCTACGCCAAAAGATCGCCGCCTCGACGGAAGACGTCGGCGACCGCCTCCCGGAAGAAGCCCGACGCATTCAGGACGGCGAGGCCGAAATGCGCGCCATCCGCGGACGCGCGAGCTTCGAAGAAGCCAAGGCGCTGCTAGAAGACGGCATAGAGATTCTGCCGATCCCCGGCCCACCCGACGAAAGCCATTGAGACTTCTCCGGAAAAAAGTTTCCCCTCGCAGAGAAGACGACGGCGTCGCGTCGTCGCCTATGGCTCCCACCGCGCCCTTCGCGCAACGAGATTGCTCACCTCGGTATTTCAGGTAAATAACAGCGCCAGGGGCGTCACCGCAAATTTCATATAACGATCTGACACAGCACGGCTGGTCGCAGCCTCCGCGGCCAAATCCGGGAATCTCGCTGTCCCAAAGAAAGGCGGCGGCTCCTCCGGAGCGGGCCGCCAACTCGTTGATTTATCGTAGTCCAGCGGGAAATTTCGTAGGCGGGAGTGGTGCCAGGGGCGTCATCACAAACGTCGTATAACTACATGGTATTTAATACAAAATGTCGGTGTGGGAAATCCCGCAGCCAACAAAAAGGCCAACAGCCTATTCGGCTGTGGACAACATCGCTGGCGATGTCCGCCAATGTGAGCAACACTATCAGCAGGCGGAGGCAGATTCCGTGAGTGCCTGAGCCATGCTTCAGCGCTCAGGGAGCCAAGCGGTCACGCCGCAGGTGCCGGGCAGGTTACTCACACCGCGAGTGAGAAAAGTCCCAGTCATCTCTTCCTGCTCGCGTCCTCAATGGCCTTCATCAGCGCGGCGTGTTCCCACTTCACGGACTTGCAGCCGTTCTGCCTGAACGCCGGGGGAACGCTGGTCGGGGCCTTGTCTCCCTTGTAAACGCCGATGACACCTTTGCCGCGCTTGATGCTTTCCTCGATCTCCCAGTTCACCCATTTGCTGGAGGCCGTTTTGTCGGAGAGATAGACCATTGTCACCGAGCAGCGATCGATCTTTTCGCGGATTTGCCGCTTGATGTAGTCGGCGTTAGTGCTGTCGAAGGGCTCCTTGACAGAATGGTCGTCGAACTGCAAATCAACCTTCTCATTCTTCGCTTGACCACGAAGCAGATTTACCTCGTCCAAATCTTCATGATTGAAACTGATGAAAACATGCCTACTGATGTCGCCTTTTGCCTCGGTTAGCTTCTGCTTTGCCTGTTCTTCAAGGCGCTTGATATCCGAACTATAAAGGCCACCGCCCGCGCTTCCACCCATGTCATTTCTCCTCATCGAATTGAAATTCCAAGCAGGCGATGCACCGGCCGCATGGCTCTGAATTACCGGTGTGGCACGAGTAGGTTCCCGTGATGCCTTTGGTCTGCGCCAGCGTGACCACGTCAGCTTTGTGGAAGTCGATCAGCGGTGTGATTACCTTGATCTGACGTCCCATTGCCGCGGAAATGCTGATTTCCGCCTGCGCTACAAACTCCGGCTTCTGGTCAGGGAACAGACTGGATTCCTCTGCCAGCAGGCCAATGGCCACCGACGACGCGCCTTGCTGATAGGCATACGCGCTGCCCATCAGCAAAAAAATCAGGTTTCGTCCCGGCGTGAAGGCATCGTTCTTGATATCCAGTTCGGCACGGGTCAGGCCAGACGCAATGACGCGCCCAAATCCCGACAGGTCCATGCGCGACGGCGTTGGAAGGCCCAAGGCGTCGTGGACAAGCTTGCAGGTTTCCCACTCCTTGCGGGCCGCCCGTTGTCCGTAATCGATGAAAAGTGGGAAGTGCTCAAGGCCTTCCTCCTGCGCCATCACGCCGATGAGCGTCGAATCAAGCCCGCCGGAAACCAAGTTCACGAAACTCATAGGAAAGCTTCCCTCTTGGCCACGCGCATCGTCAGCCAGGTCGCTAAATCGACGCAGCCTATCGAATGGCCGAATTCACCCGCAATCTCCCGAAAAGTATCCTCGATTTCCTCGTAGTGCGAGAGGCGGCCCAGCTTGCTGGGCGACAGAGATAGGCCGTGCGCCAGTTGCAGATAGTCCAACACATGAACATCCAACACAGCAAGATCGGCGCAGTAACCCACACGGCGCAGAAAGAGACTGGCCTGCTTGGGGCCGAAGCCCCAAACGTGCTGCATTAGGATTTCGCGAGCTTCCCTCGCGGTCCGCGCGTCGAACAAGATGCCGTGAATCGTTCGGGATTGCCCATAAATTTCGACGATGGTCTTGGCAAGCAAGGACGCCAACCGGTACTTGAAGCGTGGTCGAACCCACCGCTGCGTCCCATCACACGCGGGAACGAGCAACGGATCAGACAAGGCCGCAACAAGCTTTCTTTCAATAGCTTGAACGCTTCGCCCATGCGGCTCAGGCTGGAGGAGCTCCCTCTCGCGCAGCCGATCCGCCGTTGCTACCGCCATTTCGAACACCATCTGGCTGCCGAAGATGCAGATTGCAGTTTCGTACAGAAATTCTTCTTCCCCCATCAGCCGCCAGTTTTGCGTGGCCGATGCTTGCGCCTTGACCTCGAGACACATCGCGCGAATGGTTTGGTTGATGATATCAACAGTCATGGCTGGTCCCAACCAGTAACGGCCGCGACGTGGCGAAAGGCGCGAGAAGGCAAATTGGATTGGCAGAATTCCGACAGGCGATTCTGATTCACCGCATCACACAGCCTTCGCATCCAATCGGAGAAGAATTCGAGGTTGTGGGCCAACGTGCGCGCTTGAAACGACAGCTTGTCGTCGTCGCCCCATGCGGTCTGAGCGGCAAAGAAGTCAGCCTGCGAAAGGTGGTAAAGCAGGCCGGACTCATGATCCACCACCGTCTGGCACCATTCCAGCCCATCGAAGCTGTCAGCGCCGACCGCCGAGTACAGGGCGATGGAGATGGGGTTGCCAGTTCCCAGCAGGTGCAAAATGACGTAGCGCCCGAGTTCGTTCAAGGCCGCCCGAATCGCCTTCACGGCGCGGGCACGCTCAAGAACGCCATTGCCCAGACTGCGTTCTGGAACCGCCAGCATCGTGACGCCGGTCTTGGCGGCGACCGCTGCACACAGCACAGGCAATTCATTGGCCGAGGCGTGGATGATGGGGCTGATCTGGCAGCTACCCGCTGCGGCTTGATCAGCTTGCCAGCGTTCCGCGACCAAGGCGACATGATCGTCGACGCTGGCCGGTGGCTGCTGCTCGTCGAAGCCGAAGGCGAGATTGCAGGGGAAGTCGGCCAGCATCTTGTGGAAGTCTGCTTGCTTCCAGTCCGCCTTAGCGTTCTTCCAGAAACTTTCATAATTGCCGGAATCCATCAATGTAACAATGCCCGCTTGACGCGCGGCATCCAGCGCCTGTTGCGCCGACTGTGGTTGATCGATGCCTGCCAGATCGAAGGCGGATACAAGAAACTGGCCGTTCAGCCCGCTCAGCGACGACAGCAACTGCAAATAATCTTGCGGGCGCAGCGTCGTCTTGACCGAAGAAATGGATGGGAAGTACACGGGCAACGGCAACGACCGCGCTCCGATGGTGAGTTCTGCGGGACGCACGACCGGCATCACGTGCCCTCCGGCTTCTGCGCCGTGACGGCGCGGCGCGTTTCATTGAACCAGTTGGCGTGTTCGGTCGAGACGTGCTCCTCGACCCTTTCAGCCAGCGCGACCAGCCGCTCAGACTCAGCCAAGCCCTTGTAGGGACCGACGGCGGAAAGGAACAGGTATTTTTCGTGCTTGAGGCGCTCTGCTGTCGCCCGGTAGCTGAACCACAGAGTCGAATACTGATTCATTTGCTGGACAGCTTCCAGGACGGCGATCAAGACGCCAAATGCAGATGCAGCCCACTTGGCGTAATCCGCAGGCAACAGGCTTGTTGCCGGTATCAGCGCCGCGGATGTCATCTGGGCGATCTTCAAGCGCTTGTACCACCACTGCGCGCTCTGGCTCTTGCGGTCATACCATTTCAACTGATCGATCAGCCGGAACCATGCCGGATGCGACTCGACAGGCTCAGGAACCGGCGGCTCGCTATTCGTATTCTTCTCGTCGTCAGCCATGTCGTTACAAATCCCCCTTGAACGCCTTGTCGAGAATGGTCGGAAGCACGGCGTCCAATTAGGCGGTGTCCTAGCTCAGCGCAGGCTTGACTGCATTTTTTTGGCGGTCACGGATGGACTGAATCCAATCTTCCAGCGCCTTGACCTCATTAAGCAGGTCATCAAGCGATACGGCTTCGGGATTCAACGCCTGCGCCGACGAATGAAGATCCTCGGACAACCTTCCCTGGGCGGCCATCACGCGCTTCACGTCGTCATCGGTGAGAATGCCGAGCTTGAACATCGAGGTGGGCTTGACCTTGTTATCGAACCTTTCAAGCACGGGGCGGATATAGTCGGAGATCGCCCGCTCCCAGGCATCGCGCAATTGACCAATAGTGCCCTTGCAGAAGATGGTGCGTTGCGTATCTGTCAACTTGTCGAAGCCCGGTTTTGCCGATTTCAGCGACGAGCGCAGCGCGTTACACATCTCAAGTCCGGATTTCGCCTTGTCTGGCAACTCGTTTTCAATGTAGCCGGGCTTTTCCTGTTGCCGCCGGACATTGCGAAACACGATTGGCCGGTTGGCTTTTTCCGCTTCGCGGCGAAGTTCGTATAGGAAGACGAGGTCGTGCGTGAACACGACGACCTGGCGGTGTTCCGCTTCCTCCACCAGCCGTGACGCAACGGCGCCCCTGTGGATGTGATCGAGCGATGACATCGGATCGTCGAAAACGATGCCGGAATAACGCTGTGCCGTGACCAATTCGGCGAGGAATGCGGCGAGCGCGACGCAGCGGTGCTCGCCTTCGCTGAATATCTCGCCGACCTTGGCGTTGGGGTTCTCCACCAACGCAACACGAAAATACGATACGGCCTGCCGATCTTTCTCCTTGCGAAGCTCAACCGGCATTCTGGACAGTTTGAGTTTCCCGATTTCGCGCAAATCGACCGCGCAGCGCGTCCGTCACCATGCGATCCGAGAGTTCCTTGTTCTTGTCGGTGATCGGTTTCTTGGCGGTCGCCTTCAGCGCGGTGTTGATCGACTCTATTTCCTTGAGGCGCGCGATGTGCGCCTTGGTGTCCGGAAGCAGCGGCGCAAGGGCGGCACGGTCCTTGAGTTCAAGGTATTCGGATTTCAGTTTCTTGTAGTCGTCGCTCTGCGTATCGGCGGAAAGCTGCGCGGCGCGGATTTTGAGATCGGCTGCGAGGGCCGCGAGCAACGGGAGCGGATCAGCGCCAAGTGGCTTAGGTTCGTCATATGCCCTGACCATCGCCCGAAGTCGCCAGAGCACCACGACAAACGTCCGGCGGACCGCCTGCGCGAGCGCCGAATCGCCGATTTCCGTCGCGAGAAGCTTGCTGGATTTCAGAACATCGCCAAGGCGCAGCACCCGCCCTTTCAACCGGGTAAGCGCAGCGTCCAGTTTCACGCGCGCCGCCGCTTCGTCAGCCATAGTCGAACTTTTGACAAACGACTCGAATGTCTGCTGGCGTACGATTGCGTCCGCGCCGAGGGGCTGCTGGCAAAGCACGCAAAGCGTGTCCGGTTCGCTCGAAGGAAATGTCTTGCCGGGATAGGCCACGGTATCCGCGTAGGCACGGGCGGCCTCCCACAGTTTTTGCCAGGCGGCTTGGCCTACCTCGGGCAATGGCGATGCGCTGAATAGCTGTTGCGACGCCACCGACGCGGCCTCGACGGCGTCACCGTAGGTCTTACGCAGCGCACTCAACTGTGAGAACGCTGACTCATTCGTAGCGCCAATAAGAGCCTGAAGGGCCGTCTGGATGCGCTCGACCTCGCCACGCTGGTTCTCAAGCCGCGCCACGGCGCGCTTGGGGTCTTGAGCGAAGTCGGTTTCCAACGTGGCGAGGCGAGCGGTTTCCTGATCGCTAAACGCGGCGAGCTTATCAAGCTGAGGGATGTTGGACTTTGCGCTTAACCCGAAGACGTAGCTGCCAGCGGCCGTTTCCCTACTCAACGAGGGGTTTGAAATCGCAAGCGGAACCTGACCGTTGAGCGTTGCGATCCTGCCATCGAGTGCTGTTTTGATGCGGTCGGAAGCGTCGGCCAGCGCCTCCAGCAATCGCATTGGCCGGGGGATATATGCGACCTCGTTGGTGCTTTCGACGTGGACGCTTGCGCTTCGGGAATCGAAAATGCTGACCGATGGGAGGTCGCCGTGCGGCCCGCCGTCAGGTGTCCAATTGAATTGTTCGATGTGCGCGCCCCGTGCGAAACGTATCTCGGCAGATTGCGGCGTGTCGGTCTTGTCCTCCAAATCCCTGTGGATTGCGAACTTCTCGTCCCGCGACCGACATGCGTGTTTCAGGACGCGGACATAGCCCGACTTTCCTGAGCCGTTATCGCCGTAAATCACCGTCAGCCCGGCGGGCTCAAACGATAGCTCCTGCTGGGCGGCAAGCGCATTGATAGCGGTGGGGTTCTTTATAGAAACAAGTGAAATCGGCTCCGCCGCGGTGGTTTCGGCCACGATATGCGATTGCGAAATCGGCGCATGGGTGCGCGTGGGATCGAGGCAAAGCTCCGTAAGTTCCGCAATCGCCTGACCGTCGAGCGTTTCGCCTGTGACCAGGCGACGAAGGGCATCTCTCTGCCATGCAGCCCGTTTCTCCGCCCATGTCACGAGGTCTGTGAGGGCAGCTTTTTCGGTTAAAGGAGCGGATTGCGCAGTCGCGGCGCTCATACTGCCCGACCCTCCGTTGAAATGTTCGGCAATTTGGCACTTCCAGGGAGAAAACCAGAATGCGTGGCGGCATTGATGCAGTCGGTCGCCGCCGAAGCGGCTGAAGTTAGCATTCGCTTGAGGCCTTCGCGTCGGTTGCAGGCATTCACAAATCGCTGCTGAACCTCAACATTTCTTATTTTAGGAAGTCGGCCACCTCCCGATATGTCAGGATTTCGTCGGTCATGCGTCCGCAGTGAGTCGCGTTTAGCGAATCATACCTAAGATCGGAGAAAATCCGAGAAAATAGTGATGCGGTCGAACGTGTGGTTCGACCGCCGTTTCAGTCATCCGCGAACGCACGTTTCCCCTTTGCGGCCCAAAGCGCCCGCGCGTGTTCGCCCTGATCGCTTTGAAGCTTGTCGGCCATCCAGAGCAGCGCGCCAAGAATGGTGGCGCGATCGTCGCCGGTCAAGTCGACGATGCCGGCCTTGACGACGAGGCCGCCGAGTTCGATCAGATGTCGCGTGCGCTTGCGGCGCTCGACCTGCCAGGCGCGCATGTCATGCCGCGCCCGCGCCGTCTGATGACGGTTGCGCGCCGCCTGGTTGCGCCGCAACGCCGCCAGTGTCGCCGCGAGGCGCCGACGCAGTTCGTCGCGACCGGCCCTGAAAGTACGCGGCCCCGCGCTTCGCCCATGCCTCCCTCTTTCCGGCATCCTTGGTTTCGGCCAGCACGATCAACGCTCCCGCCAATTCGTCGGCGCTGAGCGCATCGGCTCCGGTCGAAATGACCAGTTCGCCGAGCTGTTGCACCTTGCGGCTTCTGAGGTCTCGCGCCTTGTGTTCGAGCGACTTCAGCTCCGCATCGAAGTCCCGCGGCTTGCGCATCATGTCCTCCACATGCTGTTGATGGAGAGAGAGGATAGTCGAGCGGCTACCGAAATGCTGTAAGGTTGCCGGGACAGTTGGGAACGGCGTGGTCCCTCCCGAGAATTTTTCGAGGGAGGGCGCGCTTATACGTCGTTCCGACGTGCGCTTCGTTGTGATGATGTTCGGATCGCGATGGCGATCTATCATCTTCACGTCAAGGTCATCGGCCGCAAATGCGGCTCCAGCGCGGTGGCGTCCGCCGCCTACCGCTCGGCCTCGCGGTTGCGCGACGACCGGCTCGGACGCGGTCACGATTTCTCGGCCAAGCGCGGCGTCGTCCATTCCGAGGTGTTGCTGCCGGAGAATGCGCCGGAGGCGTGGAAGGACCGCGAACGACTTTGGAACGATGTCGAGGCGCTCGAGGTCAGGAAGGATGCGCAGCTCGCCCGCGAAGTCGAATTCGCACTTCCGCGCGAGATGACGGAGCGCCAGGGCATCGAGCTCGCCCGCGATTTTGTGCGGTCCGAATTCGTGGACCATGGCATGATCGCCGACCTCAATGTGCATTGGGATATGGCCGAGGACGGAATGCTGAAGCCCCATGCGCATGTCATGCTGACCATGCGCTCGGCGGACGAGAATGGCTTCGGTCCGAAGGTGCGGGAGTGGAACCGCACCGAGTTGCTCGAACGCTGGCGGGAGCGTTGGGCCGAGCTTGCCAACGAGCGTCTGGCCGAACTCGACGTCGACGCGCGCATCGACCATCGCAGCCTGGAAGCGCAGGGCATCGTGCTGGAGCCGCAAAGCCAGATCGGCGCGCCCGCACATCGCATCGCAGGCGAAGGCATCGAGGTTGCCGACCGCGCGGAAATGCACCGCAAGATCGCACGCAACAACGGCGTGCGCATCATCGCCGATCCTTCCATCGCACTAGACGCGATCACGCATCAGCAATCCACCTTCACGCGACGCGACATAGCGCTGTTCGCGCATCGCCACAGCGACGGCATCGACCAGTTCAACGAGGTCATGGGCGCAATGCGCAACGCGCCCGATCTTGTCGAACTCGGCAAGGACGGCCGGGGCGAGGACCGCTTCACCACCCGCGATATGATCGAATCGGAGCAGCGCCTGCACCGTGCCGCCGAGATGATGGCCGAGCGGGAACGCCATGAAGTGAACGACAGGAATCGCGAAGCCGCACTGGCTCGTGCCGAACAGCGTGGCCTTGTGCTTTCCGGAGAGCAGGCCGAGGCGCTGGCGCATGTCACTGACGGGCGCGATCTCGGCGTCGTTGTTGGTTACGCCGGAACGGGGAAGAGCGCGATGCTGGGTGTGGCGCGCGAAGCTTGGGAAGCGGCGGGCTACGAGGTTCGCGGCGTGGCGCTGTCCGGCATCGCCGCCGAGAATCTCGAAAGCGGTTCGGGCATCTCGTCGCGCACCATCGCCAGCCTGGAACACGGTTGGGCACAGGGCCGCGACATGCTCACCGCGCGCGATGTTCTGGTGATTGACGAAGCGGGCATGGTCGGCACGCGCCAGTTGGAGCGCGTGCTGTCCCATGCCGCCGAGGCCGGCGCCAAGGTCGTGCTGGTCGGCGATCCGCAACAGTTGCAATCCATCGAAGCCGGCGCGGCGTTCCGGTCTATCCACCAACGTCACGGTGGGGCGGAGATCGGCGAGGTGCGCCGCCAGTGGGAGGACTGGCAGCGCGACGCCACGCGCGATCTGGCGACCGGCCGAACCGCCGATGCGCTCCATGCCTATGACAAGCATGGCATGGTCCATGCCGCTGCGACACGGCAACAGGCGCGCGACGATCTGATCGACGGCTGGGATCGCGACCGACAGGCGTCGCCGGGCCGCAGCCGTATCATCCTCACCCACGCCAATGCCGAGGTGCGCGCTTTGAATGAGGCCGCGCGCGGCAGGATGCGGGACGCCGGAAATCTCGGCGATGAGGTGCACCTGGTGGTCGAACGCGGTGAGCGCAGCTTCGCGCGCGGAGATCGCGTCATGTTCCTTCAGAACGAGCGCGGCCTCGGCGTCAGGAACGGCACGCTCGGCGCCATCGAAGAGGTCAGCACGCAGAGCATGAGCGTGCGCACCGACGACGGTCGTTCCGTTCGTTTTGACCTGAAGGATTACGACCGCATCGACCACGGCTATGCCGCAACCATCCACAAAGCGCAGGGCATGACCGTGGATGGCGCCCATGTTCTGGTCACGCCGGGCCTGGACGCCCACGGCGCCTATGTCGCCATGTCGCGCCACCGCGACGGCATGGAGCTGCATTATGGCCATGACGACTTCGCCAGCCAGGACCGGCTTGCCCGCACCCTGTCGCGCGACCGGGCCAAGGATATGGCGTCGGATTACGAGCGGCTCGCGCCGGCGCGCGATTATGCCGAACGGCGCGGGATCACTTTCCGCGAGCGGATGGAGCGGGTCGTCGAGAACGTCAAGCAGGCGTCCGAGAAGGTGCGCGGCATGTTCGATGGCCTGCGCCTGCCCGCCGCCGGCGGACAGGGGCCGGAAAGGAAAGTGGCGGAAGACCCGGAAGCGGCGCTGCGCCGCGCCCGCACCAAGGCGCTCATCCGCCATGCTCGCGCCGTGGATGCGATCTTCGAGATGCAGGAGAGAGGCGGCAAGGCCAACCCGGAGCAGGTGAAGGAATTGCAGGAGGCCCGCAAGATCTTCGAGGAGGTGCGGCCCTATGGCTCGCACGATGCCGAAGCCGCCTACAAGAAGAACCCGGAACTCGCCTCGGAAGCGGCCACGGGGCGCACCGCCCGCGCCATCCGCGCCCTACAGCTCGAAACCGAACTGCGCACCGATCCGCAGCGCCGCGCCGATCGCTTCGTGGAACGCTGGCGGGAGCTCGGCCAGACCAGCCAGCGCCAGTATCAGGCGGCGGACATGTCCGGCTACAAGGCCACGCGATCGGCGATGGGCGACATGGCGATGAGCCTCGAACGCGATCCGCAGCTCGAGTCGATCCTCGCCGGCCGCAAGCGAGACCTCGGAATCGGGGTCGAATCGGGCCGCCGACTCGGATTGGAACTCGCCTTCAGCCACGGCATCGACCTTGGCAGAGGCCGGAACATCGGGTTTTGACCCCGCCTATTTTCCGCCGCCGGCGCGCCCCGCTGCGACGGCGCGCAAAACCCTCTTGCACAGCGATGAATCCTTGTCCTGTCTGGCTCGGGAGCAGTCAAACAAAGCCAGCAGAAGGCAAGGCAGCCGTGCGCCAACCAGACCGTATCATCCGCCTGAGAACCGTCCTCGCTCGGACAGGCCTCTCGCGGTCCACTATTTACCGAAAGATCGCCGAGGGCACCTTCCCGGCACAGATCAAAATCAGCGCCAACGGCGCGGGCTGGCATGAATCCGAAATCGACCGCTGGGTCGCCAACCCCCTTGCGTGGCGGCCGGTGGCGGAGGTCGATGATGGTCGGTGACGCGACCGCGCCCCTGGATTCAGTGCAAGAGCGAAGTCTTTCGTCAGGGGCTTCGTTTCAATTTATCAATGCAGTCTGACCATGCCTGCATCAGTTCGATCCGCTCTTGCCAATAACTCGCCCGGTTGTAGGCGCGCCGGATTTCGTTCTGATCCTGATGCCCGAGCGCGGCCTCAATCACGTCGGGTCGGAAGCCCCGTTCGTTCAATATCGAGCTTGCAGCGGCCCGAAAGCCGTGCGCGGTCATCTCATCCTGTGTAAAGCCCATGCGCCGCAGCGCGGCGTTCATGGCGTTCTCCGACAGGGGGCGGGCATTGGAGCGAATAGAAGGGAACACGAGCGTGCTCCGGGCGACCTCTTTCACCTCGCGCAGCACATCGAGCGCCTGTCGGGAGAGGGGCACGTCATGCGGCCGACGAACCTTGGTGCGGGCGCCGTCGATGCGCCAGATTGCCTCCTCCGCGTCGATTTCCGCCCATGTGGCTCCGCGGACCTCGCCGGGGCGGGCAAACGTCAGCGCCGTGAACTGAAGAGCGCACCGGAGCGTCGGCCAGCCGTCATAGGCGTCTATGGCCAGCAGAAGCGCGCCGAGACGCTTCTCGTCGGTGATTGCAGCCCGATGCTGCACCTTCGGCGCCATCAGGGCGCCGCGCAGCAGGAGAGTCGGATCGTCCTCGGCCCGCAGCGTGGAGACAGCGAGCCGGAAGACGGTGCCGATCACGCTTCGTAGCCGCCGCGCCGTCTCCCGGCGCCCGCTGCGTTCGATCCGTTGCAGCAACGCGAGGATTTCCGCCGGGGTGATGTCCGCGATTGGTCGGGCGCCAAGGTCGGGGCCGGCAAGATCGACGAGCAGCCATCGGTTCTTCGTGACGGTGGACGCCGCGGCGCCCTCATCCTCGATGCGTTGCAGATATTCCTCGGCAACGCCCCCGAAGGTGTTCGTCGCCGAGATCACAGCGGTCAGTTTCGCGGCCTTCTTGTTGGCCCCAGGATCGACTCCCGAGGCCAACAGCTTCTTGGCTTCGTCGCGCAGCCGCCGCGCCTCGACGAGGGGAACGGAGGGATAGGCGCCGTGGGAGAGCTTCTTCTGCTTCCCGCTGAACCGGTATGCCTGGTTCCAGAGCCGCGCGCCGCTCGGCTTCACAAGGAGGTAGAGCCCACCGCCATCGGAGAGCTTGTATTCCGACTCCCGGCCCTTGGCGGCGCGGCACGCTGTATCTGTCAGGGGCATTGACGCCTCCGGGCTGTTGGCCTCGGGCCAGCAGATACTAGGGTGAGGCCAACATCAAGGCCAACAAATTTACGAGATTGGGTGATATCCGAAGATGCCGATTGAGACGGCGGAAGGCGTCAAAATCTAAAAACTAACAATCATATCAATGCAATATGACGCAGGCTGAGACGTTCTGGGATGCCGGGAGATTAGGGGGATGGTGCCCAGGGGCGGAATCGAACCACCGACACTGCGATTTTCAGTCGCATGCTCTACCAACTGAGCTACCTGGGCCTGGGCGCCGAGCGACGCCGAGAGCGGGCTTATAGAAACTGCCGAAGGCCTTGTCCAGACCCCTGGAACGCTTTTCTCGAACGTCCGCGCCAAATCGCGCAGCTTGGGACACGGCCCTGGCGAGGGGCGCCTCCAGGCAGGCCGGCGATAGAATTTCGCCGCGACCCGTCTCGAAGTATCGGCGCCGGCGCAAGCCGAGAGCGACTATTTTTCAGTCGAAACCATCGCGCGCGAACCGCTCTTCAATACTCGGATATCGCAGAATCTTTCTAAATCGAGATGTCGGTCGTCACGCCGCTCGTGTCCATTTTCGCCACAATCGCCGAATGCGCGGGTGTTAACTAACCCTCACAAAAGCGACTTTACGGGAGCGTGAGCGTAATCGTACAAATATGGAATTGAAAGCGGGAGATTTCCATCTCGCGTCCTCGCCGGACGGCGTCGCTCGTTTTTTGAAATGATAGCCGGGGCCCTACCGCGCCGAACGGACGACCCTGTTCGATCGACGCTCGCTCGAGAACAGCAAGGGAAGTTTTTTTCGATGCGCGTCGCAGTTGTGCACGACTGGCTCTATGTCGTAGGCGGGGCCGAACGCGTCCTCCGCGAGATTTTGCGCTGCTATCCGCAGGCGCATGTTTTTTCGCTCTTCGACCTTCTCACGCCGCAGGACCGTGCCGTCATCGGCATCGCTCACGAGACGACCAGCTTCTTGCAGAACGCCCCTTTCATCGCCACGCGCCATCGCTGGTATCTGCCCTTGATGCCTTTGGCGATCGAGCAGTTCGATCTCTCCTCTTACGACCTCATCATCTCGAGCAGCTTCGCCGCCGCCAAAGGCGTGCTCACGGGGCCAGATCAGATTCATATCTCCTATATTCATTCGCCGATGCGATATGCATGGGACATGCAGCACCAATATTTGCGCGACAATGGCTATCGAAACGGGCTCAAAGGAGCCATCGCCCGCAGCCTGCTTCATTACTTGCGCATTTGGGACGCGCGAACGGCGAATGGGCCGGACGTCCTCATCGCCAATTCGCATTTCGTCGCGCGACGAATCGAGAAAGCCTATGGCCGTCGAGCGAGGGTCATTTATCCGCCGGTCTCGCTCGGCCGATACGTCGATGCGCCGCGCCAAAGCTACTTCGTCACGGCCAGTCGACTCGTGCCCTACAAAAATGTGGAGGCCATCGTGCGGGCATTCGCCGAACTGCGAGATCTTCGACTGATCGTCGCGGGCGACGGCCCCGACGCCTCGCGGCTGCGCAAGATCGCGACCCCAAATGTCGCCTTCGAGGGCTTCGTGAGCGATGAACGGCTTCGCTATCTTTTGGCCTCGGCGCGCGCATTCGTTTTCGCCGCCGAGGAGGATTTCGGGATCGTCGTGGTGGAGGCCATGTCGGAAGGCACGCCGGTTCTGGCGCTCAATCGCGGCGGCGCACGAGAGTCGGTGTCGGCGACGGCGCCTCGATCGGGGATGTTCTTCGCCAACGCCACTCCCGCGGAGATCGCAGACTGCGTCCGCAGCTTCGTCGCGCAGGAGGATCACTTCTCGAGTTCCGAATGCCGAAAGCAGGCCCAGAGATTCTCGGCCGAACGCTTTCGACGAGAGCTCGAAGACGTCGTAGACCACACGATCGAAAGTCGAGAACGCGGCATGGAATCGAATTGGACGTCCGCATGGCCTATGACAATCTAGGCGCAGCCGTTTCAGATCTCGCGCCGAAACGCGCCGCGGGCCATGCCGCGAGCGCGCCAGAACGAAGCTTCGTCGCCGCGCTGTGGCGACGTAGGGCGATCTTCGCCGCAATTTTCACTGCGATCCTCGTCGCCGTCGTCGTCGCGCTCGTCGTGCTGCCGGTTCAATATTTGGCGTCCGGCTCCGTGATCGTCGCCGAGCAAGAACCCGGCGACAACAACGCCTCCGGCGTCTGGGCTCAGAAAGCCGGCGATCCGGCGGATATGGAGAGCCAGCTTCTCGTCATCGGCTCCTCCCGCGTGATGAAAGCGGCGATCGCCGCTCCCGGCATTTTCGATCTCGCGCTGGAAGATTGCGCGGCGAACAAAGGGGTCGGCGCTCTCCTCGAAATATCGGGCCGCCCCTCGATCTGCGACAAAATAAAAAGCGATCCGGACTCCATGATCGAATATGTTCAGCCGCGCTATTCGATCGGCAATGTCGGACGCTCGCGCGTCATCAGCATTTCCTATCGCTCCACGCGGCCGGAGATCGCGCAGAAAATGGCCAATGCGCTGATCGTTGCTTTTCTCGACGATCAACGCGAAACCCTCTCTTCCGGGCGCCGGCGCGCCGCCGACTGGCTGTGGGCGGAGGTCCGTCGGCTGGATGGCGAATTGCGCGACGACGACGCGAAAATTCAAGAGTTCAAGCGCAAGAAGGGTCTCGCGCGCGGAACCAACGCGCTGATCGACTCCGAGCGGCTGACCAGCCTCACGCAGCAACTCTCGGCGGCGGAGACGACGCGAGCGGAAGCCGCGGCGCGTCTCGAGGAAATCTCCGCGAACAAGGGAAAGGGACTGGCCGATTCTCCCGCCGTGCTGGCCAGCCGTAGCGTTTCCGACCTAAAGCAGCAGCTCACAATGGTCGAGATACGGCTCGCTTCCGCGCGGAGCACGCTCGGAGATCTGCATCCGGCGCTGCGCGAATTGGAGCGCGAGCGCGATATGGTGCAGCGACGCTTCGCCGCCGAGGTCGCCGGCGTCGCCGCCGCCGTGAAGAGAAACTACGAAGCGGCCAATTCGCTCGTCGGCTCGTTGAAAGCGCAGGTCGCGGCGGCCAAAGCCGAAGTCGGCGACGCGATGATCGACCAAGGCTCGATCGACACGCTCGTCCATGGCGTCGACATAAAGAGGCGCCAATATTCCGAACTCTACAAGCGCGCCAGCGAGCTCGACGCCGACCGCCGCGTCCTGAATGGAAGCACGCGCCTCGTCAGCATGGCTGATCTGCCCAATCTTCCCTATTTCCCCAAGCGCCTGCCGTTTCTCGCCGCCGGCTCGACGCTCGCCGCTCTGCTCGGCGCCGCGGCGGCGATCCTGCGCGACCGTTTCGACAAGAGCCTGCGCGGCTCGGCCGAGCTCGCCGCCTCGACTGGCGAAGAGCTCTGCGTCGAGCTGCCCTATCAGCACGGCGCAGAACAAGGCAAGACATTCGGCCTGCTCGCGCCGAAAAAGCAGAACCTTCCGTTGAAGCCCGCATTGAAGCTCGCCGAGCGCGACGACGCTCTGCAACGCGCGCTCTTCGACATTTATTCGAGCGCGCGCATCGGCGATGCGGAGGGATCGCGCATCGTCGCCGTGACCTCGCCCGCCCATGGCGACGGCAAGACTTTTCTCACTCTGGCCTTTGCGCGTTTCGCGGCGACGATGGGCCGTCGCGTGCTCGTCGTCGAATGCGACCGCGCCGCTCCCGCCTTCGAGACCGCGCTCGGCCTCGAAGGAGGACCCGGTCTGTTCGAGGCGTTGGATGCGACAGCGCCTCTGCGCGACTGCGTGGCGAGGACCGCGACGCGAAAGCTCGACGCTCTGCCTATCGGCGCCTCCGCCAAAGCGACGCCGCCGCAGATCGGCATGCGCATCGGGACTGTGCTGCAGGCGACGCGCGATTATGATCTCGTCCTGCTCGACTGCCCGTCCGCCGAAACATTGGACGCGCGCCTGGTGGTCCGTCACGCGGATGCGGCGCTGCTCTGCGCGCGCGCGGGACAATGTTCGGCGCAGGAAGTGCTGACGGCGATGGAGTGGCTCACGGCTTCGGGCGGACGACTTCTCGGCCTCGCCGTCAATATGGTCGAGCGCGACGAGCCGGCCTTTCTGAGGCGCCTCCTGCGTGTAGCGGCTTGAGCGGCGATGGCGAGCCTTCCCGGCGCGACGACTGACGCTCGGCTGCATCGCGACGCCGCGCGGAATTCGCGAGATTGCCTCGTCGGCTCGGCCGCCGCGCTCGTGACATTGCTGATATTCGGCGCGCTGGGCCCGTTCATCGGCCCGCCTGCGCGCGCATTATTCGTGCCGGCTTGCGCGATGGTCGGATGGTGGAGTTGGCGGCGCGGACCGGCGGCGCATATCGGGGCCGCCCTGCTCCTCTTCCTCTTCGCGCCATTCGTCAGACGCCTCGTCGATCTCGCGCTCGGCTATGACACGAGCAGCCTCATGCTGCTGGGGCCACTCGCCTGCCTCATCGCGCCGCTGCATCATCTTCTCGAGCCTATGGCCTCGTCGGATCGGATGCGCCGGATGCGCCCTTTGTTCATGGTCATCGGCTGCGTCCTCTATGCGATGATCCTCACCTTGTTCCAAGGCGAATGGATGAGCGCCGCGCGCGATACGATAAAATGGATCGCTCCTCTGCTCTATGCCATGCTGCTCGCGGGCGTTGCGGAGAGAGACGAGATTCTCGCCGCGCTCGCCGATGTCTTCGCGATCACATTGCCGCTCGTCGGCCTCTACGGCGTCGCCCAATATGTCGATCCGCCCGCCTGGGATCGCTATTGGATGCAGAATGCGCCGATCACCTCCATCGGCCAGCCCCTGCCCTATAGCGTGCGCGTCTTCGGCACGATGAATGCGCCCGCTGGTTTCGCCACCTTCGCCGCGACAGGGCTTCTGCTCGTCTGGTTTCGCAAGCGCGACTGGCTGTCGCAGATCGCCACTGCGCCCGCCGCCCTCGCGCTCTTCCTTTCGCTCTATCGCACGGCCTGGATCTCGCTCGTCGCGGCCATACTGTTCTGCGGCCTGTTCCGCGCGACCCGCGGGCGGTCCTTCGCGATGATGCTCGGCGTCGGCGCGGCGACGATCGTCGCCCTGACATCGACGCCCTTCGGAGACCAGATCAGCGCGCGACTGGCGACATTCTCGGAAGGCAGCCACGACGGCAGCGCGCGCGAGCGGCTCGATCAATATGCGACTTTGTGGAGCCTCTCCGACAGCTCGCTGATCGGGTCCGGCTTCACCACCGTCGATACGGGCGTCGCCGGTTCGCAGCCCGTCGACGGAATGATCATCGCGTGCTGGCAATCCATGGGGATCGTCTTCGGCCTCATCTGCCTTTTTGCGCTGGTGTGGGTCGCCGTCTCGGCAATCCTCGGCGCCATGAACGACGGCGACTCCCCCGACAGAGTCGTCCTCGGCGCATTCGGCGTTTTTTTCCTCGTGCAATTGCCGCTCGCCGGCATAGGGTCCGGCGAAGCCGGCTTTTTGTTCTGGACCTTCATGGCGCTCGCTCTCGCCTGCGGCCCCGCGACGGCCCCGCGCCCGACCGACCATCGACGGCGACAATGAGCGCGACGCAACGCCTGCGCGACGCCGCGCCCGCCGCTCCGGATTCGCCTCCAGCGCCCGCTCGAGCCGCCGCCCCCCGCAAAATGGCGGCGCTGCTGATGATGGGCGCGCTCGCCAGCAAAATTCTCGGCTTCGGGCGCGAAATCGCTATGGCGCAAGTGCTCGGCGCCTCACTGCTCGCCGACGGTTACAGGGGCGCCGTCACCGTGATCCTGCTGCCATTGTGCTTTCTGCAGAATGAGAGCGCGCCCGCCATACTCATTCCCATGCTTCAGCGGGCGCAGGCGGACGGAAGCGCCCCTCGCCTGCTCGCCTCGCTCTGCTGCGCGCTGACGCTCGCCGCCGTCGCGGCAATGCTCTGCGTGCAGGCGCTCGGCGCCTGGTGGATCGATCTGATGCTCGGCGGCTTCACGCCGGAAGGCAAAGCGCTGACGCTGAGCTATGTCGCGATCATGAGCTGGGCGATGCCGGCCTCCGTGCTGGCGAACACGCTGGCGGCGGGCGAAATCGCGCTCGGGGAGACGCGACTCTCCAATTTGCGCGCAGGGCTTTTGAATCTCTCCATGATTATCGGCCTCACGCTCTATTCCTTCACCGGCTGGTTCGGCGCACTCGCCTGGCCTTTCACTCTGTCCTTCTATGCGCTCGGTCTATTCGGCCTGTGGTCGCGCTATCGCACGCGGACGCTGGACCCGAGCGGCGCGCGCCCTGCGGCGATCATCGCCGCGGGACGCACGTTTTTGTGGCGGCTGCGGCCGCTGCTCGCGCTCCCCTTCGCCGAGCAGGGGCAGGTCTGGATCGAGCGCCTGGCGGCCTCGCAAAACGTCACCGGCGCTGTGGCCTCGCTCGATTATGCGCGCACGCTCTCCGATACGGCGACGCTGCTGATCAGCCAGCCGGTCGGCCTCGCCTATATGTCGAGCTACAGGAAGGACGAGGGCCATCATCAGATCGAAGGCATTGTCCGCCTCATCCTCGTAATCACCATCCCCGCATCCGCCTTCGCCTATGTCTTCGCATCGGATATCGTCCGGCTGGCATTCTTCCGCGGCGCCTTCTCGGAGACCGGACTGCTGCTCGCGAGCTCTGCGCTGCAGGGCGTCTCCATCGGCCTCTGGGCCTCGACGCTCGGCTGGATTCTCGTGCGGCGCCTCAATAGCGAGGGGCGCAATGCGCGGGCGACGCTGATCGTCGTCAGCGCCTATCTCGTCAATATATTCTTGAATGCGATCGGCGCCTGGCTGGCTCCGCCGCTGGCCTATGGCATGTTGCTGATCGGCCTCGGCGAAAGCGCGCGCAGCCTCACATTGCTCGTCGGAACCACATGGGCGCTGCCCAATCGCCAGCGAATTCTCGCGCTGATAGGCATGGCGGCCGCGCCCGGCGTCGTCATGTTGGCGGCCGGCTGGTCGATCGCGGCGTCGACGAGCGCTCTCGCGCCGCGGCTCGTCGCCGGCGCAGTCGTCTGCGCCTGCTGCACCGCTGCGGGCGCGCTCATTCTGCTGCCGGAATTGCGCCGAGCGAGCGTTTCAAAATTGCGAATTTGGTTTGGGCTCGGAGAGCGGCCATGAGTCTCGCATCGACTTTGACGGATGTTTTGCCGATGGAGGCGTTGCTGAGGCCGATCGGCGCGCTCTTCGACGTCGCGAGGGGCGCGCGGGGCTGTCTGTTCACCTTTCACCGCGCTGCGCCCAGCGCGCTCTGGGAGCGATTGCCCAATCGCAATTTCTATCTCGATCTCGCCTATCTCGACGCTCTGCTCGCCTATTTGAAGGCGCAGGGCTGGTCGATCGTGACCATGGAAGAGGCGATCACACGCGCATCCGCAGATCGGCCCGGCGATCGCTTCGTGAATTTTTCCGTCGACGACTGCTATCGCGACAGTTTCGAGGACGTCGTCCCGCTGTTCCGCAAGCACGGGGCCCCGGTGACGCTCTTCGTCACCACCGGCATTCCCGACGCCTCCCTGCCCATGTGGCACGCCGGCCTCGAGGAGATTCTCTTGCGCAAGGAACGCGTCGTTCTGGACGGGACGTTGGACGTCGCGACGGCGCTCGCCAAACGCCGCGCCTATACCGAGATCGAGCGGAGCTGGGAAGGCCCGCGCGCCGACGCGCTCTATCGCGCCTTTTGCGCGAATAATGGCTTCGACCCGGCGGAGCTGCGCGAGAAACACGCCATTTCCTGGGATATGCTGGAGACGCTGGCGCGAGATCCGCTCGTCGAGATCGGCGCCCATACGGTCGATCATCCCCGCATTTCAGCGCTCGGCGAGGAGGATGCGCTCGCCGAACTCGTGACCTGCCGCGAGCGGCTCTGCGAAAGGCTCGGCAGAGACATTCGCCATTTCGCCTTCCCCTTCGGCCGCGCCGCCGACGCCGGCCCGCGCGACTTCGCGCTGGCGCGGCGCGCAGGTTTCGCCTCGGCGGCCACGACGCGCAAGGGCGTGATGCGACGCCGCAGCGATGCGTTCAGCCTGCCGCGCAACACGCTGAACGGCGCAGCGCGAAGCCTCGCCATGGCGGAGCTGCATTTGACTGGACTTTCCGGCGTGATCGCGAGGATGCTCGGCCGTGTCTGATCTTTGCACTCCCCTCCCCTCTCCATTGCGCGTCGTCTCCGTGGCGCATTCCGCGGTCGGTCAAAAGGGCGGGCGGCAGCGATACGCGCCACTGCTGCGCCAGAGCGATCTCGACCTGCATCTCGTCACGCCCGAAAATTGGCGCGAATTCGGCCGCTCGCTCGTCGGCGAGCCGGCGGTCGATCCGGCGATGCAGCTGCATATTCTGCCGATCCTGTTTCCGAGCGCCGGGCCCCTGAACTGGTATCTGCATTTCTATCCGCGCCTCCCGCGCCTGCTGCGCAAAGTCGGGCCGCATGTGCTTCATCTTTGGGAAGAGCCCTGGAGCATAGTGGCGCTGCAGGCCGCGCTCACGAAACAGGACGCCGCTCTCGTTCTCGAGGTCGATCAGAACATATTGAAGTCCTTGCCGCCGCCCTTCGAGACGATCCGCCGCTTCGTGCTGAGGAAATGCGCGCATATTCTGGCGCGTAGCCAGGACGCCGAGGCTGTCGTCCGGGCCTGCGGCTATGACGGCCCGGTCACGATGATCGGCTATGGCGTAGATCAGGAGTGCTTTCGTCCCGACGGCCCGGCGGCGCCGCAGGGCGCGGGATTGCGCATCGGCTATGTCGGCCGGCTCGTCGAGGAAAAAGGCCTGGACGATGTGCTCGACGCGCTCGCGCAAACGCGATCCATGGTCAGTCTCGGCCTGATCGGCGCCGGGCCGCATGGGAGCAAATTGCGCGCCCGCGTCGAGCGACTGCGCCTCGGCGACCGCGTGAGCTTTCGCGACTGGGCGGCGCCGCAGGAGGTCGCGCAATTCATGCGCGGGCTCGACGCGCTCGTGCTGCTCACACGCACGACGCCGCATGTGCGGGAGCAGTTCGGCCGCGTCGTCATAGAGGCGCAGGCCTGCGGCGTGCCGGTGATCGGCTCGTCCTGCGGCGCGATACCCGACGTCGTCGGCGAGGGCGGATGGATCATTCCCGAGCGCGACAGCGCGGCGCTCGCGCGGCTGCTCGACACTATAGCCGCGGGAAGGGAAGATATGCCGGCAAAGTCACGCGCCGCGCTGGAGAATGTCGCCTCGCGCTTCACCTATGACGAAGTGGCGCACCGGCTGCGGCGCGCCTGGTTCGAAGCCTACCGAGGCTCCGTCACGGCTCAGGCCTCGGCAAGAAAACCATATAAGTCTCACCCTGCCGTAGAGCCGTGAAGCGATGCTCTCCTCCCGTCACCGAGACGCTTTTGCGCAGCCCATCCCAGCCCCAGAGCTCGGCGGCGACGGCCCATGGCGGCAGAACGACTGTCCATGCCGAGCCGGGCGCGTCGGTCCAGCCGTGGAGATTGTGCCAAACGAGCAGCCGCCCGTCCGGTCCGTCCAGAGTCAGCAGTCCCTTCTGCTGATCGATGGAGGTGAAATGCATCGAGCCGGCGAGCCGGATCACATTGCGCAGCACGATGGCGCGCGGCTCTGGACGCCAGGGATCGGCGGCCGCGGCCATAGCGTAGCTCGGCCCTTCGATCGTTCCCGTATCGCCGAGATTCCAGGGCATGGCGAATATTGTGGCTGGGCGCCCATTGGCGCCCGCGACGGCCATTTCGTCCCAAAAGGCGGTCAAAAACAATTTGGCCGCCGTTTCAGGACGCGCCCACCCCTCGGATTTGGAGATATTATATTCGGTCGCATAGAAATTGACGTCGCGCGTGAGACCCATCGCTTTTTTGACGCGATCGAAACAGCTCTGCGCCGAGAAGTGACGGCCTTTGGTCAGCGGAAACCAGCGAAAATTATAATAAGTGTGCAGGTCGACGCCATCGAGACGACCATCCTCCAGCAGCGGCGCGATGGCCGGGCCATAGCCGCGCAATGTGGCGTCGCCATGAGAATTGCAGGTCGCGAAACCGCCGGGAACGACCTTCAGCTCCCGATCGACGCTGTGCACGCCGTCGGCGAGGCCCTCCAGCGCCCTGCGATAAGCGTCGCGCGGAATCGTCGCCTGCACATCGGGCTCGTTGATGGCCGTGAAGACGGTGACGCCCCAACCCGTCACATGATTGGCTTTCGCCCAATCGCCGCCGGGCCTGAACCGCTTCGCATAGGCGACGCCAGCGGCGTACCAGTCCTCATAGGAGCCGATCGGCTGCGGCGGCTCGAGAAACTGATAGGAGCCCTCATATTCGAGCAATATGATCGGCGTGACGCCACGCTCATGGGCCTCGCGCATGGCGGCGTCGAAATCCGTCGGCGTCGGCTTGCGATCGAGCGTGCGCCAGCCGTAAGAATCCATCCGACCGAGCGGCGCGCCGACCCCGCGCAAGGCGGCATAAATCTGCGCCGAGGGCGCGCCATGCAGATGCGTCACCAGATTGCCGCCGCCGATACGCATTCGCAAAGGCGCGTCGAGCGACGGCCGAGGAACGCAAGTCCCGTCAGCGCAAAGCTCATCATGCTGGAGAGGCCGCTCCGCGCAAAACGCCGATGACGCGAAGAAGAACAGCGTCGGCCCGACAATTCTCGCAATCATTCGTCTCATGGACTTGACCGATGGAACCTCGCCGCACGCTGGAAATCGTTCAAGTGGTGCAAGAATTCAGCCGCGAGGGCGGCGTCGAGAATGTCGCCTTCGAGCTCGCGAAGGCCTTTTCGCGCGCCGGCGTGCGCAATAGAGTCATTGCGGCGGCGGTCGCCGAAGACGACGATGCGGCGGCGGCGATCGAAAGAGTCGCGCCCTGGCTCTCGCACATACCGACGCGCGGCCCCCTGCGCTATTTCGGCCGCCTCATCGTCGTACCGCTGTTCACCATCGCCGCCACGCTGGCGCTCACGCGCCGCGCGCCGGCGGCGCAAATCATCGGCCATGGCGATTGCCTGCGCGGCGACGTGCTGGTCGTTCATTCGGTCAATGCGGAAAGCCTCCTGCAAAAGCGCAAGGCGGGCAAATGGAGCTGGCGGCTCAATCCGATGCATTATTGGGTCGCCATGCGCGATCGCTGGATGATCGGCGGCCTGCGCTACCGCAAATTCGTCGCCGTCTCGACCCGCGTTCGCGAAGAACTGCAATTTCATTACAAAGTTCCCGCCGAGCGCATCTGTGTGATCTACAATGGCATCGATCTCGACCGTTTCCAAGCATCGGAACACGCCCGCGCCAAAATTCGTCAGGCGTTCGCAATTCCACGCGACGCCCGGCTCCTACTCTTCGTCGGCCATGAATTCGAACGCAAGGGGCTCGCTCCTCTCGTCGAGGCCCTCGCGCTATTGGACGAGCGCTATTGGCTGACCGTGGTCGGCTCCGACAATCCCGCACGCTATAGAAAGCTCGCCGGAGCGGCGAAAGACCAGCTGGTGTTTTGCGGGGCGCGGCGCGACGTCGAAGCCTTCTACGCCGCCGCCGACGCTTTTGTGCTGCCCACCGTCTATGAGACTTTTTCGCTCGTCTGCATGGAGGCGATGGCCGCCGGCCTGCCTGTCTTCGCCACGCGCGTCGGCGGGATCGAAGATTATTTGAAAGACGGAGTGAACGGCTTCGCCATAGAGCGCGACGCCCATGACATAGCCGACAAATTGCGCGCGGCTTTCGACGACGTGGCCGACTTTGCGGCGCTACGCGCCGGCGCCCGCGCCACCGCCGAGGCTTTCGGCTGGGACGCCGTCGCGGCGAAATATCTCGATTTTCTGGATGAAATGCGGAAAGCTGGCCCCGAGCCGCGCGCTCGAAAGCGATAGCGTCGCGAAGCCGCTTGCGCCAGGACGCCGAGCCGATGAGAGACGACAAATCCCCCGGCTTCTCGCCTCGCTATAGCCCAATTGCGCTTGGTAAATCAATCGACGCAAGCTAGACCTTATGGAGCAAGGGGCAGGCAGTGGTTATGCTGAAGTGGTCTAGGTTGCAGCCGCTCGTGGCGACATCGGGTGAGATGCTACACCTCGACACGCTTCGCTTCCTCGCTGCTCTCGGGATCGTATTCCACCACTCCAAGGAATTCATGCTTTCGCCCGCAGCAACCGAGCGATCAGAGGGGCTTGCTCTATTTGTTGACATGTTCTTCATCATATCTGGATACGTTATATCCTACGTCTACTTCGACCGTATCGACGATCTACATAGCTACGGCCGATTTTTGAAAAAACGCATCGGAAGACTATTCCCGCTCCATCTTCTGACGCTCTTTCTTTCCGCGGCCCTTTATGCAGGATTCGCCGCGCTGCAACTGCCGAGCCGACATACGCCGTCCTTCAGCCCGCTGTGCATCGCCGACACAGCCATTTTGCTCCATTCCTTTATCCATTGCGGAAACGATCATTATTTCAACGGTGTAAGCTGGTCGATCAGCGTCGAAATGATCATGTATATCGGCTTCCCGATCGCGATTATCCTCGCCCGCAACGTGAAACACAGAGACGTCTTTTTTATCGTGACGATTTGCGCGGCGATCGTGCTCGGTCTCGTCCATCGATATGGCATCGACCTCAGTATTCACGACTGGACGAATAATTTGCATCCGCTTCTCCGCGGTTTATTCGGTTTCGGCGTCGGCGTAGCGCTCTTCCGCCTCCGTCATCGTATAAAAAGGCTCACGCCCCACATCTTCATCCTATCGGCCGGCTTTCTGGCGATTGTCGCGGCCATGCTTGCAGGCCTATCTCCCTTGTTGATTCTGGCGCTGATCATCGTCGTCGTGACGGGAGCGGTCGCACGCGACAATTATGCGACCGCAATTCCGATCGTGATGCGGATCGCCCCACTCGGGCAGCTCACATATTCGATCTATATGTGGCACTGGCTTTTTATACTTGTTTTTATCAATATCGTCGGCGACAAACTGATGAAAGGGAGCGGCGTCGTAATCGCTGTTCTGAGCCTGATCTGTTACTCCTGCATTTTTATTACGAGCCTCCTCTCGTTTCAACTCTTCGAATCCCCTATGCGGCGCGCGATAGATAATTTGTCGATCTTCGGCAAACGCGACACGCCCAAATCGACCGTTATGAATTGACCGCACACCAACCTCGCGCGCTCGCCCACCCATCCCGAAACCGAAACGACGCCATTTGGGCGCGTCACCACGGATCGACCGCCCACCCCCACCGCGAAGACATCGCGGTCCGAAGCGCGCCTTGCGGCAAATGCTCGACGGCAGGTAATCGCCAACAACGCCTCCGAGCGGCGAGAAGTGCGATTATCGCCAGGCAAACCGCCGTTGCTCGTAGCGGCATCATCCAATCCCCGCTTGCGCCGCCGGAACTCTGCCGTCTCGGCCTTGTTGGCGCAGGGGACCCGAAGCGCCATCGGCGATCCGCTGCGCCAACCGACGAATAATGCAGTTTTATCGCCAAGCGTTTCCAGTCGCATCCGGCGGTGAACGCACGACCGTGTCCTCCGGTCCCAGAACGCGTCCATCTTGGGCGCGAAGCTCCAGTTTCCGCACCGGAAGGCCACTCCTCTTATCGACTAGAAGGACGTGAGCCTCGTCGGGCTCGAAGAAGAAGTCCTCGCCCCACTGCCTGAGAGCGACCAGGACCGGAAACAGGCCGCGCCCCTTTTCTGTCAACACGTATTCCTGATAGGGGCTACCGTCGGACGCGGGGACGGTGTCCATGATGCCGTGTGCGACCAGGTTACGCAAACGGGCCGCGAGGATGTTCTTCGCGAGCCCCAGGTCCTTTTGAAATTCCCCGAACCGGCGCAGGCCATCGAAAGCATCCCGAACGATCAGCAACGACCACCAGTCTCCGATCGCATCCAGTGGCCTGGCAACGCCGCAGCTCGAATCTTTGTGGCTGACTCTCTTGACCATCGAGACGGTGCTCCCGGGTTCAATCTCCCGAATGCCATCTCCCCTCGAAATCGGGAAGATCGCGGCTTGTCGCTTTTTGAAGGTAGTAGTTGCAAATTAAAACCTCAAGCGATATGACGGCGTATGGTTTTAATTTGAAATCACAGGCCCAACTAGCGCTGACTCCGTGAGAGGAGACGTGCATGACCCGATCCGACGCCACCTTCGGCGGTAGCTTTCCGTACACCCCGCATTTCACCGCGGCTCCCGGCTTCCGTATGCATTACGTCGATGAGGGGCCCCGCAAAGCAGGGGTCATACTCTGCCTGCACGGCGAGCCGACCTGGAGCTATCTGTTCCGTCACTTGGTCCCGGTGTTGAGCATAACGCACCGTGTAGTCGTCCCGGACCATATGGGCTTCGGCAAGAGCGATACGCCGCCGGACCGGGCCTACTGGCTGCAGGATCACATCGACAATCTGGAGCGCTTCGTTCTTGCGCTCGATCTCGACGATATCACCCTCGTCATGCACGACTTCGGCGGTCCGGTCGGCATGGGGCTCGCCGCCCGGCATCCCAACCGCATTCGTCGCGTTATCTCGACCAACGGACCGACGCCGTTCGGCCAGGCCGATCTCATTGAGCGAGTGACTGCGAATGCCGGCGTCTCGCCCTGGTTTCAATGGATCGCGGAAGCCGAAGCGGACGGCAGCCTCGAAGCGGTGCTGGGGCGGCTCGGTTTCAATATCCTGAGCACGCTCAAGCTCAACGGCTTCGAGGACAACACGCTCATCACCGACACATGGCTCGACGCCTACGGATCGCCTTTCGCAAGCCCTGCCGACTGTCTCGGCGCGATCGGCTGGGCCAAGGGCTTCGCCACGGGCGCGCACAGATTCGAGACGCCTGACGCAGCGGCCATCCGCGCCATCCATGCCAGACCCGCCCTCGCCATCTGGGGTGAAGCAGACCGCACGCTTCACGCCGAGCATTTCCTGCCGCTCTTCACCCAGCTCTTTCCGGCCGCACCGGTGCATCGTCTGGCTGGCGTTGGTCACTACTGCCTCGAGGATGCCCCGGACGAAGTCGGTAGGCTCATCACGGAATTCATCCGGCAGGCCTGAGCGCTCAGCGATTTCTCGTCCCCGTCCGGGCCGGAAGATCGGCTGGCGGCTTCCCGAGAGTTGGACGGATTGCATATCGAAACCACAACCGTCACGCCCATTGCAGTTGCAAATTAAAACCTCAAGATCGGAGGGGCCATGAGCATCGAAAGCGCAAAGCAAGTGGAAGGTGAATGAACACACGCTTCTTGCCGCCTCGCGACGTCAAAGACGGATGACGAGCTTGCCGAAGTGGCGGCCGCTCGCGAGTTCGTCGTAGGCGGCTTGCGTCTCGTCGAACGAAAATGTCCGATCGATCACAGGACGGATAAGATGCTCGGCGAGGAAGGCGTTCATCGCCTCGAATTGCTCGGCGGAGCCGACATTGATGCCGTCGATGGTTCCGTTGATCAGCTGCAGCCGCATCAGGTTCGAGTGCGGTCCGAAGCCGCTGAAGACGCCGATCTGAGCGATATGCCCCCAGGCGGCGAGCGCACGCAGCGAACGGTCGAACGTGTCCGGTCCGCCGAGTTCGAGAATGTGCGAGACGCCGAGCCCGCCCGTCAGCTTGCGGACTTCGACATCCCAGTCCGGCGTCGTACGATAGTTCACCGTCGCGAAGGCGCCGAGCTTCGTTGCGCGTTCGCGCTTCCCGTCCGAGGACGACAGCACGATGGTTTTCGCGCCGAAGGCGCTCGCGATCTGCAAGCCGAAGAGCGCGACGCCGCCCGTGCCCTGCACCAGCAGCGTGTCGCCGACCGCCAAGCCACCGCGCACGACCAGCGCCTGCCAGGCGGTCAAGGCGGCGCAGGGAAGCGTCGCGGCCTCTTCCAGGCTCAGGCTGTCCGGGACGGGCGCCAACGAGGCCTCGGGCACGACGACCAGATCCGCCAGCACGCCGTCGGCGTCGCCGCCGCCGAGCGCCGATGGGCCGTAGGCCTCACGATAGGGACCGACAACCCAATCCCGGTAGAAAGTTGGAGCGACGCGGTCTCCTGCGCGCCAGCGGGTAACATCGGTGCCGGTCGCAACGACGCGGCCGGCTCCGTCGGAGAGCGGAATCAACCCCTCGCGCACAGGCCCCAACTCGCCGCGCAGCACGAGCAGGTCGCGGTAATTGAGGCTCACCGCCTCGATCCCGACGAGAACCTCGTTTGGCCCAGGAGTCGGCGCCGCCTCCCGGACCTGCTGGAGGCGAAGGCCGCGGTCGACGCGCGTAAGCCTGTAAGCTCTGCGTGTCGTGGCGATAGATTGGCGTGAATCGGTCACGGGTTTCTCCAATTGCAATAAACTAGCGAGTGATATTAAAATAAGCCTTCGCACCTCGCAAGGGATTTTTATATTGGTCACTACAAAAACCATCGCAAAGCGGCCGCGCGGCCGTCCGCGAGCGCTCGACCGGGACGAGGCGCTGGAGACGGCGCTCCGGCTGTTCTGGCGTCGTGGCTATGAGGGGACCTCGATCGCCGACCTGACCGCGGCCATGGGAGTGACGCCGCCGAGTCTCTACACCGTCTTCGGCAGCAAGGAGCAACTCTACCGAGAGGCGCTCGACCGCTACGGCGCCACCTACGGCTCCTTCGCCCAGCGCGCGCTAGCCGAAGAGCCGAGCGCCTGGCGCGCGGTCGAACGCATTCTGCGTGAGGCGATCGAGGTCTACGCGGATGGGCCGGCGCCGGCAGGCTGCATGCTGGCGAGCGGCGTGGTGGCGTGCGCGCCCGAGCACGCTTCGGTGGCGGCGGATGTTGCAAGGCGAAGGCTAGCGACGATCGCGGCGATCAAGGCGCGCTTCGATCGCGCAGCCAGCGAAGGCGAACTCGCGCCGTCGACCGATACGCAGGCCCTCGCCTCTTACTATGCCGCCGTTGTGCAGGGTTTGTCGATCCAGGCCCGCGATGGCGTCAGCCGGAAGATCCTCGACGCATTGGCGGACGTCGCTCTCTCGGCGTGGCCGGGCTCGCGGGCGGATCAACCAGCGCAAAGTCCATGAGGGACCGGCAGCGCCCGACTATGGCAATTGATCGAAATCGAAGTCCCCGAACTGGCCGCATAGTCGTCCCAAAATCGGTTGCGAGGGTCGTTTCGAGCGGCGCAACGCCGGCGCCCTCACGTCGGCGAGAAGACGGTTCTCAGCGGCGGATCGAGTTTCGAACGGAGGCGCGGTCTCGGCGGCGGCGTTTCGTCGTCATGAGATCGAACGCCGCAAGAAACGCATCCACCATGGCGTTCAGCCGATCCGCGCCGACGCCGTCCCGGGCCTGCACCGACAAGCCATGAAGCATCGTGGCGCAACAGTCGCCGAGCGCCGCCTCGTCGACATGCTCCTCGATCTCTCCGGTGTGTTTCGCCTGCCGTAGTCGATCGATGATCGACTGTGTTCTCGCTTTGCGGTGCTCGGACAGCCAGGCGCCCAGAGCGGCGTTCTCTGCTCGCTGGAGGCTTACGACAATCCATGCCGCGCCCTCGCCAATGCGACGGGCTGCGTCGTCTTTTCGGTCGGCTACCGGCTGGCTCCGGAGCATCCCTATCCTGTTCCCCTCGAAGATTTCTATCGCGCTCTTTGCTGGGTCGCGGACCGCGCGGATCGATTGGCGATCGACGGAGATCGCATCGCCATCGCCGGCGACAGCGCCGGCGGAAATCTGGCCGCCGCCGCCGCGCTATTGGCGAGAGATCGCCACGGCCCTTCGATCGCGCATCAACTCCTCATCTATCCGGCCGTGGACACCGATCTCGACACGCCGTCATACGCTGAATTCGCCGACGGCTATTATCTGACGCGCGACATGATGAGGCTTTGCTGGGAGGACTATCTCGGAGGCCGACTGTCCGCGCCCCCCGTTTACGCGGCGCCGTTGCGGGCCGACCTGTCCCGCCTGCCGTCGGCGACGATCATGGTCAATGAATATGATCCGCTGCGCAGCGAAGGCGAAGCCTATGCGCGCAAGCTCCGAGACGCTGGCGTGCCCGCCGAGCTCATTCTCCTCGAGGGCATGGTCCACGCCTGCATGCACATGCTCGGCGTGGCGCCGGCGGCAGGGGCTCTTTTCATCCAAGCCGGTCGGGCAATCCGCCAGAGATTCGGCCTCGATCCGCGTTGAGCGGCCGCTTCGATCAACGACGTCGGCGCAAGCACATTCGAAAGCAAGAAACGGATGGCGGAAGGCGCTCGAGCATGCTCGAAACGATCGATGCCTCACGCGGAGTCCGAACATGAAAACAATATCGGCGTCGACAGTCTTTGCGCTGGCCATACCCATGGGTGGATTGTCGGCGGCAGAATCCTCGCCCTTGCAAAGCGGACGTTACGAAGTCGCCGTGGCTCTCGAGCTCCCGCATCTCGTCGACGCCGCCGCGCGAAAAACGGCGACGATCTGCATCGACCCCGATAATACAGCTTCGTACGGGCTCGAGGCTCTGAGCGACAGCAATCCGCTGGCGAAATGTTCGCCGAGAAATTCCCACCTCGTCGACAAGACGCTGACCTTCGACGTCGTCTGCGCGGGACCGGACGCGGCTCGCGCTCTGGCGACCTATCAATTTACGTCCGATCGCCAAGTCTTCGGAGGCCAAATCGCGATGACGATGGGCGGCAAGAACATGACCATGACCGAGACGCAACTCGGCCGTCGGATCGGCGATTGCGCCGCCTCTGACGTCCCTCGTCGATGAACGTCATCGCACGCTTCGAACGAGTCCGCGCATCGTGTCGCAATCTCGCGGCCGGCTCGAGCATCCCCATCTTTTGAAAGCAATGACCGGGATGCAGGAGGGTGAGGGAAAGGCTAAATCATACGCCGAAACCAATTCCAAGGCTCCCGGAAATGACATCGACGCTTCGAATGTCCCGACACGACAAAGACGCCGCGACCGAGGAGACGCGGTGGAAAGCCGTCACGGCACGAGATCGCAGCTATGACGGCACTTTCTTCTATTCCGTCGCGTCGACCGGCGTCTACTGCAGGCCGTCCTGTCCCACGCGCCTCGCCAAGCGCGCCAATGTGCGGTTCCACGGCACGCCGGCCGAGGCGGAGGCCGCCGGCTATCGTCCCTGCAAACGCGGCCGTCCGAACGAGGCTTCGCTCGCGGCGCGGCAGGCCAGCAGCGTAGCACGCGCCTGCCGCCTGATCGAAGAGGCCGAGACGCCGCCGAAGCTCGACGAGTTGGCTCGGCGCGTCGGCCTCAGCGCCTATCACTTTCACAGGCTCTTCAAGGCGGTCACGGGCCTTACTCCGAAGGCCTATGCGGTCGCCCACCGGAACAAGCGCATTCGCGAGACGCTCGGAACGAGCACATCCGTGACCGAAGCCATCTATGATTCCGGCTTCAACTCCAGTGGCCGCTTCTACGCTGAATCCGTCCGCGCGCTCGGCATGACGCCGAGCGCCTTCCGAAACGGCGGAGCGAAGGCCGCGATCAAATTCGCTGTCGGAGAATGCTCTTTCGGCGCCATTCTGGTCGCCGCGAGCGACAAGGGCGTCTGCGCCATTTCGTTCGGCGACGATCCGGACGCGCTCGCGCGCGACCTGCAAGACAGATTTCCGCGGGCGCGGCTGATCGGCGGCGACGCAGATTTCGAGCGGCTAGTCGCGACGGTCGTCGGCTTCGTGGAAGAACCGAGACTCGGGTTGGATCTGCCTCTCGATGTTCGGGGAACGGCGTTCCAGCATCGCGTATGGGCGGCGCTGCGCGATATTCCGCCGGGCTCCACTGTCAGCTACGCTGAGCTCGCCGAACGCATCGGCGCGCCGAGAGCCGTGCGCGCTGTCGCCGGAGCCTGCGCCGCCAACAACATCGCAGTGGCGATCCCTTGCCATCGCGTCGTGCGCAACGACGGCGCCCTCTCCGGCTATCGCTGGGGCGTCGAACGCAAACGCCTCCTGCTCGATCGGGAATCGAAACCGTGAGCGCTCTCGTGCCATTGCCCCTGTCAGAACAAATTGCGGCGCGGCGTTCGGAGCAAATCGACTGGGCGCAGGTCGAGAACGACTTGGACGCAAACGGCTTCGCTGTCATCGGGGAACTCCTCACCGAGACGGAATGCCGTGACCTCGCGAGGCTTTATTCCATCGACGAAGGTTTTCGAAGCCGGGTCGTCATGGCGAGGCACGGTTTCGGGCGCGGCGAATATAAATATTTTTCGTATCCGCTGCCGCCGCTGATCGCCGATTTGCGAAGCGCGATCTACCCGCGGCTTGCGAGCATCGCCAACCGCTGGGCTCGACTGTCGGGCTCGCACGAGCGCTATGACGACGATCACGCAGGCTTTCTGGAGCGCTGCCATCAGGCAGGACAGACGCGTCCCACGCCCTTGTTGCTGGACTATGGTCCCGGCGACTTCAATCGCCTTCATCAGGACATCTACGGCGATCTGGTGTTTCCTCTGCAAATCGCCGTCCTGCTGTCGCGGCCCGGAGAGGATTTCACGGGAGGCGAATTCGTCCTGACGGAGCAACGACCGCGTCTGCAATCGAAGGCGTCCGTCGTGCCGTTGCGGCGAGGCGACGCCGTCGTCTTCCCCGTGCGTGACCGTCCGGCGCCAGGCACGCGCGGCTATTCCCGCGTGACCATGCGTCACGGCGTGAGCGACGTGCGCGCGGGACGACGGCGCACGCTCGGCCTCATCTTCCACGACGCTCGATGACGGGACGGCGATGAACGATCTCTTCGATAGTTTGGAGGCCCAAGAAGCGCCGGATTTCCTCGGCCCGGGCGCCATGGTTCTGCGCGGCTTCGCGCTGGAGGCGGAATCGGTCCTGCTCGACGCCTTGCGGCAGATCGCGTCGGTCGCTCCGTTTCGGCATATGACGACGCCGGGCGGTCATTCTATGTCGACGGGTATGACAAATTGCGGCGCTGTCGGCTGGGTCTCTGACCTGCGTGGCTATCGATATGAGCGATGCGATCCGCTGAGCGGCGCGCCATGGCCGCGCATGCCGAAGGTCTTCGCTGAAGTGGCGACGGCGGCGGCGGCCTTCGCCGGCTATGACGGCTTTACGCCCGACGCCTGCCTGATCAATCTATATGAGCCAGGCGCGCGGCTGACCCTCCACCAGGACAAGAACGAGCGGGACTTCGCCGCGCCGATCGCGACGGTGTCGTTGGGACTCCCCGCCCGATTCCAGTTCGGCGGCCTACGGCCCGCCGGCCCCATCTCTCGCACGATTCTGCGACACGGCGATGTTTGCGTATGGGGCGGCCCGTCCCGGCTCGCCTATCACGCGATTGATCCCGTCAAGAAAGGCAACCACCCAGCGACCGGCCGCTGCCGCGTGAGCCTGACGTTTCGCAAAGCGATGTGAGACCTGTGCGATATGGCGTGTTAGTCGACACATGAACCTGGAGTAGGCGGGAAGACGCGGGGCCAGGCGGGATTTTGTGGGAACTGTTGGAAATGCAGGGGCTTATGGCCTCCGCGGCGAGTGCGGGACATCGGCGCATCCGGACACATGAAAGTGGAGCCGACGGGGCGGCAGACACTTGAAACTAGAGGATCGCCAGCGGCATTGAAAGCCCTTCGAACGGCGCTCCAACGGCCGTCGAGGCTTAGTTTCTCCGCGCATACCGGCGAGAGGCGGGTGGTCCTAGGGGCCAGCAGGAGCAAGCCGGAACCGGCGAGGAACTTTCCCGGAAGGGGAAAGTTCCGTTGAGGGTCGGCGGCGGGGCAGTAAGACACGATATATCAACGTCTTGAGCGGCATCGCTAGGAGACGCCCGGTCGAGGCTAACTTTCCCCCTGCCTCGGGGCTCGAATGAGACTTTCAAACCGCTCGTTTGCAAAAGCTAGGTTTTGCAAGTGCTCGGGGTCGTCGTCTCTTTCTGCGCAGGAACGCTCGCAACGGCCGCCACAATTCACAATGCGGCATCATCGTTTTGGTTTGCTTCGCCGAATAGCGTATTGCGAATGACAGCTTTAAGCAACTTAGCCGCCTCTTCTGGATGTTCTTCCTCCCAGAAAACAATTTGATCCGAACCGACATCAAAATGCGGCGCATCTCGTTTGCCGATTTTCTTATTGTACATATAAATCACAGGCTTGCCTAACCCCTTTGCAAAACCAGCCTCCCAATACGCGCCATTATTACTGTGTGATAGCTCGGCCACAACGAAGCGCGAGTTTTTGATTTCCAGCTCTAGCCTTGCGTGGATATTGCCCGCCTCCGGCTTCTCTGCTAAAGGATTACTTAGCACAAAACCGGCCTGCTTGACCGCCGTAACGAGATGTTTTGGCAATAATTCGTTCTGAAAATAGTAATTCTCACCATCGCTAGCACAAAATTTCATCGCAATAAAAGCAGTTTTGCTGCGTATTTTGCGGTCAAGTTCTTCGTACCTATTCCAGCCGGACAGTGTTAGCGATAGGTCGGTGTAATTTTTTTTCCCGCCAGATGTCGTCTGTGCCCATGTGATAGAAAGTAGTCCTTGATCAGCAAGCGCGACGATCAAGGCGTAGAAGTCGGGCCACTCGAAACCTAATTTGCTACCGAGGCGTGCGCCAATATTTTTAATTTCATCGCTTCCCTTCTGGGTGGAAAAAGTATCCCCGAAGCCTATCAATCTGTCCCCGAAATACCTAATTAGGTTGTCTGCTTGCTCGGCAGGCGTCGGAAGGGACGTGTAGGTGAGTATGGATGTAAAATCATCAAGGGTCAAAATCCTTTTCACAGGCCCCTTACTAAGCGCGTGGCTAATAACCGCGCGAGCTTCGCTCGCATCCGATTTCGCTTTTGATCGGTAAGCGGTTTTCGATACCGCCTCCAAAAATGAGTGCCGAGGAGATTGGCTAGACGGCGCTGAGGCGTCTACGTAGGTTTTTATTTGGTTCGCATCTAATCCCAACAATCCATCTCTGAGAAAGTCTCCGTTCGCGAGCGCGTAACTACCACAGCGAGGGCATTGTACGTTTTCACAATAGTCACGCCTCTCGTCAATTAACGGCGAGATGATGGCGGCGTTTTCGCAAATCGGGCATTTTGCCTGAGTCATTGGGGGTCGAGCCTCGAAATCGTAATTCCGTTCACCTTGAACCGCCGGACCTCCCCGTTCGGGAGCGCGAAACTCTGGCCCGAAGCAAGAGTTCGGAAGGCCCGCTTTTCGGACGCGTGCGCTGGAGATGGAGTCAAGAGGAGTGGTTGCAACACCATGGCAGGTCAGGGCTCCGCCGATGCTTGAAAGGCGGGCGCCTCTGCCAGTAGAGCGAGGGCGATAGCAAGGATTGCCATAAAGCGCGTGATCCGGCCCTCGCTCACGCCGCCGTCGACGAACTGTTGCCGACCAAAGCAGCCTCCAGCGCCGCCTTATCTGGGAACGCGATATCGCGACCCTCGATCACTGTGCAGAAGCGACCATCCCGAGTACGCCAATACGGCTTGCCGTTAATTACGCCCTCGGCTTCGATCGGGGCCTCTTTCACGCTCGAGGAACGCAACAAGAGCGCGTGAACAAAGGCGATCGGCCAAATGATGAGGCCGTATATCAAGAAAAGGAGCGCAACAAAGAATCCCTTCTTCGAGCCCGCGATCATCGCGCAGATGATCGCCATGAACAGCCAGAACAGCACGAATAGACCTTCCATAACTCACCTCCGAACTACAACACTTTCTCTGTAAGAAAGGCGCGACCGCGAATGGTCAGCCTTTCGGCATCGGCGGACGATAAATGCTCCTCTGGATAAAGGGCCTTATTGTCCGAAATTAACGTCAACGATCCATCGAAGTTACGACGAATCCGCTTGATGCGCACGTCCTCTCCGAGGTCGATCGCATAGATCGCGTCCGCTCGAAGTTCGCGTTTAGACCGATCGACCAACACGAGTTCGCCGCTGCGGATTGTGGGCTCCATGCTGTCTCCGGCCGCACGAATGAACTCCGCCCGATCCGGATTGACGCCATAGCGCCGCAGCAGCGCCCTCGAGAACGGCAGCCGATCCACCACCTCCGCGCTGTGATTGACCATGCCGGCGCCTGCTGCGGCAGCGACATCTCGAATCGGGACCAAAACCCAGTCGGCGTTCCCGTCGCGCGCAACTTCTGGCTCTATTCCGCCGAATTTGGCCTGATCTCCCGTCGCGAGCCAGTCCAGCGATACACGGCAAGCTACGGCGATCTTCGATAGCGCGCTGATCGGCGGCTCGTTCTTGCTGCCGAGATAATTAGTGAGCGAGCGTAGCGGCACGCCGGAAAGCTCTGAAACAGCGGCATTTCCGCCGGCGTCTTTAACCGCCTGCTTCAGCCGCTCGACGAGCCCATCAAGGCCACTTGTGGCGCTCTTAACCACTTTTTCTCCCGAAACGCCACATGTTGCTTGCCTGTTTAAGCAACATGTGGCCTTATGTGGACAAGTCTGATTTGCACATACGGTTAACACGCCACATCCGGCGTGTCACCGCGCGGGAAACCCATGACCAAGGGCTGGAGCCATCAGAAGATTTTATTCGCGGTCCGCGAGCGCGGCTCCACGCTCGCGCAGCTCAGTCGCGAATCCGGTTACGGCCGAAGCACGCTGCAAGCGGCTCGTCGCGGCTGCGGGCGAGGCCGAGGTTGTAGGCGCCGATCCACAGCGCCCGCAGGATCGGCGCATATTTGCCGCTCGCCGTCTCCGCCGGCCGGCGGCCGGACTGCTGCCCGGCGAGGCCCTTCAGCAGATCGATGAGGCGGATCGCCTCCCGCTCCGAAAGGTGCCGCGACGAGCTGCGCCCGCCGAACTCGCGCGCGATGAGCGCGCGATAGTCTTCGTCTCCAAAGGAGGGGATGGTCTTGCGGATCGAATGGATCGCGCGGGTTTGAGAGGCTGTGGTCATGATGCGCGAGCCCTGTCTTTCTGAGATTGGTCCATCGCGTCCTGAAGGAGGGATGCGCCCCAGGCCACTCGCGCCGTTTCGAGGAAATCCGGCAGCGTCATCGGGCCGCCGAGGCGTGCGGGACTGGTCGCTAGCGCCGCTGCGAAGTCGAGATATGCGCAAGCGAGCAGAGAGAGGAATGCGCAGCTATTCTCGCCGCGCATGGCCATGAAGCCGGAAAGGAGGTCGGCCAGCCTTTCGTCCACCTCTTCGGTATGGCTTTCGACGAGCGCATTCACCGCCGGCGAGAGGAGCCGCTCCAACACCTCCGGGTCATGCCAGACGCCATTCTCGCGCTCTTCGAGATATTGCGCCGCGAGGCGCAGCTCCGAGACGTCGGCGGCGCTGAGACCGTATTTGATGATACTGGAAATGCGCCGCAGCTCGGCGGCGTAGTCTTTCGCGATCGTGCTCATAGACGCCCCCGCTCGATTTGCTCGCGGGCGACGTCGTAGAGCCGCTCCGAGATGATGGTGAGACCGCGCCACGGTGCCAGGAAGGCGGCGCTGAGGACGATTCCAGCGGTCCCGACGAGATCGAGCCCGAAGGCGATCGGCGCGAGCGCCGCGCCGAAGGCGAGATGAGAGAGCTTCGCGATCATGCCGCCGCACCCCCATGCTCGACGTTCAGCCGCGCCAGCTCTTCATTCGACGCCTGAACCTCCATTTCGATTCCGCCCTCTGCGAAGGAAATGCCCATCTCCTTCGCCGGCCCGTAACCTTCGATGAAGCTCCCGTCGTGAACGACCTCGCGAGCGGCGAGTTGGGCCAGATGCTCGACATGGTCCTTCAACGAATAGAAGGCGAAGAACGAGCCACGGAAGTCCGCCATGAATTGGGGCGTGAACTTGGTCTCGTCGATCGTCACTTCGATCGTCTGCCGAACCTCCACGAATGTTGTGATCATGCAGCCTCTCCCGTCTCTTCGATCGGCTCGAGGCAGTCGACGGCGGCGTTCCACAGATTGCCGTCATCGTCGCGAATGACCGCACGATCGCCGTGAATCGTTTTGATCGTGACGACCGCATCGACGCCGGGGACGACGACGCGCACGCGCATGTCTTTCTTCAAGCGGGGCTTCGCCGGTGCGTCCTCGTCGACCATCGCGCAAGTTTGTCCGATGCTGCTCATGATGCTCTCCTCACGCATTGGCCAGATCGATGGTGATGGCGCGCCACGAGCCGTCCGGCTCGTCGCGCTCGGCGAAACGCACATAGGTGCGCGAGCCGATGACGCGGATGCTGTCGCGCACGGCCTTCATGGCGCGCTGCCAACGCTCGTCCTCGATCTCGACGCGCAGCAGCATGAAAATCTCGGCGCGATTGATCTTGCCCTGCTGATCGACCTGGAAGGCGCGCGTGACGAGCGCGCGGATCTCCGAACGGGAGTCCGAGGCCCAATCGCGCAGGCATTCGTCGACCAGCGCCTTCGCGGCCTGCAGCTCCGGCCCGAAATCGATCTGATCCTGCACCTGCACCTGAACCTTCATCAGGCCATCGAAGCTGGTGAGGGTGAGATTGCCCTTCTGCCCGCCGAGCGTCGCGCCATATTCCTGCGCGACGAGCGCCTGCAGGCTGCCGATGTCGTCGAATGTGTGACCCTTGAAGCGGGCGATTTGCGCGGAGAGAGCGCGGGCGAATCCTATGGTCTTGCGCACCTCGCCATCGACGAGCAGGTCGAGCGGCTTGATGGATTCGACGGGCACGAAGGCTCCGCGCGCATCCTTGCGATAGGGCTTGTCCCCGATGATGGTTTCGAACTCAGCCATTAGTCGGTTCCTTTTCGAAAGCGTTTGAAAGGTCTTTCAGCGCGCAGTCGAGGCGTCGCTGCGCGTCTCGTTCCTGCGGCGTGTAGAGGGCCTGGCGCGGCGCGCGCCGCGCCTCGGCCGCAGTGCGTGCAGCGTCTTCATGGCGTCGCAGCGTCGCCGTCATCGGGCCCGCGCTGCTGGAAGTCATCGGGCTCAATCCGCAGGGCTTCGACTGGCAGGGCTCGGCCGTCTGGGCGACGCATCCTGTGTTCGACGACGAGCCGTTCTACCAGCCGACTGCCGGCGGCGAAGAGACCGAGACGCTGCATCTGGCCTGCCGGCCGCACATCATGGGCGGGCTCGAAAATTATGACGCGCTGAAGAGCGTGATGCGGGCGCGTAAGCCTGTCCCTTTCATTCGCATGAGCGGGCTCGTCGGCGGCTATCAGGGGCTCGTCGGCGTGCGGCAGCTCTCGCGGGAGGAGCGCAAGATCGCGCCCGACGGGACGGGCTGGCGGTGGGAGTTCACCGCCGAGCTGCTCTATGTCGGCCGCAACGCCAGGGAGATCGCGTGGTGACGAGGATCGTCAATGTCGTCGAGCCCGTGCGGCTCGACATTCTCGCGCTGGAGACCATGGGCAAGGCCGGCGATGGCGCGCTGGAGGCGCTGCTCGACGCCAATCGCGGCATGGCGGATCAAGGCGCCTTCGTCGTCGCGCCCCGAGACGTCGTCGTTCCCGACACGCCGGCGGCCGCCGCCGCGGCCTCCGTCAATCCGTGGGATTGACCGGCGATGTGGCGCAGGCCCGTGCTGCAGATCGTCAATTCCGCAGGCAAGGACATTCTGCCGGGGCTCGCGGGGCTGTGGCTGGAATGCACGATCACGGATAATGCGGGCAGCGAGAGCGACGAGGCGGAGTTGACCTGCGTCGGCCCGCCATCGCGTTTCGGCCTGCCGACCGAGGCGACGAAATACACGATCCTCGGCGGTTGGGCCGATGAAGGCCCCGTGCTGCAGGGCGTCTATACGGTTCAGAAGATCAATCTGCGCGGCTCGCCCGACGAGGGCGACCGCATCACCGTGCATCTGCGCGCGGCCGATTACGTCGACAAGCTGAAAGCGCATGGCTCCCGACACTATGACGAGGGGACGCTCGGCGATCTCATTCGCAAGGTGGCCAAGGAGGCGGGGCTGTCGGCCTCGATCGCCCAGGAGATCGCCTCGATCAAAGTGCCCTATCAGTTGAGGTGGCAGCAGTCGCCGATCGATTTCCTGACCGAGATCGGCGAGCGCTATGGCGCGCTGATCAAGCCGGCCGGAGGGCGATTGGTGGCGCTGAAGCGCGGCTCGGGGAAGAGCGCCGGCGGGCAGTCGCTGGAAACGATCACGATCAAGCGGCGCGGGCGCTACAGCTACGACATAGAGACCGAGCCGCGGCCGAATGTCGGGCATGTCGGAGCGGCGTGGCGCGATCCGAAGAGCGGCAAGCGGAAGATCGAGAAAGCCAAGACCGATCGGGACGGGCCGATCTTCATGCTGCAGCATTTGTTCAAAAGCCAGGCCGAGGCGCGGGCGGCCGCCACGGCGGAGGCTTTCGAGCGGGGCAATAATTCCGGCACGGGCCATTTCGACGGCCCCGGCCTGCCGCGCGCCAAGGCGGAAGCTCCCGTCGTCGTCAGCGGCTTCGGCTGGCCGATCGACGGGAAGTGGAAGGCCGAGTCCGTCGTGAAACGATGGACGGCCTTGGGCGGCTTCGAGACCACCGTGAATGTCAAAGCCGGGAGCGAGCGGAAGGACAAAAAGTCGGGGTGAGGTGGCGGGGCCGAGTTGCCCCGGACGCGGGATGAAGCCTGCAAGCAAAGCCCGCGCAGCGCATCGGTCCGATAACGCTCCCCGCCGCCGCCGTCGACGGCGAAGGCGTAGGTAGCAGCATCGGGGTTAAGACCAGGTGGACGAAATTTGCGAGATGCGGGCCGTCGCGCCCGTGCGGCCGGCGGCGCCTTATATCGGGGGCAAACGGCAGCTTTCGAAGCGGCTCTGCGAGATCATTGCGGCGACGCCTCATTCTATATATGCGGAGGCATTCGTCGGCATGGGCGGGGTTTTCTTTCGCCGCGACGAGGCTCCGCCGACGGAGGTCATCAACGACCGCAGCCAGGATGTGGCGGTCTTTTTTCGCATCTTACAGAGGCATTATCAGGCCTTCATGGACATGCTGAAGTGGCAGCTGACATCACGCGCCGAATTCGAGCGGATTGCGGCACAGAACGCCGATAGCCTCACCGATTTGGAGCGGGCGGCGCGCTTCCTCTATCTGCAGCGGCTTTCTTTCGGCGGGAAGGTGCGGAGCCGCGTGTTCGGGATCAGCACGACAGGCGGAGCGCGGTTCGATACGGCGAAACTGGGGATTGTCCTCGAGGGTATTCACGAGCGGCTGACGGGCGTCACGATCGAATGCTTGGACTGGCGGGAGTTTCTGCGGCGGTGGGATCGGCCCGGAACGCTCTTCTATCTCGACCCGCCTTATTGGGGCACGGAGAGCTACTACCAGCCGGGGCTGTTCTCGAAGGGCGATCACGAGGCGCTCGTGCAGGCTTTGAGGGGGCTTCGAGGGCGGTTCATCTTGACGATGACCGATTGTCCAGAGGCCAGGGCGTGCTACTCGGGATTTCGTATCGAAACGGCCGAGTTGTCCTATACGGCGGCCGGAGGCGGCCGCGGCGAAAAGAAGGTCTCTGAAATGATCGTCCAGAGCCTATGATTTCCAGGAGAAGGCGCTTCACTTCCGGCTCGAGCAGAGCGATGGTCTCGACATCGCGGACGGATAGCCGACCGCAAGATGGAGACAGCCATGACACTCGCTTCCGAAAATCACGAATGGGGCTTCTGGGGCACGGTCGGCCGCAGCGTCGAGCCAGCGCCGGCATGGGCGGCGGCGTCGATCGCGGTCGCCTCCGCGACCCGATGCAGCGCTTCGGAGGTGCGGGCGTTCCTCGACTCGACGAGCGGCCGGCACTTCGCGGACGATGTTTTGTCCGGCCTGCACGAAGGCAAGGGGCTGGAGGCGGCGGTCGAGGCGGCGGTCGCGCGCTGGATGGGCTGGCGCATCGGCCGTCGCACATCGCGCGAGACCGGCATTCCGGCAGGGCTTCCTTATTTGGTCGGCTATGTCGCTCACTATGGAATTTGCGAGGATACGGAATGACACCATTTGCCGCGTTGGCAAGGCTGGCGGGCCTCTCTCTCCGAGAGGCCGCCGACTTTCTGCGGGTCCGGGAACAGCAGGCCAAGGATATGGCGTCAGGGCGTCGGTCGACTCCTCCCGGCGTAATCGCGGAGCTGCTCGAACTGATCCGAGGGCAGGAGACCGCGGCCACGCGGGCTTTGGCTCAGTCAGGGGCTATCACCCTCGCAGTCCCAGCCGACGACGAAGGAGCGCGGCGTCTCGGCTGGCCTTGCGTTGGGGCCTGGGGGGCTATGGCGGCCCGCGTTGTCGCCGCATCCGCCCAGCCTGTGGCGCTTTCCGAAGCCGAATGGATCACCACCAGCGTCGTCGATATCTGAGGCGGGAGCGGAAATCGAGTTGCTACAAAATCAAGTGTCCGCTACTCCGATTTCATGTGTCGCGCTACATGGCGAGCCGACGCCGTCCCGCGGACCATCGCCGGGCCCCGGGGGGGGGGGGGGCGATCTGTCGAGCCGTCTGGGCGTTCGTTGCGTCCATTCGATGGTCCGCTTCGCGCATGCGGCTCGACAGGAGATTGTGATGGCGCCCACGCTCATGAGCAAATCGAACTGCCCAAACCGTACCTGCATACGCGCGCGATTCACACTCCTTCTCCTTATTGGCCTCGGCCTGCGCATTGGACGGAGTCCTGGCCGCCGCATTCCGGACACTTCTCGGACGTCCCGCTCTGGACACGCCCTCGCCTACCTGCACGAGACGCCTGACAATCATACCGTCTTTCGGCGCACGAATGGTGCGCACATTTTTCTCGAATATGGCGAGGCGAAGCTGCCCTTCTCCCGTAGCGGCGGCGGCTTCACGTTGAGCGAGTTCGGCATCCTGCGCCACGAGATCGTCTTGGGCGTCATTGAACCGCTTTTGTGAAACGGCACCCACCTTCGACAGAGGCGCCACACGATCGCGCTCGCGCCGCGCACTTGCGGCGCGCCCTTTTTGCGCGGTGACGGAAGCCTTCCGCTCCGCCAGTTGCGCCGCGGCGATCGTTGCCTGAATTGCGGCAGCTCGATCGTCGATTACCGCCAGCGCATCGTCCCGCCGAACGGATTGACCTTCGACGACCAACACGTCCCGCACGACGCCATCACGCGGCGTGGCGAGCTGGACAATCCCGCCGTCGACGTCCAGCGTGCCACGCGCCGTCGCCTGACCGTTCCTCGACGCGACACTCATTGCGATGGCCGCGCGCCTCAGCACTCCTCTCTGTGCCATCGACTGGATCACACTCTTTCCCAGCGTAATCGAAAAATGCTTACGTGGTCTGGTTCTCGAGTCAATACCGAAACGTCAAAAACCCTCGGATCGCAAAAAGCCGACGTCGGTACTCATCATGCCCACATCCCGATCGTGAGATGACCACGCGTCTGCCGCCCAAAAGAAGAATCAGCCTCGATCTTTGGCTCAGAAAAGGGAAGACGCGTTCATTCCTTCTTGGAAAAGAACTCGGTCTGATCGGCGAAATGCGGCGACTCCGGATTCAAAGATTCCGAAAACGTGAGCAAACTCTCGACTCGCGGACCGTTCTGATCGAAGGAGACGATCTGGATGTAACTTGAGCCGTAAACCACTTCGCGCCTGCCGTTGCCGGACAGTGCGCTCCGAACGACATTGTACAGCCCCATCGCGCTACTGCCTCCGTGAATTGGAATGTTCGCTCACCTTTCGACGCCACTTGAATCTCTCCCCACTTCGCGTCTGGGCCGAGGCCCGCCCTAGAGCGTTTTCGAGCGAAGTGGGAACCAGTTCGCGTGAAGAAAACGCGACAAAACAAAGGATTCTAGAGTCTTTTCGGTTCAATCTGAACCGAAAAGACTCTAGTGGCTTCCCGCTCCGACGATATCGACGTCCAGGCCCCTTTTTCACTTCGCGCAGAGTCTTCCCGACGACGCCGAAGCCGCTCGAATGTCTTGGGTAAATCGCCCATATCGAGCTCCGCGCAATAGAATTGATTGTCTGATCTGCAGGCGCCGCCCGATCGACTGCACGAAATTATCTTGTCGCCGAGCGCCCCGATGACGAGCGCTCATGTTCGCCTCGGCTCCACGACGCCGCGCGCGCGGCGCTTCTGCAGCCAGCGAATGACGCCGGTGACGAAGACGAGCGGCCAGCTCAGTCCGAACACGAAGACGGCGATGCGGCCCGGCCAGCCGAGCACATAGCCAGAATGCAACGGCCATTGCCAGGCCATGAAGCCGTCGCCGTCGCCGGAGAGCGGATCGTTCACATGCAGCATGTCGCCGCGGAACTGATCGATGTAGATCGTCCGGCGGCCTTCCAATCCCCAGCCGATCGGAAACAGCTGGTTGACGGCATAGGAGCCGTTGCCGGGCTTCGGCATCGTCACGGCATAGATGCGCCCTTCCGGAAATTGCCGCGCGACGATCGCGAGCGCCTCGTCGAGGGAGACATACGTCGGCGTCTCTGGCCCGGATCGATATTTTTCGACCTTGGTGAGATGAGAGAACGCTTCGACAACGGCGCGGAACTGATCCGGCAGATTGAAGTAGAGGCCCGACAACAGCACCGCCAAGGCGACCGGCAACAGGAAAACCCCGGAGAGGCGATGAATGTCGTAATTCAGCCGCTCCGGCCTCGCCGGCCATTTCATCGTGAATGCGTTGCGCCATTTGCCGTTCCGCGGCCACCACAGAACGACGCCGGTCACTGTGGAAATGAACGCGAGCACCGCCATGACGCCGACCACCGTGTCGCCCAATCCGGGAACGAGCAACTGATAATGGAGTTTGAAGAGAAAGCCGACGACGCTCGATCCGAAAACGTCGCCGCTCGAATACCAAAGGCGCGTTCCCGTGACCTTGGCCGCATAAGGATCGACAAAGACATGCCGCGTGTCCGGCCTTTCAGACGTCCCATTCTCGACTTGGTAATAGAACAGGAACGCTTCGTCGTCGCTCTGCGGCCAATAGCACCAGCCGAGATGAGAATTGGCGGGAATGGACGCGCGCGCGGCGGCGGCAATCTCCTCCAGCGGGCGCCACGCCGCCCTGCCCTGCGGCGGCGGCGCCACGATGCGCAATTCGGGATTGAGCGCTTCGTCGATCGCCTGGAAGAACACCAGCGCCGAGCCGGTGATCCCGATGATCGACAAAAACAGACCCAGAGCCAGCCCCAGCCAGAGATGAATCTTCAGCCAGATCTTGCGCGAGGTCTGGAGCGCGACCCGCCGCCGCGCGGGGGTGGAGCGCAGAGACAGGTCGATTCCAGTCATGACGGCCTCCGTTCAGAACTCGACCTTGAGCGATCCTATGGCGGTGAATGGCGCGCCCGGATAAATGCCGTAGCGCGGATCGACGTTGGACTCCGGATCGGTCGACTCGTAATATTTCGTGTTGGCGAGATTGCGGACGTTGAACTGCGCGGTCATTTTCGTCGGCCCGACAGTCCAGCGGTAGGCGGCGAGCGCGTCGAGACGCACATAGCCAGGAAGCTGGAAGGTGCTGCTCCTATCGCCTTGGCGGCTGCCGACGACATAGGCCCCGAAACCGAGACTGAAGCCGTCGAGCGCGACGATCTCCTTGACGTCCCATTTGAGCCACAGGCTTCCCGAATAGCGAGGAACATTCGGCAGGCGATGACCCAGATAGAGGGGCACGCCCGCCGCGTTCAAGGTGTTGTCCTTGATGACCCGAGCGTCCATATAAGTGAAGCTGCCGATGACGCTGACGCTATCGGTGACCTTTCCGAGCGCGTCGAACTCCACGCCCTTGCTGCGCTGCTTGCCGATCGCGATCTTGTCGTTGAGGTCGGCCGTGCTCAAATCCGGGGTCGGGATATTCGTCTTCGTCAAATTATAGAAGGCGAGAGTGGCCGTCAGACGCTTGTCGAACAGCTCCGTCTTGACGCCCGTTTCGAACTGCACGGCCTCCTGCGGCGGAAGCGGCTGATTGCTCGCGGTCACACCGTTATTGGCGCCGAAGGAATTGGTCCAACTGCCATAGACGCTCACCCAGGGCAGCGGCTGAACCAGAACGCCGACGCGGGGGCTGAAGGCGTCGTCCTTCCGCAGGACCGAAGGACTGGAAGAGAAGACATTGGCTCGAGCCGCGTCGAATGTCGCGCCGCGTCCGCGCGCCACTTCCGACCAGTCGTAGCGGCCGCCGCCGAAAATGTGGATCTTGTCCCAAATGGTGATGTGATCCTGGAAGTAGGCGCCCTTCTGGTCCTCGTAGAACACGCTGTGGTCGCGCGTGGCGGTAGGTCTGTTGTAGCCCGCCGCGTCGAACAGAGCGCGAGACACGCCATAGCTCGGCCAAGGGTAGAATATATTGATGTCCAACGCGGGGTTCGAGGTACTGTAGTTGCCGAAGGTCCAATATTCGGTGTCCGCTCGCAGATAGTCGAAGCCGACGAGCGTCTCGTGACGCGTCTCCCATAGGTCGAAATGACCGATCAGATCGAAATTGGTGGTGTAGACTTCCGAATCGGCGGTCTGGCCGTAGATATTTCGCCGCAGCAGGCCGTCGGCCCGCAAGGCCGTCGTTCCGAACGACGGCGTGGGATTGGCGAACTGATCGTTCGTGTGAAGGAAGCTCGCGAGGAAGCGATTGCGGAACGTCCAGTTCTCGTTGAAGCGATGCGTGAGCTCTGAGCCCACGTAGAATTTGTGCATATTGTCCCTCGGATCGTTGGGATCTCCGAACGACCGGCTGATCGGGATGGACGCGGGCCGATCGCCATAAGCAGGGACGCCGTAGTCGGCGACGTAATCCTGGTTGAAATATTCGAAATCGACGGTGAATTCCGTATCCGGCGTCAGCCGCGCTGTTATGCTGGGGTTGAGGAGAATCCGGTTGGTATGTTGGAAATCCCGGAAGGACTCGCTGTTTTCATATCCGCCGGAGAATCGATAGAGCAGCGATCCATCCTTGTCGACGGGACCAGTGGCGTCCCAGAGCGTGCGATAGTGATCATACGAACCGAAACGCTGCTCCACCGAATGATGGGGAGTATCCAATGGGCGTTTGGTCTCGATATTGATCAGGCCGCCCGGCTCCATGCGCCCGAACAACATGGCGGCCGGCCCTTTGAGCACCTCTATGCGTTCGATATTGGCGGCGTCGAATTCGGTCCTGAACGTCGAGGGCGAGGTCGCCAGCAAGCCGTTGCGGAAAAGCTTTCTGCTGTCGGAAAATCCGCGGATGAGAAAGTCCGTGCCGGCGCCTATGGATGGATTGGGACGCACGCCGCTGACGTTCTCCAGCGCCTCCTTGACGCGCGTCACCTTCTGATCTTCGATCACCGCTCGCGGCACGACCTGTACCGAGGCCGGCAATTGCATGATCGGCGTATCCGTTTTGGTCGCCGTGGAGGCGTCGCGGACCACATAGCCGGTCGCCCGCCCGTTGCCGCCCTGGCCGGAGGTCCCGGAGCCGGTGGTCGCGCCGCCTTGGTCGGCGGCGATATCGATGGCTGGAAGAGCCTCTTGGGCGAGCGCCGAAGAGGAAACGCAAGCGAGCGTAAACGCGCTGGCGGAAACGCCGCGCAACAAAGTCGAACGAAACATGTGAAAATTCTCCTGGCGCGGCGAGCGCCGACCGAAGCCGAGACGAAGGTAAAGAGCGGCCCAGATTGAGAACCGCGTTCAGTCGGTCAGGAGATCGAAGGCGGCGCGCGCGACGACCAGGAACTAGTCCAGCCTGTAGGCGGCGCGACGGGATCGACGAAGGCGCGCCAATCTATCGCGGCGGCGGTTCGAAGCGGTGGAAAAACGATAATGTCGAACAAGACCGCCGCGAAACGAGACAGCCCGTCATGAGCGCTCGACGGACACAAGATGCAACACTGAGAGTGAACGCTGTGCGCCGGCGCCTTATGGTCGCCATGTGGACTCGCGCCGCAATATTCATAGCCGACGGTGGCGACAGCTCCGGGTTCGGCTCCTCCGAGATCGCCTCTCTCATGCGCAGGGGAAACGGCGAAAGCGACGCCCTGCAAGACGAAAACGCATGCGAGCACGCGCGCGATGATCGCGCGCATCCAAAATCCTCGCATCGGCCGTGGTTTCGTCATGAATGAATATCGTTTGTCGTTCGCAAATTAGCCACATTAACAGTTTGTGTCGGTGAATTTCACGAGTCAATAGCGAAACTTCGAACTGATCTAAAATTCCCGCCGGACGCTCGGGCTCCCACTGCTTTCCACACCGCCGAGAGACGGTCTCGAGCCGTGCGACCTAACCGAACGGCTCGATGCGCGCGGGTCTTTGTCGTTCGAAAAGAAAATTCGGTCGGCTCGTCATGCGCGCGCGGTCGCCGACGCGGCGGCTCGCCGTTTCGCCGCAAAGCGAGTTCCAGAAGAAGAGACATAAATTTCAGCCGCGACGTTTTTTGGCACGCTTTTCTCCTCTCATGCGTCTTAGCGATACGAGATGCATCGGCAGCCGCGAGATTGCGAGAGAAAATCCATGTACGACAAAATCCTGATCATGGGCCTGCCGGGCGCCGGAAAGACGACCCTGGCGCGTGCGCTCGCGCCTCTGCTGAACGCCGTGGTTTTCAATGCCGACGATGCGCGCGCGAATATATCCAAGGACTTGGGATTTTCGCTCGAAGATCGCATAGAGCATGCGAGACGCATGGGCTGGATGTGCGACCGCGTGGTCGAGGCGGGCGGCGTCGCCATCGCCGATTTCGTCTGCCCAACGCCGGAGACGCGCGCGGCGTTCGGAGCATCCTTCGTCATATGGGTAGACCGCATCCAGAAAGGCCGCTTCGAGGATACGAACCGCCTCTTCGTCGCGCCGGAAAGCTATGATCTACGCATCGAGCACGGAGGCGATCCCCTCCATTGGGCCGAGCGCATTCGTTCGGTGTTGCGTCCCTCGTTCGATCCGTCGAAGCCCACGGCGCTCTTCATCATCGGTCGCCAGCGGTCTTACTCGGACAAGCTGCAGATGATCGAACAGAGCCTACAGCGCATCGATCAAGCCTATATCGCCGTGTGCGCCGGACAGGCGCCGAGCGGCGACGCCGCATTGTCCTATTGCGCCGCGAAGAGCCATATCGAGAGCGCCCTGAGCGCTTACGCCGGACGCTTCCTCGTCATACCCGCCCCCGCGCTCCGTCTCATATATCTCGACCGCCAGGCGGAATATGCGGTGGAAGGAGTCGATCTCGGCCAGGACTGGCGTCGGGGCGCTCTGAATTGAGCTCGTCCGCGCCGATTTTCGTAGATCGAACGATAGAGGCGGCAGCGACATGCATAAATCTGTAAACTCACGACGATCCGGCGTCTGCGACGCATCCGCGCTGGTCGTGGATCCGAGAAAGGTTCAAAAGCTTCAGGCTCCATATGAAGCATTTCGGCGGCAATTCAGTCCGCGGAGTCCCCTGCGAGCGCTGGCTCACGCAATAGAGAGCCAGTTTCGAGACTATTATTTCGTGAAGCCGCCGACATGGCGCATCGCGCTGAGAGCCTCGAGCTTCGAAAGTCGAATGAAGCCCTCTTTCGCTTCGATCGGTGCGGTTCGGTCGGGAACCTCGCTCTTATCGTCATACATCTTTCAGCATCCGAACGTGGCGGTTCCGCTCGCCAAGGAACTCGCTCAGCTTCCCCGCCTCGACTATATAGAGGCCCAATTTCCGTCGCGCCGGGAGCAACGCCGCATAGAGAGACGATATGGAAGCGCGATAACAGGTTATTGCAATCCAATCGCGCCGAGCCTGCTGATGATTTTCCTGGCGAAAGCCATTTGTCCCGATGGCCGCGTCGTCGTCGTTCTTCGTGATCCCGTGGAGCGGGCTTTTTCGCAGTGGCGCTGGGACCGAATGAAGAACGCCCGCGTCTTTTCCGACCCCTTGTGGCGCTTCGTGCCCGGCTTCGAGACCATTGTGAAAATCGAGCAGGAGGCAATTCGTTGTGGAGGAGGCGGACCGGACGCATTCAGCGGAAACAACCAGGGGTATCTGCAGCAGAGCATCTACCTACCATTCCTCCGGTTGCTATTCGAGCAATTCCGGAAAGAGCAAATTCATATCGTGAACGCCGCCGAGCTTTTTTCTGATCCGGCGAAGGTGGCGAAGGGCGTCTATAAGTTCCTCGAGCTGCCTCCCGTCGACCCGCTCATCGTACATGAGCGCAATGCCAGTCCGCAATTCGAGATGCCGGACGGCCTCCGCTCGGACCTGTCGAAGTTTTTTCGACCCTACAATGAAGCGCTCTACGAATTTGTCGGAGCGGACTTCGGTTGGGAGACCAAGACGACCAGCCGCAGGATCGCCTAGAGTTTTTCCGATTTAGGTTGAGGCGTAACCTGAGTTGATGAGGTAGGCAGCGCATTCGGTGGCGGGGAAGCGATCGAGCAAAGAGCCGATTGTGCGCCAAACGCCTCCGGGCGTTCGCGCCTCCGCTTTTCGCAACAGCTTTTTGAGCTTTTGCGAAGACCTGCTCGATCGGATTGAGGTCCGCGAATATTGCGACAGGAAGAACCGCCGTGCGCCCTTGGCGCGAATGGCTTTGTCGATCGCCGCGCTTTTGTGGGAGCCGAGATTGTCCATGACGACGATGTCGCCTCGCTTCAAGGTGGGCGCGAGCACCCGCTCGACGTAAGCGAGGAAACCGGTCTTATGTAGCAACCGCCCAGGGCTCCGAATTCGGGTTAACGGCGGTTAAC
>NZ_JAHLJF010000001.1:283344-401922 GCF_018887255.1 Methylosinus sp. KRF6 | reverse complement strand
CCACGTCATTCTCACTTGCCCGGCGCGCCTGTAGACAAAATTTGCGACAGAACCCAATGTGAGGCTCCGCGATCGACGAGAGACGCGCCGACGCGTTCGCCCTGCCCGAACGTCTTTCTGAACGGGGCCAGGTTTACGCTTTCATTTCCAGGTGCTAGAAAACAATCATGCTTCGTCTCCTCCAGAGGCTCGTCCTTATGCTCGCGCTGGCGTTCTCGCTGGTCGGCGGGGCCGAGGCTTCGCGCGTCGGTCGCCATTGCGACGGGGTGAGCGCGGCCGCCATGGAGGATTGCCATAAGGCCTCGGCAAATCAGGGCGAGCGAGACGAGCGCTCGCGCGCGGGCAATGATTGCGCGGCCGTCTCCTGCGTCCAGGCTCCGGCCGTCGCCGGCCCGATCGACTCATTCTTCGTCATGCCGGTCTCGTCGTCGGCGGCGTCGCTCGTCGCGGCGAGCGACGCCGATTTTGCCTCCTTGACCGCCCCTCCCGATCTTCGACCTCCGATCGCCTGAAGCGCAATCGCCGGCTCCGTCGCGCCGGCTCCGTCGCACGCGCGGCGGAGCGGCTTCGTGAGCTTATCCTCGTGAGCTTCAGGCCCATCCGCTGCCGCTGCGGCCGGAGATCGAGATCATGCCTCCCTATACGCCTTTTTTCGGCGCGCTCGCGCTCGCCGCGAGCGTGGCCGCATCCGCGCTTCACGTCTCCCATTCCGAAGCGCCCTATGCCGATCCGGCGCGGCCGGATCATTCGACGGCGACCGCGGCCTCCGACGATCCCATTCTCTTCTATCGCGATCCGATGGGCGGCGGGGAGGTCTCGCTCCGCCAGCGCAAGGATCGCATGGGAATGGATTTTCTGCCCGTGCGCCGGTCGCGGATCGCCCCGCTTCTCGGCAGGCTTCCCGATGCGCCCGCGCCCTCGGGCGACGAGCCGCTGTTCTATCGCGATCCGATGGGCGGCCGCGATATCTCTGCGGGTCCGCGCAAGGACGGCATGGGCATGGATTATCTGCCGGTGCGGCCCGCCGATCTGCGCGCCCTCCTCCCGGAGCTCGCCGAGGCGCCCCGCGCGAAAAAAATTCTCTACTACCGCAATCCGATGGGCCTGCCGGACGTCTCGCCGATCCCGAAGAAGGATCCGATGGGAATGGATTATACGCCGGTCTATGAGGGCGATGACGCCGAGGCCGATGGCGCGCTGCGCATCGCGCCTGGAAAAATCCAGCGCGCGGGCGTGCGGTCGGAACAGGTCCGCCGCCGGCCGCTCGTCGCGAAGATTCGCGCGCCCGGCGCCGTGCAGGTCGACGAGCGCCGCCTCGCCGTGGTCGCGACGCGCTCCGAGGCTTTCGTCGAGAAAGTCTTCGAAGCGACGACCGGCGCGCGCGTCGTGAAAGGCCAGCCCCTGGCGCGGCTCTTTTCGCCGGCCATCGCCGCGGCGGCGGCCGATTATCTCGTCTTCGCCAATTCGCGCAATGGCGACGCCGGCCTGCTCGAGGGCGTGCGCAGAAAGCTCGAGACGCTGAATGTTCCGCCCGAATTCATCGCCGAAATCTCCCGCAGCCGCCGCGTGCCGGCGAGCGTCTCCTGGCCGGCGCCGCGCGAGGGACTCATTCTCGAGCGCAACGCCGTCGAAGGCATGAAGGCGGAGGCCGGCCAAGTGCTGTTCCGCATCGCCGATCTGTCGGTGGTCTGGGCGCTCGTCGATGTGGCCGAGCAGGATTATGCGCGGCTGCACGTCGGCCAGACGGTCGAGATCAGAGCGCGCGGCCTTTCCGATCGCATTTTCGCCGGCCGCGTGACGGTCGTCTATCCGCAGATCAATCGCGAGACGCGCACCGCGCGCGCGCGCATCGAATTGCCCAATCCCGATCTGATCCTGCGGCCGGACATGTATGTCGAGGCGGAAATTTTCGCGGGCGAGCCGGATGCGGTCGTGACCGCGCCCGAAAGCGCGGTGATCGAGACCGGCAAGCGCGCGCTGGTCCTTCTCGACAAGGGCGAAGGGCGTTTCGAGCCGCGCGAGGTGACGCTCGGACAGCGCGGCGAGGGAGTCGTCGAGGTGCGCAGCGGGCTCGACGAAAAGGATCGCGTGGTGACGGCGGCCAATTTTCTGATCGATTCGGAGAGCAATTTGCGCGCCGCTCTGCAGACGCTGGCCGGCGCGGAGACGCCGCGATGATCGGCCGGCTGATCGCCTGGTCGGCGCGCAATCTCCTTCTCGTCTTCCTCTGCGCCGGCTTCTCGATCGGCGCCGGCGTCTATGCGCTGCGCACGCTTCCGCTCGACGCGCTTCCCGATCTCTCCGACGTGCAGGCGATCGTCTATACGGAATATCCGGGGCAGGCGCCGCAAGTGGTGGAAGATCAGGTCACCTATCCGCTGACCAGCGCCATGCTCACCGTGCCGCGCTCGAAAGTGGTGCGCGGCTTCTCCTTCTTCGGCGTCTCTTTCGTCTACGTGATCTTCGAGGATGGCGTCGATCTCTATTGGGCGCGCTCGCGCGTGCTCGAATATTTGAACGCCGCGACGAAGAAGCTGCCGCCGGGCGTGACGCCAGCGCTCGGACCGGATGCGACCGGCGTCGGCTGGGTCTATCAATATGCGCTCGTCGCCAAGGAGATGACGCTCGCCGAGCTGCGCTCGCTGCAAGATTGGACATTGCGCTACGGCCTCTCCAAGGCGGAAGGCGTGGCCGAGGTCGCGAGCGTCGGCGGCTTCGTCAAGCAATATAATGTCGTCGTCGATCCCAATCGGCTGCGCGCGCTGGGCGTCTCGCTGAAGCAATTGCGCGAGGCGATCCGCGCCAGCAATACGGATGTCGGCGGCCGCACGGTGGAGCTGTCCGAATTCGAGTTCATCGTGCGCGGCCGCGGCTATTTGAAAAGCGCCGCCGACATAGAACATATCGGCCTGCGCGCCGAGAATGGCACACCGCTGCTGCTGCGCGACGTCGCCCGCGTGGAGCTCGGGCCGGACGAGCGCCGCGGCGTCGCCGAGCTCGATGGCGAGGGCGAGGTCGCGAGCGCGATCGCCTTGCAGCGCTATGGCGCCAATGCGCTGAGCGTGATCGACAATGTGAAGGCCGCGCTGGCCCGGCTCGCGCCCGCGCTGCCCAAGGGCGTCGAGATCGCGACCGTCTATGATCGGTCAGAGCTCATTCATGCGGCGATCGAGACATTGCGCAGGACGCTTCTCGAGGAGAGCGTCATCGTCGCTCTCGTCTGCGCAGTCTTCCTCATGCATTTGCGCAGCGCGCTCGTCGCCATCGTCATGCTGCCGATCGGCGTGCTCATCGCCTTCGCGGCGATGAAGGCGATCGGCGTCGGCTCCAACATCATGAGCTTAGGAGGCGTCGCCATCGCGATCGGCGCTATGGTCGACGCCGCGATCGTGATGATCGAGAACGCGCATAAGCATTTGGAGCGCGCCTCGCCCGAAAAGCCCCGCGTCGAAATCGTGATCGAGGCGGCGAGCGAGGTCGGGCCGGCGCTATTCTTCAGCCTGCTGGTCATCACCGTGTCTTTCCTGCCGATCTTCACTTTGGAGGCGCAGGAAGGAAGGCTGTTCTCGCCGCTCGCCTATACGAAGACCTTCGCCATGGCGGCGGCGGCGCTGCTCTCGGTGACGCTGGTTCCGGCGCTGATGGTGGTCTTCGTGCGCGGAAACATAGTGGCGGAAGCGAAAAATCCGCTCAATCGCGCCTTGATCTGTCTCTATCGTCCGATCATCGCGCGCGTCTTGAAGGCGAAGACGGCGACCATTCTCGTCGCCGTGATTGCGATCGTCATGACGATTGTCCCGGCGCGCCGGCTCGGCGGCGAATTCATGCCGACATTGGACGAGGGCGCCCTGCTCTATATGCCGACGACGCTGCCCGGCCTTTCCGTCACCAAAGCCGCGGAACTGTTGCAGACGCAGGATCGCATCATCAAATCCTTTCCCGAGGTCGCCTCCGTCTATGGCAAGGCCGGCCGCGCCGCGACGGCGACCGATCCGGCGCCGCTCGAAATGTTCGAGACCATCATCGCGCTGAAGCCGAAAGACCGATGGCGAGCAGGAATGACGACGGGCCGGCTGATCGCCGAACTCGACGCCGCTCTGCAATTTCCCGGCGTCTCCAACGCCTGGACCATGCCGATCAAGGCGCGCGTCGACATGCTCGCCACGGGCATACGCACGCCGATCGGCGTGAAGATTTTCGGTCCCGATCTCGCGCAGATGGAGGGGCTGGCGCGGCAGGTCGAGGCGGCGCTGAAGCGCGTTCCCGGCACGGCGAGCGCCTATGCCGAGCGCGTCAATGGCGGCTATTTTCTGGACATTGTTCCCGATCATCCGGCGCTCGCCCGCTATAATCTGATGATCGGCGACGTGCAGGAGGTGATCGCCACCGCGCTCGGCGGCGAGACGATCACGACGACGGTCGAAGGGCGCGAGCGCTACGGCGTCAACATACGCTATCCTCGCGAGTTCCGCTCCGATCCACAGACGATCGCGCGGGAAGTGCTCGTCCCGCTGCCGCGCGGCGGCGCCGTCCCGCTCGGCGAGGTCGCGACCATCGAACTGACGCGCGGCCCGACGGCGATCCGCACGGAGAACGGCCAGCTCGCGGTCTATGTCTTCGTCGATGTGCGAGATCGCGATCTTCGCTCCTATGTCGCAGAGGCGCAGAAGACCGTGGCGCAATCGGTTGCCTTTCCCGCCGGCTCCTATGTGAGCTGGAGCGGGCAGTTCGAGTATATGCAGCGCGCGGCGGCGCGGCTCGAAATCGTCGTTCCGCTGACGCTCGCGATCATCTTCCTGCTGCTCTATCTCAATTTCCGCCGCTTGACGGAAACGCTGATCGTGATGGCGTCCCTCCCTTTCGCGCTCGTCGGCGGCGTTTGGGCGATGTGGATCATGCGGTTCGATCTCTCGGTGGCGGCGGCGGTCGGCTTCATCGCGCTCGCCGGCGTCGCCGCGGAAACCGGCGTCGTCATGCTGATCTATCTGGATCAGGCCATGAGGGAGCTCGCCGCCGAGCGCGCCGCGCAGGGACGCGCCGTCACGCGCGCCGATCTGCACGAGGCGATCATGCGCGGCGCCGTCGAGCGCGTGCGTCCGAAAATGATGACGGTCACGGCCATTATCGCGGGCCTCGCGCCGATCCTGTGGAGCGCCGGCGCGGGCTCGGAGGTGATGCAGCGCATCGCCGCGCCGATGATCGGCGGCATGGCCTCCTCCACGGTTCTGACGCTCGTCGTCATTCCGGCCATCTACGCCCTCGTCGAGGGCGTCCGCACGCCCGCCGCAGATGGCGGGGCCGGCTCTCGCCGATAGTCTCGAGAATGGTCTCGCGGGCGGCGGCCGTCTCGAGCGGGACCGTCTGGCTCAAAGCTCAGCTTTCGTCAGCAGGAAAAGCATCTTATGCTCTTGTTCCAGGTTGTCGGCTCTGGAATCGCTCGACGAATGCCGCCGAGCCTGCGCCCGGCGGGAGGGGGCCTCCCGCGATTAAGATTTGACAGCGGCCTCGGCTTGGCCCGATACGCAAGGGCTGCGGCCTCGAACTGTAGCCGAGCAGGCTAAGCGGGTATTCCATTGAACCAACAACAAGCAACTGCGCCCGCCCGGATCGATCCGGACCTCCTGGACGCGAAAAATCTGGCTCAGCGTATCGCTGCGTTGCGGGCTTGGGCTCGCGAGAAGGGGTATTACAACGTGCCGTTGTGGGAGCGGGCGCTCCGCTGCCTCGAGCTCGTGGCGGCCCCCACGCTCGCTTTCCTCCTGCTCGCGCAGGGCGGCTTCGCCGCGGCGCTCGGCGCTTTCATTCTCGGGCTGCATTATCCGCGCACGGCCTATCTCGGCCATGACGTCGCTCACAACCAATGGGGGCCGCGCGGCGAGACGAAGGCGCGCATCATGTTGCGGCTCGTGTCGCTCGCCCAGGGTTTCGGCTCGACCTGGTGGATCGAGAAGCACGAGCTGCATCACGCCTTTCCGAACGCCTGCCGCGTCGAAGCGGACGGGACGCGCACGCCGATCGACGGCGATATCGATTCGCCTCCCTGGCTCGTCTGGGACAAGTCGCTGGCCCGATACAACGCCAAGGCGCGCCAAAAAGGGCTCGGCCGCGCGCTGTCCTTCGTGCTGCCGCGCTTTCAGGTGCCGCTTTTCTTTCCGATCCTTTCGGTCGCTCGCTTCAATTGGAGCTGGCAGAGCATCGACGTCGCTCTGACCAAGGAGCAATGGATCGAAGCGGCGCTCTGCGCCGCCCATTGGATTTTGGGATTTACGCTCGCAGGCTTGCTGGCTCCGGGCGCGGCCTGGACGGGCTGGCTCTGGTTCCTCGCCGCGCAGCTGATCGGCGGCTTCATCCTCGCCTTCGTGTTCGTGCTCAACCATACGGGCATGGAAGTCTACGACGCGTCGGAAACCAAGGGATTCTACGACCGGCAGGCGCGCTCGACGCGCAACACGCCGAGCTCGCCGTTTCTCGATTGGCTGACGGGCGGACTGAACAGCCAGATCGAGCACCATATGTTCCCGAGCCTCTCGCGCAGAAGCCTGACCAAGATGCGCAAATTAACGAAAGCGGCGATGGAGGAATGCGGCTACGCCTATGTGACGCTCGGCAATCGCGAAGCGATGCGCGCCGTGCTCGTCACGCTCGGCGAAGCGGCCTTTGCGTGACGATCGGCCATTCGGACGCCGCGCTTTGGCGCGCGGCGTCGGTTCGGCCCGAACAAGCGCCGGATATCTCGACCCAGGGGCGGCATCCTCCCACACCAGCCAGAATTCCGCTCGTCGACGAGAAGCGTTCCGACCACGGCGCGCCTGAGTGGGCCGCGCACATTGCGGACGCCGTCTACGGCGTTCTACGGCATCGCTATGAGATGACGCTGGGCTATCGCAACCCCAGCCTCGCCATCATCTTCAACAGCCCGACGCGGGAGACGCCGAGACGGCGGGCCGCAGCGCTATGATTGTGCTCGGTGGCGGCGAGCGCGGCGCCGATCATGCGGCGCTCCAATTTCTCCTGCGCTTCGGGAAGCGTTTCGGCAACAGCTTCCGCCGAAGGCAGAACTCCGCCGCCGCGCGCGAAATTCAAATCCTCGGCGGAAATCGTCGATGATTGCGGATCGGCGAGCGCGGCGGCGCATTCGATCATCGCTTTCAGCTCGCGGACATTGCCGGGCCAGGACTGCGCGACGAGCCAAGCGAGCGCCTCCTGCGAGAACCGCAATTTGCGCTTCTTCGCCGCTTGGCCGAGAAAATGTGCGGCGAGAAGACCCAAATCTTCGCGCCGCTCGTCCAGCGCCGGCGTGCGAATAACGACTCCGCGCAGGCGATAATAGAGGTCCTCGCGAAAGGCGCCGGAAGCGATCATCGCCTCCAGATCGCGGTGCGTCGCGCTGATGATGCGCGCATCGGCGCGCCGCGCATCGCGCCCGCCGACGGGCGTATAGGTACCTTCTTGCAGGAAGCGCAGCAGCTTCACTTGGCAGGGAAGCGGAGTCTCGCCGATCTCGTCCAGAAACAGCGTTCCGCCGCGCGCCGTCGCGACGAGGCCTGGGCGATCGGCATGGGCGCCGGTGAAGGCGCCTTTGAGATGGCCGAATAATTCGCTCTCGATCAGCTCGGCTGGGATCGCGCCGCAATGGACGGAGACGAAAGGCCCGCGACGCGCGCTCACCCTGTGCAGCGCATGAGCGACGAGCTCCTTGCCGGAGCCGGTCGGGCCGAGGATCATCACGGGAACCTCGGCCGGGCCGATGCGGCGGATCATATCCTTCACATGCGCCATGGAAGGGCCATTGCCGATCAGCCCATCGTCGGAACTCGCCTTCTCCGACCGCAGCCGCGCGATCTCGCGCTCCAGCGCCGCTTTGGCGAGCGCCCGCTCGACGCAGAAACGCAGCAGCTCCGGCTCCACGGGCTTGGCGAGAAAATCCCAGGCGCCGAGCGCGACGGCGCGCAGCGCCAGCTCATGCTCGCTATGCGCCGTCAGCACGACGGTGACCGCGCTCGAAAACTCCGGCAGCAGCGACAGGCCCGCCTCGGGCGTGCGCTCCGGCGGCATGACGAGATCGAGAAGCACGAGATCGGGCCGCGCCTGCGCGAAGGTTTCGCGCGCAGAAGCTGCGTCCTTCGCCGTCACGACATGATAACCTTCGCGCGTCAGAAAGGCGCCGGCGACGCGCGCGAAAGCGGGCTCGTCGTCGACGATGAGGATCGTCTCGCCGCTCACGCCGGAAACCTCAGAGTGACGCAGGTGGAGAAGCCCTCGCGCGCGCCGAGCGCGACGGAGCCGCCATGCGCCGCCATGATCTTGGCGACAATGGCGAGGCCGAGCCCCGTGCCTTCGCTGGAGCGCGAGACGAAAGGCTGAAACAGCCTGTCTTTGATCTCATCGGGCACGCCGGGACCATCGTCACAGACATGAATGAGCGTCGCATCCCGCGTCGCCTCGACGAAAATGGCGATGCCGCCGCCGGCGGCGCGCGCATTGGCAATGAGATTATCCATCGCCTGAGCGAAGCGAAACGGATCGGCGCGCAAATGCGCATCGCTCGCGATGTGAGTCTCGACATCGCCGAAGGCCGCGGCGAGATCGATGTCGACGGGCTCGATCTTCCACGGCTTGGCGTAGTCGAGCAATTCGGCGACGAGACGATTCATGCGCCGCGTCTGCTCTATGATCTCAGCGCGCGTCTCCGCCGGCGCGGCGGCGGCGGCCATATTCACGATGTTGAGCGGATTGCGCAGATCATGCGCGATCGTCGAGGCGAGCATTCCGAGCTCGGCGAGCCGCTCGCTCTCGGCGCGGCGTCTTCGGCGGTCGATGTCGTCGAGGCTCTGCGCCAGAATATCGGCGTAGACAATGGCGAGGCGGCGCGCGCCCGGCGGCGAATCCTCGAAGCCCGCGAGCCGCGCCTCCCATTTGCCGCCGTCATCGGCGCAGCGAAGCGCCGGCTCCGGCCCATCGCCGAAAAGAGTCACATCGACGAAGGGGCGCATGGCCGCGCGCAAATGCGTGCGCGCGATCTCCATCGCCTCGTACGGCCTATCCGCGCCGGCGAGCTCGCCACGCCATAACGCGATCATCTCGGCGGAAATCTCTGGGCCGGCGTAGACGAGCCGATCCGCCGCGCGGCGGATGGGCTCGCCGAAAGCAAAGGCCAATGCCATGGCCGTGGCGACGACGAGCCACAGGGACGGGAAATCCATCGACAGCGCGACCAAGCTCAAAGGCGCTGCGGCGAGCAATCCGGCCACGGCGGCGGCGAGCAGCAGCACGAGCGCATAGGCGGCGGCGCGTCGCGCCCAGACATTGGCGGCCATCAGTTCATAGCGCAATATTCCGTAGACGAGCAGCGCCGGATAGATCGGCAGAGCGAGAATGGACCAGGGCGCGACAGCCATGCCGAATAAAGGCGGCGCGAAGGAGACGACGGTCGAGAGGCCGACGAGCGAGGAGACGAGAACGATGGCGATCTCGCGTCGGCGCTTGCCCTCCGCGCGGCGCAGAGCGAAAGCCATCAGGCCATTGCCATAAGCGGCGAGGCCGATCGCGACAGCGACGCCGAAGAGGCCGGCGCCCTCATAGCGAAAACCGCGCAGGCCTGCATGTGTTTCGAAAAAGGCGCCGGCGCCGAAGATGAAAAGCAATAGGGTCGCGCCAGCGCCGAGCGCGTGGACGATCGGAAGCTCGCGCGCGCCCTGCCCCGTCAGCCGGATCGCGAAATCGACCGCCATAGCCGAGCCCAGCGGCGCCAGCGCCATGGCAGCCGCGCCGATGCGCTCGGGCAAAATCAAGCCGAGGGCGAAAAGCCCGACGATCACGACGAAGGCCGCGAGTCGCTTCGCGCCCGGCGCGACGCCGGCGCGAGCCAGGAGAAACGCCGAAAGCGCGACGCTCGACAGGAAGGTCGTCGAGATGGAGAGGGTGAACAGCAGGCTCGGCGTCATCGCCCGACTGTATCCTTAGTATATAGGGGATTCAATGATATCTATCTCTAAGGTTTACAGCATACGTATTAGGGTGACTTAAAAACATATAGTTACATAGTGGTGCCGCCATTGCCCATAGGTCTCCCGAAGGCGAAGCTTTTTCGCCCCCATTGCCGAGGAGACCGATCTTGGCCCGCATTCTCATCATCGGCGGCAGCGGATTCATCGGACGGCATATCGCCGGCCGGCTTCGCGACCGCGGCCATAAAGTCGTCGCGGCCTCGCGCCGCGAGGTCGATCTCGCGCGCGACAGCGAGGCGCGGCTTCGCGATAAAGTCGCGAGGTTCGAGATCATCGTCAATTGCGCCGGGCTTGTTCGCGACGACGGCGCCAACAGCATGGCGGCCGTCCATGCGGAGGGCGCCTGCAATCTGTTTCGCGCCTGCCTCGCCGCTGGCGTCACGCGGCTCATTCACATCTCGGCGCTCGGCGTCGAGAGTGACGGCGGGACGCTCTATCAGCGCAGCAAGGCGGTCGCCGAAGAACGGCTCGCGGCGCTCGATCCCGAAGGCGCGCGCCTCGATTGGCGCATATTGCGTCCGTCGCTCGTCGTCGGCCGCAGCGGCGCCAGCACGCGCTGGCTGCTCGCCGCCGCCGTATTGCCATGGCTTCCGAACTTCGGCGATGGCGCCTGGCGCTTTCAGCCCGTGCATGTCGGCGATCTCGCCGAAGTCGCGGCGCGTATCGCGGAGGGAGCCCCTTCGCCGCGTCGCCTCGATGTCGTCGGCCCGGAGCCGATGACGACGGATGCGCTGCTCGCGCTCTTGCGCGAATGGCTCGGCCTGAAGCCGACGCGCTTCTTTCGCGTGCCCTATCGGCTCTTTCTGCTCGCGGCGTCGATCGGCGGACGCTTCTCGACCGGCCCGCTCAATCGCGAGGTGATAAAGCTTCTCTCGCGCGGCAATGTCGCCGATTGCGCGCCGATGACTGCGGCGCTCGGCCGGCCGCCGCGCGCTATTCGCGATGCTCTGGCGCTGGAGCCGGCGTGCGAGGCGGACAGGCGGGCGGCGCGACTGTTCCTCCTGCCTCCCGTGCTGCGCTGGAGCCTCGGCCTGTTGTGGGTCGCGACGGGCCTGCTCTCCTTCGGGCTCTATCCGCAGGAGAAGAGCTATGCGCTGCTCGCCGAGATCGGCGTCCATGGCGCGCTCGCCGACTTTGCGCTCTATGGCGGCGCGGCGGTCGATCTCCTGCTCGGCGTGCTGTTGCTGCTGCGATGGCGCCCTGCCCTCACCGGCGCCGCGCAACTCGCGACAATGCTCGCCTTCACCATCATCGCGACGCGCCTGCCATCCGATTATTGGCTGCATCCTTTCGCGCCGCTCCTCAAGAATCTGCCGATCGCAGCGGCGATCCTCGTCATGATCGCCTTGGAGGCCTGACCCATGCTCGATCCTCTCACTCTGAAGACGGCTCATATCGTCAGCTCGACGATATTGTTCGGCACGGGGCTGGGCACGGCGTTTCACGGTCTCGCGAGCAATTTGCGCGGCGATCTGCGCGCCATTGTCGTCGGCAACAGAAATGTCGTGCTCGCCGATTGGCTGTTCACGACGCCCGCCGTCATCGTGCAGCCTGTCACCGGCGTGCTGCTGGCGTTGGATCAAGGCTGGCCGCTCGATACGCCCTGGCTGCTCGCGGCCATCGCGCTCTATCTCTTCGTCGGCGCCTGCTGGCTGCCGGTCGTGTGGCTGCAAATCCGCATGGCGCGCATCGCCGAACAATGTCTCGAGAAAGACGCGCCGCTGCCGCCGATCTATGGAACCTATTTCCTCTGGTGGTTCGCGCTGGGCTGGCCGGCCTTCATCGCCATGATCGCGATCTTCTGGCTGATGGTCGCAAAGCCGCAATTTTGAAAAATGGAGATAGAAATGACCACTCTGTTCCAAGACCTGCTCGCCGAGCGCTTCGATCTCCTGCCCGCGCCCGTCCGTCGCTTCCACACGCTCGAGCGCGAGATTTTTACCGGCGGCCGCGCGAAAATCTCCGCGCAGGGCCGAGGACTCGGAGCCACCTTGCTCGCCTTTGTCGCCGGTCTTCCGGCGCCGGGCGAGAATGTCGAGACGCACGTCCGCTTCACGCCGCTCTCTGGAAAACGGGAATTCTGGCGGCGCGATTTCGCCGGGCGGCGCTATGAGAGCGTCATGCGGGCGGCGCCAAACAGGCGCCTGATCGAGCATTTCGGCCCCTTCGATCTCTATTTCGATCTCACCGCCTCGCCCGTGGGTCTGCGCTGGTCGCTGGCCGAATGGCGGTTGCTGAAAATCCCGCTGCCGCGAGCGACGACGCCGATGATCGAATGTTTCGAGAGCGCCGAGGGCGAGCGCTTCGCCTTCGACATAGATGTCGTCTTTCCGATCGTCGGCCATGTCGTGCATTACAGCGGCTCACTGGCGGAGACGCCGGAGGATGCGCCGATCTTCGTCTATGATGGCGTCTGCGCTCTCTGCGACTGGACTGTTCGCTATGTCCTCGCACATGAGATCACGCCGTCGATCCGCTTCGTCGCGATACAATCCGAGGAGGGACGCGCCTTGGCGCGAGAGGACGATATCGACCCGGATGCGCCCGAGAGCTTCCTCTTCATCGAGAACGGCCGGCTGATGAAAGACTCCGAGGCGCTGCTCGCGCTCGCCCGGCAATTGCGCGGACCGGCGCGCGCCGCCCCTCTTACCCGCCTGCTGCCGCGCTTCGTCGCCGATGCGCTCTATCGCCTCGTCGCGTGCAACCGCTATCGTTGGTTCGGCCGAATAACCGCCTGCCCGGTCGCCGACGAGAGCATCGAGGCGGACCGCCGACGCGTGAGTGCGGATAGCGGGCGCCGCCGAACGCTCTAGGCCTTTGTTTTAACGCGCTTCCAACGCCGAAGCGGTGTCCACTTCGGCTGGAAACGCTCAGTGCCGCGGGGCCGGCGGCAAAAGGCGCTTTTTCGCCCGGCGTCGACCCGCGCCGAATTTCAGATAGCAAACTTTGCCATCTTTATTGACAAAAAATCACCGTCGTCATAGGGTTTCCTGAAAAGGAGAGGTGTAATGGCCACGATGAATGTTTCGCTGCCCGAGGCGATGAAGGCGTGGGTCGAGCGCCAGGCCGAAAGCGACGCCTATGGAAATGCGAGTGACTATATCCGCGATCTGATCCGCAAGGACCAAGCGCGGAAGGAAGCAATCGCGACGTTGCAGGCCGCTATCGCCGAGGGGATAGCGAGCGGGCCGCCGCAACCTTTCGACGCAACCGCCTTCAAGCTGCGTATGAGAGAGCGGCATGTCGTCCGATGAAATAGGTCGATATCGTCTTTCCCCCCGCGCCTTGGCCGATCTCGACGAGATATGGCGTTTTTCCGCGGAATCATGGTCCATCGAACGAGCAGATCTCTACATCGATGAAATGGTGCGGATTTTCGAGTTGATCGCCGCCATGCCGATGCTGGCGCGCGAGCATCGCGAGTTCGACCCGCCCGTGCGCATCCATGTTCATGAAAGTCACCTGATCATATACGAGGCAGCCGAAGATCATGTTTCCATCATACGCCTGTTGGGCGGACGGCAGGATTGGGTCTCGATCCTGAAAGCGGCCGATCTGTGAGGCGGGTCGTGGCGGCCGCGCGAGGTTCGATAGCGTCGAATTCCCGACCGATCTGTCTGCGCCACTTCACGCCGGGAGTGAGCGCCGAAGTGGCGCGCAATATGCGTATCGGGGGCGGAGCCCGGCGTCCTGGTCGGGTTTCCGACGTCGAAAGCGATAAGGAGCCGATCTTGCCGTCATTGCGAGAAGCCCGCGCCACCGTGACATTGGCGCCCGCGAAACCCACGGGATTGGGCGATTTGGGAGTCCCATTGGGCGACGCCACAGTGGTGAAAAAGGGGCGCGCGCACGAGTTTCCGCAGCTTCTGGCCGATGGCGCGATCGGTCGCCGCTTCCAGGACCTTCGCGTCATCGGGATCAAAACGGCCGAGGGCGAGGTCGTCACGGCGAAATTCTTCGTCCAATTCGAGGTGTTCGGCGACAATACGGCGGCGCCGGCGAACGGGGTCGGTTTCGACGCCCTTCTCTTTGCGGGCGAACAGCAATTGGCGAGCCTGTCCTCGAGCAGCCTGTTCCTGCCCTACGGCAATTTCTGGTATCCGAACCGCTTCGTCTTCGAGACGGCGGCGGCGGACTTCGAGCGCGCCGATCGCTTGGAGTTCATCGCGAAGCCGGAAGAGGTTCGTATCGCCTAGTGGCGAACCACGAGCGGCGTGGCGCCGTCCGGTTTCTCCTATCGAGCGAAGCGACATGAATTATCCGTTGGTCAAACGCGTGTCGCGCCGGATGTTCGGCGACATGCTGCGGATGATGCTGAGCGAGAAGCTCTTTTTCGACCTGACGCTCGAAGAGGGCCGTGCATTGTCGCGCGTTTTCACGGCCATCGCCTATGACTGGCGGCGGAACGATATCGTTTATTTGAGCCCGGTCGGCGGCGATGAGGAATTCTCGGGCGCGGTCCGGCAAGACGGCGTCCATGTGGAAACAGCCGATGGCGTCCATCATTTGAGCTGGGAAGATGTGACGGAACTCGCCGAGCGCTTGGCCGTGGAATGAATGGTTTCCCCGGCGGCTCGGACGAGGCGCGATCGCGGGGTCCGGCTCGGCCTCGCGATCTCTCCGTCTCGATAACAGCGCTTCACGGCGTCGCAGCCTTCTTCTGCGCGTTCGTCTCCGAATTCTCGCTCCGTTTCTTGATCGCCAGCAGGAGATTGGAGTCCGACTGGCGCCAACGATAGCCGATCCCGAACGGGAGCGGCCGATGTCCTTGCGTCTGGTGCAGCCTGGCCAGCCGCGCTTGATAGTTCTTCGAGAAAATGGCGATCGGCCCGCTGTAGCGGCCATAGGCGTCGAGCCGCCAGTCGGGGCCGAAGCTCGCGACGGGAATGCCGCTGTCGTCCTCGACGATGGAGACGCTGCGGGTGAGCAAAAACTCCCGCACCTGCGAGAAATTGCCGCTGTGCAAGAGATAGGAGGCGCTTTTCAGCAGAGCCGAGCCCGCTCCTTGCTTGTCGAGAAATGCCTGCAGTCCGTGCTTCGCGAAGCTGGCGTCGGAGACGTCGGCGCTGAAGAAATAGAGCGTCTTGCGCGCGCCGTCCGGATTGGAGAAGACGATTTTGACGCCCGCGACGCGCCCTTTCGCCTCTTCTCCCGAATGGAGCTCGCCTGCGTCGTCGAGGCCGACGAGCTCGGCGCTTTCGATCGTCTTTCCCGCGCGCGCCAAAAAGACGTAGAGCACCGGCAAGGCGCCGCCGACACGGCTCGCGCGCAACTGCCGCTTCATGTCCTTCGTTATGAAGAAGCTCAGATTGAGCGCCGATTGCGTCGATGCGTGCAAGGCGCGCAACGCGCCGTCGACGCCGCTGCGCGGGAGCGTCTCCAGATCGGGAATCTGGCCGACGGGCTCGAGCCCGGCGAGAACATAAGTCGAGGCGTCTGGAAAAAAGCTGTTGGCGTAGAGAAAGTCGGGTCCGCTGAACATATAGAACAGCACCGGAGACGCGGGCACATTGTTCTTGGACCAAGCGCGAATTTTGGACAGCTGGCGATCTTCGACGCGCTTGAACGCCGCATCGAAGCCATGTGAATGCGCCTTCCATCCGGCCTGACTCGTCAGCGGCGCGAGCGGCGAATCGGAGGCGACAGACAGGCCGGCGAGGATGCGCGCATTGTCGTTTGCGCTCGCCGCGCGCGCGCGCGGCGCCGCGATGACGATGACGCAGGCGATGAGAACGGCCCAGACGCCGATCCTCGTCGCGCGCCGCGAGGAGTTCGCAGCATAGAACAGCAGGCCGCAGAGCATCACGAGAAGGCCGGACAGTGATTGCGCGGGTTGAGTGGTGAGCTGAAAATACATCATGTAGAGCGTCGCCGTGAGAAAGATGATGGGCGTGATGGGGTAGCCCCACGCCCGATAGGGCCGCGGCGTCTCGGGATTGGTGAAGCGCAGCTTGACCATGCCGAGCACAGTGAGAAACGAGCAAGCCGTGAGGCTGAATTGGATGAAAGCGAGCGCCGATTCGAAGCTCTGCGTCGCCAGCAGCAGGCTCGCGACAGCGAGCTGAAGCAGGATCGCGGCGCGCGGCGCGCCATCCGCCGAGCGCACGGCGAAGACGCGCAGAAGCGGCATGTCCTCGCCCATCACCATGGCGACGCGCGGACCGATCCACATCATCGCGCTGATGGAGGAGACGAGGCCGAGCGAGATCAGCCCGCCGACGATCTGGCCGCCCTGCGCGGCGAATATATGGTTCGCCGCGACTTGCGCGACATCGACGCGGCCGGAGAGTTCGGCGAGCGGCGCCGAATTGAGGAAGGCCGCGTTGAGCCCGAGATAGAGAAGCGTGACGACGCCGGTTCCGATGAACAGAGCCTTGGGCAGATTGCGCTGCGGGTCGCGAATCTCGCTCGCGATATAGGTCGCGGCGTTCCAGCCCGAATAGGAATAGGCCACGAAGACGAGTCCTATGGCGAAAGGCGCGCTCATAATCCGGTCGAGATCGTCGAGGCGCGGAGCCTCGGCCAGGCGTCCCATGCCGTCGGTCCAAAATCCTGCGAGAATGAAGGCCAGGATCAAGGCGATTTTCAATCCCGTCGTGGCGATTTGAAACGCGCCGCCTCGACGGACGCCCGAGAGATGAAAAATGGTGACGATCCAGAGCGCGCCGAGCCCGAGCAGCGTCGGCGAAGCGCCATAGGCCAGTGGCTGCGCATATTGTCCGAAGGCCATCGCCGTGAGCGCGACGGGCGCGGCGAAGCCGACTGTCGCGGACAACCATCCGGCGACGAAGCCGGCGGTCGGATTGAAAGCGCGCGTGAGGAAATTGTATTCGCCGCTCGATCGCGGAAACATGGCGGCGAGCTCCGCATAGCAGAAGGCGCCACAGATCGCGATCACGCCGCCTGCGAGCCATAAGGCGAGAATGGCGACGGGCGAGCCCAGCTCCTTCACCTGAAAGCCGAGGCTCGTGAAGACGCCGACGCCGATCATGTCGGCGACGACGAGCATGGCTGCGGCGCTCAACGCCACGCGTTTGGCGCCGCCGCCGGCCGCGATGTCTTTCGTCATTGCAAAATATCCAATCCGCGAAAGCGAAATCGCCTCTCGAAAAAAAGACATATTCGCGCGTGACAAATCGACCACGGTCGACATCCCGTCGCCGTTAATTCTCGCTTGCGCGCAAAGCTGCATCTTTAGTCGTGCGGCCGCCATCGGGAGCGAGCGTCGCGGAGCGGCGCAGGCCCATACGCCGAGGATTTTGAGAACTTTGAACCCGGAACGAGACGAGACTCGTCGGGCGACGCCTTCGAGCGCGCGCCACTCGCGCAATGCGGCCATTATCGTCGCGCTCGCGCTGACGATCGGTTGCGCCGTGACCTCGGGCATGGCGTCCGGCGATTCCGCGACGCCGACCTCTGTCGAAACCGTAGAGAAGCGGTCGGCTGCGGAGGAGACGAAGGCGGAGGAGACGAAGATTGTTCACGCCGATGGCGTGACCGAGCTCGTTGCTTTCGATTCCGCGCCTTTCCCCTTCGATGGCGCCGCGCCGGGCAAGCGTCCGTTTCTCGATGTCGCCGTCGGCGGCCGCAGGGGCCATCGCGCCCGCAATGGCGGCGTGCTGTGGGCGGACGAGACATTCGGCGATCGGCGCGTGCTGCTTCACATTCCGCGCGACTTCGATCCCGCTCGACCGGCGACGATCGTGGTCTTCTTCCATGGCTTCGGGGCGACGCTCGCCCGCGACGTGCGCGACCGCCAGCTGGTGCCCGAGCAGATTTCCGCCTCCGGCGCCAACGCCGTTCTGATCGCCCCGCAATTCGCCGTCGACGCCCGCGACGGCAGCGCCGGCCGTTTCTGGGAGCGTGGCGGCTTCCGGCGCTTCCTCGACGAGGCGGCGCGCCGCTTGGCGCGGGCTTATGGCGATCCTGCGGCCGAGCCCTCGTTCCGCGCTATGCCCATCACGCTCGTCGCCTATAGCGGGGGCTTTCTGCCGGCCGCCTATAGCATTCGAGACATGGAAGGCGATGCGCGCCTGCGCGGCGTCGCTCTGCTCGACGCCGCCTATGGCGAGCTGGACGTGTTTGCGCGCTGGATCGAGAAGCGGTCGGGGTTTTTCGTCAGCGCGAGCACGGGCTCCACCGCGGGCCAGAACGCCCGATTGCGGCAAATGCTCGCCGCGCGCGGCGTCGCTTTCGGCTCCGACGCCGAGCGTATCGGACGCGGCGTCACTTTTCTCCACACGGGCGACGCCTATTCGCATCGCGATTATGTGACGAAGGCCTGGACCCGGGAGCCGATACGCGATCTCCTGGCGCATATGCCCGATGTGGTCCGCCGCGATGTCGCCGTCGCCGCCTGGAGCGGCCCGCCGGATGGCGACCGCCGATCGGCGATGGCCGAAGACGAGGAGCCGCGGCCGAACGGCCGATAGGCCGCTCACGGCGGCCGGGCGAGGCGGGTCAGAGGTCGCTCGCACCTTCGACCGGCGCATCCGCCGCGCCGAGCGCGACGAAGCGGTCGACGAGCCAGGAGGCGGCCGGCCCAGGCGGAGACTCCCGCCGCCAAATGCACGAAAAGCGATAGTGGTCGCCCGAATGATCCGGCATTGCGAGCCGCGCCAGCGCGCCCGCCGCCAGATCGCTCGCGACCATGTGCAAGGGCATGTTGCCCCAGCCGACGCCCTCGCGCAGCAGAGCGTGCTTGGCGCCGAGATCGGCGAGCCGCCAGGTGCGCGGGCTGATCACCGAGAAATCGCGTCCCTCGGTGAAGCGCGAGCGATCCGTGAGCACGAGCTGCGTATGTTCGCGCGCGGCGCCGGGCGGGATGCGCGCCATGCGCCCCAGAGGATGGTCGGGAGCCGCCACCGGGATCAGCGTCGCCGATCCGGCCGCTATGCTCTCTATCCCCACGACGCCGAGCGCGAGCGGCCCCGACACGCCGATCATCGCCGCGCCGCCCTGCACCATCGCCGTGACCGCGCCGAGCGCCTCCATATGCAGCCGCAGCTGCACCGTCGGGAATTGCTGCGCGAAATCCCGAAGCACGGCCCCTACCCGCTCCGTCGGCAGCATCACATCGACGGCGAGATCGACCTCCGCCTCCAGCCCTTCGAGCAGGCCTTTGACCTTGGCGCGCAAATCCTCGACTCCGCGCGAGATCGCCCGCGCCTCCGCCAGCAGCGCGCGTCCGGCCACGGTGAGCCGCGGCTTGCGCGTTCCCTCGCGCGCGAACAGCTCTAGGCCGAGCTGCGCCTCGAGATTGGCGACGCCATAGCTGATCACCGAGACGGCGCGGTTCAGCCGCCTCGCCGCGCCGGCGAAGCTGCCGGCGTCGACAATGGCCAGGAAAATGGTCAGCTGGTCGAGGCTGGGCGTCCCTGGATCGTTCACTTTTCAACTTTCTCGAATAGTTCGGCCAAAATTATCCGACTGAACAGAAGGGCGCGCAACCCCTAAATCCGTCTCCATCGGACCGCGACCGATCACGCGACAGGAGATTGAAAAATGATCGAACTGAGACCTTTCGGCGGCCTCGGCGGCGCCGATCACGGCTGGCTCGACGCCAAGCATCATTTCTCGTTCGCCGGCTATCACGACCCCGAACGAATACATTGGGGCAATCTGCGCGTCTGGAATGACGACACGATCGCCCCGCATTCCGGCTTTCCGACGCATCCGCATCGCGACATGGAGATCGTCACTTATGTCCGCGAGGGCGCGATCACGCATCAGGACAGCCTGGGGAACAAGGGCCGCACCGCGGCCGGCGACGTGCAGGTGATGAGCGCAGGCTCCGGGATCGCGCATTCCGAATATAATTTCGAGAGTGAGCCGACCCGGATCTTTCAGATCTGGATCCTGCCGACGACGCGCGGCGGCGCCCCCGGCTGGGGCTCCCGCCCCTTCCCCAAGGGCGCGCGTTCGGGCCGTTTCGTCACGCTGGCTTCCGGCTTCGACACTGACGGCGACGCGCTGCCGATCCGCACCGATGCGCGCGTCCTCGGCGCGACGCTCATGGCCGGCGAGACGGCGGAATATGCGCTCGGCCGCGAGCGCAAAGCCTATCTCGTGCCGGCGACCGGCGCCGTGCGGATCGACGATGTGCGCGTGAACGCCCGCGACGGCGCCGCCATCAGCGATGTCGAAATCCTGCGCGTCACAGCGCTCGAGGACAGCGAGCTCGTTCTCGTCGACGCCGCGTGAGCCCAGGGCCGGCGCCGGCGCGCCGGCCGCCATTCAAATCATGAAAAAAAGGATCGAGACAATGACCAAAGTTCGTAACGCGGATTACGCCGCTCTGCTGCTGCGTGTGAGCCTCGGCGCGCTGTTTCTCGCGCATGGGCTGCTCAAAGTTTTCGTGTTCACCTTGCCCGGGACTGCGAAATTCTTCGAGTCGCTCGGCTATCCGCCGCTGCTCGCCGATGTCGTCGTGGCCGCGGAGATCGGCGGGGGCCTCGCATTGATCTTCGGCATTTTCACGCGCCTCGTCTCCGTCGCGCTCATTCCCGTGATGATCGGCGCGCTGATCGTGCATCTGCCGAATGGCTGGCTGTTCTCGAATGCGAAGGGCGGATGGGAATTTCCGGCGCTGTGGACGGCGCTTTTGATCGTGCAGGCTCTGCTCGGCCCCGGCGCTTTCGCCGCGAGGCTCCCTCGCGCCGAGGAACGAGCGCGCGAGACATCCGCGGGCTGAGCCAATGATCCGGCTTTTCCAGTAGCGACGCGCCGGGGGCGTGGGAGCGCTCGCGCCTCGCGCGCCCGGCGAAGCTTTCGCGGCGGCGCGTCCCTCGGCGCCCATCGGCTTGCAAAGCCGCCCGCGACGATCGAAAAGTCGGGCGCCATGACGATCAAGATCTACATCGACGGCGACGCGTGCCCCGTGAAAGACGAAACGTACAAAGTCGCCTCACGCTACGGCGTGCAGACTTTCGTCGTATCCAACAGTTTTTTGCAAATCCCGCGATCGCCGCTGATTACCAGAATAATCGTCGCCGCCGGAGCCGACGTCGCCGACGATTGGATCGCGGAGCAGGCCGTCGCCGGAGATGTCGTCGTCACCAGCGATATTCCTCTGGCTGCTCGGATATTGGCGAAGGACGCGCATCCGATCGCGCCCTATGGCCGCGCTTTTACAAAGGACTCGATCGGTCTGGCGCTCGCGCAGCGCGCGCTCATGGAGCATATCCGCTCGACGGGCGAGATCGCCGGCGGGCCGCCCCCCTTTTCCTCCGCTGACCGGTCGAAATTCCTTCAAGCGTTGGATCGAGCCATCGCCCGACAGCAAAGAGAGCGGTGAGCCGATCGGCGCTTTCGCTATGCTGGCCGTCGTTCCCACAGGACCGCGCTCCGAGAGGGGTCAGCTCCTCGGCTTCTCGGACGGCCTCGCCTTCTGCTTTCGCTTCGGCTCCGCGCCTCTCTTCGGCGGCTTGGCGCGCCTCGGTTCGGGCGAGTCGTTCAACTGTTCCACGCGAATATTGTCGCCGCCCGGCCGGCGCATGTTGACGATGAATTGCGCCGCGACCGGCTCGGCGATTTCGACTCTGGTTTCATGCTCTAAAATGACGATCGCGCCGATGTCGTGTCTCGTGACGTTCCCTTTCCGGCAGAGCATCGGAAGCAGCCATTTCGGATCGGCGTTCTTCTTGCGGCCGAGGTCCAGCCGGAACCATGCGGCTGCGCCCGGCAGGCGGGTCGGACGGGGGGCCTTGCCGGGCTTTTGGCTCGACGCTCTCGGCTCATGCGCGTCCCGACGCTGGGGTTCCTGCCCGGGATCGACGACGGTTTCGATCGCGGGAAGCCGCGTCTGGTAGAGGCGGACGAGCATTGCGCCGAGCTGCTCGGGCGTTCGCTCGGCGAGAAGCCGCTTCGCCGCTTCGAAATCCTCTTGCGTCGGCGGCTCCAGCAGCAGCGGATCGCGCATCATCCGCTTCTGATCGAGCGCGCGAATCTCTTCGGCGGAAGGCGGCCCGCTCCAGCTGCACTGAACGCCGGCGTCGCGAAGCAGCCGTTCGGCGCGATGGCGCCGCGCCGGCGGAACGAGCAACGCGCTCACGCCCTTGCGGCCGGCGCGGCCCGTCCGGCCGCTGCGATGCTGCAGAGCTTCGGCGTCATGCGGAAGATCGGCGTGAATGACGAGGTCGAGATTGGGAAGATCGATGCCGCGGGCGGCGACATCCGTCGCGATGCAGACGCGGGCCCGCCCGTCGCGCAGCGCCTGCATGGAATGATTGCGCTCATGCTGGCTGAGCTCGCCCGACAAGAGCGCGGCCGCAAATCCGCGCTCGAGCAAAATCGCGTGCAGATGGCGGACGGCTTCGCGCGTGTTGCAGAACACGATAGCCGTCGGCGCCTCGAAATAGCGAAGAAGATTGACGGTCGCGAATTCCACATCCTTAGGGGCGACGCGAACGGCGCGATAGTCGATGTCGCCGTGACCGCGTTCGCCACGGGCGACGTCGATCCGCCGCGCGTCGCGCTGATAGCGCTTGGCCAGAGCGGCTATGCCTTTCGGCATCGTGGCCGAGAACAGCAGCGTTCGCCGCTCCTGCGGCGTCGCCTCGAGAATGAATTCCAAATCCTCCCGAAAGCCCAGATCGAGCATCTCATCGGCTTCGTCGAGAACCACCGCGGCGATGCGCGCCGTGTCCAACCCGCCGCGCTCGATGTGATCGCGCACGCGCCCGGGCGTGCCGACGACGATATGCGCGCCCTCGGACAATTTGCGGCGTTCGAGGCGCGCGTCCATTCCGCCGACGCAGGCGACGATCCGGGCCGAGGCGTGCTCATAGAGCCATCCGAGCTCGCGTTCGACCTGCAGCGCGAGCTCGCGCGTCGGCGTGACGACGAGCGCGAGCGGCGCTCCGGCCGCTGGCAGACTGTCGGCGTCGTCGAGAAGCGTGGAAGCGATCGCCAGGCCATAGGCGACGGTTTTGCCAGATCCCGTCTGCGCGGAAACGAGAATGTCCCCGCCCTGCGCTTCGTCGGACAAGACCGCCGCCTGCACGGGCGTCGGCGAAGCGTAATTGCGCTCGGCCAAGGCTTTGGCGAGCGCGGGACGGGCGTTCAGAAAGGTCACGAGTGATTTGCCTTGGGTGGGGGCGCTGGGCGGCGAGCTTCGCTGCGCGCTCGTTTGGGGCTCACAGGAGCCGATTGCGCCGCAGAAGGAAATCGCACACTACGTCATTTCCGGCGCAGGCGCCACACGGAGCCGAGCCATCGCCGCGCCGGCGGCGACGTCGCCGTCGAAGCGCTCTTTCCACGCGTGGGAGCCGTCGACAGGGCTCTCCGTTAGGAATCGATTAACCCAATACGACTTGCAAAGAATCGAGAATCGGCCTCTAGTCACAGACGGAAATTAGCCGTTTAACGCTCAGGAACCGTTTTCTGTGACGAGCAACTTGGACGCCCTGCCCTATTCGGCGCCGGAAAGCGCGCTGCAGCGAATGACCCGCCATGCGAAAGTCTTGTCGGGGCAGATGCAGGCGTTGAGCGCCACGCTGTTTCCGCCAGCGGCTCGAAAGACCCTGCGCTCCTTCTCCTCTGGGGAGGTGGCGCGCTTTCTCGGCGTGTCGGACGGCTATCTCAGGCAATTGTCGCTCGACGGTCTCGGTCCGGAGCCCGCGGTGACGGGCGGCGGGCGCCGATCCTACACGCCCGCGCAGATCGGCGAGCTGCGTGTCTATCTGGCCGGCGCGCGGCCGAAGGAAGCGCTCGGCTTTCTGCCGCATCGGCGCACCGGCGACAAGCTGCAGGTCATTGCGGTGGCCAATTTCAAGGGCGGGTCGGCCAAGACCACGACCTCCCTCTATCTCGCCCAGTTTCTCGCGCTCCAGGGCTATCGGGTGCTGGCCATAGACCTCGATCCGCAGGCCTCGCTCTCGGCCATGTTCGGCTATCAGCCGGAGTTCGACATCGGCGAGGGCGAAACGCTCTATGGCGCGATTCGCTATGACGAGGCGCGCCGGCCGATGCGGGAGGTGGTGCTGCCTACCTATTTCGCCGGCGTCTCGCTCGTCCCCGGCAATCTCGAGCTCATGGAGTTCGAGCATCACACGCCGCGCGCCATGGCGGAACGATCGTTGCGTGGCGGCGATCTCTTCTTTCGGCGCGTCGGCGGAGCGATCGCCGAGGTCGCCGACGAGTTCGACGTCGTCGTGATCGATTGCCCGCCACAGCTCGGCTATCTCACAATGGGCGCGCTGAATGCGGCCACAGCCATGCTCGTGACCATTCATCCGCAGATGGTCGATGTGGCCTCCATGAATCAATTTCTGCTCATGACCTCGGACGTCATGACGGTCATAGAGGAGGCCGGCGGCCGGCTCGATTACGATTTCATCCGCTATGTCGTGACCCGGCACGACCCCAATGACGTGCCGGAAACGCAGATCGTCGCTTTGCTGCGCAATCTCTTCGGCGATGACGTGCTGGGCGCGACGGTGTGGAAGTCGACAGCCGTCGCCAATGCCGGCCTCACCAAGCAATCGCTCTACGAGCTCGAAAGAGGCTCGGTCGGCCGCGCCGCTTTCGAGCGCGGGCTCGAATCGGTCAATGGCGTCAATCGTGAAATCCTCGGTCTCATGGAAAAGGTCTGGCGGCGATGAGCAAGCGCTCGGATACGATCCGCTCCCTCTTCGCGCAGCCCCCCGCGCCGATGTTGTCCGCAGACAACAATCCGGAGCCGCGCCGCGTCGCGGCCGGGGCGGTGCGCTCGATGAAGGACACTTTCTCCGACATAGAGCGGGAAAACGAGGCTCTGCGGGCCCGCATCGCCGCCGGCGAGCAGGTGATCGAAATCGATCCCGGGCTGATCGACCCCTCCCCTTTCGCGGATCGGTTTCCGCAAGAGGACGACGCTTCCTTCGAGGCGTTGAAGCAATCGATCGCCGATCGTGGGCAGGAAATCCCCGTCCTGCTGCGCATCAGCCCCACGCTGCCCGGCCGCTATCAGACGGCCTTCGGCCATCGCCGCATTCGCGCCGCGCTCCAGCTCGGCCGTCCGGCGCGCGCCATCGTTCGCACGCTGGACGATGATGACCTCATCATCGCGCAAGGCGTCGAAAATTCAGCCCGCGAGGATTTGAGCTTCATCGAGCGCGCGGTGTTCGCTTGGCGGCTGGAGAGCGCCGGACGCGCCCGTTCGGTCGTTCAGCAGGCGCTCGCCATCGACAGGGCCGAGGCCTCCAAGCTGATATCGGTCGCGAAGGCGGTGCCAGAGGATATCGTGCGGGCCATTGGAAAGGCGCCGAAGATCGGTCGTGGCCGCTGGCAGGAATTCGCCGAGCTTTTGCGCGATGGCGACGCGCTGAAGCGCGCGCGCGCGGCTGCCGCCCTCCCCGCCTTCTCGTCGCTCGACGGCGATGCGCGTTTCGCGCGAGCCGTCGCCGCGGCGAAGCGAACCGAGGCCGAGCAGCGCCCCGCCCGGCCGATCATAGAGATCAAAGACGCCGCGGGCCGATCGGTGGCGGAAATTCGCGCCTCCGAGCGCGATGTCAGAGTAACGCTGGCGAAAGCGGATGGAAGCGCATTCGCGCAATTCCTCGCCGCTCGCCTGCCCGAGCTGTTCGAGGAGTATCGATCTTTCGACGCCGGCGACGGCGTATCGAAAGGCGCGTGAGCGTCGGCGAGAGGAGACCAGCAAAAGAAAAAGGCCCCCGAAACGATCCCGCCCCGGAAGCCCTTCTCGATGTGTTGCGACTGAGAGAATCCCACTTCCGCGAATCACTGTCAAGAGTCGGCGCCGTTTCGGCGAGCGGATTTCTTTTGCCCGAACGAGGCAAAGGAAGATGCAGACACGTCCAACGACGCCCTTCGGGCGGCGGCCGCTGTCGCTCGCCATGGTGGCGAGACAGACCGCGACCGAGAATTTCGCCGCAATGCCGGGCGCGGCTGAGACCGTCGTCCACAAATGGCGACTGTTTCGCGCGCTCACCGAAGCCAAGGAGCCGCTCGGCGTCACCGAGCGCGCGCTATCCGTATTGCACGCGCTGCTGAGCTTTCACCAGGAGACAGCGCTCTCATTGCCAGGGAATGACGCGCAGTGCGAGCCGGTGGCCGGAGCCGCCGGCGGCATCGTCGTGTTTCCGTCGAATAAGGAGCTCTCGATCCGCGCCCATGGCATGGCGCCGGCGACTTTGCGCCGGCATCTCGCCTGCCTCGTCGAGGCCGGGCTGATCATCCGCCGCGATTCTCCGAACGGCAAGCGCTTCGCCCGCAAAGGGCAGGGCGGAGCCATAGAGGACGCTTTCGGCTTCGACCTCGCGCCGCTCGTCGCGCGCTCGAGTGAAATCGAGAATCTCGCCGAGGAGGTGCGGGCGGAGAATCGCGCGATCGCGCTGCTACGCGAAAAGATCACGCTCACTCGCCGCGACATCGTCAAGATGATCGAGACCGGATTGGAGGAGGGCGTCTCGGGCGATTGGGACGAGGCGCATCAGCGCTATGCGACGCTCTCGGGGTGCTACGGACGGGGGCTTTCCCGCGCCGATCTGGAGGCTTTGGCCGGCGAATTGGCCGCTCTAGCGGCGAAAATCCACAAGTCGCTGGAAACGCACATAAAAGCTCAAAATATGAGCGGCAATGAGTCTCAAACTGAGCGTCACATACAGAATCAAACCACAAAAACTTCTGATCTTGAACCTAGCCTTCAAGAAGGCAGGGCCGATCCATCCGAGCCGAATCTCGAAGAGCCCGGGGGAGCGATCGACCGCGCCCCAGAAACATCCTCGTATCGTCCCCGAACCGTCGATCCCAAGCCGACCCTTCGCGCCTATCCGCTCGGAATGGTGCTGGAGGCCTGTCCAGACATCGCCGATTACGGCCCGAGTGGCGAAATCTCCTCGTGGCGAGACCTCGCTGCTGCGGCGGCGACGGTGCGCTCGGCGCTCGGCGTTTCGCCAGACGCCTGGTCCCAGGCCTTGGACGTCTTGGGCGAGCATGACGCCTCGATCGTCATCGCCGCGATCCTGCAACGTGGCGATGAGATCAAAAGCGCCGGAGGCTATCTCCGCGTCCTGACCGAAAAGGCGAGGGCAGGGGAGTTCTCGCTCGGATCCGTGCTGATGGCGCTGTTGCGCGGCAAGGCTGGGAAGGCGGCGCGCGAACGCAAGAGGACGGGGTGACGTGGCTGCGCATTTTCGGACGCGCCTCGGCGGTCCGCGCGCTCACAGCGTTTCGGCGTCGAGCAACCGGAGCTTTTCGGCGCGGTCGAGCAGGCTTTTGACGGAGGAGGGCGCCCAGCGCGTTCCACCGCGCGGCGTGCGCTCATACATGGCCTCGAGCTGCGCGCCGATTTGCGCGAGCGTCAGATCGGGATTGGCCCGTTTGATCCCGGCGACGAGCGTGACCAGGCGCTCGCTGCTGACTTTTCGGCTGGCGGCTTGCTGAAGAAGGCGGGGCTCGATCAAACCCTCAGCGGCAAAGCGTTTGACGGCGCGCTTCAGGCGCTCGACGGTCCATTGGGGCAGGGGAGCGCCGCTGGCGGCGTCGCGCTTGGCGTTGAGCACGCGCACGACATCCTGCCAGCGGTGATCCGGGCGCATTTGCCGGACGACCGGCAACCAATGTTCGGCCGTTCGATTGACGCGCTCGAAATAATTCGCCGCCTTGGCGTCGACGATGCGCTGGATGGCGTCGCGGTCGCCGGCGCGCAGTTTTGGGTTGCCGCCGATGCGGCCGCGCTTCTTGGCGGCGCGCAGGCCGTCCTTGGTGCGCTCGCGGATCAGGGCGCGCTCCAACTCGGCCACGGCGCCGAGAACCTGCAGGGCGAACCGGCCCTGCGGGGTCGTGGTGTCGATGGGATCGGCGAGCGATTTGAAATGCGCGCCCTTGGCGTCGAGCTCGGCGATCAGGGCGAGGAGATGCGACAGCGAGCGGGCCAAACGATCGAGCCGCGCGACGACCAGCACGTCGCCGCGGCGCACCCGCGAAAGGGCCTTGGCGAGTTCCGGCCGCGAGGCTTTCGCCCCCGACATATGCTCGCGAAAAATCTCGACGCAGCCGGCCGCCTTCAGCACATCGGTCTGCGCGTCCGTGACCTGATCCTCGGTCGAGACGCGGGCGTAGCCGATCAGGGGCATTCGCGCTGGTTTCCTTCCGACGAAATCAGCGACGGACTATTTGCGAGCCGTTCGATAAGCTTCAGGAATCTCGTCGTCCGCAACCGGCGGAGCGCCACCCTCGCGGCGCATGATCTGGTCGAAGGCGCTCCAATCGGTCCGGCCTTTCTTTTCCGCGAAATAGCGAGCGGTCCGTAACGCCGAAACCTTTTCGGCCACCGCCGAAGCGACGAACTGGTTGAGGCTCGTGCCATCCTCGGCGGCGATCTTTTCGGCTTCCGCCTTCATCGAAGCGGGGAGCCGAAGCGCATAAGCGGCTGTTTTGGTTTTCATTGCACTATCCTCATCAGCGTATCTCTCGGCGTGAGAACGTCGATCCCAAAGCGCTCTCGCACAAGTCCGAAGTCACGCAAATTGAACGTGACGATCGTCGCGGCCCGCCCATTCACCGCCGCCTCGAGCACCAACTCGTCGCCCGGATCGCGCAATTGCGGCCTCCAAAGGAACCAGATTTCGACCGGCTCGATCAGATCGATGATCGCGTCGAGAAACTGACCGACCTCTTTCATCGACAGGCCAGCCGCTTTTCGATGTTCGTCGCGCAGACACACGGCCTCGTATTCGATCGCGAGGGCGGCGCTGGCCAAAAGCTGGAGCCGTCCTCGACGCGCGAGCTTGAGAAGCTCGGCGGAGGCTCCGCTTGGGCTTCGAAGTGCTGCGATCAGGGCGTTCGTATCCAGAACTAATCTCATTGCTGCGACGATATCATATCGCCCATGATGTGATCAATAGGCGAAATTTCAATTGTTATTAATATCACAAATCGGTCGTTTGAAATCGCATCCGAAGGCCGAAGTTCGCCGCCCACACACGGAGGCGAGCAGGAGAAAGGCCCGAAAAACGGCCCTTTTCGTCGATTTTCGGGCCGAAAGCCCACCTTTGGAACCGTCCCGAGGCTAGCTTTCGGCGGCCACGGCGACGCATTTCGATCCGGTCGGCGAAAGAGAAAATAGCATCCTCTATCACTCAAGTGAAAATTGACTTAGATTGATAATTGCCTTGGTTCGCGTGGAATTGAAATGGGGTTAGATCTTCCCGGATCTGTTTCATTCGAGCGCCTGCAAGCGCCCTTCGAGAGCGCCTCGGACGCCCTCGCGGTTTCGACGAGCGGCTTCGCTCCAATCCCGTCGCCGAAGCGTTCGTTCTTCCGCACGAGCTCGTGCGGGCGCACGCCGTTCTGCTCACGCGCCGTCGCATAGCCGATCGCGATTCGGCCTGGGCGTTGACGACCGAGGGCCTCGCCAGTCTACGTGGCGCAGGGAGATCGCATGATGCGGTGTCCGAGCCGACCACTGGTTCGGGCGCCATGGGCGAGGCGGCGGATCTGGAGCCGGATGACGAGGACGACGGGACGATCCTTACAGGAGAATTCGCCGAAATCGATGAATTGCTGGCGCGAACGTCACGCCCGATAGAGCGAATCCAGCCGGCTCCGCCGAAGCGGGACGACTCTGGTTTGGTCTACGACGAAGATTGGGACGATCAGGCCCGCTTCGCGGAGTGGCGCGAGTGTCTGAGCCGCACCCGGAACCTTCCGCCTTTGATGGCGGCGAGCATCGCGCTCGATGCTTGGGAGGAGATCGAGCCGTTACAGCGCAGCGCTTGGCTCGGCCCCTTGCTCGCCGCGGCCTTGCTCCGCTCCCGTGGAAAGACGCGGCAGTGTCTCACAGCGCTGCATTCGGGATTTCGACACGCCAGATATCGTCGAGTTGGACGAGATGATTTCGAATCACGATTGGTCGCGTTCGCCTGTGCGATCGAAACGATGGCGAAGGCGGACGCGAAGGAGCTCGACAGATTGACGCTCGCGCGCGAGCTCCTGCTCAGAAAATGCGAAGGCCGAAGAACGAATTCGAGGATGTCGCAGCTCGTAGATTTATGTCTCGCTTCGCCGGTCGTCACCGTCCCTCTTGCCGCCAAGGAGCTTCGAGTCTCTCAACAAGCCGCCACCACGATGATCGACGAACTCTCGTCGAACCTTCGCGAGTTGACCGGACGCGGGCGATACAGGGCGTGGGCAGCTTCCGCAACCATTCGACGGCTTCGTCGAACACGCCAACGAGAGACGTCGCTCGTTTTCGCGAGCGGCGATCTTGGTCGAGGCGCTATCGAACCCGGCGAGTGGCGGATTGACGTGGGCAAAGCCTTCTTGAATTTGGTAGGAAAAAAGGGGTATGGCGGCATGACAGTCAGCGTCAGTTCGCCGATCTTGGCGTGAAGCGCCTTCAAATCGACCGCCGCTTCCTTCGCTCCGTTTTTTCCTGACCGAAAACGCCCGCCGCGCCTTCGAGAAGCTGGCCCTTTCAGGTCGTGATCTGGTTCGGATGAACGTCGAACTGCTGCGCGAGTTCACTGAGCGTCTTCTCGCCCTCGATCGCAGCCAAAGCCACTTTCGCTTCAAACGCCGGGGAATGCGTCCGGCGGCTCTTCTTCGTCATCGAATGCTCCTGATTCGCAGCGAGAATCCTCGCCGCTGTCAGGCAGAAAATCCACTCGAGCGCTGTCCGAATTTCCGAGGCCGGCTCCGAGCGTGTGCGGCGACGTCACATCGATAGGTGGGGTAAGTCTCTCGGCGTCGCATTCGGTCTGCTTGGCTGCTTATAGGGGCTGGGCGAAAAGCCGAACGCCGCGAGATTGCGTCCCGCGGCGATGCAGATCGGATGCAATGTCGGCAATAGGCAGCGCGTTCGCTGAAACATCGAGACAGCGCGCAACGCCGAGAGCGGGAGCGTCAAGAAATTCTTGATGAAGATCAGTGAGCGACCGAGAAGGCTCGGATAGCGTTTGCAGTCGATCTGATAGTTGATTGCGCCAATGGCGAGGCCACGGCGCAAGATCCAGCCGGCCTCCATGCGCTGCGCCGGAACGCTCTCGGTCACGATCGCATCGTTGCTCCAATAGGTGGTGAATCCCTTCGAGCGGCATCGCTGGAAGAAATCCATGTCGCCGCCGCCGAGAAAATTGAATCGGAGGTCGAAGTAAGGGGCGTCGAAGGACTCGAACACATGGCGTCGGATCAGACAATTTCCCGAGCCGAGAAGCGAGGGAATGAAACGGGAGAAAGACAGGCCGGGATCGAACACCGGATGAAGCGTGGCCGCGCGATCGGGAGCGGTCTCGAAGAAGCGAACAACCGGCCCCCCGACGATGTCGGCGCCGCTCTGTCGCGCCCCGCCGGTCATCTCCAGAAGCCATAACGGGCTCGCGATCTCGTCATCGTCGATCATGAGAATGAATTCGGCGCTCGGGAAACTATCGAGAGCCGTCTCGAAGGCGCGATTGATCGCCCGGCAATTTCCCCGTTGTGGCTCGACGACACATATTCCTCGAAGCGCCCCCGATTTCAAAAAGGCATCTGCGACGGTCTTGCCCTCGCGACATTCGTCGTCGTTTTCGACGATCACGACCGCGAAATTCACGCCCTCGACTTGATGAGCGAGCGAGGCGAGCGTCTTTTCGAGATGGATCGGGCGACGAAATGTCGGAACGCAGACGACTGCCGCGACATTCGATTCGGTCTGAGAACCCGACACTGTCTTTTCTCCTGTGCTCCCGTCGAAAGCAAGCGGGCGTCCAATGGGGGACGCGCTCTAAATTCCCGCTGCGGCTCCGACCAATCGAAGCACGACCTTCGGCGCGTGCGACGGAAGCGCCATGATCGCTCGCGTCGCTTGACGAATTGCTCGCAGATAGGCGCCGGAGCGGAATGTCTGGCAAGCGAGATAGGTGCGCAGATGCGCTTCTGATCTGCGGCGCAGACGGGCCAGTCGACGGGAGTCGAAGCGTCCGCAAATCAGCGGATCCACGAAAACGCGCTCCAATGCTGTCTCATATCGGCGATAGTCGATCGACGAGTCCATCATCGTGCCGCAACGGTGAACGCGATAATCGAGCACATGGGCGTTCGGTCGCCAGACGATCCGTCCGGTTGCCGCCAATCGGCAGAAGGCGTGCCAATCTTCGCAGTGACGAAGCGTCTCGTCGAAGCCGCCGATACTGTGAAAAATGTCGATGCGGATCAGCATCACGCCGCCATTGACCAGGAAGTTTCCAGCGAGAAGCCGTCCGAGAACGTCTCCGCTGGGTTTGCGCATGCCGCGGATGAATCGTCGGCGTCCGATGAACGCTCCGTTCTCGTCGATCCGATCGTAGTCGCCGTAGACCGCGACGCAATCGTCATCGACGCCGGCGAGCAGCTCGGACACCGCGCCCGAGCGCAAGCGATCGTCGGCGTCGAGGAAAACGACCCAGGATGCGGCGGCGTGCGAGCAGCCTCTCGACACGACTTCGTCAAGACCCGAATTGCGCGCGGCGGAAACGCCTTGCCGAGTATTCTCGATCAAAACGATGCGCGGATCGCTCATGGTGCGGACGACTTCGACCGTGCCGTCGGTGGAGCCGTCGTCGACCACGACGATCAGCCCCACCTCGGCTTGGACACAGGCGCTCTCGACCGCTTCTGTGATGAAGCGCGCGCCGTTCTTGACTGGAATGACTACGCTGACGCTCATTCACATCACCTTCCAAACTCGTTCCAGCTGAACCCGAACCTGTATCAAAAAGAACCGTTTCGGCCGGATGCCGGTCGGAAGCAGCAACCACTAGACCAATTTCTGCGTGTTCTGGCGTTCGAGCCGGACGAAGTCTGCTTTGGCGCGGTTTTCCTCAGGTCGGCCGCTGCTGGATCGAATTTTGCTGCGATGGCCATCCGAAGCCACGTTCTTCTCAAAGAGAGATTGCTTCTTCATGAAGTGGAACAGACGCAACGTCCTGACCTCCTGCCTCGGAGCCGCTGCATTCGCGGCGACGCCCGCAGCTGCGAATGCGGCGACGTCCTCGTCGAGGAAAGCGCAGCGGCGAGTGCCCTATGGCGCGGCGCTCGGACTGGCCGATCTCGATTCCGATCCACGCCTCGGGGCGGCGATCGCCGAGCTGTGCAGTTTGATCGTGCCCGTCGACGAGTTGAAATGGAGCAGGTTGCGGCCGAACGCCTCGACCTTCGCTTTCGAGCGCGCCGATTCGCTGATGTCGTTCGCGCAGCGCAACGGGCTCTCCATGCGCGGTCATACGCTCGTCTGGTATGCTTCGATGCCGGAGTGGACGAAGGCGATCGACACGCCGGCGAAAGCGGAGCGCGCGCTCGTCGAGCATATCGAAACGGTCGTCTCCCGTTACCGCGGGCGCATCCGTTCGTGGGACGTGGTCAACGAAGCGATTCCAGACATCGCGCGCCGTCCGACGGATCGTCGCCCATCGCTCTGGTTCGAACTGCTCGGCGATCGTCACTTCGCGCTCGCGTTTCGGACGGCGGCCGCCGCCGATCCTCAGGCGCAGCTGGCGCTCAACGAATATGACGTCGAATTCGGCGACGAGCATTTTCCGGCGAAGCGGGCGGCGTTCCGCAATCTCGTCTTCCGCCTCTTGGACGCCGGCGCGCCGCTCCATGCGGTGGGCCTGCAATGTCATTTGCGCGGGGCGAAGGCGATCGATCGCGACGGTCTCGGGCGCTTCGTCGGCGAACTCCATGCGGCGGGAGTAAAGGTGCTGATCACGGAGCTCGATGTCCTCGACAACGAGCTGCCGCCGTCTCCCCTCGAGCGAGACCAGATCGTCGCCCGCCAAGTCGGCGATCTTCTCGCTACGGTGACTGCGGCCGGCCCGCTCGACGCCGTGCTCACCTGGGGCATTTCGGATCGCTACAGCTGGATTCCTTATATGTTCCCGCGCCGCGACGGTCTGCCCAACCGGCCGCTTCCGCTCGATCGCGACTTCGGACGCAAGCCGTTCATGCAGACGATCGACCGCTTCACCGGCAGGACGGCGTAACCGCGCGCGCCGATCCGATCTGACGTAGATCATTCTCGAAAAGGCCTGTCATGACCGTTCGATCAGCTCTGCAAATCAATATGCATCCGCTCGACGCCCGCCATGTGGCGCACACGCTCGGACACGAGCTCGAGATCTGGGGCGGCCAGGTGGAGCGCGTCACGCTGACCATCGACACGAAGCGCAGCCGCACCGGCCGTTACCGCGGCGCGAGCTATGACGAGAACTGTAAGCAGCTTTTCGATCATATCGAGACATTCGCGGCGCGTTTTTCCAATCTCGAGATCGTGGAGGTCGACTATTCTCCCGCCGCGCGCGAGGCCGTGCGGCGGCGCTATTTCGGCTCCAGCGCGGACGTGCCGGAAAAAGCCTATGATGGCGGGCCGTTGCACGCCTATTTCTACGGACTGCTCCGCGCGGACGCCGATTATGTCGTGCATATGGACAGTGACATGCTATTCGGCGGGGGAAGCCGAGCCTGGCTCGACGAAGCCATCGGCTGGCTCGAGCGGACGCCCGACGCGCTCTTCGCCAGTCCGCTGCCGGGCCCGCCGACGGTCGACGGTTCGCTCGCCGATCTGCATCGCTATTTTCCCGGAAGCGAGGCGCTGCCGAGGCCGACACGCCTCGCCGCCGATTATCCTGCTTATGGTTTCCATAGCGTGAGCACGCGCATTTTCGTTCTCGACCAGCGACGCTTCGATGCGCGCGTCGGCGCGCTCGAGATCGTGCGGCCGAACGCGAAGCGTCGGCTTCGAGCGCGGATCTACCGCCAATCGCCACTGTCCCTGCCGGCAGAGGAGCTCTTTACCGCGGCCATGAGGCGCCACGGACTGCGCCGCATCGACTTTCTCGGATCGGGAAAGGGCATGTATTCACTGCATCCGCCCTATCGTTCAGAAGCCTTCTATCGAGAGCTGCCGAACCTCATCGCCCGCATCGTCGCCGGCGATATTCCGGATGCGCAGAGGGGGGATTACGACGTCAATTCGAGCATGATCGATTGGAGCGACGCGCTCCGGGAGAAAACGAGAGCGCGGCGTCTCTATCGCGCGATCCGCGATCTGGTTCGCTCCTGAGTCCGCGGAGGAGTCGGCCGTGTCGTATTGGCACAGGCGATCGGCCGTAACCGATCCGCTTTCGGCCGATCGCCGCTGATAGCGCGTGTTTTCTCCTCAATTCTGGTTTTGGCACGCGAGTTGCGCGGCTCGCGTTACCGAATACGAGATGTCTGCGGCTAGGATTCGTCGGCGCTTACGCGCGAGGTTCATCCGGCAGGAGCCCGGTTCACGCGACGAGGCGCTGGAAAAGCGCATAATCTGGAGAGATCGAGCCGAAAATGCTGTTTCGCCACACCTCGCACTATCTGACTGCGAGCGCCGTCTCGGGGATCTTTGGCTTTCTGAGCGCCGTCGCCTTCACGCGCCTGCTCGATCCCGCCGAATATGGCGTCTATGTGGTCGGCGTCAGCGTCGGCGGCTTCGTTTCCGCGGTGCTGTTCACCTGGGTGCGCTATTCGGCCATGCGCTTTCAGTCCGAGGGGGATGGCGTCGACGTCCGCGCGACCTCGTTGGCCGCGTATGGTCTCTCGGCGGCCGTGGCGCCCGTGGCGGTCGCCGGCGTTGCCTATTTTTCCGGGCTGTCCCCGGCGCGCGCAGCCTGCGCGCTGGTGTTTTCGCTGGGCCTCAGCCTGTTCGAGCTCGGACAGGAGTTGCTGAAGTCGCGGCTGCAGACGAGAGCCTATGTCCTCTCCTCGATATTGCGTTCGGTCGCAGCCTTCGGGCTCTGCCTCGTCGTGGCCGGGCTCGGCGGCGGCGGCGTTGGTCAGCTGGCGATGGCCGCCGCGGCCTATTTCGTGGCGATCGCCTATTCGACGCCAGCGATCTGGATGCGGCCGATCGCGCCGATCGATCTCTCGAAGCTGAAGACCTTCCTTCGTCTCGGAGCTCCGATCACGATTTCCGGCTTCGTCTTTACGTTCCACAGCTCGCTCGACCGGCTGTTCGTCGCGTGGTCGCTAGGCGATAGCGCCGCCGGACTCTATGGCGCCTCGGCGGATCTCATCCGCCAGATCATCCTCATCCCCTCCAGCGCCGTCGCGGCGGCGGCCATCCCTCTCGCGGTGCGCGCGCTCTCCGAGGGAGACGAGGACGCTGCGCGTCTTCACCTCGAGGAATCCGGGGAACTGCTGCTCGCTATTTTGCTGCCCGTGTCGATAGGCGCGGCGTTGACCAGCCCTCATCTCGCTTCGTTTCTGCTCGGCCCGGCCTTTCGCGAGACCGCCGCGACGATCATGCCGATCCTGGCCTTCGCCTGGCTGTTCTCGTCGATCTCGAATTCCTACGTCCACATCAGCTTTCACCTCGCCAAGCGTCCGGAACTGACGATCGCTCACGGGGCGGCGACGCTCGCTGTCAACGTCTGCTCCCTTTGGCCGCTGACCGAGGCCTTCGGACTGCCCGGCGCGGCGATTTCTCTCGTGCTGGCGGAGGGCGTCGGGTTATTCGTCGCCTTCGCGATGACGCGCCATGCGCATCCGATGCCGTTGCTCGCCCGCCCGCTGCTGCGGGTCGTCTCCGCCAGTGCGATCATGACGCTGGCGGTGCTCGCGGTCGAGACATTGCTATCCGGTCGAAGCGGCGTGTCATTCACTGTGCTGGCAGTGAGCGGGGCCCTCGCCTATGGCATTGCCGCTCTGGCGCTCGACATAGCCGGAGCCAGGTCGCTCGCCCTGGGCGCGCTGAGCGGACCGCGCCTCAATCTGCTGCGGGCGCGATAAGGCGGCACGAGCACAGATCCCCGCATAGGCGCTAAAATGAGCGAGCCATTTTCTGATAGCGACGTCTTTGAGGCGGCCACGGAGATGTCGCGGCTGCGTTGGCGTGAAACGGCCGATTTACGCGCGGATTAAAATCGGCCGATCAATCAGCCCTCGCTCCGCCCCTTTGATCGACAACCCCTCTGCGGTGATCGCAGCTTCGACAAGCTTGCCTGCGGACGCGAGCGTATCGATTTCATTGAGCCGCGATTCGAGCAAGGCCGTTCGCTCGGTACGCCAGTCGTCGAAGCGATCCGTGACCGCAAGTCAATTCGCCTTCCTGTCGCCGAGCGACAAAGGCCGCGGCAAAAGGAAATCGCCGAAGGCGCGGAATGCGCGGCTGCGCTGAGAATAGCCGTTTCCTTTGCGATGGCCCTATAACGCGCGCGATGAATCCGTCGCTCGCGATCTGGCCCGACGCCGAGGCTTTGAACAAATTGCAGGCGCTCGACGATCCTGACGAGGTTCTTTCGGGCCGGCGCCTCAGGCCAATCACGCAACCAGGCGAGCGGCGTGCGATCTCTGCCGTCGCTGACAGCGATCAATGCCTCCAATTCGGAGATCGTCCGCTGCTCAATTCCCTCGACGAGATTCTTGTGGGTTTGCTTTCGAGCGCGCGCGAGCCGCCAGATATCTCAATGCCTTAATATCTACGCAACTCCATCGGCAAGATACCAGTAAACCTCCGTCAGCGCCTTAGCGTAGGATTTTGGGAAGATTCTGCGATGACCCCTTTCGGCTGCCGCAGCGACGCGTTTCGATCCGGTCGGCGAAAGAGAAAAAGGCATCGTCTATCACTCAAGCGATGTTTGAGATAATTTGATAAATGTCTTGATTCGCACAGGATTAAAATGGGATTTTCGTTTCCCGCCTCGGTCTCATTCGAGCGCCTGCAAGCGCCTTTCGAGAGCGCGTCGGACGCCCTCGCGCGTTTCGACGAGCGGCTTCGCTCCAGTCCCGTCGCCGAAGCCTTCGTTCTTCGCGCGCATTTCCACGACGCCTGCGCAGCCTTGTGGCGCGCGGGCGAATTCGTGCAGCTCGAAGACCTCGTGCTTCATGACGCCGGAATGGACGTGCGCACGCCGACGCACGAGCTCGTGCGGGCGCACGCCGTTCTGCTCACGCGCCGTCGCATAGCCGATCGCGATTCGGCCTGGGCGTTGACGACCGAGGGCCTCGCCAGTCTACGTGGCGCAGGGAGATCGCATGATGCGGTGTCCGAGCCGACCACTGGTTCGGGCGCCATGGGCGAGGCGGCGGATCTGGAGCCGGATGACGAGGACGACGGGACGATCCTTACAGGAGAATTCGCCGAAATCGATGAATTGCTGGCGCGAACGTCACGCCCGATAGAGCGAATCCAGCCGGCTCCGCCGAAGCGGGACGACTCTGGTTTGGTCTACGACGAAGATTGGGACGATCAGGCCCGCTTCGCGGAGTGGCGCGAGTGTCTGAGCCGCACCCGGAACCTTCCGCCTTTGATGGCGGCGAGCATCGCGCTCGATGCTTGGGAGGAGATCGAGCCGTTACAGCGCAGCGCTTGGCTCGGCCCCTTGCTCGCCGCGGCCTTGCTCCGCTCCCGTGGAAAGACGCGGCAGTGTCTCACAGCGCTGCATTCGGGATTTCGACACGCCAGATATCGTCGAGTTGGACGAGATGATTTCGAATCACGATTGGTCGCGTTCGCCTGTGCGATCGAAACGATGGCGAAGGCGGACGCGAAGGAGCTCGACAGATTGACGCTCGCGCGCGAGCTCCTGCTCAGAAAATGCGAAGGCCGAAGAACGAATTCGAGGATGTCGCAGCTCGTAGATTTATGTCTCGCTTCGCCGGTCGTCACCGTCCCTCTTGCCGCCAAGGAGCTTCGAGTCTCTCAACAAGCCGCCACCACGATGATCGACGAACTCTCGTCGAACCTTCGCGAGTTGACCGGACGCGGGCGATACAGGGCGTGGGCTGTCATTTGATAGATGGAGCGCGACAGTCATTCGCGCCGATGGTGAGATCTTGCCGGGCGACGCCGGCGCCGACGACGGCGTGTCGCGCTCAAATGCTACTCGGCGTTGAATGCCCGCACATCTGCCGCGCATCGAGACCGTCGTCGATATCGAGGACAAGTCTTGCCCCTGCTGCAAAGGCGCGCTCCACCGGATCGGCGAGGATGTCTCCGAGCGTCTGGACATCGTGCCGGCGCAGTTCCGCGTGCTGGTGACGCGGCGTCCCAAATACGCCTGCCGCGCCTGCGAGGGCGCCGTCGTGCATGCCTGACGTTCTCACGAAGATCGTCGACGGCCTCGATGAACTCATGCCGTGAGCCTACGCCGCGCCCATCCCCTTCAAAGTCGTGGCCTGAAAACAGCGCTTACGAAAATGCCTGGCAGTTTCTGCGCGAAAACTGGCTGTCCAACCGCGTCTTCAAATCCTACGACGATATCGTCGATCACTGTTGCGCCGCTTGGAACAAGCTCATCGACCAGTCGTGGCGCATCATGTCCATCGGGTTGTGCGATTGGGCCCATGGGTTTTGATCAGTGAGGATTGGTATTATACACGATGCGCCATTTTGCGACGCTGCCGCGTCATGAAATGGGCGTCATGCGAGAGGCTGTGGCGGAACCATTGGAGCAATGGGCGGACCGAAAGCCAGATCGAGAGATCGGCGACGTGGTGCCGGTCCTGGAATCGGCTCCTTCGCGCTCGCATAGAGCGTTTCCAGCCGAAGTGGACTCCGGTTCGGCTGGAAACGCGTCAAAACGAAGACTCTAGAGAACGGCGATCTCGAGCTTCGGCGAGCGTGAAAGAAAGCCGATCGCCGGCCGGCTCAAGCGTCGAAGACGAGATCGAGATTGGCTTCGAACAAATCGCCGATGTCGAGAGGATGGGCGCGATCGAGAAGGCCGTTATGAATGATCGCGAACCAGATCGGCGCGATGAGCAGATGGGGATAATCCTCGAGCTCCGGGCGGCGCAGTTCCCCCCCTGCGCGCGCGGCGACAGCCAAAGCGTGGATCTGTTTCAAGAGCGGCTCGAACATCACGCGTCGGTAGATCTCCGTCATTTCTGGAAATCTCGCGCCCTCGACGAGCATGAGACGGGCGATGGCGGCCCGTCCGTTGCGCTCGATCTCGCGTATCGATACGAGCATGGTGCGCCGCAAGAACGTCGACACCTTTTCGTCTGGTCGGCGATTGGCGGGATCGGCGTCGATCAGCGCGCCCGCGATCTTCTCCCGCACCATGGCTTCGAATAGCGCCTCCTTGGCCGGAAAATAGCGATAGGGCGTGCCTTTGGCCACGCCGGCGCGCCTCGCGACGCCGTCCATGGTCGTATCGGCGTAACCTTTCTCGAGAAACTCGCCGAGCGCCGCATCGACGATGACGCGGCGCGTCTGCGCGGTCTTTTCCGGGCTCGGCCCTCTGCCGGCCCGCCGCGCTTCCTCGCTCTTCGGTGTCTTGGTGGGACCATTCGTCATCTCGATCCTTTCGGCCGGATCACGGCTTGACATAAAATGACCTATTGGTCATTTATACGGAAGGCCGGGCCAGACGCAAGCCCTTCGCTGCGATCGCCGGTCTGCTCGAGGCGGCTTCGATGACATTTTTCGGATCGGGCCATTGGCTGTTCTCGATCAAGACATTCGCCGCCGCGATGATGGCGCTCGCGGCCAGCTTCTGGCTCGACCTTCCGCGCCCCTATTGGGCGCTGGCGTCGGTCTATATCGCGTCGCAGCCGCTCTCTGGCGCGACGAGATCCAAGGCGGCCTACCGCGCCGTGGGCACATTGCTCGGAGCGGCGGGCGCAGTTCTGATGGTTCCCAATCTCGTCGCCATGCCGTTCGCGCTCGCGCTCGCCATGGCGATCTGGTCGGGACTGTGCCTCTATCTCTCGCTGCTCGACCGCACGCCTCGCGGCTATGTGTTCCTGCTCGCTGGTTATACGGCGGCGATCGTCGGCTTTCCGGCCGTCGACGCGCCAGAGACGATCTTCGATCTCGCCTTGTCGCGAACCGAGGAGATTCTCATCGGCATCGCCTGCGCGACGCTCGTATCCAGTCTCGTCTTCCCGCGCTCCGTCGGCCCGGTCGTGGCCGAGCGGCTGGAGGCTTGGCTGCGCGACGCTCGCGCCGCCGCCGTCGCCGCGCTCGATCCAAAAAGCATCGCCTCGGTCGACGCGCATTGGATCGGTCTGGCGACCGAAATGGCGGAGATCGAAACATTGGCCACGCATCTCGCCTTCGACGCTGCGGTCGAGCGCCGATCGCTCGACCAGATGCGTCGCATCGTCCCGCGTATGCTGATGTTGTTTCCCGTTCTATCGACGATCTCCGACCGTCTCGCCGCGCTCGCGGATCTCGGCGGAGCTTCGCCGCGCGCTTCGTCTCTCGTCGGGCAAGCGCGCGTCGTGATCGTCGCGACCGCCTCGGAAGCTGCGGAGACGGACGAGGGCGCGCTGCGACGCGATCTCGAAACCGTGGCGGCGCCGCGCGAAGAGGCTCGATGGCGCGACCTCGTCGAGGCGAGCCTCTGCCGGCATGTCGCCGAATTGCTCGATATCTTGTCCGACTGCGACGAGCTGACGAAAGCGCTCGCGGAAGGACCTCATCGGCCGACGCTCTTGCGGTTCACGGTCGATTCGCGGATCGAGCGCATCCGCCATCTCGACCATGGCGCAGCGCTGCACGCGGCCTGCACGCTGGCCTGCGCGATTTTCGCCTGTTGCCTGATCTGGATCGGCGCTTCCTGGCCGGAAGGCTCTGTCGCCGCGATGATGGGAGCGATCGTCGGAAGCCTCTACGCCTCCCAGGACGATCCTGCTCCGTCGATCGCCGGCTTCATCGAATGGACGATCGTCGCGATGACGATCGCCGGCGTCTATCTTTTCGTCATTCTGCCACATATCCACAATTTCGAGACATTGGCGCTGGCGCTCGCTCCCGTCTACCTCGCCTTCGGTCTCCTCATAGCGTCGCCGCAGACTTTTCGTATCGGTCTGCCGCTCGTCATCGTCACACCGACGGCCATGGCCGTGCAGGAGCTCTATTCCGCCGACGCCGAGAGTTTCGTCAATTCGAGCCTCGCAATGTTCTCCGGCATGGCGCTGACGGCGATCGCGATCGCTCTGATTCGTTCGCCGGGCGCACGATGGCGCGCGCGCGGCTATAGGCGCGCGAACCGAGCCGCCTTCGTTCAGGCCGCCGACCCGTTGGCCGGCAACGACGAGCGCCTCGTCGGTCTGATGCTCGATCGCCTGTTTCTGCTCGCGCCCATCGCCCATGCGGTCGAAGGCGATTTGCCGGAGGCGCTGCGCGATCTGAGAACCGGCCTGAATATTCTCGATGCGCGCCGCGCGCGAAGCGTCCTTCGCGGCTCTCGCCGGAGACGGATCGATGTGCTGCTGAAGCAGCTTTCCCGATATTTCCACGCTGGAGCGCCGACGTCCTCTCGCGCTGCGTTGTCTGCGATCGATCGTGCGCTGGCGGCGGCGCGATGCGCGGGCGACGCGCGCCTGCTGCTCGCCCTGGTCGGCCTTCGCCGTTGTCTGTTCAGCGCCGAACCGCCGCCCGATTGGTCCTTGTCGGAGGCAAAGGTCGGATGAATGCGGAAATCGACATTTTCGGCGTGTTCGTATCGTCGCTGCTCGCCTTTGCGCTCACTGCCTTCATGCTGGAGATCGCGATCAAGCGAGCGCTCGAAGCGATCGGTTTCTACCGCTTCGTCTGGCATCCGGCGCTGTTCAATCTCGGCATGTTCGTCTGCCTGCTCGGCGTCTTCGTTCTGCTCTGACTCGTGGAATCGTTATGAGAATGAGATTGCTCGCCTTCCTGCGTATAGCGACGACTTCGACGCTCGCCGCGGGGGCGGTCATCGTCGCCTGGCGCGTCTGGGCGCATTACGAGCAGGAGCCCTGGACCAGAGACGCCCGCGTGCGCGCCGACGTCGTCGCTGTCGCCGCGGATGTTTCGGGACTCGTCAGCGACGTTCTCGTCAGCGACGATCAGTTCGTTCACAAAGGCGACGCACTGTTCCGAATCGATCGAGAGCGCTTCATTCTCGCCTTGCGGCAGGCCGAAGCGATCCTCGACGGACGTAAGGCCGCGCTCGACGCCGCGACGAAAGATCTCGCGCGCTATCGCGCTCTGGAGGCGACGAAGACGATCGCCGTCTCCAAGCAGCAGCTCGACGCTGCGATCTCCTCGCAGGCCCAGGCGTCGGCGGCGTTGCGACAGGCGGAGACCGATCGAGATATCGCGCGATTGAATCTCGAACGATCGGAAGTTCGCGCCTCGGTCAGCGGACCCTTGACGAATTTCGACTTGAGGCCCGGCGCCTATGTGACGGCCGGAAAAGGCGTCGCGGCGCTGATCGACGCCGCGAGCTGGCATGTCGACGGCTATTTCGAGGAGACAAAGCTGCCGATGATTCATGTCGGCGACCGCGTCACAATTCATTTGATGGGGGAAAAAGCGGCGATTTTCGGGCGCGTCGAGGGAATTGCCGGTGGTATCGAGGATCGTGAGCGGAGCACCGGAACGACGATGCTGCCCAATGTCAATCCGACATTCAGCTGGGTGCGGCTCGCTCAGCGCATTCCGGTGCGCATCGCGCTCGACTCGGCGGTCGGCGACGTCGCATTGATCGCGGGCCGCACGGCGACAGTGATCATCGGTGAAACGAGTCCGACGACGCCGTGATCATCGCCTCGCACAGGGGCAACACGCTAGCGCGGGCTCTGTCGCGAATTTTTCTCGCGGGTCGATTGGGGCGATGATCGCCGGATTGGGGCGGGCGGGATAGTGGGGATGATCGATTTCGAGGGCAGCCGTCTCGAATGTGACGTGATCCATTGGAACGTCCGCTGGTATGGCGTCGAGCACATCGAGCCGAGGCGCGGCGCGCTCATCTCAAAAAGCAGCTGCAATACTGAGCTTCAGCTGCACGAATCGCGCAGCAAAGGTGATACAGGGAGCTCGCGGGGGCAAAATTCATTTTCGGCGCGCCATGGGCGTCGAACTCATCGATCCAGCTGCCAGATATGGCGGGCTCTAGAAATCGAGCGCGCATGGCAGCAAAAAAATCGCTCGTGATCGGGCCGTCGAACCGCTCATATTTCGACCGCATTACATGGGCGGCCTTTGCCGCTTCCGCATAGAACCAAAGCCGAGTCGAGCGATCCACCGCTCCTCCGACAGTCGCGCGAGCAAAAATTCGACCGTCCACGCCGACGCCGGCGCGAAGCGCCGTCTCCCATAGACGCGCGACCGTCGCCGTCTGATCGACGTGTCGAAGCTCGTCATTTTGCTCGAGCAACCATATCCATTCGAAATGATGACCCGGTTCGAATGGAAAATTCGGACCCTCGAGAGGCCCCCAATCAGCGTCGAAAAACTCCACGACAACGGAACTTTCGGCTTGAACCAATCGCCTGAAGAAAAGATCGCGCATCGCCTCGGCTCGTTCGAGATAGACAGAGTTTCTCGTCGCATCGAATAGCGAGAGCAACGCCTCGAACAAATGCATATGCGAGTTCTGCCGGCGTGGACTATCGCCCGCCGGCAGGGACTCGACATAGCCGCCATGCTCGGAACTCATCTCGCGATCCAGAAAGCTCAGAGTCGCATCAGCGAGTGCGATATAGGCGTAATCTCGCGTGGCCTCGAACGCCTTCGCGAGCCCGAGTAGGATGAACGCATGCGTATAGAGATCTCGACGGCTATCGAGCACGGCTCCATCGCGCCCCACGGAAAAAACCCAGCCGCGAGCGCCATCGGCTTCATAATAGCGTTCGATCATCGACGTCCCTGCGCGTGCTACGAGCTCTGCTCCGTCCCCGAACCAGCCCGATCGATGCGCGACGCTGTAACTATAGATCTGACGCGCTTGAACCATGGCTCGTCTGGGCGCATCGAGCAATGGCTCGCCTCGGAGCGAGAGGCGTTCGACGAATGAATGCGTGCGGTCATCCCATCCGTTCGAGGCCCACAGCGGAAGCGCTTTGTCTTTCAGCCACGGGAGAAGCGAGTCCTGCTTTTCGGTTCCGATCATATCGTTTCCTTCTGCGGTTCGAGATCGAAGCCCACGGCGTCGCGCACCGCCGAGTCCTCGGCATACGCCGACGGAATCGCATGGGGATATCGGCGCATTGTGAGTGGCGCCGCCGCGGCAGAATCATTGGGCGCGTCGCGAACCGAAATCGTACGAGCCGCATCCGTCGACGGTTCGTCAGCACATGCGCGTGCGACTGCGAAGAGCTACCACATGCTCGAGCTCTGATCGGGTCGACGCATAGAGATCGCCGCCCTGGAACAATATTCCGCGAATTCCTGCGCGTCTCGCGGCTTCCATGTCGCTCGCTTTGTCGCCGATGAGCAAACTCGAATTCATGTCGATCGGCCACTCGGTCAACGCTCGTCGAATCATGCCGGGGTTCGGCTTCCGATCGGGATGATCTGGATGTCGCCATTCGGCGACGGCTGCGTCCGGGTGGTATGGACAGAAATAGAATGCGTCGATGTGGGCGCCTGCTGCAGCGAGCTGCGTGGACATTTCCGCGTGAAAGCGATCGATATCCGCCGCGCAAAAAAGGCCGTGCGCAACTCCCGCCTGATTGCTGACGACAATGGCCAAAGCTCCAGCCTCGTTGACCAATCGGATTGTCTCGACGGCTCCTCGAGTCCACTCGAGAGCATCGACGCGATGGCAATATCCTGCATCGTGATTGAGCACGCCGTCACGGTCGAAGAAAACCGCGGGCCGGCGCCTGTTTGCGAGATCTAGCCGCGCTTTGCGGAGCGACTCCGGAGTTCCGATGTCGATAAAATAGCCGTCGAACACTTCCCCGAGAATCGTGCGGACGGCGGCGAGCCGAGGATAGACATCGAGCTCCATCGAGCAAGGCGTCTCCTCGACAAAGGTCGACATCTCTCGCCGAAACACGCCCACTCCGGCATTAATGAATGCTGGCTCCCGACCGCTTTCTTTTTCCCGAAAGGCGACGACATATCCGTCCTGCAATCTCACGCTGCCGTAACGCGTCGAGTCCGACTCCCGTCGCAGAGCGAGCACTCCGAGAACGTCCGGCCTAGTCTCCAGACAAGCCGAGAGCCGACGAAGATTGATGTCGAATAGCGTATCGCCATTCGCCAGCAAAAACGTCGAATCGAGCAACGACGCCGCGTTTCTCAACGCCCCTGCCGTTCCCGCCGGCCCGCTTTCGACGACGACGCGCAATGACGCTCCACGAATGGAACGTCCGCAATATCGCTCGCGAATTTTTTCATGCAAGTGCCCGGCGAGCAGAAGAATGTCATCGAAGCCATGGCGAATGATCTCGAGCAGCAATGCGTCGAGGAACACCATGTCGCCGCCGATCGCCATGAGCGGCTTAGGAGTGGAGGATGCGAGCGCGCCGAGCCTCGTTCCTTTGCCGCCGACCAATATCACGGCCTGTCTCGTCATCATCGGCTTATCACCTTCTCGGATCGGCGTCGGTTGTCGAAGGGCTCCCTTGCTTCATCTGCGGATCGGATACGAACTGTCTCGCTTGCAAAATCGCGCCCAGGCCGCTTTCGAGAGCTCTTTCCAGGCGCCGGCGAATACATCGTTGGAAGGAAGGCCGATCGCCCCGGCCCAGTGGGCGAGATAAATTTCTTTCCCTTCGGGATCGAGCGGCTTGCCGTTCGAGAAGGTGATCCCAGGGGCCTTGTAGTAGTTCTCATGGGAAGCGTTCTCGACGCAATGCGGCAGAAGCGCGGTCTTCAGGCCTCGCTTATGCACCACGAAATTCATCAGCGGTTGCGCGAACAATTGGCCTCGCTTGCGAACCTCGTGAAAAATGTCGACATCGGCTCGAATCGTCTCGAGGACATCGGAAAGATCCAGAAAGCGGCTCGACGTAACCCAGAAGCCATCGTTGAACAGCAGCGCGTCGTCCAAGAACGCATGTTTTTTACGGTTCTCGTTGTAGACATAATCGAAGCTCGGCGATGCGACGATGAATTCTCTTTTTCCGCTTTCGAGCCGACCGAAGACGGGCCTCAGATCACGAAAGAGAATCACGTCGATATCGACATACGCGACTTCGTCGAGCGCGAGCGCGAGCGCCTGCAGCTTGCGAAGCCGACGCCTGTGAGAATTGAATATTCCAGGATAGAGTTCGTGCGAGAGCCGGTCGACTTCGACCGGCTCGCTTTCGACCATTGTCGCTCCATAGACCTCGGCCGCCTGTCTGGTCAGGGAGATGTTGTCGTCATAGGGGATGAGATAGAGCGGCAGCGAGGCATTCGTGTCGCGATAGCTTTCCAGAAAGGGAAGCAGCCATTCGATCACCTTGTCATTGGCGACGATCGCGACTCCATAACGACGATCGCGAGCAGCCGATGGAGCGAACCCTGTTCCCGTCATCTAATCTCCTATATTCGTGCGATCGACCGCATCGACTGGCTCGCGCCCTGGTCGGAGTTATGCTCGTGCGGGTCGGCAGGGCCCTCGCGCCCCCGAGTATCGCCTATAGCGCGACGAACATGATCTATAGTTCGAACTGGAACGGAAGCATAACGTCGAGCATGTGGCAAAACAACGGCATTTCTTCGGAAAAGGCGATGTGTTGTTCCACGATAAAATGTCAATTTCAAATCGAATTTGACATTGTTCAGAAATACCTCTCCTCTGCAAAACCGCTAGATGGACGTGGGCTGTTCCGAGAAAGGCGTCTTGAACGGCATGTCGCATTTCGGACGAGTGAAAAATTCCGGTTCGTTTCCGTCTGGCCGCCGCTATCGGCTCGATGGGAAAACAGTCGCGATCGTTCATCCGGCCTGGTCCTCCTGCGGAACCTATCGCGTGATCGTCAGTCAGGCTATGGCGTATCGAGCCCTCGGCGCGCGCGTCGTGTCGATAGCCGTGATGGATGCGCCGACCGCCGACGCGCCTCGAGGCGAGAGATGGCGCCGGTACATTGCCGAAAGCGGCGATTTGCCCGTCGATAAGCAATATCTGTCTGGACCTCCGGCGTATAGCTGGACGAGCTTTTCATTGCTCAAAGACGGGTGGTGGCCATTGATCCATGGCGACCAGGCGTCGTGGCTCGTCGAGCTCTGCAAGCGGACTCCCTTGCCGAATGGCGTCGGCGGCGAAAGTATCGATCTCGTCCATGCCAATCACTTTTTCACGCTCCCTTTGGTGCGCCGCCTGCTTCGAAGTCGTCGTGCGCCGGTGATCTTGGAGACGCATGACGTTCAAGCGTCGCAATTCATGTTGCGCAATCGAGACGGATTCTTCCTGCCTCCGCTCGTCCGCTTCCGCGATCTTCTCGCGATCGAGCTCGAGTGGATGGAAAAGGCGGATTATTGCGTACATCTCAATCGTGATGAGCACGAGACCTTCGCGCGCCTGCTTCCGCGAAAGGGCCACGCGCTCATTTATCCAGCGATCCCGGCGGCGCGTCCGTCACGCGGAGGCGATAGGATTCTGACAGTCGCCAGCGGGCACTTCCCGAACTTTCTCGGAATCAAGTGGCTGCTGGAGGAGGTGCTCCCGCTCGCGCCTTGCGTTCCGATCGACATCGTCGGGGACGTCGACGTAGCGGTGCAGACCCGTGACAGGTCGCTTTTCGACGCTCATCGAGAGCTATTTCGAGGGCGGGTTCCACAGATAGAGTCCGCATACGAGCGGGCCGCTTGCGTGCTGCTCCCCACCTTAGAGGGATATGGGCTGTCGATCAGGACAGCGGAAGCGCTCTCCAGCGGCGCTCCCATCATTGCGACGCCGCTCGCCTTTCGGGGCATGGACGTCGGTGCGCAAATGCTCCGTAATGTCACGCTCGCCGCGGACGCCCCCAGCTTTGCGGCGGCCTTGCGCGCCGCTCATGCGCGCATAGAGGACGGCGTCGACATTCCGGACAGCTCCGCGAGCGACACGCGCCGATTCTTCGACACCGTATTCGGCTTCGACGCCTACGTCGACGCGCTCTCGGAGATCTCTGCAAAGATGTTGACGGCATGAACGAACCTATTCTCCGAGGCCACGAGGGGCCAGCGGCGCTTCTCGGCAAAGAAGTCGCCATCGTGCATCCCGCTTGGCATTCTTGCGGAAGCTATCAGTCAATTCTCGGTCAGCTCGAGGCGTATCGCTCGATGGGCGCGCATGTGTCGATGGTCGCGGTCAGCACCGATCCAGGCTTCATTCCCGAAAGGTCTTGGATTTGGCGGTCCTACATCGAATCGACGCCCGAGCTCGACGGCGAGGCGCGCTTTTATGCCGGCGCACCGTTGAGCGCTCTTCTGTTTCCGAGCTTTCTTCGCGACGCCGTTTGGCCATATGCGCACGGAGATCAAGCAATTATCCGATTGGCTCTCGCGGCGCGATCGCGGCTTTCGGGGCTCCTCGTCGGGAAATCGTTCGATGTCATTCACTGCAATCACTTTTTTCTCATGCCTGTCGCCGAACGTCTCGCGATGGGGCGCTCGCCAATTCTTCTCGACAGCCACGATCTGCAAGCGCGCCAGTTCATGCTGATGAACAGAAGAATTCCCTGGCTGCGCCCGCATACGACATACGAGTCGATGCTGGCGGTCGAGCTCGAGAGCATGCGAGGAGCGGATCTGCTCTTGCATGTGAACATCGAGGAGCATGACATATTTTCGGATCTTTTGCCGGAAAAGCGTCACGCCTTGCTTTATCCGGCGGGACCGGAGGCGCCTAGCGGTCCAGGCGGCGAGGACATCGTCATCATCGCGAGCAACAACACGGCCAATGTCGAAAGCGTGGTCTGGTTCTTGAGGGAGGTCGCGCCGAAAGCGCCGGATATCGATATCAGAATTGTCGGCAATATCGACCTCGGAGTGCGCTCGCGCGCGCCCGACGAATATAGGCGCTATCGCGACTGGTTCGTCGGGCGGGTGGATGACGCGCGACGCGTTTATGAGAACGCGCGACTCGTTTTGCTGCCGATGGTCAAAGGCTTTGGCCTATCGATCAAGACTCTGGAGGCCATGGCGAGTGGGTTGCCGATGATCGCGACATCTGCGGCGCTGCGTGGGATGAAAGAAGACGTCATGAATCTGGGCGACGTGACGGTCGCAGATGACTCGGAGTCGTTCGCGAACGCGCTGAGGCGAAAAGCTCGGGAGCCTCGTCGGACGGAGGCGCAGAGACGAACGAGCGGGGTGAGAGCGTATTTCGACGCTAATTTCTCGCAAGCGGTCTATCACCGCAATCTCGAGGCATTAGTCGCGCCGCTTCTCGAAAGCGGAGATCGGCAATGACGCCGTTCCACAGTCGGTCGGACGCCGCAGTGCGTGGAATGCGAAACGCGGAACTCGCGGCAGGGGCGACGATTCGCTCCCGTGCGCCTCTGCGCCTGGGCTTTGGCGGCGGCGGCACCGATCTTTCGCCATTTTGCGATTGGCAAGGCGGCGCGGTATTGAACTGCACCATCGATCGCTACGCATATTGCTACGTGACCGCACGAGATGATATGAAGCTGGTGCTGGATGCTCGTGACAGAGGCGTTGTCGAGAGCCACGCTTTCGGAGCGCCGATCGAGAGCGCGCGGGGCCTACGGCTGCATCGAGGAATTTATAATCGGTTTCTGCAGGACGGGTTCTTGTCGCGATCTCGCGGCCTCACGATCGTGACGACTACTGATGCGCTCGCGGGATCAGGGTTGGGAACGTCGTCGGCGCTGGTTGTCGCCATTTGCGAAGCGTTGCGGGAATATACGGAAGCGCCTTTCGGTCGGTATGAGCTGGCGCATTTGGCGTTCGAAATCGAGCGTCGGCAGCTTCGCTTGGCCGGCGGCAAGCAGGATCAATATTCCGCGGCGTTCGGAGGCGTCAATTTCATCGAATTTCTCGAGCAGGATCGAGTGATCGTCAATCCGCTCCGCGTGCATAGGAATATATTGTTGGAGCTCGAGTCTTCGCTCGTCATTTGCTTTACTGGTCTGTCTCGGGAATCGGACGCGATCATCCAAGCGCAGATCAGCCGATTGAACTCGAAGGACGAGGAGGTTATCGCCGCCATGATATCCTTGAAGGAGGCGGCTTTCGAAATGAAAGCCGCACTGCTCGCAGGAGATCTGTTCACTTTCGGGGACATGCTCAATCGGTCGTGGCGCTCTAAGAAGAGCACGGCTGCGACCATTTCCAATGATCGCGTCGAAGGGCTCTTGCAGGTCGGGCTCGCGGCCGGCGCCTATGCTTGTAAAGCGTCGGGAGCCGGCGGCGGCGGCTTCCTCATGTTCATGACAGAGCCGGAGAGAAAATCTGCGGTGATGCGTGCGCTGAACTCTGCGGGCGGCGAGGCGACGCCGGTACGATTGACCGGAGATGGCGTGGAGGTCTGGACGCGGCCTTGATGTCAGAAGCGACAGCTTGCAATTGAAGATATGACGATCCAGACACATCGTGATCCTGCTGAACAGGCGTTTATCCGGAGAGACGCTCGTGTGTCGTGGACCGCGCGAAGGCGCTGGACGGGAATACGATTCGCGCGATGAGTCCGTTGGGCTCTCGCTGGAGCAGCTCGAGCGCTCCTTGATGGGCTTCGACGATTTCCTTGACGATGGAGAGACCGAGGCCGACGCTTCCCGATCGGGACGAGCGCGAGGGATCCAATCGAACGAAAGGCTGGATGACGTCCTCGATTCGATTCTCTGGCACGCCGGGGCCGTCGTCGGCCACGTCGACGACGACGCGGCCCCGCTCGATCGAAGCGGAAACAATGACCCGGCTGCCGAAATGAAGACCGTTGTCGATCAGATTCGTCACTGCGCGCTGGATCGCGTTCGGCCGACAAAAGAATGGAATTCCTTCGCGACCTTCATATCGGATATTCGCTCCGGTTTCTTCGAATTCGTCGCAGAGAGTCGAAAGGAGCGCGCCGAGATCGAGCCACTCTTTTTCCTCCTCGTGGAAGGCGCCGCTGAGAAAGGAGACTGCCGATGCCACCATCGAATGCATCAGATCGATGTCGCGCAGCAGCTTGGCTCTGACATTCTCCCCATGTCCGGCCTGAAGCTGCAGCCGCATGCGTGTGAGAGGCGTTCGGAGGTCGTGGCTCACCGCCGCGAGCACGCGCGTGCGTTCGCGCAGAGAGCGCGTGATGCGCTCCTGCATGAGATTGAAGGCCCGCGCCACACGTCTTATCTCGAGCGGCCCTTCCTCGTCGATCGGCTCCATGACGATGTCGCGGCCGAAGGCGTCCGTCTTGTGGGCGAGTCGACGCAAGGGGCCGGTCACACGCCACACCGCCCAGGCGGACATTGCCGCGACGGCCACGCAGAGGAACGAAAGAGCGCTCATGAGGGGAAGGGTCAATCTGACAAAGCGATCGGCTTTCGCATTGCCGGTCCGAATCTCCAGCGCGCGTCCCTCGAAAGGCAGCAGAGCTTGAATATCTGTCGCCGCATCGACGGAGCCGCAGGATCGAACCGTGACCGCCGGAAGGGCGTCGCCGAATTTCGATAGCAGAGCCGATTGAAGCTTCTGCGCGTCTTGGTCGAACCCAGCGCAGGCCCGGGGCGCTTGTGTCAGCTCGACGGAAAAATCGTGTCGCCGGACGCCTGCGGCGATCGCGGCGCGCGCCTCGTCCGGTGCGCTGCGCATCGTCTCGACGAGCGTAGCGATGCGATAGGCGCTCGGCCAGGGCCATGGCGGCGGAGGAGGAGGAGTGGGATCGAAGATCGAAAGGAGAAGGATGAAGAGAAAAAAGGTCGTTGCGGAGGATATTGCGATGATCGAAACGATCTGGCCGAGCGTCGTCGCCAAGAACCTCGGCATCATTCTGCCGAGACCTCGGGCTGAAAGGCGTAGCCATCCGTGCGAATGGTGCGGATGAGCTCAGCCAGCGGATCCTCGCCCGCCAGCTTCCGCCTCAGACGGCTCACCAGAAGGTCGACGGATCGCGGCGCTATGGCGAAGCCCTCGCCGCGTGAGAGATTGATCAGCTCTTCTCGCGAAAGGACGCGGCGGGCGTTCTTGCAGAACACCAGCAGCAGATCGGCCTCGGCGCCGGTGAGCGGCACGCGCAGTCCCGTGGGCGAGCGCAGGAAGCGACGCTGGGGATAGAAAGCAAAGCCTGAAAAACGCAGCACTGGCTCCGTGTCGACAGCGCGAGGGTGTCCGGCGCTCAGCGCGGGCCGTCGCAGCACGGCGCGAATGCGCGCCAGCAGCTCGCGAAGATCGAAGGGCTTGCTGACATAATCGTCTGCGCCGAGCTCGAGGCCGACGACTTTGTCCACCGGCTCGGTGAGCGCCGTCAGCATGATGATACGCGGGCCCTCCGACAAGCGCAAGATGCGGCAGAACTCGAACCCGTCCGCGCCGGGCAGCATGACGTCGAGGAGAACCAGATCGACATCGCAACGCGCCAGAATTGGCTTCGCCTTCTCCGCGCTCGCGCAGGCGGACGCGATGAAGCCCTTCTCTTCGAGAAAGGCGGTCAACAGATCGCGAATGTCGAGGTCGTCCTCGACGATGAGGATGTGGCTTTTGTTCAACGGTTCTTCGCACTCCTGGAACCGAGCGTCCTCGACGAGCCGCCAAATCGGGGATAGGCGCAATTTTGTCGAACGGCAATGCTCCAGCATATGTCGATTATGACACATTGCGTGAATATAATAAAATAACAATAGTTTAGTTGAGAACTGCCGCGGTCTGGCCTCTAAATGCCGGCCGAGAGCCGAGCCGTATAGGCTCGGCGTTGGACGTGACTGTTCTCATGGAAAAGCTCGTCGCATTCTATCGAAACTCGGAGCGACCCGCGACAGCGCGGCTGCGTCTGAGCCGCTGGCTGCTTCCGGCCGCGGCTTTGGCGATCATTGCGGCGCTCATGGTCCGTGCGCCGTGGAAGCGCCCGGCCCCCGGGCCTATGCCTCCCGGCGGCCCGCCCGGCGCAGGCGCGCCGAGCGTCGCTTCCGTTTCGTCCGTCTCGGTGGCGATGACGACGAAAGGCGACGTTCCGATCACGCTGACGTCGCTCGGCACAGTGACCTCGCTCGCGACGGCGACGGTGAAATCGCAAATCAGCGGCTATTTGACCGAGATCCATTTTCGTGAAGGGCAAATGGTCGAAAAAGGCGATCCGCTCGTCGAGATCGATCCTCGGCCCTATGAAGCGGCGCTTGCTCAATACCAGGGGCAGCTCGAGAAAGATCAAGCGCTGCTCGATAATGCGCGGCTCGATTTTCACCGCTACCAGCGTCTGATCAAGCAGGATTCGACGTCCAGGCAGACGGTGGACACCGCGGCGGCGACGGTTCGGCAATATGAAGGGATCGTGCGTAGCGACCAAGGACTGGTCGACACACAGAAGCTCAATCTCGTCTATTGTCGCATCGCCTCCCCCGTTCGCGGCCGCGTCGGGCTGCGGCAGGTGGATGTCGGCAATTACGTCACGCCCTCCGATACGAATGGCGTCGTCGTCGTCACGCAGATCGATCCGATCTCGGTCGTCTTCACGCTGCCGGAAGAGAATTTGCGCAAGCTGATGAAGCGGCTGCGCGACGGCGCGCAGCCGGTGGTGACCGTCTACGATCGCGCCTATGCGGAAAAGCTCGCCGTCGGCGTTTTCGACGCGGTCGACAATCAAATCGACACCAGCACCGGCACGGTGAAGCTTCGCGCCTTGTTCGGAAACGCGGACGGCGCTCTTTTTCCCAATCAGTTCGTGAATGTCGAGCTCCTGCTCGACATTCAGCGCGACGTCGTCGTCGCGCCGGTCAGCGCTGTGCGCAGCGGCGCGCCGGGAACATTCGTCTATGTCGTCAATTCCGACGACACGGTGTCCGTGCGTAGGGTCACGACCGGCGCGACCGCCGGCGGAAATATCGCGATTCTCTCCGGCTTGGCGCAGGGCGACCGCGTCGTCGTCGAAGGCGCCGATCGGCTGAGCGAGGGCGCGAAAATTCGCGTCCCCAGCGCGCCGTCGACCCGAGCGGACAGGGCTCGCCCGTGAATCCATCGCGTCTTTTCATCCTGCGGCCGGTGGCGACGACGCTGCTGATGGCGGCGCTGCTGTTCGTCGGCGTCGTCGCCTGGCGCTATCTGCCGCTCTCGGCGCTTCCGACGGTCGAATATCCGACGATCCAGGTGCAGACATTCTATCCGGGCGCGAGCCCGGAGGTCATGACCTCCGCCGTCACGGCGCCGCTCGAGAAGCAGCTGGGGCAGATGGCCAGCCTGCGCCAGATGTCGTCGAAATCCTCGGCCGGCGCCTCCGTCATCACGCTGCAATTCGATCTGTCGCTGTCGCTCGACATCGCCGAGCAGGAGGTGCAGGCGGCGATCAACGCCGCGACGAATCTGTTGCCGAGCGATCTGCCCGCCCCGCCGATCTACGCCAAGATCAATCCGGCCGACGCGCCGATCCTCGTCATCGCCGTGACCTCGCCGACGACGCCGCTGATCGAGCTGCAGACGCTCGCCGACACGCGGCTGGCGCAAAAAATCTCGCAGCTCGCCGGCGTCGGCCTGGTGACTCTCGCCGGCGGCCACAGACCGGCGGTTCGCGTGCGCGCCGACATACGCGCTCTGTCGGCGCATGGGCTCAATATCGACGATCTGCGCACGACGCTCGGCAACATCAACGTCAACACGCCCAAGGGCACGCTGGACGGAGCGCATCGCTCCTACACGATCGACGCCAATGATCAGATCCAGGATCCGCGCGACTATCTCGATTCGGTGATCGCCTATAAGAACGGCCGTCCGGTCCGCCTCGCCGATGTCGCGAAGGTCGAGCGCGACGCGGAGAACACGCAGCTGCGCGCCTGGGCGAATTCGACGCCGGCGATTCTGCTCAATGTCCAGCGTCAGCCCGGCGCCAATGTCATCAACGTGGTCGATTCCGTCAAGGCGCTGCTGCCGCAGCTGACGGCGAGCCTTCCGTCCTCGGTCAGAGCGGAGGTGCTGGCCGATCGCACCACCACGATCCGCGCGTCGATCGAGGACGTCGAATTCGAGCTCGCCCTGGCGATCGCCCTCGTCGTGATGGTGATCTTCCTGTTTCTGCGCAATCTGCGCGCGACGCTCATTCCGAGCCTTTCAGTTCCCCTCTCGCTCGTCGGCGCTTTCGCGGCGATGTATCTGTGGCGATTCAGCCTCGACAATCTTTCCTTGATGGCGCTGACCATCGCGACCGGCTTCGTCGTCGACGATGCGATCGTCGTCATCGAGAACATCAGCCGCCACATAGAGGCGGGCATACGCCCGTTCGACGCCGCATTGAAGGGCTCGCGCGAGATCGGCTTCACCATCGTCTCTTTGACCGTCTCGCTGCTCGCCGTGCTGATCCCGTTGTTCTTCATGAGCGACATGATCGGCCGTCTGTTCTATGAATTCTCGGTGACGCTCGCCTCGGCGATCGTCATTTCGGCCGTCGTGTCCTTGACCTTCGTGCCGATGATGTGCGCGCGGCTGCTGCGCGAGCGGCCGCCGCAGTCGCAATCGGAGGCGAGCTCTGGCGGCGGCGGCTGGTTCGATCGTCTGCTCGCCGTCTACGACCGGGCGCTCGCCGTCTCGCTCGATCATCAGAATGCGACGCTCGCTGTCGCCGTCGCCACTCTCGCTCTGACAGCTGCGCTCGCTCTCGTCGCGCCGAAGGGATTCTTTCCGGTGCAGGACACCGGCGTCATCCAAGGCGTCACCGAGGCGGCCCAGTCCATCTCCTTCGCTCGCATGAGCGAGCTGCAGACCGATCTCGCCGCGGCGGTCCTCGAAGACGAGGATGTCGCCGGCCTGTCCTCCTTCATCGGCATCGACGGCAGCAACACGACGCTCAACCGAGGACGCATGCAGATCATTCTGCGCCCGAAATCCGAGCGGAGCGCCTCGGCGAGCGCGATCATCCGTCGTATCCAGGCCAATGTCGCCAAGGTCGCCGGCGTCGCGCTCTACATGCAGCCGGCGCAGGATCTCACCGTCGAGACCGAGGTCGGCGCGGCGCAATATCAATTCATTCTCGACAATCCGTCCTTCACGGAGCTCGGCGCATGGACGCCCAAGCTCGTCGCCGAGCTGCGCAAGGCGCCAGGACTCGTCGACGTGACCAGCGACCTTCAGGACGACGGGCTCGCCGCGACGATCGATGTGGATCGCGCGACGGCGGCGCGCTTCGGCATCACTCTCGCGACGATCGACAATGCGCTCTACGACAGTTTCGGCCAGCGCATCGTCAGCACGATCTTCACGCAAGCGAGCCAGATGCGGGTCATTCTCGAGGCCGATCCCGATCTTCGACGTGGGCTCGACACATTCGAGTCGATCTATCTGCCCTCGGCGACGGCGAGCAGCGGACAGGCGCCGCTCTCCGCCATGGCGCGCGTCGTCGTCGGCCGCAAGCGGATCCAGATCGGGCATTTCGCGCAGTTTCCGGCGACGACGATCTCCTTCAATCTGGCGAGCGGCGCATCATTGGGCGATGCGGTCACGACGGTCGAGAGCGCCGAACGCGCGATCGGCCTTCCGGCGAGCTTCGGGACGCATTTTCAAGGAGCGACCGCGGCCTTCCGATCCTCGTTGACGAATGAATTCTATCTGGTGCTCGCGGCCGTTCTCGTGATGTATGTCGTGCTCGGCGTGCTCTACGAGAGCTTCGTTCATCCTCTGACGATCCTCTCCACTCTCCCCTCCGCAGCGCTCGGCGCGCTGCTCGCGATGACGATCACCGGCGCCGATCTCGACGTCATCGGCATCATCGCGATCATTCTCCTGATCGGCATCGTCAAGAAGAATGCGATCATGATGATCGACTTCGCCATCGTCGCCGAGCGCGACGAGGGTTTGACGCCGCGCGAGGCCATTCGCCGCGCCTGCCTTCTGCGCTTCCGGCCGATCCTGATGACGACGATGGTCGCGCTGATCTCGGCCGCGCCGATGGCGTTCGGCTCGGGCAATGGCTCGGAGCTGCGCCAGCCGCTCGGCGTCGCCATGATCGGCGGCCTCGCTGTCAGCCAATTGCTGACGCTGTTCACGACGCCGGTCGTCTATCTGGCGTTCGATCGACTGGCCTTGCGATTGCGGGGCCGCTTCGGCGCGCGGCCGGAGGAGAGCCTCTCGTGAGCATGGCTGCGCTCTTCGTCAGGCGACCCGTCGCGACGACGCTGCTGACGCTCGCGATCACTGTCTCCGGACTGCTCGCCTTCGGAACCCTGGCCGTCGCTCCGCTGCCCAAGGTGGATTTTCCGACCATCATGGTGCAGGCGCAAATGGCGGGCGCGAGCCCGGAGACGATGGCGGCCACGGTGGCGGCGCCGCTCGAGCGGCGCCTCGGCCAGATCGCCGACGTCGCCGAGATGACGTCCGAGAATGCGGTCGGCTCGACGCGCGTCATTCTGCAATTCGGTCTCGATCGCGACATCAATGGCGCGGCGCGCGATGTGGAGGCCGCGATCAACGCCGCGCGCGCCGATCTTCCGACCGCGCTCAGAACCAAGCCGACCTACCGCAAGTTCAATCCCGCCGAGGCGCCGATCCTGATCCTCGCGCTCTCCTCGAGGACGCTCACGCCGGGGCAGCTCTACGATAACGCCGCGACCATTCTCCAGCAGCGTCTGCTGCAGGTCGAGGGCATCGGCAATGTCGACGTCGGAGGCAGCTCGCTTCCCGCGGTGCGCATCGATCTCGATCCTCGCGCTCTGTTCGATTACGGGATCGCCATGGAGGAGATCCGCGCCGCGCTCTCTGCCGCCAACGCCAACAGCGCCAAAGGCGCGATCGACGAAGGCGAGCGCCGCTTTCAGATCTACGCCAACGACCAGGCGAAGCGCGCCTCCGACTACGCAGATCTCGTCATCGCCTATCGCGACGGTCGGCCGGTGCTGCTTCGCGACATCGCAGAGGTCGCCGACTCGGTCGAGAATGTGCGCAATATCGGCTATGTCAACGACAAATCCGCGGTCGTGCTGATCCTGTTCAAGCAGCCGGGCGGCAATATCGTCGAGATCGTCGATCGCGTGAAAACCTTGCTGCCGCAGCTGCAGGCGGCCTTGCCCGGCGACGTCGAGATGAACCTTTCCGGCGATCGCAGCGTCACCATACGCTCGTCGCTGGCTCATGCCGAGCAGTCGCTCGTGATCGCCGTGGCGCTCGTCGTGCTCGTCGTCTTCGTCTTTCTGCGCAGCTTCCGCGCGACGCTGATCCCGGCGGTGACCGTGCCGGTGTCGATTCTCGGCTCCTTCGCCGTGATGAAATTATGCGATTACAGCCTCGACAATCTGTCGCTGATGGCGCTGACGATCGCCACCGGCTTCGTCGTCGACGATTCGATCGTCGTGCTGGAGAATATCACGCGGCACAGGGAGGCCGGCGCCTCGCGCATCGAGGCGGCCATTCGCGGGGCCGGCGAAGTGAGCTTCACCGTCGTCTCGATGAGCGTCTCGCTGGTCGCCGTGTTCTTGCCGATCCTTCTCATGGGCGGCCTCGTCGGGCGATTGTTCCGCGAATTCGCTATCGTTCTGTCGATCGCGATCTGCGTGTCGCTGCTGCTCGCGCTCACGACGACGCCGATGATGTGCGCGCTCTTCCTGTCGGGAAAGGACGAGCGGCCGCAGGGGCGTCTCGCGCGTGCGACCGGCGCGGCGCTCGACAGCGTGCGTCGGAGCTACGATCTCTCTCTGCGCAGCGCGCTCGCCCATCCGCGCCTCGTCCTTTTCTCCCTGTTTCTCACGGTGGCCTTCAACATCTTCCTTTTCGCCGTGGCGCCGAAGAGTCTGTTTCCGCAAGAGGACGGAGGACTGATGATGGGAGGCGTCCGCGCCGATCAGAGCATCTCCTTCGAGGCGATGCGCCGGAAGGTCGAGCAGACGCTCGCGATCATGCGGGCCGATCCGGCCGTCGAGACGGTGACGGCCTCCATCGGCGACGGCGCCGTCAATCAGGCGCGCATGTTCACGACGCTCAAGCCTCTCGACGAGCGGCGGGACTCGGCCTTCGTGGTCATGGCGCGATTGCGCCCCAAGCTTGCGAGCGTGCCCGGCGCCGATGTGATGATGTTTCCGCGGCAGGAGCTGTTTCTGGGCGGCCGCATGAGCTTCGCGCAGTTCCAATATACGCTGCTCGCCGACGACGTCGTCGAGCTGCAAAGCTGGGCGCCCAAGCTCTATTCTGCGATGAAGCAGCAGCCGGCGCTCGTCGACGTCACATCGGATCAGCAGGTCGCAGGCCTCGAGACCAAGGTCGTGATCGATCGGCCGACGGCGGCCCGCTACGGCGTGACGCCGGACGTCATCGACGCGACCCTCTACGACGCCTTCGGGCAGCGCCAGGTGTCGACGATCTACCAGGACCAGAATCAGTATCATGTCGTCATGGGACTCGCGCCGCGCTATCTGCAGGATCCTTCCTCGGTCGAGCAGCTCTATGTCAGCACCTCGGGGGAGACCGCCAGTGGAACCACCTCCACCAACGCCACTTATGGAACCGTCTCCGGCGCCTCGACGAGCAGCTCGACACAATCGACCTCCGGAAGCTCCTCGGCGCGCAACAAGGCGACCAATTCGATCGCCACGAGCAGCGGCGGCCGCGCGTCGAGCGCCGCCGCCATCAGCTCGGGCCGCGCGACGATGATTCCGATCACCGCTTTCGCGCATCTGGAATCGTCGACGACGCCTGTGCAGATCAATCACCAGGGCCAGGCCGCCGCGGCGACGATCTCCTTCAATCTCGCGCCGGGACGCACGCTCGCCGACGCGACCGCCGCGATCGAGAAAGCGGTCGGAGACATTCATCTGCCGAATTCGATCCACGGCTCGTTCAGCGGCTCGGCCGGCGCATCTCAGTCGCTCATCGGAACCATGCCTCTATTAATCGGCTCGGCGTTGCTCGCCGTCTACGCGGTGCTCGGAATTCTCTACGAGAGCTACGTCCATCCGCTGACGATCCTGTCGACGCTTCCGTCGGCCGGCGTCGGCGCGGTGCTCGCATTGATCCTCGCCGGCGCCGATTTCAGCGTCATCGCGCTGATCGGCGTGTTCCTGCTGATCGGCATCGTCAAGAAGAACGCCATCATGATCGTCGATTTCGCGCTGCACGCCGAGCGCGCAGAGGGCTTGCCGCCAGCCGAGGCCGTGCATCGCGCCTGTCTCGCGCGCTTTCGTCCCATCATGATGACGACCTTCGCGGCTCTGCTCGGCGCCGTGCCGCTGGTGCTCGATCAAGGCGTCGGCGCCGAGCTGCGGCGACCGCTCGGCGTCTCGATCATCGGCGGGCTGATCGTCAGCCAATTGCTGACGCTCTATACGACTCCGGTCGTCTATCTCTATCTCGATCGCCTCCGGCTATGGTCGCGCCGGTTCTGGCGTCGCGCCTTTCCGGGATCGAGAGCTGCGGAGCTGGCGGAATGAAGCGCCTATCGATGTTCTTCGGGCTCTGCGGCGCGCTGATGTCGCTTCAGGGCTGCCTGATGGTCGGCCCCGATTATCTGCGGCCCGAGGTCGTCACGCCCGCCGCATTCAAGGAGGCGCCGAAGGGCTGGAAGATCGCCGAGCCGGCCGACAGCGCCGATCGCGGGTCCTGGTGGCGCGTGTTCGAGGATCCGGTCCTCGACAAGCTCGTTCCGCTGGTCGCGATCGACAACCAGAATTTGAAGGCCTATGAGGCGGCCTATCGCCAAGCGCTCGCCGTCGTGCGTGAGGATCAGTCGAGCCTGTTCCCGAGCCTGTCGGCCAGCGCCTCTTCGACGCGCGCGCGCAGCTCCGGATCGATCGCCACGGCGCAGACGGCGGAAGCCACGGCGAGTTGGGAGATCGATCTCTGGGGAAAGATCCGCCGTCAGATTGAGAGCGCCGAAGCCAGCGCGGGAGCGAGCGCCGCGCAGCTCGCCGATCTGACGCTCTCCGCGCAAGCGACGCTCGTGACGGACTATTTTTCACTGCGCTATCAGGACTCGCTGGCGCGTCTGCTGAACGACACGGCGCGCGCCTATGAACGCAGCCTGAAGATCACGCAGAACCAATATGCGGCGGGCGTCGCCTCTCAGTCGGATGTGATTACTGCTCAAACGCAGCTCGAGACGACGCGCGCCTCGGCCATCGGCGCGGAGGTCTCGCGCGCGCAATACGAGCATGCGATCGCGCTGCTGATCGGCAAGCCTCCGTCCGATCTGTCGATCCCGCGCGGGGAGCTGCCGCGCGCCGTTCCGACGCCTCCCGCCGCGCTTCCGTCCTCACTGCTCGAGCGTCGGCCGGACATCGCCGAGGCGGAGCGCAAGATGCAACAGCAGAATGCGCTGATCGGCGTCGCGATTGCAGCCTATTTTCCCACGATCGACCTCGCAGGCGTCGCCGGCTATTCGGGCGCACCGCCACTGGTCTCCGCCAGCAACGCCGCCTGGTCGCTGGCGGCGAGCGGCAGTCTGCTGCTGATCGACGGCGGCGCGCGCGAGGCGACGGTCGACGCCGCTCGAGCGGCATATGAGCAGAGCGTCGCCAATTATCGCCAAACCGTGCTCGCCGCCTTCCAGGCGGTGGAGGATCAGCTCTCCAATCTTCGCATCCTCGCCCGACAAGCCTCAGCGCAGGCGGAAGCGGTTCGGGTCGCGAGGCGCGCGGTCGAGATCGCGCTCAATCAATATAAAGCGGGCGCCTCGGCCTATACGGCAGTGGTCACGGCGCAGGCTGCCGCGCTCGCCAATGAAGAGACCGCGCTGCAAATTCGGCAGAGCCGGCTCGCGGCGAGCGCGAATCTGATAAAGGCGCTCGGAGGGGACTGGAAGGCCACGCTCCCAGCGCGCGCAGCGAACGACTGAAGCGAGAACGGCATCGCCTTCGATGCCAGGATGGCGCTTTTGGAGGCTCTGGCGCAAATGGCGTGAGCGCGCGCTCGACGGCGATCGGGCGTCGCATAGAGCGGCGCGTGAAGTCCTCGGAGAGCATCGAGGCGGCGCTCACACGGAAATCCGATCGTCGAAATATTTGAACAATCTCATCCGACAGGATCATCGAGCGATCAAGCTTTTCTGGGCCTCATGCCCGGGTTCGAGCGATTTCGGCGCGCGTCGGTCACGATCGCCGGGATCGAGCTCATGCATCGGATCAGGAAAGGTCGAACAAACTCCGAGCGGCGGGCGAGACGGCGCCGGAGGTCTGGACCTCGGCGCTCGCCGCCTGATCCAAAGCATCCCGAACCCGACTTCATGGCCGTTCATGAAATTTGCGCCACAGCCCGGCGCGCGAGAGCGCGCGGCCGCGAGCGCACTCGGCGAAAGCTTGTCATTAAACCGAAATATTTCTCGCATGTAAGGGGACGATGGCGGCGACAGGCGGTCGGTCGAAAGCGTGGTCAGACTGTTGCACAGTGCTGATCTAAGTCGGCCTCGAGCGCGTTTGTCCGCGCGCGGGAGAAGGCGACGGTCGGCCACTTCATGTTCTTCCTCGCGTCGAGAGTGGGATCGCTCACATGCCGGATCGGAGCTTGCTGGCTACCAAGCAAGGTGGATGGGCCTCTGCTTGGCTCGCCGCCGCCAGGTCGCTCGAGGTGAGATGGGTGGCCGTCGTGGCGGTGGTCGTCCCGGCGCTTCTCGCCATGGGCGTCTATTGGCTGCGCCATGCGCCCGCGTCGATTTATTCGAAAGCGCAGGACTCGGTCATCGAGGTCCGCCTGCTGTCGCCTCGCGAGCGCGTCGGCCGACCGCAGGAGCCGGGAAGCGGAACCGCGCCGGTCATCCTGGCCGAGCAGCCCGCCGACCCTCCGGAGCCGCCTGTCGTCGAGACGGTCACGACGCTGACGCCCCAGACGCTGGTCGCCGAATTTCCACCGTCCACGGCCGAGTCTTCCGTCGCCTCTCAGCCCCGCATGCTGGCGTCGCACGGTCGGGCGGCGCTCGCCTTTCAGAAGGCGTTACTGGCGCATATAGCCCGTTTTCGGCGCTACCCCGAGGAAGCGCGCCGTGCGGGGCTGAAAGGAACCGTTCAGGTCGTTTTCGCCATGCGGCGAGACGGCATGGTGACCGACGTGCAGATTCGCGCCAGCTCCGGCGAGAGCGATCTCGACGCGGCCGCCGCCGAAACGATCCGCCGGGCGCAGCCATTGCCGCGAATTCCGCGCGAGCTGCCCGAACGCCTGACGATTCTCGCGCCGATCGCCTTCGACATGCTCTGACGCGCCGACGGGGCGCCGCCGAGGAATGACGGGTCCGGGGCGGACGCGCGGCGACGATTGTGACGGATTGTGGAGTTGGATCATGGCCGCGGACGTGTCGACCGATCTGGTTTCGGGGAATGGGCGATCCCTCGCGGGCCCCGCCGGGCGCAAAAAAGACGGCGCCCTGGTGAGCAGGGCGTCGTTCCTACCCTCGGCGCTCGCCGCCACAGGGATCGCCGCTTTCGCCTATGCGGCGTCGGCGCAGGACGATGGCGGGCGGCCGGCGTCGATCCGTTTCTATGACATTCCCGCGCAGCCGCTCGCGAGCGCGCTGGAGGCCTATGGACAGGCCGCCGGCGTGCAAGTGCTCTTCGAGAGCCGGTCCGCGGCCGGGCGTCGGTCCGCGCTGCTGCGCGGCGAATTCACGGCGGACGCCGCCCTCGAGCAGCTTCTGGCCGGAACGAACGTCAAGGCGCGTTACGTCGGGCCGAACGCCATCACGCTCGAGCCGCCCGCTCATCTTCTTGATCTACCGCCGGTTCATCCTCTCGCGTCGGCGGACATTTCTCTCGATCCATTGCGGGTGCAGGCGCTGGGGGACGGCGATCGCGAGCAGGAGCTGCTGCAGGATTATAGTGACGCCGTTCGCAACGACATCGAGAGAGCTCTTCGGCGAAACGCTCGGACGCGTTCGGGCAACTATCGTATCGGAGTCAAGCTCTGGGTCGACGGCGCGCGCAGGGTCGAACGCGCGCAGCTGTTCCAATCGACGGGCGACAGCGAACGTGATGCGGCGGTGAGCGCCTCGCTGCAGGGGCTTCTCGTCAGCCGTGATGCGCCCCCCCACCTGTCTCTCCCCGTTCGCGTCCTGGTCGTCGTCAGATCGCTCAGATAGGTCTCGCCATCCGCTCGCCTCGTTCGAGATCACGGCGCTCCGACGGCTTTGCCGCGTCGCGGCGGTTTGGAGGCGCCTAGAGCGGGACTGTCACAAATTCGTAGTTCTATGTCGTTAGTGACTGCATGTTCTCGAAGTCTCGAGAGCCGGCGGCGTCGGGGCCTGAGTTCCGTGATCCAAACCAATCGTGCTCGCCTGTGCAACCAGCTCGTCGAAAGCTATGACGAGCTGGTGCGGCAGTTGACGAGGCGTCTCGGATCTTCGGATTTCGCTTACGAAGCGCTCCACGAGGCGTTTTTGCGACTGGACCGGGTGGGCGACGCGGCGTTCGTTCAAAGCCCGAAAGACTATATTTTCCGCACGGCCATAAATATCGCCAAGGATTACAAGAAGGCCGGGCGGCGCCGCGTGAGCGCGGCGGCCGTGGATGCGCTTCTCGAAATTTGCGACGAGGCGCCGGATCCCGCGAGGATCGCCGAAGCGCGCTCGGAGATCGAAGCGTTCAAGCGGGCGATGGCCGAGCTTCCGGCGAGGCGCCGCGAAGTGCTGCGCAAAATCGCCGTCGAGGGCCTGACGGCGGAAGAGGTCGCCACGAATTTGCAAGTCACCACCCGGACCGTAGAGGCGGATCTGAAAAACGCTTTGACGCATTGCGCGGATCGTCTGAGGCGCAAGCGCGTCCTTCGGCTGGGGGGGCCGCGGCCGAAGTCATGACAGCGCGGCTTCGCCGCGACCGTCCCGACCGGGTCGGCGACGACGAGAGGCGCGCCGGGTCGAGCGCGTGGGTCGACGATCCAAATCTCTCGGACAAATCTCATCTTTTTTTTAGGAGCCGGCTCCCGGCGGACGATTCTGCGCATTGGCGTTTCGGGATAGGGCCGCGTCGGTCGTCTGAGAATGTGAAGGACCAGAAACATTCGGGAGCGTCGAGGCGGCCTTCGATGACGGGAGCGGCCGTCGTCTCGCTCGCGGCGGCTTCGGTCGCGTCGTCGACGGGCCGCTTCGCGTGTGACCGAGAAATTCCTGTGCGAGAACATTGCTTTAAACCCAGAGAATCGTTTACACAAGCGCGATGCTCGCGCGTTCGCAGGGGAGGATTTTCGCGTGGCCGGCGACGCCGACGAGCCTCGAGCCGTGATTGAGCGGAGCGACACGCCCGAGCTTCGTCCGCTGCTGGACGAAGCTCTCGGCTGGATCGTCCGACTGAAGGCCGGCGAGCCGTCCGTCGCAGACCTCGAAGCATTGCGGCGCTGGCGTGAGCAGAGCCCTCTTCATGAAGAAGCCTTCCGGGACGCTGCGCGCGTCTGGCGTCTCATCGGCGTGGCCGCCCATGAACTCGACGACGAAACGCGCGAGGAAAAGCTCTCCGCGCCGCCGATGGCGCGGCTGCTCCGGGCGCCGTCGCGCCGCGCGTTTCTCGGGGGCGCCGTCGCCGCTTCCGTCGCCGGCTACGCGCTCTTTCGCCCGCCGCTCGATCTGTGGCCGTCTCTGAAAGATCTGTCCGCCGACTTCCGTACGGGCAAGGGCGAACGGCGAATGGTGGCCCTCGCTCCCGAGGTGTCGCTGGAATTGAACACGCTGACGAGCGTAGCGCTGAAACCGACGCCGGGCGCTTTGCAGATCGAGCTGATTTCCGGGCAGGCCGCCATCTCCGTCGGATTGCCGCAGACGCGGCCGCTGGTCGTCCTCGCCGCCGGAAGCCGGATCACGGCGAACGATGCGCGCTTCGACGCGCGCTGCATCGATGGTCTCGTCTCTGTGAGCTGCCTGGACGGCTCGGTGACCGTCGAGCAGGACACGCGCGTCATGCGCGTCGGCAGGGACGAGCAGGTTTCCTATGGCGCGGATGGCGTCATGCGATCCGCGCGCATCGATCCGCGTCGAGTGAGCGCATGGCGGGAGGGGCTGCTGATCTTTCACGACACGCCGCTCGCCGAGGTCGTCGAAGAGGTCAATCGATACAGGCCCGGCAAGATCGTCATCGCCAACGCCGATCTGAGCCGGCGCATCGTCGACGGCGTCTTTCGCGTCGACCGGCTCGAAATGCTGGTGGAGCAGGTTCAACGCCTGTTCGGAGCCCGCGCGATGACGCTGCCGGGCGGCGTCGTTCTGCTCGGCTGACGCGGCTCGGGCCGCCCGCTTCCGCGTCGACATCCGGCGACTCGCCGATCTTTCTGGAAACTCTCTCACGAGCCGTGGAGTCGATTTTTTTTGAATTTTTTTTTCGGGTCCGACCACGCCAAATCGTCTTTTCTACGTAGGAGCACGTTTTTTCGTCGTTCCGGCAGCGGTCTGCCGGGCGTGCGCCTCCTGCGTGTACGAGGAAGCGAATGGTATCGGCGAGGAATCCGGACGGCTGCGCATATGTGCGGTTTCGCGCCGGTCGCGGGCGTGAGATCGCCGCTGTTCTGGTGATATGCGGCGGCCTGTCCGCGTCGACTCCCGCCTTGTCCGCGGGCCAGGCGCGAGACGGCGAGGGCGGCGCGTCGGAAGGCGTCGCCAAAATGTCGTCCCCGGAAGCGCCTGCCAGCAAAGCGTCCGCCGCCGCGCCCGCGAAGACCGCGCCGGAGAAATCCGTGACGGCGCGTTTCGACATAGACGATTTCGTCGTCGACGGAGCCGACCGGTTGACGCAGCTCGAAGTCGAGGAGGCTATCTATCCGTTCGTCGGACCGGGGCGCACCGCCGCCGACGTCGAAAAAGCGCGTGCGGCCCTCGAAAAAGCTTACCGCGACAAAGGTCTCCAGACCGTCGCAGTATCCGTTCCGCAGCAGAACCCGCAGGGCGGCGTCATCGTCCTCAAGGTCGCGGAGCTGAAGATCGGCCGATTGCGCGTGAAGAACGCGCGCTTCTTCGACGTCGACGCCATCAAGGCCAAGGCTCCCTCTCTGAAAGAAGGAATCGTGCCGAATTTCGACGAGGTGACGAAAGACATCGTCGCGCTCAACCAGTGGCCTGATCGGCGCGTGACGCCCGCGCTGCGGGCCGGCGTCGCGCCGGGCACGGTGGACGTCGACCTCGACGTCGAAGACAAGTTTCCCGTCCATGCGAGCGTCGAGTTCAACAACCGCCGCTCGCCCAATACGACGCCGCAGCGCATCATCGGCACGGCGCGCTACAATAATCTCTGGCAGCTCGGGCATTCGCTGAGCTTCACCTATCAGGCGGCGCCGCAAAAACGATCCGACGCCGAGGTCTTCTCCTTCTCCTATCTGGCGCGCGCGCCGGATGTCGATTGGCTCGCGGTCCTCGCCTATGGACTGACGTCGACGAGCGACATCGCAACCGTCGGCGGCGTGAATGTCGTCGGACCCGGCCAGACCGTCGGCCTGCGTGCGGTGATGTCGCTGCCGGCCATCGAGAATTTGTATCACTCCCTCTCGGTGGGCCTCGACTACAAGCATTATGGCGAGATCGTAAGGATCGGAGCGGACACATCTTTCTCGTCGCCGATCACTTATTATCCTCTGGTCGCGGCCTACAACGCCGCCTACCAGACCGAAAATTTCACGACGCAGCTCAATGCGTCCCTCACTTTGAACATGCGGCCGGCGGGCAGCGACGCGACGGCGTTCGACAACAAGCGCGCCTATGCGTCCGGGAACTTCACGCATTTCAACCTCGACGCCTCGCATCTGCAGGAGCTGCCCGGCGGCTTTCAGGGCTATGGCCGGTTCGTCGGCCAGATCGCCAACGGACCTTTGGCGTCGAGCGAGCAGATCAGCGTCGCCGGTCTCGACGGCGTGCGGGGCTATCTCGAGTCGGAGGTGCTCGGCGACACTGGCGCGGCGGGCTCTCTGGAGCTGCGCAGCCCGAACATGGGCGACATGCTGCAGGAAGCGGCGAAGCGCGAGGCCGGCGCGGATCGGCTTCCCGTGACCCTGTTCAACGAGTGGCGGCTGTTCGGCTTCGTCGACAAGGGCGTGGTCGAAGTCATTCATCCCCTCGCCGAGCAGCAGGCGCATTTCAATCTGTGGAGCTACGGCTTCGGAACGCGTGTCAAGCTGATCGACCATGTGAGCGGCATGTTCGTCTTTTCGATGCCGATGATCAGCCAACTCTACACGCAAGCGAAAGAGCCTCGCTTGCATTTCCGTGTCTGGGGTGAATTCTGATGATGACGACGTTCGACAAGCGCTTCCGAGCCGCAAAGACGCTCTTCTGCGTCGTCGCGGCGTTGACATTATGGTCGTCCTCCGCCCTGGCCTGGTGGAACGACGAGTGGCAGCTTCGCAAGAAGATCACCATCGACACGAGCGCCTCCGGAGCCGACATCACCGATGCGATCGGCGCGACGCCGGTGCTTGTGCGGCTGCATATGGGGAATTTTCGCTTTTCCGTCGCCAAGGAGGACGGCAGCGATCTGCGCTTCGTGGCCGGCGACGACAAGACGCCGCTCAAACATCATATCGAGAAATTCGACCCGCTTCTGGGCGAGGCGCTGATCTGGGTCGGCGCGCCGAATGTCCAGCCGGGAGCGAAGACGGAGATCTGGTTGTACTACGGCGACAAGAAAGCCGTCTCGACCAGCGATTCGAAGAACACTTACGATGACGAGGTCTCGCTCGTCTATCATTTCGCGGAGCGCGGAACCCCGGCGCTCGACGCGTCGGCGTGGGGCAACAATGCCTCGAGCGTCGGCCAGCCCGCCGACGGCGCGATCATCGGCGGCGGCTTGCGGCTCGACGGCCGGACGCCTCTGATTCTTCCCGGGTCTCCGTCGCAGGCGCTCACGGCCGGCGGAGCATTCACCTTTTCGGCCTGGATCAAGCCGGCGGCGCTCGCTCCCGTCGCGACGCTCTACAGCCGTCGCGACGGCGCCGACGGATTGGCGATCGGCCTCGACAATGGCGCGCCTTATGTCGAGGTGACCACAGCCGGCGCGTCGACGCGCAGCGGCGCGGGCGCGCCGATCGTAGCGAACGCTTGGCGGCATCTCGCCGTCGTCGCGGACGCGGGGCGGATCACGCTCTATCTCGACGGCCGCGCCTATTCGACGCTCGACGCCGGGCTTCCCGCGCTCAACGCCGCCGCCGCGCTCGGCGGCGATGCGGCCGCGGCCGCGCCGGGCTTCGTCGGCGATATCGACGAATTGCAGCTCGCCAAGAGCGCGCGTCCCGCGGGCTTCGTCAAATTCGCTGCGATCGGACAGGGGCCCGATCCATCCAAGCTCATTTCCTTCAGCGTGGATGAAGAAACCGCGAGCTGGCTGTCCGGCTATATGGTGGTGATCCTGAAATCGGTGACGCTCGACGGTTGGATCGTGATCGGCCTGTTGATGGTCATGGCGGCGATCAGCTGGCTCGTCATGATCGACCGCGCCACCTATTTGAATCGGCAGGCGAAGGCCAATACGCAATTCATGAAGAGCTTTCGCGAGATCGCGACCGATCTCACGGCGCTCGATCACGGCGACGAAGATGTGGCGACATTCGGCGGCCGCATCAGCGAGCGGGACGCCGAGATGATGCGTTCCTCCTCGCTCTACCGCATCTATCACATCGGCGCTTCGGAAATCCGCCACCGTTTCGCGGCTCCCGGCGCGCGCAGAGGAACGCTGTCCGGCCCCGCCGTTTCGGCGATCCGGGCGTCGCTCGACAGCGGAGTCGTCAAGGAGACGCAACAGCTCAATCGGCTGATGGTGGTGCTGACGATCGCGATCTCGGGCGGGCCCTTCCTCGGATTGCTCGGCACAGTGGTCGGCGTCATGATCACATTCGCGGCGATCGCTGCGAGCGGCGATGTGAATGTCAACGCGATCGCGCCCGGCATCGCCGCGGCGCTCGTGGCGACCGTCGCGGGTCTCGGCGTCGCCATCCCGGCCTTGTTCGGATACAATTATCTCATCTCCCGCATCAAGGACCTGACCAGCGACATCCATGTGTTCGTGGACGAGTTCGTGACACGCATGGCCGAATCCTATTCCGAAGACCGCCTCGACACGGTCGAGCGGCGGATCGCGGGGGAGTGACGGCGATGAAGATTCAAGACGACGCCAAGCCGTATGACGACATCAACATCACGCCGATGCTCGATCTCGCCTATGTGCTGCTGGTCATCTTCATCATCATGACGACGGCGACGGTGCAGGGTCAGAAGGTCAATCTGCCGAAGGCCTCCACCGCGCCGAGCCTCGCCACCCAGACGACGAAGGCGATCACCATCGCCAACGACGGCAAGATTTTTCTCGACACGATTCCGGTCACGCTGCCGGAACTGGAGCAGCGGCTCATCCAGCAGAAGGCGCTCACGCCGGACTTTCCTGTCGTTCTGCGCGGCGACGCGCAGGCGCAATATCAGAGCGTGATGGATGTTCTCGATCTCTTGTCGCGCATCGGGCTCACGCAGGTGGGGCTCGCGACAAAACCACTCGTGAAATGAATGACGGCGCCGCGCGGGCGGCGCGGAACCGACATTCGGGAGAAGGCCGCCATGAATTCGCCGACCGAGAGAAGCACTCGTCCGCCTGCGCGAGCGGCTTTCGACGATCGCCGCGCCTATGCGGCGGTGGAGAAGGGCTGGTTCCGGCGCTACAGGGCCGCGACGGCGGTCGGCGCCGCATCTTTGTTGCTCGGCAGCGTCGTCGTCGTGCTGTCCGGGCATGAGGATTTGCCGCCGACACGTCAGATACGCGAGCTGTCGATCGTCAATATCGCGCCTCCGCCCCCTCCGCCTCCTCCGCGGCCGCCCGAGCAGAAGATGATCGAGCAGACGAAGATCGATCAGCCCGAGTTTCAGGATCAGAAGCCTCTCGAAGAACCGAGGAACGAGCCGATCAAGAACGCCAAGAATGACGAGCCTCCGGGGCCGCTGGCGCTCGACGCGAAGGGGAAGGGGCCCGGCGATATCCTCGGCAAGCCGGGAGGGAGTCCTTACGGCGGTTCCGGCGGCGGCGGTGGCGGCGGATGGGGCTCCTACGCGTCGATGGTGCAGTCGCAGCTTCGCTCGGCGCTCGAGGCGCACAAACGGACGCGCAAGGCCACGATGCGCGGCAATATCCGGCTGTGGGCGGATCAGTCGGGCCGTGTGATCAAGGTTCAGCTCAGCGGATCGACGGGCGACGCCGAGCTCGACGCGGTTCTCCGTAACGAGGTGTTCACCAATCTGACGCTGCGCGAGCCGCCACCGAAAGGAATGCCGATGCCGATGATCATCAGGATCACGGAGCAGCGTCCGAGCTGATGCGGGCAAACCGCCTATTGTAACCCGAGCCACGCGTATGGCGCTGAAGATCACTGGGGAGTTCGATGTTCGAGAGAAAGTCAGTAGCGCGTCGGCGTTCGTTGTTCCTCGTCGCCTATATCGGCGCATTTGTCTGCGTGGCGCCCGTTCTGGCCCAGGATTCGGGAGACGAGGAGACGAAGGAAACGAAATTGCCGAAGGTGTCGCGCGCCAAGCCGATATCGCCCAATGCGACAGTCAATCTGGTCAATCTTCTCGTCAAGCAGGGCGTGCTGACGGAAGAGCAGGCGAAATTGCTCATCGAGCAGGCCGCCAATGAGGCCTATGTACAGCGTCAGGCGGCGAAAGACGCGACGGCGAAGGCGGGCGAGGCGGCGAAAGTCGCGGCCGCCGCCGCGACGGCGGCCTCGCCGCCGGGCGCCAAGCATGTGACCTATGTGCCCGAAGTGGTGAAGCGGCAATTGCGGGACGACATCAAGAAAGAGGTCATGGCGCAAGCCGAGAAGGAGAATTGGGCCTCGCCGGGCAAATATCCCGAATGGGCGTCGCGCATCCGCTTCTACGGCGATATGCGGATTCGTTACCGGGGCATCTACTATCCCAGTGGAAACGATCAGGTCAACGCCGTCAATTTCAACGCGATCAATACCGGGTCGCCATACGACGTGAGCAACGCCAACGCCTATTATTATCCGACTTACGATGTCACGCAGGATCGCAATCAGTTTCGCTTCCGCGGCCGCCTCGGAATGCTCGCCGATCTTCATGAAGGCTTCTCGACCGGCTTGCGTTTCGCTGGCGGCGAGAACAACTCGCCAGTGTCTCAGAATCAGACCTTCGCCTACAATGGCGGCAATTTTTCGAAATATTCGCTCTGGATCGATCGCGCCTTCTTCAAATACCAGCCTATCCAGGAAATTTCTCTCACCGCGGGGCGCATGGACAATCCGTTCTGGTCTCCGACCGATCTCGTCTGGTATCGGGACTTGGGCTTCGACGGCTTCGCGGCGCAGGCGAGACACGAGGTCGTCGACGGCGTCACCGCCTTCGTCTCCGGCGGCGCCTTTCCGACGTTCAACACGGATCTGAATGCCGGAATCAACCTTCCGAGCTATGATCAGGGTCCGCCCACCAAGCTCCCGAGCCACGACAAATGGCTCTTCGCGGGGCAGCTCGGCGTCGCCGCCAAATTCGAGGAGAGCTATGCGTTCAAGGTCGCGGCCGCCTATTATGATTTCAGCAAGGTTCAAGGGCAATTGTCGAGCCCTTGTCGCGTCTATAGCGCGTCGGACGCGTGCAACACGGATCTGACGAGACCGTCCTTCGCGCAGCGCGGCAACACCTACATGCCGTTGCGCTCGATCATCGCCGACACTTCGAACAGCGGCGGCACGACCGGCCAATATCAATATTTCGGGCTCGCCCAACAGTTTCGGCCGGTCGTCGCCTCGGGCGAGATCGACTTCGGACATTTCGATCCGATTCACGTCGTGCTCGATGGCGAATATGTTCTGAACACGGCTTTCGACGGTCGGGTCAGGCCGGACATCCTCGCCAACAATCTGATCGGGGCGTTCCAGATCAGCCCCAACACGTGGTTCCCCGGCCATTACGTGGGCGGAAAATACGGCTATCTCGCGAGCGCCACGGTCGGACACAAGGACATCCGTCATCTCTGGGACTGGAACGTCTTCGCCGGCTACAAATATCTCGGGTCGGATGCGATGGTCGACGCATTCGTCGACGCGGACTTCGGACTCGGCGGCACCAATCTGAAAGGCTATTTCGTCGGCGCCAATCTGGGCGTCGGCGAGAATGTGTGGCTCGCGATGCGTTGGATGAGCGCCGACAACATCGCCGGCGTCCCTTATGCGGTCGATGTTCTGCATGTCGATCTCAACGGAAAGTTCTGATCCATGCGCATTCTGGCATTTTATGTCGCCGTGGCGCTCGCGGGTTCGTCGATGACGACGGTCGCGCGCGCCGACGTGGAAGCCGATCGCCTTCGCGAGGCGTTGCGCGGCGCGATCACGCAGCAGCGCGCGCTCGAGGACCAGCGCGCGGCGCTGCAGGCCAAGCTCACCGAGGCGGAGAGCGAGCGCGCGCGACTCAAAGAGCAGATCGGCGCGGCCAAGGCGGAAGTCAAGCAGGTCGAGAAGCAGCACCGCGAGGCCGTCGAGCAATTCAACCAGCGACTCGTCGAGCGGGACGAGACGCTGGAGAAATGGAAAGCGGCCTATGAGGAGGCAGCCGATGTGGCGCGCGCCAAAGACGCGGAGCGCGCGAAATTCGAGTCTCAGGCCGCCGCCCACAAGGCGAGCGTGAAGAGCTGCCGCGCGAAAAATGCGGAACTCGTGAAGCTCGGACACGAACTGCTGCAACGCTACGAGGCGGCGAACTTCGCCGATGTCGCCTTGGCGAGCGAGCCGCTCACTGGCGTGCGTCGCGTCGAAATCCAAAATCTGCTGCAGGACTACGGCGACAAAATTCACGATCAAAAGGTGACGCCATGAACAATGTATCGAGCCGGGTCGCGACCCTGTACGGCGCGGTCCGCGCTCTCGCGATCGGAGCGACGATGTCGGCGGCGATGTCCATGCCGTCGGAGGCTCTGGCGCAATCGCTGTTCGACGGCTTCGCGGCGCCGAAGCCGAAGCCGAGGCCGGCGCAGCAGGCGCCCTCGGCGAGCAAGCCGAAGCCGCCTGCGGAAAGCGCGGGCGTGAATGGAAAGACCTCGGAGGAGGTGGTCGCGCATGTCGGCGGCTCCGAGATCACGGCGAGTCAATTGCGCGCATATTTCGCGGCGCTCGGCGCGCGCGAGCAGGCCGCCATCGTCAAGGAGCCCGCGCTGCTCAGTCAGGCGGTGCGCGCCCTTCTCAATGAGCGGATCGTCCTCCAGGAGGCGATCGCCGAGAAATGGGATCAGCAGCCGCATATCGCGGCGCAGCTCGAGCAAGTGCGCGAGCGCGCCATCGTGGAGCTCTTTCTGCAATCGGTTTCGAACCCGCCGGCGAATTTCCCGAGCGAGGACGAGCTGCAAAAGGCCTATGACGCCAATCGAAGCGCCTTCGTCGTTCCGCGTCAGTTTCAGCTCGGCCATATATTCGTCTCGGCGCCGAAGGACGCCGACCGCGCGACGGAGGAAAAGGCCAAGAAATCGCTCGACGAGATCGAGCGCAAGCTGAAAGCGGCGGGGGCGGACTTCATGGCCGTCGCGCGTGCGGGAAACGAGGCGGCGGACGGCGGCGAGCCGGGCTGGGTGGCGGAAGGGCAGATTCGGCCCGAGATCCGCACGCGCGTCATGGGTCTGGCCAAAGGCGCGGTCTCGGAGTCGATCCATCTCGACGACGGCTGGCACATCGTCAAGCTGATCGACACGAAGGCGTCCTACACGCGCCCGCTCGCGGAAGCGCGCGACCAGCTCGCGCAGCAGATGCGCGCCGAACGGGCGAGCGCGCTGCGCCGCGCCTATGTCAACGAGCTGCTCAAGCGGCATCCGGCGGCGGTCAATGAAATCGCCTTGTCGAATCTGCTCGCCAGCGTTCCCAAATAATCTCCCGCGGAAGGGCGCTCATGTCTGAAACCCTCGTTTCCTCCCTATCGCTCGACGAGCTGCGGGATTTGCTCCAGCAGGCCGGCTACCGCGTCGAAGCCGCGACCGATCCGGTCGCCAATGTCCACTATCTGCGCTCGGCGACGAGCGGACTCGCTTTCGACATTCGCCCCGGCAACCGGCTGACGGGCGATGCGGAAGGGCGTTTCGCGGACGTCGCTTTCGTCTCCATTCTGCAAGTGAACGGCGAACTGCCGCGAGAGCTCGTCAACGGCTGGAATATCGCCCGGCGCTTTTCGCGACTGCAGCTCAGCGGTCCGTTCCTGGCGCTGTGCATGGATGTTTCCGTCGTCGGCGGCGTCACGCGGAGCCATGTTCGGGCCCATATCGAAATCTGGGATCGATTGGCGCAGGAACTCGTCGTCTATTTGCGCGAAGGGTTGCGCAGGCCGGAGGCGAATGGAGCCGATCTCGGCGTCGAGAGAGACGCGGCCGCCTCCGAACGGCTCGAGTCCTCGATAGAACTCGCCGGGCCGTCGTCGCACTGAATATTCTCGCAGGACATTTGGCATCATGAAAGCTCGCGTTTTCGTTCCCGAGTCCCGTGGATCCCGCCGCGGCTCGTCCGCAACCCGCCGCGACCCGAGAGAGTCGGCGATCCCGATGAAGGCGTTTTCGGGCCCGCTCTCGCGCCGCGTCCTGCTGGCCGGAGCGAGCGCGATCACCCTCTCGCTGTTCGTCCTGCACGGTCTCGACGACGCGGCGGCGCGGCCGCTCGGGGGTCCCCCGGGAGTGACGGCGGCGCCGACCGTCGCGGCGGACGCCGCGACGGCCGAAGCGCAGCAGGCCGCCGCCATCGCCAGGCAGAGCCAGGGAACTCTGACGCGCGCGACGCAGGCGATCCAAGCGATGCAAGCCGCGCAGGCGGCGGCGCGCGCGGCGGCCGCGGCGGCGACTTCCAACATAGCCGACGGGCTCAGCGTCGGCGGAAACGGCAAGCTGCCGGGTCTCGTGGTCGATCCGCGCGTCGGAACGACGCCGGGGCTCTGGATCAACGCCGATCTGCCGACGCAATCGGCGAGCAATGGCAAGACGACCGTCACCATCAAGCAGAACGCAGCGCAGGCGGTGATGACCTGGGCCTATTACAATGTGTCGCCCGATACGACGGTCGTCTACGACCAGCAGGGCAATCCGAGCTGGGTGGCGCTCAACCGCATCGACGCGACGGGCACGCCCAGCCAGATCCTCGGCCAGATCAAGGCCGACGGCACGGTTCTCATCATCAATCCGAACGGAATCATCTTCGGCGCCGGCGCGCAGATCAATGTTCACTCGCTGATCGCCTCCTCGCTCGACATAGACGGGACGACATCGTCGAGCGTCTTCAACACGGTCGCCGCCTACAATAAAATATCCCTGAATATCGAGGGGCTCGGCGACATCGCCGCCTATGCGCCGCCGAACGAGGTCGCGGCGAATAAAAATTTTGTCGGCAGCGACGCGGGGATGGGGCTGTTCACGATCGCGCCGCCGACCACCGGGGCGACGACCGGCTACGCCGCCGGCTTCGCCATGGGAACGATCGACGGCCAGCTCCCCGGAGCGACGGGAAGCGGCGCGATCGTCGTTCAGAAGGGCGCGTTCATCGAGACATCGGTGAATTCGACGGGTGACGGCGGCTATGCGGCGCTGCTCGGCTCCAAAGTAACGAATTCCGGCTCGATCACGACGAAGAACGGCCAGATCATCCTCGCCGCGCAGGGAACTGTGTCGCTCGCGGAGCCGCTTTCGACGGCGACCGGCGTGAACACCGCGATCACGGTCGGCACTTCCACGGGGACCATCAATACTGACGCGACCAAGTCTCCTGCTACGTCCTACGTGGGTTTGGTGACGAACGACGGTCTGCTGTCGGCGCCGAGCGGAAATGTGACGGCCATCGGCGGAACAATCCAGCAACTCGCCGTGCTGGCGGCGACCACCAGCGTGAACCGTACCGGCTCGATCAATCTCGCGGCTACCGACGGCAACGTCGTCTTCGGGCCGGACAGCGTCACCGCCATTCTGCCGGACGAAGAGAGCGGCGCGGTTCCGACGGGCACGGCGACGGCCGATTATTTCACGAGCAGCCTACAGCCGAAGATCACGATCTCCGGCGGAACCGCCGGCGGAACCGGCGTCGACTTCCAGCCCGGCTCGCTGCTGCGGGCGCCGAGCGCCGCCGTGAATCTGATTGGAGCCGATGTGCTGCTCGAGAGCGGCGCGACGATCGACGTCTCGGGTCTCGCCGATGTTCGCGTCCCGATCTCCAATTTCCTCGTGACCATCCTCGTCACGCCGAACGAGATCGCCGATTCGCCGCTCGCCGCCGCGCTCATCGGCAAGAGCGTGACGATCGACACGCGGCTCTCCGGCACGCGCTCGGATGGCCTCGCCTGGATCGGCTCGCCGATCGTGGACGCCTCCGGCTACGCCAAGCTGATCCCGAAGTCGATCGAAGAGGTCTTGACGGTCGGCGGCTCGGTGAGCGTCTCGGGGACGAATTTCATTCAAAAGCCCGGCTCCATCGTCGATCTCTCCGGCGGCTATGTGACCTACACGGGCTCGGCGGTGAGCACGACGCGGCTCGTCGGCGCGGACGGCCGTTTCTACGACATAGGGAGCGCCGATTATGGCATCCGCTATGTCGGCGTCACGGCCGGGAGCGGCTTCACGGTCGATCATGGGCGCTGGGGCGTCACCGAGACCTATGTCAATCCGCTGCTGAGCAGGGCGCCTTACGAACCGAGCTACATCGCCGGCGCCAGCGCCGGCTCACTGTCGATCGCATCGGCGCCGATCCTCGCGGGGACGACCCTCGGCGAGACGGTGACGGGGCTGCGCCAGCGCGCCAATGCGCAGGGCGGCGGGACGGCGGTTCAGACCTCGCTCGCGCAATTGCCGGCCGGCGCCTCGCTGACGATCATCTCGGCGAACGCCTCGGTGTCGAGCTATCTGCTCGAATCGAGCGCGGACGCCGGCGAGGATCCTTACGGCCTCGCCTCCTACAGCTATGGCTCGAGCTGGCGCGCGCCCTCCGTCATGCCGGTTCTGACCGATCGGCTGACCGAGACAGGCTTCGCCTCGGTCACGATCCAGGGCTCCGGGACCAATCAACCGACCGTGAACATGGCCACGGGCGCGGTTCTGCAGGTCGCGCCGGGCGGCTCGGTCACGCTCGCCAATGTCGAGTCGATCGACGGCTCGATCATCGCGCCCGCCGGAAAGATCACGCTCTCGGGCCATGTCTACGATAGCAACCTGGGCCCGAAATTGAACACGCCGGATCTGGTGATCGGATCACATGCGCTTCTCGATGTTCATGGGCTCTGGATCAACGACGCCGGGGCTGTCGGCGAGCAATTGCAAGGCTCCGCCTTCGTCAACGCCGGCTCGGTCAGCATCACCACCTTGTCCGCGGCCTTTCAGCTTGCGATTCACGGCAAGAACAATGTCGACGAGACTCAGAGCATAATTCTGTCGCCCGGCAGCGTCATCGACGTGTCGAGCGGCGGCTATGTCGGCTCCAATGGCAAATTGAAGCTCGGCTCAGATGGCCTGCCGATCGGCAAAGGCGGAAGTCTTTCCTTGGTCACTTACTCAGGTGCCTGGAGCAACGGAGACTCAAACGGGGCGTACTACGGAGCGCCGACGGCCGGCAATCAGCCGAATACTGCGACTGTGGTTTTGGACGGGACGATCTATTCCAACGGCTTCGGCGCGGGCGGAACCTTCACATTGCAGGCGCCGACGATCACCATCGACGGACAGACGAGCGCGATCACATCCTATACGTCCGGCGAGCGGTCGGGAGAGATCGTCCTGCCGGCGAGCTTCTTCACCGACAATGGTTTTTCGAATTATTCGCTGACCAGCGTCTATGGCAGCTCGACAGTGACCGCCGGCACGACCGTGCTGCTGCGACAGGCGAATTATCTCGCGTCGAACGAAGCGCTCTTGTCGTTGCCGACGGGCGCGTCGCTGCGCAATGTCGCGACGGTCGGCCTCGCGCCCGACGGCTTGCGCAATCCGGTGAGCTTCGCGCTGCAGGAAAATGGCTATGTCTACGGCGGAACGGGGCCGAGCACGACGGCCGGCACGCTGCTCGACACGGGCGCGCGCATCATCGCGGAAGCCAATGCGTCCAAGCAGGCGACGGTGATGCTGACGGCCGCCGGGCCTGTCACTGTTCTCGGCGAGATCATCGCGCCCGGCGGCGATATCGTTCTGGCCAACACGGGCAACAGCACGAGCGGCGCCAACGGGGCTCTGACGACGGTGGCGCCGCGGCAACTCACGATCGGCGCCGACGCCGTGCTGGATGTGAGCGGCGTCTTTGTTCCCGATCCAACGCAGACCGCCTATCGGACCGGCAGCGCGCTCGACGCCGGGACCATCACGCTCTACGGCTATTCGGTCACTGCGCAGAAAGGCTCGCGCTTCCTGCTCGACGGGACGTCGGCGGAGGTCGAGATTCCCTCCGGCGCGGGGCTGCTCGGGCCGAGCGTCGTCACGCAGAAGATTTGGAGCGACGGCGGCGTCCTGCAGATCGGCGTCAACCAGATTTCCACCCTCAATTTCGCCGGCTCGGTCAGCGCGCATGGCGGCGCGGAACTGGCGAATGGCGGCCTGTTTCGGATCGGAATTCCGGCGGCGAATGTGCCGAGCATTCTCTCCGGTCGCGGCTTGTCGGCGAGCAGCGGCTTTCTGGGCGCTCCCGGGTCGATCTATGTCGAGCCGGCGGGAGCCGTCGGCGCCGCATTGGCGTCGAATACGCCCTTCCAGGGAGGCGCTTTCGTCGGCGTCGACACGCTGACGGGCAGCGGCTTCGATACGATCGAGCTGAACGCTTTGACCACGGTCGCCTTTGTCGGATCGCAGTCGATCCAGGTGCGCGGATCGCTCATCCTCGGAGGCGACCTCACATTGTTGCCAGCGAGTGGCGGCGATCCATTGACCAACAGCGCCTCCTCGATCGGCCACACGAGGGTGGATTTGGCCGCGGGCTATGTGCAGCTCGGTCAGATCTCAACAGGAATTGCTCTGCCTGCTGCGACAGCGAGCGATGGATCGATAAATATTTCGGCGCAATGGATCGATATCGGCAATCCGAGCTACGGCGGTGCCGACACAGGCGCGACCGTCAATTTCCGTAACGCCGGTACGGTGACGCTCGCCAGCGACGACGCGATCCGGCTGATGGGATTTAATAGCTCTCAGTCGAGCAATAATAGTTTCACCGGCTCGCTCGGCGTCGCCGGGGATTTGACGCTGAAGGCGGCGGAAATCTATCCGACGAGCGGAACCAGCTTCACGCTGAAGGCCGGCGGCGCGATCACGATCGAGCAGACCGGCGTCGCCAGCCAGCCGCTCTCGGCCGGCGGGGCGATCATCGTCGACGCCAAGACTATCGTGCAGAACGGCACGCTCTGGGCGCCTTTCGGCCAGATCACGCTCGGCAATAAGACGACGACGCAGAGCGTCACCCTCGGCGCCGAGAGCCTCACCTCCGTCTCCGGCGCCGGAATGGTCGTCCCTTACGGCTATACAGTCGACGGCGAAAGGTGGTTCGTCGGCAATACGTCCTATTCGATTAAAAGTGGAGATTATACCGGCTTCAGCCTCACTTCGAGCCCGACCGAGGCGATCACGCTCAACGGCGCCGATGTCGCCACATCGGCCGGAGCCAGGGTCGATCTCGCGGGCGGCGGCGACTTCTACGCCAGCGAATTCGTCGCCGGCGTGGGCGGCAGCCGCAATGTGCTCGCCGGCTCCGCCGTCTACGCCCTCGTTCCGACCTCCTCGGCCAAGGTCGCCGCCTATGATCCGACCTTCGCCTATACACAAGGAGGCACGATCTTCAACTCCAGCCTGCTGAATGCGGCGGCCGGATCGGCGATCTATATTCCCGGCGGCAATGGCATAGCGGCGGGCTATTACACGCTGATGCCCGGCATGTATGCGACCTTGCCCGGCGCCTATCGCGTCACCGTCGCCTCCACATCGGTGAAGAGCGCGGCGACGCAGAGCTATGCGTCGATGGACGGATCGCTCTATGTGACCGGCAATTTCGCCAATGTCATCAGCGGGACGCGCTCCTCGCAGACCGTGCTGTTCCAATTGCAGTCGCAATCGACCTGGTCGCAATATTCGCAGATCGACATCACATCGGGCGCGCGCTTCATCCGCGATCGCGCGCTCACCGCCGGCACGGCCATTCCCGCCTCGCCGCTCGACGGCGGCGCCCTGACCTTCGCCGCCCGCAATTCTCTCTCCCTCGATCCGGGCAGCTCCTTCGGCTTCGCGGCGGGCTCGAGCCCGCTCGCGCCGGATATCGTCGGCGTCGGTGGCCAATTGGCGATCAGCGCCGCCAAGATTCTCGTGCTCGGCGCCAAGGATTCGGCGGTTCCGACCGGGTCCTCGGGATATCTGAAGCTCTACGCCGACCAGCTCGACAATGTCGGCGCGACCACTCTGCTGATCGGCGGCGCGTCGACCGTCGATTCCTCGGGCAATCTCGTGGTGACGGGCGTCGCGACCGACGTCGAGATCGCCAATGACGCCGAGCATCCGCTGAGCGCTCCGCAGCTTCTCATCGTGACCAAGGCGGGCGGCGACGGCGTTCGCGTCGACGACGGCGCCGCGATCTCCGCCGTCGGAACCGCGCCGAGCAGCGGCGAGCGGGCGATCACAATCTCCGGCGACGGATCGCTGCTGCGCGTCTCGACCGGCGCGATGGTCTCCGTCACGCGCAGCAACGCCACGGCGCAGAACGGTTCGATCCTGATCGGAACGGCGCCGGGAACGTCGACGCTCGTCGACGCCGCCATCGCCAAAGGCGTGACGATCGACGGGGTCGCCGCGCTGACCATCGATTCGAGCGGCGTCAATCGCATCGGCGCCGCCACGCTCATCGCCAAAGCTTTCGATCTCGCCGCCAAGGCGATCGATTTCGGCGGCGCCAGCGCCTCCGGCGGCCTCGCGCTGACCGATGCGAATATCGCCAATTTCGCCGGCGCCGATCTCCTTCGCCTGCGCAGCGCCTCGGCCTTCGATTTCCACGACGCCGGCGGCCTCTCCATCGGCGACGCCGCCCATCCGATCGCGCAGATCGTCTTCGACGGCGGCGGCTTCTACAGCGAGGGCGGCGAGACCAGCGTCTACGCCTCCAATATCACGCTGACCAACACGCAAAGCGCCTCGACGACGGCCAACGGCCTTTCGGGAAGCGACGGAAAGCTGAACTTCATCGCAAGCGAGACGATCACGCAGAGCGCCGGAACGATGACGGCGAACGGCGTCGGGACGATCACGCTGCAGGCCGGCAAATCGATCCGTTTCGTCGGCTCCGGCGCGCTGACGGCGGCCAATGGCGCCGGCGTCGCCGATGTCGTGCTGTCTTCGCCCAATGTCATCGCCGCCAAGGGCTCCACGCAGGCGCTGACGACGAGCGGCGCGCTGGCCATTCGCTCGACCGGCGCGGCGGCCCCCGTCGATGCGACCGAGATCGGCGGCTCCTTGTCGCTGACGGCCGCGAGCATCCTCGATTCGGGCACGATAACGGCGCTGGCGGGAAGCCTGTCGCTGACCGCCACGAAGGGCGATGTGACGCTCGCCGACGGGGCGCAGGTGAACGCCGCCGGCTCGCGCATCGTGCTCGGCTACAGCACGCAATACGCTCCGGGCGGCGCGGTGAAGCTCGTCTCGCAGGCCGGAAATGTAACGATCGCGAGCGGCGCGAAGGTCGATGTCTCGGCCGCCAAAAATCCGGACGGGTCGCTGGGCCCCGGCTATGCGGGCTCGGTCTCCATCAAGACCGCCGATACCGGAACCACGACGCTGCAGGGAACGCTCGACGGCTCCGCCAAATATAAGGACACGGGCGGAAGCTTCGTGCTGAGCACGGGGACGCTGGTCGGCGATCTGCCCTGGGGCGGCTTCACGCGCCGCTTCGGCGTATCCCTCTATCAGCCGAGCGACATCATCGTGCCGGAAGGCGTGACGTTGAACTCGCTCGAAGTGCTGCTCGTCGCCAATCGAGGCAGCATCGTCGTCGGCGGAACGATCGACGCCAGCGGCCCGGCGAGCGGCGGCGTCGCCCTCTATGGCGCGGGAACGAATACGACGGCCGCGGCCGATCCCGGCGCCACCGGCGTCATCATTCGCTCGAGCGCGCGGCTCGACACGCATTATGTCGCGGCGTCGGCGGATGATCCGGGCTACGCCAATGGGGAGAGCGCGCTGAATCAGCGCGGCGGAACGATCACGCTCGGCACGACGGGCGCGACCGACGGAACGGTGAACGCGACCTATGGCTATCAGAATGTGTCCGGCTCGGGAGCGATCGTCGTGGAGAGCGGCGCGGTCTTCGATGTGAGAGGCGGCCCGGGCGGCGAAGGGGTGGACAATACCGGCGGCGCGGTCGTGGTGCGCGCGCCGATCCTGACGAACGACAATGTCAATGTGAGCTTCAAGGGCACGCTCGTCACCAATGCCGACGCCAATGGAAACGCCAGCGGCCAGGGCGTCGTGCTCGACGCTTTCGCCGTGTGGAGCACGACCGATTCCTGCACGCTGATTTCGGGCGGCTGCGGCGCGATCACGAGCGCGGCGCAATATAATGCGCTGACGGCGGCGCAGCAGGCGCAGATGCAGCGGCATTTCGACGGGATCATCGACCCGGCCGGCTTTTTCAACGGATCGGGCGCGCGGATCATAACGGCGACATCCGGCCTCTATCCGAATTCGACCTATGCGTCGCCGGCCAGCGGCGCCTATTTGCCGCATGTCGGCTTCTATCAGAACACGCTGCTGAATTTCGTCCAGAATCCGTTCAGCGGCAATGCGGCGGCGGTGGCGGCCAATTTCGCGGGAGCCAAATTGCAGATCGGCGACAAGCCGGCGGCCGCTCTGCCCGCGAGCTCGCTGCATCTGCGGCCGGAGATCAATCTCGTCAATCCGTCGGCCGGGGTCAATGGCGGCAATGTGACCGTCGCCTCCAATTGGAACCTCGGCGCCGGCGTCTATAATACGGCGACGAGCGCCTTCAATCTCTTCTACCGCACGACCAACGGCGGCGAGCCGGGCGTGCTGACGCTGCGCGCCGTCAACAATATCCAGGTGAATGCGACGATCAGCGACGGCTTCTACGAGACGAGCGATCCCTTCTTCGCCGCCGCGGTCGCGAGCGGTCTGAAAGACCGGGGTCCCTCCCTCGCGGAGGCGGCGAGCAGTTACACTTCGCGGAGCACTTACGGCACATCGGACTATATGCCCGGGATGACGTCGATCGCCGAGCCGCCCACCTCTTTCCCGTCCTCCTATAATCAGCTCGAAAAAAACACTTGGTATGGGCTCTATTACTATGATTATTCGGGCGCCGCGCTCGCCAAAATCAACACTATCGGCCGCGGCGCGAGCTCGCTCTATATCACGACCAACGCTTCCGGCTCCGGAACATTCGACAATGATCCCACGCATTACTCGTCTTATGCCGCCTATGTGGCGGCCTATAACGCCAATTATGTGGGCTCGCGCTATGTCACGGGCGTCGCCGGCGTCCCGGACCAAGCGACGCAGACTTTCACGACGCCGGCGAGCTCGGTGAACGGCGTCACGCAAAATCTGACCAATTTCGACAATAATCCGACGCATTATCAGAGCTATGCCGCATATGCGAGCGCCTATCAGGCCTATGCGGCGAAAATGGGCGGCTATATCACGAGCTATTACGCCCTGTACAGTCAGGCGCCGGCCAATAGCGGCGTCGATCCGAGAACCTATCCTTCGACCATTCTCGCGCCTGTCCCGCCGGCCTATGGCAGCGTCTACGCCGGCGGGGCGATCGAAACCGCCGCGCAATTTTCGACCGACTATCACACCTATTATGCCGGAGACGTAACAACGGCCGTCTATTATAACTGGGCCGCTTACTACACCGGCGCCGCGAACAAGGTCGAGCCGGGCGGCGTCAACGGCAGAAACGACATCAGCACGGTCGGCAAGACGGCGCTGTGGCTCGGGGCGATGCCCTATCTTCCGACCATCGCGGAAACGCCCGAGATCGTCCTCGCGGGGAGCGCCGCGGCGGGACCCGGCAACGCCATCGCCAATAATCCCGCCAATAATGTCACGACCAACGACATCGGCGCATCGGTCACGATCGCGAATTACAACACCACTTCCGTGGCGACGCTGATGCCTGTGAGCTTCGGCGCCAGCTCGTCCTATGATTTCGTCGCCGGGGCTTATTTCGGCGCGGGCGGCGCCTCTTCGGTCGATCCCAATGCGACCGTCGCGCGGAGCGGCGCCGTCGATCCCAAGGCGCCGACGGCGAGCATTGTGATCGACGGACACACCTCCTATGCGGATCCGATCGCCCCAACGAAGACGGTCTATATTCCGACCATAGTGCGCACCGGCACGGGCTCGATCACTCTGGCGGCGGCGGGCAATGTGCAATTCACGGATCCGGTCGTTCAAGGCTCCGTCTACACGGCCGGGGCCGCCGCGACGACGCCCGCCGACTACACCGCGCCGATCCTCTCCAGCAGCTATAACGCAAATCCGAACGGGCTGCTCTCGACGCCGGCCTGGGGAACGGGCGGAGGGTCGATCATCGTCTCCGCCGGAGGCTCCATCATCGGCGTCGCCGCCGCGACGGTCCAGGAATTGTGGCCAGACTGGTTCTTTCACCTCGGCAAGTCGGACGGCGACAGCACGCCTTTCTCCGGCTGCTCCGTGGCCGGCTCCGCCGCCTGCCAGACTTCGGCCTGGGTCAATTATGCGAGCTTCTTCCAGAATTTCGGCGCGCTCGGCGGCGGCAATATCACGCTGCGGGCGGGCGGCGACATCACCGACGTCGCCGCCTCCATTCCGGAGACGCTCATCGTCGCCGGCGGCTTCACCGCCGCCGATCCGCCACACGCGATTTATTACGGCGGCGGCAATCTGCTCGTGCAGGCGGGCGGCGATCTCAATTCCAGCGCCTTTCTGGTCGGGCGCGGCTCCGGCCGCATCGAGGTCGGCGGCTCCGTGAAGCAGACTGTCGACAATCCGATCACCAGCGCGAAGGATGCGGCCCCCTATCCGCTGCTGCTGGCGGTCGAGGAGGGCTATGTCTCCGTCGCCGCCAAGGGCGATCTCACGCTCGGGACGCTGCTCGACCCGGCGACGGCGATGTATGGAAGAACAGGAGCCTACATTCCGTTCCTGATGACCGGTAATGGAATCTTCTCGTATTTGCCGGGAACAACCGCCACTACCGACACTTGGGGCAGTCCCTTCACCAGCTATGGCGCGCAGGCGGGGCTCTCGCTCTCGACCCTCGCCGGCGATGTGAATGCGATGACGGTGACGGCCGGCCGCAACGGGTTGGCGTCCACCTTGCTGCCGCCGCGCCTCGACATCGCCGCGCTGCAGGGTGATATCAACGTCGACGCCGGCGGCGTGCGGACGATCCTCGCCTATCCGACCGACAGCAACGGGCATGACACGGCGAGCCTGTCGCTCGCGGCGGCGGGCTCGATCAAAATCGCCAACAGCCTCACCGTGGGCGCTCCTCTGGCGACGCGGATCGTCAATTCCATCTCAGACGCAACCCAATCCTCATATATCAATCCGCTCGGCTACTCCTTCTACACGCTCGCGCCGTCGGAGCTGACGAACAGCGAGACGGTGCAGATCAGCGCGGGCGTGAATCTCGATGGGAGCCTCACCGTCGAGCGGCCGGCGCAAATCCTCGTCGGCCGCGACATAGGCAGCAGCGATCTGGGCGCCCTCAGCGGGTTCAAATTCACCGGCCTCAATTTCACCGATGCGGATGTGACCAGCGTCGTCGCCGGCCGTGATCTTACGGGCGAATATTATCTCTATGGCCCCGGCGCGCTGCTCATCGAGGCCGGCCGCAATATTCGCAAGCCGCTGGGCCGCGTGACGGGCGGCGCCTTCAGCGTCAACACGGGCGGCAATGGCTCCGGCGGCGGCAAGGAGTCGAATGGCGAGCTTGTGAAGCTGAAGAGCTATCTGCCGGCGGAAGGCGCGGACATATACATGCTCTATGGAATCGCCAATGGCGTCGATTACGCCGCGGCGATTTCGCATTATGTCGATCCCGCCGCGGCGGGGACGACCGGCATAGATTTCCTCTCCTTCATCGCGGCCAGCCTCGGCCAGTCGCGTGAAGAGGCCTGGACGACGTTCCAGACGCTCGACGCGACGCATCAGCATCTCCTGGTCGACAAGGCCTTTCTGCAATTCCTCACGCAGGTGGCGACGGATTATCGCAATGCGTCGAGCTCCTATTATCTGAAATATGGGCGCGCCTATGAGGCGATCGGGACGCTGTTCCCCAAGAGCCTCGGCTATGCGAATGACGGCAGCGGCGGCGCCGATCGCGCGGCGATCGGACAGCTCGTCATGCCCTTCTCGCTGGTCGAGACGCAAATGGGCGGCGACATCAATATTATCGGGCCCAATGGCGGCATTCGCGTCGGCTCGGCCGGACGCGACACGCTGAAGCCGAATCAGGAAGGCTTATTGACGCTGCGCGGCGGCGCGATCCGCATCTACACGGATCAGTCGGTGCTGGTGAATCAGAGCCGCATCATGACGCAGCAGGGCGGCAATGTGGAGATATTCAGCGGCAATGGCGACATAAATGCGGGCTCCGGGCCGAAGACCTATGTCTCCAATCCGGCGCTGAGCCAAGTGTGCCTGTATTTGAGCGGCTATTGCGCGGTCAATCCGCAGGGTCTCGTGACGGGCGCGGGCATTGGCGCGATCGTCACGCTGCCGACGCAGGACCCGAGCCTCTCCAACGCTTTCCTCTCGGCGCCGCATGGCACGGTGGATTTGGGCGCGGCCGGCGTGCGGGCCGCGGGCAATCTCACCATCGTCGCGCAGCGCGTCACCAACGCCTACAATGTTCAGGCCGGCGGAACCGTTTCCGGCTTGGCGACAGTGACGACCGGGCCGAATGTCGGCGCGCTGACCTCGGCCTCCAGCCAGGCGGGCGCGGCGGCCAAGGCGGTGGACACGCCGCAAGCCGGCGCCGGAGGCTCCGACGCGCCTTCGATCATCACAGTCGAAGTGTTGGGATATGGGGGCTCCGATCGCGCGCCGGAGAGCGAATAAGGCGGTCTCGCGATGTGTCGAAGCGAGGCCGTCGCCGATATCGCCGCATCGAGAATTCAGTCAGGCGGAAATCGATGGGTCGTATTGTGACAGAACGCTCGGCATCCGGACCGGCTCCGCTGATCGTGATCGGGGCGGGCGGTCATGCGAAAGTTGTCATCGAAGCGATCCGGGCGCAGGGACTTTTCGAGCCTGTCGGCTGCACCGATCCCAATGCCGGCGGCGCCAGAGTGCTCGGCGTCGAAATCATCGGCGGCGATGATCAGCTGGACGTGATGCGCGCCGACGGCGTGCGCCATATTTTTGTCGCTCTGGGCGACGGCCGTCTCAGAATGAGGATCGGCGCGGCTCTCCTGCAAAAGGGTTTCGTTCTGCCGAGCGTCATACATCCCGCGGCGACGATATCGCCGTCCGCCCGGATCGGGAGAGGAGTCGTCGTCATGGCTGGAGCCGTTATCAACGCGGAAGCCAGCATAGGAGACTTCGCCATCGTCAACACTCTGGCGTCGATCGATCATGATTGCGTGCTCGGCGCGGGCGTGCATGTGGCGCCGAGGACGGCCCTCGCGGGCTGTGTCCAGTTGGGCGAGGGCGTTTTTCTCGGCGTCGGCGCCGTCGTCAAGCCGAACGTCAAAATCGGAGATCACGCCGTGGTCGGCGCGGGCGGCGTCGTCGTGAGAGATCTGCCGCCGGGGATCGAGGCCGTAGGCGTGCCGGCAAAGCCGCGAAGCAAAAAGCCGTCGAGTGAAAGGTGAGTCCGCATGTCCTATTTCCACAAACGAATTCCGATCGCCAGCCCTGTGCTGGACGGAAACGAGATGCAGTATGTGCGGGAGTGCCTGGAATCGACTTGGATTTCCTCGCATGGAAAGTTCATCGACGCGTTCGAGCGCCGGTTCGCGGAGCTTTGCGGCGTCGAGCACGCGATCGCTTGCAACAATGGAACCACCGCCTTGCATCTGGCCCTCGTTTCGCTGGGCGTCGGCGCGGGTGACGAAATCATCGTCCCCGATTTGACTTATATCGCCACGGCCAATTGCGTCCGCTACTGCAACGCCGATCCTGTTTTCGTCGACTGCGAGCCTCGCACCTTCAACATCGACCCCGCCGCGATCGAGGCCAAAATCACTCCTCGAACCAAGGGCATCATCGTCGTTCATCTGTTCGGTCAGCCCTGCGACATGGATGAAATTCAAAAGATCGCCGATGCGCACGGCCTCTTTATCGTGGAGGATGCGGCGGAAGCCCATGGCGCGAAATACAAGGGGCGTCCGGTCGGGAGCTTCGGCAAGTGCGCGACTTTCAGCTTTTTTGGAAATAAGATCGTCACGACCGGCGAGGGCGGAGCGGTCGTGACGGACGATGATGAATTGGCGAGCAGACTTCGTCTGCTCAGAGGTCAGGGCATGGATCCGGAGCGGCGATATTGGTTTCCAGTGATCGGCTATAATTATCGCATGACCAATATTGCCGCCGCTATCGGCCTGGCGCAGCTGGAGCGCGTCGATCGGGCGCTCGCATTCAGAAGGCGGCTCTCGGCGTGGTACGACGAAGCGCTCGCCGATGTCGACGTCATCCGTCCCTATGTCGAGCCTTGGGCGGAACACTCGTTTTGGATGTACACGATCAAGATGGCGCCGGATGCGGCGCTCTCTCGTGACCAAGTCCTGGCGGCGCTCGACGCTCACGGAATAGAGACGCGACCGGTATTTTATCCCATGCATGTCCTGCCGCCGTACCGGCAGTCCGGGCATGATCTGCGAAACGCGGCCGATTGCGCGGAAACGGGCCTGAGCCTTCCCACTCACGAGAGGTTGACCCGAGCGGATGTGGCGCGCATTTGCGATGTCTTGCGTCGTGCATTGACGCCGGAGCGCCAATTACTGCATGTGCGGCCGTGATTGCGGGCGTCGGAAACATGTTCGGAAACCTCGCCGACGGACAATCTATGGCTCCATGCCGTCAGACGCGCGTTCACTGGTGGAAAGCCGGGAGGACGGCGGCCGAGTCGTCATGCCTCGAGGCGCCGCCGGCATGACCTTTTTCGGGCCCGATATCCCGCGTTCCGCCAGCCTCGTCGCATCGGTTTCACAATAGAGCCGCAAGAAGGAGCCGAAGGCGTCATCGCGATATGCGACGTCTGCTTCGGCCTGAGGACACCGTGTTGCGCGCACGAGAGAAATCGAACTTCCTTCAATACACTTCGGCTACCAATTCCGGCGCTATGCCGCGACCGGTGGATTTGCCGTGAAGAGGGACATCAGCCTCGTGAGCGACATCCGATGACAGTGTCCCATCACGATCGCGCGACATCGGACCGCCCTCTACGGCGCGTCTCATACGGCGACGGCTATCGACGCCATTACATTGCTATTCGTCGACGCTCCTCGCGTTCGAGCCTCAGCGAAAGGTCTGCTTGAAAATGCATGGTGAACGAACAGTCTATGTGGATGCGCGTTGTCTGCAGCAGGCCGATTATAGAAATCGAGGAATCGGGCGTCACTTTCGGGGCTTGTTGAAGGCGATCCCCTCGGATTTGCGCAGCGCGACCAAATTGGTCGCGCTCGTGGATCCGGCCGAGCCGATATTGTCGCTGTCGGATGTCGCGATCTTCGATGAAGTGACGGACCGGTTCGTTCCCGTCGACAACGCCATTTTATTCAACGGCGCGCCGCTGAATAATGGCGAGAGATGGAGAGTCCCGCCGGGCTCGCATGTGATTCGCGTCGGCATCGTCCATGATTTCATCGCCCATGATTTCCCAGGCCTCATCCGCTCGGACTCGCTCGCTCGCTCATTGCTGCGGAACACGCTCGAGCTGCGCTCGTACGATCTTCTCCTTCCGAATTCGCAAACCTCCGAAAATCGACAAAAGGCGCTCGTGTCCAGCTCGATCGCCTCGATCGTGACGGGCATTGTCGTCAAAGACGATTTTTTCGCATCGGAGAGGCGTGAGGTTTCGCAATATGAATTCCCTGACCGCTTCTTTCTCGTGGCGGCCGGCGACAATCCGCGCAAAAACGTGGAAACGGCGATCAAGGCGTTCGGACGAGGCGCGTCGACTTTCGGCGGCGCGCATCTGATCATCGTAGGGGGCTATGATTGGGCGGCGCAGGCGCGTGTGCGCTCCTCGGTCGGTCCGATAGAGGCCGTGGACTGGTCCCGGGTGCATTTCCTTCCGCATGTCAGCGACGACACGCTAGCCGAGGGGTACCGTCGCGCGGTCGCGACCATCGTCCCTTCATTCATCGAAGGCTTTTCTATGCCGATCGTCGAGGCGATCGCTTCCGGCGGAATTGTGATCGCTTCTTCATGCGAAGCTCACCGAGAACTCGTCGAATTTCCCCTGTTCGACCCGAAATCCGCGGACGAGCTCGCCGAGCTCATGACGTCCAGCGCGAATGATGCCGCTTGGCGCGCAAAAGCCACAGCGCTTCAGAAGGGCGCGGCGGACCGGTTTCGGTCCGAGGCGATCGGAGATCGCGTCTGGCCGCAGATATTGTCTTTCCGTCGCAGCGCTCCTTCGTCGGCCGACGTCGGCCCTCGAACGGAGGTCTCCGCTCGGCGACGTGGCGACCGTCCGAATATTCTTTTCGTGACGCCATATCCGCCGGAGGCCACGGGCGTCGGTCAGCTTCATGCCGAAGGTATGCCGGCGTTTCTGGAGCGGGCGGACGTCACCGTCGCCACGCTGAAGGCTCCCCGGCGAGCCATGGGCGTGAGGCATCCGAGAGTCATCCGGCCGGACGACATTATCTTCTCGGATTATGATCGCATCTTCTATGTGATCGGAAACGCATTGTACCACACCTTTGTCCACGACATGCTTCTCGAGCGCGGAGGCGAGGTCATTCTGCACGATTCTCGGCTGTTCGAATATTACTTGAACGTGCGAGGAATCGAGCGGACCGCCAAGATGGCCGGAGCGGCGCTGGGTCGACAAGTCGGCCAGGAAGAGGTGAGCGCATGGGAGAAAGATCGCCGAAAACTGCCGACGCCGATGCTGGACGAGGTCGTCGAAGCGAGCAGTCGGCTATTCGTATTTACGCCGACGCAGCAGCAGGCCATTCGGCAGTTTTACGGCAAGGAGGCTATTCTCCAGCCTATTCCCCTGCATATCGGCTTCGAGGAGGCTCTTTTCACGCCCCGACGCATGGCCGCGGCCAGGAACAATGTCGGATTCAATTCCAACGCGCTCGATATCTGCTCCTTCGGTTCGGTGGACGCGAGCAAGGGATGTTATGAAATTCTGCTGCTTCTGAATCAGCTTCGAGCTTATGGTTGCAAGGCGAAGCTGCATTTCGTGGGCGCGTGCGACCCGAATCTGGAAGCGCGCATGAAGGAATTGTTCATCGGGCCGTTGGGGATGACGGATTTGGTGTCCTTCCATGGAGCGGTAAAGCAGGATGTCTATACCGATTTTCTTCTGGCGGCCGACTTGGGAATACAGTTTCGGCGCGTGGGATTCGGTCAACCGTCGGGCGCGCTCACGGAATGCATCGCCACGGGCGTCTGGACGATCGCCAATGACGCGCTCGTCGACGCTCATCGGGCGCCACATTACGTCAGACGCGTCTCGGATCGCTTGAGCCCGCTATCGATCGCGCTCACGATTCTCGAGCTCATGGACGAGGTCGACATCTCGGTTCGGGACCATGAGGCTCGCGTGAAAGCCCAGGAGGGCCGCAGTTGGCGCGACTATGTCGCCTCCGTTTTGGACGTCTAGACCGGATAGGAAAAAATCGTGGACGCTCGGATCACCAACTATCTTCTCGAAGGCGCCGTGCTCTTCGACCTGACCGGCTTTTTCGCGGACCCGATGCGAACCGGCGTCCAGCGAACGGTCTATGAATTGTTCCGAAATTGGCCCGACCGGGGATTGACCCCGGTGATCTTCCATCCCGACGGCAGGGTCCGTGTCCTTCCTCATTACACACTCGAAGAGATGGCGCTGTTTTTCGACAAGCCGTCTTCGCAGGTCAAACGAGCGGTGGAGAAAGGCGGAGAGGCGCATGTCAGCGCGGAGGCGGTGGCGCGCCTCGAAATTTATGTCGCCACGCAAGGCGTTCTATTGCCCACGGGGGACGCGTTGGAGGCCTGTCGAGCCGTGCTGGCCGCGGAGATTTTTTTCGATCATCGCGTGCCGACCTTTGGCGATCTCATCGAAAGCAATCAGTCGAAATTTTTCCTTCTCGGCTATGATCTCCTTCCATTCCTGCGCCCCGAGTATTTTCCGGCCCTCGACTGGGCCGACGCCGGCGCATTGCTCGGCTATCTCCACATCATCCGGCGCGCCGAGAATATCGCCGGCATCTCCCATGCGACCGTGGCGGAGCTGCGTCGCGCGCGCAGACGGAAACCGGACGACGACATCCGATTGTTTCCGCTCGGCGCGGATGCATTCGGCCGGCGGCAGTCGCGTCCGGCTCCCGCGGAGCCGACCTTCGTCATTCTCGGCAGCGTCGAGCCGCGCAAGACCCCGGTCGAAACCCTGGTCGCGCTCGATCGTCTCGCATCGGAAGGCAAAGCGTTCAAGGTTCTGCTGATCGGGAGACGGAGAACGCTCGCGCCGGATCAGCAAGCGACGATGGAGCGCATTTTGAGTCGCGCGAGCTGGCTCGAATGGCGCGAGGGGATGACCGACAGCGAAGTTGCGACGGCGATCGCCGATGCAACGGCCGGCATATGCCTGTCGGCTGTCGAGGGTTTCGGTCTCGCTCCGCTGGAATGCCTCAATCTGGGTGTTCCCGTGATCGTTTCGGCGGACATTCCCTCTTTGCGGTTCGTCGGTCCGGAAGGGCAGATTCGTCTGGATTCGCGGAGCCCGGAAGCGATCGCATCCGCGGTGGAGCGGCTCCTCGACCAGGCGGAGGCCGCACGCTTGCGGGATGGCGCGAGCCGATGCGCTTTGCCGCTCTGGTCGACATGCGCGCGCGATATGGCTGGATGGATCGACGAGATCATCGGCACGGCCGAAGAAGCGAGCGACTTCTGGGCTCGCGTGAAGCGGCTGAAATTCGCGTCCGAGGCCAAGAACGCGCCCATGGAATGGGCATCCGCCATGCTGTTCGAGGCCGTGGTCGGAAGGGAGCCGACGCTGATCGACTATGATCGTATCAAGGGGACGCTCGACGAACCGAATTGCGATCGCGCGACAATCGCATTGTCGATCGCCATCATGCTCGGTTCGGGGCCACGCGCTCCATTTCCGATCATCGATGCGATCCTGCGTTCGGAAATCGCGGCGGACTTTCCCACGCTTCCCGATCGGGTCGCGCCTCCCGACGAACGCGTTCACGAATTGCTTATGTCGGTCTATTCCGCCCCCAGTGGGGACACGTTCGCGCAGCGCCTTTGCCTGGAGCTCTTCAATCGCCTTCCGGAGGAGGCGGACATGGCGCGCATCCTCCGCCCCGAGGTATCGAAGGTAGAAGCGATTATGGCCGAGGTGTCGTCGGAGGCGTTCCAGTCGCTTCGCAATAAGCCTTGTGACCCGGATGTTCTCTGGAGCTTCCTGCTCCAGGATATCGAGCGTGACGATTATCTCGCGCCACTGCTCGCCATGCAGGGCAAGCAGCTGATAAACGAAGGATACAGAAGAATTTTGGGGAGAGTTCCCGATGTCGTCGGGTTCAGAAATTGGTCTGCGGCTCTCGCATCTCGGCGCCTCGGCGGCAAAGACATGATCCTCGAATTGTCATCCTCCGAAGAGTATCTCTATAAAGATCCCGATGCGAGACTGACCAGCCGCGCTTTGGCGCGCGTCGAATTCGGAACTGGCGCCCTCGCGGACGCGCCCGTCCCCGAGAATGCCGTCGGCTCGGCGGTCTAGCCGGAATATCGGTCGAGCAAGCTCGTCGTCCTCGCGCGCTCTCCCGAGCAATAATCGGCGATGGACCGAAATTGTTTTTCGCGTAGCGGCTTCTCTACGGCGTGTCGAGTCCCGGCGGTCGACGCGCCCGAGGGCCGCATCGGCTCGCCCGGATGACGAAAATGTTATTCGCATGTTCAGAAATATCGACGGCTTCAGGCGGCAACCGGGCGCGCCTTTCGGCGCGCCCGGCGGTTCGATCGAGATCGAAAGATTTTACTGGGCGCCGGTTCCGGTCACGCTCGAGCAGCCGTTGGCCGGGCTCGCGCCATAGGCGGCGATCGCCGTCGAGCTGGCCGAGTCGAGATAAATGCTGTTGATCGCCCCGGTCCAGTCGTGGAACGGGTCCGTCGACGCCGACGGCAGAGGCCCGAAGCCGTTGACGACGATGACATCCTCGGCGTTGCCGGCCGGGGACGACAGCTTGTAATGCCACTTCAGATAGCTCACGACATCCGAGGCGCGGGTCGCGGCGGCGACGCTGTCGCGGCCGGCGCCATAGCAGCTATAGAAAAAGCCATAGGCCGTGCCGGTGAGCGGATAAGCGCCGTCGGCGGGCGCCAGCGGGAGCTTGGAGAGACCGGTGATGGCGACCGAAGTTCCGCTGCCCGGCAGATAGGTCGTGGCCGGCCAAGCCTGAGCATAGACGTTCCACTCGTTGAAGTCCGCGGTGGTAGGCACGGAGAGAGCCGTCCAAGCCGCTTCGGCGCCAAGCGGCGACGGCGTGGCGAAGTCGGCCGGAACCGTCGTCCCGGTGGGCGTTTGGCCGGGGTGATAGACGGCATTGGCGCGCAGATAGTCGTTCTGCACATTGGCGGCGTAGGGCGCCGTCGACGTGACCGGATTATTGGGCAGGACGAAATCGGCGCTCAGATAGCCGATATAGCCGTAATTCGCCGAGCTGTTGCCGACCGCCGCCGCGACAGCGTCGCTGCCGGCGGCGCTGACGGTATGGAGCGTGCGGCCAAAGGCCGTGACCTTGTTGATGAGCTGCGTGAAGTTGTTGTTGGGCAGGACGGTCGTCGAGAAGATCGTCTGATAGCCATTCGTGCCGTCATCGAGCAGCGGGCAGACCGCCTTCAGATAGTTGGTGAAGATGAAGCTCGTGCCGCTGCCGTCCGACCGATAGACGATGTTGATCGGCGTGCTGACGCTGGCGTAGGGCGTGCCGCCGCCGGTACCGGGCGTACCGGCCGTGCTGCCCGCGCGCCAGGTGTTGGCGGCCGCAAAGCTTTCATGACCGATCGTGCCGTCGGCCTTGAGATAGGCGATGCTGGCGGTCGAGTTCCAATCCGTCACGAGGCCGGAGAAGATCGCGCAGATCTGCGCGGACGAGAGCTGGATGCGGCCGCCGTACACATTGCCGGGAATCTGCGACTTGATCGTCCAGGTGGTGCCGCCGGCCACCGTGGCGCCGGTGTTCTGATCGACTGCCGGCAGATTGACGGCGACGGCGACCGGCGCCTCGAACAGCGGAAGCTGGATCGGCTGACCATAGCTCGCCGTCGGGAAGCTCGTGGAGCCAGTAGCCAACGTCGTGTGGTTGATCTGGTCCCAGTTGTAGAGGGTCGTGGTGTAGATGGCGGTGTAGGTGCCCGGGGTGCTCACGAAGTTCGCGGGCAGCGGCGAGTCGCTCGCGCCGAAGTCGATGCGCGGATAGGGATAGGTCGAGAAGCCGAGGCTCGGGAAGAGATAATCGGGAGGGGTCGCCGGATCCTGACCGGTTCCGAGGAAGCCCTGCGCCGGGTTGTTGGAGATGAAGATGCGCTGGCCCGAGCCGCTGCCGATGGCGGCGTAGAGCAGCAGGATATTCGAGGAGTTGTAGACGTAGAAATTGGCGCTGAGCGCACGCTCGGCCAGAGAGGCGAGCGTGCTGCCGCCGCCGTAGATGCCGTCGCTGGCCTGGGCCGCCGGGGCGCCGATCAGGGCGATGGTCGAAAGCGCGAGCGCGGAGCTCCCGTTACGCAGAGCTTTTTTGAAAGAATGAGCAGACATGTGCTTCTCCTGATGGATCATCGCGTAGGGCCGCGCGAAAGAGTCGGCTTCCTCGACGGAGGCCGCCCGATTCCTGCTCGAAAATGACGTTTTGGTTACAGTTATCCGACAGAGACATGAATATAGGTGAAGTAGATACTTAGTACGCTCGACCTATATCCTCGTCATGTGTCGCCATCTCGCCGCCTTACACTCCATAGACGGCGAAATTCGACCGATCGCGAAGCAAATAATTCGGCGATTGTTTTCAAAAAAAGAGTCGCTGTCGGCGCGTCGGCTCTTTATATTTCGCCGATCACGTGATCGATGTTTCGGGAAGGTCCGCGAAGCCGCCGAAACTCGACGCTTTTTCGGCCGGCGGCGCATGGGCGCGCGTGAGCGGCGGGCCGCTTCCCTCACAAATTTTCGCCTGAGCGAAGAGGCGGACCTCTGCTCCTGTCGAACGCGGCGAAAAAAGACCGAGCGCGCCTTTCGGCGCGCCCGGCGGTTCGATCGAGATCGAAAGATTTTACTGGGCGCCGGTTCCGGTCACACTCGAGCAGCCGTTGGCCGGGCTCGCGCCATAGGCGGCGATCGCCGTCGAGCTCGCCGAGTCGAGATAAAAGCTGTTGATCGCTCCGACCCAGTCACTCCCCCACCCCCACCGCGGCAGAGGCCCGAAGCCGTTGACGATGATGACATCGTCGGCGTTGCCGGCGGGCGACGTCAGGTTGTAATGCCACCTCAGATAGTCCTTGAGGTTGGTGACGCGGGTCGCGGCGGCGACGCTGTCGCGGCCGGCGCCATAGCAGCTATAGACATAAATATAGCTCGTCCCGGTGAGCGGGTAAGCGCCGTCATACGGCGCCAGCGGGAGCTTGGAGCGACCGGTGATGTCGACCAAATTCGGCGAGACGGTGCCCGGCAGATAGGTCGTGGCCGGCCAAGCCTGAGCATAGACGTTCCACTCGTTGAAGTCCGCGGTGGTAGGCACGGAGAGAGCCGTCCAAGCCGCTTCGGCGCCAAGCGGCGACGGCGTGGCGAAGTCGGCCGGAACCGTCGTCCCGGTGGGCGTTTGGCCGGGGTGATAGACGGCATTGGCGCGCAGATAGTCGTTCTGCACATTGGCGGCGTAGGGGGCCGTCGTGGCCGGATTGTTGGGCTGGACGAATCCGGCGCTCAGATAGCCGATATAGCCGTAATTCGTCGTGCTGTTGCCGATCGCCGCCGCGACCGCGCCGCTGCCTTCGGCGCTGGTGGTGTTGAGGGTGCGGCCAAAGGCCGTGACCTTGTTGATGAGCCGCGTGAAGCTGTTGTTGGGCAGGACGCTGGTCGCGAAGATCGAGTGATAGCCGTAAGTGTTGCTCGGGTCGAGCAGCGGGCAGACCGTCTTCAGATAATTGGTGAAGATGAAGCTCGTGCCGCTGCCATCCGGCCGATAGACGATGGTGATCGGCGTGCTGGAGCCGGCGTAGGGCGTGCCGCCGCCGGTACCGGGCGTGCCGGCCGTGCTGCCGGCGCGCCAGGTGTTGGCGTCCGCGAAGCCTTCCGTGCTGTTCGTTCCATCGCTCAGGAGCGTCGGAATGGTGGTGGTCGAGTCGTTCCAATCCGTCACGAGGCCGGAGAAGATCGCGCAGATCTGCGCGGTCGAGAGCTGGATGCGGCCGCCATACGGGGCAGGGTTGGCGGGGAACTGCGACTTGATCGTCCAGGTGACGCCGTCGACCACCGTCGTGCCCGTGTTCTGATCGACCTCCGGCAGATTGACGGCGATAGCGACCGGCGTCTCGAACAGCGGCAGCTGGATCGGCTGACCATAGCTCGCCGTGGGATAGCTCACCGAGCCGGCGGCCGTCCTCGTGTGGTTGAATTGGTCCCAGATGTAGGTCGTGGTGGTGTAGCCGGTCGCGAAGTTCGCGGGCAGCGGCGCGTCGCTCGTGCCGAAATCGACGCGCGGATAGGGATAGGTCGAAAAGCCGAGGAACGGGAAGAGATAATCGGGAGGGGTAGCCGGATCCAAACTGTATCCGAGGAAGCCCTGCGCCGGATCGTTGGAGATGAAGATGCGCTGGCCCGAGCCGCTGCCGATGGCGGCGTAGAGCAGCAGGACATTCGAGGAGGTGAAGTAGTGGGCGCTGAGATCGCGTGCCGCCAGCGAGGCGAGCGTGCTGCCGCCGCCGAAGATGCCGTCGGTGGCCTGGACCGCCGGGGCGCCGATCATGGCGATGGTCGAAAGCGCGAGAATGGAACTCCCGTTGCGCAGAGCGCTTCTGAAAGAAAGAGCAGACATGTGCTTCTCCTGACGAAATCATCGTGCGGGGCTGCGCGAAAGGGCCGGCCTCCGCGACGGAGACCGGCGGATCCCTGGCCGAAAATGACGTTCTCGTTGCAATCAATCGACAGAATCGTGAATAGAGACGCAGAAAATGCTTCCGTATGATCCCCGCGTTCCCGCGATTCCTCGTCGTCACGCCGCCTCGAGAATATAGACAGCGAAAACCCGCCGATCGCGAAGAAAATAATTTGCGAATTTTGTCAGAAAAACGAGTCGCGGTCGGCGCGCGGGCTCTCTATATTTCGCCGATCACATGATCGATTGCTGTCGGAGGTCTATGAAATGGCCGAAGTTCCAGGCTTTTTTCAGCCGAGGGTGCGCGCGCAACTCGCGGACTTCCGCCCCGTCACGCCCGCCGCCGTCGGCGGGTCCCGCCCGCCGACGCCGCCCGCACTGCTCGCGCGCGCGCAAAAGCAATATGCGCGGGGCGTCGATCATGCCCGCGCCGATCGCTGGCGCGAAGCGCTGCGCTTTTTCGAGGAGGCGGCCCGCTGCGCGCCCGATCAGCCGAACTATCATTATGTGCATGGCGTCGCTCTGTGCCGCCATGATCGCTTCGACGAGGCGATCGGCGCCTTTCGGCTCGAATTGGAGGTGACGCCGGACCATGCGCCCTCCTTGACCGAGATCGGCACCTGCCTCGCGCGGACCGGGCGCGCCGGGCAGGGCATTTCCTTTCTGCGGAGGGGGCTCGCGCGAATGCCCAATCTGCCGCTGGCGCAATTCAGCCTCGGCCTCGCGCTGATGACGGAGCGTCGTCCCAAGGAGGCGATCGGCGCGTTCGACAAGGCGTTGGCGCTCGACGGCGCCTATGCGGACGGCTATCGTATGCGCGGCCTCGCCCTCACCATGGAAGGCGAGCACGACAGGGCCGTCGACGATCTGCAGGCCGCCGCCGCGCTGGACAGCAGGAATCATCGCGCGCTGCTCGATCTCGGCTTGAGCCTCGGCGCGAATGCGCGCGAGCAGCAGGCGGCCCGCTTGTTCGAGATGGCCGCCAAAGTGGCGCCGGATATCGCCCTGCCGCAATATGTCTACGGCAATTTCCTCATCAATCACCGCTTGTTCGAAGTCGGCCTGCGATATGTCGATCGCGCCATCGAGCTCGATCCCTTGCAGGCCGAGCCCTATGTCGGCCGCGGCTTCGGCCTGCTCGGGCAAGGCCGCATAGACGAGGCGGTCGCCGCCTATCGACGAGCCGGAGAGCTCAAGCCGGAGAGCGCTCAGATCGCCGGCACGCTGCTGTTCGCCCTGCAGCATTATCCGGGCGTCACCAAGCAGGATCTGCTCGACGCGCACAAGCGATGGGCGGCGCTCTACCGTCCGGCGGCGCCGCGCGACAAATTCGGCTTTTCGAACGATCCCGATCCGACGCGCAAGCCGCGGCTCGGCATTGTTTCGGCCGATATGCATCGTCACGCGGCGGCCTTCCTCACGCTGCGCGCCTTCGAGCAGCTCGGCGCGCTCGGCTATGAAATCTACTGCTACAAGACCGACAGAAAGCGCGAGGACGACGATTTCAGCGAGCGCTTCAAGGCGGCGGGAAAATTCTGGCGCGACGTGTCCGATCTCGAGGACGCCGCTCTCGCCGCGCTGATCGAGGAGCATAGGATCGACATTCTCTTCGATCTCGCCGGCCACACGGCCGGCAATCGCCTCTCCGTCTTCGCGCAGCGCGCGGCGCCGATCCAGCTGAGCTGGGCCGGCTATGTCGGCACCATCGGTCTCGACACCTATGACGGCGTCATCGCCGACCCGGTCGAGATTCCGCCTCGAGACGACGAATTCTACGTCGAGCCGGTCGTTCGCCTGCCCGATTGCTATGTCTGCTATCATCCGCCGACCAAAGCGCCGGATGTGGGCCCGCTTCCCGCGCTCGCGAAGGGCTCGATCACCTTCGGCTGCTTCAATCGTCCGGCCAAGATCAATGCGGAGGTCGGGCGCGCCTGGGCGCGCATCGTCGAGCAGCTTCCCGGCGCGCGCATCCTCATGGTCTATGGCGGCCTGAACGAGAGCGCGACGCAGAAGGCGCTCTACGACGTTCTCGAGAAGGGCGGCCTCTCGCGCGAGCACGTCGAGCTCGTCGGCGGCGCCGAGCAGCCCATATTGCTCGACGCCTATGCGAACCGGGTCGATCTGGCGCTCGACCCGTTTCCCTATTCCGGCGGCGTCACGACGCTCGAAGCCATGTGGATGGGCGTGCCGACGGTCACTTTCGTCGGCGACACTTTCGCCGGCCGCCATTCGGCGACGCATCTCACCGCCGCGGGCCTGTCGGACTTCTGCGCGCAGTCGATCGACGACTATGTGGCGCTCGCCGTCGATTGGGCGCGGCGGCCGGAGGATCTCGCCGCGCTGCGCGCCGGCCTGCGCGACAAGGTCGCTGCTTCGCCGCTGAACGATCATGTCCGGTTCGGGCAGAATCTCTCGAGCGCATTGTCGGAGCTCTGGACGGGGTGGTGCGATCGGCGCCGCGCGCATGAGGCGGGCGGCGCGGAAGCGGCCGCATGAGCGCGGCTGCGGCGAGCACGATGTTTGAACGCAATCGAGTTGCATTCGGGTGAGCGATATGACGCAACAGAATATTCCCGGCGGACGTCATCCAGACTATATCCGCGCCATTCTCGACCGGGCCGTCAAAATGATCGGCGAGGGCCTGCTGGACAGCGCCGAAGTGCTGCTCGGAACTTTGAGCAACGAGCCGAGCACGCGCGAGGTGACGGCCCATCTGCTCGGCGTGATCGCGATGCGGCGCATGGAGACGTCGGCGGCGCAGCTTTTCTTCAAGGCGGCCCTGGAGGCCAATCCACACAATGCGGAGGCCCATGCGCAACTCGGCGCTCTGCTGCTCGACGAACGGCCGGTCGCGGCGGCGGCGGCGTTCGCGGCGGCGCTGACGATAGACGCGCGCAATCCCGATTGGCATGTCGGGCTCGCCACGGCGTTCCAGCGTCTCGGCTTCGACGATCTCGCGAGGGACAATCTCGCCGACGCGCTGGCGCTTTCGCCCGATCATTCCGAAGCTGCGAAGCGCGCGGCGGCGGAGACGCGCGAGATCGACGAATTGCCGCAGGAGGAGGACGAGGCGCTCCTCTGCGACGCGCTGTTCGCGGAGGGAACGCGGCGCCAGGCCGCGGGCGAGCTGGCGCGCGCCGCCGCGATATTCGAGAGGATATTGACGCGCGCGCCGGAGCACGCCTTCACTCTCTGCAATTTCGGCGCGCTCCGCCGCGTCATGGGTGATCTGGACGCATCCGAGGCGCTGCTGGAGCAGGCGATCGCCATCGATCCGAATCTCGCCCCAGCGCGTCTGGCGCTCGCCGAGACGCATATGGCCGCGGGTCGGGATCCGGAGGCGCGCGCGCAATTCGAGACGGCTATCGAGCTCGAGCCGAAAGACGCGGCTGCGCGCGCAGCCTATGCGATGGCCTTGCAAAAAATGGGCGCAGTGCAAGAATCGATCCCCCATTTTCACCACGCTATTCTCCTCGACCAGAATCGGCCGGCCGAATTCTACGCCGCGCTCGGCTCGGCGCTCCAAGCGATGGGAATGCGCGATCGCGCGGAGATCGCGCTCCGCCACGCCGCGGCTTTGGCGCAGGCGCAGTAACGGCGCTTTCGGCTCCGATGCGCGAGTCGAAAGCGCGGGAGCCGACGCAGATCCTCGCGCGAGCGATCATTCATCGGGGAAGGGCGGATTGCGCGGCCGCCGCGACGGCATCCGCTTGCCGATGTCGCGATCGATCTGCCTCGCGCAATCGGTCAGCGCCTGCTTGAGTTCCGTCTGGATCGTGCGTTTCGTCACTCCGAAGCGCTCGGCGAGAACGGAGGAGGGCACTTCGTCGATCGAGACCGCCAGCAAAATATCGCGTCGCCGCGGCGGCATTTCCATCATGACGCGCTTCAACGCCTCGATCTCCGAACGCGCCTCGACGATGCGCTCTGGATCGGGCGCCTCGTCGATGATATCCGACGAGAGCTCGGTTTCGGACGGCCAGCCGAGGAAATCGGATTTGCGCCGAGTGTCGGCCAGCCGCGTGGCGACGCGGAGAATATAGGCTCTCGGACTCTTGATCGGACCGAGTTCGACATTCGACTGCAGCCGCAGAAACGTATCTTGAAGAGCGTCCGCGGCCCTATCCGGCGAGCCCAGTCGGCGCGACAGATGACGCTTGAGGTCTTCGTAGCCCGTGAGAAGCAAATTGATCAAAGTCGCGCGGCTGGCTTCGATCGTCATCGAACACGCTCCGCTTCCATCGCAGCGAGGAGCCACGATGTCTCGAATATGCGCCGACGGATTAGGTCGGCCCGATGACCCGGCAATGACACGCGCGTGATTTTCCTCGATTTGACAAAATTTCCTGCCAACGGATTCGGTCGTGAAGCGCTTGTTTTCCAAGCGCGCTGCATCGTTCGCTTCAGGCGGAGAGCGCCGAGACGAAATAGGCGAGCCATAGCGCTGGACACAGGTAGGCTCCGAAAGGCAGCCTCGTCTCGGCGTCGACCCGCACGCCCCGCAGACGGGCGAGACCGACGGCCACGAGCGCGGCGCCGGCCGCGAGAATGATGCAGAGCGGCGCGAATTCCAACGGCAGCCAGGCGCCGATCGCCGCGGCGAGCTTCACGTCGCCGAGCCCGAGGCCCTCGATCCCTCTCAGCCGTGCGAATATTCGTCGGACGAGCTCGAAAACGCCTGCGACGCACAAGGCTCCCACGGCGGCCTCGAGGACAGCAAAGAGCGGATCTTCGGCGGCGAGGAGCGCCGCGGCCGCCAGGCCGGCGAGCGACGCTCCGAACGTCACATGATCGGGCAGGAGGAAGGCGCGCGCGTCCATTTCCGCGCCGGCGATCATCAGCGCGCCGAGCGTGGTCGACGCGACGGCCGCGGGCCAACGCAGCGATAGAAGGGAGACGACGGCGACGGCGGACGTTCCGGCGATGACGAGCGCCAAATTCGGCCGCGGCTCATCGTCCTCGTTCGGATCGAGGGCGCTGTTCATTTGCGGACGCGATGGTCGCGCGAAAGCGCGGATGCGTTCACGAGGGGCGACGCGCCGCGCATCGATTCGAGCCGCGAACGGAATTCCTCCGCGACGCCCTGCGCGTCAAATCCGTCGCGGATGATTTGAGGCCTGATGAAGACGATGATCTCTTGCCGATTCTTGGTCTTGTCCGTATTGCCGAACAGATCGCCGAGATAGGCGATACGGCGCAGAACCGGCAAGCCGTCCAGCGTGTTGTTCTCCTGCTCGCTGATCATGCCTCCGAGCATCACCGTCTGACCGCTCGTCACCGAGATGGTCGAATGCACGCGCCGTTGGGAGATGGTCGGCGTCAGGCTCGTGCTGGTCGCATTGGAAATTTCCTGCTCGACTTCGAGCTGGATCGTCCCATTGGCGTGGACATGCGGCCAGACCTTCAAGATCACGCCGGTGTCGCGCCTCTGGTAGGAATTGACGACGGAGTTGGTGTTGCTGAGAATATTCGTCGCCGTGCCGGTCGAGATCGGGATTTCCTGGCCGACCTGGAGAAGCGCCGGCTGATTGTCCGCGACGACCAGCGAGGGCGCCGACAGCACCTTGACGCTGGTGAGCGTCGAAAGCGCATTCAAAATGAGGTGAGGCCGCGCCTCCGAACCGAGAACCAGATTGAAGCCGGGAAGCACGCGCTGGAGGACGAGGCTCGTCGCCGTGGCCGAAGCCGATGTCGTCGCGTCGGTCGATTGCGAATCCGAAGCCTGCATCGCCGCCGCGGTCGTCGCATTGGTCATCGAGCCATTGGCTCTGGTGGCGTTGCCGAGGTAATATTGCACGCCGTATTGCAACTGATCCGTCAGCGAGACTTCGGCGACGGTCGCCTCTATGGCCACCTGCAATTGCGGCCGGTCGAGCTCGCGCAGCGAACGTTCGATGACGCGATAGTCATCCTGACTGGAATAGACGATGATCGAATTGTTGCTGCTGTCGGCGGTGATGCGCACATTCTGAAAGACGCCGCGAGGCAGGCTGCCCGGCGAGCTCGCGTCGCTCTTCGCCTCCGCGTCGGCCTCTTTCTTCTCGTTGAAATTCTCGAACGAGGCGGCGATCTGGTTGGCGCCCTGGCCCTGGCCCGCGCTCGCGACGCCGGCTTGGCGCGAATTGGCCCCGGTGGAGGCGTTGTTGCCGAAAGCGCTTCCGGCGGACACCGCATCGAGCTTGGATTGTGCGGCGCTCGCGCCCGGCGCGATTTGGCTCGTCGCGGACTCGCTCGTCGCGCCGGCGCCCTTGCCGACGAAGATATCGCTGAGAATCTTCGCGATTTTCGTGGCGTTGCCGTTTTCGAGACGATAGATGCGCACGGTCGTGCCCGTCGTGTCCGAACGATCGAGGCGGCGCACCCATTGCGTGACGCGCTCCAGCGTCCTCGGACTGGGCGTTATCGCCATCACGGCGTTCATGCGCGCGATCGGCTGGAATTTCACCGCGCCGGCGCCTTGCGCGCCCTCGCCTGTTTCGAAAATCTGCTCGAGCTCGCGGACCAGCGTCGCCGGGGACGTCGATTTCAGCGGATAGACGCCGACGGATTGGTTGCGCATCCACTCGACATCGAGGGCGGCGATCATGTTCAGCACGGCGTATCGATCATTCGTGGGGCCCTGCACCAAGACGAAATTGCGGGCCGTGTCGGCGCGGATCATATTGGCGCGGGTCACGAAATTTTCCGCCGCCTTCACAACGGCGGCGGCGGAAGTGTAGCGTAGCGGAACGATCGTGACGCCGAATCCCGGCTGATCGGCGCCGAAGGTGACGGGGCCCGTGCCATTGGCCTCGTTGATGGGGACGATCCGGATGACGTCATGGTCGCGCACGAGCGCCGCATTGGACATGCGCAGCGCGCTCTCGACCGCGGGCAGCACGTCCTTGCGCGCGATCGGGGCCGTGGCGACGAGCGTTATCGGCGTCGTAATGCGCGCATCCACGACGAAATTCAGTCCCAGCGCATCGCCGAGCAGGGCCTTCGCGACGGTCTGGACGTCGGCCTGATCGAAATTGATCTCGACGCCGTCTCCGCGCTCGGCGGCGCCGGGGGGCGACGGGGTGAAGGCGAGCGGCTCGGCGGCCTTCGTCGTCCGCTGTCCGCCCGCGCCCGGGAAGAGCATCGGGGGCGTCTGCTTCTCTCGGCGGGGGTGATCGGCGAGATATGGAAAGCGCGCGGTCAGATCGGCGGCGCGGACGGACTCGACGCTGTCGCCCGGACCGACGCCGGTCAATTGCTCGGGGGAAGAGCAGGATTGCAGCAGTCCCTGTGACGTCGCGAGAAGCGCGGCGAGCAGCCAGCGCCGGGCCGCAGGAAAAAGTGAACCGGCGCGCCGGCCCGTGGAGCGACAAAACACAACCCGACTCCGAACTAACGAACTTCACGAACAAACTTTCGCCCACGCCGGCGTCCAAATCGAATCGCACGTTCGTGTGACAGAGAGGCAACGAAACCGTGGCCGTAGTCGGGCGTCGGGCGGCGCGACTGTCACGATGACGTCAAGGCGAGTGACTTTACTGAAGAGCAATTTGCTCCGCACCGTGAGTTTCGGTGGTCTTTCATGTCCCAAAGCGCATTTGTCGAGCATCTTTCACGAAAAGGCGTCCTGCGTGAGCCGGAGGCGAACGAAGGCGCGCGCGGCCGCGACATGACCGGAGAGATCGACTGGGCGAGCCTCACCCGGCTGACGCCTTCCGACTTCGCCGACGAGCTCGCGGATTTCTACGCCTGCAAGCGCATCAAGCGCGGCGAGCTCGCCGCCGACGAATTCGCGGGCGGCCGCCTCTCGCATCGCTTCTTGAAGGACGGGCGCCTCTTTCCATTCGCGGACGAAGACGGCCGTCTGCTGCTGGCCGTCGCCGCGCCGGTGGACGCGGAGACGCTGCTCGCCGTCGAGATCGCGCTGGAGCGCAAGACGGAGATCGCGGTGGCGACCGCCGACGAGATCGACGCCGTCCTCGCCGCCGCGTGCGGCCAGGAGCAGGCGGCGGCGACCGCGGAGATCGCCGACGCCGGCTCCGACGATCTCGACGATCTTCGCGATCTCGCGCGCGGCGCGCCGGTGGTGCGCGCGCTCGACGATCTGCTGCGGCTCGCCGTGGAGCAGCGCGCCACCGATCTGCATATCGAGCCCTTCGCCGGAACGCTGCAGGCGCGGCTACGCGTCGACGGCCTCTTGAAAGCGACCCCGGCGCCGCCGGCGAGCATGGCGAAAGGGCTGCTCTCCCGCCTCAAGATCATGGCCGGCCTCAACATCACGGAACGTCGCCTGCCGCAAGACGGACGGGCGCGCATCGTGGTCGCCGGCGCCGAGATCGATCTGCGCGTCGCGACGATGCCGAGCCTCTACGGCGAGGGCGCTGTCATCCGCCTCCTGCGCAAGGGCTCGGGCGTCGTCGCGCTCGACCAGATCGGATTGTCGCGGCGCGACCGCGAAATTTTGACGCATAATCTCCAGGCGCCCTTCGGCATGATCGTCGTCACCGGACCGACCGGCTCCGGCAAGACGACGACGCTCGCCGCCTCGCTCGCCGAGATCAATGAGCCGACGCGCAAAATTCTGACGATCGAGGACCCGGTCGAATATCAAATTCCCGGCGTCAATCAGACGCAGGTTCATCCCGGCATCGGGCTCACCTTCGCGACCTCGCTGCGCGCTTTCCTGCGCCAGGACCCGGACGTCATCATGGTCGGCGAGATGCGCGACGCCGAGACCGCGCATATCGGCGTCCACGCCGCGCTCACCGGCCATCTCGTGCTCACCACGCTGCACACGAACACCGCGGCCGGCGCGATCACCCGACTCATCGACATGGGCGTCGAGAGCTTTCTGCTGGCCTCCAGCGTGCGGGCGATCATCGGACAGCGCCTCGTGCGCATTCTCTGTCCAGATTGCAAGCAGCCCCATGCGCTCACCGCGCAGGACCTCGCCGAAGATGCGCGCTATGCCTCGTTCGGTTTCGCGGAAGGCGAGATCCTGCACCGTCCGAAGGGCTGCGAATGGTGCAATTTCACCGGCTTTCGCGGCCGCCGCGGCGTGTTCGAAGTCATCGAGGCCTCGCCCGTCCTGCGCGCCGCGATCGGACCCAAGACCGATGCGAGCGAGCTGGAAAAAGTCGCGCGGAGCCAAGGCATGACGTCCATGACGGAGGACGGCGTGGCCAAATGCCGAGCCGGACTGACGACGATCGACGAAGTCTTCCGCGTCACCATGAGCGTGTGATCCGATGCCACAGTTTCGCTATCGCGCGGTGACGCCGGCCGGAGACGTGGTCTCGGGCGAGGTCGAGGCGTCGACGCGCGAGGAGGTGCTCCGCCGCATCGAATATCTCGGCCATCTGCCCATAGAGGCGGAGCTCGCGAAAAAAGGACGGCTCGACGCCTTTTCGGCCGGCGGCCGGCCGCCGCCGGCGCGCGACGTCACCATCTTCCTGCGGCAATTGGCTCTGCTGATCGGGGCCGGTCTGACTTTGGAGGCAGGGTTGCAAACGCTCGCGGAAGACGCGAGCAAACCCATTATCCGCTTCGCCGAGGCGCTTCGCTCGGCGATTTCGGCCGGCGACAGTTTCGGCGAGGCGCTGGAGCGTCATTCGAGCATCATCGAACCGGCTTATGTGGCCATGGTGCGCGCGGGCGAGGCGTCGGGCAGGCTGGAATCCGTGCTGGGCGCCATCGTCGAGGATCGCGCCCGCCAGGAGCTGCTCGGCGAGCGGATCAATTCCGCCATTCGTTATCCTTTGTTTCTCATAGGTTCCGCTGTTCTCATCCTGTTTTTCTTCCTGGTGTATGTCGTGCCGCAATTCGAGCCGGTCTTCAAAGACGTCGGCGACCGCCTCAACGGCGGCGCGGCCTTCGTGCTGGCGGCTTCCGCCTGGCTGCACGCCAATCTCTATCCGTTCCTCGGCGGCTGCGTGGCCTTCGCCCTTCTTCTCTGGCTGATCTTCAGCCGCGCGGAATCGCGTGGCCTTCTGATCGCAGGGCTCGCAAAAATGCCGGGCGTCGCGGGGCCGATGCGGGACGGACGCGCGACGCGCGTCATCGGCGCGCTCGGTCTGCTCGTCGGCAATGGCGTCCCCTTGCCGGCGACGTTGAAGATTCTGCGCGATATCGTCGCCGAACCGGCGGCCGTCGCCGCGATCGACAAGGTGCTCGAGCAGGTGCGCAGCGGCCGGCGTTTCGCCGAGGCGCTCGCCGAGACGGATCTCCTGCCTCCGCTCGCCGTCCGAATGCTGCGCGTCGGCGAGGAGACGGGCGATCTCGCCGCCATCGCCGCCCATGCGGCGCAGTTCTACGAGCACAGGCTCGCCCTCGGCCTGGACCGTCTCATGGGAGCGATCGGCCCGGCCGCCATTATTTTCGTCAGCATCATCGTCGGCGCTCTCGTCGTTTCGATCATGAGCGCCCTTCTCAGCATAACGGAGCTCGCCGTATGAACAGATCGCTTCTTTCCAAGCGCGCCGGGCGCCTCCTGCGAACGGCGAGTCCGGGCTATACGCTGGTCGAAATGCTCGTCGTATTGACGATCATCAGCCTGATCCTCGGTCTGGTCGGCCCGCGCGTGCTGAACTATCTCGGCGAGTCGCGCGTCAAGACGGCGAAGCTGCAGATCGAGAGCTTCGCTTCCGCGCTCGATCTCTTCTTCATCGACGCCGGCCGCTATCCGAACGCCTCCGAAGGGCTCGCCGCTCTCGTGCAGCGACCGAGCGGCGTAGACGTGTGGAACGGGCCCTATGTGAAAGGCGGCCGCATTCCCAACGATCCATGGGGCAAGCCCTATCAATATCGCTTCCCGATCGACCACAATCCGCCCTATGAGATCTCGTCCTATGGCTCGGACGGCCAGGAGGGCGGCACGGGGTCGGCGGCCGACATCTCGAATGTCGAACGCGTCGCCAATGCCGAACGTTGAGCGGCAAGGCGGATTCACCTTGATCGAAATGATGGCGGTGATGATGATCATCGCCTCGATCTCCACTCTCGCCGTGGCGCTGGCGCCGGGCTCCGGGCGGGCGCGGCTGAAATCGGTCGCGATCGACACGGCGGCGCTGCTGCGGCGTGAGCGGCTCGGCGCGCTGATGAGCGGCAGGCCGCGTCACGTCGCGATGGACATCGAGAAGCGCGCGTTGCGCGGTGAGAGCGGCGGCGAGGTGAAACTGCCGGCCGACGTCGCTGTCGCGCTGCTCGGAGTGGACGGCGCGGCGGGTTCGCTGCGGCCCGTGGTCCGCTTCGAGCCGGACGGCGCATCCACGGGAGCGGCGCTCGCTTTCGAGCGGGAGAATGTCCGCTTCGAGGTGCGCGTCGACTGGTTCACGGGGGGCGTGTCGATCCATGCGCGGTGACGCGAACCGCCGGCGCGCCGGCTTCACGCTCGTCGAGGCGCTGGTCGCTCTCGCCGTGCTCGTCGCTTTCGCGGGCGCGCTCGGACCAAATCTCTTTCATGCTCGCCGCATTCTGGCGAGCGGCAAGGGGCGTGTGAACGCCGCGCTGCTCTTGCGCTCGCTCATCGCGGCGCCTTTCGACCGCGAGAACGGAGCGCAGACGCGGGAGGGCGAAACCGGCGGCTTTCGCTGGCGGGTCGCCGCCCGGCCGATCGTTCTCGACACCCCCGTCTTCGACGGCCCGCCTCCAGGCAGGAGGGAGGAGGGGAGGGCGGACAAGGAGGGGAAGGAAGAGGACGAGCCGAAATGGACGGCCTATCGCGTCGAGGCGCGAGTGGTCTGGGGCGAGGGGCAAGCGATCGCAGCGGAGACGATCCGTCTCGCGAAGGCGCGATAGGAGGGGGCGATGGCGGAAGGCGGCGCCGCGGACGAAAGAGAGGCTCGCGCGGGCTTCACCCTGGTCGAGACGCTGGCGGCGCTCGCCGTCGCCGCCGCGATCATCGTCGGCGCGGCGGAGCTCGTTCACCATGTCGCGCTCTATTTCGATCGCGGGGCGCTCGGCGTGACCGAAGCCGAACGTTTCGCGTTGGCGATGGATCGGCTGTCGCGCGATTTCGGCGCCGCGCGTTTCGTCGCCGCGTCCGCGGAGCGGGACGAGCGGCGGTCCGAACCGGGCCCGTCCGGCGCGGCGCGAAAGGGCGACGAAAAAAAAGCTCGGGTCATCGCATTCGAGGGCGCGCCTGAACGAATCGTCTTTGTTTCGGGGAGCGCCGTCGGCGCTCGCGCCGCGCCGGAGGAGGCGCTGACTCTCGAGGTCGAGCCCCTGCGCGACGGCGTGACGCGGCTGGTGCGGCGGCGCGCCGTCTGGCTCGGGCCGCGCTCGGGCCTTTTCGCCGAGGCGGCGAGCGACGCCGTCGTGCTGCTCGAGGGGCGTTACGAAATATCGTTCGCCTTCGCGCGGGCGGACGCGTTCGGCGCGCTGACCTGGGTCGACAGTTGGACGGGGCGGACCGAACTGCCGCGGCTCGTGCGCTTGCGGCTCGTGGATCCCGCGTCCGGCGCGAATCTCGTCGTCGGCGCGGAATTCATCGTGTGGGCGGACGCGCCGGCCGCTTGCGCGCGAGACGCGCCGGACTGCCTGCCCGGCAAGACCGGCGCGCCAGGCGAGAAGAAGGCGCCGCCGCCGCCCGAGGAGCCGACATGAGCGCTGGCTCCCGCCGGAATCCGCGCCGCGGCGTCGTGCTCGTCGCCGTGCTGTGGACGATCGCTATGCTCTCCGCCCTCGCCATGGCGGCGGCGGCGGGGTTTCGCGGTTTCGCCGGCGTTCTCGGCGTCGATCGCGACCGCGTGCAAGCGGAAGCGCTGTTCACGGCAGGGCTGGAGGCCGGCGCGGATCTTCTCGCGAAATATCGCGGCCGGCCGCTGACGCCTGTCGAGACGCGCATCTTGCTTTCGGCGGGAGCCGCGCGCGTGCGGCTCGGCGACGAGCTCGCACGGATCGACATCAACAAGGCGCCGGTGGAAGTATTCGCCTCGCTGCTCGCCGAAATCGGCGCGCCCGACGCTGGGGAGGTCGCTCGGGAGATCGTCCTGTGGCGTGACGGCGTGGTGAAGACCGTCGCCCAGGGAGAGGCGGCCGAGCCGCGGCGGCAGGCGGCGGGCCCGGCGCCCCCGCCGCAGCGCCAACAGCCGGCCAAGCAGGGATTCGAGCAGGTTTTCACCAATGTCCGCCAGATGACGCAAATTCCGGCCGTGACGCCGGCCTATGCGCGCCTCATGGCGCCCTATGCGACAGTGTTCGGCGATGAGACGGTCAACGCCGCGACTGCGTCGCGGCAGGTCTTGCGCGCCTTGCCCGAGATGACCGAGGCCAAGATCGAGCAGCTTCTCGAAGCGCGGAGCGCGGCGCCGCTCGAGCCGGCGCGACTCGACCAGATTCTCGGCTCTGCCGGGCGCTATGCGAAAGTCTCGACCCGTTCGGTGGCGCGGCTTCGGATCACGATCGCGCTCGCCGACGGCTATGCGGCGGCGGCGGAGGCCGTCATCGTCATATTGCCGAAGGATACGCAGCCTTATCGTGTTCTCTCGTTCGAGCAGCTGCCGACGCCGATCGGAACTGACGAACGCCGCTTTTTCGAGTGAAATCCATGTCGGGCTCTGATTTCATCATTCGTTGGATCGATGCGTTGGCGAAATTCGCCGAACGCTCGCGCGAAATTTGGCGAAGCCGCGGCGCCCTCTTCGTTTCCCGAGAGAACGGCGGCTTTCTCATACGTTCCGCCGCCGACCCCGGCGCCCCGGTTCTCGCCGCGTCGGCGGCCGGCCCCTTTTCCGAGGACATTCAGCGGCGCGCGCGAAGGGAAATCGTCCTGCTCGAATGGCCGCAGGAGCGGGTCGTCACACGCCGCATCGCTCTGCCCGCAAAGGCGCAGGAATTCCTGCGCGGCGTCGTCGACAATCGGCTCGATCGTCTCTCGCCCTGGCCCGTCGCGCAAGTTTTCTACGGGCTCGCCGTCGTTCCCGGCGAACAGCCGGCCACTCTCGACGTGCGCGTGTCGATCGTCGCGCGCGGCGAGATCGAGGCGGCCTGCGCGGAGCTCGCCGCTCGCGGACTCGCCGTCGACAGAGTCGTGGCGGCGTCCGCCGACAAGCCGGCGAGCGAGGCGCCGGTCGTCTTGTGGTCGCGGAACATGCGGCAGGCGGCGGAGGACCGGGGGCGCCTGCGCCTCGTCATCGGCGGCGGGCTGGCGGCCTATGTGGCGCTCTGCGCGGGGCTCGGCCTCTGGGCCACGTTCTCCGCGGCGTCGCTGCAGGAAGAGAACGAGACGCTCGCGGCGCGCGCGCGTGCGATGCAGAAGCAGGCGCGGGCCGGCGAGGATCCGCGCACGGTCGCGGCTCTCGGCTTGCCGGAGCGCGCCTGGGCGCGCAAGGAAATGTCGATTTCCGCCGTCCATCTGCTCGAATCCTTGTCGCGGAGCCTGCCGGACGGCGCCTATCTGACCGAGCTCCGGTTCGAGGCCGACAAGCTGCGGATCGCCGGCCTCGTCGAGGACGCGCCGCCGCTGATCGCCGCGCTCGAAGCCTCCGGGCCGTTGTCGCAGGTGCGCTTCTCCGCGCCGACGACGCGCGGCCCCGACGGCAGGCTCTTTTCTTTCAGCATAGAGGCGCAGGTCGCGGCGCGCCTCGCCCTGACGGGAGGATGACGCCGTGCGACTCGATCTTCGACTGGATCGCGACGAGGGCGCGGCGCTCGGGGCGCTGGCGCTGCTCGTCGTCGCCTGCGCGGCGGGCGCCCTGTTCGCGCTCGCGGCGCTGAGCGGCGCGGCTGAGGAAAATGCCGAGCGTCGCGACACGCTGGCGCGTCTCGAAGCCGCGCACCGGCGCGGCGGCGCGTCGGGCGGCCGTGCGAGCGCGCCCGAGGCGGCCTTCATCGCCGCGCCGACGGCGGGACTCGCCAGCGCGCAATTGCAGGCCTATGTCACGCGCCTCGTCAGTGCGCGGCGCGCTGCCCTGGCCTCGTCGAGCGCCCTGCCGGCGACCGGCCAGGAGGCGGCCGACTCCGTCCGATTGCAGGCGACATTCGATATGGAGCCTACCGCATTGCAGGCGCTGCTCTACGAGCTCGAAACCGGGGCGCCCTATGTTTTCGTCGAGGCGCTCTTCCTCCAACCGGAAAGCGCGGGGCGACGCGGCGGCGACCAGCCGTTCTTGCGCGTCACCTTGAACCTGCGCTCCCATTGGCGGCGGACGGCCTCATGAGAACCTCGCTGCTCGCCGCGCTCGCCCTTCTCGTTTGGTCGCTCGCGCGCGTCGCGGCGCAGGAGACGACGGCGCGCGCGCAGGTCAATCCTCTGGCGCGGCTGCCGCTCGAGCGTTTCACCGCGACGCGCGACCAGCCACTGTTCTCGCCGAGCCGACGGCCGCCGCCGCCCGCCGTCGCGACGCGGCTCGAGGTCGAGCCGCCGCCGCCCGAGCCGCCGAACGTCGTTCTCGTCGGCGTTCTGACCGACGAGCGAGGGACGCGCGCTTTCGTCCGGCTCAATCCGATGGACAAGGTTCGCGCCGCGCGGATCGGCGACGACATCAGCGGCTGGAAGGTCGCCGAGATCGAGCCGACCCGCATCGTCCTGGCGCAAGACCGGCGCACCAAAGCCTTCGCGATGTTCGAAGCGAGGCGCCAGTCGACGAAGACCGCTATGCGAAAGACGCAGCGGTAAACTTTGTTTCGGATTTCGGCGGCCTGGTCTTCGGGTTGGACCCTCGCGCGTCGTCTCTCGAATAGGGCCGCCGTCGTCGCGCCGTGGGCCTATTCGTCTCGAAGGCAAAGAACAGCAATGTCGAAGCAGAAACGATCGCCCCTCGCCCGATTGGCGGGCGCCTTGGCGAAATGGCTCGGATCGGGGATCGTGGCGACGGGCGCCCTGCTTCCCGGACCGGCGCCGACGCAGGCCGCCGCCTACCGTTCCCTAGAGGGCGCGCCGGCCGCATGGCTGAACTACGCATCTTTGGTCCAGCGCCGGGTTCAGGACTGGCTCGGGCAGGACGACGAGCCGGGGCGCCGGCTGCGCGCGTCCCTGGAAGCGCGCTCGCAGCAGCAAGGAGCGACGCCGAGTTTCATCGCGCGTCTCTGGATTCTGGCGAATGGAAAAATCGAGCGCGCCGATTTCGAGGGAATAGACGTCGCGGAGGCCGTCGCGCTGCGCGCCCTTTTCGCGGGACGGGATGTGGGCGCGCCGCCGCCGGCCGATATGTCGCAGCCTCTGCATCTGAAACTTTCGCTGCGGGGCCAAAATTGAGCGGCGGGGCGCATGATCGCCGCGAAGCCCGAGCGCGTGGCGGGAGGCGTCCGACTTGGGCGATGCTCGGCGTTCTCGCGGTCTCCGTGCCGCCGCCCGGCGCTCTGCTCGCCGCCGAAGAGACGAGCCAGGGAGCGCCCGCCTCGAAACCGGAGCCGAGCGCGACGCCTTCGGCCGTCGACGCCGCCAGAGCGGCCGCGCCGCAGCAGCGGCCGGGCTCGCCCACCTTCTATCGCGCGCTAGCCGAAGCGGAAGCGCGTCGAACAGGAATGCCGGGCGAGATCGCCGACGCCGTCATGGCGGTCGAGAGCGGCTACGATCCGCACGCCATCGGCTCGGTCGGCGAGATCGGCCTCATGCAAGTGCTGCCCTCGACGGCGCGCGCGCTCGGATTCGTGGGCAGAATCGAGGGGCTCGCGGCTCCCGAGGCCAATATTCACTACGGCGTGAAATATCTCGCGGGCGCCTGGCGCCTCGCCGGCGGCGACCTCTGCACGGCGGTCATGAAATATCGCGCCGGCCATGGCGAGACGCGATTTTCTCATCGGTCTGTCGACTATTGCGCCGCCGTGCGCGCCAAGCTCGCGGCGCGCGGCTATCGCGTCACCGGAGCCCTGCCGATCGCAACCTTCGGCGACGCGCCGCGATTTCGGCTCGGCTCGGCGCTCGGCGCCGGATGTCGCCGAAACTGCCTCGCGGCGTCCGGTCAAGCCGGGCTCGACTTCGGCGCGATCAACTCCCATCTGGATCATGTCGCCGTCCAGGCGAGCGCAAACGCCGTCCGGCTGCGGTGAGGCGTCACGCCGTCGGCGGACGCCGCCGCGATCCATTGTTCGGAGGACCGACCGTGCAATCTCCCATTCTCGCCATTCTGACAGCCATTGTGCTCGCCGCGCCGTGCCATGCGAATGACGCCGCCGCGCCGAACGGCGGACTCGTCATCGGCGGCGAAGCGCCGCGGAGAGCCGCGCTCTCGACCTGCGTCGATGTGCAGATCGGAAACGATCTGGCGTTCGGCTGCCTCAATCGGCGACTGCGGAGCGCGGTCGACAAGGCGCGGCCGTTTGTCGAAGCCCCGCCGGTCGACGCGCGATCCTCCGACCTGAAGACCGGCGTCGTCAACATGCCGGCCATACGCCAGCAATATGGACCAAACTTCGGCGTTTCGGTCATTCCCTATCGAATGCCCGCGGCCCATGGCGGATCGCCGATCCTGCAACGTTGACGCGTCTCCCGAATCTCCGCTTCGGACGGCGGTGGCGGAAATTGCAGGACGGCCCGCATGCGCGCCGGACTCTAGGCTTTTGTTTTGACGCGTTTCCAACGCCGAACCGGCGTCCACTTCGGCTGGAAACTCTAGACTAGACGACGGGTCCGCTGTCGCGAGCTACGAGCGCAGCGCGGGCGTCGGCGCGAATCCGGGCGATCATCGATCTGAAGCCGTTGGAGCGTTGTGGCGTCAGATGGTTTCCCAATCCGAGGCGTTCGAACAATTCGCCCGGATCCGCCTGCAAAAGTTCGGCGGCGTTTTTTCCGAGGCAATATGCCAGCAGGATCGCGACCAGACCGCGGACGATATAGGCATCGTATCACGAGCGACGGCGGAGTGCGATCTTTGTCTTGTAGCGTCGTCCACAGCCAGACCTGACTGACACAGCCAGGCACTCTGTTCTGCTCGGTCTTCAGCTCATCGGGAAAGGATTCGAGAGCGGGTCCGAGTTCGACGACATAGCGATAGCGATCGTCCCAATCGTCGAGAAGATCGAACTGCGTGATGATTTCGTCGATCGTTGTCATGGATCATTTTCCCGAATGTACATGCTCCACCACGAAGACCTCGCCGCGAAAAAAGCCGCCGCCTCTATCGCTGTGTCTTGGGCTCTCCCCATCGGCTCTCCTGTGGATTGGTCGAACTCGCAACGGGACAGTTCTCGGTCGGCAGCTTGGCCTTGCGGATGACGAAGCATCCACATTGCGTGCAGATTTTATGCTCTTTGCCGGCGTTCGACAGTAGACGGTAGACAAGGCGTTCAGCCGGCGCGTCGCCGAGATGATCGCAGGCGTGACATGTCGCGAGACGATGCTGATAAACGGGCCTCGCCACCATTGCAAAGCCGGCTTTCGCCCATCGCGCGAAAGCCGCAGCGGCATGCGCCAGCAATTCTCCGTCTCCTGGGCCCGATGTTTCACGCCCGCCGCCGTCGGGCGTGCGCAGAAGCTCGGTCAGCTGTTCGGCATCTCCTGTCGCCTCCATCAATCGTAGCGCATAGGCGGATCGACGCGGTTCATGAGCAGAGTGAGCCAGCGCCCGCCCGGTGCGCCGTGCTCATAGGGCAGGTAACGGCGCAGGAAGCCGATGTTCTCCTTGCCCCAGGCGGCGATGGCGTCGAAATGATCGCAATCGGCCATGGAGGCGCAGACGACGAGCAGCAGCACCTCGCGGAGCGGATGCGCGACACGCCAGGGCACGCGAGGATCGTCGATGATCGAGAAATGGTCGAGAAGGGTCGTGCCCCTTGGAGAGGTGTAGCAGCGGCGCTCGGGCGCGCGGAGCGGAGGC
>NZ_JAHLJF010000001.1:283088-283244 GCF_018887255.1 Methylosinus sp. KRF6 | reverse complement strand
AGGTGCCGCCGAATTTCATCACCAGACGAGCCATGACCGACCTAGATTGGAAACCCGGGCCCGGCTCGGGCGAGCCGGATGGCCGCTCGCATCCGACCAAACGCGGGCGTATATGTGACGCCCCCGCCGCCGGTGTCAACGCCGCGGCGGGGTTCC
>NZ_JAHLJF010000001.1:170776-282988 GCF_018887255.1 Methylosinus sp. KRF6 | reverse complement strand
CCGCTACCACTTCCACGCCATGCGCCGCCAGAATGGCGCCGGGTGAACGCTTACGTTTCAAGCGACGCGCGTCGCCTCGAAGGCCGGAACCTCGCGCGAAAAAGCGTCCAGCCAAGCGAGGAGCGCGGGATATTTCGCGCGCCAGGCGCCTTCGAAGCGCAGATCGAGATAGCCGAGCGCGGCGGCGACGGCGACATGGCCGATCGTCACCGGGCCGGCCGGCGGAGCGGCGTCGAGCGCCGCGAGCGCGCGGTCGAGCTTTCCGGTCTGCAACGCCACCCAATCGGCGGAGCGCAGAGCCTGCGGCCGCGTCGCCTCGTAACGGATCAGCAGCGCGGCGTCGTTCATGCCGTCGCCGAGCGATTGCAGCGTCAGCGCCGCGATTCGCTCGGCGGGAGGTTGCGGTATGAGCTTGCCGCCGGCGAGAAGATCGAAATATTCGCAGATCACGCGGCTGTCATAGATGGTCTCGCCGCTGTCGAGGATGAGCACCGGTACCTTGCCGAGCGGATTTTGCGCGCGCAACGAATCGTCGGGATTTGTCGTGTCGGCGCCGACGAGCTCGACGCTCGCGCCGAAGCCGAGCAGTTCGGCGACGATGCGGCACTTGCGGGCGTAGGGCGAAGCCGCGGAATAGCGTAGAATGGGCATTGGCTCCCTCACGTCGAAAAAGGCGTCGTCGAGCAATAGGACGGAACGAAGATGACCGCCAGTCCCGAAGAGATCGCCGCCGGCCAAGCCGTCTACACGCCCGCGGTTCTGCGGCTCTACGATCTGCTGGTGCTCGGCCTCTCCAACCGCTTCATCTGGAAATGTCCGACGCCGCGCCTACGCGCGCTCTATGACGCGCATGTGTCGGGCAATCATCTCGATGTCGGCGTCGGCACGGGCTATTATCTCGACCATTGCCGCTTTCCCGCCGCCGCGCCGCGCGTCGCGCTGATGGATTTGAACGCGGACGCGCTGCGCTTCGCGGCGGCCCGCATCGCGCGCTATTCGCCGGAGAGCTATCGCCGCAATGTGCTGGAGCCAATCGCTTTCGACGCGCCGAAATTCGATTCCGTCGGCGTCAATTATCTGCTGCACTGCCTGCCGGGCGCGATAGCGGAAAAGGCCGTCGTCTTCGACCATCTGAAGGCGCTGACGAATGAGGGCGCCGTCTTTTTCGGCTCGACCTTGCTGCAAGGCGGCGTCACGCGCTCGGGCGCGGCGCGGCGGCTGATGGAATTCTACAATCGCAAAGGCGTGTTCTCGAACAGGGACGACGATCTCGACGGGCTGCGCGATGCGCTCGAGCGGCGCTTCCGCAATGTCGAGATCGACATTGTCGGCTGCGCCGCCGTGTTCGTCGCGCATGATTGACGGATCGCGCGAGCCTTTCGGCTCGCGCCTCCGACGCCATCACTCGTAGATCGCGCTCAGCACGACGTGGAACTTCGCGACCGAATTGCCGATATTCTTGATCTCGTAATGAATCTCGGTCTCGTCCTTGGTGTCGACGGTCTGCGACTGCGGGTTCGGCTTGATCTCCGTCACCGTGAAGTGACGCCAAACGCGCGTCACCTCGAGCGAGGTGTCCTGGTTGAAGCCGGTCGCCGTGCTGCCGGTGGCGAAAGGCACGGCCTGCGCGTCCCACACCGCATTGAAGGGCGAGGCGTTGTTCCACCAGCCGTGAACGGTCGCACCAGGCGCGAGGGTGAGCTCGGTTTTAGTGTCGACGAAAAGCACTTTGGACATTTTCAATCTCCTATCTGAAACCGTCGCGTGAAATCATTGCGATCGGATGCAGAGGAGATTAGTCGCGGCGCGCTGTCATCGCCGTGCGCGCGAGCACAGAGCACGCTTCAATGCGTCTCGCCATAGAGCGCAGAAAGCGGAAAGACGAGGCCGGGCGGATCGAGCGTGATGTCGCCGTCGTGAATGACGCGCGTCAGAATATCGCTCCCCTCCCCGCGACGATGATGAATCACCAGCGGCGAATCTGGATCGACGATGAGATAATGCGCGACGCTCGCGATGCGAAAATAGCCGACGAGCTTGCCGAGAGCGTCATTGCGCCCTGTGGATGGCGACAGCACCTCGACGACGATAAGAGGCGCTTCGACGAAAAGCGTGTCCGGCGGCAGCTCCGGTCCGCAATAGAGCTGCGCATCGGGCTCGAAGACGGTCGTCGCATCGACGCGCACGGCCATTCCGTCCGGCAGCACATGGCAGGGTGCGCCTGCGTGGCGCACAGCGTCCTTCAGCGCGATAAAGGCCGCGCCTTTCGCCTTCGCATGGGCGGCTCGTTCCGCCGCCTGAGCGAAAACTTCACCATCGACGAGCTCGTGTCGGCCGGGCTGTCCTTCGGCCCAGACCACGAATTCCTCGGCGGTCATTTTCGTCTTCGGCAGAGCGCTCATGCGGAGCATCCTAGCGGAATGGCGCATCCGGCGCCATTCCGGGGCGTCACCCCTTCAGATCGTCGAAGGGCACCATCACATGCTGGCGATAGGCCGGCCGCTCGCAGAGGCGCGCATACCAAGCCTCGACATTGGGGAGCGACGGCCGCTCTATGTCGAGCGAGAAATAGCGAAACAGCGTCGTTCCGGCGGGAATGTCGGCGAGCGTCGGCTCGTCGCCGGCGAGGAAAGGACGATCCGCGAGCCAGCCGTCGAGAAATCGATAATGCTGCGCGCAGCGCGCGACGGCGGCGATGATCGCCGGCCAGTCGCGCTTTTCCTCCGGCGTGCGGTAATAGCCCATGAACACGCCGTCGATGAAAGCGGGCTGCAGCGTCGTCTGCGCCCAATCCATCCAGCGATCGGGATAGGAGCGCGTCGCCGGATCCGCTGGCCAGAAGGCCTCGCCGCCGTGCCGCGCGGCGAGATAGCGCAGAATGGCGTGAGACTCCCACACCACCACGCCTTCGTCGTCTATGACCGGAATGCGGCCATGCGGATTTTTCGCGCGAAACTGCGGATCGTCCAGCCCGCCGAAAGCGCCGCCGAGCGGCACATGGGCGTGATCGAGCGCGAGCTCGCCGACGAGCCACATGACCTTCTGCACATTGAAGGAGTTGCGCCGTCCCCAGATCGTGAGCATGCGTTGGTCTCCTTCTTCGGCAATCTCGGCGTTGCGGTAATCTAGCCCGAGGCGCAGGCGCGCGCCATTGACGTGGGGTTGCGTTTATCGAAGCCGCGTAGCTGCGCGCGACGAGAGCAATTCATGAAAACAAATTGCGTTTCGCCGAAAATCCCCCGGCGAAACGCGCTTCTTTGGCGGCGACCAAGGCTCAAGCGATCTCGCCGCCTGTATCGCCGGCCCCCTCGTCCTCGCCGGCGTCGGCCAAATGCTCGACCGAGACGACGCGCTCGCCCTCCGCCGTGTCGAAGACGATGACGCCCTGCGTGCCGCGGCCCGCTATGCGTATGCCTTCCACCGGGCAGCGGATGAGCTGGCCGCCATCCGTCACCAGCATGATCTCATCGCCGCGCCCCACGGGGAAGGAGGCGACGAGCTTGCCGTTGCGGGCGTTCACCGCCATGGCGACAATGCCTTTGCCGCCGCGTCCGGTGATGCGATATTCGAAGGACGAAGAGCGCTTGCCGTAGCCGTTCTCGGAGACGGTCAGAATGATCTGCTCGGCCTGCTCCATTTCGCGATAGCGCGCCTCGGTCAGCTCGATCGCGGTCGAAGCCTCCTCGGCCTCCGCCGCGCCCTCCTCCGCGCCTTCCGCTCCCGCATTGCGGCGCTGCGCGGCGGCGCGCTTGAGATAGGCCGCGCGCTCCTCGCCGACAGCCTCGAAATGCCGCAGGATCGACATTGAGATCACGCGGTCGTCGCCAGCTAGCGCTATGCCGCGCACGCCCATGGAGGTGCGGCCCTGGAACACGCGCACGTCGCTGACCGGGAAGCGGATGCACTGCCCCTCGCGCGTCGTCAGCAGAATATCCTCCTGCTCCGCCGCTGTGGCGACATCGACGATGGCCTCGCCTTCGTCGAGCTTCATGGCGATGATGCCGGAGCGCCGCACATCGGAGAAATCCGAGAGCTTGTTGCGGCGCACTGTGCCGCCCGTCGTCGCGAAAATGGCGTCGAGCGTCGCCCAGCTCGATTCGTCCTCGGGCAGAGGCATGATGGTGGTGATGCGCTCGTCCTGCTCCAGCGGCAGAAGATTGACCAGCGCCTTGCCGCGCGCCTGCGGCGCCGCCAAAGGCAGACGCCAGACCTTTTCCTTGTAAGCCCTGCCGAGCGAGGAGAAGAACAGCACCGGCGTATGCGTCGAGGCGACGAAGAGGCGCTGAACGAAGTCTTCTTCCTTCGTCTGCATTCCCGAGCGGCCCTTGCCGCCGCGCCGCTGTGCGCGATAGGTCGAGAGCGGCACGCGCTTGATGTAGCCGGCGTGCGAGACGGTGACGACCATATCCTCTCTGGCGATGAGGTCCTCGTCCTCCACATCGCCGTCGCCATCGACGATCTGCGTCCGGCGAGGCGTCGCATAGGCCTCCTTGACCGCGATCATCTCGTCCTTGACGATTCCGAACAGCTTTTCGCGCGAGCGCAGAATCTCGAGATATTCGGCGATCTCGGCGGCGAGCTTGTTCAGCGCCTCGGCGATCTCCTCGCGGCCGAGCGCGGTGAGACGCTGCAGGCGCAGCTCGAGAATGGCGCGCGCCTGCGCCTCGGAGAGGCGGATGGTTCCGTCCTCGGCGAGCACATGGCGCGGATCGGCGATCAGCGCGACCAGCGGCGCCATATCCTTGGCCGGCCAGGCGCGCTCCATCAGCGCCTCGCGCGCGGCGGCGGCGTCGGCAGACGTGCGGATGAGGCGAATGACCTCGTCGATATTGGCGACGGCGATGGCGAGGCCGACCTGCAGATGCGCGGCGTCGCGCGCCTTGGCGAGGCGGAACTTCGTGCGCCTTGTGACGACCGTCTCGCGGAAGTCGACAAAGGCGACGAGCACGTCCTTCAGCGTCAGCAGCTCGGGCCGGCCGCCATTGAGCGCGATCATATTGACCGGGAAGCTCGATTGAAGGGCCGTATGGCGCCAGAGCTGATTCAGCACCACATCCGCAACCGCGTCGCGCTTCAGCTCGACGACGATGCGCATGCCTTGGCGATCGGATTCGTCGCGGAGATCCGAGATGCCTTCGATCTTCTTCTCGCGGACGAGCTCGGCGATGCGCTCGATCAGCGCGGCCTTGTTCACCTGATAGGGAATCTCGGTGAAGATGATCGCCTCGCGCTCCTTGCGGAGCGTCTCGACCTCGGCCTTGGCGCGCATGATGATCGAGCCGCGCCCGGTCGTATAGGCGTTGCGTATGCCGCCGCGGCCGAGGATCGTCGCCGCCGTGGGGAAGTCCGGGCCGGGCACGATCTCCATGAGCTCGGCGACGCCCATCTCGGGCCGGTCGATCAGCGCAATTGCGGCGTCGATCACCTCGCCGAGATTATGCGGCGGAATATTGGTGGCCATGCCGACGGCGATGCCGCCCGCGCCATTGACGAGGAGATTGGGAAAGCGCGCCGGCAGAACCGTCGGCTCCATCTCCTTGTCGTCATAGTTGGGCTTGAAGTCGACCGTGCCTTCGTCGATATCCTCGAGCAGGGCAAGCGCCGGCTTGGCCAGACGCGACTCGGTGTAGCGCATGGCCGCCGGCGGGTCGTTGTCGACGGAGCCGAAATTGCCCTGGCCGTCGATGAGCGGCAGCCGCATGGAAAAGGGCTGCGCCATGCGCACCAGCGCGTCATAGATCGCGGCGTCGCCATGCGGGTGATATTTACCCATGACGTCGCCGACGATGCGCGCCGATTTCACATAAGGCTTATCGGGCGTATGGCCGTTCTCGTGCATGGAGAACATGATGCGCCGATGCACGGGCTTGAGCCCGTCGCGCACATCCGGCAGCGCGCGGCTCACGATCACGCTCATCGCGTAATCGAGATAGCTGCGCTTCATCTCGTCGGCGATCGAGACCGGGCGAATGTCTGAACCGGGCGTCGGAGGCTTTGTGTCGTCTGTGTCGTTCTCGGCCAATGGCTCGCCAATCCGCTTCGATCGTCCCGCGCTCCGCGGCGAAATCCTGCCGCGGCGAAGTCGCGCCGGCTCTGGGAAAGAGCGCTTCTCGTCGTCGTCCCGTCTCGCCGACGAAGGCGAGGCGGCTGCAAGGTCCGCCGCTCGGGAGAGCGGCGGGACGTGGAGATCGCGCTCGCAGGACGTTTCGAGCGAAGCGCGCCGAGGCGAGCCTAGCGGCAGCCGTCGACGACGCTCGAAACCGCCATTTTTCTATAGGCGATTCTCGGCGGCGACGCCAGTTCGCCCCGCCGCGCGGCGTCGCGGTTCTGCTCGGAGAAACACGGGTTTAGAAAAATTCCTCAAATCTTGTCCGATTCATTTTGGGCGGCGGCGTCAGCTCTGCGCCGAACGCAGCCGACGTCGGGCGTTCATGACGATCGCCCGCGCGCTGGCGTCGCCCGGCTCCAGCAGCTCGAGCCCATCCTCTTCGCTCGTCTCCCACGAATCGGCCACGCGCCCCCTGCCCTCCGACTCGACGAGGCCGATCGAGCGATTTTGCTGGGCCGCCACCGGCTCGCCCGTGGTTTTCGCGCCGCCGAAACGCGCGCGGAGCGCATTCGCGACTTCCGCCCAATCGAGCGATTTCGGCTTCTTCGGCGCTTCATTCGGCGCCGCGGCGGTGGGCGCTTCGAGTGCTCGCTCGGCCGGCTTCCGGCCGCGCAATGCGAGGAATTTGGCGCGCAGCGGCTCGATTTTCGCGCGCATAGCGGCGAGACCGGCGGCCGGCGCGGCCTTCTCCTGCGCGGACGGGGCGGCGGGCGCGCGCCGGACATATTTCATGCCGAGCAGCCCGATGAGCGCGAAGGCGGCGACCAGCGCCTGCCAGAGGGCGAGCGGCGACTCGCTCTCCTCCGCGGACGCTTCTTCGGGGAGTGGAGCGGGAGCGGCCGCCGCGGCGGGGTTAGGCAGAGTTTCGACTGCGGCGAGCGGCGGCGCGGCCTCCCCGGCGACAGGCTCCTCGCCTTTTTTGGATTCGGCGATCGCTTCCGAATCTGCGGCTCGCGGTGAAGGCTCCGCCGGCTCCTCCATCGCGGCGGCTATGTTCTGCGGCGCAGCCGCGGCCGCCTCCGGCTCGGCCGGCGGCGCGACGGGGCCCGGCTCCCCGGCCGTCGCGACCTCGGCGACGGGCGCGCTCTCGATGAGTGGAAGCGGCGCGTGCAGGAAAACGGGAGCCGCCGGCTCCGACTTCGTCGATACGGTCGGCGGTGGCGCGGCGACCGCGGCCGGCTCCGCCGGTCGGACCGCTTTTGCAGGTTTCGCAGCGACGAGCGGCGCGAGCTGCACGACGATATCGTCGTAGCCTTTGCTGGTCGGCGCGCCGAACTCCTCGATCGGCGCGCTCCCGCCGCCGCGCGAACGGCGCGGCTCGGCGACGGCGCATCCGAAATGTGCGGCGGCGACGGCCAGAGTCAGGCCGCCGACGAGCAGGCGCGTGAACGGCGTGAATATCGACCTCATCTCCGAAGCTCCACTGCAATGACGAGGCGTCAGCTTGCCTCTCGGAGTTGAACAAAGCCTTAGCAATGCGATGAACGATCTGTTAACGCCGTGATCTCGCGACGCATTCACCGTCGGTTCACCCGCATGGGGCGATGCTCAGGCCCTCGCTTCGCATTCCCGACAGGAGGAGACAAATGAAGTTGAAGCTCGCTTTCCTCGCCGCTCTGGCGCTCGCCGGCGTCGAGGCCTCGTCCGCCATGGCCATGCCCCTCGCGCCACTGGCGGAAGGGGTGGCCGCCCCGCTGACCCAGGCTATCGGCTATCGTTGCGGCCCCGGCTGGCACGTCGATCCCTGGGGACGCTGCGTCCCGCATCGCCGTCCGCCGCCGCCGGCCTATGGTCCGCGTCCGGGCTACCGTCCGCCGCCGGTCTATGGACCGCGTCACGGTTACCGTTGCGGCCCCGGCCTCCATGCCAATCAGTGGGGCCGCTGCGTCCCGAACCGCTGGTGATCGGCCACGGCGCGTAGAACCGAAGAGCTCGCCGAGTTCTGCGCGCCGCGCCAACTCTGTTGCAACGAGACCGACTGTTGCAACCAGACTGTCGCTACGGAGTCTTGCCGTTCGCCGCCGGGTCCTGTATGAGCGAGCCTTCTCACGTCGACGTCGAGCTTTCGGCGCCCACGTCTGGGGCCTCGTGGCGGAGTGGCTACGCAGAGGACTGCAAATCCTTGTACGGGGGTTCGATTCCCTCCGAGGCCTCCAACATCAATCCTCACATATGGGTGGGATTACCCGATAGCTCGCTATCGGGTATGCTGGTTTCGAGGAGTATGCGCTTCGGCGTCGGGGCTTTTTGTTCTTTTGCTTGACGCACTTGCTTTTGGCGCACTCAAAACGCGCGCTCGTCATTGAACAATTTGCTTCCATCCCGCACAAAAACAATCTCTGTTTGCAAGAGCGCGCCATCGCAGCCCCGCTGCATGTACGAGACAAAATCATACATGCGGAACCCGTTCATCCCCGCGTATGCGATCACCTCATGCGCGAGCGGGCCACTGTCGTAAATGCGCCGGAATGACACCTCCAGCAGCATCACATCGACAAATGGCAAGCATTCCCTCGCGCCCTCTAAAACTTCGAGTTCGAATCCTTGAACGTCGGCCTTGAGCAGCATCGGCGCCTGGAATCCGAGCTCGTCCCGGAACGAGTCCAACGTTCGCACAGGCACGCTCCGCTTGACTCCATGGAAATCATGGCTGGAGAAAAAGCTCGATTGTGCGTCGTTGTCGTTGAGTTCGAGTTGACCGTTCCTGGAGCCGATTCCACCGAGGAAATAGCGAACGCGATTGTTGGAAGAAGCTAAAGATTTGAGCGCCGTGCACTTGTATTCCAATGGCTCCGCCAAAAAATACTGCGCCAATGGAAAGATCGACATGCACTCTCGTGACCAACTCCCGGTCGATGCGCCGATGTCTAAAACTGTGGCCGGCGCCCATCCTGTTCTAGCGATCTGGCGAAATGCGGCTTGAAATCCACGCGGCCCCCATTCGGCATTGACGACGCGCGCACCGAATGTGGCGACTGTGCTATTGACGATATGCTTCGCATATTGACGCACCTTCATTCGCTCGCCTCGCTACTCGTTGCTGCCGCTACAATTTGCCGCGCAGCTCGATGAACGTGGTCGGCGCCTCGGCAGCTTCGATGCGATCCTTTTGCTGCCCGCGGGCGCCCTTTAACTCGTCGAGCTTTTCTTTCTAGGCCGCTTCTGCGGGCCGCACAATCTGAGGGGCGACGTCTGAAAAACCCCTCACCATGTGTTTGACATCATGAATTTGTTCATTTTTGGAAGTCCCGCCGCGGCCTCCAGCCGCGCCCCTTCTCTCGACAGCCAGATCGAACAAAGCGAAAGAGCGAGCAGGAAGGCTCGCTGTCCGGGATGCGCCCTTGGACCGCGAACCTTCGGACTCGCTCTCGATACTTTGCGAATGAGATTCTAAGCTATTGTTTCAACGCGTTTCCGACGTTGAGCGGCGTCCCCTTCGGCGGGAACGGCTAGAGGCGCTCGCTCAGCAGCGATTTCTCCAGAGCGCCCAATTTCTCGGGAAGATCGGCGACCGTGTCCGCGAGGGCGGCGGCGAGCAGGCTCTCGGCCACCTCGTGCTTATATTCGTCGAACACGGCTTCGAGCGCGTCATAAGAGTCGTCGAGGATCGGCCGCGCCACGGCGACGCCGGCATGGTCGTCCGCGCAATTCGCGATGCGATCGAATCGCTTACGCGTCGCCTCCGGCAGCATGGACAGAACCGCCCGCTCATAGGCCCCATCGAACATGTCCCGCAGCGCGAGAAGCGCGCGCATCAGCCGATAGAGCTCGATGACCTCGGGGCTGTTGGATGCTCTGAAAACTTGATCCATCGGAAATCCTACTTTCTCGAATTCAATAATTTCGAGTTCAACCCGGTTCGCAACGCTTGTCAAGGTTGTGGTGGGCGCGTCGCACGCGCGTCAGGGCTCTGTGTCAGGGCGCTGCGACCTGCCGGTCATGGCGGCGCTTGATCGCGTCGATTTCTTCCAGCATCGCCGTCAGCGCGTCGAGCGCGGCGCGCTCCTCCGCCGTGAGCTCGCATTGCGGATGAAAATGCTTCAAGAGCACGGCCATAGCGTCGCCGATGCGGCCGAGCTGCTTACCATAGCTGCCGACGTCCGCGAGAACATCCTCCTCGACCCGAGGGGCGCTCGAGCGGCCGAGATTTATATTGATGAGTCCGAATTGACCGCCATAGGGGCTGAAGACGGCGGTCCAGGGATTGATCGTCTGGGCGACGTCGCCGGACAGAGGAAGCTTGAAATTGGCCATGAGCCGACCTCGCTGAAATGGAGCCGATCGAGCTTACCCTATTTTTTCACGAATCGATCGGCGCGCGTCCTGCCGACGCGCGCTTCGACATGATCCACAGCGCCAGTGAGCCGAGCAGAATGGACGCGCCCGAGCCGGCGAGCACGCCGATCTTGGTCGCGCGCATCGCCCCCTCGTCGGCGTCGAATGCGATCTGGCCGATGAACAGGCTCATGGTGAAGCCGACGCCGCAGAGGACGGACACGCCGTAGAGCTGGCCCCAGCCGCTCTTGGGAGGTCGGGACGCGATGCGCGTCCCTATGGCCAGCGCGATCGCCGCGAAGACCCCGGCCTGCTTGCCGAGGAAGAGTCCGAGCGCCACGCCGAGCAGAACCGGCCCCCCGCCCGCCGCGAGATCGCCGCCGCCGAACGCCACGCCCGCATTGGCGAAACCAAAGAGCGGCAGCACGATGAAGGCGACGAAAGGCCCGAGCGCATTCTCGAGCCGGTGCAGCGGCGTATGCTCCTCCGGATCCGGCCCGGAGAGGCGCAGCGGAATCATCGCGGCGAGCAGAACGCCAGCGAGGGTCGCATGGACGCCGCTGAGCTGCACGAAATGCCACAGCGCCACGCCGAGCAGCAGATAGGGCGTGAGGAATTTCACCTCGAAGAGATTGAGGCCGAGCAGCAGAAACAAGGTCACCCCGGCGCCGAGCAGGGGCGCCGCCGACGGCTCGCCCGCATAAAAGACCGCTATGATGACGATCGCGCCGAGATCGTCGAGAATGGCGAGAGCGGTGAGAAACACTTTCAATGCGCCGGGAACGCGATCGCCGAGCAGCGCCAGCACGCCGAGCGCGAAGGCGATGTCGGTCGCCGAAGGAATCGCCCAGCCGCGCGCCGTTTGCGGCGATTGGGCGTTGAAATAGGCGAAAACCAGCGCCGGCGCGACCATGCCGCCGAGGGCTCCGACGCCCGGCAGCACGCGCGCCGACCAATGGCGCAAATGCCCATCGACGAGCTCGCGCTTGATCTCGAGTCCGACGAGCAGAAAAAATATCGCCATCAGCCCGTCATTGATCCAATGCAGCGTCGAATGACCGGCGATCGGCGCCTCGAGCAGATCGTGATAGGCCGACGCCCAAGGCGAATTGGCGAGCGCCAGCGCGACGGCCGCGCTCACCATCAGCACCACGCCGCCGGCCGCTTCGCTGGCGAGAAAACGGCGCAGCGTCGAAGGCTCCGCATGATGCGAATGATGTTTCACGGCGCGCTCCGCCCAAGGTGAACGAGAAGCGCCACAGTTGAGCGATTTGCGGCGATCTGGCAAGGAAAACCGGATTGAAAATCCGGTTCGGAAAACCGATTCGGAAAACCGGATCGGCTCAGAGCGCTCTATATGGACGCGGACCGGATATCGACGCCGACAGGAGACGCAAATGACCCTCTCCCGCGCCATCGGCCTCATGTCCGGCACGTCCATGGACGGGGTGGACGTCGCCTTGCTCGACACGGATGGCGAAGCGCGACTCGTCTTCGGACCGACCGGCTTTTTCGCTTACTCCGAAGCGGACCGCGATCTGCTTCGCGCCGCCCTCGCCGAAGCAACGGATCTCGCCGACCGCGAGGCGCGGCCGGGCGCGGTCGGCGCGGCCGAGCGTCTGATCACCGAGCGCCATGCGCAGGCGGTCGAATCGTTCCTGCGCGACGAGAAGCTCGATCCGGCCGCCGTCGATATCATCGGTTTTCACGGGCAGACGGTCCTGCACCGGCCCGAGCGCCGGCTGACCGTCCAGATCGGCGACGCGAAGGCGCTGGCCGAGCGGCTCGGCGTCGATGTCGCCTTTGATTTTCGCGCCGACGATGTGGCCGCCGGCGGCGAAGGCGCGCCATTGGTTCCGGCCTATCATCGCGCTCTGGTTGCAGCGAGCGGGATCGCAGGGCCGGCCGCCGTGATCAACATAGGCGGCGTCGCCAATGTCACTTTCGTCGATGGCGCGGCCGAGCCCGTCGCCTTCGACACCGGCCCCGGCAATGCGCTCATCGACGATGTCATGCTCGCGCGAACCGGCCAGCCGGTCGATCGCGACGGCGCGACCGCCGCCAAAGGGCGCGTCGACGAGGCCGTTCTGCAATCGCTCCTTCTTCATCCATATTTTCAAAAAACCTATCCGAAATCATTGGATAGAAATGATTTTTCATTTCACCTAACAGATAAGCTCTCGGTCGAGGACGCGGCCGCGACGCTGACCGCCTTCACTGCGGCCTCGCTCGCTCTCGCCTTCGGGCAGAGGCCTTCTGCTCCGGCGCGCGCGATCATCTGCGGCGGCGGCGCGCATAATCCGACGCTGATGGGCGAGCTCGCCCGCCGCCTCCCCTGCCCGGTCGCCACCGCGGCCGAGGTCGGCTGGATGGGCGATGCGATCGAGGCGCAGGCCTTCGCCTTTCTCGCGGTGCGTGTGCTGAACGGCCTGCCGCTGACCTTCCCCGGAACGACCGGGGTGAGCGCGCCGACCAAGGGCGGCCGGATTGTCCGATCCGATCGGACGATGCGCTAGAGTCATTCCGTGTTTCATTGAAACACGGAATGACTCTCGGCCTTTGTTTTGACGCGTTTCCAACGCCGAACCGGTGTCCACTTCGGCTGGAACGGACACTCTAAAGGACGTGAATCACGGCCGTGTACCGCAGGCGCCCGCCGTTGAATGTCCAAATCTCATATTCGACGAGGTCTTCGCCCTGAAAACCGGGCGTGGAGCGATATTCGACCTTGGCGCCCTGCGTCCCTTTGCCATTGCAATGCGCGCGCGGATTGCCGGGTGAAAAGCCCGGATAAACCACCGACCTCACGATCGTCAGACGCCCGTGCTGCGGTTCCCGCGCGACGCGAACGTCGGCGCGGCGAATGCTGGAGCAGTCCGGATCGATATTATTGCTCAGAGTGTGGAGGCGCACGAGCGCGCCCGACGCGACCGTCGCCTCCCGTCGGATGAGAACCTCGCTGCCGCCATTGGCGAAACTGACCTGTGGTCCGACGTTGCAACCCGCCAGCGCCAGAGCGAATAGGATTGCGACGCAACGCCATCGTCTCGAAATTTTCATGAAGAGCCTCCTGAAATCGGCCGCATATCGAAGATTTTCCGCGGAACAATTCGGCGCCGCCCCACTCTCCGCGCGTAGGGAGAAGCAATCGTTCAGAAACGATGAAGCAGGACAATCGCAATTGTCAAGAACCAGCCGCCTCGCACGCGCCGCCCTGTTCATTCCATATTGAAGGTTTCCAATCCAAGCTGCGGCGAGGCGAATGCAGGAGCGAAGATGCGCGCGGCCACCAATGACGACAGACGCATGACCACAAGCCGGCGCGGCCTGCTATTGGCTGCTTTCGGGCTGGCGGCTGTCGGCGCGGAAGTCTGGTCGAGAAAAGATCTCTCTGTCCGCTTCTTCAACACTCTGTCGATCGAGGCTTTCGACCTGCCGCCGACGCCGGGGCTGACTTTCGCCGATGGGCGTCCGACGCCCGGATTTGCATCCGCCGATCTCGCTGACAAGCACGCCCTGCTCTATCTTTGGGCCTCCTATTGCCCGAGTTGCCGGGCCGAGCATCATCTGGTGATGGCGCTGGCGCAAAAAGGCGTCGCCATCTACGGCGCCAATGTGAAGGACGATCCCGACCACGCCCGCAGATTTTTGGCTGAGCATGGCAATCCGTTTGTCGCGGTCGGACGGGACGAGCGCGCCTTGCTCCAGCGGGCGCTCGGCGCGCGCGGCGTTCCGGCGAGCTTCGTCGTGGCGCCGGGTCCGAAGATCGATATCGCGATTCTCGGACCGATCGACGAAGACGCGATCGCGACCCGCGTGCTGCCGGCGCTGGCCAAGGGCGCGTGAGAGCGTCGAATGCGCACATTAAATTTTCGTAATAAAGAATTGAGCGTCAGGCGGCGGCGTTTATTCCGCGCCTCTTCCAATATTGACAAAATTTAACTTGAGCTCGGAGCGCGTAGAGAAGAGTCTTCTCCCGCTCCCGCCGGTTCGCGGCTCTCTTTCTCGAGACCGCGCCCCGCCATCCGGCCCGCCCCGGCCCCGTCTCAGCGGATCGTGGGGACGGCGGGAGCGCTCCCTGCCGCAGACATGAAAATGCACGACGCCCGCATAGCGTCGCGCTCCCCTTTCGGCTCTTCGACCGTCGTCAGTCGCCACGCGCGGGAATGGCGATGCGCGGCGGATTGCCGAGACGCTTGTCGAGATAGGAATCGACATGAGCGATCAGCGGCTCGATGCGGTTCTCGAAGAAATGGTTCGCCCCCTGCACGACGGCGTGCTCGATGACGATGCCCTTCTGCGTCTTGAGCTTCTCGATGAGGCCGGTCACTTCCTTGAGCGGCGCCACGCGATCTATGTCGCCATGGATGAACAGGCCCGATGACGGGCACGGCGCCAGAAACGAGAAATCGAATCGATTGGCCGGCGGCGCGACCGAGACGAAGCCCTCTATCTCCGGCCGGCGCATCAGCAATTGCATCCCGATCCAGGAACCGAAGGAGACGCCGGCGATCCAGCAGGCGCGCGCCTCCGGATTGACGGCCTGCGCCCAATCCAGCGCGGCCGCGGCGTCGGAGAGCTCGCCGGCGCCGTGATCGAAAGCACCCTGGCTGCGGCCGACGCCCCGGAAATTGAAGCGCAGCACGGAAAAGCCGCGCTCGGCGAAAGCGTAATAGAGATGATAGACGATCTGATTATTCATCGTGCCGCCGAATTGCGGATGCGGATGCAGCACGATGGCGATCGGCGCGCCGCGCTGCGCCGATTGATGAAAGCGGCCTTCGAGCCGGCCGGCAGGGCCGGTGAAAATGACCTCGGGCATTGAGTTCCTCGTCTCCCCCGCGCGAAAAACGCCCTATGCGGCCGAGCGGTTTCCGCCGGGGCCGAAAATGCGTTATGCTCCGGCCGGAGCGCCCCTTTCGGGCGTCCGCGCGTCCGGCGCGCTCCGAACCCGCGGCCCTTTGACGGCCGAGCGGGCCTTCTAGCATGTGTGACCTCGCTAGATGCAAGAGTTTTGAAGGTCGCGGCGCTTTCTGTCCGACCGATCGCGAGCTCGGCCGAGATCGCAATTCGCCGGCCGCAGGCCTCTCCCATTCTCGTTGCGGAACGATTAGCTTCGCCTCATGTCCGCACCGCGCGCCTATCTCGATCACAACGCCACCACGCCGCTGCGGCCGCAGGCGCGCGACGCCATGCTCGCGGCGCTGGAGACACTCGGCAATCCGTCCTCCGTCCATGCCGAAGGCCGAGCCGCCCGCGCGCTGATCGAGGGGGCGCGCAGTGAAATCGCCGCGGGACTTGGGACGAAATCGCGCAATGTCGTCTTCACGTCCGGCTCGACCGAGGCCGCCAATCTGATTTTGACGCCTTTCTTACAACGAGACCAAACTACGGCGGAGATCGATTTGCTGCTCCTCGGCGCCGGCGAGCATCCGGCCGTTCTCGCCGGGCATCGCTTCCCCGCCGAGCGCGTCGAGACCATCGGGCTCGACCCGGAGGGCGCCCTGTCGCTCGATGCGCTGGCCGATACGCTGCAGCGCAACAAAGACAAACGAATCCTGCTCGCCCTGCAGGCCGCCAACAATGAGACCGGGGCCATACAGCCGGTCGCCGCGGCGGCCGATCTCGTCCATGCGGCAGGCGGGCTTCTGGTCTGCGACGCCACCCAGGCGGTCGGACGGCTGGAGACCACATTCGCGGCCCGGCCGGCCGATGCTTTGTTCTTTTCCTCACATAAGATCGGGGGACCTATGGGCGCCGGAGCACTGGCGTTCGCGGAGGACCGGCTCCATATCAGAGAGGCGCTTTTGCGCGGCGGCGGCCAGGAGGGCGGACGCCGCGCCGGAACCGAGAATGTGGCCGCCATCGCCGGCTTCGCCGCGGCTTTCGCAGTCGCGAAAGACAGCATGGAAGCGGAGGCCGAAAGGCTCGGCGCGCTGCGCGACCGACTGGAGGCGAAAATCGCGGAAATCTGGCCGGAAGCCATGTTTCTCAGCGCGAAAGGCCCGAGGCTCGCCAATACCTCCGCCTTTCTGACCCCGGGCCAGAAAGCGCAGACCTTGCTGATGGCGCTGGACGTCGAAGGGATCGCGCTCTCCTCCGGCTCGGCCTGCTCCTCGGGCAAGGTGAAAGCCTCCCATGTGCTCGCCGCTATGGGCCTCGAGGACAAAGCCGCGCTCAGGGCGAGCTTGGGTTGGAGTTCGACGGAGGAGCATGTAGATTTGTTTGGTATCGCTTTTGCAGGGGTCGCGAAGAGGATCAGGGCGCGGCGGACGGCCGCCTGAAGGGCGGCTTAGGCGGCTCTAATTTCGGCCGGCGGGCCTTGAACCCGTCGAGACGAGGAGAGGACAAATGGCGGCTCGCCAGGAGACGGTGGCGCGCGTCGAAGAGATCGACGTCGACGCATATAAATACGGCTTCACCACCGATATCGAATCCGAAAAGGCCCCGAAGGGCCTCAGCGAGGATATCGTCCGCTTCATTTCGGCAAAGAAGAACGAGCCCGAATGGCTGACCGAGTGGCGGCTCGAGGCCTATCGGCGCTGGCTGACGATGGAGGAGCCCAAATGGGCTCGCGTCGATTATCCCGCGATCGACTATCAGGACCTCTATTACTATTCCGCGCCGAAATCGACGCCCGGCCCCAAGTCGCTGGACGAGGTCGATCCGGAGCTGCTGCGCACCTATGAGAAGCTCGGCATTCCGCTGCGCGAGCAGGAGGCGCTCGCCGGCGTCGAGCAGCGCAAGGTCGCTGTGGACGCGGTGTTCGACTCGGTCTCGGTGGCGACGACCTTCCGCGAGGAGCTCTCCAAGGCCGGCGTGATCTTCTGCCCGATCTCGGAAGCGGTGCGCGAGCATCCCGAGCTGGTGCGCAAATATCTCGGCTCAGTCGTTCCGGTGACGGATAATTTCTACGCCACGCTGAACTCCGCCGTCTTCTCGGACGGGTCTTTCGTCTACATCCCGCCGGGCGTACGCTGCCCGATGGAGCTGTCGACCTATTTCCGCATCAACGAGAAGAACACGGGACAGTTCGAGCGCACGCTGATCATCGCCGACGCCGGCTCCTATGTCAGCTATCTCGAAGGCTGCACGGCCCCCAAGCGCGACGAGAACCAGCTGCACGCCGCCGTGGTCGAGCTCGTCGCTCTCGACGACGCCGAGATCAAATATTCGACGGTGCAGAACTGGTATCCCGGCGACAGCGAGGGCAAGGGCGGCATCTACAACTTCGTCACCAAGCGTGGCGATTGCCGCGGCAAGAACTCGCATATCTCCTGGACGCAGGTGGAGACGGGCTCCGCGGTGACGTGGAAATATCCGTCGTGCATTCTGCGCGGCGATAATTCGCAAGGCGAGTTCTATTCGATCGCAGTGTCGAACGGCTATCAGCAGGTCGACAGCGGCACGAAGATGATCCATCTCGGCAAGAACACCAAGAGCCGCATCATCTCCAAGGGCATTTCGGCCGGCAATTCGCAGAACACCTATCGTGGACAGGTGTCGGCGCATCGCAAGGCGGAAGGCGCGCGCAATTTCACAAATTGCGACAGCCTGCTCATCGGCGACAAATGCGGCGCGCATACTGTGCCCTATCTCGAGTCGAAGAACGCCTCCGCCGTGTTCGAGCATGAGGCGACGACGTCGAAAATCTCCGAGGACCAGCTGTTCTATTGTATGCAGCGCGGCCTCTCCGAAGAAGAGGCGACGGCGCTCATCGTCAATGGTTTCGTGCGCGACGTTCTGCAGAAGCTGCCGATGGAATTCGCAGTGGAAGCGCAGAAACTGATTGCAGTGAGCCTCGAAGGCAGCGTCGGTTGACGTATCGATGAGCAAAGAGGCGCTCTGCGTTTATTGAGCGCCTCTTTACGAGGCAGGCGGGCGACGAAACGGCCCCGATTGAGCGGCCTCCGATTTGCAACGTCCCTCGCACGACAGCGAACAGCCAACAGGACGACACCATGATCGAAATCAAGAATCTCCACGTCTCCATCGGCGAGCGTAAAATTCTCGACGGGCTGAACCTCACGGTGAAGGACGGCGAAGTGGCGGCCATCATGGGGCCGAACGGCACCGGCAAATCCACGCTCTCCTATGTCATCTCCGGCCGCGAGGGCTATGACGTCACCGAGGGCGAGGTGCTGCTCGACGGCGAGAATATTCTGAACCTCGAGCCGCATGAGCGCGCCGCCAAGGGCGTGTTCCTCGCCTTCCAATATCCGGTCGAGATTCCGGGCGTCGCGACGATGACCTTCCTCAAGGCCGCCGTGAACGCGCAGCGCCGCTCGCGCGGCGAGGAAGAGCTGCAGACGCCTGACTTCATGAAAATGGTGCGCGAGGCTTCCACCAAGCTCGGCATCAACATGGACATGCTGAAGCGCGCGCTGAACGTCGGCTTCTCCGGCGGCGAGAAGAAGCGCATGGACATTCTGCAGATGAGCCTGCTGGAGCCCAAATTCGGCATTCTCGACGAGACCGACTCCGGCCTCGACATCGACGCGCTGCGCATCGTCTCCGAGGGCGTGAATGCGCTGCGCTCGCCGAAGCGCGGCTTCCTCGTCATCACCCATTATCAGCGCCTGCTCGATTACATCAAGCCGGACACTGTGCATGTGATGGCCAAGGGCAAGATTCAGAAGACCGGCGGGCCGGAGCTCGCGCTCGAGCTCGAGAAGAGCGGCTATCGTGATTATGTCGGCGAAGCGGCGTGAGGGTGAGATCATGACCGTGCAGGCGATCGACAAGAAGAGCGAGGCCGAGGCGGCCTTCGCCGGCGCCTTCGAGGCGATGAAGGGCAAGGGCGCGCCCGCGTTGCGCCAGGCCTCGTGGGAGTTCTTCACGCGCAAAGGGCTGCCGACGCGTCGCGTCGAGGCGTGGCACTATACCGATCTGCGCGCCTCGCTGCGCACCGTGGCTCCGCTCGGCGCGCCGGGAGCGATCACGCTGCCGCCGACGACCCTCGGCCGTGTGCGTCTCGTCGTCGCCGACGGCGCGTTCCGTCCCGAGCTGTCGGACGTCGCTTCTCTGCCGGCCGGCGTCGAGCTCTCCTCTCTCGCCGATGTCCTCGCCAAGGAGGACGCTTCCGTCCTCACGGCGCTGGGCCTGCCGGAGAACGCCGGGGCCGACGCCGTCATCGCTCTCAATGCGGCGCTGATGCAGGACGGCGTGGTGCTGCGCATCGCTCCGGCGACAGAAGTCGCCGAGACGATCGAGATATTGTTGCTCTCCTCCGGCGGCGAGGCCTGCTCCTCCTTCACGCGCTCGCTCGTCATCGTCGGCGACGGCGCCAAGGCGAAGATCGTCGAGACCTCGCTCGCCCTCTCGCCCTCCGGCGCGCAGGAGAACCACGTTCTCGCTTTCGCGATCGGCGCGGGCGCCGAGGTCGAGCATATCGCCGACATCGGCCCGCAATCGGAATCCGCCATCCGCCTGTTCAGCCTGCTGATCACGGCGCAGGCGAAAGCCGCGTTCAAATCGCTCGGCTTCGTCGAAGGCGGCGGCCTCGTGCGTCGGCAAATCTTCGCGCGACTCGCCGGCGAGGAGGCGAGCGTCTCGCTCGACGGAATCTCCCTGCTCGGCGGCAAGGATCACGCGGATACGACGCTCGTCGTCGAACATGCCGCGGCTCATTGCCAGAGCCGCGAGCGTTTCCGCAGCGTGCTCGACGGTCAGTCGACCGGCGTGTTCCAAGGCAAGGTGGTGGTGCGCCCGGGCGCGCAGAAGACCGACGGCTCCATGCAGTCGCGGGCTCTGCTGCTCAGCGAGAACGCCACGATGAACAATAAGCCGGAGCTGGAGATTTTCGCCGACGACGTCGTTTGCGGCCATGGCGCCACTTGCGGACGCCTCGACGCCGACCAGCTCTTCTATCTGGTAGCGCGCGGCCTGCCCAAGCATGAGGCCGAGGCGCTGCTGATCGAAGGCTTCGCCGGCGAGATCGTCGAGGCGCTCGGCGAGGAGGCGGTGCGCGACATCTATTTCGAGCGCATCCGCAGCTGGCTCGGCAAGCGAGGGGGAGCGAAGTGAACCAGCCGCTCTTGGCCGAGGCCACGCCCGCCTATGATGTCGAGGCGATCCGCCGCGACTTTCCGATCCTGGCCGAAAAGCCCTATGGCAAGGATCTCGTCTATCTCGACAACGCCGCCTCGGCGCAGAAGCCGCGGCAAGTGATCGAGCGCATCTCCCAGGTCTACGAGCACGAATACGCCAATGTGCATCGCGGCCTGCATTATCTCGCCAATGCGGCGACCGACGCCTATGAGGGCGCGCGCGAGACTTTGCGCCGCTTCCTCAACGCGGAGAATCGCGAGGAGATCATCTTCACGCGCGGCGCGACGGAGGCGATCAATCTCGTCGCCTCTTCCTATGGGCTCGCGCATATCGGCGAGGGCGATGAGATCATCCTCTCGATCATGGAGCATCACTCCAACATCGTGCCCTGGCATTTCCTGCGCGAGCGCAAGGGCGCGGTGCTGAAATGGATCGAGACCGACGATGACGGCGTCTTCTCGCTCGAGGATTTCGAGAAGCTCATCACGCCGCGGACGAAGATCGTCGCGCTGACGCATATGTCCAATGTGCTGGCGGCGCCGACGCCGATCGCCGATATCGTGCGCATCGCCCATTCTCATGGCGTGCCGGTGCTCGTCGACGGCTCGCAGGGCGCGGTGCATCTCGATGTCGACGTGCGCGCGCTGGACGTCGATTTCTACATCGTCACCGGCCATAAGCTCTACGGACCGACCGGCATCGGCGCTCTCTATGGCAAGCGCGAATGGCTCGAGAAGCTGCCGCCCTTCGCCGGTGGCGGCGAGATGATCGAGACGGTCACGCGCGACTATGTGACCTACAACACGCCGCCGCATCGCTTCGAGGCCGGCACGCCGCCCATCGTGCAGGCGGCGGGGCTCGGCGCGGCGCTCGACTATATGCAGAAGATCGGCCGCCCGGCGATTCGCGCCCATGAGGCCGATCTCACCGCCTATGCGCATGAGCGCCTCTCCGTTATACCGGGGCTTCGAATCTTCGGTCACGCCAAGGACAAGGGACCGATCGTCGCTTTCGACATGCCGGAGGCCCATGCCCACGACATAGCGACCGTTATCGACCGCTCCGGCGTCGCCGTGCGCGCCGGGACCCATTGCGCCATGCCGCTATTGCAGCGCTTCAACGTCACCTCCACCTGCCGCGCCTCTTTCGCAATGTATAATACGCGCGACGAGGTCGATCGCCTGGCGGAAGCGCTGCTGAAAGCAAAGGCGCTGTTTTCTTGATGAGGAGACAGAATCGTGACCAAGACCGATGACGCGGTGGAGCCGCAGGAAGTCGTGACCGGTCGGGAGCTGACTCGGGATGAGCAGCAGTCCCTGCCCGCGGGCCGATCGAAGGAAGAGGTCGAACGGCTGACGCAAGGCATTGTCGCCGCGCTGAAGACCGTGCAGGATCCCGAGATTCCCGCCGATATTTTCGAGCTCGGCCTGATTTACAATATCGACATCACGCCCGAGGACGTCGTCTATATCGATATGACCTTGACCGCGCCGGGCTGTCCCGTCGCCGGCCAGATCGTCGAGCAGGTGCAGAGTTCGGTGAGCCTCGTGCCGGGCGTGATGGCCGTCATCGTCAAGCTCGTCTTCGAGCCGCCATGGGACCAGAGCCGCATGTCGGACGAAGCGCGCATGACTCTCGATATGTGGTGAGAGTGAGGAGAGCCGATGGACGCGCCCGCGCCGAAGATCGACGGGTGTCTCGAGACGGCTCTCTATGTCGAGGATTTGGCGCGCGCCTCGCATTTCTATGAGGACGCGCTCGGCCTCGAGCCAATGTTCGCCGATCAGCGGCTCATAGCTTATGATTGCGGACCGCGTAGCGTGCTCTTGTTGTTCGCGCGGGAAACAATGAGCGAGGCGGTGGTTCTGCCGGGGGGCGAGATACCGCCGCACGAAGGTCGCGGGCGCCTGCATTTCGCGCTCGCGATCCGGCCCGACGATCTCGGCCTGTGGGAGCGGCGGCTCGCGGAGAGGAATGTGCCGATCGAAGCGCGGATGGAGTGGCCGCGCGGCGGGCGGAGCCTCTATTTCCGCGATCCCGACGACAATCTCGTCGAGCTGGCGACGCCGGGCATATGGAAGAATTATTGATCGCGACGTCGGCTCGCGCATTCACGCGGCAGACGAAAGGGATGTAGGGAGCGAACAGATGAACGTCATGAGCCTCAGCGATTCCGCGGCGGAGCGCGTGCGCGGCCTGCTCGCCGGCGCCGAGAACCCCAATATCGGCCTGCGCATCTCCGTGGAGAAGAGCGGTTGCGCCGGCATGGCCTATAAGATGGAGTTGGCCGAGCCCTCGCCGGGCGACGAGGTGATCGAGGAAAAAGGCGCGCGCGTCATCGTCGCCGGCCAGGCGGTCATCTATCTGCTCGGCACGCGCATGGATCTCGATGTGCAGCAATTCTCGTCGAGCTTCGTGTTCCAGAACCCGAACCAGACCTCGGCCTGCGGCTGCGGCGAGAGCGTCGAGCTCAACCCGGTCGATCCGAGCGCGGTCGAGAAGCATGTGAGCGGCTGAGTCCGTCTCGCGCGGAGCGGGGCGACGAGGCGGTCGGAAAAATCGTCCTTCGCTCTGCCCCGCGACACCCGCAAAACGGATTGCGCCCAGCCGCGTAAGGCGCTAGGCCGCAGGCTCGAAATCGAGCGCGGGATATCGCAATGGCGGCAGGACAAAAAGATCTCACTTACGCCCAGGCCGGCGTCGACATAGACGCCGGAAATCGGCTGGTGGACCTCATCCGCCCCGCCGTGCGCTCGACGCGCCGACCAGGCGCGGATGGCGAGATCGGCGGCTTCGGCGGCCTCTTCGACCTCAAGGCGGCAGGTTTTTCCGATCCCGTTCTGGTCGCCGCCAATGACGGCGTAGGCACCAAGATCAAGATCGCCATCGAATCCGGCCTTCATGACACGATCGGCGTCGATCTCGTCGCAATGTGCGTCAACGATCTCGTCGTGCAGGGCGCCGAGCCTCTGTTTTTCCTCGACTATTACGCGAGCGGCAAGCTCGAGCCGGGCGCAGCGGCGGCCGTCGTCTCGGGGATCGCCGCCGGCTGCGTCGAGGCCGGCTGCGCGCTGCTCGGCGGCGAGACGGCGGAAATGCCGGGCCTCTATTCCAAGTGCGATTATGATCTCGCAGGTTTTGCCGTCGGCGCGGCCGAGCGCTCGCGCCTGCTGCCGCGCGCCGAGGTGAGGGAAGGCGATCTTCTGTTCGGTCTGCCCTCCTCCGGCGCCCATTCCAACGGCTTCTCGCTCATTCGCCGCATCGTCGCCGAGTCGGGCCTCGCCTGGGACGCGCCCGCGCCCTTCGCGGCCGAGCGGACGCTGGCCGAGGCGCTGCTCACGCCGACGCGCATCTATGTGAAGCCGCTGCTCGCGGCGTTGAAGCGCAGCGAGAAAATTCTCGCCCTCGCCCACATCACCGGCGGCGGCTTTCCCGACAATCTGCCGCGCGTGCTGCCGAAGGGGCTGGGCGCCGCGCTCGATCTCGGCGCGTTTCGCCCGCCGCCGGTCTTCTCCTGGCTCGCGCTGACGGGCGGCGTCGCGGAAGCCGAAATGCTGCGCACCTTCAACTGCGGCATCGGCATGGTCGTGGTCGTCGCCAAAGACGGCGCGGACGAAGCCGTCGCGGCGCTGCGCGAAGCGGGCGAGACGCCGATCGCCATAGGCGAGATTGCGGCGACCGGCGACGGGCCGCGCGTCGTCACGCGCGGGAATCTGCCGCTGTGAGCCGGCGGCTGCGCACTGCGATCCTCATTTCCGGGCGCGGCTCCAATATGGACGCGCTGATCGAGGCGGCCCGCGCGCCGGATTTTCCGGCCGAGATCGCGCTCGTCGTCTCCAATCGCCCGGAAGCCGTCGGACTCGCCAAAGCCAAAGCGGCGGGCGTCGCCGTCGCCGCCGTCGATCATAAGATCTACGCCGGCCGGGAGGAGTTCGAGCGCTCGCTACAGATCGTGCTGGAGACGCATCGAATCGAGCTTCTCTGTCTCGCCGGCTTCATGCGTCTGCTGACGCCCTGGTTCATCGGCCAATGGCGCGGGCGTATGCTCAATATCCACCCGGCCTTGCTTCCGGCCTTTCGCGGCCTGCACACACATGAGCGGGCGCTCGCCGCTGGCGTGAAAATTCACGGCTGCACGGTCCATTTCGTCGTCCCGGAAATGGATGAGGGGCCGATCGTCGCCCAGGCGGCGGTCGCCGTGCTCGATTCCGATACGCCGGAGAGTCTCGGGACGCGCGTGCTCGAGCAGGAGCATCTGCTCTATCCGCGGGCGTTGCGGCTCGTCGCTTCCGGCGCCGTCAGGGTCGAGGGCAATCGCGTGCTCGGGGCGAGCCCGTCGCCGCAGCCGGCGCTCGCCGTCCCCTCCTCCGGCTGATCCTGCCGCGGGCATCCGGCGCCTGGGCGAAAGCCATGGCCGAAGGGATAGGACGCGCCGCCCTTGCAGGGGCTCGGAAGCGCGAACCAGCAGAGATAGACGCCGAAAGCCAAAAGCTTGGCGAGGCCGAGCGCGCCATCGAAGGGCATCGCTACGAGCAGAATCGCGAGCGCCAGCAAGCCTGTCGCCCTAGCCCCCCAGTCGACCCAGCGTTTCGTCATCATATCGCCCTCGCCGCCATCGCGCGCGGATCAGCCCCAATGTTAACGCAAAGATACGAGACTTACTTGCCTTTGCCCGTCGAGAATAGGGTCTTTGCAGCTTCTCGATCATATTCTCGAAGTGGCTTCCGCAAAGAGGTTTCGACAATGATAAAATTATACTCGTTCGGCCCTTATTTCGGCCTCCCGGATGCAAGCCCCTTTGTGCTCAAGACCATGGCGCTGCTGAAATTCGCCGGTCTTCGATACAGCGAAGATCACTCCGGCTACGGCCGCGCACCCAAGGGCAAGCTGCCTTATATCGATGACGAGGGAAAAATCATCGCCGATTCCACCTTTATCCGCCTCTATCTCGAAAAGACCTATGGCATGGATTTCGACGCAGGCCTCACGCCGGAGCAGCGCGCCGCCGGCTGGGCCGTCGAGAAAATGCTGGAAGAACATTATTATTGGCTGATGGTGCAGGCCCGCTGGATCGACGATGGCAATTTCGAGCGTGGTCCGGCGAAATTTTTCGCGCGCGTTCCGGCGCTCGTTCGCCCGCTCATAAAGGCGCTGATCCGAAAGAAGATCGCCCGCTGCCTCACGGCGCAGGGCCTCGGGCGGCATTCGAATGAGGAACTCGCCGAATTGGCGCGTCGCGACGTGGACGCGCTCTCAATTCTGCTCGGCGACAAGCCCTATCTCTTCGGCGCGGCGCCGAGCGCCGCCGACGCCACGGCCTTCGCCATGGTGGCGGAATCGCTCGTTCCCGAGCTCGAATCGCCGCTCCGCGACGCGGTGGCGAGCAAGCCCAATCTCGTGGCTTACCGAGACAGGCTGCTCGCCGCCTATTTTCCGAATTATGTCGCGGCCTGAAAAATCAGCCGACGATCTCATTGCCCGAAAAGAACTGCGGGATCTCGATCGCCGCCGTCTCCGGCGCATCGGAGCCATGCACGGAATTCTCGCCGATGGAGACGGCGAATTCCTTGCGGATCGTGCCCGGATCTGCGCTGGCCGGATTGGTCGCGCCCATCACAGCGCGATATTTGGCGATGGCGCCCTCGCCTTCCAGAACCTGGACGACGACCGGGCCGGAGATGATCGAGTCGATCAGCTCGCCGAAGAAGGGGCGCTCCTTGTGGACGCCGTAGAAGGTCTCGGCTTGCTCGCGCGTCATCTGAATGCGCTTCTGCGCCACGATGCGGAGCCCGGCGTCCTCGATGAGGGCGTTGATCTTGCCGGTCAGATTACGCTTGGTGGCGTCCGGCTTGATGATGGAGAATGTGCGTTCGGTCGCCATGGGCGCGTCTTCTCGTCGAGTTCGAGGATGGGAAAGATCGCGGCGCTTATAGCTGTCGGCCGAACGCCCGGCAACCCGGCCGGAGCGGCGACAATTTTCCTTTTGACCGCAACCGCGCCGCGTCGCGGCGAATTGCCCATGGCGGCGAGCGCTGATATGGCCAGATTGCTCGCTTCACGCTTCGATTTGAGAGGAACGCCCGGACATGTCTTCCACGCCGCGCCCGCTCGTCGCCGGAAATTGGAAAATGCACGGGCTTTCGGCGTCGCTCGGCGAGATCGAGGCGGTAGCGGGCGGCTATGACGCGGCTCTGCGAAAAAAAGTGGAGCTGGCGATCTGTCCGCCGGCCACTCTGCTGGAGCGCGCGTCGCGACTCCTCGCCGGGGCCGAAATCGCGGTCGGCGGCCAGGATTGCCACGAAAAGCCGAGGGGCGCCCATACGGGGGATATATCGGCTGAAATGCTGGCCGACGCCGGCGCTTCCTATGTGATCGTCGGCCATAGCGAGCGGCGCGCGGATCATGGCGAGAGCGACGCGCTGATCCACGCCAAGGCGCTGGCGGGCCTACGCGCCGGGCTCTCACCCATCGTCTGCGTCGGCGAGACTCGCGCCGAGCGCGACGCCGGCCGCGCATCCGCGATCGTCGAGGCGCAGCTCGACGGCTCGCTGCCGCGCCGCGCCGCGCCAGACAAATTGGTTGTCGCATACGAGCCCGTATGGGCGATCGGCAGCGGCCTCACGCCGACGCCTCTCGACGTCGCGCAAATGCACGCCGCCATCCGCGCCCGGCTCATCATACTCTTCGGCGCCGGCGCCGCGGCGACTCGCATTCTCTATGGCGGCTCGGTGAAGCCCGCCAACGCCGCCGAGCTGCTGCGCGTGAAAAATGTCGATGGCGCGCTCGTCGGGGGCGCCTCTCTGACCGCGAAGGAATTTCTGGAAATCGCCGAAGTCTATCGCTGAGCGGCGACGTTCTCGCAATCGTTTCGCGATAGGGTCTCGAAGCGTAACGGCGTCTTCGCCATTTTTCATTCGCTTTCATTGCTCGCGAGGAGATTTTCAATGTCCTACACGCTCATCGTCGCGACCTTCGTCGTCACCACCTCCCAGGCCGCCGGCGCCGTGGCGACCAACGCCATTCCCGGCTATGCGACGGAAGAAAAATGCGTCGAGGCCGCACGCAAGCTGCAGCCGCGCGCCTCCTTCGGAATAGCGGCCGACGGCAGGGAGAACGGCTCGCCGTTGAATACGCGCATGACCGGATATTCGGGACTCTGCGTGCCGGCGCCTTGACTCCTTCCCCCTCTCCGCTTTAACTCTGCCGTCATGACCCTCGCCCGCTCTACGCGCTACTACTGGTACTTTAGCTATCCTGCGCCGGCGGCGACGGGAGGCGAACGCGTGTGACTTGACGTAACGCGAAGCCTGAAAACCCCGAGAGCCGCCAGTCCCGCTGGCGGCTTTTTTATGCCGCCGGCGTGACGCTCGAAAACAAGGAGCCCGCCGTGCCGACCGAAACCGACGACCTTCGCATCGTCAAAATCGCCGAATTGAGCCCGCCCGCCGAGATCATGCGCGAGCTTCCGCGCAGCGAGACGGCGAGCGCCACCGTGCTCGGCGCGCGCGCCGCCCTGCGCGAAATTTTGCGCGGGCGCGACGATCGCCTCGCTGTCGTCATCGGCCCCTGCTCGGTCCATGATCCGGACGCCGCGATGGAATATGCCCGCCTGCTGGCCGAGGCCGAGCGCGAGCTCGGCGACCGGCTCCTGATCATCATGCGCGTCTATTTCGAGAAGCCGCGCACCACTGTGGGCTGGAAAGGCCTCATCAACGACCCGCGCCTCGACGGCAGCTTCGACATAGAAGCGGGCCTGCGCCTCGCGCGGCGGCTGCTGCTCGAGGTCAATGAGCTCGGCCTGCCGGCGGGCTGCGAATTCCTCGATATGACGACGCCGCAATATATCGCCGATCTCGTCGGCTGGGGCGCGATCGGCGCGCGCACCACGGAGAGCCAGGTGCATCGCGAACTCGCCTCCGGCCTCTCCTGCCCGGTCGGCTTCAAGAACGGCACCGACGGCAATGTGCGCATCGCGCTCGACGCCGTGCTCTCCGCCTCGCAGCCGCATCATTTCCTCGCCGTCACCAAGGACGGCCGCTCCGCCATCGCCTCGACCAGCGGCAATGAGGATTGCCACATTATTCTGCGCGGCGGAAAGACGCCCAATTACGACGCCGCCAGCGTCGACGCCGCAGCCAAAGAAGCCGAGAAATCGCGCGTCTCGCCATATCTGATGATCGACGCCTCTCACGCCAACAGCAGCAAGAAGCCCGAGAACCAGCCTCTCGTCGTCGATGATGTGGCCCAGCGGATCGAGGGCGGCGAGCGGCGCATCATCGGTCTGATGATCGAGAGCAATCTCGTCGCAGGGCGACAGGATATCGTTCCCGGCAAGCCGCTCGTCCATGGCCAGAGCGTCACCGACGGCTGCATCGACTGGGCGACCTCGCTCGCCGCGCTGCGTCGTCTCGCGACCGCTGTCGAGCTGCGGCGATCCACCTCGGGGACGACGCGCATCGCCTCCTAAGCCGATGCGCCGCACCCCGTAGCTTCAGCTGATCAGCTTGAAAGAGCGGGGATATATCGACTTGTCCCCGATCTTTCGCGAGCTTCGGCTGGAACGCGCGGCCTGCGGCTCGGCCGGAAAACGCGACACTGCGCCGCAGGGCCGGCGCTCTACGTCATGTGCCACAGATATGTCGCGTGAACGAACGCGGCTGCAACGGCTGCGACGAGGAGCTGATCCTATGGAGATTTCCCTGGAACAGGCCGTCGAGATTCATGCACGCGCGCTGACCCACCGGCTGCTGGGTGAAGCGCCGTCCAATGCGCGGGAAAGGGCCACCGATTTCCAAAAAACGGGCGACAGCGAGGGCTGCGTCGTGTGGCTGCGCGTCGCCGAATGCGCGGAGCGGCTGCTGCGCGAGAAAGCCCCCGCCGCGCCTGCGCTCGATAGGTAGTTCCCCCGATAGCCACTGTCACAAAACGTCATTTTCGTCGGTTTAGCGCTCTGCGTCAGAAACGAGTCGTGGAGCCGACCGATGATACAGATCGCCGAAATACTGGCGCCGAGCGGCCTCGATCTCCTGCCGATCGAAGACGCCGCCCCCTCGAAGGCGCATGAGCGAACGCTCGCCAGCTATCTCCTCAACAGCCACCGCGGCGCCGCCGCCGTGCGCGACATTCTCGTCGCCGATATTCGCGGCTTTGTCGATCTCGGCCAGGCGCGCGCCGCCGCCGATCTCATGGTCGTCTTGCGAATGCTGCTGGCGAGATGGCCGGAGACGCGCCGCCGCGCGCCGCGGCCGCTGGCCTGGGACGCGACGGCCCCTTCGCCCTGCGATGCGTGACGCGCAGACGCTCGCGCCTCAGTGGCGCGGCTCCTCTTCGAGGGCGCGCGCCAATTCGCCGATGACGCGCTCGACAAGCGCATTCTCGGCGTCGAAATAGGCGCGCTCCTCGCGCTCCAGCTCGTCGAATTCGTCCGGCTCACAGAGTTCTTTGCGGATGTCGCACAGCCGCTCGAAGCGACGTCGCAGGCAACCCATGAGCGCTTCCGCATCTCCGCGCGCGAGCGTGAGCGCGATTTTCGGCTCCATCTCCCCCTCCTTGCGTCTTCCTCCCCTTTTTCCTCCTAAATGGCCTTTCCGCTCGCGTGCGCAATAAAAATGACGCGCTGCTAGACCGAGAAAAAAGATTGAATTTTCTGCGGCCTGCGCCAGTTGGAGCAAAACTTTCCTATCGAAGCGAAAGGAAGGCTCTCCATGGAACGTCGCGAATTCGTCGCCGCCGCCGTCGGCGCGGCCGCCGCCCTCTCCGCCACGCGCGCTCTGGCCGAGGAGCAGTCCGCCAGTCCGCACTCGGAGCACATGATGCACGGTCCGAAGTTTCAGCCGCTGATGAAGACCAGCGCTGAATGTGTCTCGACCGGTAATGAATGCCTGCGTCACTGCTTCGGAATGCTGTCGATGAACGATACGAGCATGGCCGGCTGCACCAAGGCCGCCTATGATCTCGTCTCCGCCTGCGCCGCGCTCGAATCGCTGGCGGCGGTCAATTCGCCGTTCACGCCGACCCTGGCCAAGGCGGTCGGCGACGTCTGCATGGCGTGCAAGAAAGAATGCGACCGCTTCCCGCAATATTCCGAATGCAAAGCCTGCGGCGACGCATGCAAGGCCTGCGCGGACGAATGCCGCAAGGTCTCGGTCTGACGCGGACGCGAGCGATCGAGCCTGCGCGGGCGACCGGCGAATTGCGCAGGCTCGCGCCCGATCATTGCGTGAGATGCGAGGCGGTGGAGACGGCCTTTTGGAACAAGGTCGCCAGAGCGGTGGTGATGTTGCCGCCCGTGTTGACCTCGAAGTAGAGATCCGAGGACGAGGCGCAGCTCTTCAGATTGTCGGAAATCTGCGAGGCGAAAGTCGCGACGGTGGCGTTGTAGAAGCCGTTGCTCGGCACGGGATAATAGGTCGTATAGAGCACAGCGATGCGAATGCCGCGATTTTTGATCGCCGTGCAATATGAGACATCGACCGGCTGAAGGCAGCGATAGAAAGAACCATAGGAATTCGAATAGCTCGAATTGATCGAGGTCGTGCAGCTCGTGTTGGAATAATTGCTCGCGTCGATCACGCCGTCGGTCACCAGCATCAAGACCTCTTGCGGCGTGTCGCCGGCGGCGGTCGTGCCACTACCCGGCGCCGGCATGGTTGCGTTCAGCTTGGTGAACGCCTGATTGAGATCGGTCATCGCATCATTGTTGCGCAGCGCGCCGCCGGTCGTGACCGTATTGTAGGTCGAGACGCCGGTCGGATAGGTGTAGGACGAATTGGACGCGAGATAATTGTTCGAATCCATCAAGGGCGGAGTCATGGTTTCGATATTGGCCTGGATGAGGCTCACATTGGCGCTCGTCGTCGGAACGAGGCTCTGCATCATCGAGACCGCATAATTGAAATTATAGGCCGCCAGACGATAGGTCGCGCCATTGGAGGACATCAGCGATTGCGCCGTCGAGGCGAGGCTCTTGGCGGCCTCGCGCACATTGTCGATGCGCAGCTTTATGCCATTGTTCTTGGCGTAGGCGTAGCTGTCGATGGTTCCCCAGCCTGCATATTTGTTCGTGTATTCGCCGTCGCTGAGGTTTTTCTCGTGACACGCGAAAGCGCATCCGGTCGCGTTCATCGCATCGACGCCCGCTTGCGTCGCCGGCAGCTCCATCGAGGGGGAGTTGTCGAGCAGCAGATAGAAATCGATATTGCGCGCCGTCGTCGCGCTCGCCACGGCGTTCACCGTTATGTTCGACGTGCGCAAGCCGTAGAAAGCGCCGAAAGAATTCGGCACCTGCGTCGTATAGGTGACCGACACGCTGCGCGTCATGGAGCCCGGTTCGACTTTGTCGTGGACGTCTATGGCGAGATTGGCCGCGTTGTAGGTCTGACGCGTGATCTGCGCCGCCTGCGCGGCGAACATGGTCGTTGCGGCGGCTTTGGCGACGGCCTCCGATTTCAGCATCATCGGCGGAGTCGTCGCGGCGAGCGCTGCGGCGTCGGCGGCCGCGTAGAGCTGCGTCTTGACGCGCCCCGCGCTCGCATAATCGACGGCGCCGCCGGCGGCGATCATCAGAGGGATCGCGGTGAGCGCGAATATGATTGCGACATTGCCCTTGCGATGGGCGAAGAATCTCGCGAGAGCCGGGAAGATCGTCATGCGTCGCGCCGCCTTTTCGTTCAGTTCACCCGCTGCACCGACGAGGTGATGCGTGGATTGATATAGAATGTGTAACGGATCGGCACGGCGGGGATCAGCTTCGCGCCGAAGGGCGGGGTATAGTCATAACGAACTTCGGCATAGATCAGCCAGGTTCCGGCCTGCGCCATGCCGGCCGGCAGCACGAAGGTCGATTTGTCGACGAGACCCGTCGTATTGAAGGGCTCGTTCCATTCGACCGTCGTCGTCTTGCCTTTGTCATCCGTGGACAGCTGGGCGAGAACGATCTTCAGATTGGCGCTCGGGAAGGGCGCGATGATTTGCGTCGAAGCGTTCAAAATAGTGGTGAGATCGGCGGAAGACACGACCGCGCGCCGCGCGACGAGATCGGTCAGCGTGCGTCCCGTGATCGCCACCTTGCGGCTGATGCCGATCGCCTCTCCGAGCGTGAATTCGGCGACGAGGATCAGCACGGCGATCGGAATCAACAATGCGAATTCCACCGCGATCATGCCGCCTTCGTCGCGCCGCAGCGTGCGAGCGCCATCTCGCGCGCGCCGGCAGGCGCGCGAGAAGAAGCGGCTGAGACAATGCATTCGCAAAGGACCTGCTCCGATGCTATTTCAAGAATAAGGCTCGACCTGGAATACGGCGGTCGCCATCAGCAAGCGTCTGCCATTGGCGAGATTGGCCAGATTGAAGCCGAGAGGCCCGCCGACGACGGGAAATTGATAGATCACGCGCAGCACGAGGATGCTGCCGACGCCGCCGGTCTGGAATTTCCAGCTATTGGTGACCTTGCCGCTGGAATCATATGTGAGCGTCGGCGCCGATGTGTCGACGGAGGAGAAGGCGCTCGCGGTCTGCAGATCGACCAGCACCTGCGAGCAGGTGAAGAGCGCTGTGAGACCGCCGCAGACCTTGGTCGTGAATTGCTCCCGATTGAGGCCGCTCTTCTGGACCTCGCCGGTCAGCAGAGTGCGCGCCGATTTCTCGACGGCGGATTCGAGCTCCTGCTGCGCGAGAAACACGACGCCGACCTGGCAGATCGCGATCAAAATCGCAAAGAGCGGCGCCGCGACGAAGGCGAATTCGACGATCGCCGCGCCGCGGCGGCACGCCAAAAGCGCCGCGCCCGTGCGAAACGCCCTTACGTCGACATCGGCCTCGCGCGCCGCTCGATCGCCGGCTTTTTCATCGTCCCCGCGCATATTTTCTCTCCGCCCCCAGCATGAGCGGAAGCCGGCAAAAAAAACGTTACCAGAGCGGAGCTGTTCGCGGGGGCGCGAACAGGATAAAGGCGACGATCGCGGTCCCGCGCGATTTCATCGGCCGACGATCTGCTCTAGTGTCTGGACAGAATGTCGCGGCGGGCCTCCGAGCGCGACTGGTCTCGGACCGACGAAATGACAAATTCTCGCTTGACGCAATTTCAGACATTGCAGACCGGGCTTCCGACGCGCCTCCCACCCGATCTGCGAATTTACGCCGTCGGCGACATCCATGGACGCGCCGACCTCCTCGACAAGCTCGCGCGGCGCATCGAGGAGGAGCGCGCATCGGCGCCGTCGGCTGTGCTGACGATTTTTCTCGGCGACTACATCGACCGCGGCCTGCAGTCCTCCACCGTCGTCGATTGGCTGAGCCGCGGCGATTTTCCGACGCCCTTTCTCGCGCTCCGCGGCAATCACGAGGAGATATTCATGCGCTTCCTCGAGGACGCGTCCGTCCTCGAGAGCTGGCGCAGGTTCGGCGGCATCGAGACCCTTCATTCCTATGGGGTGGAGGTCTCTTCCATCATGCGCGGCAAGGGCTATGAGGAGGCGCGCCGCGCTTTGTCTGCGCGGCTCCCGGACGCGCACAGGCGCTTCATTCAGGAGACGCCGCTGACCGCGAGCTATGGCGATTATTTCTTCTGTCATGCGGGCGCAAAGCCCGGCGTGCCGCTCGACGCTCAGAGAGCCGAGGATCTGTTGTGGATTCGGGAGGAGTTTTTGAGCTTCCGAGGCGCCTGGGAAAAGATGATCGTGCATGGCCACACGCCCGTCTCCGAGCCCGACATCCTGCCCAACCGCATCAATGTCGATACGGGCGCATTCGCGACCTCTATCCTCACCGCTCTCGTTCTCGAGACGGACAGTCGCCGAATGTTGTTCGCGGGCCATGTCTGACAGGCTCGTGAAACCGACGCGCGGCCGCTCTCGCGCCGATCCGGCGAAAGCGGCGCGACGGATGTGCGTCACGCCTCGGCGACCGCCTTGCGCGCCGGCGCGCCGCGCTTTTTCGGGGGCGGCACGAGCTTCGCGGCGGGCTTGCGGCCGAGGCCGAGCGATTTCGCCAGCGCCGAGCGCCGGGCGGCGTAATCGGGCGCGACGATCGGATAGTCGCTCTTCAGATCGAAAGCGGCGCGATATTCGTCCGGGGTCAGCTTATGTTCGGCCTGCAGATGACGCTTCAAGGATTTGAACGGCTCTCCGCAGCAAAGACAAATAATCGCTTCGGGGCTCACCGATTTCTTCACGGGAACGGACGGCCGCCATTGCTTGGCTTCTCCCTCGGCGGCGGCCGCCATCGCCGCATCGCCGTTGCCGAAAGCTTTTTTCACCGCCGCAATGACAGAAGGGAGATCGACAGGAGCAACAGTATTATTCGAAAGATAGGAAGAGAGTATCTGTGCGACGAGCGCTTTGTCTTCGGCTTCGGACATGGTGCTTTCCTCGGCGTTCAAATCTTTTATATTGGAGCCGATATCGCTGTCGATTGCAATCGTCGCCTTACTCGCAAAGACACGCGCATCGAACAAGAAACTCGCTTTTTTTGCAGCGGCTCATCACGTCGAAATATTGCAGAGCGATCGAAACCGTCGCACGGCGCGAAAGCCGCTTCTCGGCAATCGGAGCATCCCCTGCGACCCGAGCGATTCTTCGGCGGACGCTTTCGCTGCGTGATGGCCCTTTTGGCCGAATCGGACGCACGACGATGCGCGAAGCGAGAGGTCGAAGCCCGCTCGAAGCGACATGAAACTCGATGTGACATAGATGGTGGGCGCGACAGGGATTGAACCTGTGACCCCTACGATGTCAACGTAGTGCTCTCCCGCTGAGCTACGCGCCCCCTGCGCCGACCGGTTTCGTTCGACGCGAGTGACGCCCGTATAGCGGCAGTCGGGCCGAGGCGCAAGCGCCCTGGAACGGTTTCCCCGCGCGCGGCCGAACATCGGCCCGACGCCTGAAAACTTTAAGAATTCGTTCCGCGGCCAGGGCTTTTGAACGAAATAATTCGCGCACCCGCGACGTCGCCGCCCCTTGCGGGCCATATAATTCCTGTCACACTGGCGTCGTCCTTCTGTCATCAACCAAAGGAGGCGCCGTATGTCGCTACAGACCCATCTCGTCGAGCTCGAACGCCGCCATCAGGCGCTCAAGAAAGAGATCGAGCAGGTGCAGCATCATCCCCGATACGACGATTCGAAGCTCCACGAATTGAAGCGAAAAAAGCTTCAGCTCAAGGACGAGATCAACAAGCTGCGGCAAGGCGCCAGCGTGCACTGACGGCCCGAACCCGAGGTCCAGCGTCGAGGCGGAGAGCTTTCTCCGCCTTTTTTTCGGCAGGTCCTCTCTCGCTCCGCCCGCGCCGCACGGGCGCCCGGCTTGCTTCGCGGGGCTCAGAGCCGCAGAATCTCCTGCCAAAGCGAGAGCCGAGACCCATGCCCCCTGCCCCGCGCTATCGCGCCGAAACGCTCCACGCCACGCTCGGCGACGGTTTCTTCGATCCCGTCGACGCCGCCCGCTTCCCCCGGCATATTTTGCGCTATCGCAATCAGCGCTGGGCGGCGCGCGTCGGCCTCGATACGCTGACCGAGGAGGAATGGATCGCCCATCTCGGCCGTTTCGAGCCGCTGCCCGGCGGTTTCCCCAAGCCGTTGGCGCTGCGCTACCACGGCCATCAATTCCGCGCCTACAATCCCGACATCGGCGACGGCCGCGGCTTTTTGTTCGCGCAATTGCGCGACATAGAGGACGGGCGCCTGCTCGATCTCGGCACGAAGGGGTCCGGCCGCACGCCCTGGTCGCGCCAGGGCGACGGCAAGCTCACGCTCAAGGGCGGCGTGCGCGAGATTCTCGCCACGGAAATGCTGGAGGCGCTCGGCGTCGACACCTCCAAGAGCTTCAGCCTGATCGAGACCGGCGAGCCGCTCTATCGCGGCGACGAGCCCTCGCCGACCCGCTCCAGCGTGCTGGTGCGGCTGTCCCATTCCCATATCCGCATCGGCACATTCCAGCGCCTCGCCCATATCGGCGACGAAGAGGCGCTCGGCCGGCTCGTCGCGCATTGCGTCGCCCATTATTTCCCCGAGCTCGCGGGCGAGCCGGCGGAAAGCCGCGCCGGCGCCTTTCTGGAGCGCGTGGCGGCGCGCGTGGCGCGGCTCGCCGCCCGCTATATGGCGGCGGGCTTCGTCCATGGCGTGCTCAATTCGGACAATATCAACATAACGGGCGAGAGCTTCGATTATGGGCCGTGGCGTTTCGCGCCGCGCTATGATCCGCAATTCACGGCGGCCTATTTCGACGACAGCGGGCTCTATTCTTTCGGCCGCCAGCCCGGCGCGCTCGGCTGGAACCTGACGCGGCTCGCCGAAACCATTCTGCAGCAGGTCGGGCTGCAGCGGGCGGAACAGATACTCGGCGGCTATCAGAACCATCTTCAGCGCGAGTTCCGACTCGCCCTGCTCGATCGCTTCGGCCTGCTGCCGGCGCGAGATCCCGAGCAGGACGCCGCCCTCGCAAAAGCTCTGCTGGAATTTCTCGGCAAGACGCAGGCGTCTTTCGAACAGACCTTCTTCGATTGGCGCGGCGGCATGGCGAGCCGCGAGCGCGCCGCCGCGAGCCCGCAGGCGGCGGCCTATGACGCGCCGGAATTCGCGAGCCTGCGCGAGGCGCTCGCCGCCCATGAGACGGCGCCGGGCGCCAATCTCGACCATCCCTATTTCCGTCGCGCCACGCCCTGCACTATGCTGATAGAAGAGGTCGAATCGATTTGGGCGCAGATCGTCGAGCGCGACGATTGGAGCGCGCTCGACGACAAGATCGCCCAGATCGCGTCGATGCGCGAAGCCTATGCGCCGGCGCCCGCCGGGGGATGACGTTCGGAAGATGAACCGCTCGATCTGCATCTGTCTGCTCTGCGCTCTCTCGAGCGCCGCCGCGGCCAAAAATCTGCTGATCGAGAAAATCCCGCCGAGCGGGGCCTGCTTCTTCAACCGCTTCGACGAAGCCTATCTGCGCGCGCATCCCGGCCAGACGATCGTCTCGGTGCGGCTCTCGCTTCGGCGCGAGTTCCCCGCCGCCGCCGAGAATGAGCGCGAGCTGCGCGTCGAATTCCGTCACAAAGGCCATGGCAAGCCCTTCTATGTCGTCGGCGGCTGCGCCTGGAGCGAGGAGGCCAATCGCGACGTCGGCGGCCACCGCCTCGCGCGATCGTTCCGCGAGGACGCCGCCGCCCGCTGCGTGGCGCACGGCGGCCTCGGCCGCGCGGCTGCGGAAGGCGGCGACTTCCCCATCGATCTCTCCGAGGACGGCGCTTCGCTCACGCTCTATCTGGACGAAAGCGTGAGCGGCTGGCGCGGCCCGGATCAGAACAAGAAAGCGATCCGTCTGGAGCTCACGCGCCACAATCGGGTCTTCGAGCTGGAGCGCGTCGACGCTTCGGCTTGCGTGGAGCTGGACAAAGCGGTCGCGGTCGACTGATCCTTCGGAATTTATGCGGAGCCGCCGCCGTATCGGGACTTGAAGATGAAGGCGATGCGAGGCGATAATCACATGTCACGACTCGCCGCGCCGCTCGGGCAGGCTCTCCTAATGATCGATGAACTCAACGAAACAGAACGCAGCTCGATCCGGGTCGAAGTAGAGCGTCTGAGGCTCGAGCACCGGGATCTCGAGGATGCGATCGACGCCCTTCTCACCGTCGGCGCCGTGGACCAGCTGCAAATTCAGCGGCTGAAAAAGCGAAAATTGCTGCTGCGCGACCGCATCGCTTTTCTGGAAGATCAGCTGACGCCCGACATCATCGCCTGAGACGGGCGAAAGCGACACGCTATTTCCACATTCTGAGGCCGACAGCGACGACGAGGGAAACGACCGCGACGATCGCGATGACCGCCACCAGCCTCACTGTCTCTTTGCTTTCCTGGGCGCTCCCCATACGGTCCTCCGCCGTGCTTTTTTCAATTTTGGCGAGCCTAGGCCTGTTCAAGAGAGATACAATATGCCGAAATGCGACGGAACAGCGCAGTGAGCATCGCCCTTCGAGCGCGCGACATCGCAGCCGGCGCCTCGATCATTCGATATTACACATTTGCGGCCCGCAACCAAAACATCCCGAGGCGCGCGATCGAAATTTGTCGGAATGCGGCGCCACGACCGGCGCGGTCGCGCCGCGAAAACCCGGCGCTTCGGCGCCATTGACACAGGCCGCGGAAGACGCTCCCCTCGCGGCCGCGGAGCGCGGGCGAAGCCGAAACGAAAACTGTCTCGATCCCGCCGCGCCCGCAGTCGAGACGGCGGAGGCGTCTGTCATGAGTCGAACCGGCTCGGGCCGCGAGATTTTTCTGGCGACGCATCGCATCATCGGCCTCTTCGCCGGCGCGATCTTCGTGCTCATCGGGCTCAGCGGCGCTCTGCTCGCCTTTCGCGAGGACATTGACGAGTGGCTGAACGCCCCGCTCATGCGCGTCGAATCGCCGACGCGACCCGCCATGCGTCCGCTCGACGAGATTTTCGCGGCGGCGACCGCCGCCATTCCGGCGGACGGACGGCCTGAACGCATCACGCTCCCGCGTCATTCGCGCGCGGCCGCGATCGTGAGCTACATGGTCGAAAGCGACGATCTCGACAGCTACTTCCACCAGCTGTTCGTCGATCCCTATACGGCCAAAGTCATCGGCAGCCGCTTATATTCGCATGGCGACGATGTGTTCTCGCAGCCTTTCGTCCAGATCGTCATGGCCTTTCACTGGACGCTGCTGCTCGGCGCGAACAACGCCTATCTCGTCGGCGCCGTCGGAATTCTTTTGTTCTTCTCCGTTCTCTTCGGACTTTATCTCTGGCGCCCGCGCAATGGCCGATGGCGGCAGGGCTTGACGATCAAATGGGGCGCGAGCTTCGAGCGGGTCGCCTATGACGCGCACAGATGCGTCGGGGCCTATTTCGCCATTCTTCTGCTCGCGACGCTCGCCACCGGAGTCGCGATGATTTTCAAGCCGGCGACGCATTCGCTGGCGACTCTCATCTCCCCCGTACGCCCCGAACCCGATTTTGGAAAATCGACGCCTATCCCCGGCCGAGCGCCGATCGGCATCGACGCGGCGGTCGCCAGCGCGGAGCAGATTTTTCCGACGGGTCGGCTGCATTGGATTTTGCTGCCGAGCGGCGAAGACGGCGTCTATGTCGTCGGCGAGCAATCGGCGGACGAGCCCAATCGGACCAAGACATTCCGCAATGTCGGCGTCGACCGCTACAGCGGACGCGTGCTGCAGACGCAGGACCGCGGCGAGTTCACCGCCGGCGAGACGCTGCTCGAATGGCTGTTCCCGCTGCATTGCGGCGAGGCCTTCGGCGCGCTCGGCCGCACGATGGTTCTGCTGACGGGGCTCGCGCCCCTGCTCCTCTACGTGACCGGCGTCCTGCGATGGCGCCACAAGCGCCGCGCGCGCCGCCGGACGATATGACGCGAAGACGTCACTGGCCGACCGAAATCGGCATTTCGATCATGTCCTCATCGCTCTTGCCGTCGCCGAAAGCGAGCTTCAGCATATATTTCCCCTTGTGATCGACAGAGGATTCCAAGGTCACGAAACCAGCCGGATGCGTCTTGGAGGGCAAGGCGGTCAAGAGCTCGAGCCCGCCTTTGGCGTCCGTCTTGTAGAAGGACAGCGCGACCGCCTGGCTCCGCACGTCTTTCTCCATCAGAGTGACGGAGAAGATCACCTTTCCGGTCCCCGGCACCCGATCGCAATATTCGTCGTATTTGCTGAGATCGTCGGTCCGCCCGCCGGCGCTCTTGTCCGAGTCGGCGAGGAAATAGGTGGTCAGCCGCGCCGAATAGAAATCACTCACCTTGAGGCAGTTCGCCATGGTGCGGTCGCCGGCCTTGACCGCCGGCCGATAGAGATGCGCGTCGAGAAAATCGTTCCAATACAGGCTGAAAGAAGGGCCCCAGAGAGAATAGGAGAAGGCGGCGACATTGCCGGCGGCGATCACCACGACGGCGAGGAACAAAATCAGATTCATCCGGCCGTTCGGGCTCATCGCGACGGCTTCCTTCCCTTTGCGGAGCGGCTTATGGTCGCGCGAAGACGGCCGCTCGCCGCCGGCCTTCGCGCCTTTCAGGGGCGCACCTCGAAATCCCAGGCGCCGCTGACGAGATGGCCGTCAGCGGACAGAGCGCGATAGCGAACCGTATATTTGCCGGGACCGAGCGGATTGACGCTCACCGAGACATGGGCGGGGTCGGCTCGGTCGATCGCCGCATCGCGCTTGTCGACGCGCTCGCCGGAGGCGCTGATCACCGCCAGAGCGGCGAAGGCGTCTCTTATGCCGGCGTCATACCAGACGTCGACCTTGCCGATGTTTCCGGCGGCGACGCCGTCCTGCGCCGGAGAGGTGCGCACGACGATCGCATGGGCGAGCAGAATGGGCCGCTCCGCTTTCTGCGCAGGGCCGGGAAGCGTCTCGAAATGCGGCAGGCGGCCTTTGGGGAGAGTCTCTGCGCCGCTCGCGCGCGCCCATGCGCTCGGCGCGACGTCGATCAAAAAACCGATCGCCAGAAGAATGCTGCGCGCCACCGACCAGCGGCTGGCGCCACCTCGGCGTCGCTCGCATCGGGGAGCTGCGGCGGGAAGGATCATGGTTTCCGTCTGTCGTACATCCATCGATGCTAAGCCGGTCGTCGAATACGAGCAAGGCGCACGCTCGACTTGTGATTGTGCGCCGCGGCGCCCGATCGGCTCCCCGACACGAGCCCGGATACGAGCCTGGACGCCGGCCTTGTCAAGATCGGCGTGATATGCACTATCGATATTTCGTGCATACGCCGCCATGTCGCGAGGCGTCAAGGGAGTCGAAGGAATGGCGCTTTCGCGCATCGCTCTGCTGCTCATCGTCGCCCTGTCGGTCGTCGGCGGCGCGGGAACGGCGAAGGCGCATACGGCCGATATCTCCAGCAGCCGCATCGTTCCCGAAGGAGACGGCCGCTATCGCGTCGATGTCGGCTTTCTCGGAGCCGACATAGAGCGCATGTTCGCCGAGAGCGGGCCGAGCCGGGCCGATGTCGATCTCACCGAGCCGGGCGTGATCGAGGCGATGATCGGCAAATTCATTCAAAGCCGCGTCGCGCTGCAGAACGAGGCCGGCGCCGCCTGCCCGAGCGAGATCGTCTCGGTGGGCGCGGACCCCGCCAATCCGCGCGACTCGAAAGTCGTGCTGCGCATGGATTGCAGCGCGGTTCCGGGCCAGATCCTCTACAACCCCTACAAGCTGCTCGAGGCGCAGGGATCGCGCGCGAAACATCTCGTCGGCGTCGGCGAGCGCAACGCCGACGAGCGCCTCACCGAGGCGCAGAGCCTCGGCGCGGAGCCGGCGCCGGGCGAGGTCATGATCTTCCCCGGCGACGCTCTGGTCGATCTCTCCAAGCCGCTACTGACGCCCTGGGAGCTCGCGCCGAAATTCTTCGCCGCCGGGATCGAGCACATTATGACCGGCTACGATCATTTGTGCTTCCTCATCGCGGTGATGCTGTGGGCGACGCGCGTCTGGCCGGTGGTGAAGCTGGTGACCGCCTTCACCGTCTCGCATTCGATCACGCTGTCGCTGGCGGCGCTCGGCCTCGTCGATCTGCCGAGCCGCTGGGTGGAGATCGCGATCGCGGCGTCGATCGTCTATGTCGCGATCGAGAATTTCTTCACCTGCAAGGTGGAAGGCCGCTGGCGCGACACTTTCGTCTTCGGCCTCATCCACGGCTTCGGTTTTGCGAGCGGGCTCATCGAAATCGGCGTGCCGCAGCGCGCCATCGCGCCGGCGCTGGCGAGCTTCAATCTCGGCGTCGAGGCCGGCCAGATCGGCGTCGTGCTCATCGCGCTGCCCCTGCTCTCGGCCTTCGACAGGCTGTTCACCCATGGAGTGCGCGATCCGCGCCTCGTGCGCCTCGGCTCGGGCGTCATCGCCTGTCTCGGCGCCTATTGGCTGTTCGAGCGAGTTTAGGGCGCTTTTCGGTCGCGCGGACTCGGCTCGTTCGCTTCCAAAGAGAGCATCCGCCACATCCAGAGCCGCGCGTTTTACAATTCGGTATATTACGTATATTATCCTCGACAATCGATTTTCCGCCGCGACGGGACGTCGCCGAATTGGCGTCGAAATCGCCGCAAATAGTATAAAGCGTCGAGTCGGCCATGCTTGAAGATTTTACACAATTTCACGACGCCGACCATAAGATAAAACTCGTCGACGAGGACGATCGGCGGAGCGAAGGGCGCGCATCCGGCAGGAAGCTCGGCTTCGACTTGCCGCTCGTGAGCATAATCATCACGAACTATAATTATGGACGCTTCTTGATCGAAGCGGTCGATTCGGCGCTCGCTCAGACCTATCCTCGCATCGAATGCATCATCGTCGACGACGCGTCGACCGATGAAAGCGAGGTCATTCTCGCGACGATTCGACGGCGAAATCCGCAAGTCGAGATCATTTCGCATAGAGCCAATCAGGGGCAGACGGCCGCTTTCGGCACCGGCTTCGCCGCCAGCTCCGGCGAATATGTCGTCTTTCTCGACGCCGACGACATCCTCCTCCCGACCTTCGTGGAAACGCATATCTTCGTGCATTTCTCACTACGGACGGCGGTCGGCTTCACCTCTTCCGATATGTTGCAATCCACCAAGGGCGGCGTGGTCAGAACGTCGTGGATCGCCTTTGGCGACTTCATCGCTTCGGGACGCGGCTTGCGAAAGGAGCGGCTGCGCCCCTTCGGCCTATCCTCCGGCCTCTGGCCGTTCGAAGAAGCGCCGCTGAACGATATCGAGTCGCGCATTCACTTCATCGACGCGCATGATTGGGAAAACTGGGTCTCCGCGCCGACCTCGGGCAATTGTTTCCGGCGCGACGCGCTGACATTGTTCCTCGGCGGCCGCACGTCCATGGATCTGCGGTTCCACGGCGACACTTATCTGAACAAGGGCGTGCGGCTCGTGAGCGGCGTCGCGCTCATCGACGCCCCCCTCACCATTTATCGAATTCACGGCGGCAATGGATATGCGGGCCATGCCGAGCTTTGCGGCGTCCACAGCGCCGATCCCATGAAGGCGTTCAGGGCCGAATATGCGGCGTGGCGCGCCGTCGTGGATCGGCTGATCGACGAAGTCGATGCGCTGGCCGTGCGCCTTGGCTCGGATCGCTATGTCAGCGCCCTGCTCTGCCTGCAAAAATCCTATGCGGCACACCCCGACTTTGAGCAATATGAGAGCCTCGCGCGCTATATAGAGACGCGATTGGCGGCGCGCGCGGAGGCGATGCGCCTATGTCTCGGTGCGGATGGATTCGAGGAATTGTCGAGACGCATAAGACGCGCCCGCAAAGGCCAGATCGCTTCGAAAAGACGCGCTCCCCGGCCCTGGACGCGCCCTATGGCCGAATTTTGCCTGACTTTCGGACGCCTGCTGAGTCTACCGGAGCTGGTAAAACTCGGCGATCAGCTCTGGCATTTCTAAAAATCGACCCGGCGCAACCCCCGATTTGGGACGCCCGCCGCCACGCCGAAATTCACCCGCCTACTCCGGCCGATTCGGACGGCAAAATCCGATGGCGGCTGTAATGCTCGATTTTCATTGGCGCGCCCAACGGGAATCGAACCCGTGTTTTCGCCGTGAAAGGGCGACGTCCTAGGCCTCTAGACGATGGGCGCGGGCTGCGCCGTCCAGCGGGCGGCGCGAAGCGGGCGCAGATATAGAGGGCTGCGCTCGGGCTGACAAGCGTCAAGACGGCCTTCTCACAAGCCGAGCGCGAGGCTTCGGCGGCGCCGACGTTGCACATCGCCAGCAAAGGCCCTAGAGGCGAGGCCATGCTCTCCATTGACGATCTCACTTACAGGCTCGGCGAGAGGCTGCTCTTCGACAAGGCCTCGGTCTTCGTGCCGCCGCGGACGCGCGCGGGCTTCGTCGGCCGCAACGGTGCCGGCAAGACCACGCTGTTCCGAATCATCTGCGGCGAGATCGCCGGCGAGACCGGAACCATCTCCCTGCCCGCCAGACTGAAGATCGGGCGCGTCGAGCAGGAGGCCCCGGGTGGGCCAACGGCGCTGGTCGATTTCGTGCTCGCCGCGGATGTGGAGCGCGCCGCTCTGCTGGAGCGCGCCGAGACCGAGACCGACCCGCATGAAATCGCCGAAATCCAGACGCGCCTCGTCGATATAAACGCCCATGCGGCGCCGGCGCGGGCGGCGGCGATTCTCTCCGGCCTCGGCTTCGACGCCGAGGCGCAGCGGCGCCCGCTCTCGGAGTTTTCGGGCGGCTGGCGCATGCGCGTCGCCCTCGCCGCGGTGCTGTTCTCGCAGCCGGAGCTGCTGCTGCTCGACGAGCCGACCAATTATCTCGACCTCGAGGGCACGCTCTGGCTCGTCGATTATCTCGCGCATTATCCGGCCAATGTCGTCGTCATCAGCCATGATCGCGATCTGCTGGACGCGGTGGCGACGCATATTCTGCATCTCGAGCGCGGCAAGCTGACGATCTACAAGGGCAATTACAGCTCCTTCGAGGCGCAGCGGCTCGAGGCGCGCGCGCTCGCCGCCAAGGCCGGCAAGAAGCAGGAGGAGCGCCGCCGCGAGCTGCAGGCCTTCGTCGACCGCTTCCGCGCCAAGGCGACCAAGGCGCGTCAGGCGCAGTCGCGCCTCAAAATGCTGGCGAAGCTGGGGCCGGTCACGGCGGTCGTCGACGACGAGGTGCTGCCGATCTATCTGCCGTCGCCGGAAAAGCCGCTGTCGCCTCCGATTATCGCATTCGAGAATGTGAGCGTCGGCTATGGCGAGCGCACCGTGCTGTCGCGCCTGTCGCTCAGCCTCTCCAATGACGATCGCATCGGATTGCTGGGCTCCAACGGAAACGGCAAATCGACCTTCGCCAAGCTGCTGGCAGGGCGGCTCGAGCCCAAGAGCGGCAATATGGTTCGCGCCGCCAAGCTGGAGGCGGGATTTTTCGCGCAGCATCAGGTCGACGATCTCAACGAGAAGGACTCGCCCTACTCCGTCTTCGCCGCGCTGATGCCCGGCGCGCCCGAGGCGCGCATTCGCGCGCGGGCGGCGCAGACCGGCTTTTCCGGCGCGCGGGCGGACACCAAGGTTGAGCGCCTCTCCGGCGGCGAGAAGGCGCGGCTGCTGCTCGGCGTCGCCTCATTCTACGGGCCGCATCTGCTCATTCTCGACGAGCCGACCAACCATCTCGACATCGACAGCCGCGCCGCGCTGGTCGAGGCGATCAACGCCCATGAGGGCGCGATCGTGCTGGTCTCGCATGATCGCTATTTGCTGGAGGCCTGCGCCGATCGCCTATGGCTCGTCGAAGGCGGCACGGTGAAGGCCTTCGACGGCGATGTCGACGAATATGCGCGATACGTTCTGGCGCGCGCCAATGGCGACGCCCGCGAGCAGCGCAAGGAGGAGGAGCCGCGCGAAAAGCCGCGCCGGGTCGATGGCAAGCGTGACGCCGGCCAGATGCGCCGCAAGCTGGCGGCGACGGAAGAGCGCATGAAAAAGCTCGCAGAGCTATTGGCGCGCGTCGACGCCGCGCTGGCCGATCCGAGCGCGTTTTCACGCAATCCGCAGGAGGCCAATCGCCTCGCCCAGCAGCGGGCCGATCTCGCCTCGGCGCTGGCCGAGGCGGAGGATCAGTGGCTCTCGCTCTCGGACGAAGGCTAGAGCGCCCGCGTCAGGCCGATTTGCGCAGGACCAGTTCGGCGAACTCCGGGTGGCGCGCGATATAATCGGCCACGAAGGAGCATTCGGGAACGACCTTCAGCCCGCGCGCCCGCGCCCATTGCAGCGCGCCGCGGATCAGCTCCGAGGCGGAGCCTTTGCCGCGCAGCGCCGGCGGCGTCTCCGTATGGGTGAAGACGATGGCGCCGGGCGCCATGCGGTAATAGGCGACGGCCGTTCCGTCTTCGAGATCGAGCTCGAAACGATCGAGCTCGACATTGTCGTGGACAGCGCCGTGCGCCTTATGAGCGCTGCTCTTCGCCTGGGCGATCGAACCCATTTCTCGTCTCCTCGATTGCCCACCGCCGATGTCGAGGTGGTGAATGCAGTGCAGCAAATTAAGGGCCAGACGTTAATTTTTCTGGCCTCGGCAGACTCGGCTCTAGGCCAGCTGTCGGTTTTCCGTCCATGCCGGCGACGACCGCGCCTTCGCCTTCGATTCGCCTCTCTCACATGGGAAACGCCCATTTCTGTGGCGCGCTTGAAAGGCTCGAGCGGATGGGCACAATGCCGAAATGAGCGAATCTACTTTGTCCTCCGTGGTCGAGACCCAGCCGCCGCCGCGCTTGCGCGCCTTCGCGCCCTTCGAATGGATGGTCGCCTTCCGCTATGTGCGGGCGCGGCGCGCCAATGGCTTCGTCTCGGTGATCGCCGGCTTCTCCTTTCTCGGCATCATGCTGGGCGTGGCGACGCTCATCGTCGTCATGTCGGTGATGAACGGCTTTCATCACGAGCTGATGGACAAGATCGTCGGCATAGACGGCCACGCCTTCGTGCAGGCGGCCGAGCGGCCGCTGACCGATTGGGCCGAGGTCACGGCGCGGATGCAGCGCCTGCCCGGCGTGAAGCTCGTCGCGCCCATGGTGGAGGGCGCGGCCGGCGTCTCCTCCCCTTATGGGCAGTCGGGCGCGCTGGTGCGCGGCATACGCGAGCAGGACATTCTGCGCCTGCCGGGCCTCGCCGGCAATGTGAAGGACGGGACCTTCCAGGGCTTCGACAGCGCCGGCGGCGTCGCCATCGGCCAGCGCCTCGCCGAGTCGCTCGGCGTGCGCGTTGGCGACAATATCAGCATTCTCATCGCCAAGGGCGCCTCCACCCCCTTCGGCGTCGCGCCGCGCATAAAAGCCTATCCGGTGACGGCGATCTTCCAGATCGGCATGTCGGAATATGACCGCGTGTTCGTCTACATGCCCTTCGCCGAATCGCAATTGTTCTTCAACCATGAAAATGAAGCGACGGTGATCGAGGTCTTTCTCGACGCGCCGGACGCCGTAGACAAGTTCCGCGCCGACATAGACGCCAATATCGATCGGCCGATGATGCTCACCGACTGGCGGCAGCGCAACAAGACCTTCTTCGACACGCTGCAGGTCGAGAGCAATGTGATGTTCATCATATTGACGCTGATCGTGCTGGTGGCGGCGCTCAACATCATCTCCGGCCTCACCATGCTGGTGAAGGACAAATCCTCCGACATCGCCATTTTGCGCACAATGGGCGCGACGCGCGGCGCGGTGCTGCGCATCTTCCTCATCATCGGCGCGTCCATCGGCGTCGTCGGCGACATCGCCGGCTTTCTGCTGGGACTGACGCTCGCCAAAAATCTCGACACGATCCGGCTGCTGCTCAACAAGCTGATGCACGCCAATCTGTTTCCAGCGGAGCTCTATTTTCTGTCGCGCCTGCCCTCGATCGTCGAGCCGCGCGAGGTGGCGCTCGTCGTCATCATGACGCTCGTGCTCGCCATTCTCGCCTCCATCTATCCTGCCTGGAAAGCGGCGAGCCTCGATCCGATCGACGCCCTACGCCACGAGTGAGACCCATGACAGTTCTCGAGCTTTCCGGCGTCGCCCGCCATTATCGCGAAGGCGACGGGCGTCTGGACATTCTCATCGGCGCCGATCTCACGCTCGCGGCCGGCGAGACGGTGGCGCTGATCGCGCCTTCAGGCGCCGGCAAATCCACTCTGCTGCATATCGCCGGCCTGCTGGAGCGCGCCGACGATGGCGAGGTGCTCATCACCGGGCTGGCGACCTCCGACATGAGCGATAATGAGCGCACCAGCCTGCGCCGCTCGACGATCGGCTTCGTCTATCAGTTCCACCATCTTCTGCCGGAATTCACCGCGCTCGAGAATGTCGCGCTGCCGCAGGCGATCAACGGGCTGGATCGTCGCGAAGCGGAGCGGCGCGCCACGGAATTGCTCGATTATCTACGGCTCGGAGCCCGGGCGAAGCACTCGCCCTCGCAGCTGTCGGGCGGCGAGCAGCAGCGCGTCGCCATCGCCCGCGCGGTCGCCAATGCGCCCCAATTGCTGCTCGCAGACGAGCCGACCGGCAATCTCGATCCGCGCACCGCGGAGCATGTCTTCGCGACATTGATGACGCTGGCGCGCAACACCGGCCTCGCCGCGCTGGTGGCGACGCATAACCTCGATCTCGCCGATCAGATGGATCGCCGGATCACGCTCAGCGACGGCCGTTTGGTGGAACTCGCCTGAAGCGTTCCGGCCGGGCGCTCGCCCGACCGGAGCTTTCGCGCCGATCGAAGTCAGGCGGACTTCTTTTTCTTGTCGATGAAGCTGCTCTTGTACCAGAGCCCGAAGCCGACGAGGCCGAGCGCGGCGAAGAACACAGCGATAATGATGTTCTTGTCCTCGGTCGTGCCGACCGCGAAGGGGAAGCGCGAGACATATTCACGCCCGTCGTCGGCCTTGGCTTTCACCAGGCCGATGAAATTGCCCTTCTGAGTGAAATTGTATTCGAAATTCAGCGTGCCCGTGCGGTATTTCTTCGGCGGCACGTAGACTTCCGTGTTCTGCTCCAAATTCTCGTTGTCGTCGCTCTGGCCGACATTGCGAAGAATGCGGATTTCCAGCTCCATGTCGCGCAGCTCGTCCTGCACGGCGTCCAGCACGATGATGGTCGGGCCGACATCGGGAATGTCGTCGCAAAACACCTCGCGTGACTTCAGCGGCTGATAGCCGGTGAAGTTCATCGTATCGGGGCCGATCTTCATGATGCATTGGCCGGTGTCGGAGCTCACGCCGCCATGCGCATGGGCCTCGCCGACCAGTCCGGCCGTCGCCAGGGCAAGAGCGACCAGAAGTCGAAGATTCATCTTTTCTCTCCCTCTCCTTCGTTTTCGCCGCTTCTGCGAGCGGCTGCAGCACTCTCGCCGAGAGTGGCGTCGATGACCGCGCTGCGACTCGGCCCGGGCGGCCGAATGTCGCTCCCGGCTTTTAGCACACACTGTCATCGAGATAGGGACGAAGTTTTCGTCTGCGAACCCGAGCGCGGGAAAATGCCGCGGCCACGCCGTGACAGCCGACGCCGATGAGGCGTCCGGCTTCGCCCTTTTTCGTCGCCGTTCGCGCGTAATCCGCTCTTTCGGGCGGGACTTCCAACGGTCGAGCACCCGTCTAGCGGCAAAAAGTCGCAGCCTGCTCAGTCGGCGCGAATCCTTGGAGTACGTACGTAAATTTCGGACCGAAGCGTTAACCATAACCGAAGACGCAGCCGAAATTTCTTTAAAAATTTAAGTAATCCGGTAAGAATTATGAAACCTTTCGAGATAGGAGACGAAACATGAATGCGGTTGTTTCGAAGAACGACATCACCTCCGCTGTCGCTGCCGAGACTTATGTTTCACCTTCCGACTTTTCGGATCCGCTGGATTTCATCCGCCAGCGCTCGTCGCTGGAAATCCATCGCATGGATGAGCTCGATACGATCCTCGTGAGCAAACTCGCTTGCGGTTTCGATCGCGACAGCATCGACGGGCTGGCCTTGTTGCTCCAGAGAATTTCGGAGGGCCATCTGCCGGGCCTGAAATATCTGGTTTTCGACTTTGCGCATTGCGACGACGCTCGCGCTGTCGCGGCGGACGGCTTCGACGAGCTGGCGTCGGCGACGGCGCGCCTCATCCTCGACGCTCCGGTGATCTCGATCGCATGGGCGAGGACCTATCTGAACGGAGCGGATCTCGACTTCGCCCTCTCCTGCTCGATGCTGGTGGCCGATCGCTACGCGCGCTTCTGCTTCGAGGCCGATCTCGCCTCGGCGGTCGGCGTCTATGGCGCGCTGGCGCAGAAGCTCGGCTTCGTGAAAGCGGAGCGGCTCATGGAAAATGGCGAGATACTGACCGCCGAGCAGATGCAGGAGCTCTGCCTCGTCAAGCACATCGTCGAAAATGGCGAGGGCCTCATGGGAGCGGAGAGCTATGTGCGGCAATGCGGGCGCCGCTACAATTCCTCCTACAGCATGTTTCGCGCGCAGCGCATCAGCGCGCCGCCGGTGCGTCGGCAGACGACGACGGCGGCGAGCCGGCGCGTCTGAGACGACGACGAGACAAACGGCAGGCGCCCGCATTTCGCGGGCGCCTACGGCCTAACCTCTGTCAGGCGACGACCTTCAATTTGCCGCCGCGCGAGACGCCGGCGAAGAGCAGAGCCAGCTCCGCCTGCGGCTTCGCCATGCTGAACAAAAACCCCTGCATCAGATGGACGTTCTTCGCGAGAAGGAGCGCCCTCTGCTCATTCGTCTCGACTCCCTCCGCCACGAGGTCGATCCCGAGCTCGGCGGTCAGCAGCGAGACCGCGCCGATGATCGCCTGCGTCTTGCTCGAAGCGCTCAGATCCGAGACGAAGCTGCGGTCGAGCTTCACCTTGTCGACCGGAAAACGATTTAGATAGCCGAGGCTGCTGAAACCCGTTCCAAAATCGTCGAGCGACAAGCGGACGCCGAGCGCGCGCAGACCCGCGATCTTGTCGGCGGCGTCCTCCGTATCCTGCATGAGCGTGGATTCGGTGATTTCGATCTCGAGCCGGCTCGGCTCCAATCCAGCGACGTCGAGCGCGTTGCGGACCTTGTCGATCAAATCGGGCTGCTGAAACTGCCGCGACGAGAAATTCACCGCGACGCGCGCCTCGGACGGCCACAGATGCGCGTCCCGACAGGCCCGGCGCAGCACCCATTCGCCGAGCTCGACGATCATGCCGGTCTCCTCGGCGATCGGAATGAAGGCGGAGGGCGACACATAACCCAATTGCGGATGGCGCCAGCGCGTCAGGGCCTCGCAGGTGGACACCGATTGATCGCGGGCGTCGAAGATCGGCTGATAATGAACCTCGAGCGCCTCGGTCCGCAGCGCCTCGCGCAATTCGCGCTCGATGCGCCGCTTGCTAACCAGCGCATCCTCCATCGCCGTATCGAACCAGAGCGCCTGCCGTCGTCCGGCCGCCTTGGAATTATACATTGCGAGATCGCCGCATTTCAAAAGGCCCTCGGCCGTGCTCGCGTCCCGCGGCGCGACGCAGAGGCCGACGCTCGCGCCGATCACGATCGTATGTCCTTCGACGACATAGGGGCGGCCGATCGCCTCTATGGCGCGGCGCGCCAACGCGTCCGCAGGCGGCGTCTCTATGGTGGGATGCATGAGAATGCAGAATTCGTCGCCGCCGAAGCGCGCCACCATATCGACGGACCGAACGCATTCGCGCAGACGTTCGGCGACCGCGCACAAGAGCCGATCGCCGATCGTGTGGCCGAGCGTGTCATTGACCTCCTTGAACTGATCGAGGTCGATGCACAAGAGCGCGAGGCTCAATCCGCGTTTGCGAATGTGCCGAAGATCCCGCTCCAGCCGCTGCTGAAACTGAAAGCGATTGGCCAATCCGGTCAGCGTGTCGAAATGGGCGATCCGCTCGATCTCGCGCGCGGCGCGTCTTTGCTCGGTCACATCCTCGACCACTGTGACGAAAGCCCCATTGTCGGCCGGCTCGCAGCGGAAATCGAAGATTCGCGCGCCGATCTCGCGCGAGAAAACGTCGGTGCGCGAAAGCGACGTGCGCGACGTCCATTGCTCCAGGAAAATTCGCGCATCCTCGTGCGACATTTTCGTGCTGTCGCCGATCATGTCGGTCAGCGTGGCGAGGTCCTTCGGCATATTCTGCGGGTCGAGGCCGAAGAAATCATACATGCGCCGATTGACGACAGTGAGCGACTTGTCCGCGCGGCCCATGCACAGACCATGCGTCATGCTGTTCAAGGCGGATTTGAAGCGGCGCCGCTGCGTATCGGCGTCGCGTCCGTTGCGCAGAGCCGATTCGAGATTCCCGTGAAGGAATTTCGTCGTCGAGCGCAGCGAGACCATGACGAGGACGAAGATAGAGGCGAGCCCCCAATAACGCAGATCGTCGTGCATGAGGGCCGCAACCGTCAGCGGCGTGCAGAGACCGATCATCTGCGCATAGACGATCCTCGGACTGCCGGCGTTGCGTCCAGCCAGCATTCCGACGCCGCTCATCATGATCACTATGCCGTAATAGCCGCCGATCTCGTCATGGTGCTCCGAAAATAGAATCGCGACGCTGACGCCGACGGCGGTCATGAAGCCGACGCCGCCGATCCCGTAACGGATCTCCCAGAGCTGCGCGTCGCGACGGCGGATATCGCGCGGCGTCATCGTGTGGGAATAAAGGACGTAGAGCCGATATGCGGCAAAACACATCATGACGATCGTCAGAACGACATAGACCTCGCGCCCGGTCATCAGCCAGGCGCTCACCGGCGCGATCAGTCCCCCGACCAGGCCGGCCGCGAATGAGCCGGGCGTTCCGAAAAGCGTGTCCACGAGGTCGCGATAAATCTCCTCGCGCGCTTCGCAAGCCTCTGTGTCGTTCGCATTTACGTTCGACGCCCGCATGAAACCGTCTTTCGAGTTGAGCGCCGCGGACGGACTCCGAACGGCGGCGCGCAATTATGCCGATTTCGTCTTCTGGCCAGAGAGGCGCCCCTGGGCGGCGACCAATCTCTCCATATGACGCAAATCCGGCTCTCCGATCGAAAACGAGCAATCCACCCACAAGTCGACGACGCGCAAAAGCTCTTCGCGCGTGATCGGAAAACACGAACGACGCAGATCGGCGAGCGCCCGGCGCCGCAGCCAACGCTCCTCGCCGCCCTCGCACATCCAAGCGAGCGTGGTCTCCCGCAGGCCCCCGTCCGGCGCCAGCACGTCGACGACGCCGAGCTCGTGCATTTTTACCGCAGTGTGAGCGGCGCCGGTCGCGATGATCTGTTCGCCCAGCGCCACCCCCAGCCGACGCTTCAAGAAGCTCACGGCCCCCATGCCGGGAAAAGTATTGAAGGCGACCTCCGGAACGCCGAGCTTGGCGCTCTCCTCGGCGATCAGGAAGTCGGTCGCCATCGCGCCCTCGAATCCGCCTCCGAAGCATTGGCCGCGGACGGCGGCGAGGGTCACGAGCGGCAGTCCGAGCGCGGAGGTCAGCCCATACATCACGTCGATGCAGACATAGGCGTAGGTCCGCAGACTATCCCTGTCGCGCTTGCGGACAGCGGCCGCAAAGGTGGCGAGATCGCCGCCCAGGCTGAAAACCGCCGGCTTGTTCGAGCTCATCACGAAATAGCGGATCGGCCACTGCGCGCCGCAGGGCGAATTAACGAGCTCCTTCAGCGATTCGCGCAGAGCGACGGCTTCCAGAAGCATCTTCAGCGTATAGCAATGCGGAGCGGTTTCTTTATAGCTCATCCAAACGGATCGGCTCTCGACCTCGTAGCCGATGTCGAGAGTCTCGAACTCCCAATCTGGGAACTCGCGCGGATTTCGGCGTTCATGCTCGAAGGCTGCCGTCATGGCCTTTTCCGGGATTGATTTCGCAAGTCGACGTCTATCGCGCCCCGCCGGGAGCTCATCCTTTTCGACCAGCCCGATCTCACTGCCATTATATGCTATTAATCGAGACGGGTTATCGTAGAGTTACCCCGATCATCGCGAAAGTCCTCGATCTGCTCGCTTTTCGGAGCGCGACGACATTATTCCGCGATATTGCATGGGGCCGCGGCGACGCGCAACCGACAAGGCTCGCGCTCACTTGACCTCGAACCAAGCGGCGAGCCCGGCCGCCTCATGCTCGAGAATATCGTCGTGGACCGCCCATTTGCCGGGACTGTCGGCGACGAAGGCGACATGCTTGGTCTTGCCCGGCGGCACGACGACGCCATTGCGCCAATAAGGCTCCCATCCATCGTCGAGGTCATGCAGAAGGCGCACGCAATGGCCGTGCACATGCATGACGACCGGGACCGCGGCGCGATTGACGAAGCCGAGCGTCACCGGGCTCCCGCGCTTCACCTGGAACAAGGGCGGCCCGCCATAGGCCTTGCTCGCCGCGCCATTGATGCGCCAGCCGGACCCCGGCGACGCCGGCGGCTCAATCAGCAGATCGACCTTCTTGGCCGCTTGCAGCTTGATCTCCGTGGGCAGCAGCGGATTTTGCGGCGCCGCCGCTATTGGCGGGCGAGCCGGCGCCGCGGCGCCGCGCGTGGTGAAGATCGCGAGATCGCGATCGGCCTCGTCGACCCCACGCAGGACGAGCTTGGCGGCGGCGTTCTCGGCCCGCGGCAGATCGAACATCAGCTCGAAGCGCGCGCCCGGCGCGGCGGGGATCGTGCGCCGCACCGGCTCGAAAGCGTCGCAGGGCTGGCTGTCCACGGCGACGACGAATGGCTGAATATTCTCGAAGCCGACGAACATGATTCGCGCATTGGCGAGATTGGCCAAGCGCAGGCGGATGCGCGCGCCGGGCGAAAAATCGCGGCGCGCCGGCGCCGGAGCGCCGTCTACGGCGACCAGTGTTCCGATGCGCCCGGCCGCGGCGGCCGCGCCGAAATCGCCCTCGATCACGCCATTTTTGTCGAGCCGCCAATCGTCGAGCGCGAGCAGCAGATCGGCGTCGGATTCGAGCGGCTTCAGCGACGACTTGGGCTCATCGACCACGAGAAGCCCCTTCAATCCGCGGCCGCAGAGTTCAGGCGTCGCGCCGAAAACCGAGGGGCGGTAGCAAAAGAGCCCGGCGTCGAGCGCCCGCCGGCGATAGTCGAATCGCGCGCCGGGCGCGACCTCGGCCTGTGTCAGCGGCGCGACGCCGTCCATGGCGTTGTCGCCGCGCATCCCGTGCCAATGAATGGAGAGCGGCGCGTCGAGGCGGTTGACGAGGCCGACCGCGAGCTCCTCTCCCTGCGAAAGGCGCAGCACAGGGCCGGGCGTCTTCCCCTCGAAACCCCATATCTCCGTCGCATGGGCGTGGTCCGGCAGCAGGCGCGCCGTCCCCTTGCGCGCCTCCAGCGTCGTGAGCCCGGCCATCTTGGTCCCGGCGACGGGCGGCTCGGCGCGGGCGTCGAGCGAGACGAGGGTCGCGGCGACCGAGCCCAAAAATGCGCGGCGTGAACAATTGAACGGCATGGGGGCTCCGATTCTCGCCGCCGCATATGGCCAGACCGGCGCGCGGCTTTCAACCGAGAGCGGTTAGCATCCATCCGATGACATTTTCTTTAGCGCCGGCGGCGCGTCGTGCTATAGAGCCCCCCGCCCGAGCCGGCGCGTGGCGGCGTTCGCGCGTCGACGCCGACGTTTCGAAGCTGGCGTTCGATTGTCGCCGCGACGTTTCGACGCCGTTTGGCTCGTGGCTTCGGTCCTTTGGCGTTTCGCCCGCGAGCCGGCGGCTCGTCGGGCGTTTGCGCGTCGGGGCGCGGGCGTGGCGGAACTGGTAGACGCGCCGGATTTAGGTTCCGGTGACGCAAGTCGTGGGGGTTCGACTCCCTCCGCCCGCACCATCCGACGCGCGCCGGCGGCAGAGATATTTTCCCGGCGCACGCCGGACTGGTCGAGATTCGAGAAGGCGAAAACGACATGCAGGTGACGCAGACCCTGTCGCAGGGCTTGAAACACGAGTTCAAAGTGGTGCTTCCGGCCGGCGACCTCGCCGCCAAGCTCGAGTCGCAGCTCGTCGAGCTGCGCGGCAAGGCGCAGATCAAGGGCTTCCGCCCCGGCAAGGCGCCGATCTCCTATCTCAAGAAGATCTACGGCAAAGGCATAATGAGCGAGGTCCTGCAGGAGGCCGTCAACGAGGCCAATCGCAAGATCGTCGAGGACAATAGCCTGCGCGTCGCCATGGAGCCGCGCCTCGACTTCCCGACCGATCAGGCCGAGGTCGAGAAGGCGCTCGAGGCCGAAGGCGACTTCTCCTATTCCGTCGCCTTCGAGGTGCTGCCGGCGATCGAGCTCGGCGGCTTCGACGACATCGCCATCGAGCGTCCCATCGCCGAGGTCTCAGAGGAGGAGGTCCAGAAGGCGATCTCCGATCTCGCCGACCGCATTCGCGAATTTGAGGATAAGGAAGGCGCCGCCGCCAAGGGCGACCGCGTCACCATCGATTTCGCCGGCAAGCTCGACGGCGAGCCCTTCGAGGGCGGCACTGGCGGCGACGTGAATTTGGTGCTCGGCTCGGGCTCCTTCATCCCCGGCTTCGAGGAGCAGCTCGAGGGCGCGGCCAAGGACGAGCAGCGCGTCGTCAAGGTGAAATTCCCGGAGGATTACGGCGTGCCGACGCTCGCCGGCCGCGACGCCGAGTTCGACGTGACCGTCAAGGCCGTCGCCGGCCCGAAGGAGCTGCCGATCGACGACGCTTTCGCCAGCAAATACGGCTTCGAATCGCTCGCCGAGCTGACCTTCGCCGTGCGCGGCAATCTCGAGGCGGATTACGCCAAGGCCTCGCGCGCCAAGCTGAAGCGCTCGCTGCTCGACGCTCTCGACAAGAAATACAGCTTCGAGCTGCCCGAGGGTCTCGTCGCCCAGGAGTTCGACACGATCTGGAACCAGCTCGAGGCCGAGCGCAAGCGCTCCGGCAAGAGCTTCGAGGACGAGAACACGACGGAAGAGGCGGCGCGCGAGGAATATCGCAAGATCGCCGAGCGCCGCGTGCGTCTCGGCCTGGTGCTGGCCGAGATCGGCCAGGGCGCCGGCGTCACCGTCGAGGACAAGGACGTCACCGATGCGCTGGTCGAGCGCGTGCGCGCCTTCCCCGGCCGCGAGAAGCAGGTGTGGGACTATTACCGCAACAACCCGCAGGCGCTCGCCCAGATTCGCGCCCCCCTCTATGAGGAACGCGTCGTCGACCATCTGGTCGCCAAGATCAGCGTCACCGACAAGACCGTGACCAAGGAAGAGCTGCTGGCCGCCGAAGAAGAAGACGATCTGGCCCAGCCCGCCGTCTGATCCGGCCCGCCGACCCGGGGCCCTTAAGGGTGGCCCCGGGGTTTCCGCCCGCCCCTTTTGCGGTTTGCGTCTGGACGGCCTGCCGCAATATGCTACCAACGAGTCAAAAGCTGGCTCGTGGCTTTCGCTCCAAATCGGGAGAAAGACGGCGGGTCGAAGAGGCCGCCGCGAGGCCGGGAGCGCCATGCCCCCGCCGCGCGGGGCCCGGTTCGCAGGCCAGTCAAATCTAAAAAAGGCGCAAACAGATGCGTGATCCGATCGACGTCTACAACCAATATCTGATCCCCCAGGTGATCGAGAACACGAGCCGCGGCGAACGCGGCTTCGATATCTATTCGCGCCTGCTGCGCGAGCGAATCATCTTTTTGACCGGCCAGGTCGAGGACCATATGGCCTCGGTCATCATCGCCCAGCTCCTCTTCCTCGAGGCGGAAAATCCCAAGCGCGAGATTTTTCTCTACATCAACTCGCCGGGCGGCGTGGTGACCTCCGGTCTCGCCATCTACGACACGATGCAATACATCAAGCCCAAAGTGGCGACGCTCTGCATCGGCCAAGCGGCCTCCATGGGCTCGCTGCTGCTCTGCGCCGGCGAGGCCGGCAACCGCATCGCTCTGCCCAACGCCCGCATCATGGTCCATCAGCCTTCGGGCGGCTTCCAGGGCCAGGCCTCGGATATCCTCCGCCATGCGGAGGATATTATGAAGATCAAGCGGCGTCTCAACGAAATCTACGTCAAGCACACCGGCCGGGACTATGACACGATCGAGCAGACGCTCGATCGCGATCACTTCATGTCCGCCGAAGAGGCCAAGGAATTCGGCATCGTCGACCGGGTGGAGATCAACCATCCGGACGATCCGACCGAGACCAAGGCCTGAGGAAGACCAAATCCCGGCGCGCCCACTTTTCTCGCTGGTCGAGAAAGGCAGGCGCGCCGTTCCGCATGTATCGGGGCGCGCATGTTTCGTAAAATCCTGATCGCCAATCGTGGCGAGATCGCTTGCCGCATCATCAAGACCGCCCGCCGCATGGGCATAAAGACGGTCGCAGTCTATTCCGACGCCGACGCCGACGCGCTTCATGTCGAAATGGCCGACGAGGCCATTCATCTCGGCCCGCCCCCTGCTGCGCAATCCTATCTGCTCATCGACAAGATCGTCGCGGCCTGCAAGGAGACCGGCGCCGAGGCCGTGCATCCGGGGTACGGCTTTCTCTCCGAGCGCGCCGCCTTCGCCACGGCGCTGGCAGAGGCGGGCATCGTCTTCATCGGCCCCAATCCACGCGCTATCGAGGCGATGGGCGATAAGATCGAGTCGAAGAAATTCGCCTCCGCCGCCAAGGTGAATGTCGTTCCCGGCTATCTCGGCGTTATCCAGGACGGCGAGGAAGCGGTCCGCATCGCCAATGAGATCGGCTATCCGGTCATGCTGAAGGCCTCGGCCGGCGGCGGCGGCAAAGGAATGCGCGTCGCCTTCAAGGCAGAGGAAGTGGTCGAGGGCTTCAACCGCGCCCGTTCCGAAGCCGCCTCCTCCTTCGGCGACGACCGCGTCTTCATCGAGAAATTCATCGTCAATCCGCGCCACATTGAAATTCAGGTGCTGGGCGACAAGCACGGCAATGTGATCCACCTCAATGAGCGCGAGTGCTCTATCCAGCGACGCAATCAGAAGGTGATAGAGGAAGCCCCCTCGCCGCTTCTCGATGAGGAGACCCGCGCCGCCATGGGCTCGCAGGCCGTCGCCCTCGCCAAGGCGGTGGATTACGATTCCGCCGGCACGGTGGAATTCGTCGCCGGCCAGGACAAGAGCTTCTACTTCCTCGAGATGAACACCCGCCTACAGGTGGAGCATCCGGTCACCGAGCTCATCACCGGCGTCGATCTCGTCGAGCAGATGATTCGCGTCGCCGCCGGCGAGCCGCTGTCGCTGCGCCAGGAGAAGGTGACGATCAACGGCTGGGCGGTGGAAAGCCGCATCTACGCCGAGGATCCGACCCGCAACTTCCTGCCCTCCATCGGCCGTCTGGTGAAATACCGCCCGCCGGCGGAGAAACGCGAGGGCGCGATCACCGTCCGCAACGACACGGGCGTCGCGGAAGGCCGCGAGATCTCTATCCATTACGATCCGATGATCGCCAAGCTCGTCACCCATGGCCCCGACCGCCTCGCGGCGATCGACGCCCAGGGCAATGCGCTGGATCGCTTCGTGATCGACGGCATTCGCCACAACATCCCCTTCCTCGCCTCGCTGATGCAGCATGAGCGCTGGCGCTCGGGCCAGCTCTCCACCGGCTTCATCGCGGAGGAATATGCAGGCGGCTTCGCCGCCCCGCAGCCGGATGGCGAGGTCGCCCACGTGCTGGCGACCGTCGCCGCGCTGGTCGACCACATCGGCAATGAACGCAAGCGATTGATCAGCGGCCAGCTCGCCCATGGCCGGCCGCTCGAATTCGAGCGCAAGCGCGTCTGCGCGCTCGGCGAGCAGCTGTTCCATGTGACTCTGGACACGCAGGGCGAGGCGCTGATTGTCCATTTCGAGGAGGAGGACGGCCGCACGCGGCGCATCTCCTCCTCCTGGCGGCCGGGCGATCCCGTCTTCGAGGGAGCCATAGACGGCGCCTCCATCTATGTGCAGGTGCGGCCGATCCTCAACGGCTTCCAGCTCTCGCACCAGGGCGTCGCCGTGGACGCCCGCGTCTTCACCCAGCGCGAGGCCGAGCTCAATGCGCTGATGCCGAAGAAGAAGAGCGCCGGCGTCTCCAAGCATCTGCTCTGCCCCATGCCCGGCCTCGTCAAGACGGTCGATGTCGTCGAGGGCCAGGAGGTGAAGGCCGGCGAGCCGCTCTGCATGGTGGAAGCCATGAAGATGGAGAATGTGCTGCGCGCCGAGCGCGACGTGACGATCAAGAAGATCGTCGCCAAGCCGGGCGACAGCCTCGCCGTCGATGCGGTCATCATGGAGTTCGCCGAGTAACGGCCGAGCCAAAGCATTGAAAAGATTCGAGAGCCCGGCGAATGCGCCGGGCTTTTTTCATGGTCGGTCAACGCGCCGCCGCTACCGTCCGCTCGATTTCATTTCAGGCGTTCGAGGTGACCAAATGGCCCGTCAAATTTTCCGCTTCGGCGCCGCTCTCGGCGCCGCCATTGCGCTCTCCGCGTCGACCCATGGCTCGCCCGCGCGGAGCCAGCCCTCCGCCCCGCTGAAGCTGCTGATATTGGGCGATAGTCTCAGCACCAGCCTCGGCGTGCCGGAAGGCTATGGTTTCGGCCCGGCGCTGGCCGCGCGTCTGCGCGCCGACGGCTATCGCAATGTCGAGGTGGTCAATGGCTCCATGGCCGGCGACACCACTGCTGACGCGGCCACGCGCCTCGCCTCGACGCCGCAGCAATATGACGCCGACGTCGTCATCGTCGAGCTCGGCGGCAATGATATGCTCACGCAGACCGAGCCGGCCGTCGTCGCACGCAATCTCGATTGGATTCTCGACGGCTATAAGAAGCGCGGAACTCGAATCGTCATCGGCGGGATGCTGTCCAAGCCCGAGCTCGGCTTCGTCTATAATGTGACCTTCGATCAGATCTATCCGAAGCTCGCCGCGCGCTGGGGCGCCTCGCTCTATCCCTTCTTTCTCGCGGGCGTCTTCGGCCATCCGGCGCTGATGCAGGACGACCACATCCATCCCAATGCGGCGGGCGTCGCTCGCATCGTCGCCGGCATAGCGCCGCTGGTGGAGCGCAATCTCGACGCGGCGGCGGGCCGGCGCAGAGTGGCGGAGGCGCCGTGAGGCGGAGCGTCAACTCGGCAAGCCGAGAAGATTATAGACGGAGATATCCTCGTCTATATCTGGCCAATGAATGCCTTCGCCTCGACCGACGAGCCGCCAATTGCGTCGCTGCTCGGGCTCCGCGTCACGCAGGAGAGGAAACCATTCGAGAGGCGCAGCAATTTCCCGCCCGTCCGCGAGAAAAACGCGCAGCGTAGCGTCGTCGATCTCGAGGTCGACTGCAGCGGGATCAAGTCTGGCGGCCGTGCCGGGCATTCCACGCCTCCTCGAATGTCTTTCTATACTCGATCACTGTCAGCCGCAGTCGTTGAAGCTCCTGCGATCGAAATCCCTGAGAACGCGCCAACTCGACCGGATCGAGCCAGAATTTGGCGGAGCCGCCATTGCTCTCGACATGGATATGGGGCGGCTCACCCCTTTCGGAACTGTAAAAGAAGAATCGAAAAGACCCAACACGCAAAATCGTGGGCACGTCTCGTCATCCTTCGCAGAAGAGAATCGAGACAAAACGAAAATCAGTCTCGATCCGCGAACACCCGCGTCACATGCCCCATCTTGCGGCCGGGGCGCGTCTCCTTCTTGCCGTAGAGGTGGAGGCAGGCCCCCTCCTCCGCCAGAAGATCCGGCCATTCGTCGACTTGCTCGCCGATCAGATTGCGCATCTCCACGCGCGCGCCATGGCGGCGCGTCGAGCCGAGCGGCCAACCGGCGACGGCGCGCATATGCTGCTCGAATTGCGAGGTCACGGCGCCGTCCAGCGTCCAATGACCGGAATTATGCACGCGCGGCGCGATCTCATTGACGACGAGAAGCTCGCCGCCCGCCGTCTCGACCACGAACATCTCCACTGCGATCACGCCGACATAATCGGCCGCCTCGGCGATTTTGCGGGCCATTTCGACGGCGGCCGCCGCCGACTGCGGCGAAATCCGCGCCGGCGCGACGGTCAGCGCGAGAATATGATGCTCATGGACATTCTCGCAGACGTCATAGGCGCGAAAGGCGCCGTCCGCGCCGCGCGCCGCCACCACGGAGACCTCGCGCGCGAAGGGCACGAAGCCCTCGAGGACGCAAGGCGCGCGGCGGAGCTGCTCGAAAGCGGCGGAAAGATCGGCGCCCTCGCGCAGCATGATCTGGCCCTTGCCGTCATAGCCGAAGCGCCGCGTCTTCAATATGGCGGGTAGGCCGAGACGCGACACGGCGGCGGCCAGCATGTCGACGCTTTCGACATTCTCGAAAGGCGCCGTCTCTATGCCCAGGCCGCGGACGAAATTCTTCTCGGTGAGCCGGTCTTGCGTCAGCGCCAGCACGCGCGGATTGGGCCGCACGAGCGAATGCGCCTCGAGAAAAGCCGCCGTCTGCGACGGCACATTCTCAAATTCATAAGTCACGACATCGACGGCCGCGGCGAATTCGGCGAGCGCCGTCTCGTCCTCGAAAGAGGCGATGGCGCGCGCGGCGCAGACATCGAAAGCCGGATCATCGGCCACGGGCGAATAGACATGAGCGCGCAGGCCGAGCCGCGCGCCGGCCTTGGCCAACATGCGGGCGAGCTGGCCGCCGCCCAATATTCCGATGGTGGAGCCGGGGCGCAGGCTGGTCATTTCGTTCCCGCATCGTCGCTCGGCGTCTCGGCGACCTGCTCGGTCTGGCGGCGACGCCATTCCTTCACCCGCGCGTCGAGATCGGCGTCGCCGCGCGCGAGAATGGCGGCGGCGAGCAGAGCGGCGTTGATCGCGCCGGCCTTGCCGATGGCCAGAGTGCCGACCGGCACCCCGCCCGGCATCTGCACGATGGAGAGCAGCGAATCCATGCCGGAGAGCGCGGCGCTCTCGATCGGCACGCCGAGCACGGGAAGCGTCGTATGCGCCGCCGTCATGCCGGGCAGATGCGCCGCGCCGCCGGCCCCGGCGACGATGACCTCGAACCCCTCCGCCTCGGCGCCTTTGGCGAAGGCGCTGAGCCGGTCCGGCGTGCGGTGGGCGGATATGATGCGCGCCTCATAGCCGACGCCGAGCGCATCGAGCGTCTCGGCGCCATGCCGCATGGTGGCCCAATCGGATTGGGACCCCATGATGATCGCGACAGGCTTCTTGGACTGCGCCACGGCTCTTCCGGCGGGCTCGAGTGCATGAAGCACAGCCCCTTAGCCGAACCGACGGCGCGGCGCAAGCGCATGTGCGCCGGGCGCCATGGCTTCGAGCGGCGTCTCGGGCGCGACGCATTCGACGCTACCGTTGCAGTGGACTCGCTTCTCGCCTCGAGGTAGCAAGACGAGCTTTATCGGAGTTTTTCAGTTCGGGAGCAAAATATGTCCGAGCCATTTATCGGAATGATCGTCGCATTCGCCGGAAACTTCGCGCCGAGAGGATGGGCGCTCTGCCAAGGGCAGCTTCTCAGCATTGCGCAGCACACCGCGCTCTTCTCCATACTCGGCACCACTTATGGCGGCAATGGTCAGACCAACTTCGCGCTGCCCGATTTGCGCGGCCGCGCCATTGTCGGCCAGGGCCAAGGTCCCGGGCTGGGCTTCTATGCGCTCGGCGAGATCGCCGGCGTCGAAAGCACGACGCTGACGACCAGCCAGATGCCGGCGCATACGCATCTGGTCAGCGCGCAAGCGACCGCCGCGAGCACGCCCAGCCCCGCGGGCGCCGTCCCCGCCGAGCTGGGAGCCGGAAAGAACGCCACCAACCTCTACGGCCCGCCGACCCCGGCGACAGCCGTTGCCATGGCGCCGTCGATGATCTCACCGACCGGCGGCAATCAGCCCGTCTCCGTGCTGAGCCCCTTCACGGTAATCAATTATATCATCGCTCTGGAAGGCGTTTTCCCGTCTCCCGCCTGAGAGACGGCGTGCGCGCCGATGGACGAGAGCGACCCCACTGCGGAAATGCGCCTCGGCCGCCGAAACGAGACGCCCGCGGATGCGGCGTTTCGTTTCGAGCTCTTCTGTCGGTCGCGTCCGCCGGGCGAGGAGTTCGGAGCTCTCGACCCGTCGCTTCGGGACATGCTGCTGCGCCAGCAATTCCTGGCGCAGATCGCCGGCTATCACGCGCAGTTTCCACAGGCTCGCCATGAGATATTGGAAATAGGCGAAGAGCCGGTCGGCCGCCTCGTCGTCGAGCGCGGCGTAGAGGCTCTGCATATCGTCGATCTGGCGATCATGCCGCAATGGCGCAGCCGCGGAATCGGCGCGCGCCTGCTTCGAGAGCTCGCCGACGAGGCGCGCATCGCGCATATGCCGGCTCGCTTCCGCTCCTTCCTGCTCAATGAGGATGGAAACCGGCTCTTTCAGCGCCTCGGCTTCATCCCGGTCGCCCGCACGGAGCTGCAGATCGTGTGGGAATCGCGCAGCGGCGACGAGCCGCTCTCTCCCCCCGAAGGCCGCGCGCCCGCGCGTCCGTGAGACGAGCGCGCGGGACGAGAGGGAGCGCGCTCAGGCCGCGCGCGAATCCAGAGCCTCGGAACGCACCGCATAGAGCCGAGGCCGCGCCGGAGCGTTCGTTTCCGCCGGAGCTTTCCATCCACGCTGCGCCGAGGCGTCGAAGGAGATGGTGAGCGCGACATGGGCGCCGGCGAGCGTATCGAAGAGCGACGACGGCAACCCCGTTTCCTCGCCGATGGTCCAGCGCCGGTCCGCGGCGTCGCTCGCTTCCACGGGATGGAAGCAGGGAGCCAGACGCGCATCGTCGAGAGCGATCGGAAAGGCGCTGCGTCCGTCCGAAACGGAGAGGCCGAGGATCGACAGGCCGAGCGGCCGAGCGTCACGATCGAAGCGAATATCCGCGGGCGAGAAGCTCGCGCATCGCAGGCGAATGTCCTGCGCGGCCTTAGGAAACAGAAACACTGCCGAATCGCCGGCCAACAGCGGCAGATATTCGACGCCATCGGCGACGAGCCGCAGATCGGCGTCGAAGTCGCGGGCGTAGCCGAGCTGCTCGGCGCGCCGCTCGAGCTGCAAACGCATCGCCGCGACGACGACATTCGACGCGAAAGGCCGGCAGAAATCCGACGCCGCGAGGCGTTCGACGCGCACCGCGCCGAAGCTCTCCGAAAATGAGCCGCGCTCGCCGGTCGCGCTGTAGCTTTCGGCCGGCATTCCATTGGCGATCAGAATGTCATGGCTCTCGAGCTCGATATGCCAATAATCGACGACGTCGGTCGGAACGCGGGCGATCGTCGCGCCATTGACCAGCTCATCGGCATAGACCAGCACCTCGCCGAGAAAATCGACACAGAGGGCGTGGGCGGGCGAGACATAGAGATCGCGCTCGGGGCGGTTCTCCGCAAAGGCGCCCGCCGCGATGCGCACCGGCCAGGCGTCGCGCGGGCGCGCGCGCGGAGCGCAATCGACGATCCGGTGACCGATCCAGGCGATCGGACGCTCCTCGTCCTCCGCCGTCAGCACGACGTCGCCGGCGCGCAGCGTCTCTATGGCGACATCGCCGCGCGGCGTGCGGATCAGCGTCCCGGCGGCGAAGCAGGTGATGGTGATCGAGACGCTCTGCGCGGCGTTGAAGTTGCCCCCGGTTCTGGTGTCCTGAAAATAGCTGCTGCGGCCGGCGTCGTAATAGAAATCGACGTTCGGGCCCGAGTAGCCGCTGACGGCTTGATTGCCGTTCGCTGTCGGATTGTCGGTGACGAAATTGATCCCGTTGAAATTGACATAAGCGCCGCTCGGCCCGTTTCCCGCGGGCCAGAAATGATTGTCGGAGCCCTCCGCCAAGCCGGCCGCGCTGGCCGGGTCGACGACGCCGATGATATTGTAGGTCGTGCTGCCGACCTTATAGGTCCCGGTCGCATTGGTGACGGTATATGATCCATCCGCGTTGAGCGTGTCGCTGTACGTCAGATTGAGCGTCACATCGACTCTCGTGTTCGGCGGCATGCCGTCGGACGCTGGCGGAATAGTGTAGGAAATCGTCGCCGTTCCCATGAATAGCCTCCGAATTCATCAATCTATGAGGCGGCGCCTCATTCCTATTTCCATGAAACGAGTAATTAATAAATAGCCGGCGAGGCAGTGTCAATAATCCGCGACATGAGCTTCTCGTGGAGCGCCGCGCCTCTACATGCGTTGAGAGCCGTTGCAGAAACCTCGATCCCGATGATTTGCTCGAGCACGACGATCGCCATTCGGCTGCGGCGGGCGAATTCACGCCGGCCCCGAATGGCGAAGCGCGTCCTCCTCCGCTATCATCGCGACATATTGCGTGCTGTTTCGGAGGCGAAATGGATATCAAGGGAATGCAGGAGGCGCTCGCGGCTCTGAAGAGCCTGATCGCGACTTTGGGCCTCGTTCTGGCGATCGGCTTCGCCATCGTCAACGCCAATGCGATCGGCGACGGACTCGCGGCTCTCGCCGATCGCTTCGGCGGGCTGCGCGGAGCCGAGATCGCCGGCGTCAAGCTGGATTTCGGCGAGGCGACGATCGAGCAGCGCGTGCCGCCCACGCTGTTCGAGCGGCTCGACGCCAAGGACCGCCGGCGCGTCGCCCGCGATTTGAACACGCTCGAGCCGCGCATGGCGCTGCGGCTGCTGCAGGTCGGCCTGCTGGCCAATCTCTGCGAGTTCGAGAGGCCGACGACCTCTATGATCGACGATTTCAGCACCGATCATCATCTGCAGGATCGCGGCCTCGCCTCTCTCGTCGACAATCCGCAGATCAAGGCGAGAGTGATCGCCGAACTGGCGAAGGCGGGCGGGAAACCCGGCATAGGCGAGCCGCGCGCCTGCTACGACATCACGCTGACCGATCATGGCTGGGACGTGCGGACCGCGCTGGTGCATGTGGTGAGCGCAGGCTTCGGCTCCGCGCCGATGTTCCGCGAGCCGGCGCCCGATCAGGAGGTCGCCCAGGAGCAGCGCGCCATCTCCAAAAAGCGCTGACCAAAATCCTCCGACACGCCCGAGTTTGAGAAAACGCCTTAAGTATTGATCAGGGTCCCTCGGCTAGTTTGCCCTCCGTGGCCGGCGGTGTGTCGCCGGCGTTCAGGGACCATGCCGATGTCCAGCTCTATCCTCCGCACCGCCATCGGCGGGGCGTTTTTCACGCTCGTCGCCTCTCAATCGCTCGTTCACATTCTCACCCAGGTGCAGGCCAAAACAGCGCCCTACCGCCCTCAGGCGGAATATGCCGCCCCGATGCGCGCCTATGCGCCCGTCGCGCCGGCGACGCCGAACGCCGCGATCGGCGAGGCGATCATTCCCGCCGATCGTCTCGGCCAATATTCCGCCAATGTCGAAATCGAAGGCCAGCGCGTCCGAATGCTGGTGGACACGGGCGCGAGCACGGTCGTGCTGTCCTATGAGGACGCCGCCGCGATCGGCTGTCTGCCGGCGCCCGCGGATTTCAAATATCCCGCCCAGACCGCAAATGGCGTCGCCCATATGGCGTGGGTGAAGCTGCGCGAGGCCCGTCTCGGTCAGGTCGCGCTGCGCGACGTCGACGCCTATGTGGCCGAGCGCGGCGCCCTCGGCGCCAGCCTGCTCGGCATGACCTTTCTGTCGCGCCTGTCCCATATCGAGGCGGGAAACGGAAAGCTGGTTCTGCGTCAGTAGGCGCGGAGCGCCTCCCGGTCTCATCCGTGGGCCCGGCCTCTCGCGCGGGAGCGGAAAACATGCGATTGTCCGCGCATGTCGCTCCCCCGCCAGCTCTCCGTCTTCGCTCTGGTGGGCGTCGTCGCGACCGCGCTCCATTATGGCGTGCTCGTCGGGCTCGTCGAGCTTTTGGCCTGGCCGCCGGTTCCGGGCGCGCTCGCCGGCTATCTCTCCGGCGGAATCGTCTCCTACATCCTCAATCGCCGTCACACATTCGAGAGCGACCGCCCGCATGAAGAAACGACATGGCGTTTCGCCCTCGTCGCCTTCGTCGGCTTCTGCCTCACCTATGGATTCATGAATCTCTTCATCGAACGCATGGGCGCTCCCTATCTTCCGGCGCAGATCGTCACCACGGGGATCGTCTTCTTCTGGTCCTATCTCGGCAACCGCCTGTGGACCTTCCGCGCAGGGCCGGCCTGAGCGGCCGATCCTGCGCCATGATCGTCAGGCCGCCTCACGGCCCTCGGCGATCAAGACGTCGACGCCGCGAAGCGCGCGCTCCTCCGCCTCGCTTCGCGACAGAGGCGGCGCCCAGCCGCGCATCTCGTCGCAATTATAAGCGACGACCAGCGCGATCTGCGCGCCGCTCAATTGCGCGAAGAGCGACGGCGGCAGCGCGAGCCCCTCTTCGCGAGTCCAGCGCCAGGGGCGTTGCTCGCTCGCCTCCTCGGGATGGAAGAAAGCGGCGAGCTGCGGATCATCGAACGGAATGCGCGCGATCTCGCGACCGTCGGTCGCCACGAGGCCGCTCAGCGAGACGCCGAGCCGGCGCGTGTCGCCTCCGAGCCCTGAATCATCGGCCGGAACGAAGCTCGTCGAGACGAGCCGAATGTCCTGCGCCGCACGCGGAAACGAGAAGATCGCCGAGCCATTGGCGCGGATCGGAGCGATCTCCGCGCCATCGACCAGAAGCCGCACGTCGGGATCGAATTCGCGCGAATAGCCCGAGCGCTCGGCGCGAGCCACGAGCCGCTCGCGCACGGCCGCGATCATCGCCGGTGAAGCGAAGGGACGGCAGAAGTCGGAGTCGAGGCGCCGCTCCGACGCCGGCGAGCCTTGGATATGGAGAAAGAATCCACGCTCGCCGGTGGCGCTATAACTCTCGGAGGGCAGATTTTCGGCGATCAGAATATCATGGCTCTCCAGTTCGACATGCCAATAATCGACCGTCTCGACCGGGACGCGGGTGATCGTCGCGCCATTGACGAGGCTTTGCGCGTGAATCAGCGCCTCGCCGACGCATTCGACGCAGAGCCCATGGCCGGGCGACACATAGAGATCGCGCGCCGGGCGATTTTCGCCGAAAGCGGCCGCCGCGATGCGCACCGGCCAGGCGTCGCGCGGCTGCGCGCGCCCCGTGCAATCGATCTTGCGATGGCCGATCCAAACGATCGGACGTTCGCGTCCTTCCGTCGTCACGACGAGATCGCCGACGCGAAGATTCTCGACGGCGATTTCGCCGCGCGTCGTTCGAATGCGTGTGCCGGTGACGAAGCAGGTCACGGTCGCGCTGAAATTGGTCGCGGCGAGCGGACTCTTCTGAACGCCCGTGTCCTGAAGATAGGCTTGCTGACGCGGATCATAGTAGAGATCGACATTGGGCCCGACATAGCTGCCGTTTCCGCCGGTCTGATTGCCATTGGCGGCGGGATAGTCGGTAATGAAATTGACGCCGCTGTAATCGACATAGGCGCCATTCGGCCCGTCGCCGCCCGGCCAGAAATGATTGTCGGCGCCCTCGGGCGATCCGCTCGGGTCGACGACGCCGACGACATTATAGACCGTTCCGTTGACGGTGTAGGTCCCGGTCGCGCTCGTCACGGTGTGCGAGCCGTCGGAATTGACCGCATCGGCGTAAGTCAGATTGAGCGTGACGTCGATGCCGGGAGTTCCCTCCGCCACATTGGCGGGAATCGTATAATTTACTGTAGAAGTGCCCATCTTGATCACCATACCAACACTATAGAGAGGACTAAAATCCAGAAGAATGGGAGACGTTTATCTCGACTGAAACCTCGAATTAAATCCGATAATAGAAATAAAGCTTGATTTGAGTCTATTTATAAACCACAAGTTGCAATCTATCAATCCGTTGCAACTCGTACGTCGCGTCGCGGCCTCCTCACCCGCCGACGTTCTGAATGCGTCCCCAAGTGCTCTTCGTGCCCCAAATGCCCTGGCGCAGCGCCTCCAATTGCACGATTTGCGAGTGGTCGACGAAGAGATTGACCTCATTGCCGTAATTCTTGACGTACCATTCGAAGACCGGCGGATCGGCGGCCTCGAACATCACTTTCTCGAGCCCGAGACTGTCGATCACGCGCGCCGCCACATCGGTGCGCCAGCGCTTCACATTTTCGGTGATCCCTTCGCTCTCGATCATGATGATGTCGGCGCCGGCGTCGAGCGCGCGCTCGGCCTGCGCGATGAGCCAGGAGACGTCGCGCGTTCCCTCCGCCTCCAATTCCGCCGCCGAAGTATCGCCGCCGGCGCCGAATTGAATGCCGACCTCGGGCTTGGCCTTCAGCCCCGCCTTCTTCACCATGCGCACCAGCCGCAGCAGGCTGTCGACCGGCAGGCTGACGAAGCCCGCCGAAATTTCCACCACATCGAAGCCGAGCGATTTCGCTTCCTCGATATACCGGCCGATCGCCTCAGGGCCGAAGCGCATCACATTCTCGAGCCAGCCGCCGGTCGAGATATAGGCGCCATGGTCATGCGCGGTCTTGTTGAAGCTCCTCACCGCCTCTGGCGGCATCAGCGCGAAGGAGCCGCCGGCATATTTCACGCCGTCGATCCAGGCGCCCATGGTCTCGAAGAGATCGGCTAGATGGCGTTTTCCATAGGCGCTGTAATAAGGTCCGCGAATTTCGGTGAGCCCGCGCTGGCGTGGCTTGCCCGTGCGCGCGGCGCGGGGAATGAAGGAGAATGTGGTCTCGACCATGGCGTTTCCCCTGATGTGCTCGAATGCGAGCCTTCAGGCTCGCATTCGTCGCTCTCCCTCCGTCGATCCGCCGATCCGCCCGAGCAGTCCCGTCAGCTCCGCGACGCGTCGCCGCTCGAGCGTCTCGATCACATTGGCGATGGCGTCGCGCTCGATCTCGCTCGTCTTCTCGCGCGTGACGCGATCGAATTTTCGTCGCGCCGCGTCCCAATCGAAGGGATCGGTATAGAAGCCGTGATAATCATCGCGCGAACAGGCGAGCAGACGGCCGTCCTCGAGCTCGATCGCGAGCCGCGCCGGCAGAAATTTCGGAAACAGAGCGGTAAGCTCCGGCGAAGGGGCGATCTTCACCTTGCGCAGCAGCGTCTGCGCATCCTCGGCGAGAATGCGCTGCGGCGCATATTGTTCCGGCTGCACCTCGCCGTCGATGAGCGCGACGGCGAGCATATAGGGAAGGCTGTGATCGGCCTCCTCCTTATTGCGCACCAGGCGCTTGTTGCCTTCTTCGCCGCCGCCGATGATCTGAAAGGCCACCGCGAAAGTCTCGAGCCGCGCCTCACGCACAGAAGCCGCCGAAAACCCCGGCCGCGCGCGAATGTCGAGCGCCGCGTCGATCGCCGATTGCGAGTGAATCTCGGCATTGTGCTTCTTGAGAATCGTGCGCGTCACGCTCTCCAAATCCTCGCGCAGCCAGTCGATTTCGAAATGCCCGGCGATCGTCTCCTCGAAGCCCTTATTGCCTTCGAAAACTTCCGCCGGCCCGGTGATCCCATGCGCGGCGAGCAGCGCCGCATGGGTCGCCGCCATCGCCGTATTGGGATAGGCGAGGCCCTTCCAATGCGAGAGCGCGCCGGTGCGGGTCACGCGCAAGGCGTTGTTCGCGGTTCCGCTGATGGCGATGGCGTTGGCGATTTGCTCTGGCGAGAGACGCAGCGCCTTGGCGACGCCCGCGGCGGCGGCATAAGCGCCTTGTGTCGTATGGTCGAAGCCGCGCGCCCGCACCGGCGCGACATCGCTGAGGCGCGTATGCACCTGATAGGCGACGGCGAGCGCCGCTAAAAATTCCGCGCCGCTGGCGTCGCGCATTTCCGCCGCCGCGAGAACGGCGCCGAGATTATCGGAAGGGTGACAGGTCTCGCCCGGCGCGAGATAGCTGTCCATGAAATCGAGATAGCGCGACAGCGCGCCATTGTAGAAGGCGGCGCGATCGGGCGCGGTCTTGCCGCCGCCGATGAGCGTCGAAATCGGCGCGCCGCCGAGCGCCAGCGTCATCTCGCGGATCGCCTTTATCGGCGCCGCGTCGAGCGCGCCCAAGGCGACGCCGATCGTGTCGAGAACGCGGATTTTCAATTGCCGCAGCGCGGCCTCGCTCATCTCCTCGAGCTGCGCCCGATCGACGAATTCCGCGAGCGTCTGAACCTCGGTCATTGGCGAGATTCCTTGCAGGCCGTCGTATCTGTCGCGCCGGCCCGCAGTATCAAGCCGTCTTCGCTCACGTCCCTCGCGGCTTCGCCCGCGTCGTCGGCGCTGCGCCGGCGGGATCGTCGGGCCAAGGATGGCGCGGATAGCGGCCCTTCATCTCGCGCTTCACCTCGCCCCAGGAGCCCGCCCAAAATCCCGGCAGATCGCGCGTCGTCTGAATGGGCCGATGCGCCGGCGACAAGAGCTCCAGCGTCAAGGGAACGCGGCCCTTGGCGAGCGTCGGATGCGCAGAGAGGCCGAACAGCTCCTGCACGCGTACCGATAAGAGCGGCCCATTGGCTGCCGAATAATCGAGCGCATGGCGCGAGCCGGCCGGCGTCTCGAAAAAGGCGGGCGCCTCGAGGTCGAGCCGCCGGGTCAGCTCGTAGGGAAGCAGCGCCGAAAGCGCGGCGCCGAGATCGTCGGCCGTTATGGCGGCGACGCTGGCGCGGCCGAGAATGAAAGGCGCGAGCCAATCTTCGACGCCCTGCGCGAGGCCTTCGTCGCTGACATCCGGCCAGTCGTCGCCTTCGGCGCGGCGTAGAAAGGCGATGCGGTCGCGCAATTGCTCCTGCGCCTTGCTCCAAGGCAGACGCGCTACGCCGAGGCCGGCGACGCCGCACGCGAGAATGGCCGCATTCTCCTCGCTGGCTTCGACCGAAAGATTCTGCTCGGCGAGGCGGATCGCCCCGAGCCTGCGGAAACGCCGTCGCCGCAGGCTCGCGCTCTGCGCGTCGAAAATTGTTTCGTCGCGCGTCTCGATGCGATCGGCGGCGATGCGCTCCACCTCTTCGGCCGATAGCGCGCAAGCGGCGAGAATGCGCGCCTGCGCGGCGCGGCCAGTGATCTCGGCGATCGCGAGAAAAGGCGCCTTGGCGAGAACGTCATGCGGCGGCGTGGCGGCGGCGCGGCCATTGGCCATCAAAAACTCGCCGGCCGCGCCACGCGCTTTGGCGATGCGATCGGGATAGGCCATGGAAATGAGCGCGCCATCGGAGAGATCGGCTTCCGCCTCACGCCGGACGGCGGCTTTCGCCTGCTTGGCCCAGCTCGCCGAAAGCCGCTGCGCGTCGCGAGCGCGGCGAGAGCCGTCGGAGCGGAAACGATCGAGCCGATCCGAGAGATCGCTGGACGTTCCCCCGAGCCCGCGCTCGGAGAGCAGCAGAGCGAGATCGGCGGCGCGTTCGGCCTCGCCATGGCGGGCGGCTTCCAAGATCATGCGCGCGAGGCGCGGCGCCAGCGGCAGCGAGCGGATCGCGCGGCCGGTCGCGGTGAGCGCGCCTGCTTCATCGAGAGCGCCGAGCGCGCGCAGCAGAGCGACAGCCTCCTTCCAGGCCGGCGCCGGCGGCGGATCGAGCCAGGCGAGCTTATTCGGATCGTCGAGGCCCCAGGAGCGCAGATCGAGGGCGAGGCCGGAGAGATCGGCGGCGAGGATTTCCGGCGCGGCGAAAGCGGGCAGCGAAACGGTCGCCGCCTCGTCCCACAGGCGATAGCAGACGCCCGCTTCCGTGCGCCCCGCCCTGCCCCGCCGCTGATCGACGCTGGCGCGCGCGGCGCGCACCGTCTCGAGCCGCGTGAGGCCGAGATCGGGCTCGAAGACGGCGACGCGCGAGAGCCCGCTGTCGATGACGACGCGGACGCCTTCTATGGTCAGCGAGGTCTCGGCGATGGAGGTGGCGAGCGTCACCTTGCGGCGCCCCGGCGCGGCGGGCGCGACGGCGAGGTCCTGCTCCTTGCGATCCATCGCGCCGAACAGCGGCGCTATATCGACATCTGCAGGAAGGCGCCGCTCGCCGAGAAAATTGGCGACGCGCTGAATCTCGCCCTGCCCCGGCAGGAAAACCAGGATCGAGCCCTTCTCCTCCGCCAGCGCGCGCGTCACGGCGCGGATCACAGCCTCTTCCAGGCGCTCATTGGAGTCGCGGCCGAGATAGCGCGTCTCCACCGGAAAGGCGCGGCCCTCGCTCTCGACAATTCCCGCGCCGCCCATCAACCCCGCGACGCGCGCGCCGTCGAGCGTCGCCGACATTGCGATGATGCGCAAATCGTCGCGCAGCCCCGCTTGCGCGTCGAGCGCCAGAGCGAGGCCGACATCGGCGTCGAGCGAGCGCTCGTGAAACTCGTCGAAGAGCACGGCGACGACGCCCTCGAGCATGGGATCGTCGAGGATCATGCGCGCGAAAACGCCTTCGGTGACGACCTCCACGTGCGTCTTCGCGGAGATTTTCGACTCGAGCCGCATCCGCAGGCCGATGGTCTCGCCGACGGATTCGCGCAGGCTCGCGGCCATGCGCGCGGCGGCGGCGCGCGCGGCGAGACGGCGCGGCTCCAGCAGAATAATCTTGCCGCCTTTCGCCCAATCGGCGTCCAGCAGAGCGAGCGGAATGCGCGTCGTCTTGCCGGCGCCGGGCGGCGCCACCACGACGAGATTGCGCCCTTGGGCGAGCGCCGCCGTCACGCGCGGCAGAACCTCGTCGATCGGCAGCTTGTCGGTAAAGGCGATCAAGGAAGCGTCCGCGCGTCACAGCGCTTGCCGCTCGAACGGACCATTCGAGCGATCAGAATTCGCTGCAAGCCACAACCGCGCGGGGCGCGCTCACTTCTGCTTGGCGATGATCTTGTCCTTGATCTTCTCATAGACGCCTTTGGGGAGGATGTTCTTCTGATAGAGCTCGTCCTTGCCCTTATAGGGCCTCCCCTTGATGATCGCCACGGAGCGCGCCTCGCCTATGCCCGGCAGCGCATCCAGCTCCTCTTTCGTCGCGGAGTTGATGTCAAGAAGCTCCGCCGGCTTGGGAGCGGCTTCTTTGGCCGGCGGCTCTTTGGCGGGCTCGGGGGCCGGCGTCGCGGGCTGCTGCTTGGCGGGCGCGCTCTTGCCCGCTTTGGCGATGGAGGTCGCAGGCGCCTGCGCCAGCGCGGCGGCGGCGAAGGTCGAGAGAAGGACGAGAAGGCAAAGGCGCAAAATATTCCGCATGACGAGACCTCGCATTAGGACGCCTCGAGGGTAGCGTCTCGTCGAAGCGCGGTCGAGCGGCGGAGGCTGCGGTCATCCCGCAGAGAGCGCCCGCATCGCCACCTCATGCACGCGCTTGTCGCCCGCCGCGATGATCGCGCCGCCCTGCGCGGCCGGGCCGCCGTCCCAAGTGGTGACGACGCCACCCGCGCCTTCGACGATCGGGATCAGCGCGACAATGTCGTAAGGGTTGAGATTGGTCTCGATGACCAAATCCACATGTCCGGCGGCCAGCGCGCAATAGGCGTAGCAATCGCCGCCATAGCGCGAGAGCCGAGTTTGCGCCTCCACTCGGAAAAAATCATCGCGGAGGCGCTCGTCGATGAGCCTCGGCGAGGTGGTCATCAATGTCGCCTCGGCGAGCGTGGCGCAGGGGCGCGTCTGCAGCTTGCGACGCTCCTCGGTCGGCGCCGGCGGCTGCGCCTTCCAGCTGGGCTCGACATGGTGATGCCGCGCTGGCCCGCGCCAATAGGCGGCCGCGCCATCGCCGGAGAAGCGCTCGCGCGTGAAGGGCTGGTGCATAAGCCCGTAGCAGGGCCGCCCGCGATGCTGGAGGCCGATGAGCGTGCCCCACAGCGGCAGGCCGCAGATGAAGCTCTTGGTCCCGTCGATCGGATCGAGCACCCAGACATATTCGGCGTCGGCGCGGAGATCGCCGAATTCCTCGCCGATGATTCCATGGCTCGGAAAAGTCGCCTCGATCAGCCTACGCATGGCGATCTCGGCGGCGCGATCGGCCTCCGTCACCGGATCGAAGGCGCCGCCGGGGGCTTTGTCCTCCGCCGCGAGGCTGGTGCGGAAGAAGGGCAGGATCGCCTCGCCGGAGGCGTCGGCGAGGCGTTCGACGAATTTCTCGAAATCGACGGCGGTCATTGCCTCTCCGGGCGGTGAGATTATTCGGCGGCGGCGCGCTGCTCGCGCGGGCCGAAGGTCTGCGTCAGCAGCCGGACGATCTCGCCGAGCCGGGAGGCCAGCAGATCGAAATCGAGATTGCGGCGCAGATCGGCCTCGTTCATGTAGAGATTGCGCGAAATTTCGATCTGCACCGCGTGCCAGCCGGCGCCCGGCTTGCCGTAATGCTCGGTGATATAGCCGCCGGCATAGGGCCGATTGCGCTGCACATGATAGCCCCATTGCCGCAAACGCGCCTCCAGGGCTTCGACGATGTCCCCCGAGCAGCTCGCGCCGAAACGATCGCCGAGCACGAAATCCGGCTTGCGCTTCTCGCCGCGGCCGGCGGCGCTCTCCTTGGCGACGCTGGAGGGCATGGAGTGGCAGTCGACGAGCAGCGCCGCGCCGAATTTGTCGCGGGCGCGCTCCATCAGCGAGCGCAGAGCCGCGTGGTAGGGCTTGTGCAGGCTCTCGATGCGATGCAGCGCCTCGGCCACGCGCAGGCGGCCGGAATAGATCTCGCGGGCGTCGGCGACGACGCGAGGAATGGCGCCGAGGCCCGCCGCCACGCGCAGCGACCGCGTATTGGCGAATTCGGGCAGCGCATCCTCGAACATGCGCGGGTCGAGCTCATAGGGCTCGCGGTTCAGATCGAGAAAGGCGCGCGGGAAATTGGCTTTGAGCAGCGGCGCCCCGAGCGTCGGCGCGAGGGCGAAGAGCTCGTGCACATGCGCGTCTTCCGAGCGGCGCAGGCTCGAAATGTCGAGCCGCGAGCTGGCGAGGAAGCTCGCCGGATAGATGTCGCCGGAATGCGGCGAGGAGAACACCAGCGGCGAGGAGAGCTCGGCGGGCTCGACCAGCTCGAACGGAACATGGAGCTCGGGATCGGCGGGCGTGGGGCTCGCGGCCCGCTCGTCATTGCTCATCGTCGGCGCCTCATCGCTCTCACTCTCGTCGCCCTCCGCCCACGCACCTATCGAGGTCGAGCAGCATAGACTTTTCGGCGCGCATATTCCCGAAAATTTCGGTTCATGCGAAACAAGGGCCAGAATTTCCCGGCAGGGCGTGAGCGGGTCCTTATTTTCACCCGATTTTTACCCAGATGCGCCCTTATGTCATAGAACATGCGAGGAGCGATATGACCGACAAGATTGCCGCAAAAATCCTGCTGGCGGAGGATGACACCGATATGCGCCGCTTTCTGGTGCGCGCGCTGCAGACGGCCGGCTTCTCGGTGACGTCCTTCGACAATGGGCTCTCCGCCTATGACCAGCTCCGCGTGGAGCCGTTCGAGCTGCTGCTCACCGATATCGTCATGCCGGAGATGGACGGCATAGAGCTCGCGCGCCGCGCCACCGAGCTCGACCCCGACATAAAGGTGATGTTCATCACGGGCTTTGCGGCCGTCGCTCTCAATCCCGACAATCAGGCCCCGCGCCAGGCGAAAATCCTCTCCAAGCCTTTCCACCTCAAGGACCTCGTCAACGAGGTGCAGCGCCTGCTCGCCGCCTGACAGATCCACGCGCCGCGCGCTTGCTCCTTTGCGCGCCATGCGCTATGAGCGCCGCCAAACGCCGGCGTCGGCGCGGCTCTCATTTCGAGGAATGACGATGAAAAAGGAAATCCATCCCGACTATCACACGATCAGGGTCGTGATGACCGACGGGTCGGAATATTTCACCCGCTCGACCTGGGGCTCCGAGGGCGACACGCTCAATCTCGACATCGACCCCAAGACGCATCCGGCCTGGACCGGCGGCTCCGCGCAGCTGCTCGACCGCGGCGGCCGCCTGTCGCGCTTCAACTCGCGCTTCGGCAATATGTCTTTCGGCAAGAAGTGAGCGCCCGGCCGACGCCGGCGCCATAAAAAAAAGCCGCGCTTCTCGAGCGCGGCTTTTTTCGTTTGAAAGCGTCTCCAGCCGAAGCGGACGCCGGTTGGACGATTCCGAGCCCTCAAAGGCCTGGAGCGAAGGCGTTGCGCAGGCGCCGGAGCTGCGCCTCGACCGGACTCTCCGCGCGATTTGGCGGATAGCCCGCCTCGGACCCGTAGATCAGCTGATCGAGATGGATCACGCGCGCCTGCAGGCGCAGCGAGTGAATGGCGAGGTCGCGCAGCTTCTGCGGCAGATGGGCGAAGACATCCGGGTTCGACGCCAGCTCCTGCTGCGACAGCCGCACCTTGTGCTTGTCGCTCGCGGCCTGGGCTCTCGTGATCTCGCCCTGATTGACCGCCCGCTGCAGCAGCAGCCAGGAGGCGATCTGCATCAGCCGCGTCGTCAGCCTCATGCTTTCGGCCGCATAAGCGAGCGCCTCCGGGCGCGGCAGCGATTTGGCGTCGTCCCGGCCGGCGCCGTCGAGATAGCCGGCCGCCTCCTCGACCAGCGCCATGCCCTCGCGAAACATGGCCCCAAAGGCCTCAGACCCGGCCAGCTTCTCCACGAAGGAGACCGTCGTCTGAACGCTTCCCACCGAATCCGACGCTTGCCCCATCATACGACGCTCTCGAACGCTCGAACGGCGGCGATCGATACGCGCCGCTCCAATGGATCCCTATGTAACGCAAAAATGCGGGGCGCGCCTTATTAGGTTTTGCTTAACCTTAATCTTCGAGTCCGTACGTAATATACCTCGGTTCACGGTGAGCGGCGCGCTCGCGCGGCAGCCGCGGCCCGCTCGCTTCAAGGCCGCCAATGCTGATGCAGAATATTAGATCAGCTGTTTAAATAAATGAAATATCCAGCTTTATCGATCTGCTTTAACCGTCGCTCGAACACTCCGCCGTTCCGAGGCGGAGCACAGTTGAAAAGCCGTCGCATATTCGTGGCTTAGCTCAAGTTCTCACAGTTTTGCCGGAGGTCTGTGGCGCGGCTGCGCGCTCGGCCCCGGCGACCCTTCGTCCGAGGCCGGCCTCGAGGGAGGCGACGCAGAGCGCGGCGATCGCCAACATCAGACCGACGCGCAGCAATTGGCCTTTCGAGGGCGTCGGTCGGCCGCTCCGCGCGCCGCCTTTCGTCTCGACGATGTCCATAGTTTCGAACGGCATGGGCATAATCTCCATCGACGCGGCCGAAGGCCTCACTCTGGCAAAACAGCGCTTTCGAAACGGTGAAGGCCACGACAGGCGTCGCCGGCAGGGTTTATCGCTGGTTAAAGCCGGGACGACGAATGCGCATGATGCTTGACGCGCCCGCCGCCGGCCTGTCATTTGAGGCCTCGCCCCTCCTCCCCCCACGCGATTTTCCTCAGGACTCCATGATCCGCTCCGCTTTGATGAACGTCATGACTGCCGCAGCCATAAAGGCGGGGCGCAGCCTGAAGCGCGACTTCGGCGAGGTCGAGAATCTGCAGGTGTCCGTGAAGGGCCCCGGCGATTTCGTCTCGGCCGCCGACCGCCGCGCCGAGAAGATCGTCTTCGAGGAATTGTCGCGCGCCCGTCCGGGCTACAGCTTTCTCATGGAGGAGAGCGGCGCCGTCGAGGGCAGCGACAAGACCCACACCTGGCATATCGATCCTCTGGACGGCACCTCCAACTTCCTCCACGGCATTCCCGTTTTCGCAGTGTCGATCGGGCTCGAGCGGGAGGGCCAGCTCGTCGCCGGCGTCGTCTATAATCCGGCGACCGACGACATGTTCGTCGCAGAGAAGGGTCAGGGCGCCTATTTCAACAATCGGCGCATGAGGGTCGCCTCGCGCAAGGGGCTGAGCGACTCGCTCGTCGCCTGCGGCATCCCACCCCTCGCCGCGGTCGCCCGCCACGCCCGTTTCCAGACGGAGCTCGCCGCCGTCATGGCCAAGACCGGAAATATTCGCCGCATGGGCGCGGCCGCGCTCGATCTCGCCTCGGTCGCCGCCGGCCGCTGCGACGGCTATTGGGAGCGCGGCATCAAGCCCTGGGACATAGCCGCGGGAATCGTGCTGGTGCGCGAGGCCGGCGGCTTCGTCAGCGATCTCGACGGCGGCTCCGACATGCTGCCCAAGGGCGCGATCTGCGCCGGCAATGAGGCGATCCACCGCCTCTTGCTCGACACTGTGCGCAAGGCCTGAGCATGAGCGGCGGCGGACCGATCATCGCCCCGCGCATCGTCGCGCGTCGGGATTCGGACTGGCCGGCGCTTCTCGATCTCTGGGTCGCCGCCTGGCGGACGACCTATGCGGACATTGATTTCGAGGCGCGCCGCGATTGGCTGCGGGATCGCCTCGTCCAGCTCGAGCGCGGCGGCGCGCAAACGCTGCTGCTGCTCGAAGGCGCCGGGCGCGCGCTCATCGGCTTCGTCACTGTCGATCCGCGAACGCATTGGCTCGACCAGCTCTGCGTGCGCCCGGACCGTTTCGGCTCCGGCGCCGCGGAGGCGCTGATCGAGGCGGCGCGCAGCCTCTCGCCCGCGCGGCTGCGGCTCGACGTCAATCAGGACAATAGACGCGCCGTCGCCTTCTACGAGCGCGAGGGCTTCATGCGCATCGCCGAAGGCGGGCCGAGCCTCTCGGGCCGGCCCACCTCGATCATGGAATGGACAACGGACGGCGCGCCGAAGTCCTGAGCGGGCTCAGACCCCGCCCTCCTCGCCGACCAGCGCGAGCCGCACCATATTGGTGGCGCCCGGCGAGCCGAAGGGCATTCCCGCGACAATGATGACGCGATCGCCCGGCGAGGCGAAGCCCTCGCGGAGGGAATTGACGCAGGCGCGGTCGACCATATCCTCGACGTCGCGGGCGTCCTGAGTCTCGAGCGCATGGACGCCCCACACCAGCGCCAGCCGGCGCGCGGTGTCACGATTGGGCGTCAGCGCCAGAATCGGCGGCCGCGGCCGCTCGCGGGCGATGCGCAGCGCCGTCGCGCCGGAGGCGGTCCAGGCGCAAATAGCCATGGAGTCGAGCGTCTCGGCCACATCGCGGGCGGCGACGGCGATTGCGTCGGCGGCGGTCGGATTGGGCGGCGCATTGCGCTGGGCGTTGAGGATGGAGCGATAGACCCCGTCGGTCTCGACCTCTTCCGCGATGCGGCTCATCGTGGCCACGGCCTCGATCGGATATTGGCCGGCGGCGCTCTCGGCCGAGAGCATGACGGCGTCGGCGCCCTCATAGACGGCGGTGGCGACGTCGGAGACCTCGGCGCGGGTCGGCAGCGGAGCCAAAATCATCGATTCCAGCATTTGAGTCGCCACCACGACGGGCTTGCCGAGCCGGCGCGCCGCGCGAGTGATTCGCTTCTGCAGGCTCGGCACTTTCTCGAGCGGCACTTCGACGCCGAGATCGCCGCGCGCCACCATCAGCGCATCGGCGTGCTCGATGATTTCGTCGAGCCGCGCGATGGCCTGCGGCTTCTCGATCTTGGCCATGACCAGCGCGCGCGAGCCGACGACGCGCTTGACCTCGAGCACATCCTCGGCGCGCTGCACGAAGGAGATCGCCACCCAATCGACGCCCTCGATCAGCGCCGCGTCGAGATCGGCGCGGTCCTTGGGCGTCATCGAGGTGATCGGAATATCCGTGTCCGGCAGGCTCACGCCCTTGCGATTGGAGACGCGGCCGCCGATGTCGACGACGGCGCGGGCCATGACGTCCGACGTCTCGACCACATGCAGCCGCACCTTGCCGTCGTCGATCAGAATGGCGTCGCCGACCTTCAGCGCCTGCAGAATCTCGGGATGCGGAAGCTGCACGCGGGTGGCGTCGCCCGGCGTCGGATCGGCGTCGAGCAGGAAATGATCGCCCTTGCGCAAATGCACCGGCCCGTCTGCGAAGGCGCCGATGCGCAGCTTGGGTCCCTGCAAATCGACCAATATGCCGATGGCGCGGCCGGTCTCGGCCTCGATCTCGCGGATCATGCGCACATAGGCGGCGAGCCCGGCATGATCGGTGTGGCTCATATTGATCCGAAACACATCGGCGCCGGCCGTCGACAGGCCAGCCACGACGGTCTTCTCGACGCTCGCCGGACCGAGCGTCGCGATGATCTTCACGCGCCGCAACCTTCTCATTTTCTCGCCCAATCCTCTTTTGTCAGAGCCGCGCGGCCATCCTCGTCATTGCGTCGAGGACGGCGTCGGATCGGTGAGCTGCACCGTCCAGTTCTTGGCGTCGCGCCCTGTGTCTATCTCGAAGAATCCCGTGCGGTCGAAGCCGCGCGCGAAACAATCGTCCCGCCCATCGATGCGAAACTCGTGATCGCGCGTGCACATGAACGCCTTGCCCTTCCACTCTCCGCCGCGCTCGTCCATCGCATATACGTAGTAGTACTGCGCCGCGAGTGGTCCGCGCAACAAAGTCTCGCAGGCGGAGGCGTGCAAATTCCACCACCCTTCCGACAGCCAATTGCGTCCATCCGTATAGGCCAAGGCCACGCTCACCCTGCTGGTCGTGTTGTTGCACAGGCGAAAATCCGCCCTCGCCGCGGATATAGCGCAAAGACAACACGAAATGATCACAAGGCGAGTCGTGCGGCCGGACATAGGAAAAGACAGTCGCGAGAGAGATCGAAGAGCGGCGACGCGGGCCGGCGGCCCGGCGCTCACACAGCCAAACCACGGGACGGCCGCTTTGTCTACCCCGACCTAGCCGCCCGACCGAACCGCCCGACGAACCGCCCGAGCCGAGCCGAACCGGCGGACCGAGCCCCGCCGCGCCGCGCGCCGCGGGCGTGACCGTCTTGTCACCGTCGCGGCCTAGCGTAAACTTCGAGACAGGATTTCCTGCGGAACCGTCGTGGTTCCGACAAGATTTTTTCGATGGAGCGCATCATGTCGCAATTGCTCGAGACGAAAACAGAGCTTCACCAGGAGGTCGCGCCGCCGGCCCCGCAATGGAAGACGGACTTCTACTGGATAATGCGCATTCTCTGGGCCTGCCGGGTGAGCGTCGCCAGCGCGCTGGCCGGCCTGCTGCTCTTCGGCCTCGTCGATCAGGCGCAAAATCTCTTCGCCGACCGCTCCTTCGACGCCTTGTTCTACGGCGCGCATTATTGGCTCTCGGTCTTCGCCGCGATATTCCTGGTCTGGGCTTTTCCGGTCCATTACGGCGCGCGCCGCGTGCTCGACGACGCCGATTCGGCATGGATGATCCCCTATCTGCTGCGCGTCGAGATGCGCGACAACGACATTCGTTCGGTGCGCGACCATGTTCATCGACGCTTCGGCCGCGTCATTTCCTGGACGCCGCGACTTCTCGGGCTCATACCGTTCATCGCCGTGGCGCTCGGCCTCATGGGCGCGCAGGCCTCGATCGAGAACGCCGCCATTCTGCAAGAGGCGACGGCGACGCGCGATCAGATCAATGCGCTGCTGGCGCTCGACGCGGCTGCCGCCGCCGCTTTCGTCCTTTTTGTCGTCAAACGCCGGCATATCGCCAAATTCATCGGCGCCAACATGGATTTGCGCCTGCTGACCTCCGTCTCTCTGCACGCCACCATGGCGGTTTTCGTCTCGGCGCTGATCTGGCCGTTCTTCTTGTCCGATCATGCGCCGCGCGCGCTGCTGGTTCCCTTTCTGCTCGGCAGCCTGGTGCTGGGCGCGAGCTGGCTGGTGCGCAAGGGCTATGAGACAGGCCGCCCACTGCTGCTGATCGCGGTCCTGTTCGCCGCCGCGATCACGGCCGCGAACACACGTCTCGACGATGTGCGCACCCTGCCCGAGCCCCTGCCCGTGACAGCCGGCGCGCCGGCCAAGGAGGAGCGGCAGATCGACATCGCCGCGGCGGTGAAAAATTGGAAAGCCGCCAATGGCTGCACCGAGACGGAATGTCCGCCGGCGCTCATCGTCGCGGCGGAAGGCGGCGCGAGCCGCGCCGCCTATATGGCGGCGACAGTCATCGGCCATTTGATCGATCGCGACGGCGATCTCCACGACGCGCCGACGCTGAACTCGCCCGGACGTCGAGTCTTCGCTTTCTCCGGCGTCTCCGGCGGCGCCTTCGGCTCGGCGATTTTCCGCGCCGCTCTCGCCGACGTCGCGGAAAAAGGCGTGGCGACGCCGCCCTGCGTCAATACGGCGCGCGTCTGGGTCGGCGCCCATGAGGGCCGCGATCCGACGGGGAGCTGGCGCAATTGTCTGCAATTGCTGGTCGCCGGCGATTATCTCTCGCCGGCTTTCGTCGGCCTCGGCTTTCGCGACAATTTCTCGCCGCGCAAATTTTTCGTGGGCGAGGAGAGCTGGATGGAGGATCGCGCCGCTCTGCTCGAGAAATCCTGGGAGCGTCACTATGATTTCGTGACCAACCCCGCCTATAAAAACGACTATTGGACCAGCGAGCTGATCCAGACCGGCGAGCCCTGCGCCAATGGCGCTGCGACCGGCATGTGCCGCAAATTGGGCTATGCGCGTGCGACGCCGCCCGGCAAATGGGCGCCGCTGCTGCTGCTCAACGGCACGTCGGTGGACAGCGGAGCGCGCATCATCGGAACCGATCTCGTTTCGACGCGCCCCGCCCCGGCGACCAATTCGCGCGCGCCGCTCTATCCCGCGGCCTATGATTTCTTCGAGATGATCTCGACGCCCTGCAAATCGCCGCGGGGCGATATGTGCCCCGCGGCCGCGCAGGGCGACAAGGACGTCGCGGCGCTGCGCGACGGCCCCGACATTCTTCTCTCCACCGCGGCGCTGCTCAGCGCGCGCTTCCCGGTCATCTCGCCGGCTGGAACGCTGCGCGCCAAGAATGACGCGACGCATGGCGACCGCATCGTCGACGGCGGCTATTTCGACAACGCCGGCCTCGCCTCTGCGCTCGATGTGGCGCGCGCGCTCAAGAATGAGGGGATCACACCGCTGATCCTCTGGGTGCAGAACGATCCTGTGGGCGCGCTGACCGACAACACGCTGCCGCCCCGCGCGGCGGGGACGCCGCGGCTCGGCGCGACGGGAGTCGGCTTCGTTTCGGATCTCTTCGGCCTCGTCGCCGCGCCGGTCGACGCTCTGCTGGCGACGCGCGCCGGCCATGCGGCGGAACAGGCTGCGCTGGCGCAGCGCAGCCTCGTCGAGATGAACGCCGACACCGACCGCTACGCCGGCGACATGACCGCGAGCTTCTTCCAGATCGGCGTACGCGTGCAGCCCGTGCTGGTCGCCGACGGCGGCGACGATCCGCTGCTCGACAAGACATGCGCGCGCTTCAAGGGCCAGACCTTGTCCATGTCCAAGGTCTCGATGAGCTGGTGGCTGTCGCAATCGGTGCAGGCCGATCTCGACGCGCAGCTCTGCGACAAGACCAATCGCCGGAGCCTGACCGACCTCATCACGCGGCTGAAGCAGAAGCTGCCGCTGGTGAAGGCCGAATGGTGAAGGCCGAGTGGTGACGGGCGGCCGCGGCGTCAGCCGCGGCGCAGCAGAGCGGCGGCGCGCGGCGCGTAATAAGTGAGAACGCCGGCCGCGCCCGCGCGCTTGAAGGCGGTGAGGCTCTCCATCATCGCGCGCTCGCCGTCGAGCCAGCCATTGGCGACGGCGGCCTCGATCATCGAATATTCGCCCGACACCTGATAGGCGAAGGTCGGCGCATGAAAGGCGTCGACGACACGGCGCACAATGTCGAGATAAGGCATTCCCGGCTTGACCATCACCATATCGGCGCCCTGCTCGAGATCGAGCGCCACTTCGCGCAGCGCCTCGTCGCTGTTGGCGGGGTCCATCTGATAGGTCCGCTTGTCGCCGCGCAGAGTCTTATTGGTGCCGATGGCGTCGCGGAACGGCCCATAGAAGGCGGAGGCGTATTTGGCGGCGTAGCTCATGATCTGGACGCTCTCGAAGCCTTCGGCGTCGAGAGCGGCGCGGATCGCGCCGATGCGGCCGTCCATCATGTCCGAGGGCGCGATGATATCGGCGCCGGCGCGCGCCTGATTGACCGCCTGCGCCGCCAGCACGGCGACGGTCTCGTCATTGACGATCTCATCGCCGACCAGCAGCCCGTCATGACCGTGGCTCGTATAGGGGTCGAGCGCGACATCGGTGATGACGCCTATGCCCGGAACCGCTCTTTTGATCGCGCAGCAGGCGAGGCAGACGAGATTTTCCGGATCGAGCGCGGCCGAGCCATGCGGATCGCGCAACGCCGGATCGGTGTTGGGAAAGAGCGCCACCGCCGGCACGCCGAGCGAGGCCGCCTCCTCGATCGCCTCCAGCGCCGTGTCGATCGAATAGCGATAGACGCCGGGCATGGATGCGATCGGCTCGCAGCGCCCTGCCCCATCGAGCAGAAACAGCGGCCAGATGAGATCGTCGGCGGAGAGTCGCGTCTCGCGCACGAGACGGCGCGCCCATTCGCTCTTGCGATTGCGGCGCGGGCGCGCGGTGAGCGCGAGCCGAGCGGAAGAGGCGGCGAGCTTGTTTTCAGGAGAATCCATATCGACCTCCAGCGCGGCCCGTGGGAGCCGAAACCGCGGCGAGAGCGCTCTGCACCGAACGGAAACGAGAGCGTTGTTCGATCCAATTGGATCGAACAACGCTGTAACACGCCGCTCGCAACAATGGGAAGACCGCGAAACAAGCCGCGAAATCGCCCAACATTGACGCCCCGCAGCGTTCCGGTCTAGAGCGTTTCCAGCCGAAGTGGACACCGGTTCGGCGTTGGAAACGCGTCAAAACAAAAGGCCTAGAGTCTTTCCGCGTTTCAATGAAACACGGAGAGACTCCTAGAGCCGTCGTCACGCGCGACGCATCGATGGGAGCCGATGGCTGAACGAGTGATCGCAAGAGAGCCCGGCGCTTCCTCTCGGCGGCGGAGCGCCTATGCGGCGATCCTCGCCTCGCTATGCGCATTCGCGACCCTGGCCGCGGCCGCGCCTCTGCCCATGCCATCCGCCGATCGTCCGCAACAGGCGGCGCGCCGCGCGCCGCGCGCGCCCACGCCCCCGAAGCGTCCGCCCGAGCAGCGCGCGCCGCAGCCGCCGGCGATGGAGGCGCCGCCGGCCATGCCGCAGGAATTGCCGCCACTCGACACATCGACGCCGCCGCCATCGCTGCCGCGCGCCTCGCGCGAGCGTATGCGCCAATGCGCGACGCAATGGATGAAGATCAGGCAGGAAGGTCGAACGGCGGGAACGAGCTGGCGCGAATTCGCGACGCGTTGCCTGACCCGTTGACGGCCTGAAGCCGCATCTCCCGCCGAAACAGCGCGCCGGAAACAGTGGGCGCCGACTAGCAGAGCGCGCCGGAGAGAGATCGCGCGCCGAGGTGAGAGAAGCGCGGGCCGAGCCGGCCCGGGCGACAGAATGGCTGCGAAACGCGTTCACGATGCGAGAGTTCGACTGCGCATGGCGAACGCGTTTCGTCCGCGGGTCTTTCGTCAGACCGCTTCCGAGCTTTCCGGCGCCGGAGGAGTCTCCTTGGGCTTGCGCGGAGCGCGACGCTTGACGGGCGCCTTGCGCACAGCCTTCTTCGTCGCGGTCTTCTTCGTAGCGGTGCGCTTCTTCGTGGCGACGCGCTTCTTCGTCGCAACACGCTTCTTCGTCGCCGTCTTGCGCGTGGTCTTGCGAGCGACCTTCTTCGAAGCGGCCTTGCGCGCGACCTTCCGCGTGGCCTTCTTGGCGGCGGCCTTCTTGGTCGCGGCTTTCTTGGTCGCCGCTTTCTTGGTCGCAGTCTTACGAGCACCCTTCTTCGCGGCCGCCTTTTTCGCAGGCTTACGCTTCGTCGTTGGTTTCGCCATCTTCAGTCCCCTTGATCCATATCGTCGGAATGTCGCTATGACCGACAATAGGCGGCAATAGCGTAACGTGGTTAAATAGTCGTTCAAGTGGCGCTTTCACGAATTGCTCGCGAAAACGATGTCGCAAATCGCGAAACAAGCGCGAATGCGCCATGCGCGCGACGTCGAAGCGCGCATCGACGAAGCGCGCGACGCCGCGCATTCGCGGCGTGACGACAATGATCCCGGCCATATCCGAAAAGCGCGTCGCGCAATGGCGAAGCTGCATCTTCGTCGCCGCGACACGCCGCGCGCGGCCCATGAGGAAACCATTCAATCTATTGTTTTTCTTCAAAAACTAGGACGCGTGCGATCTCGATACCGACATGCGCGCGACAACGCCCGCGTGACCGAAGGAGATTTCGCGCATTCGTTTCATGCTGTCGCCGACGCTCTCTCGTCGATCCGATCGCAAGTCTCGACGCATGTGCGAGGACCTCGGCGCCGCGCTTCGCGCAGCCGTCGCGCACGCTCCGGCGGCGTCGCGGAACGCATGAAAAAAAAATTGTGCGCAGCGCGCGCGACGGCCTTCGCGAAAGCCTCGCTGCGGCCGTCGCGCGGAGTCGATTCGATCGAATCGACTCCGTCGTGATTCGAGTTTCGGCTATATCGGAAGCGTCTCAGACGCCGAGACGGCTCTTCAGCAGATCATTGACGGCTTGCGGATTGGCTTTGCCGCCAGTCGCTTTCATCACCTGGCCGACGAACCAGCCGAGCATGGTCGGCTTCGCCTTGGCTTGCGCGACCTTGTCCGGATTGGCGGCGATGATCTCGTCGATCGCCTTCTCGATCGCGCCGGTGTCCGTCACCTGCTTCAAGCCGCGCGTCTCGACGATCTCGCGCGGATCGCCGCCTTCCTGCCAGACGATCTCGAACAGATCCTTGCCGATCTTGCCCGAGATGACGCTGGTCGAGATGAGATCGACGATCGCGCCGATCGCCTGCGCGGACACGGGCGAACGCGTAATGTCGAGCCCCTCCTTGTTGAGGCGGCCGAACAGCTCGTTGATCACCCAATTGGCGACGAGCTTGGCGTCGCGGCCTTTCGCCGCCTCCTCGAAGAAGTCCGCGCTCGCGCGCTCGGCGACGAGCACGCCGGCGTCATAGGGCGGCAGGCCGTAATCGGCGACGAAGCGCGCGCGCTTCTCGTCCGGCAGCTCCGGCAGTTCGACCTTCAACGCGTCGACATAGGCCTGATCGAATTCCAGCGGCAGCAGATCGGGGTCCGGGAAATAGCGATAGTCGTGCGCCTCCTCCTTGGAGCGCATGGAGCGCGTCTCGCCCTTGCCGGGATCGAAGAGGCGCGTCTCCTGAGCGATGACGCCGCCATCCTCGAGAATGCCGATCTGGCGGCGCGCCTCCACCTCCACCGCCTGGCCGATGAAGCGGATGGAGTTGACGTTCTTGATCTCGCAGCGCGTGCCGAAGGGCGCGCCCGGCTTGCGCACGGAGACGTTCACGTCGGCGCGCAGCGAGCCCTGCTCCATATTGCCGTCGCAGGAGCCGATATAGCGCAGAATGGTGCGCAGCTTGGAGACATAGGCGCGCGCCTCCTCCGCCGAGCGAATGTCCGGCTTGGAGACGATCTCCATCAGCGCGACGCCGGAGCGGTTGAGGTCGACATGGCTCTCGGTGGCGGAAAGGTCGTGGATGGACTTGCCGGCGTCCTGCTCGAGATGCAGACGCTCTATGCCGACGGTGATGCGCTCGCTGGGCGTCACATCGACGATGACCTCGCCCTCGCCGACGATCGGATGCTTGTACTGGGAAATCTGATAGCCCTGCGGCAAGTCGGGATAGAAATAATTTTTCCGATCGAACACGGAACGCAGATTGATCTGCGCCTGAAGGCCGAGGCCGGTGCGAATGGCCTGTTTGACGCATTCCTCATTGATGACCGGCAGCATTCCCGGCATGGCGGCGTCGACGAGCGAGACATGGTCGTTGGGCTCGCCGCCATATTCCGCGGAAGCGCCGGAGAAGAGCTTGGCCTTGCTCGTCACCTGGGCGTGAATCTCCATGCCGACGACGACTTCCCAGTCGCCGGTCGCGCCTTTGATGAGTTTGGACGGAGTGGCGTTTGTAGTCGTCATCCTACTTCCTCGAAATCGAACTGCGCTGGCCTGCGCCAGCTCCCCGGCTCCTGCGTGTTATATAAGCAAAAGCCGTGCGCCGCGATAAGGCGTCTCGACAGATGCGTCGGCCGAGACACGGTTAAGCATAGGCTACCGGGCCGCCATGCTCGTTCAACCTGGAAGCGGTAGAGACGAGATTCGCGCGATCCCTTCTACCAGAGCTCGAAAGCTGGGGGACCGATTGCTCCCATAGGAAAGCCGCTCCGCCATCCTGCGCGCTCCGTCAGTCTTCTGGAAAGCGGGATAGAGCCGGATGAGTTCTTTCGACGGTTTCGCAATCGCGTCTGGATCACGGTAGCCTACTCGCGCCGCCTGCCGACGCAGAGCCGGCGCGCTGAAGACATCCGCGAAGGCTTCCAGATCGCCGAAATACCAAGCTTCCAACTCCTGGCACACGATACGAACCAAGGTGTCTTCGCGTCCAGCCTCCGCGCACATCTTCGAGAGCGACGCCTTCAAGGCTTTGCAGTCCTTGCCATCGCCGTCGCGGAGGACGACGAAATGGTCGTCTGGACGGTTCCATGCTCGCAGCTTTCTCGGCAGGCTTTTTTCCAGATCGCTCTTTCCTTCATGCTTGATACAGAGAATGTCGAGCGTGGGAAACAGTCTCGGGAGAAGACCTTCGAGCAGAACTTTGATCGAAGGCTCCTCCAAAAGGAAAACAAGTCGGCTCATCGAGGGTGAGCCCCCTCGAAAAGCCCTTGCTTCCACAGCGCTCCCGGCAGATCCCCCTCCTCGACGAGCCTGACGAGCTGCGGGTCGTCGGACGCCCTCCGGACGTTCGTGAAGCCATCGTTCTTCACGAGCCAAAATATCTCCTCGAGACGAGCGCCGTTCAGGAAGTCCGGCGAGTGCGTGGAGACGAAAACCTGTCCGCCTCGTTCGGCATAGACCCTGAATTCCTCGATCAACTCGATCATCAGCTCCGGGTAGAGCTGGTTCTCCGGCTCCTCGACCGCGAGCAGCGGAAATGGCTTCGGGTCGTAGAGCAGCACCAGATAGGCGAACATTTTGATCGTGCCGTCCGACACATATCTGGCGATGAAAGGGTCCTTGAAGCTGCCGTCCTTGAAACGCAGGACGAGACGCCCGTCCTCGGTCGGACGCGCCTCGACGCCGGCGACGCCCGGCACGCGCCGCTTCATTGCGTCGAGCACCTTGTCGAAACGGTCACGATGATGCTCGTAGAGATATTGGGCCACCTGAGCGACATTCTCGCCGCGCGTGGACAAATGCTCCGCCTCGCCGGCCTCCATGCTCGGTCGCGCGTCCGCGATGTGGAAGTCGGAAACATACCAGCTCTCGATGTGGCTGCGGAGTTCTGAGACGAGCCGAAACTCGCGGAATTGCCCGAGCCCTTTGATTGCGAGCACGCTCGGATCATCCAGCTCATAATATTTGAGGACCTCAATCGCTCCGCCGTCTCCGTACGCAGGCTCTTTAGTTATCGCCTTTCCACGTCCTCGCGTGAAGTCTACGAAGCGCAACGGCTTTCCGTTTTGGCCGCGTCGAATTTTCAAAACTTCGCGTTCGACCACAACTCGACCGCCGTCTACTCCTATATGCAAATCATAGGTGGCGAGCCGTCCACCGCTTTCCCGAAACTTCACGGTAATCGCGATAGGACCCTTCTCTCCTCTGCTCACCAACTCGTTGAAGCCGCCTCGTCGCGTGACGGCGGTCGCGACGTTCTGAGTGAGCGCCTCCTTCAAGAAGCTGAATACATCGAACAGGGTCGACTTGCCGGATCCGTTCGCGCCGACGACGACGGTCAAACGAGCAAGATCGGAGAACTTCACATCTTTGAAAAGACGATAGTTTTTTATCTCCAGCGACTCGATCTGCATCGGCTGCGACATTGCTTGATCCTCAGCGCCGGCCAACGGGACGAATAGCGCCGATAGTATCGAACTCCTACGCCGGCGCTACTCGGCATTCCGTCCGGTTGTTCCCTGCTCGCGATCGCCCATCAGCCGCTCTTCATAGCCGATCGACCATTCGATCAGCGCGCGCCAAAGCGCTTGCCCCAGTTCGACATCGAGCCCCTCGCGCTGCGACGCCGCGGCGACGCGCGCCAGCACTTCATCCACCCGCTCCGGCACGCGCGCGGGAATGCCGAGCGAGGGTTTCACCGCCGCGGCGCGCTCGATCTGGCGCTGGCGGCGCGCCAGTAGAGCGACGAGCTCGTCGTCGAGCGCGTCTATGGTGGCGCGCACGTCCGACATTTCGTCGCGCGGTTCGAGCTTTGCGGCCTCTGCTCTGCGCGTCATATCGCCTTCGTCCACCAGGGCTGCGGGAAATCGATCTTCGGCGCCGCGCTCTCCAGCGCCGCGGCGAGCGAGAACAAGGTCGCCTCGTCGAAGGGGCGGCCGATGAGCTGCAGGCCGAGCGGCAATCCGTCGGCGCCGAGACCGCCCGGCACCGCAATGCCCGGCAGGCCGGCCATGTTCACCGTCACGGTGAAAATGTCGTTCAAATACATTTCAACCGGATCGGCCGCGCCCTTCTCGCCTTGCGCGAAAGCGGTGGAAGGCGTCGCCGGCGTCAGCACGGCGTCGACGCCGGCCGCGAAAGCCTCGTCGAAATCGCGCTTGATGAGGCTGCGGATTTTTTGCGCGCGCACATAATAGGCGTCGTAATAGCCGTGCGAGAGCACATAGGCGCCGATCATCACGCGACGGCGCACCTCGGCCCCGAAGCCTTTGGCGCGCGTCTTCTCATACATGTCGGCGATGTCGCGGCCCTTCTCGCGCAGGCCATAGCGCACGCCGTCATAGCGCGCGAGATTGGAGGAGGCCTCCGCCGGCGCGATGATGTAATAGGCCGGCAGCGCGAAACGCGTATGCGGCAGGGAAATCTCGACGATCTCGGCACCCGCGTCGCGCAGCCAGGCGACGCCCTGGTCCCAGAGCGCATTGATCTCGGCGCCGCCGCCGATACGATATTCCTTGGGAATTCCGATGCGGCGGCCCTTCACCGAGGCGCCGATCGCCGCCTCATAATCGGGAACCGGCGCATCGACGCTGGTCGTGTCCTTGGGATCATGGCCCGCCATGGAGCGCAGCATGATCGCCGCGTCGCGCACAGTGCGCGTGATCGGCCCCGCCTGATCGAGCGAGGAGGCGAAAGCGACAATGCCCCAACGCGAGCAGCGGCCATAGGTCGGCTTTATGCCGACAGTGCCGGTGAAAGCCGCCGGCTGGCGAATAGAGCCGCCGGTGTCCGTCGCCGTGGCGCCGAGCGCCAGTCGCGCGGCGACCGCGGCGGAGGAGCCGCCCGAGGAGCCGCCGGGAACGATCTTGGCGTCGTCGAAGCCATCGCCCTTCTTGCGCCGCCAGGGCGAGACGACGGGGCCGAAGGCGCTGGTCTCATTGGAGGAGCCCATGGCGAATTCGTCGAGATTGAGCTTGCCCAGCATCAGCGCGCCGTCGCGCCACAGATTGGCGGAGACGGTCGATTCATAAGTGGGCGTGAAATCGTCGAGGATGCGGCTCGCCGCCGTGGTGCGCACGCCTTTGGTGCAATAGAGGTCCTTAATGCCGAGCGGCAGGCCCTCGAGCGGGCGCGCCTCGCCGCGCGCGATGCGCGCGTCGCTGTCGCGCGCGGCTTCGAGCGCGAGCTCTGGCGTCTCGGTGAGAAAAGCATTGAGCGCGCGCGCTTTCTCTATCGCCTCTATATGGGCCTTGGTCAGCTCCGTCGCCGACAGCTTCTTCGCAACGAGCGCGTCGCGCGCCTCGGCGAGGGACAAATGCGTAGGATCGGACATGAATGCGTTTCGCTCGTTCGTGTCTTATTCAAAGGCCCGCGTCTGGCGGGCGTCGCTCGTCTTTGCGGAAGGCGTTTATTCCACGACCTTGGGCACGACGAAATAATGGTCGTCCTTTTCCGGCGCATTGGCCAGAATGGCGTCGGCGAAGCCGCCGTCGGTGACGACGTCCTGCCGTTTCTTCATTTGCATGGGCAGAACGGAGGTCAAAGCCTCGACGCCCGCGACATCGACGCTCGACAGCTCGGCGACGAAATCCAATATGGCGTTGAGCTCCGCGCCGAGGCGCTCGACCTCTTGGTCCTCGACGGCGATGCGCGCGAGATGGGCGATGCGGCGGACAGTCGCCTGATCGACGGACATTTTATGGAGCTCCGTTCCGACTTCGTCCCGCGCGCTATACCACTCGCGGCTTCGAGGGCGCAATGCGCGCGTCCGCCCGTGATGCAACGAGCGCGCCGGATTTCCAGAAAGCCGCGCGACGTGCTAGGCGAATAGGCATGACCGCCGGACAAAAGACGCTCGAGGAGCTCGCCGCTCTGCTGCCACAAAAAAGCAGGCTGATCGGGCTCGATGTCGGCACGAAGACCGTAGGGCTCGCGCTGTCGGACGTCGAGCGCCGCCTCGCGACGCCGCTCGAGACGATCCGCCGCGTGAAATTCACCAAGGACGCCGAGCGGCTCGTGGCCTTGATCGCGCAGCACGAAATCGCCGCGCTGATCGTCGGCCTACCGCTCAACATGGACGGCTCTGAAGGCCCGCGCGCGCAAGCGACGCGGGCCTTCATGCGCAATTTCGACGCGATGCGCCGAACGCCCTACGCCTTCTGGGACGAACGGCTTTCCACCGCCGCCGTCACCAGAGAGCTGCTGGCGCAGGACGTGTCGCGCGCCAAAAGGGCCGAGGTCGTGGATCGCATGGCCGCGGCCTATATTCTGCAAGGCGCCCTAGACAGGCTGGGGCGCCTCGCTACGGGAGGCTAGAACGACTGGCTCACCACCAGCCGCGACGCCCCCAGCCACCCCAGCCGCCGCCCCAGCCGCCGCCCCAGCCGCCGCCGCCGAAGCCGATGTTCAGCGCGCCGCCGAGAAGACCGGCGCCGGCGCCGATGATGCCGGGTCCGGCGCCATAGCCATACCCATACCCATAGGACGGATACGCGTAGGTCGCCGCAACGACCGGCACGGCGACCGCAGTCGCCACCGGAGCCGCGACATAGGCCGTGCGGCGCTCATACAACGGATAGTAGGCGGTGCGGCGCTCGATGATGCGGCGCACATAGACCGTACGATGCTCGATGCGACGCGGTGGGCAGTAATGGGCGGAACGGCCCTCGCGATGACGACGGTAATGAACCTCGTCCGTCGACGCCGGAAGCGACACGGACGCGACATTCGCCATGCCGACCGGTCCGGCCACCGCCGCGCCGGGCGCGGCGAAGCCGATCACGGCGCCAGCAACGCCGAGCAGAGACAACTTCACAACCTTGCTCATGACCCAAGCCTCCTCGTGGCTCTCGCCCCCCTTTCCCGCCGCCCGAACCAGGCGGCCGGAACCTTTCGTCGCGGCGCGCGAGCGCCGGCGCAGACGTTTCATCATGTAACGGCGGTCACGATGGCGCGGACGACCGGATGCGCCGGGAGGAGCGCGGTCGGTGAAGACAAGCCAACGCACATATCAGTCCCCCAACGCATCGGTCGCTCAAGTCGCGCCTCGAGAAAAATTCCAATTACGCCGCCGTTCCGATGGAAGAACAGCGGTCCAGGTGAAGGGGAACTAAGGCGCGCTTACTTTCCGTCCAGACCGTCGAGCGTCAAAAAAAACGTCCCGTTAACGCTGCTGTCGCCTGAGCGCGCCCGAAATATGAAAACTTTGAGTTGTATCTCGCCGAATTTCTTCGACCGCCGCCACGGCGACGACCCTCCACGAAGGCTTGACAGCGAGCCCGGCGGCGCGACGAAACGCGGCTCGGGCCTCGTTGACAATGCATCGTCAGCGAGGCATTTTACGACTATAGGTTGAAAATTCGAATTGCCGGCGCGCGCCTCGCGCCGAGGCGAGGAAAATATGTCCGACAGTCGAGACGTCATCCCCACACAGTCGGAAGCGACGATCGCGTCTCTCGCCAATTACATTGCCGAAATGGCGGGCGAGCTGGCGACGATGGCGAATCGGTCCGAGCTGACGATGCTCGCCTATTTCCTCAATCTGGCGCGTGTCGAGGCGGAGACGAAATCGCGCGAGGCGGCCGCCGTCGGCGACGGACGCTGAGGCGATCGGCGCGACGCGCGCTCACGCCAACGAGACGAGATTGGAGCCGTGTCGCACGAGACGTCCGGCGAGATCGAGCTCCAGCAACGCGGCGTTGACCTCGCGCGCGGGAAGCCCCGCCGCGCGCACGAGATCGTCGATCGCGACAGGCGCCGGGCCGAGCAACGCCGTGACGCGCGTCACCGGATCGACTGTGTCTGTCGTCTCGTCGTCCGTGGCCGGCTCTCCGTTTCGCGATGCGCTCTCGGCGGGCTCTGGAGCCACGGACACGAGAGCCACGGGCGCAGCGCGATCATGCGCGAAGGCGCTCGTTCGCTCCTGCAGCGAGAAGAGATCGTCCATCTCTTCCCAGAACGGCTCCTCGGCGGGCGCGTCCCCTTCGCCGAAGAGATCGCCCTGGCGCCCGGCGCCGGCGGCGAGCGCGCGCGTGACATCGTCCGGCCCGATGCAGAGAGTGGCGCCCTGGCGCAGGAGATCATTGGTCCCCTCGGCGCGCGGATCGAGCGGCGAGCCGGGAACGGCGAAGATTTCGCGGCCCTGCTCCATGGCGAAGCGCGCGGTGATGAGCGAGCCGGAGCGACGCGCCGCCTCCACCACGACGACGCCGCGCGACAGGCCCGAGACGATGCGGTTGCGACGCGGAAAATCGCGGCCGCGCGGCTCCCATTCGAGCGGCATTTCCGTCACCACGGCGCCGCCGCGCGCGATGATCTCCTCGATCAGCGGCCGATGCTCGGAAGGGTATGGCCGCGAATGGCCGCCCGCGAGCACGGCGATGGTTCCCGCGGCGAGGCTCGCGCGATGGGCGGAGAGATCGACGCCGCGCGCGAGGCCGGAGACGATGACATAATTTTCGCGCGCGAGGCCCTGCGCGAGACGTTCGGCAAAAGTCAGTCCCGCGGCCGAGGCGTTGCGCGAGCCGACGATGGCGACGCAGGGACGCGACAAAATCTCCGCCGAGCCACGCAGCGCGAGCAGCGGCGGCGCCGCCTCGATCGCGCGCAACGGCGCGGGATAATCGGCGTCGCCGAGCGACGCGAAACGAACGCCGAGCTGCTTCGCGCGCTCCATCTCCGCGCGCACGTCGTCCGGCTCGGCGATGCGGATCATTCGTCCATGGGCGGAGCGCGCGAGAAGAGCGGGAAGCGCCTCCAGCGCCGCCTGCGCGCCGCCGAATTTATTGACGAGCTGACGAAATGTGCGCGGCCCGACGTTCTCGGAACGTATCAGCCGCAGCCAATGAAAGAGCTGCTCCTCCGTCAATCGCGAAGCGGAGGACGGCTCGCTCATGCCTTCTGCCCGATGCGGCTCTCGCTGCCGGCGAGCAGGCGGCGGATATTGTCGCGATGCTTCCACCACAGCATCGCCGCCATTGCGGCGAAGACGATCGCCTCGCGGTGACGGCCGCCGGCTGCGAGAACGAGCGGCGAAGCCAGGCTCGCCGCGAGCGCCGAGAGCGACGAGTAACGGAACAGCGCCGCCATCGACAGCCACACGCCCGCGAAGGCGAGGCCCGCCGGCCAGGAGAGGCCGAACAGCGCGCCGAGAAATGTCGCAACGCCCTTGCCGCCGCGAAAGCGCAGCCAGACGGGAGCGATATGGCCGACGAAGGCCGCCGCGGCGGCGATTACGGCGCCGTCGGGCGCGATCATCCCGCCGACCAGCGCGGCGGCCGCGCCTTTCAATGCGTCGAGCAGCAAGGTCGCGGCGGCGAGATCCTTGCGCCCTGTGCGCAGCACATTGGTCGCGCCGATATTGCCCGAGCCGATGGAGCGAATATCCGTCGTCCCGGCGAGCCGCGTCAGCAGCAGGCCGAACGGGATCGAGCCGAGCAGATAGCCGACCGCCAGCGCGCCGAGTTCCGGAAATGAAAAGAACGCCAAGGAAAAAGACCCGCGTCGTGCGGCCGGCGCCTTTCGCCGAACGCGGCGCGCAAACTAGTCGAGCGCGCCGTTCCCCGCAAGACGACGAGCCGATCGACGAAAACCAGATCGAACTCGGCCGAGCCCCGACCGAGATCGGCTCGGAAGCTGGTCCAACAGTTTACCAAGAGTGTAGTTTCTCGCCTCGAAACGTTATATTCGCTGTCGAGTTCCGCCATGACCGCTTCCGACCGCCTCATCGAAGACATCTATCGCGCCGCCACCGATCCCGATCTGTGGCCGCAGGTGATGCATGATCTCGCCGCCTCGGCCGACGCCGCGGGCGGCGTCATCCTCACGCGACGCAGCGACGCCTGGGCCGGCTGGCGCTTTTCCGCCGGAATGGTCGGGGTCGACGAATATCTCCGATCGCCGGAGGTCGCGCGCAGCGAGGCGCCCGCGCGGCTGCTCGCGGCGAATCGGGCCGGCTTCGTCGACGCCGCCGAAGTCTTCACGGCGGAGGAATGGCTCGCCGATCCGGTGATGACGCATTGGGGAGCTCCCAATGGCCTGCACCATGCCGCGGCGATGGCCATGCCCATGCCGACCGATGATTTCGTGGTGGTCCATCTGGCGCGCCGCGCCGGCCGGCCGCGCTTCGAGCCGGACGCCATCGCGCGCCTCGACTCCTTTCGCCCGCATCTCGCCCGTGCTGGACTTCTGGCGGCGCGTTGGCGGCTCGAACGGCTGCGCGCCGCCACCGAGGCGTTGTCGCTGATCGGACTTCCCGCCGTGATCCTCGATTTGCGCGGCCGGGCGCTGGTCGCCAACGCTCTCATCGAGAAGCTGACGCGCCATGTCAAATGGCTGCCCGGCGATCGCGTCGCGCTCGCCGACGCCTCCGCCGACGCCCTGCTGCGGCGGGCGCTCGCCGATATTTCCGCTCCCGCCGCCGTGACGGCCCGCTCTTTTCCCGCCCGCGGCCGCGCCGAGGTCACGGTCCTCGTCCATCTCGTTCCGATGATCGCCGATGCGCGCGATTTCTTCGACGGCGGCTACGGCCTGATGGTGATCACGCCGGTCACGAGGAGCGGCGCGCCCGATACGGCGCTGATCCGCGGACTCTTCGATCTCACCGCCGCTGAAGCGAATGTCGCCGGCGCAATCGCAGAGGGCCTGTCGCCGGAGCAGATCGCCGAACGGCACGGCACGACCTCGGCGACCGTTCGCTCGCATCTCAAAAGCGTGTTCGCCAAGACCGGCGTCGCTCGCCAGTCTCAGCTCGCCGCCCTGCTCGCGCGCCAGATCGAGCTGCCCTTTCCGCCGGTCGAATAGCGCGATCCGCGCCGCGCATTCGTGCTAATTTCGCGCTCATGTCTCGCGCTGGCCGCCTCTTCGAAATCCTGCAACTGCTGCGCGGCCGCCGACATCCCGTCGCCGGCGCAGAACTCGCGCGCGAGGCGGGCGTCTCCTTGCGCACGCTCTATCGCGACATCGCCGCGCTGCAGGCCATGGGCGCGGAGATCGATGGCGAGCCGGGCGTCGGCTATGTTCTGCGTCCCGGCTTTTTGATGCCGCCGCTGATGTTCTCCGAAGAAGAGATCGAGGCGCTGGCGCTCGGCGCCGCATGGGTCGCGCGTCGCACCGACGACGGGCTATCACGCGCCGCGAATAGCGCCATGGCGAAAATATCCGCGGTTCTACCGCAAGGGTTGCGGATGCGATCGCAGGACGAGGCGCTCATCATCGGCCCGCCTTGGCGCAAGGCCCAATCCGCGGAGCTGAAGCTGCTGCGCGGCGCGTTGCGCGAGGAGCGCAAGCTCGCCATCTCCTACAACGACGGAAAAGGCGCGCGCACCCAGCGCGTCGTCTGGCCCGTGGCGCTCGGCTTTTTCGAATCCGTCCGCGTGCTCGTCGCTTGGTGCGAGCTCAGAGGCGATTTCCGCCATTTCCGCGCCGACCGGATCGAGGCGGCGACCCTGCTGGACGAACGCCCGCCACGCCGGCGTCATGCGCTGCAAAAGGAGTGGCGCCGCTCCATACTGACAGAATCTGACAGGGCCTCGGCTTATGCACGTTCCATATCGGGACGAACCAAAGGAGACCTCATGTCCGATGCACTCACTTTCTACACAAATCCGCAATCGCGCGGCATGATCGTCCATTGGCTGCTCGAGGAGATCGGCGCGCCCTATGAGATCGAGATCGAGGATTATGGGACGTCGATCAAATCGCCGGAATTTCTCGCGATCAATCCGATGGGCAAGGTGCCGGCGATCCGCCACGGCGACAAAGTGGTGACCGAAGCGGCGGCCATCTGCGCCTATCTCGCCGACGCTTTTCCGCGGGCGGGCCTCGCGCCGCCGCCGGCCGAGCGCGGCGCCTATTATCGCTGGCTGTTCTTCGCCGCCGGCTGCGTGGAGCCGGCGATGACCAACCATTCCGTCGGCTGGGACCCCGCCGCCGACATGCAGCGCCGTTTCGGCTACGGCTCCTACGCCGCCGTGGTGGACACGCTGGCGGCGGCCTTGGCCGGCCGGCGCTATATAGCGGGCGACGCCTTCAGCGCGGCCGACGTCTATGTGGGCTCGATGATCGGCTTCGGGATGCGCTTCGGCGTATTGGAGAAGAGACCGGAGTTCGAAGCCTATTGGGGCGGCCTCGAGAATCGCCCGGCGCGGCTGCGGGCGGTCGAGCAAAATGAAAAGCTCGCCGCACGGCAGGCCTGGGCTCCCGCCTGAGCCGTCCCGCGGGGGCTGGGGGAGCGCGCCCCGCCCCCGCTGATTTCTGTCGAGAGCTCGGCGCGCGCGGCAATTTTCCCGAGCAGGGCGCTCGCCCATGCGCTAGAAAGCTGCGGGGCGAAAGCGCTATCGAAGCGACAGAGATGACGGAACCAGAACGCAGACCGCGCCCGCGCGCCTTTCGCCTCGACGGCGAGCAGATCGTTCCGCCCAAGAGCGCGCGGCCCGCGAGCGCGCGGCCCCAGGAGGCGGAGCGCGCACAGCCGAGCATGGTCGAGGCGCAGATCGACGTCTTCGCGCTGGAGGCCGAGACGCCGCGCGATTTCGTCGAGGAGGAGAAGGCGATCGAGGCCGCGCAGAAGCGCGGAGTCCTGCGCAGCATGCTGGTCTCCTGGGGCGGCTTGTTCGTCTCGGCCTTGGCCGGCCTGCTGTCGCTGGCCGGCGGCATGTGGCTCACCAATCTCGTCGAGGACCTCTTCGCCCATTCGGCGCTGCTCGGAACGGTCGGGCTCGCCCTCGCCGGCGCGGCGCTGGTCGCGGCGCTGGCGATGCTCGCCAAGGAAATCGTCGCCATCGCGCGGCAGAACCGAGTCGCCCGGCTGCATATCGCCCTCGCCGAGGCGCGCCGGCGCGACGACATCAAAGCCGCGCGCGAACATGTGAAAGAGCTGTGCAAGCTCTATGAGGACCGCCCCGAGACCGGCCGCGCGCGCGCGCTGGTGCTGGAATTCTCGCAGCAGATCATCGACGGGCGCGATCTCGTCGATCTCGCCGAGCGCCATATCGCGCATCCGCTGGACGCGCAGGCGCGCCGCGAGATCGCCGACGCCTCCAAGCGCGTCTCCATCGTCACCACGGTCAGCCCGCGCGCGCTGCTCGACGTGCTGTTCGTCGCCGCGCAGGCGATCAGGCTGATGCGCCGCATCGCCGAAATCTATGGCGGACGGCCGGGAATGCTGGGCTTTTTCAAGCTCGCGCGCTCGGTCGGCGCGCATCTCGCCATCACCGGCGGGCTCGCCATCGGCGATTCGATCCTGCAGCAGGTGGTCGGCCACGGCATCGCCGCCAAGCTCTCCGCCAAGCTCGGCGAGGGCGTGCTCAACGGCCTGCTGACGGCGCGCGTCGGCCTCTCGGCCATGGCGGTCTGCCGTCCCATGCCCTTCAGCGCCGAAAAGCCGCCCGGCGTCGCCGACGTGGCGCCTTTCTTGTTCGGCGACCGTAGCGGCGGCTGATTGAACGGCGGCGCGGATTTTCCCTCTCGAGAAAACGACAAGCGGATGAAGATCACCACCTGGAACATCAATTCCGTGCGCCTGCGAATGCCGATCGTCGCGCAATTCTTGAAGGAGCACGCGCCGGACGCGATCTGCCTGCAGGAAACCAAGTGCCGCAACGCCGAATTCCCCTATTCGGATTTTCGCGCGCTCGGCTATGAGCATTTCGCCATCAATGGCCAGAAGGGCTATCACGGCGTCGCCATCGTCTCGAAACAGCCGATGGAACTGCTGGAGACGCGCGATTTCTGCGAGAAAGGCGACGCGCGCCATGTGTCCGTCGGCTTCGCCCATGGCGGGACGCCGCTCACCATTCATAATTTCTACGTGCCGGCCGGCGGCGACGAGCCCGATCGCGAGATCAATCCGAAATTCGCGCATAAGCTCGATTTTCTCGACGAGATGGCCGAATGGATTCAGCGTGATCGCGTGACCGACGGCCGCGTGATCCTCGTCGGCGATCTCAATATCGCGCCGCTGGAGCAGGACGTCTGGAGCCACAAGGCGCTGCTCCAAGTGGTGAGCCATACGCCGATCGAGGTCGAGAAGCTCGGCCGCGTCATCGACGCAGGACGCTGGATCGACACCATGCGTCGCTTCGTGCCCAAGGAGGAGAAGCTCTATACGTGGTGGAGCTATCGCGCCTCGGATTGGGAGAAATCCGACCGCGGCCGCCGGCTCGATCACATTTGGGCGAGCGAGGCGCTCTCCGAAACGCTCGAGCAGATGCATGTGCTGCGCGAAGCGCGCAATTGGACGCGCCCCTCGGACCATGTGCCGGTGACAATTTCTCTCGCGATCTGAGACGTCACGCGCCGACCTGCGCCCTCAGTTCCGAAAGCGAAGCGAAGCGCCGCACGCGGCCCTCGTCGCGAATCTCGACCGAGCCGTCCGAAAACATCACATAGAGCGCGCCGCCATTCTCGTAGCGGTCGACCTCGACCGGCTCTTCCGCGACGAAACGTTTCGGCGCATAGGCCTCGAATCCCGGCGGCGACGCCACGGCCGGGGTCGCCGTGGCCGGCGGCGAGACGGGAGCAGGCGGTTCCGCGGCGGCGGCCGGGACCGCGACGCGCGGAGCGAGCGTCGCCAGCGCATGATCGAGCCGCGACAGAGCGGCGGCGATCGCCAGCGTCACCACGCCTCCAGAAACCGCCACGGCGCCCGAGATGAACAGGCTCCAGCCGCGCTCGATCTGGATTTTGTCCCAGCCTTCGAACATCGCCGCCACGCCCCAGAGCGCGAGCGTCAGGCCGAGCCCCGCCACGCCCCAACGCGACAGACGAAAGAACCAGACGCCTCGCATGTTCCGCCTCTTTGCTCTCGCATGACGCAATCGCGTCGTCCCGTTCTGTTAGCACGCCGGCCCGCGCGTCGCTCGGACGGTTTTCATCTGCCATTCGGCGCGAGAATTCCGGCGTGATTATGGAGGGGCTTCGCGCGCCCTGCGACCGGCGCCGGCAGATAATATTCAAGCCCCTCGAAAACAACAAATATGCGTCGTAACGCCACATGGATTTCGTGGTCGCAGAACCAAACATCAAAAGAGGAGACAGAAGTCTCCATAACGAAGATCGGCGACGATCCGCCTCATTCAGGGGAGTCGAAACCATGGATACGCGCTCTATGAGGCGTAGCTTATTTGTACTTGTCTTGGCTGCAGCCTCGGCCATGACCGGTTCTGCTTTGGCGCATGGCGGCGTAAAGCTCGAGCAGGACGAATGCGTGGCGACGGTCGGCCCGGTGAAAGTGCATTTCATCGGCTATCAACGCAAAGGCGAGCCCGAAGAATTCTGCGACGATATCGTCAGAACCGGCCCGACGGTGATCGCGCTGACCGCCGTGGAGTCTGGACGACTCCCCGATTCCTACATGGCGCAGAATCAGGCGTCCAATGCGGCGCCCCCGGCTCCGGCCGTGGATGTGCGCGACATCGCCATCGGCGTGCGCATCGTCAAGGATGTCGGCGAGGCTGGCGACAGCGCCGCGGCGACCGAGTTCTACGCGCCGCCGAAAATCCATCGCAACGCCACCATGACCTTCGAGCATGACTTCAAGGAGGCGGGAAATTATGTGGCCATCATCACCGTCGCCGATCGCGACGGCCATGAGTGGAGTTCGCGCTTTCCCTTCCGCGTCGGCGTGCTCAGCCTGTGGAACATGATCGAATATGTCCTCTATGGAATCGGATTTCTGGCGCTCTCCGCCGGCCTCTGGCTGATCGCCTGGCGACGCCCGCCGACCGAGCCCGGCGCAGACGGCGCCCTTCACCACGCCGAGTGAGAAACCGCCCCTTCGAGCCCGCCCGATCCCCATCGGGCGGGTTTTTTCGCGCCCGGAATGCGCTTGTCGTCCGAGCTTTGCACGAAAATTGTTAGACTGCGGCCGTGCGAGATTGCTTGGAGCCCTGCCGGGTTCTAGGTAGAGGCGAGCGGAGAATGCTGCGCTCGCGAACCCAAGTCAGGAGCAAGGATTATGAGCTTCACCCTTCCCGACCTTCCCTACGCCTATGATGCGCTGCAGCCCTATTTGTCGAAGGAATCCTTCGAATATCATCACGACAAGCATCATGCGACCTATGTCGCCAACGCCAATAATCTGATCAAAGGCACCGAGTTCGAGGGCAAGCCGATCGAGGAGATCATTGTCGCCTCCTATGGCAAAAACGTGCCGATCTTCAACAATGTGGCGCAGATCTACAACCACTCCGAATATTGGAAGTGGCTGAAGCCCAATGGCGGCGGCGCGATTCCCGCCAAGGTGGAGAAGGCGATCGTCGAGTCCTTCGGCTCGGTCGACAAGTTCAAGGAAGAGTTCCAGACCCAGGGTCTCGGCCAGTTCGGCTCGGGCTGGGTGTGGCTCGAGATCAAGGACGGCAAGCTCGCCGTGCGCAAGACCCCGAACGCCGAGAACCCGCTGGTGTTCGGCGCCAAGCCGCTGCTGGTCGCCGATGTGTGGGAGCACGCCTATTACATCGACTACCGCAACCGCCGCGCCGACTTCCTCAAGGCTTTCCTCGAGCATCTCGTGAACTGGGAATATGTGGAGGAGCTCTACGAGGCCGCGACGAAGTAAGCCGATTTCATACGGCGGCGGCGCGATGCGTCGCCGCCGTCAAATTTGCTTCTGTCTTTCAGGCGAGAAATTCAGTGCGCGCGCGGCAAATGCCGAAGCGCCGCGAGGATGATGCCGGTCGCGATGATCGTCAGGCCGCCCATCCTCACCGTCATGCGCAATTCGAACGCGCGAAGGTCGGAAAGCAGGACCGACAGGTCACGCTTTACGGCCTGCGCCCGATTTGTCGCCTCGGCCATTTACGTCAAGCTCGCGCAGAACCTCTGTATCTTCGAGCACGCGTCCTCGAGCGTCGCATTGGACGCAGCATAGGAGACGCGGAAATTCGGTCCCGTGCCGAAGGCCGAACCCTGCACCACGGCGACGCCTTCCGCCTCCAGGAGAGCGGTGACGAAATCCACGTCGCTCGCGATCACTCTGCCCTCCGGCGTTTTGCGGCCGATCGCCTCCTTGCAGGAGGGGAAGACATAGAAGGCGCCCTCGGGCGAGGGGCATTGCAGATATTTCGCCTGGCCGAGCATGGAGACGACGAGATCGCGCCGCTCCTGAAACGCTTTGCGGAACACGGCGAGATGATCCTGCGGGCCTTCCAGCGCCGCGACCGCCGCCCATTGCGCGATGGAGCAGGCGCCCGAGGTCTGCTGGCCCTGCAGCATGTCCATGGCCTTGATGAGCGGCGCCGGGCCGGCGGCGAAGCCGATGCGCCAGCCGGTCATCGCATAGGCTTTGGAAACGCCGTTCATCGTCAGCGTGCGCTCGAAGAGGCCCGGCTCGACCTGCGCGATGGTGGCGAATTTGAAATCGCCATAGACGAGATGCTCATAGATGTCGTCGGTGAGAATATGCACCTGCGGATGGCGCAGCAGCACCTCGGCGACCTGTTTCAGCTCGTCATGCGTATAGGCGGCGCCGGACGGGTTGGAGGGCGAGTTCAGCACCAGCCATTTGGTGCGCGGCGTGATGGCGCGCTCGAGGTCCGCCGCCTGCAGCTTGAAGCCATGCTCCATCGTCGTGTCGACGAAGACAGTGGTTCCGCCGCAAATGGCGACCATCTCGGGATAGCTGACCCAATAGGGCGCCGGGACGATCACCTCGTCGCCGGGATTGATCGTCGCCAGAAAGGCGTTGAAAAGAATGTGCTTGCCGCCGGTGGCGACGATCACGTCCGAGGCCTTGTAGTCGAGGCCGTTCTCGCGCTTGAACTTCTTGGCCACGGCCTCGCGCAGCGGCGGAATGCCGAGCACCGGCGGATAGCGCGTCTCGCCGCGGCGGATCGCCTCGACGGCGGCGTCGCAAATATGCGTCGGCGTGTCGAAGTCCGGCTCGCCCACCGAGAGCGAGATGACCTCCCTGCCCTGCGCTTTGAGGTCACGCGCCTTCTGCGTCACGGCGATCGTGGCGGAAGGTTTCACGCGTGACAAAGCGTCGGCGATAAAGGCCATTTGGGGAACTCCTCTGGGCATGTGTGCGCTGCACAATCGCAGTCTCGAAGATAGACGCCGCAGCGGCGCCCGGCAATCGAAAATCCGCCTCCGCCCCCGCGTCGAAACGAAGCGATTAACCTCTCGCGCCTAAGCTCGCTCCGACGCCGAACCGGCGGGAAGGCACTGGAAGGGCGCGGAACATGTGGGAGAAGCTGCGCAGCGGCGACTGGCTCGACGAAGAGCGCCTGCGCGTCTATCCCGCCATGCTGCTGCTGCTCGCAATCGGCTGTATCGCGGCCGTGCTGATGACGGCCAATGGCCGCTTCGACGTCAATAGCCATCCGCTCGGCACGGATTTCAGCCAGGTCTGGGTGGCGGGCCTCGAGACTTTGCGCGACCATCCGGAAGCGCCTTTCGACCTCGAGCGCCATATCGCCGCGCAGCGCGCGGAATTCGGCGCCGATAGCGACGTCTTCGGCTGGCATTATCCGCCTTATTTTCTCGCGCCGGCGGCGGCGCTCGCGCATCTCCCCTATCTCGAGGCGCTGGCCCTCTGGCAAATGGCGACGCTCGCGCTCTATCTCGTCGCCCTGATCGCGCTCATGCGCTGCGCCGCCACGAGCGTCGAGGGCTGGCGCGTCGAGGGCTGGCGCGTCGCGCTGCTGGCGCTCGCCTTTCCGGCGGTGCTAGTCAATCTCGGCCATGGGCAGAACGGCTTTTTGACCGCCGCTCTGCTCGGCTTCGGCTTTCTCGCTCTGGAGCGCCATCCGGCGCTCGCCGGCCTCGCCTTCGCGCTGCTCGCCTATAAGCCGCAGTTCGCGCTCGCTCTGCCGGTGGCGCTCATGGTCGGCGGCCATTGGCGGGCGCTCGCCTTCGCCGCCGCCGCGCTCGCCGTCATTACGCTCGCCAGCCTCTCCCTCTTCGGAGCCGAGAGCTGGGTCGCCTTCGCGCAGAATCTCGACGTCACGCGCGATCTCGTCGTCGAGCGCGGCGCTGCGGGCTTTGCGAAAATCCAGAGCGTCTTCGCTGCGGCCCGCCTGCTCGGCGCCGACATCTCGACCGCCTATGCTGCGCAAACGCTGGTCACGGCGACGACGCTCGCCGCCCTCGTCTGGCTGTGGCGCAGCAAGGCCGATGATCGCGCCAAAGCCGCCGGAGCGATCGTCGCGACATTCCTCACGACGCCCTATTGCCTCGATTACGATATGACGGCGCTCGCGCCCGCCTTCGCTCTGCTCGCGTCTCTCGGACTCGAGCGGGGCTTCGGCCCTTATATGAAGAGCGCGCTCGCCGCGGCCTTTGTCATTCCTCTCGCGGCGCGTCCGATAGCGACGGCGCTGTCGCTCCCTCTCGGCGCGATCACTCTGGCGACATTGTTCGCGCTAATTGTCTCAAATGCGCGCGACGCATGTTTTCGCCATACGGACGCCGCTGCGCCGCTACGATCGACGCTTTGACGACCACAAAAAATTCACCTCGCCAAAAAAATTGCCGCCCACTGCTCCCGACGTGAAACTTTTCGGCGCGCGCCGCCGTTTATTCTTCACCGAGCGATCGTGGGAGCGGTCGCGACGCGTCGGACGTTCGGGGGAGCGTCCCGGAGAGGGTGCGTCATGTCGTTGGTGGACAAGTTCGAAGACCGTATGGAGCCGGCTTTTACGCGCAGCTTCGATCCGGAGTCGGCGCGGCGTCAGTTCAGGGTTTCTCTTTTCCTGGTCGCCGCTATGGCGCTCGCAGCCTTTGTCCTGGGCTTCGCCCTGCCGCTCAACGCCCCGCGCAGTTCGCCGCCGACGCCCGCCGTCTCCTCCGACGCGAGCGATTTTTCCGGCCGTCTGCTCAGCTTGGATTCGACCGACTGAGGTCACGCCGACGCGCGGCCCGGCCGAGGCCTAACCGCGCGTCGGGATCACAACCGCGTGACGATCACTTCATGTCCATGGACTTGTGATCGCCGTGGTCGTGATGATCGTGGTGATGCCCTTGCTCTTTGGCGTCGCCGGCCGGCGAGGTCACGCCGCCTTCCGGATGGGCCTTTTCCCAGCGCTGCATCGCCTCGGCGTCATGCGCATGTTTGGCGTCGGGCGCGTCGACGGCCGCGTCCACCGTCACTTCGCCCGCCTTCTCGAAAACGAGAACGAGCTCCATTCCCCAGCCGACCGGATTGATCTTCTTGACCTCGGCCAGCACGACATGCGGGCCTTCGGGCGAGAGTGTCGTGGTCTTATCGGCCGCAATGGCGATGCCGCCTTGCGCGATCGTATGCTTGGCGTCGGAATGCAATGTGACCTTGCCGACATTCGGCGATTTCACCGCGATGAGCTTGTCGGCGCCGCCCTTATTGTGGATGAAGGCGTAGAAATAAGCCGTGGTCTCGCCGTCCTTGGGCGCGCGCACCCAGGGATGCTCGATCGTCAGCTTGCCGAGCTCATATTCGTGAGCCTGCGCCGAGCGCATCGGAGTCGAGACGCCCAACGCCGCGCCGCCCAATAGAGCGCCGCCCGCCGCCAATAGATCACGCCGCTTGATCATCATGTGCGTTCTCCCTTACACGCCGACGAAGCCGTCGGACTTTGCATTCGTCGCTTGATTGTCTGCGGGGCCTTCGGCCCCGTCCGCCGCATCGCGACCGTGCGACGAATTGCGCGCCATTTCGTCTCGCCGCTCAATGCTGATGCGGCGAGACATAGACGATCGGCTCTTTCGCGGTCAGCGCGATCTGCGCCTTCAGCAAGGCGAGATTGCCGTCGTCGGTCCCAAAATGGCGGAAGCGGGCTCGAACATAGCCGGAGCGATCGATCAGGAAATGACCTTCCGGAATCTCATTGACGACCGGCTCGTCGAGATAATGGTTGATGAGAGAATAGGTGAGCTCCGTGGCGTCGGGATGACTGGGCGTCAGCGCGCTCGGATCGGCCGGGCATTCACCGAAATAATCGGCGACGTGATGCGCGCCCATCGCCTTCACCGTTTCGGCGGCGGCGTTCAGGCTCGCGACGCGATCTGCAAAACCCGCCTCTTCCGGCTTGCAGCGCGCGAAGGAGACCAGCGTCGGCACGCCGCGCAGCTTTTCGACGTCGTCGATCTCGCCCTTGGGATCGTCCAGCGCGAAATTGGGCGCGACGAGCCATTGGATCACGCCCTTGGGGCTCAAGAATCGCGACTGGTTCGAGTTCGACAGAACGGTGAGAAAATTGATGAGGTCCCAACGCTCGTCCTCTGTGACCGTATCGGCGAAGGCCGGCATGACGCCGCTCTGCCCGCCATAGGTCAGCCAGTGGAAAATATCGCCGAGCGTATGCGTCGCGACATGTGGCGCGGTGAGATCGGCGGGCGCCACAGGCAGACCCTTGGCCATGGGCCCATTGCCCTCGCCGGTGACGCCGTGACAGGCGATGCAATTGGCCTGGAACGTCTCATAGCCGCGCTTCACCGAGGCGGCCGTGTAAGCGATGGGCGGATCGGTATAGGTCTCGGGATAGGCTTGCACCGACAGCGAGACCGTGCCGCAGACCGCCGCCGCCAGCGCCAGCGCCGATGTCGAATATTTTCGCCACTCGCGGAGCTGCGGCGAAGGCGTGAAACCCACGGCGGCGACTAGCGCAGGCGCGAACCAGGCCAAGCCGGCGACGACCGCCAAGACTGCGCCGGCGACGCCCCATTGCCAGGTGGGATCGATCCAGGGCGTGACCTTGAGGCCCCAAGTGCCGGCCCAAGTGACGCGGAATGGCAGCGGCCAATAGACATTGGTCTCATGCGCCGCCGGCGTGATGGTGGCGATCCAGCCGGCGATGAACAAAAGGCCGAGCGCGCACGCCCCCTCGAAGCCGCCGATCTTGCCGTACCAGGCGAAATCGAAGCTCTTTTTGGAGCCGGCGAGCGTCAAATAGCGCGCCAGCGAAAGGGCGAGCAGCAAGGCCGCGCAGAGCAGCGCCAATTTGACGGTGAGCAGCCGCCCATAGGGCGTCGCCAGCATGAAGCCGAAGCTTCCGACCGTCTCCCAGGCCAGGACGAGGCCGCTGATCAGCACGATGACCATGGCCGCCTTGGCGACGAGCGACCAGCGCTCGGCGAGGCGCCACGCCTCCTCCGGCGGCTTGCCGCGGCCGGTGATCATCCAATAGACGAGGCCGAGCAGGCCGCCGATCCAAGTGAGGCCCGCCAGAGTATGGAAAGGGAAGCTCAGCTGCGTATAGATCGGCAGGCTGTCGTCCACCGCATGGCCGGTGACGGAGACGACCGCGAGCACCGCGAGCCCGAGCCCGAGAGTCGCGCGATCGAGCCAGAGATTTTTCACCCGCAGCCGCAGCAATGCCGCCGCGGCGAAAACGGCGGCGAGAACCTGCGTCGCCACCCAGGCCTTGCCGATCAGCGTGCCGAAGATGAATTGAAGCAGCGCCGCTGAATCGAGCGGCCGTCCCGCCGGGATAATGTTGCGCGCCGAAGCGACGATGAGGCCGAAGCCGAGCAGCAGGCGCAGGACCGCCGCCGCCGCGACCGGCTTTTTGAAACGCGCGCCATCCTCCTCTATGAGGCGCGGCAGCAGCAATAGTCCGACGGCGAGAGCGGACAGAACGCTCTCCACGAAGCGAAGCGTCGCCAATTCCATGAGTTTCGACTTCCGTTACGCTCACGAACGCGGCGCGGCGCCCCGCCGATCGGCGCCGCCCGCTTTCATTTTTGTTCGAGAGCCAGAGTTAGCGAGCGTCGACCGTGAATTCGTATTTCCCCTCGACGATGTGGCCATCCGAGGAGAGAACGCGATATTTCACGGTATATTTGCCGGCCGAAAGATCGGGCGCGTCGAGCGTCAGCTCGCGCGGCTTCTCGGGCGCGCCCTTCGCGCCTTCGACGACCGTCTTGCCATTGGCGTCGATGATCGAGATCGTCGAATAATTGGGCTCCACCCCGCCGCCGAAGCGCAGCTTCACGGTCTTGGGGGAAGCGGCGACATGATCCTTGGCCGACGGAGACGCGTCGACCAGAAAGGAATGGGCGAACGCCGCGCCGGCGCTCACGCATAGAAACGCCGCCACGAGACCGGCTCCGAGCTTCACCTTCATCGTCGCTCCTCCATATTATCGGCTTATTCACATCATGATCTGGTCAGTCGACCGCATCAGTTCAAGACGACTTCATCGCGTCGACGGGATTCGCGCTTTTCGGCGTCGATTTGCTGTGGCGCCAATAGACGCCCACCATGAGCGCGATCAGCACGGCGCCGAGCGCCTGCGGCACGAAGGACCACAGCGTCTGACCGACCATGAATTTGAACTGCTGGGTTTCTTTCTCGCCATTCGCTCGGGTGAGCGTCACATAGCCGATGAAATGACCCTTATCGGTGAATTTGTGCTCGAAGTTGAAGGTGCCTGTCTTATACAGCTTCGCCGGCAGATGAATGATGGTGAGCGGATCGAGATCCGTATCGGCGGAGATCGGCGTCAGCGGATCGCGAATGATGCGCAGTTCGAGCGGCAGGTCGCGAAAATCCGGATTGGCGATATCGAAAGTGAAGATGACGCGGCCGACGAAGGGAATGTGCTCGCAATATTGCTCACGCGCGCCTTCGGCCTCATAGGCCGTGATGTGGATCATGTCATAGCCGAACATGACCATGCACATATTGTCCATGACCATCGCTTCCGGGCCGTCGCCCCCGGCGCGAGCCGGAGTCGCGGAGAAGGATGCGAAGAGCAACGCGAGCGCCAGCAGACACGAATTCACGGAACGAACGATCATCGCTTTCCTTCCTCCCGACCACGCGCGCCTCGAGGGTCGCCGCGTCGCCTTTTTTTGATTCGAGCGTCGAGAGGCGAAAATCCTCGCCCTCGCTTGTCCCGATTTTCTTAGTGCAAAAAGGAATCGATTTGAAATCGCTATTTCGTCGACCTGTCGCGGCGTCGCTCGCGCCTGCGAGCCCTCGGCCGGTGCGAGACTCTATGCATAAATTCTATGCGCCTTCGGGCGCAGACGCGACAATTTCTCCTGCGTCCAAACGCCGCATATATCGCACTGCGATATAACTGCCGCCTTCACGCCCGCGACTCGCGATGCGACGCCCCGACACTTCGGAGCGCAAAGAAAAACCGGCCGGGCGCGAGGCCCGGCCGGCGTTGTCATCAGG
>NZ_JAHLJF010000001.1:103857-170676 GCF_018887255.1 Methylosinus sp. KRF6 | reverse complement strand
AATCATGGTGGCCTAGTGAGTCAGAAACCGCCTAATTACGCAACTGTAATGCTAAACCGTAGGTCAGGGGTTCGAATCCCTTCCGGGACGCCACTTCGCAACTGTCCGGACCGCGTCGCCTCGAAACCTCCGCTCGGCGGGGCCGCCGCCAGGTCCGCGACGAGTGTTGCGCCGCCGCACGCGTTCCTCGCCGAACAAATCGCGCCTATTCGCCTCTCGTTAGCCCGGCTTTCGTGCGAGCGCCGGCTTCCCTCGGAATTTTTCGTTTGCGCTGCGGGATGCATCTGCCATAAAAATCGCGGGCGTCCATAGCGAGTTCGTGGGTGGACCTCGGCTCCGAGCGAGGATTTTTGCAAATGGCCGACGCACGCAGAGTTTGGGTCGCCGGGCACAAAGGCATGGTCGGCTCCGCCGTGACGAGATGTCTCGAGGCGCGGGGCGAATCCGTATTGAAGGTCGATCGCTCCGTGGTCGACCTCCGCAATCAGATTGCAGTCGAGGTCTGGCTGAAGCAAAACCGGCCCGACGCTATCGTATTCGCCGCTGCGAAAGTCGGCGGCATCTACGCCAATGACACTTATCCGGCCGATTTCATCTACGACAACCTCGCCATCGAGACCAATATCATTCACTCCGCTCATGCAGCCGGCGTAAATCGTCTCGTTTTCCTCGGTTCCTCCTGCATCTATCCGAAATTCGCGCCGCAGCCGATCACGGAGGACGCCCTGCTGACCGGGCCGCTGGAGCCGACCAATGAATGGTATGCGATCGCCAAAATCGCGGGCATCAAGCTCTGTCAGGCCTATCGCAAGCAATATGGCCGCAGCTACATCTCGGTGATGCCCTGCAATCTCTACGGCCCGAACGACAATTTCGATTTGCAGACGAGCCATGTGCTGCCGGCCCTCATCCGCAAATTTCACGAAGCCAGGGAGGCCGGCCGCGACGAGGTGGTCGTTTGGGGCACGGGAACGCCGCTGCGCGAATTTCTGCACGTCGACGATCTCGCGCGTGGCGTCGTGTTCTGCCTCGATAATTATGACGGCTATGAGCACATCAATTGTGGCGCGGGCTCCGAGGTCACGATCCGCGAGCTCGCCGAGACGGTGCAGCGCGTCGTCGGATTTTCCGGCCGGCTCGTGTTCGACACGACCAAGCCGGATGGCACGCCGCGCAAATTGATGGATTCGAGCCGGCTTCGCGATCTCGGATGGACGCCGCAGATTTCCCTCGACGAGGGAATCGCCGATGCTTATCGATGCTTCCTCGCCAAGGAGAAAGCCGAGCGGGCGCCGGTCCTCGAGCCCGTCGGCTGACGCTCCGAGATTTCGAGAGCAATGGTCGCACTCGAACGAGACGGCGCGCACGCGATTTGGCGCGCGGCCGATGTTGCGAACTGATCCGCGATCGCGATGCGACGGCTCCGAGCTGACACGAAAATGAGGCCACGTCCCGAATTTTCGCAGTGATCGGACGCTGGGCAGCGTCCGATCCGACCCTCGAGAGAAAGGAAGCAACAGGCTCTCCTCGCCCTTCGCCGGAGGGGCCCGAGCTTTTTGTCGAGAACGAGTTGACTAGATGAAATATCGCTATATTGGTTGGAAAAGTCAACGATTTGAGGCCTGCGTGTCGATCGCCGAATCAGCCAAGAATCTCGTCCGATCGATGAACCTCGGCAAGCTCTTCGGACGTTTTCCCCGCCGTTTCGACATCGTTCCCCTCATCGACCTAGAGACGACAGCGAATGCGGTCGGCGAGTGGGAGGTCACCGGCGGCGATCCTCAATTCGACCTCGCAGGCTTCGGCGTCATTCCGCTCCCCGCCGGCCCTTATGCGATTCGGTCGGTCGGCGGCGCAGCGCTCGACCAGCTCCGAGAGGCCAGCATCTACATCGACACCGGGTCGGGATTTTCCGAGGACGCGCGTCAACGCATTCGCTTTTTCGAAGAGCCCGACGGCGGATTCACCGCCTATTGCCGCTTCGCCGCGCCGGTCATGCGCATTCGCTTCGATCCGGCCGACGGCTCGCGGCCCGTTTTCTCGCTTCTGCAGCTCGAATTCGAGCCGACCTCCGCTCAGGAGCAGGCCGCGCGGCTTCGGCGCGAAAGCGAAGGGCGCATTGGCCTGCTCATGAATTTGGTGCGCCTGCTCCCGGAAACCGAAGGGGCCGGCGGCGCCGGCCGCGTATGCAAGGCCTATCTCGCGCATCTGCCGGACTTCGTCACGCTGCGCGTCGCCGTCCCGCCCTATCACGCCGATCTCGCGCAGCGCTATCCGAAGGCCGAATTCGTCGTCGTCACCGCCGACGACACTGCGCAAATGACGCAGCATCTCGACTGGTGCGACTGCTATTTCGACCCGCTGAACGCGCTGCGTCCGACCTATATTCCCAAGCATGTGCCAGTGCTCGCCTTCATTCACGATCTGCAGCACATGCGCCATCCGACATTCTTTTCGGATACGGAAAACGCCGCGCGTCTGCGCGAATACGGCTATGTCTTCGATCGCGCCGACCTGCTCCTCGCAAACTCCGAGTTCGAGCGCCGTAACTTCGAGACATTCTACGACGTCGACGCCGTGCGAGCAGTGCATCTCAGCGGCTTCATGGCCGAGGATGCGGCGCAGACACGCGCAGACCTCGAGCGTGCGCGCGCCAAAAGTCCGGTCGAACGCCGCTATCTGATCTACCCGGCCGTGCCGTGGATTCACAAAAACCACGAGATTTTGCTGCAGGCGATCGCCCTGCTGCGTCGGCGCGGCGTCGACGTTCCGATTATGCTGACGAATGTCGGCGGCAAGAAAGATCGCGTCGAGCAGCTGACGACCTCGGCGCGTCAGCTCAATATTCTCGACCTCGTCCGAATCGAATCGTTCCTCCCTGAATCGACATTGCTGCATTACTTTGTTTTCAGCGCTGGACTCGTTTTTCCGTCACTCTATGAGGGATTCGGCATTCCTCTCGTCGATGCGATGAAGCTCGGCGTGCCAATTCTGACGGGGACGTCGTCGGCCATCACCGAGATCGGCGGCGACGCCTGCGCCTATTTTCAAAACGAACGAAATGCTTTGGCTGTCGCCGACGATATCGAACGTTTCTGGCGCGATGACGCCCTGCGTGCAGAGCTCGTCGAGAAAGGCTATGCGCGCGCCGATGCGTTCTCGTCGCGCAAAATGGCCGAGCAGTTGACCGAAGCGATCAAAGAGCTCGTGGATCGCAAGAAGAGCGGCGTCGAAGCGAATGTTCCGGCTCGCCGCCGCGTAAAGCGCCCTGCCTCGATCGAGCAGCTCGCTGTATTGTCGCTCTATCTCGAGCCGCTCGGCGAGGAGCAGATCGCCACGTTGCGAGAGGTGGAGGACATCGACCAGTATCACGCCTCACTTTTCGGCGCGAAGGCTCTAGTGACCATCGGAGTCGACGTTTCTTTATTACGCGACGAGTGGCTGCGCTCGCTGTTCACAAAGGCTCACCGCTTGATCGTGCTCGATTCGTCCAAGCCGCGCGCGCGCGAGCTCGCGACTTTGGATTTCAGCCGCCGCTATAACGACGCTTCATATCAGCTCGTGACCGCCCTTCCGCGGAGCGCCTCCGCCTATCGAGCCGACATCGTGGACGCAATTTTGATGGCTCTCGATCTCAACCCATCAGCCACTTTCGCGGAGATCGATCTCGATGCGGTAAATGTGACGCTCGACCCGCCGCCGACGGAAATCGAGGGCGTCCTGCGATATGAGACGCGGCGCAGAAGCGGCTATGCGGTGGTCGATGCGGTGATCCGCCGCGGCGGGCCGCTCAGCGATCTATACAATGGCGACATCGCCTATCTCAGCGCCTTTTGCACGCGGGGGACGCGTCTGCGCTTTCCCGGCCGCGTCTCTCTCCCTGACGATTCTCGAGCCGGTCACTGACAATGAGAATGGCAGATATCTTCCTTGGGCGCGATCGTGCGAATGTCGAAGGCAAATCGCCTCCGACATCGGAGAGGCTACGCGGGAAGCCGGCCGCCCCGCAGAAAAAGGAGCATATCTACCCGATCGTGGGCGTGGTGACGCCGGTCCGCAATCGGCGCGACTGGACGCTCGGCTTCGCGCAGAGCATGAGAAAACAGAATTATCCTATTTTTCGGCTCTACATCGTCGATTCGGGCTCGACCGACGGCACGCCGCAGGCGCTCCGCGCGCTCGGCGCGAGCGAGATCACCGTCATCGACGACCCCGATTGGCATTATTGGACCGCGGCGACGAATTCCGGCGTCGTGGCCGCGCTGAAGGACGGCTGCGACTATATTCTCACGCTCAATGACGACGCCATTCTTCCCGATGATTTCATCGCCAATATCGTCGAGGGCGCGCTCGAGAGCGACGCCCCCATTGTCGGCAGCGTGATCTCCTTCGCCAATGATCCCGGCCGGCTCTGGGGAGTCGGCGCCTATAATGATTGGGAGAACGGCGCCTTCGTGCAGACCGGGCTCGCCAATCTCTATGAGGATGCGCTCGACGCGAAGACACGAATCGGCGCCGACATGATCGCGGTCGACTATCTGTGCGGCAATGGCACGCTCGTCCATAAATCCGTCTTCGAGAAGATCGGCCTCTACGAGCAGCGCAACGCACCGCATTATCATGCGGACAGCGAATTCACCATGCGCGCCGAAAAGGCCGGCCTCCCGCGCCTCGTCGCCCTTCGCGCACGGCTCTATAATCGCTTCACGCTCGACGCCGACGGCCCCTTCTCGAAGAAGAATATGAAATTCTTCTCTCTGCGCTCGGCCAATTTCGTGCGCCCGATCCTGCATATTCTGAACGAATATTGCCCGGCGGAACATCGCACGCGCGCCTTCGTTTTCTATTATGGCCGCTATTTGTCGCTCTTCGACGCGCGCGCGCGATCCAAGCTCCTGCGCGCCGTCAAATTCATGACATTATCGAGCGCCGAGCGGCGCGCTTTCGCGCCGCGCCTCGTGCCGCCCGCCGATCCCGCCTTTCTCGCCTGCGACGATCTCGAAATTCTTCTGTCTCTGCCGGCGCTCGAATTCGTCCTGCTCGCTTATGCCTATCTGCTTCAGCGCAGCTGCTCCGACAATGAGTTGCACAGCTATGCCCATGCGATCGGCGCCGGAAAGTCGCGCGAAACGGCCATCGTCGAATTCGTCGGGTCGAGAGAATATCGCAGCCGCCCGCGTCCGCTGGTCGCGGAGCTCGATGTCGCGCTTTCCGCGCCACGTTTCGGCGGAAAGAAAATCGACGCCGCGCTGGATATGTCGGATTCGCAATTCACGCTGGCCTGCCTGTTGGCGGCGCGAGGTCGCGCGCCCTCGCGCGACGAATTTCTCAAAGCGCGACGCCTCGTCGCGACGCGGGGACGCGCCGCCCTCGTCGACGAGCCGAGCGATTCCCGCGCCCTGGCGTCGCCGACCTTGCAGGCTTTGTCGGAGACGGTCGCGAGACGTGTGGCGGCGCCGGCGCGACACGACGCGGTCCACGTCTATGTCAATATCGACGTGCTCTGCATGGCGATCGTCGATCCGAAAGCGAGAACCGGCGTTCATCGCTATGCGAAGAATGTCGTGAACGAGATGCTCGACGATTCCCGCGTGACGCTGCGCGTCTTCCATTCGCCGTCGCTGCGGCGCGAATGGAGCCGACTGGTCGAGGCGGAGCCCGTCTGGCTCGAGCGCGAGGCTCACGCCGAAGACCCGATCCCGGCGCGCGCCGTCGTGCTGTTCCCCTATTTCCCGATCGAAGCCGCGCCGGCGCGCTTCGCCGCGCTGCCGCAATGCATAATGATGCATGATCTGTTTCCGCTGGAGCGGCCGGAATGGTTCAGCGCGGAGGCCGTTTCGACATTCCGGCGCCAGCTGCGTCAGCTCCTGACGGCGAGCCATATCTTCTGTAATTCACGCGCGACGCAACAGCAGCTGCAGAGCGCTCTGCCGACGCTGCGGGCCTCCTCGTCCGTCGCCTATCTCGCCGCCGACGGGAGCGGCCGGACGGGGCGGCGCGAGCTCCGCAAAATCGTCGATCTGCCGCGGAGCGCACGTTATTTTCTGTGCATCGGCACCATCGAGCCGCGCAAGAATCTGCTCAATGCGATCTCCGCCTTCGCGCTTCTGGCGAGCCGGCCGGAAGCGCGCGGCCTGCATATGCTGATCGTCGGCCAGGAAGGATGGAATGTCGACCTCGCCGACCTCCGCAAGGCCGCCTTCGATGCGACGAAGCGGATACATTTTCTCGGGCGTGTGCCGGACGCAGACCTCTGGACTCTCTACGAAGGCGCGATCTGCACCGTTTTTCCCTCGCTCGCCGAAGGGTTCGGCCTGCCTATACTCGAATCCTTCGCCTGCGGCGCGCCGGTCGTCACTTCTCGCGGCTCCAGCACGGAAGAGATCGGCGGCGACGCCGCTATACTCGTCGATCCGCTCGACCCATCCGAAATCGCCGCGGCGATTTTGCGTATCGCCACCGATACGACAGAGCGGCGGAGGCTGAAGATGGAAGCCCTCCGCCGCGCGCAGGATTTTTCCTGGGCGCTCTGCGCCGAAGCTCATATCGCGGAATTCGAGCGCCTGACGAAGAGATGAGACGAAAAAGCGCCCCCTAGAGAGGGGCGCTTCGCATTTCGTCACAGAGCCGCAAAAGGCGCGCGGGATCACGCCGTCTGCTGGATCGCGGAGAGCTTCCAGGCCTCGGGCCCTTCTCCGGCCGGGCGGTGGAAGGTCCACACCTCGGTCGATTGCGTCGGCTGCGAGGCGTCGCCGGATACGATCTTGCCGGTCGCGCGATCGATGAAGAGATCGATCAGCGCGAAGCGCATCGCCACAGTCGCATATTCGTCCTGGCCCTCGCGCCAGGCCTCGGAGAGATCGCCCTGCAGCAGCTTCACCTCCGAGATGCGGTTGATGACTCCTTCGCGCGCATTGGCGCGAATGTCGTCGGAGAAATAAGAGACCATCTCCGGCGTCGCGAGATCATGCAGCCGGCCGATATCCTCCTGACTATAGGCGGATTGGGCGTCGGAGAGCACGCGCTCGAAAGAGCTGAAATCCTCTGGACGCAGGCTCAAGGGCTCGCTGGCGGCGTGACGCGCCGCGGCCGCGCCGCCGCCGAGACCCGTCCCGCCGCCGGTGAAGGCGAAGGCGCCCGGACGCGAGCCGCCTCCCGCGCCGCCCATGGCTCCGGCAAAGCGACGGCCGGCGAACCATTGAAAGGCCAGCCGCGCCAGAACGACGATGATGGCGATCTGGACCAGAAGCCCGATGATCGAGGCGAGGCCGCCGAGCCCGCCCATCAGCCCATTGCCGGAGAGGAGGCCGAACAGGCCCGCGCCGAGCAGGCCGCCGGCGAGGCCGCCGAGCAAGCCGCGTCCGAAGGCGCCGCCGGCCGGATTGGCGGCGGGAGCGGCGGCCGGGCGCTGCGGCGCGGCCGGCTGAGCCTGCGGCTGAGGCGCCGGTTGCGGAGCCACGCTGCGCTCCATAGGCGCAGCCGGTCGCGGCGCCGTACTCGTCGCGGGCGGCGCCGTGAAGCTTCGCGAGCCGCGGCTTCCCGAACTCGCGCCGCCGCCCATTTTGGCCTCGGCGAGCGCCGGGGCGAAAGCAATGAGCGCGGCGAGCGCCAGGGCCGGCAGTGATTTGGCGTTCGATGTCCAAGTCGACATGACTATCCTCGAGCGGTTCGCCCAGAGATGAGGAATCACTCGGGCGCAATCTATATAGGAATGCTCCCACCTCGCGGCAAAGGGCCGCGCGGCGGAAGCAGAACCGTTTTCGACGCTCATAAGGTCGCAAACTGTTCTAATTTTCCATTTAGACGATTCGATGCGAAGAGGGGGTCTCTAGCGCGTGACGCCGAAATTGGTCTTCGTCGCCGCCGTGGCGCGCAATCGCGTCATCGGCGCAAAGGAGCGGACGCCCTGGCGGCTCGCGAGCGATCTCGCGCGTTTTCGCGAGCTGACCTGGGGCAAGCCGCTGGTCATGGGGCGGCGGACGTTCGAATCGATCGGGCGCGCCCTGCCCGGCCGCGAAACCGTCGCTCTATCGCGCGATCCGGATTTTCGTCCCGAAGGCGCGCATGTGGCGCGCAGCCGCTCGGAAGCGCTGGCCCTCGCGACGCGGCTCGCCGAATCGATGCGAGCGCCGGAGGTCATCGTCGCCGGCGGCGCGCAGGTCTACTCGGCCTTTCTGCCGCAGGCCGATGTGATTCACCTCACCGAAGTGGCGCTGACGGTGGCCGGCGACGCATTGTTCCCAGCCCTCGATTCCGCCCAATGGCGCGAGACGCGGCGCGAGACGCCGCCCCGTCTGCCGGAGGACGAGGCGGATTTCCAATATCTGCGGCTCGAACGCAGGTGAGAGTGGAAGAGGCGCAAACAGCTGTTGCAGGTCGGGGAACGTGAAGCTATAAACCGCCTCGACCAGCGGCGACCGCTTCGCGGACGCCAGATCGGAGTGTAGCGCAGCCTGGTAGCGCACCTCGTTCGGGACGAGGGGGTCGGAGGTTCGAATCCTCTCACTCCGACCAAATTCATGAAAATTCGGCGTTTCGGGCTTCGGTTCCGTCGCTCGCGCATATCGGCGAGATCGCGTCGGTAGATCGATCCGAAAGGACGCCGCGAAGGCGGCGGCGAAGCTCTCGCCCCCACCTCCAGCCGGCTCGACAGCGCGGTGAAGCCGGCGGCGTCGCCTCCTCCTCGCTCACTCCTCCGCGCCGGCGCCGCCCGAGACAATGACGCCGAGCCATTCCACGAACCAGCTCGGCGGCCGTTCCGCCCAAAATCCCCGCCAGCCGAACAAATCGCGTGTGGGAGAGCTCATATGTCAGCACGGGCGCGTACCATCGGCCTTGGCGTAATTATCGTAGGAGGCGTAGACGCCGATGATCGTCGTGCGCGCTAAGCTGCGCCCAGCCGCTTCCGCGACGCCGCGCATCGCCTTCCGGCAGCATTCGCCCGACGACGTCGGCGCAGCCCTCGGCTCCCGGCTCGTGACGAACGGGCGAATCGGCGGTCGGCGCCGGCAGCCGTTTCGGATCGTTGAAAGCGGCCGACGCGAAACGCGACAGGCGCATGGCGAGGCCGACCAGAGCGACGAAGGAGACGAGCAAAGCAAAACGAGAAACATGTTGCACGATGAAAACCCGGCTGCGTCGCGACGCGTCCATACAGCGCCCGCGCGAGCCATGCCGAATGCCGGCGCCAAATAATATGCGCCGACACACATTCTGAAAAAAACGTCTCAGCGCGAGCCGATCGAGACCGGCGTCCAGCCCCCCGCCTCCATTTCCACCGCAAAAGAGACGCCCCGGGCGATGAGCTTGTTGCGGTCGGCGACGCCGGCCACCGGCGCGCGATCGGAGGTCGCGATCTCGGCGATGGGCGCGCCGGGGAGCGCCGTCTGCTCGGGCCGGGCCAGCCCGCTGAGCCGTCCGGCGACCGGCGCGCGCACCGGCTCCTCGCCGAGAAAGCCCAAAATCTCCTCGGCGTCGATGCGATCCCCGATCGTCTTGCGCGCAGCGAACGTGCCCTCGCGAGCGGCGATCACATCCCAATAATCGAGCGCGAGGCGATCGGCGCCGCGGGGATTGGGCGGCGCATCTCCCGCCCGCAGCACAGCGCCCGGATCGAGCCCATCGGTCGCGACGACGAGATCGCAATCGCTCCCGGCCACGAAGCCGGAGCCGACGCCGATCGTCAGCTCGGCCAGATCGGCGAGCGCGCGCGGGGGCCGCTCGTCATGATCCGGCGCGGAGACGATGACGTCCCAGGGCCAACGCTCCACCACCTCGTCGAAAGGCCGCAGCAGAAGCGGCAGAAATTGCCGCGTCTGCATTCCGCAGAGAAATTCGCTCGGCCGATCGGCGCGGCGCGCCTCGACTCCGCCGAGCGCGGCGACGCCGTCGAACCAGGCGTCGGCATAGCACATGCGTCGCCGTAGACTCCGCGGCGGCCGCTCCTGATGAAGCACAGTCGCATAGCCTTCGCCAATCAGCCGTCTGGCGACCGCCGACGCCCTTTCCCCGACGCCGCAGACGAGCACGCAGAGCTCTTTGTTCATCGACCCTTCTCAGCCTCGATACGCGCGCGACATATCGATAGGTATCAGAATTACATATTGCGGCGCAACCCGTCGTGCTGCGGCGCAATGCGGGCGCTCTCCCTCGCGCGATCACGAGAGATGCGAGACGCCGCGGCCTGCTGTATAGCAGAGCCTCCAGCGATCTTGCGCGCGCGAAATGACCCACACGCACAGCCTCACCATCCGCATCTATTACGAGGACACGGATTTTTCCGGCCTCGTCTATCATGCCTCCTATCTGCGTTTCATGGAGCGCGGCCGCACGGAGCTTTTGCGCGATCTCGGCCTCGGCCAGCGCGAGCTTCTCCAGGCGCAGGGCGGATTGTTCTTCGTCGTGCGCGCCATGACCATCGACTTTCGAAAGCCCGCGCAAATGGACGATCTCCTCTTTGTGGAGACGGTCGTCCGCGAAGTGTCGGGCGCTTCTTTCGATCTCGACCAGCGCGTCATGCGCGGCGGCGACATGCTCGTCGGCGCGCAAGTGAGGATCGCGGCCGTGGAAGGCGGCCGGCCGCGCCGTCTGCCGGCGCAGGTCCGCGAAAAATTCGCATCTGTGGCCAGCCCGCGCGGCGCCTGACCTTTACGGTCCCTTAAGCCTTCCGCTCATATTTCTCTTTGTGCGGCGCATCCTGAACAAAATCTCGGCGGATTCGCGCTTCATACCGCTCTGGCTCCGCAGCCTTCGGCTCGGCGCCGCCACGGCGAGCGCGACCTGTTTTTCTTCGAGGCCGCCGTCCGGCGCGAGCAGGAGCCGATTCCGCCGCAACCGATCAGATTTCGCCCCCCGCGACTTCCGAGGACGACTTTCATGAATCCAGCCGAAATCGCCGCCCCGCTCTCCGGCGCCGCCGCCGAGGTCTCCATCTGGGGCATGTTCTGGGGCGCGCATATCGTCGTCAAGCTGGTGATGGTCGGCCTGCTGCTGGCCTCGGTCTGGTGCTGGGCGATCATCGTCAACAAGGCGATCCTCTTCTCCCGCACGCGCCGCGCCATGGATCGCTTCGAGGAAGTGTTCTGGTCCGGCTCCTCGCTCGAGGATCTCTACGCCAAGCTGCAGGAGCGCCCGGCCGCCGGCATGGGCAGCCTGTTCATCGCCGCCATGCGCGAATGGAAGCGCTCCTTCCAGAACGCCGGCGCCTCCTTCATGGGCCTGCAGGCGCGCATCGACAAAGTGCTGGACGTCTCCATCGCCCGCGAGGTCGAGAAGCTCGAATCCAATCTCCTGGTGCTGGCGACGGTCGCCTCGGCCGGCCCCTTCGTCGGCCTGTTCGGCACGGTCTGGGGCATCATGACCTCCTTCCGCTCCATCGCCGCCTCCAAGAACACCTCGCTCGCCGTGGTCGCGCCGGGCATAGCCGAGGCGCTGCTGGCCACCGCCATCGGCCTCTTCGCCGCCATTCCGGCGCTGGTCGCCTATAACAAGCTGCAGGGCGACGTCGCCCGCACCCAGGCGCGGCTCGAGAGCTTCGCCGACGAATTCTCCGCCATTCTGTCGCGCCAGATCGATCAGCACGCCGGACAGTCCGGCCGCGATCGCGCGGCCTGAGCGGGAGAAGCGCGAATGGGAGCGTCGGTCGCCGCAGGACGCAAAGGCTCGGGACGCCGCCGGCGCGGAACGCCGCGCTATGGCGCCATGGCCGAGATCAATATGACGCCCTTCATCGACGTGATGCTGGTGCTGCTGATCATCTTCATGGTCGCGGCGCCCTTGCTCGCCACCGGCGTCGCCGTCGATCTGCCGCAGACCAAGGCCGGCCCGCTCAATATCGATCAGAAGCCGCTGGCCATCGCCGTGGACGACAAGGGCCAGATCTTTCTGATGGATCAGCCGATCGAGATCGGCCAGCTGCTCGACCGTCTGAAGGAGACCGCCAAAGCGGGCTTCGACGAGCGCATCTATATGCGCGCCTCGAAGACGGTGAATTACGGCCGCGTCGCCGAGATCATGTCGATGGTGACGAGCGCCGGCTACAAAAAGGTCGCTCTCGTGACCGAAGTGGAAAAGAAGTGAGGGAAAGCGTTGAAGCCCTCGCGTTCCGAACCAGGTCTCGTCGTATCGGCGGCCGTCCATGCCGGGCTGCTGCTGGCGACGCTCATCGCCTTTTCGGACACGAAGAAATTCGATGACGCGCAGGAGAGCGTGCCCGTCGATATCGTCACCGATGCGCAGCTCAATCAGGTGATGAAGGGCGAGAAGGCCGCCAAGGAGATCAAGCCCGCCCAGCGCGCCGACAAGGTCGCCGAGCAGCACGAGACGAAGCCGTTGCCGCCGCTCGCCGAGGCCAAGAAGGACGTCGCCGCCCCGCCGCCGCCGCTGAAGCCGCGGCTCGATGAGCCGGAGGACAAGCCCGAGGCCCCTCCCCCGCCCAAGCGCATCGCCGCTCTGCCGCCGACCCCGGAGCCGCCCCTCCGCCCCACTCCGCCCAAAGCCGAGCCGCCCAAACCCGAACCGCCGAAGGCGCAGCCGGCCAAGGCGGAGCCTCCCAAGCCCGAGCCGCCGAAACCCGAGCGCACCAAGCCCGCGCCGACGCCGCCCGAGCGCGAAGAGCCGGAAGAGGCCGAGATGGTGAAGCCCAAGCCTCCCGTGCATCCGAAGCCCGAGAAGGAGGCCAAGGAGACGCCGCAGCCTCCCGAGAAGCCGAAGCCCAAGGAAGAGCCGAAGCCCCGGGACGAGCCCAAGAAGGAAGAAGCGAAGAAGGAGACGGCCAAGCCCAAGGAGGCCGCCAAGGAGGCGAGCAAGCAATTGAAGGTCGATGAGGTGGCCAAGCTCCTCGAGAAGAAGAAAGCCGCCGAAAAGGGCGCGCCGAGCGACTCCGACGAGAAGAAGAAATCCGACAAGCCGCCGGCCAAGCCGAAATCCGGCGACGAGGCCGCGCCCAAATCGAAATTCGACGCGGCCAATATCGCCAATCTCCTGAGCCATGAGGCGCCGCAACGCCGCGCCGCGACCGGCGCCGATCTGACCAAAACCGCCTCGCTCGGCGCGCCGACCGCGAGCGCGCCGCGCATGTCGCCGACGATGCAGGCGCAGATCGACGCTTATACCGTGGAGCATTATCGCAAATGCTGGGAGACCGCGCTGTCGGTCGACGCCCACGCCTATGTGCCGCAGGTGGAGTTCCGGTTCACGCGCAATGGCGCGCTCGACGGTCAGCCGCGCCTGCTCAACCCTTCCGCCAATCCCGTGGAGCGCAGCCGCGGCGAGCAGGCGCTCGGCGCCGTGCGGCGCTGCAGCCCTATGCCGATTCCGCCCGCCTTCGAAGCCTATTTCGATTATTGGCGCGTCACAGTGCTGAACATGACGAATGATATGTAACGCCTCCACCGTAGCCCGCCATCCAAACTCCCTCGCCCCCTGAGCAAGCCCAGGACCCGCATCTCATGACGTTCCACCTCTCCCGCCGCTCCGCCGCCGGCCTCATCGCGGGCGCGGCCCTTTCCCCGCTCGTCGCCGCGCCGGCGCGCGCCGCGCGCGTGCTCGATCTGCGCGCGGGCGGCGGCTTTCAGCCGGTCTCCGTGGCGGTGACGAATTTCTCCGGCGACGAGGCGGCGCGCATAGTGACGAGCGTCATCGTCAATAATTTCAAGCGCTCGGTCTTCCTGCGCCCCATAGAGCCGGGCGCCGTCCCGGAGCCCGCCGGCGCCGAGGCCGCGCCCAATCTCGATCTCTTCCGCTCGATCAATGCGCAATATGTCGTCACCGGCCGCTCGCAGCGCGGCCCGGACGGGCGGCTCAAGACCGAGTTCCGCCTCTTCGACGTCTCCACCGGCGAGCAGGCGACGGGCCAACAATATGTCACCGATTCCGCCAATATGCGCCGCGTCGCGCATCTCGTGTCCGACGCCGTGTTCACGCGCATCACCGGCGAGAAGGGCTTTTTCGACACGCGCGTCGTCTTCGTCGACGAGAGCGGTCCGAAAGAGCATCGTCGCAAGCGTCTCGCCATAATGGATCAGGACGGCGCCAATGTGCGCTATCTGACCCGCGGCGAGGAGCTGGTGGTCACGCCGCGCTTCTCGCCCTCCTCGCAGGACGTCACTTACATGTCCTTCGGCTCCGCCGATCCGAAGGTGCTGCTGCTCAACATCGAAAGCGGCCAGCGCGAGGTGGTCGGCAATTTTCCGGGCATGACCTTCTCGCCGCGCTTCTCGCCGGACGGCCAGAAGATCGTGATGTCGCTATCGCAAGGCGCAGCCACCAATCTCTACGCCATGGACATACGCTCGCGCACGACGACGCGGCTCACCGACACCAACGCCATCGACACCTCGCCCTCCTATTCGCCGAGCGGCGGCGAGATCGTCTTCGAGTCCGATCGCGGCGGCTCGCAGCAGATTTACGTGATGGGCGCGAGCGGCGGCGGCGCGCGGCGCATCTCCTTCGGCCAGGGCCATTATTCAACGCCGGTGTGGTCGCCCAAGGGCGATTACATCGCCTTCACCAAGCAATCCTCCGGCTCTTTCGGCATCGGCGTGATGAAGCCGGACGGCTCCGGCGAACGCATCCTCACCGAGGGCTTTCATAATGAAGGCCCGACCTGGGCGCCGAACGGGCTGTTCCTGATGTTCTTCCGCGATCCGGGCGGCGGCGGCGGCGCGAAAATCTACATGGTGGATATTTTCGGCCGCTCGGAATTCCCCGTGCCGACGCCGTCCTACGCCTCCGATCCGTCCTGGGGGCCGTTGCAGGATTAGAACGTTTCCAGCTGACGCGGACGCCGGTTCGGCGTTGGAAATCGACCTCCCCCGCGATCGCGCTATTCGAATGCGCGCTCCTCCGCGCCCCCGCGACGGCCGCAGCGTCTCGCGAGGTGCGAACGCGGCGCGTCATCCCGCCCGCAGCAGCTTCACCGCCTCGTCGCGCTCGAAGAGGTAGAGCAGAACCCTCAGCGCCTCGCCGCGCGGGCCGGAGAGATCCGGGTCGCGGCGCAGGGTCAGCTCGACATCGTCGCGCGCGATCGCCAGCAGCCGCGCATGGGCCGAAAGATCGGCCAGGCGGAAGCCCGGCAGGCCGGATTGCCGCGCGCCGAGAATTTCCCCCTCCCCGCGCAGGCGCAAATCTTCCTCCGCTATGCGGAAGCCATCCTCGGTCTGGCGCAGCATCACCAGCCGCGCCTTGGCCGTCTCGCCGAGCGGACCCTTGTAGAGCAGCAGACAGGAGGATTTGCCAGAGCCGCGGCCGACGCGCCCGCGCAGCTGATGCAATTGCGCGAGGCCGAAACGCTCGGCGTGCTCGATCACCATGACCGTCGCCTCGGGCACGTCGACGCCGACCTCTATGACAGTGGTGGCGACGAGAATGCGCGTCTCGCCCCGCTTGAACGCCTCCATTGCGGCGTCGCGCTCGGGGGCTTTCATGCGGCCGTGAACGAGGCCGACGATCTCGCCGAAGATGCGCGTCAGATCCTCGTGACGATCCTGCGCGGCGGCGAGATCGAGATCTTCGTTCTCCTCGACCAGCGGGCACACCCAATAGACGCGCGCGCCGGAGGCGAGAGCGCGGCGCACGCCCTCCACCACATCGCCGATGCGCGAGACCGGCAGAGCGCGCGTGTCGATGGGCGAGCGGCCGGGCGGCTTCTCGTCGAGGACGGAGCTGTCCATGTCGCCGAAATAAGTGAGCGCCAGCGAGCGCGGAATGGGCGTCGCCGTCATCACCAGAACATCGACGCTCTCGCCCTTGGAGTCGAGCGCCAGACGCTGCTGCACGCCGAAGCGATGCTGCTCATCGACGACGGCGAGGCCGAGATCGGCGAAAGCGAGCTCGCTCTGCACCAGCGCATGAGTGCCGATGACGATATCGACAGCGCCCGCCGCAATGGTCTCGTAGAGGCGCGCGCGCTCGGAGGGCTTGGCTCTGCCGGTGAGCAGGCAGAGGCGCAGGCCGGCGGCTTCGGCGAGCGGCGCCAGGCGCTCATAATGCTGGCGCGCGAGAATTTCCGTCGGCGCCATCAGCGCCGCTTGTCTGCCGCATTCGACGACGCTGGCCATGGCGAGCAGCGCGACAATGGTCTTGCCGGCGCCGACATCGCCCTGCAGCAGCCGCAACATGCGCCGCGAGGACGCCAAATCCTCGCGTATCTCGACGAGCGCACGCTGCTGCGCGCCGGTGAGCGCATAGGGAAGCGCGGCTTCTATAACGCGCGTGATGCGCCCGTCGCCGGCGTTCTCGCGGCCCGGCTCGCGGCGCATTTTCGAACGGATGAGGCGCAGCGCCAATTGTTGCGACAGCAGCTCATCGAGCGCGAGGCGTTGGCGCGCCTTGCTGGCCGGCTCTATGTCGGCCGGCGATTTGGGGTTTTGCGCCGCGGCGAGAGCGCTCGCGAAATCGGGAAGGCCATTGGCCGCCAGCACCGAGGCGTCCTGCCACTCCGGCAGCTTGGGCAGCCGCTCCAGCGCTCCGGCGACCGCGCGCTGCACGAAACGCTCTTGCAGCCCTTCCGTCAGCCCATGCACCGCCTCCGCCGGCGGCAGCTTGGCGAGGCCCGCCTCGTCCAGCACGCGATCGGGATGCACGATCTGCCGGCGCCCGTCATAGAGCTCGATCTTGCCGGAGACCCAGCGCGTCGCGCCTATGGGCAGGCTGCGCTCGATCCAATCGGCGTTGGAAAGGAAGAAGACCAGCTCGGCGTCGCCGGTGTCGTCCTCGACATGGACTTTGAACGGCGCCTTGGCGTAGCGCCCTTGCGGCTTGCGATGCTCGGTGACGCGCACCTTCAGCACGACCACGCGATCCGTCGGCGCCTCGGCGATGGCGGGGCGCAGGCTGCGATCGACGAGATTGATCGGCAGATGAAACAGCACGTCGACGAGACGCGTCTCCTTGCCCGGACTGGCGAGCAGCCGGTCGAAATGCTTGGCCGTCTTGGGGCCTATGCCGGGAAGGGCGGCGGCGCGGCCGAAAAGCGGATCGAGGATCGAGGGACGCATTCGCGCCTTTTCCCCTATCGCGGAGGCTTTGTCGAACGCGCTCTAATCCGGCAGCACGTCGGGCGTTTCCCAGGCGAGATGCTGACCGCCGTCCACAGCGATCATCTGCCCGGTGACGCTGCGCGCCTCGGCGAGAAACACCACGGCGTCGACGACGCCGGACACATCGGCCGGCCGACGCAAAGGCACGCCGCGCGCCTCCGTCTCGAATCCCGTCTGCCCATGCACTGTGTTGGGAAACACCGGCCCCGGCCCCACGGCGTTGACGCGAATGCGCGGCGCGAAAGCCTGCGCCATGGTGCGCGTCGCCGTCCACAGAGCGGACTTGGCCAGTGTGTAAGTGAAGTAGCGCGGCGTCAGCCGAAACACGCGCTGATCGACGATATTGACGATCGCCCCTTCCGCCTCCTCCGGCAATTGCGCGGCCATGTCGCGCGCCAGCAGCAGCGGCGCGCGCAGATCGATGGCGAATTGCCGATCGAAGACATCGACCGAAAAATCCTGTGCGGCGTCGAGCTCGAACACGGAGGCGTTGTTGACGAGCAGAGTCACCGGCCCGAAGGCGCGCGCGGCGATCCCCATCAGCGCCTCCGTCTCACGCGCGTCGGAGAGATCGGCGCCGACCACGGCCGCGCGGCCGCCCTTGGCGCGGATCGCCTGGGCGGCGAGCTCCGCCTCCTCTATGGAGCGATGCGAGGCGTGCAGCACGACCGGACGCCCGCAATGCGCCAGCCGCGCGGCGATCGCCAAGCCGATGCGCCGCGCCGCGCCCGTCACCAGAACCGGCCCCGAACCGCCTGCGCCGCCAGCGCTCATCGCCCGAATCCCCATCATGCCGCCGTGAAAGGCAATTCTCACGCCGCGCCGGCGCGGTCAATGCGCGGGCGAGACGTAACCATAGACGATTTTACCGATTATTAGGCAATGTAATCGACGCCACGTCTCACAGCGCCTCGAACATCCGGGGAATATCTCAGGATAAGCTCGATTAATTCTAAATATAACACGGTTTAGACACAATCAATACAACGAGAAGCGCATCGGTTTTGCTTTGCGCCCAGCGCAACCTCGGGCGCGGCAAGGTTCCGTTAACGTGAACGATTTTAATTCGAGTGAGCTCTGGCTGGGCCTTGCCCCTCGCCCGCGCCGAGTTTGTGACCGCGAGCCGAAGCCCCGAAGGCGCGCGAATGTGGAGTCGAGTTCGATGAGACCTATGCTGCTTCCCGCGCTGCTGGCGCCCGCCCTGCTCTGCGCCGGCGCCTCCGCCCTCGCCGCCGACCTGCCGCGCCGCGGCGCCCCGGTCGCCGATTATTACAGCCCGCCGCCGGCTTTCACCTGGCAGGGATTTTATATCGGCGTCAACGGCGGCTATGCGGCCGGCGCCTACCAGAATGGCAGCAGCAATCTGCTCGGCAATCCGAACGGGTGGGTTATCGGCGGCACCGCCGGCTATAATCTCACCTTCGCTCCGAACTTCCTCATCGGCGCCGAGGCGGATTTCGATTTCAACAGCTCGAAGGACGGACGTTCGCCTTTCATCGGCGTCTCCGGCAATGGCTCGGTCGACAACACGCTCACCATTCGCGCGCGCGCCGGCGTCACCGTCGATCGCGCTCTGCTGTTCGTCACCGGCGGCTTCGCCGGCAGCAACACCACTGTGAGCGCGAACAACGCCTTCCAAGGCTTCTACGGCCAGCAGTCGAAATTTCTCGCCGGCTGGGCGCTCGGCGCGGGCATAGAGTTCGGCGTCGCGCCCAATCTCTCGGCCAAGGCAGAATATCTCTTCACCTCCGTCGGCGGCGATCGCTATTTCGATTTCTCGACCAATGCGTTGCAGACGAATATCGACACGTCGACGATCCGCGGCGGCCTCAACTATCATTTTTAGAGCGCGTTCCGATCGAACGGAATCGTTCGATCGATCAGAATTCGCTCGAACGAAAGAATGCCAAATGCGGACGCCGATCCCGCCGCCCGAGCGGGGTCGGCGTCATTCGCTCTCGCGCTCGTCCGTCGACGCGGAATTCGTTCCGCTCAATGCCCGTGCGGCTTGCTCAATGCGCGCGAGCCGGCTTTGAAAAGCAGAAAAACGACGATCGATACGGAGACGGCGGCGATCACGACGGCCTCCGTGAGCAGAGCGAATACGATCGGATCATTGGCTCCGTAAGTGGACATTGCCGATTCCTCCAGTCGCCTGTGCGATATTTCGAGACGCCAGGCTCGCATGAAAGATTAGGCCCTCGAAACGATGCGCGACGAGCGCGCGCGAGGCCGCAGCGTCAAACAACCGCAGCAGCGCGAATGATTTTGATTTTCGTCAAATAGGCGAGGTGGACGCGCGCGCACTCGCCGCTGCGAAACGCTGACATAGTTCAATCTCGTTCGCGCGACCATTGCAGCGCAGACGAAGGAGAATGCATCATGAGCACAGTCGTCAGATTGTCGATGATCGGCGTGTCGGCGCTCGTCATCGGACAGCTCGGCGTCGACGCCGCCATCGCCAAAGAAAAGCGATGTCGGCAAGTCTGCGAAGAGACGACCGAATATGAGCCGTCGCCGCCGCCATGCGAGCACAGGACGAGCTATGGGCGCCGCATCGTCGAGCGCCGGACCGTCTATGTGGCGCAGCCCGAGATCGTGGCCGCGCCGGTGATCGCCTACCCCGCCTACTCCTATGGCTATGCCTACCCGTACGGTTATGGTTACGGCGCCTATGGCGGCTATGGCGCCGGCTACGGCCTCGTCGGAGCGAGCTTCGGCGGCTGGGGCTGGTAAAACGAGAAAGCGCGGCGCGGGGACGAGCGCCGCGCGAATGCGCCTATGGACAAATGCGCGTTCGACAAAAGCTCGTTTGACAATGTCGAGACCGCGCCCGATAGTCGATGAGAGCAATTTTTTCGGCTGGCGAAGATGATCGACGAATGTAAGGGCGAATTTCACAGCGCTTCCGATTCACCGAAGCTTTCCCGCCGCGCCTTGCTGGCGGGGCTACTCGCTCTGCCGGTCGCCGCGCTCGACGCCGGCTCGGCCGAGGCGCAATCGATCGGCATCGGTCCCCTCCAGCTGAATCTCGGCCCGACTGGCGGCTATGGCGGCGGCTATCCCTATCGCACGCGTCGGCCTCCGCCGCGCCAGCGCGTCCATCACAGTGGCGGCGGCTCGCGGCACGCATCGCGACGCAGCCGTCGTAATGAAGGCGGCGGCCAGGCGAGCGGCGGCGGCGACAAGGGCGGAAGCCCCGCCAGCGGCGCGACGGGACTCGGCAAGCTGGATTATTGATCCAGCCCGGCCCGCGGCTCAGTAGCGGCCGGCCTTGCGCAAGCCTTCCAGCGCCTCGGCGGCGCCGGGAAAACTCTGTTCCTTGGCGAGGCGATAGAAATCGCCCGCCCGTCGATAATCCCTCTTCAAAACATTCGGCACGCCGCGTTCATATATTTTGCCGAGCAGGAATTGCGCGCGCGGATGCCCCTGATTGGCGGCCTCGGTGAACCAACGAACGGTTTCGCTCGGATTCTCCTGGCCGCCCATGCCGTCGCCGTTCTGATACATGACGCCGAGCGCGAATTGCGCCTCGGGATAGCCCTGCGCCGCCGAGAGCTTCATCCAATTCAGCGCCGCATCGAGATTCTGCGGCCGCCCCATTCCTTTGAGCGCGGCCCAGCCGAGCTGGAATTGCGCCTCGCGCTGCTCGCTCTTGTCGCTGGATTGAGCGAGCGCCTCAGCCATGCTCGCCGCCTTGAGATAGTCCTTGTCCTTGAGCGCCTTGCGCATGTCGGCCAGCGTCGCCGGCGCCGCCAGCGACGCCTTCTCGACGGCGGCGGTCTTCTGCCCCGGAACGGTGGAGGGCTGGCAATCGGCTATGCTGAAGCCGTCGTTGCATTTGGGCTTGGCGGCCGGCGGCGCATCATTCGTCGCCAGCGCCGGGCGATCGATCTCGCCGCGCGCCGGCTTGATCTCGCCGATCTGGCCGTAATCCAAAGTCTTCGCGGTCTGACGACGGTCGCTCTCGATCTCCGCCATGCGGCGATCGCGCTCGACACGATCGATGTCGCGCTTCCTCGCTCCGCTGTCGTCGCCGCCGCCGAACAGCAGAGGCGCGACCGCCGCGAAGGCGACGATCGCCACCGACACGCCTTGCAGCGCCGGATGCAGCGTTTTGAAGCGCCGGACCAGCGAAGTGGAGCGGCTCTTGGCGACCGCGAGAGCGACGGAAGGCAAGGAGGCGGCGGGGCCGGCGCTCGCGCTCGTCTCGGTCGCTCTGTCGAGCAAATGGGCGGGGCTCTGGATGATCGAGGTCGCATCGACGCGCAAAGCGGTGGCGCCGATGGCGTCGCTGAAGGCGCGGATCGACGGATAGCGCTGCTCCGGCCGCTTGGCGAGCGCCTTCATGATCGCCGCTTCCAGCTCCGGCGTCACGCCGGGAATGCGCGGCACCAGCGGCGGCGGATCTCTGCCGATCTGCGCCTGCAGCAGCTCCACCTCGTCGAGCCCGGCGAAGGGCGGCGCGCCGGAGAGAATCTCGTAAAGAACGATGGCGAGCGAATAGAGATCGCTGCGCTCGTCGCCCTCGCTGCCGCGGCGCTGCTCCGGCGCCATGTAGAGCGGCGTGCCGATCGCCGTGCCGGCGCGCGTCATGCGCACGCTGCCCTGCACGCGGGCGATGCCGAAATCCATGATCTTCACGCGGCCGTCATTGCCGATCATCAGATTGGACGGCTTTATGTCGCGATGGATCACGCCCATCTGATGCGCATAGGCGACGCCGTCCGCCGCCTGCGAGATGATGGCGAGACATTCTTTGACGCCGAGCGGTCCGCCGCGCTCGCGCAGCACATCGTCCAGCGCGCGGCCGCGCACCAGCTCCATCACCATATAGAGATCGCGGCCGTCGGGCAGCAGCAAAAACAGCGTGGTGATATTGGGATGGTTGAGGCGCGCGAGGCTCTGCGCCTCCGCTTTGAAGCGCCCGACGAATTCCGGGTCTTGCGTCAGCTCGGGGCGCAGCGATTTGATCGCCACCTCGCGCTCGATGAAAGTGTCGAAGGCGACATGCACCTTGCCCATGGCCCCGGCGCCGAGCAGCTCGACGATGCGGTAATGGCCGATCATTCTCTGGTCGCTCATGACCTCATGCCTCTATCGAACGACGACGACTCGCGTCGGCGGCGCGCCGTCCGCGAGGACTGAAATCTTCTGCGTCGCGGCCTGATCGCGCACGCCGGACGGCGGCGCGACAATCTGAAACACGCCGACCGAAATATTGTCGTGCCCGCCCGCCGCGAGAGCGGCCCCCACCAGCAAACGGCAGGATTCCTGCGGCGCGCGATCGGGAACGACGGCGGCGAGCTCCGCCTCGGAGACGAGATTGGAGAGACCGTCCGAGCACAGCACGATGGCGTCGCCGATCTCGAGCGGCAGGCCCTCGGACCAGATCGTCGGCGCGATCTCCTTGCGCGTTCCCACAGCCTGGAGAATGACATTGCCGCCGGGGCTGCGCTCGGCCTCCTCCTGCGTCATCACGCCGTCGCGCACCAATTGCGCATGGAGCGTCTGATCGTCGGAGAGCTGCGTCGTCTCGTGGCCGCGAATGAGATAGGCGCGGCTGTCGCCGACATGGCCGAGCCACAGCCGTCCGCTGCGAATGACGACGGCGGTGCATGTGGTGCCCATGCCCTTGCATTCGGGCTGGCGCGCGCTCTGCTCGAAAATGGCGCGATTGGCCGCCTCGAAAGCCGCCTTCAACGCGCGCGGAGGATCGACGTCGAGCGAATAGAACACGCGGCGCACGACTTCCGTCGCGAGCGCGCTCGCCACCTCGCCGGCGGCGTGGCCGCCCATGCCGTCCGCCACTATGGCGAGATAGCCCGATCTCGCCTCCGGCGCGTCTACAGCCGGCGCGACGAAGGCGACGCTGTCCTCATTATGGGACCGCACGCAGCCGACATCGGTCTGCATCGCGCCGACGACGCGGAATGCGTCGCCGGGAGCCTCGCGCCCCGTCGCCATTTTCTCGACCTTCGATCAGTTGCGCTGCGCGCGCAGCAGGTCGCGCCCGAATTTGATCGGCACGGCGAGCGTCACGCGCGCATCGCCGCGGCTGCGGCTATAGGTGAACAGGCCGATGACCTTGCCATTGGCGTTGAACACCGGGCCGCCGCTATTGCCGGAGCCCGTGGCCAGCACGCTGAGCTGAATGCGCTCGCCGGCGCTGGTCAGCGTGACGCCGTCCTTCTCCTTATAGCCGGTGGAGAGCTTGGACACGATGCCGTCGGTCACCGTCGCCTCGGGAATGACCTCGTTCTGAACGCGCGTCAGGCCGTTCTCGACCGTGACCTGCCGCTGGACGTTCTCCACCGACACGCCGGGATAGCCGAGCACGATGACCTTCTCGCCGATCGTCACCGTATCGTCTTCGGCGAGCTCCACTTTCTCGAGGATTTGCGGAGAGTCGATCTTGATGAGCGCCGCGTCCGAGTCGGACGAGGCGCGCACGAGCGTCGCATTGACTCCGAGCCGCGCGCCCGGGAAGCGGACGTCGAGCATCTCGTTGCGTCCCTCGAAGCTGCGCTGCTCGTTTTTCGTCCAGTCCGGAATATTGTTGCGGTCTCGCCGGCCGATTGCCTTGGCGACGTTCGACGGGAAGATGACGCCGCCGGCCTCGGGGACCCACAAACTCAGCTCGACGTAGTCGCCGCTGGCGAGATCGATGACGCCGACAGGTTTGCGCAATTTCGCGTCCGCCGCTCCCGGCCCGCCGCCGGCATCGAAGAGGAAGCCGTAGCGCGGCGACTCGTCGTATGTGACCTTCCAGCCCGCCGCGACATGCTTGTTGGTCAGCAGATATCCCTGCTCGCCGACGACGAATCCCGATCCGTGTCCCTCGCCCGCGATCTGCAGATTGGAGCGCTGATCGTCCTCGAGCGTCAGCCAGCGCACGACCTTGCCGTTGGGAAAGCGCACATAGGCCGGCAGCGTGTCCTTGCCGATCCTGAAAGTCTGATGGAAGATCGGCTTGCCGGTCTGCGTGTCGAAGAGACGCCAACGCAGATCGATTCGCGCGGTGGCGTTGGAATATTTGTTGTAGATGTCGAGCGGCGTCATGCCGATGAGATTGGCCTTCACCTCGCCCTGCAGCGAGGCGCTGCGCTGATCGGCCTGCTTGGCGTCCGCCTTGACGTCGGCGAGATCGGCCTGATGGCGCTCGTCGTCCTTGATCTGCTTCCAATAGACGGCGCCGCCGCCGAGCGCGATGAAGGCGAGCAGCCCCGCCGCCACGGCGCCCCAGGTGCGGCTCACAGAGCGGCGCTCCTCGACGATCAGCCGCTGCACAGTCTCCTGGCCGACGCCGGCCTTGTGCGGAGGCGCCTCGGTCGATGTCGAGCTTATCTGGGCGACGGCGGTGGAGGCCGCCGTCTGCGCCGTCTCGATCAGCCGGGTCGCAGCGGAATCGTCGATGCCGATGACGCGCGTGCGCGCCGCGAAGCTGGCCGGGCGCGGCTGAAGATCGAAGGTGAATTTCGGTCCCTTGGCGCCGCCGAGTTCGACCTTGTCCTCCGGCAGCAGTTCCGCGTCTTGCGAGATGCGCTGGCCGTTGAGGAAAGTGCCGTTGCTGGAATTGAGGTCGATCAGCTTGAACTTCAGATCGTCGCCTTCGCCCTCGATGCGGATGACGGCGTGCTGCCGGCTGACGACGCCATCTATGGTGGGATCGAAGGCGACTTTCGAGGTCGGATCGCGGCCGATGGTGATCTCTTTCAGATCGCCGATCGGAAGCTGCTCGATTTGATTTGCCTTCGACCCGGCCAAATGCCGAATAACGACGCGCTCGACGACTCCAACCATAGGCCTGCCCCTAAAAAAAACAGCGACTTTGCTTCGGCGCGAAAAAAGGAAAAAAGCGCCTGCGTCGCCCCCACTTACAGAATACCAGCGGCGCGCGGCGCATCGCAAGAGGCGTTCCGCCGCCTCCAGGGCGCCGACTTGCGCCGGGCCGGCCGATCGTATAGCACAAATGCGCTGGACGATGAGCGCGGAGAGCTTCGCCCGATGAGCGAGAAGCCCTTGAACCTTGTGCATTTGTCGACTTTGGTCGCCGTGGCGATCCTGGTCGGAACGGAGCTCGTCGCGACCTCCTGGGCGGCCGGCTGGGCGCTCGGCGGCCTGTTTCAGCTCGATCCGGCCGTGAGCCGCATTTTCGAGATCGTCTTCGCGCTGGCCGGTTTCGTCGGCCTGTATTTCTTCATGCGCACAGCCGTCCGCCACGAGCCTATCCGCTGATTTTTTATCAGCCTTCGGGCCGACGACGAGCGCTTCCCCGCCCAGCGAGGTTCCCCGCATGATCGACGACACCGATCGCCGCTCCTTCCTCAAGGCCGCGGCGGCCACAGGCGCGCTCGGCGCAATGGGCGCGACCGACGCCGTGGCGCAGCGCGCGCCCGGCCGCCTCGACCTCGGCCCGCCGGAGCCCTTTTCGTTCGAGCGGCTGAAAGAGACCGCGCGCCGCCGCATCGCCGAGCCCTTCCGCCCGCCGAGCCAGCCCGATTCGGAGATCACCTCCAAGATCGATTACGAGGCCTGGGGGAAGATCAGCTACGATACCGATTACGCGCTCACCACCGGGGCCGGCCGTTTCCCGGTCGAATTCTTCCATCTCGGCAAATTCTTCAAAAAATCCGTTCGCATCTATGCGCTCGAAGGCGGCCAGGCGCGCGAGGTCCTCTACAATCCCAGATATTTCGACATGCCCGCGGATTCGATCGCCCGCCAGCTGCCGCCGGGCGCGGGCTTCGCCGGCTTTCGCATTCAAGAGCCCAAGGACGGCCCGCTCGACTGGCGCAAGAATGATTGGGTCGCCTTTCTCGGCGCCTCCTATTTCCGCGCCATCGGCGAATTGCGCCAATATGGGCTCTCCGCCCGCGGCGTCGCGCTGGACACTTGGGCGCCCGACCGGCCGGAGGAGTTCCCGGACTTCACCAATGTCTATATCGGCCCGGAGACAGACGACGGACTGCCGCTGCATCTTCTGCTCGAAGGCCCGTCCATCGTCGGCGCCTTTCGCATTCTGGCGAAGCGCGGCAAGGGCGTCGTCATGGACATAGATTGCTCGCTGCATTTGCGCGGCAGTTTCGTTCGCTTCGGCATAGCGCCGCTCACTTCCATGTATTGGTTCTCCGAAACCAAAAAGCCGACCGCGGTCGATTGGCGTCCCGAGGTGCATGATTCCGACGGTCTCGCAATGTGGACGGGCCGCGGCGAGCGCCTGTGGCGTCCGCTCAACAATCCCGACCGCGTGATGGCGTCGGCATTCTCGGACGAAAATCCCAAAGGCTTCGGCCTGCTGCAACGCGACCGCGATTTCGATCATTATCTCGACGGCGTGTTCTATGATCGCCGCCCGAGCGTGTGGATCGAGCCCAAGGGCGATTGGGGCAAGGGAACAATTCAGCTCGTCGAGATTCCGACCGACGACGAGATCCACGACAATATCGTCGCAATGTGGGTTCCGGCGAAGCCCGCCGTTCCCGGCGCGTCGTTCGATTTCTCCTATCGCCTGCATTGGCTCGCCGACGAGCCCGATCCGACGCCGCTCGCGCGCTGCGTCGCGACGCGGCTCGGCAATGGCGGCCAGCCCGGCAAGCCGCGCCCCAGAGGCGTGCGCAAATTCATGGTGGAGTTTTTGGGCGGCCCGCTCGAGCGCCTGCCCTTCGGCGCGAAGCCCGAGCCGGTGCTGTGGTCCTCGCGCGGAAGCTTCTCCTACATCTACACGGAAGCCGTGTTCGACGGCGTGCCGGGACATTGGCGCGCGCAATTCGACCTCACGGTCGAGGGAGCCGATCCGGTCGAGATGCGGCTCTTCCTCGCGCACAAGGGCGAGACGCTCTCGGAGAACTGGCTCTATCAATATCACCCGTTCTGAAGGACGCGGCCTTTTAGGCTAGCGCGCCTCGAGAGCCTCCTCGAGCCGCAGCGGATAGCCGCCCGTGCGCAAAAGGCCCGCCAGCGTCTCTGCGGAGCCCGCCCAGGACAAAATGTCGCAGGCCGGCGCGGCAGGCGGCGCGGCGAGCGTCTCCTTCAGGCGGGCCAGCAGAGCCTCGCTGTCGCCAGGCGCGAAATAGGAGACCCATTCGCCGCCGACCTCCCGAAACACGCGAATGTCGCTCGCTATGGCGCGCGCGCCGAAATGCGCGGCCTCGACCAGCGGCAGGCCGAAACCTTCGGCGATCGAGGGAAACACCAGCGCGCGCGTGCGCTCGTACAGATAGCGAAGATCGGCGTCGCTCGCGTCCTGGAGCCAGAACAGGCGCCGACCGAATTCGGGATGCTCCAAAATGCGCCGCTCGAGCGCGCGCACATTCCAGCCCTTCGAGCCGACGATGACATAGCGGACGTCGGCGCCCTCCTCCCACCAGCGATCGAAGGCGCGAAGCGCGATCGCATGGCCTTTTCGCGGCTCCAACGTGCCGACGCTGAGATAGAGCGGCCGATCGCCCTCCACTGCGGCGATGGCGCGCGGCGACGGCGCAGCGTCGCCGGGCGCCCGAAAATCCGCGCCGAGCGGCCACCAGCCGAGCCGCAAGCCGCGCTTGCAGGGCAAAGACTTCATTCGGGCGTAGACCGCGAAATCGTCGATGACGGCCTTGGAAATGCCGACGATCGCATCGCTCTCGCGGACGAGAAGATCGAACCATTCCACAAAAGCCAGATGCGCCGAATGCGTTACCACCGACGGATAGAGAATTGGAATGAGGTCATACAGGCAGCCGATGGTCTCGCCGCCCGCCCGCGCCACCTTGTCGATCATCTGCGAATATTCCGCGGTGAGATGCCAGCCGGCGTCGAGCAGCAGAAATTTGTCGCCGGCCGCAGGCGTCACCTCGTCGGGAAGATTCGCATGGGCGAAATGGGAATAGAGGCGCCCATTCTCCATGAAGACCGGAATTGCGGCGCCGCTCTCGACCATAGCGCGCGCGATTTCCCGCACGACGCGTTGAATGCCGGTGCGGCCGATGGTGCGATGAGTCGCCGTCATATCGACGAGCAGACGGGCGCGCGTCGCGGGCGCCGGAATATCGCCCGCAAGGGCCGTGCGCCACGCCCTGGCCGCATCGCCGCCGGGCTTTCGCCAGACGCCGTCGTGCAGCCGGCCGAAACCGACGAGGCGTGTCACAGTCCAATAGAATTCACGGGCCCGCGCATAGAGAAATTTCGTGACGTCGTCGACCTCGCTGCGCGCGAGCTCGTCGATCTCCGCCTTCATCTCTCGCAGAAGATAGGCCTCGATTTGGCCATCGCCCGGCGTTCTTTCGACCATATGTCCGCGACCTCGCTGCCGTCGTCGCGACAATAACGGGAGAGCCGAACGAATCCAAACGCGCTTTCGGCGCCGGCGGGGCCCCGGATGCGCAGGGCCTCGAATGCAAAGACGCCGACCGTGATCACTGACGGATCGCGGCCGGCGTGGCGAGAACGAGAGTGTCTCGCTCAACCCCCGTGGGAGATGATGGGGGCGAAGTGGATCAGGGTGACGATCAGCACGATCGCGCCGATGAACCACGCCAGAGACTTGACGATGTCCTTCCCAGAAGTCTGCAGAGCCATTTTCTTCTCCATTAGACGCCGCCGCTCGTTTTTTCGAATTGGCTGCGCGCAGAGGCGTCGAGACGTCGCAGCTTGACCTATCGAATGGCGACATATTGCGTCGCGCGCAAGTTAATTTTTCGAGCAGCGCGATGAAAGCGGCTCACTGCGCCGGCGGCGCCTCGCCGCCGCCCTTCATATCCTCATCGCCAGAGCGATGATCCTCGCCCTGCGCGGCGCCTTCCTGTGGCGTATCTGTGACGCCGCGGCCATGCGCTTTTTCCCAACGCTCCGTCGCCTCGGCGTCATGCGCATGTGCGGCGTCGGGCGCGTCGATGGACGCTTCTATCGGCAGCTCGCCTGCCTTTTCGAACACGAGAGTGACCTCGAACCCCCAGCCGACCGGATTGATCTTCTCGATGCCGGAGAGACGAATGAAAGAGCCTCCCGGCGCGAGAGCGACTTTCGAGCCATTGGGAAAGAAGATCGCATCCGTCGCGACGGCGAAATGAGGCGCGACATGCAGAGCGAAACCGCCGATCTCGGGAGATTTTACCGCGATGAGACGATCGGCGGCGTCGCCGCGATTGTAGACCGCCATGAAGAGATCGGCCTCGCTCTCGCCGTCCCGCGGCGCGCGCAGCCAGGGATGCTCGACCTCGAGCCCGCCCTTTCTATATTCGTGCGCGCTCGCGACGCCGAGCCCGCTCGCCGCCAATGCAGCGCCTCCGGTCAGCAATAGAACGCGCCGTCGATCGATAGACATGCCCGCCTCCTTTTCGGCGAGCCGCAATGTCGCGGCGCGCTCGCAACGACGAAGATGATCCGCCGCGATCAGGCTCGCGGCGGCTTCGTCTTGAAGGAATTCTTGTACCAGAGTCCGAATCCGACCAGTCCCAGCCCCGCAAAAAATGCAGCGATGGTGATGTCGCGGCTCTCTGTCTCGCCGACCGAGAAAGGAAAGCGCGAAACATACTCGTTCGTCCCGTCATCGCTTCGCGCCTTCACCAAGCCGATGAACTTGCCCTTTTTCTTGAAGTCGTATTCGAAATTGAGCGTGCCAGTGCGATATTTCTTCGGCTGCACATAGGTCTCGGTGTTCTGCTCGAGATTCTCGTCGTCGTGCGACTGACCGACGTCGCGCAGAATGCGGATTTCCAAATTCATGTCGCGCAGCTCGTCCTGCACGGCGTCGAGAACGATGATGGTCGGGCCGACATCGGGAATGTCGTCACAAAATTGTTCGCGCGACTTCAGCGGCTGATAGCCGGTGAAATTCATTTGATCGGGTCCGATCTTCATCTTGCATTGGCCTTCGTCGATGCTGACGCCGCCATGCGCCTGCGCCTGCGTCGCCAGACCGATGCTCGCAAAAATCACGGCGGCTGAAATTCGGATGATCATGGATTCCCTCCCGGCTTCGCGCGTCGTTCGCGCGCATGTTTTTTTTTGCGAGCCGCCGCCGCCCGGCGCTCAATCGTTATACGATGGATATATATCGTATAGCGATATAAATGCAAGACCGTTCTGAGTCCCCACGGATGCGCGCCCCGGCGGACGCCTTGACCGCGCGCAGGGCGAAGGCCATCATGCGCTTTCGGCCGGAGGAGGCCGGATGCGGGGAGAGCAAAAACAATGTCGACGACGCTCGAGAGCCGCGCTCAGGAAGCCGACGAAAGCCGTCCCTCCGAGGAAGAGCTTCGCGCGCTCGCGAATTTCCGCTATGCGCTACGGCAATTTCTCGCATTCAGCGAGCAGGCGGCGGCCGACGTCGGCCTCACCATGCAGCGCTATCAGGCTCTGCTCGCCATAAAGACCTTTCGCGCCGGCGCGCATATCAGCGTCGGCGAACTCGCCGAGCAATTGCTGATCCGCGACCACAGCGCCGCGGAGCTGGTGTCGCGTCTCGAGCAGGCCAAGCTCGTCAAACGCAAGAACGACCCTCTCGATCGGCGCCGCTCGCTCCTCGTGCTGACGACGCTCGGCGACCGCCGGCTTTCGCAGCTCGCTTTCGTGCATCTCCGTAAGCTGCGCGCCGATAGAAGCGCCTTTCTGCGTCTCTTCGAGACAGAGCACGCGGGCGACGACGCTGCGCAGGGTATTGCGCCCGACGAGCCGGCGCAACGCCGATGAGACGCGCCGGCCGTCTCGCAATCTCGCTTTCGCTTCTATTCGCATCGCTCTGCGACGCGGCTGCGGCGCAGGAAGCGGCGATGCGCCCCGATTTATTCGTCAAGCGCGGCGCCGTCGTCTGCCAGCGGCGACAAGATTTGATGAAGATCGAGCGCGCGACCAACAGTCTGCGCTATTTCGGCCAGCTCCGCGCGCTCGTCGCCGAGGGACGCTGCCGACGCTCTGTCGAGCGCGAAAAAATCGTCGCGATCGTCGCGATCGAGCAAATCGAGCGGCATTCGATCGCCTCGATCCGAACCGACGAAAAGCCCGACGCCATTCGGTGGATCTCGGCGCGCGGCATTCGGCAGATCGAGCGCCGCTGGCGCCGTCGCTAGAATCGCTCTGTGCTTCATCGAACGCAGAAAGATCCGAGCTCTCGTTTCGACGCGTCTCCAACGCCGAACCGGCCTCCCGCTTCGGCTGGAAGCGCTGGCGAGCGCCTCCCGGAGCCGTCTCGAGACGACGACTCCGAGTGACGAGCGGCCGGGTCAAGGCTGCGACGACGACCAAGGACGCATGAAACTCAGCACGGTCGCGCTCAGCGTGCTGCCGGTGAGCACGACGGTCGCGCCGAGCGCCAGAAGAGCGACGAGATTGAGCACGAGATCATTGGTGTTTCCCGCGACAGCGAGAACGCCGAGCACGATCGCGGCCAGACCGGCGAGCGCCTGAATGCCCGCAGAGCCAGAGGCCATCTCGCTCGCCAGAAACTCGCCGCTGAGGTTCTGCGATTGCGTGGCTTCGCTCTTCGCCTGCGCGTGGCGCAGCGTGTAGAGATGCCACACCGCATTGCTGCTGAGCACGAGCGCAGTGCCGAAAGCGATCGCCGCGATCGGCGTCAGAACGCCGGAGTTGATGCCGAGAAGCGAGAGCACGCCGAGCACAATTCCCGCCGCTCCGACGAGGAAGACAGCCGAGAGGCCGCCGGCGCCGAAATGTTCGAAATTCCCGGATTTCGCGCCCGCGGGGAAGATGATCTGCGCATATTCGGACAGCATGGCGCCGCCTTGAATGAGCAGAGCGACGCCGAACACGATCGTCGCGATTCCGGCCATGAGCGGCGGATTGACTCCGGCGAGCCCACAAACGGCGAGGACTATTGTTGCGATGCCTCCCACCGCATCGACGAGACCGCCATAAACTGCAGCGTTTTCTTGCGCTGTCGCCTCTCGGAAGGTCATGGACATGAGGACTCTCCATTCCTGCAGCCCGGTTGCAACCCCGCGATCCATCTAGTTGCGCTGGCCGAGCCGGCAAGAGCGACGATCGCGCCGTCGCCGAAAGCGTCGCCGATCCGTGCGCCGACATCGATCGAGGCGCAGGAACCAATCCGCTTTGAACGTGTTCAGGGGAGTTGGGGATTTGTTTTGTCGGGCGGATGGCCCCATTGGCGACGGAGGGCGTGATGAAATACAGAACTCTCGAAGAAATAACTAAACTTGCAGGAGTCGAGCCCGTCGAGGCGCGGCGCGAGCAAGCCTCGCTGCGGCGCGCCCGATTGCAGCGGCTCGCGACTTTGATCGAAGCGCATGTCGGACGCATCCGCCTCTTCTCGATGATGGAATACGTGCCCGTGAAGGAGCGGATCAAGCTGCGGCAGGACGAGTCGCCGCTGTACATCGCCTTTCGTGACGCGCAATTTCGTGAGCAGGGCTTGAAAGGCGACCGTCTCGGCGACGCGATCGATTTCTTCCAGCTGTCCATGCGGGAGGCGCATCATATTTTCTGCGATTGCAATTATTCCGGCGCGATCACGCCCGGCGCAGTCGCCGCCCGCGCGCGCTCGATCGCCGAAAAGAAATCGCTCGGCGAGCTATGGCGCAGCTTCACGCAGCGTCTCGGCCTCTGGCGTCTCGGACCGGCGTAACGCCCGGCGCCGCGCCAAAAGTCAGGCCGCCAAAAGTCAGGCCGCCATGACGCGGCGGCCTGCGTTCATCAGGGCGAAAGGCGCGCCGGACAAAAGAATGTCCAGCGCGGCGAGCGATTGATGCCGTCCGTTCACCGAGAGCCGCGGCAGCGCCAGGAGATGATCGCGGTGCACGGGAAAAATCATGCCCGGACGCGTCGTCGCCGCGCTCGCGAAGCCGAGCAGCGCGGCGAGCTCGAACTCTCTTCGTCCCGCCGACGTCGGATCGCCGACCGGATAGCAAAAATGCCGAACCGGACGCTCCAGCTCGGATTCTATGCGCAGCCGACTCTCGGTCATCTCATAGATCGCCGCAGCGCAGTCGACCTTGGCGAGCCGGGCGTGGGTGACGGAATGCGCGCCGATCGTCGCCAGCTCATGACGCGAAAGCGCGCGCAGCTCGCTCCATCCGAGGCACAGGCGCCGCGTCAGCGCCAGAGGCTCGAGCCGCGCCTCGGCGGAGAGCGCGGTGACGACGCGCAGCAGCTCCGCCTCGTCCCCGGCGCGCAATTGCGCATAGATTTCTGCGAAAGCGGCGCGCTTTTCTTCCGCCGTCGCCGCGACGCGCGAGACGCGCTTGCCGCCCGCGACGACGTCGACGCGATCGAGACGGCGGATCGCTTCCTCGAGCTCGACCCACCATAGCCGCGCCGACGCATCGGCGTAGCCGGCGGTGATATAGAGCGTGAAAGGCGCGCCATGGCGTTCCAGCACGGGCAGCGCATGTTCGACGAAATCCCGATAGCCGTCGTCGAAGGTGAGCACGGCGAAGGGCGCCGCCGAAGCGCCGTCACGCAGCCGCGTGAGCGCCGTCTCCAGAGAGACGATCGCAACGCCGCGCTGGCGCAGCCATAAGATCAGCGCGTTCAAGAACTCCGGGGTGATCTCCAGCGGCTGATTGGGCTCGAAAGCCTGCTCGAGCCGCGGCCGAACGCGATGAAACATCAAAATCGCGCCGAGTCCGCGCGTAAACGGCTCGGCCAGCCGATGAGCGCCGCTCGCGCGGAAAAACTCCATCCCCGCCTCGATCGCAAATCGACGCCATTTCGTCACAGCCGCGCCTCCCGCGCTATTTTTATCGTCCCACACCATCTCGAGGTCTCGTTGACCTTTCCTTGCTAGTGTCGCGAAGAAGCGCAAACATCAGCAATGCGGCGGCGGTATGGTTAACGCAAGAGCAGAAAACGTCATGGAGCTTTCGCGGTTCGAGGCGGCGGTCGACGACATCTCGCTCGACGTCTTCTCTTCTTTCAAAGACGCGCGCGACGATTGGGAGACGCTCTTCGCCAATGCGCCGGCGAGCGCCTATCAATCTTTCGGCTTCGCGCGCGATTGGTTTCAGGCCTTCGGGCACGCCCCCGGCCTCGAGCCGATGATCGTCGTCGTACGCAACTCCGCCGGCGCGCGCCCGCTCGCGCTTCTCGCGCTCGGCGTTTCGCGCCACGGGCCGCTGCGGATCGCGCAGTTCCTCGGCGGCAAGGAGAGCAATTTCAATCTCGGTCTCTTCGCCGCCGACGCGCGCCTCGACGCGACCGCGGTCCGCGCCGTGTTGCGTCGCGCCGCCCATTCGGCGGGCGTCGATCTCTATCGCCTCGGCAATCAGCCGCTCGCCTTCGATGGCGTCGCCAATCCGCTCGCTTTGCTCGGCGCGACTCCGAGCCCGAGCTTCGCCTATGGGACGAGCCTGCCCGTGACAGTGAGCGAGCTCGACGCGCGCTTCTCGAGCGATGCGCGCAAGAAGCTGCGCAAGAAGCAGGCGCGGCTCGACAAAATGGGCGCGCTCGTCTTCGAGCATCGCGCGACGGGCGCGCGCGCGGGAGAGATTCTCGAGGCGCTTCTCGCGCAAAAGGCCGAGCGATTGCAGGACCCCTCCTTCGCGAAGGACGCCATGCGCGACTTTGTGCTCGGTCTCTGCGGCGGCGCGCTCGAGGCTCACGCCGTGACGCTGGACGGACGCATCATCGCGACCTATGCCGGCTTCGTCCATCGCGGGCGCTTTTCGGCGATGCTCAATTCCTTCGTGGCGGATGAAGAAATCGCGCGTTCGTCGCCGGGTGATCTGCTGCTGCATTCGCTGCTGCGCGATCTCGTCGCGCGCGGCGTCACGCGCTTCGATCTCGGCGTCGGCGAAGCGCGCTATAAGAACGCCGTCTGCGACGAGACGATCGCGCTGGTCGATGCGCTCATTCCCGTGACGCCGCTCGGCGCGCTCGCCGCGCCGATCCTTTCCGCGCTCACGCGCGCAAAGCGCGCCGTGAAGCAGAATCCGCGCCTCCTCGCTTCGCTCACGCGGCTGCGCCGCCTCGCGCGGTAGGGCTCAGGCGGCGGAAGCGTCGGCGGCGCTCTCCTCCTCGAGCAGGTAAGCGTCGGAGACGCCGGCCTGCGCCAGCTCGTCGATCACCGCCTCCGCAGCGGGCTCGGCGCCGCTCACCAGCACAATGTCGAATGAGGGCGCGAGAAACATCGCGCGCTCATAATCGCGCGTCGCGAAAACGATGAAATCATAAGTCTGCGCCAGCGCCTCGAGCACGGGCTCGACGTCTTGATCATACTCCGCGGCGGAGCGGCCGCCCGGCATGACATGCAGGCGCGACTCCTGATCGCGATGAATCGCCTCGCCGAAGGTCGCGGCTCCGCTGGCGAGATCGGCGAGTCCGAGCGGCCGCGCGCGCTCGAGATCGGGAATGAGCCGATCATAAAGTCGCCCTTGCGCCTGCGCATCTGCCGCCACGATTATGGCGAGGCCGCGCCGCGCGAGAGCGCGCGACAATGTCACGGCGCTGTCGAAGCTGCATTCGGCGTCGGCGCAGCCGACCATCAGAACTTTCACCGAAAGCGTCGCCATGCGCGCCGCGTCGATCTTGCCGACGACACCCGAACGAAACGTCCGCGGCGCTCGATTCTCGAGCTCTGGCGTACGCCGCTCGGGAGCGACGGCGAGACGCGTCTGCGGCTCCTCCTCTTCGGGCTCGTCGAAAACAGGTTCGCGCCGGCGCGCCGCGATGCGAATCTGCGACGGCGCCTCGAGCGCCTCCTCCTCGGGCGGAGCCGGAAGCGGCGCCGGGCCGAGGAGGCGCGCGCGGCCGCTGAGCAGCTCGATCGCGACGATCGAGCCGGCCGACAGAACAAAGGCGGCGATCGTCGCGAAGGCGGTGATCGGAACCTTTTTCGGGAAAGACGGAATCGGCGGCGCCACGGCGCGCTGGATCACACGGGCGTCTGCAGGCGAGGCCTTGGGCCCCTCCCGCGCGAGCGCCTCCTGATATTTGGCCGAATCCGCCTCGAGCTGATCCTTGAGCACGCGCGCGGCGCGCTCGAGCTCGCGCAATTGCACCTCATCCGCGCCCGCCGCGCCGGCGACACGCTTTTGCTCCTCCATCGCGCGGGCCAGATTTTCGACGCGCGCGGAAGCGATATGGGCCTCGTTCTCCAGCGTGCGCGCGGTGCGCTCGGCGGCGCGGCGCCAATCGGCGTCGAGATCGGCGAGCTGCGCCTGCATCTCCTTTATGCGCGGATGGCCGGGCAGCAGCGTGCGCGATTCGAGCGCGAGCTGAGCGCGCAGCGACACGCGCTGCTCGCCGATGCGGCGGATCATCTCGTTATTGGCGACATCGGGAATCTCGCCGACGCGATTTTGCCGCAGCATGTCGCGCACGAGCCTGCCCTTGGCCTCGGCGTCCGCCTGTGCGGTGCGCGAAATGGAGAGCTGATTGGCGAGATCGCCGAGCTGCTGCGTGGCGATCGTCATATTATTCGTGCCGGCGAAGAGGCCCGAACGCGAGCGGAACGCCTCCACCTTGGCCTCGGCTCTGCTCAGTCGCTCGCGCAGATCGGCGACCAGCGGGCTCAGCGATTGCGCGGCGTCGCGCGCATTCTCGCGTTTCGCCTCGCGCTGAATGTCGATATAGAAGGAGGCGATTGCGTTGGCCGCCCGCGCCGCGAGATCGGGATCGCGGGACGAAAATTCGATTTGCAGCACGCGCGTCTTGGTCGGCGAGAGCACGAGCAATTTGTCGAAATATGCGTCCAACATGCGCTCTTCCGGCGCGAGCTTGGACGGATCCCGGCTCAGCCCCAGCATGACGCCGATCTTCGCGCCGAGCCCGTGGCCATTGGCGATCGGATCGAACTCCGTATTGCCCTGGAGATCGAGCGACTTCAGCACGCGGCGCGCGAGATCGCGCGAGGTGAGCATTTGAATCTGGCTCTGCACCGCCTCGGCGTCGGGCGCCGCGGTGGGATCGGCGCGCTCCTTGTCGGCGCGCGTCAGATAGCTCTCCTGATTCTCGAGCAGGACGCGCGCTTCGGCCGTGTAGCGCGGCTTGACGACATTGACGAAGACCAGAGCGCCGAGAAAAGCCGCGAGCGTCACGCCGATCACGATGCGCCGGCGCCGCGACAAGGCGCCGGCGATCTGCCCGAGATCGATCTCGCCATTCGAGATCTCGCCCCGGACGCTTCCCGCGTCGTCGTGAGAGTGGCCGAAACTCATCTGCGAACTCCTTGTAGCGCACAGACCATGTACAGAGATTATGGTTTCCGCGCGGTTAACCACGGCGACACGGCGCCCTCGGCGTGGCGATCCGCGTGACGGACCGTCCAATCAGGCTTTGTTAACCATAGGCCGTTAAAAAATTTCCGCGGAACGTCGTTCTTAAGCTGTTCCTCGAGCCCGAGATTCTAAATGCCGAGATATGGCTTTCTCCTATTCTGGCTGCTGATGTGCGCGACATTGTCGAGCTGCGCCCTGCCCGGCGCCTATGTTCCAGAGCTGCTGGCGTCCTCGACCGAGGAGCCCTACACGCTCGCGGCCGGCGACCGGCTTCGCGTCATCGTGTTCGGCCAGGATGCGATCTCCAACAGTTACACTGTCGACGGCTCCGGCCATATTGCGATGCCGCTCATCGGCATCGTGCCGGCGGCCGGCCTCACGACCCAGGCGCTGCAACATGAAATCGCCGCACGTTTGCGCAACGGATTCATCCGCGACCCCCGCGTCTCGGTGGAAGTCGAGGCGTATCGGCCTTTCTTCGTGCTCGGAGAAGTGATGACCGCCGGACAATTTCCATTCGTCGAGGGTCTCACCGTGCAGAAGGCCATCGCCATAGCCGGCGGCTTCAGCCCGCGCGGCTATCAAGGCGAGGTGGATCTGACGCGCGACTTCGGCGGCGTCTCGGCCACTGGCCGCGTGCCCCTGCTGCAAGCGGTTCGGCCCGGAGACACGATCACGGTTCGCGAGCGGATATTTTAAAGACGGAAGATGCGAGACGAGCGGCAGAGCCTTTCGAGCGACGATAAAGCCCTAGGGCGACTGCGCATCGTGCATGTGATGCGCGCGCCGATCGGCGGGCTCTTTCGTCATGTCGTCGATCTCGCCGGCGCGCAGGCGGCCCGCGGCCATGCGGTGGGGATCATCGCCGATTCCTCCACTGGCGGCGAGCGCGCGGAGGCGACCTTGCGAAGGCTCGAGCCCGCACTCGAGCTCGGCGTCACGCGGCTCTGCATTCGCCGTCTGCCGAGCTGGACCGATCCGATCGTCGCCTTTCGCATCGCCACGGCGCTGAAACGGCTCGCGCCCGATGTCGTGCATGGCCATGGCGCGAAAGGCGGGCTCTATGCGCGCCTGCCCGCTCTGCTGCCGTTTTTTCCGTCGCCGCCGCATCGACATATTCGCGTCTACACGCCGCATGGCGGCAGCCTCCATTTCGATCCGGATGCGCTCGTCAATCGCCTCTATCTCTCGGTCGAGCGCGCGCTCGAGCGGGTGACGAATTTCATCCCCTTCGAAAGCGCCTATGCGCAGAAGCGCTTCGCCGAGGCGATCGGCTTTTCCGGCTCCATGACGCGCGTCGTGCCCAATGGACTGCGTCCGGAGGAATTCGAGCCCATCGCGCCCAGCGACGATGCGGCGGATTTTCTCTATGTCGGCGAGTGGCGCCGCTTCAAAGGCGTCGACACGCTGATCGAAGCGCTGGCGCTCATACGCGACGAGACCGGCGCGGCGCCCCGGCTCGCCCTCGTCGGCTCCGGACCGGACGAAGCGGCGTTGCGCGCGCTCGCCGAAGCGCGCGGCGTCAGCGAGCGGCTCTCCTTCGCGCCGCCCATGCCGGCCCGCGAGGCGCTGCGAACGGGACGCATATTGGTGGTGCCGAGCCGCGCAGAATCGCTTCCCTATATCGTGCTCGAGGCGATCGCCGCGCGCACGCCGCTCATCGCCACCAATGTCGGCGGCATTCCCGAAATCTTCGGCGATCACGCGGATCGTCTCGTTGCGAGCGACGATCCGCGCGCGCTCGCCCGCGCAATGATCGCCGCCGGCCGCACGGATGCGGCGCAGCGACGTCTCGCCGCCGATCAACTCGCTGATCGAGTAGCAGAAAATTTCTCTTTGAGTGCGATGGACGAGGCGGTGCTGCGCGGCTATCGCGACGCGCTGGAGGCCGTAGGACATCGCCGCGCCGCGGAGGCCGTCCTACCGCAGCGAGCCTGATGAGTGGAGTAGCGTCATGTGTGCTTTCGCCCTACGCGACATAAAGGCGGCGCCGCCCGTCAATGACGACAGTCGCGCGGCCTCGAGGCTCGCGGAAATTTCCGCCGACGCCCGGCCGACTCCGGCCTATTCGCCGATCGTCCTCGCCGGCCTCGTCCGCAGTCTCGAATTTCTGCTGATCACCGCGGTCGGCTTCGCCGTGCATCGGCTGCATGTCGCGCCCGGCTATGGCTATGGCGTCGAATATTTCGTCGTCATTCCGGGCATGGCGCTGCTCTCGGTCCTCGCCTGGCAGGCGTTCGACCTCTATACGCCCGCCGCATTTCGCGCGCCGATCGGCCATGGCTCGAAGCTCGCCGCCGGCTGGACCCTGGTCTTTCTCGCCGCTCTGGCCGCGATCTTCTTTTTGAAGCTCGACAACGCCCTGTCGCGCGTGTGGCTGCTCGGCTGGTATGCGGGCGGGCTCGGCGTGCTGGCGGCGGAGCGCTTCGCCGTCTCGGCGATCGTGCGCACGCTGACGCAGCAGGGCAAGCTCGACCGCCGCACCGTCATCGTCGGCGGCGGCCCGATGGCCGAGCCGGTGCTGCGCGATCTCGCCGCCGCGCAGCAGGACAGCGATCTGCGCATTCTCGGAATCTTCGACGATCGCCGCGACGATCGCTCGCCGGACGTCGTCGCCGGCTATCCCAAGCTCGGCACGATCGACGATCTCGTCGAATTCGCGCGCCATACGCGGCTCGATCTCGTCATCTTCACGCTGCCGATCTCGGCGGAGGCGCGGCTGCTGCAAATGCTGCGCAAGCTCTGGGTGCTGCCGATCGACATTCGCCTCGCCGCCCACACCAACAAGCTGCGCTTTCGCCCGCGCTCCTATTCCTACATCGGCAATGTCCCGGTGCTGGACGTCTTCGACAAGCCGATCGCCGATTGGGACGTGCTGGCCAAATCCGCCTTCGACAAAGTCGTCGGCGCGCTCTGCCTCATTCTCTTCGCCCCGGTGATGGCGGCGGTGGCGCTCGCCATCAAGCTCGATTCGCGCGGCCCCGTGCTGTTCCGCCAGACGCGCTACGGCTTCAACAATGAGAAGATCGAGGTCTATAAATTCCGCTCCATGTATGCGGACAAGCTCGACCCGGCCGCGGCTAAGCTCGTTACCAAGGGCGATCCGCGCGTCACCCGCGTCGGCCGCTTCATCCGCAAGACCTCGCTCGACGAATTGCCGCAGCTCTTCAATGTCGTGTTCAAGGGCAATCTGTCGCTGGTCGGCCCCCGCCCGCACGCCATGCACGCGAGAGCCGCCGAGCATCTCTACGACGAGGTCGTCGACGGCTATTTCGCCCGCCATCGCGTCAAGCCCGGCCTCACCGGCTGGGCGCAGATCAATGGCTGGCGCGGCGAGACCGACACGCCGGAGAAGATTCAAAAGCGCGTCGAATGCGACCTCTATTACATAGAGAACTGGTCGATCCTGCTCGACATCTATATTCTCGCGCTCACGCCGATCGCGCTGCTGAAGACCGAGAACGCCTACTGACAAAACCTCGCCGCGGCGCGCGAAGGGATCCACGGCCACGATCACGCGGAACTTCAACATGAGCAGAATTTTCCTTATTCTGCTTTAGTTTACCAAGAGAAGCTGATGCAGCGCTCGAATCTTCTCATCGTCGCTTTCGCCGCGCTCGACGGAGCGGCTGGCGTCGCTCTCTCCGCCGCGGCGGCGCATATTTCGAGCGCCGCCAACCTCGACACGGCGAGCCGCTTCCTGATGATCCACGCCGCAGCGGCGCTCGGTCTCGGCGCGCTGCTCGCGGCGAAGCCGCCGCTGGGGCGCTGGCTGACGGGCGTCGGCTTCGCCCTCCTCGCCGGCGTCGCGCTGTTTTCCGGCGATCTCGTCGCCCGTGCTTTCGCCGGCGATCGGCTGTTCCCCTATGCCGCGCCGATCGGCGGCTCGCTGACGATCGCGAGCTGGCTGGCTCTGGCGATCTGGGCGCTCGCCGCTCTGCGCGCGAAATAGCGGCTGCGCCGCAAGCGGCGGATGAGGCTATCCCGATCTGGACAGGCGCCGGAATCGCCCCCACCATCCGCGAGACTGAAAGCCTTGGCGTGGGGGCGAAGGGCGATGGAACATTGGCGCGCGGAGGCGGCGCTCGGTCGGCGCGTGCTCGTCGTCGAGGACGAGCCGCTGATCGCGTTGGCGCTCGAGGAGATGCTCGCCGAGCATGGCTACCGCGTCGTGGCCTCGGCCCAGACCGTCGCCGTCGCACTACGACACGTCGCCGAGACGCAATTCGACGTCGCTCTGCTCGACCTTCGCATCGGGGCCGAGAGCGTCGAGCCGGTCGCCGATCGGCTCGACGCGATGGGCGCGGCTTTCGTCTTCGCGACCGGCTATGGCCGTTCGGCCCTGCCGCCGGCGCATTCGGCGCGCCCGATCGTCGAAAAGCCGTTCCGCACCGAGGCGCTGATCGCCGCCCTCGCCGCAGCTGCGCGCCACGCCGCCCAAAAAGCCTAAAAGACCAAGACGCCGAGACGAGGCTTGTCTCTCGCGATCACGCTCCATGTAAGGGGGAGTTGCGTCAAAACGGGTGCCGCGTCATGTCTTCGCGTAAAAGCGGCGATCGGGAAGCTCCCCGTCGTCGTCGCCTCGCCGCCCTCGGCGGCCTGATCTTGAGTTTTTTCCTCATGGGGCTCGAGCCTCGTCCCGCTTTCGCCCAGGATTTTTTCCAGCAATTGTTCGGCGGCGGAGGCGGCGGCTATTCGGACTATGGCGGCGGCTCTTATCCGAGCTATCGGCGTCACGCCCACGCTAGGCGCCATGGCTATGCTCCGCAGGAGCGGCGCGTCTATGTCCCGCAAGCGCGACGGGGCGAGCCGCAGCTGCGCGCGCGTCGAGCCGCCCCCGGCGGCGAGCCGCAACGCGCGGTCTACGCCGAAGCGGCGGGCGGCGGGCGCTCTTACTGCGTGCGTGAATGCGACGGTTATTTCTTTCCCGTCGGCCTCTATTCCAGCTCCAGCGACACGGCCAGCCATCAGCGCGCCTGTGGGCGTCTGTGCCCAGGCGCGCGGACGACGCTCTATGTGATGCGCGGCGGCTCCGACAATATAGAGGAGGCCGTGGCGGCGCGCGGCGGCGCCAGCTATTCGCGGCTGATGGCCTCTCTCCAGCGCAAGAGCGAAGGCAAGGGCGAAGGAGAGAAGGACAAGGAATGTTCCTGCCACGCCGGCCAGTCTAGCGAGAGCTCGATCGAGGCCATCTATCTCGATCCGACGCTGCGCCGCGGCGACGCCGTCATGACGGCGCATGGCGTCGAAATTTTCCACGGCGCCAGCCGCTATCCCTATTCGAAGAACGACTTCCGCCCCCTCGCCCGCTCGCCCGATCTCGACGAACCGGTCCGCCGCCGCCTCGCCGCGATGGAGCGCGCCAGCAAGCCCGGCCGGCCGAGCGTCGAACGTCGCGCCGCGCGGCCGCTCGACGAGCGCCGCAGCCAGTCGGGTGGACGCAGATAGGGCGGCAGCTTCTCTCCTTTCAGCAAGATTTCATTTGGAGAGCTACGTGGCGGATGGCGTTCATGTGAACGCGAGCTATGCGCTCGAATTCATCCCGTTCATGCTCGGCGAACTCGGCAGAACCGTCGCGTCGAGCCGACGGGGCCGCTGATTTCGCGACAGCTTTTTCGAGCATGGCGCCTGGTCCAGAACGCGATAATCGACGGGATCGCGCCTCTGGCGACGCGCGTCGCGTCGAAATGGTTCGATGATCCGCAGCCTCAATCCATTGGCGCGGCATCGTCTGACGCGAGATCGCCGGGCGCCGGCGGCGCGCTCGCCGGCCGTCGCCGCGGCGCCCGCGACCAGGGCCGATCCTCGCCGGGGCTGCGGGCGGTTCGCCATTGCGCCGCCTCGCCGGAGAAGCGCAATGTCACAGCGCCCGTCTCCGCCAGCTTGCGGCGATCGAGAAGGATCGGCGCGCCGCAGCCCTCGGGCGCGTAAAAGGGCGCGATGACGATCGCCGCTTTGCCGCAATCCTCGATCAGCGCCTTGCGATCCGTCACCAGCGCGACGGCGCGGCCGTCGATCGCTCTCGCCACGCAGCCGAACTCGTCGCAGGAGACGCCGCCGCGCGCGTCCGCTGGCGCTCTGACGTCGGCGTCGGCGCGCAGCCATTGCTCGCCGACGAAGGAGAGCTTCCCGCGGCCGAGCAGAGCGAGTTCCCCCGAGGGCAGCCGCAGAGCCGCGGCGTCGCCGCTCGGCGCGACGGCGAGATCGAAGCCCTCGCCATTCGCCGCGCCGAACAGGCCGAGCGCGGCGAAGGGAATGGCCATCGCCCGGAACAGCCACGTCCGCCACAGAACGAGCGATAGAACCGCGAGCGACAGGAAAACCATCGCGAAAGGCGCGAAACTCTTGACCGGCAAGCTCGACCCCGGAGCGGCGGCGATGAGCCGCGCTATGGCCGTCACCAGATCGATGCCGAAGCCGACATAGCGCCAGACCGGGCCGTCGAGACCGAAAGGATAGAGAAAGGCGCCGACGAGCGCTCCCGGCACGGCGAAGAATTCGATGATGGCGAGCGTCAGCGGATTGCCGATCAGCACATAGGGGCTCAATTCGTGGAAATCGCCCGCCATGAAGGAAGCCGTCGCCGAAGTGGCGCAGAGCGTCGCGAAAATCGGCGCCGCCGGCCCATGCAGCAATAATTCGCCCGCGCTCTCCCGCCAGCGCACGAAACGGGAGGGCGCGCGGCCGAAGGGCGGCGTCTCGCGCCGGCGCTCGATCATCGCGCCACGCGCCTCATAGACGGCGACGAGCGCCGCCACCGCCGCGAAAGAGAGCTGGAAGCTCGCGCCGAGCAGCGCCTCCGGCTGGAAGGCGACGATGACGCCGACCGCCAGAGCGAGATTGCGCATCGACAATGAGGGGCGGTCGAAGAGGACCGCGACCAGCATGATCGTCGTCATGATGAGCGCGCGCTCCGTGCCGACGCGCGAGCCCGTGCCGATGTCGTAGAGAACAGCGCCGACGATGGCGAGCGCGGCCGCCCATTTCTTGATCGGATAATTCAGCGCCAGCGCGCGCGAGAGCGCCAGCAGCCGCCGAAAGCCGACGAAGAAAATGCCGGCGACCAGAGTCATCTGCACGCCGGAAATGGTGATGATGTGAAAAATGCCGGCGCGGCGGATCAGCTCTTTCGCCTCCTCGCTCAGAAAATCGCGCTTGCCCGTCACCATTGCGGCGGCGATGGCGCCGGTGTCGCCGCCGAGCGCGCGATAGACCCGCGCCGAAAGATCATTGCGCAGCCGATCGACGGCCGCGAAAAATCGCAGCGACAAAGGCGCCGGATCGGGCGGCGGCATGACGTCGATGCGGCCGAGCGCATTGCCGACGCCCCCGAGCCCCGCGAAATAGGCGTCGCGCGAGAAATCATAGCCGCCCGGCAGAGCGGCGTGAGCCGGCGGCAAGACGCGCGCTTTGAGGGCGATGAAATCGCCGGCCGAAAATTTCGTATCGCCGCGCGTCGTCAAGCGAACGCGCAGCGGGACGACGTCGCCCGGCAATCCCTCCGCGCTGGCGAGGCGCAGGATGAAACGCGCGCCATTGGGGCGCGGATCGAGCTCCTCGACGAAGCCGGTGAGAAAGCCGACGCCCGCGCGCGGAACAATGGGGGCGTCGACGCGCGCGGCGCGCCAGACGGAGGCGAAAAATCCGCCGGCGACACAGGCGAGGACGAGAAAGAGAGCGCCCGCGCGATGCGCGCGCGCGAGGAAGGCGAGCGCCGAGAGGATTGCGAGGGCGGCCGCCGAGACAGCGAAGGAGGGCTCGCGATCGGCCGCGAAATAGAGGAGCGCGCCGGCGCCGGCGGCGACCGGCAGCCAGAGAAACGGCCGCCGCAGCGAAATTTCTTCGTCCAGCGCCGCGCGGGCGGCGGCCGAAAGCGACGCGACGACGATCGCGAAGGCGGGGCGGAAGGCGCCTCTCGCCCGATCGGCCGCGCCGGCGACGGCTTTCGCGCTCCAACTCAAGAAAAGCCTCGGACTATCGCTGCTAGAATGAAGTCGAGCTCATGCTATATCCGAAACTGGCGCCGGCGCGAGCGCCGCGACGTCGAAAACGCGCCGCCGGATCGGTCACGAGGCGGCCCGCGCCGAGGCGAGCGCGCCCCGCCCCCCGCAGTTCCCCCCTGGCCCGCAGCGTGCTAGACGGGCCTCCACTCGAAATTCTCAGGAATCACCAGCCGCGCTCATGTCTCAAGTCGTCACGCGCTTCGCCCCCTCTCCCACCGGCTTCCTCCATATCGGCGGCGCGCGCACGGCGCTGTTCAATTGGCTCTACGCCAAGCGTCACGGCGGGCGCTTTCTACTGCGCATAGAAGACACAGATCGCGAGCGCTCCACCCAGGGCGCCATAGACGCCATTCTCGATGGAATGCGCTGGCTCGGCCTCGATTGGGACGGGGACGTCACCTACCAATTCGCGCGCGCGCCGCGCCATCGCGAGATCGCCGAGGAGCTGCTCGCCAAAGGCAAGGCCTATCGCTGCTACGCCAGCGCGCAGGAACTGGAGGAGATGCGCGAGACCGCGCGCGCCGAGGGCCGCCCGCCGCGCTATGACGGGCGCTGGCGTGATCGCGACGCCAGCGAGGCGCCGGCGGGCGTCGCGCCGGTCATTCGGCTGAAGACTCCGCAAGAGGGCGAGACCGCGATCGAGGACGCCGTGCAAGGCCGCGTCGTCTTCCCGAACAAGGATATCGACGATTTCGTGCTGCTGCGCTCGGATGGCGCGCCGACCTATATGCTCGCCGTCGTCGTCGACGATCACGATATGGGCGTCACGCAGATCATCCGCGGCGACGATCACCTCACCAACGCCGCGCGGCAAAAGCACATTTACGACGCGCTGGGATGGGAGGCGCCGAGGCTCGCCCATATTCCGCTCATTCACGGGCCGGACGGGGCGAAGCTGTCGAAGCGCCATGGCGCGCTCGGCGTGGACGCCTATCGGGCGATGGGCTATCTGCCGGCGGCGCTGCGCAATTATCTCTTGCGTCTCGGCTGGAGCCAGGGCGACCGCGAATTCTTCTCGACGCAGGAGATGATCGAGGCTTTCGATCTCGAGAGCATTCATCGCTCGCCGGCGCGCTTCGATTTCGTGAAGCTCGAGAATATGAACGGCCATTATCTGCGCAGCAGCGAGGATGCGGAGCTGCTCGCGGAGCTGATCGCGACCCTGCCCTATCTCGAGGGCGGCGCGGCGCTCGCCGCCAGGCTGGACGAGACGCGCAAGGCGCAGCTCGCCGCGGCCATGCCCGGCCTCAAGGCGCGCGCCAAGACGCTCAACGAGCTGATCGACGGCGCGGCGTTTCTCTTCGCCGAGCGGCCGCTGACGCTCGACGCCAAGGCCGCCGCGCTGCTGTCGCCGGCGGCGCGGGCGCATCTTTCCGTGCTGACGGAAAAGCTCGCCACGCTCGAAGAATGGAGCGCCGCTGCGACCGAGAATATCGTGCGCGAGACGGCGGCTGCGCAGGGCGTGAAGCTCGGCGATCTCGCGCAGCCTTTGCGCGCCGCGCTCACCGGACGCACCACCTCGCCCGGCATTTTCGACGTGCTGGCGATCCTCGGCGAGGAGGAGAGCCTCGCCCGCCTGCGCGATCAGGCGGCGCAACGCGCTTGAACCGCGTGCGGGGGATGCTATAGTTTGTGCAACGCACAAGACGCCTCCGCACGACCCTATGCGCCGCGCCGCGGCGTCTCGCCCGCCACGCGCCCGGTCCTCGCGGCGCAGCGACCGACGCAATTCCGCCGGCTATAGCAGGAGGGTTTTGAATTTAAAGCGTTTGACATTCGTTCGACGGGACCCGGCGGTCGCGCGGGCGCAAAGCGCGCCGCAGATTCGAACGAAGCTCGCTCGTCGGTCCGATCCGCGGGGAAGCGCGGCCCGGGCATGGCGTAGAATATGCTGCGGCGTTTCGCCGAAAGCCGCAAATTACACGGATAACGCGAGAAGGTGGGGCCATGACGAAAAAAGAAGCGTCCTTTCACACCGGCGAAAAAACCGTGAGCCTTCCGATCATGGAAGGAACGATCGGCCCCAGCGTCGCCGATATTCGCAAGCTCTACGGCGATACGGGCATGTTCACCTATGACCCGGGCTTCACCTCCACGGCGAGCTGCGAGTCGAAGATCACCTATATCGACGGCGACGAGGGCGTGCTGCTCTATCGCGGCTATCCGATCGACCAACTCGCCGAGCACGGCGATTTTCTCGAGACCTGCTATCTGCTGCTCTACGGCGAATTGCCGACGGCGACGCAAAAGGCCGATTTCGACTATCGCATCACGCGCCACACCATGGTGCATGAGCAGATGGCGCGCTTCTTCCAGGGCTTCCGCCGCGACGCGCATCCGATGGCGGTGATGGTCGCGTCGGTCGGCGCGCTCTCGGCCTTCTATCACGACTCGACGAATATCGCCGATCCGGTCGAGCGCATGGTCGCCTCGACGCGCATGATCGCCAAGATCCCGACACTGGCGGCCATGGCCTACAAATATTCTATCGGCCAGCCCTTCGTCTATCCGAAGAACGATCTCGACTACACGTCGAACTTCCTGCGCATGTGCTTCGCCGTTCCTTGCGAGGAATATAAGGTCAATCCGGTGATGTCGCGAGCGCTCGACCGCTTCTTCATGCTGCACGCCGATCACGAGCAGAACGCCTCCACCTCCACCGTGCGTCTCGCCGGCTCCTCGGGCGCCAATCCCTTCGCCTGCGTCGCGGCGGGCATCGCCTCGCTGTGGGGCCCGGCGCATGGCGGCGCCAATGAGGCGGTGCTGAAAATGCTCGCCGAGATCGGCACGCCGGACCGCATTCCGATCTATATCGCCAAGGCGAAGGACAAGAACGATCCGTTCCGCCTGATGGGCTTCGGCCATCGCGTCTACAAGAACTACGATCCGCGCGCGAAGATCATGCAGCGCACGACGCGCGAGGTGCTGGCCGAGCTCGGCGTGAAGGACGATCTCCTCGACGTCGCCATAGAGCTGGAGCGCATCGCTCTGCACGACGAATATTTCATCGAGAAGAAGCTCTATCCCAACATCGACTTTTATTCCGGCATCACGCTGAAGGCGATGGGCCTGCCGACGACCATGTTCACCGTGCTGTTCGCGGTGGCGCGCACGGTCGGCTGGATCGCGCAATGGAAGGAGATGATCGAAGATCCGGGCTCCAAGATCGGCCGTCCGCGCCAGCTCTACACGGGCGAGAAGCAGCGCGACTATCTGCCCATGTCCAAGCGCTGATCTTTGGCGCTGACGTCCGAGCGCCGATCCTTTTCTCCGCGGCCTTCGCGTCGAAGATGCGAAGGCCGAAAGACCCTGTGCGCGAGCGCACAGATTTCCGGCTCCGCTCCCGCCATTGTCTCCTCACCAAACGGGGAGGCGAAAATGATCGAGACGGGGTCCTATGAATTGCTCTCTTTCGAGGAGGCGCGCCAGAAGCTGCGCTTCGATCGCGAGATAAGCCTCGGTCTCTTCGACCTCTCCTCTTTCCGCATCGCCTATTGTCCCGGCGACTTCGTCTATGTCGGCGACATAGAGCTCTATCAGTGGATGTGGTGCGACAAGATCGCGGGCCTCGTCGTCGATGGCGACATGACGATCGAAGGCGATCTCATGGACAATTCCTTCGACGGCGCCGCGGCCTTCGTGCTGGCGCGCGGCAATCTCAGAGCGCGCACCGTCACGCTCGGCGGCGCTGAGGTGGTCGTGCGCGGCGACCTGCGCGCGGAAGGCCCCGTCTTCAATAGCTCGACCGCGGGCCGCTGCGAGATCGGCGGCTCGCTCCACGCCAGCCATCTCGTCACCGACGATCATGCGACCGTCGTCGCCGGCCGCGCGCCGGCGCGCTCCTTCGCGCTCGGCTATGTCGATCCGACGATGAGCGAGAAGCTGCGCCCGGCGAAGTCATATCTCGATCTGTTGACGCCGGAGGCGGCGGAGGAATTCGACGCGCAGTTCCGCGGCGCCGGCCCGGAAATCGTCATGCGCATCGTCGCGGCGATACGCGCCGGCCGTTCGGTGCTGCGCGTCTGACGGTCCAAATCGCGAAATATCGAGAGCGAGCCCGAAGGCTCGCTCCCCCCCGCCTCTCTTCCGCGAATCGAGCCGGCGCGACTCGAAAAAGACATGTTCCTCGCCGCCAATGGCGCCGTTCGCCTCACGATTCGAACAGTCGCTCTTTTTCACCCTGCGCGCGTTATTTCATCGCGTTTCAATCATCGATTTCAGCCCCAGCGAATCGCGAACGGCGCCGCGCGCGCGATTCGCGACGATCGGACCATTCGTCATGAGCCAAACGCCTCCGCCCCGCGAGCGGGCAAATCCCCTGCACCCCGCGGCGGCGCCTGTGAACTCCATTGTCGCCGCCGCGACGACGGCGCATGATTTGGACGCGCGACGCAAATTCGTATTAGAAACCGAACGCGATCGGACGATCGCGCAGCGGCCGACGAGACGATTCGGGAGACGACGATGGGGGCTGTGAACGATTTGGCGCGGAACGAGGCGAGCCGCCCCGATGCGCGACGTTCATGGGACGAGGTCGAGGCGCTCTATCGCGAAGAATGCGCGGCCATGCTGCGCGACGCGCGCCGTCATTACGAGCAGCGCGCAGCGCGCGAACAGACGACAATCGAAAATGTGCTCGCCGCTTTTGCGCGCGATTTCGACGCCTGGCTCGATCGCGAGCGGCGCGGGATCTCCTCGCCCAAGCCGAACCTCTCCACATTGTTCGAAATCTGGCTGGAGCGCGGCGCGCGGCGGCTGGAGCCGCCGAGCGCGAGCCCAGAAGCCGACGCGCGATCGCAGGAGCTGGAGCAGCGCCTCGACGAAGGCGCACGACATATTCAGCAATTGGAGGAGCGGCTCGCCGAGGCTCAGCGCCGCGCCGCGCAAAGGGCGGCGGAGACGGCCGCCGCCATCGCCGCCGCGCCCGCGGCGCCGCGCCGCCTCGGCCGCGACCTTCTCGCCATGGCGCTCGGCCTTTTCGTCGCGCTCCTCGGCGCGGCGCAATGGGCGCGGCAATCGGCGGCGACGCCGCCCGCACTGCGCGCGGCGCTCACAGGTTTCGACGCCTCCCTGAGCGAGCTGGAAGCGCGCGGCCGCGCGGCGCTCGGCGGTCTCGCAGCCGATCGGGCGCGCGAGGAGGCGCTGACGGCGCTGCTCCGCGAGGACAGGGCCTATGTGATCGCGCGCGCGGTCGCCGCCGACCCGCAGCTCGCCCGCGAAAGGATCGACGCGCTGGAGCCGAGCAGCCCGGCGCCCGTGGCGCAAGCGCCGTCCGAGCTTGCGCCGAAGGAACCGGCCGCCGCTTTGCCCCGAACCCCGCCCGCGGAGCCTGCCACGCCGGACGTCGCGGCTCTCGCGCCGGAGGAGGAGCCCGAGCGGCTGCCTCCCGCCGTCATCGGTCTGCAAAAGCCTGCGACATTTCGTGGTTTCGAAAATCGCGACATCGTCGGGCCGACGTTCGTCACGCTGCGCAAGCTCGATCAGCCCGCCTGCGTCGCCGCTTGTCGGAGCCGCGACAATTGCCAGGCCTATTCCTTCGACCGTTGGAATCGCATTTGCCGCTTGAAGGCGACGGCGGGCGCTTTTGCGCTCAATCCGCGCATGACCAGCGGATTGCGCGATGATTTGCGCATCCCGCGCGCTCCCGCCGGCGCGCTCTCCATGGAGCGCTATCCCTCCAAGGCGTTTCCGGGCGCGGGCTATAAGACGACGTCGCTCGAAGGGCCCGACGCCTGCGAGACCGCCTGCCGCGCCGAGGATGCCTGCATCGCCTTCACTTTCCGTCTCGACGAGAGCGCCTGTCATTTGTTCGAGAAGACCGGAGAATATTTCTCCAACGAGCTGGCCGACAGCGGAGGCAAGCGCCAGGATTGACGGGATCGGCGATCGAAACGACGCAATCCTCTCGCCCATCATCTTTTTTTCACGCGGCCTCTCCCACATATGGGGGATGCGCGGAGGGCCTGAGCCGAGCTATTCGGGTAGCGTTCTGCGATGATTTTTGCGTTTCGAGGGAGGCCGCGCGTCCGGAAGCGCGACCTCCCTTTTTTTGCGGCGCGTCGAAGCCGCCGCCTCCGTCAGGCCGGCGCCGCCGCGCCGCAGAGTTCCGTCGCCAGGGGGAAGGCTCCGCCATGATCGCGCGCGATCTGCCGTAGCATCAGCCCATAGAATTCGGCGGATTGGATCATATTGATCCCGATATCGGCTTTCTGGCCTTCGTCCAGAGTCTCGATCCGCTCGAAATCTGTCGCCAGATGGTCGATATCCGCGAGCGTGTGAACGCGGAGAAAACGCGCGCAACCGTCGCCATGCGCTCGAACGACGCGGCGATACAGCTCCGGTCCGCCGATCGCCGCGAGCCCTTCCAGGACGATGACATAGCCGTAGAAGGCGGTGGAGCCCAAATGCTCGATCTTGAAATATTGCGTCTCGTACAGAGCCCTCGTGACCGCCCGTTCGGGATATGTCTCCACCTCCGCGCCGAGGCCGCGCAAATCCTCGAGCGCCAACAGCTCATGGGAGTCCTCCTCACCGAGATGCTGGATGAAGCCGCGGTGAAGGACAGCGCTTTCGGCCGGACAACGACTCGCCGCCAGCGCCAGAAGCCGCGTCGAGTGACTCGTGAAATAAAAGGTCTGGGCCAGGAAATCGGCATAGGCCTGCGGCGCTTCCCAGGGAAAAGCCGAGGCGTCGTCCATCAATCGGTCGATGAGACGATGAAGCTCGTCACGCATGTCTCGCTCCTTTGTGCAATTCCGAATTTTGGTCTGTGTGTCGCTTGAAGTCCCACAGATATCGAACGGCGCCGGCGACAGGCTCCTCGCCTTCGGTCACTTTTTGCGGAAAGAAAGCGATGAGATCGATCGGCGCATTGTGGCGGATGACGCCGGGGACCAGAGGCGTCCCGCCCAATCGGTAGCACGCGCGATGCACGCCGCGATCCGTCCGCGGCGCGCCCAGCATCGCATGTGCGCCCGACTCCAGCATTCGACGAATCATGAGCCCGATGATGACGTCCATCATCGGCAGACCCAGCGCGCCGCCACGGGCCGAGGGATGGAGGGTGAGGCGGCTGGCGATAATGATGCGGCTCCCGTGCGACGCCACATTTTCGAGAGCGTCGACGGGCCAAGCGCCGAGCTGAGAATCGTCGCGCGCGCTCTGGAGCTCGAGATTCGTCCAGCGCATGAGCCCCATGGCGAGGCACTCCCGCTCACGGAAAATGCAGAGAATTTCGTTCTGCCGGCAAAACTCGTCCGAGTAGAGCCGCTCGGCCCCCTCCAATTCCCGAAAAGTCTCGAGCCACACCGTCCGCCATGTGGCGTAGGCGCTGTTGTAATCGCGCAATTGCTCCGGCGACGGGTCGGAGCCGGGCAGAGAAACGACTCTGAGCGACTTCAATACGCCGAACGCGCTCACCTCGTTTCGAGGCATGTTTCATACTCCAAATCACGAAGACCCGGCGCTGAACCTGGCCACGCATTTAAATACAACCTTTGGTTGTATACAATACAAATAACAATCAAATGTGCGGAGGCGTCGAGGAGAGGACGGCGATCGCTACGGCTTTGTGATATGAGTCAATATGCGTTCGGCGGCGCGTGCGCTGGGGCTGTCGCCGGCGGCGAGAACATGCTCGCGCACTTTGGCGAGGCCTCGCCGCTGTGCGCCACGCTCGACGCCGTCGCGAATGAGCGGCTCGAGAGCCGCGGCGAGCGCCGTCGGCGTCGCCCGCCCTTGCAGGAATTCCGGGACGAGCCGCTCGCCGAGCACGAGATTGGGCAATACGATGCTGTCGACGCTCACCAGAATGCGCAAAGGCCATTCGATCGGCGCGACCTTATAGGCGACGGCCATGGGAACATCGGCGAGCGCCAGCTCCAGAGTCGCGGCGCCGGAGGCGACCAGAGCGGCGCGCGCGCGGCGAAAAGCCGGGAATTTTTGATCCTGCGACAGAAGATGCGGCCGCAGTCTCCATGATGTGAGACCGCGTTCGATCTCCTCCGCGACATGCGGCACGACCGGCAGAGCGACATCGAACGGCCCACATGTTTTCGCGAGCATGTCCATCGTCTCGCCGAAAACCGGCATGAGCCGGGCGACCTCGGCGCGGCGCGAGCCGGGCAGCGCGAGAAGCAGCGGCGGCTCCGCCTCCCGCATCGCCAATTCGGCGGGGGAAGGCGTGAGCGTCTCGAGACAGTCGAGCAGCGGATGGCCGACATAGACGCAGGCGGGACCGCCGAGCCGCCGATGCGCCGCCGGCTCGAAGGGCAGCAGAGCGAGCACCTCGTCGACATAGGCGCGCATCGCCCGCGCGCGGCCCGGCCGCCAGGCCCAGACGGTCGGGCTCACATAATCGAGGATGGGCAGCGCCGGCCGAGCGCGCCGCACCCGCCGTGCGACGCGATGCGTGAAATCCGGCGCGTCGATGAGCACGAGGCAATCGGGCTCTGCCGCGAGCGCCGCGCGGGAGGCGCGATCGATCCGCTCGAGCAGCTGCGGCAGACGGCGCAACGGCGACAGCAGACCCATTACGGCGATATCGGCGAGCGGGAACAGGCTCGCGAGCCCTTCGCGCGCCATCGCCTCGCCGCCGACGCCCGAAAAGCGCATGTCCGGCCGCAGGGCGCGCAGCGCGCGCATCAGCAGCGCGCCCAGGAGATCGCCGGAGGCTTCCCCGGCGATGAGAAACACACGCGGCGGCGCTTCCACCGCCCTAGCCCCGCGCCGGGCGCGGCGCGCAGAGCGGCCGCTCCCGCTCGGCGCGCAGAAAGGCGATCAGCGCCTCCACATCCTCGGCGCCGGAGAAATCCCGTGCGACGGTCTCGATGCGCGCGGCCAGCGTCTCGGCGCCCGCCCCCTGTGGGAACAGGCGGCGGAAGGCCTCGCGCAAAAGGGCGAGGCGCGCGTCGGAAAAGCCGCGCCGGCGCAGGCCGACGAGATTGAGCCCGAACAAATGCGCGCGATTGCCGCCGGCGAGGCCGAAGGGAACGAGATCGCCCTCGAGCCCGGAGAGGCCGGCGACGAAAGCCTGCGCGCCGATGCGCACGCGCTGATGCACCACGGTCGCGCCGCCGATCGCGGCGTGATCGCCGATCCGGACATGGCCGCCGAGCAGCACAGTGTTGGAGAGCGTGACGCCGTCGCCGATCCGGCAATCATGACCGACATGAGAATAAGCGAGAAAGGCGCAATCGTCGCCGACGCGCGTCTCTCCGCCGCCAGCCGGCGTTCCCGCGTTTATGGTGACGCCCTCGCGAACGAGGCAGCCGCGGCCGATGACGAGCGTTCCCGCCTCTCCGCGCGATTTCAAATCCTGCGCCGCGGCGCCGAGCGCGGCGAAAGGATGAATCTCGGCGTCCGCGCCGATGCGCGTGCGCCCCGTCAAAACGACATGGGAGACGAGATGGGCGCGATCGCCGAGCTCGACCTCGCCGCCGATATGGCAGAACGGCCCGATAACGACGCCCTCGCCGAGACGCGCGCCTGCCTCAAGGACAGCAGAGGGATGGACGACGGCGGAAGGATGAATGCGCGCGCTCGAGGTCATGGACCCGCCCCAGCGCTCAGGCGCCGATCATCACGCTCAGCTCGGCCTCGCAGACCAGCGCGCCATCGACCAGCGCCCGGCAGGCGTACCAATAAATGTCGCGCTTGCGGGCCTTTTTGGCGACATGGAATTCGACGCGGTCGCCGGGAATAACCGGGCGGCGGAATTTCGCCTTGTCGATGGTGGTGAAGAAGACCTTGCGCTGCGAACCCTTGGGTTGCATCCGCGCGGCGATGACGCCCGCCGTCTGCGCCATGGCCTCCACCAGCAGCACGCCGGGAAACACGGGATTCTCCGGGAAATGGCCCTGAAACTGCGGCTCGTTGAAGGTGACGTTCTTGATTCCGACGCCGCTCTCGTCGCCGTGAATATCGACGACACGGTCGATGAGGAGAAGCGGGTAACGATGCGGCAGCAGCTCCAAAATCTGATGGATGCCCAGGGATTCCGGCGCCTCGGCCGTCGTTTCTTCGTTCATTTTTTCCTCCGCTGCGGCGTCCGGACGCCTCTTCGTCCGGCCCGTCTCATTCCCTTCCGACGTCCTGCGCCGGTTTCATTTCGTCTCGCGACGCGCCAGGCGGTCGAGCAGCAGCTCGCCCCGCAAATGGCGACGCACGGGACGCGCCGGCGCGCCGCTCCAGCGCGCGCCGGCCGGCACGTCGCGGGTCACGCCGGATTTGGCGGCGATCTGCGCGCCCTCGCCGATGGCGATATGGCCGCCGATCGCCGATTGGCCGCCGAGGACGACGAAATCGCCCAGCTCGCAGGAGCCGGCGAGGCCGGATTGCGCGACGATGACGCAGCCGCGCCCGATGACGACGTTGTGGCCGATCTGGACCAGATTGTCGATCTTGGTCCCCTCCCCGATGATCGTGTCGCGCGTCGCGCCGCGGTCGATGGTCGTATTGGCGCCGATCTCGACATCGTCCTGAACGATGACGCGGCCGATCTGCGGCGCCTTCACATGGCCGCGCGGCGAAAGCGCGAAGCCGAAGCCGTCCTGGCCGAGACGCGCGCCGGGATGAAGAATGACGCGATCGCCGATGAGCGCGCAGACGACGCTGACATTGGCGCCGATCGAGCAGTCGCGCCCGATGCGGACATCCGGGCCGATCACCGCTTGCGGGCCGATCACACTGCCGGCGCCGATCTCCGCGCGGGGACCGATGACGGCGCCGGGATCGACCGAGACGCCCGGCTCCAGCCGCGCTGTCGGGTGGACGATCGCGCCGGGCGAGACGCCGCTCGCCGAGAACAGCGACTGCGGCCGCAGCGAATCGGGAAAGAGCCGCGCCATGACTCTCGCCATGGCCTTGTGCGGCTCCGTCGTCACCAGCGGGACGACCCCGCTCGGCAGCGAGTCGAGATCGCGCGCGCGCAGCAGGCAGGCCGTCGCTCGGCACAGACGCAGCGCCGCCGCATAGCGCCGGCGGTCGTAGAAGGCCAGCTCGCCCGGCCGCGCCAGATCGAGCGGCGCGACGCCGATGATGATCTCGGCCGCGCCGGCTCGGCTCTCGTCGATGCGAGCGCCGGCGATCTCGGCGACCTCGGCCGGCGTCAGCGGCCGGTCGAGGCGGAAAAACCCAGCGGCGCCCATGCCGCGCTCCTCCCCGTCGCGCCCGGCTCGCAGCCGGGACGAAAACCGAAGAGAACGCCGGCCGGCCCGGAGGCGGCTCGGCGCTCTCTCAAGAAAACGATCCCCGAGCGGCCTCGCCGCTCGGGGATCGCAAATTCTAGTCGCTGTGTCGAAGGCGCGCCAGCGCGAAGCCTTTAGAAATTGGTGCCGCCGGAGAAGCGGAAGCGCTGCGTCACGTCGCCATAGGCCTTGGACAGCACCACCGCATAGTCGAAGCGGATCGGCCCGAGCGGCGATTGCCACAGCGCCGAGGCGCCGACCGAGGAGCGGATCTGCGCCTTGTCACCCGAGACGACGATGCAAGTGCCCTGGCCATAGGTGGGAGCCGTATAGGGATAGACGCAGGGCAGGTTGGCGACGCCATACAATGAATCGCTGAAGTTGGTCTGGCCTTTGTATCCCCACAGCGTGCCGGCGTCGGCGAACAGCGCGCCGCGCAGGCCGATGTCCTTCGGCAGGCCCCAGATCGGGAACTGCACTTCGAGCGAGCCGCCGATATAATTGCTGCCGCCGAGCGAGTTGCCGCGCGAGCTGGTCCAGTTGGAAATATCGCGCGGGCCGAGGCCGCCCGGCGCGAAGCCGCGCACCAGAGTCGGGCCGAGATTGAAATTGTCCATCACCCGCATCTTATAGTCGCCGAGCGCGAACATATTGCCGCCCTGCACGCGGGCGATGCCGACCACATCGTCCACGAAGGGAATCTCGTGGAAATAACGCAGGTCGCCGGTCGTGCGCACATAGCGGCTGTCCCCACCGAGGCCGGCGATGTCCTGCGACGCCTGCGCATGGATGCCGTTCTTCGGATTACGGAAGTTATCCAGCGAATTATAGGACAGCGTGTAGCCGACGAGCGAGGTCAGACGCGTTCCCACCGATTCCTTGATGGCCAGCGAGGCCTCGCCATTGGATTGGCAATTGTAGAGGACGTTGAGATCGGCCTGCGTCGGCGCGTAGATATAACCATATCCCGGCGTATATCCCGGCAGCGGCGACTGACAGTCGTTGTAGGGCCGGTTGCTGTCGTTGGGGATGGAGATCGTCGTGGTGTAGAGCGAGTAGCGCGGCGCGAGGCTGATCTCCTCGGTGATCGGAATGCCGAAGCGCAGCGTGCCGCCGATCGAGGTGGTCGAATAGTAGGAGTAGTTATAAGCGTCGGACTTCTTCGCGAAGAGATCGAAGCCCGCCGAGAAGCGCTGATCGAGGAAGTAGGGCTCGGTGAAGCTGAAAGATATGCCGCGGGCGCGCTGGCCGGCCTGCACCGAGAGGCGCGTCGCCTGGCCGCGGCCGAGGAAGTTGCTCTCCGACACGGAGACTTCGCCGATGAAGCCTTCCGTCGTCGAATAGCCGCCCGACACGCCGAAATTGCCGGTCGCCTGATCCTCGACGTCCACATTGACGACGACGCGATCGGCCGCCGAGCCCGGCTCGTTGGTGACGCGGACCTTCTTGAAGAAGCCGAGGCCGTTGAGGCGGCGTTCGGCGCGATCGATCAGCACGCGATTATAGGCGTCGCCCTCGCCGATCTCGAACTCGCGACGAATGACGTAATCGCGCGTGCGCGTGTTGCCGCGAATATTGATGCGCTCGATATAGACGCGCGGACCCTCGTCGACGACGAAGCGGATCGCCACCGTCTGAGCGGCGGGATTGCGCTCGCCGCGCGGGCGCGCCTGCGAGAAGGCGTAGCCCTTCTTGGCGATCTCGCGGGTCAGCGATTCGACCGTCTTCTCCACAGCGTCGCCATTATAGACGTCGCCGGGCGAAAGACGCAGATAGGGTTGCAGAGAGGCCGGATCGATATCGGGCAGATGCGATTCGACATCGACATTGGAGACGCGATATTGCGGCCCCTCCTCCACCACGACCGTGATGACATAGCCGCCCTGGGCCGGATCGAACACGGCGTCGGAGCTGACGACATGGAAGTCGGCGTAGCCGTTCTTCAGATAGAAGCGCCGCACCAATTCGAGATCGGAGGCGATGCGGTCGGGATCATAGACGTCGCTCGTCTTGATGAACGACAGGAAGTTCATCTCCGTCGTTTCCATCAGATCGACGAGACGGCCGGTCGAGAAGACCGTGTTGCCGACGAATTTGATCTCCTTGACGCCGGTCTTGTCGCCCTCCTCCACGGTGAAGACGACATCGATGCGCCCATTGGGCAGCTGCACCGTGCGATAGGTGATCTTGGCGCCGGCGCGGCCGGAGCGCTTATAGATTTCGAGCAGGCGGGCGATGTCCTGCTGCACGACCGTCTGATTGAAGGAGCCATGCGCGCGCGTGCGCACTTCCGAGGTCAGCGTCTCCGTCTTGACCTTGCTGTTGCCTTCGAAGACGACGCGATTGATGAGATTGGTCTCCGCGACGTGGATGACCACGCGTCCCTTCTCATGGGTGGCGCTCACATTGGAGAAGCGCCCGCTGTTGCGCAGCGCCTCCAGCCCCTTTTCGATCTCCTCCGGACTCGTGCCGGAGAAATAGGAGCGGATCACGTCGGAATCGCCGCGGGCATTGCCGACGACGACGATATCCTGCGCGAGAGAGGGAAGAGAGAAACCGAGGACCGCCGACACCACGGCCGCCAAGAGATAGGAACGATTCCGAAAAGCCTCGATGGACCGCATTGTCAATCCTAAGTCCTCGTCGCACCGTCGCCCGCCGAAGCGGCGCGGCTCACGAACTGGGACGACGCACGCACGCCACCGCACGCCGTCCGATCCGATGTTCACCTTCTACAAGGTTTACCGTTTACTGCAAATGCCGAACGCCGCGAGTTTCCCCGTTTTGCCCGACCCGTTGCCGCGAAGCCACGATTTATAGTCAGCGTCGCGTTAACGTGAGGAACCCGCGGCGCAGACCGCGAGTCCCCGGGTGACGATCCTCCCCAGAATGATGGCGAAAAGCGGTCATAACCGCTCGTATCGTCGAATTCGCCCGCGATTTCCGTGGGCAGAAACAAACGAGACGTGGAAACGCTCAATCGATTCCCGCTCCGGTGACGCGACGCAGCAACCTGGCGATGTCGTTATAGGTGGAGAACACCATCAGCGTGCACACCATGGCGAGCCCGACTCGGAACGCGTATTCTTGCGTACGTTCCGCCAGCGCGCGGCCGCGCACTGCCTCGATCGCGTAGAACAAGAGATGTCCGCCGTCGAGCAGCGGCACCGGCGCGAGATTGAGCAGGCCGATCGAGATCGACAGAATAGCGATGAGATTGAAGAGCGGGCCGACGCCCACTTTGTCGATCGCCTTGGCCATTTGGCCCGAGACCTGCGCGATGCCGATAGGGCCGGACAATTGGTCGGTCGCCTCGCGGCCGACGACGAGGCCGCCGAGATAGGAGCCGGTCCGCTCGATGATCGTCCAGGTCTCTGTGACGGCGAGAACGAAGGATTGGCCGAGGCCGTAGCGCTCCTCGCGCTGATCGGCTGGATCATTGCTGGCCTGCAGGCCGATCATGCCGATCTTGGTCTTGCCGAGCGCGGTCTCGATCTCGCGCAATTGCGGGGTCGCCTGCAGCGTCACATTCTGCTCGGCGCGGCGAACGACGATGCTCAGCGGCTTGCCGGTGGCGGAGGAGACGATCTCCTGCATCTTGCCGAAGCTGTCGATCGGCTCGCCGTCTATGGTGAGGACCAGATCGCCCTTCTGAAAGCCGGCCTGCTCGGCCGCACCGCCGGCCTGCACGGCGGCCACTTTGGGCAGCAGCACATTGCGGCCGAGAGAAGCGTAGAGAACGGTGAAAATGACGATCGCCAGCACGAAATTGGCGAGCGGCCCCGCCACCACGATCGCTGCGCGCTTCCACACCGTCTGGCCGAAGAAAGTGACCTTGCGCTCCTCCTCCGGCATGGCTTCGATGCGCTCGGGATCGGGCACGCTGGCGCCATTGGCGTCGCCGTGGAATTTCACATAGCCGCCGAGCGGGATCGCCGCCACTCGCCAGCGCGTGCCGTAACGGTCATGAAAGGCCCAGAGCTCCGGCCCGAAGCCGATCGAGAAAGCATCGATCTTGACCCCGCACCAGCGGCCGACGAGGAAATGGCCGAGCTCGTGGAAGAAGACCACCATCGTCAGCACGAAGACGAAGGGGACGACATAGATGAGGATCGTCATGAGCAAGTCCAGCAAAGCGATACTCCCGGCGAACGCTACGACCCGAGAGTCCGCCTTTCTGGCGGCGCCCTCTTGGTTACTGAAGCGTTAACATGCCCGAAGCCTGGTTCACCGCCAAGGCGCCGCGCGATCTTTCTCTCACAATATGGTCAATGGCGAGGGCGTCCTCAACAGTCGCCGGCTCACGCGCCGTGCCGTCCTGGAGCGCGGCCTCCAGCGCATCGGCGACATGAGCGGCGATTCCGGAAAAGCCGATGCGGCCGGAAAGGAAGGCCTCCACCGCTATCTCATTGGCCGCATTGAGCACTGTTGGAAGCCCCCCACCCGCCCGCATCGCATCGAGCGCGAGGCCGAGCGCCGGAAAACGCTCGAGGTCGGGCTTTTCGAAAGTCAGCGCGCCGAGGGCGACGAGATCGAGCCGCGGCGCCGGCGTCTCGATTCGCTCGGGATAGGCGAGGCAATGGGCGATCGGCACGCGCATGTCCGGCCGGGCGAGCCCGGCCGTCACCGAGCCGTCGGCGAAGCTCACGAGGCCATGCACGATGGATTGGGGATGCACGATCACGTCGAGCTTTTCCGCCGGCACGCCGAAAATATGATGCGCCTCGATGAGCTCGAGGCCTTTGTTCATCAAAGTGGCCGAATCGATCGTGTTCTTCGGCCCCATCGCCCAATTGGGATGGTTGAGCGCCTGCTCCACAGTGGCGGCGGCGATCGCCTCCTTGCTCCAGCTGCGGAACGGGCCGCCCGAGGCGGTGATGGTCATTTTCTCGATTCGCGAGACATCCTCGCCGCCGAGCGCTTGGAAAATGGCGTTATGCTCGCTGTCGATCGGCAGCAGGCGCGCGTTTTTGTCATGCGCCATGCGCATGAAGGGCGCGCCGGCGCAGACGAGGCATTCCTTATTGGCGAGGGCGACCGCGCGTCCGAGCGAGAGAGCGGCGTGGGTCGGCTCGACGCCGGCGGCGCCGACAATGGCCGAGACAACGAGATCGGCCTCGCGCGTCGCCGCCTCGATCACGGCCTCGCGCCCGGCCGCGACCTGGATATTGGTCCCGGACAGCGCCTCCTTCAGCGCCGCATAGCCGTCCTCGTCGCGGATGGCGACGAATTCGGCCTTCACCGCGAGCGCCGTCCGCGCCAGAGCGGCATGGTCGCGCCCGCCGGCGATCGCCACGACGGAATAGCTCTCCGGATCGCGCAAGAGCAGATCGACCGTCGAGCGCCCGATCGAACCGGTCGCGCCGAGCAGCACGATGCGCTTGGGCGCGCGGCCGCGCGGCCGAGTGAATTGTTCCGATCCCGCCCCAGTCGTCATAGTCGCCTACCAGATGAAAATTCCGGCGGCCAGGGACTCCTGGCCGCGCAATCCGCCGAGCATGGCCGCGAAGGCGCTGGCGAAGATGAAGCCGTCGACGCGATCCATCACGCCGCCGTGACCGGGGATGAGCCGGCTCGAATCCTTGACGCCGAAACGGCGCTTGATCCAGGATTCGAAGAGATCGCCGGCCTGCGCCAGCGCCGCCGCGACGAGGCCGACGAAAAACAGCGGCAAGGTCGCCGCCGCGCTCCAGCGGCTGAGATAGACGACGCAAAGGCCGAGAAGCGCGCCGCTGGCGACGCCGACCAATGTTCCCGACCAGGTCTTGCCGGGCGAGACGCGCGGCCACAGCTTGGCGCCGCCGATCAGCCGTCCGCCGAAATAGGCCATCACATCGGTTCCCCAAACGACGGCGAACAGCCAGGCGATGGAGATCGCGCCATAGTCGGGCGAATGGCGCAGCACATTGGTGGAGACGATCAGCGAGCCGGCGTAGAGCAGGCCGGCCGGCGCCCAGAGACGGCGTCCCGGCCCCGCCAGAATCGCGAGAATGGCCGAGAAGGCCGCGAGAGAGGCCAAAGCCGCCGGACCGCCGCCATGGGCGGCGAAAGCCGTCGCAGCCGCGAGCGAAGCGCCGCCGAGAGCAAATCGCGCGAGCGCCATTTCGCCGCCGACGATGCTCTGCCATTCCCAGGAGACGGCGAAGCCGGCGAGCAGCCAGAATAATGCGAAGGCGTCGCCGCCGACATAGAGCGCGACCAGCGCGGTCGCGATGAGCGCCGCCGCCGAGCCGATGCGCGGCCCGAGATCGGCGAAACGCGCGCCCCTGTCGCCGGCTCCGGCGCGGGGCGACCTCGACGGCTCTCTCATGAAGCGGTCTTCGCTCTGCGATCGGCGGTCGCCAATCCGCCGAAGCGTCGATCGCGCTGCGCATATTCGTCGATCGCCGCCTCGAAATCGGCTCGGCTGAAGTCCGGCCAATGGACCGGCACGAACAGCAATTCCGCATAGGCGGCCTGCCACAGCATGAAATTGGACAGGCGCTGCTCGCCGCTGGTGCGGATGATGAGGTCGGGATCGGGCATGTCGGCCGTATCGAGGCGCCGGGCGATGGCCTCGGCGTCTATGTCCTGCGGGCGCAGGCGGCCGGCGACGGCCTCCTCGGCGAGCGCGCGCGCCGCGGCCGCTATCTCCTGCCGCGCGCCGTAATTGAAGGCGACGACCAGAGTGAGGCCGGTGTTGGCGGCGGTCGACTGCTCGGCCTCTAGCAGAAGACCGGCGATTTCGGCGGCGAGATCCTCACGCGAGCCGATGACCCGCACGCGGACGTTGTTGGCCTGCAGCTCGGCGAGGTCATTGCGGATGAAGCGATGCAGCAGCGCGAGCAGGCTCTGCACCTCCTCGGGCGGCCGCGACCAGTTCTCCACAGAAAAGGAATAGACGGTCAGATAATCGACCCCGAATTCGATCGCGGCCCGCACCGTCTTGCGCAGAGCGTCGACTCCGCGCCGATGGCCCTCGAATCGCGGCAGGCCGCGCGCCGCCGCCCAGCGGCCATTGCCGTCCATGATCAAGGCGACATGACGCGGCGCCGCTCTCGGCGCCAGAACCGGCGCCCCCAACTCCAATATGCCACCGTCTCCCATTTCTTCTGCGCCACCCTCAAAGCTCGAGCCGCAAAAACGGCTCGTCGCGACAATGAAAAGACAAATCAAACCTGCATGATCTCTTTTTCTTTTTGCGCGAGCATCGCATCGATCTCGCGCACCGATTCGTCGGTCGCCTTCTGCACCTCGGCCTCGTGACGCTTGGAGTCGTCCTCGGGCAGGGCGTGATCCTTCAGCAGCTTTTTCAATATGTCGATGCCGTCGCGCCGCACATGACGCACGGAAACGCGCGCGTCCTCGGCATATTTATGCGCGACCTTGACCAGCTCCTTGCGGCGCTGCTCGTTGAGCTCGGGCGTGCGAATGCGCAGCACCTGCCCCTCCACCGTCGGCGAAAGGCCGAGATTGGAATCGCGTATCGCCTTGTCGACCGCGCCGACGAGCGCCTTGTCCCACACTTGCACGGCCAACATGCGCGACTCCGGCACGCTGATCGTCGCCACTTGGTTGAGCGGCGTCGCCTGGCCATACGCCTCGACATGGATCGGCTCCAAGAGGCTCGCCGAGGCGCGTCCTGTGCGAAGCCCACCGAGCTCGTGCTTGAGGGTCGCCAGCGCGCCCTGCATACGGCGTTTCAGTTCGGGCAGATCGAAAGTCTGAGCCATAGGAAACTTTGCCTATTCGTGAAGTCTGTCGGTTCGAACGAGCGGGCCCGCGCCGGCTCCGAGGTCGGAGCATTCTCTTAGAACAGAATCCGCCGAGGCGGAAATCGCCGGCCGCATCCGAGGGCGTCGTCCCGTCAGGGAACGACGTGAGTGGCCCGCCCTCGTCCTTCCAGCACGGCGCGGATCGCCCCCTCTTCCGCGATGGAGAAGACGATTATGGGAATCTTGTTCTCGCGAGCAAGAGCGAAGGCGGCCGTATCCATCACGGCGAGGCTCTTGGCGATGGCCTCGTCATGGGTGAGCCGCTCATAGCGCCGGGCGGAAGGATCGCGCTTGGGGTCGGCGGTATAGACGCCATCGACCTGAGTCGCCTTCAGCACGGCGTCGGCCGAGAGCTCGGCGGCGCGCACCACGGCGGGCGTGTCGGTGGTGAAAAAAGGCAGGCCGGTGCCGCCGGCGGCGATGACGATGCGGCCTTTGGCGAGATGGTGCAGCGCCGCTCGCCGCGAATAGGATTCGCACAGCGAGGGCATGGGCACGGCCGAGAGCGCTCGCGCCTGGCGCCCCTGCGCCTCGATCGCCTGCTCGAGCGCGAGCCCGTTCATCACCGTCGCCAGCATTCCGATCGAATCGGCGCGCGCCCGCTCTATGCCTTTGTCGGCGCCTTGAATGCCGCGAAAGAAATTGCCGCCGCCGACGACGACGGCGATTTGCGCGCCGAATTCGGCGGCGGAGGCGAGATCGGCGGCGATGCGCTCCAATGTCGGCGCATGAAGACCATGCGGCGCGTCGCCCATCAGCGCCTCGCCCGAGAGCTTGACGACGACCCTCTTCCATTTCGGCGGGTTCGACGGCTCCGTCATCTGCGCCTCTCTTTCGCTGGCCGGCCTTGCTCCGACCTTAATAGGAAACCGCCGCCGCCCCGGCAAGGCGCGTCGCCACGCAGGGAGCCGCCTTCACAAAGCGCCGAGGAATTCGTCGATGATTCTGAAAAAGGAGGCCGCGTCGCGGCGCGGGAAACCCTCGAGCCGACGCAAGGCCGCGATGCGGCGCGGCGAATCGGCGTCGCAATAGGCGAGGATGGCGTCGCGCCAGCCGGGACCGTCGAGCGGATCGACATAATCGAGCGAATTGGCGGCGATCTCGCGAAATGTCTCTATGTCGGAGGCGATGATCGGCGCGCCACTGGTCGCGGCCTCGGCGATGGGAAGGCCGAACCCTTCCGCGAAGGAGGGCGCGAGCGCGGCGCGGGCGCCGGCGAGCAGCCGCCGCATGGCCGGCGTCGACAGGCCCGAGGCTTCCACCACATGGGGGCGCAACGCCGCACAGCGCTCCAGCATCGCGAGCACGTTCTGATTGTGCCAGCCGCGCTTGCCGACGAGGACCAGCTTGGGCGCGCGCGCGCCCTCGCGCTCGACGAGCTCGCGCCAGACATTGAGCAGCATCATATGGTTCTTGCGCGGCTCGATCGTGCTGCAGAGGACGAAATAAGGCGTATCGGCGAGCCGCGGATCGGCGAGCGCCTTTCGCTCGAAGGCGGGAGCGACCGGAAGGCCGGCGACGCAGACGGAGAGATCCCTCCTGCCCTGCTCTTCCGCATATTCCCTGACCCGACGCGCGACGGAGGCGGAGGCGACGACGACCCCCGCCGCCCGCCGCACGATATTGCCCATGACGAGGCGATGCTTGTCGCGCTCGGCCGGGCGGAAGAATTCGGGCGCGTCCAGCGGCAGCAGATCGGCGACGAAGAAGACGGGCCTCACGTCCGGCCGCGACTCCAGCCAGCGCAAATGCCACTCCTTATGCACGGGGAACTGGCTCGCGTTGAAAAAGACGGCGCCCGGCGGCGCCTCCGAGGGCGGCCGTCCGAGGCGCAGGGCCCAGCGGCGCATGGCGCGCCAATTCTCGGGAACGACGCCCCAATCGCGTCTCGCGATCCGCGGCGCCGTCCGTCCCGCGGGCGCCGCGCCGAGCGCGGCGACGAGGCGCTCGTATATTTTGTCCTCGCCGAAATCGATGAACTCGTTCCAATAGGTCTCTATGTCGGTGAGCGAGCGCAGCCCGGCCTCGGCGGCGGCGAGGCGCGGCCCGAGCGCCGCGGCGGCGAGCGCGACGCCGCCTGCGCCCGAGAGAAAATGCCGCGCCAGAATAAAATCGACCCGATCGATGCCATTGGGCGTCGGATTGAGCGCGCGCGTCACGAGGCGCGTGACGTCATAGACGACAGGCCGCGTCATTTGCGGCATCGCTCGCCCCGCTCGCGGCATCGCCAATGGTCGATCACATCGTTCGACTCGCGGATCACGCGCTCACTCTCCTTGGTGAGACATTCGCGATAATGGAACACGGAGGCAATATAGGCCTCCACCTCGCGCCCACAGGCGTCGGCGGGCCGGCCCGGCGTGAAGACGCAGGGCGGCGATCCCGGCGGCACGCAGAGATTGAAGCCGGGAGAGGCCTGCGGAAACGCCGGCGCAGGAAGAAAAAGCGCCGCCGCCGACAAGGCGAGGCGCGAGAAAGACAAGAAGCGCCGCCCCGCTCCGCGCGCGGACGGTCGCCGATCGATGATCATCCGACGCTCGTGATGAAAAGTGACACGGGGCGAAGAATTGCCCCGTCGCGGGGCCGCGCGCAAGGGCGCAGGCGCCTATTCCAGGGCTCCGAATCCGGGTTAACGGGCTGAAGCGCCCAAGGCTGTGGCGAGATAA
>NZ_JAHLJF010000001.1:0-103757 GCF_018887255.1 Methylosinus sp. KRF6 | reverse complement strand
GCCCTGGAATTTCAAGCCCACCGAGTGAACGGCGCCGGGTGTGCGCTTACGATGCGTCGTCACGATCGGAATCTTCATGATGCTCGGCAGCATGTCGGCGAGCGCGATCGCGTCGCAGTAGATTTCCTCGCTCGGCGTAGCGCCCGAATGCCCCATGATGTCGTCCCGACCTTCTTGCGCTCCTCGGCGTCGGGAATGGCTTGGTGCAGCCTGGCGATCAGCTCGTCATAGAGCCGATCGCCCAGAGGGGACGAGGATGTCGGCGATTTGAGATCGGGGAAGACCATCTCATAGCCGAGCGCTCTCATGGCTACGACATAATCGAGAAAGCCGAGGCGGATGGGCTCTGGATGCAGGACGACCGAGCGCTCGGAATACAGATTCTTGACGCGCCGAACTTCGCTCGTTCCGATCTTTATATAGTGGAACACCTTCTGGATTTGCGGCTGGGAGAGGCGGCGGGTCATGGAGGCCGGAAAGAAACAGCGATCGGCGAGCGCTTAAAATCTGGCCGGCGAGGTAGCGCGCTCTCCCGGGGTTGCTGGCGCCCCGGCCGAGAATCAGCGTCGCAGAATTTCTCGATTCGGCAAGGGCCGACGGCAGTCGACGCCGCCAATAATAGTATGCGCCGCGACGCACGACATGGGGGATGGCGGGCACGAAAATCTCCGTGGTGTGCCAGCCATGTGTCACACGGATGTGGAAACGCGCCCCAGCTGAGGCGATTTTCTAGCAATTCCAATGATTTGCGGAGTTCTGGCTGGGGCGGGAGGATTCGAACCTCCGTATGGCGGAATCAAAATCCGCTGCCTTACCACTTGGCGACGCCCCAATGCGCCGACCGGCCGAGTCGCCGGGCGGCGGCTATCCAATAATGCCCCGGCGTCGGCTCCGCAACTTTTTCGCGCGCCTCTAGTCCCAGGCGCGCAGCGGCATGAAGCGGGCGAATTTCTTCGATTGATGGCGATCCATGCGGGCCAGCACGTCGCATAGGAATGTCACCGCCTCGGCGAGATACGGCCCTTTGTTCAGCATCACGCATTCGGCGCGCTGGGCCATGGCGGCGTCCGTGGTCTCGGCCCGGCTCGGCGCGCCGTCCTTGATGAACTGGTCGAGCACCTGCGTCGCCCAGATCACCGGCGCATGGGCGGCCTCGCAGAGCCATAAAATCTCCTCCTGCATTTCGGAGAGCCGCGCGAAGCCGAGCTCGACGGCGAGATCGCCGCGGGCGATCATCACGGCGGTCGGATGATGCTGGGCCGAGCGCAGAATGAGCTGCGGCAGATTGCGCACGGCGAGGGGCGTCTCGATCTTCAGCACGATCGTCTGCTTCGGCAGCGCGCCGCGCCGCGCCGCGAGATGATCCTGCAGGAGATCGACGTCGCTCGTCTCCTGCACGAAGGAGAAGCCGACGAGATCGGCCTTGGCCGCGACGAAATCGAGATCGCGGAAATCCTTCGGCGTCAGCGGCGGCAGGCGCAGATCGATGGTGGGGAAATTGAGGCCCTTCTCGACCTTCAGCCGCTCGCCCTTGCCGCGCGCGCTGAACACTTCCAGCTCCACGGCGCCCGCGCGCGCCTCTATGACGCGGGCGCCGATCTTCCCGTCATTGATCCACACTTCGGCGCCCGGCGCGAGCTGGTCGATCGCCTGCGGAAAGGAGGGGCGGATCGCGACCGGCCCGGCGGCGCGCGGATCGAGCGCGGCGACCATGGCGAAACGGTCGCCGCGGTAGAGGCGCAGCTTCTCGGGCGCGCGCACTTGCTCGATCCGGCATTTCGGACCGGCGATATCCATCAGCACGCGGCAATTGCGCCCGAGCGCGGCCTCCGCGCCGCGAATATTGGCGATCATCGCCTCCCAGGCGGCGGCGTCGTCATGCGCGCAATTTATGCGCGCGCAGCCCATGCCGGCCTCCATCAGCCGGCGGATGAGCGCAGGCTCGCTCGCCGCCTCGCTCGGCAGCGTCACCATCACCACGGCGTGCGGCTTCGTGGGGACGGTGCCGAAAATCTGGTCGCGCGCGGCGCTCAAGGCGTCCTCGCCGGCGCGCATCGCGGCCGGCGTGGGGTAGGGGGCGTCGGCCTCGCCGTCGAGCCGCCTGAGCGTCGCGAGCAGCGCGTCCAGCGCCTCCATCACCTTGGCCTCGCTGCGGCCGAGCGAGGAGAGGCCGAAGGCCGAGAGGCGAGATTGCAGAGCGCTGAGATCGCGGCGCCGCAAGGCGATGTAATGGGCGAGATTCTCCGCCGCCGGAGCGGCCTGCGGCGTGAAGGGCTCGCCCCAGCGTGTGAGGAGGGCGGCGCCGTCGGCGATGATCTCCTCGCGCAGGCGCGACAGAGCGGTCGATAGCTCGTGGAGTTCGGCGCGAGCCTCGCTCGCCGGCCTGTGTCTGGCGTCGTTCATCCGGTGAGGTCCATTCGCGGCGAGGCCCTCATGGTTTCTTCCTCCATCATGACGATTTCGTAACGTCGCTGTGCGACGCGCCGTCACACGGCGAGCGCGCCGGCCGCCGCCGCCGCATGACGTAGCGCGGCGATATTGTCGCGATAGGCGGAACCCCCCGCGCCGGCGAAGACGGCGGAGCCGGCGACGAGAACGTCCGCGCCCGCTTCGACGATCGCCGTCGTCGTCTGCGGCGTCACCCCGCCGTCGACCTCGAGCATGATGTCGCGACGACCGATCATCTCGCGAATGCGCCGAAGCTTGTCGAGCTGCGAGGGAATGAAGCTCTGCCCGCCGAAGCCTGGATCGACGCTCATCACGAGAATGAGATCGACATCGTCGAGCACATAATCGAGCGTGCGCTCGCTGGTGGCCGGATTGAGCGACACGCCGGCCTTTTTGCCGAGTGAGCGGATGAGCCGCAGCGAGCGATGCAGATGCGCGCCCGCCTCGGCGTGAACGGTGATGATGTCGGCGCCCGCCTCGGCGAAGGCCGCGACATAAGGGTCGATCGGCTCGATCATCAGATGCGCGTCGAAAGTGCAGGCGGCGTGCGGGCGCAGCGCCTTCACCACGGCGGGGCCGAAGGTGATGTTGGGCACGAAGTGCCCGTCCATCACATCGAGATGAATCCAATCGGCGCCGGCGGCGACGACGTCGCGCACCTCCTCGCCGAGCCGTGCGAAATCGGCGGAGAGAATGGAAGGAGCGATGACGATGTCATTGGGCATATGAGAGGCTCCGTCTATGTCGATGTCGAGAGATTGGCGGGACTCCCCGATTGCGATTGCGATTCGGCGGGCCGCGTCGATTTGCGTCACGCAGATTTCGTAATGGCGGTGCACCAATGAGATGGCAGGCGCGCTCAAAACCGCTCGCCCGCCGTACATCACATAGAGGGGGGATCCCATGAAAAAAGCCATCGCTCTCGCGGCGCTGCTGGCGTTGCCGTTCTCGAACGCTTTCGCCGCCGATTGCGTCGTTCACATCAAGCGCACGGCCTGCGCCGGCCAGGAGGCGGAGTCTTACAAGAAGTGCAACGGCAAGCAGGAGTGCGACACGCAGGAATCCGCCGAGAGCGAAGCCGAGTGCTCCGCCGTGGCGCTGAAGCATTGCGACAATTCCCGCCTGGATATCACGAAATACAAAGTCGTGACGGCGACCTTCAAGGGCGCGACGCTGACGGGCGGCTTCGCTTCCAGCGGCAAGCCCAGCTCGAAGGGCGCGAATTTCTGCGCCGGCGATCGCCCCGATCTCAATCAGTGCAAATAAGCTCGAAGCGAGCTTTGGCGCGCCCGACGTTTTAGGGCGCGCCGTTCGCCGCATCACTCCGCGGCCCTCTTTTCTGCGAATTGCGGATCGAGCGCGCCTGCGGCATAGCGCTTCGCCATTTCGCTGAGCGGGATCGGCTTGATCTTGTTCGCCTGGCCCGCCGCGCCGAATTCCTCATAGCGCTGCTTGCACACTTTGCGCATCGCCTCCTGCGCCGGCTTCAGATATTTGCGCGGGTCGAACTCGCCCTTGTTCTTCAGCAGCGTCGCGCGGATGGAGGCGGTGACGGCGATGCGGCAATCGGTGTCGATATTGATCTTGCGCACGCCGAATTTGATGCCGCGCTGAATCTCTTCGACCGGCACGCCCCATGTCTGCGGCATCTCGCCACCGGCCGCATTGAACGCGTCCTGCAAATCCTGCGGCACGGAGGAGGAGCCGTGCATCACGAGATGCGTGTTCGGCAGGCGATTGTGAATCTCCTCGATCACATGCATCGCGAGAATGGCGCCGTCCGGCTTGCGTGAGAATTTGTAAGCGCCATGCGAGGTGCCCATGGCGATGGCGAGAGCGTCGACCTTGGTGCGGGCGACGAAATCCACCGCCTGAGCGGGATCGGTCAGCAGCTGGTCATGGCTGAGCTTGCCTTCGGCGCCATGGCCGTCTTCCTTCTCGCCCTCGCCGGTCTCGAGCGAGCCGAGCACGCCGAGCTCGCCCTCGACCGAAGCGCCGACCCAATGGGCGAGATCGACGACGCGTCGCGTCACCGCGACATTGTAGTCGTAGCTCGCCGGCGTCTTGCCGTCGGCCTCCAGCGAGCCGTCCATCATCACCGAGGTGAAGCCGAAGCGAATGGCGCTGGCGCAGGTGGCTTCGCTATTGCCATGGTCCTGATGCATGACCAGCGGAATGTCGGGATACATGATCGCCAGCGCCTCGATCATCTTGGCGAGCATCACGTCATTGGCGTAGGAGCGGGCGCCGCGGCTCGCCTGGATGATGACCGGAGCGTCGACCGAGGCGGCGGCCTCCATCACCGCGAGGCCCTGCTCCATATTGTTGATGTTGAAGGCCGGCACGCCATAGTCGTGCTCGGCGGCGTGGTCGAGCAATTGTCTCAGGGTGATGAGCGCCATTTGCGGTGTCCTCCCAGTGCCGGAATTCGATCGAAGTCTACGACGGCGCCGCCAGAGCAATGAGTGGGGCGCAGGCCGATTCCGCTGATAGCGATATAGCGGAGCGCGGGCGATGTCATCACCTCCCGCGGCCGCTCGCCGAGAATTGCGGCGCCCTCTCGCGAGGGTTTCTCTTGGTCTATTCGTTCGAGCTCGAAATCGACTATTCATTCCTGCCGGCGCGACGCCCGCGAAGCCGCGGGCGCCGTTCCGATCACGCCGATCGTCAGAGCAGCGCTTGCGCGGTCCCGGCGACGCCTTCGGCCGTTATGCCGAAGCGGGCGTAGAGCGCATCCGCCGGCGCGCTCGCGCCGAAGCCCGTCATGCCGACGAAGGCGCCGCGCTCGCCGATCCAGCGGTCCCAGCCGAGCCGCGCGGCGGCCTCGATGGCGACGCGCGGCGCCGAGCCGAGCACGCTGGCGCGATAGGTCGGCGATTGCGTCTCGAACAGCTCCCAGCAGGGCATGGAGACGACGGCGGCGCGCACGCCCCGCGTCCACAGAAGGTCGGCGGCGGCGAGCGCGATCTGCACTTCCGAGCCGGTGGCGATGAGCGTTACATGGCGCCCGCCGCTCGGCTCGCGCAGCACATAGGCGCCGCGGGCGGTGAGATTCTCGCCGAGCGGCCGCTCCAGCGTCGCCAGATTCTGGCGCGACAGGCTCAGCACGGAGGGCGTCGTCTTCGCATTGAGGGCGATTTCCCAGCTCTCCGCCGTCTCGATCGCATCCGCCGGGCGGAACACATAGAGATTGGGCAGAGCGCGCAGCGAGGCGAGATGCTCGATCGGCTGATGCGTCGGACCATCCTCGCCGAGGCCGATCGAATCATGGGTCAGCACATAGACGACGCGCTGGCCCATCAACGCGGAGAGGCGGATCGCGCCGCGCGCATAATCGGAGAAGACGAGAAAGGTTCCGCCATAGGGAACGAAGCCGCCATGCAGCGCTATGCCGTTCATCGCCGCCGCCATGCCGTGCTCGCGCACGCCATAGTGGATGTAGCGGCCGGCGAAATTCTCCGCCGAGACGGAGCCGAGCCCCTTGGTGATGGTGAAGTTGGAATGGGTGAGATCGGCGGAGCCGCCGATCGTGGCGTCGGTCGCGGCGTTGATGACGCCGAGCACGGTCTCGGAGGATTTGCGCGTCGCCACCTTGGGCCGCTCGGTGGCGAAGCTCTCGCGCAGCGCGCGCAGCGGCGCGGCCACCGCGCCGGAGACGTCGCCTTTCAGAAAATTCTCGAATGCGTCGCGCTTGCCGGAGGCGGCGAGGCGCTGTTCCCAGGCGAGCCTTTCGCTCGTCCCGCGGCGGCCGGCGGCGCGCCAGGCCTCCAGCGTCTCCGCCGGAATCTCGAAGGGCTCATAGGGCCAGCCGAGCTCGGCGCGGGCGAGCTCGATCTCCGAGGCGCCGAGCGGCGCGCCGTGAACCGTCTCCTTGCCCTGCTTGCCCGGCGCGCCATAGCCGATGACGCTGCGGCAGGCGATCAGCGACGGGCGCGGGTCCTGCTGCGCGGCGGCGAGCGCGGCGGCGATCTCCGCCGGCGCATGGCCGTCCACGCGCTGCACATGCCAGCCGGAGGCGGCGAAACGCGCCAGCTGATCGGTGGAGGTGGAGAGCGTCGTCGGCCCGTCGATGGAAATGCCATTGTCGTCCCACAGCACGATCAGCCGGCCGAGCTTCAAATGGCCGGCGAGATCGATCGCCTCATGGCTGACGCCTTCCATCAGGCAGCCGTCGCCGGCGATGACATAGGTGCGATGGTCGACGATCTCATCGCCGAAACGCGCCGCCTGCAGCCGCTCCGCAATGGCGAGGCCGACGGCCGTGGCGAGGCCCTGGCCGAGCGGGCCGGTCGTCGTCTCGACCCCGATCGTGTGGCCGAACTCGGGATGGCCCGGCGTCTTCGAGTCGAGCTGGCGAAAGTTTTTCAGATCGTCGATCGAAACGCCCGGATAGCCGAGCAGATAAATCAGCGCATAGAGCAGCATGGAGCCATGGCCGGCCGACAGCACGAAGCGATCGCGGTCCGCCCAGTCCGGCGCCGAGGCGTCGAATTTCACGAATTGACGAAACAGCACCGCGGCGACGTCGGCCATGCCCATGGGCATTCCGGGGTGGCCGGATTTGGCCTTCTCCACCGCGTCCATCGCCAGCGCGCGAATGGCGTTGGCGGCGCGGCGCTCGTCCTCGGCCGCGGCGACTTCGGCGACAGTCTCCAGAACATTCGACATCGGATTCGTTTCCTCAGGCTTCGCCACGTTTGCGTTTCATCAGCTCCAAGATCCGCGGCGTGAGTATGAGCTGCATGGCGAGATCGAGCTTATTGCCCGGAATGACGATGGAATTGGCGCGCGACATCCAGCTGCCGGCGATCATCGTCACGAGATAGGGAAAATCGACGCCGCGCGGATCGCGAAAGCGAATGACGACGATCGATTCGTCCGGGCTCGGAATGGAGCGCGCGACGAAGGGATTGGATGTGTCCACCGTCGCGGCGCGCTGGAAGTTGATGTCCGTCTCCGAGAATTGCGGGCAGATGTAATACACATAATCGTGCATCCGGCGCAGGATCGTCTCGGTGACGGCCTCGGTGGTGTAGCCGCGCGTGTTGCGGTCGCGATGGAGCTTCTGCGTCCATTCGAGATTGATGACCGGCACGACGCCGATTTTGAGATCGGCATAGCGGGCGACATTGACCTCCTCGGTCACGACCGCGCCATGCAGGCCTTCGTAGAACAGAAGATCGGTATTGGCGGGCAGCTCGCGCCAGGGCGTGAAAGTGCCCGGCGGCGAGGCGAGCACGGCGCCCTCGTTCGCGTCATGGACATAATGGCGATATTGCCCGCTTCCGGTCTCGCCATATTCCTTGAACAAGGTCTCGAGCTCGCCGAGCAGATTGGCCTCTGGGCCGAAATGGCTGAAATGCTGATTGCCCTGCGCCTGAGCGTCGGCCATGGCCGCTTTCATCTGATCGCGGTCGAAGCGGTGGAAGGAGTCGCCTTCGACATAGGCGACCTCCACCTTCTCGCGGCGGAAAATCTGCTCGAATGTCTGTTTGACCGAGCTGGTGCCGGCGCCGGACGAGCCGGTGATCGAGATGATCGGATGCTTGATCGACATGACGACGCTCACCGCAGGCCGGAACGGGACGCGCGAGCCGGAAGGCCGCGCTGTAATTCTCCTACAAGAAAAGCCGGGCGTTTGCTCGGCCCGCGCAAAAAAAATCTCGGACGCTGCCGCGCGCCGTCCCGCGCGCCCGGGCGCATTTTATATAATTACGTTGAATCAGTGTGTTATGTGAAATTTACGGTTTCCCCCCGTCCCGCCGCCGCCGCCGTCGACCGGGCGCGCGGGGAGGCGGCCGGTTGACCTCCCGGCGGCGTCGATTAGGAAGGGCGCTCCGGCGCTCGCGCCCCCGTTCTGCAGCAGGTGATTTCATGTCCGCCACCTATGACGTCCTCGGCGTCGGAAACGCCATTGTCGACACTCTTTCGCGCGCGGAGGACGATCAGCTGGTCGCCGCCGGCCTGCACAAGGGCGCGATGCAGCTCGTCGACGAAGTCCGCGCCGCCGAAATCTATGCGGCCATGGGGCCGACGACGGTGATGTCCGGCGGTTCCGCCGCCAACACTCTGGTCGGCGTCGCCGGCTTCGGCCTCGCCGCGGCCTTCATCGGCAAGGTGAAGGACGACGACGCCGGGCGCGAGTTCGCCCATGACATTCGCAAGGCGGGCGTCGCCTTCGAGACGCCGGTCGCGGCCGACGGCGCCGCCACCGCACGCTGCCTCATTCTGGTGACGCCGGACGGCCAGCGCACGATGAGCACATTCCTCGGCGCCTGCCAGGCTCTCGGGCCGGAGGATGTCGACGAGGCGCTCGTGCGCTCGTCCAAAATTCTCTATCTCGAAGGCTATCTCTGGGATCCGCCGGCCGCCAAGGAGGCGTTTCTGAAGGCGGCCAAGGCCAGCCGCGCCGCCGGCAATCGCGTCGCGCTCTCGCTGTCCGACGCTTTCTGCGTCGATCGCTATCGCGGCGAGTTCCTGGGGCTGGTGCGCGACGGCCTCGTCGATATTCTCTTCGCCAATGAGAGCGAATTGCATTCGCTCTATGAGACGGCCGATTTCGCCACCGCGGTGAAGGCGCTCGGCGCCGAGGCTAATCTTCTCGGCGTCGTCACGCGCTCGGAGAAAGGCGTCGTCGTCGTCGAGGGGAAGAAATGCGTCGCCGTTCCGGCCTATCCGGTGACGGAATTGGTCGACACCACCGGCGCCGGCGATCTCTTCGCCGCGGGCTTCCTGGCGGGCCTCGCGCGCGGCGCGCTCTATGAGGGCGCGGCCTCGCTGGGCGCTCTGGCGGCGGCGGAGGTCATCGCCCATGTCGGCGCGCGGCCGCAGAAGAATCTGCTGCAGCTCGCCCGCGACCACGGCCTGCTGGCCTGACGCGACGCGCGCTTTTACCTCCCCCTAGAGGGGGGAGGTCGAGCGCGAATGCGCTCGGGAGGGGGTGAAACCCCCGAGTCTTCGCCGTTGAACCCCACCCCGGACCGCTTCGCGGTCCGACCCTCCCCCTAGAGGGGAGGGTGGCGTCCTTCAGCGCTTCGCCGCGGCCAATTTGTCGGCGAGCGCTTGCGCCTCCTGCGTCAGCGCGGCGAAGAATTTCTCCGATTTCGCATGTTCGGCGAAGCAGCGGCGGAAGGCGGTCGAGCCCTCGGCCTGCAGATTCGCGTAGTTCTCGAAATCCTTCTCATTGGCGAGGCCGGAGGCGGAATAGGACTCCATCGCCTTCTTGGCCTCGGCTTGATGCTCGGCCCAGATTTTCTCGCAAGCGGGCGCAGACTCGATCTTCGCCTTGGCAGGCGTCGAGGCGATGTAGAGCCGCCCTTCGCGGGCGACGGCGACGATGATCTCGTCGGGCAGCACGCCGCCGGCGTCGTCCTGGCTGCGTAGGTCCAGAATGGCGGCGGCGAGCGTCGCCACCGCGGGCTTGGCGATGGGCAGATCGGCGTATTTCTCGACGCCCGCATCCGGGCTCACCGCCAGAGTGTAGAAAAAGGGCGAAGCCAGCGCCTCGCCGAGCGTTTGCGGCGGCTTTTCGCTTTTCTCCCAATCCTTGCGACGGGCGCGCAAAAAGGCCTCGGCGAGGCCTTGCGTCGAGACGGTGAGCAGCGATTTCTCGTCGTCGCCGGTGAAGGCGAGGCCGTCGAGCTGATCCGCGCCGACGCCCTCGAATAGCGTCTCTATGCTGTATCTGCCGAGCTTCTGAAAACCAGGGACGGAGACGGGGCCGATGATCGCCTCCATCTTCTCGCCGAGCTCTTTGAGGGTCTTCCGCTCCTCCGCCTCGGCCGCTCCGGCGGCTTTGCCGGCCGCCTCCAGCTTGCGCAGCTTGGCGGTCGCGCGGTTGCGGAGGGAGAGATAGGCTTCCTCCGGCGTCGCGGCCGTGGCGGCGATGGGCGTGAAGGAGAGCAGGAGCGCGAGCGACGCCGTTTTCGCCATCATCGATCTCACCTCATCCAGTGAATGGCCAGCAGCGCCACCAGCACGACGGCCAGCATGAACCAGCGATCCGACCGCCGCCGCGCCCGCGCCAGACCTTCGAGCGAATCTTCCGAGAGCCGCAGGCCCTTCGTGCCCGCGGAGGCCAGCATTTCGACGGCGGCCTCGGCGTCATTGAGAATCTTGGGCAGGCGCGTCGTGAATTTGGCGACCTCGATCGCGGCGCGGCCGGCGTCCTCGAGCTTGGCCTTGGGGCCGAGATTATCCTCGATCCAGCTGCGCACGACCGGATCGGACGTCCGCCAAATATTCAGCGTCGGGTCGAGCGAGCGGGCGACGCCCTCGGCCACCACCATGGTCTTTTGCAGCAGCACCAGCTCGGTGCGTGTGCGCATGTCGAACAGCGCCGTCACCTCGAAGAGCAGAGTGAGCAGCCGCGCCATGGAAATGTCCTGCGCATTCGCCGTATGCAGCGGCTCGCCGATGGCGCGCAGCGCCTGCGAGAATTCCTCGACCGAATGGATCGGCGGCACATAGCCCGCCTCGAAATGCACCTCGGCGACGCGCTTGTAATCGCGGGTGATGAAGCCGAACAGGATTTCGGCCAGAAAGCGCCGCTCCTTGAAGCCGAGCCTTCCCATAATGCCGAAGTCGATGGCGACGAGCCGACCCTTGCGATCGACGAAGAGATTGCCCTGATGCATGTCGGCGTGGAAGAAGCCGTCTCGCATCGCCGTGCGCAGGAAGGACTGCAGCACTTTCCGCCCGAGGTCCTTGAGATCATGGCTCATGGCGGCGACGCGGGCGATGTCCGACAGCGGCGCGCCGTCGATCCATTCCAGCGTCAGCACCTCGCGCGTCGTGCGGTCCCAATCGACGCCGGGGGCGCGAATATCGGGATCATCCGCCACATTGTCGCGAAATTCCGAGGCCGCCGCCGCCTCCAGGCGGAAATCTGTCTCGAGCTTCACCGAGCGGGCCAGCGTGTCGACGACCTGGATCATCCGCAGCCGCCGCGCCTCCGCCGAGAAACGCTCGGCGGCCCGGGCGAGAATATACATGTCGGCGAAGTCGCGGCGGAACTGACGTTCCACATCCGGCCGCAGCACCTTCACCGCGACCTTGCGCTCACCCTCGGCATAGGCGACGCGGGCCGGATGCACCTGGGCGATGGAGGCCGCCGCCACCGGCTCTCCGAAGGAGAGGAAAATCTCGTCGATCGGCTTGCCGAAAGCTTTTTCGATGATCTCGACCGCGGCCTTGCGGCCGAAAGGCTCCATGCGGTCCTGCAGCGCGGTCAGCGCGTCGGCGATCTCGCCGCCGACCACATCCGGCCGCGTGGCCAGAAACTGGCCGAGCTTCACATAGGAGGGGCCGATCTGCGCGAAGGCGCGCACCAGCGCCTGCGGCGCGCCGCCGGCGCTGCTGCCGGGCTTGGCGAGGAGATTGCCGAAGCGCAGCAGAAATTGCGCCGGGACGGGCAGGATCGCCGGATCGACGCTCTTGAACACGCCTTCGCGCGCCAGAATGAAGCCGGCGCGCGCCAGTCGGAAGAGATGCCCGAAGCCGATGAGCACGAAGAGCCGCCGTTCGCGTTTAGTTTTAAGGAAAGGTCAGAGCTTCCAGCCGGAGTGGATCGCCACCACGCCGCCGGTCAGCCGCTCGAAGCCCGTGCGGCGGAAGCCCGCCCGACGGATCATCCGCTCGAACTCGTCCGCGCGGGGGAAGCGCTGAATGGATTCGACGAGATAGCGATAGGGCTCGCCGTCGCCGGCGACGAGCTTGCCGATCGCCGGGATCACATTGAAGGAATAGGCCTCGTAGATCTTGTCGAGGCCCGGAATCGCGACTTGCGAGAATTCCAGGCACAGGAAGCGCCCGCCCGGCTTCAGCACGCGATGCGCTTCGGCCAGCGCGACCTCGATCCTCGGCACGTTGCGAATGCCGAAGGCGATCGTATAGGCGTCGAAATGTGCGTCCGGGAAGGGCAGGGATTCGGCGTTGGCCTGGACGAATTCCAGCTTGTCGGAGAGGCCGCGCTCCTGCGCGCGGTCGCGGCCGACGTCCAGCATGTCGCCATTGATGTCGAGCACGACGATCTCCGCCTCTGGCCCGGCGGCCTTGGCGATGCGGAAGGCGATGTCGCCCGTGCCGCCGGCGACGTCCAGATGGCGGAAGGGGCCGCGGCGGGAGGGCCGCACCTTGGCGGCGAAGACATCCTTCCACAGCCTGTGCATTCCGCCGGACATCAGATCGTTCATAATGTCGTAACGGCGCGCCACCTTGTGGAAAACATCGTCCACGAGGCCCTGTTTTTCATCCAATCCGACTTCGGAGAAACCGAAATGGGTCGAGGTCTCGTGCTCAGAGGTCATAATCTCTCGCGTCCGGTGGCGTTCCGGGCGATATAACGCGCCTTCGCGCCTATGGCTATGGCTGGGGGCGAAATGGGCGTAGATGAGGGCGCGGAGCCCGAGCGCCCCCTCCCCAGCCCTCGCGGGAGAGGGAGTAGGGTTCGGGGCTGTCCGAGGTTTTGCGAAACGCCGATCGTAGGCGTCCCGTTCTCCCGCAGAGCGGGGGAGGGCCGGGGAGGGGGCGCGCGGAGCGCTTTGAAGAGAAACGAATGTCCGATCAGATCAAAGTCCTGGACCATGGTTTCGTCCGCCTCGTCGATCATATGGGCTCGGACCTCTCCATCGTGCGCGCGGCCCGTGTCTCCTATGACGCCGCCTGGCGCGCCGGCGAGAATGAGGGCTCGGACAAGAAGCTCATCGATTACCTCTGGAAGAACCGCCATACGACGCCCTTCGAGGTGGTGGAGTTCCAATTCGAGGTGATGGCGCCGATCTTCGTGCTGCGCCAATGGCACCGTCACCGCACCTGGACCTATAATGAGCTTTCCGGCCGCTACCGCGAATTGCCGGAGACCTATTACCTCCCCGACCCGGAAAACATCGGCGAACAGGCGACGACCAATAAGCAGGGCCGCCAGCCCGGCGGCGATCTCGAGGCGCGCCGCGCCGAGGTGGAGAAGCTGCGCGCCGGCTTCGAGGCCGCCTTCGCCACATATCGCGAGCTGCTGGCCGCGGGCTGGCCGCGTGAGCTCGCCCGCACGGTTCTGCCAGTGTCCACCTACAGCCATATGTTCGCAAAGGTCAATTTGCTGAATTTATTCAAGTTTCTGTCGCTCCGGGCCGATCCGCACGCGCAATATGAGATTCGCGTCTATGCCGAGGCGATGGAGACGCTCATCGAGCCCATCGTCCCGGTCGCGGTCGCGGCCTGGAAAGCGGGGCGGTTCTGAGCCCATGCCCGAGCTGCCCGAGGTCGAGACGGTCCGCCGCGGGCTAGAGCCCGTCTTCACCGGCTCGGGCCTCGCGCAGGTGGAGCTGCGCCGCGCCGATCTGCGCTTTCCCTTTCCCCAGGGCTTTGCCGCGCGGCTCGCGGGACGACGCGTCGAGGCGCTGAAGCGGCGGGCCAAATATCTCCTCGGCGAGCTGGACAGCGGCGAGACGCTCATCATGCATCTCGGCATGAGCGGCTCCTTCCGCATCGACGCCGACGACCCCGAGGGCGCCTATCACCGCGCCGTGACCACAAAGCCGGCGCATGACCATGTCGTGTTCCATTTCACGAGCGGCGCCAGCGTCACCTATAACGACCCGCGCCGTTTCGGCTTCATGCTGCTGGTCCCGCCCGGCGAGATGGCGGCGCATCCGCTGTTCGATGGTCTCGGCGTCGAGCCGCTGGGGCCGGAGCTGACGCCGCAGCGCCTCGCTTTAGGATTGCGCGGCCGCAAGGCGCCGCTCAAAGCGGCTCTGCTCGATCAGCGCATCATCGCCGGCCTCGGCAATATCTATGTTTGCGAGGCGATGCACCGCTCGCATCTCTCGCCTTTGCGCGCGGCGGGAACGCTGGTCGACGCCAAGGGCAAGCCGAAACGCGGCCTCGTCGATCTCGTCGAGGCAATCAGGCAGGTTCTGGGCGAGGCGATAGAGGCGGGCGGCTCCAGCCTGCGCGACCATCGCCAGACCGACGGTTCGCTCGGCTATTTCCAGCACTCTTTCCGCGTCTATGACCGCGAGGACGCGCCCTGCCCGACGCCCGGCTGCCGCGGCCATGTCTCGCGCGTGATCCAGAGCGGGCGCTCGACCTTCTTTTGCCGCGATTGCCAGAAATGAGCGCGCGCCAGTCCCGCGCAAGCGGCGGCGCTCAAAGCTCGCTGATATTGGCACGCCGATCGACGCGCCGGCTATCGGGCGAGGCTTTCATGGAACCTGCGGACCTTCTCCCTCCCTTCATCGAGCTCGCCGGGGCGAGCGTCCCGCACAGAATCGTCGACATTGGCGCGCGCCATATCAGCGGCGAGCCGGTCTATGCGCCGCTGCTGCGCGGCGGCGAGGCGACCATCGTCGGCTTCGAGCCCGACGAGGCCGCCGTCGAAGAGCTGAACGCGCGCAAAAATCCGGGCGACGTCTATCTGCCGCACGCCGTCGGCGATGGCGGACGCCATACGCTGCATATATGCGCCGCGCGCGACATGACCTCGCTGCTGAAGCCCAATCCGGCGGCGATGGAGATGTTCCACGGCTTTCCGGTGTGGTCGGAAGTCGTCGCGACGCAAGAGATCGACACGGTGCGGCTCGACGATGTGGCCGAGACAGAAGGCGCGACCTTTCTGGAATTGGACGTGCAGGGCGCGGAGCTGATGATCCTGCAAAACGCAGTCGAAAGGCTGCGGCGCGCCTATGTGCTGCATATCGAGGTCGAGTTCCTGCCGCTCTATGAAGGCCAGCCGCTGTTCTCGGAAATAGAGCTGTTCCTGCGTTCGCAGGGCTATGTGCTGCATCGCTTCACGCCGATGATGAGCCGCGTGCTCAAGCCTTTGATGCTCGGCAATAATGTCTTCGCCGGCATGAGCCAGATCGTCTGGAGCGACGCGATTTTCGTGCGCGACTTCATGCGTCTCGATCTGCTCGCCGACGACGAATTGATCGGCGTCGCGCAGATCGCGCATGATTGCTATCGCTCTGCCGATCTCGCTCTGCGCCTGCTGACCGAGCATGATCGCAGAAGCGGCCGCAATCTGGCGCGCGCTTATATGTTCGGCCTGCGCCATCGTGCGCCGCGTGAGGCTGCGGAGTAGGGCGCCGGTTGATCTCGCCGCCCGGACTTTGCGATAAGGGCGCCGCGAAGCTCGTCGCAACCTTTCCGGGACCCGCAATATCGCCCGACACCTCCCCCATCCTCCGCGTCGCCGGCGTCTCCAAAACCTACGCCGAGACTGTGGCCGTGAAGCCGCTGAGCTTCGCGCTTCCCGCCGGCTCGGTGACGGGGCTGCTCGGCGGCAATGGCGCCGGCAGGACAAGGTCCGACGCCGGGATGCCGCGGCCATGTTTCGCGCGTGATCCAGAGCGGGCGCTCGACGTTTTTTTGTCGCGATTGCCAGAAGTGACGGGCAAGACCGATGATTGCGACGCGGGATCGCGCGGCCGATGCGCTGTCGTTCGAGAGCGAGCGTGAAGGCTCGCTGTCCGAGCGCGTCCTTGACCGCGAGCCTTCAGTCTCGCTCTTCGGAGGGTCGATAAATGAGACGCGTCGTAGAGGAGCTGCTACGCAATGACATGCTGCGCGCCGCCGGCGGATTTCTGCTGCGGGTGGCGGCGTTTTTCGCTTTGATCGCGCTCATCCCTCTGCTCGATCCGTATCGACCGGTCGAGGCTCTCGTCACGAAAGCGGAGCAGCTCTGCGACTTCTACCATCCGAAGACCACGGCGCTCTGGCCCGAGCGCAAGCCCACGCCGCCCGGCTCGATCCCCTGCGACACGGCGAAGGAGCGTGAGCTCGACCGCCTCTACTACCCGGAATTCGCAGCCAGGCGATATTACATCCTCCGAGTCGACTACCGGTCCCCGGCCGATGGAAACGCCTATTCGCAGCGCATCGAGATCGCGGCGGATTTGCTGCCTGAGGACGTTGCGCCGGGTATGACGATAGAGCTGTTCGCTTCGGCGAGGGAGCCCTATTCCTTGCGCAGCGCCCGGTGAAGGCGGCTCCGCCGCTGGAAAGATGCCCGCTCGTCGTTCCGAGCTCAAAGCCCTGGGCTTCACCCTCCCGGATTTGATTTCCCGGCTCGATATGCCGATAAGGACGCGTCTCCGGAAACCATCGCAGAATAGAATGTCGCCCGACACTTCCCCCATCCTCCGCGTCGCCGGCGTCTCCAAAACCTACGCCGAGACCGTGGCCGTGAAGCCGCTCAGCTTCGCGCTTCCCGCCGGCTCGGTGACGGGGCTGCTCGGCGGCAATGGCGCCGGCAAGACCACCACGATCGGCATGGTCATGGGCCTCATCGAGCCGACGACGGGAACAATCGAAATCTTCGGCCGTGATTTTCTGAAAGACCGCTATCACGCGCTCGGCCGCATGAATTTCGAGAGCCCCTATGTGGACATGCCGCATCGTCTCACCGTGCGGCAGAATCTCGCCGTCTTCGGCCGGCTCTATGGCGTGCGCGGCGTCGCCGAGAAGATCGAGGAGCTGGCCGCCGATCTCGCCTTGAAAGAATTTCTCGATCGTCCGAGCGGGCGTCTCTCGGCCGGGCAGAAGACGCGCGTCGCGCTCGCCAAGGCGCTCATCAACGAGCCGGAGCTGCTTCTGCTCGACGAGCCCACCGCCTCGCTCGATCCCGACACGGCCGATTGGGTGCGCGGGCATCTCGAGGATTATCGCCGCCGGCGCAATTGCGCGATCCTGCTCGCCTCGCACAATATGGCGGAGGTGGAGCGGCTCTGCGATCGCGTGATGATGCTGAAGGAGGGAAGCCTCGTCGACGACGGCTCGCCCGCCGAGCTTTTGGCGCGCTATGGCCGCGCCAATCTCGAGGATGTGTTTCTCGACGTCGCGCGCGGGCGCGGCAATGGAGCCGCCGCATGAGCGCGTCTTTGGAATTCTCGCTCGCGCGCGTCGGCGCGATGACCTTGCGCTATTCCTATCTGCTGCGCTCGTCGATGCCGCGCATGTTGGAGATGATGTATTGGCCGACGGTGCAAATGCTCACCTGGGGCTTTCTGCAGACCTATCTCCTGCGCGCGCCGGGCGGTCTCGCGGGCGCCGATAAGACGACGATCGCCGCCGGCTCGCTGATCGGCGCGGTGCTGCTGTGGGATATTTTGCTTCGCGGCCAGCAGGGATTTTCTTTCTCTTTTCTCGAGGAGATGTGGTCCCGCAATATCGCCAATCTCTTCATGAGCCCGCTGCGGCCGGCGGAATTCGTCGTCTCCATGATGGCGATGAGCCTCATTCGCCTCCTGGTCGGCATGGTTCCGGTGACGATCCTGGCCATTTGGTTCTTCGGCTTCAATCTCTGGGCGCTCGGCTTTGCTTTCGCCGCCTTTTTCGCCATTCTGATCTTCTTCGCCTGGAGCGTCGGCCTGTTCGTGTCGGGGTTGCTGCTGCGCTATGGATTGGGCGCGGAAAGTCTCGTCTGGTCGCTGATGTTCGTCATTCAGCCGCTCGGCTGCGTCTATTATCCGGTCGCCGTTCTGCCTTCCTGGCTGCAGCCGATCTGCTGGGCGCTGCCGCCGACTTATGTGTTCGAGGGGCTGCGCGGCGTTCTCGTCGACCATGCGCTTCGCCTCGATCTGATGATTTATGGATTGGCGCTGGACGCCGCGCTATTCGCCGTCGCCTCTTTCGCCTTTGTGCGCCTGCTCGCCGCAGCGCGCCGGGCCGGGACTTTATTACAGACCGGCGAGTGAGCGCGCGCGAGCGACGCGCGCATTTTCTGTTGCGGCCGGCCGGCCGGCGCTCGATAATGGCGCGACAGTCAGTCGAGTGGCGCGCTTTCGGCGTCTCGCGCCTTACGATCTTCGCCTGTCGAAGCTCGATGGGGACTGTCGTTCGATGCGAATTCTGATCGTCGAAGATCAACCCGATATTTCGACATTGATCGCCGATCGCGTCCGGCGCGCCGGCTATTTTCCAGATTGCGTCCGGGCTTTGGCGGATGTGCCGGGGGCGCTCGGCGCCCGCGACTATGCGGTGATGCTGCTCGATCGGCGTCTGCCCGATGGCGACGGCCTCTCGATCGTCGCCGCGGCGAAGCGTATTCGGCCGGGAATCCGCATTCTGGCGGTGACGGCGGCGCGCTCGATCGAGGACCGGGTCGACGGACTCGACGCGGGCGTCGACGATTATCTGACCAAGCCCTTTTCTCCCGAGGAGTTGCTGGCGCGCATTCGCGCGAGCCTTCGGCGCCCCGGCGGCGAAGCGGCGCCGCCGGTCGTCGTCGGCCGGCTCGCTTTCGATCTCAATTCGGAGAGCGCCTCCATCGGCGGGCATCCGCTCGTCGTGCCGAAACGGGAGCTGGTGCTGCTGGGGGCGCTGATGCGTCGCGCCGGACGGGCGGTCACTTTCTCGACGCTGCTCGAAGAGCTCTATGGGGCGGACGATCCCTCGCACATAGGCGCGCTGAAGATGGTCGCCATGCGACTGCGGCAGCGTTTAAAGGATCAGCAGGCCGACGTCGAAATTCACGCGCCGCGCGGCATCGGCTATCTCATCCGCGAAGCGCATGGGCCATGAGGCTGCGGTCGCTTTCGTCGCGATTGATCGTCTATGCGATCTTCGGCTCGATTCTCGGCTATCTCACTCTGCCGCCGGTCGTCGTCGGCGGCGTTCTGGTCTCGGGGTTTCCGGGCGGGCTCGGGTCTCTCGACGATCTGATGCGTCCTCGCGTGGGCTCGATCATGCTCGCGGCGCTGCGCAAGGGCGCAGACGGCGAAAGATCGATCGCGATGACCGATGAATTGCGGCAATTCATGTCCGCAAATCCGGATTTTCGTTTTGCCGCTTTCGATCCGCGCACGGGCAAAGCGCTTCCAGGATCGGCGCCGGAATTGACGAAGGCCTTCGAAGGCGTCGGTCGGCTGAAGCTGTTCCGCTCGCCTATCGAGATCGCTGTCGGCGGCTCCTTGCGCCATGGCGAATCCGCGGTTTTCGATTCGCCGATCGGCGAGGTCGTCATCGCGACTTATGGCGCGAAATTCCAGTGGCGCGACTTTTTTCTGCTGCCCTACCGAATGACCTCGATCTATGGGGCGCTGATCTTTCTTCCGCATTGGGCGGCCATGTGTCTCATCGCGCTATTCGTGGTCGATCGCGGGCTCGCGCCTTTGCGCGCCGCCGCGACGAAAGTCGCGAAAATCGACGTGAATTCGTTGAAGGAGCGCATCGCGCCGGAGGAGGCGCCGTCGGAAGTGCTGCCCTTCGTCGAAGCGGTGAACAAGGCGTTCGAGCGTGTGCGCGAGGGCGTCGAGCGTCAGCGGCGTTTCTCCGCCAATTCGGCGCATGAGCTGCGCACGCCGATCACGATTTTGCGCGCGCGCGTCGGCAAAATGGAGGAGGGCCCGCTCAAATCGGAAATGGAGCGGGATGTGCTGCGCGTGCAGACGATCGTCGAGCAGATGCTGCTGCTCGCGCAGATCGAGGAACGCGGGCGTATCGCGCCGCAGAAGATCGATCTCTACGATGTCGCGCTGACGGTCGCCGCGGATTATGTGCCGATCGCGATCGGCAATAATCGCGAGATTCAGTTCGAGGCGCCGTCGCGTCAAGTCGCGGCGCTCGCATCGCGATGGAGCGTCGACAGCATCGTCACCAATCTCATCGCCAATGCGGTGCGCGCGGAGCCCGAAGGCGGCGTCGTCATCGTTCGCGTGCTGCCCGAATGTGCGATCGAGGTCGTCGATCACGGCGTCGGCGTCGCCGAAGCCGACCGCTCCCGCATTTTCGAGCCCTTCTGGCGAAAGGACGAGGCGACGCCGGGCACGGGGCTCGGATTGGCGATCGTCCGCGAGCTGGTCGATCTGCTCGGGGGCGAAATTCGCGTCGAGGAGACGCCGGGCGGCGGCGCGACCTTCAAGGTGCGGCTCCCCGCCGCGGGCGTCGAGCCGGGCGAGGCGACGGAGGCCGTGGCGCTCGACGTTCAGCCGTTCGACCAGCGCTGCGAGCGCAGCGCCTGAGCGATCGCCTCGGCGCGCGCCTCGGGCGTCGCCGGCTCGATCGGCAGACAGGCGTCGCGCGCCGTCTCCAGCAGCACGGCCTTTGGATAGGCCTCGCCGGAGCGCCCGGAATGGGCGGTGAAATCGCAGCTGCACACTTCCATCAGCAGAGCGAAGCTCTCCGGCGCGTCGAAGGCGCCGAGCCGCTCCAGCATTTGCGCCACCGGGCCGGCGCGCACTTCCGAGGCGCGATGCACGCGCTCGCATTCGCTGAGCGCCGTCAGCGCCAGCGGGACGCAATCCTCTGGAACGCCGAAGCGCTCGGCGATCGAATTTATGCGCGGGCCGCCGCGGTCTATGTGCTTGTAATGATGCGGGAGATGCTCGCGTGGCGAATCCCCTTTGCCGACATTCATCACCAGCAGGGCGAAGCGCACGGGAAGCGGCGCCTCTCTGCGTCCGGCCTCGTCCAGCGAACGCAGCAAATGGGCGCCGAGATCGACCTCGTTCTGGCCGTCCGACAATTGCGGCACGCCGAAAAGGGCGTCGACCTCGGGCAGAACGATCTGCAGCGCGCCGCAGATGCGCAGCACGCGGAACGCCTTGCCGGGCGCCGGCCCGCCGAGCGAGAGCAGCAGCTCCGGCCAGATATCGGCCGGGTCGAGGCCGGCGAGGCAGCCGCTTTCGACCTGCTCGGCCATGAGATCGAGCGTCTCTTCGCCGGGATCGTCATCGGTCTCGGCGAGCAGCGCCGCCATGCGGAGAAGGCCGAGGCCGGGGTCTGTCTGGCCGAATTCGGGCAGGAAGAAAGGTTCTGAGGGCATGAGGCTTCGCGGGTGAGTGGTCGGCTGACGGCCAAGCAAACACCTTGCCGCGCGCCTCACGCACGGCCGGGGAGGGCGGCCCCGCTCAGACGCGGGGCGCGATTTTCGGGCGGCTGCGGCGCCGTGGCGCGCCGTCGCGCATCGGCGACCGTGCCGGCGTAGAGCGTCTCCGGCTCATGCAGCCCGGCCGAGAGCAGCGCCCGCCGCACGGCGGGCCGCGCCCCGGCGACGCAAACCACGGTTCCCGCCTTTCGCAGCCGCGCGACAAAGCTCTCCAGAGCGCGCGCGGCCGTGCTGTCGATCAGCGGCGCCTCGCTGAAATCGAAGATGAAGACATGCGGATAGCGGCCGATCTCGTCCAGAGCCGCGCTCACCGTCGCCGAGGCGCCGAAGAAGATCGCGCCGCTGATCTTATAGACCATCACCTCGGCGTCGGAGGCGGCTGCGGAATCATAGGCGGGGCGATGGCCGCCGTAATCATCCGCCCGGTCTTCGTCGAGAAAGGCCTCGCCGGTCTGCACCTCGACGCTCTCGGCGAGGCGATGCAGGAAGAGGAAGGCGCCGAGCGTCACGCCGACGCCTATGCCCACGGTCAAATCCTCGAAAATGGTGAGCAGGAAGGTCGAGAGCAGCACCAGAGCGTCGCCGCGCGAGGCGCGGAACAGAGCGACGAATTCCTTCTTCTCGGCCATGTTCCAGGAGACGACGGCGAGCACGGCGCCGAGCGAGGCGAGCGGGATGTACGCCGCCAGCGGCGCGGCGACCAGCATGAAGCCGAGCAGGAACAGCGCATGAAGCATTCCCGAGACCGGCCCCTTGGCGCCCGAGCGCACATTGGTCGCGGTGCGGGCGATGGTTCCCGTCACCGGAATGCCGCCGAAGAGCGGCGCGACGACATTGGCGACGCCCTGCGCGGCGAGCTCGCAATTGGAGCGATGGCGTCGGCCGCTCATGCCGTCGGCGACGACGGCGGAGAGCAGCGACTCCATCGCGCCGAGCACGGCGATGGTCAGCGCGTCCGGCAGCAGCGCGCGCAGCCGCGCGAGATCGAAATGCGGGACCGCCGGCGCCGGCAGCGTGCTCGGCACGCCGCCGAAGCGCGAGCCGATCGTCTCTATGTCGAGATGCAGCGCCGCCGTCGCCGCCGCGCAGACCGTCACGGCGATCAGCATTCCCGGCCAGCTCGGACGCCAGCGCCGCAGGCCCAGGATGATGGCCAACGCCAGCGCCGAGACGCCGACCGTCGCCGGCTTCAGCGTGCCGCGCGCCTCCCACAGAGCTGTGAGCTTAGGCGCGAGCGCGGCCGGCTCATTGGCGATGGAGAGGCCGAAAATCTCCTTGAGCTGGCTGGCGAAGATGATGACCGCTATGCCGGCGGTAAAGCCGACCGTCACCGGAAAAGGGATGTATTTTATGTATGTGCCCCAGCGCAGCAGGCCGATGGCGAAGAGAATGACGCCCGCCATCATTGTGGCGAGCGCGAGCCCGTCATAGCCCTGGCGCTGCACGATGGCGAAGACGAGAACGATGAAGGCGCCCGCCGGCCCGCCGATCTGGAAGCGGCTGCCGCCGAGCATGGAGACCAGAAAGCCGCCGATGATCGCCGTATAGAGTCCGCGGTCCGGGCTCAGCCCCGAGGCGATGGCGAAGGCCATGGAGAGCGGAAGCGCGACGATGGCGACAGTGAGGCCGGCGATGGCGTCGGCGCGCAGATCCGCGAGGCCATATCCCTCGCGCAAAATGGTGACGAGCTTGGGCGTGAACAGCTCGATGAAGCTCGGCTGGCGAAAACGTCGATCTCTCAACACTGGCTCCTTTGGTCGAGGAGCGGCGGGATCGTCGGCGCGAAGTCGGCGGTCGTCGTCGCGATTTATCCTCAAGTCGTCGGATTGGGCGGACCGGGGCGACGCATCCTCACGCCGCGTCCGCCGCTTTCGCTGCGGGCGTTCTCGCCGAGCAGTTCGACGCCGGCCTCGTTCAGCGCCTCGACGACCTTGGTGAGCGTCTCGATCACGCCGCGGACATTGCCGTCGCTCGCCTCCATGCGCTGTATGGTCGGCAAAGAGACGCCGGAAAGCTCGGCCAGCTTCTTTTGATCTATGCCGAGCAGCGCCCTCGCGGCGCGCAATTGAGCGGCGGTGATCATCTCATATGCTCACGCTTATTATATTAGCAGGCATGTTTTATCTCGCCAAGATGATGTTTGAAACATCATTCTCGCGCTTTTGCGACACGGCCGGGTTCTCGCCCGGCGCCGACGCATGTTAGCTTGGCGGATATGAACAAACCCGTGCAGATGGACGAGAGCTGGAAGCTGCGCCTTTCGGCGGAATTCGAGCAGCCCTATTTCGATGCTCTGCGCCAATTCGTGCGCGGGGAATATGCGCGTGGGGCGGTCTATCCGCCGGCCAAGCAGATTTTCCGCGCCTTCGACGAATGCCCTTTCGACGCCGTGGAAGTGGTGATCCTCGGCCAGGATCCCTATCACGGCCGCGGCCAGGCCAATGGCCTGTGCTTCGCCGTCGGCCGCGACATTCCGCCGCCGCCTTCGCTGCAGAACATCTTCAAGGAGATCGAGAGCGACCTCGGCCGGCCCGCCTCGCGCGATCCCGATCTCTCGCGCTGGGCGCGGCAGGGCGTGCTGCTGCTCAACGCCACGCTCACCGTGCGCGACAGCGCCGCCGGCTCGCATCAGGGCAAGGGCTGGGAGCGCTTCACCGACGCCGCCGTGCAGGCGCTCTCGCGCGAGCGCGAGGGAATTGTCTTCCTGCTCTGGGGCAATTACGCGCGGCAGAAGGGCGCGGGCGTCGATCGCTCGCGGCATCTCGTGCTCGAGAGCGCGCATCCCTCGCCGCTGTCGGCGCGCGGCTTCTTCGGCTGCAGGCATTTTTCCAAGGCCAACGCCTATCTCGAATCGAAAGGACGCGCGCCGATAGACTGGTGAGACGGCTATATTACTGGAAGACAATATAAAATTAGTCGTTTACCGAAATGTAACCGCGGTTTCGTAATCAGGTATTCATTGGGAAGCCGGCGCGTGTCGGCAATTTCCGGGGCGTTTTCGTCGCGTCCGGCGGCGCGTCTCCAAATCATTTCGAGACGAGAGTTGCGCATGTATTCGACGTTAATTTGCAATTCGCTCCATGTTTCCTGCCGATTTTGCGACCTTTGCCTCGATCATCTACGATTGCGTTTCGTCGCCGTCCCATTTGCTGCCGTGCGTCTCGGCCTCGCATTGATGGCGAGCGCCTGTGTCGGCGCAAAAGCGACGGGGCTGACGCTGCCATCCGTCCCGGACCTCAGTCTTTTCCTCGGCGCGATCGTCGCGCTCGACGTCTATTGTCGCTTCGCCTCGCCGAGCTTGGTCTCGCGCGCCGCGCCGATTTTCGTCTATTCAATGATCTATCTGGTGGCGACGTCGCTCGCGGGCGCCTTTGCGAGCTATGCGACGCAGCGTCTCGCCATGCCGCTGCAGGACGAGCTGTTTCTCTCGCTCGATCGATGGCTCGGCGTCGATTGGCTGGCCTTCGTCCATTATATCGACGATCGTCCCGTGTTGGCGGAATGGCTGCGGAAAGCCTATGCGAGCATGGCCATTCAGATCATCGCGCCGGCGCTTCTGCTGGCCGCGCTCGAGCGCATCGACGAATTGCGCGTCTATCTTCTCTCCTACGCGATCGCACTCACGGCGACGATCGTCATCGCCGCTGTGCTTCCGGCCTCGAGCGCGGTCACTCTCGTCGACAATTCGATGTTTCACGAGCTTCGGTTCGCCGGCCGCACGCCGCTGGATCATCTGGCGCGCTTGCGCGAGGCCGGTCCATTGGATTTCACGAACAGCGGGATCGGCGGCCTTGTGAGCTTTCCTTCCTTTCATGCCGTGGTCGGCGCGCTGACGCCTCTCAGCCTGCGCTCCGTGCGCCCGGTCTTCTATGTCTTGTGCCTCGTCGACGCCGGTCTGATGGTGGGCACGGTGACGGACGGCGGGCATTATGTCGTGGACCCTATCGGCGGAATCGCGGTCGCCTATCTGTCCTATCGGATGGCGCAGAGCATCGAGAGCCGGCGGCGCCGACCCTCGCCAATCGTCGAAGCGCATGGCGCCCGCGCCGCGCATCTGTCGCCGCCCTCCGCGGGGCGGGCGTCCGCCGTCGCCTGAGCGGCGCGACAGCATCCTCCGCTCCGAGCGCTTTCAGCCGACGTGGACGCCGATCGGACATTGGGCACGCGTCGAAGCGAGAGCTTCGAATCTCTCTGCGCCTTCTATGAGATACGGAAAGATTTCAGGGGCCGAAGACGACATCGAGCGCGAAAGTCATCGGCCGCGGCGGCGGAGCGAAGGGCGCGCTCGCGCGAACTCTCTGTAGAGCGGCCGCGTCGAGCTGCGGCTGACCGCTGCTCGACGCCACTTTCACGCTGTCGGCGCGTATTTCGCCGCTCTCCAGAATGAAGAAGGACACTTTCGTCACGCCGCGCCAGGCGGTAGGTCGTCCGGCCTCTGGATAGATGAGCTTCCCTTTTATCTTCTTGCTCACCAGGACGGCATAGGCGCGATCCAGCGTCTCTTTCGACACCTGACGATGTGCGGTCGTGCTGGCGACCTGCTGGAGTTCGGCGCCATCCACCTGCGTCGAGCCGGCGGGCGCCGACTTTGCGGGCGATCGCGCCTGCGCGGCGACCGACTTCGCCGTGATCGGCGCGCCATCTTCTTCTATCGGCTTTTGCTCCGTCGGCGGAGTCGGCTGCGCCTGCGTGGCGTTCTGCGCCCTCTGCTGCGTATCGCCCGCCGTGTCCCGCTGAACTTTTTCGTCGGCCTGGTCGTCCGAGAGGAGGTCGCTCACCTCGAAGATGAACGTGCTATCGTCTTCCGCTGGCTGGAGACGAGAGAGGAAATAGGGCAGCGTCAGCGCCGCGTGCAGGGCGAGCGACGCCGCGAGGCCATGATAAATCGTGAAGCGGCTCGCGCCCCCGCCATTGCTCGTCGTCATCGTCAATTGCATGGTCATCGTGCGTCTCTCAATTCTCGCCGGCTCTGATCTGCGCGCGGAGGCCGCAGCGCCGGCGAGCGCGCCGACGTCGATCCGAGAGGCGGACGAGGCCGAAATCGAACGTCGTCGACAGCCGCTTCATCTGCATTTCTCCAAACTCTCCCGCACGCGAAGGCAATTTATCCGATTTACAGGAATAAGCCGACGCTCTCCCATTATACAGCAAGAAGCGCGCCTTCTTTCGTCGACGAGCTTCACGATGATGGGGCTCCGCATTTTTCGACTGTAGAATCTTTCTGCGTTTCGTTGAAACATAGAAAGATTATAAGCTCCTGTTTCGATGCGTTTCCAACGCCGGACCGGCGTCTGCTTCGGCTGAAAGCGCTCCGAGCGGCCGCCGATGGCGATGGCGTTTATTGCTTTCGCTTTATCGCACGGCGCCACGCGACGCAAAAATCAGCCGAACGCCTGTTCTTTCGGCATGGACGAAAAGTCGAATCGTAATATAAACAAGACATATTTTCGTGTCGAAGCCGATCGACGCCGTCGGTAAGCCGTCCGATGATCGCTTTCGCGAAGACCGCTCGCCTTCTCGCGAGCGTCGGGGCCGCCGAGTGGCGCCAAATATGCTTGGCTTCGTCGAGGAGCGACGAACGTCGTCGTACGGATCGAAAGCCGACATTTTTGTGGGCTTTGCGTCAGCGACAATTGCAACAGGCCGTTCTGCTCGATCTTTCGAGAGCGCTCCCTCATCACGGCTCTCGTCGGGACGATGTGCGCGCTGTCGATGCGAATCCCGTCTCCTGATCCCCCGATCGAGGGGCTCGGCGTTTCCTCCCCCTCTCTGCGCGCGTGCGAGAAGGAAAGCGCCGGACGCCGCGCGAATCGATCAGCCGGCATCCATACGTCTACCCCTGAAAAATCGACCGTCACGGCCTCGAATGTTTCGAGAAGGGCGGATAGCGAAAGCAGAACATGACGTCTATCGAAACGACCGCCTTCCAGCGCCTCGACGCCGAGGGCCGGCTCTTGAAGCCCAGCCACAAGGGGGCGACCCATCACGCCGGCCGTTTCGGCTTTCGCGGCGAGATCGCCGTCACGCTCGATCCGCTGCTCGCATTGGCGGGCGTTCACGCCACGGCGCAGGAAGGCGAGGCGGCGCTGTCGTTTCTCGCTGGATCGCTGGCTTCTTTCCGCGAGCTTCCCGCTCTCGTCGCGGCGCTCGGCGCGAGCGCGAAGCCGGAGGGCAAATATTTCATCTATGTCTCTGATCTCGACCGCGCCTCGCGCTATGAGATCAGCATAGACGGCGTGCCGCTCTATGTTCTACCGATCGACGACACATCCGTCTACAATGAGCTGATCGAGCTTCTCTATCTCGACAAGACGAAGATGAAGAAATACGACACGGCGGAGAAGATCGACACGCTCGCCGATGGCGCCGCCAAATATGATCAGCGCTTCGAGGCCATCAGCTTCGAGGAAGGGCTGAAGCGGCTCTGAGCCTTCGGCGCAAAGTCGGCGCAGCGGCTTTCGCCGGGCGCCGACGTTTGCGCGAAATGCTCCACTATGCGTCGATAGCGGAGATCGCCGATTGTCGTGATTATCCGTGTCAGCGGAGTGTCTCGCCTCGCCCCGATCCTACGTCCGAGAGCCCAGCAGCCAATCGCGCCATAGAATTCTTATCGAGGTAGAATTCATCCACGCTTCCGGCTCCGCTGATATTCAGCACGCCAAAAATCCCATCTTCATTTTGTCGGCATTCTAAAGTGATGCAGAATGGAGCTTTGCTGATATCAATTCTCTTCACGAGCTCGCCTTCGAAGCGCGCGCTGCCCAAGAGCTTACAAAAGAACGCTTTCAAGTCCATTCCCTTGGCCTCCTCTGTCGGCAAAACGAGTGTGTCGGCCAAAACACGCGCTCTCCATCGACGAAGCGTCAATTCCCGCTCGGGCGGCGCTTGGCGAAGGCGCCGACGATCACCGCCCGCGCGATATGCTCGGCCATGCATTGATAGCCGAGATCGTTGAGGTGGAAATTGTCGCGCGCCATCATCTGCAGATTGGCGTGGTTCTGCGCGATGAAGCGCATGGCGTCGTAGCGGCGCACATAGGCGACATTCTCGGTGGAGGCGACGCGCTGCAGCACATTGCGTATCGCGAAATATTCCTCGTCGCGCGAAAAGCGCGAGCTGTATTGCAGGCCGACGAGAACGACGTCGATCTCGTTCTCCTTCAGCCAGCGGATCGTCGAGCGCACCGTGTTCTCGAACTCCTCCGGCGCGACGCGCACCAGCGCGTCATTGGTGCCGAGCTGCCACAGCAGCATATCTGGCTTCTCGCGCGCCACCTCGCTCTTGATGCGCTCGGCGGTGACGGCGGCGACCTCGCCCGAGACGCCGCGATTGGCGACGACGACATCGACGCCTTTCATCGCGCCCTCGAGAATGGCCTCGAGCTGCGCCGGATAGGTCTTGGCGTCGGAAGAGGCGCCGACGCCCGAAGTGGAAGAGGAGCCGATGGCGAGAATGCGCGCCGTCTTGCGCTCGCGCAGCGCTTTGGCGAAATGCGGCAGCGAGGCGGGCGCCGCGATGTCGCCGGCCGGCGCCTCGCAGGCGGGGCTGAGTGGCGGCGCCTCGGTCGGCGGCGCGACTTCCTGCGCGAGCGGAGCCGCGACGGCGAACGTGAGCGCTAAGCCGCAGGCGCCCGCGACAATTTTGTCCGCAGCCTGTCCCGCCATTCCGAAGCCCATGCGGCCGCTCCCATCGTAAGGATGCCGAACATAACGATAAAAGCGTCGCTTACAACATCTCCGCCATAGGCGAAGCGGAAGATCTGCCCGGCGAGGCTCAGCAGCGAGCCGGCGCAGAACACCTGGAGCGAATTGCGGCCGAGCAGCGACAGGAAGCCGGCGATGCGCGGCAGCGCCCCCGCGATCGCGCCGAAAGCGCCCGCGAAGACTGTGACGATCGCGAGATTGGAGAGCAGCCGCGCCGGCGAGAGAAAGGTCTTGTCGAAGACGAAGAAGAGCTTGGGCTCCGGCAGAGCGATCGGGGAGGGGTCGAAATCGGTCTTGGCCGCGACCGCGCCGAGCAATACGAGGGGCAGAGCGAGTCGCCAGAGCCATTTTCGATGGCGGCGGGCGAGGCCGCCCAATCCGTCTTCGCCGGCCAGCAGAAAGCCGAGCACGAAGACGAGCTGCCAGGCGAGCGGATCGAAGAACCAGGAGCCCTCGGTCGGCCATGTCGGGAAATTCACGCCGAAAGTCAGAGCATAGGCCCAGATGGCGAGCGAGGCCGGCAGCAGCGCGGGCCGCGCATGGCGATAGCAGAGCGCGATCAGCGGCGAGGCCAGCATCAGCGCCACATAGAGCGGAAGAATGTCGAAATAGCCGAGCTGAAAAGTGAGCGCCACGAGGCCGAGATTGGCGCGCACCGGATCGGTGAAGATGGCGGAGGCGTTGTTCCAATCGAGCAGAAAGGGCGCGTCCAGCAGCAGCGAGGCGCCGGCGAGAAGCGCGACGGCCAGTTGCGCAATGACGAGCTGCGCCAGATAGACGGTGAAGGCGCGGCCCTCGAGCCGCAGGATCAGATAGCGCGCCGAGAGCGGCTTCGCCGGTCCGTCGACGAGCTTGCGCAGCGCGAAGCCGGCGAGAAAGACGAACAGCTCCGCCGAATCGGAAATCGCCACATTGCGGAAGGTGAAGCGCTCGAAAAAAATCCCGGGAATGTGATTGACGAATATTGTGACGAGAGCGAAGCCGCGCCAAAAATCGATTTCGTTCGGCTCGCGCATTCGCTTCTTCGATCGTTCGGCGGTTTCGTCGTCCCGCGCGAAGGCGGGCCGGGCGCGCTCGTTCATGGCCAGGAATGCGGCCTTTTTTAGGACCTCGCGGCGCAACTCACAGCGCGCGCTCGACGCGGCCCGGAAAGACGCGCAAAAGCTGCGCATTTCCGCCGAGCGCGGCGAAGGCTTCGGGATCGGCGCCCGTCATCCACACCTGTCCGCCGATGCGCGAGAGCTCGGCGAAGAGCGCCGCGCGCCGCAACGGATCGAAATGGGCCGCGACCTCGTCCAGCAGCAGCAGCGGCGCGCGCCCGGTCGTCGCCCGCACCAGACGGGCGTGGGCGAGCACGAGGCCGGTCAGCAGCGCCTTCTGCTCGCCGGTGGAGCAGGCGCGCGCCGCCTCGTCCTTGGGGCCGTGGCGCACGCGAAGATCGCTCGCCTGCGGTCCCTCCAGCGTGCGGCCGGCCGCGGCGTCGCGGCGGCGCGCAGCGGCGAGCCGCGCGCGATAGCGATCCTCGACGCGCAGCGCCGGCTCCTCGCCGAGCATTCGCTCGAGCTCCCCCTCGATCGCGACATCGGCGAAGGGAAAGGGCGAGCTGTCGTCGCGCTCGCCGGCGATGAGCGCGCGCAGCCGCATCACGGTTTCAACCCGCGCCGCGGCCACGGCGACGCCGAGCGCGGCGATCTCCCGTTCGGCCGCGTCCAACCAGCGGGCGTCGGCGGTCTCCTCGGCGAGCAGCCGATTGCGATTGCGCAGCGCGCGCTCGAGCTTCGCCGCGCGGGCTCCATGCTCGGCGTCGACGCTCAGCACGAGCCGATCCAGGAACCGCCGCCGATCGCCCGCCGGGCCGGCGAACAGCCCGTCCATCGCCGGCGTCAGCCAGAGCGGGCGCAGATGATCGGCGAATGCGCGGGCCGAGGAAACGGGCGCGCGATCGATGCGGAAGCGGCGCGCCGCGCTCTGCTCGCCGCTCGCCGGCTCCAGCCCATGGCCGAGCTGCGTGGCGACGCCGTCGGCGGAAAGCTCGATCGAGACGGCGAAGCCGCCCGCGCCCTGGCGGCGCGCGCAATCGGCGAATTCGGCGCCGCGCAGCCCGCGCCCCGCCGAGAACAACGACAGCGCCTCGAGAATATTGGTCTTGCCGGCGCCGTTCTCGCCGGTGAGCGCGACCAGCGGCGCCTCGATCATGCAATCGAGCGCGGCATAGGAGCGAAAATCGGCGAGCTGCAGCCGCCGCGCCATGGGGGCGAGAATGGGTGTGTCGCTCGGCGTCATGCCGCACGCTTTGCCACGGCCGGGCGCCGAGGGCCAGCGCCGAGGCCGCATCGTCGTCGTGGCGCATCTGTCCTCCGCCGATCCCGCCAACTCCGCCGCCGCCGCGGCCGAGCCGGGTTTGCTTTCCGTCCTGGCTTACGCCACTCTCCACCGCATGGATCGCAAAAGCGGCAGGCGGCGGACGCTTCTCACCTGCGTCTTGATCTTCGCTCTCGGCGCGCCGTCCCGCGCCGAGGACGATGGTCCGCGCGTATCGATCATTCGCGACGCGGAGATCGAGCAATTGTTGCGGGACTACACCGCGCCCGTGCTGAAGGCGGCGGGGATTCACAGCGAGGCGGCCAAGATCATTCTGGTCGGCGACCGCTCCTTCAACGCCTTCGTCGCCGACGGCCAGAAAATCTTCGTCAACACCGGCGCGCTGATGGAGGCGAAGACGCCCAATGAGATCATCGGCGTGCTCGCGCATGAGACCGGCCATATCGCCGGCGGCCATTTGGCGCGCGGGCGCCAGGAGCTCGCCAAGGCGACCATCCTCTCCGTCGCCGGAATGCTGGCCAGCGCCGGCGCCATGGTCGCGGCGCGCGGCGCCTTCAACCGCCGCGACGGGCAGGTGGGCATGGATTCGGCCGGAGCCGTCGGAATATTGCTCGGCCCGCAAGAGGCGGTGAAGCGCTCGCTGCTCGCCTATCAGCGCGGCGAGGAGCAGGCCGCCGACCGCATGGCGGTGCGCTTCCTCACTGCGACGCGCCAGTCGGCCAAAGGAATGCTGGAAGTGTTCAACCGCTTCGCCGGCGAATCCTTGTTCAAGACGACGGCGATCGACCCCTATCTGCAATCGCATCCGCTGCCCAATGAGCGCATCTCCAATCTCGATCAGGCGGCCAAGCAGTCGCCCTATTTCGACACTCCAGATGCGCCGGCGCTGCAGGCCCGTCACGATCTGATGCGCGCCAAGCTCGTGGGCTTCATGGGCAATTCCGGCGAGGTGGCGCGGCGCTATCCGATCTCCGATCTATCGCTGCCGGCGCGCTACGCCCGCGTCATCGCCGATAATCGCTTCGGCCGGCTGGAGGATGCGCTGCGCGGCGCCGACGCGCTGGTCGCGGCCGATCCGAAGAACCCTTACTTTTGGGAGCTGAAGGGGCAGATATTGCTCGAGGCCGGCCGCGCCGATCAGGCCATCGCGCCTTTGCGCAAGGCCGCCGCCATCGCCGGGCCGAAAGCGACGCCGATCCGCGTGCTGCTCGGCCATGCGCTGGTCTCGGCCGACGATCCCAAGCTGCTGAACGAGGCGGTGAGCGTGCTCGCCAACGCCACGCAGCGCGACGAGGACAGCGCCGACGCTTGGGAGTTTCTGTCCATGGCCTATTTCCGCAAGGGCGAGAACGCCAAGGCACAGCTCGCGGCGGCCGAGGGCCTCTTCGTCGCCGGCAAATATGTCGAGGCGCGCACCCAGGCGACGCGCGCCCAGGCGCAGTTCAAGGAAGGCACGCAAGGCTGGCTGAAGGCGGACGATATATTGACCTATCGGCCGCCGGGGAGCGAGTGAGGCTACGTGTCTTCAGGTGGATTGCTCGGTGAGCCGGCGCTTGGCGGCCTCGGCGAGAAATGACGATCGCGTCTGGCCGGCCGCGCGGGCCGCGCGATCGACCCGTTCGAGCAGGTTCTCGTCGATCGAGATGTTCACGCGCACGGCGCGGCTCGGAAGCTCGATCTCCACAGCGGCGATAGTCGCGTGGTCGAACCACTCCTCCACTTCTGGATCGGCGCGCAATTGCGCGACATTGCGCAAGTGAGGCAGCGGCTCGCCGTCGGCCGTCATTCCCTCGACGTGAAGCGCGAGCGCCTGCCCGCCTTTGAAAATCGCTTCGTCAATGGAGTCGCCGACGCTGACGCAGCCCGGAAAATCAGGAAAGCATATGCCGAATTTGCCGCTATCCTCGTGAATGAGCGCGATCGCATGACTCATTCTTCGTCTCCCTCGCCAGACCTCTTGAATTGTGCCGCCTTCACCAGGGCCAGCCCGCCTGCTTGTAGATCGACCGCAATGTTCCGGTCGGGAACTCCTTCGCGCCGGCGTCTATGGTCACTCGGCCCGGCCGGTCTGGATGCGTGTATTGAACATGATCGCCGGGACCCTTACGAGAGATGCGCCAGCCGTCGGCGTGCAAGCGCGCCTCTATGTCATTTCGCTTGTTGCTGCGTCCGGCGCGGCCCACCACATAACCCTCGCCCTCTTTGTGTAAATATACACAAGGGCCACGAATTCGTCGAGGCGTCGAATTGACCGCTCCGCTTCCTCTCGCCCTCACCCAGGGCGACCCTTCCGGCATCGGCCCGGAGCTGACGCTGAAGGCCTATGCCGCGCGCAAGGCGCGGGCTCTGCCGCCCTTCTTCGCGCTCGCCGATCCGGCGCAGCTGGCGCGGACGGCGGCGGCGCTCGGGCTCGAGATCGCGCTGCGCGAGGTCGAGCCGGAGGGAGCGGCGGCGGTGTTCGACGTCGCTCTGCCGGTCGTCCCGCTCGGTCTTTCGGTTCAGGGCGCTCCCGGCGCGCCCGAGCCCGCCGACGCCGCGGCGACGATCCTCTCCATCGAGCGCGCGGTCGAGCTGGTCGCGGAGGGAAAAGCGCGTGCGCTCGTCACCAATCCGATCGCCAAAAATGTGCTCTACGCCGCCGGCTTCGCGCATCCGGGCCATACGGAGTTTCTCGCGGCGCTGGCGGAGCGGCGCTTCGGCCGCCCCTTCCGCCCGGTGATGATGCTCTATTCGGAAGAGCTCGCCGTCGTTCCGGCGACGATCCACGTCGCGCTCGCCGAGGTTCCGCGCCTGCTGACCCGCGAGTTGCTGCTGGAGACGGGCGTGATCGTCGCCGCCGATCTCTCCGCGCGCTTCGGCCTCGCTTCGCCCCGCCTCGCCTTCGCCGGCCTCAATCCCCACGCCGGCGAGAGCGGCGCCATGGGCCGCGAGGAGATCGAGGTGATCGCCCCCACCGTGGCCGAGCTGCGCGCGCGCGGGATCGACGCCACCGGCCCGCATCCGGCCGATACGATGTTCCACGCCGCCGCCCGCGCGCGTTATGACGTCGCCATCTGTCCGACGCATGATCAGGCGCTGATCCCCATAAAGACGTTGGCCTTCGATCGCGGCGTCAATGTCACGCTCGGCCTGCCCTTTGTGCGCACATCGCCGGACCATGGCACGGCTTTCGACATCGCCGGCAAAGGCGTCGCCGAGGCGACGAGCGTCATAGAGGCGATCCGCCTCGCCGACCGCATGACGGCGCGATGATCGACGATCTGCCGCCATTGCGCGAGGTGGTCGCGCGCCATGGACTCATGGCCAGCAAGGCGCTCGGCCAGAATTTTCTTTTCGACCTCAACCTCACCGCCCGCATCGCCCGCGCCGCCGGGCCGCTCGAAGGCGCCACGGTCATCGAGATCGGGCCAGGGCCGGGCGGCCTCACCCGTGCGCTGCTCGCCGAGGGGGCGGGGCGCGTCATCGCCGTGGAGCGCGATTCGCGCTGCATTCCGGCGCTGCGCGAGATCGAGGCGCGCTATCCGGGTCGGCTCGTCATCGTCGAGGGCGATGCGCTGGCGCTCGATCCGGAGGAGCTGGCGCGGCTACATGGGCTCAGCGGGCCGGCGCGAATTTGCGCCAATCTTCCCTATAATATCGCCACCGAGCTGCTGGCGCGCTGGATCGAGGCGGAGCCTTGGCCCTCGGTCTTCGACCGCTATGTGCTGATGTTCCAGCGCGAGGTCGCCGAGCGCATCGTCGCGACGCCTGCGCAGCGCGCCGATTATGGCCGTCTCGCCGTGCTCTGCGGATGGCGGACGCGCTCGCGCATTTTGTTCGACCTCTCGCCCTCGGCCTTTACGCCGCCGCCCAAGGTGACGTCCTCCGTGGTGGAGCTCATTCCCAACGCCTCACCGCTGCCTTGCGACCCGAAGCTTTTGTCGCAGGTGACGCGCGCCGCCTTCGGCCAGAGGCGCAAAATGCTGCGCCAGAGCCTGAAATCCCTACCGAAGCCGGGCCTGGATGTCCCCGCTCTATTGGCCCGCGCGGGCATAGAGGAGACGCGCCGCGCCGAGGAGATCGACATCGGCGGATTCGTCGCATTGGCGCAGGCTCTGGCTGTCCTATCTTGACTGTGCGGCGCCTATCTTCGAGGAGCGGCAGCAATGGCGAAATTCTATTTTGCGGCGGTGGAGACCGAGGAAGGCCTGCGTGCCGAGCTCAAGATCGCAACCCCTTATTCGCTGGCGGCGGATGTCTTCGATCCGAGCGAGAGCTTTGCCGATTACGAGGCGAAGCTGGACGGCGCTCTGCGCGAGCTGGAGCGCACGCGCGACGAGGCGCGCGCCTGGTTCGCCAAGCATAATGGCGGGGCGGCGGCCGGGTGAAGCGACGCGCTCCGCAAAAGCCCTGACGTCGGCCCGAGTCTCGAGGCTTAATCTCGCTCTCGAATTTCCGCTTGGCGGCGTCGTCGGACTCGATTATAAGCACCTCATACGTGGCGCGCGGCCTGTGGCCCCGCGCCGCGACTGTTTTGTGGCGCGTCTCGACGAGTTTCGGGGCTGCGATCCTCGGCTCGGTGAAACATCTCGGCTCGGTGAAGAATGGCCAATCCGTTTCAGTTCCTGCAAGAAGTGCGCTCGGAAGCGAGCAAGGTCGTGTGGCCGACCCGCCGCGAGACCTTGATCACCTCCGGCCTCGTGGTCCTCATGGTGCTGGCCGCGAGCATTTTCTTCGTCGTCGTGGATCAGGGGCTGCGACTCGCCGTGGGCATGTTGCTGCGGCTCGGCCAGTAAGGCCGAGGAATTCGCCGGCGCGCCGATCGTCGAGAGCGAAAATTTTGGAGCTTGTCGCGCCGTGAGCATGCGCTGGTATATCGTCCACGCCTATTCGAACTTCGAGAAGAAGGTCGCCGACTCCATTCGCGAGGGCGCCGCGCAGCGCAATCTCACCGATCAGTTCGAGGAGATTCTCGTGCCGACCGAGCAGGTGGTCGAGGTGCGCCGCGGCCGCAAGGTCAGCTCGGAGCGCAAATTCTTCCCCGGCTATGTGCTGGTGAAATGCGATCTCTCCGATCAGGTCTTCTCTCTCATCAAGAACACGCCGAAAGTGACCGGCTTCCTCGGCGCCGACAATAAGCCGATGCCGATCAGCGAGGCGGAGGCGATGCGCATCAAGGGGCAGGTGGCCGAGGGCGTCGAGCGTCCCAAGCCCACCATCTCCTTCGAGATCGGCGAGACGGTCCGCGTCGCCGACGGCCCCTTCGCCTCCTTCAACGGCGTGGTGGAAGAGGTCGACGACGCCCGCTCGCGGCTCAAGGTGGCGGTGTCCATCTTCGGCCGGCCGACGCCGGTGGAGCTGGAATTCGCGCAGGTGGAGAAGGTTTGAGGTTTCTGTGAATTCCCTCTCCCGCCTACGGGAGAAGGAAAAGCCGTGGCGGGCGCGCCCCTGTCGCCAGGGGGATCACGCGTCGGACCACGAACTGCAACCGGCGGCCCGGGACGCGGAAGCGTCGCGGGACCGCCTTTCGTTGGAGATGAGACATGGCGAAGAAAATCGCCGGCTACATCAAGCTGCAAGTGCCGGCGGGCGCGGCCAATCCGTCGCCGCCGATCGGTCCCGCGCTCGGTCAGCGCGGCCTCAACATCATGGAATTCTGCAAGGCGTTCAACGCCAAGACGGGCCAGATGGAGAAGGGGACGCCCATCCCCGTCATCATCACCGCCTTTCAGGACCGCTCCTTCACTTTCGAGCTGAAGCAGCCCCCGGTCTCCTACTTCCTCAAAAAGGCCGCCGGCATTCAGTCCGGCTCCAAGACGACGGGCCGCGGCTTCGTCGGCAAGGTCACGCGCGCGCAGATCCGCGAGATCGCCGAGAAGAAGATGCAGGACCTCAACACGACGTCGGTCGATTCGGCCGCGTCGATGATCGAGGGCTCCGCCCGTTCCATCGGCCTCGAAGTGGTGGGGTGAGATCATGGCCCATATCGGAAAACGCATCGCCAAGGCGCGTCAGGCCGTCGAGCGCACCAAGCTCTACCCGGTCGAGGAAGCGATCAAGCTGGTTCGCGCCAACGCCACCGCCAAATTCGACGAATCGGTCGAGATCGCCATGAATCTCGGCGTCGACCCCAAGCACGCCGACCAAATGGTGCGCGGCGTCGTCAATCTGCCGAACGGCACCGGCCGCACGCTGCGCGTCGCCGTCTTCGCCCGCGGCGCCAAGGCCGACGAGGCCAAGGCCGCTGGCGCGGACATCGTCGGCGCCGAGGATCTCGTCACCATCGTCCAGGGTGGCACGATCGAGTTCGATCGCTGCATCGCCACGCCGGAGCTGATGCCGCTCGTCGGCCGTCTCGGCAAGGTGCTCGGTCCGCGCGGCCTGATGCCGAACCCCAAGGTCGGCACGGTGACGATGGATGTCGCCGGCGCGGTGAAGGCCTCCAAGGGCGGCGCGGTCGAGTTCCGCGTCGAGAAGGCCGGCATCGTGCAGGGCACGGTGGGCAAGACCTCCTTCGAGGAGGGCGCGCTCGCCGAGAACATCCGCGCCTTCGTGGATGCGGTGGCCAAGGCCAAGCCGACCGGCTCCAAGGGCACCTATATCCAGCGTGTGGCGCTGAGCTCCACCCAGGGGCCCGGCGTCAAGGTGGATGTGGCGACGCTCGGCGCGACCCAGGGCTGATACGAGGCGGCGGCCGCTGGGCCGCCGCTCTCCGACTGTTCGCGCAAGATCATCGACGCGAGGAATCAATCGTCTTCTCGTGTCGAACCTTTCGGGGTCGCGCCTCCCTCATAGATCGTGAGATGCGGCCGCCTCGGCAGATCCCGCATCGGCGTCCCGGGCGTAATCGGCAGCATCAGAGCCGTTTCCTCTCCGAGCACGCGCAGCGATACGATGTGCAGCGCCTCGACCGGAGTCCGCCCGAGCCATAGTGGCCGCTCTCCGGGCGCCAGAGAGCCCAGCACGCGGGCGTGCGTTTTCCCGAAAAACCGGACCGGCAGGAGCAGGAGCTCGAAATCCGCGATTTCGATCCCTCCCACCAGATAGCCCCGCGCCCCGGCGATGACCGGCGTCGCATCGTCCGTGACGATGCGAAGGATCGTCCTCACATCGTCGCGTCCCGCCTCGCTCCAAATTCCGAGGAATGATCGGCTCGGCCGCTCTGGGGGCCAAAAGGCGCCGACGCGCGCTCCGCAGAGCTTGGCCGGAACGAAATAGCTCAACTCCGTTTCGATGACGAATGCGTCGGAAAGAGTCTGAAACGTGTTCGCCAGATCCATTTCGTGGCAATCGGGGGCCGCGCGCTCCCCTTTGAAGCCCCGCCAATAATCGTACAATATTCGATTGGCTGGATGTCTCATGCCCGCATTCCGCCCTCCAGCGACGCTCCCGGCCCGTTCAAGTCGCCGCCGAGGCTGTGTTTTCGAATCGCGGCGCATGGCTGTCCGCGACGAACCGTCCGCACGACGGTCAATTTTCTGAGAATCTAGAGATAGCGAATAGAGACGTTCGACACGCCGATCCCCGGATGAACATCCCGGTCGACGAGCTTCGACAATTCGAATGATCGGACGCTTGCTTTCATCAAATCATCAGCCGGGACGTTTTAAGGTAAACAGACCGTGTTTTTTCCGTTATGATCTCGCTCCAGAGCGACCGTCTGAATTTTTCGGGATAAAAAATGTTCGATGAAGCTGGCGCCGAACGGCGTGAGATCGACCGAAGGGGGCTCGATGGGCGTGGCGCCCGCCTCGAACTCCTGTCTCAGGGATTTTGCCGGGCTCTGGGTCATTCGATCATCGCTCTCGTCATCGCTTTCGGTTTCGTGAAAATCGCCTATGTCGAAGCTCGAGCTATCATCTGGGCGAGCCGCGGCTTTTTCAGGGCTGGAGCCGAGGCGTGGCGAAGGTCTGGAGCATGGACGGGGGCCAAATTTTTGCTTGGCAAACGCATTAGCCCACTTTAATAAGGCCTTTCCGGGGTCGGCCAGCGTTCGCGACCCCCTTTTCAGATATCAGCTTCCGTCGAACCCGTTCCCTCGATGTGGGAAAGGGCGAGACGGTGGATAGGCCGGCGGACCCGGGGGAGATTCCTCGCGTCCCGTCCGGCCATGTCCTGTCCGAGACTGCCGGCGCCCGACCGAGGATCACACCGAGGGACGGCTCAATCAGCTCGCGGACCGGCGGATCCCTCCGCCCCCCGACGAGCGGCCTGCATAGACGGGGAAGACCGGAATTGTAGGGCCGGCGCGGCGCTTTTCAAAGCTCGCGCGCGGTCTTTCGAATTTGGTTGGCGCCCCTCTGATCCGAGGCGAGGCCGTTTCGGCCGACGTCGAGGGGACAGGATCTACGGCGCCGTCGTTCCGCCGCTGCCGCGGCGATGCGACGGCTCATCGCAGCGGCGGGGTTCGCCCCGCTCGAGGAGAGAGCAACCGTGGACAGAGCGGAGAAAAAGCAAGCCGTCGCGGCGCTGAACGAGGTCTTTGCGAAGACCCCGGTCGTCGTCGTGGCGCATTACTCCGGCCTGACCGTCGCCCAGATGCAGAAACTGCGCAAGCAGGCTCGTGAATCTGGCGCTTCCGTTCAGGTCGCCAAGAACCGCCTCGCCAAAATCGCTCTCGACGGCACGAGCGTCGCCTCTATCGGCTCCCTTCTGAAGGGGCCGACCCTGATCGCCTATTCGGACGATCCGGTGGCGGCGCCCAAGGTGGCCGCAGCCTTCGCCAAGGATCACGACAAATTCGTCATCCTCGGCGGCGCGCTCGGCGCCCAAGCCCTCGACCCCGACGGTGTGAAGTCGCTCGCGACTCTGCCGTCGCTCGACGAACTGCGCGCGAAGCTCGTGGGCCTCATCCAGGCGCCCGCGACCAAGCTGGCGCAGCTCACGACCGCTCCGGCCGGAAAGCTGGCGCGCGTGGTCCAGGCCTATGCCGACAAAGACGCGAACGCGGCCTGATAGGCGGCTCGTATCCAACCAACCGAACCGAATTCGAAGGACTGAAACATCATGGCTAATCTCGAAAAGATCGTCGAAGACCTGTCGAGCCTGACCGTGCTCGAGGCCGCCGAGCTGGCGAAGCTCCTCGAGGAGAAGTGGGGCGTCTCGGCCGCCGCCGCCGTCGCGGTGGCCGCCGCTCCGGGCGCCGGCGCCGCCGCCGCCGCTCCGGTCGAGGAAAAGACCGAGTTCAACGTGATTCTGGCCGCCGCCGGCGACAAGAAGATCGAGGTCATCAAGGAGGTCCGCGCGATCACCGGTCTCGGCCTCAAGGAGGCCAAGGATCTGGTCGAGGGCGCGCCCAAGCCGGTCAAGGAAGGCGCTTCCAAGGAAGAGGCCGAGAAGATCAAGGCCGCTCTCGAGAAGGTCGGCGCCAAGGTCGAGCTCAAGTAAGACGAGAATCGCCCCTCTCCCGCTTCACGGCGGGAGAGGGTTTTCCGCACTGATGACCAGGAGCGAATGGCGAATAGCGAATAGCGAATAGACAGGCCCTCTATTCGCTATTCGCAACTCGCTATTCGCTTTCAATAAGAGGATCGAGAGGCGACATGGCTCAGACTTCGGCGCAAACTTTCTCCGGTCGCAAGCGTGTCCGCAAATTTTTCGGCCATATCCGCGAAGCCGCGGAAATGCCCAATCTGATCGAAGTTCAAAAGGCCTCCTACGATCAGTTCCTTCTCGTCGACGAGCCCGCCGGAGGGCGCCCCGACGAGGGTCTGCAGTCGGTTTTCAAATCCGTCTTCCCGATTTCCGATTTCTCTCAGGTCGCTCTGCTGGAATTCGTCCGCTACGAATTCGAGCCGCCGAAATACGACGTCGACGAGTGCCGCCAGCGCGGAATGACCTTCGCTGCGCCGCTGAAGGTGACGCTGCGCCTCATCGTGTTCGATGTCGATCCCGACACGCAGGCGAAGTCGGTCAAGGACATCAAGGAGCAGGACGTCTATATGGGCGACATGCCCTTCATGACGGCGAACGGCACCTTCATCGTCAATGGCACGGAGCGCGTCATCGTCTCGCAGATGCACCGCTCGCCGGGCGTCTTCTTCGATCACGACAAGGGCAAGAGCCACTCTTCCGGCAAGCTGCTGTTCGCGGCCCGCATCATTCCCTATCGCGGCTCCTGGCTCGACATAGAGTTCGACGCCAAGGACATCGTCTATGCGCGCATCGACCGTCGCCGTAAGATTCCGGTGACGTCGCTGCTGTTCGCGCTCGGCATGGACGGCGAAGAGATTCTCTCCACCTTCTACAAGACCATCACCTTCGGGGCCGACGGCGACAGCTGGCGCCAGCCCTTCGATCCCGAGCGGCTGAAGGGCGTGAAGGCCGTCAACGACATCGTCGACGCCGATACGGGCGAAGTGATCGTCGAGGCGGGCAAGAAGCTGACCGCGCGCGCCGCCCGCCAGCTCGCCGAAAAGGGCGTGAAGGCGATCAAAATCCAGCCCGAGGACCTCTATGGGCAATTCCTCGCGCAGGATCTCTACGATCCGTCGACGGGCGAGATTTTCGCCGAGGCCGGCGACGAGATCACGGTGAAGTCGTTGCCGCTGCTGGTCGAGAAGGGCTTCGACGAGCTGCCGGTGCTCGACATCGATCACATCAACATCGGTCCCTATATTCGCAACACGCTGGCGGTCGACAAGAACTCGTCGCGCGAGGAAGCGCTGTTCGACATCTACCGCGTCATGCGTCCGGGCGAGCCGCCGACGATGGATACGGCGGAGGCGATGTTCTATTCGCTGTTCTTCGATCCCGAGCGCTATGACCTCTCGGCTGTCGGCCGCGTGAAAATGAACATGCGTCTCGACCTCGACGCGCCGGACACGATGCGCGTGCTGCGCAAGGACGACATCGTCGCCGTGGTGCGCGCGCTCGTCGATCTGCGCGACGGCCGCGGCGAGATCGACGATATCGACCATCTCGGCAATCGCCGCGTCCGCAGCGTCGGCGAGCTGATGGAGAATCAGTATCGTCTCGGCCTCCTGCGCATGGAGCGCGCGATCAAGGAGCGCATGTCCTCGGTCGACATCGACACGGTGATGCCGCAGGACCTCATCAACGCCAAGCCGGCGGCGGCGGCGGTGCGCGAGTTCTTCGGCTCGTCGCAGCTCTCGCAATTCATGGACCAGACCAATCCGCTGTCGGAGATCACCCATAAGCGCCGTCTCTCGGCGCTGGGCCCGGGCGGTCTGACGCGCGAGCGCGCCGGCTTCGAGGTGCGCGACGTGCATCCGACGCATTACGGCCGTATCTGTCCGATCGAGACGCCGGAAGGTCCGAACATCGGCCTCATCAATTCGCTCGCCACCTTTGCGCGCGTGAACAAATACGGCTTCATCGAAGGCCCGTATCGCCGCGTGCGCGACGGCAAGGTGACGGATGAGGTCGCCTATCTCTCCGCCATGGAGGAGCAGAAATATCACGTCGCCCAGGCCAACGCCCCGGTCGATGCGGAAGGCAATCTCACCGAGGATCTGGTGCTCTGCCGCCACGCCGGCGATGTCGTGCTCGTCCCGCGCGAGCGCGTCGACGCCATGGACGTGTCGCCCAAGCAGCTCGTCTCGGTCGCCGCGGCGCTCATTCCCTTCTTGGAGAATGACGACGCCAACCGCGCGCTGATGGGCTCCAACATGCAGCGCCAGGCCGTGCCGCTGGTCAAGGCGGACGCGCCGCTCGTCGGCACCGGCATGGAGCCGATCGTCGCCGCCGACTCGGGCGCCGCCATCGCCGCGCGCCGCGCCGGCGTCGTCGATCAGATCGATGCGACGCGCGTCGTCATTCGCGCGACAGAAGAGCAGGACCCGACCAAGCCGGGCGTCGACATTTATCGTCTGATGAAGTTCCAGCGCTCGAACCAGTCGACCTGCATCAATCAGAAGCCGCTCGTGAAGGTCGGCGACTATGTGAAGAAGGGCGACATCATCGCCGACGGTCCTTCGACCGATCTCGGCGATCTGGCGCTCGGCCGCAATGTGCTCGTCGCCTTCATGCCGTGGAACGGCTACAATTTCGAGGACTCGATCCTTCTCAACGAGCGCATCGTCAAGGACGACGTCTTCACCTCGATTCACATCGACGAATTCGAGGTGATGGCGCGCGACACCAAGCTCGGCCCGGAGGAGATCACCCGCGACATTCCCAACGTCTCGGAAGAGACGCTGAAGAATCTCGACGAGGCGGGCATCGTCTATATCGGCGCGGAAGTGCAGGCGGGCGATATTCTCGTCGGCAAGATCACGCCCAAGGGTGAAAGCCCGATGACGCCGGAGGAAAAGCTCCTGCGCGCCATCTTCGGCGAAAAGGCCTCGGACGTTCGCGACACGTCTCTGCGCGTGCCGCCGGGCGTGCAGGGCACGATCGTCGAAGTGCGCGTGTTCAACCGCCACGGCGTCGAGAAGGACGAGCGCGCCCAGGCGATCGAGCGCGAGGAGATCGAGCGTCTCGCCAAGGACCGCGACGACGAGCTCGCCATTCTCGACCGCAATACCTACGCGCGTCTTTTCGAGATGCTGGTCGGCAAAATGGCGGTCGCCGGTCCGAAGACGCTCAAGAAGGACCAGCCGCTGACCTTGGCGCTCCTCGACGAATTTCCCCGCTCGCAATGGTGGACGATCGTCGTCGACGACGACAATCTGATGAGCGGCATCGAGGCCGTGCGCAAGCAATACGACGAGTCGAAGAAGGGTCTCGAGAACCGCTTCCTCGACAAGGTCGAGAAGCTGCAGCGCGGCGACGAGCTGCCGCCCGGCGTGATGAAGATGGTCAAGGTCTTCGTCGCGGTGAAGCGCAAGATCCAGCCCGGCGACAAAATGGCCGGCCGCCACGGCAACAAGGGCGTGGTCTCGCGCATCGTGCCGCAGGAGGACATGCCCTTCCTCGAGGACGGCCAGCCTGTCGACATCGTGCTGAACCCGCTCGGCGTGCCGAGCCGCATGAATGTCGGGCAGATTCTCGAGACGCATCTCGGCTGGGCCTGCGCCGGCCTCGGCAAGCAGGTTGGCGCCGCCGTCGACGCCTATATGCGCAGCAAGGACCGCAAGCCGCTCGAGGACAAGCTCGTCGACATCTATGGTCCCAACGAGTCGCTGCAGAGCCTCGACGAGCCGACCCTGGTGGAAGTCGCCAAGAATCTGCGCCGCGGCGTGCCGATCGCGACGCCGGTGTTCGACGGCGCGCGCGAGAAGGACATTGTCGAAATGCTGACGCGGGCAGGGCTCTCCTCCTCCGGTCAGGTCACGCTGTTCGACGGCCGCACGGGCGAGCCCTTCGATCGCAAGGTGACGGTCGGCTACATCTATATGCTGAAGCTGCATCATCTCGTCGACGACAAGATCCATGCGCGCTCGATCGGCCCCTATTCGCTGGTCACGCAGCAGCCGCTGGGCGGCAAGGCCCAATTCGGCGGACAGCGTTTCGGCGAGATGGAGGTGTGGGCGCTCGAGGCCTATGGCGCGGCCTATACGCTGCAGGAGATGCTGACGGTGAAATCCGACGACGTCGCCGGCCGCACCAAGGTCTATGAGTCGATCGTGCGCGGCGACGACACTTTCGAGTCGGGCATTCCCGAGAGCTTCAACGTGCTCATCAAGGAAATGCGCTCGCTGGCGCTCAACGTCGAGCTCACCTCCGCCGAGCCCGAGGAGGGCGAGGAGACGCCGCCCGCCGAGACCACGGCCGAGGCGGCCGAATAGAGCCGCCGCTCTTCCTTCTCCCGCTCTGCGGGAGAAGGTGGCCCCGCGGAGCGGGGTCGGATGAGGGCCGCCGCGGATCGCGCGAGCCCTTGGAGCCCTCACCCGACCCGACTGACGTCGGGCCACCCTCTCCCACAAGTGGGAGAGGGGATGCGCACATGAGATTTATGGACGTAGCGGAGAGACATCGCGAGGCGAGCGCGCTTCATCCGTTCTGCGTCTCTAGGAGAAGACCATGAATCAGCAAGAGGTCATGAATCTCTTCAATCCGGTCGTTCAGCCGCAGGCGTTCGATCAGATTCAGATTTCGATCGCGAGCCCGGAGAAAATCCTCTCCTGGTCGTTCGGCGAGATCAAAAAGCCGGAGACGATCAACTACCGCACCTTCAAGCCGGAGCGCGACGGCCTGTTCTGCGCCCGCATCTTCGGCCCGATCAAGGATTACGAGTGCTTGTGCGGCAAGTACAAGCGCATGAAATACAAGGGCGTCATCTGCGAGAAATGCGGCGTCGAGGTCACGCTCGCGCGCGTTCGCCGCGACCGCATGGGCCATATTTCGCTGGCCGCCCCGGTCGCGCATATCTGGTTCTTGAAGTCGCTGCCCTCGCGCATCGGCCTTCTGCTCGACATGACGCTGAAGGATTTGGAGCGCATCCTCTACTTCGAGAGCTATATCGTCATCGATGCGGGCCTGACGCCCCTGAAGGAGCGCCAGCTCCTCACCGAGGACGAATATCTGCGCGCCCAGGACGAATATGGGCAGGATCACTTCACCGCCATGATCGGCGCCGAGGCGATCCGCAAGATTCTCGAGTCGATGGACCTCGAGGGCATCGCCGCGCGCCTGCGCACGGAGATCGCCGAGGCGACGACCGAGCTCAAGCCCAAGAAGCTCGCCAAGCGGTTGAAGATCATCGAGGCCTTCATCCAGTCCGGCAATAAGCCGGAGTGGATGATCCTGAAAGAGATCCCCGTCATTCCGCCGGACCTGCGCCCGCTGGTTCCGCTCGACGGCGGCCGTTTCGCGACCTCCGATCTCAATGATCTCTATCGCCGCGTCATCAACCGCAACAATCGTCTGAAGCGGCTGATCGAGCTGCGCGCGCCGGACATCATCATCCGCAACGAGAAGCGCATGTTGCAGGAGGCCGTCGACGCTCTGTTCGACAATGGCCGTCGCGGCCGCGTGATCACAGGCGCCAATAAGAGGCCTTTGAAGTCGCTCGCCGACATGCTGAAAGGCAAGCAGGGGCGCTTCCGCCAGAATCTGCTCGGCAAGCGCGTCGATTATTCCGGCCGCTCGGTCATTGTCGTGGGCCCGGAGCTCAAGCTCCATCAATGCGGCCTGCCCAAGAAGATGGCGCTCGAGCTGTTCAAGCCCTTCATCTATTCGCGCCTCGACGCCAAGGGCCACTCGGCCACGGTGAAACAGGCCAAGAAGCTGGTCGAGAAAGAGAAGCCGGAGGTTTGGGATATCCTCGACGAGGTGATCCGCGAGCATCCGGTGCTGCTCAACCGCGCGCCGACGCTGCACCGCCTCGGCATTCAGGCCTTCGAGCCGGTGCTGATCGAGGGCAAGGCGATCCAGCTGCATCCGCTCGTCTGCGCGGCCTTCAACGCCGACTTCGACGGCGACCAGATGGCCGTGCATGTCCCGCTGTCGCTGGAAGCGCAGCTCGAGGCGCGCGTGCTGATGATGTCGACGAACAACATACTGCATCCGGCCAATGGTCAGCCGATCATCGTGCCGTCGCAGGACATTGTTCTCGGCCTCTATTATCTGTCGCTGGAGCGCGACGGCGAGCCGGGCCAGGGCATGATGTTCGCCGATCAGGGCGAGATCGAACATGCGCTCGCCGCCAAGTCGATCACGCTGCAGACCAAGATCAAAGGCCGAGCCTGGACCTATGACGAGAAGGGCCAGCGCGTGTCGAAAATCTTCGACACCACGCCCGGCCGCCTGATCCTCGGCCAGCTCTTGCCGCGCAATCCCAAGATTCCCTTCGACGCAGCCAACAGACTGATGACGAAGAAGGAAATCTCCAACATGATCGACACCGTCTACCGCAATTGCGGTCAGAAGGAGACGGTCATCTTCTGCGATCGCATCATGGCGCTCGGCTTCCGCGAGGCGTTCAAGGCGGGCATCTCCTTCGGCAAGGACGACATGGTCGTGCCGGAGACGAAGGAGCGCATCATCGAAGAGACGCGCAGCGCCACCAAGGAATATGAGCAGCAGTACAACGACGGCCTCATCACCCAGGGCGAGAAGTACAATAAGGTCGTCGACGCCTGGATGAAGTGCTCGGAGAAGCTCGCCGAGGAGATGATGATCCGCATCTCCACCGTCCGCAAGGACGAGCATGGCCGCGATCTGCCGATCAACTCGATCTACATGATGTCGCACTCGGGCGCGCGCGGCTCGCCCGCCCAGATGAAGCAGCTCGCGGCGATGCGCGGCCTCATGACCAAGCCCTCGGGCGAGATCATCGAGACGCCGATCATCTCGAACTTCAAAGAAGGCCTCACCGTTCTCGAATACTTCAACTCCACCCACGGCTCGCGCAAGGGCCTGTCGGACACGGCGTTGAAGACCGCGAACTCGGGCTATCTCACGCGTCGTCTCGTCGACGTGGCGCAGGATTCGATCATCACCACGGTCGATTGCGGCACTGAGAAGGGCATTCGCATGAGAGCGATCATCGACGCCGGACAGGTCGTCGCCTCGCTCGCCTCGCGCATTCTCGGCCGCACGGCGGCGGAGGATCTGCGCGATCAGCAGGGCAAGATCATCGTCCCCAATGGCGAGATGATTCAGGAATGGCATATCGAGCCGATCAACGCCGCCGGCATTCAGGAGGTGAAGATCCGCTCGGTGCTGACCTGCGAGTCGAAGAACGGCGTCTGCGCCAAATGCTACGGGCGCGATCTCGCCCGCGGCACGCCCGTCAATATGGGCGAGGCGGTCGGCGTCATCGCGGCGCAGTCGATCGGCGAGCCGGGCACGCAGCTCACCATGCGCACCTTTCACATCGGCGGCGCGGCGCAGCTCGCGGACCAGTCTTTCATCGAGTCCAACTTCGAAGGCACGGTGCATATCCGCAACCGCCATGTGGCGCGCAACTCGGATGGCGATCTCATCGTCATGGCGCGCAACGTGGCCGCGGTGATCGTCGGGCCGGACGGCGTCGAGCGCGCCGTCAACCGCATCCAATATGGCGCGCGGCTGAAGGTGGACGAAGGCGACAAGATCAAGCGCGGCGACCGCATCGCGGAATGGGACCCCTATACGCGTCCCATCGTCAGCGAGGTGGACGGCGCCATCGGCTTCGAGGATCTCGTCGAAGGCCAGTCGGTGTCGGAAACGGCCGACGAATCGACGGGCATCACCAAGCGCGTCGTCATGGATTGGCGTCTCAACACGCGCTCGGCGAGCCTCAAGCCGGCGATCGTCATCAAGGGCGCGGACGGCAAGGTCATCAAGCTGCAGCGCGGCGGCGACGCCCGCTACACGCTGCCGGTCGACTCGATCATCGCGGTCGAGCCGGGCGGGCAGATCAAAGCCGGCGACATTGTCGCGCGTATCTCGCTCGAGAGCGCCAAGACCCGCGACATCACCGGCGGTCTGCCGCGCGTCGCCGAGCTGTTCGAGGCGCGCCGTCCGAAGGATCACGCGATCATCGCGGAAATCTCCGGCACGGTGCAATTCGGCCGCGACTATAAGAACAAGCAGCGCCTCTCCATCGTCCCGCATGAGGAGGGCGCGGAGCCGGTCGAATATCTGATCCCCAAGGGCAAGCACATCCATCTTCAGGACGGCGACGTCGTGGAGAAGGGCGACTATATCGTCGACGGCAATCCGGCGCCGCACGACATTCTGGCGATCAAGGGCGTGGAGGAACTGGCGGCCTACCTCGTCAACGAGATCCAGGAGGTCTACCGGCTGCAGGGCGTCAACATCAACGACAAGCACATCGAAGTGATCGTGCGTCAGATGTTGCAGAAGGTCGATATCGTCGACGCCGGCGACACCGGCTTCCTCGATGGCGAGCAGGTCGATCTCACCGAGCTCGAGGAAGCCAACGCCAAGGCGCTCGAGGAGGGCGGCAAGCCGGCCCATGGCACGCCGGTTCTGCTCGGCATCACCAAGGCCTCGCTGCAGACGCGCTCCTTCTTCTCGGCGGCCTCCTTCCAGGAGACCACGCGCGTGCTCACCGAGGCGGCGGTCAATGGCAAGGTCGATCCGCTGGTCGGCCTCAAGGAGAATGTCATCGTCGGCCGGCTGATCCCGGCGGGCACCGGCGCCGCCATGGCGAAATTCCGTGGCATCGCCACCGGCCGCGACGATCTCATCATCACGCAGCGCGCTGCGGAAGCCGAGACGCGCCCGACGCCGCCGCGCCTGCCGCCCGCCGCGGCGGAGTGAGGCGATAGAGATTCTCCCTCTCCTCCACAGCGGGGAGAGGGAGCCGCGCATAATGAAAAAGGCCGCCAGTGTCTGGCGGCCTTTTTTCGTGCTGTATCTGGGATGTTGTTCGATCTGCGAAAACCGCGGGCGCCCGCATCAGACCCGGCTTCGCCAAGCCGCCTTCTCCAGCGCGCGGGAGAAGAATTCGCAGGCCTACCGCTTTTTCTTGCCGCCGGTTTCCGCCGTTTTTTTGAAGCCGATGGCCAGCTGTGTGCCGAGCGCGAGAGCGCGCGCCTCGGTCACGCGTAGGGCGCAATAGCCGAAATCCGCCTCCTGAACATAGGAGCGGCAGATCTCTTCGCGACGCGCGGAAAAGCCGGCCTGTTCGCGCACCAGCTCCTTGCGCTGCGCCTTGTCGGATTTGATCCGATCATAGAGCGCCTTGAAATCATTGCGCACGGTCTGCTCGATGCGGGCGCGCATCGTCAGCATCTCCTCGGCGCGCTTGGGATCGAATTCATCCGCGCCCATTCCCCAGAGTCCATTGGGGTCGGCGCGGCAATCGGCCTGTTTCAGCTCGCAGGCCTTGCCGTCGGAGCTGACCAGAATCGCCCCGTCCAGCGCGTCGAAACCGAAGGGGCAGGCAGGAAACGCCACCTCATAGCGCCGCAGCCCGCTCGTCGTCTCCCGCGGCGTGAGCGGCAGGGGCTCGGAAACCTCGATGCGGCAGGTCTCGCCGGAGCGCGTCAGCCGATCGCCGACGAGCGAGAGCCGCGCCACTTCCAGCGCGCCGCCGCCACGGCGCTGCAATTCGATCGAGCCGCGCGCGTCGCCGTCCTGGTGGAGGACGTGTCCGACGATCGTCTCCTCGCTCGGCAATTTGGGCGCGACGGGCGCGACCGCGGCGCGCGGCTTGGGCTTCGAGCCCTCCGCCGGCGCCGCCACGGCGCCGGCCGGCGCAGGCGCGACGGCGCCCGGCAGCGCCATTTGCGCGCGCGCGCCGGTCGATGCGGCGAAAGCCGATAGAAGCGCCGCGCCGGATAGAATCGCGCGGATGGACGGTCTGGACATGAAAGCAACAAAGACTGAAAGACGCGGCCTCGGCAAGTGCGGATCGAGGCCCCGTCCGAGGCGGGTCAGCGCGGCGCCAGCACCATGATCATCTGGCGGCCTTCCATCGAGGGCTCGAGCTCGACCTTGGCGATGGTGGCCGTCTCCGCCTTCACGCGGGTCATCAGGCGATAGCCGATGTCCTGGTGGGCGATCTCACGACCGCGAAAACGCAATGTGACCTTGACCTTGTCGCCCTCTTCGAAGAAGCGCTGCACGGCCTTCATCTTCACGTCATAGTCGTGCTCGTCGATGCCCGGGCGGAGCTTGATCTCCTTGACCTCGACGATCTTCTGCTTCTTGCGGGCCTCGGCGGCCTTTTTCTGTTCGAGAAAACGAAATTTTCCGTAATCGAGAATTTTGCAGACCGGCGGCTCGGAGTTGGGCGCGATCTCGACGAGATCGAGCGCCGCCGTCTCCGCCAGAGAGAGGGCGTCGAGCAGAGGAACCACGCCGTGGTTCTTGCCTTCCGAGTCGATCAGTTGCACCTCGCGCGCGCGAATCTCCCGGTTGATGCGCGGACCTTCCTTCTGTGGGGCCGCGGTGCTCTTCATTGGACGGCGAATGGATATTCTCCCTTCAGGATGAATCGGTCGTCTTCCGATCCTATCCGATTCGCGAGAGAAAGCGGCAAAAGCCGTCTTTTCCCCCGGGAGACCCGGTGGATGGCCGACGCCGAAAGAATCTCACTCTCCTCGGCGAAGTCAACCGCCGATATCGAACAATTCTGGGCGAAAGGCTGAAATTCGCGCTCAGCCGCAATCGGCGAAGGCGGGGCAGGAGGCTCCGCAGCCGCCGCCGCCGAGGGAGGCGCAGGCGGGCTCGGCCTCGCCGCCGCTCGCCGGCTTCGCGATCAGCGAGAGCTGGCGCGTCAATTCGACGCTTCCGCAGGCCGGACAGGCGGGAGTGTCGTCCGAGCGCACCAAGGTCTCGAATTCTTTATCGCAGGAATTGCAGCTATAGGCGTAGAGCGGCATCGCAATCCTCGTCGCCGGAACAGGTTTCGCGATACATGCGCTCGCGCCCGCGCCATTGCAAGCCGTGGCTCCTGCTCACGCGCCGCCGCCGGCGAGGCGCAGCGCATAGGCGCGAACATCCTTCGGCCACCCGGCCATTTGCGCCTCGAAGCGCGTGGCGTCCCCGGCGAAGAGCGCGCGCAGCGCCTCCTCATAGCCCGGCAGATTTCCGGCGACGTTGGAAAGGAAGCGATAGGCGGCCTCGCGCGCCGCGCGCGTGCGGTCGTCCGTTCCACTCTCGCGCCGTGCGTTGTCGACGAGCCGGCGCAGCGTCGCCGAAGCGCCGCCGGGCTGGGTGGCGAGCCAGTCCCAATGGCGCGGCAGTAGCGTGACCTCGCGCGCGACGACGCCGAGCCTGGGCCGTCCGCGTCCGCGCGCGCTCTCGTCGCCCGTCTCCGGCTCGGCGGTTCCGCTTTGCGGCTTGCCGCTGGCGGCGGGGGAAGCGGCGAGCCGCGCGATGATCGCGGCCTTTCCGCCGCGCAGATCGAGATCGACGATCTCGCCCGTCGCATCGTCGAAAGTGAGAATATGGCCGTCGGCGGCGTCGGCGCTCTCGACCGCGAGAGCGACCTCCACCAAAGGGCCCGCGGCCAGCATCCGGCCCTCGGCGAAAGCGGCGCAGGGCCGCGACAGACGGGAGAGGAGATCATTTTCCATGCGCTATTTATACCCATTAAAAATTACGCAAGTCAATAATACCCGGAATAAATAATCGGCAAGCCGCAAGGGCGCGCGGCCCTATCTTTCTCGACGGGTCCTTTTGGGACCGCCACGGAGACCGTCCGATGATTCGCCGGATCGCCCTTTGCCTCTGCCTCTGCTCGACGCCGATCCTCGACGCCGGCGCGGAGCCCTCGCCGGAGGCCGAGACCCGCCGAATAGAGGCGGATCTGAGCCGCATCCATATGCCGGAAGGCTTCTCCATCTCGCTTTATGCGCTGGTTCCACATGCGCGCACGCTCGCTGTCGGACGGCGCGGCGCCGCCATTTTCGTCGGCACGGATGCGAACCGCATTCATGTGCTGACGCCGGGCAGGGAGGGCGCCGCTTCGGTCGATGTTTTCGCCCCCGACGCGCCTTTCGTCATTCCGCATGGGCTCTGCTTCGACGCGGAGGGAAGCCTCTTCGTCGTCGAGCAGAATCGCATTTCGAGCTTCCCCGCGGCGGAGACAGACTGGCGCCGGCTCGCCTGGAAAGACGCGCGCGGCCTCGCGCCGCAGGGCGGGCTCATCCCCGCCGCCGAGCAGAGCGCCAATCACACGACGCGCGTCTGCCGCATCGGGCCGGACGGCAAGCTCTATGTGTCGCTCGGCCAGCCCTACAATGTCACGCCGCGCGACAAGCTCGAGCTCTTCGACAAAATCGGCATGGGCGGAATCATCCGCATGAATCGCGACGGCTCCGGCCGCGAGGTTTTTGCGCGCGGCATTCGCAATTCTGTCGGCATGGATTTCGATCCTTCGGATGGGACGCTCTGGTTCACCGACAATCAGGTGGATAGCATGGGCGACGACACGCCGCCGGGCGAATTGAATCGCGCGACGCGGCCGGGATTGCATTTCGGCTTTCCCTGGTATGGCGGCGGCCATGTGCGCGCGAATGAATATGCGCGCGATGCGCCGCCGCAGGGCGTCGTCTTTCCGGAGGTGGAGGAGGCGCCGCACGCCGCCGATCTCGGCATGACCTTCTATCGCGGCTCGACCTTCCCGCCCTATTATCGCGGCGGAATTTTCTCGGCGCAGCACGGCTCCTGGGACCGGACGATGCCGGTCGGCGCGCGCGTGATGTTCACCCGCGTCGGCCCGGAGGGAAAGCGCGGCGTCAGCGAGCCTTTCGCGGAAGGCTGGAACGATGGCGATCCGCAATATCTCGGCCGGCCCGTGGATGTGGCGGAGCTGCCGGACGGCTCGCTGCTGGTGGCGGACGACCAGAATGGGGCGGTCTATCGAATCGTTTATAAGGCGCCGTGACGAATGATCTTTTGTATTGACATTATCCACACACGGGCTTTTCAATAGGCTGATCGTCAGAGGAGAGTCGAATGCCGACCGAGGCGTCGAAACAGCCGGCGGCGCCGGCCAGAGAGCGTCACGACTCCACAGTGAATGTGCGCATGTCGACGACGACGCGCAATCTGATCGACACCGCCGCCTCGCTCCTCGGCAAGACGCGCAGCGAGTTCATCACGGAAAGCGCTCGAAACCACGCCGTCGACATATTGCTCGATCAGCGCCTGTTCGTGCTCGATGAAAAAGATTTCGCGGAATTCGAGGCGGCGCTGGATCGGCCGCCGCCGCCCAATGACGAGCTGCGAGCGCTGCTGCTGAAGAAGCCTCTGTGGGAGAGGTAGAGCGCGGGGCGATATTTCATGCGCCCGCGCGGCTCGATCCGACCAAGCATGACTTTCGGACCTTCGACTGCGGCAAGCCTCGGCTGAACGAATGGCTGAAGCAGCACGCGGCCGCGAGCGAAGGACGTAGCGCGAGAACCTATGTCGCCTGCGAGGGCGACAAGGTCATCGGCTATTACTGCATCTCCGCGGGCGCGATCGAGCGTGCGGCGATTCCTTCCAAGGTCAGGAAGCATGGCCTTCCCGATCCGATCCCGGTGAGCATCATCGGCAGGCTGGCGCGGGATGTCGGCCATGCCGGCAAGGGTCTCGGGGCCGATCTGCTCGCCGATGCGCTGAAGCGAATATTGTCCGCTTCGCAGACGATCGGCGTGAGAGGCGTGGTCGTTCACGCGCTCGATGAGGAATCGGTCCCTTTCTATACGAGGCGCGGGTTTCTTCCCTGCAAGCTCGGCGAGCGGACGTTTTTTATGCCGATCGAAACGATCGAGAGCGCTCTGTGAGTCCGCGCCCAAGTCGGCGCGAAATAAGTCGGCGCGAAATCACAGAGGCATCGCCAAGGCGGCCGCGAGCGCGTCTCTCATTGATCGCCGTCGAAGCCGAAGGCGAGCTCGGGAAGATCGAGCGCCGCCACGATCTGCTGAAAACGCGCATTGGCGCTCGTATTCTTCAGCACCAGCAGATCGATCGCCGCGAATGCGTCGCGGCGCTCCAGCCAGACATCCACCGCGCTTCCCGACAATGCCGCGCCGAGCGGCGCGGCATAGAGGGTCCAGAACAGCTTCTGACGTTCGCGCGGGTCCTGCGTGGTGATTTCCTCGCGCGCTCGCGCGATCGTCTCCGCCAATCGGCTCGCCGTGGCGGAGAGACGCGCGCGCAGGCAATCGCGATAGGCTTCGATCTTGCTCCGCTCGGCTGCGGAAAGATGCGGCAGCATATCGTCCAGCGCGCCGGAGACGATGATTTCCGCCGCGTCCTTGGGCTGCGCGAGATGCGCCTTGAATTTGTGAACGCGCGCATAGAGCATATTCTTCACCTTCAGCATATGGCCGTCGTCGAAGCGCACGACATAGCCTTCGCCCTCGGTCTCCGCGAAAGCGCGCGCAGAAAAGCTGTCCCAATCCGCGATCGAATCGAAAGCGCGCACGAGCGGAACGCGCAGCCGCCGTGCATGATCGGCGAGCTGCGCGTAAGCGACATGATCGCCGGTCTCGCGCTCGCGCAGGCCGGTCAGCGTCAGAGCCGGCGCGGCGTGGCGGACGACGACGATGTTTTCCGGCGACGTCCATTCGAAAATCGGCGTCAGCCCGGCGGCGACGAGATCGCGCAGCGCGGCGCGCCCGGCGCCGTCTCCATCTTGCGTTTCGTACCAGGCGAGCGCCTGGCGCGCTATGTCGCTCACGCCCCAACGCGTCGCGAAGGCGAGCGCGCCATCGGGCCGGATGAAAGCATGAATCATCGAGCCGTCGAGCTTTTCCAGCACGAGATGGCGATCGGCGAGCGGCAGATTCGTCGCCAGCGTCTCCTCGCGTTCGCCGGCGTTGAAGAATTTCTGATAGGGACGCGACAGCAGCGCGCTGTTCTTCGCGTCGAAGGTCAGGCCGCGCAGCTCGCGCGCCAGCGCCGCGAATTGCGTCGCGCCGATCGGCGGAAAAACCTCATTGTCCATATAGGCGTAGTCATAGACGATCGTGCCATTGTGACGTTCGCCGCGCTTGAACGCCTCATGCATGAGGCCGGCGTCGCGATGCCTGTCGATATCGTCGAGATGCCGAATGAGAGGAAAAGCGTATTTCATGGGTCACTCTCCGCGCCCGGCCGCCGCAGCGGGCCGAACGCTGAAGAAGGCCGGACTAACAAATCATGTGAAAAGCAGGTTGCCGAGCGTGCGCAGGCCCACGCCGCCACCGCAGTGCGGGGCGTTTTTCTGAATGCGGGCAAAATTGCGCATGTCGCTCATGCGCGGCGCGATACGCCTGTCATGCGCGAAAAGCAAGAGGCTTCGTTGCTCCGCGCGATGACGCTCAGGCGATGAAGACGCCGTTCAACGCCTTCCCGTCATGCCCCGTCACGCGCATTTCCAGCATCCGCCCCGCTTCCGCGCCGGGCGTGCGAATGAGCGTGAAATCGTCGGCGCGGGCCATGCCGCCTTTTTCCGTCAGCACGCGCAATGTCTTGCCGATCTGCGCGTCGAGATGGCGGATGAGCGCCGCTTCTCCGGCCGCGCGCAGGCGGGCGGCGCGCTCCTTCGCCAATGCGCCATTCACTCGAGGCATCAGCGCCGCCGGCGTTCCGGGACGCGGCGAATAGGGGAAGACATGCAGATGCGTCAGCCCGCACTGCTCGACGAGAGCGAGCGTGCGGGCGAACATGTCTTCGGTCTCGGTGGGAAAGCCGGTGATGAAATCGGCGCCGAAGACGATGTCCGGCCGCGCCTCGCGCAGCTCGGCGCAAAGACGAATGGCGTCGGTGCGCGAATGGCGGCGCTTCATGCGCTTCAGAATGAGATCGTCGCCCGATTGCAGCGAGAGATGCAGATGCGGCATCAGGCGCGGCTCGGCGGCCATGCAATCGAAAAGCGCGGCGTCCGCCTCTATGCAGTCGATGGAGGAGAGTCGCAGCCGCTCTAGCTGCGGCAATTCTCGCAGCAGCTTGCGCACGAGGCCGCCCAGCGTAACGCCCTCGGCGGCGTAGCTCGTCAGATCGACGCCGGTCAGCACGATCTCGCGCTTGCCGCTCTCGATGAGGCGGCGCGCCTCGGCGACGACCTCGCCCGGCGCGATGGAGCGCGAGGGGCCGCGGCCCAAGGGGATGATGCAGAAAGTGCAGCTATGGTCGCAGCCGTTCTGCACGGCGAGAAAGGCGCGCGTCTGCCCTTCGGCGGCGCTTTCGGCGCGCGTCTCGCCCGGCTCGGTCAGCACGCGCGTGACGCCATCCATCGTGGCGAAGCTCTGCGGGTCGATGCGCGCCGCGCAGCCGGCGACCACGATCTCGGCCGTCGGCCGCTCGCGCTTCAGGCGGCGGATCGCCTGGCGCGCCTGGCGCGTCGCCTCGGCCGTCACGGCGCAAGTATTGACGATGACGCGCTCGCTTTGCGCGCCGGCGCGCGCCTCGTGCAGCAGCCGCTCGGAATCGACGTAATTGAGACGGCAGCCGAAGGTGACGATGTCGACCGCGGCGGTCACGATTCCGGCTCGGCGAAATAGCGCGCTTCCAGCGCCGTCTCGAATTCGAGCTCGACGTCGCCGGTCATCAGCACATGATCGTCCGCCCCCCAGGCGATGACGAGCTCGCCGCCGGGCAGGCGCACGCGCGCCTCGCGGGCTGAAAGGCCGCTTCGGGCGGCCGCCACCAGCGTCGCGCAGGCGGCCGAGCCGCAGGCCCGCGTCTCGCCCGTGCCGCGCTCCCATACGCGCAGCAAAATCTCGTCCGGCGTGATGATCTTGGCGAAGGAGATATTGGCGCGCTCGGGAAAGAGCTTGTGATGCTCGAGCTGCGGCCCGAGCGTCGCGAGATCCATAGACAGCGGGTCGTCGACGAAGAAGACCGCGTGAGGATTGCCCATATTGACCGCCGAAAAGGCGGCGGGCGCCCCCTGGATTTCCGGCGCAAGCGTCACATTTCTCGTATCGGGCGCTTCCTCGGCGAGCGGGATCTCCCGCCAGCCGAGACGCGGGGCGCCCATATCGACGGCAAAGCGCGTCTCGCCGGCGCGCCATGTGCGCACCGGGCCGGCGTCGGTCTCCAGCGTCAGCGTCTCGCCTTCGCCGGCGCGGCCGAGCACATAGGCGACGCAGCGCGTGCCATTGCCGCAGGCGGCGGAGAGCGAGCCGTCGGTATTGTAGATGCGCATGAAGGCGTTGGCGCCAGCATGGCGCGGCGTCTGCAGGACCATGAGCTGGTCGAAGCGCAGGCCGGGGGCGCGGGCGATGGCGCGCGCCTCGGCGGGCGCGACCTCGAGGCCGGCGCGGCGCAAGTCGAGAACGAGAATTTCATTGCCGATCCCGTTCATGCGAAAGATCGGGAGGCCGGCGAGCGGACTGGTCATCATGCCGTTCATTTCCTGTTACAGGCGTATATAGAGAATCGAATCGCGACGCTATGGCCGGCGCCTGCGCTTTCCAAGAGGACCAGACCGATGAGCAATTCGAGCGGTGAGGGCGTCACGCAGAGATTGAAGCGGGCTTGGCCCTTTGTCGCGGGGCTGGCTGTTCTCGCCGTCGTCGCGGGAGCCTTTTTCGGCGCGACATCCACCTCGCCCACCCCCACCGCCGTCGTTCTGGCGCCGAGCGCGCAGGTCGCGGCGGAGACGCCGCAAAAGCCCGCGCCCGCCGCGCCGGACAGCCCCGTCGCGCCGAAGCCGACGCTGGACCTCAACGAGCCTTCTCCGGCCGAGGCGGAGGCGCAGGCGCAGGCGCAAGCCGACGCTATCGCCGGTCAGGCGATCGATATCATCGCCCGTCCCGTCGTCAAATTGCGCGGGCAGGGCACATGGGCGGACGGACTCAAGACGCTTTCCGAGGCCGTCGCCAATCTGCGCATCGCCGCCTCCAAGGCTGGCCTCACCGTGGACGGCCGTCCGCTGGTCGCCTTCACCGAGACGGATGACAATGGCTTTCATTTCGAGGCCATGCTGCCGCTGACGCGCTCGCCCGAGACCAAGGCCAAGTTCGAGCACGGTGTCGAGGCCGGCGCGTCGCCGGCCGGCAAGGCGCTGAAATTCCAGCATCGCGGGCCTTATGAGGAGATCGACTCGACCTATGAGGCGATCACCGCCTTTCTGGACGAGAAGGGTCTCGACACGAAAAATCTGTTCGTCGAGGAATATCTCACCGATTTGAAGACCAGTGACGACGATGGGCTCGAGGTGGATATCTACGTGTTCTTGAAGTGAGGGTCATCGCTTCGCTTTTGCGAGCGCCTGCAGAGCCGTCGAAATCGGCAGGAAGTAGGAAGATGATCTGACCGCGAAAGCAAGAAAACCGAGGCTTCGATAGAAGGCCTCGGCGCTTTCGTCCTTCGCCTCCACGACGATCGCGAATATCGCGGGATCGGCCCTCGCCGCTCGCACGACGGCGTCCATGACCATTGCGCCGGCGAGGCCTCGCCGTCGAAATTTCACATCGACCGCAAGCCTGCCGATCAGTCCGGCGGGAACCACGCCGTAGCGCGGCAGCTTTCTCACGATCGCGGGCGGCAGCTCGGTGAGCGGCAGGCTGGCCGCGGCGAAAGTGTAATAGCCCGCGATGGCGCCGACGTCGTCGAGCGCGACGAAGCAATTGCTGATGCGCCGCTTCACATCCTGTGCAGCGAGCTCGCGCAGATAGCGGTCGAGCGGCTCGACGCCGCAATAAAATCGCTCCCTGTCATGGATCGAGCTCAGCGATTCGATACGAAATTCGACCGTCACTTCGTCGCCTTGACGAGCCGACGATAGGCGTCGGCGGCGCGCTGCAATCCGGGCGACGGCGCGGGTGGGTCGAGAATCGCATCGGCGAATATGCGCTGATCTTCGACCGAGAGTCGGATGATCTGGGTTTCCTCGATCGTGCGAATCGCCGCTTCTTGCGCGGCGACCACCACGAAATCGCTGACGCTTCGGCCTTGGATTTCGGCGGCGCGTTTGATCGTGGCCAGCGCCTCGGGCGCGAGACGCGCTTCGAGCCGCGCCGTTCGGTTGTTTTCTGCGCCCATGACGCCTCCGATTTTTGACGCCTCCGATCTTCGACCGACTATGTACGGTCGATTGCCGGACAAATCAACCTCCCTTTCCCTCCGCCTCCGGCCGATATTCCAGAATGTCGCCCGGCTGGCAGTCCAAGACCTCGCAGATCTTCTCCAGCGTATCGAAGCGAATTCCTTTCACCTTGCCGGATTTCAAAAGGCTGACATTCTGCTCGGCGATGCCGATGCGTTGCGCGAGATCGCGCGAGCGCATTTTGCGCCGCGCGAGCATCACGTCGAGATTGACCACGATCGCCATGGCGCTCACACGAATTGCGCGTGCTCGCCGGCGATGTCGGCTGCGGTCTTGAAGATATGCGCTATGGCGATCAGCATCAGCAGGAAGATGATGTTCAGCAGATCCTCGAGCCTTATGTAGCCGTGATGATTCTGTCCGGGCGGCAGATGCGATGCGATGGCGAGGATGATCGCCGAGCGCATGACGACATCCAGCAGCACGGTGAACAGCCCGATGACGCCGGCGCGCCGCAGCCAGAGCGCCGCCTCCGCGGAGAAGACGCCGCCCTCGCGATAGAGGCTGAACACGCGCCACAGGCAAAAGCTGATGACGGCGGCGAAGACCCAGACGAAGAGGCTCAGCGCCGTCGCCGTCGCATATTGGCTTTGTGAAGCGCCCGAAACATCGATCTGCAGCAGCTCGCGATAATGGCGCTCGACCTTTCCGTGATCGGCCCAGAAGGTCAGTATCGCGAGGAGATCGGCCCCGGCGAAGACAATGACGAGCGCCCGGACCGTCTGGCAGATCCAGCCGATGCGCGCCCGCAGCGCGGAAAAACGCGGGTCCTGAAAAGCGACGGCGTCGGTCATGGGTTGCATCCTCCTTGGTCGCGTCATGCGCGATAGAAACAATTTGACACATATTATTTTTAATGTCAAACATGAAAATATAATCGAACAAAAGGAAGCGATTCATGACCCGCGGCCTCCCGTCTCTCGCGCTCGCCTCTGCTCTTTTTCTTTCGGCCTGCAACGGCGTTCCGCTCTCCACGCAGTGGAAGCTGCGCTCCTTCGATCTCTCGACGGCCGACGTCGCGCCGCTCCGTGTCGCCTTGCGCGCGCCCGATTGGCTGGAGCCGACGCCGACGAGCGCGCGGGTCGTCGTCGCCTATTGGCGGGAGGGCGAGGAGGCGGCCAAGCGCGTGCTGACGATTCGCCTCGTCTCCGGCGCGAGGGCCGAAGACGGGCCCATTCTCGCCGGCCTCGAATCGACGCTGAGCGGCGGGCTCGTGGTTTTCGAGGCCGACAGGCGGGATCTCGCCGCTATCCGCGCCGCGCAGGAGGAAGGAATGCGCTGGCGCGAGAGCGGCGCGAAAGCCCACGGTTCGCTCGAGCTCGACGGCGGGCTGTTCTGTCGCCGCGCGGAAATCCCCGCCGGGGCGGTGATTTTCGACGTCTATGTGCATACGGATGATGCGCTCGGCTGGCTGCCGCTGCTGATCGGCCATGACGCGCACCGGCCCGGCGCGGACGAGAAAAAGCTCGCCGACTTCATGCCGCCCTGCGCCGCCGCGCCCGCCAATGTCGCGGCCAAGACGCGGCGATAGCGCAAAGCTCCGCCGCCGTCCGATCTCGCTGGCCTTCTCCCCCTTCCGCGCGATATGATCGCGCCCATGCTGCCCACGGGCAGGGTTGGAAATCCAAGTCAATGAACGGCGACGAGCTTTCCGTCGGCTTCGAAATCTTCGAAATCATCTGGATCGATCTGCTTCTTTCGGGCGACAATGCGATTCTCATCGCTCTCGCCTGTCACAAGCTCCCGAAACAGCAACGGCGATGGGGCATAATTCTGGGCGCGGCCGGCGGCGTGACGCTGCGCATCGCCTTCGCCTTCGTCGTCATACAGCTCATGGCCATTCCGGCGCTCAAGGCGATCGGCGGGCTCTTGCTGCTCGGCGTCGCCACCAAGCTGCTCATCGACGAGACCGAGCATCACGTCGACGCGAAAGAGGACCTCTGGGGCGCGGTGGCGGCCATCGTCATGGCCGATGCGGTGATGTCGCTCGACAATGTCATCGCCATCGCCGGCGCCGCGCGCGGCTCCATGCCGCTCATCGTCTTCGGCCTCGCCGTGTCCGTGCCGATCGTCGTCTTCGGCGCCGGCCTGCTGATGCAGGCGCTGTCGCGCTTTCCCATTCTCGTCTGGGCGGGCGCCGGCCTGCTCGGCTGGATTTCGGGCGAGCTCATCGCTGGCGATCCGGTCTGGACGAAGCTTGGCTGGACCGCGCCGGCCCATTTCGAATTGGCCTCCTCTATCGTCGGCGCCGTTCTGGTGCTCGTCGCGGGCTTTGTCGCGTCGAAGCTCGAGGAGCGCGCCGAGGCGCGGCGCCGAGCCGAAAGCAAAGGCTGATCGCCGATGGTCCTTGCGCTGCTGAAATGGACGCTGCTCGTCGTCGTCGGACTTTACTTTCTGTCGATGGCGGGCCTCGGCCTGTTTCAGCGACGCCTGCAATATCTGCCGGACAGGCGTCATATCCCGCCGCATGAGGCGGGCCTCGCCGGCGTCGAGGAACTGACGCTTTCGACATCGGATGGCGAGACGATCGTCGCCTGGCACGCGCCGCCGCGCGAGGGGCGGCCACTGCTGCTCTATTTCCACGGAAACGCCGGCGGGCTGGTGGATCGCGCCGCGCGTTTCCGCAATTTCCTCTCCGCCGGCTATGGCTTTCTCGCCATCGCCTATCGCGGCTATGCGGGCTCCAGCGGAACGCCGACGCAAGAAGGCGTCATGCGCGACGCCGAGGCCGCCTATGCGGAGGCCCGCGCGCGCGGCTACGAGCCGGAGCGCCTCGTCATCATCGGCGAATCATTGGGGTCCGGCGTCGCGACGCAGCTCGCGGCGCGGCGCGCGGCGGCGGCCCTGGCGCTCGATTCGCCTTTCTCCTCGGCCGTCGACGTCGCCGAGACGCGCTTCGGCTTTCTGCCCGTGCGCTGGCTGATGCTGGATCAGTTCCGCTCCGATCTCGCCATTCGCGACGTGCATATGCCGCTGCTGATCGTCCATGGAGACGAGGATGGCGTGGTGCCGATCGCGCTCGGGCGGCGGCTGTTCGATCTCGCCAATGAGCCGAAGACCTTCGTCCTCGCGCCCGGCGGGCAGCATTTGGTGCTGGGGCTGCCGGACGTGTTCCCGCGCGTCGCGCGCTGGCTGGATGCGACGCTCGCGGCTCCGCGTCGCATGGAGGCGAGCGACTGACGCTCAGCCGCGCGAGGCGCCCTGCTTCGCGATCGGCTGCTGCGGATCGAGCGCCAGAGCGCGCTGATAGGATTCGGACGCCTTCTGGCGATTGCCCTTGCGCTCATAGGCGAGGCCGAGCCAGGCCCAGGCCGGCGCGCTCTTATTGTCGACATTGAGCGCGGCGTTGAAATCCTCGATCGCCTTGTCGTAATTGCCGAGCGTGACGAGGCTCTCGCCGCGCGCCTGATAGGGCGCCGCCGCGAAAGGATCGCGGTCGATGGCGTTGTCGAAATCGGTGACGGCGCGCTGATTGTCGCCGCGCTTCTGATGGATCAGCCCGCGCGCGTGAAACGCCTGCGCGCTCTCGGGATTGAGCTTGATCGCCGCATCGAGATCGGCGAGCGCCTGCTCGAGATTGCCCTGCGCGCGCAGCAGATTGGCGCGGCCGATATAGGCCGGCGCGTGATTGGGGTTGACGTCGACGGCGCGGTCGAAATCGAGCCGCGCCTGATCGTTGCGGCCGATCTGGCGGAAGGCGAGGGCCCGATTGGTGAAAGCGGCGGCGTTATTGGGCTCGATCTTGATCGCCTGGGAAAAATCGGCGATCGCCTCCTGAAACTGGCCGATCTTCGCCAGCGCCACGCCGCGCGTGTTGTACGCCTCCGGGCTCGGATTGCGACGAATCACCTCGGAGAGCGATTCGATATTGGCGTTGGCGGCTCTGGGGTCGGCGGCGTCGGTCTCGGCGAAGCCGCGTCCCGGCGGCCGCAGCACGCCGGCGGTCTCGCAACCGGTGAGGGCGAGGAGAGTCAGCATCGCGGCGCCCGCGCGCAGAGGCGCGCGGCGGCGAGATGCGGGGGACGTCCGGCGAACCGCCGAGCCGAGCGGCAATTCCATTCCGTCCGACCTCCTCGAACAAAGTCCTGAAAGCGCGGAACGCGCGATGACGACGATCTATACCGGGCAATTCGGCGAGAATTCGACGGTGCGCCCGCTTTTAACGCGCTCAGCGGCCGCCGACGGCGGGCTTCGCTTTCACCGGCAGCAGGCCTTCGCGCTGCAGCTTCTTGCGGGCGAGCTTGCGCGCGCGGCGCACGGCCTCGGCCTTCTCGCGGGCCCGCTTCTCGGAGGGCTTCTCATAATGGCCGCGGAGCTTCATCTCGCGGAAAATGCCTTCGCGCTGCATCTTCTTCTTCAGCGCCTTGAGAGCCTGGTCGACATTATTGTCGCGGACGAGAACTTGCACGAAGCGATCCTGTTTCTTGAGGCGGCGCGCGCCCCGGGTGGAGACGTTGCTGCGGGTGAGAATAGTCGGTCGGGCGCTGACGGAGCGCCTGACCCGTGCGCGGGGAATTAACAGAACCGCTCGGCGTTGTCCACACGCAGCAGCGGCGGCGTCGCCGTTGTCCGTACAAACCGATAGGCCGGGAGCGTCCCGTCGGCTTCTGGTTTTCCCGCGGCGCCAGGGTGGATTTTTGCGGCGGCTTTCGCCACCATGCCGCAAAGCGCGCGTTACGGCGCGCGTCATGCGGCGTTTTCTGGAGACGACATGAACAAGCCGATCAGCAAAGGGGAATTGAGCGCGGCCGATGGCGCGGAGGCGATCCGCGCCCGCTATCGCCGCGATGATTCGCCCACCCCGCCCGTTTGGAACGAGACGCTGGAGCTTCTGCTCGCGCATCGGTCCATTCGCGCCTATCTGCCGGAAAAAATTCCCGCCGAAACTCTGGCGACCGTCGTCGCCGCCGCGCAATCGGCCTCCACCTCCTCCAATCTCCAGGTCTGGAGCCTCGTCGCCGTCGAGGATGAGGCGCGCAAGAGCCGCCTCGCCGATCTCGCCGGCAATCAGCAGCATATTCGCGACGCGCCTTTGTTTCTTCTGTGGCTCGCCGATCTCTCGCGGCTCGAGAATATCGGCAAGGAGCAGGGCCGCGACGGGGCGGCGCTGCCCTATCTCGAAATGTTCCTCACCGCCGCGATCGACGCCGGCCTCGCCGCGCAAAATGCGCTGGTCGCGCTGGAATCGCTCGGCTATGGCGGGGTCTATATCGGCGGGATCCGCAACAAGCCGGAGGAGGTGGCCAAGGAGCTGGACCTGCCGCCGGGCGTTTTCGCCGTCTTCGGCATGGCGGTCGGCCGTCCCGATCCGGCCAAGGCCGGCGGCGTGCGCCCGCGCCTCGGCCAGGGCGCCGTTCTGCATCGCGAGCAATATGCCTGGAACGAGGCGCAGCGCGAGGCTGTCGCCACTTATGACGGGAAGTTCCGGGATTTCCAGAAGGAGGCGGGCCTTCCCGAGCAGGGCTGGATTCGCCAGGCGCTCTCTCGCATTCGCGGCCCGGAGAGCCTCAGCGGCCGCGACCGGCTGAAGGATGCGCTGCGGGCGTTGGGATTCGCGTTGAAGTGAGCCGCGCTCGAGCGGTTCTACGGTGACGATCGGGTGAAGGTTTCCTCATCCTGAGGAACCCGCATCGATCTCGGGCTCGCCCGAGATCGGCAATTCGAAGAGCCAAAGTCGGGCAAACCCGACTTTGGTGCGGGCGTCTCGAAGGACGAGGAAACCGTTAGCGCCGCCTTCTGGAGTTCGCCCGCGTGCTTCGAGACGGCGGCTCCGCCGCCTCCTCAGCATGAGGGCGAGGGGGATGGACTTTCGATTCGCGGGCGCCGCGCCGACGATTGCCAAGCGCGACATGCTTGCCTTATCAATGCCCCCGGCCCATCTCGGGCCGCAAGCGACTTACGCCGACTTGTATCGGCGAGTGGGCGCATGAGGAGAGCATATGATCGCCGTAACCTTCCCCGACGGGGCGTCCCGTCAATTCGAGCCCGGCGTCTCCGGCCTCGATATCGCCAAGAGCATTTCCCCTTCCCTCGCCAAGCGCACCGTCGCCATGGCTCTCGATGGAGAGCTGCGCGACCTCGTCGACACGATCGACCGCGACGCCAAAATCGAATTCGTCGGCCGCGAGGATCCGCGCGCGCTGGAGCTGATTCGTCACGACTGCGCGCATCTTCTGGCGGAAGCGGTGCAGGAGCTGTTTCCCGGCACGCAGGTCACCATCGGCCCGGTGATCGAGAACGGCTTCTATTACGACTTCTATCGGTCCGAGCCGTTCACGCCGGACGATCTTCCCGCCATCGAGAAGAAGATGCGCGAGATCGTCGCGCGCGACGCCGCCATCACCAAGGAAGTCTGGAGCCGCGATCAGGCCAAGACCTACTTTACGGCGAAGGGCGAGGCCTTCAAGCGTGAGCTGATCGAGAGCATTCCCGGCGGCGAGGATCTGAAAATCTATCGCCAGGGCCATTGGCTCGACCTGTGCCGCGGCCCGCATCTGCCGTCGATCGGCAAGGTCGGAACCGCCTTCAAGCTGATGAAGGTGGCGGGCGCCTATTGGCGCGGCGACCACAATAATCCGATGCTTTCGCGCATCTATGGAACCGCTTTCGCGAAACAGGAAGACCTCGACGCCTATCTGCATCGCCTCGAGGAGGCCGAGCGCCGCGATCATCGGCGTTTGGGCCGCGAGATGGACCTCTTCCATTTCCAGGAGGAAGGGCCGGGCACGATCTTCTGGCACGAGAAGGGCTGGGCGCTGTTCCAGAGCCTCGTCTCCTATATGCGCCGACGCCAGAAGGCCGCGGGCTATCGCGAGGTGAACACGCCGCAGGTGCTCGACCGCGCTTTGTGGGAGACCTCCGGCCATTGGCAGACCTATCGCGAAAATATGTTCCTCACCAAGACAGAGGACGAGCGCATTTTCGCGTTGAAGCCGATGAACTGCCCCGGCCATGTGCAAATCTTCAAGAACGGCTTGAAGTCCTATCGCGACCTGCCGGTGAAGATCGCCGAATTCGGCATTGTGCATCGCTATGAGCCGTCGGGCGCGCTGCATGGCATGATGCGCGTGCGCGCCTTCACGCAGGACGACGCGCATATCTTCTGCAACGAGGACCAGATTATGGAGGAGGCGTTGAAGATCAACGACCTCATCCTGACGATCTATCGGGACTTCGGCTTCGACGACGTCGTGGTGAAGCTCTCCACGCGGCCGGAGAAGCATGTCGGCTCCGATGAAGCCTGGGCCAAGGCCGAGGCGGCGCTCCACAAGGTGCTGGAGGAGCTCGCCGCGCGCGGATTGAAGACCGGCGTCAATCCGGGCGAGGGCGCTTTCTATGGGCCCAAGCTCGAATATACTTTGCGCGACGCCATCGGCCGCGAATGGCAATGCGGCACGACGCAGGTGGACTTCAATCTGCCGGGGCGTTTCGGCGCCTTCTATATCGGCGCGGACAGCGAGAAGAAGACGCCGGTGATGATTCACCGCGCCATGTTCGGCTCGCTGGAGCGCTTCACCGGCATATTGATCGAGCATTATGCCGGTCATCTGCCGCTGTGGCTCTCGCCGCTGCAGATCGTCGTGTGCACCATCACGCAGGACGCCGACGACTACGCCTATGAGGTGGCGGCGGAGGCGCGCAAGCTCGGCCTCGCGGTCGATCTCGATCTGCGCAATGAGAAGATCACCTATAAGGTCCGCGAGCATTCGCTGGCCAAGGTTCCGGCGCTTCTCGTCGTCGGCAAGAAGGAGGCGGTCGAGCGCACGGTCTCCATCCGCCGTCTCGGCTCGCAGGCGCAGAGTTCCGCTACCCTTGCCGACGCGCTGGCCGCGCTCGCCGCCGAGGCGACGCCGCCGGATGTGAAGGAGGGGTAAGACCGCTCGCGACAGGCGCTCACGGTCGCGGCAGCGCGATCGCGAGACGCCGTGATCGAGGCCGGGATTGGCTTTCGCCAAATCGCGTCATTTGCGGGCGTCGCGATATTGCCGCAGCGCGATGCGCTCCAGAGTGTCGTCGGGATAGATCGCGTCTCGCCCGCGGCCGGTGGCGGCGCTTCCGGCGCAGCTTGCGCGACAGCCGGCGATCGAAGGCAATTTGGTTTACCGGCGCAATGAATATTTCGCGCGGCGGCACGGAATCGTGAACGGCGAGCACATGCGGTGGGCGTCCCCCGTCGGCGACGGATGCTATGGCGAGATATTGGACAATTTCGAAAGCGGCAAGTCGCGAGCTCTGCATTATGCGGTCCTCACGACCTTGCACCACCAGCGCAGAAAATGAATTTCCATAATTCGCGACTATGCAAGATATAAATAAAACAGAGATTGCGGTGGGGATTTTCTTCGCGTTAGTTCGTTCCACTCGCGAGGGAACAGGTGATGATCGATCGTCGATATTTCAGCCGAGCGGTCGCCGCATCCGCTCTCGCCCTGCCTGGCATCGCGTGGTCGGAGTCTCCCGTGCTGCGCCTCGGAACGATGCGCCTGAACAGCGCAGCGCCGTTTTTTGTCGCGTCTGATAAAGGCTTTTTCGAAGATGAAGGCTTGAAGGTCCAAGTCGAATATTTCGACGCCGCCGCCCAATTGCCCGTCGCCGCCGTCGCGAATTCGATCGACGTCGGCATGACCGCCTTCACCGCCGCTTATTTCAACCTCGCCGCCAAAGGCGGGCTGAAACTCGTCTGCGGCGACAGTCGACCGCATCCCGCCTTTCCCAATAATCAGCTGGTGGCCAGCCGCAACGGTTACGACGCCGGATTGCGCTCTTTCGCAGACATTCGGGGACGTCGCCTGGGCATAACGACCATCGGATCGTCGTTCCATTATCAGTTCGGCGTGATTGCTGCGAAATTCGCCTTCCCACTGTCGCAGGTCGAGCTCGTCCCTCTTCAGATTTTGCCGAACGTCGGTTCTGCGGTCGCCGCCGGAAAGCTGGACGGGGCCATCCTTCCCTCGACGGTCGCGGACCCGTTGGTCAGAGCGGGCTCCGGCGTCTTCATCGGAAATACGGCCGAAGTCGACATGACGCAAGGAAGCGGCGTGTTTACCCGCCCCGATTTCATCGCCGCCAATCGTGCGGGGATGGAACGCTTCGTGCGAGCGCATCGGCGTGCGATGGCCTTCAGCAATAGAGCCGTCAATCGGCTCGACGAGCGAGGCCGACCGGTCGACAGCGGTGAGCGAGAGGAGCTTCTCGAAATCGTCGCTCGGCGTACGGGCCAGACCAGGCAGCAGATCAGCTCGACCTTCGGCTATTACGATCCCGCCGCCGGCTTGAACCTCGAGGACGTCCGCAAGGTGCTCAGATTTTGGCAAGGCCTGGGACTCGTGAAGCGAAACGTCGACGCCGAACAGGTCGTCGACCTCTCTTTCGCGGCTTGAATTCGGCCTCGGGGAGGACGCAATGGAACTGGAGCTTCGAGGATTGGGACACGACTTCGGGTCGTTGACCGTTCTCGACAATGTCTCGTTCGCGGTGCGAAAATCCGAGATCGTCTCTGTCATCGGTCCCTCTGGTTGCGGAAAGTCGACTCTGCTGGCGATCGCTGGCGGCCTCATCGCGCCGAGTCGAGGATCGGCTGTCTCGCTCGGCGTTCCGCCGGCTGCGAGCCTCAACCCCTTCACCTTCGTTTTTCAGGACGCCGGGCTGCTGCCGTGGCGGACCGTGGCCGGCAATGTCGCATTGGCGCTGGAGGGTCGGCCGCTATCGCGAAAGGCGCAAGCCGAGATCATCGAGGAAGTGTTGGATCGAACCGGTCTGCGCGGCTTCGCGAAAGCCTATCCGAAGCAATTGTCGGGCGGCATGAAACAGCGCGTCGGCATCGCCAGGGCGCTGGCCGCTCGTCCAGCCTTCCTCCTCATGGACGAGCCCTTGTCCGCCGTAGACGCGCAGACGCGCGAGCTGCTGATGGAGGAGTTCCTCGCCCTGTGGCTGCGAGACCGCGTTTCGATCCTCTACGTCACCCATAATCTCGACGAGGCGGTGCGGCTTTCCGACCGGATCGTCGTGCTCTCGAGACGGCCGGGCCGCGTCCGCGAAATCGTCGACGTCGCAATTCCGCAAAGCGAGCGCCGCCGCCCCGATGTCGCGAGCGAATTGTCGGCGATGCAGAACGACATCTGGAATCTGCTTCGATCGGAGGCGCGCAACGCCGATCGAGAGCTTCTGTCCCTGGAACGAGCCGATGTCTGAAGCCCATACGCCATCAGCGATCGGAGTTCCGAGCACGGTGCGATTCCGGGGCGGCGGATTCGAGATCACGCCGAAACGGTGGTTCGCTCCGGCATTTGCCGTTGTGCTCGTCGGAGCGTGGCAGGCCGGATCGACCTCGGGGCGGATCGATCCGCTGCTGCTGCCGGGGCCGGTCGACGTGCTCGAGACACTCTATCGCGAGCTCGCGCAAGGGGATTTGGCGATCCATATCGGCCAATCGCTCACTCGACTGCTGTTGGGCTGGTCGATCGGGAGCCTCGCGGGCCTGAGCGTGGGGCTCTCGATGGGACTCTGGTCCTGGTGCCGAGCGATCGGCGACGCCGCGATCTCTTCCCTATACCCCATTCCCAAGATTGCCCTGCTGCCGCTCTTCATACTCTGGCTCGGAATTGGGGAGTCCAGCAAAATAACGACGATCGCGCTCGGCGTTTTCTTTCCTATGGCGGTGTCCGTATGCGCCGCCGTCGACGCCGCGCCGCGTCCTTTCATACGCATGGCCCAGAGCTTCGGACTCGATCGGCTGTCGATCATCGTCAAGATCGTGCTGCCATCCGCCCTCCCGGCCATGTTGGCCTGCGCGCGCATTACCGTTTCCACAGGCCTCGTGCTCCTCGTCGCCGCCGAGATGATCGGCGCACAATATGGGATCGGCGCCTATATTCTCGCCGCCGGCAACATCATGGACTCCGAGAAGCTCCTCGCCGGCGTTCTCGTAATCTCTCTCCTCGGAACATGTGCAGGGGCGGTGATCGCGGCGCTCGAACGCACGCTCTTGCGCTGGCGTTGACCCGCTCGCTCATCGGATCGTCATTCATGAAAGCTCTCCAAAAAACAGCGCCGAGCTTCGGAGTCGAGTTTCGCGAGGTTCCCCGTCCGGTCCCGCGCCCAGGCGAGGCGCTCATCGAAATCACTGCGGCCGGCGTTTGTGGGACGGACGTGCATATCTTCGAATGGAGCGGCGGCTATGAATTCATGGCGCCGCTGCTTCCGCTGACGCTCGGGCACGAATTCGCGGGACGCGTGATCGACGTCGTCGGCGACGCAAACGGATTGGCGCCCGGCGCGCTCGTCGCCGTAATCCCTTCCGCCCCATGCGGAAGTTGCGCGCATTGCCTGAGCGGCGCGGCCGAATCTTGCGAGCGTCGCTCAGCCAAAGGCACCAGCGCCGACGGCGGCTTCGCGCCTTGGATCACTGCGCCTGTCGTCAATTGCCTCGAGGCGCCGAACGGCGTCGACGACGAGCTCGCAGCGCTCGCCGAACCATTGACCGTTGCGCAGGAAGCCGTCCTGAAAGGCGGAGTGACACGCGGCGATCGGGTGCTCGTCATCGGTCCCGGAACGATCGGACAGGCGATCGCCCTCTACGCCCGTATGGCCGAAGCCGCGGAGGTCGTCGTCGTGGGGAAGAACGATCCCCTCCGTTTCGAAACGCTGCGCGCTCTCGGATTTTGGGACCTTGTCGACATTAACGACGGCGATCTCGAAACCGCTTTGGCGTCCCGCTTCACAAGCCAGAAATTCGATATCATTTTCGAGGCGACCGGCGTTCCGGAGGTGGTTCAGCAAAGCCTCACATTCTTGCGCAAGGAAGGCGTTCTCGTCGTCGCTGGGATACACCCGCGCCGGGCTTCGCTCGATCTCACCCGCCTCGTGCGCGAAAGACATCAAATCCGAGGCACGCAACGCGCTCCGCGCAATGTCTGGCCGCGTGTGCTCGACAGCCTCGCGACCGAAGGCGAACGGTTTCGCCATATGATCACGCATCGCATGTCGCTCGATCGCGGCGTCGAGGCCTTGGAATTGGCGCGGACGCGTCGGGCCTCGAAAATCATTCTCTCGCCGGTTGTTCGAAAGAGAAGTTCATGACCGCTGTCTCGATCGCCCCCCATGGAAATGTCGTCGTTATTTCGATCGATCGCCGAGAGCGACGAAACGCCATCGACATCGACGTCGTCCGTGGACTGCAAGAGGCGTTCGCCCAATTCGACGCGTCCGATGGCCGCGTTGCGGTGCTGACCGGCGTCGGCGACGATTTTTCCGTCGGATCCGATCCGAATGTCCTGGTAACGGAGCTCTGGCGCTGTATGCCGACGATCGGAATCGTTACGAAAAAGCCCATCGTCACCGCCGTCGCCGGCGAATGTCGAGGCAGCGCCTTCACTCTCAATATGTTCGCGGATCTCTGCGTCGCAGACGAAAGCGCGAACTTTTGCTATCCGGAAGGAACGCACGGGGCCTGGGGCGGCCTCGCCGCAGGTCTCGCAGCGCGCATTCCGCACAAGATCGCGATGGAAATTCTGCTGTTGTCGCAGCCGATCTCGGCGCGCCGCGCCTATGAAGCCGGACTCGTCAACCGTCTCGCGCCGCGAGGGAAGCATCTGGAAGCGGCGCTCGAAATCGCCCGCGTCGTCGCGACGCGCGCTCCGCTCGTCATGCAATCGATGAAGCATTTCGTGACCGACCATGTGCTCGTGCAGAGCCCATCGGAGATACTCGGACGGACGACGCGCGACCTGACTGCGGTCCGCACGAGCCAGGACTCAGCCGAAGGCAAACGCGCGATGGCCGAGGGACGCGCACCCGAATTCGTCGGCAGATGAGCGCCCGGCTCGGCGATAACAAGGGAATTTGCCTCCTGTGACGACACGCGCCATTGACGCCGGCACGATCATTCGCCGCAATCTCCGTGACGCCCCGCCGCGCGTCTTGACGACCGACCTCTGCGTCGTGGGGTCGGGAATCGCCGGCGTATCCGCCGCGCTCGAAGCGGCGAGACTCGGGCATCGGGTCGTTCTGGTCGAGGCGGGCGGATCGCTCGGCGGTCAGTCCGTCGCAGCGCAGATCAACACATTTTGCGGGTTCTATGCGAATGGACCAACGCCACGGCAAATCGTCTTCGGCATCGCCGACGAGATACTCGCAGACCTCGGGAAGACCGGCGACGTCATGCTGCTTCGCAGCCGCCACAACTCTTTCGTCGTTCACTACCACAGCGTCGCTCTACAACGCTGGATCGAGCGGGCGACGAGCCGCGAGAGCGTTACCCCGCTTCTCGGCGCGGCGCTGTTCGACGCTCGCGTCGAAGACGAGCGCCTAGTCTCCATTTCCGTGGCCACGCGCGCCGGGATACTGCGCATCGAAGCCGAGGCCTTCGTCGACGCGACAGGAGACGCCGCTGTCGCCTGGATGAGCGGCCTCGCTACGCGCGAGCCCGCCGCTGGGCCGATCTATGGATCGCAGAACGGCATCCTTCGCAATGTCGATGAGCAGGCGCTCGCGGCGATCGATCGCGCGACCCTGCGATCGCGCCTCGTCGCCAAAGGCTGCGCCTATGGCTTGGACCGAAGCGACGCCTTCATATTCACCGCCCCGGGATCGGGCGAGACGCTCGTCAATATGACGCATGTAGAGACGCCTCTCGATCCCATCCACGCAAGTGAGATGGTCGCCGTCGGTCACGACAAGATGGACCTCGCCCTCGACTTTCTTCGGGCTGAATTTCCGGAAGCTTTTTCTCGCGCCGTGGTAAGCATATATGGCGCGCTCGGCGCACGCCAGACGCGCTGGTTCAAGAGTCGCTGTCAGCTGAGCGCGGACGATGTGCGGGCCGGAACGATCTTCGAGGATGCGATCGCCCATTGCGCATGGCCGATCGAGCTCCACAATAGTCTCGACCAAATCTATTTCGAGGCCTTTGATGAGGAGCACATTCATACGATTCCATTTCGCTGCATGGTTCACGACGAGGTCGTGAACCTGCTCGCCGTCGGCCGATGTGTGGATGGCGACGCGCTCGCGCTGTCCTCCATTCGCGTAATGGGCCCGTGTATCGCGATGGGAGCCGCGGCCGCCCACGCCTTCGACCTGGCCGGCGGCAGGTTCGACGCCCCGCCTGTCGGCCGCCTGCGTCGACGCCTGGCCGCCAATCTCGGGCTGGCGCAACTCGCCTGAGCGCTTCGGGCCGTTTCCAAGTCCCGGGCTTCGGCCGAAAAAAGCGGCTTGCAAATCTATTAAAACCATCGATATAATAGATTACTATCGGGAGTTCCTGACGCATGTCGCTGAGCTTACAGCCTCGTCGAAACGGAAATCCGACGCTCACTCCGGCGCGAGACGATCGGCCGCATGGCGTCAGCGTCATTCGCAATCAGATTCTCGAGAACGACCTTCTCCACGTGTTCGTGACGGTCGTCGACCAGGGCGGGTTCACTGCCGCCGCTCGAACGCTGCACAGAACCCAGGCGGCCGTCAGCCTGCAGATCAAACGTCTCGAAGACATTATCGGCGTCAGCCTGATCATGCGCCCGCAGAGAGGCTTTCGCCTCACTCCCGAAGGCGATCTCATGCTCGATTACGCGCGGCGCATGTTGGCGCTCAACGCCGAAGCGCTTCGCACGCTCCGCGCCGAAGAAACCGATTGCACGGTACGCCTCGGCACGATCGACGATTACGTCGCCAACATTCTGCCGCCGCTCGTCGGCGCATTCTGTCGTTCGCATCCACGCGTCAATGTCGAGCTCTATGGCGGCATGCCGAGTTCGATGCTCACACGCATCGGCGCCCATTTCGATATTGTGATCGCCATGGAGCCGGCCGGCACGAGCCAGGGACAGGTGCTTCGTCGCGAGCCGGTCGTGTGGACGACATCGTCCGAGCACAATCAACATGAGCGATCCCCCTTGCCTCTGGCGGTTGCTCCGCCTGGAAGCATGTTTCGTCATTGGGCGATCGCCGCTCTTCAACAAAGTGGCGTTCCCTGGCGTCTCGCCCATGTGAATTCGAACGTTTCCGGCATAGAAGCCGCCGTGCGACAAGGCCTCGGCGTAGGGGTGTTCAAAGCGAGCACGATCGACGATCGACTACGGCGTCTCGACGAAAGCGACGGCTTCCCGCGGCTTCCCGATGTCGAGATAGCGCTCTATTCAATTCGCTCGTCTCCGTCCTCGCCGACCATGCGGCTGAGAGACTATCTCGTCGAGCGGCTCGGAGATAATTCTGGCTCGGATTGACTACGCGGAAAGCCGACCATGCCGATTCGGCTATTCGACGAATAACCGAATTCCGTATTTCCAAAATCATATGATCGCCTCAGATTCCTCGAGCGTGAGCGTGTCGCCGAGGAGGGATATCCCGGCGAGATCCGATTGCGGGACCTCTATCGATTCATGGCCATGACCAGCGCTTATCCGAGTCTTTGTCCTCGACCATTCGAATATGACAAATCGCATGTCGTGAGCTCGGACGGCGTGCAAATCGTCGTGCGGCGGTGGGGCAATCGCCGAGGACCGCCGATCATCTTTGTCCATGGCTTCGCGCAGAGCAGTCTCGCCTTCATCCGGCAAGTACGAGACGAACGTCTCGCGGAAAAATATCATCTGATCACCTATGATCTTCGCGGTCACGGGGCGTCGGACAAACCTCTCGATCGTAACGCTTACCACGACAATCGGCTCTGGGCGCATGATCTACGCGCCGTCGCCGCTGCGGTCGGCGCGGCGCGGCCAATTCTTGTCGCCTGGTCATTCGGAGGCCGCGTCGTTTGGGACTACCTCAAAGAATATGGCGACGAGAGCCTCGCCGGCGCGCAATTGGTGGGATCGTCGTGGCGCCGAAGCAGCGAATGGACGAGCGCGGCTTCGGCCGCGAGCCTACCGCTGATGCTCGAAGACGATCTATCCACTAATATCGCCGGAACGATCGCCTTTCTTTCGAGCTGCTTCGCAACGCCGCCCTCGCCGGAGGAGTTCGCGCAGATGCTCGCCTATAATATGACACAGCCGCCGTCCGTTCGAAGGCTGATCGTTGGACGACCACAGCAGCCCCATGACTTCATCGCCTCGCTCTCTTTGCCGCTCGCGTTCATCGTCGGCGAGAAAGATCGCCATTGTGACCCGCGCGCGTCGCGCGCCTCCGCCGAACATATTCGCGGCGCAACCTTCCTCGAGCTGCCCGATGTCGGCCATTCACCGTTCTACGAGGACGCGCCGGCGTTCAACGCGCAGCTGCTGAGCTTTGCGGAACGCGTCTTTCCGCGTGGATGAAAGCATCCACCGTTTTCGATATGCCACTCATAAGAAGAATCAGCGTTGCCTGAGCGTTTACGTAATCTGTAGCGTTGTTTTACGATGTTTGCGTCAGAAAGTGGGAATGATGAGAAAATCGCTTATCGCCGCTATTCCGCTTTGCCTCCCCTTCACTGTCACCAGCGTCGCGCAGACGCTTCCTTCCGAGGAGGCGCGCGTTCCAGATGTGGTGGTCGGCGCGCCGAAATCGACCGCCGACGTGTCCGAGCGTCAAGCGACCGCATTCCAAACGACGCCGCAGGCCGCGACCGTCATCACGAAGCAGCAGATCGACGCGTTGCAGATCAGCAATCTTCTGCAGGCGCAAAAGCTCGAGCCGAGCTTGCAGATCCGCTTCGCCGACGTTCGCTCATTGACTGTCAATATTCGCGGGTTCGGTTCGTCGACCTCCGTCGCCACCGACGGAATCTTCGGCGGCGTGCCGGTCTATGTCGACGGCATATTGCAACCTCGGCCAGGCCAAGCGATATTCGATATTCCCGATCTCGTTGGCGTCGACGTTTTAAAAGGGCCACAAGGAACGAGAGGCGGGATGGATTCGACGGGCGGCGCCGTCTATCTCAACACGGCGTCGCCGAGCTTCGACACACAACGAAAGCTCGAAGTCACTCATGGAAGCTACGGCAACATTCAGGTTCGCGGATCGGCGACAGGTGCGATCGCCGACAGCGACAAGTTGGCGTTCCGCTTGTCATTCGTCAGCGCCGATCGCGACGGATACGTCTACAGCTATTACAGCGGCCAAAAATACAATGACTGGCACAACAAGAGCTTTCGCGCGCAGATCCTGTTCCAGCCGACGAACGACCTCAGCGTACGTCTGATCGCCGACTATTCGCGTGTCAATCAGGCGTGTTGCCCGAATGTGCTGAACGGCGTTGTCGCGAATTACGCCAATGGCGCGGCGGTTCCGAACAATCTCTACGCCCGCCTGGCGAGGCTGAACTATGCGCCGACATCGTTCTACAATATAGACAGCTACAAGGGCGATATTTCCGGCTATCTGCAGAACACGCAGCAGAGCTATGGAGTGGCCGCTGTGATCGACTACAAGCTCGGCGGCTACGAATTTTCCTCGGTCACGTCTTTCCGAGGGTGGAGCTTCGATCCGCTGAACCAGACGAGCAGCGCTCTCGCTCCGGTGCGGACGACCAACTCGAACAATCAAATCGCTGAAAGATCTCTGCAGCAGGAGTTCAAAGTATCGACGCCCGCCAACGGCCCCATCGAGGGAACCGCAGGCCTCTTCTATCTATTCGAGCAGCTCTATGACTGGGGATATTCGAGCTATGGCCCAGCTGCGGGCGCATGGTACGGCTCGGCGGCGAATCCCCAGGCCTTGAACGATATCGCGCTCAACAACCTCGCCTCCAAGTCCTACGACAATCCAGTCAGTCATGTTATCGCGCCTTATGCGCGAGCCGTCTGGCATGTGACGCCGGATCTCGATTTCACCTTCGGTCTTCGCTACTCTTATACCGCGAAGAGCACATTATTTCGACAGTACCAGTTTGCCGCCAACAGCCTCGACGGGCTGACCGCGGCGCAACAAGCCACCGCGCGATCCGCGCGAATTGGATTGATCGGCGCAGATCGTGAATTCTACGCCACGACACGACAAGGATTGATTTCCGCTCTCGCCTCCGCCTCCTATAAGATTTCGCCCGACGCGCTCGCCTATGCGACCTACGCGCGTGGAGGACGCGCCGGCGGTCCAAATCCCGTCGCCAACCTTCCGACAACAGCCGCCACGACGGTGCGGCCCGAGGAATTGGACGACTTTGAAATCGGGTTGAAGACCGATTTCTTCGATCATCGACTGCTCGCGAACATTGCAGCCTTCATCATGGTCGACCGGAATTATATCACCAACGTCACCGATACGTCTGGCGCTCGGCCGATCACCTATCTTTCCAACGCCAAGAGGGCGATCTCCCGAGGGTTCGAGCTCGATCTGCGGGCAAACCTCATCGAGGGGCTGACGACCTATGGCTCGGTCACCTACGATCACACCTATTACGACTCGTTTGAAAATGCGCCTTGCCGATTCGAACTCGCATTCTCGAGCTCTTGCAGCCTGACCGGCCGCCCGATCTCCCTGACGCCGCGATGGGCTCTCGCCGCCGGCGGCGAATATGCACACGATATCGGACGCGTGCTCGATCCGATCGAAAGATCGGTGATCGCCTATTTCGGAGCCGACTTCTCCTACCAAACCAAATTCTTCTCGGTTCCAGACGATTCGATCTACAGCGTCATCGACGCGTACGGCCTGCTCAATCTGCACGCCGGAATTCGGCTCGACGATGAAAGCGTCGATTTGTCGGGGTGGGTCCACAATGTGACCAACAAGCACTACTTCACCACCGTGTCGCCGAATTTTACCGCTGGCGGAGTGATTGGCACGCCTGCTGATCCGATCATGGCCGGATTCACGCTGAAAGCGAAATTTTGAACGCGACGCCGATGTGCGACTCTTCGTCCCCGAGGCCATGTTCGTAATCGCTTCGAGCCTCGTCGACTTGCGCGGGGACCTCGACGGCGATTGTATGCTCGCGAATGAAAAGATCGCAGCCCGGAATCTATCTTCCGAGCGATAGACGCATTAGCGGGAGCGATCTCACGCATAAACGAAACGAGCATTGCCATTGCGACCGTGATCGGCATAGCTAGGAAAGGCGCTTTTGCCCGTCCCCTGTCGAGTTGTCCCGCGAAATGTCGCTCGAGCAACAGAGCCGCAGCAATGGAGTTGTCGTCGCTCACGCGCGGTGGCGTTGGTTCCGCTTCGCTGTGCTGCTCACGGGCGTTTTTCTGTCGCCACTCGATTTTTTTATCGTCAATATCGCGCTGCCGGCGATCAAGGAGGAGTTCGGCGCGACGCCCGCCGATTTGCAACTCGTTGTGTCCGGCTACATGACCACCTATGCCGTCTTCCTTATCACAGGCGGTAGGCTCGGAGACATTTTCGGACGTCGGACCATCTTTTTGGCGGGACTCGCCTGCTTTGCCGGCGCATCGGCGATATGCGGTTCGGCCCCCAGTTCCAGCATTCTCGTAGCGGGCAGAATTCTCCAAGGATTCGGCGCCGCGCTGATGGTTCCCCAAGGGCTCGCTTCCATCAATGTGATTTTCGCGCCGGAAGAAAAATCGCTCGCGCTGGGTCTTTATGGCGCGACGCTCGGACTTGCCGCGGCGAGCGGACAAATCCTGGGCGGCTTCCTGGTGTCGGCCGATGTCTTCGGTCTCGGCTGGCGGATCGTCTTTCTCGTCAATCTGCCGATCGCAGCGGCCGTTCTCATTTCGGGGCTTCTCTTACCCGAGGCGTCTAATCCACGTCGACCGCGACTCGACATTTTCGGCGTCCTGCTTTCTGCGCTGACGCTCGCTCTCGTCGTCACGCCGCTGATCGAAGGTCGTGAACGAGGCTGGCCGCTCTGGTCCCTGCTATTACTGATGGCGGCGCCGATCGCGGGATCGCTGTTCCTGCGAAATGAGGAGCGACTCCTGCGAGATGGAGGAACTCCGCTTTTCGATCCGCGCGTCATGGAATTGCCCGGCTTCGGCCAGGGGTTGCTGGCGGCCCTCTTCTTCTATGCCATCGGCTCGTTTTTCCTTATTTTTTCCATTTATCTGCAAACTGCGCTCGGAGAATCTCCGAGAGACGTGGCGCTCGTCTTTCTCCCATTCGGCGTCGGCTCTTTTCTCGCTCCGCTGCTCAGCCCCTATGCCGGCCGGATGCTCGGCCCGCGAACGGCTCCCTTAGGAATCGCTGTCGAGACGATCGGTATGCTGGGCCTAGCGTTTGTCGTTTGGAATTGGCGAACCGACCAGTCGCTCGATCACGCGCTTCGCGGCCTTGCACTGTTCGCGATCGGCTTTGGGCAAGGGACAGCGTTGCCGAGCCTCGTTCGCGCCATTATCGGCAAAGTCGACACGGCATGGTCTGGGCTCGTATCCGGCATCATCAACACGACCTTGCAGATCAGCTCCTCATTGAGCATCGCCATCGTCGGCGGATTGTTTTTTTCGATCGCCGGTCATGAGGCCATCGCTGAGAATATCTCGTTCGCATTGGTTGTGTCCTTGATCGCTATTTCGGGTTGCCTCGTCATTGCCGCGCTCGCAACCGTCGCTCTCACGCAAACAAGGCTCGTCGAGCTCGGCACGACGCCCGGCAAGAAAATCCGCTAGCGCGCGCCGGCCGAAAGGTCTTATTCTTTCTGATGCGCAATTACAGAATAATGCACGCTTTCGGTTTGTCGATATGACATCGCGGAATTACGATGCAGTTAAATTGTTATGTGTCGTATAATAAAATACTATATTGCTATTTTTAACGATTGTAATATTTATTTTGTTGTCGAGCTTTATTGTTGCTCGGTTATGGATGCGGCTACAAGAATAGAGGCTCGCCCTGGCATCGTTCTCGGGAGACTCGAATGACGACGCGGCAATTCGTCGAGACAGACAATAGGAATTTTTTTCGGGTGCATCGGCAAGTCTATGTATGTGAGGATACTTGGCGCCGGGAGCTGACACGAATATTCGATAAATGCTGGCTGTATGCCGGTCATGCGAGCGAGTTGGAAAAGCCCGGCGACTTTCTCACGCGCAAGATCGGCGGTCGCCCCGTCATCTTGGTCAGGGACGTAGCTTCCGAGACGCCGCGCGCGTTCTTGAACGCCTGCGCGCACCGCGGCGCCGTCGTCTGCACGGACGCGAAAGGAACCGCCAATCGATTTGCATGTCCCTATCACGGCTGGATGTACGATACGTCGGGCGCGCTCACCGGCGTGCCGGGAAGGTCCGCGTATGGACGCGTCGGCGAAGGGCTGCCCGAGCCTTCCTTGCCGCAAATCAAGCTCGATGATTATCGCGGCTTTCTATTCATCAACTTCGGCGAACCGTCGGTGAGCCTCGCCTCCTATCTCGGGGGCGCGAAGGAATACATAGACCTCGTTTGCGATCAGTCCGAAGGATCCGTCGAAGTTCTGCCCGAACATCTTCATCACTCCATCCGAGCCAATTGGAAGCTCCTCGCTGAAAACGGCGTCGACGCCTATCATCTGCCATTTGCGCACAAACGATTTCTCGAGCTTCTCGATTCGCTCGGAACCGATCCGAACTCGCACAAGCGCAGCGGCGTCGGCTATGCTCTCGGCGGCGGACATGGCGTCATAAAGAGCGGTCCGCCTTCGACTGGACGGCCCATCGCTTATTGGAGCCCGCTATTCCCAGCCGACATGAAAGCAGCGATCGATAAAAAGTTCGACGATCTCGTCGCTCGTGTCGGACGAGGACGCGCGGAGGACATGGCTCATACCAACCGCAGCCTCTTCGTTTTTCCAAATCTGGTCATCAACGACATACTCGGCTTGAACATACGGACTTTTTTCCCGACGTCTCCCGACGAGGTCGAAGTGACCGTCTGGGGCGCCGGATTTTCGAATGACACGCCGGAAGAAAGAGCCATGCGCGTCAGCGCGCTGATATCCTTCATCGGGCCAGGCGGTTTCGGAACGCCCGACGACGTCGAAATTCTGGAATCCTGCCAGCGGTCATATGCACATGCGGGCATCGGCTACAGCGACTTCTCGCGTGGCATGAGCGTCGGCACGACAAATCATACAGATGAAGAGCAGAACCGAGCCTTCTGGCGCGAATGGGCCAATTATGTGGAGCAGCCGTAATGACAGCAACATTCGTCGTTCCCTATATGAGCGCCGTCCCGATTGTTCCGGATATCGTAAGCCGCATCACCTCCTTTCTCGCCTTGGAAGCGGACCTGCTCGACGAATGGCGCCTCGATGACTGGTTCGAGCTTTTTGAACCGGAGGCGCGATACATCGTCGCTCCATTGCAGCGCGCGGCCGAAAGCGCGCCTGAGCAAGCCCTCTGCCTGATCTTGGACGATTATGAGCGACTGCGGGCGCGCGTTCGGCATTTCGCGGGCGCGTCGACTTGGATGGAACAACCGCGCTCGCGTACGCGTCGCTTGGTGTCCAACTTGCGATTTTTGGCCTCTCCGAGCGAAGAGATTATCGTGAGAGTGAATTTCGTCGTCTATCAATTTCGAAATCACGAATCCTGGGAGTTTGTCGGCAGCGCCAAATATCGGCTCGTCCCACATGAGTCCGAGTTTCGAATCCGTGAGCGGTCGGTGCAATTGGACCATGAGTCCATCTCGAAACAAAGACGCATCAGCATCATCATCTGAGACCTTTCTCGGAGAACGCCATGCAGAACCAAGACAGCTATTCGAAGGACGAGAGCGAAGCCTATATCCACGATGTCGGCTACGCCGATCGAGAGCGATTGGAGATATTGACCGAGCTATACGACCCCGCGAGTCGAGACTTCATCTCGAGCCAGCTTCCCGACAATGCGCGGTCCGTATTGGAAATCGGATGCGGGCACGGCCAAATGGCGTTCTGGTTCGCCGATCAGGTCAGGTCACGCAGCGGAGCTGTCGTGGCGATAGACGAGTCGCAAGCTCAGATCGACGTCTGTCTCCAGAGGCGAGACGAGCGCGGGATCGACAATATTCGCTTTATCCGCCATGATATGACATCCACGCTGGATATCGGAGAAGCGTTCGACGTCGTCTACTGTCGCTTCGTTCTCGCGCATATCACGAACTGGACGACATTTTTCGAGAACGTCCTGTCGCTATGCAAGGACAACGGCTCGATTGTCATCGAGGAGCCGACGACACGCCGCTTTTCGATACCTCATCACCCCTCCGTTCCCCGTTCGGTCGAGCTGCTCGAAAGGTTGGGCGAGAGAATCAACGTCAAATTCAATTGCGCGGAGCCGCTCTGGACCTATGTGCAGAACATGGACGTCGCTATCGAAGCGGCGCAGTTCACACAACCGGCGCTCAGGACCCCGCGTCAAAAGAGCCTGATCTGGCGTTCGTTCGTTCAGATTCGAGATCGGCTGCGAGAATTCGGACTCGCGACCAGTCCAGAAATAGAAGCGCTCTACCGCGATCTCCGAAATGTCGCAGAGGACGACGGCTACCTACTGGAAGGCGTTCGCATTCTTCACCTGCATTTGAGAAAGCGCCCTCCGGTGCGAAACTAAACGGCCCCAGTTCGGATCGCGGAGCTGCGCGGCGGGGCGTCTCTTCATGCTTCGACCGCGTGGCGGAAACGGCGACGAGATCGAGTATGCGCTAGAACGCCGAGGTCTGCATGTCTCATAATTGTTTCGGCCACCTCTTCCGCGTCACGACATTCGGCGAGAGCCATGGGCCGGCGCTCGGCGCAGTGGTCGACGGTTGTCCGCCGGGAATTGAGCTGACGGCGGCGGAGATTCGACATGCGCTCGAGAGACGTCGACCCGGCCAATCGCGCTTTACCACGCAACGGCGGGAGCCGGATGACGTGAAAATTCTCTCCGGCGTCTTCACGGATGGAAACGGCCGGCAAGTGACGACGGGCACGCCGATCGCTCTGATGATCGACAACACCGATCAGCGCACAAAAGACTATAACGAGATCGCGAACAAATTCCGTCCCGGTCATGCAGACTATGCCTATGATGCGAAATACGGAATTCGTGACTATCGCGGTGGCGGACGCGCATCGGCGCGGGAGACGGCCGCGCGCGTCGCAGCGGGCGCGGTCGCCCGCAAAGTCGTCGCGGGCGTATCGATTCGTGGAGCGCTCGTGCAGATCGGCGCGGATAGAATCGATCGCGAGCGCTTCGATTGGAGCGAGGTGGAGAGAAATTCGCTATTTTGCCCGGATCCACGAGCCGCGCGGCGTTGGGAGGATTATCTCGACGAGGCGCGGAGAGCGGGCTCGTCCGTCGGCGCCGTGATCGAGGTAATCGCGGAAGGCGTTCCTGCAGGCTGGGGCGCGCCGATCTACGGTAAGCTCGACGCCGAGCTCGCGAGCGCCCTCATGTCGATCAATGCCGTCAAGGGAGTTGAAATCGGGGCGGGCTTTGCGGCCGCGGAACTCTCGGGCGAAGTCAACGCCGACGAAATGCGTTCGGGCAATGACGGCAGAGCGGTCTTTCTTTCCAATCACGCCGGCGGCGTGCTGGGCGGCATTTCGACCGGGCAGACGATCGTGGCGCGTTTCGCGGTCAAACCGACGTCGTCGATCCTCACGCCGCGGCTGACGATCGACAGCCTCGGAGGAGACACGGAAATCGTCACGAAAGGCCGGCACGATCCCTGCGTCGGCATTCGCGCCGTGCCGGTCGGCGAAGCAATGATGGCGATCGTGCTCGCCGATCAGTTTCTGCGGCATCGTGGCCAAGTCGGATAGCGTCGCAAGCCTGGGAACTCGGTGTCACGCGGCGGGCGGCATATATCGACAGACAGCCACGAAGCCACCCTCTCGCGAGCCGCGCCCGCCGGATGCGCAAGTCCGCTGCGCGCTGCGGCGCAGTGCTTCTCCGTCGTGCTGTATCTCACTTTCGTGCTTGACCCTGACATTGATGTCAGAGGCTAGACCATGCGGCAGGAGGGCGGATGAAGATCGGAGACGTTGCAAAAAGGACTGGAGCGAGCGTGCGCTCCATCCGTCATTACGAGAAGGTCGGCCTGATCCGCGCCACCCGCGAGGAGAACGGCTACCGCGATTTCGACGAGGCCGACGTGGCTTTCGTGCGCCGCATCGGCCGGATGATCCGGCTCGGCTTCACCACAGACGAAATCGCGACATTTCTCAACTGCATCGTCGACGATCCCGCCGCAGTCACCGCCTGTCCGAAGGTGGCCGCTGCGCATCGGTTGAAGCTCGAGACGATCGAACGGCAAATGGCCGATCTCGAAACGCGCCGCCAGAAGCTTCTCGTCACCCTGAAGGCTGCCTCCAGCCAGGACGACATCAACGTATCGGAATCGCCTGTCCATGCCGAAACCAACCCCATCGCCCTCGCTCATCCTCGCCACCCTGGCGCTCGCCGTCTATTTCGTCGGCGCGGTTGAATTCATGCTCGCGCCGATGCTGACGCCATTGGCGTCGGCCTTTGCCGCGAAGCCCGCCGATATCGCGTGGCTCGTCTCGGCCTACGCGGTATCCTATGCCGTACTCGCCCCGCTCATCGGCCTCCTCGGCGATCGGATCGGTCGGCGGCGTTTGTTGTTGCCAGCGCTGGCGCTTTTTGCCGCCGATGCGCTGGCTGTCGCCTTCGCGCCCTCGCTCTCTTTCGCGATCGTCGCGCGAGTGCTCGGCGGCGCGGCGGGAGCGGCGCTCACGCCGACCGCCTTTGCCCTGATTGCCGAGACCGTTCCCGAAGAACGTCAGGCGGGAGCCATGGGGCTCGTCCTCTTGGGCTTGACCCTCGGCATCGCCACGGGTCCGACTTTCGCAGGGCTATTGACCGACGCCTATGATTGGCAGGCGCCGTTCATTGCCGTAGCCTGCGGCTGCATCGCCGTCCTCATCCTGGCGGCGCGCATTTTGCCGCCATCCATCGTGCGGCGGAGTCGTCCGCTCAAAGCCTCGGCGGCCCGATTGCTCGACGGCGCGATCCTCCGGCCCAACCTCTCCAAGGGGTTCTGGCTCGGCGCGACGATTGCTGGGTTTCTAATCTCCGGCGAGGTTCTGCGTAGCCGCTACGGTCTTTCCACCGGCGTCATCGGCCTTTCGGTCGCTGCCTTCGGTCTCGGGCTCGCCGCAGGCAACCTGGCCGTCGGACGGCTGACCGCCTGGGCCGGACGGCCCGAGACTGTGCTGGTTTTCGCCATCGGCCTGATCTTCTTTACGCAAAGTGCGTTTCTGGCGACCGAGTCGAGCCGCGTATCGGCAATTATCCTTCTGGCTCTTTGGGGATTTGCCTCGGGCCTCGCCGCCCCGGCCAACACCGCCGTTCAGGCGAGCCGAGCTGGGCCTGACGCGGGCTTTGTATTGGCGTCATCGGAATCGATTAACAATTGCGCCCTTCTCGTTCTGGCGCCAGTCGTCGCGAGCTGGATCGGACGGGCCGACACCGTCGATGCGGCGATCCTACTCGGCGCCTGCACGCTCGCGGCGCTCGGCGTAAATCTCCTCGATCAGCGATCGCTCCCGAAAATCCTTCCCGGCGAAACCGCCTAGCATTATTCGGCGCGCCGCGTTTCGATTGCACGATGGCGCTGGTGTTCCAGGAGGACGCGCGATTGCTTCCCTGGCGGCGTCCAGGCCAATATGACGATTGGGCGCATCTGCGCGCTGGATGCAGTGCGCGGCATCGGCTTCGAGGCTTTCCGCACAGTTCTCCAGCGGACAGAGGCCGCGCGTCGCCTTCGCCCGCGCGCTCGCGGTGCGGCCGGACGTGCTGCTGACGGACAAGTCTTTCTCCGCGCTCGACACGCCGACCCGCAGCGTTTGCAGGACGATCTGCTCGAGCTCCGGCGCTCCGTCTCGGCTACCGTGTGATCGCTCTCGGCGGAAAGCCGGGCGAGGTCCGCGCCGCCGTCACGATCGAGGTCGGCGCGCCCGCGATGACGTGCCGACCCACGCTGTCGCCTCCTATCGTCTCGCGATTTATTGACTTTGTCTAGTAATTTAGTCAACATACGCGCCGTCGTGAAACCACGATTGCCTTCACCTGCCGAGCAAACTGCGGGGCGCGGGGCAAAATGTAATGACGCATCGAGGCGCCGAGCATGTTCAGTCCCTCTCCCTTTTCGGTGGTCGTTACCGATAAGAAAAGGACCGGAATCGAGACCGTTTCCGGAGTGACGCCCGGAGCGACGAGCCGGGCTTCGGCCATGGTGTTCGAGGATCCCGTCTCCTTGCGGCTCAAAGCCGATCTGCATCGGATCGCGCCGAGCGACGCGACCGTTTTGATCATCGGCGAGACCGGCACCGGAAAGGAGCTGGTCGCTCGCTATATTCACGCCAATAGCGCGCGCAAGGACGGTCCCTTCCTCGCGGTCAATTGCGGCGCTTTCAGCGAGACGCTGGTCGAGGCGGAGCTGTTCGGCCATGAGAAGGGCGCGTTCACTGGCGCCGCGAGAAGCGAGAACGGCTGGTTCGAGGCCGCCCATGGCGGGACGCTGCTGCTCGACGAGATCGGCGATCTTCCGCCGCCCATGCAGGTGAAGCTGCTGCGCGTCTTGCAGGAGCGCGAGATCGTGCGCGTCGGATCGCGCAAGGCGCGGCCGATCGATGTGAGGCTGATCGCCGCCACCAATGTGAATCTCGAGGCGGCGGTGGCCGCGAAGAGCTTCCGCAAAGACCTCTTCTATCGACTCGCCATAGCGACCGTGAATATCGCGCCGCTGCGCGCGAGACGCGGCGACATCGAGCCGCTCGCCAATTATTTTCTGCGCCTCTATGGCGCGAAGCTCGGCCGCCCGATGCCCGTGCTCGCGCCCGAAGCCCTCGCGAAGCTGACCGCCTATCATTGGCCCGGCAATATTCGCGAGCTGGAGAATGTGCTGCACAATGCGCTGCTGCTGACGCCGGAGGCGCACATAAGCGATGTGCCGATCGTCGAGGCGTTCGACGCGCCGCATGCGGAAGAGGTCGCCGATTTCGAGACGCGCCTGCGCGGCCTGCTCGAAACCGCGATAGCGCAAGGCGAGAAGAACCTCTTCGACCGCGTGACCCATTCCCTCGTCTCGGTCGCTCTCGATCTTGAGCGCGGCAATCAGGTCCACACCGCGGAGCGGCTCGGCATGAGCCGCAACGAGCTGCGCACCCATCTCGGCCATATGGGCGTCATTGCTCCGCGCAAGAAGAGCCGGCCCGAGAAAGATCGGGAGGAAAAGCGGACGCCGGCGCGAAGCGCCCCCAATGTCGTGCGGCTGGGCTTTCAGAAATTCGGCACGCTCGCGGCCTTGCGGGCGTTGGGGTCGCTCGACGAACGCCTTCGACCATTCGGCTATCACGCCGAATGGCGGGAGTTCAGCGCCGGGCCTGCTGTTCTCGACGCGATCGGTCGCGGCGAGATCGACATCGGCGTAACCGGCGAGGCTGCGACGGTTTTCGCTCTCGCGATGGGCGTTCCGTTCTTCTATGTCGGCTATGAATCTCCCGCCCCGACCGATGTCGCCCTCGTCGTCGCCGATCCGCGCCTCTGCTCGATCGACGATCTGAAAGGCAAGCGCGTCGCCTTCAGCCGATGGTCGAACGCCGATCATTTTCTGACGACCGCGCTCAACATTCGGGGGCTATCGCGCGACGACATCGAGCCCGTCTTTGTCCCTCCGACGCTCGATCTGCTCGAGGATTTGCGCGAGGGCGCCATCGACGCTTGGGCGATCTGGGAGCCTTTGTTGAGCGCCGCGCGCATGGGGAGCAAGACTCATGTGCTCCTCGATGGCTCCGGCTTCGTCGAGAATCATCAATTCTATGTCGCGCGCCGACACTTCGCTTGCGGCCAACCGCAGATCGTCGACGCGATCCTCGCCGAAATCCGCGCGCTCGGCGCGACGCCGCGCGAGCGCGCCGAGGAAGAGCTCGGCGCCGTCGCGCGATGCCTGCATCTCGACCGGCAGGTGGCGCGACATTATCTGCACCGGCTCGATTTCGAGCCCAAGCCGCTCGATTTCCATGTCATCGGCCAGCAGCAGTCGATCGCCGACGGTTATTTCGCCGCGGGCCAATTGCCCGCTCGCGTCTCGATCGAAGGCGCCGTTTGGCGAGGCGCGTGACGGCGCCTCACGCTTTTGGCTCGGAGCGTGATCGATCGAACGATTCCATTCGATCGAAAGGCGCTTTCGCGTCAATATTTGGCGAGGATCGGCTGCGCCGACGCGCCGCCGAAGCGCAGAGTGACGCCGACGCTCGCGAGCCAAGGATCGAGGTTCGACTTCACCCTGACATAGATGTTCTGATTGAGCGCGGAATTATAGATCGTCGCATAGGCGGTCGGCTCCGCCATGATGCGCTTCAGATCGACATTCACGCCGATATTGGGCGTGATCATATAATCGAAGCCGATCTGTCCCGCGACGCCGACCGAGGTTCCGATCTGCAGAGCGCGCACCGAATCATAGCCGGTGAAGCCGAGCGCGGTGCCGAGGGGCGTCCAGCCGTTGCCCGGGCTGTATCCATAGGGAACCGCCCAAGTGACGCCGACGCCGATATAGGGTTGGAAGGCGCCGAATTGGGTGAAGTGATATTGGCCGAGCAGCGACACCGGTAGAAGATTCGTCGCGCCGACCGGAATGCCGGCGAGCGAGCCCGTCGCCGTCAAAGTGTGCCGCGTATAGCCGGCGATCGTCTCGACAGCGAAATGCTCGTCGAAATAATAGCTGAGATCGATCTCGGGAATGATCGACGTGGAGGCATGAACGCCGGCGCCGAAGATCTGGCCGCCGGGAACGCCGGCGGCGATTCCGGTGACAGCCGGCACGGTTCCGAAGCGGTCGAAAACCGAAAAGCCGCCGTCCGGAACGATCGCCGTCGCGCGCAGCCTGATTTGGAAGGGCTGATAATCAACGGACGAGATCGTCGCCGGCTGCGGCTGCGCGCGCGACGGAAGATCGGCGGCGAAGGCGGCGTTCGCGCAGACGAGCGCGCTCGCCGCACCGATGACGCGGTACGGGATATTCATCTTCTTTCCTCGAAATGCTGGGAACAAACGAGACGAGAGGCGACGAGCCTTTCGTTATTCGCCGCCTTCATAGAACAGCTCGAGCGGCAGACCGACCGCCGTCTTGCCGATCCAGTCGCGCGCGATGATGTTCGACGGCCCCATGCCGATGCCGGCGCGGGCGTCGCGGAAATAGCGCTCGAGCGCGCCTTTCTTGTAGCCATAGCCGCCGGTGACGGTGAGCGCGGCCGCGGCGGAGAGATTGGCGGTCTCGGAGGCGTGAACCTTGAATTCGGTGAGCGCGATCAGCAGCTCCGATTGCGGCTTGCCCGAAAACCACAGCGCGTCGAGCCCCGCCGCGAGCTCACGCCGCCAGGGTCCGAGTGATTCGATCAGCACTTTCGGCTTGGCGAGCTCCTGTCGGATCGCCTGATAATCGGCGAGACGCTTGCTCGTGTCCTTGTGGATCGAATTCTTGATATGCCCCACCGCCGTATCGTGAGCGCCGCGGGCGACCCCTTCCCACACCGCGCCGAGGCCGATCAGATAGACCGGCGAGACGCCGTTGTAGATGATCTCCTTGCCTTGATTTTCCTCGCCGAGACGATTGCTCCGCGCGACCTTCACGCCCTCGTAGCGGATCGGACCGGAATGGTTTCCGCGCACGCCGAGCGCGTTCCACGGCCCGGGCGTGATGCCCGGCGATTTGCCGTCCACGATGAAGAAGGAGATGTCCGATTGATCGCGCGCGTCCGGCGTGCGCGTCTGGGTGATGTAGTAATCCGCCTTGCCGGAAGAGGTCGTGAAGGATTTTTCCGCATTGACGATATAATCATCGCCGTCGCGCGACGACTGCGAGAAATTATACCACCAATGACCGCCGGAGGCGCGCTCGCTGGTCGAATAGGTGCCGAGCAGATATTTGCCGTCCTGCGGCTTCAGCCAGCGCAGCTTCTGGTCGTGCGTGCCGTAGAGATTGATCGTCTGCGCGGCGCCGACATGCATCACATAAACGAGGCCCGTCGAGGCGTCTGTCTGTCCGATGCGATAGGCGGCTTCCGCGAAGGCCGTATGATCGAGTCCGAGCCCGCCATAGTCCGGCGAGACCAGCGCGCGGGTCCATCCGGCTTCGGCGAGAGCATGGAGATTCTCGGCGGGAAACAGCGACTGCTCGTCATTGCGCTCCGCATTGGCGGCGATCACTGTCTCGATAACGCGATCGAGCCGTTCGAACGCTTCTGCTCTGTTGACTTCCGACATTTTCGTGCCTCAACTTATTCTGTCATTGTGGATCGAAGCGCAGTTCCGATCGACGAATCTGTTTCGAGACGCTCACGCGGCCCAGCGGGCTTGCTCGGCCTCGAGCGCGCGCACGAGCGGAATGACGCGCTTGCCGAAAAACTCGACCTCCTCCTGAAAATGCAGGAAGCCGAGAAGGATGAGATCCACGCCGACCGCCTTGAGATCCAAGATCCGCCGAGCGACCTCTTCCGGCGAGCCGATGAGATCGGTCTTGAAGCCGTCATTGTATTGAACGAGATCCTCGAAGCTCGACTTCGCCCAATTGCCTTCGCGCTCCGGCGAGGCCGCGCCGGCGTTCTGAACCTCATGGTGGAAAGCGCGAACCGCGTCCGGATCGGCATTTGTCAGAATATCGTTCAACGCGGCGCGCGCTTCCTCGGCCGTGTCCCGCACGATAGCGAAGGCGTTGACTCCGATCTTCACCCGATGACCGCTCTGCGCGGAATTGGCGCGAATGTCGTCGACCTGTTTTTGAATGCCTTCGATCGTGTTGCCATTGGTGAAATACCAGTCGGAAACGCGCGCCGCCATGTCGCGCGCCGCGCGCGAGCTGCCGCCCTGGAATATCTCCGGCGGGCTGACGGGCTTCGGCTTCAGCGTGTAGGCGCGGAAGCGGTAGAAATCGCCCGCGAAGCTGAACTCGTCTTGCGACCACACGCCGCGCAGAACGCGGATGAACTCCTCCGAGCGCCGATAACGCTCGTCGTGATCGAGCCAATGTTCGCCGATCGCCTGGAACTCGCCGCGGAACCATCCCGAGACGATGTTCACCGCGAGCCGCCCGCCGGTATACCAGCTGATCGAGGCGACCTGTTTGGCGACAACCGCCGGATGCCATGGGCCGGGAAGAATCGCCGCGATCACATTGAGCTTCTCGGTCGCCGCGAGCAGCGCATGGGAGAAGCTCACCGACTCGTGCTGATAGTCGGCGCCATAGCCGGCAGTGAAGCGGATCTGCGTCAAGGCGTATTCGAAGCCCGAGGCTTCTGCGATTTGCGCGAGCTTGCGATTATAGTCGATATCCCAGCTCGTGCGCTGCTCGATCTTGCTGATGACGAGCCCGCCCGAGACATTCGGAACCCAATAGGCGAATTTGATCGCCTCCGTTTTTTGATGCGCCGAAGGCGAAGAAGCGCCGCTCATCCTTAGTCTCCCTGTGGCCCGCGCGCGCCGCCGATAGTCATGCGACCGCGCATCGATCGTCTATGAATGAGCAGGGCGCGTGCCACCCAATTTTCGGCCGGCGATTACGGTTTTCCGCATTATCACGGGGGACGGCGATTGCATTCGCAACAGTCTGGGCGCAGCGCTGCTGCACATGCAACAATGCGATTGCGATAGGCCGCGATCTGCCGAGTCCCGATCCGGCGCCTCGATTGCGATGCGATTACTTCCGAGGCACATCGAGAGGATCTTCGAATGACACGATCGAACCGCCCGCGGCATATCGTCGACATGCGCGCGCGACCATCATTCCTTCATTCCTTCTTCGGAGCGGAGCCTGGATCGGCCGACTTCGAAACCGTGTGCTGGATGAACCGCCGCATGGGCTCCGAGGATATCGACCATTTCACGCGAGCGCCCGACCTTCCTTCGTTTCGTCGAGAGCTCGACGCGGCGGAGATCGACATCGCTGTCATGGTGGGACGCAGCACGCCGAGCGTGCGGATTTCAAATGATGTGCTGGCGACGCTGTCTCGCTCGTCGGAAGGGCGCCTGCTCGGCGTCGGCTCGGTCGACCCGCAACTCTTCACCGGCAGAGGCGTGGCCGACGAGGCGGAGCGCTGCCTGAAGGAGCTCAAGCTCGCAGGCGTCAATGTCGATCCCGCTTTTTTGGGGGAGCCGATCTCTCACGACGACGCTACGTTGTTTCCCGTCTACGAAGTCTGCGCGGAGATCGGCGCGCCGGTCTTCATGATGTCTGGCCCGACGACGCCGGACCTACGACTCAACGATCCGCTCGCCGTCGATCGCGTCGCGCGCGCTTTCCCGAGCCTTCCCATCGTCTGCTGCCACGCCTTCTACCCGCGAATCGACGAGATGATCGGCGTCGCCTTTCGTAACGAGAATGTCTTCGTGTCGCCGGACATGTATCTCTTCGCGCCGGGCGGCCAGCGCTATGCGGACGCTGTGAGCGGATGTCTCGCGGATCAAGTCCTGTTCGGCTCGTCCTATCCGTTTCGCCCTCTCGGTCAGGGCGTCGCTGATTTCCTGCGCCTCGACTTGGACGAGGAAGTGATCGAGAAAGTCGCATGGCGCAACGCTGCGCGCCTGCTGCGTCTCGATCTGGCATGAGCTGCTGCGCTTGCCGCAGATCCGGGTCGGAATTGCTTCGAATGCAGCAGCCGAAGGACAAAAAGACCGAGGATTCGAGGGTCGAGAGATTGGCCCGTCTCTTGCGGCCGCCGATTGCAAAAAAAGTCTCGTATGGCCGCGCTCGAATCGGCGAACAGGATCGGATCATGGAAATCTTGTGGTACATTCCGACGCATGGCGACTCGCGCTATCTCGGCGCGGAGGAGGGCGCGCGGACGGCGACATTCGATTATGTTCGGCAGATAGCGGTGGCCGCCGACAGCCTCGGCTACTATGGCGTTCTCATTCCGACCGGACGCTCCTGCGAAGATCCGTGGATCGTCGCCGCGAGCTTGATCGAATCGACGAAGAGCTTGCGCTTTCTCGTAGCCTTACGGCCGGGCCTGGTGCAACCGGCGCTGGCGGCGCGCATGACGGCGAGCCTCGATCGTCTGTCGCGCGGGCGTCTGTTGATCAATCTCGTCGCCGGAGGCGATGCGAGCGAGCTCGCCGGCGACGGCCTCTTTCTCGATCATGCGGCTCGCTACGCCGTCTCGGCGGAGTTCGTGCGCGCATGGGAGGCGCTTCTTCACGCGAGCCACACAGATGAGAGCGTCGATTTTCACGGCGCGCATTTCGATATGGAGAAGGGGAAGCTGCTGTTTCCGCCGGTGCAGAGCCCGAGGCCCCCGCTCTATTTCGGCGGCTCCTCGGAACCCGCGCATGATCTCGCGGCGCGCGCCGTCGACACTTATCTAACTTGGGGGGAGCCGCCCGCTGCGGTCGCCGAGAAGATCGCGGATGTGCGGCGTCGCGCGGCGGCATTTGGACGCGCGCCGCGCTTCGGAGTGCGGCTTCACGTGATTGTGCGCGAGACGGAGGACGAAGCCTGGGCGGCGGCGGACTCCCTCATCAGCCGCCTGGATGATAGGGCGATTGCCGAGGCGCAGCAGACATTCGCGAAAATGGACTCGATCGGTCAGCAGAGAATGCTCGAATTGCGCAAAGGCCGTGGGCGCACGCGCGCGGACCTCGAGATAAGCCCCAATCTGTGGGCCGGCGTTGGACTGACGCGGGGCGGCGCAGGAACGGCGCTCGTCGGCAATCCGGCGCAGGTCGAGGCGCGCCTGCGCGAATATGCGGCGCTCGGCGTCGACAGCTTCATTCTTTCCGGCTATCCGCATTTGGAGGAGGCCTATCGTTTTGCCGAGCTCATGTTTCCGAGGCTCGGAGTCGAGGCGCGCGGGACATTGCCGGGCAAGAAGATCACCGGTCCCTTCGGAAGCGTCGCGGCGAAGCCCGACGCGGCGCCTTCCGCCGCGGCATGAGGAGCGCATCATAAATGTCTGATCGCATCGTCGAGATCCGCGCGACCGCTGTCGCGCTCGAGAGCCTGCTCGCCGCGCTCGCCTCGAACGCCGCACAACGTGACAAGCAGGGCGGCACGGCCAAGCACGAGCGCGATCTCATTCGCGACAGCGGCCTGCTGACCCTCTCCATCCCTCACGAATTCGGCGGCGACGGCGCGGATTGGGTCGAGATATTCGCCATTATTCGGCGAATGGCGGCGGTCGATAGCTCGCTCGCCCATGTTTTCGCGTTTCATCATCTGATGATCGCCACGCTCCAATTCTTCGGGACGGCCGAGCAGACGCGGCGCGCCATGGAGAAGACGGTTCGCGAGAATTGCTTTTGGGGCAATGCGGTCAATCCGAAAGATTCTCGTTTGCGGCTGCGGCGGCATGGCGAATCCTATCGGCTCGACGGCGCGAAGAGCTTTTGTTCCGGCGCGAGCGATTCTGACATGCTCGTCGTCTCGGCGCTCGACGATCTGGAAAAATTGAAGATCGCCGTCATTCCGACCCGGCGCGGCGGAATTCGGATTCACGATGATTGGGACAATATGGGGCAGCGCCAGACCGACAGCGGCTCCGTGTCCTTCGACGCGGTCGAGGTGCGTGAGGACGAACTGCTCGTCTCGCCCGGGCCGCTCGGCTCGCCTTTCGCGGCCTTGCGGCCATGTCTCGCGCAGCTCATTCTCGTCGCCATTTATGTCGGATTGGCGCGTGGCGCGCTCGATTCGGCCATCGCCTATGTGCGGGAGTTGCCGAGCGATGGTGCGGCACGCATCGGCGGCGATCCGTTCACTCTCCATACGGCAGGCGAGCTCTGGGCGCAGGTCTGCGGGGCGGAGGCGCTGGTCGATCGCGCCGTGCAGGCTTTTCAACGCGGCTGGACGCGCGGCGATGCGATCACGCCGCAAGAACGCGGCGCCGTTGCGATCGATGTGGCGACCGCCAAGGTCGCGAGCGCCCGCGCGGCGCTCGACGTCGGCGGCCGCATGTTCGACATCATGGGCGCGCGCGCGACGACTGCCCGCGCCGGGCTCGACCGCTTCTGGCGTAATGCGCGCACGCATACGCTTCACGATCCGCTCGATCACAAGCTGAAGGAGCTCGGCGATTTCGCGCTGAACGGCGCCTATCCGACGCCTTCCTTCTATTCATGAACGGCGCGCAGCGCCACAGCCGACGTTCACAGTCCTCAGACAGGAGACGATATGACCGCGATAAAGCTCGTCGCCGTATCCGGCGGCCTCGGACACCCGTCACGCGCAGCCGCTCTCGCGCAAGCGATCACGGCGGAAATCGCCGCATCGACAACGATCGAAGCCTATGCGATCTCGGTCGCCGATCTCGTCGCCGATCTCGCCGGAGTCGTTTCGGCAAAGGACGCTCCCCCGTCGGTGAGCGAAGCCGTGAAACAAATCGAGTCCGCGGATGCGCTGGTCGTGACGACTCCGGTCTATCGCGGCTCCTACACCGGCCTCTTCAAGCATCTTTTCGATCTCGTCCATCACGAGGCGCTGATCGGCACGCCCGTTCTGCTCGCCGCGACGGGCGGCAGCGATCGACATTCATTGGTGATCGATCACCAATTGCGGCCCTTGTTCGCTTTTTTCCAGTCGCTGACATTACCGCTCGGCGTCTACGCCAATGACAGCGATTTCTCGAATTATGAGGTGAGCAGCGACGCTCTGAAGGAACGCATCAGGCTCGCCGTCACACGAGGAATAGAGCATTTGAAGCACTGACGGTAGCTGCGCTTCACTTCACTGGAAGCCTGATCCCTATCGGCGGAGTGATTCTGGAGCCGTCGTGATGAGCCTCGCCTTCGCCGTTTTCAAAGAGAAGTCGCGTCTGGAGGCCTTCTCGACCATTTCTCGATCATCGACGACCCGCGCGAGGCCTGGCGCGGCGCGCATCCGCTTCGCGAGGTTCCCCGAACAGTCGATGAAGCGATTTCGGACGATGAAGGACATGCGGCTCTTCAAGTGACGGGCGCAGGGGAGGGGGCGTCGACAGGGGCGCAATCGCCTGTCGATGGGCGCCTAGAAGTTCGCAGTCAGGAGAGGCGCGGCGTGTTTCGGCGCGGCCGGACGAGCAGGAGGAAAAAGCCAGCGGTGCGCGATGGGCATGAAAAGCGAAGGCTTTGCATAGGCGTCACGCAGTTTGCCGATCGAGATGCGACCGCATCACCAGTTCCGAATAGGCTCGTCCTTGCGCCATGAGTTCATCGTGCGCGCCACGCTCGATGATCCGGCCCTTTTGCAAGACGATGATTTGATCGGCCTGCCGCACCGTCGAAAGGCGGTGGGCGATCGTGATGGTCGTGCGTCCCTGCGATAGCGCGGCCAGCGCAGACGCCATGGCGTGTTCGGTTTTGGCGTCGAGGGCGCTGGTCGCTTCGTCGAGCAGCAGGATCGGCGGATCGCGAAGAATGACGCGCGCGAGCGCCAGCCTTTGCTTCTCGCCGCCCGAAAAGCGATAGCCTCTCTCCCCGACCAGCGTCTCGTAGCGGTCGGGCAAGGCCATGATCGTCTCGTGAATCTGGGCGATGCGTGCGGCCCTCGCGAGCTGATCGTCGGACGCCTCTGGACAGCCGAAGCGCAGATTCTCTGCGACGGTCGCATGGAGCAGATAAGGCTCCTGCGTCACGACGCCGAGCATGTCGGCGAGCGTCTCGAAGCGAAGCGCGCGAATATCGACGCCGTCGAAGGAGATGACGCCCGTGCCCGCGTCATAGAGTCGGGCGAGGAGGTAGCCGAGGGTCGTCTTGCCCGAGCCGGTCTCGCCGACGATGGCCACATGGTTGCCGGCCGGAATGTCGATGGAGATGTCGCGCAGTGCGGGAGTCGCGGCGCCAGGATAGGAAAAGGAAACGTTCTCCACCCGGACCGCTCCGCGCATGTCCGCCCGGTCGAGCGCGACCGTGTCGGCGCGTTGCGCAATCTCGACCGGCTTGTCGAGATAAGCGAAGATCCGCGTGAAGAGCGCGCGGGTCGTCCGCATCTCCCGCGCGATTTCCAAAAGCTGCTCGAGCGGCCACAACAATTGCTCCTGCAGCGCGATCATTGCGACGAGCGTGCCGATTGTGATCGGCGTGTCGACTCGCATCAGCAGTCCGCCGACCAGCAGCGTCAGCGCGGGAAGCACGGAGAGCGCGAGGTTGATGAGCGCCCATTGCCATTCGCCCGCCGTATGCGCGCGAGCTTCGAGCTTCGCCACCTCTCCGGAGAGGCGCGAGAAGCGATGCGACAAATGCTCGCCGCGGTTCATCGTTCTGGCGAGGATCACGCCGGAGATCGAAAGCGTCTCCTGTATTGCCGACGACATGTCGGCGATGCGCTCTTGCTGCTCGAAAAGCAGCTTTTCGCGCATTCGCGCGACCCGATTGCTGATCGCCACCGTTCCGGGAACGATCAGAAAGACGAAGAGAGCCAACCGCCATTCGAGCAGCAGGATCGCCGCGGCGGTCATGACCACTGTGGCCGTAGACCGCGCTAGATCGTTCGCGCTGGTGGTCACGAGCGATTGCAGCCCGGAAATATCGCTGGCGATGCGCGACTGAATCTCTCCTGCTCGCGTCGCCGTGAAGAAGCCGAGAGACAAGGATTGAAGGTGCGAATAGACCCTCACTCGCAGATCATGCATGATCGCTTGCCCGATCCCGACCGATAATATCACCTGCGCTGTGCTGAGGCTGGTCGACAGGACAGCGACGAACAGCAGGCCGATCACCAGCGCGACGAGCTGATGCAGATCGGAACGGGGCAGAGCCTCGTCGATGATTGCGCGCAAGAGAAAAGGCGACGACATGCCCGCGCCCGCGCCGAGGAGCATCAGGGAGGCGACAATTGCGATCTTGGCGCGGTAAGGCCTGAACAGCTCGAGAACGCGGCGCAGAGACACATGCGTTGCAGCGACTTTCTCGTAATCGCTATTGGGCCGGTCCATTGCAGGTGTGGCGGTCATTCGATTGTCCATGTTCGTTCGATCAGCGTCATGGCGGCGCCGTTATTCGGCCGGCGCGTCGCCGCCGATGCGATCGCGCGCTCGGGCGAGCGGCAGAACGATCTCGAAGATCGCGCCGCCGGCGGTGGCGGAGGCTCTGTATTGCGCGCGGCCGTGATGCGCCTCCGCTATGGCGCGCACCACGGAGAGGCCGAGGCCCGCGCCGCCATGTCGACGCGAGCGTGAGGCTTCCGCCCGGCTGAATGTGTCGAACGCATGGGGCGCGAAGTCGGGCGCGAGGCCCGGCCCCTGATCCTCGACGGCAATCACGAGTTCGTCCTCCTCCGCTCGCGTCGAAACGCGCAAGAGCCCCGGCGTCGCATAGCGCTTTGCATTCTCGAGAAGCGCGAGCAGCGCCTGCCGCAATCGGACCCCGTCGCAGCTCAGAATGACGTGGCGGGCGTCGAGCTCGATCGTGAAGCCGGCCTCTATGAGAGCGGGTCGCATGGCGTCGACGGCCTGTCGAATGTCCTGCTCGAGATCGGTCGGCTCGAAACGCATCTCCAGCCGGCGGCTCTCCGACAGAGTGACGATGCGCAAATCGTCGACGAGACGCGACAATCCTTCCACCTGCGACAGGAGATTGCGGAACAATTCGTCGCTCGGCTCGAACACCCCGTCGGCGAGGCCGTGCAGCCGCCCCCGCAGGATCGTCAATGGCGTGCGGAGCTCATGCGCGATCGCCGCGTTCCAGGAGGCCATCGCCGTGACGCTGTCCTCGAGGCGTTGCGCCATCGCATTGAAGTCGTCCACCAGTCGAGCTGTTTCGCCGAGCGATCTGTCGCCGGGCGAGGCCCGCGCCGTCAGATCGCCGGCGGCGATGCTGCGCGCGCCTTCGGCGAGCGAATTGAGAGGCACGAGAATCCGTTTCGTCAGGCGGAGCGCTGCGAAGATCGCGACGATGAGAGCAAAGAGCAGCAGGACCGCGATCAGCACGAAGTCCGGCGCCTCGGGAAGCAGCGGCGGCGGCCCGGGCGGCGGCGGGTAGTAGGTCAGATAGATGCCGTAGAAGGTGAAGGAGCCGACGAAGACGATCATCACGGCGACGGCGACGACAGCGCTCATCGACAGCGTGATCTGTCGGCTCAAACGATGGCGGCTCACGGCGCCGCCATCCGATAGCCGACGCTGCGCACGACATTCATCAAGCCGGTCGCGCCGGCCTCGTCGAGCTTGCGGCGCAGATTGCTCATATGACTGTCGACGGTCCGCTCGAGCGCGTCGCCGCCGGGCAGACAGGCGTCGACCAGCTCGCCTCGACTGAACGCGCGCGAGGGCGATTTCGCCATATGGGCGAGGAGGCGGAATTCTGTCAGGGTCAGGGGCAGCGTCGCCGTGGCGTCGCCGTCTCGCACCTTGGCGAGAAAGCTCTCGAGGTCGATCTCGAGCTTGCCGATGCGCAAGACCGAGCTGTCGGCGCGGGAATTGGTTCGCCGCAGAACCGCTTTCACGCGCGCGACGATTTCGGCCGGATTGAACGGCTTCACCACATAATCGTCGGCGCCGAGACGCAATCCCTGAAGACGCTCTATGTCCTCGTCGAGCGCCGTGATCATGATGACCGGCGTGTCGCCGCGGCGCCGCAGCTCGGCCAGAGTCTCCCAGCCGTCGACATTCGGCATGTTCACATCCAGCAAGACGATGTCCGGCTTCAGAATCGCATGTTGATCGAGCGCGATCCGGCCATCCGCCGCGCTCACGGTTCGCAACCCTTCCCGCGCCAGATAGGCTTCCAGAATCGCGGCGATTTCGGGTTCGTCGTCGGCGATGAGAACGAGTTCGTTCATGGTCGAGTTCTCGGCTGCTCGCTGGCTGGCCTGATATTGCTTCCCGCACATCGGACAATGTCGTCTTGCGGAATGACTTTGGTCACGCGTCGAAATTATGGCTGAATTTTCGGCCGTTCGAGTCTCTCCTAAATTTCCTGCAAAGAAATGGGTCTGCAGTAGGTCGATGACTCGAAAGGTTCGTGTGCCGGCATCGACGAGCCTCCGAACATTCCGAGATCCAGGCAGGGCTTCTCCATGCAAAATCGTCCTACCAATTCGTCGATATGCGCCCGTTGCCTTTCACGTCGCTCGTTCTGCGATTTCGTCGACATTAAGGGTAAGACGAAACCCTCGCGTGCGCGTAATCCTCCGCGTTCGAGCCAAAAGGCGTCGTAATCGGCGCGCATTCGCCGGCGCTGCCAACAGGCGTCGGCATTGATCGAATGCGTGTCATTGGATACGGCGAGGATCCGCTGGGCGCCCAACGCTCGGGCCAAGGTCGTCGCCGCCAGAAAGACCGCCATTTTGGGACGCAACCCCCAGAGAGCCCGCGTTGCTTTCACGATCCGCGCCTTGGCGTCCGGCCCGCAATGCGACGAAGGCCCTTGCAGTCCCCCGATCAGAACGGAGGGCGTCCCGTCGTCTTCGTTTCCGAGCACAAAGGTCAGCGTCGCAAGTTTGAGACCGTCCGCTGTGTCGCTCAATACGAAACTCAACTCCCCCTCTTTGTAGCAATATTCCGGGCTGCGTAGCGCTAGCCGATAAACTTCACCGTTCTTGCCGCATAGGAGGCCGAGCTCTGCCTCGCACATTCCCCAAGAAACGGCAATCAAAGATGGAATGGTGTTGCAAATATGACTATAGTGATGTTTCAAAATTGACACCCGCTCGGAGCAAGAGAGGCCAAACATAGCGTAATTGAAAAGCGGCTTTCTGATACATTGTGACGGAGCCGCTCCAAATGGATGCTTGTCTTTAAACTCGTCGAGAAAATTCAGCCAGGCGGCCGAGGCGCGAATATCCTGCAGTGATGATAGGCAGAATATTCCCGCTTGGAGTGTCGATTCGTTTGCTGCGATCACGCAGACGTGTCGCCATATCGTCCGCATTGCTTCTTGCACCACGCCTCCGGACAAACGACCGTTTCGATATGGCTTCACGGGCTTCGTCAGCAGTTCGAGCCGACGACGTGTCGATGAAGATCAACCTCAATTGTCAGTAACGAAACACACACATTACAGCAATCATTTGTCCGGCTAAGCCGGTGGTCTCCATCAATTCTCCATCAAACCTGCACGATCCGCGAACAGCCGCGGCGTAGGTCATGATCGAAGACAAAAAAGCCGCCCCGGCGCCGCCCAGGGCGATCCAGCAACGACCTCGAAAGCGCGCTCATGGATATTCGCTCGGCGATCGCCATCTTCACCGCCGCCGCCACGCTCGCCGGATGCGACTTCATGTCGAGCGACCGAAGCAAGGCGTCGCCCGTTCGGCCGGAGGTGGGCGTCGTCACCTTGCATCCTCGAAATGTCGCCATCGCCTCCGAGTTGCCCGGCCGCATCGTCGCTTCGCTGGTGGCGGAAGTGCGGCCGCAGGTCGCGGGGATCATTCAGAAACGGCTGTTCCAGGAAGGCGGTGAGGTCGCTGAGGGCGCGCCGCTCTATCAGATCGATCCCGCCCCCTCTCGAGCCGCGTACGACAGCGCCGTCGCCGCCTTGCAGAAGGCCGAGGCCGCCGTGCCCAGCGCTCGAGCCAAGGTCGAGCGCTACCAGGGGCTGATCAAAAAGAACGCCGTCAGCACGCAGGATCTCGAGGAGGCTGTCGCCACTCTGGCCCAGGCGCACGCCGAGGTGGCGACGGCTCAGGCGAATGTCGCTAGCGCGAAGATCAATCTCGACTATACGACGATCAAGGCGCCGATCGGCGGCCGCGCCGATAAATCCTCGCTGACGCAAGGCGCGCTGGTGACGGCCGGTCAGGCCGACACGCTCACCACCATCCGCACGCTCGATCCGATCTATGTCGACCTCACCCGATCGAGCGCCGCCTTGCTCGATCTGAGACGAGCCATCGACGAGGGCCGCATCCGATTGTCGGAGCGCAAAGTCGATGTGAAGCTGAAGCTCGAAAATGGCTGGGTCTATCCGCTGACCGGACGGCTCGAATTCACCGAGGCCAAAGTGAGCCAGACGACCGGGACCGCGACAGTGCGGGCTGTCTTCCCCAATCCGTCGCGGCTGCTTCTGCCGGGAATGTACGCCCGGGCGATCGTCGAGGAAGGCGTCGCGCCCGGCGGGTTCCTCGTCCCTCAGCGCGCGGTCGCTCGCAATGTCAGGGGGCAGGCGACGGCGCTGGCGCTCGGCAAGGACGACAAGATCGAGGAACGCGTGCTCACGATCGGCAAGGCCATCGGCAATAATTGGCTGGTCACGGCGGGAGTCGGCGATGGCGACCGCGTGGTCGTCGAAGGCTTGCAGCTCGTGCGCGCCGGGCAACTGGCGAGAGGTGTCGAGGTCGTGATCGACGACGCCACCGGCGAGATGCGCGAGCGCGAACCGACGACGACGAAAATCCAGGCGAAAGGCTGACGCGCGTGATCTCCGCATTTTTTATCGTCCGTCCGATCTTCGCCTGCGTGATCGCGATCGTCGTCATGCTCGGCGGCCTGCTGGCGCTCATCGGCCTGCCGGTCTCGCAATATCCGGAGATCGCGCCGCCGACGATCCAGATCACCGCCACCTATCCCGGGGCCGATGCGCGAACGGTTGAGAATTCGGTCACCAAGATCATCGAGCAGGGGATGACCGGCCTCGACCATCTCGACTATATGACCTCGACCTCGACCTCGACCGGCCAGGCCGACATCACGCTCACCTTTACCAACGCCGCCAATTCGGATGTGGCGCAGATGCAGGTGCAGAACAAGCTGCAGCTCGTCACCGCATTGCTGCCGACCATGGTCCAGTCCAATGGCCTCACCGTCACCAAATCGTCGAGCGCCTTTCTGATGGTCGTCGGCTTCGTCTCGACGGACGGCAGGATGACCGACACGGACTTGTCCGATTACGTCAAGAGCGCGCTCAATGACACGCTGAAACGGGTCGATGGAGTCGGCAATACGCAGCTCTTCGGTTCCGGCTATGCGATGCGCATTTGGCTCGATCCGGACAGGCTCGCCCAATATGCATTGATTCCGAACGATGTCGCGAGCGCGATTCAGGCGCAGAATGCGCAAGTGTCGGCAGGACAGATCGGCGGTCTGCCGGCGCGCAGAGGGCAGCAGCTCAACGCCACCGTCACGGCGCAGAGCCGCCTGCAGACGCCGGAACAGTTCCGCGACGTCATCGTGAAAAGCGCGGCCGATGGATCGCTGGTTCGCATCGGCGATGTCGCGACCGTCGAGCTCGGCGCCGAGGATTATGTCAGCGCCTCGACCTACAATGGCGCGCCGGCGACCGGCCTCGCCATTAATCTGGCGACGGGCGCGAATGCGGTCCGTACGGCGGCGTTGGTGAAGGCGGCGATCGATCGGCTCGCGCCGGCTTTCCCCGAAGGCGTGAAAGTCGTCTATCCCTACGACACGACGCCTTTCTGTCGATTTCCGTCGAGATTTGACCCAGGATTTCCATTGAGAAGTGACCCGGGT